>NZ_CP024915.1:3480144-3482157 GCF_002953615.1 Arthrobacter agilis | reverse complement strand
TCAACGTTGTCTCCAGTCGCGAGGTCCTAGCAGGGAAAGCCTAGCGTCTGGCAGTGACCTTATTTAAATCAGGGAAGCCCCCGGAGGCGTTCCGCTGGCACGGCCGGTGCGTCATCCGGAGGGAGCGGGCCGGGGCTCGACGTCCGCCAGATCGATCCGGTTGAAGACCTCGTTCATCACGGGGCTGACGGGGTAGGTCGTGACGCGGGCGCTCATCGCGAGCGCCGAGATGGGGAAGGCGAGCGGGACGGCCGGGAGCCGCGCCGAGACCTGCGCACTGATGTCCGCGTAGGCCTCCGTCCGGTCCTCGCCGTCGGGCAGACCCCGGGCACGGTTGATCTTGCTGAACAGCTGCGGATCCTCGTAGGCGAACTCGTCGCTGTAGCTCCCGAAGAGTGCGCCGACGAAGTTGTCCGGGTCCTGGTAGCTCCCGCTCCAGCCGAGGAGGTGGAAGGCACGGTCACCGGATGCCTGGACGGCGTCCACATAGCCCTCGCTCCACTCGACCGGCACGGGCCTGATGTTGAAGCCGGCCGCGGTCAGCTGGCGGCTGAGCTCCGCGTAGGCCTTCTCGGGCGACGGCAGGTAGGCTCGCGAGACGTTGCGCGGGTAGTAGAACGGCAGCTCACGCCCGTCGTAGCCGGACTGCTCCAGCAGCTCCCGGGCGCGATCGACGTCGTAGCCGTAGTCCTCGACCGCGTCGGTACCCACCCCCAGCTTCTCTGGGATGAAGTGCCGCGCCGGCTTTGTCCCCTCGAGGAACCGTCCGTCGATCAGCGAGTCCTTGTCGATGGCGTGCGCGACGGCCTGTCGGAACAGGACGTCGTCGACGCCCGGGAACGCCTCGTTCAACCCGAGGTACAGCACGGAGTACGGGTCGCGCTGGAGGAACTGCAGGCCGTTGCGGGCGAGGCCCACGGCGCTGTCGACGGAGACGAAGTCGTACCCGTCGATGCGTCCCGAGGTGAGGGCGCGGGCACGCGAGTCGGGGTTGGCGATGGTGGTGAACAGCACACGGTCCACGTCGCCGCGCTCACCCCAGTACCCGTCGAAGAAGGCGAGCTCGACGGTGCCCGGTTCCCAGGAGACGAAGCGGAACGGGCCGGTCCCGACGGGCGCCCGGCCGTAGCGGGACACGGCCGTCCCGCCCTCCGATTCGCTCGGCTCGTCGGCCGCGCCAGCCTCGAGGGCGGCGGGGGAGGACATGGCGAAGGCCGGGGCGGCGAGCGCGGGGACGAGCCCGGTGATCCGGCTCGCGAGGCGGAGTTCGACCGTGTCGTCCGACGTCGCCGTGCAGCCCCTGTACAGGCTGACGTCGGGCTGGTCGGAGAAGGCCTTGAACACGTTCTCGAACGGCAGGCGGGAGGAGCCGGAGCGGGCGCTCGCCGGCAGGTTGTACCAGCGGTCGAAATTGGCGCAGACGGCCGTCGCGTCGAAGGGCTCGCCGTCATGGAAGACGACGTCGTTCCGAAGGGTGAACTCGTAGGCCCGCCCGCTGTCCTTCTCCTCCCATTCCTCGGCCAGCAGCGGTGCCGGCCCGGAGGTGAGGGGGTCGACGCCGACGAGTCCCTGCAGGACCTGCTGCGTCACGCGATAGGACTCGGTGTCGTTGGCGAGTGCGGGGTCGAGCGTCCTCGGGTCCGCGGAGGTCCCGAAGGTGAAGGTCGAGGCCTCCGCCGCCTGTGTCGCCGCCGTCGCGGACGGTTGCGGGGGAGCGACCTCGCCCGCGGTGCAGGAGGTGAGGAGCAGAGCCGCCGCCACGGACGCTGCCAGCGCGCCACCGCCGACCCGTCGGTGGCGGGTGCGGCGCGGGGCAGGGGTCTTCACAGGCTTCGATCTCCGAACAGGCAGGGGTCTCCCGGTCCTTCGGGAGCGGGGTGTCTGGAAGCCCAAGTGTAGGTGATCGTCCTGTCCGTTCCACCCAGGAGCGGCCGCGGGGGAATGCAGGACGGACCCCCCACCACGAGGGTGAGGGGTCCGTCCGTAGTCCCTGGATCACGTTAGAGGACGACA
>NZ_CP024915.1:3478022-3480044 GCF_002953615.1 Arthrobacter agilis | reverse complement strand
CCAGGGAGGTTGATCTCGGTGACCCCGGCGCGATGCAGGGCCTGCTGCCCGAAGACGCCACCGGAATCGGCCAGGATGCTGAACCGGTTGCGCTGGTCCCGGCCGGTCGTTCCCGTGGCGTCGGAGCTGTCGAGCCACACCGCGGACGGGGAGGCCCCGTACAGCGTGGAGAACAGGGCGGCCGGGTCCGGCACCGCGTCGATGCGCTCGCAGTCCAGTGTCAGCCCGCGCCGCCCGGCACGCTCCGGAGCCAGCAGGACGGCGCACGAGGGCAGCCCGGTGAGGGCCAGGCGCACGGCCTGCGGTGACGGCGGACCGCGGTGGCCCTGCACGAGGACGTCGGCGGCGGCAGCCGGATCGTCCTCCGCCAGCCAGGCGTCCTCCTGGTCCGCCCACCGCTGCCAGAAGGGCGCATAGGTGTCGCCGTCGCGTTCCAGTGCCGTGCGCATCCTGACCGCATCGGCCGCCTCGACCCAGATGACGGCGTCGAGGTGCGCGCGTGCCGCCGCGGTCGCGGCACCCACGCCTTCCAGGAGCACGATCTCCGCCGCCGGTGTCGTGTGCTCGGCGCCGTCCCGCCCCCGGTCCCAGTCCCAGGCATTCCAGCGGGCGGTCCGCCCTGCCGCCAGGGGACGCAGGACGCGCTCGACGTAGCGTGCCGTGCCGTCCGCGAGCCCGTCCCAGCCGGGGTAGACGTCCTCGAGGTGGAAGAGGCTGACGCTGTGATGCTCACGGAGGAGCGCGGCGAGCTCGACGGCGAGGGTCGTCTTGCCCGCACCGGACCGGCCGTCGATCGCGATGAGCAGCGGGGAGGAGGTGGGCATGGGTCAGGCCAGGGCGAGCAGCGCGCCGACACCGACGAACAGCGACCCGAAGGTGCGGTTGAGGATCACCTGACCGCGGTCGTCGCGGGTGAAGCGCCGGAACGAGCGTGCCGTGCCGGCGTAGAAGAACCACATGACCAGGACGTCGATGGCGATGACGGTGGCTGCCAGCACGCCGTACTGGCCGAGCAGGGGCTGATCCGGGCGGATGAACTGGGGGATGAGGGCGAGGAAGAACACGATCGCCTTGGGGTTGAGCAGGTTCACCCAGACGCCGCGGCGGAACATCGAGAAGGCGCCCTCGCTGTGCTGCAGCGCCCGGACCTCGCTGTGCTCGGGCTTCTGCAGGAACTTCCGGATCCCGAGGTACACGAGGTAGGCGGCGCCGGAATAGCGGATCAGGTTGAAGGCGAGCGGGGAGTTGGTGACGAGGATCCCGACACCGGCCGCGGCGATGCCGATGTGGACGACCAGGGCCGCCTGCTGGCCGAGGATGCCCCAGATGGAACGCCGGAAGCCGACCGTCAGGGCGTTGCTCATCGTGTTCACGGCACCGGCACCCGGGACGAAGCTGATGAGCGTTCCGGCGCCGAGCAGCGCCAGCCAGAGGGAGGGATTCACCCGTTCATGGTAAGCGCCGGGCGTCAGGCCTCCGAACCGTCGGCGTCGAGCTCGTTCCGGACGTAACGCACCACGCCGTCCACCGCGCCGTCGACCATCTTCCAGGTGGCCTCGAAGTCGCTGGCATCGCCGTACCAGGGGTCGTAGATGCCGAGGTGGTCGAGCTCCGTGTCCGTGGTCGAGGGGTCGAACTCGCGCAGGAGGTGGATCCTGTCGCGCGCGTCGTCGTCGGGCGCGTCCCGGCGCAGCTCACGGTAGTGGTCGAGGTCGAGGGCGAGGATCAGGTCGCGCTCGCGGTACCAGTCCGGTTCGAACATGCGGGCCCGGTGCAGGTGGCTCTCGATGCCGAGCTCGGTCAGCTTGGCCGCGGCACGCTCGTCGATCGGCCTGCCGGCCTCCCAGTCGGTGGTCCCCGCGGAGTCGATGACCACGTCGTCCCCCAGGCCCGCCTTGCCGAACGCATGGGTCAGCATGAGTTCGGCCATGGGCGAGCGGCAGATATTGCCTGTGCAGACGGTGACGATGCGGTACATCCCGCCAGCCTAGCGGCGGTCGCGCTCCGCGGCCTGCCCCGGGC
>NZ_CP024915.1:3475900-3477922 GCF_002953615.1 Arthrobacter agilis | reverse complement strand
CGCATGCGCCGCGCCGTTCTGCTCGAGGATGCCCGTGCCCTCGCCGGTGACCTCACCGACCTGCGCCACCGCCTCCACCGCGAACCCGAGCTGGGCCTCCACCTGCCGCGCACCCAGGAGAAGGTGCTCGCCGCCCTGGACGGCCTGCCCTACGAGGTGACGCTCGGGACGGACACGACGTCGGTCACCGCGGTGCTCCGCGGCGGAGCGGCGCAGGGCGACGACGCCCCGGTGGTCCTCCTCCGCGGCGACATGGACGCGCTGCCCGTCCAGGAGGCGACCGGCGTCGCGTACAGCTCCCGGGTGGAGGGCGTCATGCACGCGTGCGGCCACGACCTCCACACGGCGATGCTCGCGGGAGCGGCGACGCTCCTCGCCGAGCGTCGCTCCGAGCTGCCCGGGGATGTCGTCCTCATGTTCCAGCCCGGCGAGGAGGGCCACGACGGGGCGGGCGTCATGATCCGGGAGGGCGTCCTCGACGCGGCGGGCAGGCGCCCGGACGCGGCGTACGGGGTGCACGTGACGTCCTCCCTGATACCGGCCGGGATGCTGATGAGCCGCAGCGGACCGCTGATGTCGGCGTCGGACGGACTGATGGTGACGGTGCGCGGGGCGGGTGGGCACGGTTCCGCCCCGCACTCCGCGAAGGATCCGGTGACCGTCGCGGCGGAGATCGTGACCCAGCTGCAGGTTCTGATCACGCGGCAGTTCGACATGTTCGATCCCGTGGTGCTGTCCGTCGGCGTGCTGCACGCGGGCACGCAGCGCAACATCATCCCGGAGACCGCGCGGATCGAGGCGACCATCAGGACCTTCTCGCCGGCGAACCGGGACAGGATGGCGGACGCCGCTCCGAGGCTGGTCCGGCACATCGCCGCCGCCCACGGGCTCGAGGCGGACATCGAGTACCTCCACGAGTATCCCGTCACCGTCACGGACCCCGACGAGACGGCACACGCCGCGGCGCAGGTCGGGGAGTTGCTGGGCCTCGACCGGTACGTCACCATGCCGCAGCCGATGAGCGGCTCGGAGGACTTCTCGCGGATCCTCGAGGCGGTGCCGGGCAGCTTCGTGTTCCTCTCGGCAGTTCCCCCCGGCGCGGATCCGGTGACCGCGCCGTTCAACCACTCCCCCTACGCCGTCTTCGACGACGGCGTCCTGGCCGACGGCGCCGCCCTCTATGCGCAGCTCGCGATCTCGCGCCTCCGCCGGGCGACGGCGGGCTGATGTCCGGCCGGTAGCCTAGAAGATGATGGAGCCACGAGAACAGACCCCCGACCAGCCGCACCGCTCCCAGCCGGTGTCCTTCGTCCGACGGGGCTCGCGCCTTCAGGGCAGGCGCCGCGAGGCCTGGGACGAGCTCGCCGAGGCCTTCCTCATCGACGTGCCCCGCGTGGAGAACGCCGACACGTCGGTGGCACCCGGCTTCGTGCTCGACGTCGAAGCGGCCTTCGGCCGGACGGCGCCCCTCGTCGTCGAGGTGGGATCGGGCCTGGGAGAGGCCATCACCCACGCCGCGGAGCTCGATCCCGACCGCGACTACCTCGCCCTCGAGGTCTACCGTCCGGGACTGGCCCAGACCATGCTGCGGATCAGCCAGAAGGACCTGACGAACGTCCGGACCGCCCAGGTCAATGCCGCGGAGGCCTTCGCCGGGATGATCCCGGCGTCGTCCGTCGCCGAGCTGTGGACCTTCTTCCCGGACCCCTGGCACAAGGCCCGTCACCACAAGCGCCGCCTGGTCAAGGAGGACTACGTGGAACTCGCCGCACGCGTCATCGAGCCCGGCGGCATCTTCCGCCTCGCCACCGACTGGTCCAGCTACGCCGTGCAGATGCGCGCCGTCCTGGACGCGAGCGGGCATTTCGAGAACCTGCACGACGGCGAACGCTCCGGCGCCGGGAGCCCGCTGACCCAGGTGTGGCAGAGCGGGGTGGAATCCGTGGTGGGTGGTGCGCCGGTCCGGGAGGGCCGCGACCCGGTGAGCACCGGCAACACCGGCGTCAACGAGGGGACCGACGA
>NZ_CP024915.1:3473778-3475800 GCF_002953615.1 Arthrobacter agilis | reverse complement strand
GCTCGGCGGGTGGGCGCCCCGGCTGCGTGCCGGGAACGAGGCCCTCGTTCACCCGCCGGCGCCACTCGTCGAAGGACACCGCTATCGGCGCCTCGGCGATACCCGCCGCGGCGGGTCCGACCGGGACCACCGTGGGGTACAGGCATGGCGTGTTCATCAGGAAGAGGCGCGACTGGTCGGTGCGCCAGATATGCCCCGGACCGGGGTCGTGAGGTTCGACGACGTGGATGACGAGCCCTGCAGCGGCCGCGCCGAGGGCGCGGTGCCGGGCGATGAGACGCTCCACCACGGAGGTGCCACGAGGTCCGCCGCCGATGACGGCCACCTGCCGTGACTCCTGGTTCTCCACCCGTCAAGACTAACGAACGCGGCACCCCGCCCTGCCCGGTGGCAGGGGGCTGCGATGGCAGCGCCCGGAACGCCCTGCATAGGATTGCCCCATGACGCACCCGACGAAGACCACCGCGACAACGGACGACCCCTTCCTCTGGCTCGAGGACATCTACGGTGACAGGCAGCTCGAGTGGGTCCGTGCGCAGAACGCCCTGACCGAGGACGCCCTGGTGACCCCGGACTTCGAGGACCGCGAGCGGGGCATCCTCGAAGTACTCGACTCGACCGACCGCATCCCGATGGCGGGGAAGCACGGGGACTTCTACTACAACTTCTGGCGTGACGCCGAGCACCGCCAGGGCATCTGGCGCCGGACGTCGTGGGACAGCTACGCCTCCGACGACCCCGACTGGGAGCTCCTCCTCGACGTGGACGCCCTCAGTGCAGCCGAGGGAACGGAGTGGGTCTGGGCGGGCGCCCTCTTCCTCCGGCCGGCGGAGGGCACGCCACACGCGCGGGTGCTCGTCGCGCTCTCCCCCGACGGCGGCGATGCGACCCGGTACCGCGAGTTCGACCTCGGGACCCTCTCCTTCGTGGAGGCCGGTTTCGACATCCCGACGGCGAAGAGCCGCATCAGCTGGGCCGGCGAGGACACGCTGTACGTGGGTACGGACTTCGGTCCCGGGTCCATGACGTCCAGCTCCTACCCGCGGACCGTGCGGACGCTCCGGCGCGGCGGCGACCTCGGGTCGGCCGAAGAGTACTTCGCGGTGGACGAGGACCACATGATGGCCCTCGTCCTGCACGACTCCACCCCCGGGTTCGAGAGGGACCTCGCGGTGGACACCATCGACTTCTACACGCGCCGGAGCTACCTGCGGCAGGACGACGCGTGGCACCTGATCGAGGTGCCGGAGGACGCCAGCATCTCGCTGCACCGCGAGTGGCTGATCATCCGGCCCCGCACCGACTGGACGACGGGATCCACGACCCACGGTGCCGGGTCACTGCTCGTCATCCCGCTCGAGTCCTTCCTCGCCGGGGACCGCTCCTTCGTGACCGTGTTCGCGCCGGACGCCTCCACGTCGCTGCAGTCCTGGAGCTGGACCCGCGACTACCTGCTGCTCAACCTGCTGCACGACGTGTCGTCCGAGATCCGCATCCTCGACCCGGCGAAGGACTGGGCGGCCGAGCTTCTCGACGCCTGCCCGCCGCTGCACTCGGTCGACGCCTATGCCGTCGACGACGAGGACGACGCGGCAGGCAACGACTACTGGCTCGTCGCCACCGGCTTCCTGACACCGTCGACGCTGTACCGGGGCACGATCGGCGGGGAGTCCACCGCGGTGAAATCCTCCCCCTCCTACTTCGACGAGGATCTCTACGCCGTGGAGCAGCACTTCGCCGTGTCCAGCGACGGCACGCGCGTGCCGTACTTCCAGATCGCGGCGAAGGACCTTGCGCTCGACGGCGGCAACCCGACGCTGCTCTCCGGCTACGGCGGCTTCGAGCACTCCATGACCCCGGCCTACAGCGGCGTGATCGGCCGCGGGTGGCTGGAGCGCACCACGCAGGACGGCCGACGCGGCGTCTACGTCCTGGCGAACATCCGCGGCGGGGGCGAGTACGGGCCCCAGTGGCACCGAGCCGCGCTGCATGCCGACCGGCACCGGGCCTACGAGGATTTCG
>NZ_CP024915.1:3471556-3473545 GCF_002953615.1 Arthrobacter agilis | reverse complement strand
CTTTCTCGTTTAGCTAGGCGAATACGACGCCATCAAGACCGGCCATCGTTTGAGCACGACGGCGATTTGTCTCCTGATGCCGCGCGAGTTGTTCGGGATTGAACCCGACCGGCCCGTTGTAGTTGTTGACTACGGCGGGCCCTCCCCCATTTGCGAGTGCTTGCATTTCGCGGTTCGTGAAGATGTATTCCGGCTTGCCCGTCTTGTTCTGCACGAGCTGAGGCCGTCCACCATTCGGGGACAGCACACCACCGTTGTCATAAAGGGTCGGGGCAGTTGATGCGCCGCCGCCGAAGAACTCCTTCACCTTCCCGAACACATTTCCCGCGATCTCCTTGATCCCGTTCTTAATGTCCGTGACAATCTTCACGACCTGCTCAATACCTGTCTTAGCAAGGCCAGCGGCAGCATCAATGAACATGCCACCACCAGGGAACGCCGCCTTCAACTTCCCAGCCAGAGCGTCAACGAGACCGTCGAACGGGTTCTCATTCCCCGCACCAGCCCGACCAGTGCCACCCGGGTACAGGGCTTGCAGGTTCCGAATATCAGTACCCGTAGGAACAGGCGACTGAGACGCAAGGTTCGGGTGCATGATCGAACGCATACCCGAGTTGTGCGGCAGACCCAACACGTGGCCGATCTCATGCGCCGCAGTAGTACGACGCTGAGTAGGCGACAACTGATTCACCCAACCCGACGCCAAACTGATGTCACCGTTGCTGTACGCGTAACCAAGGATCTGATTACCCAGCGGCCGTAGCGTGGCAGTCATCGAAGGCGAACCGTTGCCGGCCCGCACCTTCAAACCAGCCGCACCATCCCACAAAGAAGCAGCACCAGGGATGTTCCACGAACCCGCACCAACCGACCGCACATACGCAGCCCCAGCATCCTTAAACGACTGCTGCAACCCACCAAAAAACAAGGCCGACGAACCATCAGCAAGCCGACCAGACGCAGCACCATGAGCCAGTGACGCGAGACGGTCCTTACCGATCGCCGAGGTCTGGGCTTTCGTGAACACGTACTCGCCCTTATGGACGTGACCAGCGAACTCACTCGCCGCACCATCACCCGTGTACCCGCCCTTCTGAAAACCAGGAGGCAACGCGAGCTTTTTGATGTTCACGCCGGGGATCGTGTTGAACCGATCGATCAGGCCCTCATTGATGAACCCGATACCAGCGCGGATCGGCTCCTTGACGGCCTCACGGATCGCATCCCACGCCGAACCGATACCGTTCTTGGCAGCCTCAAACGCAGCCGGCAATGCCTCCACACCCGTTTTGAGCGCGTTGAAAACGGGCTTGATCTTGTTGTTCCAGACGCCCGAGATGGTGTCCCGGATCCCGTTCCAGACCGGCTTGATGATGTCGTTGTAGAGCCACGAGAAGATGACCCCAACGGCCTTGAAGACCATCTGGAGTCCCGGCAGGAACGTTGTGCGGAACCAGTCCGCCACCCCGCCAATGAATGACTTGATGGCACCCCACACGTTCTGGATGATCTTGCGCCCGGTATCGGTCTGCGAGAAGAAATAGACCAGACCGCCCACGAGAGCAGCAACCGCCGCGACAACGATGCCGATTGGGTTGGCGGTTAGGGCAGCATTCATCAGCCACTGACCCGCAGCAGCGGCCTTAGCCGCGACAGCCTGAGCTTTCGTGACCAGGATGTGCGCGTTGGTCGCAATCGTCGTCGCCAGGATGCGGCCCTGAAACAGCAGCCAGACCGCCGCAGCAGCAGACAGAACCGTCATCAGCCCGGTAACACCCGCCTCAGAAGACGTAATGCCACTGATGAACCCGGCAAGCCCCATCAGCAGCCCAGTGATGACCGGCGCGAGCACCTTGAGGGCGATAGTGAGCCCTGAGACGATCACGGACGCTAACTGACCGGCAATCACCGCCAGTTGCCCAATGATCGACGTGACCTGAGGTAGTACCGGCAGCAGCGCCTCGAAGATCAACCGAACAGGGCTCACGG
>NZ_CP024915.1:3469260-3471306 GCF_002953615.1 Arthrobacter agilis | reverse complement strand
CACCCCAACCCCACCAGCCGATCCACACCCCGATGGCGCCGGCTACCGATGCCGGACAACCGCCCTGATGCCATGGCCACCCCGGGAGACATGAGCCCCTCGTGCCGGGCAGCGACACAAGCGACTGACATCGGGCAGCGATACCGGGCAGCGGAGCACCCCCACCGTGCGGAGACACAGGCCACCCCTGCTGGGCCGGTCTGTGCGATACCGGAGATGCTGGCCAGGACGCCGGCCACGACACCACGCGGTCATCAGACCCCACAGCACCAAACATCCCGGCCATGGCGGGCCGACCGGGCCGTGCACAGGACATGCAATCATGTCGACCTGACCCTGCGCCTGCCCGGGACATGCAGAGCTCATGACGCATACACTCAGGCCACCACCGCCGGTGCCGGAGCGTCGTCCACAACCTCAGGGACACAACGGTTCTCATAGCGACCCAAAGGCACGCGCCCCTACCGCGAGAGCTGCGACGTCGTGGGGCGGATGGGATCAGTACGGGACGCTGTCCATCCTCGATGTCCAAGGCGTACTGCACCTCGTGTCCGAGGGCGTACTGCACCTCCTGTTCGTAGGCGTACTGCACCTCCCGGCGATTGCCGGTGGAGGTGATCGCTGAACGACACGACCTCGCTGGCAGTTCAGGTGGCCAAGAAGGGGAGCTCGAAAAATCGGCGTCGGTCTTCGCGCTGCAGACAGTATCCCGGTTCATCCAAGTGTCCTGCGCAACGCATGACGAGGAACGGGCAGCCGGTCCGGTCGGTTCGGTCGGACCATTTGAGGGCCAGCTGGTGGCGCGGGGGACGGGGAGGGTGGTGGCTGATCGCAGCTGTGCGCCCGTTACCGCGTGCGCCTGTTACTGCTCGAGGTTCCTTGAAAAGGTAGTCCTGGATGCGCGACGGCAATACCCAATGGCACCGCCTTTGTTGCTTATTCCAGGTTCCGACCGTGATGCTCAGTTGCGCGCACTCGCGTCTCATGGGCTCCCAAGACTGGCGGTAGCAACCATTGACGTCCTGACGCAGAGCCGATGGGCGTGGTCGGAAGGTCCGTGGATCGATATCAGGGGCGTAAGTGGATAGCCGCCACTCCGGCCACACCCCCCGCTTAGGGCTGGTCGCATTCGTATGTGGGGTTGCTCGAGCCTTCGGCAAGTGCACGTCCAGAGATACCTACCACGATGATGCCGTGATGCCGTGATGCCGTGATGCCGTGATGCCGTGATGCCGTGATGCCGTGATGCCGTGATGCCGTGATGCCGTGATGCCGTGATGCCGTGATGTCGCTGTGTCGCCCGTGTCGCTGTAGCGCTGGCCTTGGCACTACGGTCCCGGCACTACGGCCCTGTTCGCGCGAACCGGGTGAACCGGGTGCCGGGTCCCTCACAGAATGGATCCCATCACCGGACGGAATGCGGCGTGGTGCCGTGGACGGTGTCGGACTGATCCGAGCTCAGGCATGACTACGCTGCTCCTTCGGCTCTAACGCCCGGTTCGAACTGCGAACCAAGATGAGGAGCCCAGTGACCGTATGACCGATCCCAGAATCGCATCACCGAGATGACTACTGGCGTCGCGGATATCCCACAACTGCCCCTTCGCGGTAACCCCTGCAGGGGTGGCGATCGCCGGCGGCATCGTCTCCTGGCCTGGCTCTGCCCGGTGGACACACTGATGATCGGGCGGATCACGCGAGCCTCACGTAGAGATCCACGTCCGGCACCGACTCCAGGTTCTGCAGCACCCGTCGAAGGGACAGGCAGTACCTCCGCGCCGGCTCTCCGCGCAGCGACCAAGCCACCCGAACGGCGTCAGTTGGTGGGCTGATCCCACCGACACCTGCCGGCGGGCCCGGAGTAGGACGTGACGCAGACGACGCCGTTCCGGTTTGCGGCAGCAGTGGTCGGCGTGTAATGTTCTATGAGTTGCCCCGGTGAGGGTGACCATCCCCTTCAAATCATGTGGTGGGTTCGTGCGCTCTTGAGCGGTAGCGGATTTACCCTTTATTTGTGGTGGGTTGGCTCTTGTTGTTGTTTCTTTG
>NZ_CP024915.1:3467064-3469160 GCF_002953615.1 Arthrobacter agilis | reverse complement strand
GTCGGGCATTACGCCACGACGGGAGGGGTGGCCTTCGGTGGCGTCGGCTGCGCCGGGGCGGTGCCGGACAGCTTCAGCACCTGCCCGGGGTGGATGATCGACGACATGGACAGGTTGTTGGCCTTCAGGAGTGCAGTCAGGCCCACCTTGGTGCGCGAGGCGATGGCGCCGAGGGTGTCGCCCGGCTTGACCGTGTAGGTGCCGCCGGCAGGGGCAGGGGCAGGGGCGGGAGCCGGTGTCGCCGCGGGTGCCTTGCCTCCGAGGCCGAGCTTCTGGCCGGGGTAGATGATCGAGGTCATCGAGAGCTTGTTGGCGGCCAGGAGGCTCTGCAGGCTGACGCCGTTGCGGGCGGCGATGGCCCCGAGGGTGTCACCGGGCTTGACGACGTAGGTCGTCGCGGACTGCGGGGCGGGGGCGGCAGGAGCCGGCTTGGCCGTCGGGGCGGTGCTCCCGGTCAGCTTGATCTTCTGCCCGGGATAGATGACGGTGCGCGCGTCCATCCGGTTGAGCTTGAGGACGGCGTCCGTGGAGAGCCCGTACCGCTTGGAGATCGCGCCGATCGTGTCGCCCGGCTTGATCGTGTAGCTGCTGGGCACCGTCTGCGTCACGATGGCGATCTTCTGCGCGGGGACCTGGCTCGCGACGAGGGCCGCGGGCACCATGGAACGGGCAGGAACGGGTGTCACCGTCGCTGCGAGGTGCCGTGCGGTGGAAGCCTGCGGGGCGGGTGCTGCCGTCGCCGGTTGGGCGAGGGCCACGGAAGAGAGAATCACCGCGGGCAGGGCGGCGGTGGTCACGGCGACGTTCAGGCCGCGTGGGCTGGCGCCGACGGCCTTCCTGCGGGTGCCGTTCAGCGGTGCTTTCGATCGCTGGGCAGTCATTGTTCGTTCCTCGTCTGTTGGCGGCTGAGTCCGCGCGGACGCACCTGCCCGGAGTGGTGCTCGGAACCGGGCCGGTGCACGTGCTGGTGATGCTATTGAGTCACCTGTTGATACTGTTACTTGTGTGACTCCTGTGAATTTACACGAAATGCGGTGTAGCACAAGAGCCGAACAATAGGCGGCACAGACGACTGTCGGCGTGTCGGGCCCCGTCGTAAGACGTATTGCCCGGATACGCGGTCCGCGGGGGCGCTGTCCGCCGACTCGCCCGAGTGGAGATGGCTGCTGGAGCATGGCACCCTTGAACGGTGACTGAACTCGAACAACTCGTCCCGTCCTGGCTCAATCTCCCCGAGGTGGCCGAGGCCCTCGATCTGCCGATCACCAGGGTGCACTCGCTCATCAGCGACAGGTCGCTCGTCAGCGTGCGGATCGGCGACCGCAACGTCCGCAGCGTGCCGACCGAGTTCCTCGTCGACGGCACCGTCCTGGACAGCCTGCGGGGGACCGTCGTCGTCCTGGCCGATTCCGGCTACGGCGACGAGGACATCATCCGCTGGCTCTACACCGAGGACGAGACTCTTCCGGGCCGCCCCATCGACGCTCTGCGCGAGGGGCGGAAGACCGAGATCCGCCGTCGCGCCCAGGCAGCCGCCTGGTAGGCAGGAACTGAGCGGAGGCATCCCTCCGCAGGGGTCACGCGGTCCGCGTGACCGCCGCCTCCGCGAGCAGGCGGAGTGCACGCTTCGCCACCGTATCGATCGGGAGCCCGGCCAGTGCCTCGAAGGCCTCCTCGGACTTCCGCGCGATGAGGTGTTCGGTGTGGGCCAGGGCGCCGCTCCCGATGATGAGGCTCCGCAGCGCATCGACCGCGATGTCGTCGAGGGACGTATCGCCCAGCATCGCGTTGATCGACGCGCCTGCCTCGGGTCCGCTCGAGCCGATCGCGCGGGCGATCAGGAAGGTGCGCTTGCCCTCGCGGAGGTCGTCACCCGCCGGCTTGCCCGTGACCACGGGATCCCCGAACACGCCGAGGACATCGTCCCGCAGCTGGAAAGCCTCGCCGAGGGGGAGGGCGAAAGCGGAGAACGCCGTGAGCAGGGCCTCATCGGCCCCGGCCAGCGCTCCACCGAGCATCAGCGGACGCTCCATGGAGTACTTCGCGGACTTGAACCGCAGGATGTTGAGCGCACGTTCCTCGGCGACGGCCGGCGT
>NZ_CP024915.1:3464620-3466804 GCF_002953615.1 Arthrobacter agilis | reverse complement strand
GGGGGGAGTCGCGGGTGGAGTCATGGTCGGCACCTAGCTGGTTCGGTAGCCCGGCTGACCGCAGGGGTCCCGTGGCTTTGCGTCCCCGGCTCGCGCCGGGTTTGCCGTTGTCGCCGGGCGGTCGCCCGGGCGCCGGAGGTCCCTGCCGCGGCGGGGCTCCTCCACCATTGTCCCGGAGGTCGTCGTCGGACGGCGGCGGGGCGCCTGAAGGATGCCAGAGGATTCCTGCAGGTCTTCCGCAGCATGCCCGGATCGCCCGCCGGCACCGCTGGAACCGGCCTCCTGGGACGGGTGGAATCCGTTTCTGTCCTTGGTGCGCCGCGATGGCGGGCGGTGCGGACTATGACGCGGACGGACCGGCGCGCTGGGAATTCGCGGTGACGTGCACCACAATGGGTCCTGCTGCGGGATCGAGGCACCTGCGGTGTTGTTGAGGGGGACAGATGAAGCAGAGACCGGCGTTCACGAACACCATCGCATTCCAGATCGACGAGTACAGGCCGACGTTCGAGGCGCAGGTCGGCCCTGCCCTCGCAGCGGTCTTCGCCCGTGAGCAGGAGGATCTCCGCCGCGCCGGGATCCCCCCGGGGACGGCGCACGCGGGCGACCTGCTCCCCGATGCCGTCCTGCACGACGAGCACGGCCGCCAGGTGCGTCTGGGCGAGGTGCTCGGGGCCGCGGCGGCCATCCTGGTGTTCTACCGCGGTTCGTGGTGCCCGTATTGCAGTATCGCGCTGAAGACGTACCAGCGCGAGCTCCGCCCCGTCGTCGAGGCGTTCGGGACTCGGCTCATCGCGATCAGCCCCCAGGCCCCCGAGACCGCTGTCGCGGCCGCACGCGCCGCGGGACTGCGCTTCGAGCTGTACTCGGACGAGGGCAACGCCCTCGCCTCGCGCCTCGGGATCGTGACGGTGCCCAGCGCGGAATCCGAGGCGGCACGCGCAGCCCTGGGCATCGACGTCGCAGGCACCAACATGGACCGCACCGCAGCCATCCCGTTCCCCACGGTGGTCGTCGCCGACGCCACGGGCACCATCCGCCTCATCGACGTCCGGGTGGACTACACGACGCGCACGGAGACGTACGACATCATCGAAGCCCTGATCGCCCTGTAGTCCGCACCCCCCCCGAGGCAGGCGCCGGTAGGATCACGGCGTGCCGTGCCGGAACACACCCGTCCCGGTCGACGGTGCCGCCGCGCCCACAACACCGAGAGGACAGGCCCCGCATGGAGCTGACGATCGAACGCGTGCCCTTCGACGCCCCCGACGCCGAGGCGCTGCGCAACGCCCAGCAGGCCGAACTGCACGTGCGCTACGGCAGCGAGGACCACGAGCCCGGAGAGCCCCCTACCGCGGACAACGTGCCCTTCTTCGTCGTCGCCCGGGCAGCGGATGGAACGGCCGTCGGCTGCGGGGGTCTGCGCCCGCTCGGCGACGGAGGTCTCGAGGTGAAGCGGATGTATGTGCTTCCCGAGCGCAGGGGCCAGGGCGTCGCGACGGCGATCCTCCGACGGATCGAGGAGCAGGCGCTCGCCATGGGCAGCAGGACGCTGCTGCTCGAGACGGGCACGGAGCAGCCCGACGCCATGCGGTTCTACGAGCGTGAGGGGTACCACCGTATTCCCGCCTTCGGCCTGTACGCGGGCGAGGCACACTCGGTCTGCTACGCCAGGCTCCTCGACTGAGAAGGCCCGCCGTCAGGTTCCCGGGATCTCCGTGGTGATGTCACCGAGGGTTGCCGAGAGGGATGCCAGGAGTGCATCCGCGTCCGTGAACAGCAGGAAGTCCCGGGATCCCGATCCCATGCCGATCCGCCGTCCCCGGATCCGCTCGTCGGCATAGACGGGAAGGACGCTCCCGCTGCCCAGTGGCGTGATGGTCCCGGACTCGTAGCCGGTGAGTTCGAGGGCGGTCGCGGGCGGCACGAGCGAGGCCTTGTTCACGGCCAGCAGCGCGCGGAGCCTGGACCAGTCGAGGCGTCTCGTCCCCGGGATCAGGACGAAGACGGTCGTCCCGCCGCTGACCTTGACCACCAGGGTCTTCACCCCGTCCTCCCTCGTGAGGCCCTGGACCGCCGCCGCGTCGTCGAAGGTGCCGTCCTCGTCCCGGGGCACCAGGGATACCCCGAGTCCTCGGGCTGCTGCATCGAGCTCGGCGGGAAGGGGGCGGGCATCGGCGGTGT
>NZ_CP024915.1:3462350-3464520 GCF_002953615.1 Arthrobacter agilis | reverse complement strand
CCATCCCCGCCGGTGCTGCCGTTGTGCCAGGTGATCCTGCGGCCGCGGTGCTCGAGCGTGATCCACCCGGCCCCGATACCTACCCTGGGCGCGAATTCTGCAACCGGCTCGAGGGCCATCAGACCCCTGGCGGTCCCGTCGAGCACCGAACGGAGGAAGCCCCGCATCGTACTGATGGTCGCCCGGACGCCTCCGGCGGGCGCGATGGCCTCGCCGACCCATGGGGCCACCGGGCGGCCCAGCCGGTTGGACCCTCGCAGGTCCGAGGGCCCGAGGTCTTCGGCGCGGGTGGGAGTCGGGAACCCCGGGCCCAGGCGGTCCTGCAGGAGGGACCCGTAGCTACTGCCGGCTGCTTCCGCCACGGCGTGCCCGAGCAACTGGAACCCCAGGTTCGAGTACCTGGACCGAAGAGGGCCGAGGCGCAGGTTGCGCGTCTGGTCCAGCAGGTCGGTCAGTGAATCACCGTAGGGGTTGCGACCGCCGATCCAGTATCCGAGGGTCCGGCGAAGCGGCTGCATCCCCGGCGGCAACCCCGGAAGACCGGACCGGTGGATGGCCAAGGAGGCCAGGCTCACGGTGCCGACCTCGCCGTGGCCCTCGAGTGGGAGCAGCTCCCGCAGAACTGTCGACTGCGGAATGAGACCGCGTTCTGTCACGTCCCGGTACAGCATGCCGGTGAGCACCTTCGAGATTGACCCGATCTCGAAGGTGGAGTGCTGGTCCGTACGGATCGTCGCGGTCATCTCACGCTGAGGGGTGACCACCGCCACTGCGCTCGCTCCTCCTGGTGACCCGAGAGTGCGGCCCAGAACGCGGACGAGATCGGAGTCACCGATCCATGCACTCTCCATGACGGACTTCCCATCCTCGGGCACTGGGGACGACGACGGACAGGAAGCCCTCGGGCCTGCAGTCCGCCCCTTGCCCGGCGTCATCGAGCCTCTCACACGTCATCGATCCGGCAGGTACGGGGGAAGGCCCTGCACGGAGCGGAGTCCATGGCCTTCCCCCATACCCTGGCCTGGTCTAGCGCTTCGAGTGATTGCCCTTGAACGCGAAGTCACCCGTGGATTTCCCGCCACTGCCCTTTGCCGTTCCCTTGACAGCGGACGTCGTCATGGCGAAGGTGAGGGTCGAATGAGCTATCGCGTCAGCCATCTGCTCGAGGACCACCGGGTCGATGTTCGTGATGGTGTCGCATGCCGCGTGATAGCAGGGATCGTAGGGACGACCGGCGGTTCCGCCGAAGACGTCCGCTTCTTCCTGCGACTTGATCCCTTCCGCGCCCGTGAACAGGCCGCCGGCAGGGATCCCGTTCTCGATGAACCCGAAATAGTCGCTGCGCCCGTCGAACTCGGTGGGTGCCGTCGCCAGGCCCTGTGATGCGAAGTATGCGAGGAATACGTCCTCGACGGTGTCGGACCCGTTGGGGCCTTCAGCCCCGAACGCTCCGCCGTCGCCGTCATAGACGAACCGGACAGGGTTCGGTGAGGCGACCATGTCGAAGTTCAGGTTCACCGCATGATCCTTGATGTCCCTGGCCGACAGTTGGGAGACGTAGTAGTCGGACCCGATCAGCCCGTCCTCCTCACCGCTCCAGAAGGCGAAACGCGTGCGGTTGGTCGGCTCGATGCCCAGTTCCGCGATCTGGATGGCCGTCTCGAGGATGGCCGCGCTGCCACTGCCGTTGTCGTTGATGCCCGGACCCTCGGCCACGCTGTCCAGGTGGGCGCCCACGACGACCGTCCGGTCGGCACGGCCGGCCGTGTCGGCTATGACGTTGAAGGTCTCGACCGTCTCCTCGTGGGTCTCCAGGGCCACCCGCATCTCGAGCCCCTCGGTAGCAGCCAGTTGCTCGCCGATCGCGAAGGAGGTGCCCACGACGGGTATCGTCGAGCCTGCTTCGCCCAACGTGCCGTTCACGACACCGAAGCGGTCATCGGCAGGATTCACATCTCCCTGGTTGAAGATGATGACCGCCGAGGCCCCTTCAGCTGCCGCGTTGGCCGCCTTCAGTGCGAAGTCACACGTTCCACGCTGGATCAGGGCGATATTCCCGTCAGGAAAACCTGTGAAGTCACTGGCCTCGCAGCCACTGGTCGAGGCGCGGTCGCCGCTGAGATTCACATCGACCGCGGTCACCGGAGCTGTGACATCGCCTTCAGCGCTG
>NZ_CP024915.1:3459906-3462106 GCF_002953615.1 Arthrobacter agilis | reverse complement strand
TTCACGGACCCGGCGGGACCTCGCCGTCGCGCTCGTCGCCAGTGTCCCCATCCTGACCGTCGTCAACCTCGCCACGGGACTCAGCCCCACCCTCGCCCTGTCGGTAGCGCTCGGGAGCCTCGCCCAGACGGCCCTGGCCGTCCGCCTCTTCCGCGGACTGGTTCCCGGCCTCGACGTACGGACCGTCGGTGACTACCTGCGGCTCGGGGGCGTCGCGCTCGTCTCCTGTTCCCTCGGCGCGCTGTTCATCGTCGCCGGCGTCGCACTGGAGGGCGGGGCGGACCCGTTCTCGGCGTTCATCCCCTGGCTGGTCCGGCACGCGGTGTCCCTGACGGCCCTCGGAGCACTGGGTATCGTGGTCGCCTCGAGCGTCACGGCCCGCGCGCGCGGGGAGGTCACTCCGCCGCTGACAGCGGCGCGGCGCGCCGAGTACGCACTCCTCACGGTCGTCTCCTTGGTGCTCTACGTGCTCACGTTCGGAGCCGGCCCCGCGCTGCCGATCGCCTACACCACCATCCCGGCGCACATGTGGGCCGGCCTGCGGCTGCGCGCGGGATGGGCCATGCTGCACGGCCTCGCCAGCGGCGCGTTCCTCGTCCTCTTCACCCTCGCGGGCCGCGGCCCGTTCCAGGACCTGGGCCCCGGCGTCGCCGCCTATGTCGCCCAGTCGTTCATGTTCATCGCGTTCTCCCTGTCCGCCGTCCTGGCACTCAGCATGGACGAGCGGCGCCGTCTCATCGCCCGCCTGTACCGGGCCAACGAGGAGGCGAAGGCAGCGGCGGACCTCCGCGACCTCGTGATCGGCAGGATGAACGACGGTGTCCTCGTCGCGGGACCGGACCGCCGACTGATCTTCCAGAACGCGACGAGCGAGCGCTGGCTGGGGCACGGCACGGCACGGCCCGGCGAGGTGTGGAAGCGCGACTACGAGGTGACGACGCCGGAAGGGCAGCCGTTGGCCGAGGCCGACAATCCCCTGACCCTGGCGCTGGAGGGCACGGTCACCGAGCGGATGGACCTGAACCTCACGCACCGGTCCGGCGAGGTGATGCACCTCTCGGTCGACGCCATGCCGCTTCCCGGCGAACGGGGGGCCGTGGTGGTGACGCGCAACGTGACCGACGAGCGTGTCCACCAGCGGGACCTCGGGCGCTTCGCCTCGGTCGTGGCGCACGACCTCCTGACCCCGCTGACCGTCTTCGACGGCTGGCTCGAGCTGCTCGAGGATCCGGACCTGCCCGCCGCCGAGCGGCAGGCCAGCATCGGGCGCCTCCAGCACGCGAGCCTGCGGATGCGGACCCTGATCCGGAATCTCCTCGCCTACAGCCTGGCCAAGGAGGAGAGGCTCACGGCGACCCGCATCGACGTCCCCCGCGTGATGGAGGGCATCGTGGACCTGCGCACCGCCCTCCCGGGCACGCAGCTCCCCGCCATGCGGTTCGAGGTGCGTGCGCCGCATCCCGTCTACGCCGACGAGCGGCTCTTCCTGCAGCTGATGGAGAACCTCGTGGGCAACGCCGTGAAGTACGGGCGCACCGACGGAACCGGCGAGGTGGTGGTGGAGACGACCGTCGACACCGCGGGGAGGACCCTCGTGCACGTCCGGGACAACGGTATCGGCATCCCCGAAGGGGATCTCCAGCGCGTCTTCGAGGAGTTCCACCGCTCCGAGAACGGGCTGGGCCAGGCCACCGGGACCGGACTCGGGCTCGCCATCTGCCGCCGTATCGCCGAGAGCCACGGAGGCAGCATCAGCGTCCGCAACGTCGAGCACGGCGGCGCCGAGTTCACCGTCAGTCTGCCCGGCGCGCCCGATCAGCTCCCCCGGGGTATCCCACTGGTCGCCGCGGACGATGCTCCGAGGATCCCGGCGCAGTAGCCCTCGCGCTGCCGGCTCAGTTCTTCGACCTCGGGTACAGCTTGGGAGATCCTGCGTGCCCGTCGCCGTGGCGCATCCCCGCCAGCACCTCGGCCATCGCGTCACGGGACGAGTGGCGCGGTTCCCAGCCCAGTTCGCTCCTCGCCCGGGCCGTGTCCATGACCGGGCTCTGCGCCGCCAGATCGATCCACCCCGGATCGGTGCGCTGGATGCGGAGCCACCAGCTCGCGCCGACGATCCAGCGCAGCACGCGCACCGGGAATCCGATCACGCGACGCGCCTCGAGCAGGTCGGCGAGGCGCGCGGGGGTGAGTTCGGGCT
>NZ_CP024915.1:3457562-3459806 GCF_002953615.1 Arthrobacter agilis | reverse complement strand
CCGCGGCGATGTTGAACGCGGGGCGTAGGACCCGAGGAAGCGCAGTCCCGGACTGATCCGGTGCAGCCCCTTGAGGGCGTCGGCCACACGGGCGTCCTCGACATGGCCGTCGGCGTCGACGCTAAAGAAGTAGTCCCCGAGGAAGTGGCCCGTGGGCCTGGACTCGATGCGGCTCAGGTTGACGCCGCGCGCCGCGAACTGGTCGAGGATCTGCATCAGCGCACCCGGGTGGTCGTCGGGCAGGGGGATCACGAGGGTTGTCTTGTCGGCCCCTGTGCGTGGCGGCAGGGCGTCCGGCCTGCCCACCAGCACGAAGCGCGTGACGGCGTCGGTGACGTCCCCGATGTCGGCCGCGAGGACCGCGAGTCCGAGGCGCCCGGCGACGAGGGGGGAGCAGATGGCGGCGTCGTAGCCAGCATCCGTGTCTGCCAGCCCGTACGCGGCCGCGGCGGTCGACGACGCCGGGAAGTATTCCGCTTCGCGTATATGAGCGTCGACCCAGTTGCGGCACTGCGCCCAGGCGTGGCCGTGCGTGGCGATGCGGCGGACGGCGTCGAGCGGCGTGCCCGGACGGGCAGCCAGCACGAATGTGATCGGCACGAGCTCCTCGCGCAGGATCCGGAGCGGCTCACCCACGGCGATGGCGTCGAGGGTGGCGCTCACCCCGCCCTCCACGGAGTTCTCGATGGGCACCATCGCCGCATCCACGGTTCCGGAGCGGACGGCGTCGAGCGCCGCGCCGACCGTCGACGCCGGGACACGGCGTGCGTCCTCCGCCCCCGGCACCTGGAGCAGTGCGGCTTCCGTGAAGGTCCCCTCAGGGCCCAGGTAGGCGTAGGAATCGGACCGAGTCACAGGACGGTCGGCTCGCTGCCCGTCTCGGACACCATCGGCTTGCCGGCCTCGAGCCAGGCACCCATGCCGCCGCTGACGTTGACCGCCGTATAGCCGTTGCCCTCGAGCCACTGGGCTGCACGCTGGGAGCGGCCACCGCTGCGGCAGATGACGTGCAGGTCCTCGTCCGGATCCAGTTCACCCAGCCGGGCGGGAAGCTGGTCGAGCGGGATGTGCAGCGCGCCGTCGACGTGGCCCGCCTCCCACTCGTAGTCCTCGCGCACGTCGAGGATCCTCGCGTCGTCGGGCACGGCCGTCACCGGTACGTTCTGGGGTTCGCTCATGCGCCTACCTTTTCACGGCCCGGTGGGGTGCCGCCATTGCTACGGCCGCACCGGGCGGGGGAACGGCTCCTATAGTTGTCCTTGTCGTTTCTTCACGGGCCCATGGCGCGGCGGGTCCCGGAACCGCCCGCCTCCGATTGGGAACCCATGAGCGAACTCCACGAACTCTCCGCACTCACACTCCGCGACGCGCTGGTGCGCGGCGCGGTCAGCGCCCGCGAGGTCACCGAGCACTTCCTCCGGCGCATCGACACCCTCAACCCCGACCTCGGCTCCTTCGTCACCGTGACCCACGACGACGCCCTGCGGGCCGCCGACCACGCCGACCGGCTGCGTGCGTCCGGGGTTGCCCTCGGCCCGCTCCACGGCGTGCCCCTGGCACACAAGGACCTCACCGACGTCGCCGGCGTGAGGACCACCCTGGGCACGGCGGCCCTCGACCACGCCGTCGCCGAGCAGGACGCCCCGCTGGCCTCGGTGCTGCGCCGGGCCGGCGCCATCAGCCTGGGCAAGACCCAGGTCCCCGAGTTCGGACTGAGCTGCTACAGCGAGAACCGGATCGCCCCACCGGCCCGCAACCCCCTGGACCGTCGCCTCAGCCCGGCCGGATCGTCGGGCGGCAGCGCCGCCGCCGTCGCCGCCGGGATGGTCCCCTTCGCGCCCGGCACCGACGGCGGGGGTTCCATCCGCATCCCGGCGGCGGCGACCGGGCTGGTGGGCCTCAAGCCGAACCGCGGCCGCGTGCCGTCGGGCTCGGGACAGGCGGACCTCGGCCAGTTCGTCGTCGCCGGCCCGCTCGCCCGCTCGGCCGTGGACGCCGGGCTGATGCTCGATGCCCTCGTGCGGGAGCCAAACTACCGGCCCACGAGTGCGGCGTCCCGCTACCCCGGGTCCTTCACCGAGGCCGCGCTGCGGGCCGAGGGCCGCTTCCGCATCGGCGTCAGCACAGCCTCCCCCTTCTCCGGCGCGATGGACATCAGCCTGGACAGCGCCGCCACCGATGCCTTCTCCGCCGGGATCCGCCGGCTGCAGCAGGCCGGCCACGACGTCGTCGACGCGGACCTCA
>NZ_CP024915.1:3455292-3457462 GCF_002953615.1 Arthrobacter agilis | reverse complement strand
CCTACGATGCGGAGGATCTTGCCGCCCAGGCTCGACGGGTCCCGGGCGTTCCCGCGCACTCCTGCATCGCCCGTGCCGATGTACAGGTGGCCGTCCGGACCGAAGGCGAGCCGGCCACCGTTGTGGATGTCGCCTGCAGGGATTCCGGTCAGGACCGGTTCGGGCGCTCCGAGCCGTCCGTCGGACCATGGCAGCCGGACCACGCGGTTGTCGGCGGCCGACGTGTAGTACGCGTAGATCGCCCCGGGAACCGGACCGGGCTCGACGGCGAGACCGAGGAGGCCGCCCTCACCGCCCGCCGCGGCTGCCTCCGGGATGCTGCCGATGACCTCTCCGGCCGTGCCGTCGTAGCGTTCGATCTCTCCGGTCTCGCGTTCGGCGACGAGGAGGGCGCCGTCGTCGAGCACCACGACGGACCAGGGCAGGTCGAGGCCCGTCACGGCGTCGCCCGGGTAGGACAGGGCGGGCAGGGCCGGAGGCTGCTTCGTACCCGCGGTGGTGGACGCCCCGGCGTACACCGGTTCCTCCCCGGCCGGGTCCGAGCAGCCGGGGACGACGAGCAGGATCAGCAGGACGGCGCCGGCCGGGGAGAAGGCGCGGATGTGCGCGCGGGATGCGGCCCGGGCGGATCGCCGTGCTGCGGCTGACATGGTCCGACCCTAGGCCGGGGTGGAGGGGGTGTCCACCGACCGCCGACCGGGCGGGAGGGCGACCCCGCGACACTAGGCTGGCGCCATGACGAATTCCGCACCGGCCGCCCCTGTCCAGACCGTCCGCACCCTCAGCGTGCCGTCCGCCGAGCTGCGGGACGCACTGACCGACGCCTCGCCGGGCGTCGAGGTCGTGCTCTGGGACTTCGCGACACCGCCCGAGGACTTCGACCTGGCGGCCCTCGACGCCGCCGTCCTGCCCTACACCGGACGCGCCCATCTGGACGGCGCCCTCGATGCCGCTCCGAACCTCCGGCTCGTGCACACCCAGTCGACGGGGTACGACGGCGTCGCGGACCTCGTGGGGCCGGACGTCGCGATCGCGACGGCCGCCGGCGTGCATGCAGCGGCGACCGCCGAACTCGCGGTCGGCCTCGCCCTGGCCTCGCTGCGCGGGATCGACGACGCCGTGCGGCAGCAGACCGAGGGACGGTGGCACAGCGCCCGCTATCCGGGCCTGGCGGACCGCCGCGTGCTCCTGGTGGGCGTCGGGGGGATCGGTGAGGAGATCCGCAAGCGGCTCGCCACCTTCGAGGCGGTGGTCACGAGGGTCGGCAGTACCGCACGCGAGGACGACCTGGGGCAGGTCCACGGCAGCGACGCGCTGGTGGACCTGGCTCCGCACCACGACGTCGTGATCGTGATCACGCCGCTCACCGATGCGACGCGGGGACTCGTGGGACGCGAGGTGCTGGCAGCCCTGCCGGACGGGGCACTCGTGGTCAACGTCGCGCGCGGCGCGGTCGTGGACACGGAGGCACTGACCCGCGAGGCCATGGCCGGGCGCCTGAAGGCCGCGCTCGACGTGGTGGATCCGGAGCCGCTACCCGAGGGCCATCCGTTGTGGAGCGCTCCCGGGGTGATCATCACTCCGCACGTCGGAGGCAACACCGGAGCCTTCCCGCCGAGGATCCTCGCGCTGCTGCGGCGCCAGGTGGAACTGCTCGGCAGCGGACAGGAGCCGGCCAACCTCGTGCGGCGCGGGACCTGGGGGCACTAGGCGGGTCACGCCATCGCGATGAAGGCGTCCATGAACGAGGTGAAGTCGATCAGGTCCTCGTCCTGCGCCAGCCGCAGGGGGGTGCCCGGGCCGATGTCGAGGACGGGAGCGGCCAGCACGCCGAAGCGGAAGATCCGGCCGGTGCTCGTGCCCACCTCGTAGGAGGTGTCGTCCCACTGCAGGGCGTGGGCGAGGTTCGTCATGTTGACCTCCACCGGCACGCCGGCACCGGTGATCGCCGTCAGGTCCACCGGCGCGATCATCAGTTCCGCGGGCTTCCAGCGGTAGCCGACCACGTAGCCGACGGCCGCCGTCCCCGCATCGCGGACGCCGCGGGACTGCTGGGCCGCGAAGACGAGGTTGTAGTCGCCGTAGTTCGGGATCTGCCCGTCGAAGACACGGCGCAGGGCGTTCTTCAGTCCCTGTCCGCCGTCGAGCGGTCGGGTGGCTGCAGGAGTCT
>NZ_CP024915.1:3455128-3455192 GCF_002953615.1 Arthrobacter agilis | reverse complement strand
CATCGGGAGTCATATCACGCCGTTGCGGTAGGGGCTGTCGGTCGGGTCGCCGCGGGGGGTTCGT
>NZ_CP024915.1:3452774-3455028 GCF_002953615.1 Arthrobacter agilis | reverse complement strand
CCCGCCAGTCGCCGCGCGCGGTGGTGAGATAGGTCAGGGCGACGTCGAGGGCCAGCCCCGCGAGCCAGAACCACGTCTGGGACGGCCCGCCGATCAGTGCGCCCGTGACGATGAGCGTGGATCCCGACGCCATCGCGACCGACGTCCTGGCGACCTGGCGCTGGAGCGGCTTGTCCTCCATCGCCGCGTACGCGTACAGCACCAGGTGCAGGACGCGCACGACGACGTAGGACAGGGCCAGGACGAGCGGTCCGCTGAGGCCGCCCTCGAGGTCGGTGAAGGCCTCAGGGATGGCGAGGGCTGCGATGAACATGGCCACCATGACGGCGGACAGGCCGAGGCGCATGATGCCCTCGTCCACGTGCGTCTGGTTCGCGAGCCACGAGTAGCAGACCCAGGACCACCACAGCATGCCGAGGATGATCATGCCCTGGAGGATGCCGGGGAAGGAGTGCTCGTGCGCCATGAAGCCGGTGACCTGCGTGAAGGCGAACACGAAGACGAGGTCGAAGAAGAGCTCGAAGGTGGTGACGCGGTGCGATTCGTCGGAGACGCGCGCCGCGCGGAAGGACCTCGGCAGGAGTGGCATGGGGAAAGGATAGAACCGTATCGGCCGATTCCGGAGCGGCCGGCGCGCCGCTCCATCGGGCACGTCGGTAGTAAGCATGCTTGCTATCGCTCCGCCTGCGACCTACGGTGAGGAGAGCAAACCTCCTCGAAAGGGCCGTCATGATCACGCTTGAACAGATGAAGGAATCCATGAACGCGGGCGCCAACGTGCTGAGCGAGGACGGAGCGGTGCTCGGCCCCATGGGTCAGCTCTATGTCGACGACGTCACGGGAGAGCCCAGCTGGGTCACCATCGCCACCCACACCATGGGCAACCCCGAGTCCTTCGCCCCGCTGCAGGGAGCCACGCGCGCCGGCCGGGACATCCGTCTGCCCTATCCGCACGCGACGGTCTACGACTCCCCGAAGATGTCGCAGGACGGCCACCTCAGCCCCGAGGAGGAGCAGAATCTGCTCCGGTACTACGGGCTGATGCCCGCGAAGGACGACGACGTCGCGACGGACCGGGCCACCGGCGTCACGACGGACCGGGCCGCCGACGCCGCCCCGGCGCCGCTGCGGTCCTCCCGGACCGAGGGTGACTACGCCATGACGCGCTCGGAGGAGCAGCTCCGCGTCGGTACGGAGATCCGCGAGACGGAGCGCGTGCGCATCGTCAAGCGCGTGGTCACCGAGGACGTCACCATGACCGTGCAGATCCGGCGCGAGGAACTCGTCGTCGAGCGCGTGCCCGTCCGGGACGGGAAGCCGTTCTACGACGACGGCGAGGGCTCCTTCACCGACGCCGAGCGCGAGCGCCTCTATTCGGCCGTCGAGACCGCCTTCAACGGTGACACCACCGAGGTGGTCCTCTACGAGGAGAAGCCGCGCGTCGAGATGGACGTCGTCCCGATCGAACGCGTCCGGATCCGCCGCGAGGTGCGCACGCACGACGAGACCGTCGGCGGCGAGGTGCGCAAGGAGGTCATCGAGACGGAGCGCATCGAGCTCTAGCCTCAGCACTCCCGCGACGACAGGATGCAGAACTCGTTGCCGTCGGGGTCGGCGAGGACCTCCCAGCTCACCTCCGGACCCTGCCCGACGTCGGTGCGCCGCGCCCCGAGGGCGAGCAGCCGCTCGATCTCGGCGGCGCGGTCCTGGCCGGTGTGCGGCGCGAAGTCGAGGTGCAGCCGGTTCTTCCCCTGCTTCTCGTGCGTCACCGGTACGAACACGAGGCCCGGCGGCACCTGCTCGAACGATAGCTTCGCACCGAGCTCGCGGGCCCACGGCGGTACGAGCACGGCTTCGTCGTCGGTCTCGATCAGTAGCTCCCAGCCGAGGGCTTCCGCCCACCAGCGTGCGAGGGCGCGGTGGTCGGTCGATTCGAGGACGGTGGAGTACCAGCGCAGTGTCATGCGCCGATTCTGCTCAGTCGGGGATCGGACAGCACGGACTTCCGGACAGGGAGCGTCCGCATCGGATGCGGTTCCTACCGGCCGGAACGGCTCCGGAACAGCAGGTGGACGAAATACGGTGCCCCCAGCAGCGCGGTGAGGAGACCCGCCGGCAGCTGTGCGGGGGCGATCGCTGTGCGTCCGATGAGGTCCCCGAGGCACACGAGGACCGCCCCGAGGAGCATCGCCGTCGGGATGATCAGCCGGTGGGAGGCGCCCACGAGGGCGCGCGCGGCATGCGGCGCGACGAG
>NZ_CP024915.1:3450356-3452674 GCF_002953615.1 Arthrobacter agilis | reverse complement strand
GCCCACGAAGCCGATCACGCCGATTCGGGGAGGTCTTCCTTCCGAGTCAGGGTGCCGCCGAGGAATCCCCGTCCGAGCGGGGAGAACGGGACGAATCCGATACCGAGCTCACGGGCGGTGTCCAGCACACCGTTATGTTCAGCGTCGCGTTCGAACAGGCTGTACTCGGACTGAATTGCGGTGATGGGGAACGTCGCGTGTGCCCGTCGCAGGGTTGCAGCCGATGTTTCGGAGACGCCGATATAGCGGACCTTGCCCGAGGTTACGGCTTCACCCATCGCCCCAACGGTCTCTTCGATCGGGGTGTTGGGGTCCACGCGGTGCAGGTACCAGAGGTCGATGTGATCGACGCCGAGGTGGCGAAGAGACCGGTCCAGGGCGCGGCGGGCGTAGGCGGGGGACCCGTTCGGTCCGTGCGGGGTGCCGTCGTCGTCGAACTCGATCGCGAACTTCGTGGCGATCGTGACCCGGTCACGGTCGGACCCCAGCGCTCGGCCGAGGAGCTGCTCATTGGTGAAGGGCCCGTAAGCTTCGGCGGTATCAAACAAGGTCACGCCGAGGTCCAGCGCACGGCGGATGGTCTCGACGGAGCCCTCGAGGGTCGCGCCTCCATAGAAGGCGCTCATGCCCATGCAGCCCAGACCCAGTGCTGATGTCGTGAGGCCCTGCGAGCCCAGTGCGGTGGTCTTCATGATGTGTCCTTTGCGTCCATGAGCCGAAGGGTTCAGCTGGGACCCAGACTTGACCCTGGTGTGCACACCATGTCAAATGTGGTGCATGCCTCCCATCTCCGCAGCACATGCCAACACCACGACCGCAGCCCGTCGCTATAGCGTCACCACTGACGCGAGGACACGGGCCAGGACAGAGCTCAGGACTATTACCGGTGCTGACAATCGTGAAGACACCCATGAGCCCCTGACGATTCGTGCTGCCGCGGAGATCCTGGGAATCTCGGTTGACACAATCCGTTACTACGAAAAGGAAGGCATCGCCCCCGCACCTGGTCGTAGCTCCAACGGGTGGCGATTGTATGACCAGGCAGCCATGTCTTGGCTTGCCGGGGTAATCATGCTCCGTGGCACCGGCATGAACGTGCAGGAAATGAAGGAGTACGCGGCCGCCTACCGGGCCGGTGCCAACGATGAGGAACGGCTCAGCCTCCTCGAACAGCACCACGCCGTGGTTCTAGAACGCCTCGCCGAGACAACTCGCCACCTCAGAGCACTCGAGCACAAAATCACCGCCTACAAGACCGCCCTGCACGGCAATCAGGGCTAACCATCGGTTGCTCCACCACCGAAGCGAACGACACCCGTCGCGGGGCTCATCACCGGTTTTCATGTGCCCTTGATGGGAGAGAGGGAGGCTGCGCCACTGATCACCGGTTGCGTGTCCCATGGAAACAGGTAGTCACTACTCGTGCGGAAGTGACGACGAAGCAACCAGTGTTAAGCCTGTTGCAGAAGTGATGAAAAGAGTCTCAGGGAGCAGATGTAGCTATGGCACAAGTGGATTCAACAACGATGAACCTCCTGACCGTTGCGGAAATAGCCACCCAGATGCGGGTGTCGAAGATGACGGTGTACCGCCTGGTGCAATCCGGGGCCCTGCATGGTATCCGGTTCGGCCGCTCATACCGGGTGCCGGAAACGGCCGTGCAGCAGTACCTCGAAGCCGGAAATGGTGGACACTAGCCCGCGTTCATCGTCCGCTGGTTCTGGGAATCCCGTCATGAACCGCATGACCTCCGCTTGCGGGATGAATCGGTATCAAGTTTGCGGGAATCTGTGATTGCGGTGTTCGATGTGGCGGTCTTCGACCGGCTCATCGATGATCTGGACTCCCGAGTCATCGCCCTTAATTTCCTTCGCGACTTCACGGAGATGCTTGACGACCGCATGAACGCTATCGAGCAAGCGCTCAAGGCGGAGAGCTTCGACGAGAGTCTGAGGTCCCTTCACAGCCTGAGAGCCAGCGCAGCCATGATCGGTGCACGCCAACTCGACGCATCCACCACGCTCGCGCTCGAGACCAAGCACTTCGAGGCAACAGCTATCGGCCCACTCGTGCGGAAGCTTCAGGGGCAAGCCGACCTTTTCCGAACAGCAAGCGCCCGAATCGCCACCCTCGACGATTCGGTCGAACATCACGCGAACGCTCGTAGACGCGCTTGACTACGCAGGCGATTGCGACCGCGACATCGTCATCGGCCGGGTCTTCCCCTGGAGTGCACGTAAGCCGATTGTCCATCGTGTTTCGCTACTGAAATTACTCGGTTGCCGTGCGGGCCGCGCCGTTGACGGCGGCGGTTGAGC
>NZ_CP024915.1:3448012-3450256 GCF_002953615.1 Arthrobacter agilis | reverse complement strand
TACAGATCCCCACGTGGTCGTTCTGGCAACTCTCGGTATGCACCACGGTCTTGACGGTCTCGGACCATCGCCAGCCGGGCTCGAAGGTGAACCGGCCGATCGTGGTGTTGCCGAGGCTGACCACGTCGACCTTGGTCCTGGGTGGACGGCGCTTCTCATCGGGATCGTCGAACGATCTGGATGCAAGGGCATTGACAGTGATTGCGGACATCGTGTCCTCCTCGATGGGTGGGTTCTGACCATGTGTCCGGAGGAGAGACCAGGCGCTCCGGTATGAGGGTTCGGCGGGGCCGGGCCGGGGCTGGGTCGAACACGTGCGAGCGAGGCTAACAGCCTGCTCCCGGGCGTAGCGGTTGTCAATGCCGTGCGCCGACTCCCTCGGGAGGCCCCACCGCATCCCGAGGACATCTGATCCTGTACCGGCGAGTAGGGCCGCCAAGGACCGTGGACGGCACGCCACGCACGAGGGGACGATCGGGCTTAGGATTTACTTAGGTTGTTTAACAGAGGGCAACTCAGGGGTACCCGCGGGGGTGCCGCCACCGGTACATCTCCAAGAGTCGTTCCGGGCATCCCCGGGGGTACGCCGAAGGTGAGGTCGCTTCGGGCGGACTCTCTGCTGGGATGCGATCCTCGTGTCGTCACCCTCGACCCCGTGACCACGCGCCGGTGATACCAACCGTGCTTGTTTTATTCTGTGGTGGTTCGAACTAGGCTCCTCGGACCGCGGCTTAGCAGAAGGCCATGAAGCGGCGATCGTGAGGTTCATCGTGAATCCTCTTGCCCCTGAACCGGATCAGCCGGGCACCACCGTCCTTCGAGCAGGACGGTCCCGCAGGGCCGGCACAGTCGGGGCCGAGGGACGACATACCATGGCCGGAGCGCTGGTGTACGCCGTCCGCGACGTCCTGCCCGCTGCCGGCGCATTGGACGCCAAGGCCATAGCGCTGGAGCTCGACAAGGGCCTTCGGGCCTATTGGGGTGCGGATCACGGCATCACCACCAGCGAGATGCTCGCCACCGCCCGTGACATCAAGACCAGCATCGGAAAAGCAGCCCTCAATTAGCCCCGCGGCTGCGGTCCAAGGGCGCCGTGACGGCTGCTCGTTGGTCGTCTCACCCTGTCAGGGCGGGCGTGCGCCGTAACCACCATTCGCCGACGGCTACGTGCATCGTGAATGCGAGCCAGAACGCGACACCGAACAGCGTCGTGTCCGGGGTGGCCGGCGTCGTCCCGCCGGACATCACCTGCTCCACAGCCTCGAAGACCCCCACCCAGATCCTGATGGTTCCGACGCCGATGCCGACGGCGAACGCGCGGATCATCCAGCGCCGGTGGTGCCGTACGTCATCCCGCCGGATCGCCCGGAACGCGAGCACGAGGCAGGCCAGGAACCAGCAGCCGAACACGACCGTCGCGGCGGCCTCGGGTGCCCCTCCCCAGGCGTGGGGCACGCCGAAGAGCAGCGCGAACAGCCCGGCGACGAGCGCGCAGGTGAGCAGGACGCGCCCGAGGCGCCGGTGCGCGTCGTAGTGCCGGGTGCGGAACCGGCGCGAGAGTTGCAGTGGCGCTCCTACGAGGTACACGACGCCCGGCGCTATATGGAGATAGGCCAACCACGGGTGGGCGACGTATCGTTCGGCGAAGTCGTCGCCGGGTACGGTGCCCGCGAGGATGTCGGGCCCGTCGATCATCACCCGGAGTGCCGTGAAGACCAGCACGATGGTGGTCAGTGCGCCGATCGCGACGGCGGCGCCACGTACGAGCCTCGGGTGCGCGATCGCTGCCTTCTCCGTCACGACCGGGAGTTTTGCACACGGTGGCTGGGCGGTCAATGCTCGGCACGGCGCACAGGGCGCCCGTGGACCAGGGACACCATGCCTGCCTCCGACCCTATCGAGCCCTCCCGAACGGGCGTACGGTGATGCTCGGGCCGACGACGGCGCCGGCCCTTCTCAGGAAAGGGAAACTCGTGATAACCAAGCGCAGAACCCGTACCGCCTCGTCATCCGCACTGTCGGTAGCCGTTTTGCTGATCATAGGATCTGCCCCGCCCGTCCATGCCGCCAATGACACCGACACCGCGCTACTTCGGGACGCCGTGTCGGCCGAGAACATCATCAGCCATCTCCAGGAGCTGCAGGCGATAGCGGACGCCAATGACGGCAACCGCGCCGCGGGCACCTCCGGGCACGTTGCGTCGGCTGAGTACATCGAAGGACAGCTGCAGGCCGCCGGATACG
>NZ_CP024915.1:3445494-3447760 GCF_002953615.1 Arthrobacter agilis | reverse complement strand
AGGGCGCGCCCGGCGGTGCGGGGATCCCCGAGGAGAAGAAGTTCGGTGCGAAGTGTTTAGTACTGCTCCTTCCCGGGAACTAAGCCTGTATGCATACTTCGGCCGAACGATCGCGGACAGCCCCCCGGGCGGTCCTGTTCGACCGCGACGGGACCATCGTCGTGGACGTCCCGTACAACGGGGACCCCACCCTCGTGCGACCCATGCCGGGTGCCCGGGAGGTCCTCGACGGCCTCCGGTCGCGAGGGATCCCGGTCGGCGTCGTCACGAACCAGTCCGGCATCGCGCGCGGCTTCGTGACGCGCGGGCAGGTGGACGCCGTCAACGCCCGCGTGGAGGAGCTGCTCGGGCCGTTCGACGTGTGGGAGGTCTGCCCGCACGGGGCGGCGGACGGATGCGCCTGCCGCAAGCCGGGCCCCGGCATGATCGTGTCAGCCAGCGAGCGCCTCGGGCTCGACCCGTCCGAGGTGGCCGTCATCGGGGACATCGGAGCGGACATGGGCGCGGCAGCGGCCGCCGGCGCACGCGCGGTGCTGGTGCCGACGGACATCACGCTCGAGGACGAGATCCGCGCGGCCCCGGCCGTCGCGGGCGACCTGGCCGGGGCCGTCGCCTCCCTCTGGGCGGGTACCCCGTGAGGCGCCGCGTCCTGGTCGCCCGCCTCGACAGCGCCGGCGACGTGCTCCTGGCCGGGCCGGCCGTCCGCGCCATCGCGGCCGGCGACCACGGCGACTCGCCGAACGACGTCGTCATGCTGTGCGGACCGCAGGGCGCGGCAGCCGCACGGCTGCTGCCCGGCGTCGTCGACGTCGTCACCTGGTCCGCGCCCTGGATCGTGGATCCCGCCCCCGACCCGACGCCCGACCTTATCGGTGAGCTCCACGACCGGGTCGTGGCACTCGGTGTCGACGAGGCCGTGATCCTGACCTCGTTCCACCAGTCGCCCCTGCCGCTCGCGCTGCTGCTCCGCCTCGCCGGGGTGCGGCGCATCGCCGGAGCATCCGTCGACTACGCGGGATCGCTCCTCGACGTGCGGCTCAAGCCGGGGGAGGACTTCCCGGAGGACCAGCCGGAGGCCGAGCGTGCCCTCGGCATCGCGGAGGCCGCGGGGTACGCCCTGGCTCCCGGCGACGACGGCCGACTCCAGGTCACCGACCTGGTCGACGCCGCGGACCTCGTGGGCCGCGGACCCTACGTCGTCGTCCACCCGGGGGCGTCCGTGCCCGCCCGGGCCTGGCCGCCCCTGCACCACGCGGCCGCCGTCGAACTCCTCACCGCCGCCGGGTTCCGGGTGGTCGTGACCGGCGGCCCGGACGAGACGGACCTGACCTCGACCGTCGCCGGCCCGGAGGCCCTGGACCTCGGCGGCCGGACGGACCTGGCCACACTGGGCTCCGTGCTCGCCGGGGCCACCGTCGTGATCACCGGCAACACCGGCCCTGCCCACCTCGCAGCCGCCGTCGGGACACCGGTGGTGTGCCTGTTCTCGCCCGTGGTGCCCGCGATCCGCTGGGCCCCGTACCGCGTGCCCGTCGAACTGCTCGGTGACCAGGACGCGGCCTGCGCCCTCAGCCGCGCCCGCATCTGTCCCGTCCAAGGCCATCCCTGCCTGTCCAACGTCTCGCCGGAGGACGTCGTCGACGCCGTCCTCCGCCTCAGTTCCGGAATATCGTCGCTCGGCTCGCGCCGCAGCATCGGCCGCACCGACGGCCGCAGAACAACGAGGGGAAACCGATGAGGATCCTGCTATGGCACGTCCACGGAGGATGGACCGACGCCTTCGTGAGGGGCACGCACACCTACCTGCTGCCCACCACGCCCGACGGCGGAGCATGGGGGCTGGGCCGCGCCGGCCGTGACTGGCCGGCCTCCGTCGTCGAGGTGGCCCCGCACGACCTGCGGGACGCCGACATCGACGTCGTGGTGCTGCAGAGGATCGAGGAGATCGCCGAATGCGAGCGGCTCCTCGGACGGACGCCGGGCCGGGACCTCCCCGCCGTCTTCCTCGAGCACAACACACCCCGGCGCGACATCGTCGGCACGGTGCATCCGCTGGCGGACCGGACGGACATACCGATCGTCCACGTCACGCACTTCAACGAGCTCTTCTGGGACAGCGGGATCGCGCGGACCCGGGTCATCGAGCACGGCATCGTCGATCCGGGCTACCTGTACACGGGTGAACTCGAGCAGCTCGCAGCGGTCATCAACGAACCCGTCCGGCGCGGCAGGATCACCGGCACGGACCTGCTCCCGCGGTTTGCGG
>NZ_CP024915.1:3442976-3445247 GCF_002953615.1 Arthrobacter agilis | reverse complement strand
CACCCCGATGGCACCAGCCGATTCACACCCCGATGGCGCCGGGCAGCTTGGCCGCCGACACCCGCCGGCCAGATGCCGGCCTGGCCACCGACACCGGACGGCCACCCCGATGGTGCCGGCCTGGCCACCGATATCGGGCAGCCACCAGGAGCTGGTCCGGCGCATGGATCCCGGGTATCGACGTGTCAGCCGGAGTCAGGATCTTGTGTCGCCGGCCTGTATCCCGCCTCGTGTCCTCATCTCACTACCGGCCTTCACTTCACTGCCGGCTTTCATTTCACTGCCGGTTTTCATTTCACTGCCGGTTTTCACCTTCGCTGCCGGTTTTTACCCACTCCGCGTTCTACGCACTCGCGGGACTTGGACACGGGACTCGGTGTCGCTCGGACTCGGGGAGCCGGATCTCGAGGGACGGGGCACCGGTTCGTGCTGTCGCGGTCGGGTGTGTCGTCGAGCCTGAAGGGCCGGATGGGGAACGGAGGTCTCGCAACGGCGAACGCCGTGCGAGGAGAGACGGCGGCGCGTGATCCGCCCGACGCGCCGCCGACGATGCTGCTCATGGGCATACGCCACTTCCGGTGTGCCGCCTGCAGCACTCCGGCGCGCAAGGAGTCCCGCTCCTTCGCGGTGCCCAGGGTGAAGGTTCTTCCGGTTCGATCGACCCGGACCCGCTCAAGAGGCCTCGGGTTCACCTTGCACTTCAGCGCCGGAGCAGCTGCACGAGCGACGGCTTCGTTCCGAGAGAAGAAACCTGTTCGTCTGCACCAGTTTTCCCACCGCATGCGCGCCCCGCCGGCAGGGTGGGAGTGCGTACCTCAAGGGTCAGGGTGTGAGCGCTGCGATGATGTCGGCTGCGGGTCCGGTCCGGATCGTGCGGTAGCCGGTGCCGGCCCACAGGTGGAGCGCTTGCAGGTCGTTGTTCGCTGCCGCTGCGGCGCGGAGGGGTGCGGTGATGTAGTGGATCTGCGGGTAGGCGTTGCCGACGGTCGGGTGCTCGTCCATGAATCTGTTCCGCAACCCACGGGCCGGACGCCCGGTGAACGCCCTGGTGATCCTGGTCTCGGTGAACCCGGGGTCCGTGAGAGCTGCCCGGTGGGCGGGATGTGTTCCTGCCTCATCCGCCAGGAGCAAGGCTGTGCCGAGTTGGGCGGCAAACGCTCCGGCCGCGAGAACTCCGCCGACGTCCTCGCGGGTGCTGATGCCGCCGCCGGCGATGATGGGCAGGCTGGATATCGTCTTGATCGATGCGATGAGCTGGGGGAGTGGCTGCGTTCCCGGGTCGGCGCCGGGATCGAACGTTCCGCGATGGCCCCCTGCGTCGGGGCCCTGCACGACCAGGATCTGTGCCCCACGGTCGGTCGCGAGAGACGCTTCGGCGCTGTCGGTGACGGTGACGGCAGTGGATATGCCCAACTGGTGCAGCTCGTGCAGCAGGTCGGGATCCGGACACCCAAAAGTGAAGGAGACCACGTCAGGCCTCAATGCCCGAAGAACATCCACCTTGCCCGTCCAGGCGTCGTCATCCCATCTGGGGACTCCCACCTGAATGCCGTAGCGGTCGGCACGGGGCTGAAGGCGCCGACGGTAGCTCTGGAGCTCTTCCTCGTCGACGTCATTCGCGGATACGACGAACAGATTCACACCGAAGGGCCGATCAGTAAGGGACCGCGTAACGGTGATGTGCTCCGCCAGCTGTTCCGGTGATTTGTACCCGCCAGCAAGGAAACCCAGCCCGCCGGCGTTGCTCACCGCCGCGACAAGCGCCGGAGTCGAGGGCCCGCCGGCCATCGGCGCACCGATGAGCGGGCGATCCAAATCGATGGGGAATCGTTGACCGTCGACGGTATCCATGCACGCTCTCCTTCACGACGTCGCTGTGGGCTCGCCCACTAGGACAATAATCGGAGGTGAATGAAGGACGACAGCCGTCGATGCTGCTCCTCTTCGAGAACTCGCGGCGTCGTCGCCCCGGCGGACCGAACTTCCGTCCTCGTCTCGGTAAGCCGTCGTTGTTGTGCGGAGTCTCGCCCAGACGACTGCCGTGCTGCATGATACTGCCGCCCGGCAGCTCAGGGCGCGTCGGCCTGCTCGAGGTGGGGCGTGAGTGGATTTGGTGGTCCCGGCGGGATGGTCGTATAGTTGTGGAGTCGCCCCGGTGAGGGTGACGAACCCCCTTGATAAACTGTAAAGTTGTTTCAGCGCGTGCGGTGCACGATGTTGGAATCGGCTTCTGGTTCGTCGTCGGTCGTGGAGGTTCGCTGGCGGTCATTG
>NZ_CP024915.1:3442812-3442876 GCF_002953615.1 Arthrobacter agilis | reverse complement strand
TGCTGGTCCTGTAGGGGGCAGCGCGAGACCGGAGAGTGGATTTGCGAGATCGGCCCGGTGGGGG
>NZ_CP024915.1:3440384-3442712 GCF_002953615.1 Arthrobacter agilis | reverse complement strand
AGTTCCAGCCCGAGTTCGCGTGCCGTCGCCTCGCGGCCGAGCCGCTGGGCCATGGCGGGAGCTGCCCGGGCGATCTCCGTCCGGAGGTCCTGGACCTCGCGCGGCGGCCGGACCACCCAGCAGGAGTCCCGCAGGTAGCGCTTGATCTCCCCGTTGATCGTCGGTACGGCGAACGACGCGAACGGAACGCCCCGCGCCGGGTTGAAGCGCTGCACGGCCTTGATGAGTCCGAGGTAGGCCACCTGACGGATGTCGGACGCCTCCGGACCGGAGGCCGCGAAGGACCGTGCCACCGATTCCGCGATGTCCATGTGCCGCAGGGCGATGTCGTCCTGCAGGGCCGCCGCGAGGGGCCGCTCCGGATACGTGGCGGTCGCCTGCCCCGCGACGTCCCGTCGGGGGGCTCCGTCGGACACCTCGTGCTCGGCGGTCGTCTGCATGCTGTTCTCCGTCTGGCGTTGGGCACTCACGGTTCCCAACAAAACATCAGCCTGCTTAGTACGCAACCCATCGTCCCGAAATGTCCGATTCCGGGCAATGCCTTCCCTTTTCCTCAGGAGAGGAGTAGTGGCAGCAGCTCGCCGGAGCGCTCCCGATGCGCGCAAAAAGCCCCTCGCCGGATGGCAAGGGGCTTCGATCCAGGGCCTGAGTGGCCGGCCGTCCTCCGGGGCAGATCAGCCGATGACGGTCGCAGCGGGCCCCGGAGCGCCGGACTCACCGAGCGCCACGTCCTCCTGCACGGCGGCATCCGGCGCCACCCAGTTCCATCGCGGAGCGCCCAGCTGCCGGATGACCGTCTGGAGGTGGTTCCGCAGTTCGTCGGAGACGAGCCCACCGCCCGCGACCAGGGTGCGCTCGATATCGTCCGCGGCATCGAGCACCTTCCGTCCGTCGGGCGAGATGGAAACCAGATGGGAGCGGCGATCGAGGTCATTGCGCACGCGGCTCACATGTCCCCGGGATTCGAGGCGGGAGAGGGTCTTGCCCATGGTCTGCGCCTGCACGCGCACGATCTGCGCCAGGCTCGCCTGCGTCATCGCGCCCTGGTTCGCGAGGACCCCCAGGGCGATCACGCCGGCATGGGTCACCCCGATGTCGACCAAGCGCTCGTTCCAGGCGTGCTCGACGAGGCGGGCTGCCGTGGTCAGCAGGCGACCGGTGGGCCATTGATCCAGATCGGGCATAAAACAGTGCACTTCCTCTCGCTTGCAGGACCGGCTGCCACCGTCGGCGTCGGATCTTCCACCTATGATAGCTAGGCGGGTTGGTCCATTCCTCCCAGCCGGCCGGACAGGCCGATCCGGGGGGCGCATCCCGCTCCGGCCGAGTAACGAACCTCAAGGAGTATTCATGTCGCAACGACTCGCCGCGGGTGATAGTGCCCCCGACTTCACGCTCAACGACGCCGAAGGCAACGAGGTGACCCTGGCCTCGCAGCGGGGCAGCAGCGTCGTCGTGTACTTCTACCCCGCTGCTGCCACGCCCGGCTGCACCACCCAGGCCTGCGACTTCCGCGACAATCTCGCGTCGCTCGGTGCGGCCGGGTACCGCGTGCTAGGGATCTCGCCGGACCCTGTCGCCAAGCTGGCGTCCTTCGCCGAGCAGGAGTCCCTTACGTTCCCCCTCCTGTCCGACGCGGACCACGCGGTCGCGGACGCCTACGGCGCCTGGGGTGAGAAGAAGAACTACGGCAAGACCTACGACGGGCTCATCCGTTCCACCGTCGTCGTCGACCCCGACGGGAAGGTGGCCCTCGCGCAGTACAACGTTAAGGCCACCGGCCACGTGGCGAAGCTCAGGCGGGACCTCGGCATCGACCGGTAGGGCTCGGGAGGGTGCCCGCTTTCGCGTTACAGTGAAAGGACGGGCCGCTTCCAGCGGAGCAGCCCGAGCGCGAGTGGCGGAATTGGCAGACGCGCTGGATTTAGGTTCCAGTGTCTTCGGACGTAGGGGTTCAAGTCCCCTCTTGCGCACAGAGCAGCACCGGTCTCCGGACCGACCTCCAGGCCCCGCCGGGCCGCACGCCCGGCGGGGCCCTTCCATGTCCGGCGACGACCGTGTGCGTACCTTTCCTGCAGATGCCACCCATCCACTCCTACGCGTCGCCCGAAGTACCTCCGAGACATCGACACGATGTGTTTCAGCAAACAGTTCCAGACCACGGGCACCCGCCGGGTCTCATCAACGGAGGACATCTCATGGAAATCACCAAGCGCAGGAACCTTTCGATCCTCGGGATCGCAGCAGTCTCGATGTTCGGTCTCGCGGCCTGTGGCGGTGGCGACGAATCCGCCGCCGAGGCCACTCCCAGCAGTGAGGCCAGCGAGA
>NZ_CP024915.1:3437966-3440284 GCF_002953615.1 Arthrobacter agilis | reverse complement strand
CCAGCATGGCCGCCGACCCCTGATGTACAGCGGGAAGGAACCGCCGTGGGCGGCGTGGGTCGACGTGTCGAACATCGGGTTGTCCTCGGCGCGGCCGCCGTTGCGCCGGGCCCGCAGGCCGACGAGCAGGGACGGTACGAGGTAGCGGGCTGCCGTGCGGCTCTTCGCATCGAGCCAGTAGTCGTTGTCGGGGGTGGCGCCGTCGAGCGCGGCCCGGAACAGGATGTGGTTCGGCTTGCAGATACTGACCGCGATCGGCAGGTTGCGGCCCACGCCCAGCTGGACGAGCAGCTGCCCGAGCGCCACGGCGTCGTCGTTCGTGAAGCGCGTGAACTGGAGCTCGGCGACCTCGGTCTCGATCTTCGCGATGAGTGCCTCGAGGGCTTCGGCAGGCTGGTCGTTCCCGCCGTCGGGATCGAACGGGCGGAGGACTGTCGAGGCAGCATCATTGCTCATTGGATAAATCTACGGGGCGGTGATGGTCGCACGGAAACTACTTCGGCGATTTAGTCAGTTGCTCTTGACACACTCGAGCGGTCCTCCCGATCCGCCCTACAGTTCGGGCACGCACGGGCCCGTGCCGAGGAGTGCGAGGCCGGCGCGGTCACCCTCGCCGACCGGGAACGACGGCGGCCCCGCCCGGTGCCGGAGAGCGGCAGCAGGCGGGGCCGGAAGGAGGTCGGGAGCTACGAGGTCTCGATGTCCTTGGTGGCGTAGTCGAAGCGGAACGTCACGGTGGTGTCCGAGAGCAGGTGCAGCTCGTGGTTCTCGCCGTCGCGCACGCCGAACCGGCCGTAGTTCTCGTCCCAGGAGCCGTTGACGAGGATCTTGAACTGGTAGTTGCCGGCAGGGAGCTGCAGGGACAGCTTCCAGGTGTTCTCCGTCGGCTCCCAGGCGAACTGCAGTTCACGGAGGTCCGTACTCCAGTGCCCGGCCTCACCGAACAGCGGGTCGAAGTCGCCGGAGAGGGCGACCGACTGCGGCTGGTCCTGCCACGCCTCGTCGGCGGGGGTGTCGGTCGGCGCGTGCTCGGGCGCGGTGTCGGTCACCTCGAGGGTCACCGGAACCTCCGGGGGAGTGGGATCCTCGGCGACAGGAGACTCGACCAGCTTGGCCATCGACTCGTCCGGGTCGGAATCGTCGGCCGGCGCGGACTGCGCCTCCTCGCCGAGCTGTTCGGGCGCCTGCGGCACGTGGGCGGGTGCTTCGGAAGCCCGCTCGGGCACGGGCGCGCCGCTGAGCACGGCGTTCGCGAACTGGTCAGCGTCGCTGAACACCTCGACGGCGCGGACGCCCTCGTCGGTCGCGGTCCAGCCGCTGCGGCCCTTGACGAGCCAGCCGGCCTTCACGAGCTTGGAGGTCGCGGTCGTCAACGCCTTGTAGCCGCGGGGTACGCCGCCGGCGAGGAGCTCGGCTTCCTTCTCGTCGAAGGGGACCTCGGCCACGGCCTGGGACATCAGCTCGCTGGGCGCGACGATCGTCCCTGACTTCTGGCGGTCGGCCAGCAGGGCGAGGGTGGTGCGGAGTCGGACGTTGGTGCTGTTCCGGGGGGCGATGGCGGTCTCCTTCGTGGACGTCGGACGGCGTTCGCCGTCCATCATGATCGAGCTATCAGGGACTTGGGAAGTATTCTCCGGGACACGGATTCCTACCCAGGCGGGGTTTCACGGTGCTAGGGCTGCGGACGACAGCACCCTGATTTTATCGGAGGGCACGCCGTTCCGGTGCCAGGCTTCGCCGCATGACGAAGCCGGAACCGGGGCGGATCAGCGGGCGGATCGGCGGTCACGACCGGAAGGGTGCTCGCGGTAGCAGCAGGTGCCGCGGCGGCACGCGCGGTGCACACGCAGCCGCGATCACAAACTTCTTCATGGCTGTCTCCCCATTTCACCGACGGCTGCCCGTCGTGGCCACCGCGCGAAGACGGTTCCCTGCAACAGTAGGAGAGGTGGAGGGAATCCATTCTGGAGCCGGATACCCGTTTCTCCCCGCCCATTACCTGTTCATTGATGATCTGCGCGGGAACGACTGGGGTGACGTCTCTCGCCGGACTTCTTCGGAACCACCTGCCGCGGTCCGACCCGGGTCCGTCACACGATCGGCGGGATGACGTTGTCGGCAGCCAGTCCGTTGAAGAGCTCGAGGAACCTGTCCTCGGTGTCGAGGCAGTCGGCGAACCCATGCTGCCGGGCCTTGATGGTGGACGTGACGTTGTCGAACTCCGAGCGGAAGAGGAAGTCGCCGAAGGACCAGCCGGCCAGGTCCTCGTAGGGGGTCGGGACGAGGCCGTATTTCGTCACCATCCGCTGCCAGAGGTC
>NZ_CP024915.1:3437801-3437866 GCF_002953615.1 Arthrobacter agilis | reverse complement strand
CTGGTGCTGGGGCATCGCCTCGGCGAGCCGGACGGGCTGCGGCTCGGCATAGTCCATCCGGAAGT
>NZ_CP024915.1:3435374-3437701 GCF_002953615.1 Arthrobacter agilis | reverse complement strand
ACCCCGTCGAGAGGAACCGCCGTGGTCGATCGTATTGCCGACGTCTGGGGTACCCGGACCCCCTATGCCCGGGACGAGCGCTGGCCCGTGCGCGTCGACCAGTCCCTCGCGCCGGGCGTTGCGGAGGACGACGTCGACCGCTGGGTCCAGTCCGCCTGCGTCCTGTGCAGCAACGGCTGCGGGTGCGACATCGCAGTCAAGGACGGGCGCATGGTCGGTGTCCGTGGCCGCGCCGTGGACACCGTCAACCACGGCCGGCTCGGCCCCAAGGGCCTCTTCGGAAGCTGGCAGGGCGTCGACAACGGGGACCGCCTCACCCGCCCGCTCGTCCGCGTGGACGGGGAACTGGTCGAGACCGACTGGGACACGGCCATGGACCGCATCGTGGGGCGGAGCAGGGAACTGCTGTCCACCAGGGGTCCTCTGAGCCACGGTTTCTACACCACCGGGCAGCTGTTCCTCGAGGAGTACTACGCCCTCGGGATCATCGGCAAGGCCGGTATCGGGACGCCCCACATGGACGGCAACACGCGCCTGTGCACGGCGACGGCGGCCACGGCCATGAAGGAGAGCTTCGGCTCCGACGGCCAACCGGGCAGCTACGTCGACATCGACGAGTGCGACGCCATGTTCCTCTTCGGGCACAACATGGCCGAGACGCAGACCGTCCTCTGGATGCGGGTGCTGGACCGGCTCGCGGGGCCCAATCCGCCGCGCGTCGTCTGCGTGGATCCCCGTGGGACGGAGGTGGCCAGGGTCGCCGAGGTCCATCTCGCCGTCCGGCCCGGCACCAACCTCGCCCTGATGAACGGCCTGGTGCGGGAACTGCTCCACCGCGGCTGGATCGACGAGCGGTACATCGCCGACCACACCCTGAACATCGACCGGTTGCGCTCCACGGTCGAGCGGTGGACGCCCGAGGCGGTCGCCGAGACCTGCGGTGTCGACGCCGAGGACGTCCGGAGGGCGGCCGAGATCTTCGGCACCAGCGAGCGCGTGCTCTCCACCGTGCTGCAGGGGTTCTACCAGTCGGCACAGGCGACCGCCGCGTCCTGCCAGGTCAACAACCTGCACCTGCTGCGCGGCATGCTCGGGAAGGAGGGCAGCGGGATCCTGCAGATGAACGGGCAACCGACGGCGCAGAACAACCGCGAGTGCGGGGCCGACGGCGACCTCCCGGGCTTCCGGAACTGGGAGAATCCGCAGCACGTCCAGGAGCTGGCCACCCTGTGGGACGTGGACCCCGACATCATCCCGCACTGGGCCCCGCCGACCCACGCGATGCAGATCTTCCGCTACGCGGAGGCCGGCTCCATCGAGTTCCTGTGGATTTCCGCGACCAATCCCGCCGTGTCCATGCCGCAGCTCGGGAGGATCCGCCGGATCCTCGGCTCCGAAGGACTGTTCCTCGTGGTGCAGGACCTGTACCTCACGGAAACCGCACGATACGCCGACGTGGTGCTCCCCTGCGCAGCCTGGGGGGAGAAGACCGGCACCTTCACGAACGTGAACCGCACGGTGCACCTGTCGGACAAGGCCGTGGAGCCGCCCGGCGAGGCGAAGAGCGATCTCGACGTGTTCCTCGACTATTCGCGGCGGATGGACTTCCGCACCCGCAGCGGCAGGCCGCTGCTGGACTGGGCGGGCCCCGAGGACGGGTTCCGGGCGTGGCAGGAGTGCAGCCGCGGCAGGCCCTGCGACTACACGGGCATCAGCTACGGACGGTTGCGCGGGGGCAGCGGCATCCCGTGGCCCTGCAACGACGAGCACCCCGACGGGACGGTCCGGCTCTATCCGGACGGGGACTTCCCGACCGACCCGGACCACTGCGAGTCCTACGGGCACGATCTCCTCACGGGCGCGGCCACGGGCCCGGTCCTGTACCGGGCGACCGTCGAACCGGGGAAGGCCTGGCTCAAGAGCGAGGACTACCGCCCGCCGCACGAGGAACCCGATGACGAGTACCCGCTGCGGTACACGACAGGGCGGACGGTCTACCAGTTCCACACCCGGACCAAGACCGGGCGCAGCCGCGCCCTGGACCGCGCCGCGCCCGGGGCATGGCTGGAGGTGTCGGTCCCCGACGCGCGCCGGCTCGGCCTGGCCGAGGGTGATGTCGTCTCCGTCCGATCGAGGCGCGGCCACCTGGAGGTCCCGGTGCGGATCGGCGACCTCCGTGAGGGCACGGTCTTCGCCCCCTTCCACTACGGCTACTGGGACGACGACGGCGGGGGGCGGTCGGCGGGAGGCCACCACGCGGCCAACGAGCTCACCATGACCGAGTGGGATCCCGTGTCCAAGCAGCCGGTCTTCAAGAACGCCGCCGT
>NZ_CP024915.1:3432782-3435112 GCF_002953615.1 Arthrobacter agilis | reverse complement strand
CCGCGCCCGCCGCACCCTCACCATCAAGGTCCCCGCCGGGGTCGGTACGGGCACGCGCATCCAGCTGGCCGGACAGGGCGAGGCCGGCATCGCCGGCGGACCCCAGGGCGATCTCTACGTGGAGATCCGGGTCGAGACGAATGCGACCTTCCTGCGTGACGGCGACGACCTGCACGTGACGCTGAGTGTCCCGATGACGGCTGCGGCGCTCGGTACCACGGTCCACCTGGACACCTACGACGGCGACCAGGAGCTGGTCATCAAGCCGGGCACGCAGTCCGGCGAGATCCTCACCCTGCGCGGCCTCGGCGTCACGCACCTGCGGAACCAGGGCAGGGGGGACCTGCGGGTCCACCTCAATGTCGAGACGCCCCGGAACGTCGACCACCAGCAGGAGGAACTCCTCCGCAAGCTCGCGGAACTGCGCAACGAGGAGTACACGGACGGACAGCTGGCCAGCAGCGGTTCGGGCGTGTTCGCGCGCCTGCGGGAGCGTCTCGGGAACCGCTGACCATGACGCGACCCCTCTTCTTCGGACCGGGTGAGGCAGTCCGGTCCGCAGCGCCCGGTGCCGTGTTCGTCCTCGGCGGTGACGAGGGGCGCCACGCCGCGACGGTCCGGCGGCTCACGACCGGTGAGCGCATCGACGTCTCCGACGGCGCGGGCTACCGGCTCCGCGGGCTGGTCTCGGCGGTCGGGGCCGGGACCGTGGAGCTGATGGTGGAGAGCGCAGGGCAGGATCCGGCGCCCCGGCACCGCCTGGTGCTCGTCCAGGCCCTCGCGAAGGGCGGCCGCGACGAGCAGGCCGTGGAAGCGGCCACCGAACTCGGCGTCGACGCCGTCGTCCCCTGGCATGCCGAACGCAGCATCGTCCGCTGGCGCGGGGACAAGGAGGACAAGGGCCGGCAGAAGTGGACCTCGCTCGTGGCCGCCGCCTCGAAGCAGTCACGCCGCTCGTTCGTCCCGACCGTCCATGGCGTGCTCGACACGCCGCGACTGGTGGCCTGGGCGTCGACGGTGGATCGGATCGTCGTCCTCCACGAGGACGCCGAGGTGTCTCTCGCCGAGCAGGTGTCGGAGCTGCGCATCTCAGGCGCCCTCGACGTCCCGACGTCGACCGCCGTGGTGGTCGGCCCGGAGGGCGGCATCAGTGACACCGAGCTGGCCAGACTGCGGACCGCCGGTGCGAGCACGGCCCGCCTGGGTCCCCACGTCCTGCGGTCGTCCTCGGCCGGTCCGGCCGCACTCGTGCTGCTGAACCACCTGCTCGGTCGCTGGTAGGGCGGGAGGCGCGGCTATCGGACGACGACGGTCTTCGAATCAGCGGCGCTGGTCGCGTCCGAGGGCGCGGACACCGTGATCTCGTAGCGGCCCGGTGGAAGGGTGACCGAGAAGGAGAAGGCCCCGGGTGCGCCGTCCTGCGGGGCCATGTCCACGGAGCCGTCCCGGAAGAGGGCGGCGTCGCCGTCCTCGGAGCCGTCGGTGCTGCGGTCGATCCGCCAGTCCAGGGACTGCTCGGCGGCCGGTCCCACCCCGTGGATCGTGAGGCCCGCGGTGTCGGCCTCGACATCCTCCTGCGGATCGATGATCCACACCGGAGCGAGGTTGGCGGGGTCCCGGGTCCACTCGCCGTCGAGGTCGACGGCGTCGAAGGCGCGGTAGCCGGCCGTCCCGTCCACGAGTACGACCACCGAGCTGGCCTCGCCCCCGGTGATGAGGCCGGCGTCGGACGCCGCCGCGGTCGCCGTGTAGACCAGTTGCTGGAGGGCGAGGCGGGCCTCGTCCTCGCCGAGTCCCTCCGAGACGGCGTCCGAGGAGATGTCGAGCGTGATGACGTTCTTCGTGGAGATCGAGGACGTCACGTTCGACGCGGCCCGCCACGGGGAGCGGTAGTCGGGGTCGAGCGGCCGCCCCGAGGTCATGAGCTGCACGGCGTCGGCGATCGGATCTCCGGAGCCTTCGGCCGGTGCCACCAGGAATTCGCGGAACAGCTTGTCGCTGCCGTCGACGTCGCCGAGCCAGTAGACCGGGAGGAGGGGCTGGACCGCGTCGGCGGGCCCGGCTGCCGCGCCCTCGCTCCGGACCGCCGGTGCGGTCGGGGACGCACCGGCCTCCCCTGCGGACGACGTCGGCTGCAGGGGTGCCGGAAGCGACGTGGTCGGCGCGCCGCCCTGGTTCGGGCCGACGTTGGGGAGGAGGTACACGCTGCTGGCGACGAGCACCCCGCCGGAGACCAGGAGCATGCTCCGCAGCCCCAGCCGGTTCTTCCTCAGGGGGTCCTGCTCGTTCATGCCGGCCCCCTTCCGTCGGGCGCACTGGTGCGCGGGTCT
>NZ_CP024915.1:3432618-3432682 GCF_002953615.1 Arthrobacter agilis | reverse complement strand
ATCGGTGGAATGTCCGTGTCCCGGCCGGGGGACGCCCCTGTCGGACGAGGCACCGGCCGCTTGC
>NZ_CP024915.1:3430190-3432518 GCF_002953615.1 Arthrobacter agilis | reverse complement strand
CGCCCTGCTGACCCGCTCCGGCGTCGTCCTCCTGGACGAGCCCACGGCGCACCTCGACGCCGAGGGTGCCCGCTCGCTGCTCGCGGACCTGCGGCGCGGGCTCCCGGACACGGCCGTCCTCCTCGTCACGCACGATCAGGACGAAGCGGCGCTCTGCGACGGGGTCATGGCGCTGGGCGCCCGCACGGGCGCCGAGCGGGGCTAGGCGCCGCGCCTGCCGGGCGCGCGTCCCCGCCCTGCAATACGCTGGGGTCATGAGTACCGCAGACACCCCGGATGCCCGTACCACGCGCGCCCGGGACGCCGAGGCTCCGGACCTCCCCGCCCTGCTGCAGTGGCGACCACTCGCCTACGCCGACATCGACCCCTGGCTCGAGCTGGTCAGGCGCATCGCGGAGGAGGACCAGCCGGACTGGGTGGAGCAACGCGCCGACCTCGAGCAGGCGCTGCGGGCGTCGAAGAACGATTCGCGTCGTGACACGATCGCCGGCTTCGACGGGGACGGCGTGCCGCGCGCGTTCGGACGCCTCTCCATGAATACCGGCTCCTCCCTGGTGCACGGCGCGGGCGGCGTGGACCCCGCGTGGCGCGGGCGCGGGATCGGCCGTGCCGTCTTCGCCTGGCAGGCGTGGCGGGCCGGGATGCGCCTGCTGGAGACCGGACAGGAGGAGGGGATCTTCCGGAACTACGTCGAGGAACGCAACCCCTCGCACCTTGCGCTGCTGCGGGCGAGCGGGAGCAGCATCGTCCGGTACTTCACCGAGATGACGAGGCCGCTGGACCAGCCGATCCCGGACCTGCCGATCCCTCCGGAGCTGGAACTCGTCAGTTTCGCCGAGGGATCCGACAGGAACATCAGCGAACTCGTCCGCCTCGCCCACAACGACGCCTTCCAGGACCACTGGGGCAGCGAACCCCGCGACCAGGAATCCTGGCAGTTCACGGTCACCCACCCCGAGTTCCGCGCCGACTGGAGCCTGGCACTGCTCGACCCTGCGAGGGGCGAGGTGGCGGCATACCAGCTCGCCAGCTACGACCCCGACTCGAAGGAGCTGCTCGGCCACACGGAGGGCTACACGGACCTGCTGGGCGTCCGCAGGACGTGGCGCGGACGCGGTCTCGCTCCGGCTCTGCTCGCGGAGGCGATGCGGCGGTACCGTGCGGCGGGCATCGACAACGCCGGGCTCGGCGTGGACACCGAGAATCCGTCCGGTGCGCTGGGCCTCTACGAACGCATGGGCTACGTGCCGACGCAGCGCTCGATCGTGTTCGACCTCCCGCTTCCCGCCCGCACGGGCTGAGGCACCCCGCGGGCACCCACCGGCTAGAGCAGGGTGCCCTGTCCCTCGTCGTCCGCTCCGGCCGCCGGTCCTCCGTGCACGGCGGAATCCGGCGCCGACCCGTCCACCAGGCGCACGCCGGCGACGGGAGCGACGGGGCGGGACGCCTCGATGAGACCGACCAGGCTCGGCCCGACGGCGTCGATCTGCTGGGTGAGGGGGACACCCGAGCCGTCGCGCCGCCCGTGTTCGGTGGGCAGCGCCCGGGCCACACCGTTGGCGGACGCCGCGCGCGCGGGCCCGTGGCCCGCCCACGCCAGCGACAGGGCTTCCTCGCCGCGGAGGAAACGGTGGGCCCTGACCCCCGCCGTCGCCCGGCCCTTCGGGGGGTACTCGGAGAACTCGGTGACCTTCGCCGAACCGGCCGTCGTGCCGGGCAGCGCGTCGTCCGCGGCGGAGACCGTGACCACCACGCCCTGCTCGTCACCCCGGGCGATCGCGCCGAAGTGCAGGACGGCGTCCCCGGCCGCGAGCTTGATGCCCGCCATGCCGCCGGCCGTCCGGCCCTGCGGCCGTACCGCCGACGCCGGGAAACGCAGCAACTGTGCGAGGCGGGTGATGAACACGAGGTCGTCCTCGTCGCCGGCCGTCGCGACACCGACGACCCTGTCCTTCGGCTTGAGGGAGATGACCTCCCAGTCGTCACGGTTCAGCGGGTAGTCGGGCTGCACGCGTTTCACCACGCCCTGCGCGGTACCCAGGGCGACGACGCCGCTCAGCGGTGCCAGTCCCACGAGGGACTCGTCGCGCTCGAGCGTGATGAACTCCGACGACGGCACTCCGCCCGCCAGGTTCGGCACGCCGGCGGTGGGCGGCAGGGCCGGCATGTCCATCACCTGGAGGCGGATCATGCGTCCCCCGGACGTCACGGCTCCCACCTCGCCCCGGGCCGTCGAGGGCAGCACGGACCGGAAGGCGTCGTGCTTGATGCGCTGGCCGTCGCCGAGCGGCTGGCGGTCGGACGTGCGGGCGAGCTGCCCCGAGGCCG
>NZ_CP024915.1:3430020-3430090 GCF_002953615.1 Arthrobacter agilis | reverse complement strand
ACAGGAGGACCCAGCAGGGGTCGTCGGCGATCTCCAGCGGGAGGACCGCCTTGGCGCCCTTGCCGGCAGG
>NZ_CP024915.1:3427524-3429920 GCF_002953615.1 Arthrobacter agilis | reverse complement strand
CCGCCGCTCTGCTTCGTCCCGAGGACATCGCCACCGCGGCCCAATTCATCATCGACTCACCCAGCAACGTCTGCCCCACCGAGATCGTCCTGCAGCCCGCCACACGCCACGCCTGACGATCGGCGACATACCGCAGGCGATGAACCAAAGCGAACCCGGAGCCGGGCACCGTCCCAGTCTCTGCCCCACGAGCAAACGGTATTGCAGGGTCTAGCGCTCACAGCGTGGGGTGTCTTGCAATCCTGACGCTCTACACGACAACCAACCCGGTCGAGGGCTGAGCAAGCATTCCTGAGATTCCGGGCCCCGCCTCATCGTGAAAACTTGCCCCCGTATGCCATCCATCAAGTGCCCTTGGGGGTTGGTGAGCCACGCCGCTTGGATGAGATGTTTTGGGTACCCGGGTGGGCGCGTCTAACTAGAAAAGCCACAGGTGTAGCTCGACGTGTTGGGTGTCAGTCGAAGTGGGTAGTGACCGGGGTCTGAGTGACACTTTCCACGACTGCGGCGGCAACCGCGCTCAACTTCTGGTTCCGGGAATTGGAAGCCATTTTGAGAATCGTCATGGCCTCGTCCTGGGAGCATCTGTTCTGGCCCATGATGATCCCCGCTGCCAGGTCGATGGTCGTGCGGTTCTGCATCGCGGTCTCGAGGTCCCTGGAATGATCAGTCAGGTCAGCGATCCGCACCGCCGTACGCAGCGCGTTCGACGTGTCTCGAGCGAAGGCGCGCGCCTTCTCTACAGCTGCGTCGTCGAAGCCGCGAACCCGCGGCGAGTAAAGGTTCAGCCCGGCGTTGGCCTTACCGTCGAGAACGATCGGCACTCCGATCGCGGACAGCATCCCGTGTTCGGCGACATCGGTGGAGTACCCGCCGAACCGGTTCTCGGTGCGGAAGTCCTCCACCCGGTACACCTTCTCCTCCCGCGCAGCCCGTAGGCAGGGACCGTCGTTGTGCTCGTACTGAAGTTCGTCCATTTTCTCGGCCTCAACACTGCTGGTGGCGACCGTCGCCATCATCCGCGGCCGCAGAAGCGTCACCCCGCACAACACCGGGGCCGTCTCCGTGGACAACTGCTCGGCGGCAGTCATGGCCAAAGAATTAAGGAACCCGCGCACGTCCTCGCTGTCCAGAACCGCGTCCTGCAGGACCGCAGAGGGCGACACCGGTGAAGCATTCTCTGTAGGGCTCATGGGTCCTCAACTCGGTAACCTGACGACGGGATGGGGGTGATCACGGCGCACCCTCTAATGGGCGCCCTGGGTGCGAATGAGGAAATCTACTGCACACGAGCCTACGTCGGTGTTGGCACGGAACTTACACGACTACTTCACTGCCGCCAATACTGAGATACCGGTACACCGTCGCCCGACTGGCTCCGATGATCTTCCCGATATCGGCTGGGGCGAGACCCTGGGCTTTGAGGTCCCTGGCACGCCTGACCTTCGCATGGTCGGTCGTGACTTCCCGTCGGCCAGCCTTCCGGCCATGCTCAGCAGCCGCAGCCATACCCGCCCTGGTCCGCTCAGCGAGCTGATCGCGCTCGAGCTGAGCGAAGGCAGACATCACGGTCAGCATCGCTCGCCCCATCGGCCCTGTCGTACTGATGCCCTCGGTGACACTTCGGAAGTGCACTCCCCTGCTCTCCAGGTGATCGATGAGGGCCAGCAGGCTCCGCGTGTTCCGTCCCAACCGATCCAACTTCCACACCACCACCTCATCACCGCTCCGCAGGTGATCGAGGAGCTTATCGAGCTCCGGCCGGCTCGCCATCGTTCCGCTCACGCCATGATCGGTGAAAATCCGATCGCAGCCAGCCGCAGACAGTGCCGCGTGCTGCAGATCCACGTTCTGCTCCAGCGTACTGACCCTCGCGTACCCGATACTTCCCATCCCGGCGCTCCCAACACTCATCAAAGGCCCAATTCCGCTTTGATGAGATTACTCGACATGAGACACATTGCTGAGACAACAGCGGGCTATAGAATCTCACGCGAACAATGAAGATGATCGGACTGGTCGGGGCCCCGCTCAAGCGTCCAGTCAAAGGATCCTTTGGCGGGACTCACGCACCGGACCGATACACACGGTCTCGACCCTCGCACACAGGTGTAGCCGTGCCTTGGCACGGGGCTTCATTGCAGTGCTTCTCGATCAGCCCGGCATCGTCGCCTTGGGGTGATTTTTGCGCAAGACCGGCGACGGCGAGTTGATGCACGCTATGGCAGGTGCGTGCATCCTCGTCGTGCTGAGGAGGTGTGCGCTGCTTCCCGCGCTTCCTCACTGGAGGTCATTGACAAGTGCCTCTTTAGGCGGAGGCGCCGTTGACCCGCCTCGTGTCGGGCGAGTCCACTGGTGGTACGCGAGGAGGTTGCTGTGAGAGGTGTGTTCGTCGG
>NZ_CP024915.1:3425032-3427424 GCF_002953615.1 Arthrobacter agilis | reverse complement strand
GCGCCTGGCCGGCCGGCCATCGCCTCCGCCTTCCGCCAGGGCGCCTCACGCGTGTTCGCGATCGACGGCGTCGAGACCCGCCTCGTCCAGGCGCTCGGCCAGAACGCCGAGGTCGTCGACTTCAACCGCGAGGATCCGGTGCAGGCCCTGATGGACGCCACGCTGGGCATCGGCGTCGATGCCGTCATCGACGCCGTGGGCGTGGACGCCCAGCGCCCGTCCTCCGGCCCGGCGGCGGCGGACGGCGAGCAGCAGGCGGAGCAGTTCGCCCGGGAGGTCGCGGAGGTCGCCCCCACCACGAATGCGCAGGGCGGGAACTGGGTGCCGGGGAACGCACCCTCCCAGGTGTCCCGGTGGAGCGTGGAGACCGTCCGGAAGTACGGCCGCATCGGGATCATCGGGGTCTACAGCCCGCAGATGATGACCTATCCCATCGGCCAGGCGATGAACAAGAACCTCACGATACGCATGGGCAACTGCGATCACCGCTCGGTCACGCCGCCGCTGCTCGACCTCGTCGCGTCGGGGGTCTTCGATCCGACGAAGTTCATCACCCAGCACGAGCCGCTAACCGACGTCGTCGACGCCTACCTGACCTTCGACCGGCGCGAGGAGGGCTGGCTCAAGACGGTACTGACGACGGCGTAGGCGTCCGCCGCACTCCGAGCACGAGGAGGAGGGCGGCCACCACCGCGCACGCCAGCATGACCACGGCGGTGGGCACGGGCGAGGACAGCCCGAACGCTCCGGTGAGGGGGGCGATCACGGCGGCACCTGCCATGTTGGACGCGCCCAACAGGGAGGCGGCGGTGCCGGCACGGAGGCCGTGGTGCTCGAGCGCCGTGGCCTGCAGGGCCGGATTGACCAGGCCGAACGATGCCGTGAAGCCCATGACCGGCGCCATCAGTCCCCACAGGCCGAGGTGCGGGGCGAACCCGACGCTCAGGAGCAGGACGGCGGCGGCCACCACCAGGGCCACCGCACCGACGCGCACGGCGAGGACCGGCGAGGCCCGTCGCGCCACCAGGCCTCCCACCTGCGCCCCGACGACCATGAGGGCGCCCTGGGCGCCGAACAGCAGGGCGTAGGCGGACGGGCTGAGCCCGAAGACCTCCTGCAGCAGGAAGGCGCTGCCGGCCATGAAGGACATCATCGCGGCGAAGAGCAGCCCGCCGGCCACGGCGACGGACCGGAACCGGGCGTCCGAGGCGAGGCTGCGGTAGTCGTCCCGGAGGCGGACGCCCTTCCGGAGCAGCCGGCGGTCCCGCGTGTGCGTCTCGTTCCGAAGCAGGATCCTGCCCGCGACACAGAGCAGGACGACGCCGTAGCCGAGGAGTGTCCAGAACAGTCCCCGCCAGCCGACCACCTGGAGGAGCTGGGCGCCGAGGGCGGGGGACGCCACCACGAACACGCCGGAGACGATGGACAGGCGGGCGAGGAAGACCAGCAGGCGCCTGCCCGTGTACAGGTCACGGACGATGGCCAGGGCGATGACCGCACAGGCCGCCGACCCCATGCCCTGGAGGGCCCTGCTCGCGATGAGCCAGGCCATGGTGGGAGCAAGGGCGCACGCAGCCGTCGCGATGCAGTAGACCACGATCATCACCGCCAGGGGGCGCGCCCGTCCGACGGCGTCCGACACCGGTCCGGAGGCCAGCTGACCGATGCCCATGCCGATGAAGGCCGCTGTCAGGGTCAGCTGGACGGCGGACTCGTCGGCGCCGAACTCGCGGCGGATCGCAGGGAACGCGGGCAGGTACAGGTCCATGGTGAGCGGCCAGATCACCTGCAGCATCGCGAGCGCCGCGACGAGGAGGAGGACCCTCGGGTGCGGAGCGTCCCGGCGGACGTCCTTCCCCGAGCGTGCGAGGAGGTGCGGGGTGGAGCCCATGAGAATTGCCTGTTCTGTGGATAGCGCTTTCCCTGCCATCCTCGCCCATCCCCGGCCGCGAGGCCAGGACCTGCCATGCAATCGCCGTAGGGCCGGCCAGGGCGTCGACGGAAAACTTCCCTCGCTCCCCCTCGCGTGGTGGTCTAGATTCGGAAGCACGCAGTCCACCGAAGGGAGAACGGCATGAAGAACAAGATTGTTTTCGGAGCAGGCATGGCGGCCGGTTACGTCCTCGGCACCCGCGCCGGCCGTGGGAGCTACGAGCAGATCAAGACGAAGGCCCAGCAGCTGTGGAACAACCCGAAGGTGCAGGACACCGTCGCGTCGACCACCGGAACCATCAAGAGCAAGGCGCCCGCGGTGCAGGACTCCCTGAAGGGTGCGCTGAAGAAGGGCGGCTCGGGATCCGACGACGGCGCCAAGAAGCCGTCCGAGCCGGGCGTGGCCGTCGGCGCGAGCGGGGATCTCCCCCTCGATGTCCCACCGGTCGTCACCGCCATG
>NZ_CP024915.1:3422440-3424790 GCF_002953615.1 Arthrobacter agilis | reverse complement strand
TCACAGCGGGTATGCGGTGGAGGCACGCAGCTATACGAGCATGTTGCGGAACGCGGGATTTCGTGTCCGGGAGGTTCCTGTGGCTTCCCGGACGCATGGCACTTCCGGCCCCGGTTTTGTAGGTCGAAAGCAGAGTCTGACCGCTGCGGACTTGACCATCGTGCATCTGCCTTGGCACGACAGCGGATGGGAAAACACCGACGGAACCGTAGTGTGGAGGGCGATGTTTGAGACTGCTTCGGTGCCTCCTGCATGGCTGCCGCGCTTGTCCGCGGTGGACGAGGTATGGGTTCCCTCCAATTTCAATGCAGCCACTTTTGCGTCCGCTGGAGTTGCCCGGGAAAAGCTGAAAGTCATTCCCGAAACTATCGATCGGGCCTGGGGGGAAATACTCGCTGCACCCTATAAGGCGGAAGGGACCTTTCGGTTTTTGTCCGTGTTCAGGTGGCAGTACCGCAAGGGCTGGGATGTGCTACTGAACGCATACCTTTCAGAGTTCAATAGCTGCGATGACGATGTGGAGTTGGTGATCCGGGCTGATCCGCTTGGTGCCGGCGCTCCGGGCGTGGGACAGATCATCGAATCATTCTCCGATCAGGTCCGTCCGGGCAGAACACCGAGAATTACCTTGCTCAACAACGCGCTGTCTGAGGCAGAGCTTCGTTCACTCTACAGAAGCTCGCACGCTTTTGTTCTGCCTACCAGAGGCGAAGCCTGGGGGCGTCCCTTCATGGAAGCGATGGCCTGCGGTCTGATAACCATCGGAACAGGCTGGGGTGGCCAGTGCGATTTCATGAACACATCAAATTCACTGCTGATCGACTACAGTCTGGCACCGGTACCCCCTGCGGCTGTTCACGAGTGGCCGTACTTCCATGGACAGATTTGGGCGGAGCCCTCAGTCGAGAGCCTGCGGGACTGCATGCGCCGGGCAGTCGAAGGAGGCCCAACGATTGTGGGGAAACGACAGAACGCAGCAGACAGTATTAGAGAACTGTACTCACCGGAGAAAATCAGTGAAGCCCTCATCCAGGCGGTCAATATCATCATCGACAAGCAACAAGCCCGTGACACATGAAAGCGCAGCTTATGAGATGCTCGACCATGGGCAGGGCGATGACTTCGGACACAAATGATGACACATCCAAAATCCTGTCGACACCTCCGTCAGTGGGCGAAGGACAACGGCTATATCGTAAGTTCTCACGGCCAAATTTCACATACGATCATGAATGCTCATAACGAAGCACATACGTAGGGGCAGCCGCGGAGCCCCTAATGTCCGCTTACCCGGCCTTGTTGCGCATGTGTGCAGTCACTCGCCGACCGTCCTGGCTCCGTCGTCATGCGCATAGGGCCATTGGCGCCGAACGGCAACTTCCTCTCACCCAGCCTGCAAGCGGTTGTGAGCACCACTGGGTCTGCTGCACGAAGGGTCTGCTGCACGAAGGGTCTGCTGCACCGATAGGTGACATCTGATCTGGCTTGCCGGAAGGTGAGCCTGGAAGGATGTTGCTGTGCCCAAGCCCTACCTGAGGAGTTCCATGACCATGTGGTGCGCGTCGCGAGGAATCGTGAGTCCGGAGTGACGATCGAGCAGGTCGTGAAAGACTTCGGTATTCACCGCATGACGCTGGCGAAGTGGATCTGAACCGCCGACATCGACGAGGGCGAAGCCCGGCCTGCCTAGAGCGGAGGGCGCTGAGCTGCGAGAGGCACGGAAGCGGATCAGGTTGCTCGAGCAGGTGGAGGCGCGTCGCGTTCCAGGCGGGGCACCCCCGGCGTGCATCGTCAGCGGATGAGGTAACCGTGGATTGATCCGGGTGTCGGGTGGTTATGTCTCGGTGCGTGCTGTACTCGTGGTGAGGGGTGCTTCTTCGACGGAGGTGCCGCCCTGGAACGTCGACGGGTCGGGGAGCAGGTGTTCCGTCGCGGCGCGGAGGATGCCTTGCACCTGCTGCACAGGGCCGGTGGCCCTGCCTGCGGTCGTGAGTGCGTCGACGAGCTCGGCGAGTGCGGCCATGAGAGCAGGACATTCGGCCTGCTGGGTGACCGACGGGAGCGCGCCGTGCAGCGAACGCAGAAGTTCATCCTGGTGATGCCCGGAGCTCAGACGCGGTAACGCGTGCGCGAACGAGCTAATCAGGAGCGCGGCAGTGTCGGATTGTCGTGATTGGGACGAGGCGATGAGAAGGGTGCCGAAACTGCGGAGTAACCGCTCGACTGCCCCGTCCGTGTACACGACGGGAAGAGGGTCCTGGCCTTCGGATGAAGCGTCCCACATCTGTTCTTCGACGATCGCCCATCGGCCGATGAGGTCACGGAGTTGGTGGATCGCGGCGTTGGCGAT
>NZ_CP024915.1:3422270-3422340 GCF_002953615.1 Arthrobacter agilis | reverse complement strand
GAACGGGCTCTGGGTGCTGGTTCCGGTCATCCAGGCGATGTCCGCGAGTTGGTCGATGGAGTACCCGGAA
>NZ_CP024915.1:3419774-3422170 GCF_002953615.1 Arthrobacter agilis | reverse complement strand
CCGGGACCGCAGCAGCGACGCCCGCCGAGCCGACGAGGAGGCGGAATTCCCATGGCACCAGGCACGGCATCCAACAAGTACTCCAAGAAGGCGGGGCACTCGGGCAGGGACGCGGCCGACAGGGCGTCCGATGCAGCCGAGGAAGCCGTCAATTCGAAGGGCTTCGAACTCGCGGCCCGCGCCGGCTATATCGCCGCGGGCATCCTGCACCTCCTGATCGGCTTCATCGCCCTCCGCCTGGCGGGCGGCGGCTCCGGCAGCGCGGACCAGAGCGGGGCCATCGGCCAGCTCGCCGGCTCGCCGGGCGGTTCGTTCCTCCTCTGGTTCTGCTTCATCGGCTGCATCGCCCTCGCCCTGTTCCAGCTCAGCGAGGTGTTCCTCGGTGCGAAAGCCGTCCCGGACAAGGAGAAGCTCGGTTTCCGGCTGAAGAGCGGTGGCCAGGCGGTCGCCTACGCGGCAATCGGTGTCACGTTCGGGCGCTTCGCGATGGGCGGCTCCAGTGACAGCAGCAGCACCACCAGCTCCCTCAGCGCCTCCCTGATGTCTCATCCGGCCGGGGCCGCACTCCTCCTCGCGATCGGCGTGGGCATCCTGGTGGTGGGCGGCTACTTCATCTACAGCGGTGCCACACGGCGGTTCCGGAAGAAGCTCTCCGGCCTCCCGCCGGGACGGGCCGGCAGCGCCGTCGTCCTGTTCGGGACGGTGGGCTACATCGCCAAGGGGTTCGCCCTCGGAGTCCTCGGCATCCTCGTGATCGTCGCGACCGTGACGAACAACCCGGAACAGTCCACGGGGATCGACGGTGCTCTCAAGGCCCTGCGGGAACAGCCCTTCGGCGTCTGGCTCCTCGGTGCCGTGGCGCTGGGGCTGATGGCCTACGGCGTGTTCATGGTGGTGCGCTCCAAGTACCAGCGCATGTGAGGTCTAGAGCCCGAGCGCCGGAGCCTCCATGACCGGGCAGGTGTCCATGACGACGTCGAGCCCGGCGTCGGCAGCGCGCCGGGCCGCATCCTCGTCGATGACGCCGAGCTGGAGCCACACCGCCCTCGCCCCGACGGCGATGGCCTGGTCGACCACCGCGCCCACCCGGGACGAGTTGACGAAGCAGTCCACGACGTCGATCGTCCCCGGGACGTCCGCGAGGCGCCGGTAACCCGTCTGCCCGTGGACGTCGTCGCCCTTGAGACTCACCGGGACGATCTCCATGCCGAGGCGATCCATGAGGAAGCGCGAGACGCCCACGGCGGCCCGCCGCGGGTTGTCGGACAGCCCGACCACCGCCCAGCGGCCGTGCTCGCTCAACAGTTTCCGAATCACCCGCGGATCGTTCTGGTGTGCCACGCCGCCTCCTGTTTCTCCCTCGATTGTTACAGCCTTTGTTACACGCCCTATTTTGCTCCTGATGGACGGCGGGCGTTTCATAGGAGTGACCATCCCGAGCGGCCGAGAGACCTGGATCAGTGAAGCCGCAGCAACCCTGGTCGTCCGCATCCCCCTGGTGACGGACGATAACGAGGTTCGAGCCACGGGAACCACCGCGTGCGGTGGCCAAGGCTCGCTCCGTAGGGTGCTACCGCCAGGACCGATGGAGACACCATGACCACAGTTCTGGCACCCGGCAGCACCCAGACCTCCACCAAGCAGGCCCTCGGGGTCCGATTCTCCGGACTGGGGCGCAGTTTCGGCTCCTCGAACGACCGGCGGGTCGTGCTCAGGGACGTCACCGTGGAGGTGAAGCCCGGGGAGATCCTCGCCATCCTCGGCACCAGCGGATGCGGCAAGTCCACGCTGCTGCGCGCCGCCGCCGGACTCGACATCCCCGACCGCGGCGAGGTCCTGATCGACGGGACCGCCGTGACGGGCATCGACGAACGGTGCGCCGTCGCGTTCCAGGAACCGCGGCTCCTGCCCTGGCACTCCCTGCAGGCGAACGTGGCGATCGGCCTGCCCAGATCCTCCAGTGCGAGCGCGGGCAAGGCCAAGGTCCTCGAACTGCTGAAGCTCGTGGGCCTGGACAGCTTCGCGAAGCACAGGCCGCGCGAAGTGTCCGGCGGCATGGCCCAGCGCACGTCGCTCGCCCGTGCGCTCGCGCGGAATCCCGGGGTGCTCCTGCTCGACGAACCCTTCGGTGCTCTCGACGCCCTCACGCGCATCAAGATGCAGGACCTCCTGCTGGACATCCACCGGGCCCAGCCCACCACCATGCTGCTCGTCACGCACGACGTCGACGAGGCCCTCCAGCTCGCCGACCGGATCCTCGTCCTCGGCCGCGGCGACGACGAGGCGGCGGGTTCGACCGTCGCGGAACTCATCGCCGTGCCCGGGGCACGCCCGAGGGACCGCAATGCGGCCGACCTCGGGGCGCTGCGCAGTTCGCTGCTCTCCCTCCTCGGCGT
>NZ_CP024915.1:3417034-3419512 GCF_002953615.1 Arthrobacter agilis | reverse complement strand
GCTCCATGGGCGGCCTGCTGCCGCGCTGCCCGGGGGTCGGCTGGTCCGGAGCGGGTTCGGCGGCCGCCTCGCGGACCGCGTCGGCCAGGGCCAGCAGATCGTCGGAGTTGTGTTCCGGCACGGCGTCCGGGAGCGTGAGGCGGACGACCTCCCAGCCACGGGGCACCGTCAGGCGCTCCGCGTGGACGGAGCAGAGATCGTAGGTGTGGGGTTCGGCGTAGGTCGCGAGGGGACCCAGCACCGCGGTCGAATCCCCGTAGACATAGGTGAGTGTGGCCACCGCCGGCCGCTGGCAGGCTGATCTGGAGCATTGACGGAGTGATCCCACGATCGGCAAGCCTACCGGGGTTTGGGTGCGGCGGCCGTCAGGACGCGCTTCCCGCCCGTGTGCATCCCCTCGGATCCGGGCTTCCGGGCGTGCGGGCGCGGTGTCGAAGGCTTACAGTCTTTACATGCAGGATGCTTCCACTTTTTCGGTCGAGCTGACCGATCCGACGTCCTCCGAGGGGCGCCCGGCGCGGTCGTTCTACGAACGCCGGCGTAATCGCAGGGGACGCGGGATGCGTGGCGAGGTGCTGCCGCAGCACCTCCCCGGTTCGCGGTCCAGGTCGGAGCAGTTCGACGACTGGGTGATGGAGTCGGCGCAACGGCTCGAGCGCCTGTGGGGTGAGCGGATCCAGGACCTGCAGATCGTGGTGCAGGAGATCCCGGACGGCCTGGAGGACATGACGCCGGAGACCCTGCGGGGCCTCCTCGGTTCCTGCTCCCCCGCGGCGCCCGGCCGGCCGGCGGTCATCACGATCTACCGTCACCCGATCCTCATGGCGGCCAGGGCACTCATGCCGGTGAACGAACTCATCCACGACGTCGTCGTCGAGCAGACCGCGGAACTCATGGGACTCGCCCCGGAGGCGGTGGACCCCGCCTACGGTCGCTCGCAGGCCTAGTCCGGGCAGACCGGCCTAGTAGCCCAGCTCCACCGCGATGCTCTGCGGGGCCGTGACACCGGCCGGGATGCTCGCCACGGAGATCCCGGCGCGTGCTCCCGGCAGGACCATGACCTGCGCTCCGTAGGCAGGATCCCCCGTCGCATCGACGAGGACGGCCGCAGGGCTGCGCCCGAGGGAGGACGACGGCACGGTGACGGAGGTCCCTCCCGCGATGCCGATCACCACCGGCTCGCCGAGCGCGCCGTCGGCCGCGACGGGTGTCAGCGTCACCTCGCTCCTGCCGCTCGGTGCACCGAGGACCAGGGAGGTGTCGACGCCCTCCGCGAGGGCCATCGCCGAGTCGTTGCCCAGCCTGGCGGCGGCGGGGGCACCGGCGAGGTCGACCGGCTTCCCGTCGTCGGTCCCCCGGACGACGCGTGCCGACGCGACCACCGAGACGTCCGAGGTCACGGCGACGGTGTAGTTGCCCTCGGCCAGGGCGTCCAGCGGGATCGCCGTCACCGAGCCGGCGGCGGCCGTCACCACTCCCCCGCCGGGAAGCGCGACCTCGCCGTCCCGCCCGTAGACCGTGATGCCCAGCACGGCGTCGCTCGACCCTGGGACGAGCACCTGCAGTTCGGGGGCGGCGGCACCGTACCCCTCCTGCTCGCGGATGCTGCGCGCCGTCGCCGCGTCCTGCACGACGACGCCGGGCACCACCTGCGTGGTCCCGGCCGCGACGGCCGGCGAGAGCAGTTCGACCCCTCCGGGCGTGAGGCCCCTGAGGGCGCTCTGCTGGACGACGCCGGAGATGCGCCCCCCGTCGCTGCGGACCCGCACGGCGACGCGCTCCTGGTTCGCGGCGAGTGCGGCGAGGACGATCTGGCGGGTCTCACCCGGTGCCACCAGTTGCCCCCGTGTCCCGGCCGCCTCGATCGGACCGTCCTGCCCGTACAGCTCGAGGGTGACGGTCGCCGCCGTGCCGGTCGGGTTCGTGAGGGTGAGGATCGCGGACTGCCCGGCGGTCGTCGAGGCCCCCAGGAGCCAGAAGTCGCTGGAGGGCACCTGGCAGCCCGTCGCGGCGAGGCCGCGGAGGTCGCCGTCGGTGGCCGTGTAGGTGGAGGTGGCAGCGGCGACGGGTACGAGGCCGCCCTGCGGCTGCGCCCGGAACACGGAGGGGGCATCGACCCGCACGCCGCGGGAGACACCCGCCAGGCGGTTGGTCAGGCCGTCCTCGCTGCTGCTGGCCGGACCGCTCGAACCGAGCGACACCTCGGGGGCGAAGTCCTCGATCAGCGCCAGCGGGGCACCCCCACCGACCGGCAGGAAGCCGCTTCCGGTGAGGGTCGCGCCGAGGTCGCTGAGGACCATCGCACTCACGGTCGTCCTGGCGGTCGCGGAGGCGGGGCCGAACTCGGGGTCGGCTTCTCCGGCGGCCGATGCGAGCAGGCGGGGCGGTGCGGGGCAGACCGCGGTGAGATCCCCCGCAGGGACGACCGCCGGGGGGACGGCGACGGCCACGCCCGGCTGCCCGACCAGCGGGTCGGCG
>NZ_CP024915.1:3414468-3416934 GCF_002953615.1 Arthrobacter agilis | reverse complement strand
ACGTGCGGGTGGGTCTGGACCTGCAGGGCGGCGCGGCACACCTCGCCCGGCTGACCGAATCGCTGGCATCATGACCGAGGCCATCCGGCTGGACAGCTCCGGCGGACAGCTCGCGGGCTTCCGGATCGGCGTGACCTCGGACCGCCGCTCCGGTGACCTGATCGACGCGCTCGAGCGGCGCGGCGCCTCGGTGTTCCACGCGCCGGCGCTGAAGATCGCGCCCATCGCCGAGGACGTGGAACTGCTCGCGGACACGGCGGCCATGGTGTCCGCACGCCCTGACCTGTTCCTCATCACCACCGCGTACGGGATGCGCCGGTGGTTCGAGGCCGCGGACGCCGCAGGGCTGGGCGACGACCTCCTCGAGGTGCTCGGGGCAGGCCGGATCTACGTCCGGGGCCCGAAGGCCAGGGGCGCTGTGCGGGCGGCGGGACTCGACGACGTCGGGATCAGTTCGGACGAGACCACGGCCACGCTCGTGGACGAGCTGCTGCAGCAGGACCTGTCAGGGCTGACCATCGGTGTCCAGCTGCACGCCTACGCCGACGCCCATCAGCTGGAACGGCTCCGGGCGTCCGGCGCGACGCTCCTCACCGTCACGCCCTACCGGTGGATCAAGCCGGAGGGGTCCGAGCGGCTGCCCCGGCTCATCGACGCCGTCTGCGCCGGGCAGCTGGACTGCGTCACCTTCACGAGTGCGCCCGCCGTCGACGCGCTGTTCAGCACCGCCGCCGAGCAGGGCCTCGAGGAGGAACTGATCCAGCGGTTCCGACGCAGTGTCCTGGCCGCGGCTGTGGGACCGGTGACAGCGCAGCCCCTGATCGACGCCGGCATCGATCCGATCGTGCCCGAGCGTTTCCGGATGGGCGCGCTGATCCGGCTGGTCTGCGACCATCTCGCCGAACACCACGTGGAGCAGCTCAGGACGCGGTCCGGCTACGTCGAGGTGCGGGGCCGGTCGGTCCGGGTGGACGAGGTCCAGGTGGATCTCGCACCCGCTCAGCTCGTGCTGTTCAAGGCGCTGCTGTCCGCTCGCGGTGCCGTCCTCAGCCGTGACGCACTGACCGGGCTGCTGGCCCATACCGGCGCCGGTCATGCGCTCGACATGAACGTGAACAGGCTGCGCAAGTCCCTGCCCGACCCGGGCCTGGTGGAGACCGTGGTGAAGCGGGGGTACCGCCTGCACGTGTAGGACCCTTCCGGACCCGGACCCGGACCCGGACCCGGACGCGGACCCGGGCGGGGTCCGCGCCCTCCCGCCGCGGTTCAGGACGCCACCGCGACGGCGAAGTGGTGCTCGATCACGGAGCGGATGTCGTCGTGGCAGCCGCCGCAGCCCGTCCCGGCCCGCGTGCCCGCGGACACCTCCGGGACGGAGGAGCAGCCGCCCGCGACGGACTCCTGCACGGTGCCGCGGGTGACGCCCGCGCACCGGCAGAGGGTCGCGTCCGGTCCGGGAGGCAGTGCCGCGAGCACCCCTTCGGCACTGTCCAGGCTGAGCAGGCTCGACCGGTCGGCGGGTAGTTCGCTCCGGCGCTCGAAGAGCAGGACCAGTTCGGCGCCGGTCCGCGGCATGCCCACGCAGACGAGGCCCGTCAGGACGCCGTCGCGCGTGACCATCTTCGCGTAGCGGCCGTGCCCGGGGTCCGCCCAGACCGCGACGGCGAGACCGGGCGCGACGGTCCACGGATCGGCGTCGGTCTCCCCGGCGGTGACGGCGTCCACGCCGCGTGCCTTGAGGACCAGCACGGCGTCGCGCCGCTCGGGAGGTCCGGCGGCGGCGACGGGAAGGCCCGCGAGCTCCGCTGCGAAAGCGAGCCCGAGCTGGTCCGCCTGCTGCCAGCCGGGACCGATGAGGCCCGGGGGAGCGGTGCCCCCGGTGCAGGCCGCGCAGGTGCTGACCCCGCAGCAGACCTCGGCACAGTCGCCGATCGCCCAGACGCCGCCGGTGCCGAGGGCCCGCAGGTCGTGGTCCACGAGGATGCCGTCCGCGGTCGCCAGGTCGCACCCGTCGGCGAGCTCGGTGCGCGGCCGCACTCCGCAGGCGAGCACGAGGGCACCTCCCTCCACCCGGGCCCCGCCCTCGAGGGCGAGCGCGGAGAAGCGACCGTCGGTGAGGCGGATGCCTGTCGACGTCCCGGCGACCACGGTGATGCCCGCCCTGGTCAGTGCCGCCGCCAGGACCCGGGCGCCCTCCCCGAGGAGCCGTTCCATGGGGGAGCGTCCGGAGTGCACGAGCGTGACCCGGCCGCCCTCCTCCGCCGCGGCGAGGGCCGCCTCGATGCCGAGGATGCCGCCGCCGAGCACCACGATGCGCTGCTGGGCGGCCAGGGCGGCGGTGACCGCGCGGGCGTCGTCGAGGTCGCGGAGGAAGCCGACGCCCGGCGGGAGCCTATCGGCGTCGTCGAGGCCGTCGAGCCGCGGGAGGACGGGGCGGGAGCCGGTGGCGAGCACGAGGCGGTCGTA
>NZ_CP024915.1:3411728-3414233 GCF_002953615.1 Arthrobacter agilis | reverse complement strand
CCGCCGGCGGCGCCTTCCAGGCGTCGATCGTCATGCCCGCCGCTGCGGGCACCGTGACCGTCACCGCGACGGCCGGGAACGCGGTTGCGACCGCCCGCTTCACCGTCGTCGAGCCCGCCCCCGTGCCGAGCGGCACCGCCAAGGCGATCCGGTTCGGCGTGGGCACCAATGGCGGGCCGGCTGCCGGTGCGGAACTGGACGAGGTGACGGCCCTCGCCGGCGAGGCGCCCTCGATCGTCCTGTCCTACAAGGACTTCAACCAGCCCGCGCCCATCGCCGAACTCGACGCCGTCCGAGCGAGGGGCGCCGAGACCCTCCTGACCTGGGAGCCCTGGACCTGGGGCGGCGGCACCGCGCAGCCCGCCTACTCGCTGGACCGCATCGCAGCCGGCGACTTCGACGCCTACCTGCGCGAATGGGGCACGGCCCTGGGCCGGTGGGGCCAGCCGGTGTACCTCCGCTTCGCCCACGAGATGAACGGGAACTGGTACCCCTGGGCGGAAGGCGTCAACGGCAACGGGACGGGCGACTACGTCGCGGCCTACCAGCACGTGCACGACGTCGTCGCGTCGACCGGTGCGACCAACATCAGCTGGGTCTGGAACCCGAACGTGCCCTACTGGGGCTCCGTCCCCCTCGACGGTCTCTATCCGGGCAGCGGGTACGTCGACGCCGTGGCACTCGACGGCTACAACTGGGGCACCTCCCCGTCGGGGGGCAGCTGGCAGGAACCGGAGGCGGTCTTCGGCGAGGGGATCGCGCAGCTCCGCTGGCTCGCTCCGGGAAAACCCGTCCTGATCGCCGAGACCGCGTCCTCGGAGGTCGGCGGATCGAAGCCCCAGTGGATCACGAACCTGTTCGGCTACCTCTCCGCCCAGCCGGACGTCGTCGCCCTCGTCTGGTTCCACATCGCGAAGGAGGCCGACTGGCGCATCAACAGCACGGCAGCGTCAGCCGACGCCTTCGCGGCGGCGCTCGCCACCCGGCGCTGACTGCCGCAACGGCTGGCAGCGCGGGCACCACCAGGTCCGGCGACGGCCCGGATCACCGGGGACCTCGGCACGGACGCACACAGTGGTGCCGCAGCGCAGGCACGGCTTCCCGGCCCGGCCAGCCACCCAGTGCTGCTCGCCCTTACGCGTAGTGCCCGTGGTGACCTGGTGGGCACCGGGCTGGACGGCGGAGAACCGCAGGCATCGTGCGCCGAGCGCCACGAGCGCGGGGATGTCGGTGTCGGCCACGGGGGTGTCCGGGTGGATGCCGCGCAGGAAGCACAGCTCGTTGGCCCAGAGGTTGCCGAAGCCGGCGACGTTGCGCTGGTCGAGCAGGGCCGCGGCGACCCGTTCGGCGGGATCCCGGCACAGCCTGGCGGCCGCCTCCTCCGCGGACCAGTCGTCGCGCAGCGGATCGGGTCCGAGGTGCCCGACGACATCGGCCTCCGCCCGCGTGGGCAGCAGGTCGACGACGGGAAGGTTCAGTCCGTAGGCGGTGGGGCCGTCCTCGACCTCGAGGATCACCCGTGCGTCGGGCAGCAATGCGCGCGGCAGCTTCCTGCCCGCGGCGGTGACCGTCCACGAGCCCTGCATGAGCAGATGCGTGTGGAGGGTGAGTCCGCCGTCCAGCCGCGTCAGCAGGTGCTTGCCATGCGTCACGTGCTCCACCACCCGCAGTCCGTCCAGTGCACTCGTGGCATGGGCGGGGACACGCAGATCGCCACGGCGGAGGAGTCGCCCGTCGAAGGACCGCCTCAGCCGTGCCGCCAGCCGGAACACGCTGTCACCCTCGGGCATCGCACCTCCTGCTCGCTCCGGCATCCATCAGGGCAGGCTAGCCCCCGCCACCGACACCCGGCCCGGGAAGACCGGGCGCACGACCCGCCCGTGTCGACCGCCTGCGCCCACCGGTCGCTCCGTGGCTCTGCCCTCCCGGACTCCTCGCCCGGGAGGCAGGGCCCGCGCTTTCCGGCTCCTGATGGGCGGCGTGCTCGTGGCCGATCGCGACCTCACGGACCGGCAGGCGAAGAACACGTTGACGTAGCGCCGGGCGGCTTCCGTTCCGGGCGGTCGAACCGGTACTCTTTTGCCTTGCCCTGCCGGGTTCGCCCGGCATGCGTGGTCTAGAAGCGGGCCCGATCGCAGTGTCCCGTCCCACCACCGAACAGGCACCCCCTTGAGAACCAGACTCACGCCCTCCGACGACTTCCCGGAAGACCTCACAGCACTCGAGCTGCCCGAGGTCGAGGTCCTCAACAGCAAGATCCACCGCGAGCTCGACCACGAATACGCCACCGACGGCGAAGCGGCCATGGAGACCGAGATCCGGCACGAGGAACTCACCGAGGAGCTCGATCGCAGGGACCAGCAGCCCGGCTCCTCCCCGGTCCGGCCCGACGTCGTCGAACCCGTCCTCCGCTCCTCCTGACCGCCGGCACCTACACCCGCTACACCCGCCCACGAACCGTGGCAACCGGCCGCCGGGTGCCGCATGGCGTTGTAGCCCCGGAAG
>NZ_CP024915.1:3409088-3411628 GCF_002953615.1 Arthrobacter agilis | reverse complement strand
GGAACTCCTAGCGACCGGTCGTACCAGCTCGCCGGGGCGCCGGGGCCGTCCGGCGGAACCTCCAGGCTCCGGTTCTCCCGCAGGCCTAGGGTGAGCAGATCGGTCCGCACGCCGATGGAGGGGATCTCCAGCGTGACCGGCGCCGAGGCGGCGAGCACGGCAGGCTGTGCCGTCGGTGGGGCCGCAGGAGCGGCCGGCTCCGTGGCAGCAGCCGCCGAGGGCACGGCCGGACCGGGTGCAGCCGACGCAGGACCGGCGGAGCTGCTCGCAGGGGCCGACGGGGAGTCCGGGGTCGCTGCGGGCGCGTCCCCGGTTCCGCAGCCGGCAAGGAGGAAAAGGGCGGCCACCGCCGGGGCGGTGAAGCCCCAGCGGCGGCCGGTTACCTTACTGATCACGGGAAGCGATCAGGATCATGCGTTGGTCGCGCGGCGGCGGACGGCGTAGGTTCCGCCGGCGGCTGCGGCCAGGACCAGGCCACCGCCGAGGGCGATCATGCCCGCGGAGTTGGAGGAGGACTCGGTGGCGACACCGGTGTCGGCTCCGCCGGACGGCATGGCGCCCATCTGGGTCGCGGCGAGGGTGCCGCACAGTGCGGGAGAGGTCGCGCCGAGCGGGAGCTCGGGAGCGATCTCGGACGGGCTGCCGAAGACCTCCGGGGACACGCCGGCCGTGGCGGGATCGAGACCGTGCACGACGACGACGGCGGTGCCGGCTTCGAGCGACGCCTTGGTGGCGGCATCGAGGGTGATCTCGCGCTGGATCGAGTAGGTCCCGCCCTGGCCACCGAGCTGCAGGTTCAGGCCCTCGGCAGGGGTGGTGGCGCCGGAGGTGGTGAGCGTGGTCTGGATGTCTCCGTAGCCCGGGACACCCTCGGCGACGTTGACGATCCCGTCGCCATTGGCGTCGTCGGCGGGCGTGGGGCAGACGCCCTTGGCGCCACCGTGGATGTGCTGCACGTGGGGGTACGGGGCGTCCATGAAGGTCTGGGCGAGACCGGAGACCTGCAGGTTGACCATCGCCTTGTCACCGGTGACGTCGAGCGTGATCGTGCCGGAGCCCGTGGTGCCGTTCAGCTGGCCGAGGGTGGATGAGTACGAGCCGTCGGCGGCCATCGCGGGAGACCCGGCGAGGGCTACAGCGCTGATGGCGAGGGCCGGTACTGCGAGGAGACGCATCTTCTTGTTCATGGGTAAGTCCTCCGTAGTGCGAATGAAGCGCACCGTAGGGCGCGCACGACAGTACTTCGCGGTGACCCCGGTCACGGATGGGCGGAGATGGAAGAAACCTTGGGGAAGCCTGACAGTTCGCCCGCGGTGGAAGGAGCGGGAGGCGCCCGGACGATGCGGGAGAATGGACGGATGCAGTCACTGGGAAGTAATGGCCGGCCCGCGGGCCGGGGTATGAGCATGCGCATGGGCAGCGCCGGGATGGCGATCATGCTCGTCGTGTTCCTGGTCGCCGTGGTCTTCGCCGCGAACCAGAACGACGTCGTCGGCTGGCTGGTGGTGATCATCTCCCTCGGCTGGCTCCTGGTCTTCAGCTTCGTCGTGTTCAGCCTCCGCTCGGCCGCGCGCAAGGCCGCGTCCCGCCTCCAGGGGCATGCGGGGTTCGGCGTGCAGGGGCAGGCCGCTCCGGTCGCCGTCGACAGGGCCCGGGACCTCAAGCTGGACCACAGCTTCAAGATCGTCCAGGTGCAGGTCGGAGTCGTGCGTGAATACCTCGGCCGGGACGAGGGGATGGTCGAGCGCGCACTCGAGACGATCGAGATCACCTCGCACAATGCCCGCTCCATGATGAAGGGGTCCACCGACGGCCCCGTGGAGGGCACCGTCGTCGACTGACGGGCCCCCGTCGGAGATGAATCGGAATATCGTGCGGGGTAAGGTTGATCGAGTGAGTCCGGCATCGAACCCTCCGCAGAATCCCCTCCGCATCGCCTCCGTCAATGTCAACGGAATACGTGCCGCCTACAAGCGGGGCATGCAGGAATGGCTGGACGGGCGGGACGTCGACATCCTCTGCCTGCAGGAGGTCCGGGCCCCCGATGCCGTGGTCCGCGACCTGCTCGGGGACGGGTGGCACATCCTCCACACCGAGGCCGACGCCAAGGGCCGTGCCGGGGTCGCCGTCGCCTCCCGCCGGGCGCCCACGGCGACGCGCACCACCATCGGCGACAGCTACTTCGAGACCGCCGGCCGGTGGGTCGAGGCGGACTTCGAGGTCGACGGCGCGAGCCTGACGGTCGTGAGCGCCTACGTGCACTCCGGCGAGGTCGGCACGCAGAAGCAGGACGACAAGTACCGCTTCCTCGACGCGATGACCACGCGGCTGCCCCAGCTCAGGGACGGCGCGGACCATGCCGTGGTGATGGGCGACCTCAACGTCGGCCACACGCAGCTCGACATCCGGAACTGGAAGGGCAACGTCAGGAAGGCCGGTTTCCTGCCCGAGGAACGCGCCTACTTCGACCGCTTCTTCTCGGACGAGTGCGGTTTCGTGGACGTCGCACGGCTCCTGGCGGGCGAGGTCGACGGTCCGTA
>NZ_CP024915.1:3406348-3408862 GCF_002953615.1 Arthrobacter agilis | reverse complement strand
CCGCCACACGGGCCCGCCGCAGTTGGTTCGTAGCCGGCACCCTGGCGGTCCTCTTCGCCCTCGCGTACACCGTGGGGTGGTTCCTCGGGCCCCGCCCCGATGCCGTCCTGCATCAAAGCGCCGGCGGAGGAGACGAGGTGGTGTTCTCGATGCTGGACTTCCTGGGAGCCGACGTCGACCGTTCGAGCATCCGCGGCTATGAACCGTATCGAGGAGTCGAACCGTGGTTCGCCGTGGACAGGCAAGGTCTGCAGTGCTTCATGATCATCGACCGCTCGGGTCCCATGGTCGACGGCGCCAACTGCGTCCCGCCCGGGGTCGGTCTCTTCGCGGACATCGGCACACTGCACCTGTCGCGGGAAGACCCCGGTGCAAGCCTCCCGGACGGGAGTATCATCCGGTTCCACCACCGCGGAGACTCGGTGGACGTCTTCGTCTATCCTGCGTCGAAGGCCGACTGAGCCCCGACCCCGGAGAACACGACGACGGGCCCTGCCGGGAACACGAGGAGGCGTGCCGCAACCTTGTATGTGCTCGATGAGTGCCGGGTTGAGGATGTCCGTGGCACGATCACCCTGCCTTGATGCCGGCACGCCCGGCGGGTTCCGGCGGGCCGGGTGGGCTCAGGAGTCTGCTCCTGCTGGTTGCCACAGCTGGATACTGTTCCCTTCGGGGTCCAGGAGCGAAGCGAACAGTCCGTTGGGGTAGGCCTCGTCGTCACGATCCACGGGGATTCCCGCTGCTTCGAGCTGCCGGACCATGGCGGCGAGGTCGGCAACGCGGAACGTGACAGCCCACGATTTCCCGGCCGGGATGTGCCCGGAGTCCGCCGACAGACCGGAGAAAACCGTCGCTCCCCCGTTCTGCCGCCATGACGAGGTGTCATAGGACGCCGGCGGTGGATCGATGCCCAGATGCTCGGCGTACCAGCGAGACAGCGCCCCTGGATCCTCAGCGCGGAAGAAAAGGCCTCCGATGCCTTGCACCCGTTCCATGGAGTTACGCGACAGCGGGAACGCCAGGAGCGGACCAGCGATGGATCGGCGGGAGTTCCTCGAAGGCCGGCCTCGCGAACCAATACCCCTGGAACAGGCGGATGCCGGCCGCTTTCAGGACCAGGAACTCCGCCTCGGTCTCGATACCTTCCGCGAGGAGCGTGATGCCGAGAGCCTCGCTGATGCTCACGATGCCGGCGACGACGGCCCGGCGAGCCGGGCTGGTGTCGATTCCCCGGATGAGCTTCATATCGATCTTGACGAGGTCCGGCTGGAACTCGACGAGGAGCCCCAGACCCGCATGACCGGCACCGAAGTCATCGATGGCGGTGGTGAAGTCGTGCTTGCGATATTCGGTGATGATGTTCGTGAGATGGGCGGTGTCCGAGACTTCCTCGTTCTCCGTGAATTCGAACATGATGGCCGACGTCGGGAAATCGAACTGCCGGGCAGCCCGGAGCGTCGCTCGGAGGCATGCGGCCGGCTCGTAGACCGCGTTGGGCATGAAGTTGATCGACAGCTTCAGGTCCTCGCCGGCAGGAAAGAGGCGCGAGGCCAACTCGATGGCTTTGACGCGGCAGTCCTGGTCGAACCGGTACATCTGCTCCGGAGAGATCTTCGACAGGACCTCATGGGCGTCCTCGCCCGATAGTCCCCTGACCAGCGCTTCGTAGCCCCAGACGCGGTTGTCGATCGCGTCATAGATGGGCTGGAAGGCCATGCTGAAATCGAAGTCGAGCTTCGAAGATGTCGTGCACCCATCGCAGGCCATGCCTGATTCCCCCTCACCGATTACTTCCACCATAACCACATACGCCGTGGGCGCGCCGCAAGTTCTCATCGCGCATGGAAGGCCAGGAGCCGGCTGGAGAATCGGGTAGGAACAAGGGTTGACGCTTCGGCGCTGGCCCGGGACTCTGGCCCGTATGGAGCAGACCTTCACCGCGGAATTGTTCGAGTGGCGTGGCCCGGCCCCGTTCTACTGGGTCACGGTGCCCGAGGAGGTGTGCGAGTACGTTCGCATCGAGGCCGGGCGGGCGACCTACGGCTGGGGAGTGATTCCGGTATCGGTGCGCATCGGAGGAACCGGATGGGAGACCTCACTGCTCCCCCGCGACGGCGGCTACGTGCTGCCGGTGAAGAAGGTGGTCCGCCTCCAGGAGCGCATCAACGAAGGACGAGCGGTTGCGGTAGCGCTGCAGGTGGCGTCACGCGGCGGTCGAGCCGCCAACGGGACCGGCTCCACGATGTGACACTCCGTCGTCTGGAGGGTCGGTGATCAGCGCCCCGCGCTGCTGGGTACGAGGTCGCCCGCGAGGTCGACCTCGAACCAGGCGGCCCGGACATGACTCCTGCGATGTGCCGTGCCGGCACCCTCCCCTTCCATGTCTCCCAGGTCCGTACCGGGCCACTGCGGATGGGTGAAATACACGATGGCAGCGCGGTTCGCCTGGATGACCACGTCGGCATGCCGGGCCGCGACAGGGAGACCCTCGAAGGTCTCCGGTGCGGTGAGGAT
>NZ_CP024915.1:3403534-3406089 GCF_002953615.1 Arthrobacter agilis | reverse complement strand
CCGCCCATCCGGTAGACGCGGAAGTCCAGGCCGATGAAGTCCGCCCAGGCGAACGCCCAGACCCCCAGAGCGGCTGCGACGGCCACTGCGGCGACCACGCCCAGCGCCCGGACCGCTGCCGGGATACTGCGCTGGCTCATGCTTTCCTTCCGATCAACAGGGTGCTGTCACCGGCCCGGGAAACCCTGCGGAACGGCTCATCCAGTGTAGGCACGGCCCCGGGCAGGTGCCCGCGGGCCGATATGGTGGAAATCACCCCGCACCCTCGCGAAAGGTCGATGCACCCATGTCCTCCCCCAGCGGCACCACCACGCCCGCTTCCACCACGGCCATCACCAATGCCCACGTCGTCCCGATCGACGGGGAGCGCTTCGACGGCACCGTCGTCGTGGAGGACGGCCGGATCACGGCCCTCGGCGCCTCCGTTCCGGTGCCCGACGGCGCCACGGTCGTCGATGCGGGCGGTAAATGGCTGCTCCCGGGCTTCGTCGACGCCCACGTCCACCTCGGGACGCACGAGGAGGGTGAAGGCGCCGCAGGTGACGACACCAACGAGATGACCAACCCGAACACCGCCGGCGTCCGCGCGATCGATGCCGTCAACCCCTTCGACCCCGGCTTCGACGACGCCCTCGCCGGCGGCGTCACCACGGTGAACGTCAACCCCGGGTCCGGAAACCCGATCGGCGGCCTCGCCGTCGCCCTCCACACGCACGGGCGCTACCTCGAGGAGATGGTGCTGCGCTCCCCCAGCGGCCTGAAGTCCGCTCTCGGCGAGAACCCCAAGCGCGTCTACGGGGGCAAGGACAAGACGCCGTCGACCCGCCTGGGCACCGCGCTCGTCATCCGCGAGGCGTTCATGAAGGCCCAGAACTACATGGGCAAGGCCGACGAGAACGCGCGCGACCCGCACCTCGAGGCCCTCGCCATGGTGCTGCGCCGCGAAATCCCCTGGCGCCAGCACGCCCACCGTGCCGACGACATCGCCACGGCCCTCCGCATCGCCGACGAGTTCGGCTACGACCTCGTCCTGGACCACGGCACCGAGGCGCACCTGCTCGGCGACGTGCTGGCGGAACGCGGGACCCCCGTGCTGATCGGGCCGCTGTTCACCACGAAGTCCAAGGTGGAGCTGCGCGGCCGCTCCATCGCCAACCCGGGCAAGCTCGCGAGGGCCGGCGTCGAGATCTCGATCATCACCGACCACCCCGTGATCCCGATCAACTTCCTGGTGCATCAGGCCACGCTGGCGGTCAAGGAGGGCCTGGACCGGGAGACGGCGCTGCGCTCCATCACGATCAACCCCGCGAAGGTCCTCGGCCTGGCGGACCGCCTCGGCTCGCTCGCCGTCGGCAAGGATGCGGACCTGGTGCTGTGGAGCGGCGACCCGCTCGACGTCATGCAGCGTGCCCTGCAGGTGTGGATCGGCGGCACCGAGGTCTACTCCTACGACACCGAAACCTCCACCGGCACCGTCGCCCCGCGAGGATAGGCGGTCTTGGGTTCCCGTCCGAACGCACTGCCGCCACGGCCGTTCACCCTGCGCGCGGCGATCGTCCTGTGGCTCGTGATCGCGGTGCTGCTGCTGATCGCCGCGGGCACCTTCATCACGTCGGCCGCGATGCAGGACCTCGACCGGGCAGGCTTCATCGGGCTCGGGGCGCTCTTCGGGGCGCTCGCCGTCCTGCAGCTGATCCTCCTGCTCCCGCTGCGCCGGGGCAGGAGGAGCGCCCGCGAGCTGCTGAGCACCATCGGCATCATCGTCGGCGTGCCGATCATCGTCCGCGGGACGCCGGGCCTGTCACTCATCGCGGGGGCGATGCTCGTCGCGGTGCTGCTGATGTGGCTGCCGCAGAGCAGCGACTACTTCCAGCTGACCCAGCCGAAGGCGAAGAAGCGCTTCCGGCTGCCGGGTTCCCGCTAGCGGGGCGTGCCGGCGCGGCGTCGTGCACGGCTTTCGCCCTCGGAAGGGCGTGTCGGGCCAGGACACGCCGCGAAGGACGCCGTCCCCGCCGAAAACACGTGCACGAGGCCGCGGCGGCCCAGCCGACTCCGGACACACGAAGGGCCCCTCCACCAGGAGGGGCCCTTCGCATCAGGACTGGCGCAGTGTGGCGATCGCCTGGTCGAGATCGGTGATCAGGTCCTCGAGGTCCTCGATGCCGACGGACAGCCGGACCAGGTTCTCGGGGACGGCGAGCTCGGTGCCCTTGACGGACGCGTGCGTCATGTCGGACGGGTAGTTCATCAGCGACTCGATGCCGCCGAGGGACTCCGCCAGCAGGAATACGTGCGTCGACTCCGCCACCTTCTTCGCGGCCTCCGCCCCACCCTTGAAGGTCACGGAGATCATCCCGCCGAAGTCCTTCATCTGGGCAGCCGCGAGGTCGTGGCCCGGGTGCTCGGGCAGCCCAGGGTAGTACACGTGCTCCACCTCGTCCTGCTCGAGGAGCCAGCGAGCGATCGCGGTCGCGTTGGAGGAGTGCCGGTCCATGCGCACTCCGAGGGTCTTGAGCCCGCGGGTGGTGAGCCAGGCCTCCATGGGAGCCGACACG
>NZ_CP024915.1:3400720-3403300 GCF_002953615.1 Arthrobacter agilis | reverse complement strand
CTGCTCCTGCTCCTGCCGGTCGCCGCGCAACTCGCCCCCCTCGCGGCGCTGGCACTCGCTGCCGGAGTGGCAGCCGTGCTCGTCGCGGTGGAGAGTTCCCTGTACGCCGAGACGCGCCATCGGGTCCGCGCGAGGTAGGAGCCCGGCGGGCCCGGACCCGCTGTCCGCGGCCTAGGCGTCGTGCCGGAGCGAGTAGGCGGAGCTGGGCAGCGCGCCGACGCTCCAGTCCGCGTGCGAGGACGGCGTGGCCGAGGGTGCGTCGGCGCCGACCAGTCGGAGGAGGTGCCGCACCAGCAGGACGACAAGGGCGATGGCGAGGAGGATCAGGAGGAGAGTCATGCCTCGATCCTGATCCTGTCGCAGCCGGAAAAAGAGTGGCAGGAAGGACCTATAGCGCTCAAAAGCTGCCATACTGCTGGCATGCTCACCACGGTCGCCGTGATCGTCCTGCCGGACCTGTCCCTCTTCGAGTTCGGGGTGGTCTGCGAGGTGTTCGGCATCGACCGGTCCGACCTCGGCGTCGGCCTCCCCGCCTTCGACTTCCGCGTCTGCACACCGGCTCCCGGGATGGTGCGGACGACGTCCGGCGTCGCCCTCCGCGTCGATTCCGACCTCACGGGGGTGGACGACGCCGACCTCGTCATCATGGCGCCGTTCCCGTCCCGGAACCCGGTGCCCGACGCCGTCCTCGACGCCCTCCGCGCCGCCCACCGCCGCGGCGCCCGCATCTTCTCCGTGTGCTCGGGCGCCTTCGCCCTCGCCGAGGCGGGCCTGCTGGACGGCCGCTGCGCGACGACGCACTGGCGCTACACCAGCAGCCTCGCCGAGGCCTATCCGCGCACGCGCGTCGACGAGAACGTCCTCTACGTGGAGGACGGCACCATCCTCACGAGCGCCGGCACCGCGGCGGGCATCGACGCGAGCCTGCACCTCGTCCGGCAGGAGTTCGGGCCGAAGGCGGCGACGGCGATCGCCCGCGGCATGGTGGTCCCGCCGCACCGCGAGGGGGGCCAGGCCCAGTTCATCGAACGGCCCATCCCCACCGAGTGCGGGGCCTCGATGGAGGAACTCCTCCTCTGGCTCGCGGACCACCTGGACCAGGACATCTCCGTGGGGGCGCTGGCGCAGCGCCTGCACATGAGCGAACGCACGTTCGCGCGCCGCTTCCGGGCGGAGACCGGGACCACGCCCGTCGCGTGGCTCACGGGCCAGCGGCTCCTGCGCGCGCAGTCCCTGCTCGAGGGCACCCGCCTGACCGTCGACGCCGTCGCCCGCGCGTCGGGGTTCGGCCAGGCCGTCCTGCTGCGGCACCACTTCCAGAAGGCCCTCGGGGTGAGTCCGGCGGCCTACCGCAGGACGTTCCGGGGCTCCGACAGGGACTGCGACCTCGACCTGCACGAACTCGAGGAGCAGTTCGGCGCGCACGCCCTCAGCCGGTGAGCACCCGGATGACCAGGAACACCACGGGCAGGTAGAGCACCCCGGCCACCGTCTGCAGCGTGATGGTGGAGGCCATCAGGCGTGCGTCACCGCCTAGGGCCCGCGCCATGACGTAGGCGGAGGACGCCGTGGGCAGGGAGAGGAAGAGGATCACCGTCGCCGCGGGCTGACCGGTGAGCCCCAGCAGCAGGCACCCGGCGATCCCGAGCCCCGGCAGCACCGTGAACTTCACCACGGTGGCGAGGGCCACGGCCCCGAGGTTCCGTCCCATGCTCCGGAGTTCGAGCGCCGCTCCCACGCACAGGAGTCCCAGCGGCAGCGACGCACTGCCCAGGGTCCGCAGGAAGCCGCCGACCCCCGGCGGGAGGCCGACGCCGGTGGCGTTCAGCAGGATCCCGATGCCGCAGCCGAGGATCAGCGGGTTGGTGGCGATGCTCCTGACCGTGCCGCCCACCGTCAGCCGCTCCGCCCCGTAGCGCGCGAAGGCGAGTGTGCAGAGGACGTTGACGAGCGGGACGAGGACGGTGTTCGCGATGGCGGCGAGCGCGACGCCGTCGGACCCGAACAGGGCGAGGGCGATCGAGAGACCGAGGTAGTTGTTGAAACGGATGCTGCCCTGCAGCACGGAGGTGAAGGCCGGGCCGTCGAGGTCCAGCCGGCGCTGGGTGACGACGAGCCCCAGAGCCGTCAGGACCACCGGCCCGGCGAGGACCGGCGCCATCAGGGCGATCGGCAGGCCCGCGAGGTCCGCGGTCGCCGTGCCGCTGATGAACAGTGCCGGCAGCAGGATGAAGTAGCACAGGCGCTCCGCCGGAGGCCAGAACGCCGGCGCCAGGAAGGCGCGCGAGCGGAGCGCGTAGCCGAGGGCGATCAGGCCGATCACCGGGCCGAGCGCCACGACGGTCTGCGCGATCACCGGGTCGCGCCCGCCGGCAGGGGCCGGGCCGTCACCAGCCCCGGGCCAGGAGCCAGTCGGCCGCCAGCCGGCTCCACTGCTCCGTGGCACCGCGACCCTCGGCCAGCCCGAGCCCGTGTTCCCCCTCCGTGAACACGTGCAGGGCGTGGGGGACGGCGTGGGCGGCGAGCGCCTGGGCCAGCAGGTAGGCGTGCTGCACGGGGACGGCCTCGTCCTCGGCGGTG
>NZ_CP024915.1:3397906-3400469 GCF_002953615.1 Arthrobacter agilis | reverse complement strand
CCCACCAGGCACGCTTGATGTTCAGTGTGCGGAGCCCGCCGATGTCATCCGTCACGAGCGCCGCGGTCTCCGGGATGGCGACGGGCTTGCCGTGGTCCACGCCGTAGTCCGCGTAGAAGTCCGGCAGCATCGATTCATCGCCGTTGCTGCCGTGGTAGGTCCCGGTCAGCTGATCGGTGAACTTGCCATCCTCCGGCATCTCGCTCTCCCCCCACGGATAGGTGCTCCCCCAGTGATACAGGGACATCCCCACCCAGTCCACGGCGTCGTCGCCCGGGTAGTACGGCGCGTAGGGGTCGTCGAAGGCCGTCAGGAACCCGTCTGCGGTGGTGTCGAGCTCCGCGAACCCCGTCGCACCGGGGAGTGCTTCGTAGGTGCCGCCCGCGAAGGGGTAGCCGCCGGCGTAGTTCGGCGCCCACATCATGGCGGAGCCGGGCGCGTCACGGTGGACGGCGTCGGCGACCCGCCGGAAGGCGGCGATGTACTCGCCGGGCTGCTGTCCCCACGGGTACCACGAGCCGTTCATCTCGTGCGCGAAGCGCACGATCACCGGGACACCATTGGTGTTGAAGTCCGCAAGCATCGCTGCGAGATCATCGGCATGCTGGCCGGTCACCGCCTCCAGGCCCTCCATCGGTTCGAGAGTCAGCAGCAGCGTGCCGCCGTTCTGCCGCAACTGTTCCGCGGCCGACGCGATCAGACCCGGATCCTCCTCCCTGAACGGGAAATCCGCGAACGTCACGGCGACCGCGGGACGCTCGCCGAGCTTGTCCGAGTACTCGGCGAGCGTCTCCCTGCCCCATTCGAGGTTCACGCCCATGAGCGTGCCCTCCGTCGGAGCGAGTTTCCGCCCGTCGACGACCTCGCAGGGGACCGCCGAGGGATTGATGTTGCATGCGCACAGGGCAAGGAGGAGGAGCACGGTAAGCATCCGCGCAAGGTGTGAGACCACGGAGCCAATCTACAACCGGATCGGCGGCCCGGCGTACCACCCCCGCCGCCGCTGCTAGAACGCGTAGCGGATCCGGCAGTAGGGCAGCTCGGCCGAGGCCAGGCGGAGGAGCTCGTCGAGATAGCCCCGCTTCTCGTAGGCGATGTACCGCACGTTGGTGAAACCGTTCTGGGATCGCTTGGTCTCCTGCAGGTCCGGGCGCCAGAGGATCTCCTCGGCCTGCGGGTGCCAGCCGAGGTTGACCTCGTGCAGCTGCTGGTTGTGGGTGAGGAAGATGACCTCCGCGGCGAGCTGCTGCTTCGCCGCGGGCGAGAGCGACGCGTCGAGTTGGCGGAAGAGCTCCCGCCAGTCCTCCTGCCAGCCCGGCGTGATGATGACCGGCGAGAAGTTCACGTGCACCTCGTAGCCCGCGTCCACGAAGTCGTTGATGGCGGCGATCCGCTCCGCCACCGGCGTCGTGCGGACGTCCACCGTGCGCGCGAGTTTCTCGGGCATGAGCGAGAAGCGGATCCGGGTGCGCCCCTGCGGGTCCCAGGTCAGCAGGTCCCGGTTCACGTACTTGGTGGCGAAGGAGAGCTTGGCCGTGGGCAGCTCGCGGTAGAGGTGCACGAGGTCGCGCACGTTGTCGCTGACGAGCGCATCGACGGAGCAGTCGCTGTTCTCGCCAATGTCGTAGACCCAGGCGTGGTCGTCGCACTGGTTCGGCTCCAGCTTGAGGCCCTGCCGCGCGACGTGTCGTTCGAGGTAGCCGCCGATCTGGTCGATGTTGGCGAAGACGGTGATCGGGTTGCTGTACCCCTTGTGGCGCGGCACGTAGCAGTACGCGCAGGCCATGGCGCAGCCGTTCGCGGTGGAGGGGGCGATGAAGTCGGCGGATCTGCCGTTGGGCTTGGCGGTGAGGGTCTTCTTGACGCCGATGATGAGCGCCTCCGTCTTGATGCGGACCCAGCGACGCACGTTCGCCTCGTCCCCGCTGAGTTCGGGGATGCGCCAGTGGCTCGCCACCTCGACGACGTCCGCCTCCGGCCAGCGCGCGAGGATCTCCTGGCCCCGGGGCAGCGCGGCAGCGGCCGGCTCGACATAGATCCTGCTGATCTGGAGCAGCTTGTTGGCCTGCAGCATGCAACCCTTCGTGTCGGTGGAGTGCGGCCAGAGTATCGGCCGCCACCGACACTTCCGGGCGGGAGCCGCGCGCCCCTAGAGTGGCAGGATCGGCGCCGCCGGCGCACCCGAGGGAAGGGAATGGTCATGGCGCAGCTCCTCACGCAACCGACGGAGGAGGATCCCCGGGCCTTCGTCGACGCGATCGCGCACCCGGTCCGGCGGGCCGACGCCGTCGTGCTCCTCGACCTGATGGGCCGTGCGACCCGGGAACCCGCCGTGATGTGGGGACCGACCATGATCGGTTTCGGGAGCTACCACTACAGGTACGCCTCCGGCCACGAGGGGGATGCCCTGGCCGTGGGATTCTCCCCGCGGGCGTCGGCGCAATCCCTGTACGGGCTGCTCGCCGCTCCCGGAGCGGAGGCGCTGCTGCCGCGCCTCGGCAGACACCGGCGTGGTGCGGGCTGCCTGTACGTGACGTCCCTCGCCGGGATCGACCTGGACGTT
>NZ_CP024915.1:3397735-3397806 GCF_002953615.1 Arthrobacter agilis | reverse complement strand
CTCGAGGAGCTCGTGCTGCGTGGGCACGAATTCCTGGTGACCGGGGACTCCGCCTCGTCGGACCCGTCCCC
>NZ_CP024915.1:3395018-3397635 GCF_002953615.1 Arthrobacter agilis | reverse complement strand
GCAGCGGTACCGGGATCGGCGCCCCGGCGGAGAGCATCAGGGTGATCCGCTCCAGTGCCTCCCGGCCGGCCACAGGGAGGTCGGCCGACGTCGCCAGGACATTGCGCAGCGCCGCCGGCGACGCGAAGACGACGGTGGCGTCGATCGCGGCCGCGGCATCGGCCAGTGCCCGCGCCGTCAGGGTCCGCGGGGCGGTGACGTCCATGGCCGGGGTCACCGACGTCGCGCCGAGGGCCGGGCCGAGCAGGGCGAAGGGTGCGAATCCTGCGACGAGCGAGGCGCCCGGTCCCAGCCCGAGGGTGGATTCCACGGCGTCGCGCATGGCCGAGAGCCGGCGGTGCGTGTACACCACGCCCTTGGCCGGACCGGTGGACCCGGAGGTGAAGAGGATGGCGGCGTCGGTGTCCGGCGCGGGCGCGGCGCGCGGTGCTCCGGCGACCGGCCGGGCGGCACGGAGGTCGTTTAGGGAAGCCTCGACGCGCAGCGCCTTCTTCTTAGCGGCAGGCAGGGGAGCGGCACTGATCCGCCGACCCGGCCAGCCGAAGGCCCGGGCTGCGAGGAGGGCGCGTTCGATGCCGATCACGACGTCGGGTGCAGACCCCTTGACGGCACGGTTGAGGCCGCGCGCGCCGAGGCCGGCATCGGCGACGACGATCACGGCGCCGATCTGCAGGCAGGCGTAGATCAGGACGGTGAGGTCCACTCCGGGCGGGACGAGCAGGCTGACCCTGCTGCCCGCGCCGTAGCCGAGCGCGGTGAGGCCGGCGGCCACGGCGTCGACATCGTCGGAGAGCTCGCGCCAGGTCAGCGTCCGCGGCGTGCCCGCGGGAGCCATCTCGGCGACCGCCGTCGTCCCTGCCTCGGGACCGGCGGCGAGCTCGGTGATCCGCCGGCCCAGCGGGGTGTAGGGACGGTCCTCCGGGGCGCTGTCGCCGGACCGGTCCGGTCGGGGCACGCCCACGGATCGGATGCCGAGCCACTCCATGGCAGTCGACGCCGTGTCGGCGTCCTCCTGCACCAGGTGGCCGGCCTGCTCGAAACGATGGATGTCCGCGGCGGGGAGGCGGCGGGCGAGGTCCTCGAGGTAGGGGTCCGAGAAGATCGGGTCGTGCGGGCCCCACATCATCAGCACGGGCACGGCCAGGCTGCGGATGCCCTCCGCGACCGCGGTGAGGGCGGCGAAGCTCGGGTGGGACGGGTCGGCGGGGATGTCGGAGACGAAGTTGGCGATGCCCTCGCGGGCTGCCGACGTACGGTACGGGTCGCGGAACGCGCGGCGGACGCCACGCTCCAGCGCCGGCCGGGCGAGGGAGAGGGTCACGTCGAGGAAGGCCGTGCTGGTCCTCGTGCCCAGGCCGTGCACGCCGGGTGCCAGGGCGAGCCGCAGGGGTGCCGGGATGGGCCGGGCCGGATCCTGGTGGATGGCCGTGTTGGTCAGGATCACGCCCGCCAGGTCCCTGCGGTTGCGGTCGGCGTAGCCGAGGCTGACGACGCCGCCCCAGTCGTGCCCCACCGTGACCACGGGACCCGCGAGGCCGACGGCGGCGACGAAATCCTCGAGGTCGGTGATGCGGTGTTCGAGGCGCCGGAACGCGCCGGTGCGGTCGGAGTAGCCCATGTCGAGCTGGTCCACCGCGATCACGCGCCAGCCGGCCGTGCGACCGGCAGCGAGGTAGCTCCGCCACAGGTAGGACCAGGTGGGATTGCCGTGGACGCACAGGAGCGTTCCCGTGACCTCGTCATCGGCACCTGCGCCGAGCCCGTTGTCGAGGTAGTGCCAGCGGTGGCTGGTTCCCGGGGCGTCGGCCCCGCTGGTCGAGGGCACGTCGATGTACGCCGACCACGAGGGGTCGACGCCGGGGAGTTCTACCACGCAATCTCCATCATGGAGGTGTTCAGGCCCGAGCCGACGCCCAGGCACAGCACCCGGTCCCCGGGGGTGAGGGACTGCGCCTCCTGGGCGAGGGTCATCGGCAGGGAGGCCGGCCCCACGTTGCCCCAGTGCGGGAAGGTGATCGGGACGCGCTCACGCTCGAGGTCGACGGCCTTGATGATGGCGTTGGTGTAGGAGTTGGAGACCTGGTGGGTGACGTAGCGGTCCATCGCGTCCCAGGCCCAGCCGTCCGCCTGCGCCTCGTGCCACGCTGTGACGACGAGCTCCAGGCCGCCGTCGAGCAGTCCCTTCGTGTCGGTGTACATCCCGTCGATGCCGCCGACGCACAGCTCGTGGTGCTGCGTCCCCGCACGGGAGACGCCGCCGAGGATGCGGTGGGACCCGGGGTGGGCGTCGGCCGGGCCGATGACCGCGGCGGCCGCGCCGGAGCCGAGCGTGAGGGTCGCGAACTCGCTCAGGAAATCCTCGCGCGTCGAGTCCTCGCGGTTGAGGCGCTTGAAGGTGGCCTCCTGGGTCCGCTGGGCGTCCTCGCCGGCGACGATCAGGGCGTACTTGATCTGGCCGGAATCGATCATGTTCGCGGCGAGGGTCATCCCGTTGACGAACCCGAGGCAGGCGTTGGCCAGGTCGAAGTTCATCGCGGACGAGGGCAGCCCCAGCGAGTGGTGGATCTTCACGGCGACCGAGGGTTCGAGGTTGCGGCGGGTCACGGACGTGTTGATG
>NZ_CP024915.1:3392130-3394789 GCF_002953615.1 Arthrobacter agilis | reverse complement strand
GCCGCACCGTCGGCGCCCGCGGCACCGGCTCCGGCCGCGCCGTCGAAGACTGCCGCTCCCGCCGTCGAGCCGTCCAAGCTCCGCGGCACCGTCGAGAAGGCGCCGCGGATCCGGCAGACCATCGCGAAGCGCATGCGCGAATCGCTCGAGGTCTCCGCCCAGCTCACCCAGGTGATCGAGGTCGACATGACGCGCATCGCGAAGCTGCGTGCGTCCTCCAAGGACACCTTCCAGGCACAGAACGGCGCGAAGCTCACTTTCCTCCCCTTCATCTCGAAGGCGGTCACCGAGGCGCTCAAGCAGCACCCGAAGCTGAACGCATCCTTCGACGAGGAGAAGAAGGAGGTCACGTACCACGACGCCGAGCACCTCGCGATCGCCGTGGACACCGAGAAGGGCCTGCTCGTCCCCGTCATCAAGGACGCCGGCAACCTCAACCTCGGCGGACTCGCCAAGAAGATCGCCGACGTCGGAGCCCGCACCCGCAACGGCCAGATCGGTCCCGACGAACTCTCGGGCGGCACCTTCACGATCACGAACATCGGGTCGGCCGGAGCGCTCTTCGACACCCCGATCATCAACCAGCCGCAGGTGGGCATCCTCGGCACGGGCATCATCGTCAAGCGCCCCGTGGTCATCACGGGCGTCGACGGCGACGACACCATCGCCATCCGGTCGATGATGTACCTGAGCCTGACCTACGACCACCGACTGGTCGACGGCGCGGATGCGGGTCGTTTCCTGCAGACGCTGAAGGCCCGCCTCGAGGGCGGCGCGTTCGAGGCCGATCTCGGCCTGTAGTCCATCCCCGGCTCCGGCCGGCCGCACAAGAGCCGCTTCCCACCAGGGAGGCGGCTCCTGTGCGTCCTACCGCCCTGCCGCGCCGGAGGACCGCTCGAGGCCCGAGGAGGCCGCCCCCGTGATGGAACTCCGCCCCGGGGCTCCCTAGGATGGGTATGAAGAACCCCGGCGTGACATCCGCGCCGGTCCGACCGCAAGGAGAACCATGGCTACCGTACGCACAGCCCACACCGTCTGGAGTGGCGACCTCCCCTCCGGCTCAGGCCAGGTAACGCTGGATTCGTCCGGTATCGGGACCTACGACGTCACCTGGAAGGCGCGTGCCGAGCAGTCCGAGGGCAAGACGAGCCCCGAGGAACTGATCGCCGCCGCGCACTCCGCCTGCTTCTCGATGGCCTTCAGCCACGCCCTCGGCGAAGAGGGGAAGACACCCGAGCGCGTCGAGACGAAGGCGGAGGTCGACTTCCAGCCAGGAACGGGCATCACGGCCATCCGACTGACTCTCGACGCCACCGTGCCGGGCCTGTCCGAGGAGGACTTCCAGCGCCTGGCGCAGGCCGCCAAGGAGGGCTGCCCCGTGTCGCAGGCCCTCGCCGCCGTCAAGGACATCTCGCTCACCGCGACGCTCCAGGGCTGAGCTCCGCACGAGAACGAGCAGGGACCCCGGACATCGTCCGGGGTCCCTGCTCGTTCTCGCCCGCAGCCGTGGGACTACTGGCCGCGGAGGTCCTGCGGACGCGGCGGCAGCGGACCGGGCCTCAGCGCGGGGTAGCCCTCCCTGGCCGGCGGCACGGCGGCGGGATCCCCGGCGAGCAGGTCCCGCAGGATCCCGACGCCCCGCTCGAGCTGGGGGTCCTCGCCCGCCGCGTGGGCGTGCGGCGGGAAGGGCACCTCGACGTCCGGATCCACGCCATGGTTCTCGATGGACCAGCCGATCCCATCCGTCACGTGGAAGCCGTAGCGCGGCTGGTTCACGCCCGTCCCGTCCGCGAGCTTGAAGCGCCCGTCGATACCGACGACGCCGCCCCACGTCCGCGTGCCGACCACGGGCCCGATCCCGCGCAGCTTGGCGACCTGCGTGATGATGTCGCCGTCGGACCCCGCGAACTCGTCGGTCAGGACGACCACGGGCCCGCGGGGTGCGTGGGCCGGGTACGTGCCCGGCGCTTCTCCCCGAGGCATCGACCAGGCCGTGACGCGGCGCCCGATCAGCTCCGCGACGAGCTGCGAGGTGTGCCCGCCCCGGTTGCGGCGCACGTCCACCACGAGCGCGTCGCGTGCCGTCTCCCGGTCGAGGTCGCGGTGCAGCTGGCCCCAGCCGTGCGCCACCATGTCGGGGATGTGCAGATAGCCGAAGCGCCCGCCGGACGCCTCCTGCACCGCCGCCCGATTGGCCGCGACCCACGTCTGGTAGCGCAGGCGCTCCTCGCTGCGGAGGGGCACGACGGCGACGCGGCGCCGCTCCACGGCGTCTCCCCCCGAGTCTCCGCCGGCACCGGACCTCACCGTCAGCTCGACGGTGACCCCGGCTGCTCCGGCCAGGAGGACCCCCGGCCCGAAGGCGGCCGGCACCGGTACGCCATCGATCGCCTCGATCACGTCGCCGGCCTGGACGGCGGCCCCCGGTGCACTGAGGGGCGAGACGGCCTTCGGGTCCGAGGACTCCGTCGCGAAGACCTTCGTGACGGCCCAGCCACCGTCGGCCGGCGCGAACTCCCCGCCGAGGAACCCCTGGTGGCCCCCGGGCTCGGTGACCAGGACCGGAGCGACGTAGGCGTGGGAGGTCCCGAGTTCACCGTGCAGCTCCCACAGCAGATCCGCGAGGTCGTCGTGGCTCCCCAGCCGGGCGACGAGCGGC
>NZ_CP024915.1:3389416-3392030 GCF_002953615.1 Arthrobacter agilis | reverse complement strand
AGGTACCGGACGCACCCTGCGAGACGTCGCCGGCACCGGTCGCGGTGTCCTCCGCCCCCGTCGCGAGCGTCTGCGTTCCTGTGGCGAGTTGGGCGGCCCCGTCAGCGGCTGCGGACGCCCCGCCGGCGGCGGTTGCGGCGCCGGCGGCGAGGTCGGCGGCCGAGGTGGCGAGGGCTCCCGTGCCGGCCGCGACCTGCTCGCTGCCGGTCGCGGCGGCGTCGGCGACGGAGGCGAGGCGTTGGAGGGCTGCGAGCCGCTCGGGTTCGGGGAGGGAGCCGTAGCCCGCGGCGAGCTGGACGAGCCCGTCGGCGACGGCACGGGAGCCCGTGGCAGCCTGACCCGCCCCCGCCCCGAGCTGGGTGGCGCCTGCGGAGAGGGCATCGGCCCCGTTCCCGACCTGCGTGACGCCGGCAGCGACATCGCCGAGACCGTCGGCCAGGCCGGCCGCGGACGTGGCGGACCGGGCGGCGCCGTCGGCCACCGCTTGCGTGCCGGCGGCGACCTGGGCGGCTCCGGACTCGAGGGCTGCCCCTCCGGCGGCCGCGGTGTCCGCACCCTCGGCCAGCTGCTGCGACTGCGGCACGAGGTCCGCCGTCGCCGTGTCGAGTTGCTGCAGGCCGCCGGCGAGGTCGGCTGCACCGGTCGAGAGGTCGGCTGCACCGCCGGCGACCTGGGCGCTCCCGGAGGACAGCTCGGCGCTGCCGTCGACGAGGCTGCCCAGTCCGACGACGAGCGCGGCCGATCCCTCGTCCGCGCCCTGTGCGCCGTCGGCGATCCTGCCGGCGCCTTCGCCGGCCTCCGTGAGGCTGCCGTGGAGCGAGGAGAAGCCGAGGTAGATGCTGTCGAGGTAGTCCTCGGTGGCGCCGGACCGCACCTGGCGCTGCAGGTTCGCGGCGACGGTGTTGCCGACCTGGCCGACGATGTAGCTGTCGGCGTCGTTGGTGGTGATGTCGAGCATCGCCTGGGCCGGGGCATCTCCGCCGATCGAGGCGAGCCGCGACGAGAAGTCGGCGGGAATCCCGAGGGTCGCCGCGTAGGTGCCGTCGTCGAGGCCCTCCCGGGCGTCGTCGGCGCTGACGGCGACCCAGGTGAAGCCGGCGTCGTCGGCGGAGGTCAGTCGTTCGGCGAGATCCGCCCCCGCCGAGACGGTGGTCTCGGCGCCGTCCGGGCCGGTCGAGACGGCCGGCTGGTCCTCGTCGACCACGGCGGCCGTGAGGTTCCCGAGCTGGCCCGTGGGGTCCCAGTTGGCGGCGAGGTAGAGCCCGCCGTACAGCGCAGGGATGATCGCGATGACCAGCAGCGCGGCCCTGGACTTCAGGGTGATGCGGAAACGGGAGAGTTCCGTGCGGAGCAGGGAGAACACGGGTTACCTGATTTCGGGGGTCGTGGGTGCTGCGGAGGGCGAGGAGTCGCCGAGGACGTGGACGTGGACGGGGCGCAGGGGAAGCGCAGCGAGGGGGTGCCCGGCGTCGAGGACGTCGTCCAGTCCCTGCCAGTCCTGGCAGGTGGCGACGATGGTCAACGGCATGCCGTTCCGGTCCCGGGTGCGTTCCAGGGTCAGGAGGGCGGCCCACGCCGCACGGCGTTCGTCCGCGGTGCGGAGCTGGTCGACATCGTCGACGACGAGGAGGTCGGGGCCGGAGACGAGGGCGAGGACGAGGCTCAGCGTGAATCGCGCCACGGGCGACGCATCGCGGACGAGTTCGGTGCGGTGCAGGCGTGCCTGGGCGAGCGGCTTCACCGCCGGGTCGTCGCCGAGCGCGTCCCCGAGCGCTGTGAGCAGGTCATTGGCTGCGGTGATGGTGCGGTCCACCCGGTGGCGTGATGCCGAGTGTTTCCACCACGGCCCGGCGAGCGTGAGTGCCTCGGCCACATGGTGCTTCACCGTGAGCGTCTCGTCGAGCGGCACCACGGTGGCGTTGCCCGTGAATCCGACCCTCCGCCGCACGGCTCCTGCAGAGCGCCGCAGTGCGAGGCCCAGGACCGTCATGCGCCCCGAGGTGACGGGCAGCCGTCCCGCGAGCGCCAGTGCGAGGGCGCTCTTGCCGGTCCCGGAGGCGCCGGCCAGGACTGCGAGCGATCCGGCGGTGACGTGGAGGGAAACGCCCTCGAAGATGGTCCGCTGCCCGGCGCGCAGCATCAGGTCCTCGGCCTCGAGGGCCGGAGCGGGATGCGCCCGGGAGGCATCGTTCGGAGGGAGCAGGGAGAGGGTCATCGCGGTCCTTCATTTCAATACCGAGAGTATTCAATACCAATGGTATCGTAAATGGAGGAGGACACATGACAGCATCGGGTACGGCAGCATCGAGCACGACGGCGGGCAGGCCGCGGCGTCGCCCGCGCCGCGAGGACGTCCGCGCGGGCCTGCTCGCCGCGGCCCTGGAGGTCTTCGAGGAGATCGGCTACGTGGCAGCCCGGCTCGACACCATCGCCGAACGCGCCGGGTACACGAAGGGTGCCGTCTACTCCAATTTCGGCTCCAAGCAGGAACTGTTCGCCACCCTGCTCGGCGAACGGCTGGCCGACACCGCCGCGGACGTCCTCAGCCAGCTCGATGACGTGACGTCGCTGGACGAGACCGTCCTGCACACCGCCCGCTACCTCGCCCGCGGAG
>NZ_CP024915.1:3389246-3389316 GCF_002953615.1 Arthrobacter agilis | reverse complement strand
TCCTGCGGGAGCAGCGCTGGCACGCCCTCGTCGTCGAGTTCGCGCTGCAGGCCGGCCGCGACCCGGAGGT
>NZ_CP024915.1:3386454-3389146 GCF_002953615.1 Arthrobacter agilis | reverse complement strand
GTCCCCGCCGAGCCGTGCCACGAGGTCGGTCTCGCGCACCACGCTGTTGAGGCGGTTGGCCACTTCCTGGAGGACGCGATCGCCCGCGTCATGACCGAACCGGTCGTTGACGTTCTTGAAGCTGTCGAGGTCGAGGAGGAGGAGGGCCGGTGGCGGGGCGCCGTTGGCGGCCTGGGTGAGCGCCTCCTCGATGCCGTCCATGAGTGCCACACGGTTGGCGAGCCCGGTCAGGGCGTCGGACATCGCCATCTTCATCATGTCGAGGTGCGCCTGGCGGAGCATCGCCGTGCGGCTCTCGACGCGCTTCTCGAACTGCTCGTAGACCTGTTCGAGTTCCTCAGCGAGCAGGTTCACGCCGGTGATGACGGCGTCGACCTCGTCCCGTGCGCTCGACGGCTCGATGCGGCTGCTGAGTTCCCCACGGGACAGGCGGACGATGCTCTCGACCAGCATGGCCAGCCGGGGGTCCTTGTGGTCAGCGCTCATTTGTCCCAGCGTACAGTCCGGAGGCGGAGCTTCCCCGTGAGCGGAGCCCGGCGGGGCGGAAGCGGGCGCAGGGCGCGGGGACGGCGACAACCAGCCATGTCGATACCCCCGAATCGTCGCCGTAGAATCACGTGGTCCACGCCGGCCGGATGGGCGGCGTGTCCTTTGTCGCGTGTACCTGGAGCGCAGTGCCGAGGCGCTACGTGACGGGGAAAGGTTAGCACTGTGCATCGGCACTTCCCGGCCGTGCGGTGGACGCCGATCCATCGAGCACCGGCCACTCGTCCCCCGGCAGCAGGAAACCCCGGTCGGGGTGGGAGTAATGGGGGGAAACGCCCAGCCCGACCGGGGCCTGCGGACGAGTCTACGGCAGAAGTGTCGAGGGCACGTCCCGAGGCGGGGTCAGGAACTCCTTGACATCGCACCGGGAGCCGGTTCAGGGCCGGGACGCTCCGATGTCCCGGATCAGTGCCCTTGCGGTGGAGGCCCTGTCCTCGGCGCCGGATTGCAGGAACAGGTCCTCGCTCAACTGGAGATTCGGGATGGCCTCCGCATTGCTCCCATGGCCGGACAGCGCCTGGCCCAGAAGGAAGTGTGCCTGTGCGGCGACGTGCGATGCGAGGAGCTGCTTGCGGGCGATGATCGCGGTGAGCTGTTCGACGGCAGCCTCGAACTGCCCGGTCAGGACGTGCCATTGCGCCCGGATCAGTTTCAGTTCGAGGCGGTCACGTTCCGTCCCCCCGACGATCGAGCTGGCAAGTTCCGCCCGCTCGATGCACTCGAGTGTCTCGGGTTCGAGCACGCCGGCGGCGAGGCGGAAATCCGCCGAACCGCGATTGAAGCGGGCCCAGAGATCGAGATCGTTGGTGGGGGACAGGGTCTTCGCTGCGAGCTCGTGGTAGGACACGCCCTCGCTGATATTCCTGAGAAGGAAGGCCACGTTGCCGATCGCCCAATAGGACTGGCCGGCGTACTTGTTGTCCTGGTCCTTGTCGAGGAGGTCGGCGAGGATGCGGCACTCACTCCAGGCACTCTCGAGCTGGCCGCTCTCAGCCAGAGCCGCGATCAGCGCATTCTGAGCCTCGATGACGATGGTGTTCTGGTTGGGTTCGAGCAGTGCTTCCGAGACAGCACGACGCGCTGCTTGAACTGCTGAGGCGAGATCGCCGCTTCCCTGCAGGGCGAAGGCCTGGAGGGTGAAGACCCGTGCACTGAGCGCCTTCGACCGCTCCGTCAGGGAATGCGCAGCCAGTTCATCGGCAATGGTCTGCGACTCCTGCATCAGACCTTGTTTCCGAAGGCATTCCCCGACCAGGAACGTGGCGTTCCACCAGCCCAGATCGTCCCCGTCCTCACGGGCCGCGGATGCCAATTCCATCGCGAGACTCTGGGCGGCCACGTAGTCCCGCTGGTTCCAGGCATCACGAGCACGGAACTCGAGGAGCAACCGCTGGCCCGGGCCTTCCCTGTATGACATGCGCACCCTTCGGCTTTCCGTGTGGTCGGTTGCTCGTCCCATTATTCGGTGTACCAGGTCCAAGAACCATCCGCTGGAAAAATACTCCGAAAAAATCCTCTGAAAATGTTACTAAAGTGGCTGGAGTGGCTTACGATGATTCTCGAGTCGCTTGTGGTAATAAGGCGGCTCGCCACCACCACTGTTGATCAAGCCAAAGGACCACCGCTATGAAGCGCCTCACCTCCGCACTCCTCCTCGCAACCCTTCTCGTCACCGGCGGTGCAGCGGCAGCGAACGCCGCCCCCGCCAAGGCCGGCACCGGCACCGTCACCTCGCCCGATCGCGTCGGATCCTGGCCGTTCTGATCCACTCTCGGCTGTACACCGCCATCCGTTAGGCGGACGGCACCAGTAGGGCTTGAAATGCAGTACTGATACCGCGGGCACCCTCGATTCTGGGGAGGGAGTGCCCGCGGTATCTCCTTTTGAGCGTTCCGCCGGACGTCCTCGGGCCCTGCTCGTGTGCCGATGATGGCAGCGGCAGGCGCCGCGCCGGGCGCCGATGCCTCACGCTAGGCTTGGCCGCATGCGAATTGCACGCTTTGTCGTAAATGATGACCCACTGTTCGGTGTCGTGGAAGGTGCGGCGGGAAGCGAGGAGGTGGCCGTCATCCAGGGCGACCCCTTCTACGCCGGCGTCCAGCTGACCGGCGTCCGCCATGCGCTGGAGGACGTCCGGCTCCTGGCC
>NZ_CP024915.1:3383666-3386354 GCF_002953615.1 Arthrobacter agilis | reverse complement strand
CCCGTGATCCCCCCCCGCCGTCGTCATCCTCCCGCACGACGTCCAGCAGGCTCCAGCTCCCAGGACACCCCATGAGCACGGCGTGGTGCCGTCGTCGCCCGTGTGGTCCATGGGCTGCGTGTCGCCCCGGGAGACGGACCTGCATGACGCGGCGGCAGTCCTGAACGCCGGCCGGAAGATCGCGGTGCTCGTGGGGCAGGGCGCTGCCCATGCCCAGCAGGAGGTCCTCGCCGTCACCGAGCGGCTGGGCGCGGGCATCACCACGAGCCTGCTCGGCAAGCCCTACGTCGATGAATCGCTGCCCCACGCCACCGGCACCATGGGGCACCTCGGGACCACGGCGAGCGCCCACCTCCTGGGCAACTGCGACACCCTGCTCATCATCGGATCGAACGACCCCTGGACCGAGTACTACCCCGCGCCGGGCCAGGCCCGTGCCGTCCAGATCGACATCGACCCGAAAGCCATCGGCAACCGCTACCCCGTCGAGGTCGCACTGAACGGTGACGCGGCGGAGACCCTGACCGCCCTGCTGGTGCTGCTGCACGGCCAGCAGGACCACAGCTGGCGCCGGGAGGTCGAGGAGCAGGTGCGCCGATGGCACCGGATCGCCACGGAACGCGCCCTGGTGCCGGCCCGTCCCGTGAACCCGGAGCGCGTGGTGCACGAACTCGACGCCGTGCTGCCGGGCGACGCGCAGGTCGCGGTCGACGTCGGGAGCTGCGTCTACTGGTACGCGCGGCAGCTCCGGCTGCCCCGCGGGGTGCCCGCCCACCTGTCCAGCACGCTCGGCTGCATGGGTGCCGGGGTCCCCTACGGGATCGCCGCGAAGCTCGCCCACCCCCGGCGCCCCGTCGTCGTGCTCGCCGGTGACGGCGCCATGCAGATGGCGGGTCTCGCGGAACTCGTGACCGTCGCGAAGCTCTGGCGCAGCTGGCCGGATCCCCGCTTCGTGGTGTGCGTCCTGTCCAACCGCGACCTCGCAGAGGTCAGCTGGGAGCAGCGGGAGATGGAGGGCGAACCCCGCTTCGAGGACAGCCAGGCCCTGCCCGACGTCGATTTCGCGGCGCATGCGCGCCTGCTCGGGCTCGACGGCGTGAGGGTGGCGGATCCGGAGTCCCTCGCCGACGCGTGGCGGCGGGCTTTCGCTGCCGACCGGCCCTTCGTGCTCGATGTCGTCACGGACCCGGACGTACCCCTCCTCCCGCCCTTCCCTGCCGGAGAGGCCAAGCTGGACCCGATGCAGACCGCCCTGGCCGGCGAACCGGAGAGCGGGGCAGCCGCCCTGCTGCAGCGGTACGCCGAGATCGAGCAGGGACCTGAAGGGTCGTAGCACCGCCCATGGGAAGCGATCCGGCCAGGCCGATACGGTGGTTGCCGCCCGTCCCGGCCTTCGGTAGCGTCGAAATCCGGTGCGGGGCGCTGCCGACCCTCGTCGCCGCAGGGAACCAGAGGCCGCTGTGAGGAGAACCCCATGACCGATGTCGCCAGCCAGCCGCCCGCCGAGGGCGATGACCGCGCAGTACTGACCAACCGCCAGGGCCACCAGGTCTACGACAACCAGAATTCCCGCACGGTCGGGGCCCGGGGCCCGGCGACCCTGGAGAACTACCAGTTCCTCGAGAAGATCAGCCACTTCGACCGCGAGCGCATCCCCGAACGCGTGGTCCATGCCCGCGGGTTCGTGGCGTTCGGCGAGTTCGAGGCGACGGGGATGTGGGGCGACGAGCCCATCGCCGCGTACACGCGCGCGAAGCTGTTCTCCGAGCCCGGCAAGAAGACCGACGTCGCCATCCGCTTCTCGACCGTCATCGGCGGCAGGGACTCGTCCGAGGCGGCCCGCGATCCGCGCGGTTTCGCCGTCAAGTTCTACACCGAGGACGGCAACTGGGACCTCGTGGGCAACAACCTCGCCGTGTTCTTCATCCGCGACGCCATCAAGTTCCCCGACGTCATCCACTCGCTGAAACCGGATCCCATCACCTTCCGGCAGGACCCGGCGCGCATCTTCGACTTCATGTCGCAGACGCCCGAGTCCATGCACATGCTCGTGAATCTCTTCAGCCCACGCGGCATCCCGGCCGACTACCGCTCCATGCAGGGCTTCGGGGTGAACACCTACAAGTGGGTCAACGCGGACGGTGACACCAAGCTGGTCAAATACACCTGGCAGCCGCGGCAGGGGGTGAGGAGCCTCACCGAGGAGGACGCCGCGAACATCCAGGCGACGGACCTGGGTCATGCCTCGAGGGACCTCTACGAGGCCATCGAGCGCGGTGACCACCCGCAGTGGGACCTGTACGTGCAGCTGATGGACGACCGCGACCACCCCGAACTCGACTTCGATCCGCTCGACGACACGAAGACCTGGCCGGAACAGGACTTCGAGCCGAAGCTCGTGGGGACCATGACGCTCAACCGGAACGTCACCGACCACCACAACGAGAACGAGCAGATCTCCTTCGGCACGGGCGTGCTCGTGGACGGACTGGACTTCTCCGACGACAAGATGCTCGTGGGACGCACGTTCAGCTACAGCGACACGCAGCGCTACCGGGTGGGCCCGAACTACCTGCAGCTGCCCGTGAACTCCGCCAAGAACGCCCCCGTCCACACCAACCAGCGCGGCGGCCAGATGTCCTACGGCACCGACCTCGCTCCGGGGCAGAACCCGCACGTGAACTACGA
>NZ_CP024915.1:3383495-3383566 GCF_002953615.1 Arthrobacter agilis | reverse complement strand
GCCGTCGATCACCGGGGGCCTCCGGGAGGGCGAGTACCCCACGCATGACGAGCAGGGCCCGGAGATCTCCG
>NZ_CP024915.1:3380704-3383395 GCF_002953615.1 Arthrobacter agilis | reverse complement strand
ACGAACCCACGGACCCGCCGGTCCCACGCGTTCCCCTCCGGGATCTCCCAGTTGCCGAGCAGCTGGGCGGCACCACCGGGTGCGAGTACTCCCGGCAGCGTCCCGACGAGGTCCTCGACGATGGCGTCCCCGGCGAGTCCGCCGTCGCGGTAGGTGTAGGCCTCCCCGGACCTCCCGGTGCGCGGGGTGATGACGAAGGGCGGGTTGGAGACCACGAGATCGAACCCCTCCCCCTCGACCGGTTCGAGCAGGCTGCCCCTGCGGAGGCTGACGCGGTCCCCCAGCCGCTGCGGGTCGATCTCCAGAGCCCGGGCGTTCAGGAGGAGATTGAACCGGGCGAACCCGAGCGCGCGGTCGGAGATGTCGGTCGCGGTCACGTGGCGGGCATGCGACAGCAGGTGGAAGGCCTGGATCCCGCACCCCGTCCCCAGGTCGAGAGCCCGCTCCACGGACGTCCGCATGACGGTCTGGGCGAGGGTCAGGGACGCGCCGCCGATGCCCAGGACGTGGTCGTGGCGGAGGGGCCCCGGGCGCTGCTCCGATCCGAGGTCACTCGCCACCCACAGGCCACCGCCTGTATCGGAGCCGTAGGGCCGGAGCTCGACGGCGGCGTGCCGGCTCCGTCCTGCCGACGGGTCGGCGGCAGTGCGCGTCGCAGCTTCCGGCCCGTCGGCCGTTGTGACCTGCCGTTCCTCGTGCGACGTCGGCCCGCCGTCCGCACCGGGCTCGATGAGCCTCAGCTGTTCGAGCCCGGGCACGCCGAGGCGCGGGAACGCGGCCCGCAGATCCTCGTCGCCCACGGCTTCCCCGAGGAGCCACAGGAGGACCGGCACGGCCCGCGCGCCGGCCGAGCCGGAGAGGTGGCGCCTGCATTCGAGGAGCGCGGGGGCGAGCTGACCCCGGCCGAGGGCCGCGTAGGCCGGGGCTCCGAGGAGTTCCCCGACACCGTCGACCGTGTAGGCGAGGTCCGTCAGGTCCTCGGCGAGTGCCTCGAGCGCCGGGAGGTCCCGGCTCGAGGGTGTGGTGGGGACGTCGTCGTCGAAGTCCCGCCGGCCGGTCGGACGCGCGGCCGGCATCACGCGGCGCCCGCGGCCGTCGCCTCGGCTTCATCGGACTCGCACCCCTGGGGGCACCGCAGTGTCGCCGGGTCGGCCGCGCATGCCGAGCAGTAGAGCGTGAGATTCCGGCAGGACGCGTTGGAGCAGTTCTCGAATGTGTTCGAGGGCGTCTGGCACCGCACGCACTTGCCGATCGTGACGGCGTCATCGCTGAATTCCAGGTGCATGCGCTTGTCGAAGACGTAGAGGGAGCCCTCCCACAGCCCGGCGTCGCGGTACTTCTCGCCGTAGCGGACGATGCCGCCGTCGAGCTGGTAGACCTCCTGGAAGCCGCGATTGACCATGAGGCTGGACAGCACCTCGCAGCGGATGCCGCCGGTGCAGTAGGTGACGACGGGCTTGTCCTTGAGGTCGTCGTACTTGCCCGAGTCGAGTTCGCGGACGAAGTCGTGCGTGGTGCGCACATCGGGGACCACGGCCCCCTTGAAGCGTCCGATCTGCGCCTCGAGGGCGTTCCGGCCGTCGAAGAAGACGACCTCCTCGCCCTCGGCCCGCTTTGCATCGACCAAAGCGTGCAGTTCCTCCGGCGCCAGGTGGGTGCCCCCGCCCACCACTCCGTTCGCGTCGACCTCGAGTTCCCCGGGCGCCCCGAACGACACGATCTCGTCCCGGACCTTCACGCTCAGCCGCGGGAAGTCGTCCGCGCCGCCGTCAGACCACTTGATCTCCATGCCCTTGAACGCGGGGTACTCGCGCGTGGTCTTCACGTACTGCTTCACCGCGCCGATCTCGCCACCCACCGTGCCGTTGATCCCGTCCTTGGAGATGAGGATCCGTCCGCGCAGCCCCCACTTCTCGCAGAGAGCACGCTGCCACAGGCGGATCGCCTCGGGGTCGGGCAGTGGTGCAAAGGCGTAATAAAGGGCAATACGATTCATCGACACGGCTTAAAGCGTACTTTGCGTCTCAATACGGTCACCTCGGCGCCCGTCCCTGGTGATTCGAAGTCGTCGAGAACTATGGTTCAGCACATGGGTGCACACGCAGACGCCGAACTCCTCCAGACGTGGATCACCGGCTGGTCCGCCTGCCGGGGCTACGAGCCTCACAGGGACGCACGGAGCACCTCCGTGCTGCTCACGGACCAACAGGACCAGACCGAGCACTTCCTGTTCGAACCGACGACCGGGCTGTTCCTCGAACTCGCCGCCGAGACCCGGGACGATCCGACGCGCGTGCTGACCGTCGTCACCAACAGGATGCAGGAGCTCATCGATGCTGCAGCCCCCCTGCGCATGCGGGTCACCGACCGCCAGCAGTCCCTGATGAGCGTCGACATGGACGGCCAGGACGTCGAGGACCCCCGGCCCCCCGGGGACGACTTCACCCTCGAGCGCGAGCACAGCGGCGCCTGCCGCCGTGTGACGGTGCGCGCCGACGGGGAACTGGCGGCCCACGGCTCGGTGTCGGTGGTGGCCGAGCACGCGGTCTACGACCGCATCGTCACCGAGGACGGCTACCGGCGACGGGGACTGGGCAGCTTCGTCATGCGCGCCCTGACGGCCGGCGTCCTCGAGGACGACGTCACGTCCGGTCTGCTCATGGCCTCCGCGGACGGCCGGGCGCTGTACGA
>NZ_CP024915.1:3380533-3380604 GCF_002953615.1 Arthrobacter agilis | reverse complement strand
GTTCCTGGGGTGGCGCCACCTCGCCGATGTGTTCGTCATCAGAGGATAACGGCGGTTTCCGCTCTCCTCCC
>NZ_CP024915.1:3377668-3380433 GCF_002953615.1 Arthrobacter agilis | reverse complement strand
CCCGGTCTTCATCATCGTGTTCGCCGGGATCTTCGCGGCCCTCTGGACCCGCCTCGGCAGCCGCCAGCCGTCCTCCCCGCTGAAGTTCTCCTTCGGCCTGATCATCATGGGTGTCGCGTTCCTCGCCTTCATCCCCTTCGCGGGCGGCGGCCCCAACAGCACGCCGCTGGTCGGCCTCGCCGGGATCCTGCTGCTCTTCACCTGGGCCGAGCTCTTCATCTCCCCGATCGGGCTGTCGGTGACCACGAAGCTGGCGCCGGAGGCCTTCCGTACCCAGATGCTGGCCCTGTTCTTCCTGTCGATCTCCCTGGGCACCACGGTGTCCGGCCTGCTCGCGGGGTTCTACTCCGAGGCGAACGAGGTGCCCTACTTCGCCTTCAGCGGCATCACGGCGATCATCCTCGGCGGAGCGCTCATCGCCGGCGCCCCCGCGATCCGGAGGGCCATGAGCGGGGTCCGCTAGGTCTGCAGCACTGCCCGGGGCCGATGCGGCCTCCGGCATGAACAGGACCCGCCCGGCACCTCCGGGCGGGTCCTGTTGCATGCGAAGCGCCCATCGCCCAGACTTCTACCGACCGGTAACTCCCGTACCGTCCGTTGCAGCATCGTGCTGGAGATCAAAGGAGATCGCGTGCCGAACCTCGCCAACAACCTCGTGGCCACCGCGACGAGGAGCCCCTCGGCCGTGGCCATCAAGCTCGACGACGTCGAGGTCACCTTCGGGGCGCTCGAGGTACTCAGCCAGAAGGTGGCGACGCTGCTCGCCGGGCACGGCGTGCAGCGCGGGGACCGCGTGGCGCTCATCATGCCCAATATTCCCCAGATGGCATTCGTCTACTACGGGGTCCTGCGGGCGGGCGCCGTGGTCGTGCCCCTCAATCCGCTCCTCAAGGGCCGCGAGGTCGCCTATCACCTGACGAACTCCGGCGCCCGGCTCGTCTTCGCCTGGGAGGGCATCCTCGCCGAGGCGCAGGCCGGCGCCGAGGCCTCCGGCACCGAGACCGGCGATCCCGTGAGCGTGATCCCCGTGGACAGCACCACGTTCATGCAGCAGGTGTCCGGCGCCGAGCCCACCCCCGGCGTCGTCGACCTGGACGGCGAGGAGACCGCCGTGGTCCTCTACACCTCCGGCACCACCGGCCGCCCCAAGGGAGCCACCCTCTCCCACACCAACCTCTCCCGCAACACCGAGATCTCCCGCGACCTCATGGGTACCGCCGAGGGCGAGGTGCTCTTCGGCGGACTGCCGTTCTTCCACATCTTCGGGCAGACCTGCGCGCTCAACGCCGCCGTCCTCACCGGGGCCACGGTCACGCTCCTGCCGCGCTTCGAGCCCGGGAAGGCGCTCGAGATCATCGCCCGCGACCGGGTGACGATCTTCGAGGGCGTCCCCACCATGTACATCGCGATGCTGCGCCACCCGGGTGTCACGGACACCGACCTCTCCTCGGTCCGCGTGGCCGTCTCCGGCGGATCGGCGCTGCCGGTGGAGGTCCTGCACGAGTTCGAGCGTGTCTTCGGCGCGGACCTTCTGGAGGGCTACGGACTGTCGGAGACCTCCCCGATCGTCAGCTTCAACCGGGTGGGGCACCTGCGCAAACCCGGCTCCATCGGCACGCCCGTGGAGGGCGTCGAGGTGCGGATGCTCGACCCCATGGGCGACGAGGTGGCGCAGGGCGACGTCGGCGAGCTCGCCGTGCGCGGCCACTGCGTCATGAAGGGCTACTGGGAGAACCCGGCCGCCACGGAGGCGGCCATCCCGGACGGCTGGTTCCGCACCGGCGACCTGGCCCGCGTGGACGAGGACGGCCTTCTCTTCATCGTGGACCGCAAGAAGGACGTGATCCTCCGCGGGGGCTACAACATCTACCCGCGCGAGGTGGAGGAGGTGCTGTACGAGCACCCCGCCGTGGCGGAAGCCGCCGTGATCGGCGTGCCGGACGACCTGCACGGCGAGGAGATCGTGGCGGTCGTCGGCATCAAGGCCGAACACGCCCCGGCCGATGACGGCGCCCGCGAGGCACTCGCGGCCGAGATCGTCGACTTCGCGAAGGACCGGGTCGCCGCCTACAAGTATCCGCGCCGCGTGGTGCTGGTCGACGCCCTGCCGAAGGGACCCACGGGCAAGATCCTCAAGCGCGAGATCAGGGTCTAGCCCCGACCGGCCGCGAAGACGCCGTAGACCTGCGCGGCCGCGTCCTCCATCAGCATCCCGGCATCCCGGATCAGCTCGTCGAGCACCATGGGACCGGTCGCGATGGAGAACGCCCCCGCCAGCCCGGCGTCCTGCACCTGGGCCGCCGTGAGCTGCACGCGCCCCGCGACGGCGACGACGGCGCAGCTCGCCGGGGCGTTCTCCACCACGGCCTGCACCACCTTGCCGCCCAGTGACTGGGAGTCGAAGGACCCCTCACCCGTCAGGACCAGATCGGCGTCCGCCAGCGCGCCGGCCAGACCGACGGCGTCGGCCACCAGGGCGGACCCGGGGACGATCTCCGCGCCCAGCAACGGGACGAGCACCGCGGGCAGGCCGCCGGCCGCTCCCGCCCCGGGGACCTCCAGCATGTCGACACCGGACACCGCGCGCACGACGGCGGCCAGGTGCGCCAGGCCATGGTCGAGGACGGCGACGTCGTCCGGCGTCGCGCCCTTCTGCGGACCGAAGACGGCTGCGGCACCGCGGGGTCCGCACAGGAGATTGTCGACGTCGACCGCGATGCGCCAGCGGACCTCGCGGGACCGGGGATGGAGGTGGGCGGTGTCGA
>NZ_CP024915.1:3374806-3377568 GCF_002953615.1 Arthrobacter agilis | reverse complement strand
TGGTCGCCAGGGCCGCGAGGTCCGCATCGACGAGCACCCGCCGTGCCAGGCCGTACACGCGCTTCGACGTCTGTTCGTAGAACAGGGCGAAGGCCGTGCGGTCCTGCCGCGCGACCCGCAACAGCAGGTCGGTCAGGGTCGGGCCGGTGCCGGGATCGACGGCCACCTCGTCTGCTGCTGTAGCACGTGGGCTGACCCGGCTTGCTCGTGGCGTTTCCATAGGGCTCCAGCATAAAGCGCTGGTCGTGCCAATCCGAACAGCGCCCGCGAGATCGTGCTGTGGGGCGCGTCGTCGTCCCTGCTGCAAAAGCACCATCCCACCGCCCTACCCGTTCCGTAGTTTTCCTCTGTCATCTTTTCTTCGGAGCAGGGAGGGTCCCGGATGGTTCGCGGCGCTAGTCTTCGGGTGCGTACGAGCCGACGGCGATGAGCGAGTCGGCGTTCAGGACGAAGTCGGCGCCGAGGCGTCCCACGAACTCCTCCCGGATCCGCTGGAGGGAGTCGGAGTCATCCGGCAGCAGTCCGCGGTAGCCGCTGCCGAGCGCGAGGGACCACGCGTACTCGGGTTCCAGGGGCACCGTCAGGTCCAGCTTCTCGACCCTGACGTCCGTCAGGCCCCGGGCGCGGAACCATTCCTCGAGGCGCTCGCGGGACGCCAGCTTCCTGCAGTTCTCGACGAAGACGGGACTGGCCGACGGGGCGGACGCACCGCCGGACGTGGTGCGGATCGTGTCCAGGAGGAGTTCACCGAACGGCTCGAGGGCTCCGTCGTCCCACGCACTCATCGCGACCCGGCCACCCGGTCGCAGGAGGCGGACGATCGAATCCATGCCGGCGTCCATGTCGTCCAAGAGGAAAACCCCGTAGCAGCTGAGCACCGCGTCGTACGGGGCCTCGGGTGTCCAGGCGGCCGGGTCGCGCCGGTGGAAGGACACGTTCCCCAACCCGAGGGCCTCGGTCTTCGCTTCCGCCAGGTCGAGCATCGCCGACGAGCGGTCGACGGCGTCGACGTGGCCGTCCGGCCCTGCGAGCTGTGCGGCAGGAACGGTCCCGGTACCGGTCCCGGCGAACACGTCGAGCACCCGCTCACCCACCAGGATGTCGGCAGCGGCGACGACGGCGTTGCTCACCGGGTTCCACACGGCCGGAGCGAGGCGGTCGTAGTCCTCCGCTCCGCCGTCGGGCAGTATTGCGGCATGGCGAGCGGGCATGGGGGCTCCTAGGCGTGGATCATCGCTGGGCACCTGCGAAGTCCTGTTGACGCCAGGCTTCGTAGAGGACGATGGATGCGGTGTTGGCGAGGTTGAGCGATCGTCGTGAGGGCAGCATGGGTACGCGGACGCGTGCGGTCACACGGGGGTCGTGCTTCACCTCGTCCGGCAGGCCGTCCGATTCCCGGCCGAACATCAGGACGTCGGTGGGTTCGTAGGTGATGTCCGTGTAGGAGACGTCCCCGTCGGAGGTGTAGGCGAAGACCCGCCGGGGCTGCAGCGCGCGCCAGGCGTCGTCGAGGCTCGCATGGACGTGCAGCACCGTCAGGTCGTGGTAGTCCAGCCCGGCCCGCTTCAGCTTGGAGTCCTCGAGGCTGAAGCCCAGCGGTTCCACGAGGTGCAGTTCTGCCCCGGCGACCGCTGCGAGGCGGATGGCGGCCCCGGTGTTGCCGGGGATCTCGGGCGTGTGGAAGAGGATGCGGAACACCGTTCCATCCTAGCTTCCGGCTCCGGCGAGCAGGCGCGCGAGCGCGGGCAGCTGCACCACGTTCGGTGTGGGGCCCGACGCCAGGAAGGACCGGACGGTGCGTACCGTGGTGCCGGCGTTCACCACCTGCACGACGGCGGGCGAGGACCGGTCGAATCCCGGCGGGACGTCGATGACCGGCGCGAACGGATTGTCGGGTGCTCCGTGGACCACGACCCACCCCGCGACGTGGAAGTCCGGGAACAGCTCCTGCACGGCCCGCACGGTCGCCGGCAGCTGGAGTTCGACCGGGCGGCCCTGGTGGCGCAGCGACCGTCCGTCCCACGCGAAATTGCCCGGCGAGGCGGTGAAGGAGTCGAGAACGGCCATCCGGTAGCCGGCGAGCAGCACATGGCCCGCCGTCGTCCTGGCCCTGTCCTCGAACTGCACCCCGTTGACGAGGCGCGCCGCCGGGTAGGTGGGCAGCAGTGTGCGCTCGAGCAGGGCGGCGGTCCGCAGCTCTCCCTCCAGCCTGGCCCGGGCGCCGGACGACAGGCGGGCGAACATCCCCGGCTGCCGGGGGACGCCGGAGGCCTGCCGGCCCGCGAGGAGCAGGGGGACGACGGGAGGCGCCGACGGGGAGAACGGCGGCACGTAGACGGGCGCGGACCTCGCGGCGTCCACGTCCTCGACCCTCGTCCGGGTGGCTCCCTGCGGGCCCGCCGTCGCGTTGCGGGTCGAGGCCGCAGGGGGTGCGGGGGCGGGGCGACCGCGTCCGGTGTCGGAGTCGTAGCGTTCCCGGCGCTGGGGGTCGCTCAGCGTCTCGTAGGCGACGGCGACGTCATGGAACTGGGAGGCTGTTCCCCCGAGATCGGGGTGCACCGCGCGCGCCGCGCGACGGTAGGCGTCCTTGATCTCCTTGGTCCCGGCTTCGGGAGGCACGCCGAGGATGTCGTAGTACGACTTCCGTGGGGGCTCTGCCATTCCTCCGGCCTTTCCGGGCGTTCCGATCCGTTGCGTGGGTACTCCCGGCGGCGCGTGGTGCGGGAGGCGCCCCGGTACTCCGAGACTAGAGGCACCGGCGG
>NZ_CP024915.1:3371770-3374559 GCF_002953615.1 Arthrobacter agilis | reverse complement strand
CCGCCAGTGGCGCGTCGTCGACATCGTGGTGGCCTCGGTCATCGCCGTCGCCGTCGGCGTCCTGTTCTTCGCCTGGTCCGCGGGATACTCCGGCATCAGCCTGCTGACGGCCGGTTTCCCGCCCCTGGCGGGCCTCTACTCCGGGGGCTGGCTGATCGCCGGCGTCCTCGGGGGACTGATCATCCGCAAGCCCGGTGCCGCCCTCTACTGCGAGATGCTCGCGGCGGCTGTGTCCGCCCTGATCGGCACGCAGTGGGGCGTGGGCGTCCTCGTCTCCGGAGCGATCCAGGGAGCCGGCGCCGAACTGGTCTTCCTGCTCTTCCTGTACCGGAAGTGGAACCTGCCGGTCGCGTTGCTGGCCGGCCTCGGCGCGGGCCTCGCCCTCGCGATCAGCGAGAACATCCTCTACAACGCGCTCTGGACCTTCGAGTTCAAGCTCCTCTACACCGTGTTCGCGGCCATCTCCGGCGTCGTCATCGCGGGCCTGCTCTCGTGGCTGGCCATGCGGGGCCTCGCGAGGACGGGTGCGCTGTCGTCCTTCGCCGCGGGCCGCTCGGCGGACGTGTGACGGCAGCACACCCACCGGCCGCGGGGGCCGTTCAGGTCAGCGCCCGCGGCTGGGGCTGGCGCCATGCTGGCAGGAAGGCCTTCGCGGCACGCCACCTCGACCTCGACATCGGGCCGGGAGAGCGCGTGCTGCTCCTCGGGGCGTCCGGGGCGGGCAAGTCGACCGTGCTGCACGGACTCGCCGGGGTGCTCGGTGCGCAGGACGAGGGCGAACAGGAGGGCGGACTCCTGCTCGACGGCGTCCCCCCGGCCGCGGCGCGGGGGAGGGCTGGGCTGGTGCTCCAGGACCCCGAGACGCAGGTGGTGCTCGCCCGCGTCGGCGACGAGGTGGCCTTCGCCGCCGAGAACCTCGCCGTGCCCCGCGAGGAGATCTGGCAGCGCGTCGGCAGGGCGCTCGACGACGTCGGCCTCGACCTCCCGCTCTACCACCCCACCACCGCGCTGTCCGGGGGGCAGAAGCAGCGCCTCGCGCTCGCGTCCGTCCTCGCGATGGAGCCCGGGCTGCTCCTGCTCGACGAACCCACCGCGAACCTCGACCCCGACGGCGTCCTCGAGGTGCGGGACGCCGTCGTCCGCGTCCTGGAGCGCACCGGTGCCACGCTCGTCGTCGTCGAGCACCGCGTGGCGGTCTGGGCCGACGTGGTGGACCGTGTGATCGTGCTCGACGCCGGGGGAGGCGTCCTCGCCGACGGTTCTCCCGCGGGCATCCTGGGGCACGAGGCCACGCGTGCCGGGCTGGCGCACGCCGGCGTCTGGGTCCCGGGCCGGCGGCCGCCCCTGGGAGGGCCCGTACCCGGCGCCGGTGGCGGCCCGCTGCTGTCGGCGCGCTCCCTCACGGTGGCCAGGACCAAGCGGGGCCCCGCGGCCGTCGAGGACATCGACCTCCGGGTGCACGAGGCGGAAGCACTGGGCATCACCGGGCCGAACGGCGCCGGGAAGTCGACGGCGGCGCTCACGCTCGGCGGCCTGCTCCGGCCGCGCGCCGGCCGGGTGGACGCCGCGCCCTCGCTCGCCGGAGCGGCGGGCAGCGACCCGTTCCGCTGGCGGTCGGCCCAGCTCGTGCAGCGGATCGGCACGGTCTTCCAGGAGCCCGAGCACCAGTTCCTCACGGCGTCCGTGGGCGAGGAACTGGAGTTCGGGCCGCGACGCGTCAGCGGGACCGCCGATCCGCGGCGGATCACCGAGCTGGCCGAGCGCCTCCGCCTCACCCATCTGCTGAAGGCCAATCCGTTCACGCTCTCCGGCGGCGAGAAGCGGCGGCTGTCGGTCGCGACGATGCTCGCCACGGCCCCGCGCCTCCTGATCCTCGACGAGCCCACCTTCGGCCAGGACGCCGGGACCTGGGCCGAACTCGTCACCCTGCTGCGCGAGCTGATCGACGACGGCGTGGCCGTCGTCTCCGTCACGCACGACGCCGATTTCATCGCCGCCCTCGGCGGCAGGACCCTGCACATCGCCGACGGGGCGGGACGGCTGGTGGCCCGATGAGCACCGATCACCTGACCCCGGTGCTGACCGGGAAGACGCTCCTGCGGGCCAACCCCGTGTCCAAGCTGTTCGCCGCCGCGGTCATCACGCTCGCCCTCATGGCGAGCATCGACTGGGTCAGTGCCGCCGTGGTCCTGGCCTGCGAGCTCGCGCTGATGCCGCTGCTGGGCATCAGTGCGTGGGGCCTCGCCCGGCGCATCTGGCCCCTGCTGGTCGCGGCGTCGATCGGCGCCTACGGCACCGCGCTGCTCGCGGAGAAGAGCGGAACGGTACTGATCGACGTCGGGCCGTTCCTCTTCACCGAGGGCTCGGTGGCGGCCGGGGTCGCGGTCGGGCTGAGGGGGCTCGCGCTCGCGCTGCCCGGCATCTTCCTCCTGCTCACCACGGACCCCACCGACCTGGCCGATGCCCTCGCCCAGAAGCTGCACCTGCCGCACCGCTTCGTCCTCGGCGGGCTGGCCTCGCTGCGGCTCGTGGGCCTGCTCCTGGAGGAGTGGGAGTCCCTCGGACTCGCACGCCACGCGCGGGGCATCGGTTCGGACGGCTCCGTCGTCGCGCGCACGCGGAATCTGCTGGGGCAGTCCTTCGGGCTGATCGTCCAGGCGATCCGGCGTGCCACGCGGCTCGCGACGGCGATGGAGGCGCGCGGTTTCGGCGGTGCGACGCGCACCTGGGCGCGGACCAGCACGTTCTCGTCCCTCGACCTCGGCGTCGCCGCCGTCGGGCTCCTGGTC
>NZ_CP024915.1:3368908-3371670 GCF_002953615.1 Arthrobacter agilis | reverse complement strand
GCGGCGGGGCCCGCACAGGGCGCCGTCGCCCTCGGCTTCGCGATCCCCGCCCCGACCGCCACGGAGGTGGCCGAGGAGCTCCGGGAGGACGGAACGGCGGAACACGCCTTCATGGGCCTGGCGCCGGGCGCGATCACGCCCCAGATCGCCGAGCAGCTGGACCTGCAGGACACCACGGGGGTGGTGGTCCTGTCCGTGTCCGAGGGCGGACCGGCCGACGACGCGGGCATCCGGCCGGGTGACATCCTCACCCGGATCGGGGACGAGGAGCTGTCGGCGCCCGAGGATCTCCTCTCGGCGCTGCGCCGGCGGGATCCCGGGGAGACGGTAGCCGTGGAGACCCGGCGGGGTTCGGAGACGCGGAGCGTTGACGTGCAGCTCACGGATCGGCCCGCTGCGGAGGGCTGACACCTCAGAGGAGGCTCCACGCCCTCCAGCCCGGATACACCTCGTGCTGCATCTCCTGGGCGAGGGACTCGAGGTCCTCGAGGTCCTGTCCCGGGAAGAGGCGTGGCGAGGTGGACATGACGCAGAGTGTCCCGATCAGCCATCCTCCCGGGCCACGGAGGGGATACCCGGCGTAGAACCGGATGTGCGGTTCACCGGCGACGAAGGGGTGCGAGCGGAAACGCTCGTCCTGCACGGTATCGGGCAGGACGAGGGGCCCGGCGGACCGGATCGTGGCATCGCAGAAGGCCTGTGTCCGCTCGAGGTCCTGATTCGCCTTCCCCACCGCGGACTTGATGAACTGCCGGTGGTCCGCGATCAGTGCCAGCGTCGCCATCTCGCAGCCGAACCGCTCGGCGGCCCGACGGGTGATGCGGTCGAACCGCTCTTCGGGCGGGGTGTCGAGGAGGTGAACTCCGGCCAGGGACCGGAGCCGCTCCCGCTCCGCCGTCCCGGCGTCGAGGAGGACCGATCCTGCCGCTCCCAGCTGGCGGATGAGCTCCAGCTCCTGGCCACCCGGCAGCTCCGTCCCGGCGGACGGCCCGATCTCCTGTGCGACGCCCTGCCCGGACGCCTCCCGCGCAGCCTCGGCGAGGAGGTCGGACTCGAGGGGCGGGAGATCCGCCGACCCGCGGAGATAGGCGTCGATCTCCAGCTCCGAGAGGGAGCCACCCAGCGCGAAGTACTGGATCCACGCCTCGGCGACCGACATGCCTGCGCGCTGGAACGCGTCGGCGATCCGCCCGCGCCGGTTCCGCTCGTCCATTGCTCCCCGTTCCCCTTGGAGTGCGCCCTACTCGAAGTGTGTCCTGGCGGGCCCCTGTCCGAGCGACTGCAGGACGGAGGCCGCCACGTCCCGCAGCTTGATGTTCCTCGCACTGGATGCCGCTTTGAGGATCGACATGGCAGCATCCTGGGAGCACCTGTTCTGCCCCATGATGACGCCGACGGCGAGGTCGATGGTCGTCCGGCTCTCCATGGCCGCGCGCATGTCGGCGCTGGACTCGGTCAGGCTCGCGATACGCACCGCGAGCCTGAGGGACGCGGACACCTCCGCGGCGAACCTCTCGGCGGCCTCGATCGCCCTCTCCGTGAACGCGTCGGTGAGCGGCGAGTAGAAATTGAGCGCGGCCGCTGCATCACCCTCCAGCCGGATGGGCACCCCGAGGGCGGACTTGATGCCGTGGTCGCTGATCGCCCGGCTGTACTCGGGGAAGCGCTCCTCGGTGTCGAAGTCGGAGACGTAGTGGACGACGCCGAGGCGGGCGGCCCGCAGGCACGGTCCGTCGTTGTACTCGTACTGGACCTCGTCCATCTTCTGCGCGTCCGGACTGTTGCTCGCGACCGTCGTCTTGGTGCGGGCACGGAGAAGGGTCACGCCGCACAGGACCTCGTCGTCCTCGGCGGACAGCGTGTGGCCTGCGACCTTGACCAGCTTGGTCAGGAACTCCTCCACGTCGTCGCTGTCGAGGACCATGTCCTGCAGCAGGCCCGGGAACACAGGACTCTTCTCTTTCTCGTGATCGGCCAACGGCAAACCTTTGCATCAACCCCGCCCCGGTCGACGCGCGATGCTGGGCAAGAGGAAGGTGGTGGGCCGCCTGCTGCTAAACGGCCAGAGAAATCATACCCAATGGCGGGGATGCTGGAGCACGGCCTCTCCTCCGGCCACCGGCCCGACTGTCAACCTGAGGCGATCTTGAGGGAGCTCACCCCGCACCTTGAGGAGTACGGCGCACACTGGACATACGCAGCAAATGGCCCGGACGTGTCCGCGGACTGACGTTGAATACATCGATGTGCTTGCACGGACATGGGGCGTCGGTCAGGGGTCAAGCAGCCGGCCCCCGACCGGACGCTTGCCCCCCGTCCAGCATCCCGAGCCGCGCGTGCTGCCCCCGGTAGACGGCCGTCCGCAGCTCGATGGCGTAGGCCTGGAGGGCCGGCATCCCGAGCTCGCCGGCGAGGGCGATCTCCGCCTCGACGTCGTAGGCGACCCGCACGAACTGGATGCCGAACGGATCGTCGCGACCGCCGTCGGACTCGCCCTCGAGGATCACGTACGACGCCTGCGGCTGGTCGAGTGGATTCCCCACGCTGCCGACGTTCACCAGCGTGCGGCTCCGGTTGGTCGACACGAACGCGTCATGGATGTCGCCGTAGCAGACCACGTCCGGCAGGGGTCCACTCCCGGTCAGTCCGGTCGCCGCGAACATGCCCTCGAAGTCCTCGTCGCTGTGCCGTGCGTGGACCCGGTGGTAGACGCTCCGTGCAGAGGCGTGGAACATCCGGATGCGGCGGCCGCTCAAGGTGAT
>NZ_CP024915.1:3365872-3368662 GCF_002953615.1 Arthrobacter agilis | reverse complement strand
CCGTCCGCGAGCAACAACCAGCCCCGCCGCTTCATCGTCGCCCGGCGCGGGACCCACGCGTTCGAGACGATCGTCTCGGCCCTCGTGGGATTCAACGCCGCCTGGGCCCACAACGCTTCGGTACTGGTCGTGGGCATCGCCGAGACATCGTCCGTGGAGGGCGATCTGCGTCCCTACGCCGAGTACGACCTCGGCCAGGCCATCGCGCACCTGAGCGTGCAGGCGCAGGCCGAGGGGCTGGCGACCCATCAGATGGCAGGGGTGGAGTGGGACAGGGTGGTGGCGGCCTTCGACCTGGCCGACAACCTGAAGCCCCTGACGATCACGGCCGTCGGCACGGTGGACGAGGCAGGCAAGCTTCCCGGCGCCCTGGCGGAGCGGGAGACCGCACCGCGGACGCGCCTTCCGCTGGACGAGCTGGTGCTGCTCCGCAGCTAGCGGGGTTCCGCGTCCCGTCGGCGCGGACCCACCCGTCAGCCGCGCAGTGCGGCCCGTGCGGCATGCCCGATCACGGCACTGTACGTGGGGTAGGCGAACTTCACCCGGGCCAGCGTGGCGAGGTCGGTGCCCGCCGCCATCGCGGACGCCACCGCGGTGATGACCTCCACCGCGTTCTCACCGACGGCATGCGCACCGAGGATCAGCTCGCGGCGCCGGTCGATCACGAGTTTGAGGAATCCCTGCTCGCGGTCGTCGATGATGGGCCGCTCGACGACCGCGTACGGCACGGAGACCGCGTGGCATTCGGCGTCGCGCTCCCTCGCCTTCGTCTCGGTCAGCCCCACGCCTGCGTAGTCCGGATCCGTGAAGCCGCCCTCCGGCAGCAGGTGGTGCGGCGTGGTGCGCGTGGCGCCGAGCACCGCGTTCTCGGCCGCGGTCTCACCCTCGAAGACGGCCGCCTGCACCAGCATGCTCGTGCCGTTGGCGTCACCCGCCACGAAGATGTGCGGAACGCTGGAGCGCAGGTACTCGTCCACTGGGATGAAGGATCGTGCGGTCCGGACGCCCGCCGCCTCGAGGCCCAGCCCGGCGAGGTTGGCGGGCCAGCCGGCCGCCATGATGACGGCGTCCACCGTGCGGGCCAGCGGCTCGCCGTCGCGCGTCCAGGTGAGCGTGAGGCCGTCGGCCTCCTTCCGGATGCTGTCGATCCCCCCGATGCCCGTCTCCACCTGGACGCCCTTGCCCGTGAAGCTCCCGGTGACGGCCGCGGCGACGTCCTCGTCCTCCGTCATCAGGATGCGTGGCGCGAGGTCCAGCAGGAGGACCCGGGAGCCCATCGCGTCGAAGATGGTGGTCATCTGCGCCCCGGTGTGCCCGCCTCCGATGATGGCCACGCTTCCGGGCAGGCTCTCGAGGCCCAGCACCTCGTGCGGCAGGACGGCGTACTCGGCGCCCTCGACGGGCAGCCGACGCCCGCTGCCGCCGATGCAGAGGATGATCGACGCCGCGGTGAGCCGGCGGTCACCCACGACCACGCCGTGGTCGCCGGTGAGCTCGGCGTCGCCCTCGATCAGTTCGATGCCGAGGCGCTCCATGGTGGCTCCGTAGCCCTTGGCGTCGAGGACCCGGGCCACCGTGGTGCGCACGCGGTCGACCGTCCTGGCCCAGTCGACGGACGGTTCGTCCACGACGATCCCGTAGTCGTACGCGGTGCGGACCTCCCGGAACAGCCGGGCGGTCTTCGCCAGGACGCGCGTCGGGACGCAGCCCGAGTTCACGCACGTGCCGCCGAGCGCGGAGCGTTCGACGACGGCGGTGCGCGCGCCGAGTTCGGCCGCGCGTGTGGCGGCCGCCATGCCGGCAGGTCCGCCGCCGATGACGAGGACATCGAACTCGTGGTCCATGGAAGGCTCCTTCGGTCGGTGGTGGCGCCTCCCATCCTCCACCGGATACGTACGGGCCCACAATGCGCGTGCGCGGTGGCGGTGCGGTGCTGTCCCGGGCACGCTCCTGCGCCTAGGATCAGGACCTCGGGTACGACACGAATGGATCGACATGGCTGGGGATGCTGGGGAGCTCCGCTACACGCTCACGGACGACGGCGCCTTCCTGCGCCTGCGGTGGGCCGCGGGTGTCACGATCGGAGGAGACGACGTCCGCTCGACGACGGCGGCCGTGACGGCCGCATCGCCCGCCGGGAGACGGCCGCTCCTGGTGAACATCGGACTCGTCGATGCGATCACCGCGGAAGCCCGGCACCTGCTCATCGAGGACGACTGCTCGTGCCGGACCGGCGTGGTCGGCGTGGATGACGTGGGCAGGGTGCTCACCGCCTTCAACTACCGCTCGGTGACCCCGAGCCGGTACTTCACGAACGAGGCGGAGGCGATCGCCTGGTTGACGGGTGGGGCCTCCCTCGGTGACTCCCCGACGGGGTGACGGGACCATGATCGATGCGGGAGCCCCGGCGGACGCCCTGCCGCTGCACGTGTTCACGCTGCCCGACCAGCGCCGGTCGTTCGCGGCACGGACCGGTGACGGTTGCGGGGCGGCGGGTCGAAGCGCACGGCAAGTGGTGGACAGCAAGTAAGCTGAGTTCCGGAGTGGCTCGTCTCACAGCCACGTCCCGCCGGTTCTGGTCCGATCCGGCAGCACGGATCTCATTTCTGAACAGGTAGTGGCATGGGCGAGGAGCGGATGCAGGGGGTCTCAGGAAGGCTGGCAGCGTTGTCGCCGGCGTCCCTCCACGTCCTGTTCGCCCTGATGCTCGCGGCGGCGGCCCTGACCGGCCGCCACACCATGCTCGACGCGCCGGGCCTGGCCCTCGTCTGGCCTGCGGCGGGGGCGAGC
>NZ_CP024915.1:3362936-3365772 GCF_002953615.1 Arthrobacter agilis | reverse complement strand
TTCCTGTGGGCGCTCTGGGGACGAACCGTGCCACGCCCGCCTCGACGGCCGCGGCGAGCAGCGCCCGCTGGGCATCGAGGACCACCGTCCGCGCGCCGCTGACAGCGGACACGACGACGTCGGTACCGGAGAGGGCGGCGACGAGGCCCGCGTGATCCGTGTAGGCGGCCTCCCGGACCTCCACGCGGTCCTGCTCCCCGAACAGGGCCTGGGCGGTCCCGCTGCCCGGACGGGTGAGGACGCGCACGAGGGCTTCGGGATGCGCGGCGAGCAGTTCGCGGACGATCCGGCGACCGAGGTCACCGGTGGCGCCGGCGACGAGGAGGGTGGTCATGACGGGGTGCTCTTCTCTGTGGGGGCGCTGTCACGGACGTCGGTCCGACGTCGAGGGGGTGGGGAGTCAGGCGCGACCACCGGCTGCTCGGCTCCCGCCGGCGACCCGATGCACGATTCGGCGTCACCGGCGTCGAGCGCGACGCGTGCCATGAGCCGGCGGAGATGCGACTGCTCGTCTGCGGTGAGTCCGCGCAGGAGTACGCCCTCGACCTCGCGGAGGGCTGCCCGGGCCGAGGCGAGGAGGGCACGGCCGTGGGCGGTGGGCAGGACCTGGCGGATCCGGCGGTCCTGCGGATCCGGTCGGCGTTCGACGAGGGACTCGCGTTCGAGGGCGTCGACGACGTAGGTCATCGCGGTCTTGTCGATACCGAGCCGCTGTGCCAGGACGAGCTGCGAGGTCGGATCCTCTGTGGTGATCGCCACGAGGACCTGGTAGCCGCGCGGGCCGCCGGGCACGTCGGCGACGGCGCCCGTCGCGATGCGCGAGAAACCCTGCGACATCGCCTGGAGGGACCAGCCGAGTTCCGTCCGGATGCCTCCGGCCTCCCAGTCGACGCCTGAGGGATCGAGAGGGTCGGGGACAGGAGCAGCGGGCATGAGGCAATAGTAGCAAGGAAAGATGATCTCACTTATAGACGATCTTTGGGTAAGATGATCGGACATCCACCGGTCGGCTCGTCCGCCCCCTGCCCGAAGGTCGCCATGCCCCACGCACACTCCTCCGTATCGGACCTCCCGTCCGTGGAACATTCCAGCGATCCGACGGACGTCCGCCCCTTCAACCTGCACGTCCCGGACGCCGATCTCGATGACCTCCACCGGCGTATCCGGTCCACCCGATGGCCGGACCGCGAGACCGTGGCGGACACATCCCAGGGACCGCGGCTGGAGAAGCTCCAGGCGCTGGCCCACCGCTGGGCCTCCGCGTACGACTGGCGCCGCACCGAGGCGCTGCTCAACGCGTGGGGCCAGTTCACCACCACGATCGACGGGCTCGACATCCACTTCGTGCATGTCCGGTCCTCGGTGCCCGGGGCTCCTGCGTTGCTGCTCACGCATGGCTGGCCAGGATCGGTCCTGGAGTTCCGGCACGTCGTCGGGCCGCTGACCGACCCGGAAGCGCATGGCGGCAATGCCTCGGACGCGTTCGACGTCGTCATCCCGAGCCTGCCGGGATTCGGGTTCTCCGGGAAGCCCACCGGGACCGGCTGGGACACGCAGCGGACGGCCAGGGCCTGGGCCGCGCTCATGGAACGTCTCGGGTACACGCGCTGGTTCGCCCAGGGCGGTGACCTCGGCGCCTCCGTCACCGCCGAACTCGCGGCACTGCAGCGGTCGCAGGACATCGGGCTCGCCGGCATCCACCTCAACATGGCCCTCTTCATGCCCTCCGACGAGGAGATGCATTCGGCCTCCGACGAGGAGCAGGTGATGCTGCGGGAGGGCGGGTACTACTGGCAGACGCTCTCCGCCTACTCGCAGCAGATGTCCACCCGGCCCCAGACGATCGGCTACCCGCTCTCGGACTCGCCGGTCGGTCTCGCGGCGTGGATCTACGCGATGTTCCAGGACGTCGGAGGTTCGCACGACCGGCACGGGGATGCCGAGGCGATCTTCACCCTCGACGAGATGATCGACGACATCATGCTGTACTGGCTGCCCAACACGGCGGCGTCGGCGGCCCGCATGTACTGGGAGGCGGGCAGGAACGGCTGGGCCAACCCGGGAACGATCGAGGAGCCGCTCACGCTTCCCGTGGGGCTCAGCATCATGCCCGGCGAGTACGTCCGCCGTTCACGCCGCTGGGCCGAACGACGCTACACGAACCTGGTGCACTTCAGCGAGGTTTCGGACGGCGGCCACTTCGCGCTGCTCGAGCAGCCGGAGCTCCTCGTCGACGACATCCGGGCGACGTTCCGCCCGCTGCGGTAGGGCAGCCCGTTGGCGGCGTCTCCGCATCATGCGGGTGAGCGATCCGCCACTGGGAGGTCGCCCATCCGCCACACCTCCTTGGAGGTTCGACTTCTTCTGTTCAGCTGTGATCGGGATCTGTCACCGGATGTTCAGCTTCTGCTGGTGGCTTCCACGAGAATCAGGTCTAGTGTTCACAACACACATAGGTCCAGACACGGGCCACGGATGTGCATCGCACCCGGAGACGGCCATGACCGACTTTCTGAACAATCCCGCATCAGGAACCACCACCTCGGCATCGAAGTTCACGCTTCTCACGAACACCAGAACCTCCAGGGGATCCGCGCGCCCTGGACAGTCCGGTGCCGTTGACACGGACCAGCTGACTGCGTGGGTTGCAGCCGAGCAGGATCGCGACGACGCTCCCACCGATGAGCAACTGACTCCAGCCGACATCGCAGCGCTGTCCACACGACGATTGCGGATCCTGCTGAACCAGGCGTACGCACTGATGGACGCTGATCACCCGCCATATGGAGCACATGACCGGTACCAGATGCTCATCGACGAGCTCGAGCGGCGGGTC
>NZ_CP024915.1:3360000-3362836 GCF_002953615.1 Arthrobacter agilis | reverse complement strand
GAGGCCGCCCTCGACAGGCTGATCACGTAGGGGACGGAGAGGTCGAGGCTTCCCACGAGGATGACGAGTGTCTGCCCGATGGCGATGAACCCGAGGATGCTCGTCCCGGTCAGGATGTCGGAGATGTTGCCGGTGCTGAAGAAGCTCCGGCCGGTGGAACCCACGAGGACGATTCCCGCGACGACGGTCACCAGCGCCACCAGGTAGACGATGTTCGTCGAGCTCAGGCGCCTCATGACCGCACCTCGCGGGCGCCGGTGGCGAGGCGCAGCACCTGTTCCTCCGACGCTCCGGGCGGTAGTTCCCCGGCGATGCGCCCGTCCCGCAGCACGATCACGCGGTCGGACATCCCGAGTACCTCGGGCAGTTCACTCGAGACCATGAGGATGGCCCTGCCTTCCCGCGCCAGCTGGCGCATCAGGGAGTAGACGGCGACCTTCGCCCCGACGTCGATCCCGCGCGTCGGCTCGTCGAGCAGGACGACCAGGGGATCGATCGCCAGCCATTTGGCGAGGACGACTTTCTGCTGGTTGCCGCCGGAGAGGAACTGCACTTCCTGGTCGAGGTCGCGGGCGACGACCTCCAGGGACGAGAACACCCCCGGTGCATCCCGGCGGGCCGCAGCGGTGCGCCGGGGATGGACCGAGCGCACCACGCTGAGCGCGTTGTCGAGGATGGACTGGTTGAGGCTGAGCCCCTGTGCCTTGCGGTCCTCCGTGATGAGCGCGACGCGGTGGCGGATGGCGTCCCTCGGCGAGCGCGGCCGGTAGGTCCTGCCTTCGACCGTCATCGCGCCGCGCGTGAAGCCCTCCGCGCCGAAGATCGCCTCGACCAGCTCCGTCCGACCCGATCCCTGGAGACCCGCGACCCCGACGATCTCCCCCGCGCGGAGGGAGAGGCCGACGTCGTCGAGCTGGTCGTTGCCGCCGCCGCTGATCTCCAGCAGCGGTTCCCCGACGGCGGTGCCCGGCAGCGCCTCGGGGAAGTAGGCCGAGATGGGCCGGCCCACCATGGCGCGGACCAGTGAGGCGTCGTCGAGCTCGGCCGCGGGGGACGAGGTGACGATCCGCCCGTCCTTGAGCACCGTGATGGTGTCACACAGGTCGAAGATCTCCTTCAACCGGTGGGACACGTAGAGGATGGCCGTGCCCCGCTTCCGCAGGCGGTCGATGATGCCGTAGAGGAGCTCGACCTCCGGTCCGGCGAGAGCCGCGGTGGGCTCGTCCATCGAGATGATCCTGGCGTCGTAGCTCACGGCCTTCGCGATCTCGACGATCTGCTGCTGCGCCACCGAGAGCGAGCTGACCGACGCCGTCGGCCGGATGGTCGTGATGCCGAGGTCCTCCAGCAGTTCCGCGGTGCGCTGGTTCATGGCCCGGCGGTCGACGAGGAGTCCCTTCCGCGGTTCCCGGCCGAGGTAGATGTTCTGTGCGACGGTCCGCTCGGGCAGCAGGTTGAACTCCTGGAAGACCGTGGACAGCCCGGCGCGGTGCGCCTGCACGGGGTGCGTGAAGTCCACCGGTTGCCCGTCGAGTTCGATGCGTCCCGAGTCGCGGACGTACACGCCTGCGAGCAGCTTCATGAGCGTCGATTTCCCGGCGCCGTTCTCGCCCACGAGTCCGTGGACCTCGCCGGGGAAGAGCTCGAGGGCTGCGTCCTGGAGGACGGGTACCCCGAAGAAACTCTTCGAGAGTCCCGAGACATGCAGGATCGGAGCTGGTGCCCCGCTGGTGCTGACGTCGTCGTCCACGCGCCTACTGTGACACGGCGTCCCCACTTCTGTCGAGCAACATGCAAAAGACGGCTACAGACTCGGGAAAGGGGTGCGTGCTTTACTGGAAAGGTGTCCCTTCCCCTGCCCCACGCGGCGCCGACGAGCCATGGCGGGCCCCGCCAGCGGCTCCTCGGCCCTCCGCCCACGGGAGCCAGTGAGATCTTCCAGGTGCTCAGGGATGGCAGGCCGCGGACCCGGGCCGAGCTCGCGCAGATCACCGGGCTGGCGCGCTCCACGGTTGCCGCACGGGTGGACACCCTCATGGCGCTGGGCCTCGTGTCGCCGACCGGCGGAGCGGTGTCCACGGGAGGCCGGCCGCCCTCGCTGTTCGCACTCAACCCGGCCGCCCGCGTCGTCGTCGGGGCGGACCTCGGAGCGACCCACGCCATCGTCATCCTCACGGATCTCGCGGGCACGGAACTGGGCAGGGAACGCCAGGACCTCAGCATCGCCGACGGACCGGTCGCCGTCCTGGGCTGGCTGATCTCGGCCGTCGACCGGCTCCTCCGGGGGGCGGACCGCGCGCCCGCGGAGCTCGCAGCCATCGGGATCGGCCTGCCCGGTCCGGTGGAACACGACACGGGCCGGCCCATCAATCCCCCGATCATGCCGGGCTGGGACCGGTTCGATGTGCCCGGGCTGGTCCAGGGCAGCTTCGACGTCCCGGTGCTCGTGGACAACGACGTCAACATCATGGCGCTGGGCGAGCAGAGTGCCAACTGGCCCGACACCACCGACCTGATGTTCATCAAGGTGGCCACCGGCATCGGCGCAGGGATCATCTCCGGCGGTGTCCTCCAGCGCGGGGCGCAGGGCACCGCGGGCGATCTCGGCCACGTCCGCGTCCCGAGGGCGAGCGACCGGCTCTGCAGGTGCGGCAACACCGGGTGCCTCGAGGCGCTGGCCGGCGGGCCCGCGCTGGCCGCGGCCCTCAACGAGTCGGCGCAGGTCCCCCTCACGGGCAGCCGGGACGTCATCGAGCTGGTCCGCTCCGGTGACGCCACCGCACTGCAGGCGATCCGGCAGGCCGGACGGGACATCGGGGACGTCCTGGCGACCTGC
>NZ_CP024915.1:3356890-3359761 GCF_002953615.1 Arthrobacter agilis | reverse complement strand
TCAGGTGGGTCAGGGCCGGGTCAGGCGGGTCAGGGCCGGGTCAGGCGGGTCAGGGCGGGTCAGGTGGGAGGATTCCCGGTCCCCGGCTTCCGGCGGCTCCGCTGCCGCAGCGTGCCGCCCTTCGCGTGGTGTTCGCGCTCCGCCCGGGTCAGGGCGTCGGCCGACCCCACCGCGCACCAGGCCGTCGCCAGCAGGTAGACCTGGCTGAGGAGGAAGAACCAGATGAACAGCGCCAGGATCACGGCGAAGGACAGCAGCAGCGGGTTGTTGCCGAAGGTGCCCAGGATCTGCGTCGAGAAGGTCCGCAGCAGTGTCGTCCCGAGCCCGGCGATGACCGACCCCTGGAGCAGGATCCGGCGCGGCATCTGGATCGCCGACGCCGAGTGGAACAGCACCACGGCCACGAGGATGTCCAGCAGGATCATCACGGCGAATCCTGCCGCCTGCGTCAGCACCTGACTCACTGCTGCCAGGTGGAGGATCGCCAGGAGTGCGCCCAGCGAGTTGGTGGCGACGATACCCAGTCCCGTCGTCACGAGCATGATGACACCGAGCACCGCGAGCGTGCCCAGATCCTTCAGCCAGAGCACGATCGGGGGTGCCGCGACGGGCTGGAGGGCGAAGATCCCGCGCATCGCCTGGCGCATCCCCCCGATCCAGCCGAGCGCCGTCACGAGCATCACGGCCGACGAGACGACGATCGTCCAGCCCAGGCCACTGGTCGCGTCGAACAGACGGGCAGGGGTCACGAGCCCCCGCCCGTCCTCGCCCCTGTCGATCAGTCCCGGCACCGCCCGGTCGAGGGCGTCGACGGAGAGATCCCGGAGGTCCGCATCCCCCGCGACGACGAGGCCGAGCGCGGCGAACCCCACGACCAGGAGTGCCGCGATCGCGAAGAACAACCGGTACGCCAGTCCGGCCGCCATCAGCGGGCCTCGGCGCTCGTTGTACAGCAGCACGACGCGCACGGGTCGCAGGGTGTAGAACCGGCAGATCGCGAGGTCGAGCCGCGCCAGCAGGAGCTCGGAGCCCCCGCTTCCGGACCGGGTCAGCCGGCCCAGACGGACCTGCGCGTCGAGGACCTTGCGGCGGAGGTCCGGCAGGCTGGCGGGCGAGGGCTGGTCAACCTGCGGCGGCTTCGGAGCCGTCAGCGACTTCGCCAAAATGCAGCTCCTCCCTCAGCTTCCACAGGCCCGACGGCACGTGCTCGTAGAGTCCCATGGATCGCACCTCGAAGGATGCCTCGAAGGCGTGGAGCTCCTCGACAGCGGCGTCCATGCCGGCCTCGGACACATCATGCGCCACCGTGACGTGCGGATGGAAGGGGAAGTCCAGGTCCCGTTCCAGCGGTCCGGTCTGGAGCCGCGCGTGCAGCTCCACGCACTCGTCGAAGCCCTCGACGAGCTTCAGGAACACCACGGGCGAGACCGGCCGGAAGGAACCGGTGCTGCGCAGGCGCACCTCGAAGGGCCGCTGCGTGCGGGCGACCGCCCGCACGTGGTCGATCGTCGCGTCCCAGTCGGACGCCGGCGTCGTCGTGATGAGGGTGATGTGCGGGGGCACGACGGCCGCCATGGGGTCCCCGAACGACGCCCGCCACGATTCCAGGGCACCGGCGAGGGGCTCGGGGATCGGGATGGTGATCCCGACGCAGCTACCGTCCACGCCGGATCCGGCCATGGTCGTCACCGCTCCGCTGGGCTGACCGGTCGAGGCGCACATGGATCAGAGGACTCCCGCGGCGGGGAGGAAGCCCACGCGGGCGTAGACGTCGGCGAGCGTGGGGGCCGCGAGGTCCCGGGCCTTCGCCGCACCCTGCGCGAGCAGGCGGTCGAGTTCCGCGGGGTCGGACAGCAGCTCCTCCGCCCGGGTCCGCACGGGCGCGAGCGCCTGGACGACGACGTCGGCGAGATCCACCTTCAGGTGCCCGTACATCCGTCCCTCGTACTCCGCCTCCAGCTCGGCGATGCCCTTGCCGGACAGCGCCGAGTAGATGGACAGCAGGTTCGAGATGCCCGGCTTCTCCGCGGTGTCGAAGCGGATCTCCGTTCCGGCGTCGGTCACCGCCGACCTGATGCGCTTGGCCGTGACCTTGGGATCGTCCAGCAGGTTGATCAGCCCGGCGACCGAGGACGCGGACTTCGACATCTTCGCCGTCGGGTTCTGCAGGTCGTAGATCTTCGCCGACTCCTTCTGGATGAAGGGCTTCGGGACCACGAAGGTGTCCCCGAAGCGGGAGTTGAAGCGCTGCGCCAGGTCCCTGCTCAGTTCGACGTGCTGCCGCTGGTCCTCGCCGACCGGCACGCCGTCGGGCTGGTACAGGAGGATGTCCGCGGCCTGCAGGACGGGGTAGGTGAAGAGACCCACGCTGGCGGCATCCGTGCCCTGCTTGGACGCCTTGTCCTTGAACTGGGTCATGCGCGACGCCTCGCCGAAGCCGGTGAAGCAGTTGAGCACCCAGGCCAGCTGGGCGTGCTCCGGCACGTGGGACTGGACGAAGAGGGTGGCCCGGTCCGGGTCCACACCTCCGGCGATGTACTGGGCGGCCGTGAGTCGCGTACGGTGCGCCAGTTCCTGCGGGTCCTGCGGCACCGTGATCGCATGGAGGTCGGGGATGAAGAAGACGGCGTCGTAGGTCTCCTGCAGGCGTACCCAGTGCACGAGCGCACCGAGGTAGTTGCCGAGGTGCAGCGAGCCGGCGGACGGCTGCATGCCGGAGAGGATGCGCTGCCGCCGGTTCGGGGCCGGGGCGGGGGCGGGTGTCGTCATGGAAGCTGTCCTGCACTCTGGATCTGGTAGTCGACGACGAGAGGGGCGTGGTCGGAGAACCTCGTGTCCCAGCTCGGCGCCCTGTCGACGTCGGCGCTCAGT
>NZ_CP024915.1:3356723-3356790 GCF_002953615.1 Arthrobacter agilis | reverse complement strand
GCGCTCTTCGCGAGGGCCTGCGTGGCCAGCTGGTAGTCGATGCGCCAGCCGGTGTCGTTGTCGAACG
>NZ_CP024915.1:3353706-3356623 GCF_002953615.1 Arthrobacter agilis | reverse complement strand
GGCGACGGCTCGCGCCACTGGCCGGACTGCCCGCCAACCAGCGGGAGAAGCTGGAGGAGACGCTGCTGGCCTGGCTGCGGCACTGGGGGCAGCGCGCGCCGATCGCCGACGAGCTCGGGATCCATGCCCAGACCGTCGGCTACCGCGTGCTGCAGCTGCGCGAGCTGTTCGGCGAGGACCTCAGGGACCCGAAGGCGCGCTTCGAACTGGAGATCGCGCTGCGCAGCGACCGGAAGGTGCCCGCCTAGTCCCCGCCGTAGGTGGCGGACGTCCAGAGGTGGAACAGGGCGTAGGCGCGGTAGGGGCGCCATGCCTCGGAGCGGCGTCCGGCGTCCCGGATGTCGGGGTTGCCCATTGCGCGCCGTGCCACGAGGTCGCCCGGCGTGAAGGCGTCCGGGTCGCGGAGGACGCGCACGGCGAGGTAGTCGGCGGACCAGGGGCCGATGCCCGGGATGGCGAGCAGGTCCCTGCGCAGGGCGGCGTGGTCGCCGTCGGGATCGAGGGACAGGCCGTCGGCGACGGCGCGCGCCACGTTCTGCACGGTCGCGGCCCGCGTACGGGTCACTCCGACGGCGGCCCGCAGCTCCTCGGGAGGTGCCGCGGCGATCGCCTCCGGGGAAGGGAAGAGCGTGAGCTCCGTGGACGACGCCGTGCCGTAGGCCGCCGCGAGCCTGCCGCCGAAGGTCGCACCCGCGGCGACGGACACCTGCTGCCCGAGGACCGTCATGACCGCCGCCTCGAACGCCTCCGGATAGCCGACCGCCCGCAGACCCGGGCGCCTGCGCACGAGCGGGCCGATCAGCGGATCGCCGCCGAGGGCCCGGACGACGGCGTCCGTGTCCGTGTCGAGGTCCAGCCACCTCCGGGTGGTGCGCACGAGATGCGTGAACTCGACGTCGTCGTCCGTGTCCGCGATGAGTTCGACGTCGTCGGGCCGCACGGTGACCGTCACGCGGCGCGGGCCGCCGGGCGTGGCGAGCAGCCGGGTGTGCGACCGGCCCGCCCGGTCCGTGACCTCGCAGCCGGGGATGGCGTGGTTGGCGAGGATCGCGGCCATCGGCCCGGCGTCGAGGGCGCCGTTCGCGGTGAGGACCGCGGTGCGGCTCACGGGAGGATGGCGTCCACGTAGCCGCCGTCCACACGGACCGCGGCGCCCGTGGTGGCCGAGGCTAGGGGCGACGCGAGGTAGGCGACCAGGTTGGCGATCTCCTGCGGCTCGATGAGGCGCTCCAGCAGCGACTGCGGGCGGTGGTCCCTCATGAACTGCCGCTGGGCGTCCTCCCACCCGAGGTCCCTGTCCACGAGCTGGTACACGAAGTCCTCGACACCGCCGGTGTGCGTGGGGCCCGCGATGACCGAGTTCACCGTGACGCCCGTCCCGCTCGCCTCCTTCGCGAAGCCGCGCGAGACGCCCAGCAGGGCCGTCTTCGAGACGCCGTAGTGGATCATCTCCGCGGGGATGGCGACGGCGGAATCGCTGGCGATGTACTGGATGCGACCCCAGCCCGCCGCCGTCATCCCGGGCAGGTAGGACCGCGTGAGGCGGACGGCGGTGAGCACGTTGACCTCGAAGTAGCGGCGCCATTCGGCGTCGTCGATCTCCAGTGCCGGCCGGGCGCCGAAGATGCCGAGGTTGTTGATCAGGATGTCCACGGCGGGGAGGACGCCGAGCGCCGTTGCGACGCCGTCGTCCGTGGTGACGTCCGCGGCGACGGCGACGAGGTCCGCGTCGGGCACGTCCCTGCGGATCCCCTCGATGGCGCGGGCGACACTGCGGTCGCTGCGGCCGTTGACGCCCACCCGGGCGCCGGCGGCGGCCAGGGTGGTGGCGATCGCGAGGCCGATCCCCTGCGTGGATCCGGTGACGAGGGCGGTCTTTCCGCTGAGGTCGAGGGCCAATGCCATGGAAGCTCCTGGGGCGTTCGGGACGGGGTCGGTCCCACCCTACGACGGCTGGGCGGGTGGGCGTCCCGGCAGCCTCCGACACGTCCCGTCCATGTATCACGTCCGCGCCGCCGCGTCACATCGGGATCCGATTCGACGTGCCGTCGACGGATGGAGAAAAGTACCAGTCGCAGCAGGTATATTGCACCCGGTATATGGAATACTTCCGCCTCCTCCGAGGTTGAGAGTGGCATCTGGGCGTACTTCCCGCCCACAGAAGGAGATCTACCCCCATGGCAACCGATTACGACGAACCACGCGTTCGCCCGGAAGACCAGCCCGCCAACGAGTCCCTCGAGGCGATCCAGGCACAGCGCAGCGCGACCACGCAGACGGCGTTGATCGATGTCGAAGACGGCGAGACCGCCGAAGGCATCGACCTCCCCGGGGCCGACCTCTCGCACGAGGAACTCCTCATCCAGGTCATCCCGCAGCAGGAGGACGAGTTCACCTGCATGTCCTGCTTCCTGGTGCACCACCGCAGCCAGCTTGCGCGCGAGAAGAACGGCGACAAGTTCTGCACGGAGTGCGAGGGCTGACAGCACCTCCGGACGTACGAAAGCCCCCGGCCACCCGGCCGGGGGCTTTCTCCGTTGCTGCGGGTCCCGTACCGTTCCGGCCGTCCGGCCACAGTACGGTGGTGGCATGAATCCCACGCACGTCCTGGTCCTGCCCGGAGGCGGCTACACCATGCTGTCCGACAACGAGGGCGAGGTCGTCGCCGAGCGGCTCCGCTCCTTCGGCCTGTCCGCAGGCGTCTTCGACTATCCCGTCGGGACCCGTCATCCCGGGCCGCTCGACGCCGTCCGCGCCGAGATCCGGCGCCTGCGGGCGGCGGGCGTCGAGCGGTTGGCGGTCCTCGGGTTCTCCGCCGGCGGGCACCTCGCGGGACATGCCGCCCTCACGCCCGCCGGAGCCGACGAGCGCATCGATGCCGCCGTGCTCGGCTACCCGGTGGTGTCCATGGAGCTCG
>NZ_CP024915.1:3353542-3353606 GCF_002953615.1 Arthrobacter agilis | reverse complement strand
CCACGCACAGGGGCTCCCAGGACGAACTGCTCGGGCCCGACGCGGGGGCCGAGGTGCGGCGGGC
>NZ_CP024915.1:3350522-3353442 GCF_002953615.1 Arthrobacter agilis | reverse complement strand
GGAAGGCCTGTGCCGGCAGGACGAGCAGCAGGAGCGCCCCGCCGAGCCCGCCGAGGACCGAGAGGGGCAGGAGCCGCAGGAGCAGGCGCTTGTTCGCGGCGATCTCGCGGCGGTAGCCCCACGATCCGGACAGACCGCCGCCCACCAGGCCGATGTTGTTGGAGATGTTCGCGACGATCGGAGGGTAGCCGAAGAGCAGGAGGGTGGGAAAGGTGACCAGGGTGCCGGAGCCGACGACGACGTTGATCATTCCGGCCCAGAAGCCGGCGGCCAGGATCACGGCGATCTCGAGCAAGCGGGGTCCTCTCGGTGATGGGAGGTGTCCGCCGATTCAGGGCATCGGGATGCGCGGCGGGAAGGGCACCAGGCCAAGGATATGCCTGGTCACCCTTCCCTGCGGACCGACCCGGACCGGATGGTGCGTCAGGCGTCCTCGCGGTCGGGACTCTCGAGGATGAAGAAGTTCGACTGCTTCCCGTCCTTGCGCTGCTCCTGGTAGATGAAGTTCAGCCGGCGCTCGTCGAATGTCCGGAACCACTCCTCCCAGCTCACGTGGCGCAGCTTGTCGGTGTCCTCGTTGAAATCGAAGCGGAGGACGCCGAGGTGGTCACCGTGTTCCGTCCCGTCGACGGTCGCTGGACGGGCGTCCCGCGACTCGGCCCACTGCTTGATGACCTCGTGGTGTGTCGTCGCCAGGCTGCGGCCCTCCCGCTCGGGGTCCTCGTCGGGCGAGGTGATCTCCTGCGAATACTTCAGCGATTTCGAGGTCTCGGATCCTGTGCGGATCCGGCCGCCGTCCGGGCCGGCACCCACCTCCGCGGAGGTGTCCTCCTCCTCGGAACGGGACCGGTCGCCGCCGGCCCCGGACGGGCCGTCCGTGGAGTCTTGCCGGGCCGAGGCCACCGCATCGACGAGTTCGTCCTTCCGCATCCCCGAGGTGCCCGGCAGTCCCTCCTCCCTGGCCTCCTTGCGCAGCTCGTCCACCGTCATCCCGCGTAGTTCGGTCTCACTGACCTCGCGGGTGTTCGGGGTCTGATTCCCGGGTTCGTCCGCCATGCTGATCTTCCTTCCGGTCGATGCTCCCGCGCAGATCGGCAGGTCCGGTCGGCACGAAGAACTAAGCGTGCTTATCACTTTCCCGGCGACCGGGGCCGGTGTCAAGGAGAACGGGCGAGCCCGGCTCAGTGGCCGAAGGTGTCCGAATCGACGATCTCGGCCTCGCCGGTGTCGAGCCTGTAGATGCGGGCCAATTCCTCTCCCGACAGTTCGAAGTCGAAGACGGCGAGGTTCTGCGCGAGCCGTTCCGGGTTGGACGATTTCGGGATGGCGACCATGCCCTGCTGGACGTGCCAGCGCAGCACCACCTGTGCGGGGGTCCTGCCGTGCGCCTCCGCGATCGCGACGACGCCGGCGTCGTCCAGCAGTCCGCTGCCCGGGCCGAGCGGGCTCCAGGACTCCGTCACGATGCCGTGCTCGTTGTGGAACGCGCGTTCCTCGATGCGGGGCCGCTGGGGGTCGAGCTGGATCTGGTTCACGTCGGGCACGATCCCGGCGTCGAGAACCTGCTGCAGGTGTGCCGGCTTGTAGTTGGACGTCCCGACGGCCCGTACGAGTCCCTGCTCCATCAGCGCCGCGATGCCCTGCACTGCCTCGACATGGCGACCCTGGTCGGGGTTGGGCCAGTGGACGAGCAGCAGGTCCACGTAGTCGAGGCCCAGCAGTGCGGCGCTCGCCTCGAACGCCCGTCGGACGCCGTCCTTGCTGTGGTGCTCGCGGTTGAACTTGGTGGTGATGAACAGCTCGTCGCGGGCGACGCCCGAGCGGCGGATGCCCTCACCCACGCCCTTCTCGTTGCGGTAGTTCTCCGCCGTGTCGATGAGCCGGTATCCGGTGTCGATCGCGAGGCTGACGGTCTCCGCCGCCTCGTCGTCGTCGAGCGGCCAGGTGCCGAGTCCGAGGAGGGGGAGGTGCGCGCCGCCGCGCAGCTGGACGGTGGGGGCGAGTGCCATGGTGGAGCTCCTGCTCGAGGGGTGGTGTCGGTCCAGCCTCCACCGACGGCCTCGGCGTCGTCAACACGCGGTCCCCGACCTCGGAGGGCAGGGGAATGATTTCGTTTCGGTCTCGAACGGATCAAGGTAGGCCGGAGGAATCCTCAAGATCGGTTCAAGGCCGGCCGTGCGGCGGCGACCTGTTCCGGGGAGAAGTAGTAAGGGTACTTAATTTCACATCCCGAAAGAATGGGCCTATAGTCTCTGGCAGGGCCTAGCAGCGGGCCATCGAACCACCATCGTGGAGCTGATCATGGAAACTTCCCTTCTTGTCGATTCCCATCCGCAGTCCGTCCAGGCTGCCGAGCCGGAGCAGTCCGCGTGGGGTGCGTTCCCGAGGATTTCCCCCAGTCCGACTCCCCGGGTCGAGGAGTCGGAGTTTCCCGACGATCTCACGGTCGTGTCCACCCGGCAGCTGCGGGTCCTGTGCAACCAGGCCTACCGCCTGCTCGACCGCGATTTCCCGCCCATGGAAGCCCTGCACCGGTACGAGCTGCTGGTCGAGGAGATCGAGCGGCGGGAGGTGCAGGCCGAGGCCCGCACCGCCCCGGTCAGGGCGCGCAGCGGCTTCCGTGACAACGCGCTGTTCTCGCGGTTCGAGCTCTTCAGCGACGGGACCATGGTGGGCCACGTGAAGTACGAGATGAAGGGCTCACACGCGGTGCTGATCCAGGCCGTCGTCGACCCGCGTTTCGACGCCGTCGACGTGGAGCCGGCACTCGTCCGGGAGGTCCTGCTGAACGCGCACAAGCGGCGCATCGCCGTCGTCCCCTACTGCCCGCGGGTCCGCGCGTTCCTCACCGAGTTCCCCCAGTACCGGGCGCTGCTGCCCGCGGACCAGCGCCGCAGGCTCGAAGCGAGCCTGCGGGACG
>NZ_CP024915.1:3350357-3350422 GCF_002953615.1 Arthrobacter agilis | reverse complement strand
GCGGCACCGCCTAGCCCGCACGCTGCCGGCTCGACCGGCGGGAAGCGGCCGTGGGCTGCGACGGG
>NZ_CP024915.1:3347264-3350257 GCF_002953615.1 Arthrobacter agilis | reverse complement strand
CCACACACAACCAGGGCACACCCGCCACGACAACCGACGTCGTACTGATCGGCGGCGGGATCATGAGCGCGACCCTCGGCGCCTTCCTGCGCCAGCTCCAGCCCGAGTGGGACATCTCCCTGTTCGAGCGCCTCGACGCTGCCGGCCTCGAGAGCTCCGACCCCTGGAACAACGCGGGAACCGGACACTCGGCGCTGTGCGAACTGAACTACTCGCCCGCCAGCAAGGACGGTTCCGTGGACCCGGCGAAGGCCGTGGCGATCAACGAGCAGTTCCAGGTCTCGCGCCAGTTCTGGTCGCACATGGTGTCCGAGGGGCACCTGGGCGATCCGAGGAACTTCATCAACGCCGTCCCCCACATGAGTTTCGTCTGGGGCCAGGCCAACGCGGCCTACCTGCGGAAGCGCTACGACGCCCTGAGCCCGCAGCCGCTGTTCAGCACCATGGAGCACAGCGAGGACCACGACACCATCGCCAGGTGGACGCCGCTCCTGATGAAGGGCCGCAATCCCTCGCAGCCCGTCGCCGCGTCGCGTGTCGAGGGCGGGACCGACGTCGATTTCGGCGGCCTGACCCGCCAGCTCACCGGCTACCTCGAGGGCGCCGGCGTCGACCTGCACTACGGCTTCGACGTGCTCGACGTCGCGCGGGCGACCGACGGCCGGTGGGACGTCAAGGTCCGGAACAGGGCCACGCGCGAGGCCAGCACCGTCACCACCAGGTTCGTCTTCATCGGCGCCGGCGGCGGTGCCCTGCACCTCCTGCAGCGCAGCGGCATCCCGGAGGGCAAGGGATTCGCCGGCTTCCCGGTATCGGGCCAGTTCCTGCGCTGCACGGACCAGGAGCTCGTCGCACAGCACAACGCCAAGGTGTACGGGCAGGCGTCGGTGGGTGCTCCCCCGATGTCCGTCCCCCACCTGGACACACGCTTCGTCAAGGGCGAGCGGTCGCTGCTCTTCGGCCCCTACGCCGGTTTCTCCACCAAGTTCCTGAAGCGCGGCTCCTACCTGGACCTCCCCACCTCCATCCGGACCTCCAACCTGGTGCCGATGCTCGCCGTGGCCAAGGACAACATGTCGCTCACCAAGTACCTCGTCACCGAGGTCCTGAAGAACCGCGACGCCAAGAACGAGTCGCTCAACGAGTTCCTCCCGACGGCCGAGGGCGGCAGCTGGGAACTGATCTCCGCGGGCCAGCGGGTGCAGGTCATCAAGAAGGCCCCGAAGAAGGGTGGCGTCCTCCAGTTCGGCACCGAGGTCATCACGTCGTCGGACGGTTCGGTGGGAGCACTGCTCGGCGCCTCGCCGGGCGCCTCGACCGCGGCCCCGATCATGGTCGAACTGCTGAAGCGGTGCTTCCCCACCCGGATGGCGGACTGGGAGCCCAAGCTGAAGGAGATGCTGCCCGGGTACGGGGTGCGGCTCAACGAGAACCCGTCCCTCGCCGCCGAGGTGCAGTCACTCACCGATCGGGTCCTCAAACTCAAGTAGCCACGGCGACGCCGGCCAGCCAGGCGACCGTCAGCATCGAAGGCAGGTCTCTTGTTCCGTCTGGCACAGCTGTCCCTGGGCAACCGGGCGCTCATCGCGCTCATCACCATCCTCGCTTCGGTCTTCGGCGTCATCACGCTCGGGTCGCTCAAGCAGGAGCTCATCCCGTCGCTCGAGTTCCCGCAGATCACGGTGCTGTCCTCGGCACCGGGCGCCTCGGCCGAGTACCTCGACCAGCAGGTCGGTGAGCCGCTCGAATCGGCACTCAGCGGGGTCGAGGGCCTCGAGTCGTCCTCGTCCACGTCGCGCACTGGTGTCTCGACCGTCAGCCTCGTCTTCGTGTACGGGACGGACCTGGACCGCGCGAGGGCGCAGGTGGACCGGGCGATCTCCACGGTGCGCCCCACCCTCCCCGAGGACGTCGAGCCACAGGCGCTCGCGGGGAGCATCAGCGACCTGCCCATCGTCTTCATGGCGGTTTCCTCGGACCAGTCGCTCAGCGAACTCAACGGCGATCTCGCCCGCCTCACCGTCCCGAGACTCCAGAAGATCGAGGGCGTGCGGACCGCGGACGTCTCCGGCGGGACCACCCAGCATGTCGCGATCCTGCCGCGGGCCGGCGCCCTCGAAGCCGCAGGGCTGACCGTCGCCGACCTCACCAGCACGCTGGAGGACAACGGCGCGCTGTTCCCGGTCGGGACCCTCGAGGAGGACCCGCGGTCGCTCACCATCCAGGCCGGCAGCCGGATCGGGTCGCTGGAGGACATCCTCGCCCTGCCGGTGCTGCCCTCGTCCGGCAGCGCACCGTCAGGTCGGGCGACCACGATCGGCGACGTCGCGGACGTCGATCTCGCCGATGACGAGCCGACGTCGATCACGCGGACCAACTCGGTGGAGACGCTCGCACTCGCGGTGACCAAGGTGCCCGACGGCGACACCGTCGAGATCTCCCAGCAGATCGTGGCCCTGGTGCCCGAGCTCGAGGCCGAGCTCGGCAACGCCGCCGACATCACCGTCGTGTTCGACCAGGCGCCCTTCATCGAGCGCAGTATCGACGATCTGACCACGGAGGGCATCCTGGGACTCGGCTTCGCCGTGGTCATCATCCTCGTCTTCCTGCTGTCGGTCCGGTCGACGCTGGTGACGGCCATCTCGATCCCCCTCTCGTTGCTCATCACCTTCATCGGGCTCTACGCCGCGGGCTATTCCCTCAACCTGCTGACGCTCGGCGCCCTGACGATCGCCATCGGCCGCGTGGTGGACGACTCCATCGTCGTGATCGAGAACATCAAGCGGCACCTGGGCTACGGCGAGGAGAAACGGGTCGCGATCCTCACCGCGGTCCGTGAGGTGGCCGGTGCCATCACTGCCTCGACCCTCACCACGGTCGCCGTCTTCGCCCCGATCGGGTTCGTGGGCGGCCTCGCGGGCGAGCTCTTCCGGCCCTTCGCCGTCACGACCGGCATCGCCCTCCTGGCATCCCTGGCCGTCGCGCTGACCATC
>NZ_CP024915.1:3344006-3347029 GCF_002953615.1 Arthrobacter agilis | reverse complement strand
CGGCCGGGAGGACCAGGTCCCCGCCGTAGCGGGTGATCAGTTCGTTCTCGCACCACTCCACCGCGGCGGTGCGCGTGTCGAACGTGGGGACCGCGCGGTCCACGTCCCGGAAGGTCTCCGCGAGGGTGCCTTCGCCGTCGATCAGCACCAGCTCACGGTTCACCGTCGCGAGGTTCTCACGCACCTCGCCGAGCAGCCGGAGGGAGACGTCCGCGACCTCGTCGACGCGGCGCAGATCGAGGATCACGAAGTCGACGTCGTCGTCCAGGCTGCTGAGCTCCCGGACCATCGACTCGGTGCCGGCGAAGAGCAGGTCACCGTTGAGTTCGATGACCATGGCGCGGTGGCCGTGGTCGCGGAGGACGTCCATCGCCTCGTCGGTCCGCCGGATGCCGGAGGGAGCCGCCGTGATGTCGTAGGTCGCGCGGATGGCCGATCGCCCCGCCCGCGCGGCCCGCACGAAGTGGAGCTCCATGTCGCGGGAGAGCCGCTGGCTGGTCGCCATGCCGCGCACACTGCTGCCGTGGTCGTCGAGGGGTGGCGAATAGACGGCGAGGCCCACCTGACCGGGGAGCACGGCGATGGTGCCGCCGCCCACCCCGCTCTTGGCCGGCATGCCCACCGTGCTGATCCACGATCCGGCGTCGTCGTACATGCCGCACGTGGTCATGACGGACAGGACGCGCTCCACGGCGGACAGGTCCATCGCCTCGACGCCGGTCAGGGGATTGCGGCCCGAGTTGGCGAGGGTCGCCGCCATGACGGAGAGGTCCATGCAGGTGACCATCACGGAGCACTGGCGGAAGTAGTCCTCCAGAACGGGCGTCGGGTCCTCCTCGATGATGTCGAAGGACCGCAGCAGGTAGGCCAGGGCGCGGTTGCGGTGTCCGTGCTCGAGCTCGGACCGGAAGATCTCCTCGTCCACGCCCAGCTGGCGGCCCGCGAAGGCGGAGTAGGTGTTCACGATGCGGCGGAACCGGGTGTTGCCGCCCCGGGACCGGACGAGGGACGTCGCCGTGAGCGCACCGGCGTTGATCATCGCGTTCGACGGCCGGCCCGTGCCCGGCGCCAGCGAGATCTCGTTGAAGGAGTCGCCGGAGGGCTCCACGTCCACCTTCGCGTCGACGGCCTCCATGCCGAGATCGGACAGCGCCAGCCCGTAGGTGAAGGGCTTGGAGATCGACTGGATGGTGAACTCCTCGCGGGTGTCACCGACCTCGTACATGTATCCGTCCACGGTGGTCAGGCAGATCCCGAAGTTGTCGGGATCGACGTTCGCCATCGCGGGGATGCTGCTGTACGGCTTGCCGTCCCGCAGTTCGGAGATCTCCCGGTGGATGGTCCTGAGGTAGCTCTCGATCGGCGATTCCATGCTGTCCACCCTACGGGGGCCGCGCCGGCACGACGCCCCGGGCGCCGGTCAGCGGGTGCGCAGGGTGTGGCGGATCGAGAGCACGAAGAGCTGGACGACGGCGGTGGCACCGCCGAGGAGGATCAGCGGCGGCGCGGCCGTCACGGTGTACTGGAACCACGGGGGGCCGGTGGGGCCCGACGGCGCGAGCGCCATGCTCTCCAGGTACTGCTGGTCGTGCAGGATCGGCGCCACGAGGAGGTAGGTGCCCGCCGCCAGGAGGACGCCCGCGACCAGCCACACCCACACGTCGAAGGGATTGCGGGGCGTGTCGTGCGCCGGGCGCGCCACCGTCCCGGGTCCCACCTCGCGGATCTCCGACGGATCGGCCGTGCTCCCGATGACCTGCGGCAGGGCGGGTGCGAGCGGCGCGGGGGATGCCATCCGCGATGCCGCATCGCCGTCGCCGCCACGCTGGTAGATGTCTGCGTAGCGTGGATCGTAGGTTCCCTGCATGCGGTCGCTGCTCATCGGATTCCCCCCCTGGACTGACGATCGCTCCAGAGTAGACCACGGGTCCTTCGTGGTCCCCCTGTCGTCCCACCGTTTCTCGCCGGGGCCGTCGGCTCTGGACCGCGCGGCTAGACTGGCCAGCCGGTGCACCCGCACCGGATGACGGGGAGGGACCCATGCCCAGGAAGACCGCAGGTGGCGCGACTCCCGCGCCGCGGCTTGCCCTGCGGGCGCCGCAGGGCGTCACCCGGGTGGCCGAGCCGCGGCTGCTCGACGGCGACCACCGGGAGGGCGAGCACTACGAGCGGACCTCGTTCGACGGTGGGGAGCTTGCCGGCATCACCCTGCAGGAGTGCCTGCTCGAGGGCGTCCGCCTGAACGACACGGACCTGCGCGGCGCCCGCTTCCTCGAATGCGCCCTCGAGGACACGTATGCGCCGGTCTTCCGCGCACCGCGGAGCAGCTGGCGGGAGACGTCCCTGCGGAGCACGCGGTGGGGTTCCGCCGAGCTGTACGACAGCCGGTTCGACGCGGTGCACCTCGACGGCGGGAAGCTGGACTACGTGAACCTCCGCAGCTCCCAGCTGACGGACGTCCTGGTGAGCGACTGCATCATCGGCGAACTGGATCTGACCGGGGTCCGGGCGACCCGGCTGGCCCTGCGGGACTGCACGATCGGGACCCTCACCCTCGACGGCGCACAACTGAAGGACGCCGACCTGCGCACGAGCACCTTCCGCAGCATCCACGGTCTCGACGGCCTGCGCGGCGCCACGATCGACGAGTACCAGCTACAGCTGCTGGCGCCGTTCCTCGCCGAGAGCATGGGTCTGCGCATCGAGGGGTGAGCCCGGATCACCGCCGCGGGGGCACCAGGCCGTCAGGCGGATGCGGACGAGCCGGTGCCCGGGTAGCCGGGTCCGCCGGGGTGCGCCGTGCCTGAGGGATGGCCGGGGCCCGGCGGATGGGCCGGTCCGGACGGATGCCGGTCGGCGGTGTAGTCCCGGCCCGGAGCGGGTGATGGCGCTGCCACGGAACCCTGTGCTGCGGACGAGGAACCGGACGAGGAACCGGACGCGGTCGGAGGCACCGGTGAGCGTCCGGACGGGCCCTCTGCGGAGGCCGCCGGCGCATCGACCGACCGGGCCGAGGTCGGGGC
>NZ_CP024915.1:3340848-3343906 GCF_002953615.1 Arthrobacter agilis | reverse complement strand
GGCAGATGAGGCGGGGGCGGGATGCCGATGATCTCGCCGCGGCCGTTCACGACGGCGCCACCCGAGTTGCCCGGGCTGATGGCGGCGTCGGTCTGGATGAGGTCGACGAGCGACTGGCTGGTCGATGCGGACCCCGGGATCTCCCGGTGCAGGCCGGAGATGATGCCCGATGTCGCGGTGTTCTCGAACCCGAGGGGGGACCCGATGACGACGGCGAGTTCACCGATGCGCGGCAGCCCGGACTGGAAGGTCGCTGCCGGCAGATCCGTGCGGTCGGCCCGCACGAGTGCGAGGTCGGACACCGCGTCGGTCGCCTCCACGGTCCCCGACACCCGCTGTCCGTCGGCGAAGGCGACCTCGACGTCGTCGTTGCCGCGGACCACGTGTTCGTTGGTGAGGATCAGGCCGTCCTCGGTGTAGATCACGCCGCTGCCCAGGCCGCCCTCGGTGAAGATGGTGACCACCGACGGCTGTACCGCGTCGACGATGTCCGGGATGCTCAGGTCCTCCTGCTGCCCGCCCGACTCCCCGGACGAGCTGTCCGACGAACCGTCCGACGAGCTGTCGGTCGCACCCCCGCCCTGCACCTGGGCGGGCGCGCTCGATGCGGGGTCGGGAGTGCCGGTATCGGTGCAGGCCGTCACGGCGAGCAGGAGGGCGAGGGTCAACGGGACCGCCGATGTGCGGATCCTGGTCTTCGGCATCATGGTGGCGTCCTCCTCGGATGGCCGGCTGTCCGGACAGCAGGGCGGCCGGGACGCGCGGTGTGCGCGTTCCGGGTGATTAGACCGTACGAAGGCCGGCCTGCGGCGGACAAGGAGGAAAAAAGGACCGCCGGGGCTGGACAGGGCGACCGGAGGAGCGTCCCGCGCAGCGGGCGGTCAGGACCCTCCTTCGTCGTCGCGGTCGTGCCGGCGCAGGGGATGGTCGCGCCATGCGTCCCGGTCCGAGGGCTCCGGCCCGTAGCCGGGGCGCAGCAGCGGCTCGTCCGGGTCGTCCTCCGGATGGGACTTCCGTGGAGCTCCCCTGCGGTGCGTGAGCCAGTAGCCCCGGCCGATGCATGCCGCTGCGGCGAGGATGATGAGCAGGCCGATCGCCAGGAGCAGGGGAGCCTCGGCCGGCACCGGCGTGCCCGTCGACTCCGCCCGGGCGAAGTCCGAGACGGCCTGGGGCACGAAGAGGGTGCTGATGAACAGCAGGACCAGTCCTGCCAGGTACTGCCTGGTGCCGAGTTTCATGACTCCCCTGTGGCTGGGCGGTTCGGGCCGTTCCAGCTTAGGCCCTGCGGCCCCTCGGCCTACGCTGGGACGGTGCACGAGACCCTCCCCAGCAACCGTCAGCTCAGCCGCAGTATCCTGCGGCTCGCCGTGCCGGCGCTCGGTGCCCTCATCGCCGAGCCGCTCTTCCTGCTCGCCGACTCCGCGATCGTCGGGCATCTCGGCGTCGACGAGCTCGCCGGTGTGGGCCTCGCATCCACGGTGCTGCAGACCGCCGTCGGGCTCATGGTCTTCCTCGCGTACTCGACCACTCCCGCCGTCGCCCGTCTCCTCGGTGCGGGCCGTCTGCCCGAGGCGCTCGCTGCAGGGCGCGACGGCGTGGGTCTCGCCGTCGCGCTCGGGGTCCTGCTCTCCGCCGCGGGCTGGGCCGCCGCCCCCGGGCTCGCCTCCCTGCTGGGTGCCGACGGCGCCGTCCACGCCTTCGCGGTCGACTACCTCCGCTGGTCGATGCCGGGGCTGACGGCCATGCTCGTGGTGCTCGCTGCCACCGGGGTGCTGCGCGGGCTGCAGGACACGCGCACGCCGCTGGTCGTCGCGGGCGCGGGCTTCGGCGTCAACATCGTCCTCAACTACCTGCTCGTGTACGGCGCGGGGATGTCGGTCGCCGGCTCCGCGCTGGGGACCAGCCTCGCCCAGTGGGGGATGGCGGCCGTGTACCTCGTGATGATCGTGCGTGCCTCCCGTCGGGAGCAGGTCCCCCTGAAGCCGTCCTTCCGCGGCATCCGCAGCACGGCGAGCGTCGGTTCGTGGCTCATGCTGCGCACGCTGTCCCTGCGCGTGGCGATCCTCGCCACCGTCCTCGTCGCGACCGCGCAGGGTCCCCTCAGCCTCGCCTCGCACCAGCTCGTCATGACGGTCTTCACCTTCCTCGCCTTCGCGCTCGACGCCCTCGCCATCGCCGCGCAGGCACTGATCGGCAAGGAGCTGGGGTCGGGGAACCGGCCGCTGGCCCGGGCACTGACGCGGCGGATGATCACGTGGGGGGTGGGCTTCGGCGTTGTCACGGGTGGCCTGCTCGCGGCCGTGGCTCCCTTCGTCGGGTGGATCTTCACCACCGACCCGGCCGTCCAGTCCGCCTTCGCGGCAGGCTTGTGGGTGCTCGCCGCGTCCCAGCCGGTCTGCGGCTTCGTGTTCGTGCTCGACGGCGTCCTCATCGGCGCGGGCGACGCCCGGTACCTTGCCACGGCCGGCGTCGTGAACCTCGTCGCCTACCTGCCGCTGCTGGCCCTCGTCGGCACGGCGGAGCTGTCCGGCGGCGAGGGGATCGTGTGGCTGTGGCTCGCCTTCGGCATCGGCTACATGCTCGCGCGCGCGGCGACGCTGGGCTGGCGCGTCCGGGACGACCGCTGGATGGTCACCGGCGCGACGCGCCGCGGGGCGGAACGGGCCGGGTAGACGCTACGGCCCGCCTCGGGCAGGACGGGACTCCCGGCTCAGAGGTCGCCCAGTTCGTGCCACACCTCCAGGACGACGGCCCGCGCGTACTCCTCCGCCAGGTCCTCGTTCCGGTCGGCGATGGCGCGGGCGACGCCTTCGTGGTTGTCGAACGAGACGGGCGCCGGATCGGCCGGCGAGAGGCCGAGGTCTGTGCGGCCAGCGAGCACCTCCGTCACGATCCCGTGCAGGGACGTCATCATGTCGTTGCCGCTCGCCGCCAGCAGCAGTGCATGGAAGGCGATGTCGGCGTCGAGGTAGGGCTGCTCGTGCCCCCGGCCCGCCTCGCCGAGCACCCGCAGGCGGGTGGCGAGCTCGATCAGTTCGGCGGCGGTCTCCGGCGTCGC
>NZ_CP024915.1:3337590-3340609 GCF_002953615.1 Arthrobacter agilis | reverse complement strand
TGCGGGACATGATGCGGCCCAGCGGTTCCGGCGAATCGTTCGTCATGGTCTCTCCTCGAGCGGCGGTGCGTGGGTGCCGGCCATCAGCCGGTCCGTCGTCGCCTGGCGCGACCCGTGGCCTGCACGGGACAGTGAACCAGCCGGAGTTCACCCGGCTCCTCAGCCGGTCGGCGCCGGAGCGTGCGATCACCCTAGGCCCGACGGCGTTACCGCCGCGTTATGGTCGCGTTACCGGCCGGGCGGGCGCCATGAGGAGCACCACCGCACCTCGGTGGCCTGGGGCCACTAAACTGGGGCAGTGACACAGCCCCTGCTGACGCTTCCCTACCTGATCCGGCCGGCTACGGTGGACGACGCCGAGGCGTACGCGCGTACCCACGTGGCAGGGCTGCACGAGACGTACGAGCAGATCATGCCGCGGGAGTACCACGAGTTCTACGACGCCGAGCTGCCCGCGATGATCGAGCGGCAGCGCGAGGCGTTCCAGCACGCGGAACGCACCCGCGGCAGCGCGCGGAGCTGGCTGGCGTTCGACGACGACGGCGCGCCGGTCGCGATCGCGACCTCCGGTCCTGGACGCGACGAGGACCGCCCCGACTTCGAACTGCACCACATCTACACCCTCCGCTCCACGCACGGGACGGGGCTCGGGCAGCGCCTGATGGACATCGCGATCGGCACACGGGCGGCCTACCTGTGGATCCTGAACGGCAACCCGCGGGCCGAGCGCTTCTACCGCCGCAACGGCTTCGAACCCGACGGCACCTCGATGCTGTGCGGGCCCACCTGGCACCATCGGCCAATGTTCCGCATGCACCGTCCGGACCAGCGATGAGAGGGTGCACCTGATGGCGAAGCCCTCGGGGGCACGACCCGAGATCGGCGAGTTCCCCATCGACACCGGAACCTGCGAGCTCGAACCCGATCCGTACAACCCGAACGGCTGGGTGCTGCGCATCAACGGCGTACCCAGCTCCCACATCGACCTGGCCGATCCGCTGCAGCTCGACTTCGAGTACATGCGTTGGATCGCATCGCTCGTCGATTCGCGCTGGGCGTCCACGGACAGGCTCCGCGTGCTCCACCTCGGCGGGGGAGCGTGCTCGCTCGCACGCCGTTTCGCCGCCTCCCACCCGCAGGCGCGCCAGGTCGTCGTCGAACTCGACGGGCGGCTGGCCGAACTGGTGCGCCAGTGGTTCGACCTGCCCCGGGCACCGCTCGTGCGCATCCGCGTCGGTGAGGCCCGCGCCGTGACGGAGTCGCTCAGCGAGGACAGCCGCGACCTCGTCATCCGGGATGTCTTCGCGGGCGCCGTGACCCCGGTGCCCCTGATGACTCAGGAATTCACGCGGGCCGCCAAGCGCGTCCTCGCAGCCGACGGGGTCTATGTGGTGAACTGCGGCGACAGCCCGAACCTCGCGATGGCCAAGCGGGAGGCCGCGACGATCGGCGCCGAGTTCGCGCACACCGTGATCATCGCCGATCCGGCCATGCTGAAGGGCAGGCGCTACGGCAACGTGATCATCGCGGGGAGCGATGCGCCCCTCGGCGAGGATCCGGGGCTGGCCCGGGAACTGCTGGGCGGGGGAGTGCCCGCCCACCTCTGGCAGGACGCGCGGGTGCGGACGTTCTCGGCCGGCGCGCAGCTTCTCGCGGACTGACCGCCCGCGGAGGCGTGCGCGGCCGGCCGTGCGGACCGCTGCGCGGACGGCGTCCGCCATGTCGCAGCGATGCCGACCTCATGGGCGGTCCGCCGGGCGCGCTGTCCGGTCCGCCGCTCGACCTACCGCGCTGCCGGATCGAGCGCCGTAACGCCCCCGGCCCCTCCCGTGAAGGGGCGCCCCCGTCGCGCGTACGGCCGCCGGACGCGGTCCGTCCACACTAGGCTGGCAGCGTGGAACTGGGACTGCTGGGCATCATCGGGATCGCCGTCCTCGTGGCGGTCGCGGTGCTCTCCAGGCGCGTGGGCGTCGCGGCTCCCCTCATCCTCGTCGTCGTCGGCATCGCGCTCTCCTTCGTGCCCGGTGTCCCGAGCTTCAGCATCCCCGACGAGTGGATCCTGGCGGGCATCCTGCCGCCCCTGCTCTATGCCGCGGCGATCAAGACGCCCGTCACGGACTTCCGCCGGAACGTCACGCCGATCGCCAGCCTGTCCGTCGCGCTCGTCGTGATCTCCGCCTTCGCCACCGGACTCCTCCTCCACACGCTGCTGCCCGGCCTGGGTCTCGCCGCCGCGGTCGCGCTCGGCGCGGTGATCAGCCCGCCCGACGCCGTCGCCGCAACCTCGATCGGCCGCCGGCTGGGCCTCCCGCCCCGGCTGCTCACGGTGCTGGAGGGCGAGGGCCTCGTCAACGACGCGACCGCGCTGGTGCTCCTCCGCAGCGCCATCGCGGCGTCCGCCGGGGCACTGAGCGGCTTCGGTGCGGCCGTCGGTGACTTCGCGTACGCCGTCGTCGTCGCCGTCGTGGTCGGCTACGCCGTGGGCGTGGTCACGGTCTTCCTCCGGTCCAAGCTCGACGATCCGGTGCTCGACACGGCGCTGTCCCTCGCCGTCCCGTTCGTCGCCTTCCTCCCCGCCGAGGAGCTCGGTGCGTCCGGGGTGCTGGCCGTGGTGGTCGCCGGGATCTACACCGGTCACCGCAGCGCGAGCCAGTTCGACGCCCGGGCCCGCATCAGCGACAACGTGAACTGGCGGACCGTGCAGTTCCTGCTGGAGAACGGCGTGTTCCTCCTCATCGGGCTCGAGGTCAGGACCCTGCTGCAGAACATCGACGAGTCCCTGCTGACGGTGCAGCAGACGGTGCTGATCGGTCTCCTCGCGACGCTCGCCCTGATTCTCCTGCGGTTCCTCTGGGTGTTCCCGCTCGTGCTGCTGATGCGGAGACTACCGAGCCGGGCGGAACGGCGGACGCTGCAGCTGCGCCGCGGTCTCGGGCGCCTCAAGAAACAGCCGACGCTCGACGCCCGGCAGGAACGCCGCAAGCGTGCCCTCACGAGGCTGTACGAGCGACGCCGGGCC
>NZ_CP024915.1:3334258-3337332 GCF_002953615.1 Arthrobacter agilis | reverse complement strand
GGTGGGGTCGGTCGAAGGTCCCGTCCAGTATCCCGCACGGGTCCGGAGGAGCGGGGTCTCAGGCGGAGAGGGGTCCCGCTGCAGCGCCCTGGTCGAGCGAGCCGCCGGGATCCTGCCTCCGGACGATGGCCTGCTCCGCCGGGAGGGTGGTCCCCACGACGACGGCGGTCCGGGCGCCGGCGACGGGCGCCGTGGGATCGGCGCCGACCGGAGCGAACGCCGTGGTGCCGAGCACCGCGACCAGGGCCATGGCACCGATGGCCGCCCTGATGCCCTTGCGTCCAGGGGTGAGTTCGGGGGTGAGTTCGGGGGTGGGTCGGTAGCTGATCACGGCGTCCTCCTGCGGGCTGGTGGTGTTCCTCCAGCCTGGTGCCGACACCTGGGGCAGGGCTTTCCCGTAGCTGTGCGGTCGCTGTGCAGGAAACACACAGCTACGGGCGGTCAGCGACCGGTGCACGGACGCGGCGGTGGCCGCCGGCGGACGCGCGCGGCTACCGTGGCGACGCGACCCTGCCCAGCCCGGACGGCCACCAGATCTTCGGTCCGATGTCGTAGGCGAGCGCGGGGATCAGCAGCGAGCGGACCAGCACGGTGTCCAGCAGCACGCCGAACGCCACGATGAACGCGATCTGCGCGAGGAACAGGATCGGAATCACGCCCAGCGCGGCGAAGGTCGCCGCCAGGACCACGCCGGCAGAGGTGATCACCCCGCCCGTGACGCCGAGCCCCCGGAGGATGCCCGGCCGCGTGCCGATGCGCAGCGACTCCTCGCGTACCCGGGTCATGAGGAAGATGTTGTAGTCCACGCCGAGCGCCACCAGGAACACGAAGGCGAAGAGCGGCACGGAGGCATCGGCGCCCTCGAACCCGAAGATGCCGTTGAACACCAGTGCGGAAACGCCCAGGGCCGTGGCGTTCGAGAGCGCCACGCTGGCCACGAGGAGCACGGGTGCGACGACGGAGCGCAGCAGGACGATCAGCACTCCGAGGATGACGAGCAGCACGATCGGGATGATCTTGACGAGGTCCGCGAGGGCCGTGTCGTTGGTGTCGATCGCCACCGCGGTGACGCCGCCCACCAGCGCGTCGGGACCGGCGTCGTCGAGCGCCGTCCGCAGCTCCCGCACCACGTCCTCCGCCTGCCCGGAGTCCGCCTGGAACTCGAGCGTCCCGCTGATCAGGACCTGCCCGTCCTCGACGGCGGGCACTCCCGCGGCGTCGACGGTCAGCGCCGCGCCCGAGATGCCGTCCTGCCCGGTGACCACATCGAGGGCGGCGTCGGAGTCGGCCTCCGGTGCGACCACGTAGACGGGGCTGCCGGATCCGGCGTCGAAGTGGCGACCGAGGGCCTCCTGCCCGTCGACGGCGTTCGACGGCGCGAGGATCAGTGCCGACTGCGGCACGCCACTGGCCTGGAGCTGGGTGAGGCCGAGCGCACCGGCGACGAGGATGAGCAGTGACGCGATCCACAGGACGCGGGGCCGGCGGGCCACCAGCAGTGCGACCCGCTTCCAGATGCCCCTGAGCCGCTCCAGGCCGATCTCCGCGCCTGCGGCGGTCGGTGCGGCATGCCTGCCATGGTGTGGGGCGACGGCGGTCGAGAGCCCGGCGTCGTAGCGCGGGCGCAGCGGCCAGAACGCCGCCCTGCCGAACAGGAGGAGGAGCGACGGGAGGAGGGTCAGCGCTGCGGCCAGCGAGAAGACGATGCCGATGGCCGCGATCGGCCCGAGGCTCCTGTTCGAGTTGAGATCGGAGAACAGCAGGCACAGCAGCCCGAGGATCACCGTCGCGCCGGAGGCCAGGATGGGTTCCACCGACCCGCGGTAGGCCACCCGCATGGCGTGCCAGGTGGTCTCGTGCTCGGCGAGCGCCTCCCGGAACCGGGCCACGAGCAGCAGCGCATAGTCGGTGGCCGCACCGATCACGAGGATCGACAGGATGCCCTGGCTCTGCCCGCTGAGCTGGATCCAGTCGAGCTTCGCGAGACCGAACACCAGCAGGATCGACGTCGCCAGCGCGAACACCGAGGTCAGCAGCACCAGGAACGGCAGCACGATGGAGCGGTAGACGGCGAGGAGGATGAGGAACACCGCTCCGAGTGCCACTCCGAGCAGGATCCCGTCGATGCCGCCGAAGGCCTCCACGAGATCGTTGGTGAAGCCCGCCGGTCCGGTCACGTAGCCGGTCACGCCGTCGGGTAGTTCGTCCGCCAGGACGGTGCGCAACTCCCCGACCACCTCTGCGAGTTCGGCGTCGGAGGAGACGAAGGCGATGTACTGGACGGCCAGCCCGTCCTCGGACGGGATGGGTCCGGCGACGGCGGGCGCTCCCTCGGCCGGGGGTTCCAGCCCCTCCACCTCGCCGAGCGCCACCCCGACCTCCTCGTACAGGCCGAGGTCCTGCGGCCCGATGGCGGTGTCCGACTCGGCGACGAGGACCGCGGGGACGGCGTCCGAGTCGCTGAACCGCTGCTGCAGCTCGCCCGCCTCGGTGGATTCGGCGCTCGCGGGCAGGAACGACGCCTGGTCGTTGCTCGAGACCTCCTCGAGGCGCCCGAACGTCGGACCGCCCACCGCTGCCCCGACCAGCCAGATCAGTACGACGACGACGGGCAGCAGGACCCTCAACCAGCTGTTCCTCATGATCTCTCCATCTCCCAGAAATTATCTCTATCGTAAAGTATATCTATCATGGAGATAATAGGAACCAGCCTAAACTGGAGGCGAAAGAAGGCGAGGGATCATGGCTGCGAGGGACGAGCTCATGGCACTCATGCAGCAGTTCACGGTCGAGACGGACCGCTATGTCGACGTCGCCAGCGAACGGGACAGCCTCTACCGCACGGACCTCCACGCCCTGGGCATCATGATGGGCGCGGCACGCGCCGGCCTCACGGTCACGCCCGGGCTCCTGCGGGAGGAACTGAACCTGAGCTCACCGGCCACCACCGCACTCGTCGACCGCCTCGATTCCGCCGGCCATGTGACGCGCCGGCGCAGTGAGGTGGACCGGCGGCAGGTCCACCTCGAGATGACGGAGAAGGCGCGCATCACGGGTGCCATGCTGTTCGCGCC
>NZ_CP024915.1:3331100-3334158 GCF_002953615.1 Arthrobacter agilis | reverse complement strand
GCTGGCGCCCTCCTGATCGGAGTGCCAGGTGACGCCGACGTCGCAGCCCGCCGCTGCGAGGGCGACGGCCGTGGCCCGGCCGATGCCGGAATCGGAGCCGGTGACGATTGCCTTGCTCGGTGTGAAGTCCATGCTCCATCCTTTGCACCGGCGGCCCGCTGGTGCAAGGAGAATCTGGGGCGCAGGCGGGGATGGATCCGGTGCAGGGACGGCGCGACCCCCCGGGCTGCAGCCCGGGGGGTCGCCGATACCGGGGTGCTACGCCTCGACGGCTTCCTGGTGCCCTGCACCGGGCTCCGTGGATTCGACCGCCGTGGACTCGACCGGCGCGGAGGACTCTCCGCTGACGACCTCGATCTTGCGTGGCTTCGCGCGTGCGCTGACCGGGATCATCACGTTGAGCACGCCGTTCTCGTACCGGGCGGAGATGCCCTCGGTGTCGATGCCCTGACCGAGATTGAGCTGGCGCAGGAACGAGCCGCTCTCGCGCTCGCGGGTCAGCCACTTGACGCCTTCCGCGCCACGCAGCGTACGCTCCGCGCGGATGGTCAGGAGCTGGCCGTCGACGTCGATGTCGACCGATCCGGGGTCGATGCCCGGAAGGTCCGCGGAGAGGATGTAGTGGTCCTTCTCGCGGTAGAGGTCCATCGGCATGAGACGGAGTCCGGGACGGTTCTCCAGCAGGGCGCCGGCAACGCGGTCCAGCTCGCGGAATGGATCGAACTTCATGGCCACTGGAAACAACTCCTTCACAGATGCCACCGGCAGGTGGTCGGTTCTCCAAGGTTGAGCGCCCTCCGCTCAACTAGGAAAAATGTTAGCACTCGACCCAGGGGAGTGCTAACAAAATCTGTTCGCCCAGGACGAACTCCCATGGACGCAGGAAAGGCCCGTACCGACGTATCGGTACGGGCCTTCCCGGGTGCTGTCTCCAGCCGATCCTCGTGCCTGCGCGGGGCCTCGATCCCCGGGCCTTCCGCGTGTGAAGCGGATGCTCTACCAGACTGAGCTACACAGGCAATTGGTTCTCCAACAGCTTAGGCCATCCGGGCGGTGCGCCAAATTCCCCTGCTGCACCGGGCCGGGGCGGAGGCCGGCGCTGGTCATCGGTCCGTCGCCTCAGTAGCCTGAAGGAAAGCCTGCTGATCATCCACCGGCGCCGGCACGGCGACGACGAAAGGGACCGAACCATGGACAACCAGGACATCCTCCAGCGTATCCAGGCACTCGTGCAGGAAGAGCACGACCTCCGTGAACAGCCCCAGGACGCCGGAGCCGGGGCCGAGCACCAGGACCACGCGGCCCGGCTGAAGCGGGTCGAGGAGGACCTCGACCAGTGCTGGGACCTGCTCCGCCAGCGCCGGGCGAAGGCGGACGCCGGTGAGGACCCGGCCGACGCCGATGCCCGGCCGATCAGCCAGGTGGAGGGGTACCGCCAGTAATGGCGTTGCCGCTGGTGCTGTTCGACGTCAACGGGACGCTCTCGGACATGGGCCGCATGTCCCAGCACTTCGAGGAGGTCGGTGCACCCCCGCAACTGGCCGCCCTGTGGTTCGCCTCGGTGCTCCGGGACGGCTTCGCACTGACCGCCGTCGGGCGTAACCCGGCCTTCGGCGACGTCGCCGAGGGCGCCCTACGGGTGGTTCTCGCGGACCAGGTGCTGAACCGGGACCTCGACGATGCGGTGACGCATGTGATGACGGCGCTGCAGGAGCTGCCGGTCCATCCCGACGTGGCGGACGGCATCCGCGCGCTCGCACTCGAGGGCTTCGGTGTCGCCGTGCTCACCAACGGGGCAGCGGCAACGGCGGCGGGCCTGCTGGAGCGGGCCGGAGTCGGGGGGCAGATCGCCGCTGTCCTCTCCGTGGCGGACGCCGCCCGGTGGAAGCCCGCGCGGGAGTCCTACGCCCACGCCCTCGAGACCCTCGGAAAGGCGGCGGGCGACGTCGTGCTGGTCGCCGTGCATCCCTGGGACATCGACGGCGCCGCGCGTGCCGGCCTGAAGACGGTCTGGCTGAACCGTGACGGCGGCCCGTATCCGACCGTCATGACGCCGCCCGACCACGAGGTCGCGTCCGTCGGGGAACTGCCCGGGGTCCTGCGGGCCTGACCGGCGTCGACCGCGGGCACCCCCGGCGGGACGCCCGGCCCCGAACTCCCTCAGACCTCCGCATCATCCGGCAGTTCCGACATCAAGGAGTACCCGTGACCGACCTGACAGCCTTCGCGCTCGTGTGCAGCCTCACCCCATCGCCGGGGCCGTCCAGTTCCGACCTGATGGCCCGGCACATCCTCGACCGCTTCGCGGAGCGGGGAATCGCGACGTCCAGCGCCCGCGTGGTCGACCACCACGTGGCACCCGGCGTGCAGAAGGACATGGGCGACGGCGACGAGTGGCCGATCCTCCGCGAGAAGATCCTCGCCGCCGACATCCTCGTGCTGTCCACTCCCATCTGGGTGGGCCACCCGTCGAGCCTCGCGCAGCGCGTGATGGAGCGGCTGGACGCCGACATCGCGGAGACGGACGAGGAGGGCCGGCCCGTGATGGCGGGAAAGGTCGCGGTGGTGGCCGTCGTGGGCAATGAGGACGGCGCGCACAAGACGATCGCCGACATGATGCAGGGCCTGAACGACATCGGTTTCTCCCTGCCGTCCCAGGGCTCCACCTACTGGGTGGGCGAGGCGATGCAGGCCGTCGACTTCAAGGACCTCGCCGAGGTCCCCGACGTGGTGGCGACGACGACCGCGGGCGTCGTCCGCAACGCCGAGCATCTGGCGAGGCTGCTGCGCCGGGAGAACTTCCCGCTGGAGTGACGGGCCGCCCCCGCTACCGGCCGACGTCCCGGCGTGACAGTCCGACGACGGCGACCAGCACGAGGATGCCGCACAGGGCGAGCACGGCCGCCATGCCCGCTCCGGCGCCGGTCGAGAAACCGTGGAGCAGCGGTGCGGGACCGAACACCCAGTCGTAGGGGGAGAGGCCCTTCAGCCACTGCAGGGCTCCCGCCTGGTTCCCGAGGGCGTTGAAGGTGTAGCCCAGGAGCGCCACCGCAGCCCC
>NZ_CP024915.1:3327768-3330868 GCF_002953615.1 Arthrobacter agilis | reverse complement strand
CTGCCCGCCGCTCCCCAGGACTTCCAGGAGACCGAGCTGACACGCGCCGAGTTCGACGAACTGCAGCAGACGCCGCCGGAGTGGCTCGCCGGATTGCGCCGCACCGGCCCCCACCCCCGCCCCGTCGTCGCGCAGAAGCTCGGGATCTCCATCGGCGGGCTGGCCCGCGGAGGCATCACGGATCCGCTGACGAGCGAGCAGATCACCGCCCTGCTGCAGGATCCGCCCGCATGGCTGGTCGCGGAGCGGTCCACGCAGGCCGCCGTCCGGGCCGAGGCCGCACGCGTCAAGGAACGCGACGCCGCCCGCAAGGCATCCGACGCCTGACCTGCCCATCCCGCCTGCCTGACCCGCACCCGGCCGGTCCGTAGCCGGCCCTCGGGCGGCACTGTCCGGCCTCCCGGCAGGGTGTCGTGGACGTGCCTGCGACCACCCTGATGAAGGCCGCACCCACCACAGGCATGCCCTTTTTCAGCGGAGGCGCGCCGATTGACTTAATCGAACACGTATTCGAATATTGACGAGTGACGCCTCCACCTGCCGGCTCCGCCCTCGACCGGGATGAGCCTTCCTCCACCCCCCAGGGCACGTCACGCCCGGGGACCGGCACCCCGCACACAGCCCTCCACGGCAGCTCCACGGCCGATGTCGCCCTCGGCCTCCAGGCCCGCATCAACAGCATGCAGGCCGGGAAGCTGGACTCACGAGGGATGCCCACCGTACCCGCCCTCGCCCGGATCCTGCCCGGTGGAGGCCTCCAGTCCGGGGGCTCCTACGCCGTCCGGAACTCGACGACGATCGCCATGGCCCTGCTCGCGGGCCCCTCCGCGACAGGGGCGTGGTGCAGCGTCATCGGTGTGCCGGACTTCAGCGTGGAAGCGGCGCAGGGCTTCGGGATCAACCTCGACCGCCTCATCCTGGTCCCGGATCCCGGGACCCAGTGGCTCACGGTGACGGCAGCCCTCGTGGACGTCGTCTCGATCGTCCTGACCCGGGCCCCGGAACACCTCGCGCCCACCGAAGGGGCACGGCTCAAGGCACGGCTGCGCCAGCGCGGCGCGGCACTGATCACCCTGGGCACCTGGCAGCAGAGCGACTCCACACTCGGTGTCGCCGAGAGCGCCTGGGAGGGCCTCGGCTCCGGGACCGGCCACCTGAGGGCGCGCCGCATGAAGATCACCGCGACCCAGCCCTCCGGCCGGCTCCGCCACGCCTATGTGGAACTGACGGACCTCCAGGGTGCCGCTCCGGGCGGGACCGGGGTCCAGGACGTCCTGCAGCCGGATCCCCGGTCCGACGGCCGCCCTGACGCCGCCTTCGGCACTGCTTCCGGCGCCCTGTTCGAACCCCGGCTGATGAAGTCCTCGTGACATCCGCCCTTCCCCCGGCAGCTCCCGGCACCTCGGCCACGCGGACCATGATGCTCTGGTGCCCGGACTGGCCCATCACCGCGGCACTGCGCGACCACGCACTTCCCGCGGACACCGCGCTCGTCCTCGTCGACCGCGGGGAGGTCTTCGCCTGCTCCCCGGCAGCACGGCAGGACGGCGTGAAGAGAGGCCTCCGTATCCGGGAGGCCCAGGCCCGCAGCGCGGGGCTCGTCACCCTCGCCTACGACCCCTCGCTCGACGAACGCACCTTCGAGCCCGTGACCGCGGCCGTGGAGACCATCATGCCCGGCGTCCAGGTCCTCCGCCCGGGACTGTGCGCCGTCAAGGTCAAGGGGCCCTCGCGCTACTACGGCAGCGAGGGCAGGGCCGCGGACATGGTCTTCCGGACCCTCGCAGCCATCGGTCTCACGGACGTGCGCATCGGAATCGCCGACGGCTCCTTCGCGGCCGAGCACGCAGCCAGGGCCACGGATCAGCTGGAGGACCCCGACGCGGACCAGCTGGTCGTCATCCCGCCGGGCCGCTCGGCCTGGTTCCTGAGCAGCTACCCCCTCGAAGTCCTCGAGCAGCCCAAGCTCACCGTGCTGCTCAAGCGCCTCGGCATCCGGTCCCTCGGTGATTTCGCGGCGCTCGGCGCAGCGGACGTCCGCAACCGCTTCGGCGTCGAGGGCGCCCTCGCGCACCGCCAGGCGAGCGGACTCGACCATCGGGACGTCGTCGCCCGGAAGCCGCCACCCCACCTCGACACCGTCGCCGACTTCGAGCCGCCCCTCGCCCGTATCGACCAGCTCGCATTCGCCTTCCGCACGCGGGCCGGTGAATTCGTCGACACCCTGCGCGGGGCAGGACTGGTGTGCACGGCCCTGCACGTCTCGCTGCACACGGAATCGGGCGAGGTGTCGGAGCGCCGGTGGCAGCACCCGCGCTGGTTCGACGCCGACGACGTCGTCGACCGCGTGCGCTGGCAGCTCCAGGGCACCTCTGCGTCCGACCACGGCCTGACCTCCGGCATCACCCGGGTCCAGGTGGTACCCGACATCGTCGAGGACCTCGGCGACCACGCGGACGGTCTCTGGGGGACGGGGCCGGACGAGGGCATCCACCATGGCCTGGCCCGCGTGCAGAGCATGCTGGGCCACGGCGCCGTCCTCACCGCGATCATCGCCGGCGGGCGGCTCCTGGCCGACCGCCGGGTCTTCATCCCGTGGGGGGACGCCCCGTCCTCGCCCACCAGGGTGCCGGTCAAGGACCGCAACCAGCCCTGGCCCGGCCGCCTGCCCGGCCCGGTGCCGGCCACGGTGTTCGCCGATCCCGTGCCCGCCGTCGTCGTCGATTCCCGCGGCAACCCCGTCGACGTGGATCCGCGCGGCCTCCTGAGCGCCGACCCCGCCTTCTTCAGCGCCGGGCCCGACGACGGCCGGCGGCCCGTGCACTCCTGGGCCGGCCCCTGGCCGATCGACGAACGGTGGTGGGACCCGAAGGGACGCATCCTCAACCGTTTCCAGCTGGTCGACCAGTCCGGCTCTGCCTGGCTGCTGCTCCTCGAGGACCATGCCTGGTGGGTGGAAGCCGGCTACGACTGACCGCGCGGAGCGGATCCCGGGACAACCACAGACAGCACGACATCCAGGAAAGGGAGGGACGCCATGGGCTGGAACAATCCACCGATTCCCTGGTCGGACTTCGAACGGAGTCTCTCCGACACCCGG
>NZ_CP024915.1:3324536-3327668 GCF_002953615.1 Arthrobacter agilis | reverse complement strand
CCCGGGATCCCACCCTGCGAGGGTGAGGGCGGCGGCGCAGCCGACGGCGATGGCCGTGAGTGCGCGACGGTGCCCCCGGGTGAGGCTGTATGACACGGTGAATCAGCTCCTGTTGGTGTGCGGTGGCGACAGCATATCGGTGACCGATGACACACTGGGAACGGGGATCGGACGGCGGATGAACGTCGCGGATCGCCCCGGGGCCGGCCAGGAAAGGTCCCGTTCACCCGGAGAAGGCAGGGAGGACCGCCAGTGACGACGACACAGCACCAGGACGAGTACCGCGAGGACGTCCTGGGGCCCGGCTACGAGGTGCGGACGCTGCCGCTGCGGCCCGACGACGAGGGGGAGGTCGTCGCGACGCTCGTCCGCAGCCGTGTGCCCGGCGGATCCCGGCGGGCCGTCCTCTATGTCCACGGCTTCGTGGACTACTTCTTCCAGACGGACCTCGCCGACGCCTGGCGGGACGCCGGGTTCGACTTCTACGCGCTGGACCTGCGGAAGTATGGACGGTCCCTCCGCGCGCACCAGACCCCGAACTACATTCCGGCTCTCGAGGACTACGACGAGGAGCTCGACGAGGCGGCGCGCATCATCCGGGAGGACGAGGGCCACGACGTCCTTGTGGTCATGGCGCACTCGACCGGTGGGCTGGTCACGTCCCTGTGGGCCCACCGGCGGCGCGGTCGAGGGATCGTCGACGCGCTCGCCCTCAACAGCCCGTGGTTCGACCTCAACGCGAGCCTCTTCCAGCGCACCTTCGGAACCGCGGCGGTCCACCGGATCGGTACGCTGCGGCCGCGCGTCGTGGTCGGGAAGGTCGGCTCCGCGTACGGCCGGTACCTGCACCGGGAGACCGGCGGGGCCTGGGAGTACGACCTGGCGTGGAAGCCGCACGGCGGCTTCCCCGTCGTCGCGGGGTGGCTGCGTGCCGTCCGTCGCGGCCATGCAGAGCTCAACCGCGGGCTCGCCATCGACTGCCCCGTCCTCGTCGCCTGTTCCGACGCCACCTCGAACCCCACGACGGAGCCCGACCGCATCTCGTCGACCGACGTGGTGCTCGATGTCGCCCACATCGCGGGGCGTGCCCCCAAGCTCGGTCGGCTCGTCACCCTGGTGCGTATCGCGGGTGGTATCCATGACCTCGCGCTCTCGCCCGAGCCGGCCCGTGCCGCGTTCTTCGCCGAACTCGGCCGGTGGCACAGGGCCTACGTCCCGTCGGTGGCCGCCGACCGCTGATCGGGGCGTGCCGCGCCGGTCTCCCGCCCGTTCAGCGGGGCGTGCCGCGCCGGTCTCCCGCCCACTGATCGGCCTCGATCAGTGGGCAGGAAACGGTATGCCCACTCATCGGCTCCGACCAGTGGGAGGAACCGAACCTGCGGTGCCGCGTCCGAGCGGGCGTCCTGAACGGGGCTCCCCGCCCTACTGCGGTCCGGGGCGGACGTCGTAGGTCAGGAACGCGAACTGCCCCTGCTGCTCGACGGACCGCAGCGTGAGGCGGTCCGATTCCACGCGCAGGGGCAGCACCGGTGCGCCTCCCGGCAGCGCGACAGGTGCCACGGCCACCTGGATCTCGTCGAGCAGTCCGGCGGTGAGGAACTGGCCGGCGAGGTCGCCGCCGCCGACGATCCAGATGTCCTTTCCACCAGCGGCCTCCCTCACCCGGTCGACGACGGCGCGGACGTCACCGGCGACGAGCCGCACGTCCGCGCCCGCCGGGATCGGCAGGTCCCTGGTGCTGAAGACGAAGGTGGGACGCTCGCCGTACAGTGTGCCCCACCTGCCGGGATCGTCGAGGAGCCCCTCGAAGGCGAGGACCCACTCGTACGTCGTCGAGCCCTGCACCAGCACCCCGACGGTGCCGAGGAATCGCTCGTAGGAGCCCGGAGGGGGCGGTTCGACGGCGAAGAGCCAGTCCAGGGAGTTGTGCTCGTCGGCGATGAAGCCGGTGATGGTCGAGGCCGTGTAGTAGATCACGCGCGTCATGGTCCATCTCATCACGGACCCTGCGCGGAGGTAAGGGGAGGGGGAGCGGCTGGACTAGTCCTCCACGCCTCGGATGAACCGCCGCACGAGGGCGTCGAATTCCTCCTCCCGCTCGATCTGCGGCATGTGCCCGCACTTCTCGAAGAGGTGGAATTCCGCGTGGGGGAACACCGTGCGCGCATGCTTTAGGTGCGACGCCGGCAGGACGCGGTCCTCGTCGCCCCAGACCACGAGCGTCGGTTTCCGCTGCGCCGCGACGGTGCGGAGCAGCCTGGTCCGCCAGCGCCGGCGTACTCCGCTGAGGGTGCCGAGGTGGCGGGCGACGGCGAGCAGGACGTCGTCGTGGCCGGGGTTCGCGCCGACGGCCTGCGCGTGGTCGAGGCGTTCCTCGGTCACGAACCTCCTGTCGTAGAACAGGGCGCGTTCGGTGCGGTACGCGGCCTTGCGGGACTTGTCCTTCATGAGCCTGCGGCCCACCGGTGTGATGGCGAGGATGCGCAGTGCGAGCGTGACCTCCCTGCCGAAGCCGGCGCTGTTCACGAGCACGAGGCTCCGGACGCGCTGCGGCGCCAGTGCGCTGACCTTCATGGCGACCGCCCCGCCGAGGGAGTTGCCGACCAGGTGCAGGGGCCGGTGCTCACCCAGGGTGTCGAGCGCGGCGAGCACGAACCGCGCCATCGATTCCATCGAGTACCGCCCCCGGGTGCGCTCGGACAGCCCGAAGCCCGGCAGGTCCACGCTGATCACACGGTGGTCCGGCGCGAGCCGGCCGTACAGCCCCTCCCAGTCCTCGAGGCTGCGGCCGATGCCGTGCAGCAGGAGGACCGGAGGCTTCTCCCGGGCGCCTTCGTCCCGGAAGCGGACGCGGATCCCGTCCACCCGCAGGTAGCCGCCGTCGTGCCGGGATTCCGCCGGTCCGGACGCGTGACCGGCCCGTGCCCCGCTCACCGGCGGACCGTCCGGGCGAGGCGGACGAGCTGCGAGGCGCGCCGCTCGAGCATGCCGAAGGACATCGGCGCCACCCGGGCGACGACGTCGGGCACCTTGGCGCTCAACCCGATCAGCAGGCGGGGCCTGCGGGTCTTCACGGCCTCGAGCATGAGCTCGGCGGCCCGTTCCGCGGGGAAGGTGAGGAGCTTGTCGAAG
>NZ_CP024915.1:3321304-3324436 GCF_002953615.1 Arthrobacter agilis | reverse complement strand
TCGTTCCGGGTGAGGTTCTCGGTCATGGCTTTGCTCCTTCTGCTCGAGCGCAAGGCGCTCACTGTGGGGGTAGATCACCCGCGGTAAGCGGGCGCACAGAAGAAGTAGCTGACGGTGCGGGGGAACACGTGCTGCTGCTTCGGTACGCGCCCCCGCATAACCGTTGATGACTCGTTCCATACGTTACATCAAAGGTCAGAAACGGACAAGCTAGATAATCTAGCTATCAAATTTGTGACACGGCAGGCCGGGATCTGCAACGGTAGAGGCATGATGCGGGGGCGCAACATCTGGGTCCCCCATGCATTCATAGGGGCAGGACACCATGACAGACACCCAGGGGCAATCGGACAACACGCCTTCGCAGGAGCAGCTACGCCACGTCGACGATATGGTCGCGAAGCTTCGGGAGATGCGCCAGCTCACCAACAAGGCGTACCGAGAGCAGAGAGATACGCGGAATCTCAACGATAAAGACATGGCGGCGCTGGGTTACCTGTCCCAGGAATGGGGCGAGGGCAGGGAGGTGAGTCCGAAAGACATCGCCGCTCACCTCGGGCTGTCCTCGGCGACGACGACCTTGGTCCTGGATCGGCTTGAAGCCGATGGATACGTGACACGGCGGCCGAGTAGCACCGACCGTAGAGCCATACTGCTCAAGCCGTCATCTTCCATGCAGGAATGGACCGATCAGTACCCGGCCTCGCTGCTGCGAGCGAGCTTCCTCGACGTAGCAGCGGGCCTTGCCTGCGCGGACGTAGCGATCATCGAGCAGTACTTCGCCGCCGTCCTCGATGACGTCCGCCAGCGGCTCGCCTGAGCCCACAAACTCCTCGTGCCAAGAATGCACCGGTTCAATGACGTTGGCCCAGATTCCTGTCCTAGCTCCTCGTCGACTTGCCGCTCCGGCAACCGGCACTCTGAGCAGTCAGGACCTGTTGATGGGCCAGAGGAAGACTCCAACTGGTCAGGTCGCATATCGCTAGATTGTCTAGCTTTACATTTTTCTAGGTAACTGCGTAGGCTCAGCTCAGGTCAAGAAAGCGGCCATCATCGTCTTCAGGTGATCTTGAAGAGGTTCAAAGGTTCGGCTCATGTCTATCTCTCCCTTGGCACCCTCCCCTCGCACAAGCATCCCCCTGGTTGCCCGCTCCATGTCCGAAGCCTCCGTTTCTGAACCTGTGGAGCATGTCCTTCACGCCGTTACCCCTACTGATCTCATTGGTCTGCCTTCTGGCGGGCTGGAGCAGGTGCAGCAGGTTGCACTTGGATGCAACGATGCGATGGAGGTCCCGTTTGATCTCACTGAGGAAACTAACCGGGATCTTCGTCGGTGGAGCAATGCCCTATACAAGGTCATCGACTCGGACTTCCCGCCCTATGGCGCATGCGATGACTATGAGCGGATAACAGCTGAGCTCGAGCGACGGACAGCCAAGCGTGCGCAGGCTTCACCATCGATGGTGCGGGAGAAGTTCCGCGACAACGCTCTGAGCCGCCGCTTCGAGCTGTTCCGCAACGGGTCCCTCGCCGGTTATGTCAGCTACACGATGCGGGCCGGAGCCCTGCGGTTGCACCGCACCGTCATCACTGAAAACTTCGAGAGCATGGGCATCGAGGGCATACTGACGCGTAACGTGATCCTCGTAGCCCATAAGCGCCGGCTCGCGGCCATCCCGTATTGTCCCGTCGTGCAAGGTTTCCTGCGGGAGAACCCGCAGTACCGGCAACTGATGCACGTGTCCTAGACCTGGGGGCCCGCTCTCCTGAACTGTCAGCTGAATGACGGGCGTGCCTGGTGTGGCGGTACAACAGGAGCCGCACCGGCCACGAAGCAACTGAGCAACCCGCACCACAACCTGCACGCACGCAATTCCACAGGTCGGCCCGTAGCAGACAGCTTCACCGTCTGTAGTGCCTAGTTAGTCCGACTGTTGACCGTCTTTGTCGAGTGCCCGCCCAGTAGCTCATCCAACTGACGTCCTGTGGTTGCTGCGTGATCCACTTGACAGGGGCTGCCCCAACTGGTCAAGCAGACGGCCAGCCGGGGCAGCCCCTCCGCCTGACCCCGCCCCCTCCGACAAACTTTCGTCACCGATCGATACGTCAACAAATAGGTACCCGCGAATCAAACTCCCATGAGTCAGCTCGCGTGAAGGGCTTCGGGTGCTGAAAGGAAAGGTGAAGGGCTTGTTGGCCAGTATGTATTCCATCGATGTGCCGCGGTGGAAGGGGCCGCTGCCGGAGGAGAGGACGGCCATGGTGGAATTGGCGTAGCTGTTCCACCAGTTCGTGAGTTCTGTCGTCGAGTTCGTGCGCAGTGCTTCCCATGCGGGGGCTGACCCACGCGGCGATCTTCTCTTTCCTCAGGCACGTGGCCATCAGTCGAGCGGTGCCGAAGACGCGTTCGCGCTGCTTGCCGGGTAGCGACAAGATGGTGCCCATCGAGTCGGCTTCGAAAGTCAGGAAAGTGCCGTCATAGCGCGTCGTATCGGTAATTGTGCCAAAACCCACACTGTGAGCCATGAGCGCCGGTTGAAGCTTTCCCGTGACTGCAGACAGTAAGACTCGCTCGATCTTCAGTCGAATCCACGGATGATACTGCCGGTAGTCGTCGCCCGTCTTTCGAGTATTCGAGCTGCTAACTCGGGTGGGTGGCACTCGTGCTCGAGAAGGGTGGAGCTCGTAGCGTTGGCTCAGGGGTGGACAGCCCTGCCCGTTCTCGCGATGTGGTTGGTTGACACCCCTGGCAGCGTCTTTCTCTTGAGACCGGAAGCGACGATGCTGGTAGCTTCCCGTCCCCCAGCGCGGAAGCGACTGCTGGTAGGGGCGTCGGCGCCCGAAATCCTGTTGAGACCCAGGCTTCTAGGGCGCCGCCGACTCCTTACCTCAAGATGGCTTCCCTGAACCAAGACCACGGGGACGAAGGGAAGTGCGGGGATGTGTGTCGGGTAGGCTCATGCCATGGCCACCTCAAGGGATCAGACGTTGTCGATCGTGTATTCGAGCACCGCAACGCGTCCTCTAAATGATGCGGACCTCTCGGCCCTGCTGGCAATCAGCCGGCGAAATAATGCCCGCGCCGAGGTGACAGGGATGCTGTTGTATCGGGGCGGCCGTTTCCTTCAGGTG
>NZ_CP024915.1:3317824-3321046 GCF_002953615.1 Arthrobacter agilis | reverse complement strand
GGCGACGCCTGGAACCGCCTCGCCCACCTCACCGCATCGATGGGAGTCGCCTGATGCCACGACAGTTCCCCCTCGCCGGCCTGCTCCGGCTCCGACAGCTGCGTGAGGACGAGGCCGCAGGGTCGCTGGCCGCCGCCAACGAGCGGCTGCGCGCCTCGCGGGCCCGCACGGACGGCATCAGCGATGCCCTCGACGGCACGGACCTCGACCCCGCGGAGTCCGCGTCCCTCTACGCCGTGGCCGCTGCTCGTGCCTCCGCGCGCAGCACGCTCGCCGACCTCCACGCCCTCGAGGCCCAGCTCCAGGCGGACCAGGAGCGTGCACAGGACCACTACCGAGCCGCACGCGCGGCGACCGTGGGCCTCGAGAAGCTCGAGACACGGCACCGGGACACCGAGGCGACGGCGCTGCTCGGCGCCGAGCAGCGCGTGCTCGACGAGATCGCTGCCGCCGGCCGGCGGCAGCACACAGGAAAGGACCGGACATGACGATGACCGACGCGGTGGGCCGCATCCAGCAGATCCAGTCCACCCTCACCATGCTCTCCGCCCCGGTGGCGCGGACGCAGGCCGGCGCCACGACCGGTTCGACGACGGCCGCCGGTTCGACGACAGCCGCCGGTACCCCTGCGGCGTCTGCGCCGACGGCCTCCGCGGACCTGTTCGCCGACGCCCTCGCCGGCGCCGCAGCACCGTCCGCCGTGGCGGATACCGGAAGTGCCGCGGGTGCCTCCGGTGCCGCGCCGCTGCCTGCCCCTGCCTCGGCCGACGCCGCCCGGCTCATCGAGGCGGCGCGCACGTACGAGGGCGTGCCCTATGTCTGGGGCGGTACCGATCCGGCCTCGGGCCTCGACTGCTCGGGGTTCGTGCAGCGTGCCTATGCCGACATCGGCATCCAGATCCCGCGCGTGACCTGGGACCAGATGAACGCGGGGACGCACGTCCCGTCCCTCGCCGAAGCGCAGCCCGGTGACCTCCTGTTCAGCCACGACGGCGGACACGTGTCCATGTACCTCGGCGGAGGCAAGGCGATCGACGCACCGCAGCCGGGCCAGACCGTGGCAGTCCGCGACATGTGGGAGACGGACGCGAACATCACGACCATCCGCCGCATCCTGCCGGCAGCGCCGGAGGGCGCCGCCTCCGTGGCACCAGCAGACCTCGCCGCCGCCTCTGTGGCGCCGGCGTCCGCGGCGTCAGGTGCTGCCGATACCGCGTACGCGGCCCAGGCGGCGTTCCTCGCGAGCATGGCGCGATGAGCCCCGTGCAGCTCTCCCCCTCCACGGCGCCGGCCCGCGACGCCGTGCATGTTCCCAGGCTGTCCTCCGGTGCGCGGGGCCCGGCCGACGGCGCACCCTCGTTCGGTGAGCTGTACCGCCGCCACGCGGCGGACCGTCCCGGCCCGGGTCCCGTCCCTGCCGGTCCGCGCCTGTCCGCGTCACCGTCCGCCTCCCCGTCGGCTCCGCCCGACGCGCCTTCCGCCGTGTCGACACTTTCCGCCGTGTCGGCTCCGTCCACCGCGTCGGGCCCCATGACCGCGACCGTACCGGGCGCCGTCCCTCCCGCCGGAACGGCACCTGCCGCCCCCGATGCCGGAGGCAGCGTTCCTCCGCCGCCGGTCGACGGCACCGCTGCCCCCGACCTGCCGGCGACGCCGCCCCCTGCTGTCCAGGCTCCGGCTCCGTCGGCGGGTGCGCCGGTGGGCGGAGCCGCGGTGCAGGGGACCGGGAGCCCGTCCGCCGGACCGGGAACGGCATCGGCTCCTGCGGCATCCGCTGTGGCATTCTCCGCGGCGAGCACGGCGAGCACGGCGGCCCCGACGGCCGAGCCCCGTTCCGCCTCGACTGCAGGACCGTCGGACGGGGGAGCGGTGCTCGCCTCGCCGGAGGTGTCAGCCGATGTGGTGGCTGGTGCGCAGCCGGCTCTCCCGACGTCCGGAGCGACGGCGTCGACGGCCACCCCGGACGCCGCTCCCGGCGGTGTCCCCGCAGCAGCGGGGGCGTCCAGCGCACCCGGCGGTGGAGCCGGAACCGGGATCGCCATGTCAGGCTCCCCGTCGGATCCCGTCGACCAGGCTCCGACAGCGACGGGCACTCCTGGAACCGCCTCCGCCCCGCGCGCCGGCGTCCCGAGCGAGCAGGTCTCGGCGCCGGCCGGCGCCGCAGGGTCGCTCGGCCCCGACGCGACCGGTCCGGACGTGGTCAGCCCCGACGCGACCGGCCCCGACGTGACCAGCGGTACGGGCGGCGCCGCGCCGTCGGCCGCGGTGCCGGATGTGCCCGCGGCGCCGGCCGACGCCGGTGCTGTCCCTCCTGCCGCCGCGCGCATCGAGATGCCGGTCGCCGCACAGCCGGTGGCCGCAGCCCCGGGCGGCGCCACGGAGTCGCAGGCGCCCGTCCGCGCAGGGACCGCACCGCTGCCCCAGCAACTCGGTGCCCCCGCCTTCGCGCTCGCCCAGGCCGCAGTCGATGCCCCGGGCGGTACGAGCACCATCACCGTCACGGTCGCCCCCGACGACCTCGGGCCCATCACCATCCGCGCGAGCATCTCCGCGGACGGCACGAGACTCGAGTTCTTCTCCGCCACGGACGGCGGCCGCGACGCCCTCAGGCAGGCGCTACCCGACCTGCGGCGCGAGGCGTCGTCGTCGGGCCTGTCCGCGTCGCTCGACCTCGGGACCGGCACTCCCGACGACGGCAGGGACGGGCCGCGGGACGACAGGCCGCGGCACGCCCCGCCCGGGGGAGAACGACCAGTGCCGACCCCCATCCCCTGGACCGGCCGCCCCGCAGCGGGCTCCCCGACCCTCGACCTCTTCGCCTGATCCGGAAGGACTGCCATGCCCGTAGATCCCGTCGCCTCCGCGACCTTCGCCCCTCCCGAGGCATCCGCCACGGGAACCCGCAAGCAGGCCATGGACTCCGAGGTCTTCATGTCGCTGCTCGTCAGCCAGCTCCGCAACCAGGACCCCAGTGCGCCGATGGACACCAACCAGATGATCTCCCAGACCACGCAACTGGCCATGATGGAGAAGATCACGCAGATGACCGGCATCAGCGAGGAGAACTTCCACCTCCAGATGCGCTCCTCGGCCGCCGCGCTGCTCGGCAACGAGGTCTCCTACACCGGGACGGACGGCGTCGAAGCGCGCGGCACCGCGACCGCGGTCTCCTACAGCGGCCCCGTCCCCACCGTCACGATCGACGGCAAGAGCATCGCGCTC
>NZ_CP024915.1:3314270-3317582 GCF_002953615.1 Arthrobacter agilis | reverse complement strand
CCCCGCCACGACATCCACGTTGTCGAACGGATGGACGAAGACGGCGCCGGTCTCGTCGGCGTACTTCTTGGCCTCGGCGAGCGCCTCGTCGACGTTGTGCCCGTGCAGCACCACTTCTGCGCCGTGCCCGCGCGTCGCGGCGAGCTTGGGCAGGGCCACCCCGAGGGGCATGTAGATCCGGGCGGCGATGCCGAGCCGGGCGGCGGCCACGGCGACGCCCTGCGCGTGGTTGCCGGCGGACGCGGCGACGACGCCGCGGGCGCGCTCCGCCTCGGTGAGCTGCGCCATCCGGTTGTACGCGCCGCGGACCTTGAAGGACCCCGCCCGCTGGAGGTTCTCGCACTTGAACGAGACGCTGGATCCCGTGATGCGTCCGAGTGCCCGTGACTGCTCGATAGGCGTGCGGGCGATGACGCCCTCGAGGGTACGCTGGGCGGCCTCGACGTCGGCGAGGGTCACCGGGAGGTCGGTGCCGTCGGGGAAGTCCAGCACGGTGGTCGCGGTGGGGGTGGTTGCTACGGTCTGCTCGGTCACTGGGAGATCTCTTCCTGGAGGGCTGTCGCCGGCTGGGCGGCGGGAGGTTCCGGGGTGCTGGCCGGTGACGACGGGAGCATGTCCTCCGTCGTCGCCGGCCTGCTAATGCCGGACCCTCCGCTGCGCGGCAGGGCACCCGGGGCGACGACCGGATCGTACTCCCACGCCCGCTGGGCGATGTAGCGCACCGAGGTGTTGAGGACCGCGAGGATCGGGACGGAGAAGAGGGCACCCGGGATGCCCGCGAGGAGCGTGCCGCCGGCCACCGCGAGGACGACGGCGAGCGGGTGCAGTGCGACGGCCGGTCCCATGATCAGGGGCTGCAGGACGTGCCCCTCGAGCTGCTGGACCAGGAGGACGATCGCGAGCATCACGAGGGCGTTGACCCAGCCGTTCGCGACCAGGGCGAGCAGGACGGCGACGGACCCCGTGGCGAGCGCGCCGACGATGGGGATGAAGGACCCGAGGAACACGAGGACGCTGAGCGGCAGGGCCAGCGGGACACCGATGATCGCCGCACCGACGCCGATACCGATCGCATCGACGCCGGCCACGAGCATCTGGACCCGGACGTAGCCGGCCATGGACGTCCAGCCCCTGCGCCCCGCGCCGTCGACGGCCGCCCGGGCGCGGACGGGTGCGAGTCCGACGACGAAGCGCCAGATGCGCCCGCCGTCGAGCAGGAAGAAGATGAGGGCGAACACCGTGAGCAGCGAGCCCGCGGCGACGTGGCCCGCCGTGGTTCCGAAGGACAGCGCGCCGCTGAGGATCGAGGCGCTGTTGTTCTGTGCTGCGTCGCCGAGGTCCTGCAGGTACCGGTCGATCTGCGATGCCGTGAGCTGCAGGGGTCCCTGCGCCAGCCAGTCCAGCATCTGCTGGATGCCGGCGCGGGCCTCGCCCCACAGACTGCCGAACCCCAGCGCCAGCTGCCGTCCGACGAGGAGGAGTGCGGCCGTGATGAGTCCGAAGAAGCCGACGAGGGTGATCGCCACGGCCAGGCCGTCCGGCACCCGTCGTCGTTGGAGCGCCTTCTTCAGCGGCAGGAGGAGCGCGGCGAGGAGCCCTGCGATCATGAGCGGGATGACGAGCAGGGAGACCCTGCCGAGCAGGTAGATCAGCACGCCCCCGATGACGATGACGAGCCCCAGCCGCCAGGACCAGGACGCGGCCACGCGCAGCGCGAAGGGGACGTCGTTGCGGTCGTCGGGTCGCGGGCGTTGCCGGAGCTCAGCAGGCTGCCGTGGCAGCGGGTCGGGCAGCGCGGCGGCGCCGCGGCTCACGGCGCGCTGGATGGCGCGCTGGGGATTCGCTCCGGGGAGACGCTGCATGGGCCAATCTTTCCATAGAAGGCCCTGGCGCTCCCTATCCGAGACCTGGCAGTATGCCCCATTCGGCGGAGAACGACGCGCCCGGGTCGAGCCAGCGAAGACCCTCCCCCGAGTTGAAGGCATCGGCCGGCGCCGTCATCGGCTCGATCGCGACGGCCGTGCTCACACCCGGGTAGACCGTGCTCACGAAGATGTGCGCGTAGGCGAACGACGCGTCGGCCCACAGCGTCACGCGCCGGCCGTCCGGCGCGGCGAGAACATGCTCGTGCCGGCCGCCGACCTGCTCCAGGGCGGTGAAGGCCGTGTCGATGCCGAGGTCCCCGACGCGCCGGCCCTCGCGCAGGTCGGAGTACCCGGAGACGGCGACCTTCCCCGTCGGGATGGACCGGTCGTCCGCTTCGAACATCTCGTGCGCCTTCACCGTCAGGGTGAGCTCCTCCGTCGCGACACCGGAGATCCTGAGGTAGGGATGGGCACCGAGCGCGAACGGGGCGGCGTCGTCCGAGAGGTTGGTGAGCTCCTGGGTGACGGTGAGCTGCTCCTGGGTGAGCTCGTAGGTGGCCCGGTGCACCAGGTGGAACGGGTAGCCGTGCTGGGGGAACACCTCCGCCTCCAGGACCACGCGCGACGGAGCGGCATCGACGGCCCGGTAGCCCGTGTTGCGCAGGAGCCCATGGCTGGCGTTGCCCTTCGAGGGTTCGGTGATGTCGAGCTGCTGCTCCTTGCCGTGGAGGGTCCAGCGGCCTTTGGCGATGCGGTTGGGCCAGGGCGCCAGGAGGATTCCTCCGCCCCCGGCCGGGATGTCGCCGTCGCCCCAGGTCTCCGTGAGGGCGACGCCGTCGCGCTCGTAGGACCGCAGGGCGGCGGCGAGGCTGGCGACGACGACCGTCGAGGAGCCGGCCCGCAGGATGTGGTTGGTGCCGCTGGCGAGCCGGGAGTGCGTCATGCTGCGATGCTACCGCCGGTTGTCGCGACCTCCGATCGGTTTCCGGCACCGGCATCTCCCCCTATGATAAGTTTTGTTCGTTTTAGTTCGGACTCGTTCGAGTCCTCGGGGTGAGGCAGGAGGACCATGCTCGCAGCGGAACGGCACGCAGCCATCCTCGAGCGCCTCACGCACCAGCCCGCGGTCCGGGTCAGCGGACTCGCGCTCGCACTCGGCGTCTCGGAGATGACGGTCCGGCGTGACATCGACACCCTCGAGGCCCGCGGCGCCCTGATCCGCGTCCATGGCGGCGCGGTCCGGCCCGGCAGCCTGAGCTCGGTCGAGGCCGGCTTCGACGTCAACCGCACGCGGGGCGGACGGGCGAAGGAGCAGATCGCGGCGGCGGCGGTCTCGCTCCTGGTCCCCGGCATGACGGTGTCCATCACGGGCGGGACCACCACGTATGCCCTGGCGCCCCTGCTGTCGCGCGTCCAGGGCCTGACCGTCATCACCAACTCGCTCCCC
>NZ_CP024915.1:3310890-3314170 GCF_002953615.1 Arthrobacter agilis | reverse complement strand
CTCGGGGGGTGTGGGGGTGGAGCTCATGGGGGATCCTTCGGCGAGGGCCGGCAGGACCGGCATGGGTGAGGTCGAGATGGGTGGGCGATGCCCCGGGGCCCTCAGGCGCCGGGGGTGGTCTTACCGGTGATGGCCTGTACGACCGTGCGCTGGTGGAGCAGGCCGGTCACGGCGCCCTGGCGGTTCACCACGGCGTACTCGCTGCCCTCGAGGCGTGCGAGGAACTGCACGAGTTCCTGCCCCTCGGCCCACTCGGGCACATAGGCCCCTGCGGCGAGGCGACGTGCGGTCGCATTGACCGCCGTCGTGCCCGCAGCCTCCTCGGGGACGGCGAGCAGTGCGGCCTCGTCGACGACGGCCTCCGGGACCCCGGATGCGCCGGTCACGACGACGGCGGCGCCAGGGTTCTCCCGGAGCAGGCGGCGGGCGGCGAGCACCGTGGTGCCGGCGGGGAGGCCGAGTGCGCGCTGCTGGAGCCGTCCCGCGCTGATGGCGGGCAGGCGCTGACGCATGCGTGCGTTCTCGATGGCGGACGTCGCCCCCAGCCACAGGAAGGCACCCATGACCACGGCGATGAGGATGACCGTCAGGTCCGGGCCGCGCCCCTGGAGCAGCGGTACGCCGACCACCACGCCGAGCAGCAGGACGACCATGATGCGCCCTGCCCACCCGGCGGCCACGGTGCCCTTCTCCTGACTGCCGGTCGCCTTCCACACCGCGCTCTCGACCAGGCGGCCGCCGTCGAGCGGCAGGCCGGGCAGGACGTTGAACGCGGCCACGAGGAGGTTGGCCCAGACCAGGATGGTGACGAGGAGGTAGGACACGGAGCCGGGCGTCATGGCCTGGAGCAGCGCCCACCCCAGACCCGCGAGGACGAAGTTGGCGGCGGGGCCGGCGAGCGCGACCGCCAGGGACCGGCCGGGCGAGGCGTTGAAGCTCGCGAACTGGGTGTGTCCGCCCCACAGGTTCAGGACGATCCGCGTGGTCGGCCAGCCGAAGGCACGGGCGGTGAGGGCGTGGGCCAGTTCGTGGATGAGCACGGACGCGGCGAGGAGCAGGGCGTACCCGAGGGCGACGCCGTAGGCGCCGGGCCCGATCTCCGGGAAGGCGCCACTGACGCGGGGCCCGAAGACGAGAACGATGAAGGCCGTGATGACGAACCACGACCAGGCCAGGACCACCGGGATACCGGCGATGCGCCCGAGGGAGAGCCCGGGGCTCGCCTCCCTCGGGGGAACCTGCTGTCCTCGACTCATGCGCCGTTCCCCGCGCCCTCGGACCGGCTGTTCCCGGGCAGGAGCGCGGCGAGGTCGGCCGGCGTCCGTCCCTCGAGGGTGTCCCAGTCGGTGCGGCGGTCGTCGGGCGGCAGCGGCACGAAGTGGGGGACGGCGAGCGTGACCAGTCCGGCGGCGAGGGCGGAGGTGACGCCGGGAAGGGAGTCCTCCACGGCGACGACGCGGTCCTTGCTGAGGCCCGGGTGGTCCGCTGCGAGCAGGTCGAAGCCCAGCTGGTATGCCTCCGGGTCGGGCTTGCCGGCACTCACGCGGTCCCCCGTGACGAGGTGGGAGAAGGTGCCCTCGGGCAGCCGCGCGGCGACCGCACCGGCGAGGAGGCTCTCCGACATGGTGACCATCGCACAGGGGACGCCTTCCGCGCGGAGGGCTGCCAGCAGCTCCCTCGCCCCCGGGCGCCAGGGCACCTCCGTGCGCACGTCCGCCGCCACACGCTCCGTGAGGTGTTCGATGATGGTACGGACGTCGAGGTCGACGCCGGCCTGCTGGAGCTGCCCGGCGGAGTACTCGAGGGCCTGGCCGACGAGCAGGGTGGCCTGCTCGGTGGTCCAGGTGCCACCGTGGGATTCGACCAGTTCCTTCTCGGCCCGGATCCAGTACGGCTCCGTGTCGACGATCGTCCCGTCCATGTCCCACAGCACGCCCTGCAGTCCGCCAAGGTTCCCGTCGGCTGCGGAGCCGTCGCTCCGGAGGGCGGTGCGGGGAAGGGTCTGGACGCTGCCGGTGGGGTGGTTGGCCATACCTTCCAGTCTACGGCGACCCCTTGACAGGCCCGCACATCTGCTCTGCGCGTAGCCGCGGAACCCCGCCTGACATGGTCGCGCACCGGGGTTTAGGGTGAGAACGTGGACAGCTTCGAAGAGAACCAGCCCAGTGGCGTACAGGACCTTTTCCAGGATGCCGGCGAACCCGAGCGCCGCATCACGATCATGCTCGCCGCGTTCGAGGGTTGGAACGACGCCGGCGAGGCGGCCAGCGACGGACTGAAGTACCTGGGCCGGTTCTTCGGCAGCGAGCGCATCTCGACCATCGACGCCGACGAGTTCTACGACTTCCAGTTCACCCGTCCCATGATCAAGCGGAACTCCTCCGGCCAGCGACGCATCAAGTGGCCCAACACCCGGATCAGCAAGGCCGTCGTCCCCGACTCGAACGTCGACCTGATCCTCGTCAACGGCGTCGAGCCCTCCTACAAGTGGCGCGCCTACACCGCGGAGCTCGTCGCGCTCGCGAAGGAGTTGAGTGTCGACTGCATCGTCCTGGTCGGCGCGCTGCTGGCCGACGTGCCCCACTCGCGGCCCATCCCTGTGACGGTCACCTCGGACGACGACCTCGTCCGTGAGAGCCTCGACGTCGAACCGTCCACCTACGAGGGACCCATCGGCATCGTCGGTGTGCTGGCCGAGATGGGCCTGCTCGCGGACATCCCCACGATGTCGCTGTGGGCGGCCGTACCGCACTACGTCGGTCAGTCCCCGTCGCCGAAGGCGCAGCTGGCCCTCCTGAACAAGCTCGAGGAGATCCTGCAGATCACGGTCGACACCCATGTCCTGACGGAGGAGTCCGAGGCGTGGGAACGGGGCGTGGACGAGCTCGCGACGGAGGACCCGGAGGTGGCCGCATACGTGCGCCAGCTCGAGGAGGCCAAGGACACCGTGGACCTCCCCGAGGCGAGCGGCGAGTCGATCGCCCGCGAGTTCGAGCGCTACCTGAAGAAGCGCCGCCGGGACTAGCGGTCCTGACGGGCCCGGCAGGACGGGCCGCCACGCGCACGGACACGTTCGACCGGGCAGCTCCGCTGCGGCCGCTGCTAGAGCCGGACGCCGAGCAGCGCGTCGACCACGTCCGCCAGGCCCTGCCGGCCGGCGGCATCGCCCGCGGAACGGTGTGCGGACGCGGCGAAGGCGTCCACCGCGGCCAGGGCCGAGGGCGCGTCGAGGTCGTCGGCCAGACACACGCGGATCTGCTCGCGCACCGCCACGACGTCG
>NZ_CP024915.1:3307336-3310647 GCF_002953615.1 Arthrobacter agilis | reverse complement strand
ACTGCTCCTTGGGTCCGTCAGCTCCGTCCTGGCTGAGCGGGCGCAGTGCCCGGTCCTCGTCTCCCATGGCGCCCCGCAACTCCACTCAGGCGACACTGTTGCTCTGCTAACCGTCGGCGCATCAGCATGAGCCCGGCCGATGCGGTCAAACCCGTCATCGTCGGCTACGACAGCTCAGACGGCTCCCGCCGCGCCGTCCTCTGGGCAGCCCACCATGCGGTCGCGACAAAACTAACCCTCGTTGTCGTGCATTGCTGGGTCTGGCCGTTCTTCACGCAGGACCTCGGCCCAGTCCCGGCCGTGAAGGACAGCGGCCTGCAGAGCGCAGCGGAACGAACGGCAGCAGAAGGTCTGGACCTTGCCAAGCAGGCCGAGCCGGGTGTTGAGGTGAGCTTGAGGCTCATCGTCGGTTTTCCTTCTGAGGTGCTTACCAGGCTCTCGGCGGAAGCGTCCCTGCTCGTCACCGGCACCCGCGGGCTCGGCGGTTTCGCAGGCCTGCTCGTCGGGTCCGTCAGCCTCCATCTCGCCGCTTCCGCCTCGTGCCCCATCGCCGTCATCCGTGACGACCGACCCGCCCAGGGTGACGTCCTGGTCGCGGTCGACGGGTCCCCCGAGAGCGACCGCGCTGTGGTCCAGGCAGCGAGCCTCGCGACGACGGTGCACGTGCCGCTTCGCGTGCTCCATGTCAGGCCCTACGCCCGGCATGCGAGGACGCGCCTGCCCGACCCGGAACATGACCCTGTCATCCAGCAGGCTCTGAACCTGCTGCCCGAAGACGCTGACCTCAAGGTCATCGAGGATTCCTTCGCTGAACCTTCCGTGCCCGGGGTCATCATCCACCACTCCCACCAGGCCATCTGCGTGGTGCTGGGCGCGAAGGGCACCAACACGCTGGGTGCGCGCCTGGGTTCCTCCGTTCATGCCGTGCTGCATCACGCCCGAGGCAATGTCCTCGTCGTCCGGTGAGGCACGATTCCCAAATCTCCAGTGAAGATTCCTTGGACCCTCAGAAGTTGGACCCTCAAAAGACAGGCGCCGTCTAAAGCATCACTGACGTGCTCATGCGCTACCAGGTGAAGGTGGCCCTGCACGCGCCCAATGCCCATATCGTGTTCGGAGGGTACGAGAGGACATTGCGGCAGACCTTGATCGCCCTGCGTGCCGGTAGCTTCCTGCAGGAACACGAGAATCCCGGTGACGCGATAGTGCACGTCGTGCAGGGACGTGTGGCACTGACCTGTGGTGACGACGCCTGGGACGGTTTGACTGGTGACCTCGTCGTCGTTCCGGACGCACCGGACGGTTGGAGGCGGTCGAGGATTCTGTTGTTCTCCTCACGGTTGCCAAGCATCGATGATGTCGCAGCCACTGCCATGGGTCCTGAGCGCGCAGCGCTGTCCCCAATCGAATCGCCGTGTCGGGCCGCCCCTGGCTCTGATGCGTGATGCGCGACTACTTCCAGGGCGCGCACTCGTACGATCCACCCGCCGTCAACCGTAAACGGTGATGCTCTGGTCCTCCAGGGCGCCGGCTAGCTGGGCGCCGAAGGTACACTTTGCTTCCGTTTGTCACCCTCCGACACCGCCCCGGTGCAGTGGCGCTCCGTGTCGGGTCCCTGGACGCAGTTCCGGCAGCAGCTTCAGGGCAACGGCTTCCGTGGGAGACGTGCCGGTTGCCTGAGCCTGAAGACCAAGAATGAGAAGCATGACCGCCTCCAGCTCGCGGGCACGACGAAGAGGCCCACAGTCGATGGGGTGCATGCCAGCCGAGGCCACAAGCCGGCCGACAACTGCCTTCACGCCAGCGGAATCGCCGGCAATGAAGACGTCCAGAGGGAGCCCGCAGACCATCCCGGCCTGCAATATACCGGCCGGAATGGTGTTGAATGCCTTCACAACAGAAGTCTGTCCGCCAAGCAGTCCGGAAAGATGCTCGGCGGCCGAGTGGCCCGGCGCGACCAGCATTGTGTCAAAAGTGGCAGTATCTACGGGGTTGCTGGTGTCGATGATGATTTTCCCCCTTCATTGGTGCCCGTATTTAACGACAAACGGTTCGATGTCCGGATAGGGGATGGCCAGCTCGACGATCGTGCCTCCGATCGGGGTGCCGTAGCACGCACCCTGGGCACCCGTTCCCAGCAGATGCGCCAGTGCCTGCACCGGCCGATCGTCCCCTAGAATGTTGACCTCGCAGCGGCCATGAGGCATTTTCACCGCTAACGCGTAGGCCATCGGCCCGGTTCCGATGATCGTGACGGTGTTCAGTTGTGTCTGTCGTTCAAGAAGTCCACCCGGCAAGGCGGCAGCAATCCACTGGTGCAACATGATCCCACCGTATGAGGCGGGCAGTCGTCCCCGGAGGTGCCTTAGGTCCTGACTTCGTGTCCTTCACCGGATTCGGTCCTCGTCGTACATTGCCCAAGAACCTATGGCGGCGCACCCTATTCGACCCGTGAACCCCGTGCTTCCCGAGATTCCTGAGATTCTCGTGCCACGGGACTGGTCGGAGCAGCCCGGGACGTTGTGCCCTACCCCTTTGCGTGAGTACCCGTTTGGATGGGACGAGGACCTGAGGTGCGCGTCATCCCGGCGCCGTGGCCATCATGGCTCTCGAATAAGAAGGACACGCTTCATGACCAGTATCAGCTCTTTGTGGACCACACTCGACACGACCGTGCAGCAATGGCTGCTGCAAAATCCCGGAACAATGGTCCTGCCCCGCACCTACGTCAACCGGATCGAAGCAGGTGCGGGGCAGGTGCTGAATTTGGACGAGCACGGTGAGTATTGGCTGTCTCCTGAGGACATGCTTTTCTTGAAGGCCACCCGAAGTGAGTCGCCGTACTCCATGAGGTCACCGTCTCCCCGGCTACACCCACACGCCGCCGCCCCCAACTTCGGCTACCCGGCGCTGGATCCGCATGACAAGGCCCTCGACCAGTAACCCTCGACCTACCCGCGCCCTGGCACTTCGGAAGCCGTCGACGGCCCGCTGCGTCGAACCCGAAGCCATAGGGGTTAGCGAGTCTTGTAGACGCTGGATCAGTGTTCGATACGGTGAACGTAGAGGACGTGCTTTTCAACATCGAGGGTAAACAGCACCCGGTAGTCCCCAGGGCGCGCGATGCGCGAACTTAGAAGTTCATTGGTAGTGGGCTTTCTGAACCAGCGAGATCTATCGGCCAAAGCTCCGGTGACGGTTTCAACGATGGCAGCGGCAGCCTTCTCGGGTAGCTGACGGAATCCCTTCAGCGCGGGACTGGTGACCTCGACTTTCCATGGACCTTAACCCTCGGACAGGTCGACTGGTGG
>NZ_CP024915.1:3303782-3307097 GCF_002953615.1 Arthrobacter agilis | reverse complement strand
GAGGAGGCGCAGGGTCGCGAGCCGCTCGTCCCGGCGGCGGGCGGAGAGCCGTGCGGCCGATCTGCCGAGGGACACGAGCGGGACCACGAGGAGCGCCGCGGCGATCGCGGCGAGCGCCAGGTAGAGCTGGCCGGTCTCGTCCTGCCACTGGAAGAAGGAGAGCCCGCCGGCGACGACGGTCAGCAGGAGCGCGGTCACGAGCCCGAAGGCCGTCACCGGGAGGGCTGCGGCAGAGAGCCCGCCCGCCGAGGGTCGCGCGAGCAGCCAGGCGAGGCGGAGCGGCACCTTGAGGGGGATGTGCGGCGTGGTCGGCGCCACGGCGGACGGGACGGCGGGAGCGCCGGCGGCGCTCATGCTGCCGACTCCGCTTGCAGCGAGTCGCTGACGATGCGCCCGTCACGCAGCCGGACGGTGCGCGCGCACCGGCGGGCGATGCCGTCGTCGTGCGTGACGACGACGAGCGTCTTCCCCGTGCCGGTGGTGGACCGGAGGAGCAGGTCCATGACGTCGGCCGACGTGCCGGAGTCGAGCGCCCCGGTGGGCTCGTCGGCGAAGATCACGCTCGCTCCGGACACCTGTGCCCGGGCGATGGCGACACGCTGGGCCTGGCCGCCGGACAGTTGGCCGACGCGGCGGTCCTCCAGTCCCGCCAGGCCGAGTGCGGCGAGCCACCCCGCCGCCGAGTGCTCGGCACTCGAGCGGTCGACCCCGAGCAGCATCAGCGCGACGGCCACGTTCTCGAGTGCCGTGAGTTCGGGGATCAGCAGGCCCTGCTGGAACACGAAGCCGAAGGTGGAGCGGCGCAGCGCGGACCGGTCCCGGTCGGAGAGCCGCGCGACGTCGGTGGTGCCGCCGTCGTCGTGCCGGAGCAGTACCTGCCCGGTGTCCGGGGTGATGATGCCGGCGAGGCAGTGCAGGAGCGTCGTCTTCCCACCGCCGGAGGGACCCATGACGGCGACGGACTCACCGGCCCGGATGTCGAGGCTGAGGTCGGAGAGAGCGCGCGTCGCGTGGTAGGCCTTCGTCAGGCCGCGTGCGCTGAGCACGGCGGCCCGGGCGGCCGGCGTCGAGCTGACGGGATGCGGGGTGGCCGCTTCCAGCGCGGCGGATGTCATGGCGGGTGTCGTGATGGGTGAGGTGGACAGGGGTCTGCCGGGACGTGGGAAGGTCATGCCTCCATGCTTCCGCTGCCGGCCCGCCCGCGCGTCGGGCTGGAGGCTGACCGGCTTCCGGCCTCCTCATACCGTGGCGGGAGGCGGGTCTACGCCCGGGACGCCGATCCGGGATCCGCCAGGAGCACCCTGAAGACCTCACCGAGCGGGCCTGTGAGATCGTCGGAGGTCGCCGATGCCGCGGGCTGCACACCGGTGGAGGTGCGGAGCATCACCAACCCGAGCATGGTGGCCATGGCGATCTGCGCCCGCACCAGCAGGTGCTCGGTACCGGGATCCCCTGTGCTCCATCCCGCCGCCCCGGCGAGCCTCCGGGTGAAGGACTCCAGGGTCCGTCGGCGGATGCGGTCCGCGTTCTCGTCCCCGGACGAGCGCAGCAGGAGGAGGAGTTGCAGGGGATCATCGGCGTTCGGCGATTCCACCACGTGGGTGATCAGCCGGCCGATCACGTCGTCGATGCCCACCACGGGAGCCCTGTTCGCTGTGTCGAGCTCGTCGACGGTCCGGTTCATGCACGCCTCGAAGAGCCCCTCCTTCGACCCGAAATACCGGTTGATGAGCGCGACGTTGACCCCGACGTCGGACGCGATCTGCCGCACGGTCGTCGCGCGGTAGCCATCCGTGGCGAAGCGCCTGCGGGCTGCCCGCACGAGCGCGCGGCGCGTGACGGTGGCGTCCCGTCCCGACCGCACCTCGTCGGCCTGCTGTTCCCCTGTTCCAGGCGATTCCGAGGGCGCCTGCATCCCGTTGGCCATGATGTACCTCCGCACCCACTGTAGACCGCGGACACCCCATGTAAACGATTGTTGATTTCCGGTGACCAGCGATTATGCTGAAAAGTAATCACGCGTTTACTTCTCCGAGGAGCTCCATGTCCACCGTCACCCAGCGCCCCACCACGGGACCGACCCCGAAGGATTCCGCCGGGCGCCCCCGCGGCACGGCGATCATCGCCTACCTGTCCCTCGGTGGACTGTCGTTCGCCGTCCTGCAGTCACTGGTCGCTCCGGCGCTCGGAACGATCGGACAGGACCTGGGCGTCTCCACCGCTTCGGCGAGCTGGGTACTGACGGCATACCTGCTGTCCGCCGCGGTGCTGACCCCGATCCTCGGTCGCCTGGGCGACATGGTCGGCAAGCGCAAGGTCCTCATCGTCGTCCTCGCACTGCTCCTGGTCGGCGCGGTCCTCGCCGCCCTCGCGACCAACCTGACGGTGCTGATCATCGCGCGCATCCTGCAGGGAGCCGCCGGCGCCGTCATGCCGCTCTCGATCGGCATCGTCCGCGACGAGCTGCCGAAGGAACGCGTGAGCGTGACGATCGGCCTCCTGTCGGCCATCTTCGGCATCGGCGCCGGCGTCGGGATCGTCGCTGCCGGCCCGATCGTCGAGTCGCTGTCCTGGCACTGGCTCTTCTGGATCCCCGCCGGCCTCGTGCTGATCGCGTTGCTCGGTGCCATCTTCGGTATGCCCGAATCACCCGTCCGCACACCCGGCCGCCTCGACACCCTCGGAGCGGGGATCCTGTCCCTCGGCCTCGTGGCGCTCCTGCTGGCCATCAGCGAGGGGCAGACGTGGGGGTGGGCCGACGGCAGGACGATCGGCCTGCTCGGCGGAGGAACCGTGCTGCTCGTCGTCTTCGTGCTCGTGGAACTGCGTATCGCGGAGCCGCTGATCGACCTGCGGCTCTTCCGCCACCGCGGCGTGTGGACCGCACACGTCGTCGCCCTGGCCTTCGGCTTCGCGATGTTCGGGACCTTCATCCTCGTCCCGACGCTCCTGCAGCTGCCGACGGTCCTCGGCTACGGCTTCGGGAAGTCGGTGAGCGAGGCCGGCGTGTACCTGCTCCCCACGGTCGCGGCGATGGTCGTCTCCGGCGTGGTCGCCGGGGTCCTGATCCGCAGGATCGGCCCGAAGGTGCCGATGATCGTCGGCTCCGTCGCCGTCGTCGTCGCCTTCGCCCTCCCTGCCCTCGGCCATGCGGAGGAGTGGCAGATCCTCCTCTCGGGAGCCCTCACCGGGATCGGCATCGGGATGGCCCTCGCGGCGACCTCCAACGCCATCGTCGAGAGCGTGCCTGCGACCCAGACCGGAGAGGCGATCAGCGCGAACACCGTCCTGCGCACCATCGGCAGCAGCATCGGG
>NZ_CP024915.1:3300228-3303544 GCF_002953615.1 Arthrobacter agilis | reverse complement strand
CCGCCGATCCCCTGGAGCGCCCGCGCCGCGACGAGCAGGCCGGCATCCGGAGCGAGCCCGCACAGCAGCGACGCGGCGGCGAACCAGGCGACACCGACGAGGAAGACGCGCCGCCGCCCGAATCGGTCACCCAGCGAGCCGCCGAGCAGGATGAAGGAGGCGAGGGTCAGGGTGTAGCCCGTGACGATCCACTGCAGGGCCGCGAAATCCGTACCGAGGTCCCGCCCGATGGTCGGCAGTGCCACATTGACGACGGTCGCGTCGATCCCGACGATCCCGGAACCCAGGACGGTGGCGGACAGGACCCAGCGCCCCGACGACGTACCCATCCGGATCCCGCTCATGCACCACCGCCCGTCCACGCCCCGCCGTGCCGCGGGACCACGCACAGTGTGGCACCGTCGCCGGGTCTGCGCCATCGCCCGTCCGCCGGGCGGTGACGCCGACCACAGACGGAATAGCCCCCGGGAGTCCCGGGTTACCGAACAGTAGGATCCCGAACCGGAAAGTAGGAACACATGAAACTGTTCTCCCCCCTCACGCTCGGCACGCTGGAACTCCCCAACCGCGTGGTGATGGCGCCGCTCACGCGCGTCCGTTCGGGGAACGCCGGCATCCCCGGCGACCTCGTCGTGGAGCACTACCGGCAGCGCGCGTCCCTCGGACTCATCGTCAGTGAGGGGACCTACCCCAGCCATGCCGGGCAGGGCTTCCCCGGTCAGCCCGGCCTGGTCGGGGCCGAGCAGCTCGCCGGCTGGAAGCGCGTGACGGACGCGGTGCACGCCGACGGCGGCCGCATCGTGGCACAGGTGATGCACGCGGGGCGCGTGACGCACCCCGACACGAACGGCGGCTACGAGGTCGTGGCTCCGAGCGCCATCGCCATCGAGGGGACGACCCGGACCAGCACAGGGAAGCAGCCCTACCCCGTGCCGCATGCACTCACCACCGAGGAACTCCCGGGCATCATCGGGGAATTCGTCACGGCCTCACGGAAGGCGATCGACGTCGCCGGGTTCGACGGTGTCGAACTGCACGGAGCCAACGGCTACCTGCTGCACGAGTTCCTCTCCCCCGAGTCGAACCGGCGCGAGGACGCCTACGGCGGGTCCGCCGAGAAGCGGGCACAGTTCGTGATCGAACTCGTCACCGCCGTCGCGGCGGAGGTCGGGTCGGAGAAGGTAGGCCTGCGGATCTCACCCGCCCACAACATCCAGGACGCCCTCGAGACCGAGGCCGCCGATGTCCATGCGACCTACGGGGCACTCGTCGACGCCCTCGCGCCGCTCGGACTCGCCTACCTCAGCGTCCTGCACGCCGAGCCCACGGGTGCTCTCATCCAGGACCTCCGCTCGCGTTTCGGTGGCCCCGTCCTGATCAACAGCGGCTTCGGCGTCATCACCAACCGCGAGGAGGCCATCGCCATCCTCGAGGACGGGGTGGGGGACGCGGTCGTCGTCGGCCGTCCCGCCATCGCGAACCCCGATCTCGCTCGCCGCTGGCAGGAGAACCTGCCGGAGAACGAACCGGATCCGGCGACGTTCTACTCCACCGGCGCCGAGGGCTACACGGACTACCCGTTCTACGACGGTTCCGCCGACGCCAACTGACCACCAGCACCGCCGGAAGGCGCCCCCGTCAGGCGACAGGGGCGCCTTCTTCCGTCGCGGATCCCTGCCGTCGCCGGCGCGCCACGAACTCCGCCCTGCGCGGGTATCGGGCCACGGCCCAGCCCACCAGCAGCGCGGCCGCGAGGTGCGCATGGAGCATCAGCATGACCTCGGGCGAGTGCCCCGGTGCGCCTTCGACCCCTACCGGCGCGTTCACGTCGTGGTGCGGGCCCTGCCCGGGCGCGGGTACCCCCGAGGTGTCCATGGCGCCCGCGAGCCCGCCGAGGAGCCAGTGCAGGAGTTGCTGGGTCACGCCGAGCAGCAGCAGCACCGCCCATCCGGGCAGCCGCGCCTGCGCTGCGATGGCGGCGACGAGCACGGCGAGCGCTGCAAGCCCGCAGAGGATCGCCGCGCTCGGCATGGCGCCGCCGGACACCAGGTGGGCGCCGAGGCCCAGGCCCAGTGCGAGCAGGCCGGCCAGGGCCGAGCAGGCGATGGCCCTCGGTCGGTCCTGGGGTCGGAGGGCGCTGCCCTTCTCTTCGTGCACCACCCGATCGTAAGCATGCTGACGACGCCGCGTCACGTGCCGGGTACCGGGGTTATGCTCGCGGCGCCCGATCCGTAGACTGACAGTAAGGGGACTTACCTTCCCTGGAACCGAAAGGACGAGTGCATGTCAGAGAATCCCAGCGACGACGACCGCATCCACAACGAGGCCCCCGCCGAGGGCGACACGGACGCGAACCCGGAGGACATCCGGGTGCACCCCGAGGATCCGGCCGAGGGAGCGGACTCCGAGGACCAGTACAGCTCCGGGAAATAGCGACCAGGACCCGTTCCAGGAGCAGAACGCAGAAGCGCCGACCCGAGGGTCGGCGCTTCTGCGTTCCGGACCGCGAGGGACCGCGAGGGACCGCGCTACCGACCTCCGGTCAGCGCGTGCCCTCGACGACCTCGCCGAAGGGGATCTCCTTCGACGTCTCGGCTCCCCGGTCGAGAGCCTGGTTGCTGATCAGGATGCCGTGCTTGCCCTCCGCGACGGACTGCTTCATGACCATCAGCACCGTCTCGGCGAAGCCCTCGTCCTGGGCTTCGAGATAGCTGACGTAGGCGGGTGGGAAATTCTCGGGAACTGTGAGCATGCACCCACGCTACCCGCCGTCGCCCACGCGTGCCGAGCGTTTTTCAAGCCCGGGGGCAGACCAATCGGTCCTTCTCAGCAACCAGCCCCGGGTGATAGACCATAAGTGTCCTTAGTATTCCGGCGCTGACACCCGCGCCGGACGAACCACCGACATGACAGGGGATCTTCGTGACGCACGTACTCAAAGACCACGCCCATCTGTTCGAACGGCCCGGCCCATGGACCACCATCTATGTGGAGGGCAGCACCGGCACCGTGGACGGCCTGGCCAACGACGAGATCCTCCCCCGCAGCGTCGCCCAGGACATGAAGGACGCCGGTGCTCCGGAACAGGACGTGGAGGCGGCGGTCGCCGCGCTCGGCACCACCGCGAAGGGCCTGCCCGACCCGGTGACGCGCTACCTCCTCGTGAACGACGGACAGGCCGTGGTCAACGAGTTCCTCCCCGGGAACCTGGTGGGCCTGACCGTGACCGCGACCGGCCCGATCCCCGACGTGACTCCCCTCGTCCGGCACACGCCCGAGGACTTCGCCTATATCGTGGCCGAAGTCGGGCACCACG
>NZ_CP024915.1:3300056-3300128 GCF_002953615.1 Arthrobacter agilis | reverse complement strand
GCGGTGAGGTGTACCTGCGGTATGCCGACGGCGATGAGGCCCACCTCATGGCGGGCGGACCGGACACGACGG
>NZ_CP024915.1:3296526-3299956 GCF_002953615.1 Arthrobacter agilis | reverse complement strand
CGCGAGCGCCCTGTACCCGCCGCTGCTCGGTCCCGCGTTCCGCCTGCACTGGGGCTTCGTCGTCGCCGTCCTGGCCACCGTCTTCGTGTGGTGGCTGCTCAACCGGTCGACCGTCGGGTTCGAGCTCCGTGCCGTCGGCGCCAACGCGAGCGCGGCCCGCACCGCCGGTGTCAACGTCAGCAGGGGCTACATCCTCGCGATGGCCATCGCCGGGGCCCTCGCCGGCCTCGCCGGCGTGGCCCAGGTCTCCGGGACGGAGAAGGTCCTCACCTCGGGCGTCGCCGCGAGCTTCGGCTTCGACGCGATCACGGTGGCACTCCTCGGCCGGTCCTCGCCGTGGGGCACCTTCGCGGCGGGCATCCTCTTCGGCGCCTTCCGCGCCGGGGGAGTGGCCATGCAGGCCTCGACGGGCACGAGCATCGACATCGTCCTCGTCGTGCAGTCTCTGATCGTCCTCTTCATCGCGGCGCCGCCACTCGTCCGTGCGCTCTTCCGCCTCCCGGCACCGGGCGCCGCGCGCACGGGCAAGGGCGGCACCCCTCACCGCACGCCAGCCTCGACCGGAGCAGCAGCATGAGCACAGCAACCACCGCTCGCGACGAGCGCCAGAACGCAGCCGGCGACGCGGCCGTGCGGAGCTGGAAGAACCCGATCATCCTCTCCGTCGTCGCCCTCTTCGCCCTCCTCGTCTTCGCACTCGGAGCGCCGGGCAACGACGTCACGTTCAGGCTGTCGGAGGAGAACGACCCGATCGTCCTGCCGTCCATCGTGGTGTCCGCCCCGGTGATCGGCTGGATCGCGGCACTCGCGATGATCGCCCTCGCCGTCCTCGCGATCCTGCGCACGCGCTCGGGGCGGAAGATCCCCGCCTGGGTGCTGGCCGTCTTCGCCGTCCTGTTCCTCGTCGCGTTCCTGACGTGGGTCGTCGGCAGCGCCCGCACCCCCAACGTCGCCCTCTACGGTCTCCTCGCCGGATCCGTCACCCTGGCCGTGCCGCTGATCTTCGGCTCGCTCTCGGGCGTGCTGTGCGAGCGCTCCGGCGTCGTGAACATCGCGATCGAGGGCCAGCTGCTGTTCGGCGCGTTCGCGGCCGCGGTCGCGGCGTCGCTGTCCGGGAGTGCCTTCGTCGGCCTCCTCGCCGCGGCGGTGGCAGGCGTCCTCGTGTCCCTCGTCCTCGCCGTCTTCAGCATCCGCTACGTCGTGAACCAGGTGATCGTCGGCGTCGTGCTGAACGTCCTGGTCTCCGGGCTGACCGGCTTCCTGTTCTCCGCCGTGCTGAGCGAGGACGCGGAGCGGTGGAACTCGCCCCCGCGCCTGCCCGTGATCGAGATCCCGCTGCTCGCGGACATCCCGGTGATCGGCCCGATCCTCTTCCAGCAGACCATCGTGGGCTACCTCATGTACGTCGCGGTGGCCGTCGTCTACGTGGCGCTCTACCACTCGCGCTGGGGCCTGCGCACGCGCGCCGTCGGCGAGCACCCCAAGGCTGCCGACACCCTCGGCGTCAACGTCAACCGCATGCGCTTCACCAACGTGCTGCTCGCGGGCGTCGTCGCGGGCGTCGGAGGATCCTTCTTCACGCTCGTCGCCGTCTCGGGCTTCGGCCGCGACATGACCGCGGGCCAGGGCTACATCGCGCTCGCCGCCCTGATCTTCGGTCGCTGGAACCCGATCGGGGCCTTCTTCGCGGCGCTGCTGTTCGGCTTCGCCACGAACCTGTCCAACGTGCTCAGCCTGCTCGGCACGCCCGTGCCGGACCAGTTCCTGCGCATGCTGCCGTACGTGGTGACGGTCTTCGCGGTCGCGGGGCTCGTCGGCCGCTCGCGGGCACCGGGCGCCAGCGGTATCCCGTACATCAAGGGCTAGGAGGCTCAGCAGCATGACCGACGACGAGATCCCCTGGGACTCCCTGGCCGCCACGGCGAGGGACGCCATGGAACGCGCCTACGTCCCCTATTCGAAGTACCCCGTGGGGGCCGCGGCCCTGCTCGAGGACGGCCGGATCATCTCCGGCTGCAACGTGGAGAACGCCTCCTACGGTCTGACCCTGTGCGCGGAGTGTGCGCTCGTGAGCGCGCTGGCCATGAGCGGCGGCGGGCGCATCCGGGCGTTCAGCTGCGTGGACGGCGAGGGCAGCACCCTCATGCCGTGCGGGCGCTGCCGCCAGCTGCTGTACGAGTTCCGGGCGCCGGACATGGTGCTCATGACCGTCAGCGGCATCCGCACCATGGACGAGGTCCTGCCGGACGCCTTCGGGCCGCAGCACCTCGCCTGATCCAGGGGCGCGGCCGGACAGGCCGCGCCCCTCCTCTTCCCCTTCCCATTCCACGGCTCCTGCCAGGAGCCGCACCACGATCCGAGGATCCCCATGACCGAAGCCTTCGACGCCGTCGACATCATCCGTACCAAGCGCGACCGGGGCACGCTCTCGCCCGAGCAGATCGACTGGACCATCGACGCCTACACGCGTGGCGTCATCGCCGACGAGCAGATGGCCGCCCTCAACATGGCGATCCTGCTCAACGGCATGGACCGCGCCGAGATCTCGCGCTGGACCGCCGCGATGATCGCCTCCGGCGAGCGCATGGACTTCTCCTCGCTCGGCCGCCCCACCAGCGACAAGCACTCCACCGGGGGCGTCGGCGACAAGATCACCCTGCCGCTGGCCCCGCTCGTCGCCGTCTTCGGGGTCGCCGTGCCGCAGCTCTCCGGACGCGGCCTCGGCCACACGGGGGGCACCCTGGACAAGCTGGAATCCATCCCCGGCTGGCGTGCGCACCTCAGCAACGAGGACATGCTGCGCCAGCTCGCCGAGGTGGGCGCGGTCATCTGCGCCGCCGGGACGGGACTGGCCCCCGCGGACAAGAAGCTCTATGCCCTGCGCGACGTCACGGGGACCGTCGAGGCTATCCCGCTCATCGCGTCCTCGATCATGAGCAAGAAGATCGCCGAGGGGACCGGGTCGCTGGTCCTGGACGTGAAGGTGGGCAGCGGGGCCTTCATGAAGGACGTCGACCAGGCACGCGAGCTCGCCGAGACCATGGTGGCCCTCGGCAAGGACGCCGGCGTGAACACCGTGGCGCTCCTCACCGACATGAGCACACCCCTCGGACTGACGGCCGGCAACGCCATCGAGGTCGAGGAGTCGGTGGAGGTCCTCGCCGGCGGCGGACCGGCCGACGTCGTCGAGCTCACCGTGCGCCTCGCGGAGGAGATGCTCGCGTGCGCGGGCGTGCACGACGCCGACCCGGCGGCCGCGCTGAAGGACGGACGCGCGATGGACGTCTGGAACAGGATGATCGAGGCGCAGGGCGGAGACCCCCGCGCGACCCTGCCCGTGGCGAAGGAGTCCGAGGTCGTCCTGGCGCCGGCCGACGGCGTGCTCGTGGGCCTCGACGCGCTCTCGGTGGGCGTCGCCGCCTGGCGGCTC
>NZ_CP024915.1:3292824-3296283 GCF_002953615.1 Arthrobacter agilis | reverse complement strand
GGATGCCTGCCGTCGCCCGGAACCAAGGTCGTGCGACCAGGGTCCCGGGCGACGGCAGCCGAGGGGCTAGCGCTGTGCGCGCTCGAGGCGGCGCATGCGGGCGGCGGTGGCCACGGGGACCGCGACGCCGACCGCGAGCAGTGCCGCGATGAGGGCGACGGCTGCGCTGTTGTCCTCGGTGGCGACGGCGGTCTGCACGTTGAGGCCCTTGTTCGTGCCGGCAGGAGCCTTCACGACTGCTCCGGGAGTGACCGGAGCAGCGGGAGCTGCGACGGGTGCTACCGGCGCTACGGGCGCCGCGGGAACCACGACGGGCGTCACGGGGTCGACGCCGATGGCGCCGGCATCACAGGCGGCGAGGAACGCCTTGAACAGGTCGAGGAGCTGCTGTGCGAGCACTGCGTCTCCGCTGAGCTGCTGCAGCAGAGCATCGGCCTGCTGGCTCGCGGTGAGCAGTGCGTTCTCGGCGTCGATGACGGGCTGAGTGTTCAGCGCCGCTTCGAGGGCGGCAGCGGCCGCGGTTCCGTTGTTCGAAACCGTCGCCTGCGCGGCCAGGGCCAGCGTCAGCTCGCCCTGCGCGGCAACGACCGCCTCGTCGTTCAGGGGATTGCCATCGCCCTGCTGATCCGCCGCAACGGCGGCATCGAAGGCGATCTTGTACTCGCCCTCCTCCGTCGCAACGAGTCCGGTGGCGGTCTCGTAATCCGCTTCGGCCTTGTCGACTGCAGCCTGAGCCGTCACGGCTGCTTCGGATGCGACTGCCGCGGCATACGCAGCCTCAGCATTCGCAGCGGCGGTGACGACGGCGGCCGTCACTGTCTCGAACTGGCTGACGAAGGTGAGGTCGACACCGGCAGCACCCAGTGCCGCGTTGAACTGCGTCGAAGCCTGCAGGCAGGCGGCGTCACCCGGTGCGGCGGACGCCATCGGAGCTCCGAGGAACAGTCCACCGGCGAGGAGGGTAGCCGTCGATCCGGCAGCAACCCATTTCTTTGCAACGATCATGTGTGCGCTTCTCCTGAAACACGTAGTATCCCGCGGGCGGTCCCCGACGGCGCAGCTTGCGTCCCCATCCGCAAGCGGCGCCCTCGGTTGGAGGGCGCCGCGAACAAACAAATTGTGTTCCGCTGATCGCCCGGATCAGGGCGTCGTCCCAGAACGAGCTGGGATTACCCTGGGCAACCGCTGTACTTCTCAACCTAGGGTGGTTGTGTTGCCCGGGCAATGAAAACAAGTAGTCCGGAACGGTAACGGTTTGGCATCGGGCGTCAGCCGAAATGCGCCTTCGCGATGAGCCCGTGCACGCCCACGGTCCGGTCCACGACCTGCGAGACCGCGAAATCCGCCGCCGCGGAGAGGTAGGCGTACGCCACGGCACGTTCCATGCCGCGGTCGTGCTCGAGGAAGTCGAGCGCGTTGATGATGGCGCGGCGCATGGCGACGTTCAGGTCGCCGGAGACTCCTCCACCGGCGAGGCCGTCCGGGTCGGAGAGGCCGATCGGGATCCAGGCGTCCTTCGTCTCGCCGAACGGATAGGAGTAGGCCACGGACGGGGCATCCCCGGTTCCGGGCTTGCAGACGGTCAGCCGGAAGGTACCGCGCAGTGAACCCTCCATCGCCGTCAGGGCGACCTCCCCGTCACCCATGCCCATGTGCGGATCACCCACGTAGAAGAGGGCGCCCGGCGCGGTGACGGGCAGATAGAAGGTGGAGCCGGCGCCGAGATGGCGGATGTCGATGTTGCCGCCACCGAGCGTGGGAGGCACGGAGTTCGCCTCGGGTGCGGTGAGGCCGCCGGCGTCCGCGAAGGCGACGCCCATCATCCCCATGAAGGGCCGCAGCGGGAACCGGACGCTCATGTCGCCGCTGGTCATCACGCCCTGGCCCTTGTCGATCCTCGTGAACACCGAGACGTTGCCGTAGTCCGAGGGGATGCCGGATGCCCGGTTGTCCGTGGCGACCGGGGGCATGACCTCATCGAGCGTGATCCCGGCAGGAGGCGTGGATCCGGGCTGCACGGCGAGGCCGCCCTTTCCATGCCGGCTCGACACGACACCGTAGGGCACGCGCGGGAGCACCTCGAGCGTCTCGATCTTCAGGACGTCGCCGGGTTCGGCACCCTCGACGGCGATCGGTCCGGTGACGACGTGCGGACCGTCGACGTCGAACCGTCGCTCCGTGCGCCGGTAGCCGCCCGCCACGTCCACCGCGTCCTGCAGCACGGAGTCGCTGCCCACGCCGAGCGCACCGAAGTACTCGAGCGGGTTCCGGCCCTGGTCCTCGAGGATGCCCTCGTGCGAGAGCGCATCGATGGTGACGGTGCGGCCGGACCGCATGGTCATCACCGGCGCGGCGTGGACCGTGGGGACGTAGCCCCAGAGGACCTCGTCCGGCGTGGAGGAGAGGTAGTGGTCGCCCCGGATGCTGCCGCGCCCGGGCTGCAGGATGCCACCCCGCGACGTACTCCCACCGGGACCGTTGCCGGGCGTACCGGGAGGCTTGCCGGGTGCGGCCGGTATCCGCCCGGCGACGGGCGGAGCGGCGAGCGCCGACGGTGCCCCGGCCACCGATGCGGCCGAGAGGCTGCCGAGTGCGGCCACGACCCCCATGAATGTCCGCCTGCCCAATCCGTCCGTCAGCACCTCGGCAGCTTCCTGCCCTACTACGTCGTCCATGCTGGATCCTCTCCGGGTCATCGAGATTCACAAGCTAGTACCGGTCGGTTACGGGGCGGTTTCGGACCCGATTCCGGAAGAAGTCCTTCGGCAACTGCCGGCGAGCGCCCGCTGATGGCGTGCAGGAGGTCAGGCGCCGCCCGCCAGGGCGCGTGCCGCTTTCGTGTACCGGGACAGGACGTACCGCTGTGTCAGCCGCGTCACCGGGGCCGCGAGCCGGAACAGGGGGCCGGCCGGCAGGCTGTAGGCGGCGCAGCTGAACAGCACGCGGTTGTCCGCGGTCAGCTCGGCGTAGAAGGCCTCCTCCCCCCGCACGGGGTGCCCGGGCAGCGTGCCGTACCCGAAGCCGCCGCGCTGCCCGGGCACCGCCCTGCCCGCACCGTCGAGCTGTGGTGCCCTCGACCAGATGACCCGGCAGGGTGCCTTGATCCGCGCGGGGCCGAGGCCGAAACCGGAGACGACGCGGACGCCGGGTGCCGCCCGATCCGCCCCGGACTCCATGGTGAGCCCGGCACGGCGGTGCAGCTCCCAGGTGAGGATTCCCTCGGTCAGGGCCGTGAAGGCGGCAGACGGGTCATCCGTCGCGAGCTCATGGGTCTCCACCATCACGGTGTACCCGCTGGGCCACCCGCCGTCGAGCGGCTCGGGAAAGGGCCGATCGGTGGCTCCCTGGTCCCCGTACGTGAACTGCTCCATCCGTGCCCTCCCCGTCGATGTGGGGCAGCCCGACCACCCGTCGGCACTGCCCGAAATCCCTCCGCTCCAACCTAGTGGACCGGGAACT
>NZ_CP024915.1:3289122-3292579 GCF_002953615.1 Arthrobacter agilis | reverse complement strand
CCCGCCGCGATCGCGGCTGTCGCCGCGAGCAGGACGACGCCCGTGGCCGCGGCCGCTGCCGTGCCCAGGCGGGCGCGGCGGCGTGCGGCGGTGCCGGTCCCGGCAGCCCTGTCGCGGGCGACGGCCCGGGCGGCGACGGCGGCCCGGGCGGCATCCGACGCCGGTGGGCCCGCCGGGCGCTCGGAGTCGCCGGTCCCGGGAACCGGCGTACCGCTCCCGTCGGGGCGGATCCCGCCCTGCTCGCCGGCTTCCGGGCTGTCCGTCGACTTTCCGTTCCCCGTGCGGGCCCGGTCCTGCGTGCCCTCCGCCGTGGTGTCGCGCCTGCGTCCCCGGATCACATCGGGCCTCTTCCACTCGTCACGGGCTGGGGGTCGTCGGCGTGCACGTCGTCCGTCCCGGCGTCCCATGCGTCGGTCCCGTCCGGGCGACGGCGGACACCCGGCTGCGGGCGTCCGCCACCCTGGGGACGGACGACGCGGGGCCGGGACGGGACGGGGATGGCCAGGAGCATCGTCAGGACGAGGACGACCGCCTGGACCGCCTCCACCCAGGGCCGGTACGGGCTGACGTACGAGACAGCCACCGCGCCGCCTGTCGTGGGAAGCACGAATGCCTGCCGCCAGCCCTCGGACGTCGCCTCGAGCCTGCGGCCGTCCAGCGTGGCCTGCCAGCCGGCATCCGCCTGCTCGGCGAGGACGAGCGTCCTGCCCTCGCCACCCGGGGGGATGCTCCCGGCGGCGTCCACCGCTCCGGACGCGACGACGGCCTCCGTCCGACCGTCGGCGGCGACCACCCGGACCCGGGCGGTGCGCTCGCCGGTGTCCTCCGTGCCGTCGTCGAGCGTCGCGGAGGACACGCGCCACAGCCGCCCTGCGTCCGTGTCACCGACCGCGGTGAGGCCGGGGACGGAGTCGATGCGGCTGCTGAGGAACTCCCCGGCCGTCTCGGGCTGCCGGAGGACCACGAACCCGACCCCTAGGTCGCGCAGGTCCGCCCGTGGATCGGCACCGGTGGCGCCCACGATGACGGCGGCCGTGGTGCGCAGGGTGCGTGCGGATCCGCTGTCGTCCAGCACCGCGCCACCGGGTCCCACCACGCGGGCGGCGTAGAGCGGATTGAGGTCGTCGAGGGTGGTGCCGGATCCGCGCATGAGTGCGGCGGTGACGTCGTCCTCGTCGTCGACGGTGATCACGAGCGTCCGGATCTGCTCCGGCCCCGTGCCGCGGTCGGCCGCCGTGGCCGGCAGCGGCCGCTCCGCGACGGGCCGCAGCCCGATACCGGTACCGAGGTCGGTGGTGGCGGGCGCATCCGCGGCCTCCTCGACGGGAGCGCCCGGGATCACCACGGGCTCGGCCGAGGCTGGGGGCGGGCTCGCCACGTCGGGAACGAGCCACAGTCCGAGGCCGACCAGCGGGCCGACCGCGAGGACGAGGCCGCCGGCGAACCCGGCGAGGCGCCGGCGCGGCGGGGCCGGCGCAACACCGGCGTGCTGCGCCCCGGGCATCCCCGAGAGGGCCGCGGCCAGCAGGCACAGCGACACGGCGGACACGAGCGGACCGGGGAACACCTGGATCAGGGCGGACGTGCCCACCGCGACGGGCATCAGCGGCAGAACGGCCGCGACGGCGAGCGCGAGGACCGCCACCAGCCAGGACGATCGCACCATCCGTCCGCGCCCGCGCGGGACGAACAACGCGAAGGCTGCAAGGACGAGGACCGGCCCGCCGATCACGACGGCGACGACGAGCGCCCAGGGACCTGCGCCGAGGAAGCCGGCCGCGGCAGGCGGGAGGAACGGATCGAAGGACACCGGGAAGCCAAGGAGCTGTTGCCAGGGAGCGCCCGGGTCGAAGGGAGCAGGCACCCCGGGATCGCCGAGGAATCCCCGCGGATCCTGCAGTGCGGACAGGGCGTAGGGCAGCTGGACCGCCAGGATCGGCAGCAGCGTCCACCAGAGCGTAAGGGTACGCCGCCGGCCGAGCGCCAGTGCGAGGAGCCCGCCGGGGATCACGACGGGGAGGAGGGACGGCGCGGACGCGCAGGCGACCGCGAGCACCAGGCCGGCGGCGGCCGCCGCCGTCCAGCTGCGCGTCCCACCGATGCCCGGAATGATGACGCCGTCCGGCAGGGGGCGCGCCGGGAGGGCACCTCCGACCGCCCGGACGACTCCGAGCAGGGCCAGGGGCAGCAGGATGTGGGCGATCAGCGCGCCGAGGCGCCCGCTGCCGAGGGCTACCTGCAGGGCCGGCGCCGCTCCCCAGAACAGTGCGGCCCACAGCCGCAGCCCGCGCGACCGGGTGAGGGCGCCCGCGGCGATCCATGCGGAGAGCCCTGCCAGGGGCAGGGCGCAGACCACGGTGACGACGACGGCGGTGTTCGCCGAACCGAACCCCAGGAGCGAGAGCAGCCACAGGACGTAGGCGAACGGCGACCCGTGGGCGGCGAATCCGGTACCGAGGCCTGTCCACCAGACCGTCGCACTGTCCCAGACCGCCCGTGGCGTCTCGGCCACCGGTACCAGTGCGCTGCCTGCCAGCGCCGCTGCCCCGACGAGCCGGTGCAGCCCGAGGAGGGCTGCAGCGAGGAGCAGCACCAGGGCGACCACGGCGCCGGCGCCGCCCCATGGACGGGCGGGCGGGGCGAGGGCCGCGAAGTCGTCGTCGTTGTTCCCGGACGGCACGTACTCCTCCGCCGGCGGGAACCCTTCCGGATCGGAGCCGCGCGACGTGAAGGCGTCCAGCACCGACTTCCGGTGGGACCAGACCTCGCGGCGGGAGGTGACGAGGGGCCGCACGATCGAGCGCGGGCGCCGGCGGCTCCGCGCGACGGAGCGGCGGGACCGCCACAGCTGCAGGGGGCGGGCCACCCCGGCGAGGCTGCCGAGCAGCTGGCCGGTGCCATGGCCGGGGTCCTTCGCCAGGAGTCCGAGGAGCAGGCGGGCGAATCCGCCCAGCACCGCGCCGACGGCGAGCAGGGGGACGTTCCACGGAGCGGCGTGCTTGAGCCTCAGGTACACCTCGGCGGCACGCGCGGCATGCGGCGTGGAGAGCGGATGCGGCCTCGATCCGGCGTGGCGGAGGACGGCGCCCGGGACCACCACCACGCGGTGGCCGGCCAGGCGGTTCCGCCAGCACAGGTCGACGTCGTCGCCCACGCCGTGAAGGGCCGGGTCGAAGCCGCCGAGGGCATCCCACACGTCGCGGCGCACGAGCATGCCGGCGGAGTTGACGGCGAACACGTCGCTCCGGGCGTCGTACTGGCCCTGGTCGTGCTCGTCCAGGTCGATGAGGGTCAGCCGCTCGGCCCACCTGCTGATGGAGAGCCCGACGTCCACGAGTTCGCGGCGGTCGTCCCAGGCCACCTGCTTCGTACCCGCCACGGTGACCGAGGGAGCACGCTCGACGGCGAGGAGCAGCTCGGCGAGCGCTTCCGGCTCGGGCGCGGAATCGTCGTGGAG
>NZ_CP024915.1:3285346-3288866 GCF_002953615.1 Arthrobacter agilis | reverse complement strand
GCCTCGGCGAGAACCCCCAGCGCGGCATGGAGGCCTGGGAGAAGCGCAACGCCCAGGACAGGACCTGGCGGATCATCGACACGGTCACGGAGATCGCCGCGGAGCGGAGCGTCAACGCCTCCCACGTGGCTCTCGCCTGGGTCGCCGCGCAACCGGGGGTGACCTCGGTGATCCTCGGTGCCCGCACCCGGGAACAGCTGGCGGACAACCTGGCGTCGTCCGACCTCGAGCTGTCGCCCAGCGACCTCGGCCGCCTCGGCGAGGTCAGTGCCCCCACCTTCAGCGACTACCCGTACGGTGGCCCCGGCATCGAGCAGCGCAGCCGCCGCATCCAGGGCGGCCGCTAACCGGGGCGCCCGCAGGGCTGGACGCTCCGGCAGCCAGCCGCTATCGTTCGAGCAGCGACACGGGGTGTCCCTTTCCGGGGCTGAGATGAGACCCGTCGAACCTGATCCAGCTCATACTGGCGAAGGGATGTCCTGCCGGTCCGACGTCCGGCCGTCCTTCCGCCGTGGCAAGCGAAAGGCAGCACATGTCGGAACCGACCCTCGAACCACTCGGAACATCCCTCGAAGCACCCCTCGGAACACCGTCCGAGAGCCTCCGGGGCGCCGACGCGCAGGTGACGGCCGAGGCGTGTGCCGCGCTGCTCGCCGCACTGCGCGACGCCGTGCCGCTGGTGCAGTGCATCACCAACGCCGTGGTCACGAATGTCACAGCGAACGTGCTGCTCGCCGTGGGCGCGACGCCGGCGATGGTGGACATCCCGGAGGAGGCCGGCCAGTTCGCGCCGGTCGCCTCGGGGGTCCTGGTCAATCTCGGCACACCGACCCCGGCCCAGTGCGTCGCCATGCGCGAGGCGGCGGAGGCGGCGGCCGCCGCGGGGACCCCGTGGGTCCTGGACCCCGTCGCGGTGGGATTCCTCGCGGTCCGGACCCGGACGGCACAGGACCTCGTCGCGATCCGGCCGACGATCATCCGCGGCAACCCCTCGGAGATCATCGCGCTGGCCGGCACGGGAGGCGGCGGCCGCGGCGTCGACTCCGTTGACGGCCCCGACGACGCGCTGGATGCGGCGCGCCTGCTGGCGATCCGCCACGGCTCGGTCGTCGCCGTGTCGGGGGCCGTCGACGCCGTCGTGCCGGCGCACGGGCCCGTCGTCCGGATCGCCAACGGGACCCCGCTCCTGACGCGCGTGACCGGTGGAGGCTGCGCGCTCGGAGCCGTGATGGCCGCCTTCGCGTCCCTCACCCCGGATGCACTGCTCGCGGCAACAGCGGCGACCGGCGTGTACACCCTCGCCGCGGAGCGTGCCGCGGCCGGCGCGGCAGGTCCCGGCACGTTCGCCCCGCGCTTCCTCGATGCGCTCGCCGACGTCACGCCGTCGGATGTCCGCCGTGGCCTGCGCCTGTCCGGGGGCGACTGATGCCCCGGCCTGCTCCGGCGCAGTACCTGCCGCTCTACCTCGTGACGGACACGGCCCTGTGCGCGCCCCGGGCCGTCGCCGACGTGGTCGCGGCGGCCGTCGCCGCCGGTGTCACCTGCGTGCAGGTCCGGGACAAGCACGCGGGCGGGCGGGACCTCGTGTCGCTCGTCGCCGCGGTGGCCCGCGCCGCCGAGGGTCGGGTGCCGGTCCTGGTCGACGACCGGGTGGACGTCTACCTCGCGGCGCGAGAGCTCGGGGCGCGCGTCGACGGCGTGCACGTGGGCCAGTCCGACCTGCCAGCGGGCGCGGTGCGGCGCATCGTCGGCGTCGATGCCGTCGTCGGACTGAGCGCGGCGACACCCGGGCAGGTCGCCGCCGCGCACGCCCTGCCCGCCGGCACGGTGGACTACCTCGGCATCGGAGCGGTGCACGCCACCGCCACGAAACCGGACCATCCGGCGCCGCTCGGCGTCGAGGGGTTCGCGACGCTGGCCGCCGGCGCCGACCTGCCCTGTGTGGCGATCGGCGGGATCACCACCGCGGACGCCGCCGCCCTGCGGGCTGCCGGCGCGGCGGGGATGGCGGTGGTGTCCGCCATCTGCGCGGCGGCCGACCCCGCCGCTTCCACCAGGGACCTGGCTGAAGCATGGCGCGCCCCCACGGGACGGCGGAGCCGATAGCCGAATCCGGGCGCAACGGCAACCGGGAGAGTAGGGACCACCGGGACCTAGAATCCGGATGTGGCGACGAGGAGGACCGTGCTTGCCGGCGCGCTGGCCGCGCCGCTCCTCGTCGCGGAGACGGCGTGCGACGGAGGACCCATGAACAGCAGACAGCCCGACGAGGCGGCGCCGCATCCCGCCCTCCTGGCCGCGCGCCCGGGAACGGCGGAATCCGGCAGCGGGACCAGAACGGGGGTCCATGCCCTCGGTATCGCGACCACGCGTGACCCGATCGTGTTCGTGCCGGAGTCGCTGGACACCGGCGGACCCGTCCCGCTCCTGGTCGCCCTCCACGGCGCCGGCGGCGACGCACAGGGCGGCCTGTCCGTGCTGCGGGCGGCCGCCGAGCAGCTCGGGATCGTGATCCTCGCACCGGCGTCACGGGCAGCCACCTGGGACGCGATCCGGGGCGGGTACGGTCCGGACACGGAGGTCATCGGCCGGGCGCTGGAGGAGGTGTTCTCGTTCGTGCAGGTGGACCCCGAACGCATCGGTATCGGCGGCTTCTCCGACGGAGCCTCCTACGCCCTGGGCCTGGGGCTCGCGAACGGGGACCTCTTCCGGAAGGTGGTGGCCTTCTCCCCGGGCTTCGTCCCCGCCGGACCCTCGAACGGGCAGCCCGCCGTCTTCATCTCCCACGGGACGGCGGACACCGTCCTCCCGATCGACGCCACGAGCAGGAAGGTGGTTCCCGCGCTCAAGCGGCGTGGCTACGAGGTGGTGTACCGGGAGTTCGACGGTCCGCACACGGTCCCCTCCGCCATCGCCGTCGAGGCCGGCCTCTGGCTCGAATGGACGCCGCTGCCGACGCCCTGATCCGGCGACGATCCGAACAGCGGCACCGACGCCGAGGGCCCCTTCGGCGGCACCTGGTCGGGACCCCAGTTCGTCGTGACCCACGGCCCCGCAGGGGCCGGCGCGGACGGCGTCGACCACGTGTCCGACGTCGCCACCGGTCTCGACCGGGTCGAAGAGGCCGCGGGCGACAGGGACGTGGCCGTCCTGGGTGCCGACATCGCGCGGCAGTGCCTGGCGCTCGGGCGCCTCCACGAGATCCTGGTCTTCATCGAGCCGGTCCTGCTGGGCTGCGGGACACGCCTGCTGGACGTGCCCGGCGGGATGGACGTCCGGCTCACGCGGCGTTCCCTCGGCGACTACGGGCACGAGACCACGCTGTGGATGGATGTCGTCCCCTGATCCCTCCGGCCGCCCGTGCCGTCGGACCGCCGCGCACTGCCTACGATGGACCGATGAGCAATCCGTGGCACGGCGCTGCCGAGCTGGCACTCGTCCTCGACCAGCCGTCGGCGGACGCCGGCGGGGAGTTGGGGCGCGGGATCGGACTGCTGCGCGACGTCGCCGCCGGCGAACG
>NZ_CP024915.1:3281744-3285246 GCF_002953615.1 Arthrobacter agilis | reverse complement strand
AGGTGGAGGGATCACCTCTGCCGCCGGGAGATCCGGCGGCGTGGGCAGGGGTGTGGGCGCCGAGCCCCCGCGGCGGTAGAGCTGGATCCACTCCGCCATGCTGCCGAGCCTGTTCTCCTCCGGCACCGCGAGGTCCTCCCCGACAGCGGCGGCGACGTCGAGCACGCCGTAGCCGTAGAGCGTGTCGAACCCCGGGCGGCCTGCATCGCGCGCGGTGCCGACGATGCGGTTGACGACCTGTGCAGCCGAGAGCTCGGGGTACCTGGACCGGATCAGCGCGGCGACGCCGGACACGAGGGGTGCCGCTCCGGAGGTGCCGGACCAGTCGGCGTAGAACCCACCGGGCAGGCCTCCGACGAGATTCTCGGACGGAGCGGCGACCGCGATGCTGATGCCCTCCGAGGACGCCTCGGCGCTTGCGACGCCCGACCGGTCGAGTCCTGCGACCGCGAGGACACCGGGGATCGTGGCGGGCGCACCGACCTGGGTCAGTCCCCCGGCCCGGTTGCCTGCGGCGGCGACGATGACGACGTCGTTCTGCTCCGCGTACAGGAAGGCCTCGTCCCAGCTCTCCGGCCAGGCGGTACTGGTACTGCCGAGGGACATGTTGATGACGTCGGCGCCGTTGTCGACGGCCCAGCGGACGGCGGCCGGTACCTGCTCGTCCACCGTCACGCCTGCGGGGTTGGGGCCGCTGTTCTGCCCCTCGATCCACACCGAGACGGCGAGCAGGTCGGCCTTCGGCGCCACTCCCACGATGCCGTCCGGCCCCTCGCCGTACTGGCCGAAGGGGTCCCGCGCGGGCGTGGCCTTCGCCGTGCTGCCGCCGGACGGCCTGGCCGACGGTCCCGCCTGCTCCGGTCCGTCGGTGTGCCCGCGTCCGGCCAGGAGGGTCCCGACGAGGGTGCCGTGGCCGGGCACCTCCCCGATGCCGCGCTGCCCCCGCGGATCTCCCGCACCGGAGGCGTCCGTGCCGCCCACCACGGCACCGGCCAGATCCGGATGGTTCCCGTCGATCCCGCTGTCGATCACGGCCACCGTGACGCCCTCACCCTGCGTGCTCCTCCAGGCCTCGGCGATGCCGTAGTCCTCGAGCCAGTACTCCTTGGCACGCACCTCGTCCGCCGCGGCGGGCACCGCAGCGGGCAGCAGGGCCACCAGGCCGGCGACGACGGCGGCGGCCGTCCGCACGGCGAGGCGCCGTCGGGTGCGCATCAGCTCACCGTTCCCGCTCCGCGATGCCGAGGGCTATCCCATCGAGGATGTCGTGCTCGCTCGTGACCGCCGTCGAGACCCGGCCGTCCCTGACGTCGGCGACGCGCTCCACGATCGACCTCCAGATGAGCGCTCCCGCACCGATCACGTCGACGCGGCCGGGGTGCATGTAGGGCAGTGCGGCCCTGCCCTGCCGTGTCATGTGCAGGAGGTCCGCTGCCGCCGCCGAGACCACCGGGATCGGCAGCTCCGCGCCGTGGATCCGCTCCGGCTGGTAGGACGGGAGACCGAGGGCGTGCGCGGTGACCGTGGTGACGCTCCCGGCGACGCCGACGATCTTCGTGATCCTGTCCAGGGGGACCTGCGCCGCGGCGTCGTCCATCATGCGGCCGACCTCCGCCTCCATTGCCGCGATCTGGTCCGGCGTCGGCGGGTTGTCCTTGAGGAAGCGCTCCGTATAGCGGACGCACCCCATGTCGGTGCTCCGCGCGGCGATGAGGCCGCCGGCCGTCCCGGCCACGAACTCCGTGCTCCCGCCGCCGAGGTCGATCACCAGGACCGTCTCGTCGCGGGCAGCCTCGAGGACGCTCACGGCGCCGGCGAAGGACAGCCTCGCCTCCTCGTCGCCGGAGACGACCTCCGGCTCGACGCCCAGCCGTGCCCGGATGCCGTCGACGAAGTCCTGGCGGTTCTCGGCGTCGCGGGACGCCGACGTCGCGACGAAGCGCACCGGCGGGTTGCCGTGCCGGTCGATGAGCTCCGCATACTCCTCGGTCGCGGCGAAGGTCCGCGTGAGCGCCGCCTCCGAGAGTCGGCCGGTCGCGTCGACCCCCTCGCCGAGGCGCACCACGCGCATGAGTCGTTCGACGTCGGTGAGGACCCCGTCCGCGATGTCCGCGATCAGGAGTCGGATGGAATTGGTGCCGCAGTCGATGGCAGCTGTACGCATTACTTCTCCTCGGTGGCGCCGCTGGGGGCTGAAGCGGTGGTGGAAGCCGGGGTGGACGCGGCGTGGGCCCCGGCGACCGGCGTGCTCGCGTCTGCCGTGCCGTCCGGCTCCGCTCCGCGGCGGCGCGCCGCCCGCTTCGCCTCAAGCTCCTCGGGGCTCAGGCCCTGGGTCCTGGTGTGCCGGCTGAGGTCGGCGTGGGGTGCCTGCCCCGTGGTGTCCCAGGCCCCGTCGCAGGAGCAGTGCTCCGGCGTCCACCACGGCGCTATCCGTGCGATCGCCTCGTCGCCCAGCGGATTGACCCCGGGTCCCGCCGCGAGCGAGTGGCCCACGAGGACGTGCAGGCACTTGACGCGGGTGGGCATGCCTCCGGCCGAGACACCGTCGATCTCGGGGACCGGGCCGGTCCCGGCCCGCTGCCCGACGGCGTCGCGCGCGGCGAGGTACGCCTCGTGGGCGGCCCGGTAGCGCTCGGCGAGGCCGGCGTCGGCGGTCAGCCAGTCGCTCATCTCGGTCATGACGCCGTCCGCCTCGAGCCGCGACACGGCGGAGGTGACCACGGGATGGCTGAGGTAGTAGGTGGTGGGGAACGGGATGCCGTTCGAGAGGCGGGGTGCGGTGGTGGCGACGAGCGGGTTGCCGCAGACGCACCGCGCCCCGATCTCGACGACGTCCCGCACGGGGCGGCCGAGCTGGCGGCTGAGGACGTCGAGGTCGCGTGCGCTGGGGGTCCGGGGATCCTGTCCCTCGGGACCGCGCTCGTCGCGCTCGTCATGCTGGTCGTGGTGGGTCACGCTGTTCCTTCCTGGACGCTCCGGGGCGTACGGTTCGCGGGGGCGCCCGGCCCGCTCAATCTGTCGCTGCGCGGGCGACCGAGCTCCAGAGGGAGTCGACCCAGGGCAGGTCGGCCGGGTCGGCGGCCGAGCCCTCGCCCGTGCTGTCCTCGATCCCGTCGGCGCCCTTGACGAGGTACCGGGTCTCGCCCGGCATCACGAGGAAGATGCGCTCGCGCGCCTGCTGCCGGACGAAGGCCGGGTCGTCCCAGCGGGCGAGCTCCGACCGGTAGTCCGCCTGCTCCTGCTGCTGCCGGGCGATGTCCGCACGGAGCGCGTCGAGCTCCGCCTGCTGCTGCAGGTACCTGCTCACGGACGGCGCCAGCAGCACGATCACGGCGATGAGCACGACGGCGAGCGCCAGCAGGCGACCGGAGAAGGACTTCGCGGGGATCGGCGTCGCCTCCTCCGCCGGCTGGATGGCGGTCTCGGCACGACTGGCACCGAGCCTGCCGCGGCGGATGCTGCCGGCGAGCTGGGACCGTTCGGCGGCCCGCGCCTCGGACGG
>NZ_CP024915.1:3277968-3281490 GCF_002953615.1 Arthrobacter agilis | reverse complement strand
AGGACGCCGAGGACGAGGCACCGCCCCGGAAGAGACGCTGGCTGGTCCCCGCGTTCCTCTCCCTGATGACCCTGATCCTCGTCGCCGTGCTGGGCCTCGGGTACACCTGGACGCAGACACGCTATTACGTGGCGGAGGCGGACAACCGCGTCGCGATCTACACGGGTGTCCCCCAGAGGATCGGGCCGGTGCACCTCAGTGAGCTCTACGAGACCACCGACATCCCCGTGTCGAATCTGCCCGAATACCAGCGCTCCCAGGTGAGGGGCACCCTGCCGGCCGCCAGCCTGGAGGAGGCCGAGCGCATCGTCGGCGATCTCCGGAGCGAACTGCGGGCGGTGAACTGCGATCCCGCGACGCCCGGGACCCCGTCGGCCTCACCGGCACCGTCCGCGAGCGGCACCGCCGGTCCTGCGCCGACGTCCCCGCCTTCGGCGCGGGCGACAGCATCCCCCACAGCGCAGCCGACGGCCTCGGCGACCGCGCCTCCCGGAACTCCCGGCCCCTCCGCCTCGGCCGCTCCGTCACCGTCGACCGGTCCGTCCGGTCCGACGGGCGGGTCTCCGCGTGCCACCCCCGGCGCCGACCCCTCGGCGCCGGCCATCGACTGCGGGAGCGCCGCTGATGAGTGATGTCCTGACAGTCCCCCGATCGCGGCGGACCATCGAGTTCGTGCTGCTGCTGCTCGCCCTGGCCGTGGCGATCGGCGCGAACTACCTCGCGGGTATCGGCCGCGAGGATGCCTTCGGCGACTATTTCTGGTCCCAGGCCCTGACCCTGGGGGTGATGGGTCTCTTCATCCACCTCATCCTGCGCTTCCGGGCGAAGTATGCGGATCCTGTGATACTTCCGATCGTGGTCGCGCTCAACGGCATCGGCCTGGCCATGATCCATCGCCTCGACCTGTCGGCCGCCACGGTGAATCCGGACTTCTCACCCGTCGCCCCCCAACAGGTCCTCTGGACGGCGGTCGCCATCGGAGCGGCCGCGATCCTCCTGATCGTCCTGCGCGACCACCGCATCCTCCGCCGCTTCACCTACATCTCCCTGATCGTCAGCGCCGTGCTGCTGCTGCTGCCCCTGACACCGCTGGGACTCGAGATCAACGGGGCCCGCATCTGGATCTCCGTGGGTTTCGGTACCTTCCAGCCGGGTGAGATCGCGAAGATCACCCTCGCCATCTTCTTCGCCGGCTACCTGTCGACGAACCGGGACCTGATCCTGCTCGCGGGGAAGAAGATCGGTCCGCTGCAGCTTCCGCGCTTCCGGGACCTGGCGCCGATGGCCGCCGCCTGGCTGGTGAGCATCGGAGTGCTGATCTTCCAGCGGGACCTCGGCTCGTCCATCCTGTTCTTCGGTCTCTTCATGGTCATGATCTACGTCGCGACGAGCCGCGTCAGCTGGGTCCTGATCGGGCTCGCGATGATCGGTGTCGGGGTCTTCGTGGCCCTGGAACTGTTCAGCCATGTGGCCCTCCGGTTCGACTCCTGGATCAACGCCTTCGCGCCCGAGGTCTACGACCGGGCTCCGGGTGGCAGTGCCCAGGTGGTGCAGGGGCTGTTCGGCCTGGCCAACGGCGGCCTGATCGGGACCGGACTCGGGGAAGGGCGCCCTGACCTCGTGACCTATGCCAACAGCGACATGATCATCGCGGCGCTCGGCGAGGAGCTCGGGCTGATCGGCGTCGTCGCCATCGTGATGCTCTACGTCATCCTCGTCTCCCGCGGCATCCGGGCCGCCCTGGGGACGAAGGACGGCTTCGGCAAGCTGCTCGCCTGCGGGCTGTCCTTCACGATCGCCCTCCAGTGCTTCGTGGTGATCGGCGGGATCACGCGCCTGATCCCGCTCACCGGACTGACCACGCCGTTCATGTCCGCGGGTGGGTCCTCGCTGCTGGCAAACTGGCTCATCGTCGCGCTGATCCTGCTCATCTCGGAGACAGCGCGTCGGCCGGCCCCCTCGGGGCCGATGAAGGACTCGTTCCCCGAAGCCGTCGGAGTGAACGGGAGACCCGTGAAGAGGACCACGAAGGAGGGGACCCGATGAACCAGGCCATCCGCAGCGCATGGGCCGTGGCCATGGGCATGTTCGCCCTGGTCCTCGGATCTCTCACCTATGTGCAGTTCTTCCAGGCACAGGAACTGAACGACAACGACTGGAACAGCCGCCAGCTGTACCAGGACTTCGGCCGGCAGCGAGGAGCCATCCTCGTGGACGGCCGAGCCATCGCCGAATCCGTGCCCTCGGACGACCAGTTCAAGTTCCAGCGCGTGTACAACGAACCCGAGCTGTACGCCCACCTCACGGGCTACTACTCGCTGTCCCTGTCCTCCACCCAGCTCGAGGCCGAGGAATCCGAGATCCTCTCCGGCACCAGCAGCTCCCTGTTCTACGACCGCGTCGTGCGGTTGTTCTCGGGCGTCGACTCCGAGGGTGCGTCGGTGGAGCTCACCATCGACCCTGAGATCCAGCAGCTGGCGTACGACCTGATCCCGGACGGCCAGCGTGGCTCGATCGTCGTGCTGGAGCCCGGCACCGGGAACATCCTCGCCATGGTCTCGAAGCCGACGTACGACCCGAACCTCCTCTCGGGACACGACACCAGCGTGATCGCCGAGAACGCCGCCGCGCTCTCCGAGCAACCCGGACTGTCGATCTACACGAACCCCGCCACGGAATCCCTCGTGTCGCCGGGCTCCGTGTTCAAGCTCGTCGACGCAGCAGCGGCCCTGGAGTCGGGCCAATACGACGCGGAGTCGCAGATCCCGAATCCGCCCGCCCTGGAGTTCCCCGGCATCGAGTACGCCCTGCCGAACTTCGTCACCGGTGGTTGTGCGAGCAGGACGACGGCGGACCTGGAGTTCGCGCTCGAACAGTCCTGCAACACCCCCTTCGCGCAGATCGCGCTGGACCTCGGGGAGGAAGCGATCCAGGAGCAGGCCGCGAAGTTCGGCTTCGGCGAGGAGCTGGCCATCCCCACGCGTGTCATCGCGAGCTCCTTCCCCTCGGACCTGACGGGGCCCGAACTCGCGCAGTCCGCCGTCGGCCAGTTCGACACCCTGGTGACCCCGCTCCAGATGGCCATGGTGGCTTCGGCGATCGCCAACGACGGGCAGCAGATGAAACCCCAGCTCATCAAGTCGATCCGCGCGGCGGACCTCGAGCTGATCGAGTCACCGCAGCCCGAAGTGCTCCGCCAGTCGGTCAGCCGGGAGACGGCCGACCAGCTCACGGACTGGATGGTCAACGTGGTGGACAACGGGACGGCCACCGCGGCCCAGGTCCCCGGGGTCCGGGTGGCAGGAAAGACAGGAACCGCGGAGGTCAGCGTGACCGGTGACAACGCGTGGTTCACCGGTTTCGCGCCCGCGGAGGACCCGCAGGTAGCCGTATCGATCGTGATGGAGAACGTGGACATCCCCACTGGTCAGCAATTGACCTCACCCAGTGCCAAGAGACTCATAGAGGCGGTGTTGAACAGATGAGGCCCACGTCAGGAATCACCCTGGGCGGCAGGTTCGA
>NZ_CP024915.1:3274192-3277735 GCF_002953615.1 Arthrobacter agilis | reverse complement strand
GGTGAGCACGATCTCCGTCCCCTGCTCCACCTCGGAGCGGGCAGGCGCCGACTGCGCCGTGACGATCCCCGGCGCGACGACGCTGTTCTCGACTTCCCGGACGGAGAACGGCAACCGGACCGCCGGATCCGCCAGCAGCGCCTCCGCCTGTGCGACGGTCAGGTCGGTGAGCAGCGGCACTGTCACCTTGCCGTTCGAGAGCACCAGGTCCACGGAACTCCCCACGGGGACGGACTGGCCGGCCTGGGGATTCGTGGTGATGACCCTGCCTTCGGGAACCTCGGCACTGGGTTCCTCCGTGATCCCACCGCCACGCAGGCCGAGCACCTCGAGCTGATCGCGCGCCGACGATTCCGTGAGCCCGGCGAGGGAGTCGGGCAGCACGACGTTGGCCGGCCCGAGGGAGACCGTCATGTTCACGCGTGACTCACGCTCCACCAATGCCCCCGGGGACGGATCGGATCCGATGACCTTCCCTGCCTCGACCGACGCGTTGTACTCCTCGTCGGTGGAGGGGACCAGACCGGCATCCACGATCACGTCCGTGGCGTCGGCCTCGGTCATCCCCGCGAGGTCGGGGACGACGACGGTCGCCACCTCCTGTGCCGGGGGGTCGCCCGCGACATTGGTGAGAAAGACATAGCCTCCGGCGAGGACGAGCAGGACCGCCACGAAGAACACCGTGATCCAGGCGGCGCGCGAGGATCTCCGCCGTCGGTCCTGCCGGTCCGCGGGCTCGTCGGCGCCCTGCAGGACGTCGAGACGGCCGTCGTCGGTACCGTCACCGTGCACGTCGGGGCGAGGGGGTCCGGCTGCCACGCGGTCCATGGCACGGGTCCGCGGATCCACCGAGGCTGCCGTCGCGCCGAACGCCGCAGCCCCGATCGTCTCCGCGCGCGTCCGTGTCCGGGGTGCCAGGACGTCCATCGCCTCGGTGGCCAGGCTCGGGGTGTCGGCCAGGACGATACCGCGGCGGGCGTCGAGCAGGGCACGCCGGAAGGAGGCCGCGTCCTGGAACCGGTGGTCACGGTCCTTCTGCAGGGCCCGGGCGAGGACGGAATCGAGCGCGGGCGTCACCGCCGGGTCGAGACTGCTGGCGAGGGGCGGTTCCTCCCGTACATGCTGGTAGGCGACCGAGACGGGACTGTCACCGATGAAGGGTGGACGCCCGGTGAGGAGTTCGAACAGCAGGCAGCCGGCCGAGTACAGGTCGCTGCGCGCGTCCACGGTCTCCCCACGCGCCTGTTCGGGTGAGAGGTACTGGGCCGTCCCGAGGACGGCCTGGGTCTGCGTCATGGTGGCCTGGGAGTCCGCCATGGCCCGCGCGATGCCGAAGTCCATGACCTTCACCGCGCCGTCCGGGGTGATCATGACGTTGGCCGGTTTGATGTCCCGGTGGACGATACCTGCTTTGTGACTGTATTCCAGGGCGTCGAGGACACCCTGGAGGTAGGTGACGCTGTCCTCGGGCGTGAGGTCGCCGGCCTTGACGTGGTCGCGGAGCGTGCGGCCCTCGACGTATTCCATGACGATGAAGGGGACACGGACCTCGTGCTGCGGCCGGTCCGGGATCTCCTCCTCGCCCGTGTCGTAGACGGCGACGATCGTCGGATTGTTGAGGCCGGCGACAGCCTGCGCCTCGCGCCTGAACCGCGACTGGAAGAGCGGGTCCCGGGCGAGGTCCTGTCGCAGCACCTTGATCGCGACGGAACGGCCGAGCCGGAGGTCACGACCGAGGTGCACGTCCGCCATACCGCCGCGGCCGATCAGTTCCCTGACCTCGTACCGCCCGTTCAGGACGCGCTCGGCGGTCATCACTCCGTGCCCTTCCGGCATCGGTCCCGACGCATCACCCGACGCATCATGGGCCGGAGGTCGCGGTCGCCGTCGCCGTCGGCGTGGAGGTCGGTGTCGACGGGGGCGTGGGTTCCTCGGTGGCCGGCGGTCCCGTGGACACGACGTAGTTCACCTGGGTCCCCGGAGCCAGGACGGCGCCCGGTCCGGGATCGACGCGAAGCACGATCCCCGCGGGCTGATCCGACTCCTCGGATCCCACGTTCAGGGGCCGCAGGCCGAGGTCGACGAGGATCCTCTCCACCTCGGCGGCATCCTGCCCCTGCAAGCCGGCGGGTACGGTGACCTGCTCCGGGCCGGTCGACACGGTCAGCGTGATGGTCGTGCCGGGTGGCTGGGCTCCGCTGGGATTGATGTCGATGACCGTTCCCGCTGCTTCCTCGGAGGCCTGCTCCACGACGTTGACGCCGAAATCGAGCGCGATCAGGCTTGCCCTCACGTCCTCCACGGGCCGGCCGAGATACTCGGCGGGCGAGATGATGGTGCCTTCGTCGGCCTGCGTGGTGCTCGGGTCCGGACTCGGCGACGGCGGCATGGAGGACGGCGACGGACTCGGGGTCCGTGAGCGGGAGGGGGTGGCGTCGGCGGAGGTGCTGGTCGATGCGACCGGGACGTTCTCCGGATCGTCGCCGGCCAGCACCGGCTGGAAGATCAAAAAGGCGATGGCAGCCAGGGCCAGCAGCAGCAGGACGATGAGCGGGATCAGCCAGGGGCTCCTGCGGTTCTCCTCCTCGCTGCGGATCGGCTGCGACGGCGTGGTCGCATCGATGTCCTCCTGGGACCAGTCCCGGGAGGCAGCGATGCCGGCGGCAGCACCGGCGGCGGCGGGCGCAGCAACCGTGGGCAGGGCCGACGTCGTGGGTGCCGGGACCGCGGTCGTCGCCTGCGTGTCCTGGCGCGGGACGGCGGCCGTGGCGGTGTCCCCGCCCGCCGCGAAGGCGAGCAGGCCCGGGACCGCTGCCTCCGCACCGCGGATGTCACCGGAGCGGATGGCGTCGACGGCCCGGGAGAGGCTCTCCGCATCGCGCGGCCGGTCCGCGGGATCCTTGGCGAGCATCGAGCCGATCAGCGCGCGCACGGGGCGCGGGATGGACTCGGGCAGGGGCGGCGGCGCATCGTTGACCTGTGCAAGGGCGATGGCGATCTGGGACTCGCCCGAGAAGGGGCGGCGCCCTGCGAGGAGCTCGTAGCCGATCACGCCCAGTGCGTAGATGTCGGAGGACCCCGTGGCCGGCTGGCCCGTCGCCTGCTCCGGGGCGAGGTACTGCGCAGTGCCCATGACCTGGCCCGTCGCGGTCAACGGCACCTGGTCCGCGAGCCGTGCGATGCCGAAGTCGGTGATCTTGACCCGGCCGTCGGGCATCACGAGGATGTTGCCCGGCTTGACGTCGCGGTGGACCAGGCCCTGCCGGTGTGCGACGGCGAGTGCGGTGGCCGTCTGGCCGATGATGGAGAGTGTGCGATCGGGCGAGAGCACCTGCTCCTTCTCGATCACGGCGGACAGCGGCTGACCGGGCACGAGTTCCATCACGAGGTAGGCCGAACCACCCTCCTCGCCGTAGTCGAACACATTGGCGATGCCCTCGTGGTTGAGGAGCGCGGTGTGGCGCGCCTCGGCGCGGAAGCGGTTCAGGAACGCGGGGTCGCCCGAGTACTCCTCCTTGAGGATCTTGATCGCGACCACGCGGC
>NZ_CP024915.1:3270516-3274092 GCF_002953615.1 Arthrobacter agilis | reverse complement strand
CGAGGATCTGGTCCCGGGCCTTCCGGAAACAGCAAGCTACAGCTATCACCGCCGCAATTAGGTCGAACAACCCTCAAAACCTGCCAGTAATTGCCGTCGGCGACTTCAACTCACACAAGTGGACAAATCCCTCCAATGCTCCGTACGACGTCATGGTTGGTGCAGGACTGATTGATCCCCTCGGCAATACGTACAAAGCGGACCTCCCTAGCGGTCAAGCCACCGTCGAGAAGCGTATTAGGACGAACTTCGATAGCTACAATGGGTTCCTAAGCAAAGCTAATGCTCGGAACGACTTCGGAAATGGGACATATATCGACTACATCTTCACGTCCAAGATGCGCGTTTCCGAGTGGGAAACTGTGGCCAACGTTGACTCGAACCGAAACTTCATAGGAGTCATTCCATCGGATCACAACATGATTCGAGCCACGGTCGGTCTACCCTAGCTTCTCGGATCGGGCAAGCCAAACAATGCAGCCCCTAAGCCGACACAACTCGCAGATGAAGATCTGGGAAGCCCGTCGACTTAGGGGCTGCTCACTTCATTTCTGATCGGGAAGTTCGACTTCCGCCCTGATCATGTTGTGGTCCGACGGGATGATGCCAATGAAGTCACCCTCACTATCGACCTTCACAACGGTTTCCCACACAGATACCCGCATCGGTGACGTAAAGATGTAGTCTATGTACCTGCCGTTTCCGAAGGCCCCGTACGCCCCCGCTGAGCGCGAAAAACCGCTAACGCTGTCGTAATATGTACCTATACGCCGCTCCACATAAGCATTCGCGTCGGGTAGAGGAGATTTTTCAGTCCCACCCAGCGGATCCGTGTAACCGGCTCCGGACATTACTTCGTAGGGTGCGTTCGAAGGTTCCGTCCACCGGTGGGAATTGAAGTCGCCGACGAGGATCGCCGGCAGATCGCCCTGGTTTTCGCGTTGGACTATGTCGACGATCATGGACGCTTGCTCCCTCCTAAGATCGAAATAGGCGCTGCCCGATCTCGGCTCCAGATGGGTGTTCCCGAAAAAGAATTCGCGGCCAGAAGCGATCTGCCGGAAGATTCCCCAAACAAAGTATCGTTCGTTGTCAGTTGGGCCGATGAAGGGCAGCCTTTCTGCTCCTCCTCGAAGGTATTCGATGGTCTCCGTGTTATAGATGATTCGCGTGCCCTTCGATGCCCCTCGCTCCTCATAATCACAACCAGCCGGTGTTGTCGGATTGCGGCAGTTGTTCCGGATGTCATTGGTCAAGGCATACTCAGGCCCTACGTCATTCACCCGCATGACGAGATCTTCAAACTGTGCGAGGCTTCCCGATCTGTCCTCGCCACGGAGCCAACCTTGGGATGCCTCCTGCAAGCCGAGGACGTCGGGGGCGCGGGAGGTGATCGTTTCTACGACAGCTTCCCGTCGGTCGCGCCAAGGAAGCTCTTCAGGAAGTCCAGAGTAGCAATTTGCACATTTGACGTTGAAACTCGCGACGGACAGCGGGTACCGCACGTGGGGGGTATCTAGATCCTCGGTACGCACCGCCAACGCCTTTGAGTAGTCGGAAAGATCGTCACCGTCCTCTGAGATCACCCGCACTCTGACGAAGTACTCCTGGTTCGGCTCGAGCCCGCGCAGTTCGACCCCAGCAGAAGTGACCTCGAGGTATCCAGGCCCTCCCATGTCCGAATACTTCGACAGCTGAACGCGATACTTCTTGGCATCCGTCACAGGCTTCCAGGTAAGACCTGCAGCATTCTCGGAACGATCCGTTACGAGTAGTTTGTCGGGTGTGTGGTACGAATCGGCGCCGTTCGCGTCGTCATCGAAATCGTTGAGCGATTGATTGAGGACCCACACAGCCAAACCGCTAACGCTCGCAAGGACAATGAGGATCACCACGAGGCGATGGCGCCGGGCCACAACGGCAGGCGATGATTTCGGCACTAAATCGCACCTTCCTCCACTCCCCCGACTCATTCGGGGCCCAGATCTTCAATCACTCAGCGGAGTGATCGCAGCACTTACAGGCCTGATCTAACGCAAACCGCGTAACGCGGATACGAAGCCGTCAATCTGGACCCTATGCCCTAACCCTAGTCGTTGACACGAGTCCGATCCTTCACGTCGTCAGGGCAGTCCCACTTTGGCGACGATCAAATTATGATCTGATGGGAAGACTCCGCTGTAGTTACCTGCTGAATCCAGAGCAGCTACCGTCTCCCACTCAGCGACTCTCATCTTCGAGGTCAGTATGTAGTCGATGTATGTGCCATTGGCAGCCGGATTAGGGTTGCCGCGAGGGATCCTTTCCAGACCGTTCCAGCTGTTCAGGTTGGCGTTGATCCTGTGCTCCGCTGTCGCACTCATGCTCGGAAATTCCTGCCCGTAGTCGTTTCCGAGAGGATCGACCAAGCCTGCGTCGATCAAGACGTCGTAGGGTGCGTTCGACGGCTCCAGCCACTTACTCGAGTTGAGGTCACCCGTCATCAGCACGGGTAACCCTTCAGGGTTCTCCTCGCTGATCACACGGACGATTGCTTCCGCCTGCAGTCGGCGCAGCTCATAAAAGCCGGCCTCCTTGCTCGTTGAGAGGTGGGTGTCGCCAAAGAAAAACAACTTACCGGTGGACTTCTGCTTAGCGACGGCCCAAGCAATGTACCGCTGATTCTCAGGCACCGCACTCATTGGAAGCGCTCTGGATCCGGACTTGATGATCTCGACCGTGTTCGGGTTGTAGAAGATCTTGGTTCCCTGGGAAGCTCCCTGGTCGGCATACGTGCAATTGGTCGGGGTCGCCGGATTGACACAGTTGTTCCGGCTGCTGTTGCTGAGGGCGTAGGAAGCTCCGCTAGCGTTCAGTCGCTGCACGAGATCCTCAAACTGAGACAGGCCGCCCTTATACGCTGCGTCGTCCAACCACCCCTGCGAAGCCTCCTGAACTCCCAGGATGTCCGGCATCCTGGACTTGATCGTTGTGACTACAGCATCGCGCCTGTCTGCCCATACAAGAGCGTCCGGATTGTCATCATCCTCGGCAACGCAGTTGGCGCACATGACGTTGTAACTGCCTACCGTCAATGGATTGCTCAACACTGGTTGGGCTGGAGGCACTGCTTTGGTGGTCACCGTCTGTACGGGTGTGTAGTCACTAAGAGCAACTCCCGCATCATCAATAACGCGTAGTTGAAAGTAGTACTTGGTTGACGCGTTGAGCCCACGGACCTCCGCCGTATTGACCTGTGCATAACGGCGCCACTCGGCGTCAGACATGTCCGGCTTCGTTGCTACTGCCAAACGATACTGCGGTGCATTCGGCACTGGATTCCAGGTCAGGTCGACGGTGCGGTGGGTTGAACTTGCGGTCAACCCTGTAGGTGTGGGGAACGGATCCTCGGGTGTCCTAACCCGAACTGCAGAGGAATAACCTGTCAGGCTCTCCCCCTCAGAGCCAATCACTCGAACGCGCACGAAATAGTCGGTATTGGGCAGAAGTCCAGTGACTACGCCCGCACTGGTGGTATATCTGCGGTAGATTGAATCGCTCATATCAGACTTGCTGTACACATGCACCCTATAACCA
>NZ_CP024915.1:3266666-3270270 GCF_002953615.1 Arthrobacter agilis | reverse complement strand
GGACCCTGCTCGCCGCGGCACGACGCCGACAGCCGGACCAGATCGCCCTGATGCACCTGGGCCGCGTGGACGCCGCCCTGCACGGGACCCGCACGATGCTCGGGGACGCCGCGGACGCGGTCGACTCCGGCAGGGCCTCCGGGCAGGACGGCGCACTGCTCGCGGCTCGCGTCCGCGCCACCGCGTTCCGCTGCGCGGAACTGGTGCTGGACGCAGCCGCGCACGCGCTCGGCCCCGCACCGCTCGCCTTCGACGACGTCCACGCTGCGCGCGTCGCGGACCTCCACCTCTACCTGCGCCAGCACCACGCCGAGCGCGACGACGCAGCCCTCGGACGGCGGATCCTCGAGCGGGCAGACGCGGGGGCGGCGGCATGGTGAGCTTCACGCACGACGGCGAGGGGACTCCGGAGAGCCACTGGCGGAGGTGGGAACAGGAGCGTGAGGCCGGCGGGAACCTGCAGGTCGAGGAGCTCTTCGACGGCAGGCTCCCCGCCCGGTTCCTCCTGCTGGCCGCTCACCCCGACGACGAGACACTCGGCGCCGGCGGGCTGCTCGCCCGGCTGTCCCGGGAGGGCGTGAGATGCGACGTCGTCGTGCTCAGCGACGGTGAGGCCTCCCACCCCGGTTCCCCCACCCATCCACCCCACCGGCTCGCCGAGTTGCGGCGCACCGAGGTGGCGGACGCGCTGCAGATCCTGGCACCGGCCGCACAGCTGACGTTCGAGGGCCTGCCGGACGGCGGGCTGGGGCACGACGACGTCGCCGCCGTCCTGCGACGCGAACTCGGCGACGGCGACTCCCTGACCCTCGTCGCCGCCCCGTGGCGCCACGACGGCCATCCCGACCACGACGCCGCCGGCAGTGCCGCGGCCGAGGTCTGCGGTGAGCTCGACGTGCCGCTGCTCGAGTACCCCATCTGGCTCTGGCACTGGGGCACGGCGGAGGACTCCGCGGATCAGCTCGCCACCCTCTCGTTCCAGTGGCTCGACGCCGCCGACCACGGCCGCAAGGGCACCGCCCTCGCGGCGCATCTCTCGCAGACCCTGCCCCTGTCCGACGCCCCGGGCGACGAGACGCTGCTGTCACCCGGGATCCTCGAGCACTTCGAGCGGAACTTCGAGTCCTTCTTCGTCACCCGGGGCTCCTCGACGTTCGAGCGGCTGCACCGGGACAGGGCGGATCCGTGGGAGGTCGCCGAGCGGTTCTACGAGCAGCGCAAGCGTGCACTGACCATGGCTGCGCTGCCGCGCCGCCGCTTCTGCCGGACCCTCGAGATCGGCTGCTCGGTGGGGGCCCTGACCAGGGAGCTCGCCGCCGTCTCGGACAATCTCCTGGCCCTCGACACGAGCGAGACGGCCGTCCGGCGCACCAACGAGGCCCTCATCATGGACGAGGCCGCGACAGCCCGGCTGGCCACCGTCCCCCGCGACTGGCCGCGCGAGGACGGACCGTTCGACCTCATCGTGCTGTCGGAGACCGGCTACTTCCTGACCGCCGACCAGCTCGACGCCGTCGTCGATCTCATCAAGGCCTCACTCGATGACGACGGCGTGCTCGTCCTCTGCCACTGGCGGCACCCGATCGAGGGCTGGGAGCTCGACGGCGATGCCGTGCACGAGCGGGTCCGTCGGCTGTCAGGCCTCGAGACCCTCGTGCTGCACACGGAGGAGGACTTCCTCCTGGAGGTCCTCGTGCCGGCACCCGCGTCCTCCGTCGCCCGCCGCGAAGGCCTGCTGTGATCCCCGGCCAGGTGGCCGTCGTCGTTCCCGCCTTCAACGAGCAGGACTGGCTGCCCGCGTCCCTTCGGGCGATCGACGCCGCGCGCGTCCATCTCATGCGCACCATCCCGCGCGTCCTCGTGTCGGTGACCGTCGTTCTGGACCGCTGCACGGACGGCTCGGCCGCTGCGGCGCGCGCCGGCCACGGGATCTCGGTCATCTCCGGCAGCTTCGACTCGGTGGGGGCCGCCCGCGACGCCGGGGTCCGTTTCGCGCTGGCACGGTCACGCAGCGTTCCCGCGCGCACCTGGATCGCGAACACCGACGCCGACACCCTGGTCCCGCGCGACTGGCTCGTCCGGCACCATGCATTCGGTGGACACTCCGACCTCGTGCTGGGGACCGTCCGTCCGACGCTCACGGCCGACAACGCCGACCGGATCCAGCTGTGGTCCAACGCCTATGTACCCCGTGACGGCCACGACCACGTCCATGGGGCGAACCTCGGCATCCGGGGAAGCACCTACCAGGACGTGGGCGGCTTCGCCCCGCTGGCCCAGGACGAGGACGTGCACCTCGCCGAACGGGTCAAGGCGGCCGGGGCGAGGTGGACGGCCTCCGGGTCTCTCGAGGTCATGACGTCGTCGCGCACCAGCGGCCGCGTCCCGGCCGGGTTCTCGACCTATCTCCGGGGGCTCGTCTGACCGCGGTCGACGAGGTTTTCCTGATTGTCCGAAGCATCTGTTAGACAAGGGTGTCTCGGATCGAATCCCGCGTGCCGAGCGGGCCGCAGTGACCACACTCTGGGGACGGGAGCTGTATGCGATTCGGGGAGATGCTGCGCGAGGCCCGCAGCGCCAAGGGGTTGACCCACGCGGAGCTGGGCGCCGACGTGTATTCCACGCATTTCGTCTCCCTGCTCGAGCGCGGTCTGCGCCAGCCCACCGCCGAGATGGTGCAGCACTTCGCGGACCGGCTGGGCATGGATGCGCAGACCCTGAACTGGTGGGTGGAGCCGCCGTCGTCCGACGACCCGGCCGCCCTCACCACGGCGATGTTGGCCGCGAACTACGCCCGTGACATGCAGGACGACGCGCTGGCGGCATCGGAAGCCGAGTACGCGGCGAGCATCGCCCAGGAGCAGCGGAACGCGCCGGCCTGGTGGGACATGTCGATGCTCCAGGCGCAGTCGCTGATCGCCCTGCGACGCCTGGATGAGGCCGAGGTCGTGCTGGTGCGGATGGAGAACTCCTCGCTGATGGTTGCGACGCCGGAACTCCGGTCCGTCGTGCATGGGCGGCTTTCCACCATCGCCCGCAACAGGGGTCGCCTGGTCGAGGCCCTCGAGCTCGCACAGCAGTCCATGGCTTCGGCGGCGGACCTTCCCGACCAGTCCCCTGCGCGGCTGCAGGCCGCCTTCATCCTCATCGCCGCGCTGTCGGTGAAGGGGGATCTCGACGCCGCGTGGGACGTGGCGACGTCGCTCGACATCAGTGAGGGCACTCCGTACGTCCCGTCGCTGTTGGTCGCGCGCGGCGCATGGACCATCGGCAACGTCGCCTTCCGTCGCGGCGACGTCGAGGTGGGCCGCGAGCAGCATGCCCTCGCGGCGCGGCTCCTCCTGCCGCAGGCGGATCTGGAGAGGTGGGCCGATTTCCATAAGGCGAGCGCGAACTTCAAGGTGCAGGCCGGCCTCGTCGACGACTCCGTCCGGACCTCGATCAGGAACGCCGAGCTGGGCCTCTCGCTCGTCGGTACTCCTGGCCAGCGCCTCGAGCTCACCCTCACCCGGGCCGGATTCGCCCTCCTGACCCACTAGCTCGACACCGCCAAGCAGCTGCTCGACGTCGTCGACGGCCGGCGTGACCTGCTCGACTTCGAGTC
>NZ_CP024915.1:3262742-3266408 GCF_002953615.1 Arthrobacter agilis | reverse complement strand
CGGCGATGCCGAGGGCCCCGCCGTACCAGCAGGCCGCCACGCCGATCCCGCCCCAGGCGAACCCGTCGCGTGCCAGGTACCAGTCGGGCTCCCCGACGGGTACGGCGCGGGCCGCCTCGAAGCGGACGGAGCAACTGGGAACCGAGGGGAGGCCCCGGCTCACCCAGGTTCCTGCCGGTTCCGGCAGGACGCCGTCGGCGCGGAGGTCGACGGCGAAGGCCCGGCGCCGGCCGTCGGCCAGGTGTGCGGTGACGACGGCGGCGTCCAGCTGGTCGGCGAGGGAGCACCAGGGCTTGGTGCCGGTCAGGCTCCAGCCGCCGTCGGGTGCGGGCGCCGCCTCGAGGACCACGCCGGGTCCTTCGGCCGCGAAGACCCCCCAGGTCCCGGTGGCACCCGCCCGGTTCGCCGGCCCTCCACCGTGCCCGGCCTGGTCGAGGATGGCGAGGGCATCGAGGTGGGGCTCGACGACGCGTGCCACGGTGAGATCGGTGGACGCGAGCGTCGTGAGGACCTGCCAGGCGACCGCCGTCCGGCCTGATCCCGGCAGGGGCACGACGGCACCGAGGTCCGCGGCGAGGGACAGGGCCCGGGGCAGAGAGTTCCGTGCGGCGCCGGCCCGGTCGGGCAGGGACTGCAGGAACGGCTCGGGTTCGTACCCCGCGGGCTGGTGGGCGATGCCGCCCGTCAGCGTCACGGGCGGGAAGGTTTCGGGGAGCGGTCCTCGCAGTGCGGCATGTTCGCAGTCTACTGACCTTCCGGCGTGCCGCCGCTCCGGGCTCTCGCTACCGGGTGGCTACGCGCTTCGGCAGCGCCGGTGACGCCAGCAGCGTCAGGACGCCTGCGAGGGGCACCACGATCAGGCCCACGCGCAGCGAGGACGAGTCCGCGACCGCTCCCACGATCGGAGGTGAGAGGAGGAACCCGAGGCGCAGCAGCCAGCTGATCACGGTCAGTCCGGTGCCGGCGCGCAGTCCGGGCAGTTCGTCCGCGGAGTGCATCGCCGCCGGAACGAGCGTGGCGACGCCCAGCCCGGCCAGGCCGAAGCCGAGGATGGTCAGCGGGATCGACGGGAAGAGCAGGGCGGTCCCCATGCCGACGGCCGCCAGTGTCCCGCCGGCCTGCGCCACGGTGCGCTGGCCGAATCGGTCCACGAGGCGGTCGCCGAAGAGCCGCCCCACGAACTGGAGCCCGACGAGGGCCACGAAGCCGAGGCCCGCCACCGTGGGGGTCGCGTCGAGTGCGTCGGTGAGATAGACCGCGGCCCACGTGCTGCCGGCGTCCTCGACGAGCGCTCCGGCGATCCCGATGACGACGAGCGCGGCCAGGACGCCCGCCGTGGCGAGCGCGCCGCGCCGCACTGCGCCACGCGTCGCCGTCGCTGCCACCGGTTCGCCGCCGGACTCCACCGGCTCGCGGCCGGGCAGCAGGAAGCGGTAGCAGGCGAGGGTGAGGGCGCTGAAGAGTACGAAGGACACCGTCAGATGCAGTCCGCGGGGGATGGAGAGGCCGGCCGCCGCCGCGCCCATCAGGCCGCCGAGCACTGCACCGATGCTCCACACCGCGTGGAAGGAGTTGAGGATGGACCTCCTGTACAGCTTCTGGACGCGCAGCCCGTGCGAGTTCTGCGCCACGTCGGTGATGGCATCCATGGCACCGGCCAGGAACAGGGTCGCCGTGAGCACGGCCCAGGACGGCGCGATGCCGGCGAGGAGGATCGCCAGTCCGATGAACCAGGTGCCTATGGTCGCCACGCGGGAGGACCGGAAGCGGCGCACGAGCGCGCCGGCGGCGAGTCCCGCCGTGATGGCGCCGAGGGGGAAGGCGGCCACCGAGATGCCGAAGGCCGCGTTGCTGAGGTCCAGCCCGTCCTTGATGGCGGGATAGTGCGGCAGGATGTTGGCGAACAACGCGCCGTTGGTCAGGAACAGGGCGCTCACGGCGAGGCGGGCCCGGCCGAGCCGCTGGGCGCTGTACTCCTGGGGCGGCGCGGATGAACGGGTGGTCATGGCCGGATGATCCTCTCGACGGCGGTGCGGACGGTGGAGACGGACATGGGGTCCAGCGAGAGGGCGCGGTGGAGAGTGGTGCCCTCGATCAGGGCGTCGAGCATGAGCGCCGTCTGCGGATCGAAATGCGCGTGGAGTGCTTCACGGCTGCGCGCCATCCAGGCGTCGGTGATGGTCCTGAACTCCGGCCGCCGTGCCGCCAGCGCGTACAGCTCGAGGCTGGCGAGCATCGTCTCGGATGCGTTCAGGGTGGTCCCGGTGATGAGGCCGACGACGGCGTCGCCCGCCTCCTCGACGGTGTCGGCGCGGGACAGGACGGTGTCGAAGACGTCCGCCGTCCTCCCGGCGAGGCGCGTGAACGCCGCGTGGAGGAGGTCGTCCATTCCGGCGAAGTGATAGGTCATCGACCCCAGGGGCACGTCCGCGGCTGCCGCGACCCGGCGGTGCGTGGTCCCGGCGACGCCGTACTCGGCGATCACCCCGAGGGCCACGTCGATCAGGCGTTCACGACGCCCGGGGTCATGGCGGCGCCTACTCGAGGGAGGGGTCCCGCCGGTCGCGAGGGCATCGCCTCGCCGGCTCGGCCCGTCCTGCTCGGCGGGGCGGGCTCGTCCGTCGTCCTCGAGATACTGCCCGTGCACCATCCACTCCTCGCGCCCGTCCACCAGTTATATGTACAAGCGTACGCATGATGCGTACGTCTGTACATACGAGCGGTGGCAGGCGGTGCAGTAGCGGTCCGGGTGCTCCCGGCTCAGGCCTCCGGCGGCAGGGCCTCGTGGTGCTCCCGGCCCTTGGTGCGCCGGTCCTCCTTCATCTCCGCCTCGAACAGGTGGCGCTTGCCCTCGGCGAGGGAGTCGCGCGCCTCCTTCTCGAAGGCCTTGAACTCGGAGTAGTAGTGGTCGTCGTAGTCCTCCATGATCTGGAACGTCCACCGACCCTCGATCACGTTGCGGCCGATGATCTCGCTCGCGAGTCTGTCGGCGATCTCCGGATGCCCCGCCCTGCGGAAGAGCTCCTCGGCCTCGGAGAGGTTGAGGTCGGCCTTGCCGGTGAGCCGGTGGAAGCCGTAGAGGTAGCCGCGGGCATGCTCCACGACCTCGAGTGCTTCGGACAGCTTTCCGAGGGCTTCGACCGTGAGGTCGGAGACGCCCTCTGGGCGCTGGTGGTGTGCGTCGGGACCTGGTGTGTCGGAGGTAGCCATACTCCGTCAGTACCCAGCCGCGCCGACACTTACACAGGCATCCTCTGCACCGGCATCGTCCGCTGGGTCGTGCGCGTCCCACGCGGAGCGCGCTCTGTGCGTAAATGCAGAAGGGCTGTGCACTAATCGGCGTTGATCGGTCCGTCAACGGGGGCAATACTCGTATCGCCCCGGTGTATCCCACTGCGCACCGGCCAGCGGAGGCCGGTCACGGCGAGCCGTGTCAATGAAGACACAGAAGGAGTAGCCCGCATGAGTTCAACGCAGCACACACCCCCGCAGCGGCAGGAGCCCGACGTCGAACAGTCGGGCCTGAAGAAGGTCGTCGTCGCATCGATGGCCGGGACCGTCGTCGAGTGGTACGAGTTCTTCCTCTACGCGGCGGCAGCCACGCTCGTCTTCGCCACCGTCTTCTTCCCCAGCGCCGACTCGGAGCTGGACGCGATCATCGCCGGC
>NZ_CP024915.1:3258818-3262517 GCF_002953615.1 Arthrobacter agilis | reverse complement strand
GGGCGAACAGGGTGCTGATCGAGCGGGCGTGGAGGTTGATGCCCTCCATGGTGAGCAGCGGGAAGAACAGGTAGCCCTGGCGGCGCGTGATCCAGGCCTGGATGCCACGGGCCTTGGCGGCGTCCTCCTCGAGGAACGAGATGGTGTCCACCTCGATGTCCGGGTCCTTGCCGCGGGTGTTCGGATCGTTGTGGTGGCGGGTGTGCTTGTCCATCCACCACGCGTAGCTGATGCCGACGACCCCGGCGGCCAGGATGCGGCCGGACCAGTCGTTCGCGCCGCGGGTCTTGAAGATCTGGCGGTGCGAGGCTTCGTGCGCCAGGAACGCGACCTGCGTGAGGACGACTCCGAGCACGGCTGCCACGAGGAGCTGGAACCAGGTATCGCCCAGGAGCGCGAACCCCGTCCAGGCCGCGCCCATGGCGAGGGCGAGGACGGCGAACACCGAAACGTAGAAACGCCGTCGGCGGTTCAGGAGGCCTTCCTTGCGGACCTGCTTGAGCAGGACGGAGTAGGAGGCGACGACATCGTTCGGCCTGGAGATGCGGACGGTGCGCGGGGCGGCGGTAACGCTCATGTGGGTCCCTGGGGCTGACGGATGGCTTCCCAGCCCGGGAGTGGGGTGCTAAACCCGCAGATGTCCCCACTGTATGTCAGCACCCTGGGCGGCGCCTGCAGATGGGGTCGATCCAGGTCACGGAGTTGCGGTGCCGGCGTCATAGTGCCCGGGCCAATCCGCGACGGGGATCCGTGGGATCGAGCGGATCCTGCCGGCCGTGCCCCACTCGTCCCTGCCGAGACGCGAGAGCGGGCGCAGCGCATCGATCGCGGGAAGGGTGCCGTCGAGGACGTCCTCGGAGACCACCGCGTGCACCACTTCGCCGAAGACGAGCGTGCAGTCCCCCATGTCCTGGAGAAGGTGCAGCCGGCACTCGAGGGCGGCGGGGGATTCGAGGACGCGGGGCGGCCTGACCCTCGCACTGGGCTCGCGGGTGAGCCCGGTGGCATCGAATTCGCTGACGTCGGGCGGGAAGTCCGTGCCGGTCGCGTTGACGGCCTCGAAGAGGTGCTCGGGGGTGAGGCTGACCACGAACTCACCCGTGGCCTCGATGTTGCGCACGGAGTCCTTGCGGCCCACGGACGTGAACTGGACGATCGGCGGGTTCACCGAGGCGATGGTGAAGAACGAATGCGGGGCGAGGTTGTCCACGCCGTCCGCCGAGGTCGAGGAGACCCACGCGATGGGGCGTGGGACCACCACCGAGGTCAGGAACCGGTAGAAGGCACGGCCGGCCTGCGGGTCGGGCACGATATCCCGGCGCACGGCCCTAGCCCCTCGCCGCGAGGAGCTCGCGCAGGCCGAGGGGGCGGCGCCCGGTGAGGCGCTCGACGTCGGGCGAGACCTCCGCCAGTTCGCCGCGGGCGATCGCGGTGTACGTGCTGACCCAGGCTTCGACCTGCCACCGTGGTGCCCCGTGGTGGGCGCGGGACGCCATCGCCTCGTCGTGGGTCTGGTCCTCGAAGCGGACGGTCGCGGGCGTGCACTCCGTGATGGTCGCCGCGGCGTCCGCCAGGGTGAAGGCCTCGGGCCCCGTCAGGTGGTACGTCGTCCCCGCGTGGTCGCCGGGCGCACGCAGGACCGCGGCGGCGGAGCGTGCGACGTCGGCCTGCGCGACGGCGGCGAGCAGGCCGTCGCCGGCCGGACCGCGGATGACGCCGTCCTCCGCGAGGGAGGGGACGAAGTCGAGGTAGAGGCTGTCGCGGAGGAAGGTCCAGGACATGCCCGAACTGCGGATGTGCTCCTCCGTGTACCAGTGGTCGCGTCCGAGGAGGAACACGGCATCCGGGGCGGCACCGAGGAACGAGGTGTAGACGAGGTGCTGCACCCCCGCCTCCTTCGCCGCATCGACGAAGGTGCGGTGGGTCCCCACCCGGTCCGGTTCCTCGGCGGCGGACACCATGAAGAGGACATCGACCCCGGCGAGGGCCTCGACCGACGCGTCGAAGTCCGCATAGGTCGTTCGTCGGACGGTGGACTCGGGCAGGTGCTGTGCCCGGTCCGGGGACCGGACGGGCAGGACGAGCGGCACCTGTTCGGCGGCGAGCATCCGGGCGACGCCGCCGCCCACGGTGCCGGTCGAGCCTGTGACTGCGATGCGATGCTCCATGCTCCTCTCAGCCACGATCGCCCGTGGATTATTTCCGGCCTGCCGCGTGGGGGTTTCACCGGACGTTCGCCCCGTCGTCGCTCCCGGGTCGCCCGGCACCGCTAGGCTCCATCGAATGGCGGGACGGTTCGTGGCGATCGGTGATTCCTTCACGGAGGGCGTGGGCGACTGGAACGCGACCTTCCCCAACGGTGTCCGGGGGTGGGCCGACCGCGTCGCCAAGCAGCTGGGACGCCAGGACCCGGAGTGGGAGTACGCGAACCTCGCGATCCGGAGCAAGCGCCTGCACCACGTCCGCGACGAGCAGGTGGACCGGGCCCTCGCGCTCAAGCCCACGCTCGTCAGTCTCTACGCCGGTGGCAACGACATCCTCGAACTCCGCATCGACATGGCTGCCCTCATGCGGTCGTACGAGTCGATGGTGGCGCGCATCGCCGGAGCCGGGGCACGCCCGCTCCTCTTCACCGGGTTCGACATCCCGCTGAGCCCCGTCTTCGAGCCGATGAAGCGGCGCAACTGGCTGTACAACGACCACGTGCGGCGCATCGCGCGCACCTACGACGCCGTGCTGGTGGACTACTGGTGCTTCGAGGAGTACTCGGACCCGGGCCTGTGGGACGCGGACCGCCTGCACATGTCCCCGGCCGGTCACCGGAACCTCGCCGCCCATGTCCTGCGGTCCCTGGGCATCGACCATTCGCTGACCCCGCGCCTCCCCGACTGGAAGGAGTACGCGGGGCTCGTGGCCGGACTGCGCCGTGAGACGGCCTGGCTGGGGGAGTGGGTGGTGCCGATGTTCGGTCGCCGCCTGCGGAAGGTGACCCTGGGTGACGACCTGCAGCCGCGGTGGCCGGACCCCGTGCGGCCCGCGGACGGCCTGAAGCGCCTGGCCCGTGCCCGGTCGCCGGGCCGCGTGTAGCGGGAGCCGTTCGAGGCGCCGGCGTTCCGGGCGTGGTAGCAATGGGAGGAATGAAACAGTCGCCGGCCCCGCGTCCTGCCCCATGAGGGGCCGGTTCCCCGCCGGGATTCCCAGAAGCTACATCCTGCTCGCCTGCATCGGCCTGGTGGCACTCAACCTGCGGGGCCCCATCGTGGCGGTCGCTCCGGTGGTGGATCGGATCCAGGCGGACCTGGGCTTCTCGCCCGCCCTGCTGGGGCTGCTCACCAGCATCCCGGTCCTGTGCTTCTCCCTCGCGGCACCACTCGCGTCCCTGGCCGTCAGAAGATGGGGTGCCGAGTTCGCGGTGACGCTGACCATCCTCGGCGTGCTGGCGGGCGTCCTGGTGCGTTCCGCCGGCGGCCCTGTGCTGGTGGTGTGCGGCACCGTGGTGATCGGCCTTGCGATCACGGTGGGCAACATCGCGGTCCCGCTGATCGTCCGGCGGGACTTCCCGCCGTCCCGGCAGGGGACGGCGATGGGGATCTACACCGCCGCGTTGAACATCGGATCCTTCCTCACCTCGGTGGTGACAGCGCCGCTCGCCGGGCTGGCCGGATGGCGGGTCGCGCTCGCCGCGGTCGCGGTCCTCGC
>NZ_CP024915.1:3254994-3258718 GCF_002953615.1 Arthrobacter agilis | reverse complement strand
CGTCGCGGCCTCCCGCCTCCGCAGGCTGGTGCACCGCCGTAAGCGGCTGCTCTGCTGCCTGCTCCTCAGTGCGGCAGCCGGCGTCGCGGTGGAGGCGGCCGTCGGCGACGACTATCGGACAAGGACTGTCGTCAGTGCCTCACGTGACCTGTCCATCGGGACGGTCCTGACCGAGGCGGACGTGGCCCTGACCACCCTCCCCGAGCAGGCGGTTCCGGGCGACACCTTCGATCGGCCCCTGCAGGTGATCGGCCAGCAGCTGGCCGCGCCCCTGTCCCAGGGCGCGCCGGTGCCCGCGACCGCCCTCGTGGGCGATGGGCTGCTGACCGGCACGACGGCCGGCACGGTCGCCGTCCCCCTCCGGCCCTCGGACCCCGCGACGGTCCAGCTGCTGGCTCCCGGGCAGCTCGTCGACGTCATCCTCAGTACCGGCAACGGCTATGACGTCGCAGCCGACTCGACGGTCCTGGCGCGCTCCGTCGCGGTCCTGTGGACCGCGCCGATAGGCGGCGGCAGCACGTGGCCCGGCGCCGACGACGACGGCGGCCTCGTGGTCGTGGCCGCGCAGGCGGACGACGCCGCGGCCCTCGCCGGGTCCTCCAGCTCGGGCGATGTCCACCTCGTACTGACCTCGGCTCCGTGACCGGTCACGATGGCCGGGCTGTCGTCCCCTCTCCTGCACCCGGCCTGCGCACGTGCAGGGAGCGCCGATACGACCCGTCAGCCCCAGTGCGGCGGACGCTGCTCCTTCAGCCATTCGTCGTGGTTGTCCTCGGTGTCGCCCCACGAACGCGGGTCGTCCTCGGCGGCTGTCGTCGGGACTGCCGGGGCCGCGTCGTCCCCCTCGCCGGGTTCCCGGCCCACGTTCGCCCCGCGGCCCGGGTGCTGCTCGTCCTTCCGCATCCTGGCGGCGTCCTTTCGCGTCCTCGGCTGGTCGGAGGTGTTCCGCGGGGGAAGCCCGATCAGGGCCGCGGCCCGTTCGGCGCATCCGTCCGGGTCGGTGAAGACCTCGATGGTCCACAACGGCATGTACCGCCACCCCATCCGCTCGAGGACCTGGGGGCGCAGCCTGCTCCGCTCCCGCACGGTCATCGCGCCGTACCGGCCGGTGCCGTCGGACTCGATGGCCAGCGGGGCGGGGCGCTCGTCCTGCACCGCGGCGGCGCTTCCGTCCGGGCGGAGATCCGCGGGCCGCACCGCGACGATGTCGAGGACACCGGCGTAGTGGTCCCGCACCTCGGCGCCCCGGTACCGCAACCGGTCCACGAGGTCCGCCACCAGGGGGTCCTCGTTGCCGCCCGAGGCAGCAGGGGCGTGCCCCGGACCACCACCGAGTTCACGCTGGAGCAGTTCGAAGAAATCCAGCGCTCCCGTGGTGAGCCGGTCCGGGTCCAGATCGGACGGTTCGAAGCAGGTCAGCACGTGCTGCAGGTGCCGCGCCCGGGTCATCGCCATGACGAAGTTCCGGCGACCGTCGGGCCCGGACAGCGGGCCGAACGAATGCAGGGTACGTCCGTGGGGGGTGCGGCCGTAGCCGAGGGAGAAGATGATGTCATCGCGCACGAGCCCACCGGCACGCTCGACGGGGACCACGCGGAAGGACTCCCGTCCGGGGACGAAGAAGTCCGCGGCCCACGGGAACTCCGCCATCTGCAGGCGGATCGCCTCCCCCACCCGGGCAGCGTGCCGAGCGCTGGCCGTCACGACGGCCAGCGAGAAGCTCGGGCGGCGGCGGATGTGCTCGAAGACGAGTTCCACGACCCGATTCACCTCGACGGCGACGCTCTCCACGCCGTCGTGCTCCGAACTCGGCATGCCCGTGCCGTTGGGCAGGTACTCGACCACGAGCCCGCGGCCCTCCCCCGTCACCTCCGAGGCCTGGGGCAGCCGCGACAGCTTGCCGCCGTAGAAGGATTCGCTGAGGTACGTATCGAGGCCGCGATCCACCCCGCGGTAGATCTCGGTGAGCCCGCGCACGGGCAGCACCTCGCGGAGCGAGTCGAACGCGCTCGGGAGCGGCTCGAGGGTGGACGCGCGATCAGCGGACTGCACCTCGATGCTGAAGCGTGTGGGCCCCGCGAGGCGGTCGTCGCCGAAGACCACGACCTGCGCCGACCGCGCGATGCAGGGCACCGCGCTCTGCAGGGACATCGACTCGCCATCGAGGATGACGGCGGCATCGAAGGAGTAGCCGTCGGGCACCGCACCCCTGATCGTCAGCGGGCTGACCGCCCAGACGGGCAGGAGCGCCGCGACCAGGTCCTGGTGGAGGCCCGCGAAGACCTCGAGGGTCAGGGTGCCGTCCTTGAGCTCCTGCCGCAGGCGTCCGGCATCCTCCGGGTGAGCCTCCACGGCGGTGCGCCAGCGTTCGGCGAGGGTCCAGCGGATCCGGGCGGGCCCGGAGGCGATGTGGGCGTTGTCCGCGAGACGGTACTCGGCCTCCAGCCTGCGCAGGCTGTCGCCGTCGGACATCGCGAGGTAGTCGTCCCCGCTGATCATCGCTTCCAGGGCGGACTGCCACCAGGCGAGTTCCAGTTCCGAACCCACGCGTTCGGCGGGGATCTCCCGTGCGGCGAGGTCAGCGAGGAGATCGGCCAGTCCCTGCTCGCGCATCTCGTCGAGCAGCAGGGTGCGCTCCGGCAGGGTCTCCAGGGTGTCACTGTCACCGGCGAGGTCGCGGAGGAGCGCTTCGAGGCTGTCGAGGTCGAGCGCCGCGAGGTCGGGGCGACCCGAGGTCGTCCGCAGGATCGCGGTCAGCTCCGCCAGCCGCTCGTCGACCGCCCGGTAGGAGGAATGGATCTCCGCGAGTCCCGTCGGGACCTGCGGATGCCGTTCGGTCAGCGCGTATCGGGTCCAGAGCGTGCGCTGCTGCTGCACCTCGAGAAGGGAGGTGTGGAGGTCCGAGATGTGGACGCCGGGCCGGATGTACTCCTTGGCCACGCGCCGCAGGCGGGACCGCGTCATCGAGCTCATCTCGATGTCGCGCTCCTTGCGCCACGACGACGGCGCCGTCGCGGAGATGAGGTCGGTCACCGGACGGTCGAAGATATCGGGTGTGAACTTGTCGAGGCTCCCCCGGACGGCGACGAGGAGTTCGAGCTGCTCGCCCCATTCCCTGAAGGTTGCACCGAGCGTGATGTGCGAGTGTTCGGCGACGCGCTGCACCTTGCCGCGGAGGTCGGGGATCCCCGTGGCGAGCTGCTCGGCCAGGGCGTGGGCGTGCTCGGTCTCCTTGCGGTTCAGCAGCTGCGCCCCGTACCAGGGGCTCTCGGTCGACGCCTTGCTGAAACTGCCCAGCTCGGCGGCCCGCTGGAGGCGCTCCGTCAATTCCTTGCGGTCGGCGATCGAGTCCAGCACACTCCGCTTGAGCCGCACGGTGGTCGACGGCGCGGGATCGAGCGCCGTGAGTCCCGCGAGGGACTGCATGGCCTGGTAGGGCGAGCACCCCCACCGGCTGCGGATGTTGTGGAGACTCCGGACATGTTCCATCAGCTGGTGACGGTGCCCGGTCAGGGTGGCGTGGAGGGTCCCGAGCTCCGGCTCGAAGGCTTTCTCGTTGCGGACCAGCGCGCGGACGACGGCTTCGCGCAGCTGTGCAGGTCCGGTCTGGCTGCCCACCTGGAGCACGAGGGACCCGAGATCGAGGCCGTCGAGGTCCTGCACGAACTCGTTGAGGGTGCCTCGGCGTTCCGCTGCGACGATCACCCGCCTGCCGGCGGCCGCC
>NZ_CP024915.1:3250996-3254736 GCF_002953615.1 Arthrobacter agilis | reverse complement strand
CCCGCAGCGACCGCCGCATCCGGCGGGAGCAAGGGCCCGCAGGACAAGCCGGTCTCGATCACCGTCCTGGGTACCAGCGACCTCCACGGCTACATCGAGAACTGGGACTACTTCAAGAACGCGGAGTACGACGACGCCGCCGGGAACGACGTCGGACTCGCGAAGATCTCCACCCTCGTGAACCAGGTCCGCGCCGACCGCGGCGAGGAGTCGACGCTGCTGATCGACAACGGCGACACCATCCAGGGCACGTCGCTCACGGACTACTACGCCAACACCGACCCCGTGGACGAGACCGGCGAGCTGCACCCCATGGCCGCCGCGATGAACGCCATGGGCTACGACTCCACCACGCTCGGCAACCACGAGTTCAACTACGGACTGCCCCTCCTGCGGGCCTACGAGGACCAGCTCGATTTCCCGCTGCTCGGCGCCAACGTCAAGGACGCGACCACGGGTGAGGACGCCTTCACGCCGTACGTCATCAAGACGATCAAGCTCGCGGGCCAGAAGCCCATCCGGGTCGGCATCCTCGGGCTGACCACGCCCGGCAGCGCCATCTGGGACAGGAACAACGTCGAGGGGGACCTCGAGTTCCTCGACATGGTGGAGCAGGCCCGGAAGTACGTCCCCGAGATGAAGTCCGCGGGAGCGGACGTCGTCGTCGTCAGCTCCCACTCCGGCCCGTCGGGCACGTCCTCCTACGGGGGCGGGCTGCCGGTCGAGAACGCCTCGACGCTGATCGCCGAACAGGTGCCCGGTATCGACGCGATCCTCGCGGGCCACGAGCACCAGGAGATCCCCGAGCGGTTCGTCACCAACCGGCAGACCGGTGAGCAGGTGCTGCTCACCGAGCCGAAGAACTGGGGCATGCGCCTGTCCGTCCTGGACTTCGAGCTGACGAAGGTGCGCGGCCAGTGGGACGTCACCTCGGCGAACTCGGAGCTGCTCGACACCAATACCGTCGAAGCGGACCCGAAGATCTCGGCCATCGCCGCAGAACAGCACCAGCGCGTCATCGACTACGTGAACACCGCGATCGGCACCGCGACCGAGACGATGTCCGCCGCCGATTCGCGCTTCCGCGACACCGCCGTCATGGACTTCGTCAACAAGGTCCAGGCCCAGGCGGTCGACAGGGCCCTGGAGGGGACGCCGCAGGCCGACCTGCCGGTCCTGTCCATCGTGGCACCGTTCAACCGCGCCGCCGTGATCCCCGAGGGGCCCGTCACCATCCGTGACATGGCCGGTCTGTACGTCTTCCCGAACACACTGTTCGGCGTCGAGATGACCGGCGCCCAGGTCAAGGACTACCTCGAGTACTCGGCGAAGTACTTCGCCCAGACCGCTCCGGGCGCCCCGGTGGACCCCGCGACGCTCACGAACGCGTCGGGCACCCCCGACTACAACTACGACATGATGTCCGGGGTGTCCTACGACATCGACATCAGCAAGCCGGTGGGCGAGCGCATCACCGACCTCAGCTACAACGGGGCACCGCTCGATCCCGCTCAGCGCTTCGCCGTGGCCACGAACAACTACCGGCAGTCCGGCGGCGGCAATTTCCCGCACATCGCCACGGCACCGGTCCTGGTCAACCAGACCACGGAGATCCGCCAGCTGCTCATCGACTACCTGATCGCGCAGGGCACGATCGACCCTGCCTCCTTCTACGAGGAGAACTGGAAGCTCACCCGGAACGGCGAGCCGGTCTTCGACTAGGCAGGACCGTTCCCGCAGGAACGGCACAGGCAACAGCAGGACGCGGACCCGCCGGGTCCGCGTCCTGCTGTTCTTTCGCCCTAGATTGGAGGCATGAGCATCGAGATCTCGACGGCGACGGCCGACGACGCAGCGGCCCTGGCGGCCTGCGCAGCCATCACGTTCCCACTGGCCTGCCCACCCGATTCGCCGCCGGAGGACATCCGGCGCCACATCGAGACCCAACTCTCGGTCGAGCGGTTCGAGGCGAACATCGACGCACCCGGGCACACGATCCTGTGCCTCCGCGACGGCGAGGAGATCGCCGGATACAGCATGATCGTGCTGAACCAGCCGACGGACGCCGACGTGCTGTCCGCGCTGTCGATCTCACCCGTCGTGGAGCTCAGCAAGTTCTACGTGCATCCCGACCATCACGGCCGCGGATCGGCGGCGGCGCTGATGGCCGCCACCCTGGAGCTCGCCGCCGCATCCGGTCTGCCGGGGGTCTGGCTCGGCGTGAACCAGGAGAACTCCCGTGCCCTCCGGTTCTACACGAAGAACGGTTTCCGCAGGGTGGGGACCAAGCGCTTCCGTCTCGGCGATCGCTTCGAGGACGATTTCATCCTCGAGCAGGCGTTGCCCGCGCGGACGCGGACCGCCGCCTGACCGGCCGCCCGGCTCCGCCTAGCCGACGGTCAGCTCGCCCATGCGGCCCCAGCCCTCGGCTCCGATACGCTCGCTGATGATCTCCGGCGTCTCCACGAGCGCCTGCGGCATGTCCTGCATCGCCTGCGAGAAGTGGTCGCTGTTCACGTGGGCCTCCGCTGCGTCGTCCTGGAAGGCCTCGACCAGCACGAACCGGTTAGGGTCCTCGACGCTGCGCGACCAGTCGAACCACAGGTTGCCGGGTTCCTGCCGCGTCGCCTCCGTGAAGTCGCGGGTCAGGTCGATCCAGCGGTCGCTCCACTCTGGCTTCACGGTGAACTTGACGACGATGAAGATCATGGATGGTGCCTTCCTCAAGGAGATGCGCTCAGGTACTCCTCCAACCTATAAGGTCTCGCCGGAGGGCGCATTCGGCCTCCGGGGGGAGGACGGGTTGTCAGATGGCGAGGCTGGGGTGCAGCTTCTCCAGCGACCAGGACCGGTTGCGGTGGGTCGCGTGCACCGACAGGGCGGCCGCGAGCACGAAGAAGACGAGCAGCTGCGCCGCCGCGATCCACACGACGCCGAGGTCGCCACCCGCGATGAGGTGGCGCAGCCCCTCGACGGCATGCGTCATCGGCAGCAGCGGGCTGAGGAACTGGAAGAAGCCCGGCGCGGTCGCCACGGGATAGGTGCCGCCCGCCGACGTGAGCTGCAGCATCAGCAGCACGAGCGCGACGAGCCGGCCGACGCCCCCGAGGAGCGCGACGAGCGCCTGGTGGATGGCGGTGAAGACGAGCGCCGTGAGGATCGTGAAGGCCACCAGCGCCACCGGATGGGGAGAGGTCAGGCCGACGCCGGCCACCAGGATCCCGAGCAGCACGAGGGCCTGCAGCACCGCGAAGAGCGCGCCCTGCAGATACCCCGCGGCGGACACGCGCCAGGACGCAGCCGTGGAGGCGAGTGCACGCGGCGACACGGCCCGGAGCACCGTGTAGGTCACGATGCCGCCGACCCACAGGGCCAGCGGGATGAAGTAGGGGGCCATACCCTCTCCATAGGCGTCGACCGCGTTCGTGTGGGTGCGCTCGATCGACACCGGTGATGCGCCGACGCCGCTCAGCACCGAGCGCGCCGCGTCGTCGTGGTCCGGCACCTCCCCGGCGCCCTGCTCGAGCTGCCGGGCGAGGTCCTGTGAGCCGCCGGCCAGCGTCCCGAGTCCGTCCTCGAGCGCGGTCGCGCCGTCGTACGCCTGCCCGGACCCGTCCGCCAGCGTCGAGGCTCCCCCGGCGACCTCTGCTGCCCCGCTGCTGAGCGTGGCGGCTCCCGTGGCGAGGCGGTCGGCGCCGTCCGACGCCGACACGATGCCGCTCCGGAGTGCCGGCGTGCTG
>NZ_CP024915.1:3246924-3250743 GCF_002953615.1 Arthrobacter agilis | reverse complement strand
ACACTGCGCCGTCCGCCGTCGGCGCTGCACCCGCCGGCACGACGGGCGCCGCAGTGGCACCGGATCGGCCGGCGTCGGCGGACAACATCCGTCAGAAGCCCGTCAGTCGCTACCAGCAGCTGCTGGACGAAGCCGAGCGGAAGCGCGCCGAGGAAGCCGCCGCCACCCGGGGCGCCGCCGACCTGCGCTTCGTCGACGACGAGCCCAGTGCGGACGACGAGACCATCGAGGAATCAGGGCTCGTCGGCCGGACGGCGATCGAGCGCATCCTCAACGGACGCCTGATCGAGGAGCGCGGCGTCGACGGCCAGTAGTATCCCGCCCGAGCCGATCCGGGAACGCTGAGGGCGTAACGCGGGAACGTCCTTCCGGACGGACCGGCCCCGTGCAGGGCGGACAATGGAGGGACACCCTCCTGCCGCCCCTCCTCCGGGTCCTGCGGCGACGGGCTCCGGTGCCGGAGACACCGGCACCACCACCTGATTCAGAAGAGGAAACACCGTGTACGAAGGCGCAGTCCAGGAGCTGATCGACGAGCTCGGACGCCTGCCCGGCGTCGGCCCGAAATCGGCGCAACGTCTCGCGTTCCACATCCTGGAAGCCGACGGCGAGGACATGAAACGCCTCGTCACGGCGATCACCACGGTCAAGGAGCGGGTGAAGTTCTGCACCATCTGCGGCAACGTCGCGGAGCAGGAGAAGTGCGCCATCTGCCGCGACCCGCGCCGCGACCCGACCATGATCTGCGTCGTCGAGGAGTCGAAGGACGTGATCGCCGTCGAACGCACGCGCTCGTTCCGCGGCAGGTACCACGTCCTCGGCGGAGCCATCAACCCGATCGCCGGCGTGGGTCCCGATCAGCTGCGCATCCGCGAACTCCTCGCACGCCTCACGGACGAGCAGATCCAGGAGATCATCATCGCCACCGACCCCAATCTCGAAGGCGAGGCGACGGCGACCTACCTGGTGCGCATGCTCAAGACGATCGGGATCCCTGTGACGCGACTCGCCTCGGGCCTGCCCGTCGGCGGGGACCTCGAGTACGCCGACGAAGTGACCCTCGGCCGGGCGTTCGAGGGCCGCCGCGCCATGTCCTAGGCGATGCGCGTGCCCTGGGCGAGGCGCTTGGCGGGCATGGTCAGCCTGCGCCGCCCGATGAGGAGCAGCACCCCGGCGAGCAGGAGCTGGAGGCCGAGGCCCAGCGGCCAGATCGGCGTCTCCTGCGGAAGCGGGCGGAGCGACTCCGCCAGCTCCTCGCACGACTGCTCGACGTCGGGTCCGGCCTGCGCGGCCCGCACGCCCTGGCTGATCGTCTCCATGATGCCCGGGGTGTAGTAGGGGCCGCCCTGCGGCAGGCCGGCCGCGTCGGTCGCAGGATCGAGTTCGGGAAGGTCCTCGACGCTGTAGGGAACGGCGTCCGCAACCACCACGAAGGGGTTGGCGGCCAGCAGCCACGCGATGTACTCGGTGCGCGGGATCATGCCCTGGCTCGTCTGCGTGACGCACTCCATCTCGGCGCCCGGATCGGGAGTGCCCGTAGCGTCGAGACTGCTCTCCGGGTAGGTGTAGTAGGACGTCGTCATGGTCCGCTCCTCCATCACCAGCGTGGTGCTCAGCCCGAAGACGATCACCGTACCGATCGCGAGCAGCGCCACCAGCATGTACGTGCTGACGATCGAGAACAGCGGACGGTTCGCCAGCGCGGAGACCCCGACCCCGATCGCGCAGACGACACCCAGTTCCACGGCCAGCATCAGGAGCGAGACGATGGCCTCCTGCGCGTTCACCCCGCCGAGGGCCAGTGCCCAGAAGATGAAGGGGCAGCTCAGGACGAGGAAAGCCAGCGAACCCACCCACGACGCGAGCCATTTCCCGGTGAGCAGCTGACCCGGCGTCAGCAGGGTCACCTGCAGGATCGCCAGCGTTCCGCCGGCCCGGTCCCCGTTGACGGCGTTGGCGGACAATCCCGGGGCGATGAGCAGGCCGAACAGCAGGACGAACCCGACGACCAGGTCGAACAGGATGCCGCCCTCGTTGTCGGTGGTGCCGAGGACGCCGGTCGCCAGGACGAAGATGAAGCCGATCACCACGAACCAGATGCCGAGCATCCAGTACCAGCCCTTGCCGCGCAGGCGTTGCCGCATCTCGAGGGAGAACACGGTGCGGACGGCGGACCAGAAGGTCAGGCCGGTGGTGCTCCGGACGGGTTGCGGGGTCGATGGTTCGGTCGCTGTGCTCATCGTCTGTCCGTATCCAGGCTCATGTAGGTCTCCTCGAGCGCCCCGCCGGCGGGGGCGAAGGCGGTGACGACGACGTCGCCCAGCACCAGGGTGCGCAGCAGCCAGGATGCCTCCGCGGTGCTGCCGAGCTGGACGAGGAACTCCTCGCGCCGTGAGTCCCCGCGCGTCTCGTAGCGGACCCCGTAGCTCTGCAGGGCGGCGGCGAGCGCCGACATCGGTTCCGCCTGGACGTAGTAGCGGCGCATCTGGCTGCCGGCCTCGTCGAGCGTCTGGCTCTTGACCGACTGTCCGCGACTGACGAAGACGGCACGGTCCGCGATCTCGTCCAGCTCCGACAGCACATGGCTCGAGACGACGACGGTCTTGCCTCCGGCGGCGAGCGAGCGCAGGAGCGACCTCAGTTCCACGCGGGATCCTGGATCCAGACCGGACGCGGGCTCGTCCAGCAGCAGGACCTCCGGATCGTGGATCAGCGCACGGGCCAGGCTGAGCCGCTGTTGCTGGCCGCGGGAGAGCACGCGGGCCGGTCGGCGGCCGAACTCGGTGAGATTCACAGCGACCAGCAGTTCCTCCGCGCGACGCGAACGGTCGGCGGCACCCATGCCGTACAGGGCCCCGATCGTGGTCAGCACTTCGAGTGCCGTGAGTGACTCCCAGACGCCGAGGGTGTCCGGCATCCAGCCGACTCTGCTCCGCACCTGCGCCGGCTGCGTGACCGGATCGAATCCCGCAACCCGCACCGTCCCGCGATCCGGGGCCAGGAGGCTCGCCATCATCAGCATCAGGGTCGTCTTGCCGGAGCCGTTCGGACCGATCAGTGCGGTCACTTCCCCGGGCGGAGCCTCGAAATCGATGTCGCGGACCGCCTGCACCGAGCCGAAGCTCCGGGCGACCCCCTCGACAACGATTCCCCCACGTTCGTTGGTCATGGTCCGAGGGTATGCGACGTCCGCCCGATGGGACCCGCGACGGGCACGAATTCCTCCGCGGATCGCTGTTCTTATTCGGACCCACACTTTGAGCCGGAAACGGCCGCGCCGCTACACTTGCACGGGTGTCGGGTCATGGACGCCCGTCCTCGAGGCGCCGGTGCCGCCGCCCGTCAACAGCCGGCGCGGCAGGTCCCCCCGCCGTCGCCCTTCATCAGTGAGCGAGTGCATGAGCCTCATAGTGCAGAAATTCGGCGGGTCGTCGGTAGCCGACGCCGAGGGCATCAAACGCGTGGCGCGGCGCGTCGTCGAGACGCAGGCGGCGGGCCACCACGTGGTGGTCGTCGTGTCCGCGATGGGTGACAGCACGGACGAGTTGCTGGACCTCGCCGGCCAGGTGAGTTCCACGGCGTCGGATGCGCGCGAGATGGACATGCTCCTGAGCGCGGGCGAGCGCATCTCCATGGCACTGCTCGCGATGGCCATCCATGGCATCGGAGCGTCCGCCCAGTCCTTCACCGGCAGCCAGGCCGGCATGATCACCGACGCCATCCACGGCAAGGCCCGCATCATCGACGTCTCCCCGCACCGTATCCGGACCGCCATCGAGAAGGGTGACATCGCGATCGTTGCCGGGTTCCAGGGGATGA
>NZ_CP024915.1:3242778-3246663 GCF_002953615.1 Arthrobacter agilis | reverse complement strand
TGACCCACCCCACCCCGGTGGGCGGACCGAGAAGCGGGGAAGGCTATCATGAGATCGCACTCGTACACCGACGTCCGTGGACGATGAACCCGAATACTAGGAGAATGTTTGATTGACCAGGCTGCCATAGCCGGGCCGACGAGACGCGCTCGGCCCGGCAACCCGCAGCGGCGCGACATCCAGGCACTCCGCGCGCTGGCCGTTGCCCTCGTCGTCGCGAACCACCTCTGGCCGGGCCTCATCGCCGGCGGGTATGTCGGCGTCGACGTCTTCTTCGTCATCTCCGGCTATCTGATCACCAAGCACCTGCTCGGTGAACTCGGGCGGACGAACCGGATCCGGCTGGGGCAGTTCTATGCGCGGCGGGCGAAGCGGTTGCTGCCCGCCGCACTGGTCGTGGCCCTGCTGTCCCTCCTGGTGGCAACGGTCTACCTGCCCGCCGACAGGCTGCTGTCCATCGGGCGGGAGACCATCGCCGCCACCCTCTACGTGGAGAACTGGTCCCTCGCAGCGCAGTCCGTGGACTATTCGGCACAGAACAACCAGGCATCCACCGTCCAGCACTACTGGTCGCTGTCCGTCGAGGAGCAGTTCTACCTGGTCTGGCCGCTCCTCCTCCTCGGCGTGTACCTCCTGGCGGCCAGGCTTCGCTCCCCGCGGGCTTTCCTGCTGACCGTACTCGCTGCAGTCGGCGCGGCCTCGTTCTTGTTCTCGATCTTCCTCACCTACACCAGCAGGAGCGAAGCATACTTCGTGACGCCCACCCGGGTGTGGGAGTTCGCCGTCGGCGGTCTCATCGCCGCCACCTCCTCCGCCTGGTTCGGCGACCCCCGGTATCCGGCACGCATCCGGCTCGCAGGTCTCGCCCAGTGGGCGGGGCTGGGTCTCATCGTCGCGTCCGCGCTGGTCTTCGACGAGTCGACCTACTTCCCGGGATACCTCGCGGCTGTACCCGTGGTCGGTACGGCGCTGGTCATCGCCTCGGGCCCGCAGTCCCCGCTCTGGTCACCCAACACCTTGCTGGGCGTCTCCGCCGTCCAGACGCTGGGGAACATCTCCTACTCCCTCTATCTCTGGCACTGGCCCGTCATCATCCTGCTGCCGTCGATCATCGACCGTCCGCTGGGTACCCTCGACCTCCTCGGGGCGCTCCTGCTGTCCCTGGTCCTGGCCGGACTGACGAAGAAGTACGTCGAGGACCCGGGACGATCCCGCCTGCTGCCACAGGCGTCACCGCGGAAGATCCTCGGTGTCACGTTGGTCGCGTCACTGACGGTCACGGCGATCTGCGCCGCATCGATCGTCGCCGCCACCGTCACCCAGGCAGCGGAAGCAGAGCGCCTCGACGCCCTGTCCGGGGGCGAATGCTTCGGCGCGAAGAGCCTGTTCGCCACCGCGTGCCAGGATCCCTTCGGGCCCCCAGAGGTGACGAACGTCGGCGAGGGAGAAGCTCCCTGGTTCGACGACGCGCAATGCGGCACAGCTCCCGATCCGATCGTCGTGGGCGACCAGAAGCTCCTGACGCTGTGCGACTTCTCGGACGGACAGGAGGATCACGAGACCGTCTGGCTGATCGGCGATTCCCATGCGGAGCAGTGGAAGGCGGCGATACTCCCCCTCGCCCGCGAGAACAACTGGACGGTCAACATCAGCCTCGTCGGCGGTTGCCCGTACCTCGACGTGAAGCGCGCCGCATTCATGGGCGCCGAGACCGACACCAAGGTGCAGCGTCGGTGCCTGCAATGGAGTGCCGCCGTCTCCGATCGTGTCCTCGCCACGTCGCCGGACCTCGTGTTCCTCTCCTCGTTCTCCGTCGGTGAGGAGATCGAGGACGGCACCGGCCGCGCGCAGGCGGACCAGTACCGGGACGCCTTCGCGGACCGGGTGGGCCCCTGGGCTGCCCAGGGCACTGAGGTCTACGTCATCAGGGACACCCCCCTGACCCTGGAGCGCTCGACGCCGGAGTGCCTGGCCCGCAACGAGGAATCACCGCTCGACTGCGCGAACGAGAAGACGCGCGCCCTGCCGGACGATCCGGCCGCAGAGGCAGCCCGCTCGCTCGAGCAGGCGAACGTCCGTGTCCTCGACCTCTCCGACCAGTTCTGCCCCGACGACACGTGCTACGCGGCCATCGGCGGCCTCCATGTCTACTTCGACAAGGACCACGTGGCGCGGAGCTACATCCGTTCGCTGATCCCGGAGTTCGCCGAGCGGTTCAAAGCGGCCGGGTCCTAAGGCGTACCGCCGGACCGGAGGAGCAACGGCGCCGAATCAGGAGTGCGACGCCGCCAGGAGTACGGCGCCGCCAGGAGTGCGGCGGCGTCCGGTCCTGAGGGGTTGCGCCGGGTCAGGATCCCGACGGCGTCCGGTCCTGAGGGGTTGCGCCGGGTCAGGATCCCGACGGCGTCCGGTCCGGGTTCCGCCGGGACCGCAGGAGGAACAGCGCCGCCAGGAGGGCTCCGACGACGGCCACCTCGAGGATGCCGGCCGGAAAGCTGAACGGGACGAGACCGAGCAGGAGCACGACGACCACCTGGCCTCCGATACCGCCGAGGAAGAGCGGAAGGGGCACGCTCCTGCCCGCGGGTGTCCCTCGGACGATTCCGTACGTCAGCAGGCCGAGGCACACGAACCCGAGCACCTGGGCCATCGCGACCACCACGACGTCGGCCTGCGACGCGGGCCAATAGGCGAGGAGCGCGATGACCACCAGGATGCCGGGCGTCACGACGGCGAGGCGCCTGGTCCCGTTGGCGATGTACAGCAGGTTGGAGGTCACGAGGAACAGCGCGTACCCGGTGGACACCAGCGGGAGGGTGACCGCGATCGGCCAGACCAGCTCGGGCTCGGTCGACAGGATCGACGACCCCACTGCCGCTCCGGACGAGGCGAGCAGCCCCACCCCCACCGACCAGGCCACGGCCTCGATGGACACGCGCCGGGTCACGTCGACCAGTCCGCCGCTGCCGGCGGACATCATGCGCGTCGACCACGCGTTGTTCAGCGCGTTCAGGATCGTGATCGGCCCCAACGCGAAGATGAGGACGGCTCCGAACCGGCCTGCCGCCTCCACGGTGGCGGCGAACGCCAGGATCAGCACGGACCCCTGCGTGAGCAGCATGAGCGCACCCGTGTGCGGCAGCAGCGGCACCGCGATCCGGACCGATTCACCGCTCGAACCGGCGACTCGCCACGGCAGGCGCGGCCGAGCCAGGACGAGCGCAGCGGCACCCGTGGCGACGACCGCGAGGGTGTAGGCGCCCAGATAGACCTCCGCGGTGGGCGCGATGAGGATCAGGCCCACGAGGCCCAGCAGGTTCGCCAGGACGGACGAGCCGATGCTCAGGAGCACGAAACGCCCGGGCCTGTTCTGTGCCCTGAGCACAGCCTGCGCGCCCAGCACGGAACCGAGCACCCCGACGCTGATCACCGAGAGCACCGTGCTCGAGGCGGCACCAGTCGCACCCAGGGCACCGAGGCCGAGGAGGCAGAGCACGACGACGGCAGCCAGGGCGGCGGAGGCGACGGCCATGAAGCCGTACATGGCCCGGGACCGGTCCTGTCCCCGCTCCCGGGCGAACCAGATGTTCGTGATCGCCAGCGGAAGGCCCGCCGAGATCAGGACGACCAGCACCTGGATCGTCACCACCGATGTGGAGACGATCCCCCACTGCCGGTCGTCGAGGATCCGGATCGCGAAGGGCTGGATGAGCAGCAACCCCAGCCCCTGGAGCAGCGACCCGACGAGGTACCACGTGCCGGAGACGGTCGGGCGGGCCTGCGCAGGCTGCGGTGATGCGGACCCGCTGGGCATCGCTATCTGGTGAGGGCGTGGGCGGTCAGCTTGCGCATGCCACCCCACATCCGGCGCCGGGCCACCTGCGG
>NZ_CP024915.1:3238806-3242678 GCF_002953615.1 Arthrobacter agilis | reverse complement strand
CAGGAGGGTGAGGGATGCGCCCCTCGCCGCTGCACTCGTGGCACGGGCTGGGGATGACCGTGCCGTACCCCTGGCAGGTGCCGCAGGGCGCGCTCGTCATGACCTGGCCGAGGATCGAGCGCACGGCCCGCTGGACCTGGCCCGAACCACCGCAGATGTCGCAGGTGCGGGGCGAGGTGCCGGGCTGGCAGCACGTGCCGTCGCAGGTGGGGCACACCTCCGCGGTGTCCACCTCGATCTTCTTGTTCGTGCCGAAGACGGCATCCTTCAGGTCGATGCGCACGTTGATGAGCGCGTCCTGCCCGCGACGCGTCCGCGAAGGAGCACCCGGCTGCTGGCCGCCTCCGCCGAAGAAGGTCTCGAAGATGTCCTGGAAGGCGAAGCCCGAGCCCGAGTAGCCCGAGCCGTAGCCGTTGTCGGTCCCGTTCTCGTTGCCCGTCGTGTCGTAGACCCGCCGCTTCTGGGGATCCGACAGGACCTCGTAGGCGTGGCTGACGCGCTTGAACTCCTCCGACGCGTCCTCACCGGGGTTCACGTCCGGGTGGAGCTTCCGCGCGAGCTTGCGGTACGCCTTCTTGATTTCCTCCCCGGTCGCACCCTGCGCCACACCGAGGACCTCATAGTGATTACTCACTCGTGCACATCACTTCCTGTTGGAGACTTCTGTCTTGTGCTCGCCGGCCGGGCCGGCGGAATACTGCCCGGATCGCGGGATACCGCCCGGATCAGGGCCGGAGGCTACTCCTCGAGGATCCTCGAGAGATAGCGGGCGACGGCGCGCACCGCGGCCATCGTCGTCGGATAGTCCATCCGGGTGGGTCCGAGGATGCCGAGCTTCGCACCGGCATCCGGGCCGTAGCCCGTCGCGACCACGGAGGCCTCCGACAGGCCCCCGTAGGGGTTCTCGCTGCCGATCCTCACCGAGATCCCCCGCGCGTCGTACTCCATCTCGGACAGGAGACGGAGCATCACCACCTGCTCCTCCAGCGCCTCGAGGATGGGCCCGATGCTCAGCGGGAAGTCGCCCGTGGACCGCGCGAGGTTCGCGGTACCCGCCAGCAGGATACGGTCGTCACGGCCGAGTCCCGCGAGCTGCTCGAGCGCCCTTCCGATGGTACTCCCGTGGGCCCGCAGTGCAGGAGGAAGCTGCGAGGCCGCGACCGCGAGCTCGCCGGGCAGGGCGGAGAGCTTCACACCCGACACCGCGGAGAGGATCCGCTGCTTCAGCTCCGCCAGCTCGGCCTCCTGGAGATCGGCGTGCGTCCGGACGATCCGTTGCTGGACCGTGCCGTTCGTCGCGATCAGGACCACGAGGATCTGCTGCGGCGCGAGCAGCACGAATTCGATGTGGCGCACCGAGGCCCCACCGACCCGGGGGAACTGCACCACGGCCACCTGGTTGGTGAGCTGCGCCAGCAGCCGGACCGTCCGGTCCATCACGTCGTCGAGGTCCTCCGCTCCTTCGAGCAGCGTCTGGATGGCCTTCTTCTCCGGCGCGGAGAGGGGCTTAACCTCCGAGATGCGATCCACGAAGAGCCGGTAGCCCTTGTCCGTGGGGATCCGGCCCGAACTCGTGTGGGGTGCGGCGATCAGGCCCTCCTCCTCGAGGACGGCCATGTCGTTACGGATGGTGGCGGACGAGACACCGAGCTGGTGGCGGTCGACGAGGGCCTTGGAGCCGACGGGCTCCCGCGAATGGACGTAGTCCTCGACGATCGCCCGGAGGACCTCCAGGCGTCGTGGTTCACTCACTTCGATGTCACCTCCGGGTTCCACACTCGCTTCCCGGGCGGCCGGAGGCGATTAGCACTCGACACACCCAAGTGCCAAGTCTAGTACGTCCGGGCCGATTGTTAGCATTGGGAACCCGGGCTGCGGCAGACCGCCGGTGCCCTCGCGGGAAGGACGGGCTCGGCATGGACCACGGCTGGGGGGCACAGGACATCTCGACGCCCAGGAGGGTCGCGCTGCCCGATGTGCCCGTCGAGAAGGACATGGTCCTCGAGGACGTCCAGAGCGGTTTCGTGGGCGCCGTGATCCGCGTCGAGAAGTCCGGCGGGCTGCACGTGATGGTCCTCGAGGATCGCCGCGGCAAGCACCGCACGTTCCGGCTGGGCCATGGCTTCCTCCTCGACGGCGCACCCGTGCACGTCGTCGCACCCGTCGCGCGGACGGCGCCCGCGTCCCTGCGTACCGCCTCCGGGTCCGTGCGGGTCGAGGGTGCACGGGCGAGGACGGCCCGGGCCAGCAGGATCTGGGTGGAGGGGAAGCACGACGCCGAACTGGTCGAGAAGGTCTGGGGCGACGACCTCCGGCTCGAGGGCATCGTCGTCGAGCCGTTGCACGGTGTCGACGACCTCGAGGGAGCCGTCCGGGACTTCGGCCCCGGCCCGAACCGCCGGCTGGGGATCCTCGTCGACCACCTGCTGCCCGGCACCAAGGAGTCCCGCATCGCCCAGCAGGCGATGACCGTGCCCGGCGCCCGCAGCCACGTCCTGATCGTGGGCCACCCCTACGTCGATGTGTGGCAGGCCGTGAAGCCGGCAGCCCTCGGGCTCGAGGCCTGGCCCGTGGTCCCCCGCCACCAGGACTGGAAGACGGGCATCCTCGCCGGCCTGGGCTGGCCCCACGCCGACCAGGCCGCGATCGCCCACGGGTGGAGGCGCATCCTCGCGGGGGTCAGCACCTACGCGGATCTGGAGCCCTCGCTGCTGGGCCGCGTCGAGGAGGTCATCGACTTCCTGACCGCTCCGGCAGGTCCCGCCTGAGCGGTCGGCGCCCGACCACCACGTATCCTTGGAGCACGATCCGGGGGAAATGTTCCGCCGCCAGCAAAGGAATCGAAGTTGCCCAACACCGCCGACCACCAGCACCACGGACGGGGCGAGTCCCAGTCCGCGTTCGAAGGAACGCCGGCCAACGCCCTTCCACTGACCGCGTCGGAGGACCGCCAGTTCGCCACCCTGGCACACTTCGGCGGCATCCTGGGATTCATCCCGTCCCTGCTGATCTTCCTCATCTTCAAGGACAGGGGCCCCTTCACCGCGCAGGAGTCCAAGGAGGCACTGAACTTCACGCTGCCGCCGACGATCCTCGCGCTGGTCGCCTGGCTCCTGTCGCTGGTGCCGGTCATCGGCGGGATCTTCGCCGTCGTGAACGCCCTCATCTGGGTCACGATCACCATCTTCTCGGTCAACGCCGGCATCCAGGTCAACCGCGGGCGACCCTACCGGTACCCGCTGAACCTGCGCCTCGTCCGCTGACCGCCCGGGCGCCGCATCCGCCGGTCCCGGTCATGGGTCTCCCGATCCACCGACGGCGCGCCCGGCCGTCATCAGCGGCCCCGGCCCGCGCCGCCCGCACGACCGTGCGGTCAGTCCGGCAGCAGTCTCCGCACGACGGCGTCCGCGAGCAGCCTGCCCTGGAAGGTCAGGACGACGCGGCCCGCGAAAGCTGCGGCAGGCTCGACGAGCCCGTCGGCGATCAGCCCGGCGATCGCCCTGCGGCCCGTCGCCGTCAGGGAGCCGGTCGGAAGCCCCTCACGGAGCCGTACGCGCAGCATGACGTCCTCGACGTAGCGATCCTCCGCCGACAGGATCTCGCGTCCGGCCGCGGGTGACCGCCCGATCCCGAGAGCCTCGGCGTACGGACGCGGATGCTTCACGTTCCACCAGCGCGTGCCGCCGACGTGCGAATGCGCACCCGGGCCGGCGCCCCACCAGTCGCTCCCTCGCCAGTAGGCCAGATTGTGGCGACATTCGTCGGCGGGCGTCCGCGCCCAGTTGCTGACCTCGTACCAGTGCAGGCCGCCGGCGGTCAGCATCTCCTCCGCGAGGGCGTACTTGTCCGCGTGGTCGTCGTCGTCGATGGGC
>NZ_CP024915.1:3234660-3238546 GCF_002953615.1 Arthrobacter agilis | reverse complement strand
CGAGGAAGGCGCCGATGATACCGAAGATCGTGCCGCCCGCCGTGACGGAGGCGAGGACCACGGCGGGATGGATCTCGAGGGTGCGGCCCACCAGCAGGGGCTGGATGAAGTTGCTCTCGAGCTGCTGCACGAGCACCACCAGCCCGAGGACGATCAGTGCCGTCACCCAGCCGTAGGCCAGAAAGGCCACGAGGGTCGCGACGAGGCCGGAGACGATGGCTCCGACCACCGGGATGAACGCGGAGAAGAACACGAGCACGGCCAGCGGGACCGCGAGCGGGATGTCCAGCAGCACGAGGCCCAGCCCGATGAACACGGCGTCCACGAGCGCCACGGTGGCCTGCGCGAAGATGTAGGAGGACAGCGTCTTCCAGGCCCCGCCGGCGATGCTCGCGGCGTGGGCGTACGCCGCGGAGTTGGTCCACCGCCCCGCCCAGGGCAGGAAGCGGTCGCCGTCCTTGAGGAAGAAGAACGTGAAGACGAGCGCCAGCAGCACGACGACGGTGCCCGAGGTCAGCTCGCTCAGCCCCGTGGTGATACCGGTGACGATGTTCCCGACGTTCGCCTGCAGCTGGCTCAGGCCGGTGTCCACGATCCCGTCCAGGTTGGCACCGTCCAGGTTCAGGGGCGGCCCGGCGACGAAATCCGCGAGGTCGGCGACATTGTCCCGGGCCAGCGTCGAGAGGTCTGCGACCCCGCCGGCGATCGAGGGAACGGTCAGCGCTCCGATCCCGCCGACGAGGCCGAGGAATCCGAAGAGCGTCACGAGGGCGGCGAGCACCTTCGGGAGGCCCTTGCGCAGGAACCGGTTGACCGGCCAGAGGACCGAGGCGAGCAGCAGTGCGAACAGCGTGGGCAGCACGATCGACCACAGGGCCCCGGTGATGTACCAGAGGATGACCAGTCCTGCCAGGACGATGATGCTGCGCGCCGTCCAGGCGGCACTGGCCTTCAGTCCCTCCGCGAAGGCGTGGGGGCGGAAGCGCCGGGCCACCGAGGAGCCGTGCGGTTCCGCCGGGGCGGGCGCCGCGGGGAGCCGCCAGCGGCGGGAGCGGGATCGCACGGAGGTCGGGTCTGCCGGGTTGTCGGAGTCTGCAGGTGTCACACAGCCATCCTGCCCTAGTCCCGGCCGGCGGCGCCGGGTGGCCGGCCGCTTGCACCCGCCGGGCTCCTCCCTCGGATCGACGGAGGAGCCCGGGCTAGGGTGGAGGAACACCTCCGACGCCAGCAAAGGGAACGCATGCGCTACGTGAAACTCGGCTCCACAGGCCTCGACATCTCGCCCCTCGCCCTCGGCTGCATGAGTTACGGCGAACCGGACCGCGGCAACCACCCCTGGACGCTGACCGAGGAGGAGAGCCGCCCCCTGATCCGCGCCGCGGTCGACGCGGGCATCAACTTCTTCGACACGGCGAACGTCTACTCCGACGGCTCGAGCGAGGAGATCGTCGGACGCGCGCTGGCGGAGTTCACCCGCCGCGAGGAGACCGTCATCGCCACCAAGGTGCACGGCCGCATGCACGAGGGGCCGAACGGCGCCGGGCTGTCCCGCAAGGCGATCTTCGCGGAGCTCGACAACAGCCTCCGGCGCCTCGGGACCGACTACGTGGATCTCTACCAGATCCACCGGTTCGACCCGGGAACCCCGCTGGAGGAGACCCTGGAAGCACTGCACGACGTCGTCCGGGCCGGCAAGGTGCGGTATCTCGGGGCGTCCTCCATGTATGCGTGGCAGTTCTCGAAAGCCCTCTACCTCCAGCGCATCAACGGCTGGACCCGCTTCGTCACGATGCAGGACCACTACAACCTGATCAATCGCGAGGAGGAGCGCGAGATGTACGGGCTGTGCGCGGACCAGGGCGTCGGCGTCCTGCCGTGGAGCCCGCTCGCGCGCGGGAAGCTGGCGCGCCCGTGGGACGAGACGACGTCGCGGTCCGAGACGGACTCCTTCGGCAAGACCCTCTACGGCACCCTCGACGCGGACCGGCGCGTGTCCGACGCCGTCGGGACCGTCGCCGGGGCGCGCGGGGTCACCCGCGCCCAGGTCGCCCTCGCCTGGGTGTCGCGCAATCCCGTGGTCTCCGCGCCGATCGTCGGCGTCGGCAAGCCGCGGCACCTCGAGGACGCCCTCGCCTCGCTGGACCTCGAGCTCACGGAGGACGAGGTCGGCGCGCTGGAGGAGCACTACGTGCCCCACCCCCTCGTCGGGTTCTGAGGTCCGTCCTCGCGCCGTGAGCGGATGTGGTCCCTCACCGCTCCCGCCCCGACCCGGCCGGCACGGAACCGCTCGTGCCCTCGGAGGCGCCGACCCCCGAGGCCGCCCTCGGTGCCTCCACCGCCGGCTCGGGCGGGGTGAGCCGGTCGGCGGACGCGCGGGCTTCGAGCGGTAGGTCGCCACCGACCGGGTCCTAGCGCACCTCCTCCCGGGGAGCAAGGGTGGTTGCGCTGTCGGCGCCGTGCTGTACGTTGTGACCACGCTCACTCGGAAGGCAGATCGATGACCATTTCCAGACGGCAGATACTCGGTGGTGCGGGCTTCCTCGCAGCGGCGGCAGCGCTCAATGGCTGCGCGGGATTCTCGGGGGGCGGCGGGTCGGAGGGCGGCGACGACGGCGGGGAGAACACCCTCACGTTCACCACCTGGGGCAGCCCCGCCGAGGAGGAGGGTTTCCGCCGCGGCATCGCCGCCTTCGAGGCCGCGAACTCGGGCACGAAGGTCAAGCTCGACCTCGTCCCCTACGAGCAGATCTTCTCGAACATCGACGCCCAGCTGCAGGCCGGCACGGCTCCGGACCTCTTCCGCGTGGACTACGGCACCATCGGCGCCTACAGCAGCCAGGACCAGCTCCTCGACCTCGGCAGCTACTTCGACACCGCCGCCGGCGAGGAGTTCCTCCCTGCGATGTGGCAGGCCGTCCAGTTCGACGGCAAGCCCTACGGCGTGCCCCACCAGACGGACACCTCGGCCGTCGTGTACCGCACGGACCTCTTCGAGCAGGCGGGCATCGGCAGTGTCCCGGACAGCCTCGACTCCGCCTGGACCTGGGACGAGTTCCGCCAGGTCGCGGAGCAGCTCCGCGGGTCCCTCCCCGACGACCTCTTCCCCTTCGTCTACAACTGGCAGCTGGGCGGGTCCACCCGCTGGTTGAGCTGGCTGTTCCAGGCGGGGGGACGGCTCTTCGACGAGAACCTGACCGGATCCGCGATCGAGTCCGATGCCGGCGCGAAGGCCCTCGCGTTCACGCAGGGGTTCTTCACCGACGGCCTGGTGCCTCCCAGCAGCTCGGTGAAGTCCTCGACCTACGCCGACAACGCGTTCTCGGCCGGCACCACCGCCATGGCCTTCGTCGGCAACTTCGTGCTCCCGAGCCTCGACGAGGCCATCACCGACTTCGAGTGGGGGGCCACCTACCTGCCACGCGATCAGCGAGGCGCCTGCGATCTCGGTGGCAACGCCCTCGTGGCCACGAAGAACGCACGCAATCCCGACCTCGCCGCGGAGTTCCTGAAATTCATGACCCAACCGGACCAGATGTCCGATTTCTGTGCCCGCGCGATGGAGCTGCCCACCCTGACCAGCCTGGTGGACGCCGACCTCGACTACCAGACGCGGCCCGACATCGCGGGCATCTTCGTGGAGCAGGCGACGACGCTCGAACCGGGTGACGTCCAGCAGCTCACCTCCCCCGCCATGGCGACCATCAACCCGAAGCTCCGCGACCAGCTGGAGGCCGCGTTCGTCCAGGGCCAGCCGGTCGAGGAGACGCTGGCGAACATCGCGGCAGCAGTCGACGAGGCAGCCGGCTGATGTCCGCCGGCACCTCGGCGCGCGAGGAGTCGACCGGCAGGACCGATCCAGCCGCCTCCCCGGCCGCCACCTATGCCG
>NZ_CP024915.1:3230440-3234427 GCF_002953615.1 Arthrobacter agilis | reverse complement strand
CCCGGTCGCGGATCAGCAGCGGTCGCTGGTCCGGGACCCGCCACGCGCCGGGTGCCTCGAACAGCTCGTGCCCGCCGCCGCCGTCGTAGCCGACCACGAGACAGCCCGAGGCCAGCGCCTCGGCGACCGGCAGACCGTAGCTCTCGGTGTGTCCGAGGGCGACGAAGACCGCCGAGCCCGCCAGGGTGGCGGCCACCTCCGCCCGCGGGGCCTGGACCAGTTCCACCAGCTCCACCCCCGAGAGCCGTGGCTCGTCGGCCAGCAGCCGCTTCAGCAGCGAGGCCTCCCGCGGCCGCTTCTTCGGGAACCAGCTCACCCGGACCTGGTCGGCGGCGCCGGGGGCGAACAGCCCGCCGTCGACCGGGTTGGGCACCACGCTCACCGGCAGGCCGGGCAGCGCGGCGGACAGCACGTCGCGGCTCTCCTCGGACACCACCCAGATCGCGGGCGCCGGCGTCCACCCGGGGAAATCCTCGCCGGGGACGCCGGCGGCGAAGGTGTAGAAATGGTTCTGGTTGAAGATGACCTTGCGCGCTCCGGGTGCCGGATCGCGGCCCTGGACGGTCGGTGTCTCCGGCAGCACCAGGAGGTCGTCGGCGCCGATCGCGGTGGAGGCGCCGAACAGCATCGGCACGTCGTCGGCGATCCAGTCGGTGCGGTCGTCCGCGTCGGGCAGCCACAACCAGGCCTCGTGGCCGCGCTTCCGCAGCAGCTGGACGTGCTGTGTCATCACGTGCACGCCGCCGCTGTGGTGGCGCGTGGCGAAACCGGCGTAGACGATCCGACCCGGAGACCGCCCGGGAGTGCTCACCATGCCGGAGCCGTCAGGTACCAGGACGCGCCGCTCCCGGTGTTGTGGGCGGGGAACGAGTCCGGGCCCAGCCCGACGTCGGCCCGCCACCCGTCGCCCCACTTGGCGTCCAGACCCTGGAGGATCTCCGCCCGGTTGCCCTCGGAGCTCTGACCGGTCCGGTTCATCGTCTGCCGCCGCAGGTGCGAGACGTAGGCGCCCTCCGTGACCACGCACCGCAGGCCGGCCGCCCGCACGCGGATCGCCAGGTCGATGTCCGCGCCGTAGCCGTGCCGGGGGAAGGTGACCTCGTCCAGGCCCCCCAGTTCGACGACGGGGGGCACCGCGAACGCGATGGCGGTGCCGTCACAGAAATCGACGTCGCGCAGCACGTTGCGCGGGACGTACTCAGCGGCCGTACCCGGGATCGCAGAGGCCCGCTGGTGGAGCCAGAAATCGTCGTAGCAGGCCGCCGCGAGCGCGATGTCGTCCGCTGTCGAGAAGGGCGCGAGCAATCCGTCGAGGAACCCGGGCGACAGCCGGATGTCGTTGTTCAGTACCACACAGACCGCACGTCCATCACGCGACGCCGTCTGCAGCGCCCAGTTGGCGGCGCCGATCCACCGCAGGTTGCGCCCCGGGCGGTGGACCTCGATGCGCCCCTCAGGCAGCACGTAGTCGCCGGCGTTGTCGACCACCACGATGCGCAGGGCCGGGTCGAGGTCGCTCCCGTCGCGGACCAGGTCACGCACCACCGCATCGGTCAGCTCCGGCGAACCGAAGGCGGGGATGACCACCAGTGCCGTCGCGGCGGTCGTCGAGGGGGTCACTGCCCGGCGCGGGCGGCGCGGCCCCCGCGGTTGCCGTTCAAGGTGATGATCAACATCGGTTCCCGTCGGGTCAGGTGGACGTGCGCCACGGCAGCGAAGTACACACAGTCTTCTGCCTGACCCCGCGGAAGGATTGCTCATCCCAGCCACTTCTTGTGTGACATGCCCCACGCGGCCTACAGTAGGTACATCGTGTCCGTACTAGTTGTACGCACCCCTCCGTCCGCATAGACACCTCCCGTACAGAGAGAAGATTCGCCATGGCAGCCGAATCGCTTCCGAAGTCCCGCGTCCCCCTGTTCGACGGCATGAACCGCATCCCCGGCGGCCTCATGCTCATCCCCCTGATCCTCGGCTCGATCGTCGGCACCTTCGCGCCCGGCTTCCTGGAACTCGGCAGCTTCACCACCGCCCTGTTCGCCGACTCGGCCCTGCCCCTGATCGCCGTCCTGATCTTCGCGACCGGCATGCAGATCACCGCTAAGGCCTCGGGTCCCGTGCTCGCGACCACCGGCGTCGTCCTGCTGTTCAAGACGGTCATCCCCGCCGCCCTCGTCGCGGGCCTCGGCCTGGTCGTCGGCGTCGAGGGCTTCCTGGGCATCTCGATCCTCGCCCTCCTCGCCTCGTTCGACAACAGCAACGGCGGCCTCTGGCTCGCCTTCACCGGCCGCTACGGCGACTACCGCGACCGCGGCGCCTACATGGCCTCGGCCATCAACGACGGCCCCTTCTTCACCCTGCTCTTCCTCGGCATGTCGGGCCTCGGCAACATCCCGTTCCTGACCCTCCTCGCGGCCGTCATCCCCCTGATCCTCGGCTTCATCGTCGGAAACCTCGACGCCAAGTGGACCGAGGTCATGCGGCCCGTGCCGAACATCGTCATCCCGTTCTTCGCCTTCGCCCTCGGCACCGGCATCGACCTCCGCAACGTCATCGCCGGCGGCATCAGCGGCATCTTCGTCGGCATCGCCGCCACCCTCATCACCGGCACCCTCGTCTACATCGGCTACCGCTTCGTCCTCCGCCGCGGCGCCAAGTCCGGCATCGGCATCGCGTCGGCGACGACGGCGGGCAACTCGATCGCGACCCCGGCGATCGTCGCCGCCGCGGACCCCAGCTTCTCCCCTTTCGTGGAGGTGGCGACGGCGCAGGTCGCCTCGGCCGTGCTGGTCACCGCGATCTTCGCACCGCTCCTGGCCACCTGGGTGCTTAAGCGCCAGGGCGGCCTGGACACGGATGACGCCGCGCAGGTCCTCCCCACCTCCGCCTCCGAGCTCCCGCCCGCGGGCAACCCGTCCGCGCCCACCGACCGGCCCCGTCGGACCGAGGAGAACAGCTGACCGTGGCATCCACTGCACCCATCGTCGGCATCGCGGCCGACGACGTCACCGGCGCCACGGACTCCGTGGTCCAGTTCTCCCGCACCGGCTGGTCCTCCCGGCTGCTGCTGGGCGAACTGCTCCCGGACTCGGTACTTCCGGGCAGCGCCCTGGCCGTGAACACCGACGCTCGCGCTCTGGACCCCGCCACCGCCCGTGAGGCCACGGCGAGCGCCATCAGGGACCTCGTCACCGCGGGGGCCGACCGCCTGTACCTGAAGATCGACTCCACCATGCGCGGCAGCGTCCCGGCGCAGGTGGCCGGAGCGCTCGACGCGTGGCGGGAACAGCACCCCGGCTGTTTCGCCGTCGTGTGCCCGGCCTACCCGGCCATGGGGCGGACGATCGAGGACGGCCTGCTGCGCGTGCACGGCGGACCGGTCGAGGACTCCCCCGCGGGCCGAGATCCGGTGACGCCGGTCCCCACCAGCGAGTTCTCGCAGCTCCTGCCCGGCACGACGACGATCAGCCTCAGCGGCTCGGCTGACCGGGATGCGCAGGCCCTTCGGGACGCGGCAGGTAGCGGCGTCGTGGTCGTCAACGCGGCGTCCGACAGCGACCTCCGCGACCTCGCGGCCGCGCTCGTCGTCGCCGGTCCGACGGCGATCCCCGCCGGGTCGGCCGGCCTCGCCGCCGCGATGGCAGCCGCCTGGGCCGACGCCGGAGCAGTACACGCAGCAGCAGAACCTGCACCCGCCGCGCAGGGGCAGCGGATCGTCGTCGTCGTCAGTTCGCTGCACGACGTCGCCCGCGCCCAGACCGACCACCTGCAATCCCAGCTGGACTCCGCCGACCTCCGCATCCTGCAGCCGGACGAGTCCCTGCTCGACCAGCCGAACCGGCTCGCGCAGTGGGCCGCCGCAGAGCTCGAGGTCCCGGAATCCCTGCCGCGGGTCGTCGTCATCACCTCCCCCGAGGCGGTCGGCGGCTCCGAGACCCTCAGCGGTACCGCCATCGCGAACAGTCTCGCGTCGGTGGTGCAGCAGAC
>NZ_CP024915.1:3226146-3230182 GCF_002953615.1 Arthrobacter agilis | reverse complement strand
CTGGAGAGGGGGCTGGAGGTCATCGGGTCACATCCGGAAGAGGCCGAAGGAGGTGTCGGGCAGGGGCGCGTTGGCGCAGACGTCGAGTGCGAGGCCGAGGACGGTGCGGGTGTCCGCGGGGTCGATCACGCCGTCGTCCCAGAGCCGCGCCGTCGAGTAGTAGGGGTTGCCCTGGGCTTCGTACTGGTCGCGGATGGGTGCGCGGAACGCCTCCTCGTCCTCCGATGACCAGTCCTCGCCGCGCGCCTCGAGCTGGTCGCGCTTGACGGTCGCCAGGACCGACGACGCCTGGTTGCCGCCCATCACGGAGATGCGGGCCGCCGGCCACATCCACAGGAAGCGCGGGGAGAAGGCGCGACCGCACATCGAGTAGTTGCCGGCCCCGAAGGACCCGCCGACGACGACCGTCAGCTTGGGGACACGGCAGGTCGCGACGGCGGTGACCATCTTGGCCCCGTTCTTCGCGATGCCGCCGGCCTCGTAGTCCTTGCCCACCATGAAGCCGGAGAGGTTCTGCAGGAACACCAGGGGGACTCCGCGCTGGTCGCAGAGCTCGATGAAGTGGGCGCCTTTGAGGGCGGACTCGCTGAAGAGCACCCCATTGTTGGCGACGATCCCGACGCGGTGGCCGGAGATGGTCGCGAAGCCCGTGACGAGGGTGGTGCCGTACTCGCGCTTGAACTCGTGGAAGAGCGAGCCGTCGACGATCCGGGCGATGATCTCGCGGGCATCGTAGGACGCGTTCACGTCCGTCGGCACGGCACCGTACAGCTCGTCCTGCGGCACCACCGGCTCCAGCGGCTCCGCGGCGTGCACGACGGCGGGAACGGGCGGCTTTGCGGCCGGGGGCAGCGTCGCGATGATGTCGCGCACGATCTCCAGCGCGTGCTGGTCGTTCTCCGCGAGATGGTCGGTGACCCCGGAGACGCGGGAGTGGACGTCCCCGCCCCCGAGCTCCTCCGCCGTGACGACCTCGCCGATGGCGGCCTTCACCAGCGGCGGGCCGCCCAGGAAGATGGTGCCCTGGTTGCGCACGATCACGGTCTCGTCGCTCATGGCCGGGACGTAGGCGCCACCGGCGGTGCAGCTCCCCAGCACGGCGGCGATCTGCGGGATCTTCCGGGCCGACATGGTGGCCTGGTTGTAGAAGATACGGCCGAAGTGGTTGCGGTCGGGGAAGACGTCGTCCTGCCGGGGCAGGAACGCGCCGCCGGAGTCCACGAGGTACACGCAGGGCAGATTGTTCTCGAGGGCGATCTCCTGCGCGCGGAGATGCTTCTTGACGGTCATCGGGTAGTACGTGCCGCCCTTGACGGTGGCATCGTTCGAGATCACCAGCACGTGGCGGCCGTGTACGAGGCCGATGCCGGCGATCACGCCCGCACCCGGGCACTCGTCGTCGTACATCCCGTTCGCCGCCAGCGGCGCGATCTCGAGGAACGGACTGCCGTCGTCGAGGAGCTGGTCGATGCGCTCCCGCGGGAGGAGCTTGCCGCGGGCGACGTGCCGCACGCGGGAGCGCTCGGGCCCGCCGAGGGCCGCGGCCGTGAGGCGCCGCCGCAGGTCGCCGACGAGTTCGGCCTGCGCCGCGGCGTTCGCCGTGAACGCCGGCGAGAGCGGATCCACCTGCGATGTCAGAGTCTCCATCGACTACTTCCTCGAGCATGCTTCAGTTAGCAGACGCTAACCGGATTCAGGTTAGTGGTCATTAACCTGGATGTCCATCAGAATGGGTCCATCACTCACCGGCGGACCGGAAGGACCTGCATGGAGGCACTGCCCACCGAAGACCGCGTGACGGGTCGAAGCGTCGCGAAGGCGTCCCGTCGCGCGGCCCTGCTCGTCGCCGCGGCACAGCTGTTCGCGGACCGCGGGTACAACGGGGTGTCCATCGAGGACCTCGGCGCTGCCGCCGGCGTGAGCGGGCCCGCCGTCTACCGGCACTTCACCGGCAAGCCCTCGGTCCTCTCCGCGCTCCTCACCGGGGTCAGCGAGGACCTCCTGGAGGGCGGGCGTACCGTCGCCGAGGGGGCGTCCTCGCCCGAGGCGGCGCTGCGGGGCCTGATCCGGTTCCAGGTCGACTTCGCGCTGGCCAATGCGAACGTGATCCGCGTGCAGGATCGCGATCTCGGCTCCCTCCCGCACGACGACGAACGGAACGTGCGGTCCCTGCAGCGCAACTACGTGCAGGTCTGGGTGGACGAACTGGCCGGTCTCCTGCCGGCGGCGGACCGCTCGCTGCTGCGGCGCAAGGTCCATGCGGTGTTCGGACTCATCAACTCGACGCCGCACACCGCGCACGGCACCCGCTCGACCCGGGAGCTCGGCGATCTGCGGGACCTGCTCCAGGACATGGCATGGGCCGCCCTGACCGTGTGACGGCGGCGGGGGTGCGCGCCTCCGGGCATTCCGGGGCGCCTAGTACGCTGAAGCCACGAGAAGTACCGGCCGCGCCGCCCGCCCGGCCACTCCACCGACTGAAAGTACCGCTGTGATCACGCTACGTCCCGTTGAAGCCACCGACCTCGACGAGTTCTTCTCGCACCAGCTGGACCCCAGCGCCAACCACATGGCGGCCTTCGGGGCCAAGAACCCGTCGGACCGCGGCGTCTTCGACCATCACTGGCAGGACATCCTGAACGACAGCAGGATCACGGTGCGCACCATCCTGTCCGACGGCGAGGTCGTGGGCAGCATCCTCGCCTACCGGGACGGCGACGTGCCCGAGATCAGCTACTGGATCGACCGCTCCCGCTGGGGACAGGGCATCACCACGGCCGCCGTGGGGCAGTTCCTCGACGAGATGACCCAGCGCCCCATCCGCGCCCGCGCCGTGGCGGACAACGTGAGCTCCATCCGCATCCTCGAACGGTGGGGTTTCCAGCAGGTCGGCGAGACGCAGGGCTTCGCCCCGTCCCGCGGCGCCGTGGTCCGCGAGCTCATCCTCGAACTGGCGTAACTCCCCGGGAGACGCAGACCCTCCCGGGGAGGGTCTGCGTCTCTCCGAGGACGCAGCCCTGCCGCAGGCGGACCGCGTCCTCGGGTGCCGCTAGACCATCGTCAGGACCATCGCCGGGTTGCGGAGGATGGTCCCGACATCGGCCAGGAACCGTGAGCCCTGCTCACCGTCGACGAGCCGGTGGTCGAAGGACAGGCTGAGGGTCAGGACGGACCGCAGGGCGATCGTGCCTTGGTATTCCCACGGCATGCTGCGGACCGCGCCCAGGGCGAGGATCGCCGCCTCGCCGGGATTCAGGATCGGCGTGCCGGCGTCGATGCCGAAGACACCGATATTGGTGATGGAGATGGTCCCACCCGCGAGATCGGCCGGCGGGGTCTTCCCCGCGCGCGCGGTCTCCGCCAGCGCATTGAGGGCCTTCGCGAGGTCCGCCAGGGACAGGTCCTGCGCGGCCTTGATGTTCGGCACGAGCAGCCCCCGCGGGGTCGCCGCCGCGATGCCGAGGTTCACGTCCGCGTACTGGACGATCTCCTGCGCCTCCTCGTCCCAGGACGAGTTGAGGGTGGGGTTCCGCGCGATCGCGATGCACACGGCCTTCGCCACGATCGTCAGCGGCGTCGCCTTCGTCGCCTCGAAGGCCCGGCTCGCCCTGAGGTCCGCGAGCAGGTCCATCGTGGGCGTGACGTCGATCGTGAGGAACTCGGTCACGTGGGGCGCCGTGAAGGCGCTGGCCACCATCGCTGCCGCAGTGTGCTTCCGCATGCCCCGGATCGGGGTCCGCGTCTCCCCCGCCCTCGCCGTGCGGGCCGTGCCTGCCGCCGGCAGGGGGCCTGCCGGCGTTGCCGGCGTCCCCACCGCTGCGGCAGGGCTCTCCGTGGTCCCTGCGAGCGCGGACAGGACGTCGGCCCGCGTGATGAGGCCGCCGGGCCCGGTGCCTCTCAGGGCGTCGAGGGCGATGCCGAGGTCACGCGCGAGCTTGCGGACCGGCGGCGTGGAGCGTGGCCGGTCCCCGCTCCGCCGTGCTTCCCCGGCCGCCGCAGGCGCGGGGGCGGGCGCGGCGGCGGGCGCGGGCGCGGG
>NZ_CP024915.1:3222026-3226046 GCF_002953615.1 Arthrobacter agilis | reverse complement strand
CGCGGGCGCGCGTCGAGGGCCCTCGACGCCCTGGTCCAGGACCGCATCGCCGACCGTGCGGATGCACGGAGTGCACGGGACTGGGCGCGGGCGGACGCCATCCGGGACGCACTGGCGGCCGCGGGGATCACCCTCGAGGACTCGGCGGACGGCGTCACCTGGTCCCTCTCGGGGGACTGACGGCGGGGCGTCCGACGCCGTCCCGGCCAGGGCGGATCGCGTCCGGATCACGTCCGGATCGCGTCCGGATCGCGTATGCCGGGGCACTGCACCGGCTCCGCGTAAACTGGAGGGGATTCTTCTTCTATATAAAGGTGTTCTCTCCATGGCCAGTCACGGACGTCCAGGCGCGGTTCGCAAAACGAAAAAGGGCCCCACCATCGGCACCGGCGGCCACGGACGCAAATCGCTCGAGGGCAAGGGACCCACTCCCAAGGCGGAGGACCGCCCGTACCACAAGGCGTACAAGAACAAGGAGCTCTCGGAGCGTTCCGCGGCCAAGCGCGCCGGCGGGAAGAACGCCGGCACGGGCCGCACCAAGGGCAAGGCCGCCGAGGAGGTCGTGACCGGCCGCAACTCGGTGGTGGAGGCCCTCCGCGCGGGCATCCCTGCGAAGGCGCTGCACGTCGCGATCCGCATCGAGATGGACGACCGCGTGCGGGAGTCGCTGAAGATGGCGGCCGAGCGCGGCATCCCGGTCATGGAGACGGGCAAGCCCGAACTCGACCGCATGACGGACGGCGCGGTGCACCAGGGCCTCATGCTGCAGGTCCCGCCCTACGAGTACGCCGACGCGCTGGACCTCGTGGACGAGACGATCGAGCGGTACAGGCGCGGCCACATCGGGAACGCCCCGCTGTTCGTGGCCCTCGACGGCATCACCGATCCCCGCAACCTCGGGGCCATCATCCGCTCGGCATCCGCCTTCAGCAGCCATGGCGTCATCGTGCCGGAGCGGCGTTCCGTCGGTGTGACGGCGTCGGCCTGGAAGACCAGCGCCGGTGCCGCCGTCCGGGTCCCCGTCGCGCGCGTCGGCAACCTGAACTCGGCCCTGAAGTCCTTCAAGGACAAGGGCATCTTCGTCCTCGGGCTCGACGGCGACGGCGACGTCTCGCTGCCCGAGCTGTCCCTGGGCCGCGACCCCATCTGCATCGTCGTCGGCTCCGAGGGCAAGGGCCTGTCCCGGCTCGTCCGCGAGAACTGCGACCAGATCGTCTCCATCCCGATCGACTCCGCCATGGAGTCGCTCAACGCGTCGATGGCGGTGGGGATCACGCTGTACGAGGTGTCCCGCCAGCGTTCGGTCTGACCCGGGCATGGTCAACCCCGCACCGCTGACGCGCGCCTCCCGCGAGTTCCCGCTCGGGCTCCACTCCGTCAAGGGGGCATGGAGCCAGGACGGGCACGCGAATGTCGCGGTGTGGGCGCCCGGCATCGCCTCCATGGACGTGCACTGGTGCCGCGCCGACGGCACCTGGACGTCCGAGACGCTCGTGGGGCTCGACGGCGGCGTCCACCACGGTGTGGTGGGACCGGTGGCGCCGGGGGCGCTCTATGCCTTCTGGCCCACCGGCGAGGACCTTCCCGGAGCTCCCGGGACGGCCCAGCTGCTGCTCGATCCCTACGCGCGCGCGGTCGAGCCGATTGGACCCGCCGCCGGGGCCGATGAGCCGCCGTCGCGCTCCTACTACTCGGTCTTCCTCGAGCACACGTTCGACTGGGGGACGAGTGAGCACCCGCGCACGCCCTGGCGTGACAGCGTCATCTACGAAGCGCATGTGAAGGGTCTCACGAAGGCCCACCCCGGGATCCCCGAGGAGCTGCGGGGCACCTACGCCGGACTGGCGCACCCGGTGATGACCGGATACCTCCGCGATCTCGGGGTGACCGCGGTCGAGCTGCTGCCGATCCACTTCTCCATCGACGAGCCGCACCTCGAGCCGCTCGGCCTGGGCAACTACTGGGGCTACAACACGCTCGGATTCTTCTCGGCGCACTCCGCCTATGCCACAGCGGCCGCGCGGGAGGCGGGACCGGACGCGGTGCTCGACGAATTCAAGGGCATGGTCCGCGCCCTGCACGAGGCCGGCCTCGAGGTCCTCCTCGACGTCGTCTACAACCACACGGCCGAGGGTGAGCAGCACCGCCCGGCCCTGTGCTGGCGCGGGCTCGGGGATCGGGACTACTACCGGCACGACGACGCCGGGCGGTACGTCGACACGACCGGGTGCGGCAACAGCCTGGACTTCTCGCAGCCCCGGGTCGTGGAGTTCGCGCTCGACTCGCTGCGCTACTGGGTCGAGGAATGCCACGTGGACGGCTTCCGCTTCGACCTCGCCGTCACCCTCGCCCGCGATGAGAACAACACGTTCACGCCGCGCCACCCCTTCCTGGTCGCGGCCGGCGCCTCGAAGGCCCTGCGCGGTACGAAGCTCATCACCGAGCCGTGGGACCTCGGGCCGGACGGCTGGCAGACCGGGAGGTTCCCGGTGGGCTGGGCGGACTGGAACGACGGCTTCCGGGACACCGTCCGCGACTTCTGGCTGCGGGACGTCGCGTCCATCGCGGCCGGTGGCACGGGGTCCTCGCCGGCACGCCTGGCCGGCCGGCTCGCCGGGTCGGCCGATACGTTCGCCGGATCCGGCCGGAGCCCGCTGGCGTCGGTCAACATGGTCACGGCCCACGACGGCTTCACGCTGGCCGACCTCACGGCGTACGAGCGCAAGCACAACGAGGCCAACGGCGAAGGCAACCGCGACGGGTCCAACGACAACCGCAGCTACAACCACGGGGCCGAGGGCCGCACGGAGGACGAGGGCATCCTCGCAGCCCGTGAGAAGAGCGCCCGCAATGTGATGGCCTCGCTGCTGATCTCGCTCGGCGTCCCGATGATCACCGCCGGGGACGAACGGGGCCGGACGCAGCGCGGCAACAACAACGCGTACTGCCAGGACAACGACCTCGCGTGGGTGCAGTGGTCGGACGACGCCGCGTCCCGGGACATGCTGGCCGCCACGCGCACGCTGCTGTCCATCCGACGCGACTTCCTGGCCGCGCAGCCCGCCACCTTCCCGTCGCGGAGCGACCAGTCCACCCTCCTGTGGTTCAACGCCGCGGGCCTGCCGATGACGGCGCAGGAGTGGAACGATCCGGCCACCCGGACCGTCCAGCTCCTGCTGGGCTCCACGGGCGGGAGGATCAACGGCCTCGTGGTGATCAACGGTTCGCTCCGCGAGACGCGCATCCATCTGCCGTCGGCCTGGATCCTGCAGGGGCAGGGCGTGGCCGGCGAACAGCCGCGCTCCTTCACGCAGACCTTCGACTCCGCGGCGAGGGGTGCGCCGACCGACGCCGGCCGGCTGCTCTCGGGCGAGGCCGACACCGTCGCCGCCGACTCGGTGCGGATCTACCGCTGCTGAGTCCGTCCGGCCCACGCCGGGAACGACGAAGCCCGGGACCGTCCGGTCCCGGGCTTCGTCGCGTCCGGAGGGGCGCGTCGTCGATCAGGCGTTGACGACGAGTCCGAGCTCGGCCTTCGTGGCGAGGGTCGAGTGCTTCGGGAGCACGCGCACGGTGTAGCCGAAGGACCCCGAGTGGTCGATCCGGATACTGCCCGTGAAGAGGTAGCGCCCGCTGCCGAGGTTCTCGGCGACGGTGAGGTCGTCGACGGCCACGTCGCTCAGCTCGTCGCTCTCGAGTGCGCGGCCGTAGGCCACCTCGACGGCCACGTCGTCCGGGTCGAGCCCGCCGAGTGCCACGTAGGCGTTCACGGTCAGGGAATCACCGATCTGCGGGTCCTCGGACACGCCGGTCGAGTCCACGTGCTCCACCTGCACGGCGGGCCAGCTGCCCTGGACGCGTGAGCGCCAGGCCGCGGTCCGCTTGGCGAGGGCGAAGGAATCCGACGCCGCCGCCTGGCCCGAGCGCCAGGCGGGACGGTAGAGCTTCTCCACGTAGTCCTGCAGCATGCGGTCGGCCGACACGGCGGGGCCGAGCGTCGCCATGGTGTGCTTGATCATC
>NZ_CP024915.1:3217732-3221779 GCF_002953615.1 Arthrobacter agilis | reverse complement strand
CCGGCGCCCAGCTGGTAGCCGCCGGCCACGCCGGGGGAGGCGTTGATCGGGTAGCCCAGGGTGCGCAGTTTCCCGATGTCCCGGCGGACGGTGCGTTCGGTGACATCCATGCGCTGCGCCAGGGCCGGTCCGGTCCACTCCCGCCTCAGCTGCAGGAGCGAGAGGAGCTGCAGCAGGCGGGCCGACGTCTCGATCATGCCGCAACGGTACAGCGACCTGCGGACAGGTGCTGTCCGCATCACGCGTTGTGCGGGGAGCGCCTCCGCCGGGTGTGCGGTCGAGTCCTGCCTCGGGTCGTACCCGTGCCCTTCCTCATCCGCTGTCCCGCCGGCTGCAGGACCAGCCACAGCATCCACCCGGCTAGGGCGGCCGTTCCCACGAGGACCGCCAGGAGACTGGGTGCGGCGTCGTCCACGAGCAGCGCCAGGACGGCCACGGGCTGCGCTGCCGCCTGGATGCGGAGGAAGGACAGGCCCAGCTCGGCGAGGGCGGTCCTGCTGATCCAGCCGTGCAGGGGCAGTGGCAGGAGCAGGAGGTAGAGGACGAAGACGGCGTGCAGTCCGGCCACGAAGACAGGGAGCCACAGTGACCCGGCAGGCACGTTGACCGCGTAGGCCACCACCAGGAGCAGGAGGGACAGCGAGACAGGCCCTATCGACGGGGCCACGGCCGCACCCGCCGCCACGACGACGGGCAGCAGGACCCACGCGGAACCGTTCCAGACGACACCGCCCAGCAGGACCGCGGCCAGGGCCGTGGCGCACCGCACCAGCCACAGGGGGACGAGCCCCTGCCGGTCGGGCACCGCCGGGACGCCGCTCCGCGCCCGGCGCCGCGGGATCACGGTCCCCTCCAGGCGGTGCTCCGGCCTCCGCGCCGGTCGGCCTGCCGAACAAGCAGGCGGAGGCCTGCGTCGAGACCCGTGTCGACCCCGGGATCCGGGTCGGGAGCCGCAGCGGACCCGTCGCGGCCGGTGTCCACCCCTGCCGCCGCCATCCCGCGGAACACGGGGATGCCCCCGTGCCGCAGGTCGTCGAGCAGGAGGCGACGGCGCAGGAGGGTGAGCCGTACCGCCAGGGACTGCGCCGTCGTCGACTCCGTCCTGTGGAGCGGCGGCACGCAGTCGACGCCGGCGACGAGGTGCCCCTGGGCCTGCCACAGGCGCAGGAGGCGGGCGGGCTCCTCATCGAGGAAGGCGGAGAACACGACGACGACGGCACCCTGCGGAGGGACGGGGTCGCGTCGCCGTCGCCGTCGCGGCACCACCGACGTTCCGGCCAGGCGGGTCCTGACCTGCTCCAGGTGCCGCGCACCCGCGGCCGAACGCAGGGCCCGTCGGGTACCCGACAGGTCGGCGAGCCCCACGCGGTCGCCGACCGCCAGGTAGGACGCCGCCACCGTCGCCGCGGCGGTACGCGCCACGTGGAGGGATGCCGGGGCAATGCGCGGCGGATCAGCGACGAACCAGTCCCCGGTCGACGCCGGAAGGTCGTGGGCCTGGTCGATGACGAGGAACACGGATGCCTCGGCATCGGCGAAGGTCCGGCGGACCATGAGCCGGTCCTGGTCGGCCGATCGGCGCGCGGTGGCCCGCCAGTCGATCCGCCGGAGCCGGTCACCCGGCTGCAGGGGTGCGATGGACCGCAGCTCCCCGCCCTCGCCGGGGCGCCTCGACGCATGCGTCCCCGCGAGGCCCACGAGGCGTCGCGAGGCTGGATGCGCGAGCAGTGGTCCCACCGGCGGGAGGATGCCGACCCGGACCGGGACGGCCTGCGCGAAGCCCGTCGCGTCCGAGAGGTCTGCCCGGAAGCTCGCCGCGCCGTACGCCAGGACCTCGAGCTCCCCGGACGGCGGTGCATCCACGAGCACCGGGCACTCCTCGTCCGACCGCAGGACCAGTGCGTCCGGCCGGCATCCCGCCGCGGCCAGCGTGGTCGCGACGAGCCGCTTCTGCGCGGGCTCCGCCTCCTGCTGCGGTGCGAGCAGGAGGCGCAGGCGTGAGCCCCGGCCCTCGGCGTGCCGCTCCACCGTGATGCGGGCGGGTGGGTCCGCGCCGACGCGCATCCCGGTGCGGCCGGACAGGGCGAGGAGTGCGAGCGGCGTGGCGAGGGCGACCGTGTCCGCCCGGCCCGACACGAGTCCGGCCACGACGCAGACCAGGGTGAGGACCACGGCCAGGGCCCAGACGGGGGACCTGCCGTCCCGGCCGCTGCTAGCCATGCGGCGCAGTCGACGGCGTCGGGATCTCTGCCAGGACGTCCCGCACCACCGTCTCGGCAGCAACGCCCTGCGCCCAGGAGGACGGCGTCAGCGTGAGCCGGTGAGCGAGGACGGCGACGGCACCGTCCTTCACGTCCTCGGGAAGGACGAAGTCGCGGCCGTCGAGCACCGCGAGGGCGCGGCCGAGCAGCACGAGCGCCTGGGAACCACGGGGCGAGGCGCCCACCTCGACGGCGGGGTGGCTGCGCGTCGCTGCCGTGAGCCGCACCGCGTAGTCGATGACGTCGTCGTCCACCCCCACGGACTCGACGGCCGCCTGCAGGCGCAGCAGGCCGTCGGCCGTCGTGACGCTCTCCACCCGCGTCTCCTCCTGGCGGCGCGAGATCCTGCGCGCGATGATGTCCCGCTCGCCTGCCGGGCCCGGGTAGCCGAAGCGCAGGCGCACCAGGAAGCGGTCCAGCTGCGCCTCCGGCAGCGGATACGTGCCCTCGAACTCGATCGGGTTGGACGTCGCGAAGACATGGAAGGGCCGCCGGAGCGGCAGTGTGGTGCCTTCCGCGGACACCTGCGCCTCCGCCATGGCCTCGAGGAGGGCGGACTGGGTCTTGGGTGATGTCCTGTTGATCTCGTCGGCGAGGAAGAGGCCCGCGAAGATCGGGCCGGGCCGGAACTCGAACTCCCGCGTGGCGGGGTTGAAGATCGACGAGCCGGTCACGTCGGAGGGCAGCAGGTCGGGCGTGAACTGGAGCCGGCGGAACTCGAGCCCGAGCGCCTGCGCGAGGGTCTTCGCCGCGAGGGTCTTCCCGAGGCCGGGCAGGTCCTCGAACAGGACGTGCCCGCCCGCGAGGACGGCGGCGAGGGCCAGGCGTAGCGGATCCTCCGCGCCGACGACGACGGTCCCGGTGCGGTCGAGCACCTGGCGTCCCACGCGCGCGGCCTCGAGCGGATCCCCGTCCCCGGGATCGGCGGTACCGCCTGCCGCACCGGTCAGGTCGGCGTTCCGGGCTGTCATGGTCTCTCCTCGTGCCGGGCGGCGGGAAGGGTGGCCGCGGATGGGCGGGCGTGCGTCCGGGAGCCTGTCGACGTGGCTGCGATCCGGTCCAGCTCGTCGAGGAGGGACCGGATCTCGCGGTGCGTCAGGGTGGCGGGCCGTGCCCGCGTGAGGAAGGTCTCGAGCCCGCTGCTCCTCGGGACGTCCGGCCGCGCCGCGGCCAGGGACGCCGCGACGGCGTGCATCTCGAGGACCGCCCGCGTGCCGGGGTCGGCGGACGAGAGCGAGAACTCCAGCGCCTGCAGGTCCGCGAGGCCCCGGGCCTGCTCGGGCAGCGCCGGCAGGGTGGGGCGGGGGACCTCGATCGCTTCGAGGAGCCCGTTCGCGACACCCGCGGCGAGGGCCGCACCCACGAGGACGACCGCGTGGCGATCGTCGAGGCCGAAGAACCAGCAGGCGACGATCGCGAGCACGATCAGGACCCCGGTGACGGCCCACGCGGACGGTCTCACGGTGTCACCGCGGGCCGGGATGCGAGCGCGGCGGAGAGCTCTCCGACGGCGGCCACGGCCAGCTCGCGGTCGGCGGGGCCCAGGGGGAGGGACGGCCGGGCGCCGCGTGCCTGCCCGAAACGGGCGCGCTGGTACAGGCGGTTGAGCGCGACCAGCGGCCGGGCGGGAAGATCGAGCGAGGCAGCTGCAGCACGGGCGAAATCCGTCGAGGTCTGTGCCGGCCCGCGCCGCACGCCTGCCGCGGCGCACAGGCGTTCGAGGTCCAGCCAGCACCGGATGACGGCGTCGGAGGTGTCGGTATCGCCGGTCAGTGCGGCACGGAAG
>NZ_CP024915.1:3213438-3217503 GCF_002953615.1 Arthrobacter agilis | reverse complement strand
CGGGCCGCGCTCCATCTCGCCGAGGCCGCCCGCCTGTACTCCGACGCCGGGGCGGATGAGAAGGCCCGGGAACTGATGGACCAGGTGCGTTCGCTCGCGGTGTGAGTCCCACTCCTGCCCCACGTGCACCAATCACCGACTTTCTGCTGGAGATCGTGGACACCGGGCCGGAGCGGTCCTAGCATTTCGTCCAGCACGATGACTCCTGGGGGAACAGGGCCGTGCGCGCACCATGGCGGCCGTGGCCGCTACTCGGCGCTGGGGCCGGTCAGAGCGTCTCGACGATCTCTCGCACCCCAAGGACAACCACCATGAAGGGTACAAGCACGCCTCTTGTCGCGGCCGCACTCGCGGTCGCACTCACCTCCACCGCCGGCGCGGCACTCGCAGCGCCCACCTCCGTTCCCTCGCAGCGCAGCTGGGCAGTCACCGCAGGTGAGCAGACGGAACTCGCCACTGGCCTCCTCGGCCCCCTCCGGGTCGCGATCGGTCGCGGCAACACCGCCTACGTGTCGCAGAACTTCGGCGGACAGCTCACCAGCGTGGACCGCAACGGAGCCCTTGCCACGCTCGTCGACAGGCCCGGCATCGAGGTCGGCGGCGTCTCCACGAACCACGGTGAGGTGTACTTCACCGAGAGCGCCGGCGGACCGGGTTCTCCAGACCCGTTCGTCGCGAACGTCAGCGTCCTCGAGAAAGGCACGGTCCGCATCCTCGCCGACCTCGCCGCGCTGGAGACCGCCAACAACTACGACGGCGCCAGTTCCTACGGTTTCCAGGACCTCACCCCGGAATGCGCGGGCCTGATCGCGCCGGAGCTCGCCCCTCTCGCGCTGCCGCATGGAGGAGAGACGTACTCGCATCCGTATGCGACGGCGGTGTCGAACTCCGGACGCTACGTCTATGTGGCCGATGCCGGGGCGAACGCGGTCTTCACCGTGGACACGCGCCGCAATACGGTGAGCGCAACGGTCCTCGAGCCTGTGGTGACGGTCATCACCGAGCAACTGTTCGCCTCCCTGGCGGACCAAGGGATCGTCCTGCCCGAGTGCGTGCTCGGCGCCACGTTCAACAGTGAGCCTGTTCCCACCGACCTCGAACTCGGTACGGACGGCCTCCTGTACCTGACGTCGCTCCCGGGAGTGCCGGAGGATCCCACGCTCGGATCGGTGCGCCGGCTCGACCCGGCGACGGGGGTCGTGGAGGTCATCGCGTCCGGCCTCACGTCGCCCACCGGGCTGGCCCTGGACCGACGGGGCAACATCTTCGTCGCCGAACTCTTCGCGGGCAGGATCTCGGTCATCGCTGCGGGGACCACTGAGGCTGTTCCCCTCCTGGAGGCGGTGCTGCCGGCCGACGTCGAGATCGACGGCAAGTACCTGTACGCCACCACCAACGCGCTGCCGAGCGGTCCCGAGCCGGCTCCTCCGGCCGGCGTCCTGCTGCGCACGCGCCTGGACTACAGCCGGCAGTAGCCCGATCACGACGACGCCGTGTCCCCGGCCGGGGGCACGGCGTCGTCGTGTGTGGACATGCCGGGCCGGTCGTACCTGCGGTCCAGCCGGGCGCAGCCATGCCCGCCGACCGCCTGCCGTCCTGGCCGTCCAGATGGTTGACGAGGTGGTGCGGTACGCGACGGCGGGCCGCCGGGGCTGCTAGTCCATCGAGGCGAGCAGGGCCTCGCAGGCGCGCTCGCACCGGCGGCACGCCTCCGCGCAGACGCGACAGTGCTCGTGCATCGAGGCATGCTGCGAGCACTCGTCACCGCACGCTCTGCACGCCGTGCGGCAGGCCTCGAGCACGGCCCGCGTCAGATTCGCGTCGTACCCCGTGTGCCGGGAGAGGATCCGCCCGGTCGTGCCGCAGATGTCCGCGCAGTCGAGGTCGGTCCGGATGCACTTCCGCAGGTCGGCCACCATGTCCTCGGCGAGGCAGGCGTCAGCGCAGGCCGTACAGGTCTGTGTGCAGTCGAGGCAGGCATCGATACACTCTGCGAGCAGGTCGCTGTCGAAGCCGTCCCGGTCCTGCGGGTAGGTGTCGAGCATGGCGCGGGCGTCGGACATGGTGTGCTCCTCGGGTCGGTACTGCGCGAAAGGGACGTGCTGGGACGGATCAGGGCCGGGACGGATCAGAGGTGGGACGGAAGCGGCGGATGCTGTAGACGATGAAAGCGGCGGCCAGCAGACCGGAGACCACGAGCCCCGATCCCACGCTCCATCCGCCGGGCAGCCACCAACGGTCGTCGAGGGGCCACCACCCCGGCACGGGACGGTGCACCCCCCACAGGACGCCGAGCAGGATGAGGATGAGTGCACCCGTGAAACTGAGCACGATGTTGCGGGTGCTCTTCACACCCTGGGCTGCTGCCGCGAAGGCCTTCCGCTTGACGGGCTGCAGCCAGCGCCGCGCCCACTCGTACTGCTGTGCGAGGACGGCGAGGCCGGCAACGAGGGCCAGCAGCCCCGGGCCGGGCAGCACGAGGGCGGCGAGGCCGATCAGCACCAGCAGCCAACCGACCACGAGCCCGATGATGCGGCTGGCACCGTGGGGCCGCGTACGCCCGGCGAACACTGCACCGTGCGGACGCCGTTGTCGAGGAGGCCGAGACATCAAAAATTCCTCAGTAGGCTTCGCATTCCACTATCGTTGAACTGATCAACGCTGGTGGCAACACCCGGCCGCATCAGGACCGGGCCCTTGCCTTCGGGCCGGAATCGCGGAATCAGGCGCAGCCGACGCGGCGTCACCACCAGCAGGACCAGGGACTTCCCGCACATCGCGGGCACAGAGAAGGAGATTGACATGATCGGATTCATCCTCGCCGGCCTCATCATCGGCGCCCTTGCGCGCCTCATCAAGCCGGGCAGGCAGAACCTCGGCCTGCTCGCCACACTGCTGCTCGGCCTCGTCGGTTCCGTCATCGGCGGCGCCATCGCGAGCCTGCTCGGCACCGGCAACATGTGGGAACTGAACATCCTCGGGTTCATCGTCTCGGTCATCGCGGCAGTGCTGCTGATCGGCGTCGCGGAGAGCGTCGCGGGTCGCCGTCACGTGAGGCGCTAGGACTTCCCGGCATCGGAAGGGGCGGCTTCGGCCGCCCCTTCCGCATGTCCGGGCCTTGTCGTCAGCACCTTCCGTGCACCGTGCCCCCGACGGCGGCACGCCTGCGCCGTCCCGCTCGTTCTCCCAGTACACGCGCCCATCCTCCTCCCAGCGTGCAGGTGTAGCGTTGACGCCAGATGGGGCAGAGATTCGTTCGGAAGGCTCAATCATGAACAAGAACTGGCGCTGGCTCCCCGCTGGCATCGTCCCGGTCGTCATCGTCACTGCTGCCGTGAGCGGTTCCGCCGTCGCCGAGGCCCAACCGCAGCTCCCCGCCAAAACCGCGCAGGAACTGCTCGAATTCGTGGCCACCAGTTCGGACGACGCCTATTCCGGCACCGTCGAGCAGTCCTCCAACCTCGGCCTCCCCGACATCGGACTCGCCACTCCCCCGGGTGGCACGTCCAGCTCGGACCCCACCTCCACCGCGCTCGAGCTGCTCACGGGCGAGCACACCGCGCAGGTCTACGTCGACGGACCGGACCGGGCACGCGTCCAGGTGCTCGACCAGCTGGCCCAGCGCGACGTCGTCGTGAACCAGGACGAGGTCTGGTTCTACGACTCCGCGGCCAAGGAAGCGACGCATGCCGCACTGCCCGACAGGGACGCCGCGAAGGCGCAGCTGGAGGCGACGCTCCAGGAGAAGGCCGCCGAGTACCCCGAACTGCAGGACGTCCCCCGCACTCCGGCCGAGCTCGCCCAGGTGTTCCTCGCGACGATCGACCCGAGCACCGAGGTGACCGTCGACGGCACCAGCCGTGTCGCGGGCCGCAGCGCCTACGAGCTCCTGCTGACACCCGAGGACGAGGCCACGCTGATCGGCTCGATCGCCGTCGCGGTCGACTCCGAGACCGGCGTCCCCCTCAGCGTCACCGTGCAGGCGAAGGGCCAGGAGGAAGCAGCCTTCTCGGCCGGCTTCAGCGACGTGGACTTCAGCACTCCTGACGCCGACACCTTCGACTT
>NZ_CP024915.1:3209244-3213338 GCF_002953615.1 Arthrobacter agilis | reverse complement strand
CGTTCCCCCGGCCGACGCCACCGTGATACCCGCCGCGAGCAGCCGTTCGGCGACCTCGGGCGCCAGGACGGGGTGCTCCAGATAGTGTCCGCTGCCGAACCAGGCGGACCAGCCGGTATGGAACAACACCATCGCCTGGCGCGTCAGGTCCTGCAGCTGGCCCTCCACGGAGGCCCAGGTGATGACCTCGTGCGGAGCCAGGCCGGTGCACTGCACGATGCGTGCCGGCCCCACCAGCCGGCCGAGGTCGATGTCGTCCACGGCCTGCCCGCCCGCGATCGAGTGGAGGGGCGCGTCGAGATGGGTGCCCGTGTGGGACCCGGCGTGGAGCGAGGCCACCTGGTACCCGTCCTCGGCGACCGTCGCGACGGTGCTCAGGACGACCTCCGGATCACCCGGGTAGACCTGCATCCCGGTATGGACGGGCTGCGAGAGGTCAACGATCCGCACGGACGCCCTGCTGCTCCGGGAGATCCAGGAGATGGACACGCGGGTGCCCGTCGCGGCTGATACGTCGTGACGCCGCCGCCCAGGCGAAGTAGAGCAGGGCGGACAGCACGAAGGTCGGGATGGTCGCTCCGATCGGACTGGGGACGACATAGGTGAGGAGCAGGGATGCGCCGGCTCCGAGGAGCCAGACCAGGACCGCGGCCACGTTCACCCCCCCGGTGTACCAGTACTCGCCGCCGCTGGCACGGAGGATGTCCCGGCCGTAGTGGCGGGAGCGCACCACGTAGTAGTCGACGATCATGATGGCGAAGACGGGGATGAACAGGGCGCCGATCACCGTCAGGAAGGCCGTGAACTGGTTCAGGAGCGCGAGCCAGGTGGAGCCGAGGATCGAGATGACGCCGAGCACGATCGCGGTCGGCAGGAACGTGACGCGCCGGGAGGGCACCATGTTCACGACGGAGGCCACCATGCCGTAGACCACCATGGTGTTGGTGGCCATGACGGACAGGAAGATCACGACGGCGAGCGGAGCACCGAAGGAGGCGACGATCACGGTGGGATCGAACGGCACGGCCTCCCCGCCGTCGAGCACCACGTAGCCGATGGCCGTCGCGCCGAGCGTCATGGCGAGCACGGTGGAGAGCATGTACCCGATCCCCGAACCGATCATCCCCGCCGACTGCGTGCGCGCGAGGCGGTTGAACTCCGCGGACAGCACCGTCCAGGAGATCGCCGTCGCGATCACGACGTCCAGGGCGGCGACACCCGTCCAGCCCGCTGCCGTGTCCTGCGGGATGGCGGCGATGTCCGCGGGGCTGTAGGCGAGGAACGCGGTGGTGAAGATGTACGCCATGAAGGCGAGGATCACGAGGGCGAGCCACGGCTCCACGCGGGCGATCCCGGTGTGGCCGAAGATCGCCAGGCACACCACCAGCAACTGGCACAGCACCGAGAAGAGGACGGGGCTCGAGAACCCGGTGGCCTGCTCGACGAGGAAGTTCACGGTCACGCCAGCGAGCATCGCCTGCACCCAGCTCCAGCCCATGAGCGTGATGACGTTCGCGGCCACCGGCAGGAAGGACCCCCGCAGCCCGAAGGACCCCTTCGTCAGGGACATCGTCGCCAGGCCGGTGCGCGTGCCCATGTTGCCCACCAGGACCAGCACCGAGCCGCCGATGAGCGTGCCCAGCACGATCATGGCGACGGCGAGCGGCCAGCTGATGCCGGGGACGAACAGGGTGCCGGTGAGGAGGGTGGTGACCACGAGGTTCGCGGCGAGCCAGATCATGCCCATCCGGGCCGTACCGAGCGTGCCGCGCAGTGGGCCGTAGCCGTCGGAGTTCCGGTCGAGGTGGTCCGACAGGCGTCGGTAGGCCGAGGTGGGAGGGGTTCCTGCCGTCATGGTGGTCTTACTTCCGGTCGTCGTGGGGGGTGGGGCTGAGGTGTTCGTGGACCGCCGTGATGGTGCCGTCCGAGCGGCGGAAGACGATCGTCTCGCGCTCCCGGGTGGTCTCCGACTCCCCGGCGGTCTCCGTGGTGGTGCGGACGTCATGCGTGAAGACCGCCACGTCCCCGAGCAGCTGCACGCGCCGGTCGCTGCTGGAGCAGTCCGTCACGCGCCACCCCGCATCGAGCCACGTCGACCACAGCTGCTCGTAGGCGGCCCTCGACCCGAGCCTGCGGTCCTCGGTGTGGAAGACGAAGGTCGCGTCCTCGGCGAAGCAGGCGAAGTATGCCTGCGTGTCGGTCGCACGGAAGGCCTCCACGAGGGCGTTGGCCGCGTGGAGCACGTCCTCCTCCGTGAGATGTGCATCGGTCATCGAGCGTCGTCCCTTCCACCGTCACCCTCGGGTTGCCCACAGGTGAACATTTGTTGTCCAGTGAGTGTGTGTGACGTGGGCGACGTTGTCAACGGAGCACGGCCTCGCCGTCGGCCGGGGAACGCCGGACGGCCTCCCCCGCATTGCTAGGGTGAGGGCATGTCACCGAACCCCGTCGCCCTCATCACCGGCGCCTCCCGCGGTATCGGCCGCGCCATCGCCGACGAGCTCGGCTCCACGCACCACCTGCTGCTCGGCGGCCGCGACCTCACCGCCCTGGCGGACCTGTCGTCGTCGTTCCCGTCCGCGGAACCCTTCGCGGCGGAACTGCGCGACGCCGGGCAGGTGGCCGCCGCCGTGGCAGGGATCCCGCGCCTGGATGTCCTCGTCCACTCGGCGGGCGTGCTCCGGATGGGGCCGGTCGCGGAACTGTCCGACGATGCCTGGCGCGAGAGCTTCGAGGTCAACGTGTTCGCGGTCGCGTCCCTCACGCGGGCGCTGCTGCCGGCACTGCGCGCCGCTTCGGGCCAGATCATCGCCATCAACAGCGGGTCCGGGTACACCTCCGGCGCCGGGTCGGCCGTCTACAGCGGGACCAAGTTCGCGCTGCGGGCCCTCACGGACGCGCTGCGGGAGGAGGAGCGGCCACACGGTGTGCGGGTCAGCTCCATCCACCCGGGCAGGGTCGCCACCGACATGCAGGAGGAACTGCATGCATGGGAGGGCAGGGACTACCGGCCTGAGGCATGGATCCGCCCGGACCAGGTGGCGAAGGCCGTCCGGCTCGCCGTCGATGCGACACAGGAGTCGGCGATCGAGACCCTCAGCATCCGGCCCTCCGGCATCACGCTCGGCTGACCCACACTCCAGCGGCGGCAGCCGACCAGCACAGGTCCTGCGTCCAGGGCCGCTAGCCGACCACTCGGGGCCTGCCGAACTGCGTCTGCACTCCCGGGGAGAACAGCACCGACTCCGGCGGACCCTCGACCCGGAGCCCCGCCGCACCGAGCAGTCCGTCGTCGAACTCTGTCAGCGTGGCCGGGTGGAGCGGCCAGGGGGAATGGGTGTTGGGGATGTAGAGCGTCCGGCCGGCCAGGGTGCTGTGCAGGCCGAAGCGGGCAGTGAGTTCGAGGGACAGGACGTCCTCCGCGGTGCGCTCCAGCTCGGGGCGGGCGACGAAGCGGGACGTCGCCTGCCGGCGGTACCGGACGACGTCGTACCCGTACTCCCGCTGCGCATCCCCGCCCCGCTGGAGCGGTGCGCATCTCGACCACACGTAGGGGATGCCGCCCGCCCGCGCCGCGAGCACCACGGCGAGGCGGGACGCGTCGAGGGTCACGAAGACCACGCCGCGCGTACCGTCCGGACCCCGCGAGTAGAGCCGCACGTTGATCTCGGTGAAGGACCCGAGATGGGGCACGGGCAGGCCCCGGCCGAGCCCGGCTCCGACCATCCGGAAGCCGATCAGCCCGACCCAGGACGAACCGTCCACCACGTCCGGGGTGACGCCGGGCGGCATGAAGCGCTGCACGGCGTCAGCGGCGATCCGCCAGTGCAGGAACACGGCATCCGCCCAGAACTGGTCCATGATGACGGGCGACGGCAGGTCGGGGGCGAGCTGCCAGCCGGGGTCCCGGCCGTCCGTGGTCATGACAGGGGCTCCCCGCACTCGTCGCGTTCCGCCGCGAAGCGGTACCACTCGGGCAGCGCGGCCGTGAAGGCCGAGCGGATGTCCGGGTCCTCGGCCACGGTCCAGTCCACGGCCGCGCCCACCTCGGGTTCCACCTTGTTCCACTCGAACCAGTTCACCATCCGCAGCTG
>NZ_CP024915.1:3204950-3209006 GCF_002953615.1 Arthrobacter agilis | reverse complement strand
CGAGGACGGCGGCAGCGAGGAGCGCGCCGGCGGCTCCGGTGAGGGTCCTCGTGAGGGCGGGTGCGGGCAGGGGGCGGCGATGGGACGCGGTCATGGTTCCTCGGATCGGGCTCTCGCACGCGGCCCGCCGGAAAGCGGCACCGGCGTGCGGGGGTGGTACCGGCAGCTGAGACGGACTGCGGCTCCTGAAGTTTACGGGCGGCCGGTGCCCGCTCCCGGTTCCTGCCGTGGACGGGTCTTCCGTGTCGTGCTCGACTGTTCCGTGTCGCGCTCTCGCGCACGGCGGTCCCACCCGGCGTCGGGCCACCTACTAGGGTGGAACCATGCCTGCCCTCCCCCGCGCCGCAATGCTCCTGGTGCCCGCCGCGGCCCTCCTGATGGGGGTGGCGGGCTGCGCGTCCGTCGTGGATGTGGACCCCGCCCAGGACGCCGCGAATGCCCGGTGCGCCGAGGTGATGATCGCGCTGCCTCCGACGGTCGCCGAGAACGAACAGCGCGACACGAACAGCCAGGCCACGTCCGCCTGGGGGGACCCGTCCAAGGTGGTCCTGCGGTGCGGTGTGGACGTCCCCGGCCCCACGACCGATCCGTGCGTCACGGTGAACGACGTCGACTGGGTGGTCCGCGAGGGGGATCCGGCCTGGACCGCCACCACCTACGGCCGCGACCCCGCCGTCGAGGTCCTCTTCGACCCGGACGACGTCGCCTCGAGCACCGTCCTCGTCGAGCTCGGTGACGCCGTGGCGCGGGTCGAGCAGACCCGCGCGTGTGTCGGCCTGGCCGATGCGACCCCGGCTCCGTCGGGCGGCTGACGCCCCTCTCCAGAACGCACCCGCACCACTACAGGAGGCACCGTGAAGGCCGAGCAAATCTCCGACGTCTGCACCTTCCACGGCGAGGGCCCCTACTGGGATCCGCGCCGGAACGAGCTCCTGCTCGTGGACATGATGGAGGGCGACGTCCTGGTCCGCCACGACGACGGCAGCATCGACAGGCACGACGTGCATCCGCGCCTGGCGGGTGTCATCCGCGGCCGCGCGTCAGGCGGCTACGTGATCGGGGTGGAACGGGGTTTCCTGTTCGCCGACGAGTCGTTCTCCATCCTCGAGGAGGGGCCGACTGCCTTCAGCGACCCGGCCGTCCGCATGAACGACGGCGGCTGCGACACCGCCGGCCGCTTCCTCTGCGGGTCGATGGGATGGGAGGGCGAATTCGGCGCCGGCACCCTGTACTCCCTCGGGACGGACCACTCGGTGTCCACCGTGCTGACGGGAGGCACCATCTCGAACGGACTCCACTTCTCCCCGTCGGGCGACACCGCTTTCTACAGCGACACCCCGACAGGACGCATCGACGCCCTCGCCTACGACGTCGAGAGCGGCCGCTTCACCGACCGGCGCACCTTCGCCGTCGTCGAGCCCGCGCTCGGCATGCCCGACGGCATGGCCATCGACGCGGAGGGCGGCATCTGGACGGCGCTGTACGGGGGCGCCGCGATCGCCCGGTACGACGCCTCGGGGAAGCTCTCGGAACTCATCCACCTCCCGGTCACCAATGTGACGGCCTGCGCCTTCGGTGGGGCGGACCTGTCGACGCTGTTCATCACGACCACGCAGGAGAACGTCCCGGAGGGGTCCGAACCGCAGGCGGGCGCCCTGTTCGCCGTCGAGCCAGGAATTGCGGGTGCTCCCCTGCCGATGTTCAGGGGGTAGGTCTCCCTGAGGCTGCCGACGTCTCGCGACACCTGCGCCCATCTCCTCACCGGTCAGGTACTCCGAACCCTCGTTCTGCTGGTCGTCATTTGATGGCCAGCATCGTCGCGACGCTCGGCACCCCGTTGCCGTCCACCGCGAACAGCATGTACTGACCCGGCACGAGGATGCCGGGATCCGTCGGCAGCCTCAACGACGCCGTAGTGCCGGACACCGATGCGGGGGTCAGAGGAATACGCCGCTGGTCGGTGTTCACGGTGTGGGTGACGGTGCTCATACGCATCAGGGCGAACGACTTCACCGGCGCACCGGTGGTCACCGCAATGGTGCTGCCGACATTGGCAGCGGAGGGCGCGGTGACGATCGCGGGCCGCGCGCGCTCGCTGCCGTCCGCGTTCAGCAGGTACGGCGGCGTGAAGATCTCCCCGTCCAGGTGGTTCGTCGTCGTGCAGTTGGTACAAAGCCCTCCACCGCCGACGAAGACCTTGCCGTCCGGGAGCAGCAGGGCAACGCTGTGATAGGTCCGGGGCACCGCCATCGGGGCCAGCACGGTCCACGTGCCGGTGGCCGGGTTCCAGATCTCAGGAGACATACGGGCATCCGTGTCGGTGAACGGAACAGGGGTGGCCTGGCCGCCGACGACGAACACCTGACCATCGGGCAGGGCGACTCCGTTCGCGAACGACCGCGTGACGGCCATGTCCCCGGTCCGCTGCACCCGCACCCCGTTGTTGATGTCGATGGTGTACGCACGTGCCGTCGCAGCAACTTTCTGATACGCGGTCGCACCGCCCACGGTCAGGATCTTGCCGACGTCGTACATCACGGCATCCCCGTTCATCGCGTCAGCGCTGTCCGACCGCAGTCCGGCTGAGGTGATGCTGCCGTTGCCGGTAGTGGAGATCCAGTTCATCTGCCGGCTTGGCCCGGCGTGGAAGACGCGCCCTCCGGGGGCGGCGAACAGCCAGGCATGGTTGTCCGCCCGATACGGCCCCTGAGGATCTGCCGTCAGGGTCTTCTCCACCCCCACATTGGGCAGGATTCGCCAACCGCCGGCGAGGGACCAGACCTCCCCGCTCTTCGGAGTGGTGCCTCCGGACCAGGAGCCGCCGATGCTGAAGACCTCGCCCGTGGAGGTGGTCACGTTGCTCTGGTAGCCGCGCGCGATCTTCATGTCCGGTCCGGGCGTCCACGCGTCGGTCGCGGGGTTGTACAGGCTGGTCTTCGAGCTGTTGCTACCGCCGCTGACCAGGATCGTCCCGTCGGCCAGCATCGAGGTACCCGGGCAGAACATGTCGTGGCCCGTGTTGGAGACCTGCGTCTTCGACACCTTGCCCGTGGTCAGGTCCAGGATGGATGTCTGGGTATACCCCCTGCTTCCCCCGAAGGTGGTCGGGGAGTACGCGGACCAGGTCAGCAGCCTGTTGCCGGGCAGCAGTGCTGCGGCCGCCGGGACGAGCGGGAAGCTGATGGTGGGGCCCCAGGACCCCGCCGACGGACCGAGAAGATCGATCTCCGCGGCGCTGCTCCAGGGGCCGCGGTTGCCTGCTTCAGAACCCGCGGTCAGTCGGACGTACCGGGCAACGACAGGGGCGAAGGACACGGTCTTCTCGACGCCGGTATCGGGCCATGTGCCGTTGGCGACCCTGCTCCAGACCATGCCGTCGGGGCTGGCCTCGATCGAGTACACCCCGATCCGTCCGTTCCCGCCGTCGGGCCGCGGTCGGTAGCGCAGGCCCGCCACGCTGCGTGCCGTCTTCGTATCGATCGTGATGCTGTGCGGCAGCGGCGCTGCCGGTGCAGGCGACCACCTGCTGTGCCAGATCGTCGCCGTATTGCCGTCCAGGATATTTCCGGCACGGCCGTTCGAGCGGGCGGTCTCCTCGTCGCTCGCCGAGGCGGTCCATCCCGCGCGCGGAAGGACGCCGGGTGCGGGCAGCGCCCCACCCGCGAGCAGATTGATCTCCGCTGCGGTGCTCCAGGGACCGCGGTTCCCCGCTTCCGAGGTCGCAATCAGGCGCACGTAGCGGGCGCTGACCGCGGTGAAGCTCACGGTCTTCTCCGTGGCGGAGTCCGGCAGGGTGCCGTAGGCCACCGGTTTGCTCCAGGCGACGCCGTCGGCACTCACCCTGATCTCGAAGCTGCCGATGCGGCCGTTCGAGCCTGTCGGCCGCGGAAGGTAGCGCAGGCCTCCGATGCTCTGCGTCCCCTTCGTGTCGATGGTGAGGGTGTGTGGCAACAGTGCTGCGGGCGCAGGCGAATACCGGCTGTGCCAGATCGTCGTGGCACTGCCGTCGAGCACATTGGCGGCCTTACCGTCAGCGGCCATGGTCTCTTCGTCACT
>NZ_CP024915.1:3204786-3204850 GCF_002953615.1 Arthrobacter agilis | reverse complement strand
CGCCGTGACCGTCCACCCCGCCCGCGGCAGAGGGGTGGATGCCGGTTCCACCAGAGCGGCGGGC
>NZ_CP024915.1:3200582-3204686 GCF_002953615.1 Arthrobacter agilis | reverse complement strand
CGCCGGATCCGCCGGTCGGCGGTGCCGCGACGTCGCCCCGCCAGGCGCCGGTCTCCCCGCCGCTCTTCTCGATGAACTCCTTGAACCTCTTGAGGTCGCCCTTCACCTGGGCGGCGTCGGCGTTCACCACGGCACCGACCTTCTCGGTGAACGTCTCGGGGTGCCAGTCGATCTGCACCATGAGCCGCGTGGTGTTCTCGTCGAGGCGGTGGAAGGTGACCACGCCGGCATGCGATTCGCCGTCCGTGCTCTTCCAGGCCACGCGCTCGTCGGGGTGCTGCTCGGTGATCTCGGCGTCGAACTCGCGCTTCACGCCGCCGATGCTCGTCACCCAGTGCGTCGAGGTGTCGGAGGTCTGCGTGATCGACTCGACGCCCCCCATGAACCGGGGGAAGCTCTCGAACTGGGTCCACTGGTTGTAGGCCGTGCTGACCGGTACTGCTACGTCGATAGATTCCTGCACTGAAGCCAAAAGGTCCTCCTTCTTAGAGACTCCGGAGCCGTCCGTCACCCCGTTCCCGGGATCCGCACGGCGAAACCGTAAGTCCCCTTAGCGTAGGCAGATCGGTTGGATTTGGCCAACGCGCGGGTCTAGGGTGAAAGCAGTCCACCCGGCGGGGGATCGGTGCGTCCGGAGCCTGCCGGGACGGAGAAATTTCTCTAGCACTGGAGGATTCATGAAGGCTTCACCCACCCTCACCGACAACATGCAGGCCGTCCTGGTCGACCTCGTCGAGTTGCACCTGCAGGGCAAGCAGGCCCACTGGAACGTGGTCGGCAAGAACTTCCGCGACCTCCACCTGCAGCTGGACGAGATCATCGACGACGCCCGCGCCTTCGCCGACGAGATGGCGGAGCGCATGCGCGCCCTCCACGCCGTTCCGGACGGCCGCAGCGTCGCCGTCGCGGAGGGCACAAAGCTCGACCCGTTCCCTGCAGGCCTCGTCTCGACGAAGGACACCGTGGGCCTCGTGGTCCGCATGCTGAACGCAGCGGTCACGACGATGCGCGACGTGCACGACCAGATCGACGAGGAGGACCCCACGACGGCCGACCTCCTCCACGGGTTCATCGCCAAGCTCGAGCAGTACGCATGGATGGTGGACGCCGAGAACATGGAGCCGACCGCCGAGGTCGTCACCCCCGTCGGCACGGAGCACGCGACGGTCTGACGGTCCAGCACCCACCCGGGCGGGAGGAAGGCGCGTCCGCCTCTCCTCCCGTCCCGGCGGCCCTGCTGCGGGTACGACCTCTTGTACTATGTAGGCTGACTGACGGTCTAGCAGACGGCCGATCGCAAACTCCCCGGGTTTGTGTATCGGTCCGGGAGACCCCGGACGCCCCGCAGGGCGATGCACACGTGGCTCGGCGGCTGGACGAATCAGGATCAGTACACATGGCCGACCAGGTTGCCGGGCAGACCACCGCCGACTACCTCCAGGACCTCCTCCTCGACACCGACGACGTCGAGGAGTTCCTCACCCAGTTCGCCCGCTTCGCCGCGGCCCGCCTGTTCGAGCGGCCGGGGCGGATCCTGTGCGGGATCACCCTCCTGCGCGACAAGCGGGCCGGTACCGTCGCCAGCAGCAGCGAGGCGGCGAAGCAGCTCGACGAGCTGCAGTACCTGTTCACCGAGGGCCCGTGCCTCAGCGCCTGCGAGGAGCAGCGGACCGTCCACGTCGCGGACGTCGCCACGGACGAACGCTGGAGCAACTACCTCACCCGTGCCGCCGAGCACGGCGTGGGTTCGATCCTCGCCGTCCCGTTCTCCCTCGACACCGGCGCCCGCGCGGCCCTGAACGTCTACTCGACGGAGACCGGCGGCTTCGGCCCCGAGGACATCGCCACCGCCGAGGCCTTCGTGGCCCAGACGTCCAAGGCCCTGATGCTGGCCGTGCGGCTGGCACAGCACGGCGAATCCGTCGGCAACCTGAAGTCCGCCATGAAGTCGAGGACCGCCATCGACATAGCGATCGGGATCATCATGGCGCAGAACCGCTGCACGCAGACGGAGGCCTTCACCATCCTCAAGTCGGTCTCCAGCAGCCGCAACGAGAAGGTCCGGGACATCGCCGCTTCCCTGGTGGCGTCGATCGGCCAGGCGGAACCCGAGACGCACTTCGACCCCTGACCCGCGGTGCCCGCGTCCGGTAGCAGGTGCGGCACCCCGCTGGGAACGGGAACCGACGGCGATCCTCCCGTTGCGGGCGGGCGGGGACGGGTGCCACGGTGGGAGGACCGACAGGACGGAGCGTGATGATGGAACCCATCGAGCAGTGGTGGACGCGAGTGGACATCGAGGAGAAGCAGTGGCTCCGGGAGCACTCCGGCGCCGACGACCTCCCGGAGTCCGTGCAGTCGGCGATCGCCGGGGCGGGCGGACCGTCCGGCGACGATCCCCTCAGCGACGAGGACTGGCAGTTCATCCGGCTCCAGTCCGAGACCCCCGACTAGGCGCCGCGCCATGCAGCGTTTCGACGGCAAGGTCGTGATCGTGACGGGCGCTGGGTCGGGGATCGGTGAAGCGGCGGCACGGCGCTTCGTGGCCGAAGGGGCACGGGTGGTGCTGACGGATTCCGTCGGGGACAAGATCGACGCCGTCGTGGCGTCCCTCCCGGAGGGACGGGCGACGGCGGTCCGGGCCGACTCCTCCGACTTCGACCAGGTGGCCGCCATGGTGCAGCATGCCGTCGGGCAGTACGGGCGGCTCGACGGCCTGGTCAACAACGCCGGCACCATCACGCAGGGAACCGTCGAGGACACGAGCGTGGACGACTGGCACCGCGTTCTCGAGACGGACCTCTCCGGCGTTTTCTACGGTACCAAGGCGGCACTCGGGCACCTGCTGGAGAGCAGGGGGTGCATCGTCAACGTCTCGTCCGTGTCCGGGCTGGCGGGCGACTGGCGGATGAGCGCCTACAACGCCGCCAAGGGCGGGGTCAGCAACTTCACGCGCGCCGTCGCCCTGGACCACGGCAGGGACGGCGTGCGGGTCAACGCCGTCGCTCCCGGATTCGTCTGGACGGATCTGACGAGCGAGGACGGCGAGGCACACGAACTGTCCGACGAGTTCTCCCGGCGCATCCCCCTCGGACGCGGCGGACTGCCGGAGGAGGTTGCCGCGGCCATCACCTTCCTCGCCAGCGAGGACGCGCGCTTCATCACCGGGGTCGTCCTCCCCGTGGACGGCGGGACGATGGCGAGCAACGGCCAGCCCGCACAGGCCTGACCGGCCTGGAGCGATGCCGCGAGGGAGTGGCCCACCGTGCGGCCCGAGAAGATGCGGCCGCCCAGGAAGGTCCCCTCGAGGACGATCCCGCCGAAGGACCAGAACGCCTGGCCGCCGGCAGGGGAGGGAGGTCAGCGCCGTTTGCCCCGCGGGCCGGACGGGCGACCGGGCTTCCCCGACTGCTTCCCGCCCTTCTGGTCCCCGGCCGCGGCCTTCTTCGCGGCCGCCTTCTGCGATGCGCTCTTCTTCGGCGCCTCGCGCTGCGAGGGCTGCCGGGAACTCCGGGCCGTGCGGCCGCGGACGATGCCGATGAACTCCTCGACGTCGTCGGACTCGTCCTCCGTCCGCCAGGCGATGCCGATGGTCGTCGGGACCAGGCCGGGGACCGGGCGGTGCACGGCATCCTTCCGCGCGTACAGGCGGGCGAGGGACATCGGCAGGACGACGACACCCGCGCCGGACGCAGCGACCTCCACGGCCGACTTCGGGCCGCCGCACTCGAGGACGTCGAGCAGGATCCCGCCCTCGAGTTCCTCGGCCGGGACGTCGTCGTAGAGCGACAGCTCGTTCTCCCGCGACATCACGGCGACGGGCTGCTCCTCGTACAGGGGGATCAGGTGGATCCCCGCACGGTCCACCGGAAGCCGGACGAAGACGACGTCGTCGGAGCCTTCGCGCAACGCCGCCAGGGCGTCGTCGTCGTGCTGGTGGAGTTCGAGGGGGACCTCCGGGTGCCGCTCGCGCCACCTGGCCACCCACTTTCCCGGCGTCACGCCGGGCACGAAGCCGACGGACAGGGTTCGGGGCTGGTCGGCGGGCACCTGATCACAGTAGCGCCTGCCCGCGACCGTTAAGCTTGGACCATGACTCCCGCG
>NZ_CP024915.1:3196140-3200328 GCF_002953615.1 Arthrobacter agilis | reverse complement strand
CAGCCGAGCAGCGTTCGCGCTCGCGGCAGTGGTGGCACTCTCCGCGCTGGGCGCGGTCGTCCTCTACCGGTATGTGCAGGTCCCGGACATCGGATTCATCCCGTCGATGTACGAACCCGTGTGGTATGCGAAAAAGAGCCTGACCGCAGGAGCAGAAGCCATCGCGGGCGCTTCAGCGGTGCTCGGGTTCGTCCTCCTGCACCGACACCGGACCCTGTGAGACACGGCAGGTGCCGTTCCTTGGGACATCGCAGCGAATTCAAGGGTTTCTCCAAGTAATCGGAGGCCCGGCGCGAGGTATCTCCAACGTGGGTGCGGGACAGTCGTCGTACTGAACGAAGGGAACGCAATGTCAACCACACGCCGTCAGGTTCTGCTGCTGGGGGGACTCGGAGTCCTCGGGGCAGGCGCCGCCACACTTCCGACAGGGTCGGTGGACGCCAAGTCGGCGAGCCGGCTGAGCGACAGCCAGATGCCGCGCCCGTTCCAGGTGCCCTTCGTCCAGGCCCCGTTCCTCCAGCCGTACACGACAGGGATCGACCCGGCCGACGGGTTGCCCGTCAACTACTACCAGGTGACGGAGAAGGCCGCGACGGCCCAGATCCTGCCGCGGCTGACGACGCCCATCCTCGGGTACAACGGAATATTCCCGGGCCCGACCATCAGCCTGGACCAGGGCACGAAGGCGGTCGTGAGGGTCCGCAACCAGCTGCCGGCCCAGCACCCCCTGGACGGTCACGCCCTGTCCACGTCCACCCACCTGCACGGGTCCGCGTCGCTCCCGCAGTACGACGGCTACGCCAGCGACATCACGAATCCGGGATTCTACAAGGACTACCGGTATCCCAACTTCCAGCCGGCCCGCACGCTCTGGTACCACGACCACGGCGTCCACTTCACCGCTCAGAACGCGTACTCCGGCCTCGCCGCGCAGTACCACATGCACGATCCCCTCGAACGCCAGTTGCTGCCGCAGGGCCGGTACGACGTTGCCCTGACCGTCAGCGACGCGATGTTCGCCGAGAACGGTTCTCTGGGCTACGACGACAACACCCACTCCGGGCTGTGGGGGGACGTGATCCTGGTCAACGGGAAGCCATGGCCCGTCATGAAGGTACAGAAGCGCGTGTACCGCTTCAGGATCCTCAACTGCTCCATCTCACGCTCCCTACGACCAACGCTCAGCACGGGGGACCCCCTCGTGATCGTCGGGACCGATGGTGGCCTGATCCCGAAGGCACAGAGCGTGGCGAACTACCGCCATGCCGGCGCGGAGCGGTACGAGGTCCTCATCGATTTCCGCAAGTACAGGACGGGGCAGCGCATCGAGCTCCGCAACCTCTCGAACAAGAACAACGTGGATTACGACTTCACGGGGAAGATCATGGCGTTCGACGTGACCGACGAAGCCGTCGACACCACCGACCCGACCTGGAACCGCATCCCCACGACCTTGGTCGGCAGTGAAGCCATGTCACTGACGGCCGCGCAGTCGGTGAGGACCCGCAGGTTCCGGGTCAAGCGCAACGACGTCACCAATATGTGGACCATCAACGATGACAGCTGGCAGGACGTCATCGCCAGCGGGTACAAGAAGGTCGTCGCCGATCCGGCGGTCGACTCCGTGGAGATCTGGGAGGTCGAGAACAGCTCGGGCGGGTGGTTCCACCCCCTCCACATCCACTTGGTCGACTTCCAGATCCTCAGCCGCAACGGGAGCGCAGCGTTCTCCTACGAGCGTGGCCCGAAGGACGTCGTGTACGTGGGTGAAGGCGAGACCGTCCGGCTCCTGATGAAATTCTCCCCTCACGCCGGCGTCTACATGATGCACTGCCACAACCTGCCGCACGAGGACCACGACATGATGGCCCAGTTCCGCGTGGGCCTGAAGGAGACCGACTACGACCCCAATGATCCCATGACGGCGGCCCGAGCCGAATGGGACGATGACGACGACTGAGCCGGGCGACGGAATGCCCCAGGACAGGGGACGCCCCATCCTGATGCGTTCGCCGGAGCTGTCGCCGGGGGCGGAAGCGGCGGAGAGACGCCGACCCCGCGTCCTGGTGGTGGCACTGATTCCCCTGCTCCTCGTCCTTGCCCTGCGGGCATGGGTCCTGGAACCGGTCACCGTGTCCTCCGACAGCATGGAACCGACCATCGCATCCGGTGCCGTGGTGCTCCTCTACAAACCCTCCGCCGGTGCGGACTCGATCCGGCCCGGCGTCGTCGTCGCTTTCACCAACCCAGTCGACGGCCGGACCGCCATCAAGCGGGTCATCGCAGGGGAGGGGCAGACCGTCGCCATCCGTGATGCTGAACTGTACGTCGACGACGTCGCGATAGCGGAGCCGTTCGTCGATCACAGCCGCATCGACGCGACCTATTTCGGCCCTGTGACGGTGCCGACCGGGAGTGTCTTCGTGCTGGGTGACAACCGCGGCGTCTCCATCGATTCCCGGGATTTCGGAGCCGTGCCTCTCACATCGATCCGGGGCACTCTGCTCACCGGCCGGAATTAGGCGCGCTCCCGCGGGGGGGAGCAACTCGATTCCCGCATCGGTCCGGCATCCGCCGCACGCCTGCGGCGAGGACCTCACCGAACTCCACCCCGGCGACACCGTCCACACGTGGGCAGGGGAGTGGCACTGGCGCGGCACCACCGCGGACGACGTCATGCTTCTGCCGGATCTGCGGGCAGACGGGACTGCAAGGTCGCAGGGTGGCCTGTTACCGTGGCCATCCATGACCGGTACCGGAAGAGGACGACGTGACACTAAATGACCTGCTGATCGAACTGAACGCCGGCAGAACCATTCCGGGAGATTCACCTCTCCACGCGGTCATGCACCGGACCAGTCAGGAGGCCCTGCGCATCACGGGGGAGTTGAACAGCGGGTGGAAGGACCCGGCAGAGGTCCGTCGGCTCCTGTCCCGGCTGATCGGCACACCGGTCGACGAGTCGGTGACTGTCTTCCCTCCGATCCATGCCGACTTCGGCAGGAACATCACCATCGGACGTCGAGTCTTCATCAATGCCGGGTGCATGTTCCAGGACCAGGGCGGGATCACCATCGGGGACGACTGCCTCATCGGACATAAGGCGGTCTTCGCGACGCTCAACCACGATCTCGCTCCGAGCCGCCGTGCGGACCTGCTCCCGGCGCCGATCGTCCTCGGGGCCAATGTGTGGATCGGAGCGAATGCGACGATCCTGCCAGGGGTGAGCATCGGACGGAACGCCGTCGTGGCGGCTGCCGCGGTCGTGACGAAGGACGTGCCCGACAACGCGATCGTCGTCGGGTCACCGGCGAAAGTCGTCCGATACGTCTCGGACTGACGCAGCCGTGGACATCCGACCCGCCGAATGAGCCCGGAAGCAGTCCCTGACGCGGACTGCCGTATCCGTTCGCGAGGAGGCATCCACGCCCGGACATGACCTCGAGGAACTGCGTCTCAACAGCCCCTCTCGCCGGTATACCAAGTTCGCCGATAACCTCCCGTTAGGTCAATATGTTGGCGACCACGATTACTCCCCGCTGCCCGTTCATGTTCTCCGTGAGCTGGGTGACTGGCGCGTTCCGCGCATGACGGTGTGGGCTGTAGGTCAGTTGCAATATGTCTCGGTCGCGCGCTTCATGCCTCCGGTGACTTGTGCACCTCATCGAACTCGTCGAAGCGACGGCGGGCCTGCTCAATCAGTGGCATCTGTTCTGCTGCCCACTCGAGGATCACTTCGACCGGCGGTCGGAGGGTCTTTCCCAGCATCGTGATGCTGTACTCCACCGCCACGGGACGGGTGCTCAGAACAACGCGTTCGATGATGCCATTGCGCTCGAGCCGCCTGAGCGTTGCGGTAAGCGACTTCTGTGTGACCGTGGGGATGACGCGTCGCAGTTCACTGAAACGCATCGGCCGTTCGCACAGCTCGTTCAGGACCAGGAGGGACCACTTATCGAGCACCTGATCGAGGAGTTCACGGTGGGGAGCGTCGATCTCGAAGCAGTCCGATGGTGGGCTGCTGGTAGTCCTCACGACACCCAGTTTCGTTGAAGTAACCACCTCCCACAAGGTATCCCTGAGATACCAGCAACCCTCCAGTTCAGACCAAGGAGCTTTCGATGACTGTTCGCCTTTCCTCGCCCGAGACCCTGATGCAGCCCGTCCCGTATCATCACGTCGCCGTCG
>NZ_CP024915.1:3191698-3195911 GCF_002953615.1 Arthrobacter agilis | reverse complement strand
GCCGTTGCGCTCCGGTCCGGGTCCCGCCGGTCGGGCGGACCCGGTCAGGCGAAACGGCCGGGCCGGAAGCTCTCCAGCATCGGGTGCTTCCGCCCGGTCATGATCTCACCCGCGAGGAGTTCGCCCGCGATGAGCCCGAGCGTCGCCCCGGAGTGAGTGAAGGCGACGAAGCAGCCGGGGACGGACCCGAGCTCCCCGAACACGGGTTCCCCGTCGCCCGGGATGGGCTTGCGGCCGATCGTCCAGGATGCCGCGGAGAGCTGCGGCCGGCCCTCCAGGAGTCCGGCGGCCTCGTCGGCGAGCTCGTGGACCACCGCCTCCGGGATCGAGTACGTCCCGTCGGCGTCCTGCGTGATGCTCTCCTCGTACCAGTCGTGGTCCAGTGCGAGGGTGTTGCCCGGATTCGGCCGGACGGCCGCCCGCGGGGTGTTCAGCACCGCCCTCACCGCGTGGTCCACGGGGGCGGTGGTCACGAGCATCGACATCGGCGAGGCGTCGGGGATCCTCACGCCGAGTTCGGCGACGACGGCGGGCGTCTGCGGTCCGCAGGCCACGACGACCGCGTCCGCGGGGAAGGATCCCGCCCCGTCCGTGTCGATGCCGGTGGCCCGCCCGTCACCGACCCGGACGCGCGCGGTGCCCACGTCCGTCACGAGTTCGCCGCCCCGGGAGGTGAACTCCTCCATCAGGAACCCGATCAGGTGCGGCAGGCTGACCCAGCCCTCACCGGGGTTGAAGATCGCCACGGGGCCCAGGGCGTCCCGGCTGACGCCCGGGGTGTGGTCCACCGTTCCCGGGGACACCAGGACGGAGTCGTAGCCGTGGGCCCGCTCGTACTCGTGGCGCGCCACGGTGTCCTGGTCCGAGCCGGTGTCCGCCCAGTGCAGGCCGCCGTCGAACCGCAGCCAGTCGCGGGACGGGTCCGAGGCGAACAGCGTCCGATACCGGTCGATGCCGCACATCCGCAGCTGGTGGTAGGGCGTGGCCCGCTCCCCCGCGCTGTTCAGCCAGGACAGCGACCTGCCCGAGGCTCCGCTCGCGAGCTCCGCCTCGGTGACGAGGACGACGGAAGCACCCTCGCGCAGGAGGTGCACAGCCGTCGACACCCCGAGGATGCCGCCGCCGAGGACGGCGACGTGCCGCGTGTTTCCTGCCGTGCTCATGGTCGGTTCCTTCTGCCGTCGGTTCGCCCCTCGCTGGATTGGTACCGGTATCACAAAGGGACATCCAGAATCTATCGCGTGTCCTGATCCGGGACAATGGAGGCAAGGACATCGACCACCAACCGGAGGACTCATGAAGATCGCACTGCTCGGCGTCGGACGCATGGGGCACGAACTCGGCGTGCACCTGCTCGCCGCGGGCCACCGCCTCACCGCATGGAACAGGACGGCGGGCGCCGTCGACCGCCTGCGCGAGGCAGGAGCCACGCGGGCGGACTCGCCCGAGGACGCCGTCAGCGACGCCGACGTGGTCCTGACGGTCCTCTTCGGACCGGACACCGTCCGGGAGGTGGTGCTCTCCGGGCTGGAGATCCCCGCCGAGGCCGTCTGGTTCGACGTCACCACCGTCTCCCCCGAGGACGCGCGTGAGTTCGCCGACTACGCCGCCGCTGCCGGCATCCGGTACGTGCACGGACCCGTCATCGGGAGCCTCGCGCCGGCCCGTGCCGGTCAGCTGGGTGTCCTGCTCGGTGGAGAGCCGGGGGACGTCGACGTCGTCGAACCCCTCGCGGCCCTGTGGGGCGACGCCGAGCGGCTCCGTCGGGTGCCGACGCCGTCGGACGCCGCGACCGGCAAGCTGCTCGCCAACCTCGCCCTCGGCGTGACGCTGCAGGGCCTCGTCGAGGCGCTGCGCCTCGGCAGGGCCAACGGTCTCGATGCCGGGGCCGTGCTGGACCTGCTCAAGGGGACGGGCCTGGGCGTGATCGCGGGCATGAAGGGCCCGGTCATCACCGCGGGCACGTTCGGCGACACGCAGTTCTCCGCCGACCTCCTCGCGAAGGACGCCCGGCTGATGCTGCGCTCCACCCCCGATCCCCTGCCGGCGGTCACGGCGGTGCTGCAGTCGCTCACGGACGCGCAGCGCGCCGGCTCGGGCGACGACGACATCGCGGTGATCGCGAAGCCCGAGCTCGGCTAGGTGCGATGCCCGGGGCGCCGGCCGCCCCCGGCACCCGCATCCGCCGGCAGTCAGTCGACCTGCGGGAACCCGAGGTCGATCCTCGAGGTGGAGGGGTCCGGCCAGCGTGTGGTGACCACCTTGCCGCGCGTGTAGAAGCGGATGCTGTCCGGTCCGTACATGTGGGTGTCGCCGAACAGCGAGTTCTTCCAGCCGCCGAACGAGTAGGTGCCCACCGGCACGGGGATCGGCACGTTGACGCCCACCATGCCGGCCTCCGCCTCGACCTCGAACTGCCGCGCCGCACCGCCGTCGCGCGTGAAGATCGCCACCCCGTTGCCGTACTGGTTCTCGTTCACCAGGCGGACGGCGTCGGCGTAGGTCTCGACGCGGACCACGGACAGCACGGGTCCGAAGATCTCGTCGTCGTAGACCTTCATGCCCGGCTTCACATGGTCCACGAGGGAGACCCCGAGGAAGAAGCCGTCCGAGTCGAACTGCTGCTGCGTGCCGTCGACGACGACGGTCGCCCCCTCGGCGGGCGCGCCCGTGACGTACGAGGCCACGCGGTCCCGGTGTTCCGCCGAGATGAGGGGCCCCATCTCCGACCGGGGATCGGTCCCCGGCCCGATCCTCAGCGAGCCCATGCGCGAGCGCACCGCCTCGACGAGGTCGTCGGCGATACCGCCCACGGCCACGATCACGCTGATCGCCATGCAGCGTTCGCCGGCGGAGCCGTAGGCGGCGGAGATCGCGGCGTCGGCCGCCATGTCGAGATCGGCATCGGGCAGCACCACCATGTGGTTCTTCGCGCCGCCGAGCGCCTGGACGCGCTTGCCGTTGGCCGCCGCACGCGAGTAGATGGTCTTAGCGATCGGCGTGGACCCGACGAAGCTCACGGCCTTCACGCCCGGGTGGTCGAGGATGCTCTCCACCGCCTCGCGGTCTCCGTGGACCACGTTGAGGACACCGTCCGGGAGTCCGGCCTCGGAGAAGATCTCGGCGATGAACACGGAGGAGGACGGGTCCTTCTCGCTCGGCTTGAGCAGCACGGTGTTGCCGCAGGCGATCGCGCTGCCGATCATCCAGAGCGGCACCATGGCGGGGAAGTTGAACGGGGTGATGCACGCGACCACACCGACGGGCTGGCGGATGGAGTGGACGTCGACGCCGGAGGACACCTGTTCGGACCGCTCGCCCTTGAGCATGTGGCCCAGTCCGGTGGCGAACTCGATGTTCTCCAGGCCGCGGGCGATCTCCCCCTCGGCGTCCGAGAGGACCTTGCCGTGCTCGCCGGTGAGGATCGCGGCGAGCTCGGACGTCCGTTCGGTGAGCAGCTGGCGGACCCGGTAGAAGACGGCGGCCCGCTTGGCCAGGCTCGCGGAGCGCCAGCCGGGCAGGGCGGCTTCGGCCGCGGCGACGGCTTCGTCCACGCGCGACGGCGACGCGAGGGGCACCTCCTTCTCCTGCCGGCCCGTGGCGGGGTCGAAGACGGGACCGAAGCGCTCGGCCTCGGTCACACGGGTGCCATCGATGTAGTGCGGGATCTGCTGCATGGGAATCCTTCGGGAGTGGGACGGTGCCTAGAGGGAGCCGTCGACGAGCTTGATGATCATGGAGCAGTCCTTGCCGCCCTGTCCGTCGTCGATGAGGCGCTGGAAGAGCTGCTGCACGTGCTCGCCGATCTCGAGCGGGGTGTCGGTGTCGCGGGCGGCGGCCAGCGCGAGTCCGATGTCCTTGTTCGCCAGCTCCGTGGTGAACGTCGGCGCGAAGCCGTTGTTCGAGGCGGCGGTCTCCACGACACCCGGCACCGGGTACCAGGTCCGCAGCGCCCAGCTGTCACCGGAGGACACCGAGGCGATGTCCCAGAAAACCTGCTTGTCGAGCCCGAGGCGATCGGCGAGCACGGCGCCCTCCGCGGTGGATGCGAGGTTGATGAAGAGCATCAGGTTGTTGCAGATCTTCGCCGCCTGGCCGGTGGTCGCACCGCCGGTGGGGATGATGTTCCGCGCCATCGGCTCGATGAAGGCGGTGGCGTCCTTCACCGCCCCCTCCTCGCCGCCGATCATGAAGGTGAGCGTCCCGGCCTTCG
>NZ_CP024915.1:3187430-3191598 GCF_002953615.1 Arthrobacter agilis | reverse complement strand
CCCCTCCTCCGCGACCAGTGAGATACCGGGAGCGCTCTGATCCGTGAGGGCGCGGAAACCGATGTAGGGCTCGTCCCCGGGTACGACTTCCTTGTCACCGAAGTCGAGGGCCCAGAACGCCCGTTCGTCCGTGATGGCCTCGCACACGGAGGGGTTGTAGCCTGCTTCGTCCCAGTGGTCGAGCAGCGTCTGCTCGGCGTCAGTGCGGTCACCGAAGATGTGGGGTGCCACGGTCTGCCGGTCCGCGACCGCATAGACGAGCGACGCCCCGGTGCGGGGATTGCCGACCACCACGTCGCCTGCCGGCACGAGATCGGGGACGCGTTCCAAAAGGGCGAGCTCGTCCGTGGTCAGGAGCGGGGACTCCTCCTCGAGCGCGAAGACCTCCCCCATGCGGATCTGGACCCCGGCCAGGGTGCCTCCCTGCGTCCCCACCCCGAGCAGGAGGACGACGGCCGCTGCGGTGATCGGATGACCGGTGAGCCGGGGGATCGCCTGGCGGACCCGACGCGCGGCCGGGAGGCGCCGTCGGGCCCCGATGCTGTGGTCGGCCGGCGCCAGCTGCGTGCCGAGCACGCGCAGCCGGCCCGTCACCCACTCGGCACCGAGGACGCTCAGGGGGAGCGTGACGACGGGAAGGAGGGCGGCGAGGCGGAAGCTGTCGTTGTACCAGACCCCCGTGAGGAAGGTGCGGAACCAGCCGAGGTTCCAGCTCGAGACGACCATGTACAGCACGCCGGCGATGACGAACATCATGAGGACCCACCACAGGTCCCGGAACTGCCGGGCCGCGACGTAGATCCCGGCGACCGTCAGGACCAGGAGGATCCAGGCCGTGGTCGCTCCCATCGGCGCACTTCCGAGGATCTCGCCGATCGCGCGGGCATTGGTCTGGAACGGGGTCCACGGCGCGAAGGCCAGGGACGGCCGGACCTTCAGCCAGGCGACGAGCGTGACGCCTGCGTAGAGGACGAAGACGACGCCCCACAGTACGGGGCGTGCGTGCCGGTCCGCCCCGCCGTGGCGGAACCGGAACTCCCGCACGGCTCGTCCTGCGACCACGGGACCCGCGAATGCCAGGAGGGCGAGCAGCGTGCTGGGATGGGCGAGCGCGAGTCCGGGCAGTACCGCGGCGGTGAGCAGCCCTGCGGAGATGGAGAGCGTCCGGCGACGCTCCGGCGTCATCCCGAGGGCTTCGATGACCAGGCCCAGGGCAGCGGGCAGCAGGGCGATGGCGGCGTGGTTCGGGTAGAGGACCCCGAAAGCGACCATCAGGTAGGGGAACCCGCTCATCCCCGCGCACAGGACACCGGCCGCGAGCAGGGGGATGGCCCGATAGCCGATGACCCGGCTGATCAGGAACACGCAGGAGAGCGGCCACACGACGGCACCCAGGAGGATGGTGCCCACGTTGACGGCGACGGGCACGGAGACGCCCGTCATCATGACGACGAGTGCCATGAGGTCGTGCATGGCTGCGGGATAGAAGGCCTGGGAGGCTTCCGTCAGGTTCCCCAGGGTCAGCGCGGAGCCGTTCTGCGTCTCCGCGATGTGCTTGACCGCGTTGAGGTGGTAGACGTTGTCGAAGGTCTGCGAGAAGTTCTCGGGGGAGCCGAAGCCTGCGATGTAGCGGGACCCGATGATGATCGCCGGGAAGGCGACGGCGACCGGGACCAGCAGTCTCCGGACCCAGGTGGGAAGCCCGTTGCCGTCCATCGGCCGGTTGTCCACCAGTTCGACGTCCCCGAAGCGGCGGACGGAGCGGAGGCCGGCGGACCCGTTCCGTCCGAGCAGCCGTCGGGCGAGCAGCACCACCGCAGCCAGGCCCAGGGAGAAGAGGAGATAGGACACCGGAGTGAACCCGACGCCGAGATAGGGCAGCACGACGGCGAGGCACGAACCGATCGACATGGAGATCGGGGCCGACAGGGCGACGAGGGCGACCCGCCGGACACCGGCGGCTGCGAGGACGACAAGCCCCGGCCCGAAGAAAACGAGTACCGCGCCAGCGAAGGCAGGGGCTGTAGCCCACCAGCTCATATGGTCAATCTCCTCGTCGTATTTCTGAGGTCCACGTTCCGAGGACACAGTGCTGGCCCTGTAAGAAGATGGTCACCCTCCGTGGCTCTCCGGAGCCAGGACGCCCGGTGGCCTGCTTGAGACGCGACAGACCACGGTCGGCGGCTCTCGAGCGCTCAGCACCGAGGTCGCGACGCCTATTGCTATGATTGCACACCATGGGTAAGAGACCGCCTTCCGGCATCCTGATCGTCATGCCTGCCTGGAATGAAGCAGAGGCGATCGGTGACACCATCAGGGACATCAAGCGGGTGGAACCCGGAATGGACATCCTCGTGGTCGATGACGGATCACGGGACGACACGGCGAGGATCGCAGAAGAGGCCGGGGCCGTCGTCCTGAGGCTCCCCTTCAACCTCGGAGTCGGCGGCGCCATGCGCACCGGTTTCAAGTACGCGCTCCGCAACGGCTACTCGGGTGTGATCCAGGTCGATTCGGACGGACAGCACATGCCGGAGGACATCGCGAAGGTCCTCCAGGGGCTCGAGAGAGCCGACATCTCGATCGGCGCGAGGTTCGCCGGCAAGGGGGAGTACCAGGCCAAGGGGCCGCGCCGCTGGGCGATGTCGCTCCTCGCCAGGGTCATCTCGCGCGTCGCCGGTACCAGGCTGACCGACGTCACCTCCGGTTTCCGCGCCGTGAACCGGCGGGGACTGCACCAGTACATCGAGCACTTCCCGGCGGAGTACCTCGGAGACACGATCGATTCGCTCGTCGTCGCCCTGAAGTCGGGCTGTACCGTGACACAGGTGCCCGTCGAGATGCGCGTGCGCCAGGCCGGTACTCCCAGCCAGAGCCCGTGGAAAGCATCCATCTACCTCGCGCGGTCGGGCCTGGTCCTGTGCTTCGCCCTCGCCCGCAGAAGAACCCCGCGTGACTACCAAGCTCCCTCGACCGGGGACATAGCAGGAGAAGGACCCGTACCAGCATGAGCGTGGCATTCTCACTCTTCTCCTCGATCCTGATCGTCGCCGTCGTCCTCGTGATGCTGCGCAACGGGAAACTGCGCGAGAAGTACGCGATCCTCTGGCTCGTCATCGGCACCCTGACGATCGTCCTGGCGCTGTTCCCCAGTCTCCTGGAATTCGCCGCCGACGCGGTCGGCGTGATCGTGCCGTCCAACCTGCTCTTCGCGCTGTCCATCCTCCTGCTCGTGGGCGTCTCCCTGCACGTGTCCCGCGAGCTGACGATCCTCGAGGACGAGACGCGGATCCTCGCCGAAGAGGTATCGATCCTCCGGGCGGCAGTCGAGCGGCTGAACAACCCGAAAGCCACCCCTGTCCCTCGGCACGGGGCCGAGAACCCGATGAACTTTGACCAGCAGAGGAAAGATTGATGACTATAGACGTGATGTTCCCCTATTACGGGGACGTGGCGATGATGAAGGCGGCAGTACAGTCCGTCCTCGACCAGGACCACCGGGACTTCGTGCTGACCATCGTGGATGACGGGTTCCCCGACGATTCACTGCCGGCCTACTTCAAGGACCTGACGGACTCGGACGACCGCGTCCGGTACTTCAGGAACGAGGTGAACCTCGGCGCGAATGCGAACTACCGGAAATGCCTGTCCCTGATCGAGCACGACTACGTCGTGATCATGGGCGCGGACGACCTGATGCTCCCGAACTACCTCTCGGTGGTGCACGAGGGTTTCTCGCGCCAGTCCGTGGACATCATCCAGCCGGGCGTCGAGGTGATCGACGAGAACGGGACCGTCTACCAGCCGGTCGGTGACCGCGTGAAGAGCTACCTCCGGCGCCGGCTCGTGGGGGAGAGCGCGAGCGCGGTCGTGGCAGGGGAACCGCTGGCAGCGAGCCTCCTCACGGGTGACTGGCTGTACTTCCCGTCCCTCGCCTGGCGGTCCGAGGCCATCACGCGCCACAGCTTCAGGGAGCAGTACGACGTCGTCCAGGATCTCGCCCTTGCGACCGACATCATCATGTCGGGCGGGAAGATGCTCGTCCTGGCGGAGACCTGCTTCCAGTACAGGCGCCACCGCGAGTCCGATTCGTCCGTGCGTGCACTCGACGGCCGGCGCTTCGCCGAGGAGCGTGCCTTCTTCGACGAGTGCGTGAAGGACTTCCAGC
>NZ_CP024915.1:3182914-3187170 GCF_002953615.1 Arthrobacter agilis | reverse complement strand
CGCAACGCGGCGACGACCGCCATACCGCAGGACCCGCCGACCAGCAGCCCCTCCTCGCGGGCGAGGCGCCGGGTCATCTCGAAGCTCTCGGCGTCCGTGACGCCGTGGATCTCGTCCGGGATGGAGGGGTCGTAGGACTCGGGCCACATGTCCTCGCCGACGCCCTCGACGAAGTAGGGGCGTCCGGTGCCGCCCGAGTAGATGGAGCCGTCGGGGTCGGCGCCGATGATGCGTACGGGCCCGCCATCGCGGTCCGCCGAGACCTCCTTCAGGTACCGGCCGGTGCCGGTGATGGTGCCGCCGGTGCCGACGCCGGTGACGAAGTGCGTGAGCTTGCCGTCGGTGTCGTTCCAGATCTCTGGGCCCGTGGTCTCGTAGTGGCTCAGCGGCCCGTTCTGATTGGAGAACTGGTCGGGCTTGTAGGCACCGGGGATCTCGCGGACGAGGCGGTCGGAGACGCCGTAGTAGGAGTGGGGGCTGTCGGGGGCGACGGCGGTCGGCGTGACCACAACTTCTGCGCCGTAGGCCTTGAGGACGTTGCGCTTGTCCTCGCCCACCTTGTCGGGCACCACGAAGACGCATTTGTAGCCGCGCTGCTGCGCCACGAGGGCGAGCCCGACACCGGTGTTGCCGGAGGTCGGTTCGACGATGGTTCCGCCGGGCTTGATCTTCCCCTCGGCTTCGGCTGCGTCGATGATCTTCGCCGCGATGCGGTCCTTCACCGACCCGCCCGGGTTGAGGTATTCGACCTTCGCGAGGACGGTGGCTGCGATACCGTCGGTGACGGAGTTGAGCCTGACCAGCGGGGTGTTGCCGATCAGGTCGACGATTGAATTGGCATACTTCATGACTACAAAGTTACCGGCTGGTGCCCGCACGACCATGCCGCCGTTACGCCGCGGGACGCGACCCGACCTGCTACTGCCCCTGGATCGGAGCCCGCCCGTGACCCTGCGCACTGCCTCCCGGGCGATCCTGCCGGTCCTCGCCCTGGCCTGCATCGCCGCCGGCCTGCTGCCCGGCCCTGCCCTGGCCGGGCTGTGGGAGCGTATCTGGCCGATCCTGCTCTTCGTGACCGCCATGACGGTGGTCACGGACCTGCTCTTCGCGGCGGGCGTCTTCGAACGGATCATCGCGGCATCGGCGCGCCTGGCCGGGGGCCGCACGATCGTGCTGTGGCTCGTGACCGTCGTCCTCGCCGTGGGCTGCACCGTCTTCTTCTCGCTGGATACGACGGCGGTGCTGCTCACGCCCCTGGTGGTGCTGCTCGCCCGGCGGAGCGGGCTCCCTCCCCTGCCCTTCGCGATGACGATCGTCTGGCTCGCCAATACGGCGTCCCTGATCCTGCCGGTGTCCAACCTGACGAACCTCCTGGTGCAGGAGCGGCTGCAGCTCACTCCGGCGGCCTTCGCAGGGCTCGTCTACGGCCCGGCGGTGGTGGGCATCGTCGTGCCGTGCGCCGTCCTGCTCCTGATTTTCCGCCGGCAGCTGTCCGGCCGCTTCTCAGCTGCCGCACCCCGCGCAGCGGAGGACCGCGTCCTGCTGCTGTGCGGTTACGCGGTCCTCGCACTCCTGGTGCCCGCCCTGGTCAGCGGGATCCCGGTGGCGGCGAGTGCGAGCGTGGCCGCCGGCGTCCTCCTGGTCCTCTTCGCGGTCCGGCGACGCAGCACGCTGACCTTCCGGCTGATCCCGGTGAATCCGCTCGTCCTCGCCCTCAGCCTCTTCGTGCTCGTCACCGCGGCACAGGCGCAGGGCCTCGACGCCGGGATCGCTCCCGTGGCCGGGACCGGGGCGGGACTCGCGGACCTCCTGCAGCTCGCGGCCGTCGGTGCCGCCGGCGCCAATGCCGTCAACAACCTGCCCGCCTACCTGGCCCTGGAACCGCTGGCCGGTTCCCCCCTCCGCCTCGCAGCACTGCTCATCGGCGCGAACCTCGGGCCGCTCGTCACCCCCTGGGGATCGCTCGCGACCCTGCTGTGGGCCGAACGGCTGCAGTCCCTCGGCCTGTCCATCCGATGGGTGCCGTTCGCGCTGGCGGGACTGCTGGTGACGGCGCTGACGCTGCCCGCCGCCGTCGTCGTGCTGTGGTGGACGGGGTCCTGAGCCTAGGCTGGGTTGGTAAGCAGCCTGCCGATGAAGGGAACCGACCATGACGGAGACCATGACGAACACCTACCGGATCGCGGCGATCGCCGGCGACGGCATCGGCAAGGAGGTCATGCCGGAGGGGTTGCGCGCGCTCCGGACGGCCGCGGACAGGTACGGCTTCGGCGTCGAGGTCACGGAGTTCGACTACGCCAGCGCCGACTACTACCTCGAGCACGGGCAGATGCTGCCGGACGGCTGGTTCGAGGAACTGCGCGGCTTCGACGCGATCTTCTTCGGGGCCGTCGGCTGGCCCGACGTCGTGCCGGACCACGTGTCCCTCTGGGGCAGCCTGCTGCAGTTCCGGCGCCACTTCGACCAGTACGTGAACCTGCGTCCGGTGCGGTTGCTGCCGGGGATCACCAGTCCCCTGGCCGGCAGGAAGCCGGGCGACGTCGACTTCTACGTGGTCCGCGAGAACACCGAGGGCGAGTACTCGAGCGTCGGCGGCAGGATGTTCGAGGGCACGGACCGCGAGACGGTCATCCAGGACACCGTCATGACCCGTACCGGCGTGGACCGCATCCTGAAATACGCCTTCGAGCTCGCCCGGAAGCGGGAGAAGAAGCACCTGACGTCGGCCACGAAGAGCAACGGCATCTCGATCACCATGCCGTACTGGGACGAGCGCGTGGAGGCGATGGCGGCCGGCTACGAGGACGTGCGCACGGACAAGTTCCACATCGACATCCTCTGCGCGAACTTCGTCCTCCACCCCGACTGGTTCGACGTCGTCGTGGCCAGCAACCTCTTCGGCGACATCCTGTCCGATCTCGGGCCGGCATGCACGGGCACGATCGGGGTCGCACCCAGCGGCAACATCAACCCCGACCGGACCTTCCCCAGCCTCTTCGAGCCGGTGCACGGCTCGGCGCCGGACATCGCGGGCAAGGGGATCGCCAATCCGGTCGGCCAGATCTGGAGTGCCTCGATGATGCTGGAGCACCTCGGCGAGCCGGAGGCGGCCGCCGCGATCCTCAGCGCCATCGAGTCGGTGCTGGCCGCCGGCGGTGACACCCTCACCCGGGACCTCGGCGGTACCGGGACGACGGCGTCGCTCGGCGAGGCGATCGCGTCGACGATCCGTGGGTGATCCGCGGCCCTAGCGCCCCGCCCCGTCGGCGGAGACCTCCCACTGGCGGGCACCCGCGCCGGCCGCGCCGCGCGACTCGACCACGCGCCGGGTCCGCTCGCGCACCGCTGCCTCGTGCTCCGGGGACGAGCAGGCCCCGACCGGCCGATCGGGGGCGAGGGAACACCAGCGGTAGGGTGCCGCGACGATCAGGGACGGCACCCAGTCGAAGCCGGAGACGGACCAGCCGCCGCCGGCAGCCCGGCTCAGCCGGACCCGGATCATCAGGCCTTCGTTGTTGACCTCGTGGACGGGTGACAGCTCTGTCACCCCGTTGCCCAGCCCGTACGCGATCCACGTGCCGTTGTAGCGCTCGACCGGCAGGACCGAGTGGGTGTGGTGGCCGTAGACGACGTCGATCTCGCCGCTGTCCGCGAGCGCGTGGGCGACCTCCACCTGCTGGGCGTTCGGGTCGGAGGAGTATTCGTCGCCGGCGTGCAGTGCAGCGATCACGATGTCCGCCCCCTGGCCCCGGGCCGCCCTCGCCTTCGCGATCATGTCCTGCGCATCGATCAGGTCCACGCGCCACGGCTCGTCGGGCACCAGTCCGTTCAGCCCGTACGTCGCCTCGATGACCGCCACCCTCGCCTGCGGCTGGTCGAGGATCAGGACCTCCTCCGCATCGGCGGCGCTCGCATAGGACCCCGTGTGGTCGAGGCCCACCGCATCCAGCGCCGCGAGCGTGCGTTCCACCCCCTGGGTACCCCAGTCGATGGTGTGGTTGCTCGCGGTGGTGCACGCGTCGTACCCGACGTCCTTCGCCGCGGCGAGGATCTGCGGCGGGACGTTGAACTGCGGATAGCCGCTGAACGGTCCTTCCGCATCGGCCACGGGTGTCTCGAGGTGGCAGACGCCGAGCGTGCCCGCCGCGAGATAGGGGCGCTGGCCCGCGAGCAACGGCCCGAAATCCAGCGGAAGTCGGCCCGTCACCGCCGCGTCCGCCGCGGCCTGCTCCCACAGCTGCGGGTGCACCAGGAGG
>NZ_CP024915.1:3178398-3182664 GCF_002953615.1 Arthrobacter agilis | reverse complement strand
CCCTCGCGGTGGAGTACCGCGGGTCCCACCGCCGCATCCGCAGGTCCGACGTCGAGGACTGGCTCCGCAGCCAGTTGCGCCGCAGGGAAGCCTCCGCCGCGTCGACCGCTCCACCGGCAGCAGGGGATGCCACGCGAGAATCCGTGGCCGAGCCCGAGGACCTGCCCGCCTGACGGGACGCCGGCCGGATCCGTCTCCGGCCGGTCAGGACTGCTCGAACCGGGGGCGGGACCTCCACCTCCGCGCCTTCAGCGCCAGGTGCAGCTCCAGCCGCACCATCCCGGCGAGCGGGTCGACGCCGATGACCGAACGGATCCTGCTCAGCCGGTTGTAGACGCTGCTGCGATGCAGGTGCAGCTGGGCGGCCACGTCCTGCACCGAGCCGTTCTTGTCATAGAGCAGCTCGAGCACCGGCAGGAGCTCGTCCAGGCGGTCGGCCTCGCTCAACTCGGCGAAATGCACGCTGCCGAGGGCGGGGGCCTGCCAGCCCACGGCGCCGAGGAACTGGTAGACGCCGATGTCGGAGTACGGGCAGACCCTGGCGAGGTTGGGATCCACCGCGCCCGCCTGCACGGCATGCTGCGCCTGCTGGAAAGCCTCTTCGAGGCTGCGTGGATCGGCGGCCGGTTCGCTCAGGCCGAGCACCATCCGGCCCGCGGGCCGGCCCGCCCGCTTGGCCACCTCTGCCCGGTAGCCGTCCAGGACGTGCTCCAGCACGCTGCGTCCGACCTCCGGCGCGCAGAGCAGGACGGAGAAGGCGGCCGCTCCTGCACTGAAGAGGACGGGCGCGACGCCGACGGTCGCCTGGAGTGCGAGCGTGCGGTGGAGGAGGGCTGCCTCGTGGGGGTCGTCGCCGACGCCGTCGGACAGCTCGTGCACCACCGCGAGGCGCCAGGGACCGTGCCCGCCGAGTTCGCGCCACCCCCGCAGCTCGTCGACGGCGCCCGCGACCCCCCGGCACGCCGCGAGGAAGGTCGCCTCCCGCTGCGTACGCCGCGCCGAGGATGCCGTATCGGTCTCGAGGAGCAACTCCGCGAGCCGGTCGATGGTCGGCCGGACCGAGGGGAGGACGGCGAGGATCTCGGCGGCGGGATCGTCGGTGGACTGCTGCTGCACCCAGAGGTAGCCCACCCGGAAGCCCCGCACGAGCAACGGGACGCAGACGCGTCCCAGCATGCCGAGATCGTCGTTGGCGGGGACGGCGACGGCACGCACGGCCTGCGCGATGCCGTGGCGGAGCTGCCACTCGCTGACGTCGGCGGGGACCTTCTTGCTCAGCAGGAAGTTCACGCGGACCCGGTCCGCCGAGGTCTGGTGGCTGCTGTAGGCGAGGAGCACGCCGTCGGGATCCTCGAGGGAGAGGCCGCGGCCGAGCTTCTGAGCGATGGACTCGACGACATCCTCGATGGCCTGGTTCTGCACAGGCCAACACTAGGCGGAAGCGTCACCCGAAGCGACATCTGCCGCCCCGGGACCCGACATCTGTCGATGGCATTCTCTCGCCTCCGTCTGCTAGTGGCCCAGCTCACAATGCGTCACTGCCCGGGATCCCGGGCTCGACGCCGGTTCCGTCCTGGCCCCTCCGCTCCGAGCCGTCGGCCGGGGACCCCGGAACCCGCCCACGGGCCCCGGCACGGTCCCTATTCTGGACCTACCCCCGTCCGCCCGATCGCACCCGTGGAGAACCCAAATGATCATCGGCGTCCCCAAAGAAGTGAAGAACAACGAGTTCCGTGTAGCCATCACTGCATCCGGCGTGCACGAGTTCCGGGCCCGCGGGCACGTCGTGCTCGTGGAACGCGGCGCCGGGATCGGCTCGAGCATCACCGACGCGGAATACGAGGCCGCCGGCGCGGAACTCGTGGACGCGGCCGACGACGTCTGGGCACGTGCCGACATGGTGATGAAGGTCAAGGAACCCGTCGCCGCCGAGTACCACCGCTTCCGGAAGGGGCTCATCCTCTTCACCTACCTCCACCTCGCGGCGGAACCGGAACTGACCCGGGCACTCCTCGACGCAGGCGTGACGGCCATCGCCTACGAGACCGTCCAGGACGGTCGGGCCCTCCCCCTGCTCGCACCGATGTCCGAGGTGGCCGGACGCCTGTCCGTGCAGGTGGGAGCCCAGGTGATGACCGCCCCCGCCGGCGGTCCCGGTCTGCTGCTCGGCGGCGTCGCGGGCGTCCGCGCCGCCAAGGTGGTGGTCCTCGGAGCCGGAGTCGCCGGGACCAACGCGACGGCGATGGCCGTGGGCACAGGGGCGGATGTCACCATCCTCGACATCGACATCGCACGTCTGCGCGAGCTCGACGCCCTGTACGCCGGACGCGTCCGGACCGTGGCATCGAACTCCCTCGAGATCGAGAAGTCGGTCCTCGAGGCCGACCTCGTCATCGGCTCCGTCCTCATCCCGGGAGCCCGGGCGCCGAAGCTCGTGACCAATGCGCTCGTGGCCCGCATGAAGCCGGGCAGCGTCCTCGTCGACATCGCCGTGGACCAGGGCGGGTGCTTCGAGGACTCCCGGGTCACCACGCACGAGGACCCCACGTTCACCGTCCACGGCTCGCTCTTCTACTGCGTCGGCAACATGCCGGGCGCCGTGCCGAACACCTCGACCTACGCCCTGACCAACGTGACCCTCCGCTACGCCGTCGCGCTCGCGGACAGGGGGGTCCGGGGGGCCTTCGAGGCCGACGCCGCACTCGCCCGCGGGCTGAACGTCGCCGCCGGCAGGGTGGCCCACCACTCGGTGTCCCAGGCACACGGCCTGGAGCTGGCCGAGGACTGGAGCCGGCTGGTCTAGTCTCCACGACAGGGTTCCGCAGCGCCGGTCCACCCGGCTCGTCCGGGACCACCCGGAAGCCGGCGGGAGCTACCGGGGCCGGGCGGGGAACGACGCGTGGACCTGCTCGATGATCCGCACGACGGCGAGCGCGTCCTCGGCCGCAACCGGTACCGGCCCGCCCTCGATCGCCGCTGCGACGCCCTCGTAGAAGGACGGATAGGCGCCGGGGTCGATCGGGACCGGTTCGAGGTGCCCGTCGCGTCCGAGCAGCCCGTGCGCGCCGGCCTGCGCACCGGTCACGGCGCCAGGGGGCATCCCCGCCGCGAGCAGGCCCTCCTGCGGATCCGTGCCGAGGACGGTGAGGCCCGCGTCGTCCCCGGTCACGCGGAAGCGGGAGCGGACCTGCGGCGCGAGCGTCCCGGCGTGCAGGGTACTCGTCACACCACCGAGGTGCTGGAGCACGAGGAAGACCGTGTCGTCCGCCGTTCCGCCCGCCCGGTCGATCCGCAGGTCCGCGAACGCCGGGACGGCGGGGCCGAACAGGCTGAGCGCCTGGTCGATGAGATGCGGGCCGAGGTCGTAGAGGACTCCCCCGCCGGCACCGGGCCCGGCATCCCGCTTCCACGGCTTGGTGATGGACGGCTTCCAGGACTCCATCGCGGACTCGAAGGTCCGGATCCGGCCCAGCGCCCCCGACTCCACCATGGACCGCACGGTGAGGTAATCGCCGTCCCACCGACGGTTGGAGAAGGGTACGAGCAGGCGCCCGGCCGCCTGCGCCGCCTCGATCAGGCGCTCGCCGTCGTCCGCGTGCACCACGAAGGGCTTGTCGAGCACCACGTGCAGCCCCCTGCCGAGGGCCGAGGCGGCCAGGGCGGCGTGGGTCGCGTTGGGCGTGCTGATCACGGCCAGGTCCAGGTCCGGCACCGCCGCGAGTGCCTCGTCGATGCTGCCGACGACGGCGGCGTCGGGGTAGGCGGTGCGGGCGGCCCGCCTGCGGTCCGCGCTGCGGACCACGACGGCGGCGAGCTCGAAGCGGGGATCGTGGGCGATCAGCGGGGCGTGGAAGACCCTGCCGCCGTGGCCGAACCCGACCAGCACGGTGCTGATCGCCCCGCGAGGTCCCTGTACCACGCGACCACCGTCCTCATCTCGCCACCGGACTCGTGGCCGGCGATGTTCAGTGTACGTTGGCTCCGGCCGGGGGCTGCCCGTGCGGTCCTGACGCCAGCGACGTGACCAGCACCCGCCAGGAGGCCTGGAGCCGGGCCGTGGACATGCCCCTGGACTCCTGCAGATGGAGCAGGAGCCCAGCATTGAGGAACGCGGCCAGCTGGTAGGCGCCGAGCTCCGGATCCGGCGCTCCGATCTGGCGCAGCAGCATGGACAGGTGCAGCCGGACGAGCTGCTGCGTCGGATGCTCCAGGTCCGCACCGCCCTGCTGCTCGGCAGCCCGCAGGATCTGTCCGTCGAAGCGCATC
>NZ_CP024915.1:3173734-3178135 GCF_002953615.1 Arthrobacter agilis | reverse complement strand
TCCTGGACGCCTGGGACACTCTCCGGGAGAAGGGCCCCCGGCGCGTGCTGCCCATGACGGTGCCGATGCTGATGCCCAACGGCCCCGCTGCCGCTGTGAGCCTCGACCTCGGAGCGCGGGCAGGAGCCCATACTCCGGTGTCCGCCTGCGCCTCCGGAACCGAGGCCCTGCACCAGGGACTCGAACTGATCCGGTCGGGCAAGGCCGACGTCGTCGTCTGCGGCGGCGCCGAGGCCGCCATCCACCCGATGCCCATCGCGGCCTTCGCCTCCATGCACGCGCTGTCGCGCCGGAACGACGAGCCCGAGCTCGCCTCGCGTCCGTACGACACGAACCGCGACGGGTTCGTCATGGGAGAGGGCGCCGGTGCCCTGGTCATCGAGGCCGAGGAGCACGCGCTCGCCCGCGGAGCCCGTATCTACGCCGAGCTCGGCGGGACGTCCGTCACCGCCGACGCGTACCACATCACGGCGCCGGACCCCGAGGGACTCGGTGCGACCCGTGCCCTGAAGGCTGCGCTGTTCGATGCCCGCGCCCAGGCCGAGGACGTCGTCCACGTGAACGCCCACGCGACGTCGACCCCGGTGGGCGACAAGCCGGAGTACACCGCGCTGAAGGCGGCCCTGGGGTCCCATGTGGACCAGGTGGCCGTGTCGGCGACCAAGTCCCAGACCGGTCACCTGCTCGGAGCATCGGGCGCCGTCGAGGCGGTGATGACCGTGCTGGCCATCCACGAACGGAAGGCCCCGGTGACGATCAACCTCGACGACCAGGACCCGGAGATCCCGCTGGACGTCGTCACGACCGCCCGGGACCTGCCGTCGGGCGACATCGTGGCGCTGAGCAATTCCTTCGGATTCGGCGGCCACAATGCGGTCATCGTGCTCCGCAGCGTCTGACCGCCCCGATCGGGCAAACAGGAAAGGCGCCACCCTCGCGGGTGGCGCCTTTCCTGTGTGCTGAGCTGCTCGATCGGAACCTGCTATGGTCGGTCCCGATCAGGGCCGGCGTTCTGCGCGGTGGGAGTCAGCCGACCTGGTGCAGCCAGCGCACGGGGGCGCCTTCGGCTGCGTGCCGGAAGGGCTCCAGTTCCTCGTCCCAGGACTCCCCGAGCGCGAGGGAGAGTTCGTGGTAGACGGCGGCGGGATCGCCGGCGCCTGCCTCGTAGGCGTAGCGGATGCGGTCCTCGGTCACCATGATGTTGCCGTGGACGTCGGTCGTGGCGTGGAAGATCCCGAGCTCGGGGGTGTGCGACCAACGGCCACCATCAGCTCCGGGGCTCTGTTCCTCGGTGACCTCGTAGCGCAGGTGGGCCCAGCCCCGCAGTGCCGACGCGAGCTGGGCGCCGGAGCCCTGTAGGCCGACCCAGGAGAGCTCGGCGCGAAGCATTCCGGGCGCGGCAGGTTGCGCTGTCCACTCCATGTCGATGCGCTTGTCCAGCACGGAGCCGATGGCCCATTCGACATGAGGGCACAACGCGGTAGGGGCAGAGTGCACGTACAAGACACCGCGCGCCATCACAACAGACATTCCATCCTCCATAGCTGTAGGTACGTCTTCCCCAACGACCTTCAGTGGCTGATGAAACTGCTTCGGATGTGCCAGAACTTCCCGAGACCCACCCACACATATCATGCAGGTTCGATTGAACTACTGCTCATTGTGCCCGAGATAGGTGAATTTCGCCACTGTGGCGACCCTCTGCGGGCCACGCGACGTCACCCTGGCATGCCCGGGAGCCGCTCAGGCGCGGGGGTGGGCCTGCTCGTAGCTGCGCCGGAGGCGATCCACCGAGACGTGGGTGTAGAGCTGGGTGGTGGCGAGGCTGGAGTGGCCGAGGATCTCCTGCACCGCCCGGAGATCCGCCCCGCCGTCGAGCAGGTGGGTTGCCGCGCTGTGGCGCAGGGCGTGGGGACCACGAGCCGCCGTGTCGCCCAGGTCCTCGAGGGCGTCCCTCACCTGGGTGCGGACCGTGCGCTGGTCGATGCGCCCGCCGCGGCGGCCGAGGAACAGGGCCGGCCCGCTGCGCTCCGAGACCCAGCGGGGCCGCCCGCGGCGGAGCCAGTCGTCGATGGCATGCGCCGCCGGCACCCCGTACGGGACAGTGCGTTCCTTCGAACCCTTGCCCAGGACGAGCAGCGTGCGGCGCTCCATGTCGACATCGTCGATGTCGAGGCCGACCAGCTCACCGACACGGACGCCGGTCGCGTACAGCAGTTCGAGCATCGCCCGCCGCTGGAGCTCGTAGGGGTCGCCCTGCCTCGCGCGCTCGTCGAGACCCTCGAGCAGAGTGGCGGCCTGCGGCTGGTTGAGGACGGCCGGCAGGCTGCTCGTCCTCTTGGGGGCCCGGAGGCGCAGCGCCGGGTTGGCAGGGACCAGCTCCTCGCGCACGGCCCAGTCCATGAAGGTGCGTACCGTCGATGCGCGTCGTGCGACCGTCGCACGGGACAGGCCGGCCTCGTTCAGTGCGCCGAGCCACGCCCGGAAGTGCCGGAGTTCGAGCTGACCCAACGACGCCGCACCGGCGCGAGACGCGTGCGAGAGGAAGAGCGCAATGTCCTTCTCGTACGCCCGCACGGTGTGCGCGGAGCGGTTGCGTTCCCTGAGGAGGTAGTCCACGAAGGCCTGAAGGGCGGCGTCGACGTCGGGGTGCAGCCCGTTGCTGCCTCGTGTCATGGCCACCTCCCCTACCAGTATCCACGCTCCTCACCCCTGCAAGGGCAGCCCGCAGGACACGATCTTCTCCAGCTCGAGGAGAGTGGTCTTGGCCTCGGGGCCCGCGGCGTACCCCACCACTGATCCGGTGCTGCCGACGACCCGGTGCCCCGGCACGATGATCGAGAGTGGATTGGCCCGGACAGCCGCCCCGATCGCCCGGCCCATGCGCGGATTGCCCAGCTGCTCCGCGATGTCCCGGTAGCTGCGACGTCCCCCGTACGGGATCCGGGCAAGTGCACCCCAGACGCTGAGCTGGAACGGGGTGCCCCGCAGACTGGTCGGGACCTCGAAGACGAGCCGCGACCCGTCGAAGTACTCACCCAGCTCCCGGGCCGCCGTGCCGAGGAGGTCGGCCGTCGCAGCCGGAGGGAACGGGCCGCCCGGAGGGACCACTGCCTGCCGTGCACCCTCGGGTGTGCCGACCTGCTCCCTCACCGCCCGTCCGAGGAGCAGGGGGGACGGCGGTGGATGGTGTTCGCCGTGATACACGCCGACGACTGCCGACCGATGGGCGACGACGCGCAGCGGTCCGACGGGTGATGGGAGTTCGACGAAGAACCGTTCCTCCTCGAAGTGCTGATCGATGGTGGTCACAGAAGTTCTCCCTCGTGTCTCGGTGGGTTCGGCCGTTCGGGTGGTCCGGAGCTCCCGGTGTCGGGTGGACCCGCCGGATGCGCGGGTGAGCGCTTCGCACGGTGCCAGCCGTCACCGGTCCGCTGCGCCAGGCCTGCGAGCTCGAGGCGGGCCAGCCCGCTGATGACGTCGCGCGGGGCGAGCCCCGCGACACGCGACAGCTTGTCCACCGTTGTCGCCGACCGGACGGGTAGCCCGTCGAGGAGCAACAGGTCGGGGACGGTCAGGCCGTCCTGGTCCCGTCCCGGAGCGGCCTCCTCCCTGGCTCGATCCCCGAAGGGGACCGCGCCCAGCGGCCCGGCCAGTTCCGCGATGTCGGCTGCATCGGTGACGCAGACGGCGCTTCCGTCCCGGAGCAGCCGATGGCAGCCCGCCGAGTTGGCGGAATGGACGGATCCGGGGACGGCGCCGACGGCCCTGCCGAGCCCGGCCGCGTGATGGGCCGTATTGAGCGCCCCTGACCGCCACCGGGCCTCCACGACCACCGTGACAGCACTGAGGGCCGCAATGAGCCTGTTGCGTTGCAGGAACCGCCACCGCGTGGGTGAACTGCCGGGAGGGACCTCGGAGATCAGCAGCCCCCGGTCCGCGATTCCGCGCTGCAGCTCCTCGTTGCCCGCCGGATAGTACCGGTCGACACCACAGGCGAGGATGGCGAGGGTCGCCGGCCGCTCGTCGACCGCGGACGTCGCGAGGGCTGCCCGATGCGCCTGCGCATCGATGCCGTACGCGCCACCCGACACGATGCAGAATCCCTGCGTGGTCAACCCGGCGGCGAGGTCCGTCGTCACCGACGAACCGTAGGGCGTGCTGTCCCGCGACCCCACGAGGGCAACCAGTTCGCGGAGGTCGGGAATCGGGTGCCTGCCCCGCACCCACAGGGAGAGCGGAGCAGCGCCCTGCAGGTCGTCCAGCGCTGAGGGCCATTCCTCGGACTCCGGCACGATGAGGCGCCCTCCCAGACGGTGCAGCGTCGCCAGATCGCGCTCGGGAGCGAGGTCGCGAAGGCGCGGCGACCAGCGGGCCAGTCCATCGGGCAGGAGGTCCCGG
>NZ_CP024915.1:3168922-3173489 GCF_002953615.1 Arthrobacter agilis | reverse complement strand
CCCGGGCCGGGACCGGTCCCGGCCCGCCGGACAACGCCGGGGCCCTGCCGCACAACCGAGCCAGGCGCCTGTCGCGGAGCTGATCCTGTCCGTGCTGCGTCAGCCGTCGCCCAGCGCGATGACCGTGACGGCCCGTTCGACGGCGTACACGGGATCCCGCGATTCGCCCTTCACCTGGGCGTCGGCTTCGGCGAGGGCGCGGATGCAGCGCGCCAGGGCCTCGGAGCTGAAGCGCTGGGCCTCCTTGCGTGCCTGGTCCACCTGCCACGGCGCCATCCCCAGGTCCTTCGCCAGCTGCATCGAGGATCCGCGGACCCCATGGACCTTCGCGACGGCGCGGACCTTCATGGCGAGCGCGGCGACGATGGGGACGGGGTCCGCCCCCGTGGCAAGAGCATGGCGCAGCATGGACAGTGCCTGCGCGGTCCGCCCTGCCAGGGCGGCATCGGCCACCTTGAAACCGGTCGCCTCGACGCGGCCCCCGTAGTACTTCTCCACCGTCTCCGCCGAGATGTCGCCCGCGGTGTCCGCCATGAGCTGCTGGCAGGCTGCCGCCAGCTCGGGGAGCTGCGAACCGACCGCGGCGACGAGCGCCCGCACGGCATCCGGGTCGATGCGCCGGCGTGCCAGACGGAACTCGGTGGTGACGAACTCCGCCTTCTCGCCGTCCTTCTTCAGGGGCTGGCAGTCCACGACGGTGGCCTTGGCGGCCTTGATCGCATCGAACAGCTTCTTCCCACGGTTCCCGCCCGAGTGGCGCATCACCAGGACGACATCGGGTGCCGGGTCCTCGAGGTAGGCGAGCGCGTCGACCAGGAAGGCATCGTTCATCTGTGCCAGCCCCGCCACCTCGATGATCTTCCAGTCCCCGAACAACGACGGGCTGGCCTGCATGGTCAGGGTTCCCGCGTCATAGGACCCGGCGTCGAACCGGACCAGTTCCGCTCCGGGCTGTGCCGTGCGCACCTGTGCCCGGATCGATTCCGCAGCCCGGGACGCCAGGTACTCCTCGGGACCGGAGAGCAGGACGACGCCGGCGGGGCGCACTTCGCGCCATGATGCTGGTTGCTGCTGGCCCGCGCCGGTGCTGCGGCCGGCGGGTGATCTCGTTGCCACGCGGGGGTGTTCCTTCCGTCGGAATGCACTCCTACTCTTGCACGGAGCCCTCTCGCCTCAAAGCTGCAGCGGTGGCTCCGGCCGGCACCCCGTCATCGGAGTCGGTGGACCTCGATCCTGCCGTCGGTGACACCCACGGTGAACGATCCGAGTTCGTCGGTCCGGGCGCTGGCGATACCGGAGCGGTCGAGCCGTTCGAGGATGCGGGGATGCGGGTGGCCGTAGTCGTTGTCCTTGCCGACCGAGATGAGGGCGAGAGCGGGTGAGACGGCGTCGATGATCCCTGTTCCCCCGTTCCTCGCTCCGTGATGGGCGATCTTGAGGATGTCCACTCCCCCGTTCCTCAGGGAGGGGACCGCGGCGAGGAGCTCCGCGGCGGCGTCCTCCTCGAGGTCCCCGGTGAGGAGGAGCGTGAGGGGCCGTTGCGCCGTGGGCACCACGACCTGCAGGACGGCGCTCGCGTTGTTCTCCTCCGGCAGGCGTGTCTCCCCCCGTGGCCAGAGGACGTCCACCCGCACGGGTGGAAGGTCGAGCCGGGTCGCACCGGTCAGACGCTCGGCGCCAACGCCGGCGCCTGCCGTCGCGTCGGTCAGCTCACGCGGCAGGCCGTCCTCCCCGGTCGAGTAGTACAGGGCCGATACGGTCCTTCCACGCAATGCCCCTTCCACCCCGCCGTAGTGGTCGTCGTGCAGATGCGTGATGACGAGTGCGTCGATCACCTCGATCCCGAGTGCGTCCAGGCACCGGTCCATGGCATCGGGATCGGGCCCGGTGTCGACGACCAGTGCGTGCTCCGCCGACGTCCTGATGACCATGCCGTCGCCCTGTCCGACGTCGCACATCGTGAGAGCCCACCGGGACGAGGACCCCGTGCCCCGCCGGTCGACGAGGGCGATGGTCACGAGCGCCCCCAGCAGGGCGACGGCGAGGACGATCGCGACGGTCCGGCGCCCGGCCCTGGCCGGCGGCCGCCCTGCTATGCCAGACCTGGCCGGCGGCCGCCCTGCTGTTCCAGACCCGGTCGGGACGGACGGGCGCTGCCGAGCGCGGGTGACGGCACGCCGCCAACCGGCGAGGACCGACTCGCGGCGGACCATGGCGAGGAGAAGCAGCACCGACCCGGATGCAGCCACCACCGCTCCCGGCGCGCCCGGGAACCAGGGCACGGTCGCGGCAGGAGCGGCTGCGAGGGCCTCGGCGACGCCTGCCACCCAGCGGGTACCCCACTGGGCGGTGGCGATCAGGGCCGGCGCGAGTACGGGACCGGCGACGAGTGCCACGACCGCCGCCATGCCCACCAGCGTGATGGCCGGGACGACCGGTGACACCAGGACGTTGGCGGGTAGCGAGTACACCGGCAGGGCGGGCTGGATCAGGACCAGGATCGGAGTGCAGAAGAGCTGCGCGGCCAGCGGGATGGCGAGCAGTTGGGCCGCCGGGCGCGGCATCATCAGGCCGAGGGTGTCGACGACCGTCGGACCGGCCGTGACCAGCCCCAGGGTCGCCGCCACCGACAGCACGAAGGCGAAGGACACCGAGAGCCAGGGATCCACGGCGAGGAGGACGATGACCGACACCATCAGCAGTGTCAGCGAGACCCTGCCGCGGCCCGAGAGGACGGCAGCCACCCCGACCGCCCCCATGACCGCAGCGCGGAGGACGCTCGGCTCGGGCCGGACGAGCAGGACGAACGCCACGAGCGAGACCACGGCACCGACGCCGGCCGGTAGCCAGGGAAGCCGGAGCACCCGCAGCCCGAGGAAGGCGAACGCCACGACGTAGGAGCAGTTCGCTCCGCTCACCGCGGTGAGATGGGTCAGTCCGGTCCGTCGCATGGCCTCCTCGAGGTCCGGGGCGAGCCCGGTCCGGTCACCCAGTGCCATGCCCGGGAGTAGGCCTCGGTCGCGGCTGTCGGCGAGGGCGAGGTCCCGGAACCGCGTGCGCAGGTGATCCGTGTAGCCGAGCCAGCCGCGGGCCTCCTCGATCGCCGGGCTGCTGGCAGGGAGGAAGATCGCGGCCGCCCTCCCCACGCGGTCCGCAGGTTCCGCCGTGCCCAGGACGCGGACGGTGTCGCCGGTCCCCACGCCGGCCCACCCGCCCGGCCCCAGGACCACGACGGGGGTCGCCGCCACGAAGGGAGCACCCCGGAGGACACCACCGAGGACCTCGGCGTCCACGAGGTAGCGCTTCCCGCCCCCGAATGCTCCCGGACCCAACGAGGACGGTTCTCCCGTGATGCGCAGGACCGCAGTGAACGGGACACCGCCGTCGAGCGCCTCGTCCACCGGTCCCGCCTCGGCACGGGCGAGGCTGCCGCCGGCCGACAGCAGCACCAGGCTCAGCGCGGCCGCGGGGGCCAGCGCCTGGCCGGGCAGCAGCGCCCACGCACGTCGCCGGCCCGGCACGATGACCACGAGACAGGACAGCATGAGTGCACAGGCCCCGGCCAGGAGCCCCGCTGCCGTCGCCCCGACCGCCCCGCCATGGACAGCGACGGCAGCGGCCGTCCACGCAGCCGCAGCGGACGGGACCAGGCGCAGGTCGCCGTGCCACCGGGACGGAGCAGCGTGCGGGCCGCGGCGGGCCGGTCCAGGGACGGATCCTCCCGGCGGATCGGCGGAGGCGGCGCCGCCAGGACCTCCGCCGTCGCGCCTCACCGCACCACGATGAGGGGGAGGATCCCGTCGAGCATCGCCGGCCCGATACCCGGCACGGCGTCGATGTCGGCCGCCTGGCCGAACGGCCCGTGCTCCGTGCGCCAGTCGATGATGCGCTGTCCGAGCACCGGACCGACGCGTGGCAGCAGCTCGATCTCCGCGAGCGTCGCGGTATTGATGTCGATTCCGCCCGGGCTCCCGCCAGGTGCACCTCCGCCGCCGGGACCCTCGACCTGCCGTCCCGGGGATTGGGCGGGGGACGAGGTGCCGGGGAGGTCCTGGGTGATCCGCGGTTCCTCGCCGACGGCGAGGACGTGGATGTGCTGCCCGTCGGACGGTGTCGCAGCGAGGTTGATCCCCTCGAGGTCTGCCTCGGGGAGCGCACCACCTGCCCTGCCCATGACGTCGAACAGGCGCGTACCGGACGGGACCGTGACGACTCCGGGTGCTGCGACCGCTCCCGTGACGTAGACGATGATGATCCCCTGCGCTCCGCCTCCGGTACCGCCCGTGACGCCGAGAGGGTCCCCTGACCGGTCGGTCGACTCATGCGTCGGTGCCTCACCGGGACGCCCCGGGCCGACTCCACCCGTACCGTCCTCGCCACCGGAACCACCCGGACCCTCGCCCGTAGCGGCCCCCACGGCTGCATCCCCTGCGGCTCCGTCACCGGCAGTCGCACCCCGTGCGGCTCCGTCGCCGGCAGCCGGCTCGGCAGTATCGTCCGATACGCCGCTGTCGAGCTGCACCGACACCGCGGCCGCGGACGGCTCGGAGCTCCGGACGAGGAAGAG
>NZ_CP024915.1:3164110-3168695 GCF_002953615.1 Arthrobacter agilis | reverse complement strand
GCCGGCGCGTGGTTCCGTGCCTGCCCAGACCGTGGCGCGGGCCAGCAGGGACGCGTCGGTCACCTGGTAGAGCGCGTCGTAGGCGGCGTGCGTACCCGGGAAGCGCAACGGCTGGCTCAGCTCGCGGCAGATGCTCGCGTAGACGGCGATGACCATGAGGATGTTCATCGGATTGCCGACCGCGTAGCCCACCACACCTTCCGGGCGCAGCATCGTGGCCTGGAAGCCGCGCCTCGCCGCGGCCGCGCGGAGGATGTCCTCCTGGTCGTAGTAGAAGTTGGGCTGGATCAGCCGCGGATCGCGTTCCTTCGCGGGGGTGTTGAAGTATCCGAGGTGCGCTCCGTATGCCTTCCCGCCCTGATAGAGGGTGACATGGCGAAGAGGCGCACCCGCGTCCTCGAGGCCCTGCAGGGCATGGGTCAGCAGGGCGGAGTTGACCTCGATCTGTTCCTCGGTCGTGGGCCGCTCGATGTAGGCGCCGAACACCAGGTGGGTGGTGTCACGGGCGCCGTCCAGCCCGGTGCGGGCCGCTTCCCGGTCGAGCAGGTCCACGGGCAGGTGCTCCCAGCGCGCTCCGGTGACAGGCCGGCGGCTCAGCCCGCGGACCGGCGTCCCGCGACGAAGGTATTCGTCCGCCACATGCCGGCCGATGACCCCGCCCGCGCCGGCAACCAGGACGACCAGCGGCTCCTCACCTGCCCCTGGAGGCGCTGCAGGGGTCGGTTCTCTGCCGTCATCGGTCACACTGGGCTCCTGGCGCGTCGGGGATCGGTGCCGAGGTCAGCGACTGCCTGAGCCCGGCCTTTGTGGTCGACGTCAACGATAGCCAGAGGCGGTCGTTCAGTGGAGCGTGCAGCGCCACCTGGAGGAGGAGTGTCGTCCGCAGGAATGGTGGTGTATCGGACCCGTCGGGACGGGCCCTGCTCCCGACGATCCATGCCTGCGTGGCGAGGAAGGACAGAGTGCGACGGCGGCTACTGCGCTCCGGCGATCGGGTGGAGGTCCGTCGCGTCGAGCATCAGAGACTCGATGCTCGCCGTCAGGGCGCCGTCCGCCTCGGAAGCCGCCTTCGCATCGATCCACCGCTGGTCTGCGCCGAACGCCGCCCAGTTCGCCTTCGGATCGCCCTCGTGGCGCAGCAGGTAGACCAGGACATCCGGGACCCCGACCGGCGTCCAGTAGCCGAGGCTCGTCATGTTGTGTTCGACGAAGAGGTCGATGGTGCTGTCCCGGAAACGTGCCATCAGGGCGTCCAGCTTGCCGGGGGTTGCGGTGTAGGTGCGCAGTTCGTAGGTCATGGTTCTCCTTGTGCTGGCGACGGCGGTTGTCGGTTCCAGCCTAGGCGTGCGGGCAGGGTCATCGTCCGCAGGTGTGCTGCTGTACCGGTCCGACCAAGCAGTCCCCGGGCGCCGACGCTCATCCTCTGACGGGTAGCCAGGCGGAGAGCTACGCGAAGAGCTCCGGACGCCGGCAGGTCATGTAGGTGTTGAGCTCCCGGGCGCGGAGCACCTCCGCGTGGTCGACCTCGGCGACCAGCAGTTCCTCCCCGTCGACCGCGAGCCCGAGGAACGTCCCGTACGGGCTCGCGATGCTGCTCAGCCCGGTGAAGTCGGGCGCGGTGTGGTTGGCATAGGCGATGTAGACGCCGTTCTCGAGGGCGCGGGCGGGCACCAGCAGGGTCGAGATGCGCTCCGCGTTGTAGGTGTGCTCCGGTGCGCGGTTCCCGACGTCGCCCGTCGCCGGCACCGCGGTCGGGATGAGGAGCAGGTCCGCGCCCCGCTGCGCCGCACTGCGCGCGAACTCCGGGAACTCGATGTCGTAGCAGATGCCGAGTGCCACGGTCAGGCCCAGAAGGGGGACCAGTTCCGGAAGGTCGTTCCCCGGCAGGAAGACCGATTGCTCCTCCGGTCCGAACAGGTGCGACTTCCGGTACCGGGTCAGCTCCGTCCCCCGGCTGTCGAACAGTGAGGCGCTGATGTGCCGCCCGGTGGGCGTGGCCTCGACGGTCGATCCGACGAGCACGATGCCGTGGCGCCGGGCGATGCCCGCGAGTTCGGCACGGATGCCCTGCCCGTCCGAATCGGCCACGCGTGTGGGCGCATAGCCCGTGGCGAACAGCTCCGGGCTCACCAGGATGTCGGCGCCCTGCTCGGCGACGCGAGCCGCACACGTGTCGAGCCGGCGGAGGTTCTCGTCGACAGCGCCGACCACCCCCGCGGCTTGGAGTACCGCCAATCCGGCCATGCCTATCCTTCCCCGAACGGTTCTGCCACCGTCTTCCCGTGCTGACAGGGCCAACGTAAACCCGTTGACAGAGCCCATGCTAGGCCCAATCATTGGCCCAAACCGAATGACATTCGATTAGCGGAGGCGGAAACGATGGATGCAGCAGACAGCGCGACAGCAGAAGCGTTGCAACGGAGATTGACGGAGATCTCGGCGCACGAGCAGGGCGATTCCTCGCGTGCCGCCCTCTCGGGTCGGGACCTCGGCCTGTTCACCCTGGTGACCCTCGGGATCACCGTGCTGGGTTTCCTGGTGCTGGCGCTGTGAGCGGGAACAAGCAGGGCAACGCCACCCCCGCCGTCGGTGAGACCAGCGGATCGCTCGGTTCACTGCCGCTGCTCCGCACCGAACGGATCTGGAACGGCGCCGACTTCACCGGCGTCAACATCAGCCTTGCCATCGCCACCTGGGCGTTCCTCGTCGGGGGCTCGACGGCGCTGCTCGTCGGCTTCCAGCAGGGCATCGCCGCCATGGTGATCGGCAACGCCATCGGGCTCGGGTTCATGATCCTCGCCAGCGTCGTCGCCAGCCAGCGCTACGGCGTCGAGCAGTACACCATCCTCCGGCCCGTCTTCGGGCTGGTCGGCGTGGGCATCCTCGTCTTCACCGTCATCCTGATCACCGAGATGGGCTGGTCGTCGCTGCTGGCGATCATGGTCGGCAGGGCGGTCACGCAGGTGTCCAATTCGACGTTCGGCACAGACTTCGGGCCGGAGAGCCTCATGGTGACGTTCTTCGCGCTCGTTGCGATCGCCGTCTCCTGGTGGATCCTCTCCCGCGGACCCGTCACCATCGGACGGTTCAACAAGTTCATCGCGCCGGGCCTGATCATCGTGACCGTCTTCCTGATGGTCTTCCTCGTGATCAACACCTCCTGGGACACGCTGCTCAGCGCCGCGCCGCTCGCCCCGTTCGAGGACGACCGCCTCAACTTCGCGCTCGCCGTCGAGTTCAATGCCGGTGTGGGCGTCTCCTGGTACCCGGTCATGGGGTCGCTCGCCCGGCTGACGAAGACACCGCGGGCCGCCCTCTGGCCCTCGTACGGCGGGCTGCTCGGCGCCACCCTGATCGCGCAGATCGTCGGCATGGCCGCCGCCCTGACCCTTGGGGACTCGGACCCGACCGTCTGGATGCTGCCCTTCGGCGGCCCGATCCTCGGCGCCTTCATCCTGCTGTTCATCGCCTTCGCCAACATCACCAGCACGTCCTCCATCGTCTATTCGACGGTGCTGGCGATCCGGCAGGCCAGCGGGAACCTGCTCTCGCGGGTCCGGTGGGCCTGGCTCTGCGCGGGGTTCTTCGTGCTGCCGGCCATCCTCGCGTTCTTCCCGGGCTTCATGTACCTGCGGTTCATGACGTTCGTGACCCTCAGCGGCGCCTTCCTCGCCCCGATGTGCGGAGCGATCATCGCCGACTACTTCCTGCTGCGCCGCCAGCGCGTGGCACTCGAGGAGCTGTACCGGCACCGGGGGGAGAGCGCCTACCACTTCTCCAGTGGGATCAACTGGGCCGGACTCGGCGCCGTCGCTGCCGGGGCCGTCTTCTACCTCGTGATCTACAACCCGGTCACGCTCACCACCCAGCCCGTCTTCAGCTACATCACGGCATCGTTCCCCTCCGCCGTCGTCGGGGCGATCGTGTTCTACGTGCTCGCCCGGGTGCTCTACGTCCGCCGCGGCGTCGGCGGTTATGCCCCGGCGGAGAAGGCCGGGAGGAACGCATGAGCCGCCCCGCACAGGCCGCCGTCCACCGCAGCGGTTCCCGGGACCTCGAACTGACCACGGTCGACGTCGCCGATCCCGGCCCGGGCACCGTCCTCGTCCGGATGGGCGCCTCGGGTGTCTGCGGATCCGACCGCCACGTGCTCGACGGCGACTGGACGCTGCCCTCACCCACGGTCATGGGCCATGAGGGCGCCGGTACCGTCGAGGCGATCGGCGACGGCGTCACCGACGTCGCGGTGGGGGACCACGTCATCCTGTCCTGGTTCTACCCCTGCCGGCGCTGCACCGCCTGCCTCTCCGGCAAGTCGTACGTGTGCACGGGCAGCCGGTCCGAGGAATGCCTGCTGCCCGACGGCAGCACCCCGCTCTCGCTCGACGGCGACCGCGTCTTCCCGTACCTGACCGTCGGGTCGATGAGCGAGTACGCCGTCGTGCCCGAGGCCGGAGCCATCCGCATCCCCCGTGAGGTCCCGTTCGACGTCGCGAGCCTCATCGGCTGCTCGGTCGCGACGGGGTTCGGAGCCGTGGTGAACGACGCCGGCGTCGAGGCGGGCACGTCCGCCGTCGTCGTCGGC
>NZ_CP024915.1:3159224-3163876 GCF_002953615.1 Arthrobacter agilis | reverse complement strand
TCCTCCGGCACGCGCCCCGTCCCCCCCCTCCCGGCCTTCCCGGGCCGCACCACTGATCCCGTTTCCGTGACAGCATGGAGACCGGGGCGGGAACCACCGCCTCCCGGACGATGGGTGCCGTACCCGGTGTGCGACAAGACGGCCCAGGGAGAGAATCATGGCCTGGATCGTCCTCGTCGTCTCCGGAGTCCTCGAAGCCGTATGGGCCACAGCCCTCGGCAAGTCGGACGGCTTCAGCAGACTCGCGCCCACGCTCGTGTTCGGCATCGCCATCGTCGCGAGCATGGCCGGCCTGGCCTACGCCATGCGGACCCTGCCCGTCGGGACGGCCTACGCCGTCTGGGTGGGGATCGGCGCGGCCCTCACCGTCATCTATGCGATGGCCACCGGCACCGAGCCCGCCTCGCTGCTGAAGATCGTGTTCCTGCTCATGATCGTCGGGGGCGTCATCGGGCTGAAGCTGAGCCACTAGCCCCGGCCCGATCGGCGGCACCCGGACGGCCCCGCAGGAGCGGATGCTGCGGGGCCGGTTTTCCTCTGCTTTTTCCGCAATGCCTTGAGGTGGGACCGTCCGCTTGCGCCAAAACTGAGCGCGACAGACCGGTTCAGTTGAGGTGCGTTCGGGAGGATTGAGGAAGGCTCAGCTGGGGGCCGTGACAAGGAGTTGAGCACTATGCAGAGCGACGAGACCCTGACGGCGATGGAGTTCGCCGGACTCTCCTCCTACGAGTCCTGGATGCACTACTGCAACATGGGAGGGTTCACGGACTACTTCGAGTTCGATGCCTACCTGCACGGCGTCTACGCCCTCGACGCGGGGGACGCCGACCTCGTCTCCCAGGCGGTCAACGAGCTCATCGACGACGTCACCCCCGGCGAGGACGCCCTGCTCTGCCGCGCCCCCTACTCCTGGACGCCCGCGCTGCGCCACCTGCCCGGGGATGCGGCTGAGTCCGAGGACGTCGACGGCCCGATCCAGGTACCGGTGGACGACCTCGTCGGCCCGCACTCGCCCACCACCTTCGGCTCGCGCTTCCTGACCGGACTCGACGTCAGCGCGCTGGCCGGCCGTCCCGGCATCCCGCTGCCTCCCGGCGCACCGCTGGAACTGCTCGGCGAGATCCTCGACAGCGGCGTCATCGGCCGTATCTTCTCCGGCCGGCGGAACTAGCGCTACCGGCCGGGTTCCCGCTCGAGCGCCTCGTCGTGCTCGGCGTGCGCCCGGCGGATCATCTCCATGAACTCCGTCTCGTTGCGGATCAGGCGCTTGTACTTCTCGGGTAGCTTCCGGAGGTCCGCCTCCTCGGCGCACAGCCTCGCGAAGATCTTCTCCCGCTCGACGATGTCCGTCTCGTAGGTGAGGTCCAGGTATTCGACGGCGTGGCGCTTGGCACCTGAGATGGCGTTCTTCGCCTTGCCCTTGGGGCTCAGCACGGAGGCCAGGACGGTCACGACCAGCACGCCGAGGATGACGCCCAGCGACAGGCCCGTGCTGATCTCGACGACGTCGACGTGCTCGCCGTTGTTGATGAAGGGCAGGTTGTTCTCGTGCAGCGCGTGGAGGATCAGCTTCACGCCGATGAAGCCGAGGATCACCGCGAGGCCGTAGGAGAGGTAGATGAGCCGGTCCAGCAGCCCGTCGATGAGGAAGAACAGCTGGCGCAGCCCCATGAGCGAGAACGCCGTGGCGGTGAAGACGATGAAGGTGTTCTGGGTGAGGCCGAAGATCGCCGGGATGGAATCCAGGGCGAACAGGATGTCGGTGGCACCGATGGCCACCATGACGAGCAGCATCGGGGTCAGGACGCGCTTGCCGTCCTCGACCGTGAACAGCTTGTCGCCGTCGTAGTGCTCCGACGCCGGCAGGAAGCGCTTGGCGAGCCGGATGATCACGCTCTCGTCGTCGTCGTGCCCACCCGGCTTGAGGAGGTTCCCCGCGGTCAGGAGCAGGATCAGGCCGAAGATGTAGAACACCCAGGCGAAGCTGTTGATGAGGGCCGCGCCGAGGAAGATGAAGCCGGTCCGGGCGATGAGCGAGAAGACGATGCCGAACAGCAGCACCTTCTGCTGGTCCGCGCGCGGCACCCGGAAGCTCGACATGATGATGAGGAACACGAAGAGGTTGTCGACCGAGAGCGCCTTCTCGGTGACGTAGCCGGCGAAGTACTCGGTGCCCATGGTGGGCCCGCCGAGGACGAGGACGCCGACACCGAACAGCAGGGCGATCCCCACGTAGACGGAGGACCAGATCGCCGACTCGCGCAGGGTCGGGGTGTGGGCCTTCCGGACGTGGAAGAAGAAGTCGAACACGAGCAGCCCCACGATACCGATGACCGTGGCGGTCCAGACGAAGAGCGGTACTTCCATGCTGCAGGCCTCCTCGAAGCGTGGTGCCGGCGCGGTGCCGATGACCCGCGGATCCGGTGGTGCACGTAAGGGTAGCCGCCGCGCCTAGACTGGCGCAGTCCGTACCCCGATGACGAGGAATGCCATGAGCCCGATGATGCGCGCTGCGGTGCTTCGCTCCGCCGAACTGCCTGCTCCCTACGCCGGGAGCAACCCGCTCGCCCTGGAGACGGTTCCGGTGCCCGAGCCGCGGCCCGGCGAGGTCCTGGTGCGGATAACCCGGGCGAGTCTCTGCCACTCGGACCTGTCGGTGATCAACGGTTCGCGTGTCCGCCCGCTCCCCATGGCCCTCGGCCACGAGGCGACAGGCGTCGTCGAACGCGTGGGCGACGGCGTCGCCGACGTCCGCGACGGCGACCACGTGGTCCTCGTGTTCGTCCCCGCGTGCGGAGCGTGCCGCGCGTGCTCGGCGGGGCGGCCGGCGCTCTGCTACCGGGGGGCGGAATCCAACGGGAGCGGGGACCTCCTGCACGGACCGGCCGTCCTGCGCACCACCGACGGCGAGCGCATCAACCACCACCTCGGCGTGTCCGCCTTCGCGGAGTACGCCGTCGTGGCCCGCGAATCCGTGGTGGTGATCGACCGCGACGTGCCCTTCGACGTCGCCGCCATGTTCGGCTGCGCCGCCCTGACCGGCATCGGCGCCGTCCTCAACACCGCCGCGCTGCAGGAAGGGCAGTCCGTGGTCGTCTTCGGCCTGGGCGCGGTGGGACTGATGTCGGTGATGGCGGCCGCCCAGGTCCCCGGGACCACGGTGATCGCCATCGATCCCCTCGCCGCCAAGCAGGACCTCGGCCTGCGCTGCGGCGCGTCCCTCGCGGGAACACCCGACGACGCCGCCGGCCTCGTGCGGGAGGCGACGGACGGTGGTGCCGACGTCGTCATCGAGGCGGTGGGCAGTGCCCGCGTGCTGGAGGCCGGACTGCAGCTGCTCGCACGCGGAGGTGCGGTGGTGTCCGTCGGCCTCCCGCATCCGGACCAGCAGATCACCGCACAGGCCCTCCAGTTCGCCGGCATGGGGCGGCGCCTGCTCGGCTCCTACATGGGTGACGCCGTACCCGAGCGGGACATCCCCGCCTACCTGGACCTGTGGCGGCGCGGCCTGCTGCCCGTCGAACTGCTCCACACGGATACGCACCCCCTCGAGGATCTCAACGAAAGTCTCGACGCGCTCTCCGAGGGCCGCGTGGTACGACGGATCTTCACGCTCGGCAAGTGATTTGTTGCCGTGGGGACCAAAACCCGGTCCGTGCGTACGATGACAGCTGCACGTCTATCCAGAGGAGAACGACAATGCAGCAACGCACACTCGGCGGTATCACCGTCAGCGCCCTCGGACTGGGCGGAATGCCCATGTCCATCGAGGGACGCCCCGACGAGGACCGTTCCATCCGCACCATCCATGCAGCGATCGACGCCGGGATCACCCTGATCGACACCGCGGACGCGTACCACCGCGACGCGGACGAGGTGGGCCACAACGAGGTGCTCATCGCGAAGGCACTGGCCACCTACGGCGCCGACAGCTCGTCCGTGCTGGTTGCGACCAAGGGTGGCCACCTGCGGCCCGGCGACGGCTCATGGACGCTGAACGGTCGCCCGGACTACCTCAAGGAGGCCGCGAAGGCGTCCCTCAAGCGCCTCGGCGGCGACGCCATCGACCTGTACCAGTACCACCGTCCGGATCCGGAGGTCGCCTACGAGGATTCCATCGGGGCCCTCAGGGACCTGCTGGACGAGGGCGTCATCCGCATGGCCGGCATCTCGAACGCCACCGTGGACCAGATCCGGCAGGCGAACGAGATCCTCGGCGGCCGACTGGTATCCGTGCAGAACCAGTTCTCGCCGGCCTTCCGGTCCAGCGAGGACGAGCTGAGGTACTGCGGCGAGAACGGCATCGCCTTCCTGCCGTGGAGCCCCCTCGGCGGCATCAAGAAGGCAGGCGGACTCGGCGAGCACTTCACGCCGTTCCAGGAGATCGCCGACAGGCACGGCGTCAGCCCCCAGCAGGTGTGCCTGGCCTGGGAACTGGCCCTGTCACCCACGGTTCTCCCGATCCCCGGCGCGTCGCGGCCCGAGAGCGTGCAGGACTCGGCACGCGCCTCGGACCTCGAACTCTCGGCCGACGAGATCGGGACATTGTCCGGCACGAAGTAGGCCCGTTCCCGCACACGGGGATGCCCGCACCCGCCATGGGTGCGGGCATCCCCGTGTCGTAGGGGTGCCGTTCCCCGTCGGTGCCGGAC
>NZ_CP024915.1:3154512-3159124 GCF_002953615.1 Arthrobacter agilis | reverse complement strand
CGATCCACTCGAAGGACCACCATGAACCGCCGCGCCCTCCTGCCCACCCTCGCGCTCGCCACCGCACTCTCCCTCAGCCTCAGCGGCTGCCTCGCCGGCGAGAACGCCTCCGACACGGAGTCCGCCGCGGCAGGCACCGCCACGCAGGGCGGCACGCTCAACATCGACTTCGCCACCTACAACCCGCTGAGCCTCGTCATCAAGGAGCAGGGCTGGCTCGAGGACGAACTCGCCGACCAGGACATCACCGTCAACTGGGTGCAGTCCGCCGGGTCGAACAAGGCCAACGAGGCCCTGCGCGCCGGGGCGATCGACGTCGGATCCACCGCCGGATCCGCTGCCCTGCTCGCCCGCTCCAACGGCTCCCCGATCAAGGCCATCGACATCTACTCGCAGCCCGAATGGGCAGCCCTCGTGGCGCTTCCGGAGTCCGGCATCACGAGCGTCGAGGACCTGCGCGGCAAGTCCGTGGCGGCAACCCGCGGCACCGACCCGTACTTCTTCCTCCTCCAGGCACTCGAGGCCGCAGGCGTGGAGCAGTCCGAGGTCACCATCGAGAACCTGCAGCACGCAGACGGCCGCGCGGCCCTGGCCAGCGGTGCGGTCGACGCCTGGTCCGGCCTCGATCCGATCATGGCCGCTGCCGAGCAGGACGGCGCCCAGCTGTTCTTCCGCGACATCGACTTCAACTCCTACGGCTTCCTCAACGCGACGGAGGACTTCCTGACCGAGAAGCCCGACGTCGCCCAGACCGTGGTCGACGCCTACGAGAAGGCACGGGAGTGGGCCAAGGAGAACCCGGAGGAGACCGCCGCGATCCTCGCGGGCGTCGCGGGCATCGACCAGGCCGTGGCCAACTCCGTGATCATCGAGCGCACCAACCTCGACGTCGATCCCGCGCCGGGCGACGCCCAGCGCAGCGTCCTCGAGAAGATCGGCCCCGTCTTCGTGGAGACCGGTGACGTGCAGAGCCAGGACCAGATCGACGAGGCCCTCGATACCCTCTTCGACGCCTCGCTCGTGGAGAAGGCGGACCCCGCCGCCATCGGTTCCGATTCATGAGTGCTGAGCACCTGACGGGACGCAGCACCGTTCCCATCAGCAAGGAGGGCCTCGCGTCCACCGGATCTCCGGTCACCGGGGACGGGGCCGGCAGGAACCCGGGCAGGACGGGCACGGCCGGACGGCGCGTGGTCATCGTGCTGCTCGGGCTCATCGTCCCGGCGCTGATCCTGCTCGCCTGGCACCTCAGCACCGCCTCGGGCTTCTTCCGGCCGTCGCAGCTCCCCTCGCCGGCGTCGGTTCTCGCGGCCGCGGTGGACCTCATCGAGCGCGGCCAGCTCGCCACCCACATCCTGATCTCCACACAGCGGGTCCTCCTCGGGTTCCTCCTCGGATCCCTGCTCGGGGTCCTGGCCGGCGCACTGCTGGGCCTCTCCCGCATCGCGGACGTCCTCCTGACCCCGACCGTCGGGGCGCTCCGCGCGGTCCCGTCCCTGGCGTGGGTCCCGCTGCTGGTCCTCTGGATCGGCATCAACGAGGACTCGAAGGTCACGCTGATCACCATCGGTGCGTTCTTCCCCGTCTTCACCACGCTGTACCTCGGGTTGCGCCACGTGGACCGCAACCTCGTCGAGGCAGCGCGGGCCTTCGGGCTGGGCGGCATCCGACTGCTCACCACGGTGCAGCTCCCCGCCGTCGTTCCCGCCCTGTTCTCCGGCCTGCGGCTCGCACTCGCGCAGTCCTGGCTGTTCCTCGTCGCGGCCGAACTCATCGCGTCGTCGATGGGACTAGGCTTCCTGCTGACGGACTCGCAGCAGAACGGCCGCGTGGACCGCATCATCCTCGCCATCATCCTGCTGGCCGTGATCGGCAAGACCACCGACGCCCTCCTGGGCATCGCCGAGCGCTGGGCGGTGCGCAAGTGGGCGTAGGGACGACGACGCCGAAAGGACAGGCCGCGCTGCAGGACGAGGCCGAACGGCTCGCGTTCTGGGCCGAGCAGGCCGCCCGGCTCGAGTGGCAGGACCCCTGGCACACCCTGCACACCTTCGAGAAGGCGACGCCGCAGGAGGACGGCAGGCTCAGCGTGCCCGTCATCGAGTGGTTCGCCGGCGGCACCCTCAATATTGCGGCCAACTGCGTGGACCGCCACGTCCGTGCCGGTCGGGGTGACCGCGCTGCCCTGCACTTCGAGGGCGAACCGGGTGACCGCCGCACCGTCACCTACGCGCAGTTGCAGGACGAGGTCTCACGGGCCGCGAACGCACTGCTGGCCCTCGGGATCGGCAAGGGCGACCGCGTGGTGATCTATCTCCCGGTCCTGGTCGAGACGGTCGTGGTCACCCTCGCGTGCGCCCGGATCGGCGCCGTGCACTCCCTCGTGTTCGGCGGGTTCTCGGCGGAGGCACTGCGCTTCCGCGTCGAGGACACGGGCGCGAAGCTGCTCGTCACCACCGACGGGCAGTTCCGCCGTGGTGCCGCCGTCGGCGTGAAGGACAATGCGGACGCCGCGGTGTCCGGTCGGAACAGCATCGAGCACGTCCTCGTGGTCCGCCGGACCGGGTCGGAGGTCGAGTGGACCGACGGGCGGGACGTCTGGTGGCACGACGTCGTGGACACGGCCTCGCCCCACCACGAACCGGAGGCCTTCGACGCGGAGACGCCCCTGTTCATCATGTACACCTCGGGGACCACCGGGAAGCCGAAGGGCCTCGTGCATACGTCCGGCGGCTACCTCACGCAGGCGTCGTGGAGCTTCGAGCACCTCTTCAGCAATCCCGATCCGGCCCTGCGGGATCGCGACGTCCACTGGTGCACCGCTGACCTGGCCTGGGTCACCGCGCACACCTACGAGCTGTACGGGCCGCTCTCCAACGGGGCCACGCAGGTCCTCTTCGAAGGCACACCGAACACGCCGCACCCGGGCCGCCACTTCGAGATCATCGAACGCTACGGCGTCACGAGCTACTACACGGCGCCGACGCTGGTCCGGTCACTGATGGGCTGGTTCCCCGACGGCGTCCCGGCCGGCTACGACCTCTCGAGCATCCGCGTGCTGGGCACCGTCGGCGAGGCGGTCAATCCCGAGGCGTGGCGCTGGTTCCGGAGGAACCTCGGCCGCGACGAGGTGCCCGTCGTCGACACCTGGTGGCAGTCCGAGACCGGAGCCACCGTCCTCTCCCCCAGCCCCGGGGACACCGACTTCAAGCCCGGCTGCGCCGCTCGCGCCCTTCCCGGGGTCAGCACGCGCATCGTCGACGACGAGGGCCGACCGGTGCCTCCCGGCGTGCAGGGCCTGATCGTGGTGGATCGCCACGGCCCGGCCATGGCCCGCACCGTCTGGGGGGATCCCCAGCGCTACCTCGATTCCTACTGGCGGAAGTTCGCCGCGCAGGGCTGGTTCCTGGCGGGCGACGGCGCGCGGTACGACGACGACGGCGACACCTGGATCCTCGGGCGCGTGGACGACGTCATCAACGTGTCGGGCCACCGGCTGTCCACCATCGAGATCGAGTCGGCGCTGGTGGCCCACCCCCTGGTGACGGAGGCCGGCGTCTGCCCCGTGACGGATCCGCTGACGGGCCACGCGATCGCCGCGTTCGTGGTGCTCTCGGCAGGGGCGGACGCATCCGGCGACGTCACCGCGGCCCTGCGCTCGCACGTGGCCGGCGCCATCGGACCCATCGCCCGTCCCTCGTCCGTCGTCGTCGTCCCCGACGTGCCCAAGACACGCTCCGGGAAGATCATGCGGCGCCTGCTCACCCAGCTCCATGAAGGCACGGCCCTCGGGGATACGACGTCCCTGCAGAACGAGGGCTGCATCCCCGGCATCCAGGCCGCCCTGGCGGCGCGGGGCTGAGCCCCCGCGTCGGTCGGCGCCGCGCTCGAGCGTTAAAGAAAGGAAGCGGCAGGGCCCCGTCCAAGCACCTGCCGCTTCCCGCGTGTGGTCCGTCGGGTTGCTAGCCGGCAACCCGGACGAAGGATGCTCCCGGCAGGTCCGAGAGGGGGTGCTGCATGGTGAGGTTCGACCCGTTCATGCCGCTGCTGATGACCTGGCCACCGCCGACATAGATGGCCACGTGGCCCGCCGTGATGACGATGTCGCCGGCAGCAGGGGTGGCCACCGTGGAACCGAACTGGAAGAACTGCGAGGGACCGAGATCTCCCACGGAGATACCCGCTGCCCGCAGGGCGTTCTCGACCAGTACGGTGCAGTCCTGGATCGCGCCGGCCTGCAGCTGCGCCTGGGCAGACGCCACGAGGGTGCCGGCGACGCCGCTGGATGCCACCGGCGTGATGTCTGCCGAGGCGAGGTACACGCCCGAGCCGGGCGCGGTCGACACAGCCGGCGCCGGGGCGACGACGGCTGCCTGCTGGACCTCCGCCGCGGGAGCGACGGCCACGGGGGCCGACACGGCCTGGGCCGGAGCCTGCGCCGCACCGCTCGCGGGGATCACCACGGTGTCGCCGGGGAAGATGATCGAGGCGAGGGAGAGCCCGTTGGCCGCGAGGACGGCAGTCAGGTCGGCGCCGTAGGTCGCTGCGATGCCACCGAGGGTGTCACCGGCGACGACGGTGTGGGTCGCATCGGCTGCGGGAGCAACCGCTG
>NZ_CP024915.1:3149552-3154264 GCF_002953615.1 Arthrobacter agilis | reverse complement strand
ACCGACGGACTGCCGCCGATGTCGACCACGAGGTCGAACGCCGTCCCGCAGTCGGCGAAGTCGCGCTCGCCGTAGTCGAGGACGGACCCGGCGCCCAGCGAGCGCACATACCCGGCCTTCGCGTCGCTGCAGACCGCCGTGACCTGCGCTCCTGCCGCCCGGGCGAGTTGCACGGCGAAGCTACCGACCCCGCCCGATGCCCCGAGGATCGCCACCTGCTGGCCCTCGCGCACCCGCCCGACGTCGTGCAGCGCCTGCAGCGCCGTGACACCCGAGACGGGCACGGCGGCAGCCTCGGCGAAGGACAGGAGCGCCGGCTTGCGCACGAGGGATCCCTCCGCCGCCGTCGCGAACTCCGCGAACGTCCCGCGTCCCACGCCGAACACCTCGTCGCCGACGGCGAAGCGCGACACCTGCCCGCCCACCGCGACCACCACGCCCGCCACGTCCATGCCGAGGACGGGATTCCTCGGGCCGCGGAGTCCGAAGGCGAGCCTCCCCAGGTACGGCAGGCCGGTCATCATGTGCCAGGCTCCCCGGTCCACCCCTGCGGCCCGGACCCGGACCAGCACCTCCCCCGCCCCGACCGCGGGCACCGACAGGTCCCGCAGTTCGAGCACGTCCGCGCCGCCGTACGCGGAGTGGACGACCGCCCTCATGGTTCCGCTCGTCGTCCTGCCGCCGATCGATTCCTGCATGATCGCCTTCCCGGCGCCCGCCCCGTGCGTCCCGCCTGCGAGCACCGTATCGTACACTGTACGAAAAGACGAGGGGCAGGAGCGCCATGAGTGCACAAACGGAACCGGGGGAACGGACCCCGCTGTCGCGCGAGCGGGTGCTGCAGTGCGCGCTCGCCCTGGCGGACCGCGACGGCATCGCCGGCCTGACCATCCGCACGCTCGCACGGGAGCTCGGCAGCAGGCCGATGAGCCTCTACTACTACGTCGCCAACAAGGAGCGGATCCTCGACGGCATCGTGGACCTCGTCTTCGCGGAGGTCCACCTGCCCGTGATCGGCAACCCGTGGCGCGAGGAGATGCTCGCCCGGGCCCGCTCGATGCGGGAGGTACTGCGCCGCCATCCCTGGGCGGTGGGACTGCTCGAGTCGCGGACGAGCCCGGGCCCGGCGACCCTGCGGCACCACGACGCGACCCTGGGCACGCTGCGCACGGGCGGATTCACGCTCCGCGCCACGGCCCACGCCTACGCGCTGCTCGACAGCTACCTCTACGGGTTCGCCCTGCAGGAGGCCGCCCTGCCGCTCAGCGGCGCCGAGTCCGTCCCCGACGTCGCGGCGCCGATCATGGAACACTTCGCGGGCGGGCAGTACCCCTGGATGATGGAGATCGCCACCGGGATCGTGCTGCAGCCCGGCTACGACTTCGGGGACGAGTTCGACCACGGCCTGGGACTGATCCTCGACAGCATCGATCCCGCCGAACGACGCGCAGGACCGGGTGAGGGGGCACCGGCCGCAGGACGACCTCGGTAGAGTTCCCCCATGACCTCCTCCGTCCCCCGCGCCGCCCTCGCCGACGGGACGTCGATCGACGTCGTCGGGTACGGCGTCTACAAGGTCCCGCCCGAGGACACCGCCCGGCTCTGCTCGACGGCGCTGGACGTCGGGTACCGCCTGCTCGACACGGCCGCCCTGTACGGCAACGAGGAGGGTGTGGGAGCAGCCGCCCGCGCGTACCTCGAGACCGGCGCCCGCGACGACCTCTTCCTCACCTCGAAGGTGTGGAACGACGACCACGGATTCGACGCCACCCTGCGCGCCTTCGACGCGACGATGCAGCGGTTGGGCCTCGAGGAGCTCGACGTCTACCTCATCCACTGGCCCTGCCCGTCGAAGGGGCTCTACGTCGAGACGTGGCGCGCCCTCGAACGCCTCCGTGCCGACGGACGCGTGCGGTCCATCGGCGTCTCCAACTTCCAGCAGCCGCACCTCGAGAGGCTGCTCGACGAGACCGGCGTCGTGCCGGTCCTCAACCAGGTGGAACTCCACCCCTACCTGCAGCAGCGCGACCTGCGCGCCTTCCACGCGCAGCACGGCATCGCCACCCAGGCATGGAGCCCCCTCGGCCGCGGCAACGTCCTGCGGGACGCCGTCGTCGGTCGCATCGCGGCCGACCTCGGGAGGACACCGGCGCAGGTGATCCTGCGATGGCACCTGCAGCAGGGCATCCTCACGATCCCGAAGGCGAGTTCGCGGGAGCGGATCGGCTCCAACCTCGACATCCTCGGGTTCGCGCTCGACGACGGACAGGTCGGGGCCCTCGACGCGCTGGACCGGGACCAGCGATTCGGCTCGCACCCCGACCGGGTCGGCTGATGCGCGATGCGACGGTCCGGACCCTGCGCTGGGAAGGCACCCTGCAGCGCATCTGGGACTATCCCGCCGTTACGGCGCCCGGCGAGGCGCCCCGCGGGACGATCGTCATGGTGCACGGCTTCCGGGGCGACCACCACGGACTGCTGCGCCTCGTCGAGGAGCTGCCCCGGCACCGCGTCATCCTGCCGGACCTGCCCGGTTTCGGGCAGGGCCAGGCGCTGGCCGGCACGCACGACGTAGCCACCTACGCCCACTTCATCAGCGACTGCACCCGGCTCCTCGCTCCCGACGCGCCCGTCCTGCTCGGCCACTCGTTCGGTTCGATCGTGGCCGCGGAGGCCGCCGCCGGCTCCCCGGGCCTCGCCGGGCGCGTGGTCCTCGTCAATCCCATCAGCGCTCCGGCGCTCGAGGGGCCCAGCCGCACCGCCTCCCGGCTCGCCGAGGGATACTACGTGGCCGCCGACCGCCTGCCCGAGGCGGCCGGGCGCGCCCTCCTGGCGAATCCGGTGATCGTCCGCGGCATGAGCATCTTCATGGCCAAGACGAAGGACCGGACCCTGCGACGCTGGATCCACGGGCAGCACGACGCCTACTTCAGTTCCTTCGCCGGCCGTCGGGTGGTCCTCGAGGCCTTCCGGGCATCGATCTCGGGCACCGTGCGGGACCGGGCCGCGGACCTGCGAATGCCCGTCCTGCTCATCGCGGCGGATCGGGACGACATCGGTTCCGTGGCGAGCCAGCGCGACCTCGCAGGGCTCATCCCGCACGCACGGCTCGAGGTCATCGCGGACGTCGGGCACCTGGTGCACTACGAGAAGCCGCGCGAAGCGGCGCTGATCATCGAGGAGTTCCTGGAGGACACCGCCCCATGAGGATCCTGTTCGACGCGCGCTTCACGCGCACGGACCACCACGACGGCATCAGCCGGTACGGCGCGAGCCTGATCGCCGCGCTCGCGGAGACGGACGACGTCGTCATGCTCGTCAGTGATCCCCGGCAGCTGGCCCTGCTGCCCGACGTGCCGTCCGTGCTGGTCAACAGCCCGCTCTCCCCCGCCGAACTGTTCGTCGCCCGGCGCATCAACCGCCTCCGGCCCGACGTCGTCGTGTGCCCCATGCAGACGATGGGCTCGTGGGGCCGCAGATACCCTCTCGTCCTCACGCTGCACGACCTGATCTACTACCAAAACCCCATGCCGCCGTCCTTCCTCCCCCTCCCGGTGCGCCTGCTCTGGCGGCTGTACCATCTCGCCTACTGGCCGCAGCGCCTGCTGCTCGACCGGGCCGACGTGGTCGCGACGATCTCCGACACCACGGCGGCCCTCATGGCGGAGCACAGGCTCACCCGCAGGCCCGTCCTGCTCGTCGGCAACGCCCCGCAGCCCACGGAACGCCGGCGGGACCCTGACGCGCCGCGCTCGCCGTCGCTGCTCTACATGGGCTCCTTCATGCCGTACAAGAACGTCGAGACCCTCGTCCGCGCCATGGCCCTGCTGCCCCGGCACACGCTCCACCTGCTCAGCCGCATCACGCCCGAACGCCGCGCCGAACTCACGGACCTGGCGGCGGACGAGCAACGCATCGTCTTCCACGGGGGCGTGACGGATGCGGAGTACGAGGACCTGCTCCACGACTCGACGGCCCTGCTCACGCTGTCCCGGGCGGAAGGCTACGGCCTGCCCATCATCGAGGCGATGGCCACCGGCACGCCCGTCGTCGCGAGCGACATCCCGATCTTCCGTGAGGTCGGGGGCGAGGCAGCCCTGTTCGTCGATCCCGGGGACCCGGAGGACGTGGCCTCGGCGGTGCGGAGCCTCGACGACCCCGCGCGGTGGGCCGCAGCATCCCGCGCCGGGCTCGAGCGTGCAGGGAGCTATTCCTGGGAGGTGTCCGCGGAGCAGCTGCGGGGTGCCTGCCGGCGTGCGGTGTCCGAATACACCCGGCGGCGGCGACGCGGGCGCACCCGGCCGGTCCCGAGGCCGGAGGACGGGGCGAAGGGCTCATGACGCGCCCTTCCCGACGGACCCCGCGACCGCCGGTTCCCCGACCGGGGGTTCCCGGCCGGGGAGCGGCGGGGCACCAGCCGCTCCCCCGGGCAGGCTCCTGACATGGATCTCCAGTGCCCGGCGACGGCCGTCCTCGTCGACGACGCGGGCATCCCGCCGTCGTGGCTGGCCCGGCTGCCGATCGCCGGGCGCTTCGGGTGCCGAGGGCACGAGGCCCTCGTGGCGCTCGTGAACGCGACGGCGGACCTGTACCGCGGCGAGACCTTCGTGGTCGCCGCACCGTCGCCGGACATCGAGGAGGCGCTGCGGAGCCAGGGCGTGGCGGCCGTCGTCCCCCTCGTGATCGAGGTCGACTCCGAGGGCTGGCGCCGC
>NZ_CP024915.1:3144766-3149452 GCF_002953615.1 Arthrobacter agilis | reverse complement strand
GTCCCCCCCTCGACCGGGACGCCGGTACCGGCGTCGTCGTGCTCGCGGCGCGTCACGGGTCCGTCGACAGGTCGGGGTTCCGGCTCCTCACCGCATTCGCCACTCCCGGATCGGTGCCATCGCCCCTCGTCGCCGACGACGGGCCGGCCTGACCGGCAGCGCCGGGTCCGGACCGGAGAACGCGTTCCGGTGGAACCTGTCAGTCCAGGCGGGCACGCACGACGCGTTCGACGACCGGCCGTACCGGCGCATCGGGATCGACCGCGAGCCGATGCGGGACGACGACGTCGAGGCCTACGTCACCGTGCTGCGCGACCCGGCCAGGGCGCGGGCGGCGTCGACGCTCTACCGGCAGGTGAGACTTCCCGGTGCCCTGAAGATCCTGCGCGGGACCTACCGCGGCCGCATCCTGCGCACACCGACCCTCGTGCTGGTCGGCGCCGAGGACGGACTCCTACCGCGCGACGCTCTCGACGTCCCACCCGAGGACGCACCCGACCTGGCTGTGCAGCTCGTCCCCGGTGGTGCGCACTTCCTCGTCGATGACAATCCTGCCGGCGTCACCCACGACCTCCGCGCGTTCATCGGGCTGCCCGCGCATGGCGGCGGCTGATCCGCCGGTGGGATCTCCGACCGACCCGCCCCGCCTGGGGCAACCGCAGAAACGCCGGACGTCAGGACGTACTGACCATGGTGTCCATGAGCAGGACGGGAGTGCCGTCCGCATCCGCCAGTTCGAGCCGCACGGTGACCGTGATCCCGGCGAGCGAGGTCAGGTGAGTGCCGCCGCACGGGATCTCCGCCCGCTCGCCGGGCAGGTCGCAGACCCACCGACGCCGGTCCGTGAGGCCCTGTCCGTCCGCGGCGATGCCGATCGGTGCCGCCGTCGCCGTCCATGCCGCGAGGGTGGCATTCACCGCAGCGGCTGCTGCTGCGGTGTCGAAGTCCTCCGTGCTGAAGCCCTTCCGCCGCAGGGACTTCCCCAGCCGGTACCTGTCCACCGAGCCGAACTCGCCGATCACCGTCGTCTCGATGGCGAGCGCGTCGAAGTTCGGGGCCCCGAGGGCGTCCGGCGCCACCTCCTTCTTCCAGCGGCCGGCCAGCGCACGGTTGAGGGCCAGGGAGGCGAGGTGGCAGCCGGTATGACCGGCGGACACTGCGGCCCGATAGGTGTCGTCCACCCGCACGACGACGTCGTCGCCCTCCGCGGGCGCTGCGCCCTCGACCAGGTGCACGACGACGAACGCCCAGCCCTCCGTGCCCTTCCGTACGGGCGATTCTCCACCCAGATACAGGGCACTCCCGTCGGTGGCGCCCACCACGCAGTCGACCACCGGCCAGCTGTGGGAGCCCGAGGCGAGGTCGCCGCGGTCGGGCCCCTGGTCGGGCCAGGCGGAGTCGACGGGGTGGAATGCCGTGACGTCCAGCAGGACGGCACTCCGTCCGTCCTCGCGCGGCTCGACATGGAGGACGCGGGAGGCTGACTCGAGGGCACCCTGGGGGTAGGTGACGCGTGTGTCGGTGGTCGGCAGGGTCATGCTGCTCCTTCGGGTGGTGCGAACAGGGCGAGAACGGGGGGGGTATGGGGTCGCTCAGGTATCCGCGGAGCGCTGGGCGAGCCTCTCCAGCAGTGGCTCCGTGCGGTAGGGGATGTGCTCGTGCAGGGCGAGGACCGTCTCGGTGCGGATGACGCCCTTGATCCGCAGCACCGAGCGCAGGGCTGCCTGCAGATTGTGGGTGTCGGTCGCGGCGACCCTGCACCACACGTCCCCCCGGCCCGAGATCTCGTGCACCTCGAGGACCTGGTGGATGGTGCGCAGGCCGGCGATGACGGCATCGAGCTCGCGGTGGGACACCTCGATGGTGACGAACGCGACGACGTCGTAGCCGAGCGCCTCGAGGTCCAGTTCCCTCCCGCTCCGCCGCAGGGTCTCCGCGCGGAGGAGCCGCCGGATGCGGCTCTGCGCGGTGTTCCGGGCGACGCCGAGGAGCTCGCTCAACTCGCTCACCTGAGCGCGGGGGTCCCGCACCAGCTCGAGCAGCAGTCGCAGGTCGAGGTTGTCCAGCTTGCTCACGAAGCTCACTTCCCGTCAGTCGGCTCCGCCCGTGTTGCGCACGGCGCTCAAAAGGGCGACGAGCTTTGCTGCAGGGCGGTCAGTGGGCTCCATCCTATAGAAGTCCGGGCATGATCCGGCCCCTGGGAGCGCCTAGGGTGGGCGCGTGCGAGCGAGGAGAAGTGGTGGGATGAGCGTCATCAACGAGCTCCGGATGAGGCCGGCGATGATCGAGCGACGGAGCTGGGATGCCTCCCTGGCCGCCCGTCTCGCGCTCGCGGTGACGGTGATCTCGACACTCCTCATCGGGGCGAACCTCGCCACGCCGATCTATCCCCTCATCCAGGCCGAGCTCGGGCTCACGTCCTTCGCGGTCACGGTCGCCTTCGCGTCCTATGTCGTCGCCCTGATCGGAGGGCTCGTCCTCGCGGGTCACTGGTCCGACCACATCGGACGGCGGGCGGCGCTCGTCCTCGCGGTCGTCCTCGGGCTGCTGGGTGCAGCGCTGTTCGCGATCGCCACCTCGCTGCCGATGCTCGCCGCGGGGCGCGCGCTGCAGGGGGGGGCCGTCGCGCTCGCCACCGGCGCGAGTGCCGCCGCCCTCCGCGATCTCCTACCCACCCGGCCGGACTGGGCATCGCGCTTCACACTGCTCGCCTCCGCCGGGGGAGTGGCCGCCGGTCCCGTGATCGGAGGGCTCCTCTCGCTCCTGCCCACGCCGACGCGCACGCCGTTCGTCCTGTACCTCGTGGTGCTCGCGAGTCTCCTGGTGCCGCTCGTCCTCCTGAGGGCCCGGCCCGCCATCAAGCCGGCCGCGTCGGACAATCCGCTCGCGGCACTGCGGCCCCGCCGGCCGGCCGTGTCGAAGGACGCACGCCGTTCGTTCTGGACCGCATCCTCCATCGGGTTCCTCAGCTTCGCCGTCTTCGGCTTCACGCTGAGTCTCGCCCCCACCTGGTTCGCAGGCATCGCGGGAACGACCTCCCGGCCCCTGATCGGCCTCCTCGCGGCCCTCGTCCTCGGGTCGTCGGCCGTCAGCCAGGTGCTGTCCCCGCGCGGGCGCTTCGTGGCACCCGTGGGCCTCGCCGGCATGGCGCTCGGCGTCGGCCTCCTGCCTCTGGCCGAGGCGACGGGCAGCCTGCCGCTGCTCGTCGGAGCCTGCGTCGTTGCGGGCTTCGGCCAGGGGATGGCCTTCCGGGTGGTCTTCAACGAGGTGTCGGTGCGGGTCGATCCGGCCCTGCACGCGCAGACGGTCAGCGCCGTGTACGTCCTCACCTACCTCGGCAGTGCCGTGCCGGTACTGGGGCTCGGAGCGGCCGCCGGCGTATGGGGACTGAACACCTCCGTCACGGTCTTCGCGCTTGCCATCGCCGCGGTCTGTGCGCTGCTCGCCGTGGGCTCACTGGTCCTGCGACTCCGCGCGACGCGCTAGCGACCGCCGCCCGCGGGGTCCGTACCGGTCCGGTCCTCCTCTTTGTAGGCTGTAGGCATGTCCACCACCCCCGTGCCGCCCCGCCCGTCCCCCCTCCCCGGTGCGAGCGGGCCCGCCGCGGACGGTAACGCGACCGGGAGGTCGGCAGGAGCGGTCGTCGGCCTCGACATCGGCGGCTCCAAGACCCACGGCGCGCTCTGGCTCGACGGTTCACTCGTGGCCGAGGCCAAGGCGGGCAGCGCCAACGTCCAGAACGTGAGCCCGGCGGAGGCGGCCCGGAGCCTCGAGGAACTCTTCCGCGACCTCCTGCCCGCCGGGGACGCCCCCACCATCGACCTTGTCGTCGCCGGTTCCGGGGGAGTGGACACCGCAGCCGACGCCGAGCGTCTCCGCGACCTGATCGCCCCGCACGCGCCGTCCGCCGCCGTCGACGTCATCCACGACACGCGGCTCATCCTCGCGGCCGGCGGTGCCCGGACCGGCATCGCCGTGATCGCCGGCACCGGCTCGGTGGCCTGGGGCGTCGGCGAGGACGGCCGGGAAGCGCGCTCGGGCGGCTGGGGCTACCTCCTGGGCGACGAGGGCAGCGGTTACTGGGTGGCGCGCGAAGCCGTGCGCCGTGCCCTGCACCGGCACGACCTCGGTCAGGACCCCGATGCCCTCGATACGGCGGTCCTCACGCTCAACGGGATCGACACCCCGACGGAACTGATCGGGCTCTTCCACTCGGGCGCCGGCCGGACCTACTGGGCGGCACAGTCCCGTGCCGTGTTCGACGCCGCCCGGGACGGTTCAGGGGACGCCGCGGACATCATCGACCGTGCAGCCGCCGACCTCACGCGCCTCGTGCTCGATGTCGCATCGGTGATCGGCGTACCCGGCCCCGTGGTCCTCGGCGGCGGCCTTGCCATGCACCAGCCGGATCTGCAGGCACGGTTGAGGACCCGCCTCGGGTCGGAGGGCATGACCGACGTCGTCTTCCTCGAGGAGGACCCGGTCATGGGGGTCCGATTCCTCCTGGGCCCCGATGAGGCCGCCTGAGCGGAGACCCCGGCACGATCGTGCGGTGCCCCTCCCGGGGCCCGCGGGACCAACGGCCCTCCCGCAGACCCATATGGGCTCTTGTCTGCTCCGAACACATGGTTAGACTCAGAACTCCGACAGCTTGAACTGACCGCTGCAGGCGTCGCCCTGCGGAAA
>NZ_CP024915.1:3144597-3144666 GCF_002953615.1 Arthrobacter agilis | reverse complement strand
TCCAGACGGCAAGCCGGGCCCGCACCGAGTGGGGGCCCGCGGGTCACACCCGGCCGAGAAGCTCCTGCC
>NZ_CP024915.1:3139806-3144497 GCF_002953615.1 Arthrobacter agilis | reverse complement strand
TTCGGGCCGCTCGGACGACAGCAGCCCCTCGATGCCGGCCGCCCGCCGATGGTCCTCTTCCGTAGCCGTGCCGCTGCCGTAATGGGTCTCGTTGAACAACTCGGCCAGCCACGCGGCATCGGCCGATCGCGCCGGGAAGGCATCCCCGAGCTGGACGGCGGCCTCGGTCGCCGTCCGGCCGGGCTGTTCCTCGATCACCAGGCGCTCCTCCGCCGAGCGGATGGTGGCACGCAGCAGTTCCGCGACGGCGCCGGTCCAGTCGGCCTCCGCGGCGAGACCGGCGGCGCGGCGGCGATGGTATGCGGCCGAGCGCCTGACGTCGCCGTCGAACACGGCGGCGTCCCGTTTCTTCCCGCGCGCGTTCAGGCGGGGCTTGATGAGCAGGACGGCCACGACGATGACGAGTGCCGCGCCGATCGCGACGACGACCGTTCCCGGGCCGGCTCCCAGTCCGCCCATCCCGTCGAGGAGCCGGGCGATGCCACGGAGGAGGTCGCCGAGGATCCGTTCGACGATGGAGGGCTGGGCTTCGACGTAGGCAGGCTTCGCGAGTTCTTCCTGGAGGAGCCGGCGGGCCTCGTCGGCGTCGGGCGCGGGGAAGGGCCGCCCGGTGGTCACCGGCGGCCCCTGCCCGGCGCCGGGGAGGTGCGCGTCGGCATCAGGCGGGCCCCCCGGGCTGGTGGCCGAAGGAGGCGGTGCCGCCGGGGAGGATGTCCGGGTGCCCCGCTCCGGCCTGTTCGTGCTCACGCAGGAGGACGACGTCGAAGCCTTCCCGTCGCATGCGGAGATCGACGTACAGCAGTGCGGTCACGCCCGCCTGGAAGGCGTAGCCGATCGCCGTGAAGAGAGCCGCGATGGCCTGGGTGGCGATCAGGAGCGGGAGCGAGTCCAGGGCATCCGGCGCGGCGGACGCGCTGGAGCTGAAGCCGAAGAAGAGGGACACCGCGAAGGTGAGGGGGGTCGAGATGACGGAGCCGATGATCGAGACGATGATGCTGGTGAGGAGCACGATGCCGAACGTCCGCCACCAGTTGCCCCGGGTCAGCTGCCACGAGCGCTTGACGGCCGTCCAGGGCCCGATGCCCTCGAGCATGATGGCCGCGGGTGCGACGGCGAGTTTGATGCCCGCCCAGACCAGTGCCGCCATGCCCGCGAGCACGAGGGGCACGATGACCAGGGCGGAGTATTCCGCCAGGCCGATGATCGCGAGCGCCGAGATCCCGACCACCACCACGAGGCCGACGAGTCCCGCGGCGACGGACAGGAGGCCGAAGCCCAGCAACGGGAGGATGCGGCTGCGGGAGAGGCGCCACGCCTGACCGAAGGAGGTCCGCTGGTTGATCACGGCCCGTGCCAGGGGGATGACGAGGATGCCCTGGAGCACCAGCAGCGCCGCGGCGGACACGATGCCCGCGACGGAGGCGAAGACGCCGAAGCCGGCGAACGCGCCGATGATGCTGTCGGGCGTCGGGTTCTGCGACTCGAACACCTCCAAGGACGACAGGACGTTCCCGAGCATGAGCACGGTCACCAGGGCGACGACGGCCTGCAGCAGGATGGCGATGCCAAAGGTGGCCAGCGGGTTCCTGCGGCAGGCCTGGAAGGCACCGTCGAGGATCTCGCCGAGTCCGAGGGGCCGCAACGGGATGACGCCCGGCTTCGGCGGGGCCTGGTACCGGGGGGCCCGGGGGAAGGGCTGCCCTCCGGAGGGGCCGTTGCCCCAGGGTGCGCCCGGGGCCCCGTAGCCGCCCCAGCCCGGCGCCCCGCCCGACCCCGGTGCGGGAGAGGGGCCGGGCGCAGTGAACCTGCCCGGTGCGCCCTGGTGCCCGGAGGGATCGGATGGCCGGTCCCACGGGCTGGACGGCGGTGGAGGGGCGCCGGGCTCCTGCGGCACGCCGGGGGCCGGACGGCCGGGCGACTGCCAGGCGGGCCGGTCCTGCCGACGGGGTGCCGACGCGCCGGGGGGCTGCCACGGCCCGGACCGACCCGGGACCGGTTCTCCCGGTGGTCGCGACCGCGGGTCGCCACCGCTCCCGTCCTGCCCCGCGGGAGGTGTCCCGCCGGCCGGCCCATTCGTCGAATCACTCATTGCGCCCCTCCGTCGATGCTGCCGGGACGCATGCGTTCAGCTTCCCCTCCTGCATCATAGTGAGCCGCGCCACCATCGGCAGGAGCCGCACGCACCACGCGTGTGCCGTCCGTCCCACCACGCCGTCGCCGGGGTGGTGGGACATTGTGCGTCGAATGGGACAGTATGGGGGTATGAAGGCTCGCATACTGGTCATCGACGATGATGAGGCCCTGTCCGAAATGATCGGCATCGTCCTCCGCAACGACGGCTTCGACCCCGTGTTCTGCGCCGACGGCGCCGCGGCGCTCGGCGTCTTCCGCTCGTCGCACCCGGACCTCGTCCTGCTGGACCTGATGCTCCCGGGCATGGACGGCATCGAGGTGTGCCGCCAGATCCGGAACGAGTCCGACCTCCCCATCGTGATGCTCACGGCGAAGTCCGACACCTCCGACGTCGTCCGCGGGCTCGAGTCGGGGGCCGACGACTACGTGCCCAAGCCCTTCAAGCCGGCCGAACTCGTCGCCCGTGTCCGTGCCCGGCTGCGCCCGGCGGAGTCGAAGGCTCCGGAGACCCTGCGCATCGGGGAGGTGAGCATCGACGTCGCGGGCCACGAGGTGACGCGGGCCGGCGAGCGCGTGTCCCTGACCCCCCTGGAGTTCGACCTGCTGGTCGCGCTCGCCCGGAAGCCCTGGCAGGTGTTCACGCGCGAACTGCTGCTCGAACAGGTGTGGGGCTACCGCCACGCCGCCGACACGCGACTCGTCAACGTCCACGTGCAGCGGCTGCGCTCGAAGATCGAGCGTGATCCCGAGGCACCCGAGATTGTCCTGACGGTGCGTGGTGTCGGCTACAAGGCCGGACAGGGCTGACGCGGCGGGCGCGGCCGATCGCGCTCCCGGTTCCCCCTTCTCTTCTCCCGAGGTCCCGCGGCCTTCCGTAGCCTCCGGCGTAGGCTCCGCCGACCCCACCGCGTCGGCTTCCACGCCCGCAGCGGCTCCGGGTGAGCCCGTCGCCCTCGACGTGCGCGACGCGCAGGACGGCGACCGGGCGTCCGGCGGCAGGGCTCCCGGCTCGCTCGCCGCCGCCGGTCCCGAGGTCGTCGCACGGCTCCGCGCGGGGCTGGTCCGACTCCGGGCCCTGCTGCGATCGATCGCCAGCCACTGGCGGCGATCCCTGCAGTTCCGGACCGTCGTCGCGACGATGCTCCTGGCATCCGTCTCGTTCGTCGCCGTCGGCGGCTTCCTCTCCAACCAGATCGCGAGCGCGCTCTACGACGAGCGCTTCGACCAGTTCAGCGCGGAGGCCGGTTCCGCCCTCGTCGACACGAAGGCGGTCTTCCGGGACTCCTCGGCGACGGACCGGGACACGACGAGCCGGTTGGTGCTCGATTCCGTGAACGCCCTGGTGGGCAGCGAGACCGATGCGCCGCGGCAGTCGATTTTGGTGCCCATCTCCGGGGAGGGGCTCTTCATCCCGACCACCGTCAGCCAGGACGGCGCCACGGCGGGCATGCTCCCTCCCGACCTCCAGTCGGCGGTCCGCGACGGCCAGGACATCTACTGGGCGCCCATCACCATCCCGGTGACGCAGGACGGCGACCAGGACGCGCCGGGCATCGCCTTCGGGACGCAGGTCCAGCTGCCACCCGAGCGCAGCCCCTACGCCCTGTACGTCTACTACGACCTCTCCTCCATGCAGTCCACGCTCGACTACATCCACGGTGTGCTGTGGCTCGTGGGACTGGTCCTCCTGCTCGTCATCGGTGGCATCACCTGGTACGTGACGCGCAGCGTCATGCTGCCGGTGAGCCACGCGGCGTCGGTGTCGGAGAAGCTCGCGTCGGGTCAGCTGCAGGAGCGCATGGAGGTCAGCGGTGAGGACGAGGTGGCCCGGCTCGGGGCGTCCTTCAACCACATGGCGGGCAGCCTGCAGGACCAGATCACGCAGTTGGCGCAGCTGTCCCAGATGCAGCAGCGCTTCGTGTCCGACGTGTCCCACGAACTCCGGACGCCCCTGACCACCGTGCGGATGGCGGCCGAGGTGCTGCACGATGCCCGGGACGAGTTCAATCCGGTGAACAAGAGGTCCGCGGAGATCCTCTTCGACCAGGTGGAACGGTTCCAGGCGCTGCTCGCCGACCTGCTCGAGATCTCCCGGTTCGACGCCGGTGCAGCCGTGCTGGAGGCCGAGTCGGTCGATGTCGTGCAGCTCGTGCAGCATGCCATCGACGGGGCGCGGCCACTCGCCGAACGGCTCGGCTCGGACCTCCGGATCGTCTCCGCGGAGACCGAGTGCATCGCCGACGCGGACGGACGTCGTATCGACCGGATCCTCCGCAACCTGATCGTCAACGCGCTCGAGCACGGTGAGGCGCGGCCGGTGGAGATCCACATCGCCTGCAATCCGGAGGCGGTCGCCGTGGCGGTCCGCGACCACGGCATCGGGATGACGCCGCTCGAGGCCTCGCGCGTCTTCGACCGGTTCTGGCGGGCGGATCCCGCGCGGGCGCGGACCACCGGTGGCAGCGGCCTGGGCCTGTCGATCGCGACCGAGGACGCCCGGCTCCACCACGCCTGGCTGGAGGCATGGGGCATGCCCGGCGAAGGAGCATGCTTCCGGC
>NZ_CP024915.1:3139642-3139706 GCF_002953615.1 Arthrobacter agilis | reverse complement strand
TCACCCTGCCGCGCAACGAGGGCGGGGAGCTGACCTCGTCGCCGCTCGCGCTGCCGCCGTCGGG
>NZ_CP024915.1:3134772-3139542 GCF_002953615.1 Arthrobacter agilis | reverse complement strand
GGTGTTGGCATCGCCACGGCATCCCCGTGGAACGATCCTGCCGCCGGGTCCACCCCTGCCCCGTCCTCCTCGTCCTCGTCCCCGGCGGCCCCGGCCCCTGATGTGACATCGTCCGCCGCCCCGCGGCCGACGGTCTCCGCCGCCCCGGACGGCGACCACACCGTCGGCGTCACCCCCACCGACACGGCCTCTGCGGTCAACCCCGCGACCGTCGCGGCCGTGAGCGTCGAGGGGGCGACCCTCGACGCCGTCGAACTGGTGCCCCGGGAAGGCGGCACGCCGATCGCCGGGACCCTGTCCGACGACGGCACGCGCTGGACCGCCACCGAACGGCTCGCCTTCGACACCGAGTACGAGTTCTCCTACACCGTGCTCGACGCAGCGGGAGACCCACAGCGGGCGACATCGACGTTCGCCACCGTCGAACCCGCCAACGAGGCCGACGCCGCGATGTTCCCGCTCGACGGCAGCACCGTCGGCACGGGCCAGCCCCTCGAGTTCACCTTCAGCGAGCCGGTGACCAACCGGGACGCGGTGGAGAAGGCCGTCACCGTCACCAGCACGAGCAACCAGCCCGGAGCGTTCTACTGGTTGTCCGACACCAAGGTCCGCTACCGTCCCGAGGAGTTCTGGGCCCCGAACAGCACCATCACCGTCGAGCTGAACCTCTTCGGCGTCGACCTCGGCAACGGCATGATCGGCAACGCCGACAGGACATTGACGATGAGGACGCACAACACGCGCCTCGCCGTCGTCGACAACGACACCAAGATGATGAACGTCTACCTCGACGGCAGGCTGGACCGCACGTTCCCCATCACGCTCGGGACCGACGAGTGGCCCTCCACCGAGGGCTACATGGTGGTGATGGAGCACTACGAGTCCACCCAGTTCCGGGCCGAGTCCATCGGCCTGGAGCCCGGCGACCCCGCCTACTACCCGCCGACGGTCGTGAACCACGCGAGCAGGCTGAGCAACGGCGGTGCCTTCGTCCACGAGGCCCTGCCGGCGGCCCAGGTGGCGCTGGGCAGTTTCAACGTCTCGCACGGCTGCATCGGCATGTCCCCCGAGGGCGCGGAGTACTTCTACAACACCTTCGGCCCCGGCGACGTGGTGCAGATCCTGAACACCGGTTACGGTCCCATGTACGTCTGGGACGGCTTCGGCGACTGGAACGTGCCCTGGAACGAGTGGACCGACCAGCCGTAGGCACCGGCCGATCCCGGACAGGCTCCGCAGGCTAGCCGAAAGGCAGCGTGTGGAGCCTTTTCGCTGTCGCCTCGGTGCGTTCGCGCTGGCGCATCATCGCCGCATAGTCGCGGTCCCGCCGCGATGCGATGACGGCGTGCAGGAACTCCTCCGGAGAGGTGTCCGCGGGCGGAGGCGGTGAGACGTGCCGGCTCGCCTCGGACGCGAGGTCGACGGACAGCGCGTACCGCGCCAGGGGGGTGAGCTTCGGCGCCTGCGCGAGGAACGTCGACATCCGCCGGGCCAGGGCGTCGGGGAGGCGCCCGATGTCCGCCGTCCCCGACCAGGTACGGAGCCTCGGCGGCATGACGGCGAGTGCCCGCGGTTTCACGACCACGCGCTCGCGCATGGCGTAGGTGCCGGCGAGCAGATCGCCGAGCCGCTTGGACCTGTCGTTAAAGAGGGACACGAGGAAGGCGAGCGATCCGCCGAGGAGGTAGATCTCCAGGATCGCCAGCATGCCGCGGATGAAGGCGTGCCGGAAGCGGATGGCCCCACCGTCGTCGCGCACGATCCGCAGGCCCATCACGAGCCGTCCCAGCGACTTGCCGCGCGTGAGGGTCTCGACGGTCACCGGGACGACGACGAGCAGGAGCACCACGACGACGAGCAGGAGGGCCGTGGTGAGCGCCGGATCGAGGGCGCCGCCGAACACGTTGCCGATCAGCAGCGCGAGGAGGATCCCGATTCCGAACTGTGCGACGACGTCGATCAGGATGCTCAGCCCACGGGCGGCGAACCCGGCCGGCCTGAGTTCGAGGACGACGGCCTCGCCGGTGACGATCGAACTCATGTGACCCCCTGGACGCGTGCTGCTGGAGCGTTGCGGCGCACGCCGGGCTGCGGCGCCGCCGGGCCCAGCCTATCGCTGCGCCACCCCCGAGGGGCGTCGCCGGGCCGCGGAACCGGGAGGGTGTCCGCAGGGTGCGTCGGGGCGGGCGCTCCGGTCCGCGGGGACTATAGGGTTGGGCGCATGGACGTGGACGCATTCATCGCCGTGCACCGCGGCGACTGGCAACGCCTGGACGAACTCGTCGGTCGCCGCCGGCTCGACGGCGCCGAATCCGACGAGCTGCTGGTGCTCTACCAGCGCGTCTCCACGCACCTGTCCATCATCCGTTCCGTGGATCCCGAGAGCGCCCTGTCGGGGTCCCTGTCCACGCGCCTCTCACGGGCCCGCACGCGCTTCACCGGCGCGAGGTCCAACACCCTCGAGGACATCGCCACCTTCTTCGTGTTCGCCCTGCCGGCCGCGTTCTACCGCATCCGGTGGCTCACGGTGGCGGTGGGGGTGCTGTTCCTCGCCGTGACCTCGCTGTACGCCCTCTGGGTGGGGACGCCCGGGGTCATCCAGGCCCTGGGCCCGGAGGAGGACCTCCGGCGCTACGTGGAGGAGGACTTCGTCGACTACTACTCCGAGAACCCGGCGGCGTCCTTCGCGGGGCTCGTCTGGACGAACAACGCCTGGATCGCGCTCCAGGCCGTCGCCTTCGGCGTGACGGGCATCTGGCCGGCCTTCATCCTGTACCAGAACGCACAGGGCCTGGGCATCGCCGCGGGCACGATGGCGTCCTACGACAAGTTCGACGTGTTCCTGCTCTACATCCTGCCGCACGGCTTCATGGAACTCACCGCCATCTTCATCGCGGCGGCCGCCGGCCTGCGGATCTTCTGGTCCTGGGTGGCTCCCGGACGGCGCTCCCGGTCCGTGGCCCTGGCGCAGGAGGGGCGTGCCCTGATCACGGTGGCGCTCGGACTGGTCCTGGTGCTGCTCGTCTCCGGTGTCGTCGAGGGTTTCGTGACGCCGAGCGGGCTGCCCCCGTGGCTCCGGCTCACCATCGGCTTCCTGGTCCTCGCCGCCTACTGGGCCTACACCCTGATCCTCGGGCGGCGGGCGGTCGCGGCGGGGCACCGCGGCGACCTCGGCGCCGTCGACCGGGGGGACGCCGTCATCACGGCCTGAACCCGCGATCGCCGGCGTGCGGGGAGTCTCCCGGGCGGGCCCGCGTCCGGCCGGTAGTGTCGAAGACGCCGGACCAGGGCCGGCAGCACCAACCGAGGAGACATCGATGGCCGAGACCGACAGCACCCGTTCAACCGCCTCCACCGGGCACGGCCCGGACCACGACGGAACGGCCCCGCGCCCTTCCGCTCCGGGCGCGGAGGACGCCGTGCGCGACGACGCGACGGCATCGGACGGCGCGGAACCGCCCACCCGGATGATCCCGGCGGTGCAGGACGGCCCCACCGGCCACGGGACCGGCTCGCATCCGGACGGCTCCGAGGCGGATCCCGAGGCGACGGACCCCGAGGCGACGGACCCCGAGGCGCACGGCCCCGGGGCCGCAGGCGGGACGGCCGTGGACGACGCCCCCGGGACGCCGTCCGGTGCCCACCCGTTCCACGGTGCCGATCGGACTCCCGGGGACGGGAGCCGCGCGACCCCGGCCGCCGGGGAGCCGTCGACGGACACCGCGGCGCTCTCGGTGCGCCCCACCGACACGGAAGCGGCACGGCGCGCGGCCGTCCGCGACCAGGCGGTAGCGGCGAAGCCCGCCCTGGCGCGCTTCCTCCAGGTCGTCGTCGCCCTCTTCTTCCCCGTCATCGTCGTGGCGGCCGCAGTACGCGCCGTCGCGTCGTCGTCCTTCCTGTGGCTCGAATACCACCGGCCGGGCTTCCCCGCGGACGCGTACGGCTTCTCGCTGGACGACCGCATGACCTACGGCTCCTACGCGCTCGACTACGTGCTGAACTTCGCTCCCGCGCGCTATCTCGGCGGCCTGGTGACGGCCGACGGCGAGCCCCTGTTCCTCGAGTCCGAAGTCGGCCACATGGCGGACGTGAAGGGCGTGCTGGGCCTGTCCTTCTTCGTGGCCCTCGTGCTCTTCGTCCTGGCCGTCCTGGCCTGCGTCTACCTCGCGCGGCGGTACCGGGGCGGCATCCGGCGCGCGCTGTTCTCCGGCGCCGTCCTCACGCTCGTCGGCATCGCGGTCCTGACGGTCCTCGCGGTCCTCGCATGGCAGACGTTCTTCACGCAGGTCCATGCCCTGTTCTTCGCCGACGGCTCGTGGACCTTCCGGGTCGACGACACCCTGATCAGGCTCTTCCCCGAACAGTTCTGGACGGACTCGGCGCTCACCGTCGCGGTACTCGTCCTGGCGGCGACCGTCCTCACCCTGGTCCTGACCTGGCCCACGAAGGCCCGCCGGGAGCGCTCGATGCTGGCGCAGGACGCCCTGCGGTCCCGCTACCAGGACGCCCTCGACGCCTCCTAGCGGGATCCGCGGGGCGCCGCTAGCGCTTGGCGTACAGCCCCTCCAACGCCTCCGCGTGGTCGGCGACGACGGCGGCCCGCTTCAGCTTGAGGGTGGGCGTGAGGTGGCCCGACTCCACGGTGAACTCCGCGTCCAGCACGGCGAACCGCCGGATCTGTTCGGCCTGCGACACCGTGGCGTTCGCGGCGTCGACGGCCCCCTGCAGTTCGGCGAGGACATCGGCGTCGGTCACGGCCTGCCCGGCGGT
>NZ_CP024915.1:3129838-3134672 GCF_002953615.1 Arthrobacter agilis | reverse complement strand
GAGGTCCGGCTTGCCGTGGGCTGGCCCGCCGCTGGCGTGAGATGCCGAAAGTGGTGTTCTCCTCGACGATCAGCACGGTCGACCGGAACACCCCCCTGGTCGCCGGCGACGCGGTCACCGAGATCACCCGGCTCGCTCGGGGACCGCTCGATCCGGCTCATCCTCGGGACGGCCGGCGTACCACTCGTGGAACTCGGAGCACCGTCCAGAGCTGTCGAACCGCAGGAACCAGATGTTGTCGTACGCCGTGACGACGCGATCACTCTCCGGCTCGTAGAACACCGTCCGGCCATGGGCTACGACCCGGTCACCCTCGATGGCGACCGGATGGTACCGGGCGTCGAAGGACTCGCCGATGAACGCCTCGCGCTCGCTCATCCACTCTGCGACGATCTCCCGACGTCCGGATGCCCGCAGCTGGAAGGGGTAGTGCCACACGGCAGCTTCGGACCAAAGATCCGCGATCGCCTGCTCGTCGTACGTCTTCCAGGCCGTCACGTACGCATCGAGCCACTCCTGCGCCGATGCCCTCGTGATCCGCTCCGACGGCACCGGGGTGTTGTGCCACTCGGGCTGGTCCAGGAAGCTCGTCATTCCCAGATCGTAGCCAGGACCGGACGGCGGTGGGAGCCCGGGTGGCATCGAGCCAGGTGCCGGGAGTCCAGGTGCCGGGGTGGATGCGCCGGGCCGGAAGGCCGACCCTGTCCCCGGATCCACGGAACGGGCCTCGGTGCGTCATGAGCGAGAATGGCGACATGACCCTGGGTGATGAGCTCGACCTGATCCTCGAGCGTCGAGACCGCGGCACCATGCAGCCGACCATCGATGCCCTGCTGCCCTACTACGCTGCCCATCCGGAGAACGCGCGGGTGCTCTACGAGGTCGGCGGGGCCTACGACACGGCGGGACAGGAAGACATCGCGCGAGGGTTCTACGAGAAGGCTCTTGCTGCAGGGCTCGAAGGTGATCTGCTGCGCCGGTGCTATGTCCAGTACGGGTCGACGCTCAGGAACCTCGGCGAGTACGAGGCGTCGCTCGAGGTCTTCAGGGCAGCTCGCGCTGTGTTTCCCGGCTCCCCGGCGCTAGGGGCCTTCGAGGCCATCACCCTCCATGCGGCGGGCCGATCGGATGAATCTGTCGCCTCGTTGCTCGATCTGGTGGTGACCTTCGTTCACGCTCCCGACATCGAGCGGTACAAGGAAGCCATCAACGGCAACGCGGCCCACATCCGTGCGCTCGACGACGAGAACTCCTAGTGGACCGTACCGATCCTCGACCGGTCCGCCTGCGATGATCAGCCGTGAAGGCTCCCGAGCGAAGGAGGCACACCAGTGACGGACTTCTCTCCGTCCGCTTTCGCGCGACAGGCAGGATGAGCCGCAGCCGTTAGGATCACACCGTGAAGCTTCTTCTCACCTCGGCCGGGGTCACCAATCCGACGATCCTCGGCGCTCTCGCAGCGCTTCTCGGGAAGCCGATCACCGCGTCCACCGCGCTGTGCATCCCCACCGCCCAGTACGGTCACCCCTGGCTCGGCCCCGGCATCGAGGCGTGGAGATTCATCAGTGGCAGATCCGAGAACCCCATGGTGGACCTGGGATGGAAATCCGTCGGGGTGCTGGAGCTGACCGCGCTGCCGAGCATCGATGAGGAGCGGTGGAAGCCGCTCGTGCGCGAGACCGACGTGTTGCTGGCGGCAGGCGGTGACGCCCTCTACCTCGACCATTGGATACGGCAGTCGGGACTGGCCGACATGTTCCCGTCGCTGGCACGCACCGTGTGGGTCGGGATGAGCGCGGGCAGCATGGTGATGACTCCGCAGATCGGTCGGGAGTTCGTCGGCTGGAACTCGCCGACGGGCGATGACAGCGCACTGGGAAGGGTCCACTTCTCGATCTGCCCGCACCTCGCGCCCGACGGTGCACCCGGTAACTCGCTGGCTGCAGCAGAGAGATGGGCCGCCGGTATACCTCACCCGTCCTACGCCATCGACGACCAGACGGCCATCAGCGTGACCGATGATGCGGTGGACGTCATCACGGAGGGCCTCTGGCGGTACTTCCCTGGACAGGCAGCCGCCGACGTCACGGCAGGGAAGCCCTGACAGCCCGGGCGACCTGAACGGATCCGTACGATCCACCCCGGCGACCAGGCGTTTGTGACCTCGAGGGGTAATCAGTAGTCTGTGGATGTGGTCCAGAAGCAGGCCTCTTCTTCTCAGCAAGAAAACTGGAGTGCGGGCTCATGCTCACATCACCCACGGCCAGAATGGGCATTCTCACGGGCGACATGGCGAACCTTCCCACAAGGGCGCTGCACCGGATGATCGATCGCCTCTACGAGGACCTCGACACCGACGAACCCGTCGAGGGAGTCGCTTGCCGGTACGCGGAGCTCCGCGACGAACTCGACCACCGGGGCGCCGGCAGAAGGATCCCCCTCGCGGGCAGAACCGGTCCGTCGCGCCGCGGAGCGGTCCGCACTGCGCTCATCCGGAAGCGCCTGGCCTCACGCCCCTACGTCTAGCCCTGCCGGCGCGGCACGCGCGCGTGCTGCCCTGCACAGTATGGCGATCAGCCGAAGACCGCCCCGGGCCACTGGGGACGCTCTTCTTCACCCCGCCGGCCCGACGGCTGTTCGCCGATCGATCGCTGACACCGGTTTCCGACAATGATGGAAGAGCATGCTGCCTGCACTCGATGAAGCCGTCTTTGCAACCTTTGCCCAGGACCTCAGGTCCTACCCCGAAGCACTTCAATTCCTTGCGGACTTCGACGCGATGCTGACCCGTCGGATATCCAGGATCGGTGATGCCCTGGAATGCGGGGAGGGTGAGGAAACGACGACGGCCTTGCTCAGCCTTCACGCCAGCGCGGCCATGGCTGGTGCGTGCGCACTGCAGCACAGCACCGCCAAAGCTCTGACGACCATTCGTTGCTCGGGTGTATCTCGGGGTTTCGCGGACGAACTCGTCCTGCAGCTCACAGACCAGGCACAACACTTCACACGGTCGTACCGTGCGTTCCGTCGCGGAGCCCTGTAGGGTCCCGGGCCCCTCACCGGCGCCTGCGCGGCCGCGAGTACCGGCTGACAAGATCATTGAGCGCCAGAGTGGTGACGATGATGGAAACGGCCCCCGCTGCGAGACCGACGTAGAGGCCGCCGAGCATCGCCAGGGGGGAGTCGGCGTCGGTCAGGTAGGCGTGGGCGGTGGCAGCACCGACCACCCAGGAGGCGGCGACGACGACCAGCGCGAGGATGGACGGCAAGGCGCCGAGATGGTTCTTGATCCATCGGGCCGGCCGTGCTGTTTCGATCCCCAGGAGTGCCATGCTCCAAGTCTCCGGCGGTAAGGTCACGGTGCAGTCGACGGTACGTCTCGACTTGGCCACAGTTCGCGCCAGGACGGCCTTCCGGGTATTTCCTCTCCTCGGTCAGCCGATAACGTCCGAGGTGGGGGATGAAGCAGTGCAGGTTCTTGCCAGGCGATCCCTCGTCGTCCAATCAACCTCTGCATCAGGAGCGCCACGCCATGGTCAAGCCGCCCTCTGTCCTCGCCCTCGTGGCCGCCGCTGCACTCCTCGCAGGTTGCGCAGGCTCGCCCGCCGACCAGCCCGCGGCCCAGCCCGCCTCGACCGCCTCGGCCACGGCCTCCCCGACGCCGTCTCCGGTTGCGTCTGTCACCGCATCGAGCGAGGCAGGGCCGGCGCCGACGCAGGAGGACGCCGCGCCAGTAGAGACACCGCCCGCGGTCATCGAGACGCCGGTCGAACCACCGGCCCCCGAGCCCGTCGTCGAAGCACCAGCCCCCGCGCCGATCGTCGTCGGGACTGCTACCACCTGGGAAGCCGCGCCCCGGATCACCGTCACCCAGGGCTCGACGTTCGTCCTCACGGGGACCGGTTACCAGCCCGGCCAGAACATCTCCATGTTCATGGGGATCTACCAGACCGACATGACAGAGATCGATGAGCAATCCATGATCGCCGACGCCTCGGGTAGCTTCAGCTTCACGATCACGCTCGCTCCGGACGTCACGCCGACGACCTACGGGGTCTCCACCCTGGTCCGGGACGGCATGCGGCCCGAGGACATCGAGGCGAGCAAGCAGCACGCACTCGTCGACGTCGTCCCCGCCTAGGCGAGAGGGCGCGGCTCCCGATCGGCGGCACGATGATCCATCCCATCCTCTCGCGCCGGCTTCTTGCCAGTCCCTACCGCGACCCTGTTCACGACGGTGCGGCCGACCCGGTCCTCGTGTCCGATCCAGTGACAGGGGGCTGGTCCATGTTCTACACGCAGCGCCGTGCGGCGGAGATCGGGCTCGACGGCGTGGCCTGGGTGCACGAGTCCGAGATCGGTGTCGCCCGGTCGAACGACGGAGGGTCGACGTGGACGTACCAGGGCGTCGTCGAGGGACTCGACGCACCGGGCCTGGCGCAGCCCGTCACCAGGTGGGCGCCCGACGTCGTCCGGATCGGTGACCGATGGGTCATGTTCCTGACAGTGCTCGGAGGTAGGAGGACGGATTGGACCGGTCCGGCGAGGATCGCCCAGTACACCAGCGCCGATCTCCACGTGTGGGACTTCCAGGGCTATCTCGACCTCGATTCCGAACGGGTCATCGACGCTGCCGTGGCCCAGTGCGGTGATGGGCTGTACCGCCTCTGGTACAAGGACGAGGCGCGGGGATCACGCACCTATGCCGCGGTGACAGCCACCCCACTCCTGGCGTCCACCTGGCGTGTCGAAGGTCTGGTGATCGGAGGCAGGCCGCACGAGGGTCCCAAGGTCTTCGCGCTCGGCCGGCGGTACTGGATGGTCACCGACGAGT
>NZ_CP024915.1:3124830-3129738 GCF_002953615.1 Arthrobacter agilis | reverse complement strand
GGCGGGGCCTGGCCGCCGGTTCCGTACCGCCCGTGCTGGAGGCCGGGACGGCCGCGCCGATCATGACGGGTGCCATGCTGCCCGCCGGTGCCGCCGCCGTCGTCCCGATCGAACGGGCCGAGCCGGCGCAGTTCTACTCCGCCGCGGACCGCGAAGGCGGGGAGGTGTCGGTGGTCCTGCCACGCGGGATCCCCGACGGGCAGTTCGTGCGCCGAGCGGGCAGCGACCTCGGCGAGGGGGACGTGGCGCTACGGGCGGGCAGCCTGCTCGGCGCAGCGCAGTTGGGGCTCCTCGCAGCCTGCGGGGTCGGCTCGGTGTCCGTCCGGCCGCGGTTCCGGGTGCTGCTCCTGTCCACGGGCGACGAGGTCGCCGAGCCCGGCACCACGCTCGCGCCGGGCACGATCTACGACGCCAACACGACGCTGCTCGAGGCGGCGCTCCGCGAGGCCGGCGCGGACGTGGCGCGCCACCGGCTCGTCGGCGACGACCCCGCGGTCCTGAGGGACGCCCTCGCCGCGATCCCGGCCGGCAGCACCAACCTCGTCCTCAGCACCGGCGGTATCAGCCAGGGAGCCTACGAGGTGGTGAAGCAGGCGCTGGCCGACAGCAGCGTGGAGTTCTCGTCGGTGGCCATGCAGCCCGGCGGACCCCAGGCACACGGCACCATCTCCGGCGTGCCGTTCCTCGGCTTCCCCGGCAACCCGGTCAGCGCCATCGTGTCCTTCGAGATGTTCCTCCGCCCGGCCCTCCGGCGGCTGACCGGCGTCCCGGCGCCGCGCCTGCGGCTGCAGGCCGTCCTCGCCGAGGACCTCGTGAGCCCCGAGGCCAAGCACCAGGTGCGGCGCGGACTCTACCGCGACGGCGCGGTGGTGCTGGTCGGCGGACCCGGGTCCCATCTCCTGCACGCCCTCGCGGCGTCGAACTGCCTCGTGCACGTCCCCGAGGGGGTCGCGTCCCTGCGGGCAGGGGACCGCGTCGAGGTCACCCTGCTCGGCCCCGTGCCCGACGAACCCTTCGCCACCGAGGATGTGCCGGCCCCGGATCACGCCGGGACTGGTTGAATGGGATCCGCAGAAAGGACCTCCCCATGAACCCACCCCTCCCCGCGGACGGGCTGTCCCACGTCCGGCCCGACGGCACCGCCCACATGGTCGACGTCTCCGGCAAGCAGGCGACGATCCGGCAGGCCGTCGCCGAGGCCACGCTCGAGACCACGCCCGACGTGGTCGCGCTCATCACGGACGGCGCGCTGCCGAAGGGCGACGCCCTCGCCGTCGCGCGGGTCGCAGGCATCATGGCCGCGAAGCAGACCTCGTCGCTGATCCCGCTGTGCCACCCCCTGCCCCTGTCCAAGGTCACCGTGGACTTCGTGCCCGACGGCGGGCACGTCCGGATCACCGCCCTCGTCAGGACCACGGCGCTCACGGGCGTCGAGATGGAGGCACTGACCGCGGTGTCCGTCGCTGCGCTGACGCTCTACGACATGATCAAGGCGGTCGACAAGCACGCCGTGATCAACGGGACGCGCGTGCTGTCCAAGTCCGGCGGCAAGAGTGGGGACTGGACCGCATGAGTGCCCTCCGCCCCGCCGCCGTCGTCGTCGCCTCCACCCGGGCGGCCGCCGGGACGTACGAGGACGAGTGCGGCCCCGCCATCGCGGACTGGCTGTACCGCCACGGGTTCGCCGTCGCCGACGCGGTGGTGGTTCCCGACGGCGACGCCGTGGGAACGGCCATCGGCAGGGCGCTGGAGGCCCGGCCCGCCGTGCTCATCACGAGCGGCGGCACGGGGCTGAGCGCCGACGACGCCACCCCGGAGCAGACCGTGCCGTACCTCACCCGGAGCCTTCCCGGGATCATGGAAGCCATCCGTCGTGCGGGCTCGGAGAAGGTCCCCACCGCCGTCCTCAGCCGCGGACTGGCCGGCACCGCGGGATCGACCTTCGTGATCAACCTGCCGGGATCACCCGGCGGTGTCCGCGACGGGCTCGCCGTGCTCTCGCCCCTCATCGACCACATCTGCTCCCAGCTGGAGGGCTCCCATGACCACCGGTGACGTCGTCCACGCAGCCGTGGCCGCGACCCCCATCACCCCCGAGGAGGCGTACGCGGGCGTCGACTCCCCGCTCTGCGGGGCCGTCGTCGGCTTCAGCGGCGTGGTGCGGAACCACGACGGCGGACGCGACGTGGCGTCCCTGGCCTACTCGGCGCATCCCAGCGCCGAGCGGATCATCCGCGAGGTCGCCGAGGAGATCGCAGCCCGTCACGACGGCATCCGGATCTGGGTCGCCCACCGCGTCGGGCCGCTGGCGATCGGCGACCAGGCGCTCGTCGCGGCCGTCGGGGCGGCGCACCGGGGTGAGGCCTTCCGGGCCTGCTCCGACCTCGTGGACCTGGTGAAGGAGCGGGTCCCCATCTGGAAGGAGCAGTTCTTCGCCGACGGGACCGTGGAATGGGTCGGGGCCGGGACGGAACAGTAGTGTTGACGGCATGACCGAACTTCTGCCCGTGGCCGTGCTGGGTGCGCGGGGGCGCATGGGCGCGGAGGCCGTCCGCGCCGTGGACGCCGCCGCCGACCTCGAACTCGTCGCAGCCCTCGGCAGCAGCGACCCGCTCGACACCCTCGTCTCCGCCGGTGCGCGCGTCGTCGTGGACCTGACCGTTCCGGAGGCCACGGCCGACAACGTCGCCTACGCCGTCGAGCACGGCATGCACGCCGTCGTCGGGACCACGGGCTGGACCGCCGAGCGCCTCGAGCGCCTCGAGGCCCTGCTCGCGGGCTCTGCCGGCACCGGCGTGCTGATCGCCCCGAACTTCGCACTGGGCTCCGTGCTCGCCACGGCCTTCGCAGCCACCGCGGCACGCTACTTCGAGTCGGTCGAGATCATCGAGCTGCACCACCCGGACAAGGCGGACGCCCCGTCCGGGACGGCGGTGCGGACGGCGCAGCTCGTCGCCCGGGCCCGGGCCGCCGCGGACGTCCCGGCCGGTCCGGACGCCACGCGGGACCAGCTCGACGGCGCCCGCGGGGCACGCGTCGACGGCGTGCCGGTCCATTCGGTGCGCCTGCGCGGGCTGACGGCGCACCAGGAGGTGCTGCTCGGGAGCCCGGGGGAGCAGCTCACCATCCGGCACGACTCCTTCGACCGGGCGTCGTTCATGCCCGGCGTCCTCCTCGGCATCCGCTCGGTGGCGCAGCATCCGGGCCTCACGGTCGGGCTGGACGGCTACCTGGACCTGCAGACCGGCGGGACCGGCCGGTGAGGGCCGTCGGGTTCTACCGGGAGCACAGGGTCAAGCTCGGCGTCCTGCTCGTCACGGTGCTGCTCGTCTTCTGGCTCGTCGTCGCCTTCCAGCGCAGCATCCTGCTGCTGGGCGACCCGGAGCCCGTGGCTAAGGCGATCGGAGCGGGATACCTGCTCCTGCCCTGCATCGGCGCCTGGGCACTGATCCGCGAACTGCTCTTCGGCGCCCAGACGCAGCGCATGGCGCGGCAGCTCGACGACGAGGGCGGCCTGCCCGTGGACGACCTGCCGAGGACCCCGGCGGGCCGGATCGTGCGGGCCGCCGCGGACGAGGCGTTCCCCGCCTACCAGGCCGAGACGGAGGCTGATCCCGACAACTGGCGCAGCTGGTTCAGGCTCTCCTGCGCCTATGATGCCGCGGGCGACCGGAAGCGTGCCCGGCGGGCGATGCGCGACGCCGCGAAGCTGTACGCGCAGCACGGAGCAGGCTCCGCCCGATAGCAGCGGGCCCGCACGTCCGGCTACCGCCGGGCGGCGGCCGAGCCGTCCCGGGCGGCGTTCGCGGCGCCGGACGCCAGCAGCTCCAGCGGGCCGCGGGAGCGGATGCGGTGGAAGAGGATGCCGATCGCCACCGCAGCGATCACCTGCAGCCAGTAGAGCTGCGTCGGATCAGGCAGGGGGGCCAGCTGGTCCGCCCAGCTCATGACGCAGATGTGCAGGCTGTACAGGGTCAGGGTCATGGCCCCCGGCGCCGACAGCGGCAGGAGCGCGGAGGGGAAGCGCCGCGTCAGCAGCAGGCACGCCGCGACGACGGCCGCAGCGGACCCCGCGACGTGCACCAGGTCGAGGGTCGCGCCCGAGTGCGGTGCGCTGACCGCGAGCCACCACCAGGAGCCGGACTGCTCCACGCCGGCCAGCCCGACGTCGAGCATCGCCTCCAGCGGGTAGCGGCTCCCGTCCGGCGTCCCGAGGAGCGCCGCGAGGCCGCCGCCCGGCCCGAGGAGCTGGGCGCTGAGGAGCTTCGCCCCGACCGCTGCGGCGACACCGGCGCCGAGGAGCCCCAGCTGGACCCCGAGCCGTGACAGGTCGAGTCGCCCGAGCGTCATACCCACGAGGAGGAAGCCGAGCCACTGCAGCACCGGGTAGTAGCCCGTCAGGAAGATGTCGGCGGCCAGCGTCTGCGGCACGAGGAAGGAGTCGAACAGGGGGTTGCCGCCGAGGGAGTCCGGGTCCACGCCGGCGGCCACCACGGGCCGCAGCAGGTAGGCCGCGACGGGAGCCAGCACCAGCCAGCCCGCGGCCCATGCGGCGAGCGGTCCCGCGCGGAGGCCGGTGAAGGGCAGCGCCACCAGGAACAGCACGCCGTAGTGGAACAGGATGATGGCGATGTTGGTCTCGACCCCGCCGAGCACGAGCCCGATCAGCGCGATGACCACGGCGCGCACCGCGATGCCCCGGCGGTCGGCCGACAGCGTGCGGTCGCGGTGCGGGGTGCTCCCACCCGTCAGGAGCGCGAGCCCGATGCCGGCGACGACGGCGAAGAGCCCCGAGGCGCGGCCCGAGAAGAGCAGGGCGGTCCAGGTGGCCTCGGTGGTGCCCGGTGTGTACAGGGGGAGGACGTGCGTGCTCATCATGCCGAAGAGCGCCACGCCCCGGGCCGCATC
>NZ_CP024915.1:3119648-3124574 GCF_002953615.1 Arthrobacter agilis | reverse complement strand
CCTCTACCTCTACTCGGCCGCCGAGACCCTGGGGACGCCCCGGGACCAGATGACCGAGGACCTGATCGCCGGCAAGGCCCGGTACTCGAGCATCTTCAACTACCCCGTCCTCACCTGGGCCGACATCGGCGCGATCGGGTGGCTCGTTGACGGAGCCGCCATCTGCAACCAGGTCCCGCTGTGCCGGGCGTCCTACGGCCCGTACGGCCGGGCGATGGTGCGGATCTGCAAGGAGGAGTCGTTCCACCAGCGGCAGGGGTTCGAGATCCTCCTCGAGCTCGCCAACGGGACCCCCGCCCAGCGGGCGATGGCGCAGGACGCCGTCGACCGCTGGTATGCGCCCTCACTCATGATGTTCGGGCCCCCCGACGAGGATTCGCCCAACTCGCAGAAGTCGATGGAGTGGAACATCAAGCGCTTCTCCAACGACGAGCTACGCTCGCGCTTCGTGGGCATGATGGTCGAGCAGATCAAGGTCCTCGGGCTCGAGCTGCCGGACAAGGACGTGCGCTACGACGAGGAGACGGGGCGCTGGCACCACGGACCCCTCGACTGGAACGAGTTCAAGGAGGTCCTCGCCGGCCGCGGGCCCTGCAACGCGCAGCGCATGGAGCGGCGCCGCGAGGCCCACGAGGAAGGCGCCTGGGTCCGCGAGGCCGCAGCGGCTTACGCGCAGAAGCAGGCCCTGAAGCACGGGAAGGCGGCCTAGATGACCGGCGGATCGACGACGGGCGACGACGGCGCGAAGGCACCGGCGTCGGGCCCGCAGGAGACACGCGCCGCCTGGCCGCTGTGGGAGGTGTTCGTCCGTTCGTCCCGGGGCCTCTCGCATGTCCACGCGGGGTCGCTGCACGCCCCCGACGCCGAGATGGCCGTCCGCAACGCCCGTGACCTCTACACGCGGCGCAACGAGGGCGTCAGCCTGTGGGTGGTCCCGGCGTCGTCCATCATCACCAGCGATCCCGATGCGAAGGACCGTTTCTTCGAGTCACCGCAGGGCAAGGACTACCGCCACGCCACGTACTACACCAAGAGCGAGGGAGTGAAGCACCTGTGAGCGAGGCGAACGCCAGTGCCACGCGCATCACGCCGGGCAACGCACTGCGGCCCGAGGACATCGCGCTCCTGGACACCAGGCCCGGCGACGCCGTCGGGCAGTACGCGCTCGGGCTGGGCGACGACGCGCTGATCCTGGCCCAGCGGCTCGGCTGGTGGATCTCCCGGGCACCGGAGCTCGAGGAGGACGTGGCCCTCGCCAACATCGCACTGGACCAGATCGGCCACGCCCGGTCCTTCCTCACCTACGCCGGACGGGCGTGGGACAGGACCGAGGACGACCTCGCGTACTTCCGGCGGGAGCCCGAGTTCCGCTCCGTGCACCTGGTCGAGCAGCCCAACGGGGACTTCGCCCGCACGATCGCCCGGCAGCTCGTCGTCTCGCTCTACCAGTGGGAGCTCTACTCCCGCCTCGTGGACTCGACCGACGCGACGATCGCCGCGATCGCCGCGAAGGCCGTCAAGGAGGTCGACTACCACCGCGACCACAGCATCCAGTGGGTCCTGCGCCTCGCGCTCGGTACCGACGAGTCGCGCCGCCGGATGATCGCCGGCCTCAAGCTCACCTGGCCCTACGTGGACGAACTGTTCGCCGACCACCCCCTGATCGACGAGGTAGACGGCGCGGGGGTCCGCCCGAGCACCCTCCGCGCGCCCTTCGACGCGGCGATCCAGGCGGTCCTCGACGAGGCGGACCTCGAGCGCCCCGCCGTCCCCGGTGCCGTCGGTGGCGGCCGGTCGGGACGCCACAGCGAGCACCTCGGGTACATTCTCGCCGAGATGCAGGTGCTGGCCCGCGAGCATCCCGGTGCGTCGTGGTAGCGCTGACGGACCTGCGCCGGACCGCTGCCGATGCCGCCGTCTGGGACATCGCGGCCACCATCTGCGACCCGGAGATCCCCGTCCTCACCATCGAGGACCTGGGTGTGCTGAGGGACGCGCACGTCACGGAGACGGGGCAGGCCGTCGTCACCATCACGCCCACCTATTCGGGCTGCCCGGCGATGGATGCCATCCGCGACGACGTGACCACGGCGCTCCGCGCGTCCGGGTACGACGACGTCGCGGTCCGCCTGGTCCTCGCGCCCGCCTGGACCACGGACTGGATGAGCGACGGCGGCAAGGCCAAGCTCGCGGAGTACGGTATCGCGCCCCCCACGGGCACGGCGGCAGCCGGTCCCGTGCGGATCGGCCTGAGCGTCAAGTGCCCCCAGTGCTCCTCGTTGAACACGCGCGAGATGACGCGCTTCGGCTCCACGTCCTGCAAGGCCCTGTACGTCTGCAACGACTGCAGGGAACCCTTCGACTACTTCAAGGTGCACTGATGGCAGTTGTCCTCGCCCCCTCGACGAAGCGGCGCAGCGCCTTCTCCAGCCTGACCGTGCGGGAGGTCCGCCGCCTGACGGAGGACGCCGTCGAGGTCACGCTCGACGTCCCGGAAGAACTGCAGGACCGCTACGACTACCTGCCGGGCCAGTACGTGGCCCTTCGCGCGACGCTCGACGTCGACGGCGAACCGAAGGAGGTACGCCGCAGCTACTCGATCTGCGCCGACCCGCGCCCCGGGGAGCTCCGCGTCGCAGTGAAGCGCGATCTCGGCGGGATCTTCTCCACCTGGGTGAACGAGTCCCTGAAGGCGGGGGACACCCTGGAGGTCATGAGTCCGCTCGGACAGTTCACGCCGCGCACCACGCCGGGCCAGGCGGCCGTCTCGCTCGTAGCCGTCGCCGCGGGGTCGGGCATCACCCCGGTGCTCTCGATCGCCCGGTCCATGCTGGCCGCCGGTCCGCACGTCCGGTTCGATCTCATCTACGCGAACCGGGCCGCGATGGACGTCATGTTCCTCGAGGAACTGGCTGACCTGAAGGACCGCTACCCCTCGCGCTTCGCACTGCACCACGTCCTGTCCCGTGAACAGCGCATCTCGCCGCTGCTCACGGGCAGGATCGACGCGGAGAAGCTGGAGAGACTGCTCGGCACCGTCCTTGCTGCCGAGCGCGTCGACGAGTGGTTCCTCTGCGGCCCGTTCGAACTCGTGCAGCTGTGCCGCGACTCGCTCGCGGAGCGCGGCGTGCCGGCGGACAGGGTGCGCTTCGAACTGTTCACCACGGGCGAGCCCACCCGGCCCGAGGGGAGCATCGGACGCCCCGTGGCCCCGGCCGACGCCGGCCAGAACTACAGCATCTCCTTCAACCTCGACGGGCTGAAGGGGAGTGTCCAGAGCCCCACGCACGCGCGCGAGTCCATCCTCAACGCGGCGCTGCGCGTGCGGCCCGACGTGCCGTTCGCCTGTGCGGGCGGGGTCTGCGGGACCTGCCGCGCCAAGGTCGTCGAGGGGACGGTGGAGATGGAGGAGAACTACGCCCTCGAACCCGACGAGGTGGCGAACGGGTTCGTCCTCACCTGCCAGGCACACCCGACCAGCGATTCCGTCTCCGTCGACTACGACGCCTAGGAGGAACCATGCCTGCATCACCGACCACGACGCCGGCCGGGACCGGCGCCGGCATGATCCGGCTCGCCGTCGCGGACGGCGTCGCGGAGATCGTCCTCGACGCCCCCTACCGGCTCAACGCCGTCGACGAGTCGGCGCTCGCCGACCTCTCGGCCGCCTACGACGTCGCCGCTGCCGGGGTCCGAGACGGCACGGTCCGGGCCCTCGTCCTGCGGGGCGAGGGGCGCGCCTTCTGCGCAGGCCGGGATCTCGGCTCGATCGAACCCGGGACCGACGACGCCCATCGCTTCCTCGACGCCACCCTGACGCCGCTGCTGCGGAAGATGGCGGAGTTCCCCGCACCGACGTTCGCTGCCGCCCACGGTGCGTGCCTCGGCGTCGGGCTGGGTCTGCTGATCGCCACGGACGTCGTCTACGTCGCGGAGAACGCGAAGATCGGGTCCCCGTTCGCCAACCTCGGCCTCGCCCTCGACTCGGGCGGGCACTGGCTGTTCACGGAGCGGCTCGGTCCGCACCGCGCCCTCGACCTCATGTACACGGGGGATCTCCTGACCGGCGCCGAGGCCGTGGCCGGCGGGCTCTTCAGCCGTGCGGTACCGGCGGCCGACCTGCTCGAGCTGACCCGGACGAAGGCCGCCCGTGCCGCCCGCGGACCGCTGCAGGCCCTCGTCGCCTCCAAGCAGCTGGTCGGCCGGATCCGTGACGAGCGCCTCGGGCTGTGGCAGGCCATCAGCGGCGAGAACGACGTGCAGGGCGTCCTCGGTGCCTCCGACGACTACCGCGAGGGCCTGGAGGCGTTCCGGGAGAAGCGGGCGCCGCGCTTCGGAGCCTGACGCCGGAAGGCCCGGGTGTCGCCTGCCATGGACGACGCTGTCCGTTCCACTTCGGCTGCCGTTCCGCCCGCACCCGGCTCGAGGACGACCGTCGGGCTGCCCGAGCCGGGTGCGGGCGCAGGCGGTGTCCGCCGACATTGGCCAGCCGACCGTGCGTGGGCGAGGCGGTGGCGTCCGCCGCCCCGCGGACCTTTCCGCAACCGCCGCCCAGGCGGGCGGGTAGAGCAGGACGTGTCCGCTGCGACTCCTCAGCCGCACGACGTGGACGGTCATCCAGTCGGCCAGCACCAGCAGGGCGGGCGGCCAGACCCGTGCGAGCACGTCCCGGCCGAGCGAGCGGAAGGGTCCCGCCCGGTCGGGATGCGCTGGAACGACGGTTTGACGCTCCGTCCGGCGCGGTCCTAGCGGGTCGGACGCCGGGTGAAGACCAGGTGCACGACCCCCTGCGGGGAAGGGGTCGCTTCGATGTCGAAGCGCTGTTCGAGTCCTTCGAGCGAATCCCAGAGCCGCTCGCCCCGCCCCAGGACGATCGGGACGAGGACGATGTGCAGGTGGTCGATCAGATCGGCCTCGAGGAACTGC
>NZ_CP024915.1:3114466-3119413 GCF_002953615.1 Arthrobacter agilis | reverse complement strand
AGAGTAGCGGCGGACCAGGTCATTGAGGGCGAGCGTCGCAATGATGATCGAGACCGCCACGACTGCCAGGCCGACATAGAGACCGGTCAGCATCGCCATGGGTGAGCTGGCCTCGGCCAGGAAGCCAATACCGCCGATCGGGCCGGCGACCCACAGCACGGCCACAGCAAGCAGAGCAACGATCGAAGGGAAAGCCCCACGGTGCTCTCTGAACCAATGCGCCGAACCTGTCTTCTGAACCCCCATGAGTGCCATACCCCCCAGTCTCCGACTCTGGGATCACAAGGAGGCTTACGACACATACCGGATTGGTCACGGTCTGGGTAGGGGAGGGCCACAACTTGTGGGCTGACCCGGCCGGGCGGTTTTCAGTGGATGTCGAGGCAGTCGTTGATGATCCACCAGACGCCGTCGAGGGTGTACCCGCGGTCCTGGTCCTGGCTGAGCGCGTGCGCCCGGACTGCTCGCATGGCGATGCCGACGTGCGCCCAGTCATCGACCGTGGCATTCCGATTATCGACGTACCGGTTCCACAGGTCATCGTGCTGCTCTTTCGGTAGGCGTACCATCGCACCGTAGGGTCCCCGGAGATCATCGACCGGGCCCTCGAACCGGACGGTCGCGAAACCCAGCCGGGCTTCAGCCGAGAGCAACCTCAAACCGCTCAGGCTCGGACAACGCGCAAACGCCCGCTCGATCGCCTGCACATACTCCTCAGGCCCCGGCTGTTCCACTGCATCCCTTCACATCCCCCATGACAGAAAGTGTCCCATCCCACATCCGCGCGATGAAAAGACGGGACGCAGATCCCGATAGATCTACAGATCTACAAACCAACATTTCTAGGCCGGCCTTGCGCTTGTACAACTGCTCCCGTGCCCCACGGGATGGAGCTCACCCACAGGTGGACGGCTTTGAGTTCCGCCCTTCGGGCTGCACCCGCCCACAGGTGGATAACCCAACCCAGTCCCCAACGCTTCCGAAGGCCTCATCGGGCATTTCGGATGCACCAGGTCGTGCTGTTCGCGACCACGCTGGTAGGAGGCTATGCACGCCGACCGCTCGCTCGAGGTGAGCTGTCATTGTCGGTGAGGTGGTGGGTGTGTGCAGGTGGTCCGTCAGTCCCTGCTGTCCAGGTGTGTGCGGGACAAGCAGCGGAGCGTGGGGGAGCTTGTGCCGTGCATAGGTGGGCAGGAGGCTACAGGGCGGGCCAGCAGCGGGTCTATCCTGCGAGCAGGAGCATCGACTGTCGAGGCATAAAGAAGATCCCGGAGGGCTACCTGCATGGGGGAACAGGTAGACGTCCGGGACTTCACCACAGTTGTACCCCGGGCGAAGGCTTTCCAGCCAATCAGTTTTCCTGCGGAGACGCCGCGATGAGGAAACCGCCTTACGGTGGCCCGGACGACACTAGCTAGTTCGACGCCCTCACGCCCGACGAAGCCCTCCGAGCGTTCACGTCCTACCGCCTGCTGGGGGACTGCTTCGAGCAATCCAGCGACGACGACCTGGCCGGCCGCGGCTGGCTCATCGAGGACTGGAAAGCGCTCCTCAAGGACCGGCAACAGCAGGCGTACCGGGCTGAACGCGAGCTATCGGCCGCGGTACGCCTTGCCCGCAACGAAGGCGTTAGCTGGCACGACATAAGCCGCACGCTGCGCCTGCCCCTTAAAGAGGTGCGGGCCCGCTTCGACTGGCCTTACGGAGACCGCTAGCCCCGGCATCGCGCGGAGTTTCGACCCCATCGACCAAGGTGGCTGGAATGCTGAGCACATGACATACCAATTCCACGACGACGGGCAGCACGACGAGCCGCCCAGGCCGTTGCAGTTCCTCATCCTGCAGCAGGTAGCCGATGAACTTAACACCAAGCACAGCTCCGTCCGGGCACTCATCGCCTCAGGGGACCTCCCTGTCATCCAGATCGGCGGCCGCGGCCAGTGGCTGATCCGCAAGAACGTTTCCACGGCAACCTGAATGAGAAAGCAAGCATCATCAGCAGAGTGTCACCCCACGCGAGGGCCATCGAGCCCTCACTAGGTGAGCTTGGTGGCTAGCTCTTGGTAGGCAGGGTGAAGTTCTTGCCATCTCACTCGCGCGTCGCAGCGTCCACGGCCGGCGAGGTAAGCGGTAAGATCTTCGACGTGGACCTGGTTTCCTGCCCCGTAGGCGGCAATCTGTTCCAGGGGTAGGCCCCGGTCTTCGATGCCGAGGATAGTGTGGTCGCCATCGGGTATCAGGATCGCCTCGATGATCCCGTCAGGTCCATCCAGGGACTTGGTGGCAAGTTGCAGCCGCCGCGGGGGTTGGCAGTCCTCTATATGACAGGTGCCTTCCCATCCGCTGGCAAAGTAGTGGGCACTGAATTCACCGCCGTGGCGAAGATCGCCTTCCACGGTGCCGAGCCAGCGGGCAAGCCGGGCGGGCTCGGTCAGGGCTGACCATAAGTCGTTTATGTCGGTGTCGAACCGCTCTTCGAGCCGCACGATGCCCTTGCCGTCCGCCGCGCGTAGCGTGCCAAGGATGCGCACAGGTTCCGATGTGTCAGTGTTCATGGGGTGCTCCTTTGTTCGCGTTTGCCGCGTGCTATCGCGGTGTGCAGGCATCCAGCCGGTGTTCCCACAAAGCCGGATATTGATTTAGCCAGTCATTGACCTCGGTAAGCGGCTGCGGGCGAAGGTATACATCCTTCGTTGGGCTTCCTGATGAACCTCAACCAGACCCGCCTCTCGAAGCACCCGAAGGTGCCGCGAAACGCCCGAAGGTGCCGCATCACCCCGCAGACCCTCGGGCGCACACTTCGCACCCTGGAAACACGGGGGTGCATCACACGGGCGACCAGAACAGCCGGGCAACGACATATCGACATATCGATCGCTCCAGCAGGAACCCAGCTCCTCAGCTCCGTGAAGGCCGCCGACCATGACAGGCCGCATGAGGCAGAGCAAGGTACAGGCCCGGCCCAACCAGGTCCACCAAAGCAATCGACAATGACTCTCCCGCTCGAATCGTCGTTCCTTGAGGAAGACCTACGCCGCGACCTCATCGAACTCCTCACCCTCATGAGCGCTACGACTACAAGATGAAGAACCGCTCGACCCAGCAGATTGGACCAGCAGATCCGACCGGCCTACCGAAGATCGAGGTATCGCGACCCTCTCCTTACCCGCTGGGGGTGTCGCCCGCAGGACCGCTCGTCGTGTCACTCCTTATGATCCCGCCGCTGTGGACAGGGCGAACTTCCACGCCACCACTGCTGGTGCGGACCGCCGGATTGAAGCGCGCTACCGCGATCGCCGCGTCAAGATCGTCCGCTTCGATGACGTAGAAACCGGCAACGAACTGCTCCGCCGGCACGAACGGTCCCATGGCGATACTGTCGCGTCGAATGGACACGGCACTGGCTCTCGGGGTCAGGGCGTAGGCAAGAGACATCGATCCCGAGTCCTGGAGCTCGCGTGCGTGCTGGTCGTTTTCCTCAAGATCGGCTTTAGCGGCTTCGAGGGCGTGAAGGGACTCATCGGCGTAGATGAGGACAGCGAAAGACGGCATGCAAGGGGGCCTTTCAGTGAGTAGGGTGGGTCTTACAGGGGTTGCTTCGCTTGAGCCGGTACCTAACCGTTGTCACGCCCTTGACTCGTAGCCGACCAGCCAGCGAAGCCCATACCGGTCGGTCACCTGCCCATCCGCGCCGTCCCACGGCCTTTGCACGAGGGGATCGATGGCTGTGCCACCGACGCTGAGCTGGTCGAACCACTCATGCAGCACCGCCGGCTCGCTGGTACCCAGCAGGGAGAGCAGCAATCCCTCGCACCGCACCGAAGGATCGCCCTCGGGCGTGTCAGAGCCAGCAAGGGAAACGACACCACTGAGAACTCCATGAGCGACAGCCTCAGGTGGACCGTCGGTCCGGCCATGATCCTTATAGGACGCCAAAGACAACTCGCCACCGAAAACACCGGCATAGAAGCCGAGCGCCTCCCTCGCGTTCCCGGGGAAGCTGATGTAGATCATGGGTGCGGACATGATGATCACTCCTGACATTGAGGGCTCAGAGCAGGGCGGATAGCCCCCTCTAGCTGATAGACGGATCAAACACAGAAAACTCATCGCAGGACCCCTGAAGACAGAGCATCCACAGGTCTACGTCGAAAGGAGTCTATGGCGAAGCAGAGGGGCCGGACGTCAGAAGAACTGTGGTGATCCGTCCGGAAATAGCTGCTTCCAGCAGCTCTCCAGCGACCTCTCGCACGATCCCTGTGCTGGTCATCAACGCACGAGCTTGGGCGGCGGCGCCGCCTTCCAGAGATTGATCGGTGACTTCTGATCCAGGATTGGTCATCACGACAGTGCCGGAGAGAAACCTTTCCAGCGGGCCAGTGGCCGACTTATGGAGGTTCAGGAGGAGTTGTACGAGCATCCGCAACTGCGAGTCATTCCAATACTCCTGGGGGAGCCCGGTCTGAGACAGGTAGGCATCGACGCTCATATCTGATCTACCTGAAGGGGGCAGAAGCGATGTGGCCTAAGCGTTGTGGGCGAGATCATCGCCTGCAACTCTGTCATCTCCAGCCCCATAGGGCTGGCACACACCAATACAACGGGCTTCGCTTGACGACTCCGCCGGGTGCCGATACGTGGGAACGTTCAGGCGATGAGCTTGAGTGCCTCATCGTCCTCTCGATTCCGTACCTAAGCACTGAAAGTCAGTGTTGAAGGCTGCATACGTTCTGAGGGATAGCCGTTCAACCTCCCCCGGGGCGCGCAGGGCGGCATCAATGCGCCGAGGCGTCTGTTGTTATGTGCGTGTATTACGTGCGTGGCGGGCTTCTTTGGCGGCTGGCGAGCTTAGCTGGGCTTGGGCTGGTCGGCGAGGAGTTCGAAGAGGGCGTGGCTGAGGATGAGGTGATCTGTTGCGGGGACGTCGGTGAGGTCGTAGAGGAATGC
>NZ_CP024915.1:3109384-3114366 GCF_002953615.1 Arthrobacter agilis | reverse complement strand
TTCGATGTCGAGTTCGGCGACCGTCCCCACCACGGCGGTGGGGATCGTGGTGCTGCGGTACCTGCGTGACCTGTCGATCGAGCACCGCCCGGAGACGGGCGTCGCCTCCGGTGATCCCGCCGCCTCGCCGCCTGCCGGCGGGGCCGGCGAACCCGTACCGGACACGGGTCCGCCCCCGGCCGGCCCCGTGGGGCACCGGTCGGAGCAGTCATGACCGGTCGTCCTGTGGTCGCGGTCCTCGAGGGTGCGACGCCGGTGCGCGGGCTCGAGCGCGTGGCCGAGGTGGCAGAGGTCCGGGTGGCGCAGGCGGCGGGCCTCCCCGGAGCCCTCGACGGTGCCGACATCCTCTACCTCTGGGACTACTTCTCCGGAGCGCTCCCCGCGGCCTGGCACGCAGCCGGCTCCCTCCGCTGGCTGCACGTCGCGGCCGCCGGTGTGGACAAACTGCTCTTCCCGGGACTCGTGGCCTCCGACGTCGTCGTGACGAACGCCCACGGCATCTTCGACCAGCCGATGGCGGAGTACGTGCTGGGTGCCATGCTCCACGCCGCGAAGGGTTTCGGGCCCCTGCGGGACTCCCAGCGCGAGGCCCGCTGGGCCTGGCGGGAGGGCCGCAACATCGCCGGTTCCCGGGCGCTGGTGGTGGGCACGGGCAGCATCGGCCGCCATACCGCACGACTGCTGCGGGCGGTCGGGGTGCGCGTCGAGGGCGCGGGCAGGGTCGCGCTGGAGCACGACGACGATTTCGGCCGCGTGCACGCCGCCGCGGACCTGGCCCGGGTGGTGCCCGGGTTCGACTGGGTCGTCCTGGTGGCCCCCCTGACCCCGTCCACCGAGAACATGATGGATGCCGAGGCGATCGGGGCGATGAAACCGTCCGCCGTCCTCATCAACGTGGGACGGGGGCGGCTCGTGGACGAGGCGGCCCTCACCGGCCGACTGCGGGCCGGGACGCTCGCCGGAGCCGTCCTCGACACGTTCGCCGTCGAGCCGCTGCCCCCGGAGAATCCGTTGTGGTCCCTGCCCACCGTGCTCGTCACGCCGCACATGGCGAGCAATGCCGATTCCTGGCTCGACGACCTCGCCGCGCAGTTCGAGCGGAACTTCCTGCTGTGGGTCGAGGGGCTGCCCCTGCCGGGTGTCGTCGACAAGGCCCTCGGGTACGTTCCCTCCGGGCGTCCGCCCGGCTAGGCCGGTGTGGCGGCCAGCTCTCCGCGCCACCATCGTACGGTCTCGTCGAGGGCGGCCTCCAGCGGCGTGGGTGCGATGCCCAGCAGCCGCTGCGACGACGTCGAGTCCATGACGAACGGCCGGTCGAACTGGTAGGACATCTCGGCCAGCTCCCGCACGGACGGCACGACCACGCCGAGTCCGCGGAACAGCCAGCCCGGTGTCCCCGTCAGGCGGGGTGCGGCGACTCCGGCCGTCGATGCGAAGGCCTCGACGAGCGCGCGCTGGGTGAGGGCGGGGAGGGTCGGTGCGTGCAGCACCCGGTCGCGGACGCGCGGCAGCTCGGCCGCCGCGATCATCGCCGCGGCGAGGTCGGGGACGTAGGTGAACGAGTGTGCGGCGTCCGGACTGCCCACGAGCCGGATCGGGCTGCCGTCCAGCACGGCCGGCACCATCCGGTCACCGGCGTGCGCCATCCGCACCCTCGGCCCGTAGAAGTCCGACGCGACCACCGAGACGGTGTCCGTCGTGGACGCTGCCCGCGCCGCCAGCAGGGCCGTCCGGACACCGCGCTTGCCGCCTTCCGCAGCGCGCTCGCCCTGCTCCGTCATCACCTGGTCCGGCCTGCTGTAGGAATACAGGCTCTCGGGGAACACGACGACGGCGCCCTCCCGCCCCGCGGCCTCGAGCACCACGGACTCGGCCGCGGGCAGTTCCCGCTGCCAGGCCGCCGCGGAGTAGGTGCTGCCGTGGATGCAGGAGAAGACCGCGACCGCCCCGGTGATGGCTGTCGCGAGGGCGGAGGCGTCGGACACGTCGACGACCAGCTTCTCGACGAGGGGGTGGTCCGGCCCGCTGCCGGACCGTGTCAGGATGCGCACGGAGTCCCCGCGCGCTGCGAGCTGTTCCGCGACGGTCCAGCCGACAGGTCCTGCTCCGGTGACGATGTACTGGCTCATGGTGTGCCTTTCGGGCCGTAGGAGAATGAGAGCAGTGCTCTCGCTTCCAAGGATGCACCCTCCTCCGGATCTGGTCAAGAGCACTGCTCTCAAAAGTTGACACTGCTCTCATCCGGGTGCCAGAGTGACACCATGGCCGGAACACCGCGCGAACGCGCCCGCGAACAGACACTCAGCGACATCACCCTCATCGGCCGCCGTCAGCTCGGGGAGGTGGGCGCCGCGGCCCTCTCCCTGCGTGCCGTGGCGAGGGAACTCGGCGTCGTCTCCTCGGCCGTCTACCGCTATGTCGCCAACCGCGACGAATTGCTCACGCTCCTCGTGGTCGACGCCTACAGGGAGCTCGGTGACGAGGTCGACGCCGCCGTGGATTCCGCGCCGCAGGCTGCCCTCGGGCGTTTCACGGCACTCGCCGGCGCCGTCCGGGCATGGGCCGTGCGTGAACCGTCGCGTTACGCACTGCTCTACGGCAGCCCCGTCCCCGGCTACGAGGCGCCAGCGGAGCAGACCACGACCCAGGGGACCCGCGTCGTCACGCTGCTCGCGCACATCGTCGACGACGCCTGGCGCGCGGGGAACCTGCACGGCGCCGCCGGACCGGCACCCACACGGCTCGCGGGCGACTACCGCGTCATCCGCGACCAGCTGTCGCTCGCCGCGCCGGACGACGTCCTCGCCGCCACCGTGCAGGCCTGGTCCGCCCTCTTCGGTGCCGTCTCGTTCGAGGTCTTCGGTCAGTACGGCACCGATACGTTCAGCGATCCGGACGCGCTCCACGACTACACGGTCGCGCGACTCGCCGCGCAGCTCGGGCTCCGCGACGTAGGCGTGCAGGACGCCCAGGGAACCGCCTGACTGACGAGCAGCACGGCCGTGGACCCTGGACCCCGGTCGCCCACCGGACGGGTGCCGGCCGAGCTCCACCGTGCGGAACTCCTCACCCGCCCGGGGCGGCATGCACCCGCCCGGGCCGCCCTCGTGCAGGCGGAGGCGCTCGTCGATGCGGCGGAGGGGAAGGGGCCGCGGAGTACCTCGCCGCCGCCCGCGAGGTCGTGGCCGGCGGGAGTCCGGCGCGTCCCCGGGGGATTGGCGTCGGCAACGCGGCGGGTGAGACACTGGCGGCTGCCGCCACCCCGCTGATCAGGAGCCCCCGTGCGCATCCGCCTGCCCCGTCCGGAGACGCGCAACAGCGCGCGCCCGGTCTGGCTGTTCTTCGCCCTCGTCCACGCCGGTTTCCTCGCACGCCTGCTGCCGTTCATCCTCGGCGGCGGAGTGCTCAGTGACATCCGCTTCTACCGTGAGTGGGCGTACCAGGGGCTGGACGACGGCGTCTGGCAGGGGATCGACACCGCCTGGGTGTACCCCGTCGGAGCCCTCGCACCGATGGTCCTCGCCACCGTCCTCGGCCCGTATCTCTACCAGCTCGCCTGGTTCCTGCTCTTCGCCGCGCTCAACGCCGTCGGCACAGCCGCCCTGGTCCGGCGGGGCACACCGTCGTCGTTCACCGCCGCCTACTGGTGGCTGACGGCGACGGCACTGCTCGGGCCGGTCGCGGTCGGCCGGATCGACGGCCTGACGGCGCCCCTGGTGATCACCGCACTGCTCCTCGTCGCCGCGCGGCCCTTCGTGGCCTCGCTCGTCCTGAGTGCCGCCACCTGGATGAAGGTCTGGCCGGCCGCCGTCGTCCTCGCGGCGCTCGTCGCCGTGCGGAAGGGCCGGCTCCGCATCCTCGGCGCGGGCCTCGCCCTCACCGCCGGCATCGCCGCCGTCGTCGCGCTGACCGGTGACGTCCGCAACCTCACCGGCTTCCTCAGCGCGCAGGGTGCCCGCGGCATGCAGCTCGAGGCGCCGCTCAGCACGCCCGGCGTGTGGCAGGCGATCACGGGGACCTCGGGCGCCTACTTCTTCGAGGACGAGGTCATCAACACCATGGAGGTCCGGGGTGCGCTGAGCGGGGTCGTCGGGGACCTCATGACCCCGCTGATGGCGCTGACAGTCCTCCTGGTCGCCGTGTTCCTCGCGGTCGCCCTGCACCGCGGAGCCCCGGCCGATGCACTGCTCGCCACGGGGGCGCTGGCGCTGGTGAGCACCCTCGTGGTGTTCAACAAGGTGGGATCCCCGCAGTTCATGCTGTGGATCGCGGCCGTGATCGCCGGAGGACTCGTGCTCGACCGCGCGTCCGAGTGGCGCTACCCGGCCCTCGCCATGCTGGCCACGGCGGGCCTGACGACCCTCGTGTATCCGGTGTTCTACGACGCCCTGCGCTACGAGCTCGACCCGGCCGTCGCCGTCCTGCTCACGCTCCGGAACCTGCTCGTGGTGAGCATCCTGGTCTGGTCCCTCGTGCGGCTCGGACGCCTGACCGCCCGGGCGCGGATCCCCGCCGCCGCGGCTACGGGTGCCTGACGCCCTGCCCCGCCAGGACGGCGCGGTAGCCCTCCCGGTACGTCGGGTAGGTGAAGGAGAACCCCGTGGACCGGAGCAGGCTGCTGTCCACCCTGCGCGCGCCGCCGCGGGTCGTGGACACCTCGCCGCGGGGCGGCTCCGGCAGGCCGAGCTGTCCGGCGAGGAACTGCAGCACCTCACCGAGGTCCACGGGTCGTTCGTCACTGCCGAGGTAGATGGGTGCGGGAGCGTCGACCGCCGTGACCAGGTGCACGATCGCCGCCGCGGCGTCGTCGCGGTGGATCCGGTTCGTCCACTGCGGTTCCGCCGGCAGCACGGCCGCGCCGGTCCTCACCTGGTCGATCAGGCGGGTGCGGCCCGGCCCGTAGATCCCCGAGAGCCGGAGGACCGTGCCGCGGTCAGAGCGGCGGAGGAGCACCTGCTCGGCCTCGCGGACGAGGCGGGCCG
>NZ_CP024915.1:3104302-3109284 GCF_002953615.1 Arthrobacter agilis | reverse complement strand
TCGGGGCGGGGCGGCCGCAGTGGTGGCGGCCCGCCTCTCCCTTACTGCTGAACATCCACCAGGCGTCACGAGTCTGACCTTCGTACTCTCCGTGCCCGAGGTGGACCCCACGAGCCGCTACGAAGTTCGCGTCCACGCCGACCTCGACGGAGACGGCCGCATCAGTCGGGGCGACCAGATCTCCACGGTAAGCACCCCGATCCTGACCGGAGGCCACCCCCGCAACGTGACGATTCGCCTCTCCTGCGTGCAATGACTTCGTGGTCGGCCTGAGCTTCACCTGGGAACGCATGACATATGCAGAAATCATGCACGAGCGACCTGACCGCTGAAGCGCAGTAACGGAGTGGTAACGCTCAGGATGGGGAAATAGGTAGTGGCACCATTCTGTCCGCCCGCGTCGGTCGAACGACGGGAGTGAGGCATTGGAAGGAGGCGCGGACGTTGAGCAGAACTCCGGGAGGCCCCGACAACGCGCAGCGCAGGCGCCTGATGAACACATCCGAATCGGAAAGACTACGGGCCGCACCACGTAGGGGGGCAACTACAACCGCGAAGGGGGCAGATCTCAGCCACTCGCTGTTGCAGTGGTTTGCCATTATCGCGCCCCTGACCACCGTCGCCACTGCTTTGTCATTCTGGTTCGGCTGGACGATGACGGCGACGCGGACCGCTTATTTCGGCATCGATCAGAGCATTCTGGAGTACTCGACAGTCGATTACCTCCTGCGAAGCGCCGATGCGATAATCGTCCCAGCGATATTGATCCTGCTGGTAGGTGTTGTCTGTATCGGAGTGTACGCCGTGACGGCGAGCATGATCAGGCGGCTGACTGGTCTCGTCCCTTTGAGGATCGGCGCATGGCTACTCCTCCTGGTGGGAACCGTTGTCACATTGCTCGCAGTCTGGTCCATCTTCGAAGAACCACCCTTCGCCACTTTCTTCCTGTTCGAGCCCGCGGTCCTGGGCGGCGGAATCGGGCTTTGCGCTTACGGTTTCTGGGTGCTGCGCTGTCTGTCTGCGCTGAACAATCGAGAAACCAGGCACTTACCCGTGTGGGAGAAGCTCGGCTATGTGTCCGTAGTTCTCCTGGTGGTCGTGGCCCTCTTCTGGGCGTGCTCCTTATATGCAGGAGCGCTGGGTACCGGCCGATCCAGGGAGTACGCCCGAGATTTGTACCAGCGTCCCTCGGTCACTGTTTACAGCTCTCAGTCCCTGGCCATAGGAAGCCCCGTGAAAGAAGAGGTCATATCTTCTCCGGACGGAAAGTATCGTTTCAAATATACGGGACTGAAATTTGTCACCCTGAGTGCGGGCAAGTACTTCCTTCTGCCGGCAGGCTGGTCGAGAACGTCTGGTGTTGCGATAATCCTGGACGACGACGCCGAGAATCGAATCGAATTCAACCCGGGAGGTGGCTAGTCCGATGGAGCCACGGTCGATCGCGAAGTCGGCGGCATTATTCTTGTGCATCGTGATTGTCGGCGCCTGCGCACCGGAACCGGAAGTCGAGGCTACCGGAACCGATGGTCCCGAGGGTGTCGTGAACCGTGTGAGGATCGGGGAGAGCAGCTGGGTGGTCGACTTCGATGATGGCGGGCCCGTCGCGGAAGCTGGGGCAGTCGAGTCCATCGAGATAAGCAATGACAGCAGTCAGGACATAGTCCCTGACGTAGGTCTGAGTGGGAACGTGTCGTTCATCTTGATCTCGGATGAATGTCTCGAGGTTCTGAAACCAGGAGATTCCTGCATAGTGCGCGGGCAGTGGGTGGAAGATAGCGTGCGACAGGCAAGCGTGGTTGTTACTGCGTCCACACAGGACGGGGATGCGGAACCGGTAACAAGAAGCATCTCGGTGCCGCTTGAGGCGAACGCCGATAGTCCCTCCGACAAGACAGTCCCACCTTCGCCGTCCACAACTCTCGATCCGTCGCCTTCACCAACGCCGCCCACGACTCTCGATCCGTCGCCTTCACCGACGCCGCCCACAACTCTCCAGCCGTCGCCGCCTACACCGTCCGGGCCGCCGGCGTCCTCGTCGACAGGGCTCCCTCCGCAGCCTGTTCCTGCGGACCCGAGCCCGACTGTCCAAGCGCCACCTATCACCTCGACTCCCAGCAACTGACCTGGCGTCGGGGATGTTGATCCCCCGACACCGCGGGCGCCCTGCGTGACCGCATCAGCCCGGGGCGGCGCCGGCAACGCCGCACAGGTACCGTCGCCGCGCTGCGTCGCCGTCCGCCTGCGCCCTCAGTGCCGGACTTCCCGGGCGGCCAACTCCTTGAGGAGGTCGCGCATCTCGGTGAGCAGCGCCGTGTCGACGGGCAGGGGCTCCTCCGCGGGTTCCTCGGGTGCTGCGAGCGCGCGCAGGCGGGCGGTCGCCCGGTTCATCGGCATCACGAAGAGGAAGTAGACCACGGCTGCGGTGATGAGGAAGGTGACCGCGGCCGTGATGACGGCTCCGATGTCGACGAAGGTGGCGTCGTTCCCCGGGCGGATCCGGAAGCCGAGGCCGACGTCGACCCCGCCCGCGGATGCGATGACCGGCTGGATGATGTTCGCCGTGAACGCGCCGACGAGCGCGGTGAAGGCACTGCCGATCACCACCGCGATCGCCAGTTCGATGACGTTCCCGCGCAGGATGAAGTCCCTGAAACCCTTGATCACGTGATCGTCCCTCTGGTCGGTGGTTCTGCCGGATGTGGCTGTACGGCCCACTCTAGTAAGGCGTCCGGGACCACCCGGCATCATGCCTACTCCTGGGAGGCGCCGGCTCCGCGTCCCGAGACGATCAGGTCGACGACGTCGAGCAGTTCGGCGATCTCCTCGGGCCTCGTCCGCCCGGAGCCCGCCGAGGCGAAGAAGGCGGCATCGTAGTAGAGCCCGTCGCCGAGCAGTTTGACGGCGCGCGCCGTCGTGCGGTCACCGAGCTGCGCCTCGAGGGCGTCCAGCCATCGCTCCTGGATCTCGGCGAGCGAGGCCTTCGCCGTCGGATGGCCCTGCTGCGCGAGGCGGGCCATCGAGACGAGGGCGCGGTCCAGGGCGCTGTCCTCGAAGACGGAGGTCCTGACGTAGTAGCGTGCCGCTCCGTCCGGGGCCGAGGCCATGGACTCCCGGTCCCGGTCGGCGAGGCCGCGGAGCCGGTCGGCAAGGCCCTCCACCAAGGCTTCCTTGGAGGGGAAGTGGTACAGGAGGCCGCCCTTGGAGACGTCGGCGGCGGCGGCGACCGCCTCCATGGTGGCGGCCCGTTCGCCGTCACGGATCAGCGCGTTCTCGAAGCTGTCGAGGATGCGCTCGCGGGAAGTTGACACCCCACGATGATACCGGTCACTTTTATTGTACTGTACCGGCTGGACGGTATAGCTTAGAGGGATGACAACACCCTCCCCCTCCGCACGTGTGTCCGAGGTGAACCCGCGTGCCGTTCCCTCCTCCCCCGTATCCCTTGCCGGCCGCCGCGAATGGTTCGCCCTTGCCGTGCTGATGCTGCCGGTGCTGCTGGTCTCGGTCGACAACACCGTGCTGAGCTTCGCGCTGCCCGAGATCTCCCGCCACTTCGCGACGAGCGGCACGACACTCCTCTGGATCGTCGACAGCTACCCCCTCGTCCTGGCGGGACTGCTCGTGGCAATGGGCAGCTTCGGCGACCGCTTCGGCCGGCGCCGGCTGCTCATGATCGGAGCGGCCGGCTTCGCCCTCTTCTCCGTCATGGCCGCCTTCGCACCGACCGCCGGATTCCTCGTCGCGGCACGCGTGGGCCTCGGCGTCTTCGGCGCCATGCTCATGCCCTCGACCCTCTCGCTGATCCGCAACATCTTCGCGGATCGCAACCAGCGGCGCGTCGCCATCGCCGTCTGGGCCGCCGGGTTCTCGGCCGGCGCGGCCCTCGGCCCGCTGCTCGGCGGCGCCCTGCTCGAGCACTTCTGGTGGGGCTCCGTGTTCCTCCTCGCCGTGCCCGTGCTCGTGCTCATGCTCGCGCTGACCCCGGCCGTGGTGCCCGAATCCAGGGACGCCGCCCCGGGACGCGTGGACTACGCCGGCATCGTCCTGTCCATCGCGACCATGCTGCCGGTCGTCTACGCCATCAAGAACCTCGCGAAGGGCGGACCGCTGCTCGTCTCGGTGACGGCCGCGTTCATCGGCCTCGCCGCCGGCACGGCGTTCGTGGTGCGCCAGCTGCGGCGTCGCGATCCCATGCTCGACGTCCGCCTGTTCAGGGTCCGCGCCTTCACCGGGGCCGTCCTGGTCAACCTGCTCGCGATCTTCTCACTCGTCGGCTTCCTGTTCTTCGTCTCGCAGCACCTGCAGCTGGTCCTCGGGTACAGCCCCCTCGATGCCGGGCTCGTCCTGCTGCCGGGCCTCGTGGTGACGATCATCGCCGGCCTCGCCGTCGTGCCGCTCGCCCGCAGGCTGCCCCCGCACGCCGTGGTCCCGGTGGCACTGCTCTTCTCGGCGGCCGCCTACTCGATGATCGCCCTGCTGGGTGAGGGCGGCTCGGCAGGCTTCCTGATGATCGCCTTCGTCATCCTCGGCATCGGCGTGGGCGCGTCGGAGACGGTCTCGAACGACCTCATCCTGTCCTCGGTGCCCGCCGCGAAGGCGGGTGCGGCGTCCGCCGTCTCGGAGACCGCCTACGAGGTGGGCTCGGTCCTCGGCACGGCCGTGCTCGGCAGTATCCTGCTCGCGTCCTACCAGCAGAACCTGCGGCTCCCTGCGGGCCTCAGCTCGACGCAGGCGGACACGTCCACCGAGACCCTCGGCGGCGCCGTCGAGGTGGCGACGCAGCTCGGCCCCACGAGCGCGTCCCTGCTCCGGGACTCGGCCTTCTCCGCTTTCGACAGCGGCGTCACGGTGACCTCCGGGATCGCTGCCCTCCTCATGGTCGGGGCAGCGGTCCTCGCGGCGTGGAGCCTGCGCGGCGAGGCCAGGGCCGCGGCGGTCGAGGCCCGCCCGTAGGACGACGGCGGCGGCGCCGGTGCTTC
>NZ_CP024915.1:3099220-3104202 GCF_002953615.1 Arthrobacter agilis | reverse complement strand
CGACGCCGCCGCCCTCGGCAACTGCGCCACCAACCAGACCTACATCCGCTCACTCCTGCCTGGGAAGAAGGACGCATGACACCGAAGAGAATCGCCGTCGTCGGATCGGGCTACATGGGCGGCGGCATCGCCCAGGTCCTCGCCCTGGCCGGGCACACCGTCCGCATCGCGGACGTGAGCGCCGAGATCGCGGAGTCCAACCTCAAGCGCCTGTTGACCGAGGCGGAGCAGTTCGCCGCCGACGGCCTCTTCCCCGCGGATGCCCGCGAACGCATCGAAGCGAACGTCTCGGCCGCCGACTCGATCGAGGACGCGGTGTCCGACGCCGAGTTCATCGAGGAGGCCGTGCCGGAGCGCATCGAGATCAAGCACGAGACACTCCGGCGGATCTCCGCGGCGGCCCGACCCGATGCCATCATCGGCTCGAACACCTCCACCATCCTGATCGCGGCCCTCGCGGAGGCGGTGGAGCATCCGGAGCGGTTCCTGGGCGTCCACTTCTCGAACCCCGCACCCTTCATCCCCGGCGTCGAACTCATCCCGCACCCGGACACGGACGACGCCGTCATCCCCGTGGTCGAGGAGATCGTCGCCTCCACCGGCAAGGAGACGGCGCGGGTGAAGGATGCCACCGGCTTCGTGCTGAACAGGCTCCAGTACGCGCTGTTCCACGAGGCCACGCAGATCGTCGAGGAGGGCATCGCGACCCCGGACGACATCGACACGATCGTCCGCACGACCTTCGGCTTCCGGCTCCCCGTCTTCGGTCCCTTCGCCATCGCGGACATGGCCGGCCTCGACGTGTACTCGTTCTGCTACGCGTCGCTCCAGACGCGCTGGCCCGAGCGTTTCGCGACACCGGATTCCCTGAAGGAACTCGTCGACGCCGGCAAGTTCGGCACCAAGACCGGCGCCGGCTACCTCGACGTCCCGGCCGAACGCACCGCGGAGCTGATCGCCTACCGCAACAGGGCGTACGTGGCCATCAAGAAACTCATGGACGAACTCGGTCCTGCACCCATCCACTGATCGCAAGGAGATCCTCCCGTGGCATCAGCTTTTCCCGACTCCAGGTCGGTCATCCTCACCGGCGCCGCCTCACCGCGCGGTATCGGTCGCGCGTCCGCGCACCACCTCGCCGGCCTCGGCTGGAACATCGGCATCATCGACCTCGACGACGGGGCGGCCACGGCGGTCGCCCGCGAGATCGCCGAGGAGCACGGCGTCACGGCCGCCGGTGCCGGAGCGAATGTGGCGGACGAATCCGAGGTGCGGGCAGCCTTCGACAGCCTCGAGGCCGCCCTCCCGCAGGTCGTCGCCCTGGTGAACCTCGCCGGCGTCTCCAGCCCCGTGCCGTACCTCGAGGTCACTCCCGAGGAGTGGAACCGCGTCATGGGCATCAACATGAACGGCGTCCACTACGCCACCCGGCGGGCCGTCGAGTCCATGGTCGGGCACGGCGTCGGGCGCGTGGTCAACCTGTCCTCGGTGTCCGCGCAGCGCGGTGGCGGGACGTTCTCCAAGACCGTCTACTCCGCGGCGAAGGCCGGCGTCATCGGTTTCACGCGCTCCGTGGCACGTGAACTGGGCGGGGCGGGCATCACCGTCAACGCCATCTCGCCCGGTCCCATCGACACGGACATCATGGGTGGCACGCTCACGGAGGAACGGAAGGCCGCCATGGCGGCCGACGGCGTCCTTCCGCGCATCGGCACCCCCCGGGACATCGCAGCAGCCATCGCCTACCTCATCAGCGAGGACGCCGGATTCGTGACGGGCCAGACCCTGAACGTCGACGGCGGACTCTACATGCACTGACATGGGCGACTGGTCGAAATCCCGCATCCTGTTCCTCGCCGTCGGCATCATCCTCGTCGGTATCGGGGCCTGGCTCATCTTCCCGTCACTCGTGGGCTGAGCCGCACACCACCACCACAACAACCGCACTAAGGAGAGTCCCATGTCCGCTACGGACGCGGTCAAAGACGACCTGGACAGCCCCGCGCTTGCCTCCGCCGTCAAGAAAGCTGCACGGCACCTGATGCCGATGCTCATCATCCTGTACTTCGTCGCGTTCCTGGACCGCACGAACGTGGGCTACGCCGAGGATGCCCTCGAGATGGACCGCGGCATCAGCGCCGGAGCGTTCGCCCTCGGTGCCGGCATCTTCTTCATCGGCTACGCGATCTTCGAGATCCCGTCCAACCTGCTGCTCAAGAAATTCGGGGCACGCTGGTGGCTGGCCCGGATCGCGGTGACCTGGGGCATCGTCGCCGCGGCCTTCGCCTTCACGTCCGGCGACACCATGTTCATCATCCTGCGATTCCTGCTCGGCGTGACCGAGGCCGGGCTCTTCCCGGGCGTCATCATGTTCCTCTCGGAGTGGTTCCCCAACAAGGTCCGCGTCCAGATGTTCGCACTGTTCTACCTCGCACAGCCCTTCTCGCAGATGCTCGGCAATCCCATCTCGGGCGCGCTGATCTCCTTCGGGGACACCTACACCCCGTGGCGCGGCTGGCAGGTCATGTTCTTCACCGAGGGCATGATGGCCGTCATCGCCGGCATCGCCGCCATCTTCTTCCTGATCGACAGTCCGCAGAAGGCGAAGTGGCTGGACAAGGACGAGAAGCGCGCACTGCTCAGGGTCATGGAAGCGGAGGACGAGGTCCGCAGTACGGACGGGCCCTCCGGCATCATGCGGGCCATGGGCAACTGGAAGGTCTGGTACTTCACCGTCATCTACTTCTGCCTCCAGGTCGCGGTCTACGGCACCACGTTCTACCTCCCGCAGCAGGTCCGGCGCATCATCAGCCCGGACGCCGAGTTCTGGCAGATCGGCCTCATCTCGGCCATCCCCTGGTTCGTCGGCCTGTTCGTCTGCTACATCGTGGGCAAGAACGCCAACACCATCCGGCGTCGCCGCACGTGGGGCACCATGTTCTACACCTCGACCGGCCTGGCCACCATCGGTGCCGCCTTCGCCGGCGAGAACGGGATGCCCGTCCTGGCGATCGCCTTCCTCGTGGTCTCGGTCTCCAGCTTCCTGGCCTGCGGCCCCATCACCTGGTCCTATCCGACGGCGTTCCTCACCGGAACGGCAGCGGCAGCGGGCATCGGGCTGATCAACTCGCTGGGCAACCTCGGTGGGTTCGTGGCCCCGATCATGCGCACCGCGATCGATGAACGCTTCACGACCGAGACGGGGCTCTACGGCACCATCTCGGTAGGCGTCTTCGCCTTCCTGGCCGCGGTGATGTTCATCCTGACCCGCAACATGCGGTCCCGCTCGGATGCCCTGCTGGCAGCCGAGGAGAAGACGGCGGCAGCACCCGGCCACTGACGGGGCGACCACCGGTGGCGGTACGACGATCCTCCGCACCGCCACCGGCACGTCCCCCAACTGCCGCCCAGGCGTCCACCCACCGCATCACGGAGCGCTGCATGCCCACTGAAACGCACCTGCTGTCCGACTACCCGCCGGACGCGCCCATCTCCGCGGGAGAGGTAGCGGCAGCCGTCCGGTCCGCCGGGCGCCCGCCGCGGATCTTCGTCGTCCTCGACGACGATCCGACCGGGACGCAGTCCGTCGCGGACCTCCCCGTCCTGACCCGGTGGGAGACCGAGGACTTCTCCTGGGCCTTCCGTCAGGGGAAGCCGGCCGTGTACGTGCTCACGAACACCCGCAGCCTCGACGCACCGGAGGCGGCGGCCCGGAACGAGGAGATCGTCCGGAACGCCCTCGCCGCAGCGGCGGCGGAAGCCTCCGCCCTGCGACTCGGCTTCGTGAGCCGTGGCGACTCCACGCTCCGCGGACACTTCCCCCTCGAACCCGACACGATCGCCGCGACCGTCCTCGACGCCACGGGCGAGTCCACCGACGGCGTCGTGATCGTCCCGGCTTTCCCGGACGCCGGACGGATCACGATCGGCGGCGTGCACTACGTGCGTGCGCCGGAACTCGGCGAGGACCAGCTCGTCCCCGTGTCCGACACGGAGTTCGCCCGTGACGCCACCTTCGGCTACCGGAACGCCTCCCTCGCGCAGTACGTCGAGGAGAAGACCGGCGGACGTGTCCCGGCGGCGTCCGTGATCGTCCTGGACCTCGGCATCATCCGCGCGGGCAGCACGGGTGGCGGCGCTCCCGCGTCGGCCCGTGCCATCGCGGATGCCGTCGCCGATGCGACCGGAGCGACACCGATCGTCGCCGACGTCGTGACCGAGAATGACCTCCGTGCCCTCGCGCTCGGTCTGGAGGAAGCCGAACGCCGCGGGAAGAAGCTCCTGTACCGTGTCGGGCCGCCCTTCATGCGGGCGCGGATCGGCCAGGAGATCCGTGCCGAACTCACCGGCTCCGAGGCCTATGCCGGCAACGAGCCATCGACCGCCGGCGGGCTGATCGTGGTCGGCTCACATGTGGGGGTCACCACCCGGCAACTCGGCATCCTCACCGAGCAGCACCAGCACGCGCACACCATCGAGATCGACGTCGAGCAACTCCTCGACGAGCGCGCGGCCTCCCACCTCGACGGGATCGTCGAGGACGTCGTCGACCGGCTCACGCACGGTGACGTCATCCTCCACACGAGCAGACTGCTGGTACGGACCAGCGACGCCGCCGCCAGCCTCCGGATCGCACGGACGGTCTCGGCCGCCGTCGTCACCGTCGTGAACCGCACCCTCGGACTGTTCCCGCCCCGCTTCGTGATCGCCAAGGGAGGGATCACCTCCTCGGACGTCGCCGCGCACGGCCTGCAGATCAGGCACGCCATGGTCCGGGGCCCGATGCTCCCGGGCATCGTGAGCCTGTGGGAGCCGGTGGACGGGCCCGCGAAGGGCATCCCGTTCGTCGTCTTCGCCGGCAACGTGGGGGACGATTCCTCCCTCGCCGACGTCACGAGGAAACTCAGCTCCACCTTCTGACACCTCCCCGCAGCTCCTACCCAGCATTGGACGGCGATCCCCATGAACGACAGCTACTCCGT
>NZ_CP024915.1:3093964-3098982 GCF_002953615.1 Arthrobacter agilis | reverse complement strand
TCACCGCCGCAACCACTGCCGTCACCAGTCTTCGATCATCCAACATCATCTTCTCCCCGGACGAGCAGGGCGCGCTCCTGGAGACCGCCGAACAGAGCCTCGGAACCCTGTCGGACCTCGTGACCAACCTGCTCGACGCCAGCCGCATCCAGGCCGGCGTGCTCGGCGTCGTGCTCGAACCCGTGCGGCCCGAGGAGGTCATCCTTCCCGCACTCGAGGAACTGGACCTCGGCCCGGGCGATATCGAGCTGGACACCCCTGCCGAGCCGCAGCTACTCCTTGCCGATGCCGTCCTGCTGCAGCGCGTGCTCGTGAACCTGCTGTCCAACGCCATCCGATACGCCAGGCGCGGGGAACCACCGGTGTTGTCGGTGAGCGATTTCGGCGGGCGAACAGAACTGCGCATCATCGACCGCGGGCCCGGCATCTCGGACGACCGGAAAGACCAGGTACTCATGCCCTTTCAACGGCTGGGCGATACCGACAATGACACCGGCCTCGGGCTTGGTATGGCACTGGCTAAGGGCTTCGTTGAAGGCATGGGCGGTCACCTGACACTCGAGGACACCCCCGGGGGCGGACTCACCTCCGTGATATCACTGCCGCGCGCCCCACAACCGCACGAGACTCTACTCACTGGGAACAGTGTCGGAGCGGCATGAAGGTCCTCATCGCCGACGACGACCCGCAGATCCTGCGGGCTCTCAGCATCACGTTCACAGCGTCGGACTACGACGTCGTCCTAGCCACTGATGGGGCTGCGGCCCTGCGGCGCGCGGCCGAGCACCACCCCGACATCGTGGTGCTGGACCTCGGCATGCCCCATCTCAGCGGCATCGACGTCATCCACGGACTCCGAGGCTGGAGCTCGGTGCCGATCCTCGTGATCTCGGGCCGGATGGACTCGATCGACAAGGTGCAGGCACTGGACGCCGGTGCGGACGACTACGTCACCAAACCGTTCCTGACCGACGAGTTGCTGGCTCGGATGCGGGCCCTCACACGACGGCGCCTGCCCGCGCAGGAAGAAGCAGGCGCAAGTTTCGGAGACGTGCGCGTGGACCTCGTCGCCAAATCGGTGGTCCGGACCACCGACGGTACCGCCATCCATCTGACCCGCACCGAGTGGCGCCTGCTCGAGACCTTGATGCTGAATCCTGGGCGTCTCGTCACGCAGGAGCACCTGCTCACAGAAGTATGGGGGCCGGAGCACGTCCGTGACTCCGGGTATCTCCGCCTGTACATCAGTCAGCTGCGGAAGAAGCTCGAGCCGGATGCAGGTTCGCCCCGGTACCTGCTGACTGAAGCGGGTATGGGGTACCGCTTCACGCCGAACGGCACGTGAAGGCACGCTTGCCAGAATCGTGGGTGATGCCGGAGTGGGGGAGAGGGACGAGGACTCGAGCGGGCTCCGACGCCGTGCGCCGAAGCGCGCGGGCCGCGGATTCTCTGTCCGGCTGATGCGGAGCCGGCTCGTCGGAGGAACGGATCCTGGTTGGGACAACCGGACCACGACCGGGAACGCCCGTGACTCCGGATGGGGCAGAGGTGGGGGGGTAGGGTTGTGAGTTGTCGTTGAGCAGAAGCGGCAGTGCACGAGCGCGTGCGCCCATAGAGATGGGTTCATGCGCCGTCTGCCGATGACTGCCGAGCGAGGTTGATTTCCTTGATGACGAACCGCGAGACTGCTGCAACGGGTACTCACCGTGACGCGACCTCCCAACGAACACCGAACGATCGTCCCGATGAGTACGGGACAGGGGAGACCGAGTACGGGACCGGCGAGACATCCGTCGTCCTGCAGAACTTGGTCCTGGACAGCCCCGACGTCGAGGAATTCCTGACCCATCTCGCCCGATTCGCGGCAGAGCGCCTCTCCGGGCACGACTCCACGGTCCGATGCGGAGTGACCCTGCTGCGTCCGAGGAAGCAGGGGACGGCAGCCAGCAGCGACCAGGTCGCCCGGCGGCTCGACGAACTGCAGAACGCGTCCGGGAACGGACCGTGCCTGGAAGCGACCCGCACCGAGACGCGCGTGTACGTGCGCGACGTCGCCGACGACGATCGGTGGCCGGAGTACTTCACCCTGGCCCACGCCCACGGTGTCCGATCGATCCTCGCCGTACCAGTCCTCCTCAGCGGGGAAGCGGCGGCCGCCCTGAACCTGTACGCGGACACACCGGATGCGTTCGGACCGGAACGGATCTCCCTGGCGCAGCAGTTCGCCGACGAAGCATCCCAGGGGTTGCGATTGGCCGTGAGGATCGCGCACCTGACCGACACGGGACAGAATCTGACGGTCGCGATGACCTTGCGGACGACGATCGATCTCGCGGCCGGAATCATCATGTCCCAGAACACGTGCAGTCAGCATGAGGCGATGACCATCCTCAAAGCCGCCGCCAGCGCCAGGAACAGGAAGCTCCGCGACCTGGCTGCGGCCGTTGTCGCTTCCGTCAGCGGGCAGGCACCGGTCACACACTTCGAGCACTGATCGGGCAGGTGGTCGGGTCTGCGACGGCGGTCCGGCCGCGCTGGTGTCCCTCACCGCGCACCGGAAGCGACGCGTCGCGAGCAGGGACCTTCCGGTGGAATGCATCACCGCTGTACTGTGATCGCGTGATCGCCCCCGATATCTCCCAGGACGCCGTCGCCGTCGCGGATCACTACGACGAGCTCGATCCGGTCTATCGTCGCGTCTGGGGCGAGCACGTCCATCACGGGCTATGGACGACAGGGCGCGAGACGCCCGCCGAGGCCGTCGAGGCGCTCGTCGACACTGTCGGCGACCGACTGCGTCTCTCGCCCGGCGAGCGGTGTGTCGACATCGGCTGCGGCTACGGATCCACCGCACGGCGGCTCGCGGCGATGCGCCAGGTCATCGTCACCGGCTTCACGCTCTCCGCTGCGCAGGTCGACTATGCCGCCGCACATCCCGTCCCCGACGTGGAGATCACGCTTCGTGACTGGCTCGTCAACGGACTGGCCGATGCATCGGCCGACGCGGCCTGGGCGATCGAGTCGAGCGAGCACATGGTCGACAAGCCCGGGTTCTTCGCCGAGGCGCGCCGTGTCCTGTCACCCGGCGGCCGTCTGGTCGTCTGCGCGTGGCTCGCCGAGACCGATGCGAGCGACGTGAAGGTCCGCCATCTGCTCGAGCCGATCTGCCGCGAAGGGCGTCTGCCCTCCATGGGCACGCGCGAGGAGTACGAGGCGATGGCGCGAGCGGCGGGCTTCGCGGTCACCGGTTACGAGGACGTCAGCCGCAACGTCGCGCGCACATGGTCGATCTGCGCCCGCCGCATCGCGAAGGCCTTGCTCGTCGATCGTGAGACCCGTCGTCTCGCGATCGGTGGACGGAATCGCATCTTCCTCCTGAGTGTGCCCCGCTTGATCCTGGCCTACCGCACCGGTGCCATGCGCTACGGGATCTTCACGCTGACGAAGGCGGAGGACGGCGGAGCATCACGCTGAACGGTCCGACCGACGTGGCACGAGCCACTGTTCGCCGGCGCTCCTCCGGGCGAGCACGCACGTACGACCGTTCGCATGAGGAGGCCGGCCCTGGATCGGCTGCCCGGCGTCATGGTACCCGTCGGGTCCTCTGGTACCCGGGTCCCGACGGATCCTAACGACGGCGCCGAGCGTTCCGATAGTAGGCCGCACACAGGCATGACAGGCCCCGGGGTCGCCCCGGTCTGGACAGGGCCCGGACTGCAGACGCCATCTGCCCGTACGAAGGACCGAGATTGTTCACGAACCACCTCCGCCGATCCGTGGCGGCCGCTGCTGTCACGGCCGCCGTTCTGCCCCTGCTCGCAGGGGTGGCGCTGCCGGCCACGGCGGCGACGACCGTCTGCACGCCGATGACGCAGAGCGTCCACCAGAGCATCAACCCCACGTCCGGGGCTTCCCTGCTGACCACGTCGTCGACCGAGGTGACCAGCGCGGCCACCAGGAACGGCTTCACCGACAAGCGCGGTGTCGTCTTCAAGGTCTCCCCGGCGGCGAGGCCCGGACTGGTGCCCGTCCATCGGATGTACAAGGGTGGTGACTTCCTGTTCGTCGCCGATACTGCCGGCGTCGGTGAGTACGAGAACGCACAGACCAGGTACGGGTATGTCAGCCAGAAGATCGAGTTCTACGCCTCCGCGACGAAGGTCGGCTGCGGGCTCGAGGTGCGCCGCTACCAGAAGGGCGCCCTCCACCGTTTCTCCGCATCACCGGCGGACCAGGCGAAGCTCAAGGCCGCCGGCTGGAAGGACGAAGGCGCCAAGTTCTGGGCGCAGACCACCGTCGCTCCGGCACCTGTTCCGGCCCCCACCGCGGCTCCGGTGCCCGCGCCGACGACCGCTGCCCCTGCACCGGTCGTGACCCCGACGCCCGCGCCGTCGCCGACACCGGTCCCGACCCCGGTGCCGACGGTGGCTCCCACGCCGTCCCCGTCCCCGTCGCCGTCCCCGTCGCCGTCCCCGTCGCCGTCCCCGACTCCGGTCGTTCCCGCCCCGGCCCCGGCACCTGTCGTTCCGGCTCCCGCACCTGCTCCTGTCGTCCCCGCTCCGGTCGCAGTCGCGGCGTCCGGTTCCGCCCCCGTCGGCACGACGTCGTACCCCGTCCCCGCGGACGCGATCTTCGTCGCCGGGAACGGGAGCGACACGGCGCGCGGCACGCAGGACTCACCGCTCAAGACGATCAAGGGCGCGGTCACGAAGGCCGTCAGCGGGCAGACCATCGTCCTCCGCGCCGGTTCGTACCTCGAAGCGGTCAAGATCCCGTCCACCAAGCGCATCACGCTCCAGGCATTCCCTCACGAGGAGGTGTGGCTCGACGGCAGCGTCCCGGTCTCCGGTTTCACGCCCGAGGGGAGGGCCTTCGTCGTCGACGGCTGGACGGCCGAGTTCGACGCGAGCCCGACATACACCTGGGGCAGCGCCGACGGCACCCAGCCGGGCTGGTCCTTCGTCAACCCCAGCCGCCCCATGGCCGCGCACCCGGACCAGGTGTGGATCGACGGCACG
>NZ_CP024915.1:3093796-3093864 GCF_002953615.1 Arthrobacter agilis | reverse complement strand
GCCCAGCGCCAGGTGAGATCCCTCGCCGACCTGACCACCGGCTCCTTCTACGTCGACTACGGCGCTGA
>NZ_CP024915.1:3088634-3093696 GCF_002953615.1 Arthrobacter agilis | reverse complement strand
TCAAGGCGATCAACGCGGGGCTTCACGGGTTCGACGTGACATGGGGCCCGCTTGACTACCCCTACGTTGGGGACGGCAACCTTGCCGCGCCTCGGTCGGCCAACGTGAAGTTCTTCCAGTGCGAAGCGTTCGGATTCGGTGATGATGCGTTCACCACCCATAGCGCCGATGACGTTTCGTTCACGGAGTGCTTTGGTCACTCGCCGCGGCTCAGGGACAACTGCAACGCGTTCGAGATTGACGGCGACTCGAGGCGGGCCACGCTCACCGCGAACCGCTCGAAGAACTGCTATTCCGGCATCGAAATCAAGGGCCACGGCAACGAGTCCGCGGCACAGGATGTCATCATCAACGGTCACCGCGACGAAGGGTCCGTGCGGTCCTTCAACTTCCGACACATTGACTATCACCAGCCGACCGCGCCCCTGTCGAAGACGGCCAAAAATATCGTCGCCACCAACCTCGTATCCATCAACCCAAACAACGATCAGGGGTTCCAGGATGAGGCAAGCCCACGGGCGCTGTGCATCAGCGCCTATCACGGGGTGTCGATTGCCGGGCTGACCGCCATTGGCCGTGGTGGATACGCTGCCGGCACTGTGGCGGTTGCTATCCAGTTCAAGTCAGGGCACATCAACCTTTCCGGGCTCAACATCTCCGGATGGACGGGCGCTGATCAGGACGTGTCGATTACCAGCGGTGACAAGGTGAACGTGTCGGGACTTACTTGTGTCGGTTCGGCTGCTCGAGCGGTCTATACGGGTTCGACCGTGACAGCGGTGAACATCACGGGCGTGACCGCCACAGCACCCGGCGCTGGCGCAGCCTACGGAATGGACTTGCACACTTCGGCGGGCGTCCGAGTGTCGGGTATAGCGGTGACGGGCTACCCCACACCGTTTCGGGCCGATGCCGTGAACTACCTCAGCATGGACGCGTTCGCGCGCCGTACAGAAGAGATTCCCGAAGGCGTCACGAAGCTTGCCGACCTCGACACGACGAAGGACTACTACGCGAGCACGACTGGCTTTGCGACGTTCACCGACCGGCCCGCGGGTCAGGGCGGTGGGAACTGGATCACGCACTCACGGATCAACAGCACTTCAACGATTCAGACGGTGACTAGGAACAGTTCGGGCGCGACGTTGCAGACTCAACACTGGCGCATCCTGGATTACACCAGCAAGGTGGTCGGCCCGTGGAACCGCACGAACATCGGTGACCTTGTGCCCATCTCGGGAGTCCTCGCTGCCGGTGTCACAACACCGCCGGCAGGAGCCGCGCCCGGTTCGGTTTGGCTGCTCAACAGCGCCGTCGCCATCGCGGCCTAGACAAATGTGAGGGCCCGCCACATGGCGGGCCCTCAGGTGACGATCTACGGTCGATTAGTAGTTCAGCTCGTCAGGGCCCGCTAGGACCGCAAGGTTGTCCTGCACTCGTTCGATGCACCTTCTGACAATGCCGATGCTTCTTTTCACAATCACCATGGCTGATACCAGCTCCCTCGTTGTACTGCCGGTGAGACCACAACACCTGTCTACGCGACGAACATTGGAACCAGATGAGAAGGCGACAAGGGGGAGATGAACAGGCAGTGAAGAACCGGTTTATGGCACTCAACGCCGTCGATCTTCAAGTGCCGGCCATCATGCCGGGGTAGGAGCATTAAACCGCACCACACCTCTCCCGCGGCGCCGCGATGACCGCGACCCTCTTCGACAACGGGAATGTACTCGGCCCAGACAATCACCTGGTGTCGAGGCGGCCCCGGAAGCTCAACACCATCTTCACCGACGAGCACGCGAAGGCGCTGGTTTCAGGCGGCGGCAACTGGTAACCGTCGCTCATAACTTCTCATCAGCCGGCTCGTCAGTGGTGACCTCATCTTGCACTACCGGCTCTTGAGGTGGCTCGGTCTCGTCAGGAGGGTCGACTATCGGCACATCGCGCCTCATGATGACTTGAGGCGGCGCAGACCCTGCTGGTATTTCGCCTTGATCGACATTGCAGTAGTACTGCACAAAGTCCGGCTCTCGATGACCCCCTGCTGATTTCGGGAATAGCTGCGTTGAAACTCGAGCGCTGACAACCTTCTCGCAACGCGGGCAGTACATCGTCGTGTTCGTATCCATCTGCCCGACTCTAGGCAGGGGTGACCGCGTTGCGCCATACCCAGCCTTCCCGGGTGGAGTCGACGTGTGGCTCGAAGAACCGAATTTTGATTGCTGTTGCTGTCCATGAGATCGCAAGGGCTTGGACTCGGACGGCTTGGGTGGGGTAGCGGACCCAGGCATACACCCGGCGGGGCCGATCGAAGTCCTTCGGCGGGTACTGCCGTAACTGGAGTTCCGCGGCGGTCAGAAGCATGGGCTCCTCCCGCATCACCCAGTCACCCACCCGCTCATCCATCAAGCGGCCGTAGTGCTCGGCATACCGCTTGTTCTGACCCACGCGAGGGAGCGTACGCGGCGTCAGTGACAGTCATCCTTTGATCATCCTTTGAGTGGTGTGACAAAGTGTAGTTTTGTCAAAGGAGTATCAATGGACCAGTACCTCGCCGCACTCGAGCAGATCGAGCAGAACAAGAAGAACGCCGCTGCGCTCGAGTCCGAGCGGTTGGACTTCAAGCAGGAGAAGAAGGAGAAGAAGGAAACCTTTCAAGACATAGCTGAAGCCGCCGTCTGCTTCGCGAATGCATCCGGAGGAGAGGTGGTGCTTGGCGTTGCTGACAGAGGTACAGGGGTCGAAGCTTTTCTCGGTACTGACATCCCGGCCGAGCTGCTCAAAGAGCGAATTTATACTCTTACTGAGCCCAACCTGCTCGTCGAAGTCCGAGAAGTAACACGTGCTTCCAGCCGCCTGCTCGTCATTTTCGTTCCCGCAGGCGTCGATGTCTATCAGACGAAGAAGACTTCTCCCACCCATCGTCTTAAAGATATGTGTTTAGTCATGACCCCTGCGGAAACGAGTCGGCTACACGACGAACGAAGAGGAATTGATTGGTCCGCTCAGTCTTCGGGGCGCGATATAGGGGAGATTGATCGTGCCGCTGCCTTCAAATTACGTGATCTTCTATCGCGAGTTACCAACCCAGCCGTGCAAGAGTTAGCTACCGCCGACACAGAATCACTACTCGTCGCTCTGCGGCTGCTACGCACCGATGACACACTGACTAATGCCGGTGAGCTACTACTTTGCCAGCCAATAGGAAGTCAAGCGCGTAATCTACTTGTATATCAGCATCGCGCAACGTCTGGAGGCGAGGCAGACTTTGTTCGACGGTGGGGTGCGCCGGTAGTCAGCGCTATCCCAGACGTGATGGAGGTCATTGCTAACCGAATCGGCATTACTCCAGTATCGACAGCATCTGGACAGCAAATTCAGATCGAAGACTACCCTCTATCCGCGATTCGCGAAGCCCTTGCAAACGCACTGATGCACGGCGACTTTAGGGAAGATAGGCCAGTTTCGGTGGAGCACTCACCGGAAACTCTCTTAGTCCGTTCACCAGGTCCTCTCGTTTCCGGCGTGATGCCCAGCAACATTTTGACCCATCCATCCAAACCAAGGTTTCCCCACCTTGCTGAAGTCTTCCGCACTTTAGGTCTTGCTGAGCAACTGGGGCAGGGAGTTGACCGGATGTTTAGGGACATGATCCGAAGTGGTCGCTCCGCCCCCACTATTAGCGAGGTCGGGGACCAGGTGAGAGACACACTCGTTACTTTCACAGGTGGACCACCAAACTCACGGGTCGCCCGCTTCCTGTCAACGTTGCCTACTCACGAGCAAAACGACACCGACACTCTGCTTGTGACTACGGTTCTTTGTGACAGGAAGACAATCACTGCTGCAGGTATAGCCCCAATCATCCAGAGGCAGATTGAGGCTTCAGAGGCAATTCTGAGAAGGCTAGCGACAGGTGAGGCTCATCTTCTTGAGCCTAGCGCTGGAACTGCAGGTCGTCGCCATCCCAACTACCGCTTACAGCGCGATGCACTTATCGCGCTTGGGCCTGCTGTTCGGTATCAGAAACGGTCAGTCAGCGAATCGGATGCGAAGGTTCAAGAACACATCGTTGACTACGGAATTATCAATAGTCGGACAATTCAAAGGCTGTTCGATATAGACGTCTACCAAGCCCGCGATATGCTCAGAGACCTGCTCGGACGCGAGATACTGGTGAGGGTTTCAGAGCAAACGAGAGGAACCGCCGTGAAGTATGGGCCCGGTCCAAAGTTCCCAATAAAAAAATATGCGCGATCAGCGCCAGTAGAGGACGAAGGCACACTGCTGTTCTGAATTCCGTTAACCCTGCAGTAGCATGCAGCTATGACAGTCGTCCTCATCTGGGGCAGCTCGCTAATACCCCTGTGGAGGTCAAATTGAGAAGCGAAGACCCAAAGTTTCAGATGGTGGAGGCACTCCTTGACGCATGAACCGGCGGCATCCCCTCCGAGCGGATCCTCCTATGTGCAAGCGCTGTTTAGCCGATTCAGGGCTGAGGTTCCTGAGACTTCTACCAGTTACTCACAGCGTCCTCCAGCCAGCCTTTACCACTACACAACACTCAATGGTCTTCAAGGAATCGTAGAATCAGGATCCGTTTGGGCTTCAGATGCACGATTTATGAATGATTCATCAGAGCTTTCTTACGCCCACCAAACCATCATCAAATATGGGAGAAGGTTTCTTGAGTCTCTTAATGATGACAACTGCAAAGAAATTGGTTTGGCAGCCCTTGCCTCTTTCGAGAGAGGGTCGATCCAGGATGATCCGTTCATAGCATGCTTCTGCGAAAAAGACGACCTGCTGTCCCAGTGGAGAGGCTACGGACCGGAAAACGGTAGCGCCTCACTCGGTCTAGACCTCGTTAGTATCTATGACTCTGCGTCTAAGCCTGGCCACCCATCGATCGTCAAGGTAATCTACAATCGGACTGACCAACGGACGCAATTGGAGCTTGCGCTTGGAAGGGCAGCCGATGTAATCCTGCGCTTGAGAAGCCAAGGGTGGGATGACGGATCAAGGTTGACTAAATTGAGTGAATTCGCATTCCAAAACA
>NZ_CP024915.1:3083230-3088371 GCF_002953615.1 Arthrobacter agilis | reverse complement strand
CCGCCGAGGTCACCCGCCTCGACGGAGAGGTCGCCAGGCTCGGAACGACCCTCGCCGGCCTCAACTCCTCGATCACGGCCGCGGAGAACGCGATCCTCTCGCTGCAGAACCAGCTCACCCCACTGCAGACCTCGCTGAACACGCTCACTCGGCAGATCAGTGAGAAGGAGGCCGCTCTCACCACCGCCAAGGCGGACCTGTCGAAGGTCGACGCGCAGATCGTCGCCCAGTCCGCGACCCTGCGGACGCTCGAGAGCGCCAAGAAGGTCAACCGCGAGGCGGTCGCCGCCCAGAAGGTCGTCGTGGCCGGCCTGCAGGCCCAGTACGCCGCGGTCCTCGACCGGATCGCCGGCATCGACAGGACGATCACTCTGGGCGGGTGCCTCGCCTGATCGACCGCTACACCGAAGCGCCCCAGGAGACGATTCTCCTGGGGCGCTTCGCTCTCTGCCTGCGATGCTCAGCTCGGACCAGGCACCCACGACCTCCTGCACGATATTGGCCGAGGAACCCCGACCCCTTCCCTGGCCCGGCCGCAGGGCCCGGTGGGTGTCAGTGCGCCGGTCCCGGCACCACGATCCCGTTCTCGTACGCGTACACCACGGCCTGGACGCGGTCCCGCAGGTCCAGCTTGGTCAGGATCCGCCGCACATGCGTCTTGATGGTGGCCTCGGACAGGAAGAACCGGGCCGCGAGCTCGGCGTTGGACAGCCCCCCGGCAATCGCCTCGAGCACCTCGCGCTCCCGTGGCGTCAGCTCGGTCAACCGCCGGTCCGGCACCCTGGTGGCCGTCTGTGCCGGCGGCAGTGACCGGACGTAGGTCTCCAGCAGCCGTTGCGTGACGCGGGGGGCGACGACGGCGTCACCGCTGGCGACCACCCGCACGGCGTGCACCAGGTCCTCGGGGGCCACGTCCTTCAGCAGGAACGCCGAGGCTCCGGCCTGCAGGCCCGCGAATGCGTACTCGTCCAGGTCGAACGTGGTCAGGATGATGATGCGCGAACGGGACCCCGACGCCGTGATCTGCCGGGTGGCCTCGATGCCGTCACCCTGGGGCATCCGCACATCCATCAGCACGACGTCCGGCATCAGTTCCGCGGCGAGGCGGACCGCCTCCGTGCCCGTGGACGCCTCCCCCACGATCTCGAGGTCCGGCTCGCCTTCGAGGATCAGCCGGAAACCCATCCTCAGCAGTGGCTGGTCGTCAGCGAGCAGAACCCTGATGGGCGTGCCCGGCGTGCTGTGCTGCGTGGTCATCTTTCTCTTTCCCCCGGTGGTTCCCCGCTCCGCCGTCGGCGTGGGGGACTGTCAGTCGTGCTTCGACGATCCAGCCACCCGACGGGCGGCTGCCGTATTCGACCGAGCCGGCATAGATCGCGGCACGCTCCCGCATGCCGGCGATGCCCTGCCCGGACCCGAGGGAGACGACCGGCCCCATGGCACCGCGGCCGTCGTCGGCTACGCGCAGGTGGACCGCATCTCCCGTCCTCGCGATCGAGATGTCCACCAGCGTAACGCCCTTGCCGTAGCGCAGGACGTTGGTCAGGGACTCCTGCAGGATCCGGTACGCCGTCAGCTGGAACGCGGGATCATCGGGCAGCCGGGGACCGCTGGTGGTCACCCGGAGGGGCAGCCCCGCCGCACGGAACCCGTCGAGCAGCTGCGCCAGGGAGCTCGACGCGGGAAGCGGCTCGAGCGATCCGCTCGCGGCCTCGGCACGGAGCACCCCGAGGACGCGCCGCATGTCGGCGATGGCGGTCCGTCCGGTGCCCGACAGTTCACGGAGCACGGAGACGGCGCGGTCCGGGTCGCGCTTCATGACGACGGCGGCGCCGTCCGACAGCGCCACCATCACGGTGAGGGAGTGGGCGACGACGTCGTGCATCTCCCGCGCGATCCTGTTCCGCTCGCCCGCGGAGGCCAGTTCGGCGTTGCGGGTGGCCCACTCGCGCAATTCGCTCTCGTGCTCGCGGTCGCGCCGGACCGTGATGCCCACCCCGACGGCGATCGCCAGGAACATCACCACGAATCCGCTGAGCAGCCAGATGATGCCGGGAGCCTCGGCGAAGGTCGACACAGGGATGAGGAACAGGGCACCGACCGAGAAGACCGTCGCGGAGCACCCCGCCACCAGCGCCTTCCGGAGCGGATACGTCGCCGCGACGGTGTAGAGCGCGAACATCGTCGCGATCCCGCTGCTGCCCTGGCCTTCGGTGAGCATGCTGACGGGCACATCGAGTACCGAGACGAACGCGAGGACGAGGATCGGACGGTCGCGGCGGAAAGCGAGCGCGCCCGCGGCGAGGACCACGCCGGGGAGGGCGAGCCAGTTGCCGTCGCCGAAGATCAGCAACAGTGCCGTAGGGAACGAGAGGAAGAGGAACACCACGACGACGACGGCGTCCATGGCCCGCGGGTGCTTGCGGAAGAACCGCCGGAGGGGGCCGAGCCGACGGGCGTTGAGCTCGGTGAAGGAGACCGCGGCCGTTCGTTCCGCGGTCTCCTTCACCGAGAGCCTGTCATTCATGGCGCCGGCTCATGAGGGGTGCTAGACATCCCGCTTCTTGGCGACGACGAGGGCCAGGACAAGCAGCACCAGGGCCCAGGCGCCCATGACGAGGCCACCCTCCCACTGGGTCAGCGCATCCTCCGCCGTCGTCACGGCGACCATCTGCGTGCCCGCGTCTCCGGGGAGGAACCGCGCTGCATCCGGGATCCAGTCGGCGAGCCCTGAGATGAGCTGCACGATGATCGGCAGGACGAAGAAGATGCCGACCGCCGTCACCACGCCTCCGGCCGTGTTGCGCAGCAGGATGCCGATCGACATCGAGATCACGGCCACGAGAGCGAGGAAGGTCCCGGTGTTGATGACGCTGGCGAAGACGCCGTCCTCCGTGAGGGCGAAGTCGAGATCCTCTCCCCCGAGGATGGGCTGGGCGACGAGGTAGGACATCAGCGCGCTGCCGAAGCCTACGACGAAGGCGACGGCTGCGACGATGGCGGTCTTCGCCAGGAGGGCAGGGGTGCGTTTCGGTACGGCGACCATCGTCGAGCGGATCATGCCCGTGGTCCATTCCGAGGCGATGAGGACCACCGCGAGCGACGCGATGAGCAGTTGCCCGAACACCAGGCCCGACGACGGTGTCGTCAGGGCTTCGAACGCCGCACTTCCCGGGCCTTCCGTGGGTGCCTGGAACTCCGCCGGCACGCTCGGATCGCCGACGGACTGAGCCATGACCGACAGGGACCAGGCGAAGAGCGCGGCGAGCCCCACCATCACGACGACGGTCGAGACGATGAGGATGACGGTCGAGGGGACGGTGGTGACCTTGATCCATTCGGACTTCAGGACCCGGCCGAAGTTCACGCCCGAACCGGCATCACGCGTCGGCCGCGGCCGCTGCTGGGTGGGGGCGGGTGAGGTCGACGTTGCCATGGTCAGCGTCCTTCCACTGGTGCGGCAGCCTGGGCGGCGGTCGGGAGGTCGTGCGAGTGGTACTCGACCTCGGTCTGGGTGAGCTCCATGTAGGCGTCCTCGAGGGACACCTGGAGCGGGGTGAGTTCGTAGACCAGGACACGCTCCCGGAGGGCGATCTCGGCGATGCGGCGCGGTTCGACGCCGGTGATCTCGACCAGTTCCGGCTCGAGGACCTGCGAGGACACTCCCTCGCCGGCGAGGCTCCCGAGCAGGTCCTGCGGCCGGTCGGCCCGGACCCGCACGCGCACCTTGCCCTGGCCGTCGATGATCGACTGGATGGGAGCGTCGGCGATGATGCGGCCACGGCCGATGACGATGAGGTGGTCGGCGGTCAGTGCCATCTCCGACATGAGATGTGAGGAGAGGAAGACGGTGCGGCCTTCGGAGGCTAGTCCCCGCGCGAGGTGGCGCACCCACTGGACCCCCTCGGGGTCGAGTCCGTTGACGGGCTCGTCGAGGATCACCGTGTGGGGGTCGCCGAGGAGCGCCGCCGCGATCCCGAGGCGCTGCCCCATACCGAGGGAGAAGCCGCCCACCCGCTTCCTGGCCACGGGACCGAGTCCCGTGAGCTCGATGACCTCCTTGACCCGGCTGTTCGGGATGCCGTGCGTCGCGGCCATGGCGCGGAGGTGGTTGTAGGCGGAGCGCTTGGTGTGGACGGCCTTCGCGTCGAGCAGCGCACCCACTTCGCGGAGCGGGGCGCGGTGCTGCGCGTAGGGCTGCCCGTTGACGGTCACGCGGCCGGCGCTCGGGTTGTCGAGGCCCACGATCATGCGCATGGTGGTCGACTTGCCGGCGCCGTTCGGGCCGAGGAAGCCCGTCACCTTGCCGGGCTGCACGGTGAAGGAGACGGCGTCGACGGCGGTCTTCGCGCCGTACCGCTTCGAGAGGGCCTGGGCCTCGATCATGGGGCGTCCTTTGGCTGGAGGTGGTTCGGGGCCGTCCCGCTACTCCGGGCCGGTACCACCAACAGTAGGCCTGGGACCGGTGCGGATTCACCGGCCCCAGGGATGATCACGGAGCGGGGCGCCGTACCCCTTTCGGACGACCCCCGCCGCCTACCGGCTACTGATCGACGCGAATTTGCGGATGCACAGCGGCACGAAGACCACCAGCATCACGATGGTGCCGATCAGCACGGTCAGCACGGCGTTCTGCATAGGCCAGGCATCCGGAACGGGGACGGTCCCGGTGTTGCCGAACAGTTCACGCACCGCCTGCACGAGCGCGGACACGGGATTCCAGTTCGCGAAGGTCTCGAGCGCGCTGGGCAGGGTCTGCGACTGGACGAACGCGTTCGAGATGAACGTGAGCGGGAACAGGATCATGAACGAGGCATTGTTGATCACCTCCGGGGATTTCACCGACATCCCGAGGAGCGCCATGACCCAGCTGAAGGCATAGGAGAACAGCAGGAGCAGGCCCACGCCGGCCAGCGCCTCGGACGGGGACGTGTTGACCCGCCACCCCACCAGGAAGCCCGTGCCCATCATGATCACCACGGAGAGCGTGTTGAGCACGAGGTCGCTGTTGGTCCGCCCGATGAGGACGGCCGAGGTGCTCATGGGAAGGGTCCGGAAACGGTCGATGATCCCGTCCTTGAGGTCCTGTGCCATGGCCGAGCCGGAGAAGGTGGAACCGAAGATGACCGTCTGCGCGAAGA
>NZ_CP024915.1:3077752-3082996 GCF_002953615.1 Arthrobacter agilis | reverse complement strand
GGTGAAGGACCGCAGGCGGGTGGGTCTCGCCACCTTCGCCGCGGGGGCCCTCGTCGCCGGGCTGATCGGCGGTGGCGTCGCGACGGCCGGCTTCAACGCACTGGACGACGACGGCCCCACGGGTACCGCGCAGTCCGTGCCGGAGTCGATCGTGGTGAACAACACCGACGACGTCAACACCATCACCGGAGCGGCCGTGACGGCGTCTCCGAGCGTCGTCACGATCGCCGTCAGTGGTGGCAGCGCCAGTGGCTCGGGCTCGGGCATCATCCTCGACACGGACGGGCACATCCTCACCAACACCCACGTGGTGACCCTCGGCGGACAGGTGTCCGACCCGACGGTGGAGGTCAAGCTGAACGACGGCCGCGTCTTCGCGGCGACCGTGGTCGGGACCGATCCCCTCAGCGACCTCGCGGTCATCAAGATCGACGCCCCGGACCTCACGGCTGCCACGCTCGGCAACTCCGACGAACTGAACGTCGGAGACACCGCGATCGCCATCGGGGCTCCCCTCGGATTGAGCGGCACCGTCACCGACGGCATCGTCTCCACCCTCAACCGCACCATCAGCGTGGCGTCCTCGGCCGTGCCGGAGGAGACCCCGGACAGCTCCGAGTCCGAGGACGGCGAGGGTTTCAACTTCCTGCCGCCCGGTGGGTCCGGTGAGCAGCAGACCCAGTCCCAGGGCTCCATCTACCTCAATGTCATCCAGACCGACGCCGCCATCAACCAGGGCAACTCGGGCGGTGCGCTCGTGGACGGGGACGGGAAGATCATCGGCGTGAACGTCGCGATCGCGTCGGCCGGTTCCGGCGAGTCGACCGGGAACATCGGTGTGGGCTTCTCGATCCCGATCAACTACGCCGAGCGCATCGCCGACGAGATCATCGCGGACGGCGAGGCCACGCACGGCTTCCTGGGCGTCAGCGTCACGCCGTCGGCCGGTGACGGGTCCCAGACCACCTCGACCTTCTCGTCCGGTGCGCTCGTCGAGTCCGTCGAGCCCGGGTCGCCCGCGGAGGAAGCCTCCCTGCAGGTCGGAGACGTCATCACGAAGGTGGGCAACTTCCCGATCAGCGATCCACAGTCGCTGACGGCGGCCGTGCGGATCCAGACGGTCGGCCAGCAGGTACCGGTGGAGGTCATCCGGGACGGGGACACCCGCACCGTGGAGATCACCCTGGCGCAGGTACCGACGCAGTAGGGACCAGCCACGAGCAGCAGGTGACAACCCGGAAGGCGGTCCCGTGTCGGGGCCGCCTTCCGGGCGTCCACAGCACCTCGGCAGGCAGCGCCGGGCCCGGAAGCGTCACCCCGCTATGGTTAGCTAGTCGATGGGAAGATCCCCGGACGAGGAAGGTCATCAATGGACGAGGCCACAGCAGGCGGACTGCGCATCGCGGTCCTGGTGAAGCATGTTCCCGACGCTCAGTTCGACCGCCACATCAGCGGGGACGACCTGACCACGGTACGGACCGAGAGCATCCTCTCCGAACTGGACGAGTACGCTCTCGAAGCTGCGCTCCAGCTCGTCGAGGCGAACGGCGGCGCGACCGGCGGCCACCGGGTCACGGCCATCACCATGGGGCCCGCCGCCGCGGTGAACGCGGTCAAGAAATCCCTCCAGATCGGCGCCGACGACGGCGTCCACCTCACGGATGAGGCGCTCACGGGTTCCGACGCCTCGGCGACCTCGAAGGCCCTGGCAGCGCTCCTGCGCCACCTCGGCCCGTTCGACCTCGTCCTGACGGGCATGGCGTCCACCGACGGGGAGACCTCGCTGGTGCCGGCGCAACTCGCGGAGCGACTCACCCTGCCCCAGGTGACCTTCGCGGCCTCGCTCGACCTGGCGCGCGAGGATGGCGGCTGGAGCCTCACCGCCCGCCGCGACAACGACACGTTCGCCGAGACCATCGAGGCACCCCTTCCGGCACTCGTGTCCGTGACGGACCAGATCAACGAGCCCCGCTACCCGAACTTCAAGGGCATCATGGCGGCGAAGAAGAAGCAGATCCAGGTCCTGTCCCTCACGGACGTCGGCCTGCAGCCGGACGAGGTGGGCTTCGCCGGGTCCTGGACGAAGGTCGAGGCGGCTGCCCCACGGCCGCCACGCAGCCAGGGAACCGTCATCACCGACGAGGGCGATGCCGGCATCCGGCTCGTCGACTTCCTCGCGGGACAGAAACTCCTCTAGTCCGCCGACCGCACGACCGATCCGTCCAGGAGATCCCCATGACCACCGTCCTCGTGTTCCTCGACCACCCCGGAGCGAGCCTCGCCAAGAGCGAGCGCGAAATCCTGTCCCTGGGGGCCTCGCTCGGTGAGGTGGTGGTCGCCCTCGCGGACGAGGCCGGGCCGGCCTACCTCGACGGCGTGGGCTCCTACGGGGTGCGGGAGTACTACCGGCCCGAGACCGCCGCCGTCTCCGAGGTGCTGGTCGCGGGAAAGGCGGCATTCCTGGCGGCAGCCGTGCGTGCCTCCGGTGCCGGGGTCGTGCTGCTGGGCAACGCCTACGAGTCCAAGGAGATCGCCGCCCGGCTCGGTGTGCGGCTCGAGGCCGGTGTCATCACCGACGTCGTCGCGCTGGACAGTGACCTCACGGCCACGAAGTCGGACTTCGCGGGGTCCTACACGGTGGAGTGCCGGGTGACCACGGACGTGTCGATCCTGACGGTCAAGCCGAACAGCTTCGAGGCCGTCGAGGCCGGCCCGCCGTCGTCGCCCCGCGAGGTACCGATCCCCGTGGAGCTGCCGCTGGCCGCGGCGCGGGTCACCGGGCGCGTGGACAAGCCGGTCAGCGGCAGGCCCGACCTCAGCGAAGCACGCGTCATCGTTGCCGGCGGGCGCGGAGTGAACGGGAACTTCGGCCCGCTCGAAGAGCTCGCGGATGCCCTGGGCGGTGCGGTCGGTGCCTCGCGTGCGGCGACCGACGCCGGCTGGATCGAGCATTCCGCCCAGATCGGGCAGACCGGCAAGACCGTCTCGCCCCAGCTCTACATCTCGGCGGGGATCTCCGGCGCCATCCAGCAGAAGGCAGGGATGCAGACCTCCAAGGTGATCGTCGCGATCAACAAGGACGCCGACTCGCCCGTCTTCGAGATCGCAGATTTCGGTATCGTCGGTGACCTCTTCACGGTGCTGCCGCAGGCCACCGACGAGATCCGGAAGCGCGGCCTGTAGCGGTGACCCGGAACGGTGACCCGGCAGCTCCGGAGCGGGTGCTGGTCTTCGCGGCACACCCCGACGACATCGACTTCGGGGCGTCCGCGACGATCGCGGGCTGGACGGCCGCCGGGTCGTCCGTCAGCTACTGCATCCTCACGGACGGAGACGCCGGCGGCTTCTCAGCGGAGGACCGTCCCGGCATCGCGGGCCGGCGCCGTGAGGAGCAGACCGCAGCGGCGGAGATCGTCGGCGTCACCGATGTCACGTTCCTGGGGCAACCCGACGGATACCTCGAACCCACGGACACCGTGATCCGCGCGATCGTCCGGAGGATGCGCGAGGTACGTCCCGACATCGTGCTGTCGATGCATCCCGAGCGGAGCTGGGACCGGATCCAGAAGAGCCACCCGGATCACCTCGCCTGCGGTGAGGCCGTCACGAGGGCCGTCTACCCGGCCGTGGAGAACCCGTTCGCCTACCCCGAGCTCGAGGCGGCCGGAATCAGGAGTTTCCGCGTGCCGTGGCTGTGGTTCTACGGGGGACCGGCGCACCTCGAGAACCGTTTCGTCGATGTGACCGGCTCGGAGGACGTCAAGGTCGCCGCGATCACGGCGCACCGGAGCCAGCACCCGGACGTGGAGCGGATGCAGGCAAGGGTGCGCGACATCCTCCGGGAGAACGCCCGGCGCGGGGGCCTCCCGGAGGGGCGCAGCGCCGAGTCCTTCCACGTCGTGGGTATCAACACCGACGAGACGATCGCCGGGTTCTAGTCCCGCAGCAGGAGGGCCCCCGGCGACGATCGGCGGGGGCCCTCCTGCTGCGTCGGTGGATCACGCTCCGAGCGGGATCTCCGCGACGATCGGCAGCGTCGGCGTCGCCGAGCCGCCCTCGGGTTCGACGGTGATGGCGATCGCGCTGAATCCGCCGATGTCCGAGAGCTCGGTGACCTTGGTTCCCGCGACATCCTCACCGGACATGGTTCCCACCGACACCGGAGCCGTCCCGTCGGAGGGGATGCGCCACATCTGGTAGACGAATCCTGCAGCCGGCGCCGGGACACCGCTGAGGGTCACGACAGCCGCGTTCTCCTCCCCGGACACCGCGAGGTCGGCCACGCCGCCGGCGGCCAGCGTCAGTTGCTCCGTCCGGACGTCGGACGCCTGCATCACCTGCTGCTCGACCGTGGTCTGCTCCAGGTTCTGGGCGATCGTGACGCCACCGACGGCGATGACCACGGCTGCAGCCGCAGCGACCACCCAGCGTCCGGCCCGGGAGGACATCGACGCCTTGGCGGCGCGACGCCGTGCGAGGTCGTCCTGGCCTGCGCCGTGCTCCGCCTGCTGGACCCCCTCGGCCCCGGGACCCGGAACGGCCGCCAGGCCCGGTCGGGGGAGCGAACCGGTCGGGGCCGCTGATCCGTCGCCGGACTGCCCGGCTCCCGGGAGCTGTGCGACGATCCGTTCGAACAGATCCGCCGGCGGTTCCACCTCGCCCGCTGCGTAGACGGAGGTCACCGTCTCCCGGCAGGTACGGACGCGATCGGCGAACGTCGCGCTGGTCGCGGGGTCCGTCCCCTCCAGGAACGCCTCGATGATCCGGCGTTCGTCGGAGCTGATGGCATCCAGCGCGTACAGCTCGGCCCACTCGAGGAGGTGCCCGCGGGCCAGATCGGTGGCGAGGTCATCGGCGAATTGTCTGTTCATATCCCTGTCCTGCATCTCAGGCCACCCCCAAACATGTCTTGAGTCGGAGCAATCCGTCACGGATTCTCGACTTGATGGTCGGCACTGCGACCCCGAGCTTCTCGGCCACCTCGCGGTAGGTGAGCCCGCCGTAGTAGGCCATCCTCACCGATTCCTGCTGCGTCTCGGTGAGCGTGTCCAGACACCGGACCACGCTCTCCGCCTCGAGCCGCTGCGTGACCGTGTCGACGACGTCGTCGTGGTCGATGGTCTGGGTGGCCGCGCCGTAGCGGGCCTCCCGGTCCGTGGCACTCTGCTCGGAACGTACCTTGTCCACCGCACGGCGGTGCGTGAGGGTCATGAGCCAGGCCATCGGGCTGCCCAGCTCCGGATT
>NZ_CP024915.1:3072274-3077517 GCF_002953615.1 Arthrobacter agilis | reverse complement strand
GGCGGCATCGATGGGCTCAACCGCCGGCACGGTCGGCCCCGCGACGACGCCCAGGATCCGCACACCACTGATCACGGGACCGCGGGGATCCCGGCGCCGCGCGGTCCCCGCCGTCGAGGAACAGTAGTACACTAATTATCAGTACGCACCTGTTCGTCACCGTCCGATCCGGAGGATTCTTGACCACCGACGACGACCTCCTGCTCGAGCGCCAGCTGTGCTTCGCGCTGTCCGTCGCGTCCCGGAGCGTGGTGGGCGCCTATCGGCCGGTCCTCGAGAAGCTCAACCTCACGCATCCGCAGTACCTCGTGATGCTCGCGCTGTGGGAGGAGAGCCCCCGCACCGTCCGCAGCATCGGACAGGCCCTCGCCATGGAGTCCGCCACGCTCTCGCCGATGCTCAAGCGGCTGGAGGCCCTCGGCCTGCTCACCCGGACACGCGTCCCGGGCAACGAGCGGGCGCTGGCGGTGGAGCTCACCACTGCGGGCCGGGACCTCCGCGCCGATGCCCTCGACGTGCCGGCGACCATGATGGATCGGCTCGGCCTGACGCGCGAGCAGGTGGACACCCTCAACGACGCCATGCACGGGATCATCCGGGCCACCGGCACCCACCTGCCGGCCTCGGCCGGCGGGCGGAGCACTCCGTGACCTCCCCCGCCCCCGTGGACCGACACCCTCGAAAGGATCTCCGATGACCGAGAAGCAACCGTTGTCCGCCCGCTTCATGACCGCCACGGGCAAGCTGCGGATGTTCTTCGGTCCCGCCCAGCGCGGCACCACCGAGGGACCGATCGTCTACCGCGACGACGAGGCGCAGCGGCTGCGTCAGGAGGAACTGCAGCAGTGGACCGTGGTGCGCAATCCGGACGGCTCCACCTACCTCACCACGCGCCGGGAGGAGTAGGCAGGGCCTCTCCTGCGCGGTGGCGGCAGCAGCGGCGCAGCTCCCGTCGCCGCCGTCGTGCGGGCCTTGATGCTACCGACCGGTAATTTTGTGGAATTCCTGAGCCCGAATCCATAGGGAACCGGTTCGGCGGGTGGCAAACTGTCGTAGTCAATCTTTTTCTGCCCGGGGGATTCAAGGGCGCCGTCTTGACTTAGAAGAGGTCTCGATCCATGAGCGCACAGCGCCCGTCTGCCAGCACGCCTTCCCACGCCTCCGGGCTGCCCAGAACCGCCCTCCGCATGGTGTCCGGCGGCCGCGGGCCCGCCACCGCCGCCACGGCCGACCACCTCGCCGCACAGACGCATGCAGCGCTGGAGACCCTCGAGGGGACCGTGGCCCGCCTCGCCCTGGCGCACCGCTCGTCGACGCCCGGCAAGGAGGGGCAGGTCATGGACGAGGAAGCTTTCGCATGGGTCCTGCAGTCCCTCGAGGACATCTCGGCGACCCTCCGCGGCCTGACCCTCGGACACACGGAGGACGACGCTCCCGTCGAGGCCGGGCTGCACGCGATGTGCGGATCGGCCTGAGCCACATGGAAAGGCGGGGCCCGATAGGCCCCGCCTTTCTGCGTCGACTCGGAAGATCCTAGATGGACTGGCGGGAACGCAGCCCGGCCCGGCCCATCGCGTCGGCGTAGGCCGACTGGATGTCCTTCAGCCACAGCTCCTGGTTCGCGGGGGTGCCCTTGAACGCCCGCTCGCCCGGCGAACGTACCTCGTAGATCTTGAAGCCGCGCTTCATGATGGCGCGGTTCTCGAGCTTCATCAGGCGCCGTGCAGCTTTGTGCGCGTCCGCCCCGTGGGCGACGAGCGCCGAGGCCCGCGGAACCTGCTGGAGGAATGTCAGGAGCGGCTTGACCCCGTCGGAGATCTGGTCCATGGTGAGCGCACGCTCCTTGCCCTCGGGCAGGTACCAGGGGTAGGCGTTCCAGGGCATGACCGCCTCGGGCGGCAGCCCGACCGCCTCGTAGATCCCGGCCATGCGGATGGAACTCGGGTCGTCGTTCTCGAAGGAGACGAATCCCGACGGCAACGAGGAGCCCGGGCTCGAGAAGAGACTGACGATCTTGCATCCGTCGACATCGTGGACGGGGTCGATGTACGGCACGGCCGACCCCGGTTTCGACTCGGCCAGCGTGTCGCACAGGCGGTTCACGTCCTCGATCTGGGGATCGTAGCGTTGTTCCCATTGCTGGGCCCGATACGTGGGATCTGCCATGCGCTGTACCAATTCCGCCTCCTCGCGAACGGCGCCAGAGGTGGCGCTAACGTGTCCGCAGGATTCCAGCCTACGCCAGTGCTCCGCCGACACCCCGGCCCCCGGGATCAGGACAGGGTGGAGGCGTACGGATCCCAGTCCTCGGGCAGCGGCTCGGCCGCGGTCGCCGTACTCGAGAGCGGGACGAACTCGCCGGTCGCGATGCTCTCCGAGATCGAGACCATGGCGTCGAGCACGTGGTACGCCGTCTCGCCCTGGGCGCGGTGCGGACGGCCCTCGCGGAGGGCACGAGCCATCTCCAGCACGCCGCTTCCGCGGGTCGAGGTCGCACCGACCGCCGCGATGGTCTCCGGCTCCTCGGCTCCGGGTCGGGTCAGCATCAGGTCGCCGGTGAAGAAGTTCGGGTCGGGGAACGCGAGCGTGCCCTCGGTCCCCGTGACCTCCACGAAGCCCGCGCGCTTGAGGGGTGAGTCGAAGCTGAAGATGCTCTGCGAGGACTCCCCGTTCGCGAACTGCGCGATCGCGCTGACGTGCGACGGGACCGTGACGTCGAAGACCTCGCCGGCCTTCGGCCCCGATCCGATGGTCCGGGTGTCCCGGGATCTCGAGCCGAGGCCCGCCACCCTGGTGATGGCACCGAACGTCTGGACGAGTGTGGTCAGGTAGTAGGGCCCCATGTCGAACAGCGGCCCGGCACCCTCCTGGAAGAGGAATGCCGGGTTCGGGTGCCAGGACTCGGGACCGGGCGACTGCATGAGGGTCAGCGCCGTCAGGGGGACGCCGATGTCGCCGCGCGCCACCATGCGCAGCGCGGTCTGGAGTCCTGCACCGAGGAATGTGTCGGGAGCACAGCCGAGACGGAGGCCGGCGGCGTCCGCCGTCTTCAGCAGGCCGAGACCGCTCTCGCGGTCCAGTGAGAAGGGTTTCTCGCTCCACACGTGCTTGCCGGCCTGCACTGCCGCCGTGGCCACCTCGACATGGGCCGCGGGGATCGTCAGGTTGACGACGATCTCGACGTCGGGATGGCTCAGCGCGTCCTGCACGCCACCGGATGACGGGACCCCGAACTCCGCGGCCCGGGCGGCCGCGACCTCCTCGACCATGTCGGCGACGATGTGCACCGTCACGTCGGGGAAGCCCGTGAGGTTGGTCAGGTACTCCTTGCTGATGACGCCTGCGCCGATGACGGCGACGCCGACCGGGCCGGTACTCATTTCTTCCCCTCGCTCAGGTAGGCCAGGCTGTCGGCGACGGCGGTGAAGATGTCGCCGTCGAAGTCGTCGAGTTCCACGACGGCCGCCTCGAGGCCGGGGACGGCGTCGAGTACGTCCCAGACGCGCATGCTGCCCGAGCCGACGGCGACCTGCTCCTTGTCGTCCTTGGTCAGCGGGCCGTCCTTGATGTGGACGAAGCGCACGCGGCTGCCGAGGCGCCGGAGCAGCTCGACGGGATCCTCGCCCCCGACCGCGGCCCAGTAGGTGTCCACCTCGAGGACCACCTCGGGATCGAGGTGGCCGGCGAGGACCTCGAGCCCGGAGGCGCCGTCGATACGCTCCTCGAGCTCGAACTCGTGGTTGTGGTAGCCCACGGTGATGCCGTACTCCGCGCCCTTCTTCGCCGCGGCGTTCAGCGCCTGGGCGGTGGCCTCGATGTCGGCGGCCGTGGTCCAGTGGGAACGCTCGACGTGCGGGTCGATCACCGTTCCGATGCCGAGCGTGCGTGCGGCGTCGAAGATCTCGTCCTGGTCGGCACGGAGCAGGGGCGCATGGCCGGACGGCGCGGTGAGTCCGTTGGCCGACAGCGCTTCGGCCAGCTCGTCCGCCGTGGCGACGAAGTTGTACGGCTCGACGGCGGTGTAGCCCAGCTCGGCGACGCGCCGGATGGTGCCCGGCAGGTCCTCCCCCATCGCCGCCCGCAGGGTGTAGAGCTGGAGTGAATACGTCACGGAGATTCTCCTCGCTGAGAACAGGGTGTACTGAACCGGTTCAGATTCTAGGTCGAACCTAGGTGATCACCCGGAGCGGGTCAAGAGATGGGTGGCGCTATCGTGTAGGCCATGGCCAAGGAAACCATCGCCGGCCTGGCGAAGAGGCTGGGCATTTCGAAGGCATCCGTCTCCTACGCCCTCAACGGCCAGCCGGGTGTCAGCGAGCTGACCCGGCGCCGCGTCCTGGACCTCGCGGAGGAGCTCGAGTGGTACCCGAGTTCCTCCGCCCGCGCCCTGTCACGCTCGCGGGCCGGCGCGGTCGGGATGGTGCTCTCGGCGGATCCCCTGCTCATCGGGACCGAGCCCTACTACATGGGCCTGCTCACCGGGATTGAAGCGGCACTCGCGCAGGCGGACATGGCCCTGATGCTGCGGATGGTGGGCAAGGACCCGGCACAGGAGCAGCTCATCTACGAGCGGTGGGCCGGTGAGCGGAAGGTCGATGGCGTCGTGGTCTTCGACCACCTGCACGACGACCCGCGCCCCGCCCTGCTGACCCGGCTCGGGCTGCCCTTCGTGCTGCACGGCGCGCCCGGGACCGGCGCACCGCACAGGTTCGCGGGCACGACGACGGACCACTCCGTCGACGCCGCGACCATCGTCGACCACCTCCACGAGGGCGGCCATCGGAGGATCGCCCATGTCACCGGGCCGCACACCTTCCTGCACGAGGAGGAGCGGATCCGGGGGGTGCGGGAACGTGCGGCCGGGTACGGGATGCAGGTGGTGCTGCACGAGGCCACCTACGCGCTCGACGCCGGGCGCGACGCCGTCGTGTCGCTCCTGCACGCGCCCGGGGACCGGCCGACCGCGGTCGTGTTCGGCAACGACCTCATGTCGATGGGCGGCCTGCTGGCCCTCGGCGAGCTCGGGCTGCGCTGCCCGGGGGACGTCGCGATCGTGAGCTGGGACGACTCCCTGCACTGCCGGCTGGCCTCGCCCGCGGTCACGGCCCTGGCGCGCAACCCGGGGCAGCAGGGCCGGATCGCCGCCGAACTGCTGCTCGCGTTGCTCGACTCCGGGGAGGCCCGGACCCGCTCGATGCCGGGGAGCGACCTCGTGGTACGGGCCAGCACGGCTGTGCTCCCAG
>NZ_CP024915.1:3066796-3072038 GCF_002953615.1 Arthrobacter agilis | reverse complement strand
CCCCGCCGTGATCGTGGCGCTCCTCGTCTCCGCCCTGATCGGCCTGGCCAACGGAGCCGTGGTGGCCGGGCTGAAGGTGCACGGCTTCATCGCCACCCTCGGCATGGGCCTGATCGTCAGCGGCTACCTCGGGTCCACCTACCAGGGCAGCTCGGGCCAGGCGCCGCTCGCGTTCCGCCTCATCGGGGCCACGGGCATCGGCCCCGTCCCCGTCTCCACGCTCATCATGCTCGCCTGTGCCGCCGTCGTACTGGTCATGCTCAACAGCACGCGGCTCGGGCACGCCATCTACGCCGTCGGGGGTGATGCCTCCGTCGCGAGGATGTCCGGCGTCAGGACCCGGACGCCGGTGCTCGCGGCGCACGTCATCTGCTCCACCCTGGCGGGGCTCGCCGGCCTGCTGCTGGCCGCACGCCTCGGCGTCGGCAGCCCCACCATCGGCTCGCAGGGCGGCTACGACCTGCTGTCGATCGCAGCCGTCGTCCTCGGCGGGACACTGCTCGCGGGCGGCAAGGGCTCGCTCATCGGCACGCTGGGCGGCGTCCTCATCTTCGCCATGCTGGACAACATCATGAGCGTGCTGCAGATCAACCCCTTCCTCAAGGACGTGGTCCGCGGCATCGTGATCGTCGTGTCCGTGGCCGTGTACGCGCGGCGCCGGACCGTCCACCGTCCGGCCCGGTTCGGCCGCGGCCCGGCCCGGCAGGGCGAGGACCGCCCGCCGGCGGGCCCCGGGACACCGCGGCGCAGGCCCGGCGGCCCGGACGGCTCGTCGGCGGGCGAAGGACCGGGCACGCGGAACGAGGTACCGGCATGAGCGTGGCCACAGGACGCGCCGTCCTCCAGCAGAACCGCTCCCCCCGCGGCGAGCGCGTCCTGCGCGCGCTGCGCACACCGAGCGGGGCGATCTTCGTCCTCGTCGCCGTCCTCCTGGCCGCCGTCCTGGCGGCGAATCCCTCGTTCGGCGAGCCGGGCTCGCTGATCCGCTTCATCGGCCGCACGGCCCCCATCGCCATCGCGGCGATCGGGCAGTACTTCGTCATCGTCTCCGGCGAGTTCGACCTCTCCATGGGATCGGTGGTCACCGCCCAGGTCATCATCGCCGGCAACCTGGTCGGCGAGGACGAGTCGCGCACCCTCCCAGTCCTGCTCCTGATGATCGCGTTCGGGGCGTTCGTGGGGCTGGTGAACGGCCTCGTCACCACCCTGCTGAAGGTGCCGAGCTTCATCGTGACCCTCGGGACCATGCTCGCGCTGCTCGGCCTGGTGCTGTACTGGACCGGCGGCGCCGCGACCGGCAATCCGGCCGACAGCTTCCGGCAGATCGGCCGCGGCGGCATCCGGGACGTCCCCGTCCTCGAGATCCTCCCCTACCCCGTGATCATCCTCGCCGTCACCGCGGCCGCCGCCTTCTGGCTCATGCGCCGGCCCTACGGGCGGACCCTCGTGGCCGTCGGCGACAACGACCGCGCCGCCGCACTGACCGGCGCGCCGGTGTGGTGGGTCCGGACCAGGGCCTTCATGCTGTCCTCCCTCGCGGCGACCGTGGCAGGCGTGATCCTCGTGGGCTATGCGGGGGTCCACCCGTCGGTGGGCCAGGGCTACGAATTCACGGCGATCACCGCCGTCGTCCTCGGCGGGGTGGTGCTGGGCGGCGGTCGCGGCTGGGTGCTGTCCGCTGCCGCCGGCGCGTTCGCCCTCGAACTGCTCTTCACGCTCCTGAACTTCCTCGGCGTCGAATCCACCTGGCGCGACAGCGTGCAGGGCGCCATCATCATCGTCGCCGTCGCCGCGGCGTCCCGGAACTGGCAGCGCAAGCGCAGGGGCGCCAGCACCCGGGCCCATGACCAGCACCGTCCGATAACAGCACCGCAGCCCGCACCGGGCACCAATGAGGGAGGAACATGATGCGTGGAAGCATCCTGGGCAAGGTCACGGTGATCGCAGCGACGTCGCTGCTCGCCCTGACCGCCTGCACCACCGACTCGTCCATCGAGAATCCACCGGCCGCGGAGGAGAGCGCGGTCGCCGAGGAGACCGCCGCCGCGCAACCCAGCGAGGACAGCACGGAATGGTTCGACCAGGCCGTCTACGACGAGCAGGACCAGCAGCGCTCGGCCACCTTCGAGGGCGACCCCGAGCAGCCGTACCTGCAGTACATCGACGGCGAGATGAAGGACACCTCCGCCTTCGCGGCCGAGGGACCGCAGAAGGCGTGCTTCTCCAACGCGTCGATCTCGAACCCGTGGCGGCAGACGGGCTGGATCACCATGAACCAGCAGCTGCAGGTGCTGCAGGACTCCGGCGTCATCTCGGAGATGGAGACGCGTGACGCGCAGGACGACGACAACACGCAGATCGCGGACATCGACTACTTCATCGCCGAGGGGAACTGCGACGCCTTCATCATCTCCCCGAACTCCACGGCGGCCATGACGCCCGCCGTCGAGCGCGCGTGCGAGACCGGCAAGCCCGTGATCGTGTTCGACCGTGGCGTCCAGACCGACTGCGCCGTCACCTTCATCCACCCGATCGGCGGCTTCGCCTGGGGTATCGACACCGCGGAGTTCCTCAGCGAGCGCCTCGGTGAGGGCGACAAGGTGGTGGCCCTGCGGATCCTCCCCGGCGTCGACGTCCTGGAACAGCGCTGGGCCGCGGCCGAGCGCATCTTCGAGGAGAACGGCATCGAGGCGGTCGACTACTTCACCGGTGCCGATCCGGTGGAGATCAAGTCGATCATCTCGGACGAACTCGCCACCGGGGACGTGCAGGGAGTCTGGATGGACGCCGGTGACGGCGCCGTCGCCGCGATCGAGGCGTTCGAGGACGCCGGGGCGGACCTCCCCGTCATGACGGGCGAGGACGAGATGAGCTTCCTGCGCAAGTGGGACGAGACGGGCATCGAAGCGCTGGCGCCGGTGTACTCGAACTTCCAGTGGCGCACCCCGCTGCTCGCCCTGGAGAAGATCTTCGCGGGCGAGGAGGTCCCGGCGGAGTGGGTCCTGCCCCAGTCGCCGATCACCGAGGACGAACGCGGTGAGTTCCTGACCGCCAACGAGGGCATGCCGGACGGCCACTACGCCAAGTTCGGCGGAGAGGACCTCCCCGGCTACCCGCAGGTCTGGCAGGACCGCCAGATCCCCTGACGCCCGCCGCACCACCAGGGAACGGAACGGAAGGAGGCAGGACCGTGAACGACGGCATCGCCCGCACCCTCGGGATCAACACGTGGGTCTGGACATCCCCGCTGACCGACGCGGACCTGCCTCCCCTCCTGCGGAGGATCGCCGGGATGGGTTTCGACGGCGTGGAGCTCCCCCTCGAGGACGCCGGGGACCTCACCGCCCCGGCGCTGCGCGAGATCCTGGCCGAGACCGGCCTGGTACCCACTATCGTCGGGGCGATGGCGCCCGGCCGGGAGCTGGTGGGCGCCCCGGAGGCCACCATCCGGTCGACCCAGCGCTATCTCCAGGACTGCATCGACCTCGCCGCCGCCGTCGGTGCCGCGAGCGTGTGCGGCCCCTTCTACGCGCACACGGGCCGGCTCTGGCGGATGGACGACGACGGACGCGCGGCCGCCTGCGCCGAGCTGCGGGACAACCTCGCTCCCGTGGCCGACCGGGCGGTCGAGGCCGGCGTGGTCCTCGGGATCGAGCCGCTGAACCGGTACGAGACCTCGCTCGTCAACACGGTGGAGCAGGCCCTCGAAATACTGCAGCCGCTGCTCGGGCGTGGCGTGGGACTCGCGCTCGACACCTATCATCTGAATATCGAGGAGAGATCGTCCGCCGATGCCATCCGGGCAGCCGGACCGCACCTGGTCCACCTCCAGGTCTGCGGCAACGACCGCGGTGCGCCTGGCGGGGACCAGACGGACTGGCAGGGCGTGTTCGCCGCCCTCGACGATGTGCAGTACCGCGGACCGCTGAACATCGAGAGCTTCACCGCGCACAACGCGAGCATCGCCACGGCCGCAGCCGTCTGGCGCCCCCTGGCGCCGTCCCAGGACCGGTTGGCGGAGGACGGCCTGGCCTTCCTCCGCCGCACCGATCCATCCCAGTCCCGGGCCGCCCTGGCCCTTCAAGGAGATACACCATGACGACCACCGTGCCGGCCCCCGCCGACGCCGCAGGTTCCCGCACCGCTACCCTGGGCGTCGCCGTCCTCGGCTACTCCTTCATGGGGAAGGCCCACTCGAACGCCTGGCGGAATGTCGGCTCCTTCTACGACTCGCCCGCGATCGAGCAGAAGGTCATCGTGGGGCGGGACGCGGCGCAGGTGGAGGATGCCGCACGCCGGTACGGGTGGCAGGAGAGCACGACGGACTGGAGTTCCGTCCTGGAGCGGGACGACATCCACATCGTCGACATCTGCACGCCGGGCCACCTCCACGCCGAGCAGGCCATCGCCGCGCTGCAGGCCGGCAAGCACGTGCTGCTCGAGAAACCCCTGGCCAACACCGTCGCGGAGGCGGAGGAACTCGCGGCCGTCGCGGCGGCCGCCCGCGACCGCGGCGTCCAGTCGATGGTCGCCTTCAACTACCGCAGGCTGCCCGCCCTCGCACAGGCACGGGCGATGATCGCCGACGGCCGCGTGGGCGACGTGCGGCAGGTCCGCATCAGCTACCTGCAGGACTGGCTCGCGGACGAACGGGCACCGATGACCTGGCGCCTCCGCAGGGAGACCGCCGGCTCGGGCGCGCTCGGCGACCTCGCGTCCCACGCCGTCGACCAGGTCCACTTCCTCCTCGACGCGCAGGTGGTCGGCGTCTCCGGCACCGTGAACACCTTCGTGACGGAGCGGCCGGGGCCGGACGGGCCGGAACCCGTCACGGTCGACGACGCCGCCTGGGCCACCCTGCACACGGCATCGGGTGCCGTCGTCAGCCTGGAGGTCTCCCGCTTCGCCACCGGGCGCAAGAACGCCCTGCAGATCGAGGTGTACGGCTCCCGTGGTGCGCTCCGGTTCGACCTCGAACGGCTCAACGAGCTCGAGTACTTCGCCTCCGACGCCCCCGGCACGGAGCAGGGCTTCGCCCGCATCCTCGTCACCGAGCCGCAGCACCCCTACCTCGACGCCTGGTGGCCGGCGGGGCACACCCTTGGCTGGGACTCCTCGTTCACCAGCCAGGCCGCCGACTTCCTCGACGCCATCCGCAGCAACCGCGCCCCCTCGCCATCGTTCGAGGACGGCCTGAGGGTGCAGCAGGTCCTCGGTGCGCTCGAGGCGAGCGCGGCGAACG
>NZ_CP024915.1:3061244-3066541 GCF_002953615.1 Arthrobacter agilis | reverse complement strand
ATCCACGGGAATCCGGCGGCCCGGTTCCACTAGCCTGCGAGCTCGATGTGCGTCAGTCGCGGGTTCCCGACCGGGGACGTCACCAGCTCACTCACCTTGTCCGAGACCACGTACGAGTAGGTTTCGAAGAAGAGGGGAGGTGCGGGGAACTCGGCAAGAATCAGTTCCTGCACGGCGGCGTAGGCTTCGCCGTCCTCGGTGGCCTCGGCATCGGCGGTGTCGATCGCAGCTTTCACCTCGGGGTCGTACCAGGGGATGCAGTTGGCGCAGCCACCGTTCTCGACGAAGAACGGACGCATCGTTGCCTGCTGGCTCGGGTACAGGGCGCCCCAGCGGGAGAAGAACGGTCCGTCGATGGTACCGGCGGTCCGGTTGTCCGAGAACTCGGCCCAGTCAGCGCTCGGCACCGCCGAGGCATCGACGCCGAGGTTCTGGCGGAGATTGTTCGCTATGGCGTTGTAGAACTCGTCGAGTCCGCCGCCGCCGGGGAAGGAGATCTCCATGGTGCCCTCGAAGCCACCCGCCTCGTCGAGCAGGGCGGCCGCAGCCTCGGGGTCGTACTCGCAGAACTTCCCGCAGATGCCCTCGGGAGTCCCGGGCTCGATGGCCGGCGTGAACGCGGTGGCGGGCGTGTTGGCGCCGCCATAGATGACCTCGTTGATCGTCTCGCGGTCGATGGCCATCGAGATGGCCTGGCGGACCCGGATGTCCTGGTATCGCTCGTCCCACAGCGGAAGACCGAGGTAGGAGATGCCGGGTGCCTCGAAGGAGTAGAAGGCGTCCCCGAAGTCCTTGCTCGCCTGAGGCAGGCGGCTGGCGGGCACGCTGGCGACGTCGAGGTTGCCGGCCTGCACATCCGTGTACGCGGTCACTTCGTCCGTGTAGGGCACGAAGCTGATCTGATCGGTCGTCGGGGCATCCCCGGCGTAATCCTCGAAGGCCGTGACCACGATGGTCTCGTTCTCGACGTAGTCGTCGACCATCTCGAACGGCCCATTGCCGACCGGGTGGCTGTTGTAGGCGTCGAGGTCCTCGAACGCCGACGGGGGCATCGGATACATGGCGGTCTGCGCCTGGCTGAGCTGCAGCGGGAACTGGCTGTCGGGGCCGATGAGTTCGACCGTGAACGTGAGGTCGTCGACGACGGTCAGCCCGGACATCTCTTCCGTGGCGGGCTCGCCCTCCGCGGGGTTGAGGTCGGTATAGCCGACGATGTTCGCCACCTGGCCGGAGTTCTCGAAGGCGTTCGGGCCATAGGCGACGGTGTTCCAGGAGTCGACGTAGGACTGTGCCGTCACCGGAGTTCCGTCGTGGAAGGTCCAGCCGTCCTTGAGCGTGATCGTCCAGGTGGTGTTGTCGTCGGATTCGACCGACTCGGCCTGCACGTAGTTGAGGGTGCCGTCCGACTCGAGGAACGTGAGCGGAGCGAATACGGCCATGGAGAAGTCGTAGGCGACCAGCTGGCGACCGGGCGTGAGGGTGCCGGGATCGGTGACACCCATCGTGATGGAGCGGTCTTCGGAATCAGAGGCTTCACTTCCTCCTGACGAACACGCTGACAGGGCAAGCAGAGCGACCGTAGTGGTCGCCGCCAGGGTGAGCAGTTTCTTTCTCATCGTTCTCCTGTTTCGGGGGCAGAACCCGGTGCTGGACGGGAGCTGAAGCGGGAAGTATCCGTCGGCACGGGGGTCGGCGGTATCGCCAGCAAACTCGGCGCCGGGCGTCGGGTCAATGCATTCCGCGCCCAAGTTTCATTACTTAATGAAACCTGAACAAGATGGAAACAAACCAAAAAACAGTTTCGTGGCAGAGTGACGAGCATGCGCCACACGCCACACTTCGTCCTGTCCGACGTCGGCGAGGTCAAGCGACTCGTCCGAGAGAATCCCTGGGCGACGATCGTGTCCTCACCGGCCGGCGGACTCGTGGCGTCCCACTATCCGGTGATGCTCGAGGAGACGTCCGACGACAGCATCAGCATCATCAGTCATGTGGGGCGCCCCGACGAGCAGCTGCACGACCTCGGGAACCACGAGGTGCTGGTGATCATCCAGGGCCCGCACGGCTACATCTCACCCGGCTGGTACCCCGAGGACCAGATCATCCCGACCTGGAACCACGTCACAGCGCACCTGTACGGGAAGCCGGAGATCCTCTCCGACGAGGAGAACTTCCGAGTGCTCGGGAAGCTGGTCGACACCTTCGAGGCCGTCATGCCGGAGCCCAGCGCTCTGGCCCTGGACCCCGAGGGATCACGCCGCGTCGCCCGGGGGACGGTGGGGATCCGCCTGCGCGTGACCCGCTTCGACGCGCGGCTCAAGCTCAGCCAGGACAAGGCTCCCGCCGTGGTGGAACGGATCGTGGACGAGCTCGAGCACGGCGAGCACTACGCGAACCCGGCCCTTGCCCGCGAGATGCGGCGTACGTGGCACGGATGAACAGCTCCGTGGGTGGCGTCCTTCTCCGCTCCGCGCGCCTGGTCGGGACGCCCGGTGAACCAGTGGACCTCCTCGTCGAGGACGGGATCGTCACTGCTGCGGGCGAGGGCCTGGAACCCGGTTCGGCGCGGACGGTGGATCTCGGCGGACGGTGGGTGTCACCGGGCCTCTGGGATTCCCACGTCCACATGGGCCAGTGGGCGCTCATGCGCCAGCGCCTCGACCTGTCGTCGGCGACCAGTGCAGCCGGCGCCGCGGCACTGGTCGCCGGACGCCTGCTCTCGATGCCACCGACGGCCGGACAGCCCCTGATCGGCTACGGCTTCCAGGACGGACTGTGGCCGGACGCCCCGACACGGGAACTGCTCGACGCCGTCGGGCCCGACGTGCCCGTCGTGCTCGTCAGCAAGGACCTGCACGCGGCGTGGCTCAACACCAAGGCCCTCGCCCTCCACGGGCACGCCGACCACCCCACGGGCGTGCTGCGCGAACAGGCCGCCTTCGACGTCAACGCCCGCATCAGCTCGGTGCCCGACGAGCACCTCGACGGCTGGGTGGGGGAGGCGGTGGACGCCGCAGCCGCCCGGGGGGTCGTGGGCATCGTGGACCTCGAGATGACCCTCTCCCTCGACCGGTGGGCCCACCGTGTGGCCGGCGGCATCCGGGGCCTGCGGGTCCGGGCCGGCGTGTACCCGCACGATCTCGACGCCGTCATCGCGAGGGGCCTGCGCACCGGGGACGTCATCGAGGGTACGGAGGGCCTGGTGACCATGGGCCCGTTCAAGGTCATCACCGACGGTTCGCTGAACACCCGCACCGCGTACTGCCATGCACCGTATCCCGGCCTCGACGATGCCCCTGAAGGCCGGGGGATCTGCACGGTCGACCGCGGCCGGCTCGTCGATTACCTCCGCCGCGCATCGACGGCAGGCCTCGTGCCGGCGGTCCACGCGATCGGGGACGCGGCGAACACCCTGGCCCTCGACGCGTTCGAGGAGGTGGGCTGCGGCGGAAGCATCGAGCACGCCCAGCTCGTCGACGAGGCGGACTTCGGGCGATTCGCGCGGCTCGGCGTCATTGCCAGCGTCCAGCCGGAGCACGCGATGGATGATCGCGACGTCGCGGACCGCTACTGGCCGGGACGCACACACCGGGCCTTCGCCTTCGGGAGCCTGGTGGCAGCGGGCGCGGAGGTCAGGCTCGGCTCGGACGCGCCGGTCGCGCAGCTCGACCCGTGGGTGTCGATGGCCGCCGCCGTGTCCCGAGCACGGGACGGGCGGTCACCGTGGCACCCCGAGCAGCGCGTGCTGGCGTCGGTAGCACTCGCCGCGTCCACCGACGGGCGTACGATGCTGCGGCCGGGGTCGGTAGCAGACCTCGTGGTCACCGAACTGGACCCGCTCCGCGCCGACGACCACCAGCTGCGGGACTTCGCCGTGTCGGCGACCATGCTCGGGGGCCGGTGGACGCACTCCACCCTCGACGGGGACACAACCGTCCAGGGGTAGCTGTCGGGGTCCGGCGGACGTCCCGGGTGCGGCAAGATGGAAGGCATGGACCGGGCCGCAGAGATCTCCGCTTTCCTGCGCTCGCGACGCGCACGGATCTCGCCGACCACGCTCGGAGCGCCGTTCGACGGCAGGGTGCGGCGCGTGCCCGGGCTCCGGCGCGAGGAAGTGGCCCGGCTCGCCGGCATGAGCCCCGACTACTACACGCGGATCGAGCAGGGCCGCGGTGGCGCGGTGTCGCTGGAGATCATCGACTCCATCGCCCTGGCCCTCCGCCTCGACACGGTGGAACGGAACCACCTGCTCAACCTCTGTGGCACTCCGCTGCCGCACCACACGCCCGGCCTGGAGCCCCAGCGCGTTCGCCCCGGGCTGTACGACCTGCTCGCCGTCATGGAATCGGTACCCGCGATCATCCTCGGACGCCGCACCGACGTGCTGGCCAGCAACCGCCTGGCGAGGGCCCTGATGACCGACTTCGAGGCGCTTCCGGCTCCGCACCGCAACTACGCCCGCTTCATCCTGCTCGATCCGAAGGCCCGTGAGCTCTACCGGGACTGGGAGCAGGTGGGTGAGCAGACCACCGCGATGCTGCACCTCGACGTCGGACGCTTCCCGGAGGACCGCCAGCTGGCCGAACTCATCGCCGATCTCCGTGCGGGTTGCCCTGAGTTCACCCGGTTCTGGGAGGACCAGAACGTCCACGAGAAGGACCAGGGCGAGATCCGCTTCAACCACCCGGTGGGCGGCGAGTTCGTGCTGCACTACCAGACCCTCCTGGTCCCGGGAGAAGCGGACCAGAGCGTCTGCACCTACTACGGGGCGCCGGGATCCAGCAGCGAAGCCGCGCTCGCGAGGCTCGCCGGGATGACGACGTCGTCCCCTGCCTCCGCCTGATCCTCCCGCCGCTGTGGCGTGGGCCACAGGTCAGGCTAGCCCTGCGCGAACTAGGTCCAGCGGGGTAGGTCTTGCGCGCTGGAACGCTCCGGGGGAGTGATGGACTGGAGTCTGTACCAACCCCCACAGGCAGGAGCACCACCCGTGACGAGAGCATCGGACACACCGTCGGTTGCAGCCAGTCTGAGCCTGATCCAGGACGAGCTCGCCGGAGCAGCCGGCAGCCTGCAGGACGACCAGCTCGCAGCGCTCGTGGCCGAGATCCAGCAGGCCCGGAAGATCTTCGTCGCCGGTGGAGGCCGTAGCGGCCTCGCCCTGCGCATGCACGCCATGCGCCTCATGCACCTCGGACTTCCGGTGCACGTGGTGGGCGAGACGACGACGCCGGCCATCGGCTCCGGCGACCTCCTGATCGTCGCCTCCGGCTCCGGAACCACCGCCAGTGCCGTCGCTG
>NZ_CP024915.1:3055752-3061144 GCF_002953615.1 Arthrobacter agilis | reverse complement strand
CTGCAGAGACCGCGGTCTCCGTTGAGATGCTTGCTTATCAACAGAAGGAGTCGGTATATGCACTCCCGCGTGGGCGGAGCCCGGGTCACGACCCGTGGGGCGGCCGTCCCGCATCGAGGGGATCGGCCGGCCGCGCCCCGAGCCGAGCTTCGTGCCGTCCGTGATCGACACCATGATCCGTGTCCCGGACGCGGCGTCCGTCGCGGCCGCCCGGCACCTGCGCACCCTGACGGGCCTGCATGCCGGGCCGTCCACCGGCACGAACCTGTGGGGTGTCTGGCAGCTCGTTGCCGACCTCATCGCCGACGGCCGCACGGGCAGCATCGTCTCGCTGATGTGCGACTCGGGGAGCCGCTACGCCGCCACGTACGACGACGAAGCATGGCTCGCCCGGCAGGGCCTGGACCCCACGCCTGCGCTGGGCATCCTCGAGGGCTTCTTCTCGTCGGGCAGGTGGCCGGCGACGGGATCCGTCGCCTGACGCGTCAGACCTCGACGGTCTCGCGGACCGCGAGGTGGCGGAAGGACGTGCCGTAGCGCGAACCGAGGCGCGTCACGTGGCCCTCCACCATGCCGAGACCGGTCTCGTTCAGGAGGGCGTCGTGGATCTGGAAGGCGCGGGGCGCACGGACCGACGCCACGAAGTCGACCACCTCGGCCAGCTTCGACCAGGGCGCGTGCACGGGTACGAGGAGCGTGCCGACGTCCACGCCGTCCGGGACGATGAAGGCGTCCCCCGGATGGTAGACCGCTCCCACCAGGAATCCGACGTTGGCGATGACCGGGATCAGGGGATGGATCAGCGCGTGCTGGCCGCCGAAGGTCCGCACGCCGAAGCCCGCTGCCGAGAACTCCTCGCCCCCCGCCACGGAGTGGATCCGGTTCCCCGCGGCATCACCCAGGCCCTCGGTGACGGCGGTCGCGACACCCTGTGGCGCCCAGAGCTCCACCGAGGGGTCGGCCGACAGCACCGCGACCACCCGGTCCACGTCGATGTGGTCCGGATGCTCGTGCGTGACCAGGACGGCCGAGGCACCTGCGAGGGCCTCCTCGATCTCGGAGAACGTCCCCGGATCGATCACGAGCACGGAGCCGTCCTGTTCGAGCCGGACGCAGGAATGGGAGAACTTGGTCATCAGCATGCGCCCAGACTACCGGCGGCAGCGCTGATAATCTTGACTCTGGTCCAGGGCCTCCGAGTGCCCGCGGAAAGGGTATGACATGACGCCTGAAACGACATCCGAGGCAGTTCCACCGGCAGGACCCACCGCCCAGCAGGAGACACCGGCGCGGAAGGGGTCCGAACAGCGCGTCACGCGGCAGCGGGTCGCCGTCGGCGCTGCGCTCGACCAGCTGGACGACTTCGTGAGCACGCAGGAACTCCACCGGCTGCTGCACGACCGCGGCGAGTCCGTCTCGCTCGCGACGACCTACCGCATCCTCCAGTCCATGGCCGAGGACGGCCTGGTGGACGTCCTGCGCAACGGTGACAACGAGGCCGTCTACCGGCGCTGCGCCGTCGAGCACCACCACCACCACCTGCTGTGCAGGAACTGCGGGAAGGCCGTCGAGATCGAGGCGCCGGCCGTGGAGCAGTGGGCCGCGCGCATCGCCGCGGAGCACGGCTTCACCGACGCGGCGCACACCGTCGAGATCCACGGGCTGTGCCCCGACTGCACGGCGGCACGACGATCCTGACCTCGGAGGCGCAGCCCCGCGGGCTCGCCCCCGACAAGGAGCCCCGCTCCCGTCCCGGAGGCCCTGACGGCGTCGGTGCCGTCGATTACGCTGGAGGGGTGATGTCTTCCGACAGCTCCACCCCGTCCGAGGCGGACCCGACGCCCGCCGGCTCCCCGAGCGACCGCGCCGGCCAGGTCGATGAACTCGTCGACGCCGTGCGGCGCTACCGGAACGCGGAGGGCTTCATGCGGGGCCGGAGCCGCGATTCCATGCACCTCGGCAAGACGGACATGACGGCGCTGCGCCTCATGCTGCACGCGGGCCGGTCCGGGCATCCGCTCAGCGCGGCCGCGCTGGCACGCGAGCTCGAGATCTCCACCGCGGCCACGACCGTCCTGGTCGACCGCCTCGAGAAGAGCGGTCACGCCGAACGGCGGCGGAGCCCGACGGACGGCCGTGTGATCGAGATCTGGCCGACGGCCGCGACCGATGACGAGGTCCGCTCGACCATGGGCATCCTGCACGAGCGGATGATGGCGATCGCCGGCGGACTCTCACCCGAGGAATGCCGCACCATCGCGCGGTTCCTCGCCGCCCTGGGTGTCGCCATGACGACCCTCGAGTTCCCCTCCCCCACCCCGGCCGCCCACCAGGCCTGAGCGCCGTCGCGGAAATGTCCCGGCTTACCTAGATAGATTGACTACTAGTTGGTCTAAGATGTAGGCATGAAACCTTCGGAGGCACGGCAGGGAGCGGGCTACTGGTATCCCCCGTCCGACGAGGGCGGGACCGGGCAGGCCGCGACGGGTGTCGACGTCCTCAATGCCCTGAGGGCCTACCGGACGGTGGAGAGCGGCCTTCGCCGCCGCCTGAGCCAACGGCTCAACATCAACGAGACGGACCTCGGAGCGCTCCGCCACCTGCTCGGCGTATGGCAGCGGGACCAGGGCGCCAGCCCCAAGGACCTCGCCCTCGCCCTCGGCATCTCGAGCGCGTCGACCACCCTGGTGATCGACCGGCTCGAGCGGGCCGGCTTCATCCGCAGGCGACGTCATCCCGTGGACCGTCGCGCCGTCCTCCTCGAGCCCGGCGACAAGGCGACCGACGATTTCCGGACGGCCTTCGACATCGAGAAGCGGGGTGTCCTGGCCGCGGCGGACTCCCTGACCAGCGAGGAGACCGAGACCGTCACCCGCTTCCTGCGCAGCATGGAGCAGGCGATCGCGGACGCCGTCAGCCAGCCGGACCGGACCCAGGAGCCCTAGCTCAGGCTCCCTGCCGCCCATCTCCCGCAGCTCGGACTCTCCCGGACGACAGGACTGCTCTCCGCGACCTGCGGGCGGTGCGTCGCGACCCGACCAGGCGGCACACCAGGTAGATCGCGAAGGAGATCGTCGTCACGTAGGGGCTGATCGGGATCCGCCCTCCGAGCGCGAGCAGGATCCCTCCCACCACGGAGGTGCAGGCGAAGACCACGCTGAGGAGCACGACGAGCCCCGGTGCCGAGGTGACCTTCAGGGCCGCGGCGGCAGGCGTGATGAGCAGGGCGAGGACCAGGAGCGCGCCGACGACCTGGATGGACAGGGCCACCGAGACACCCAGCAGCACCATGAAGAGGATCGACAGTCCCCGCACGGGTACGCCGCGGGCCTCTGCGAGATCGGCGTCGGCGCTGGCGAAGGTCAACGGCCGCCAGATGGCGATCAGCGCGACGATGACCACGACGGCGCACCCCAGGAGCAGGTTCAGCTGCACGTCGTCGACCGAGACGATCTGGCCGGTGAGCAGGCCGAACTTGTTGGCCGCGCGCCCCTCGTACAGGGCGAGGAAGAGGATACCCAGGCCGAGCCCGAAGGGCATGACGACGCCGATGATGGAGTTCCTGTCGCGCGCACGGATGCCCATCAGCCCGAGGACGAGGGCGGCGAGCACCGATCCGACGAGGGAACCGGCGACGACGTTCGCACCGACGAGGAGCGCGAAGGCGGCCCCGGCGAAGGAGAGCTCCGCGATGCCGTGGACCGCGAACGCGAGGTCCCGCATCATGACGAACGTCCCGATGAGCCCGCCCAGCACGCCCAGCACGGCTCCGGCGATCAGGGAGTTGCGGACGAGCGGCAGCAGCTGCGCGTAGTTGTCGAAGGTGAAGACGGCCTCGAGGATGTCCTGGACGTCCATGCCTACACGCCCTCGTGGTGGTGCGTGGTCGCGTCCGGCAGTCCGACGACGACGATCCGGCCGTTGCTGTGCAGGACCTCGACCGGGCTGTCGTAGAGATCCGACAGGACCTCGCTCGTCATGACCTCCGCGGGCGAACCGACGCGGAACCTGCCGTCCGCGAGGTAGAGCACGCGGTCCACGTAGTCGATGATCGGGTTGATCTCGTGGGTCACGAACACCACGGCGCTGTGCCTCTCGTGGCACTGCCGGTTGATGAGCGAGCTCACCGCCTGCTGGTGGTTCAGGTCGAGCGACAGCAGGGGCTCGTCGCACAGGAGCACGCGCGGATCGGTGGCGAGCGCCTGGGCCGCCCGCAGCCGCTGCTGCTCACCGCCCGAGAGGAGCCCGACGGGCGCATCCGCGTAGGACGACGCACCGACGTCGCGCAGGAGGCCGTCGACCAGGTCGCGGTGGCTCCGGCTCCGCATCCGCACTCCCCACCGATGGCCGTCGATGCCGAGTCCCACGAGGTCGCGGGCCCGGAGCGGGGTCTCGGGCGGGAAGGACTTCTGCTGCGGGATGTAGCCCAGGGTCCTGCTGCCGCGGGCGATCGGCCGGCCGTCGATGGTCGCCGTTCCGGAGTCGAGTGGCTGCAGTCCGAGGAGCACCTTCAGGAAGCTGGTCTTCCCCGATCCGTTGGGGCCGAGCACGGCGAAGAACTCGCCCGGCATCACGTCGAGGTCGAGGTCCTCCCACAGCGTGCGGCTGCCGAAGGAGAGGGCGGCGCCGCGCAGGCTGATCGCCGGCCTGCCCGCCGCGCCGTGCGGGGAGCGTGCCGGCCGGGAGGTCGTCGGGGTCATGCGGGGCGGCTTCCAGTCTGTCGGGGGTGGAGTACCGGGTCGAACCGGCGGAGGCCCGACCCTGTCGTCGCGGTGGTCCTCAGGATCGGAGGGCGGCCTCGATGCTATCGGTGTTGGCCGTCATCCAGGAAATGTAGTCCTCGCCGTCGGGCAGCGTCTCGGTGAAGTCGAGGACAGGGAGTCCCGCCTCGTCGGCAGCGGCGCGGACGGCTTCGGTCTGCGCCCCCTCCGTCTGGCCATTGTAGGCAAGGAAGGCGAGCGTGCCGCCGGAGACGAGCGACTTCATCTCCTCGAGGACCGCCACGGGCACGTCGGTCTCCTCCTCGATCGCCTCGCCGAACTCCTCCGGCGTCCCGTCCTCGAGGCCCGCGGCTTCGAGGAGGTACGCCGGCACCGGCTCCGTCACGGCCACGACGCCGCCGGGTCCCTCCGCTGCGAGGGCTGCCAGCCGGTCCTGGACGGACTGCAGTTCCGTGATGAAGGCGTCGGCCCGGTCGCGGTACGCGTCCGCGTTGGCCTCGTCCAGCGTGCCGAGCTCGTCGGCGACGGCGTCGGCGAGCTTCGCCATGGCGGGCAGGTCGTACCAGACATGTTCGTTGAAGCCCCCGTGCCCGTGCCCTTCCTCCCCGGCGTGCTCGCCCTCGTCGGCGTGTTCCTCCGCGGCACCCTCGTCGAGTCCGGAGAGCTCGACG
>NZ_CP024915.1:3050052-3055492 GCF_002953615.1 Arthrobacter agilis | reverse complement strand
TGGATCATCTTCACGTCCGGCTCCACGGGGACGCCGAAGGGCGTGGCTGTCACGCACCGCTCGGCGGCCGCCTTCGTCGACGCGGAAGCACGCCTCTTCCTGCAGCGCGAACCGATCGGTCCCGCGGACCGGGTGCTCGCGGGCCTGTCCGTGGCCTTCGATGCCTCGTGCGAGGAGATGTGGCTGGCGTGGCGGCACGGCGCGTGCCTCGTGCCCGCGCCCCGAGCGCTCGTCCGGACCGGCGTCGACCTCGGTCCCTGGCTGATAGCGCGCGGCATCACCGTCGTGTCTACGGTGCCCACGCTCGCCGCCCTGTGGCCATCGGAATCCCTCGAGAACGTGCGGCTCCTGATCTTCGGCGGCGAGGCCTGCCCGCCGGAACTCGCGCAGCGCCTCGCCGTGCACGACCGTGAGGTGTGGAACACCTACGGACCCACCGAGGCGACCGTCGTCGCGTGTGCAGCACGCCTGGGCGGGGACGGGCCGGTGCGCATCGGCCTGCCACTGGACGGCTGGGACCTCGCCGTCGTGGACGAGTCCGGCGTGCCGGTGCGGGAGGACGGCACGGGCGAGCTCATCATCGGGGGAGTGGGCCTGGCCCGTTACCTGGACCCCGGGAAGGACGCCGAGAAGTACGCGCCGATGCCCACGCTCGGCTGGGACCGCGCCTACCGCTCCGGAGACCTCGTCCGGCTGCAGGCCGCCGGGCTCGTCTTCGTGGGGCGCGCGGACGACCAGGTCAAGCTCGGGGGCCGACGCATCGAGCTCGGGGAGGTGGACGCTGCGCTCCAGTCCCTCCCCGGGATCTCCGCGGCCGCCGCCGCGGTGCAGTCGACGCCATCGGGCAACCAGCTGCTGGTCGGCTATCTGGTGGCGGCCGGGCCCGAGCCCGATCTCCCTGAGCTGCGGGACCTCCTCGCGGAGCGCCTTCCCGCGGCGCTGGTACCGCTGCTGACCCTCGCCGGCTCGCTGCCGACCAAGACGAGCGGCAAGGTGGACCGGAACGCCCTGCCGTGGCCCCTCCCCGGTGTCGGGGAACCCGGGGATCCGCGGGGTCTCGACCCGCGCGTGCAGTGGATAGCCGACCAGTGGGCGGCAGTCCTCGGCTCGGTGCCGGCGGACGAGGACGCCGACTTCTTCCTGCACGGCGGTGGGTCCCTCGCGGCTGCGCGGCTCGTGTCGCTCATCCGCTCGAGGTACCCGGTCATCACCGTGGCGGACGTCTACGCCCACCCACGGCTCGGCGCGCTCGCCGCCTTCGCCGCGGGGACGGGCGACGGCGGCGAGCGGTCTCCCGCACCACCGCGGACCGTGCGGCGCACCACGACCAGGTCGCAGGTCTTCCAGACCGTCATGGGCATCCCCCTGCAATTCCTCGCCGGGATGCGCTGGCTGACCTACGCGATGATCGCGGCCAACGTGCTCGGGGGCACGGGCCTCCTGACGGCGGCTCCCACCCTGTCCTGGTGGTGGGTGGGACTGTCCTGGCTCGTCTTCGTCAGTCCCCTCGGCCGCATGGCGCTGTCCGCGGCGGCCGCCCGTATCCTCCTCGGCGGCGTTCAGCCCGGGGTGTACCCGCGCTCCGGCAAGGTCCACCTCCGGCTCTGGCTGGCCGAGCAGATCTCGGACAGCGTGGGCGCGGTCGGCCTCGCGAGCGCACCCTGGGTGCCGGTGTACGCGCGGGCCCTCGGAGCGCGGATCGGCCCGGACGTCAGCCTCCACTCCGTCCCGCCGGTCACAGGGTTCCTGACCCTCGGCGCCGGCGCATCGGTGGAACCCGAGGTCGATCTCTCGGGCTGGTGGATCGACGGCGACCGCGTCCACATCGGGGCCGTCTCCGTCGGAGCCGGGGCCGTGGTGGGTGCGCGCAGCACCCTGATGCCGGGCGCGAGGATCGGCGCCGGCGCCGAGGTGGCGCCCGGTTCCGCCGTCCAGGGCGCCGTCGGGCCCGGACAGTTCGTCTCCGGCTCGCCCGCGAAGCGGGCGGGCAGGGCGAAGCACGGGTGGCCGGATGCTCCGCCGCCGCGGTCTCGGCTGCGGACCGGCCTGTCGTTCCTCGGGTTCGCCGCGGCATCCGGAGCCCTCGCCCTCATCCCGTACGTCGCCGCCGTCATCGCCGCCCTCCCGGTCGTGGCCGCCCTGCGGGGAGCGCCGTCGCTCTCGGCGGTCTGGCCGTCCCTCGTGGGGTCCGTGGTCCTCGCGGCGGTCCTCTGGCTCATCGGGAACGCCGTCCTCGTGCTCGGAACCGTCCGGTTGCTCGGAATCGGCCTGCGGGAGGGTTTCTACCCGGCGCGCAGCCGGATCGGGTGGCAGATCTGGGCCACCGAGCGCACGCTCGACCTGGCGCGGGACCTCCTCTTCCCCCTCTACGCCAGCCTCTTCACCCCGGTGTGGCTCCGGCTGCTGGGGGCACGTGTGGGTCGGAACGTCGAGGCCTCCACCGTGCTGCTGATCCCCAGGATGACCACGATCAACGAGGGTGCCTTCCTCGCGGACGACACCATGGTGGCCTCGTACGAACTCGGCGGCGGCTACCTCAGGATCGCTCCTGCCAAGATCGGGCGGCGCGCGTTCCTCGGCAACTCGGGCATGACGTCCGCGGGGCGGCGGGTGCCCAAGAACTCGCTCGTCGCCGTGCTCTCGGCCACGCCCGCAAAGGCCAAGGCCGGCAGTTCCTGGCTGGGCAGTCCGCCGTCGCGCCTGCGCCGGCTCGCCGTGACGGGCGACCAGAGCCGCACCTTCCAGCCTCCGCGGAGGCTCAAGGCCGCCCGGGCCTTCTGGGAACTGTGCCGCGTGGTGCCGGTCATCCTCACCGTGATGATCGCGGCGGGCGCGCTCGTCATCTTCGACGCACTCGCCCTCCGGGGCGGGTATCCGGTGGCGGCGCTGCTGAGCGGCGTGGTCTTCATGATGCTCGGCGCCGTCGCGGCCGGCAGCGCCGTCGCCGCGAAGTGGCTGCTGGTCGGGCGGATCCAGGCGGCCGAGCATCCCCTGTGGAGTTCCTTCATCTGGCGCAACGAGGTCGTGGACACCTTCGTCGAGAGCGTGAGCGCGCCATGGTTCGCCCGTGCCGCCAGCGGTACCCCGGCCCTGGTCTGGTGGTTGCGGGCGCTCGGCGCGCGGATCGGACGCGGTGTCTGGTGCGAGAGCTACTGGCTGCCGGAGGCGGACCTCGTGACGCTCGGCGACGGTTCGACGGTCAACCGTGGCTGCGTCGTGCAGACGCATCTCTTCCATGACAGGATCATGAGCATGGACACCGTCGAGCTCGCCGCAGGCGCGACCCTCGGCCCGCACAGTGTGATCCTTCCCGCTGCGGACATCGCCGCGGGTGGCACGGTCGGCCCCGCGTCGCTCGTGATGCGCGGCGAGACCGTCCCCGCGGGGAGCTACTGGATGGGTAATCCCGTCAGCTCGTGGTCGGGTCCGGGGGACGGTGCGTGAGCGGTGACGCAGAGGCCTGCTCACCGGACCCGTACACGCCGGCCAACGGCAGCACCTCCTACCGGGTGGGGCACTACGACCTGACCCTCGACTACAGGCTCGCCAGCAACCGGTTGTCCGGCCGTGCCGTCCTGACGATGACCGCCCAGCACGAGTTTCGGGAGCTCGAGCTGGACCTCAGCGGACTGCGCACCACGAAGGTCACGTCCGACACCGTGCGGGTGCGCTCCTTCAAGGATCGCGCCGGCAAGCTCGTGATCGGGTTCCGAGACCCGGTGCCCGACGACGCCGAGTTCAGGCTCGACATCCGCTACGAAGGCAACCCCGAGCCGATCTCCGGTACCTGGGGCGAGGTCGGGTGGGAGGAACTGACCGACGGCGTCCTCGTGGCCGGGCAGCCCACCGGAGCGCCGTCCTGGTTCCCGTGCAACGACCACCCGTCCCGGAAGGCCCGCTACCGGTTCACGGTGACCACCGACGCCGGCTACCGCGCCGTCTGCAACGGTGTGCTCGTCTCGCGGATCGCCAAGTCCAGTCGGACCACGTGGGTCTACGAGCAGGCGGAGCCGATGGCCACCTACCTCGCGACCGTCCAGATCGGGCGCTACGAGCTCGTGGCGCTGAACGACCCGGCACGGCCCGCCGTCGGGCTTCCCGCACACGCAGTGCCGCGCGATCCTGCACAGCCGGTGCCGCAGTACGCCGCCGTCCCGCCGTCGCTCGTGCCCGCCGCGAGGGCCTCGCTGGCCCGCCATCATGAGATGATGACGGCCTTCGAGCGGCACTTCGGGCCGTACCCCTTTCCCCAGTACCTCGTGGTCGTCGCGGACGACGAGCTGGAGATCCCCCTCGAGGCGCAGACGCTCTCCATCATCGGCCGCAACCACCTCGACCAGGACTGGGAGGCGCAGCGGCTGATCGCCCACGAACTGGCGCACCAGTGGTTCGGCAACGCCGTCACGGCCGCCCGGTGGCAGGACATCTGGCTGCACGAGGGCTTCGCCTGCTATGCCGAGTGGCTGTGGTCCGAGGCCGGCGGATCGACGACGGCGGACGCCCGCGCGCTGTCCACCCACCAGCGCCTCACCCGGGAACCGCAGGACCTCACCATCGGTGATCCGGGTGCCTCCGACATGTTCGACGACCGCGTGTACAAGCGAGGCGCGCTGGCATTGCACGCGCTGAGGAGGGCCGCCGGTGACGACGCGTTCTTCGGACTCCTGCGCGCGTGGTCGGAGGAGTACCGGTTCGGGTCCGTGACCACGCCGGACTTCCTCGCCTTCGCCACCCGCACCCTGCAGGGCATCGACGTCGGAGCGCTGCTGGCACCCTGGCTGTTCGCCGAGGACCTCCCCGCCCTGTGACGCCTGCGGGCCGGACCCGGTGCAGCCCGGCGCGTGCGGGGACCAACCGGTAGGGAGGGGGACTACCCGGTAGGGAGGGGACTAACGGCGACGGCGGCCGCGAGGCCCAGGGTTCCGAGCAGCACCCCGCCGACCTCCAGGACGTCGGTGATCCTGTCGTCCATCAGCACGTCCACCTCGTCAGGACCCCGGTCGGCGAACCCCGTTCCCAGGGCTTTGACCAGGGCTTCCTTCCGCGACCACAGGCGAGCCCGTGCCGCAGGCCGGCGCGGCACGGACAACCCCCGCAGGGAGCGCCGTTCCGCAGGCGTGAGGGCGACGTCGTCGAACCCGTCGAACCCCACATCCGCGACCCGCTCCAGGTCCACGCCGATGCCGGCACTCGGGTCGCGGACGGAGCCACGCAGGTCCAGGCCCGCGAGCAGGATCACCCGACCGGCGCGGGACAGGCTGAGCGCCACGGGCAGGCGTTCGCCGTCGAGCAGGTACCCCGGCCGGCCGTGATCGGACCCGCCCGCCGGGGTGCACCGGGGGCAGGTGAAGCTCGAGGTGAGACGGCGGGCCTCCACGCCGAGCAGCTCGGCGGCCAGAGCGCGCAGCAGGTACCGTCCGGCGACGAAGGGCCCTGAGAC
>NZ_CP024915.1:3044304-3049952 GCF_002953615.1 Arthrobacter agilis | reverse complement strand
ATCCGTGTCGACCACTGGGCGTCGCCGACCCGCCACTCGCAGGCGGCGCACGCCCACCCCGACGCGTACCGCACGCCGAGCCGCGAGCCGCAGGCCGCGCAGGCGCCCGGCAGCAGGTCCGTGGTGCCGTACTCGGCGCCGACCCACTCCGCGACCAGCGCCGCATGCGTCGGGCAGACGGGGAACGGTCCGTCGCCCGCGGCACGACCGCAGGAGCCTCCGTCACCGTCGGGGAGCACGCAGCCGCGGGTGCCTGACGGGGGTTCGACCATGCCTTCGATCCTTCCTCCCGCCGTGCCCGGCTGCAACCCGGATGCCGCCGGTCGGGCTCCGAACCTGCTGGAGGATGGCGGCAGGAGGTTCCGACGGCGGCGGCTCCCACCGAGCTGGCAGAATGGGGTGAGTGACTTCCACCGAGCGCGTTGCAGAGATCGACCTCGATGCCCTGCGGCACAACATCCGGCACCTGCGCGACGTCGCCCACCCCGCACGGGTCATGGCCGTCGTGAAGGCGAACGCCTACGGCCACGGTGCGGTGCCGGTGGCGCGCGCCGCGCTCGAGGCCGGTGCCGCATGGCTCGGTGTAGCCCACATCAGCGAGGGCGTCGCACTGCGCAGGGCCGGCATCGAGGCGCCGATCCTGACCTGGCTGCACACCGCAGGGACCGACTTCACCGCAGGCGTCGAACACGGGCTCGACCTCGGGATCTCGGGCTGGGAGCTCGAGCGGGTGGTCGCCGCGGCGCGTGAACTCGAGCGCCCCGCCATCGTGCACCTGAAGATCGACACGGGCCTGGGCCGCAACGGATGTCCGCCGGAGAAGTGGGACGCCCTGCTCAGCAGGGCGGTGGCACACCAGGAGGAAGGGCTGATCCGCGTTGTCGGGATCTTCTCCCACCTCGCCGTGGCGGACGAGCCCGCCCGACCGGAGACGGACCTGCAGGTCCAGGCGTTCCGGGAGGCCGTCGCCGCCGCGGAGAACGCGGGGATCGATGTGGAGGTGCGGCACCTGGCGAACACACCGGCGACGTTCTCCCGGCCCGACTGCCACTTCGACCTGGTGCGCGTGGGCCTCGGCATCTACGGGCTCTCGCCCTTCTCCGACCAGGACTCCGCAGACCTCGGACTGCGGCCCGTCATGACCTTCAGCACCACCGTCTCGAACTGCAAGGAAGTGCCCGCCGGGCAGGGCGTGTCCTACGGCTACGCCTACCGCACGCAGAAACCCACCACGCTCGGGCTGATCCCCGTCGGTTACGGGGACGGTGTTCCACGCATCGCCACCGGCGCCCCGGTGCTCGTCGGCGGCCGGATGTACCCGGTGGTCGGCCGGATCGCGATGGACCAGCTCGTCATCGACTTCGGCACCACGGGCATCGCCGACGCACCGGACGGTCCGCTGGGCAAGCGCGCCGTGCTGTTCGGCGGAGCCGGTTCCCCGGCCGTCGAGGACTGGGCCGCTGCCGCACAGACCATCAACTACGAGGTGGTGACCCGGATCAGCGACCGCGTGGAGCGGATCTACCTGGACCCGGGGAAGGGGAGCGCGGGCGATGACGCCGACGCCTGACTGGACGGCGTCCTACGACGTCGGCTCGGCCACCGAACTGCAGGCACTCGCCGCGGCCCTCGCGCCGCAGCTCCGACCGGGTGACCTGCTGGTCCTCTCGGGTGAGCTCGGCGCCGGCAAGACGACCTTCACGCAGGGGCTCGGGCGGGGCCTCGCGGTCGAGGACCGCATCATCTCGCCGACCTTCGTGCTCGTCCGCCAGCACTCCTCGAGGGGCGACGGCCCGGGCCTCATCCACGTGGACGCGTACCGGCTCGAGAGTGCGGCGGCGGTCGACGACCTGGACCTCGAGGCCACCATGGCCGCCAACGTCACGGTCATCGAGTGGGGGGCCGGCCGCGTGGAGCACCTGAGCGACAGCTGGCTCCGGGTGGACATCGCACGGCCGCTCGGCGGAACCGGGCCCACGGCAGCAGACGGGGAATGGGTCACCGTGTTCGACGACGACGGCGTGGACGAGGTGCGCACCGTCACCCTCACCGGCGTGGGGCCACGGTGGACCGGACAGCAGCCCGGACTCCCGCTCGACTAGGCTGGACCGGTGCTTCTCCTCGCCATCGACACCTCCGCCGCGGCCACGGTCGCGCTCCTGCGGGACGACGTCGTCGTCGGCCGGTTCGGCAGCTCCGACACCCGGTCGCACGCCGAGGTCCTCGCTCCCGCGGTGCAGCGCATCCTCGACGATGCCGGCGTCGCGGGCACGGAACTCGACGCCGTCGTCGCGGGCGTGGGGCCGGGCCCGTTCACCGGGCTGCGGGCGGGGCTCGTCACGGCCCGCACGCTCGGCTTCGTCTGGGACGTACCCCTCCACGGCGTCATGAGCCTCGACGCCCTGGCCCTCGACGCCGCAGCGGGCGGAGTCCTCCCGGCCGGGAGGAGATTCCTCGTCGGGACGGACGCGCGGCGCGGCGAGGTCTACTGGGCCGAGTACGGCATGCCGACGGACGGCGGGAGCCTGCCCGAACTCCTCGACGGCCCCCACGTCGGTGCCGCCGCCGACCTGCCCGAGGGGCTGCCGCTCGTGGGCCGGGCAGCGGGGCTCTACCCGGACGACGTCGACGGCGTCCCGGCCTTCGCGTCGTCCGACCCGGACGCGGCCGCGCTCGGTCGCGTGGCCCGCCTGCGCCTCCTCGCCGGACAGGACCTCCGGGACACCTCTCCGCTCTATCTGCGGGAGTCCGACGCACGGGTGCCCGGGCCGCGGAAGCGGGCGACGGCGTGAGGTACACAATGCGGGACCTGACGTTCGAGGACATCGAGACGATCGGCGGGCTGGAGGAAGAGCTCTTCCCGGCCGACGCCTGGCCCATCGAGATGTTCTACTCCGAGTTCTTCCAACCGGACACACGGCGCTACATCGTGGCGGAGGTGGACGGCGAGGCCGTGGGATACGCGGGCCTCATGGTCCTCGCCACGACGGCCGACATCCAGACCATCGGCGTGCTGCCCCGCTTCGAGGGCCAGGGCATCGGCCGGGCCCTGCTCACCGAGCTGCTCGACGAAGCCCGGCGGCGGGGCGCCGACAACGTGATGCTCGAGGTGCGGGCGGACAACCCGCGTGCGCAGCAGCTGTACACGCGCTTCGGTTTCGCGCGGATCCACACGCGGAAGAGGTACTACCGCGACGGCGTCGACGCCTGGGTCATGAGGCTCGCACTGGCCACCGAGGACGGGGAGACACCGTGACGACCGCAGAACCGCTGATCCTCGGCATCGAGTCGTCCTGCGACGAGACCGGTGTCGGGATCGTCCGCGGCACCCGCCTCCTGACCAACACCGTGTCCTCCTCCATGGACGAGCACGTGCGCTTCGGCGGCGTCATCCCCGAGATCGCCTCGCGGGCGCACCTCGAGGCCTTCGTGCCGACACTGCGGTCCGCGCTCGACGACGCCGGCGTCACCCTCGACGAGCTCGATGCCATCGCGGTCACGGCCGGCCCGGGACTCTCGGGCGCGCTGATGGTGGGTGTGTCCGCAGCGAAGGCGCTCGCCGTCGCGACCGGCAAGCCGCTCTACGCGATCAACCACCTGGTGGCGCACGTCGGCGTCGGCATGCTCGGCGGCACCTTCGCCGACGGGCTGCCGCCGAACCTCGGAGCGCTGCTCGTGTCCGGTGGCCACACGGAGATCCTCCGCGTGGGACACATCGCGAACGACGTCGAGCTGCTGGGCTCGACCATCGACGACGCCGCTGGCGAGGCGTACGACAAGACCGCGCGCATCCTGGGCCTCGGGTATCCGGGCGGACCCGCCATCGACCGGCTGGCGGCGGAGGGCGACCCGAAAGCCATCCGCTTCCCCCGCGGGCTCTCGCAACCCAAGTACATGGGAACGGCCGAGGAACCCGGCCCGCACCGCTACGACTGGTCCTTCAGCGGGCTCAAGACGGCGGTCGCCCGCGCCGTGGAGCAGTACGAGGCAGCAGGGCTGGACGTCCCCGTCGCCGACATCGCCGCGTCCTTCCAGGAGGCCGTGGTGGACATCATCACCTCGAAGGCCGTCCTCGCGTGCCGGGAGCACGGCATCACGAACCTCCTGCTGGGCGGTGGAGTCGCAGCGAACCGGCGGCTCCGGGACCTGACGCGGGAGCGGTGCACGGCTGCGGGCATCACGCTCACCGTCCCGGCGCCGTCGCTCTGCACCGACAACGGTGCGATGGTCGCGGCCCTCGGTGCGCAGATCGTGATGGCCGGCGGGGCGCCGAGCGGGATCGCCTTCGGGACCGATCCCTCGCTCCCCGTCACGAGTATCGTCCTCCCCGGAGCCTGAGGGCGGCAGGTCCGGCCCGCGACCGGTCGGAACACCGGACGACAAAGAGTCATCGTGTGCGTATGTCTGCACGTATAGTGGAGTCTCCGTCCCCGACGAAACGGCCTCTCATCATGCTCTCCGTCCTGCGTTCCACCTCATACCGGAATCTGTTCACCGCCCAGGTGGTGGCGCTCCTCGGCACCGGGCTGCTCACCGTGGCGCTCGGACTGCTGGCCTTCGACCTGGCCGGAGAACGGGCGGGCGCAGTGCTCGGCACGGCCCTCACCATCAAGATGATTGCGTACGTCGTCGTGGCTCCCGTCATGGCCGCGGTGGTCGAACGCCTGCCCCGCAAGGTGGTCCTCGTCGCCGCGGACGGGGTGCGTGCCATGGTCGCCCTCAGCCTTCCCTTCCTCGACCAGATCTGGCAGGTCTACGTCCTGGTCTTTCTCCTCCAGTCGGCCTCTGCGACCTTCACGCCGGCGTTCCAGGCCCTGATCCCGCTGGTCCTGCCGGCCGAGAAGGACTACACCAGGGCGCTCTCGCTGTCGCGGCTCGCGTACGACGTCGAATCCCTCGTCAGCCCGCTGCTCGCTGCGGCACTGCTGTCCGTGCTCTCGTACTCGGACCTGTTCCTCGGGACGATGCTCGGGTTCCTGGCCTCCGCGCTCATGGTCCTCGTCACGCGCCTGCCGGCGATCCCGGCGGTCGCCGGTCAGGGCTCGCTGCTGCACCGCACCACGCTGGGCACGCGGATCTTCCTGCGGGAGCCGAGCCTGCGCGGCCTGCTGGCGCTGAACCTCGTCGTCGCCGCGGCCACGGCCCTGGTCCTGGTGAACACCGTGGTGTACGCACGGGACCTGTTCGCGGGCACCAACACCGACGTCGCCCTGGCCCTGGCCGTCTACGGGGCGGGCTCCATGCTCGTGGCGTTCGCGGCCCCTCGGGTCCTCGAGGGCATCTCCGACCGTACGTTCATGCTGATCGGCGCGGCCATCCTGCCCGCCGGTGTCCTGGCTGCCGCGGTCGTGGCGGGCTCCGGCTCGCCGTGGTGGGTCTTCCTGGCGCTCTGGGCGGTCCTGGGCGTCGGGACCTCCATGATCAGCACGCCCTCCTCGAGGCTGCTGCGGCGTGTCGCCACCGATGCCACGAGGGGATCTCTCTTCACGGCGCAGTTCTCGCTCAGCCACGCCTGCTTCATGCTGACCTATCCGATCGCGGGCTGGATCGGCGCAGCGGCGGGACAGCCGGCGGCCGCTCTCTGCCTCGCCGTGCTGGCCGCCGGCGGGACCGTCGCCGCCCTGGTGTCGTGGCCCGCTGCCGCGACC
>NZ_CP024915.1:3038308-3044067 GCF_002953615.1 Arthrobacter agilis | reverse complement strand
CGACATCAGGTTGTTGGTGGCCAGCGTGATCGCCGGAGCCGCATCGAGGTAGGCGCCGTAGGTGTCATCCATCCCGAGATCGCGCATGGTGCGGGCGAACAGTGCCGAGTGCATGCGGGCCGGCAGACCGTTCCCGTACTCGTCCGCCTGGATCTCCACCAGGGCTGCTTTCGCCCGGCCGGCCAACCGCGGGATCGCGAATGTGTGCGGGTCGGCTTCCTTGAGCTGGTAGACGGACTTGTGCACGAGGAACTCCCGCAACTGGTCGTTCGTCGCGGACCTGGCCACGAAGCGGGACATACTGGGGCCGGAGTCCTCCCCGGTCATGCGGAAGAGTTCCGCGCAGACGGCTTCGCTGGTCGCTGCGGGCAGCTCGGGCAGGACGACCTCGTCGCGCACCCTGCGCTCGAAGGCAGCCTCGATCCGGTGCCGTACCCGCAGCAGGTCCGGATTCCACTCCCAGTCGTCCCCCGCGCCGTCGACACCGCTGTAGTGCAGCTCGTACATGCAGAAGAGGGCAAGTTGGAGGTCGTCGTCGTACAGGATGTCGGCCGTCTCGTGGACCGCTGCGCCGACGAGCGCATCGAGCCGCTCCAGGGAGTCCTGCCCGGACGCGGCGGTGCCGGCGATGATGGCCAGGACGAGGGCACTGATCTCTCCGCGCGGGGAGGGCTGCTGCATCGAGGACCTCTTCTGTTCGTCGTACCTGCACCGTCGATCCGGAGCAGTGATGCTAAGCGTACTTCGCTTCTGCCCGCGTGGGAGTGCAGAGGCCGGAGGTCCCTGCACCGGACGACGCCGGCCCGGCGGGCACGGATGCCCGCCGGGCCGACGTGATCCCTGCTCCCGGGGCCCTGGCGCCCTGGCGCGGGAGCTGCGGCCTCAGGCGCGTCGCGTCGTACGGTTCCCGCGGTTCAGGGCGAGGGCGAGGCCGATCATCCCGACCGCCAGCAGGAAGTGCAGCCAGTTGTCCGCCGTGTTGACCGGCACGAAGTTGGCGGCCGACTCCTGACCGATCACGAGTCCGTAGATCCACAGGATGGCGTAGATGATCCCGCCGCCGAGGAGGTACGAGCGTGCTCCCGACACCGTCCTCGACATGGCGAGTCCGGCGACGCCGAAGAGCAGGTGGACGATGTTGTGCAGGATCGACACCTGGAAGATGCCGAGCAGCATCGCCTCGGACTGGTGGCCGGCGAACATCATCGTGCTGTAGTTCGAGGTGATCCCCGGGATGAACCCCAGGATCCCGACGAGCAGGAAGACGACGCCCACGGCCTGGGCAGCGCGCTGCAGGGTGGTACGTCCGCTCTCCACCGTGCGGTTGTTCGTATTCGTCATGACGATCTCCTTTCCTTCGGGTGCTGCGATGCGTTACTCGCGGTTGAGCTTGTCCTGCACGGTGCCGGCCATCTTCTCGACGGTGTTCGGGATCTCCGTGGTGCCGTAGAAGCGTGAGTCCGGATGGGTTGCGGGCGGCATGGGGGCACGGGTGGTGGGGCCTTCGTGGTAGGTGAACTCCCCCTTGCCGTCGGGCGTCGGCCCGGCCGCCCAGCTGCCCTCGGAGGCGGTCTTGCCGTCCGAGAAGTTGAGGTACTGGTAGGAGACCTCCCTGGCTTCCTTCTTGAGCGGGAAGTTGCTCGGCACCGGGAGTTCCTCCAGCTTCGATTCCTGGAGTTCGCGGGCTGCCGCGATCCACTGGTTCTGGTGCATGGTGTCGCGGGCCAGGAGGAAGGAGAGCATGTCCCGGATCCCGTGGTCGTCCGTCATGTGGTACAGCCGGGCCACCTGCAGTCGGCCCTGCATCTCCGCGTTCGCGTTCGCCGTGAAATCCGCCAGCAGATTGCCGCTGGCCGTGACATAGCTGCCCTGCCAGGGGTTGCCCATGCTGTCCACCGGCCGGGCGCCGGCGCCGGCGACGATCGCATGCTGCATGTCCGTCCCGCCGAGCACGGCAGCGATGGCCGGATCGGACTGGACCGCGTCCTCGGTGATCCCGAGGGGGGCCTTCTCGAGGAGCTGCGCGATCATCGTCGCGAGCATCTCCACGTGTCCCATCTCCTCCGCGCCGATGCCGAACAGCAGGTCACGGTACTTGCCGGGGATGTGCGCGTTCCATGCCTGGAAGCTGTACTGCAGGGCGACGGTGATCTCACCGTACTGGCCGCCCAGGACCTCCTGCAGCTTCCGCGCGTAGACGGCATCCGGCTTGTCCGGGCTGGCCTTGTACTGGAGCTCTTGCTTGTGGAAAAACACTGGTGCTTACCCTCCCCACATCGGGCCCCGCCCGGGTTGGGTCCGCTCCTTCTGGAAGCGGCCGCAGGCAGGGCCTCTTGATCCGACGCTAACCGTGCGCCTAGGATTTCCGGAAGATACTAAGCGTACTTATTTAGAGGTTGCGCGATGTGGAGAAAGGACTTGCGCCGTCGAATGTAAGCATGCTTAGCTTCAGTGATAAGTCCAGCACGACATGCCGGACCGTCGCATCGAGAACACGATGGAACGTCCGCTTTAACGGCAATATCAACGTTAGGAAGAACCATGACTACGCAGAATTGGCCGCAGGACCCCCTGGTTCCCTCCACGACCGGCAACGAGTCGTCCACCTCGAACCTGGAGACCACCGAGCTCGGCACCACGGAATTCACCGGTGGCAACTCGGGATCCGGTGATTCGAAGAGTTCCGTCGCCAAGGACCAGGCCAAGCAGGTGGGCCAGGACGGCAAGGAAGCAGCCAAGAACGTAGCCGGCACCGCAGCCTCCGAGGCGAAGAGCGTTGCTGCCGAGGCCGGATCGCAGGCCAAGAACCTGCTCGGAACCGTGACCTCCGAGGTGAAGAACCAGGCCGGTTCGCAGCAGCAGAAGATCACCGAGGGCATCCGCGGCATCTCCGACGAGCTGAAGTCCATGGCTGAGAAGTCGGACAACCACATGGTGGCCAACATCGTCCAGCAGGCATCGCAGCGCACGGATTCGGCGGCAAGCTGGCTCGAGGGTCGCGACGCCTCCGACATCCTCGAGGACGTCAAGGCCTTCGCACGGCGCAAGCCGGGCACCTTCCTCGCCATCGCAGCAGGATCCGGCCTGATCGTGGGCCGTCTCACGAAGGGCCTCACGGGCAACCGCGAGTCGGGCAGCACCTCCGGCACGGGCCGGAGCTCCAGCTCGACCGGCACCTCCACCACGGGCTCCTACCCCGGCTACACCGAGGTCGATTCCGACCTGTACAGCGGAACTCCCGCCACCGGTGGATTCGGTGAGACCACGCGGGGCCAGCATGTCGCCGGCTCCAACCCCGCCTTCGTCGACCCGACGGACGACTACCCCACCATTCCCCCGGGCACCCCTCCCGTGGGCACCCTCCCGAATGACGGGAGCCTGCGCTGATGAGTGAGGCATACACAGGGGGCGCCCACCAGGCCGCCGCTCCACCACCATCGGAGGCCGAGCAGCGCTCCGCCAACGCCTCGGTGGGCGAACTGCTCGGGGAGGTGACGAAGGACCTCTCCAAGCTCATGCGGCAGGAGGTGGCCCTGGCGAAGGCCGAGGCGACCGAATCGGCGAAGAACGCCGGGAAGGGCGCCGGCATGTTCGCCGGTGCGGCCATCGGCGGCCACTTCGTCCTCCTGTTCCTCTCCCTCGCACTCATGTGGGGACTCGATGCGCTGATGCCGATCGGCTGGGCCGCCGTCATCGTCGCAGTGATCTGGGGCATCATCGCAGCGGTCCTTGCCCTGCAGGGCAAGAAGGAAATGAAGCAGATCAAGGGTCTCCCTCAGACAGCGGAGACCGTCAAAGAGATCCCTCCGACACTGAAACCAGGTGAGCACACCCGATGAGCCAGACGCCAGATGAGATCCGTGCAGATATCGAACGCACCCGCCAGGAACTGGGCACCGACGTCGACGCGGTGGCCGACAAGGTGAACCCTGCGAACATCGCGCACCGGCAGACCGAGAAGGTCAAGAACAGCTTCAGCAACGTGAAGGAGACCGTCATGGGTAAGGCCGAAGACGTCAAGGATTCCGTCATGGGCACCGCCGGGGATGTGAAGGACTCCGTCACCGGCAAGGCCTCCGGCGTCAAGGACAGTTTCGCGAACACCGCCGGTAGCGGACGGGGTGCCGCACAGTCCGCCACCGGAGCCGCGAAGGACAAGGCCCTCCACGCCGGACACGCCGTGCAGGACGCCCCTCGCCAGCTGTCCGACAAGGCCGCGGGGAACCCTCTCGCAGCCGGCCTGATCGCCTTCGGTGCCGGGCTCCTCGTGGCATCGCTCATCCCGTCCAGCGAGAAGGAGCAGGAGGCCGCCTCGCAGCTGAAGGAGCAGGCCGCTCCCCTCAAGGAGAAGGTGACCGAGGCGGCCAAGCAGGTCGTCGAGGAGGTCCGGGAGCCCGCACAGGAGGCCGTGCAGTCCGTCAAGGACTCGGCCGCCGATTCGGTGCAGACGGTGAAGGACGAAGGCCAGCACGCCGCCAGCGACGTCAAGGGCAGCGCCCAGGACGCGAAGTCGAACGTCCAGCAGAGCTGATACGCGACGCAGGATGAGGAAAGGCCACCGGATCCCGTCCGGTGGCCTTTCCTCGTGGCGGACTCCCCCGCGTCCGGGTGGCCGTCCGCACCGCGCTACCGATCACCCAGTGCCCGGCGGACCTACCCGAGGAGCGCTCCCGCCTCCACCAGGCCGACGATGGGCTGCCGATACTCCACCGAGAGGATCTCGAGCATTGCTGCGGCATAGTCGGCATTGGTACTGCCGATGGCGTCGAGTGCATAGCTGACCCGGAAATCGTGCGCGAACGCATCGGCCCCCGTGTGTGCCACGCAGTTGTGTGTCGATACCCCCGCGAGGACGAGGCGCTCCACCGCATGGCCACGGAGGCGCTCCGCGAGGTCCGTGCCGAAGAAGGCACTGTCACGGGTCTTGGTGACGGTCTCGAGGCCCGAGACCCTCAGACCGTCGACGACGGCGGCCTGGTGCGTGCCGCGGAAGATGAAGCCCTGATCGTCGTCGAGCATCGAGGTGGTCCACGTGGACCGATCCGCGAGGTGCTCGGTGCGCGCCACGAGAACTGGGCTCCCGCCCCGCTGCGCAGCGTCGATTAGACCGTTGCAGGCGGCCACGAGTGGGCCCTGGGCCTTCGCGAGGACCTCGTCCTCGAAGAAGGCGTTCTGCATGTCGATGATGAGGAGTGCGGCCCGACCACCGGGCGTCCGATCTCCGGCCCCGGGCACATCCGATCCGGGCACATCCGATCCGGCCGCGGGATCAGTGGGCGGCATCGGGTTCCCGGTGCGCTTCCGGCAGTGCTTCCCCGAGATGGCGGAGGACCCGGTCCTCGCGAGGCCGCGGGTCCCCCGCCGGCGATTCCAGGACGACGAGTCCTGCTTCCTGTCGGCCGGCGATCCCGCGGAGCGCCAGGGCATCGGTCAGGACGTCGGGACCGGCGGACGGCGCCTCCGCCAGGCGATGCACCTCGACTTCCGCCATGTTGGCGGCGTACGCGATCTGCGCGGCGGTGAATCCGTCGGCGAGAGCCTGGCGGATTGCTTCTCCGCAGGCCATGGCGAGCCGGTCACGCTCGAATTCTGCATCTTCCAGATCGGCGGCTGCGATCAGGACGTCGTTGATGTGAGGGGGTCGTACAGCTGACATGGCGCCCTTCCCGGGGGCTCGGCGAACGACCGGCTGCACACCGTGCCGGATCCCGTGCACGCCAGGAAGAGCCGGCCCGCAGCACCGCCGACAGGCGGGCGCG
>NZ_CP024915.1:3032412-3038208 GCF_002953615.1 Arthrobacter agilis | reverse complement strand
GTCCAGGTACACCGGAGCGGAAGTCACCGGTTCATTTTGCCATGGGGCAGGGGCTCGACGACGCCCGGCCAGGTGATGTCCCGGCCCCGGGCGGAGGTTCGACCGCAGTGGCACCCGGACACCTCCGGTGGACCGCCTCCAGGCGGCAGGAGGGTGTCCGTATAAGGCACCTTCACCGGGCATTTTCTCGGGCGGGTGTTACGGGAATCCTTGAGTGCAGTGTCTGTGCGGCCGCCTCCTTCCCCGTCCGCTCATCTGCATCTGTCCGAGTAAGGGACCGGCTTACGGGCAGCTGTACATAAGGGACGGCGGGAGCTTGATCATCAAAAAGGTCATGGTTAGCTGATCCCATGACCGAGCCGCCCAGAACCAAACCACTCCACCCTGCACGGCGGCGGTTGATTATCGCGGTAGTGATTTGGGCACTGGTGATTCGGACGCTCATCTACATCGTCACAGACACCCTCGAAGTAGCAGACGTCTGGAGCGAGGTGGTCAGTACCGCGCTCTTCCTTGCGATCTTCATCCCTCTCAGCCTCGCTGCGGTGCAGGAACTCAACGACTTTCGGAAGCGAGGACTGGAACCCCTGCCGCAAATTCCTACCCGTCGTTCACTGATCGCGCTCGGCGTCTTCACGGTCCTCTTCTGGACGTTTTTCATCTGGTTCATCCAATGGCGCGGGGACTTCGTGTTCCCTCTCCTGCCGATCCTTTGCATCATCGCGCTGGGAGTAAACATCCGCAGGTACTACCTAGCAGGACAGCCACTCGACGACGACGCCCAGCCACAATCTGACTGATGCTGTGGACCACCGGCTTACGGGCGGAGTCTATGTGCATAGACTCAAATCATGAGGACCAGGGCGCACGTGCTACTAATAGGCGGCGGTCAGTAACTTAGGCTCGAATTTATGATGGATGAAGGTATTGAAGTCCCGCGGGACATCTTGGAGGCCTGGGCTGGCGTTGCCCACAGTGCTCGCTTGATGACCGACGTACTGCATCAGATTGGTGAGCCGATGCCAGGCTCGAATCTCGCTCAGGTCAACGCGGTTTACCCAGCGGAGCGCGGTTCGGATTGGTCCCGCGGGTATCTCACCTCTGCTCTTGAACATCTAGAGTTCTGGGGCGATCACGTCGCCCCGTTGAAGTTCCATCCGGAGCAGAAGGTGCGGCATACGTTCAGGCCGACGCAGACCCTCTCAAGGGCAGCCATTGAGTCGTCATCGCATGCCATCTGGGTGTTGGACGCGCGCACAGCTGAGGAGTGCACGCGACGTCACCTGTCGTTTGTCGTGCACGATTTCGAGGAGCAGAAAAAGGCTGCTGTTGGTCAGGAGCCCAAGACAGCACTAGCAAAGCGTCGTGCGGATCTCGTCAGCAAGATAGGACCGCTTTTCACCGAGGATGACGTGAAGCGAGCCCCGGGGTACATGGATCTTGTGAAACAGGCGGCGGCTGTCGTCGTGGTTAAGGGCGCGGGTACCTTTGACGCTGAAGCGGCGGAGAGGCTCTGGCGCGCGTCGGCCGGCTCGGCACACGGTAAGCGTTGGCCCTCGCACGAGCTGCAGATCGTTGTTCCCCGCGATGAGTTCCTTCCGGGTCAGTTCAACACCACCCAAATGCCTGATCCCGAAGCCATCACCTCCATCACGGAATTGGCCGCTTCGTTCACCTCGTACGCGGTGCTTCGTTTCGCTGATTACTCGGGGTACGAGCCTCAACTGTCGAACATCTTGGAACAAGCTGCTGCGCGGCTTTCATCGAAAATCACACGTCGTCCCGATCTCTGACGGCTTGGTGGCACTCAGCATCTCGTAGCCTACGCGCCGCCGTACTACTCGGACGGGGATCCGCTTTCGGGCTACCGCACGGGGCGCTTTGTGGTGGGCCTAGTGCCCCGTAACGGTTGTCTTCTGCTTTGATAGGGCTCGAGGACGGGCGACGGTCGCCTCCGGTGACAGAGACGACAAGCAGATTATTCTGCAGTAATTGCCAGGAAACGCCCTTGGCGCCTGAAGTCCCGAATGAATACCGCAGTAATGATCAGGACAGCGGGTACCAGCGCGACAGCAAACCAGCCCGCAGGCGTCCCGACGGAGGAGAACAAGAAGCAGAAACAGGGGGTACCCAGCAGAGTGGATGCTGTTTTCTTCCGCTGCTGGACCGCTACGGCCCGGGCGACTGTCAGATGCTCTGCTTCTATCGTGCCCTTGCCGTTGATTCCACGCATCAGGGCCTTGCCCTCCTCCTCCTCGAGTAGGGAAAGAAGATTGCTCGCGGATCCGAGGTGCGCACTGGGCGCGAGGCGTTCTCGCTCGTAAATGGTGCCTCCCACTAGCCCAGCGAATCCGACGAGGATCGCACCAAGGCTCAAGGTGCGCTGCCAATGAACCGGGCCACCACCGGCCAGGAGGTAACCCCCCGTGATAGTCAACGCCATGATGATGAAGACTCCGGCTGGGAAGTAGCGCGTGTAGTACGTATGCAGCGCCGCACTCAGTCCGTTGTCGGTGACCCCGCGGGAATGGTGCTCAGCCGTCGCCCACCGGTCATGGGATTTTGCCACTTTGTCCTCCGGTCCTGCCGTCGTTTTCCCCCTGTGCCAACCGAGTCCCTGGCCATACGAAAGACGTAGTGAATCCTACGGCTGGCTCCATTTGTCGGTGTGTCCGTTCGCAAGACGATTCGTCAGCGGACGTTCTGCTTCTCTGTCAGTAGGTAAGCGATTCCGCAGACAGTCGTAGAGACTGAGAGTCAGTGCTTCGCCGTCCAAGTGAATCTGGTGAACCGATTAACAGCAAGACCAGGAGAATCGCGACGCACACGATCGCGACGAAGACCCATTGCACTCTTGTCATGCGTCATAGTCCCACGGCCAAACTACGTTGGATAACGCACGGAGAACGATCCCTCAGCGGGCGTTTTGGGTGGAGTGCGATACTTTCGCCATGGGGGATGAGTCAGCAGGGTGGCAGGACGTCGTCGTCGCGGATTCACTCATTCGGGTGAGCATTTCCGAACCTGTCGCGGTCATCCGAAATTTAAAGCACCCCGACCGGGTCATTACCTGGGCCGATCTTCCTGTGGGCTTGATCAACCCCCACATGAGAGTTGCTGCGGCCTCCACCGGAGTATGGGTTCTTTACACGCCGGCGACGGCGGATGAGATGAGAGAAGACGAGGGAACCGCTTCGCAGGTGATCTCCACGGCTATCCATATCTCCCAGGCAGGCGACGTTACCTGGTTCATGGACCTGATGAATGTTCATCTGATCGGGACAACACGGCACGGCGCATGGCTCTGGTCGGGTCGTTCGGACGTCAACGTGGACGATCAGGCGCAATGGTTGAAAGCACGTGAGCTTCTGCTCCTCGACGCCGGCGGCCGAACACACCGCACGAGCATCGACCGCATCCCGTTACTAGCCTTTGAGGCCGGATCCTCGCCTTACCTGGTGGTGTATGCCTCCGCCCCGGAAGCGCTTCACGACAGGTATGGCGGTACCGGATACACCTACCGTTATCAGCAGATAGAGGTGCCCACCGGCGGACTTCCCGCTGTCCTTCGGGCGAACGAGCTTCCATCGACGCCGATCGAGGAGATAGACATCCCTGGATGGTCCGAAGGTGATGCTCCCCAGATCAATCCTGTGGTCGCCGGCGATCCTCACGTGTCGTGGGACAGGGTGAACCTCCCCGAGGAACAGAAGAAGGCAGCCGTCGAGGCCCTCTGTGCCGAGTTCGATCGCCTCGAGTCATACTGGCGAACACCCGGAGGGGAGATGGTTCCCCTCACCGACGGGGTTGCTGATGCCCGCGTCGACGTGGTCGGTGATTGGCCCCAAACACAGGTCGAGGTGAGTTTCATACACCCTCACTACCGGCAAGGCCGACTACGGCGCACATACCGAGTCTTCGACGACGCCGGGCGTATCAAATCATGGCAGTACGCTTCCATCCATCTCATGGAGGATCTCGACACAGGAGTTCTTCCGCCCCACAAGGTCGCCCTAAACACAATCCTGGACATCTGACACCACACTGCTCAACTACAGATGATTCCAGGGGCACAACCCCATCCCTCCGAGGGGCGCACGTTGCAGTGAGGTGGATTGACGCATTGAAGGACTCGACTCAGCGCTTTCTTTTACCTCGAGGGTCGCCCGGTCCCCCAGAGTTGACGCGATTCCTTCGGGCTTTGAGGATGAACGGAATAGCCGTGAAGAGGGCGAAGATCGGCCCTGCGATGAGACCGTACCTCCGGGCGTCCTCCCAGCCTCCCCCCAGGTAGCCGACCGTTCCCCAAATGACCACGTACAGAACAAGCATCGCCAACGCTTTGAGGACCATGGATTGTTTCATACATCTTCCTTCAATCAGCAAGATGACTAAGCCTGAACCAGGTTCACTCTAGTAGCACCCGTGGAGATGGGGCTGAGCGTGTCCTCACAAAAGGCTTGAGCCTTATCGTCTCCTAGTGCGGTGGAAGATCGTCAACCGGGTGCCGACGAGCTAGGCATGTGAGTGTGTGCTGATTCGGAACTGCACTGCTTTGTGATGATCCGGGTAACTGGTCGAGTCAGGAGTGGAACGGACCGAAGGTGATCTAGATTCGACGTATGGGTACAGCAGCCAAGGGCCGGACGCAGATCAACAAGCTCCTAGTCCTCTCTCAGGAACAAGCCCTTCCTTTGCGCATCCTTCGCGACGCAGGCGGCGCAAAAGCCGAGTTCGGTGTGGTGGTTGGCCTGTTCGAGGAATGGGTGGTTCTGGCGGAACTCCGCGAGGGGGTACTCCGGGACGGCTACGTGGCCTTCCGGGCCAGTTCAATCAAGCGCGCCTGGGTCTTTGACACCTTCATAGGCTTCGTCCGGGACAACAATCAGTGGCCCCCGCGCAGCCCCTTCCTGACCGCCGACCTCAGCGATCCTGAACAGCTCATACGGGCAGCCCTGGACGCCGCAGATGTCATCTCGCTGTACCGAGAAGACAAGCACCCCGAACAACTCCTCATTGGCATCCCGGTCAGGTGGAGCAAGAAGCATCTGTGGCTCTTCACAATCAACGAACACGGGCAGTGGGAGACGTTTCTGGACCGGTTCCGTTTGCGGGACATCACAAGGATCGGCTTTGACGGGGGGTACGAACGAGCCGTCTCGGCCACGGCTGGTCCAATGCCCGAGGCAGTTCCCGAGAAGGACAATCGGGGGAGGAAGGTAAAGCTACCGTCGACCCACCTGGGGCCAGTAACAAGCGATCAGCCCTCATCGTCCCGCTAGCCGATCGGCTTACGGGGCGGTCGATACGAAGCGTATCCTTCAATCTATGGACGCCCCGCGACCTCTCCCGGCCATTGGTGCTCCCGCCGTCAGGGCCCTAGCGGCGGCGGGGGTACGAAGCCTGGATGATGCGGAGGGCGTCGGCCTTGATCACCTCGAGGCGCTTCACGGAGTTGGACCGAAAGCCATTCGCCTCCTACGAGCCGCGCTCGAGCAATAGCGCATGGAAGCCGACCCTTGGCTCGCTTCGAGACGCGCGCCGAGGGATCGATCAGCGGGGGGGAAGTCGCCTTCGTAGTCGTTCCACATGCCGGCCAGGATGTGCATCACGAACAGCTGGTCGTCCACGGACGCGTCTTTGCCAGCGAAGGCCACGACAAAGTAGTTGACGCTGAATCCGTCGTCGACGGTTGCCTCGTATTCCGTCGCCGAGGCGTGGGTCCGGAAGCGGTAGTAGTTGGCTACAGCCGTGCTGTACGCCTCGACGCACTTGATGTCGCTGTTACACGCCGTA
>NZ_CP024915.1:3032240-3032312 GCF_002953615.1 Arthrobacter agilis | reverse complement strand
TCGGTGATCTCCACGACGTCGGTAGTGACGTCTTTCCCGGTGTATTCGGCGTCCATCACGTCTTCGAGCGTG
>NZ_CP024915.1:3026120-3032140 GCF_002953615.1 Arthrobacter agilis | reverse complement strand
GCCGATCTCGAAGGTGCGGCTTCCCGCCTCGCCGGTGAGCTGGTCGTCCAGGGACACCTCCAGGCCGGAGCGCGGAGCACCGTCGGCGCCCACGTAGCCGATGATCGACCCGGCCACGGGTCCGGCGGGGTAGGTGCGCACACTGGTCATGTCCGCGTACACGCCCGGGATGCCGACGGCCAGTGCCCTGTCCTTGACCTCCGGCGTGACGGACTTCGCCACGTAGTTGAAGGACTTGTCCCCCATGATGGACGCCTCGAGCGTTCCCGCGTCGATGCCGAGCACGGCCGAGAGCTCGGCGAATCCCTGGTCCATCGGGATGTCCATCTCGCGCTCGTCGGAACCGGCCGGTGTCCGGTCGAAATCGTCGACGGCACTGAGCCGCTGGTCCACCACGATGTCGTAGCGCTCCACGCTGCGAGCGAAGTACTTTCCGTTCATGTCCACGATCGAGCCGCGGATGGGCTGCACGGCGGTGCTGGTGAGCCGCTTGGACAGCCCTGCCTGCGCCATGCCGTTGAGGTCCAGCGCCTGGAGCTGGAACAGGCGTACGCCGAGGACCAGGAGCAGCACGAGGACGAAGGCCAGTCCCACGCGGAGGCGCGTCGACCCGAGGGCCAGTCGGAGGCTGTCGGGGCTGCCGATGCGTGCAGGGGTCACGGGGAATCCTTGTCGAGACAGTACGGGCGGTGCGTCGGGCTGGGGCTGAGGCGCCGCCTGCTACCGGTCGGTGCCGGCCTGCTCGGGACCGGGGATCGTCCCCGATGCCACGCTCCCCGCGTCTCCGTCCGTGGAACCGTCCGCAGCGACGCCGGTGTCGCCTCCGGCCGTCTCCTCGACCGGTTCCGCCGGGGGCACCTCGACGGCCACCGGGACGGGCTGCTCCGTGACGAGGTTCGGTGCGGCGATCAGGACCTCGGGCTTGCGGCCCTCCACCGCGGGTTCCGGAGTGCCCGTCACCTTCTTCGTCTCGAGCTCGATCGTCCCGAAGGTCGGGGAGGACACCATGCCGAGTTTCGTGGCGGCGGCCGCGAGGTTCTGCGGGGCCTCCTTGCCCTCGATCTCGAGGACGAGCGCCTCGTTCTGCTGGCTGAGGGCCACCTGCTGGTTCCGCAGCTGGACGAGTTCGTACTGCGTCCCGGAGACCGAGATGTTGAGCATCAGGACCGCGGCGAGGGCAGCACCGAGGACGAGCAGGCTGAAGACCGCCAGGGGCATCCTCCGGCGGGCAGGACGCGCTGGGACCACCGACAGGGGGGTGCGGGTCTTATGCGTCGTGCCGGTCGGGGTGCCGGCCGTGGTGCCGGCCAGGCGCCCCGGGGCGAGGGCGAGCGCGCCGCTCCCGGAGAAGGCCGCAGTGCCGTGTCGCTTCTCGACTGTCAATGCCTGGCTCATCTGTTCTTCCTGTCGACGGGTCCTGCTTTGATTCGTTCAACTGCCCGGAGCTTGGCCGAGGCCGCTCGCGGATTCTCTTCGACCTCCGCTGCCGTGGGCGCCTCGGTGCCACGTGTCAGGGAGCGGAGGTAGGCCTTGTGCTCCTCGAGTTCCACCGGGAAACCGACCGGCGCCGAGGATCGGGTTCCTGCGGTGAACGCGCTCTTGACGATGCGGTCCTCGAGGGAGTGGTAGGACATCGCGACGACACGGCCTCCGGTCACGATCGAGTCGACGGCCGCGGGGACGGCCCGTTCGAGGACGGTCAGTTCCTCGTTGACCTCGATCCGCAGCGCCTGGAAGGTCCGCTTGGCCGGATGTCCACCCGTTCGCGCGGCCGCGGCGGGAACGACACTGCGGATCACCTCCACGAGCTGGGCGGTCGTACGGAGGGGTTCGGCCTGCCGCGCCTGCACGATCGCCGTGGCGATGCGGCCGGCGAACTTCTCCTCGCCCCACGTGCGGATGATGCGCAGCAGGTCTTCCGCGGCGTAGGTGTTCACGACCTCGGCCGCGGTGATCCCCCTGCTCGTGTCCATGCGCATGTCGAGCGGCGCGTCGAAGGAGTAGGCGAAACCGCGGTCGCGCTCGTCGAGCTGGAGCGACGAGACGCCCAGGTCGAAGAGGACGCCGTCCACCCCGTCGATCCCGAGGTCGGCCAGCACCTCGGGCAGTTCGTCGTAGACGGCGTGCACCAGGTCGGTTCGGTCCGCGAAGGCGGCGAGACGCTCGCCGGCGAGCTCGAGGGCCTCCGTGTCCCGGTCGATCCCCACGAGGTGTGCCGAGGGGAACCGCTCCAGCATGCTCTCCGCATGGCCGCCCATGCCGAGGGTCGCATCGACGACGACGGCCCGGCGCCCGGCGGCTTCGGCGGAGGCCACGGACGGAGCGAGGAGGGAGACGCAGCGGTCGCGGAGGACGGGAACGTGTCGCTCGTCCGTCGGCCGGTCATCGCGCATCCAGCCTCTCCCTCCTGCAGCTCGTGGTACATCGTGTCGGTGTTTCCCTGCAGGCTGCCGGAAGGAGGGTCCGGCTTCTTGAATCAGACCCCCATCCGGCCGGATCGTCGTCGCCTGGCTCCGGGGAAGTGGAGCCAGGTGGCGAATCGTATCCGGCGGCTGGAGATCTCATCCAAGAGACGTTGCCCACCCGCGTCGTCATTACTGCGTTCTTGTCCTGCTGGTCCTGCTGGTCCTGCTGGTCGGTCAGATGATGCCCGGGAAGGCATCCTCGTCCGTCTCCGAGAAAGCCGTCTCCTTCTCGTCGAGGTAGGACTCCCACGCCTCCGCGGCCCAGATCTCCGCACGGCTCCCAGCACCGATCACGGCCAGGTCCCGGTCGAGTCCCGCGTACGTGCGCAGTGCCGGAGGTATGGTGATCCTGCCCTGCTTGTCCGGCACCTCGTCCGAGGCCCCCGACAGGAAGATGCGGTTGTAGTCCCTCGCCTGGCGTGACGAGATCGGTGCGGCCCGCATCTGCTCGTGAACCCTCTCGAACTCACTCATGCTGAAGACGTAGATACAGCGCTCCTGGCCCCTCGTGAGGACCAGTCCCTCGCTCAGTTCCTCGCGGAACTTCGCAGGGAGGATGAGCCTTCCCTTCTCGTCGAGGCGGGGGGTGTGAGTTCCGAGGAACATCCCTGACCGCCTGTTCTGAGTCCGCCAAGCCCAGCCCGTTGCTGCCTTGCTCTTATGTTCCCCACTTTACTCCACAACCCTCCCCGGTCAATGCATGCCGGTCCCCGGCGCGCCCTCCGACTCCCGTCGCAGCGAGCGCCGACGCGGGGCAGGACACGGAGGCGGCGGTGGTGCATCCCGTGGAGGGAAGTGGAGGCCCGGTGGGCGGGAAGAGGGTGCAGGACGGCGGCGCATGGTGCCCGACCGGGGGGAGGCAGCACTTAAAAGGAAAGAACCCGCCGAAGCGGGTTCTTTCCTTCCATCCGGCCGACGAGGGCTCGGACGATGCCGGTTCCGGCAGGTCCTGCTAGGTCTGGTCCCGCTTGCGCTCGTCCCACTTGTCCTCGAGGCTGGACATGAATCCGCTCTTGCCTCCCGAGGGGGCGTTCGACGGCCTGCCGATGGGTTGTCCTGCCTCCACCTGCTTCGACTTCGTGGTCGCGAAGTACACGCCCGCACCCATGATCAGGAATCCTGCCACCCCGATGAAGATGTTCTGGTAGACGATGCCGGCGAGAAGGACCAGGATCCCCGCGATCGTGATGAGCGAACCGATGACCAGGCGCCGGGTCGACATCGACTTCCGGGTGTCCGAGGCCATCGAGTGCGCGAACTTGGGATCGTCGGCATGCAACTGCTGTTCAAGCTGATCAAGCAACCTCTGCTCGTGTTCCGAGAGTGCCATGACCGCCTCCTTGATGTGGGTACCAACGTTCCTCCACCCAACCAACGCTCCGGACGCGGGCCAGGTTCCCGGCGGAAGGGTCGGCGACCCCAGGCTCCGGACGGCGGATTTGCGTACTCGACGGCAGTTGGACTACCTACTTAAAGACTAGTTTGCTACGTGGTGGGCGCAAAGTCACAATGCGGTGTTGATCGGCTTCTCCGCACAGTGTTATCGGGCACTCAAGCCGCGGGATCGCGCGGGTTCCGCCGCTCGCCGGCACGTCCGCCCGGGCGCGATCCGGACGGGCCGCCCGCCCCGGCGCCCGCACCTCCTCCATCGGGCGCAGCGGGACGTCCGCCGGACCCGTTCGCGGGTCGTCCGCGGCCCTTCGCGGAGAGGAGCCCCGCCGGCACCACGCCGGCCTCACCGAACTTCCGGTTCACATCGTCCAGGGCCCGTTCGGCGATCCGCCAGTTGTCGTCCTTGCGGTCGATCGTCAGCTGGCTGGACCCGTCCCCTCCTCCCTGGAGGGACTCGGCGCGGAGTCCGATCAGCCGGACGGCCATCGGACGATCGCCCAGGGCGGCGAGCAGCGCCGTCGCGGCCGCGTACAGCGCGTTCGCGCTGTCCACGGGTTCGTCGAGCTTCTTCGACCGGGTGAGCGTGGAGAAGTCGGCGTACCGGAGTTTCAGGGCGACTCCCCCGGCCCGGACCCCGGAAGCCCGGAGCCTCGTCCCCGTCCGGTGCGCAAGCCTCAGGAGTTCGCGCCGCAGGACGTCGGAATCCTCGATGTCGCGGGAGAACGTCTCCTCCGCACCGATGCTCTTCTCGGGCCGCGAGACCACGACCCTCCGCGGGTCACGGCCCCAGGCCAGGTGGTGGACATGCTCGCCCGACGCGCCCAGCAGCCTCTTCAGCGTGGACAGGGGCGTGTGGGCGACGTCCTCGACGGTGCGGATGCCGATCCGGGCCAGGACCTCCTGCGTCTTCGCGCCGACTCCCCACAGGGCCGAGACGGGCAGCGTGTGCAGGTACGCCACGGTCTGGTCCCCGGGGATGAGCAGCAGGCCGTCGGGCTTCGCCCGGGTCGACGCGATCTTCGCGACGAACTTCGTGGTGGCCGCCCCGACGCTCGCCGTGATGCCGAGGCTCGACTGGATCTCCGCCCTCACCTGCTCGCCGATCTCGCGTGGCCCGCCGAGGCGACGGATGGAACCCGCGACATCGAGGAAGGCCTCGTCGACGCTGAGCTGCTCGACCTCGGGGGTGACCGAACGGAAGATGCGCATGATCTGCGCAGACACCTCGGCGTACCGTCCGTGGTGGGGTGGCAGGATGACGGCTGTCGGGCACTGCCGCATCGCCACGGACATCGGCATCGCGGAGCGGACCCCGAACCTGCGCGCCTCGTACGAGGCCGACAGGACGACGGAGCGTCCGGACGGCGAGCCGACGATGACGGGCACCCCGTGCAGATGCGGATGGTCGAGGAGCTCGACGGAGACGTAGAAGGCATCCATGTCGATGTGCAGGATGTGGCACTCGGCGTGCTCCGCCGCCGTCCTCCGCTCGTCCTTTGACACCGATACATCGTACGCAGCACCACCGACAGGTCCTCATCGGAGAGCCTCCGACCGTCCGGTGAGGTTCTTACCGCGCCCGGTCGGCGGGTAGCCGGCCAGCAGTGCCGCTCGGCGCCGCCGGTTAGAGTGGGAGCACCACGACCAGCCGAGCTGCCCGGGAGATCCATGCTGTCCGCACCTGCCACCCCCGACCAGGGCGGCCCTGTTCCCGATGCCATCACCGCCGAGCAGGAGCGGTTCCGCTCCTCCCTCACCCGGACCATCGAGGAGTTCCTGGCCGAACAGCGGGATGTCCTGGCCGCCATCTCCGACGAATCCCTGCCCCTCATCGCGAGTATCGCGACGCTGACGGGCGGGGGGAAGCGGATGCGTGCGCTGCTGTGCTACTGGGGATGGCGTGCGGCAGGCGGGTCGCCCTCCTCGCCGGCGCCCGTCGTCGCGGGGACCGCGCTCGAGTTCTTCCAGGCGGCGGCACTGATCCATGACGACATCATCGACCGTTCGGACACGCGCAGGGGGCGCCCCAGCGTGCACCGGCAGTTCAGCGGGCGGCATGCCGACGCGGGGTGGCACCTCGATCCGGAACGCTTCGGCGTGTCGGCGGCGATCCTCGCCGGCGATCTCTGCCTCGCGTTCAGCGAGGAACTGTTCACGGCGTCG
>NZ_CP024915.1:3019384-3025869 GCF_002953615.1 Arthrobacter agilis | reverse complement strand
CCCGCCGCTCCGCGGCGTAGCCCGCCGAGAGGAGGTGGTCCAGGGGCACGTCGGCGTCGCCGTAGTACGCCTCGCGATCGGCGATGGCGAGCTTCTGCGCCTCGAGGATGGTGTGCGCGCCGATCGCGGTGGACGGGTCGAGGCGCTCGTCGTCGAACCCGTCGAGGATGGCGAGGGTCTGCAGCAGGGCCGGGCCCTGGCCCCACGGTCCGGTCTTGGCGATCGTGTAGCCGCGGAACTCGAGGGTGGTCGCCTCCTCGTAGCCGGCTTCGAAGCCGGCGAAGTCGTCGACCGTGAGGACGCCGGCGTGGTCGAGGCCGGAGGAGTGCCGGTGCGGCGTCCGGACGAACTCGGCGGCGGCCCGCGCGACCAGGCCGGTGCGCCATTCGAGGCGTGCTGCGTCGATCCGCTCGGTGCGGGTGGCGCCGTCCGAGGCCGCGCTGACGAGCGACCCGAGGACACGGGCGTAGGCCTCGTTGCGGATGACCTCGCCCTCGCGCGGGGGGCGGCCCTCGGGCATCCAGAGGGCCGCCGAGGTGGGCCAGTGCTCGGTGAAGAGATCCGCGACGGCGGCGATGGTGGCCCCCACGCGTCCGACGACCGGGTGGCCGTCGCGGGCGTAGCCGATCGCGAAGGCCAGCACGTCCTCCAGTTCCCACGTCCCGTGGTCGCGCAGCAGGACCAGCCAGGCGTCGACGGCGGCCGGGACGGCGGCGGCGAGGGCTCCGGCGCCGGGGACGAGTTCGAGGCCTTCGGCGAGGTAGTGCTCACGCGTGGCACCGGCCGGTGCCGGGCCCTGTCCCATGAGCACCACGGGCCGGCCCGGCTCGTCGGCCGTGGCGAAGACACCCGTCATGTCGCCGCCCGGTCCGTTGAGGTGGGGTTCGACGACGTGCAGCACGAACGCGCCGGCGACGGCGGCGTCGAAGGCGTTGCCACCGCGCTCGAGCACGGCCTGCGCGGAGGCGGTGGCCAGCCAGTGCGTGGACGCACTCATGCCGAAGGTGCCCTGGAGGGTGGGCCGCGTGGTGAAGGAGGGTGGGGGTGTGTACGTCATCGTCGTCACTTTCGGGTGGTGTTCGTCGGGTCGAAGGCGTCGCGGAGGGCGTCCCCGAACAGGTTGAAGGCGAGGCAGATCGCGGCGATGGCGATGCCGGGGAAGATGGCCGCGCTGGGTGCCCGGAAGATGTACTGCTGGGCGTCCGAGAGCATGATGCCGAGGCTCGGTGTGGGTGGCTGGATGCCGAGCCCGAGGAAGGACAGCAGGGCCTCGCCGATCACCGCGACGGGCATGATGACCGTCGCCTGGACGATGATGGCCGACGTCGCGTTGGGGAGCACGTGCCGCAGCATGATCCAGGTCGGCGACGCGTCCATGGTGCGGGCGCCGAGCACGAAGTCGCTCTCCTTGATGCGCAGCGTCTCGCCGCGCACCACCCGGATCATCGTCGGGATCTGGGCGATGCCGAGCGCGACCGCCGCGTTGCCGAGGCTGGGCCCGCTGATCGCGGCCAGTCCGACGGCGATGATGAGGAACGGGAAGGCGAGGGTGACGTCGGTCAGGCGTGAGATGACGGCGTCGAACCCGCGGGAGTACCCGGCCAGGAGACCGAGCGGCGTCCCGATGACGACTGCGAGGAGCACGGAGAGGACACCCACCTGCAGCGAGGTCTGGATCCCGAAGAGCAGACGGGAGAGGACGTCACGGCCGAGGTCGTCCGTGCCGAGCAGGAAGCCCTCGGTCAGGGGCCGCTGGAACGGGGTGTCGAAGTGCACCTCGGTGGGCGGATAGGGCGCGAGCACGGGGGCGAGGAGCGCGGCCAGCACGACGGCGACGAGCATCACGCCGCCGGTGATGCCCAGCGGGTTGGAGCGGAGCGAGGACAGGATGCGGCCGCGGCCGGAGCCCAGGCCTGCCCCGGCGGTTCCGGGGGGCAGTGTTTCGACGGCCATCAGTTGGCTCCTCCGACACGGATCTTGGGATTGACCACCGAGTACAGGATGTCCACGGCGAGGTTGATGAGGATGTAGCTGACGGTGATGATCAGCACCACGGCCTGGATGACGGGATAGTCGCGGGTGAAGACGGCGTCCAGGGTGAGCTTGCCGAAGCCCGGCAGCGCGAAGATCCGCTCGGTGACCACAGCCCCGGAGATGAGGCCACCGAGCTGCAGGCCCACGATGGTGACGACGACGATGAGCGAGTTCCGGAGCCCGTAGCGCACCAGCACACGGCCCCGTCCCAGCCCCTTCGCGCGGGCCGTACGGACGTAGTCGGTGGTCATGGTCTCGATCATCGAGGCGCGGGTCTGCCGCATGATCACCGCTGCGAGCCCGGTCCCGAGGATCAGCGCGGGCAGCGTGAGGTAGTACAGGCCCCGCAGCGGATCCGAGAGGACATCCACATAGCCTGAGGCGGGGAACCAGCCGAGCGTCACCGCGAGATACAGGATGGCGAGGATACCGAGCCAGAAGTTGGGGACGGACAGGCCCACCAGTGCGAAGGCGTTCGCCACCCATTCGGGCCAGCGGCCGCGGAACCGCTCGGCGATGACGCCGAAGAGGATCCCGACGACGATCGCCACGACGATCGCGTACGCCGAGAGCCAGAGCGTCACGGGCAGCGTGGTGGCGATCAGCTCGGTCACGGGTGTCCCCGTCCGGGTGGACTCGCCGAAGTCGCCGCGGAACATGTTGCGCACGAAGGCGAGGTACTGGGCCACGAGCGGCTGGTCGAGGCCCATCTCCGCGCGGACCGCGGCGAGTTGTTCCGGTGTCGCCTCCTCCCCCGCCATGGCGAGGGCCGGGTCGCCGGGAAGCTGGCGCACCCCGACGAAGACCACGATCGAGGCCAGGACCAGGGTGAGGACCGACTGCCAGAGTTTCGTGAACACGTAACGGCCCATGTCAGTTCTCCGTCTCGATGAATGCCGCGCCGCTGAGGTGCACGACGCCGTCGGCGAAGGTCTCCACACCGGCGATGTCGGTGCTGTACGCGGTCAGGCTCCGCTGCCGGTACAGGTAGATCAGGGGGTTGTCCTCGTGCAGCCGCTCCACGACGTCCCCGTACAGTGCCGCGCGTTCCGCGACGTCGTTGATCTGGGCCGCGTCGGTGAGCAGGTCGTCCACCTCGGGATTGCTGTAGCCGGAGTAGTTGTTGCCGCCGCCGGTCGAGAGGAAGTTGAACATGTTGCCGTGGGGGTCGATGCGTCCGGACCAGCCGAGTTGCAGCGCCTCGAAGTCGCCCTGGGACTGCACGTCGAGGAGCGTGGAGTACTCGACCGGCACCACGGTGAGGTCGAAGCCGCCGTCGGCGACCGCGGCCTGCAGCGCCTGACCGTAGCGCAGGGTGTCCGGGGTGTTGGTCACCTGCATCTCGATCGGGTACGGCGTCTCGACGCCGGCGTCCTCGAGCAGCTTCTTCGCGCCGTCCGGGTCGTACGGCGGGCACGCCTCGCTGGCCTCGGAGGCGTAGGGGCTGTCGGGCGAGACGGGTGAGCAGGCGGGTTCGAACCAGCTGTTGAACACCGTGTTGACGAGGGCTTCCCGGTCGATCGACATGGACAGCGCCAGGCGGATGGCCTTGTCCTGGGCGAGCGGCGTGGCGATGGTGCCCACGGGCTCCCCCACGCCGTCGGTGTTGCCGACGTTCACGGTGAGGCCCTGGTAGCCCAGCGAGCCGACCTGCAGCACTCCGAGCCCGTCCTCCTTGAGCAGGGCGTCGATGTCCTGCGGCGAGATGGTGTCGGCGACCTGCACGTCGCCGGAGCGCAGGTTCGCGGCCCTGATGTTCGCGTCGGTGATGATCCGGTAGGTGATGGTGTCCAGGTGCACGTTGGCGGCGTCGTAGTAGAGCGGATCGCGCTCGACGGTGATGGAGGTCTGCGGCACGCGGTCGACGAACTTGAAGGGTCCGACGCAGACCGGGCTGCTCCCGAAGTCCGCGCCCTTCTCCTCGATGGCCTCGGGCGAGAGCATCATGCCCGCGCGGTCGGCGAGCGCGGCCGCCAGCGGCGCGAAGGGCCGCTCGTAGCGGATCCGCACACGGTCCGGGCCGACGGCACGGATCTCCGTGATCGGCCCGAGCTCGCTCTTGCGGGTCGAGCCCTCGAGCGTGAGGTGGCGCTCCAGGGTGGCGCGCACGGCATCGGCGTCGAAGGGGACACCGTCGGCGAACACGGCGTCGGTGCGCACGGGGATTGTGACCGTGAGTCCGTCGTCCGAGATCTCCGGCAGCGCTGTGGCGAGCTGCGGTACGAGTTCCCCGTCGGCGTCGATGTCGTAGAGCTTCTGGCACATGGTCTGCATGACGTAGCGCGTGTAAAGGGACGATGACGTCGTCGGGTCGAGTTTGTCCGGCTCGGCGGAGAGTGCCATGACGAGGTCTCCTCCCTCACGGACTGCGGCGTCCCCGATGGGCACGCTGGTGACGTCCTCACGGACGGGGGCGGCCGGCAACGGCTGGACCGGCTGGCATGCGGTCAGGACCGTCACGGCGACGGCCGCGGCCGCCAGCAGTTCGGCGGCCCGGCCGGATCTCCTGCGGGGTGTCGGGGTGGGGGTGGAGTGCTGCATGGGGTTCCTCACGAACGGAAGGATGGAACTGCTTCTGCAGGGAGATCGAAAGATTGAATACAATCGCCTGTACGACGATAAGCTTCGTATACATTCGTTTCAAGGCTGTTACCGAGGGAATTCATGGGAAAGAAGAATCCGCGTATAGCGACCGACCGGCTCCACCTATGGCTCATGCTCGCCCTGACCTTCTCCACGGGCGTGATCGACGCCGTCGGCTACCTCGGCCTGGACCGGGTCTTCACGGGCAACATGACGGGCAACGTGGTGCTGCTGGGCATGGCCTTCGCCGGCGGGGCGGACCTGCCGATCCTCCGGCCCGCGCTGGCCCTCGTCTTCTTCATGGTCGGCGCCGCCCTCGCCGGGCGTGTCCTGCGGAAGGGCCCGGAGGGGTGGTCCGGCCGCACGTCGATCGCCCTCCTGGCCGTGACCGTGGGCCTGACGGCCCTCGCGGTGTACGTCGCCCTCGTGGACGTGCACGCCGAGGAGGTGCTGGGGAGCATCACGACGTCGGTGCTGGCGACGATGATGGGCGTCCAGGCCGCGACGGCGAAGCGCCTGAAGGTCGCCGAGATCACCACGGTGGTCGTCACGTCCACCATCACGGGCCTCGCCTCGGATTCCCGCCTCGCCGGCGGGAAGAGTCCCTTCTGGGCGCGCCGCTTCTCCGCCATTGCGCTGATCATGGCCGGAGCCGTGGTCGGCGCCCTGACCCTGACGGTGGATCTCTGGCTCGGCATCGCCGTATCGGCGCTGCTCTCCGCCGTCGTCACACTCCTCGGGCACCTGCGCCACCGGCGGGACCGCAAGGAATCCGTCGCAGAGAACGCCAAGGAATCCGCACTACGGTAGAAGCATGGAACAGGTTGACCGGCAGTTCGAATTCCACCGTTTGGCCCACTCGTGGCCGCAGCACCGCTGGTGGAGACCGCTCCTTACCGCACTGCTCGGAGTCGCCTTCTACCTGGTCCTCACGGTACTCCTGCTGATCGTCGGAGTGGTCCTCGCACTGAGTTCCTCGGCGGACATCGGGCCCTACCTCGACGCCGCAGCGGCGATCGACCTCGCCGATCCGGTGATCTTCGCCTTCACCCTGGCCTCGCTGATCCTCATGATCCCCGCCCTCGCGCTCGCTGTTCTGATCGTCGGGCCGCGGCCCCTCGGCCTGCTCTCCTCGGTGGCCGGCCGCATCCGCTGGCGCTGGCTGGGGGTCTGCGCCGTCGCGGCGCTGTCCGTCTTCCTCGTGAGCCTCGCCGTCTCGACGGGGATCGGCTTCCTCTTCCCCGAGGAGGCCGCCGCCGCCCCCGTGCAGCAGGACACGACGATCCTGCTCGTCCTGCTGGCCCTGTCCCTGTTCGCGGTCCCGTTCCAGGCCGCCGCGGAGGAGTACGTCTTCCGGGGCTTCCTGATGCAGGCGATCGGGAGCTGGCTGCGGCACCCGGCCTTCGCGATCCTGCTGCCCGTCCCGCTCTTCGTCCTCGGCCACGGCTACGACCCGCTCGGCCAGGCCGACGTCGCGGTCTTCGCTGTCGTCGCGGGCTGGCTCACGTGGCGGACCGGCGGCCTGGAGGCGGCGATCGCCGTCCACGCGATCAACAACATGACCATCTTCGTGCTCGGTGCGTTCGGGCTGGTCGACGTGAACTCGACCGACGGCTCCGTGAGTGGACTCGTCGTGTCCGTGGCGACCATGGCGGTGACCACGGTCGTCATCGTCCGCCTCGCGGACCGCCGTGGCATCGCCCGGACGCGCACCGCGGCCCCCCTGCCCGCCGTCCGGCGCCCGCCCTACCCCGCTTCCTCGGTCCCGGCCGGGATGCCCGCGCCGTTCGCCCGTGCCGGACAGGCACCGGTCGGCGCGACACCCTGGGCACAGGGGCCGGCGCTGCCGCAGTCACGGTCGCTGCCTC
>NZ_CP024915.1:3019219-3019284 GCF_002953615.1 Arthrobacter agilis | reverse complement strand
GGTCGCCGGGACACGCCTACGACCCGTCGCAGTACGACGCCGCGCACTACGCACCGGCCGCCGGA
>NZ_CP024915.1:3012574-3019119 GCF_002953615.1 Arthrobacter agilis | reverse complement strand
CAACCGTCATGAGCGGATTCGGCGTCAGCGCGGTCGCGGGAACAGGGGATAGAAGAGTGCTGATCACAAGCACTATGAGCAATCCCGCGACACGCCGACCGACGCTCCTTGGGGGACGATGAGAGTTCATTCGGCACCTTGTAAGCGAGCAGTGCCGTGGCTTGCAAGACCCTGCTAGTGAGACCTACCAATGGCCTTCATTGTCACACCCGCCACCCCCTTCGGCAACAGCCGCAACTTCCGTAACGGCAGTAACATCAGGAACTTGTGACAAAATTGTCTGTTCACGGCACTTTCGCCTGGTTAGATACAGAAGCTAGTGAAGCACTGGTTCGCTCGCCCACTAATGACGAAATTTCCTCCTACCGAGATGTAGCTTCGGCAAGCTTTCGATCAACTGCAGCCCGCATTTCCTGTCCCCATCGTTCCGTGCTGGCGCGATCAGTGAAAGCTTCGGCCGTTTGACGAGCGTTTGCTCGCATGTCCTGTAACTCGCTCTCGTTCATACCGACGATCTGCACAATCCGCTCCGCGAGACCCTTGATGTCTCCAGGTCGCACGAGGAACCCATTGACACCATCGGTGATGAAGTCGGCCGGTCCGTACGGGATGTCGTAGGAGATAGGTATGCAACCCATACTCATTGCTTCGACAAGTACCAGACCCTGACCTTCCAAGGTACTGGTGAGCAGCGTGAACGACGCTTCCTTGAACTTCTCTTTCGCAGCAGAGCTGTAGCCCAACAACCGAATGCTGTCGTTCAGACCGCTCTCGGTAATCAGCGCAGCAAGAGTGCCGGCTTCGCTTCCGTGACCATAGATGTCGAGCGTGACCTTCAGCCCTGTTGATTGCATTGCTTCAGACACTGCAGCTATTGCATGGTTGATGCGCTTCCGCTTCGTGAGACTTGCGAGGATCACGCTAGAATCTCGTTGCCTATCGTGCTTTGCATAAGACATTGGAGGTATATTCCGGCTGTTAGGTATTACGCACGTATTTGACTGCTCGCCCACTAGCGCGTCCACGTCCTCTTTCTGCTGCTTCGTGAGGAACACCACAGCATCGAAAGTATCCAGCCGTTCGAACACATACTTCCGGGACGGACTCAATTCCCCGAAAGGCCTTTTTGTGCCGCTTGCCAGGTGTGAGTTGTGCACTAGGTGCATTGATATCACGTTGGGTCGGCGATACCTGGTGATGAAGTTTGCGCTCGACTTACTGTCGACAATCATGTACGTCTCACGAGAACCCGTCACGACGTCGAGCCAGAACAGATAAAGCGGCCAAATCTGATTCCAGGACATAACTGGCGTGCCCTCAGAGTCGCAGAGCGACACTATTCGTCCGCCCTCGATTCCCCGCTCGTCGAGATCCTTTCGATCACTCGCATAGATAGTCCCGTCCGGCCTGAAGTAGTCCGTCTGCAGTGCAGCCTGGGTAGCACTATTACGCCTGAACCGGCGGCGAAGGATTCCACCAAACCTGTCCTCGTCGTATTCGTCGTGCTCGTCAATCGGCCGGAACTTTCCCCTCAATCTATCTGCCGGGACAACTTTCATCATCGTCTCGTCGGACATTTCTGCTAACTCTTCCCAAAGGTTGCGCAAGCGTATCCCGGGCACGGTCTTACCTTCTGCTGCAAGTTCGCATCTAATGTCGTCGTAGTCGTTCTCGTAGGCGAAGGTGAGCACATCGACACTCTGCCCAGCACCGGTTACAAACGCCCGTGACCTATGGAGGAGTGCCTCCGTCATACCTCCGAAATCGAAGGGAACGCTCCACGTCACGGCGCAATGATACCCGTCGGGCAAAATGTCGCTCGACGGAAGTGCTGCATCAGTAGACATGTGTCGATTCTCTTTCATTGTGACTTACGAATTCAGTAGAGGCTGTGACGTTCAACAGGGAGAATTTATTGGAAGGAAATACTAAGGTTTCCGAGCGTTGTCGAGTAGGCCGTGGCGGTACCCGAAAGTCCCGCGAGAGGGACGCGGGTGACCACGGTCGTCTTCATATAGCGCGTTTCGAGCATGAGGTCGGCGGTGCATTCTTTCAATGCTTGCATCATCTCGACGGGAAATACGAACATTAGCGATATAGATCCATCGGCGCGCTCCTCGCGCTTAGACGAGGCCACTCGGAAGAAAGCTTCTCTCGACCGAATCTTCATGCTGCAATAAAATGCCGGTAAATAGCTGTCAAGTGGCTTAGATTCAACCTTTGTCTGCACCTCGAGTTCGATCTCAAGCGAACCGGCCGCACGAAACGTACATGACGAATCTACTATCCGAACTTCGACCGGTGGACTGGGCATCCGCTTGCGGTTCACCGCATCTCTCATCGTATCCGCCCACTTCTGCACCACGTTCGCATCCGAGTACTCCATTGCCCGTGCTCTTGCGGCGGCACGCAGCTCAGCAAGCCGTGCTTTAGGCATGGTCACGAGTTCCTCGATGCATTTCGCCAGCGCATCTACGTTCCCCTGCTCAACGATGAATCCGTTCACTCCGTGCGTGATTACTGAAGCGGGTCCATACCGGATGTCGTAGGTGATGGGAATGCACCCGGCCGCCATGCTCTCCAATAGCGCAAGTGGCAACGCTTCTGACGTGCTGGTGAGAAGCGAGAAGGACGCGCTGCTAAAGAATTGTTGTGCCGAGGTGACATGCCCTTTGAGCGACACTGTGGAATCAGAGCCGAGCGAAGTGATGAGTTCATTGAGCGCCTCTAGCTGCGATCCGCCTCCGAAAACATCCAGGGTCACAGGTTCGGAAAGACGTTCGTTGGCTTGATGTACAGCCCTGATCGCGTGGTCGATGCGCTTTCGATGGTTCAAGGATGCGGCCTGCATCCCCCGACGCGGGTTCCGCGCAACCCCGGGGTCTGTACCTCCTATCTCCCGGCTATTCGGTACCACGTAGCTGTTTCCCACGTCCGCCTGCCTCAGGTGGACGTCGCGCTCTTGCTGCTCGGTGAGAAAGATGACACCGTCGAGTCGGTCCAGTCTGGGCAGCACTTCGGTAGCGGATTGAGTCAGTTCCGCGGCAAAACTACCGGAAGGTGAGGCCAAATGTGACTCGTGAATCTGATAGAGAACCAACGCGTTGTCACGTTCGACACTAGCCATAAAGCGAGCCGTGTCTTTATTATCGACGACAAACCATGCAGGATCAGTGCTTGTCAGGTATTCAATCCATGCCCGGTACAAACCCCAAGCTGAAGTCCATCGACGAACTGGCCGCTCTCGTGAGTCGCACAGAGTTAGAACCCTACCGCCGTGGAAACCCTCCCGCTTGGCGTCGTGGCGGTCGGAGAGCAGGAGCGTTCCATCCGGTCGGAAATGATCCATCTGCAGCAACGTCTTTCCATCCTCCGCATATCGCGCGAGACGAGGATGCGGTCCTTCGAGGCGCTCGACGACAATGCTGGACCGCGTCGACAACGGAGCAAAATGCTCATATACGGTGGCGTCGCCTCCCCGCTCATTCACAGCCTCAGCTACCGCCGGCAGATCCTCCCACATGTTGAGGACGCGAGTTCCCTCGTTGAGGAAACCCCGTTCAGTCAGGACTCGCCGGATAGTGGGATAATCCCTGAAGCTATCAAAAGTGAGGATGTCCACCGGATGGCCGCCATACTTGGCGAAGGCTCGTGATCTGTGGAGCATCGCGTTCGTGCGCCCTGCAAATTCCGCTGGCAAACTCCACGTGACCGCAAAGTGCCGACCCGCCGGCAAGACCGTCGCCGTGTGCACTCCATCTGCTGCCTCAGACATGTTTCTTCCCCCAGAATCCTCGTGTATCAACGATTACCTTGCCCTCGAGACTTTCGGCTGGAATCTCCCGGAACCGATCGTGGTCCACCAGCAGAGCCACGACATCGGCGGCATCGACGCCGTCCTGCATCTCACACCACTCCACGTTGGCGATCCCGGAGACGACCGAAGGAAGGTTCCGCCTGTCCCTCAACGGAGTTGCCACCAAAAGGCGAGCATGTGGTGCGTCAGCCGCGACGCGCTGCACGATCTCCACAGCCGGAGACTCCCGGATGTCGTCGATATTCGCCTTGAACGCAAGTCCGAGGCAGGCGACGACCGGTTCGGCCAGGCCCTCGATCCCAGCGAGGATCCTGTTCACGATGTGCCCCGGCTTGCTGTCGTTGACTTCGCGCGCCGTGCGGATCAGCGTCGAGTTCTCCGGGTCCGCGGCGACGATGAACCAGGGGTCGACGGCGATGCAGTGCCCGCCGACACCCGGGCCCGGGCTGAGGATGTTGACACGCGGATGATGGTTCGCGAGACGGATGAGCTCCCAGACATCGATGCTCAGGTTCTCGCTGATGATGCTCAGCTCATTGGCGAATGCGATGTTCACGTCCCGGTAGGCGTTCTCCACCAGCTTGCTCATCTCGGCCGTCGCCGCATCCGTGATGTGGATCTCGCCCTGGCAGAACGTCTGGTAGAGCTGCCGGGCGGCCTCGGACGCATGCGGTGTCAACCCGCCCACCACGCGGTCGTTGGTGACGATCTCGATCATGATCCGGCCGGGGAGCACCCGTTCCGGACAGTGCGCCAGATGCACTACGGGCTTGCCGTCCACCCCGTCGAGGCTGAGATCGGGCCGTAGCTCGAGGAGGTAGTCACCGAGGCGCTGGGTGGTACCTGGAGGGGAGGTCGATTCGAGGATGACCAGCTCTCCGCCCTCGAGCTGTGGAGCTATCCCTTCCGCGGCCGCACGGACGTAGGACAGGTCCGCGCTCTTGTCCGGCATGAACGGAGTCGGGACAGCGACGATGTAGGCACCGGCCCGCGGAGTCTTCGTGGCGGCACTGAGCGCTCCCTGGCTCACGGCACCGGCCACATGCACACCGAGGTCGGGCTCCACGAAGGGGACGATGCCGTTGTTCACGGCGTCGACCGTTTCCTGGTTGACGTCCACCCCGACCACGGACAAGCCCGTAGTGGCGAGAACTGCTGCCGTGGGCAGCCCGATATAGCCCAAACCAACGACGACGACGTCGGCCCGCTCAGGGGCGCCGGACGTCCGCTCAGATATCAACGTGCTCATATGGCCTTCCGTAGAACTTGAGATCGCCCGTCGCGAGCAGCTCGGCATCACCGATCTGCCAGGTATGGCCCGACCCGTTGCGCACCTGGACGTAGTTGAACCGGTCGGCCGAGTAGATGGTCCCGCCGCCGGCTGACGCGTTCCGCAGGAACGCCGTGTCCTCACCGCGTCGAAGATCGGGGAACGGATTGTCCCGCATGAGTCCGGCGCGCGCCACGATGGTGGGGCCCATGACGAAGTCGCTGAAGCGGTGCTCCCGCTCCCCCGACCGCAGGATCACGGCATCGGACGTGGTGAGGTGCATGTAGTGGGCCTGCTTGCCGACCACATCCGCCCCTGAATACTCCAGCGCGAACAGTTGGTCGCTGAGGTACTGCGGACCGTAGTGGTCGTCGTCGTCCATCTTCGCGAGCACCTGCCCGTCCGCCGCTTCGGCGCAGCGGTTGAGGCACGCGCCGAGGGTGGTGTCGGACGATTCGGCGAGGAACACGACATCTGCGATTCCGTGCGCCCGGGCCATGGCGCGGACCTCCTGTTCGGCAAGCGGAATGCCATGGGCAAGGAGTACCAGCTGGGCCTGCACGCCGATCTGGCTGCCGATCGTCCGGCAGATGTGCTCCAGCTGTCCCTGGCGGATCGTGGGCACGAGGGCCGACAGCGTGGGGCGGTCCACGGGCCGACTGCTGGCGGGCGCCACTGCCGCGACGACGCGTTCGGCACGGTGGGCGTAGGTGTGGCCGGTCCAGACACGCCGCTGCGCCAGGTGAGCCGTGCGGTCATTGAGTTCGGGATTGCGGACAAGGGCGCGCACCAGGTGTGCTGCTTCGAGGCGTGTGCCTGCAACCGGGACCTCCCCTGCAGCGAAGAATTCGGGGATGGCAGCACTGGGCGCCGAGATCACAGGCGTGCCGGACGCCGAGATCTCGAAGATACGCCTGGCGCACATGCTCGGCGAGTCCACCACCGAGTTCGCGTTGAGGAACACCTTGTAGGCCTTGTAGGCCGTCAGCATCTGGTCATAGCGGAGGCTTCCCACCACCCGGGCGTCGAGCGGTGCGGGGAACTGGTACTCGGCACCGCCGTCGAGCAACCGGGAGAAGATCTCCAACCCGTGCTTCATGCCCGGCGAAGCGTCCATCGCCCCGCCCAGCAGGAGCTGCAGCTGATCCCTCCGCTCGGGGTACTTGTGGGCGAAGTACATACCGGCGAAGGCGACGTCCCTCGAGTGCCGCCCGTGCACGGGGCGGACGGGATTGTGGACGGCAGGCTGGGCGGCGAAAGGCAGCACTGCTACGCGCTCGTGGCCAAGGTCCTGGCGGTAGGACGCCACGCGCCCCTCGTCCGACGTGAAGACCCAGTCGGCGAGCTTCGCCGCGGCCAGGAAGTCCGCATAATGGGGCGGGTCCTCCTTGTTCCAGAACACCGTGGGCAGCCCGTGCGCCCGGCACCAGGCCATGAGCTCACGGAACTCGGGAGCCG
>NZ_CP024915.1:3005938-3012474 GCF_002953615.1 Arthrobacter agilis | reverse complement strand
GACCGTCCGCACCACCCGCCGCAGCGGGCGAACTGGAGGTCGCGAGGGTGTACGCCGCCCCGGCCCTCCTCCTCATCGGCGGCCTGTCGTCGTTCCTCTTCTCCTCCTACGCGCGGGATTCGTCCAAGCCGCTGCAGGAACTCGTCCACCGGGCCGACCGGGCGGTGACCGCACTCGTCGTCCTGGCCATCGTCGGCTCGGCCGGCGCACTGCTGCTGCTGCCCGTGGCCGGGCCCCTGCTCACGGGGCGGATGCCGGATCCACTCGCCGTGACCGGCTGGTTGTGCCTGTCCCTGGGTATCGGTGTGAGCATCCCCTACGGCTCACTGGCCGCGGTACGGGGCAAGGCAGCCACGGTGTTCGGCGTCCGTCTGGGCGAGAGCGCCCTGTCGCTGGCCCTCGCCGTCGTGGCCGTCGCGCTGTCGGACACCTTCGTCCTCGCACCCCTGTGCTGTGCCATCGGCTCCCTGATCGGCGCCATCTGTCTTCGCCTGGTCGTCCTTCGACCCAGGCGCGTCACGTCCTCCACCCCATCCTCCGCTCCGCAGAAAAGGCGGTTTGAGACGCATGTCTGAACCCACGACAACACGCCCGAGTTCGTCCCGCCCCTGGCTCGTGTCCCGACTGGCGAGGGCGATCGCGACGATCTCCGTGACGGTGGTCCTCGCCGCGTCCTTCTCCGCGGCGCCCGCCCTGGCGGAGGAACCAGCGGGTGCCGCCACTCCTGCATCGCTTCCCGCGACGGTCAGTGCCGACCTCCTGGTGGCGCCGCAGATCAACGGAGTGGTCTGGTCGACCGCGGTCGACGGCAACACGGCGTACGCTGTCGGCAGCTTCACCCGGGCGCGCCCGGCGGGAGTGCCGGCCGGAGGTGCGGGAGAAGTGGTGCGCAACAACGCCATGGCCTTCAACATCGACACGGGAGCGATCCTGTCGTGGAACCCGAACCTGAACGCCCAGGCGCGCGTCATCGAACTGACGAGCGACCGCAGGCAGCTCTTCGTCGGAGGTGACTTCACCACGGTCAGCGGCCAGGCCCGGAGCAAGATCGCCTCCTTCACGACGGCCACGGGTGCACTCGACGCCACCTTCAGGTCGTCCGCCTCGGGAAGTGTGTACGGCATCGCGGTGACAGCGGACCGGGTCTTCTTCGGCGGCTCCTTCGCGACCGCCGGCGGGAGCGCACGATCGAACGTGGCAGCCGTCGCCCGGACCACCGGTGCGCTGCTGCCCTGGGCTCCTGCTGCGAATGGGATGGTGCAGTCGATCGTGGCGGCGCAGGACAACAGCCGCATCGTCCTGGGGGGACGGTTCCAGGAGCTGAACGGTGCACGCACGATCGGTATCGGAGCGGTCGACGGCGTCAGCGGAGCCAGCCAGGCGTGGTCCAGCACCCCCATCCCTGCGGCGGCAGGCACGAGTTCCTCCTGGGTGACGCAGATGATCCTCCGGGACGGCGTCGTCTACGCAGGAGCCAACGGAGACGGAGGGCACTGGTTCGACGGGCGCTTCGCCGCCGACTTCGCGACGGGTGACCTCGTCTGGCTCGACAACTGCTACGGGTCCACGAGTGACGTCTCGGTGATGGGCGAGATCATGTACTTCGTCTCCCACGCGCACGACTGCGCCTCCGTCGGGAGTTTCCCGGAGGAGAACCCGACGATCTGGCGCCGGCTCATGGGCAATACGATCTACGCGACGGGAACCGACCAGGCGCCGCCGGGCAGCAACAGCTCGTACTCGGGCCAGCCCGTGCCCACCCAGCTCCACTGGTACCCGTCGATCAACACGGGGTTCTACACCAACCAGTTCCAGGGTGGCTGGGCCATGGACAACAACGGGACGAAGATCGTCGTCGGCGGGGAATTCACCACCGTCAACGGCGTGGCCCAGCAGGGTCTCGCGGTCTTCGGGTCGAAGGCGGTAGCGCCGAACAAGGTCCGTCCGGAGTACACGACGGCCCTGAAGCCGACCGCCGTCTCCCTGGAAGCCGGTGCAGTACGCGTCGCGTGGCCCACCACCTGGGACTACGACGACGAGAAGCTCACCTACGAACTCCTGCGGGACAACAGCCTGACCGCGATCACGACGATCACCGAGGCCTCGAGCTGGTGGAAGGTCAAGACGCTGGGGTTCTTCGACACAACGCGCACCGCCGGAGCGACCCACACCTACCGGGTCCGGGTCAAGGATGCGGCCGGCAACGAGTACATCGGTCCGAGGTCGGATCCCGTGACGGTGGGAACGGGAACCCGCAGTGCCTATGCCGACCTCATCGCGAAGGACGGTGCTTCGGCGTACTTCCCGCTGAACGAACAGTCCGGCAGCTCCTTCGTCGACAACATCGGCTTCAACGATGCGGTCGCCGGCACGGGGCTGACCCGCGGGGTGGACGGCTCGATGCCGTCGACGACGGCCACCCGATTCGACGGGACCGCCGGCGCGTTCGGCGCGACCCGGACGGTCGAGGCGGGCCCGAACACCTTCACGGTCGAGGCGTGGGTCCGCACCGAGTCGACGACGGGAGGCAAGATCATCGGGTTCGGCAACGCGAAGACCGGTGATTCCGGCAGCTACGACCGGCACGTCTACATGTCGAACGACGGCCGCATCACGTTCGGCGTGTACAACGGTGCGACGTCGACCCTCCGCACCGCCGGGGCGTACAACGACGGCAAGTGGCACCTGATCACGGCGTCGATGGGCGCGGACGGCATGACGCTGTACGTCGACGGGCTGCGCGAGGCGGCACGGGCCGACGTCACCGCCGGGCAGGCCTACAAGGGTCAGTGGAGGATCGGCGGGGACACCGTGAACGGGTGGCCGAACGCGCCCAGCTCCAGCCGGTTCGCCGGTGACATCGACGAAGTGGCGCTCTACCCTGCCGTCCTGGACCGTCGCGTGGTGCTCGATCACTTCACCGCCAGCGGCAGGACCGCGGCAGTGCCTGCGCCGGCCACTGATGCCTACGGCAAAGCGGTCGATGCGGACGATCCGGCCCTGTTCTGGCGCCTCGACGACTCGGGTTCGGGGAACGCTGTCGATTCCTCCACCTCGCGGACCGACGGCCTGGTGAGCGGCAACGTCACCCGCGAGGCCGCGGGCGTCGTGAAGGGGGTCGCCACCAAGGCGTTCGCCTTCGACGGAACCAGCGGCATGACGGCTGCGACGAAGTCCGAGGCCAACCCGCGCGTCTACAGCATGGAGGCCTGGTTCAGGACGGACACCTCCCGCGGCGGGAAGATCATCGGCTTCGGCAATGCCGACACGGGCCTGTCCGGGAGCTACGACCGGCACGTCTACATGGAGGATTCGGGGAAGCTGATCTTCGGGACGTACACGGGCCAGACGAATACGATCCAGACGCCGCTGGCCTACAACGACGACACGTGGCACCACGTCGTCGCCAGCCAGTCACCGCAGGGGATGAAGCTGTACGTCGACGGAGCACTGGTCGGTACGAATCCCCAGACGGGCGCGCAGTCCTACACCGGTTACTGGCGCATCGGGGGGGACAGGACCTGGGGCTCCAGCAGCGCCTTCTTCGAGGGCTCCATCGACGAGGTCGCGGTGTACTCCCGGGAGTTGACCCAGGAGCGGGTGAAGGCACACTACGACATCGTCGTCCCCGCGAACCAGCTCCCGGTGTCCGCCTTCACCTCGGAGGTCGACGACCTCAACGTCGTGCTCGACGGCGGTGGCAGCACCGACCCCGACGGCACGATCACCGGGTGGACCTGGTCCTTCGGGGACGGCACCACCGCGGAGGGGGCCCGGGTGCAGCACGCCTATCCGAAGGCCGGTGCGTACGAGGTGTCGCTGACCGTGACGGACAACCGCGGCGGGAAGGCGACCACCACCAGGACGGTGTCGGCGAGCGCGCCGAACGCCCTGCCCGTCGCGGACGTCCAGGCCACGCAGGCCGGTCTGTCCGTCGGGTTCGACGCCTCCGGCTCCACCGATGCCGACGGCTCGATCGCGTCGTACAGCTGGGACTTCGGTGACGGTGCGACGGCGGAGGGAGCGGCGGCGACCCACCTGTTCGGCCGGGACGGCACCTATCCCGTGACGCTGGTCGTCGTCGACGACCGCGGTGGCCGTACCAGCCTCGAGCGCCAGGTCGAGGTGAGCAACGCGGTGCCGACGGCCACGTTCGAGGGAACGAGTTCGGGACTGGACGCGCGCTTCGACGGAACCGGCTCGACGGATGTCGACGGGACGGTCCGCTCCTACAGCTGGGACTTCGGGGACGGTTCCACCGGATCCGGTGCGGTCGCCGATCATCGGTACGCCGCGGCCGGTTCGTACGATGTCACGCTGACCGTCACGGACGACAAGGGTGGGACGGGCGGCTTCGCATCGACGATCGACGTCACGAGGACCAACCAGTCACCGACGGCCGGTTTCCAGGTCACGGCCGCGGACCTGCTCGTCCAGGTGGACGGTTCGGAAGCCGCCGACACGGACGGCACCATCACGGCCTACGCCTGGACGTTCGGGGACGGGGCGACCGCCACCGGACGCACCGCCCAGCACGGCTACGCCTCAGCGGGATCCTACGACGTGACGCTCACGGTGACGGACAGCGATGGTGCATCGGCAACGGTGACGAGGACGGTCACGGTGCAGGTCGCACCGCCGGCCAGCCCGACAGCCTCCTTCACGGCGCGGACCGACGATCTCACCGCGACGTTCAGCGGCGCGGGAAGCTCGAGCCCGAACGGGGCCGTGACCACCTACGCATGGTCCTTCGGTGACGGTACGACCGCCACGGGTGTCTCACCCTCCCACGCCTACCGGGCGGCAGGAACCTACGAGGTCGTGTTGACCGTGACCGACGTGCGAGGCGCCACGGCGTCGACGACCCAGACCGTGTCGGTATCGCCCCAGCTGGTCGCGGCCTTCGAGGCGACGACGCAGGGCAGGCTGCTCTCTGCCGACGCCGGCACCTCCGGCGGGACCGTCGTCGCCCACGCCTGGGACTTCGGCGACGGGACGACCGCGGCCGGCGCGACGGCCGGCCACCGGTACACCGAGGACGGCACGTTCGTCGTCGTCCTGACGGTGACCGACGCCGCGGGCCGCACGGCCTCCACCAGCAGGACGGTCACGGTCGCCAACAGCCTCCCGACCAGCTCCTTCACGCCGGCGGTGTCTGGGCTGGACCTGTCGGTGGACGGCACCGCGTCCAAGGACCTGGAATCGCCGGCGCTCACCTACAGCTGGGCGTTCGGGGACGGCACGACGGCGAGCGGCCGGACCGCCACCCACACCTATGCTGCTGCGGGTACCTACACGGTGGCGCTCGTCGTCCGCGACGAGGACGGCGGGGAGACCCGTTCCGAGCAGCGGCTCCTCGTCGAGAAAGCGGTCACGGAGCCACGCATCCTCGCCGGCGACGCCTTCTCACGGATCCTCGCCTCGGGCTGGGGAAGCGCGGACACCGGTGGGGCGTACTCCTACTCCGGCACCCTCTCCAACTTCTCCGTGGCGAACGGCAAGGGGCAGCTCCGGATGGGCTCCGCCGGAGCCGGCCCCTCGGCCTACCTGAACTCCGTCTCGTCCACCGACACCGAGGTCCGCGCGAGCATCTCGGTCGACAAGGCGGCCACCGGAGGAGGCGTGCACCAGTCGTTCCTGCTGCGCGATGTGACCGGCGCAGGTGCCTACACGGCGAAACTGCAGTTCCAGCCGAACGGATCGGTCACGGCCTTCCTGCTGCGGAAGGACACGATCCTCGTGAACCAGACCGTCATCTCCTCGCTGAACTACGCGCCGGGGAAGGAGCTGATGGTCCGGGCCCAGGCGGTCGGTACCGCGCCGACGGTCATCCGCATGAAGGTGTGGGCGGCGGGCACCGCCGAACCCGCGAGCTGGCAGCTCTCCACGAGCGATACGGCCGTCGATTTCCAGAAGGCGGGGCGGATCGGCTTCACGTCCTACCTCTCCGGATCGGCGACGAACGCTCCGGTGGTCGTCCGCTATGACGACCTGTGGGTGGGGGAGGCGCGCCAGTAGCGGCTGGGCCTAGTAGTATCCGGCACTAATCGATCGGACTGCATTTCGGAGTCCGCAGAATGAGAAGGACCGTCATGACAATGCGACCTGGGGCGCAATTGGATTTCCGAGAAGCACTGAATTCTCTCGCCAGTGCACAGAAGACGTCGAAGGGGGCACCTGCCTACTCGAGATACATCAACAGGAGACTGGGAAGGGTCTTCGCGGCGGCAGCGTACTCCCGCGGTCTCACCCCCAACCAGGTCACGCTCATCAGCGCCATCGCCACCTTCTCCGGGCTGGCGCTGCTGATCCTGACGGATCCGACGACAGGCACCGCCCTCCTGGTGACCACGCTGCTGGTCCTGGGCTACGCGCTGGACTCGGCGGACGGCCAGCTCGCGCGCCTGACCGGAACGGGATCCGCGGCCGGGGAGTGGCTGGACCACACCGTGGATGCCTTCAAGGAGGGGAGCCTGCACCTCTGCGTCCTCATCTGCTGGTGGCGCTACCTCGATCTCGAGACCGCATGGTTGATC
>NZ_CP024915.1:3005770-3005838 GCF_002953615.1 Arthrobacter agilis | reverse complement strand
GTGCCGATCGTGTTCCAGGTGCTCGCGACGGTGCACTTCTTCTCGTCGCTCCTGATGGACCAGTTGAG
>NZ_CP024915.1:2998758-3005670 GCF_002953615.1 Arthrobacter agilis | reverse complement strand
TTGCCGTAGGCGAAGTAGATGACGAAGCCGACCACGAGCCAGCCGGCGAAGAACAGCCAGGTGATGGTGGCCAGGTTGAACATGAGGTACAGGCACAGGGCGGCCGAGGCGATCGGGATGACCTTGCCGAACGGGACCCGGAACGCGGGCCGGAGGTCGGGGCGCTTCCGGCGCAGTACGATGATCCCCAGGCTGACCGTGATGAAGGCGGACAGCGTGCCGATGTTGATCATCTCCGCCAGCACCTCCACCTGCGTGAACCCGGCGAGCAGGGCGACGACGACGCCGCACAGGATCTGGGTGCGTGCCGGCGTCGCGTGCTTGTCGGAGGTGCGGCTGAGCCCGCGCGGCAGGAGGCCGTCGCGGCTGAGCGCGAAGATCACGCGGGCGAGTCCCATGAGCAGCACCATGATCACGGTGGTCAGACCGATCAGGCTGCCGAGCGAGATGATGCCCGCGGCCCAGTCGGCGCCCACGAGCTGGAAGGCGGTGGCGAGCGACGGCGCACCCGAGGCGCCGAGCTCCTTGTAGGAGACCATGCCGGTGACCACGAGGGTCACCAGGATGTAGAGGACGCTGACCACCGCGAGGCCCGCGAAGATGCCGCGCGGCAGCGTGCGGCTGGGGTTCTTCACTTCCTCCGCCGATGTGGCGACGACGTCGAACCCGATGAAGGCGAAGAAGACGAGGGCGGCACCCGAGATGATGCCCGTGAAACCGAAGGCCGCCGGGGAGGCGCCGCTCAGGAAGGAGAGGAAGGGCTGGTTCGCCCAGTCGGAACCGGTCTCGGCGGCAGGCTCGGAGGCGGGCACGAACGGCGCGTAGTTCTCGGGGCTGACGTAGAAGAAGCCGACGACGATCACGAACAGCACGATGCCGATCTTGATGACGGTGAACACGCTGTTGACCCGGGCGGAGAGCTTGGTCCCGTAGATGAGCACGGCCGTGAAGATCGCCACGATCAGCAGCGGCCCCCAGGTGAGGTCGAGCCCCAGGAGGCTGATCTCCGCGGGGATGTCGAGGTCGAGGACGCTGAAGAGATCCGAGAGGTAGACCCCCCAGAACTTGGCGATCACGGCCGCTGCCATGAGCAGTTCGAGGATCAGGTTCCAGCCGATGATCCAGGCCAGCAGCTCGCCCATCGTCGCGTAGGTGAAGACGTAGGCGCTGCCCGCGACGGGCAGCGCCGTCGCGAACTCGGCGTAGCACATGATCGCGAGGGCGCATGTGATCGCCGCCAGCACGAAGGAGATGGTCACGGCCGGACCGGCGTTGAACGCCGCCGCCTGCGCACCCACCGAGAAGATGCCGGCGCCGACGGCGACCGCGACGCCCATGATCATGAGGTCCCAGGTGTTGAGGGACCGCTTGAGGCCGTGTCCCTTTTCGTCGGAGTCCCTGATCGACTGCTCGATGGACTTGGTCCGGAAGAGGTCCATGGGTGTGCTGATCCTTCATCTGTTCGGGGTGGCGGCCGGCCGCGGGAACGCGGCAGGCCCTTGTCGAGGATAGGAAACGAACGGGCCCGCCGCATCTTGGTGACGATGCGGCGGGCCCGTTCCCTCCGGTGCCGGAAGAGGCTATGCGTCGCGCTTGAGGAGGGCGTGGCGGGGACTGTCCGGGTTCATGAGCGAATGCTTCCTGCCGTAGAGGAAGTAGAGGGCCAGCCCGATCAGGAGCCACACGCCGAAGCGCAGCCAGGTCTCCCAGTGGAGCTGCAGGATCAGGAACAGCGACGCGAGGACGCCGAAGGCGGGCACGATCGGCATCAGCGGCAACCGGAAGGTGCGGGGTACCTCGGGGCGCGTGCGGCGCAGCACGATCACGGCGATGCACACCACGATGAACGCGGCGAGGATGCCGATGTTGGTGAGGTCGGCGACGGCGCGGATGGGGAAGACCCCGGCGAGGAGCGCCGCGGCGGTGCCGGCGATCCAGGTGACGCGCTGCGGCGTGCCGTTCCGGTCCGTCGTCGAGAACCAGGCGGGGAGGAGGCCGTCGCGGCTCATCGAGAACCACACGCGGGTGACGCCGAGCAGGAACGTGAGCATGACGGTGAGGATGGAGATCACGGCGAAGGCCGAGATGATCGTCGCGACGACCGGCAGGCCCACGGACTGGAAGGCGGAGGCGAAGCCCGCCGTCGGGCTGATGTCCGTGTAGTTCTGCATGCCGGTGAGGACGAGGGTCGCGAGGACGTACAGCACCATCGCGATCAGGAGCGACAGCAGGATGGCCTTCGGCATGTGCTTCTTGCCGTCGGTGGCCTCCTCCGCCGCGGTGCTCATGGCGTCGTACCCGAAGACCGCGAAGAAGACGGTGGCGGCCCCGGTGAAGACGGCGCCGAAGCCGGAGGGAAGGAACGGAGAGTAGTTGTCGGCGTTCACGTAGAAGAAGCCAAGGCCCACGATGCCGAGGATGAGCAGGATCTTGAGCCCGACGGCGATGAGCTCGAACCGGCCGAACGTCTTGGTGCCGCGGCTCAGGATGAAGGTGATGAGCAGGCACACCACGATCGCGGGCACGTTGACCACGCCACCCTCGATGGTGTCCGGCGTCCCCTGCATCCAGGTGGGCACGGTGACCCCGATCCCGGACATGAACTCGGTGAAGTAGCCGGAGATGCCGATGGCGACCACGGCCACGATCGCGATGTATTCGAGCAGGAGATCCCACCCGATGAACCAGCCGATGATCTCACCGAGGGCGACGTACCCGTAGGTGTAGGCAGAACCGGCCCTGGGGATCATGCCGGCGAATTCGGCGTAGGACAGCGCGGCCGCCGCACTGGCCAGCCCTGCGATCAGGAAGGAGATCAGGACGGCCGGCCCCACCGGCGCGCCGTCCTCGCCACCGTTGGCGACGAGCCCTGCCAGCGTGAAGATGCCCACGCCGATGATGCCACCGACGCCGATGGCCGTCAGCTGCCACAGGCCGAGGCTCTTGAAGAGGCCGGTGCGGCCCGTCTCGTCCTCGACGTTGTCGATGGGTTTACGCCGCAGGATCGACTGCGTGCCCTGTACGCCTGAGCTGTTCGACATCATCGTCCGTTCCTAGGAGGGGTGGCATTTCCGCACCAGCCAAGTATGGGGCGGGCTACCCATCAGCGGAAGTGGGCGTACCTGAACGGAAAGGTTCATTCCTCCTTACGTGTTTCTTCCGGCGGCGGGTGGAGTCCGCTGAGGACGAGGTCGAGGTACCGCTCGACGCCGGTAGCTGCAGTTGCGGGCCGGCCTGCCGCCTCGGGGGTGAGGGAGGCGAGCATGCGGATCATGACCAGCAGGTCCTGTCCCGTGACGTCCTGTCGGGCGCCGCCGCCGTCCCGGAGCCGTCGGGCAAGCTCCGCCGCGACGGGTGCGATGCGCTCGCGGAGCATCGCGAGGCCCGCGGACACGAAGCCGGAGTCCTGCAGCAGTTCCCGCAGGCCCCGGTCCTCGAGCTGCATGCGTGCGGTGGATCCGATGAACAGCCGTGCCGCGGCCCAGGGCTCGGCCGTGGCGAGGGCATCCGCGCCGACCGAGGCGACGTCGGCCACACGCTGTTCGAGGATCGCCTCGATGAGCGTCCGGCGGTCCGGGAAGCGGCGGTAGACCGTGCCCACTCCCACCCCGGCCTCCCGGGCGATGTCCTCGAATGCGCACTCGGCCCCGTGCTCGGCGAACATCCGTCGCGCCGCCGCGAGGACCACTTCGCGGTTGCGTTGCGCGTCCCGCCGAAGGGGCCGGACGACGGCGGAAACCGCCTCGGGTGGTTCAGGCGGGTGTGCCACGCGCCGCCGCCCGGTGGAGCCGGAACGTGAGGAGGAGCCGGTGCGCGGTGATGACGACGGCGAGCCAGGCGATGCCGAGGGTCCATGCCACGAGGACGTCGGTGAGCCAGTGATGGCCGAGGAACACGCGGCTGAGTCCCATGGTCGCAGCGAACACGACGGCGAGGGTGATGGTCAGTGCCCTGGTGCGCTTGCGGTGCTGCCGCAGGACGAGCAGGTAGGCCACGATGCCCGCGATCACCAGGGCGTTCAGCGAGTGCCCACTGGGGAACGACGGCGAGGTCTCGTAGGGTGGGACGGCGAGTTCGATCGGCGGGCGCAGGCGGCCGATCGCGTCCTTGCCGGCGACGGTCATCAGCAGCGAGCCGAAGGCCGCGGCCGGTAGCAGGATCACCGGCGTCCAGGACCTGCGGCGCACGGCGAGCAGCACCAGGATCGCGACCGCCAGAATGGGCATGCCGATGGGGCCGCCGATGTGCGTGTAGCCCGTGATGGCGGCGTTGAGCCAGTCCTGCCGCAGCGACACGGCGAGGTCGAGGGCGGGTTGGTCGAGGGCTGCGACGCCGTCGGCCTCCACCACCGACTCGTACACCTCGGCCGATGCCGCGGTGAGGGCCGCGGCGACACCGCCCCCGATCGCGATGATGAGCAGCAGTGCCGCATGCGGTCCCAGCCACCGGGCGAGGGGCCGGACGCACCGCACGAGCAGGCGGCCGACCGGGGTCGTCCATCGCGTGAGATCGCGGGGTCCTACGTACTGGTCCTGGTGGGAGGGCATCCTCCGACTCTATGCCGGTCGTGCCGTGCCCGGCATTCCCCGTGGGTTCCGCCGCCGGCACTGGCGGTCCTGCCCCCGGCCTGCTGTGTTCCTGCGCTTGCGGGCGCTGTGCAACTAGGCTGGCGCCATGACCGACCCCGGAAGGATCCGCGACGTAGTCCGCGGCGTACCCGTGTTCCCCGACGTGATGCCGCCCTTCGACCCCTCGGCGGCGCCCTCCTCGCCCGTGGACCTCTTCGTGGAGTGGCTGGAGCGCGCGGTGCAGGACGGTATCGCCGCGCCGCACGCGGTCACCCTGTCGACGGTGGGCGAGGACGGCACCCCGGATGCCCGCGTCGTGATCGTGAAGGACGTGACGGCTGCCGGCTGGCAGGTCGCATCCAGCAGCGACAGTCCCAAGGGTCGGCAGCTGGCGGCGCATCCCGCGGCGGCGCTGACCTTCTTCTGGCCGGCCGCCGGGCGGCAGGTGAGGATCCGCGGTTCCGTCTCCGTCGGCAGCGCGGACGAGAACGACGCCGACTTCCAGCGCCGCCACCCGGTGGCGCGTGCGCTCGTCCTGGCGGGGAGCCAGAGCGCGGTGATGGGCGGCCGCGAGGACCTGGACGCGGCGGTGGAGGACCAGGTGCGGAAGATCGACGCCGCCGGCGGCCTGGCCTCGACCACCTGGACCGTCTACACGGTCGCCGCCGACGCCGTCGAGTTCTGGCAGGCCGACCAGGAGCGCAGGCATACGCGGCTGCTCTACACCCGCTTCGGGGAGGGCTGGCGCAGGACCATGCTCTGGCCGTAGTCCGTCTCCGGACGACGGCCACCCCCGGCACGACTGCGTCTATGCGGGGACGGTCCCCGATCCGACCGGGGTCCCTCCGACCCGCACGCGGAGCTTGTGCACGAAGTCGAGCTTGTCGACGACGGCGGGCGGTAGGACGAACGGGTACAGGTCATTGGCGCCCATGCTGCGGTTGACCTGGTTGAGGGCCACGGCGAGCGGGATCCAGGTCTCGCGGACCACCGTCCCGAAGTCCTCGGTCGTGTCCGGTCCCGGGCCCGAGGCGAGTCCATGGTTGCGGGCCGTGTCCACCGTGTCGCAGATGTGCAGGTAGTGGGCGAACGTCTCGGCGAAGTCCTCGTACGGGTGCATGGTCGCGTACATCGAGATGTGGTCGTTCTCCCAGCCCTCGGGTGCGCCTTCGTCGTAGTGGCGCTTGATGGCGTCCTGGTAGCTCGCACGGTCGTCACCGAACAGGTCGCGCGCCCTCCCCGTCAGCTCGGCATCCGAGAACACGAGCGTGCCCTCGAAGTAGTGTCCGGTCTCGTGCCGGAAGTGCCCGAGCATGGTGCGGTAGGGCTCCTCGAGCCTGGCCCGCATCTTCTCGCGGTGGGAGTCGACGGTCTCCGCGAGGTCGATGGTGATCAGGCCGTTCTGGTGTCCGATGACCACCTTCTCCTCGACGCTCGAGAGCAGGTCGAAGGCGAGGCCGCGGTCCGGGTCCTCGGTCCGGTCCCGGATCGGCAGGCCGAGCCCGTCGAGCTCGTAGATGAGGTGGCGCTTGGACCGCTCGGCGTCGAGGAACTGCGCCAGTCCGGTGGTGTCGTGGTCGTCGGGGCGCGTCCGCGTGAGGTTGCAGCTGAAGCATTCGTCGCCCTCCTCCCGCACCAGCCAGGTGCACCCCGACAGCTTCAGGTTGACGCAGCGACGGAGTACCTGGCCCTCGAGGTCGCGGTAGGCGCCGTCGTCGTCGAGCGGTGCGATGGCCCGCTCGCCGCGGTGGAAGCCGAGCTGCGTGCGGCAGGCGAGGCAGCGGGAGTTCTCGAAGAAGAGGGGCGCCGAGCAGACGGCACAGGCGAAACGTTGCATGGAGGGTCCTGGGATTCGTGGGCGGTGGCGTGTCAGCCGAAGAAGACGATGCGGATCAGGGCGGCGGTCCCGAGAACGAGGATGGTCGCCCGCAGCGCGAGCGGGGAGAGCCTGCGGCCCACGCGGGCGCCGAGGAAGCCGCCGAGGGTGGCGCCGACGGCGATGAGGAGCACCAGCGACCAGTTGATCGACTCCCAGGCGAAGGCCATGAACGTCACGGCGGCCACGCTGTTGACGGCGGTGGTCAGGACGTTCTTGATGGCGTTGATGCGCTGCAGGCTCTCGATGGTCACCATGCTCATCAGGCCGACGATCAGGATGCCCTGCGCCGCACCGAAATAGCCGCCGTACAGGCCGAGGACACCGATCCCCGCGAGGAGGAGCAGGGAACGACGGCGGGACGGCGCCGCGTCCGGCGCACTCTCGGCGGCCTTGGCCGCGGCGGCGCGCTGCACCCGGGGGGCCAGCGCCACCATGACCAGTCCGATGATGATGAGGGCGGGCACG
>NZ_CP024915.1:2991604-2998658 GCF_002953615.1 Arthrobacter agilis | reverse complement strand
ATCGCCTGGCGGACCTGATCCAGGACCTCGACGCCCTGGCGCCGGTCCGTGCGGCGAACCGCCGCTGGGTGCTCGACCGCTATCCGTTCGCCCGGACCGGAGCGGCGCTGCAGGAGGCGGTCGCCGCCGCGTGGGCCCGGCCCGGCGACGACGCCGTGGCCGTGCATCCGGCCGCCTGGCTCGACACCCTCGGACCGAACTTCACAGCGTATGCGTGAGGACTCAGTGGGATCCCTTCACCACGTTGACGAGGTCCTCGCCGGTCACGTAGCGGCGCACCTGCGCGTTGACCAGCGCGAAGGCTCGTGGGCCGGACTGCGCGATCGAGCCGGCGGCGTGCGGGGTGATGATCAGGTTCGGCACGTTCCACAGCGGGTGGTCAGCAGGCAGGGGCTCGGGCTCCATCACGTCCAGGGCGGCGCGCAGCCGCCCGGACGTCAGTTCCGCGAGCAGTGCCGGGGTGTCCACGACTTTGCCGCGCGCTACGTTGACCAGCAGGGCGCCGTCGCGCATCCGGGACAGGAACTTCGCGTCGACGAGCCCAGTGGTGTCCTCGGTGAGCGGAACGGTCAGCACCACCACGTCGGCCTCGGGCAGCAGGTCCGGCAGCTCCGACGTCGCGTGGATGCCGTCCCGTGCCGTGTGCGCCACGAGCACGGGAACGGCATCGAAGCTCCGCAGGCGGCGGGCGGTCTGCTCGCCGAGGTCACCGGCGCCGACGATCAGCACGCGCTTGTCGCGCAGGTCGTCGGCCTCCATCGGGTCCCACCGGCCCTGTCGCTGTGCTTCACCGAAGTGGGGCAGCCGGCGCAGCGTGGCCAGGACGACGGCCAGGACCAGTTCGGCGACAGCCGGGCCGTGCACGCCACGCGCGCTGCACAGGGTCACACCGTCCGGGACGTGCTCGAGGATGTCCTCGACGCCGGCACTCGTCAGCTGGGTGACCTCGAGCTTCGGCATGGCGGCGAACTTCCCGGCGAGGTTGGTGGAGTCCTCGACCTGCGGCACCCAGAAGACGGTCTCCGCCAGACGTGCGGGCTTCTCGCCCTCACCGTCCCAGACGATCACCTCGACGTCGTCTGGAAGGGCTCCGAGGAGATCACGGGCATTCGGATCGGGTACGCATACGACAGTCATTTTGTCAGTGTAAACATTCCCTTGACGAGGCAGGGCTATGGTGTCAGCAGGACTTCTACAGAACTGAGAAATTCATCCACGGTGGCCGGAAGCACCCGTGCCCGATGGATCAGCCGCGCCCGTCGGTGCGGCTTCGAAGGCAGAACCGAACTTCTACAGGAGACTCGTCATGGCCATCACACAGCTCACCTACCCGCACCAGGAGCCGGAGCTCACCGGCGAGGACATCCGGCTCCGCAACTGGGCTCGAAACTCCCGGCTGGGCCTGCCCGGCTCGGTCGTCGCGCCGGCCACCGAGGCGGAGCTGTGCGACTTCCTGTCCACCAGTGACGGCCGGGTCCGGATGATCGGGAGCCGGATGTCACCCGGCAGGATGATCGAGGTCGCGGACGGCGCCGGCACACTCCTGGACCTGAGCAGGCTGAGCGGCCTGATCTCCAGCACCGATGACACTGCGACCTTTGCCGGCTCGACCTCCCTGGCCGAGGTGTACGCGTTCCTCACCGCGCGAGGGCAGATGCTGGACGCCTCACCCGGGGTGATCGCCGAGCAGACGCTGGCCGGCGCCCTGTCCACCGGAACCCACGGTCAAGGCCTGCAGCAGAGCTCGATCGCCGGCGCCGCGCTGGCCATCCGCATGGTGCTGGCTGACGGCACGGTCGCGGAGTTCGACCGTGACCACCCGGACTTCCCCGCGGTCCAGCTCGGCCTCGGTTCACTGGGCGTGATCACCGCCGTGACGTTGCGTGCGCGGGAGTCCCTGATCTACACCTGCGTGAAGAAGGCCGTCGACGCCGGCACCCTCGAGACGGACCTGGAGACCTGGAACCGGGAGAACATCCTGGTCAAGGCGTGGTGGTTCCCCCAGGAGAACCAGGTCCAGGTGTGGACCGCCAACGAGGCGTCCGACGACGAGGTGTCGCGGTACCGGGCCGGCGGCAGTCAGCTCGTGGAGTACGCGACGACCGATACGTCCATGAACAGCACGATCGAGGCAACGCTGCAGCACCTCCGCGACGACAGCAAGGGCGTCGCGGACAACGGCAAGTCGCTCCGCACGGTGTCGCGCTTCCGGGACTTCACCGATGTCACGGGTGACATCTACCAGGTGTTCTGCAAGGGTATCGCGACCCCTCAGATCAACGTCGAGATCGGCATCCCGCTCGCCCGGGCCGGAGCAGTGATCAGGAAGATCAAGGACTGGCATGCGGAGACGCGCCCCCGCATGCACTACCCGGTGATCCTGCGCTGCACCGGCGCGTCCGAGGGATGGCTGAGCCCGTCCAACGGCCAGGACACCTGCTACTTCGGCTTCGTGGTCTACTACGCGGCGGACGGTTCGCTGTCCGAGGAGGGGAACAGCTTCCTTCGGGCGGTGGAGCGGGCCCTGGCCGAGGAGGGTGGCCGACCGCACTGGGGGAAGTACTTCGACGAGTCCCTCTACGACTGGCCGGCGCTCTACCCCCAGTGGGAAGCCTTCCGCCGCGTGCGCGAGGCGCTGGACCCGGAGCACAGGTTCGCGAATGCCTTCACCGATGCGCTCCTCGACTGACCCGACCCGCCCACCAGGAAAGGAACACCACCGATGAATGCCTGGGTGACCTTGCTGACTCAACCCGACTACCTGATCGGGGTCCGGACGCTGCGTGCCTCGCTGGCGGCCTCCGGTAGCACCATCCCCCTCGTGGTCATGGTGACCGAGGGGATCGACGAGCAAGCCCGGCGCCTCCTGCAGGACGACGGGTGCCTCCTGCGCGACGTGGCACCGTTGCGGCCGGCCGGGGGATCGGCGGACAGCTACGCCAACTCCCGGTTCGCGGAGGTGTGGACCAAGCTGGCCGTCTGGGGCCTGACCGAATTCGAGCGCGTCGTCTTCCTGGACGCCGACATGCTGGTGACCCGGAACATGGATGAGCTGTTCGCGCTGGACCTGGCCGACGGCGCTATCGCCGCCTGCCATGCCTGCCGGTGCAACCCCAACCGGATTGCGAGCTATCCGCCGAGCTGGACACCCGAGACCTGCTTCTACACGCACTGCAGGGGCGGGGACCACGTCACCGAGCCGGGTGCGACGGACAACTATCTGAACGGCGGCTTCCTGGTGCTGTCGCCCGACAAAGCTGTCCTCGCGGACATGGTGGGGCGGCTGGCAGGCGTGGACGACCTGTCGCACTACCCGTTCGCCGAGCAGGACTTCCTCAACGAGTTCTACCGCGACCGCTGGCAGCCGCTGCCCTACGTGTACAACGCGCTGAAGACCCTGCCGCATCAGCACCCATCGATGTGGGACGCGGCGTCGGTGAAAAACATCCACTACATCATCGACAAGCCCTGGGCGAAGCCGCTCGACCCCACCGACCGGTACGTCGAGGTGAACCGGCTCTGGTGGGAGATGGCCGACACCCTGGGCGTACCCGTCGGCTCCTAAGTTTCAGACGGAGGTGCATCGACCAGACCCCGCTACCTCGGTACACTGTGGAGGGGTCCGCACTCGTAAAATTCTGCGCCGCCGTGATCTGCGTCCGCATGACGGCTTCAGCCCATTCGCCGTCTCTGTGGCCACACCACCGACGGACACAGCGTTCAGCGCGTTCAGCCCGGACATATCGTCACCCGTCGCGGCGACCCTTTCATACATGCGACTGCGACGCGAGTTCGTCACTGTGGCGGATTCCGGTCCGGGCACGGTCCTGGTCCGCATGGGCGCCTCGGGGGTCTGCGGGTCGGACCCGCCACGTGACCGGCGGCGACTGGACGCTGCCCTCGCCCACGGTGATGAGGCATGGGGGCGCGGGCACTGTCGGGGCGATCGGCGACGGTGTCACAGACGTCGAGGTGGGCGACCACGTGATCCTCTCCGTGGTCTACCCCTGCCGGCGCTGCACCGCCTGCCTCTCGGGGAAGTCCTACGTGTGCTCGGGTAGTCGGTCCGAGGAATGCCTCCTCCCGGACGGTAGTACCCCGCTCTCGCTGGACGGCGGCCGTGTCTTCCCGTATCTGGCCGTCGGGTCCATGAGCGAGTACGCCGTCGTCCCCGAGTCCGGAGCCATCTGCATCCCGAAGAACGTGCCGTTCGACGTCGCCAGCCTGCTCGGGTGTTCCGTCGCCACGGGCTTCGGGGCGGTGGTGAACGACGCCGGCGTGGAAGCCGGCGCCTCCGCCGTCGTCGTCGGAACGGGGGGCGTAGGATTCTCGATTTCTATGGCGTTGCGGCTCGTCGGCGCGAACCCGATCATCGCCGTCGATCTCAGCGAGGAGAAGCTCGCTGCTAGGGAGTTCGGTGCCACCCACACGCTGCAGCCCTCCGAGGGCCTCGCCGAGGAGGTCCGCGGGCTGACGGGCGGGGAAGCGGCGTATGCCTTCGAGGCGATCGGGCGGGTCCAGACCATGGAGTCCCTCCCATCCCTGATCGAGGCGGGTAGCAAGGCTGTCATCGTCGGTCTGCCGCCCAAGGACAGCCCCGTGTCCATCGACGCGCTGGCGCTCGGGGAGAGCGGCAAGCCGCTGATCGGGTCGAATTTCGGCTCGACCGTGCCGGGGCGGGACTTCCCGCGCTTGGCCGCGCTGTACCTCGCGGGGAGGCTGCCCGTGGACCGGCTCATCTCGCACCCCATCAGCCTCGACGATGTGAACGAGGCGTTCGACGCGATGCGCAGGGGCGAGCGCGCCCGGAGCGTCATCGTGTTCTAGTAACGACGACGGCGGCTCACATCAGGATCGACAGCGCGGCTCCGCCGCTTTCGTCAGGGGGACCTAGGCAGGTTTGCATGCTGCCAGTCAGCATGGAGTGTTTGGACTGCGCCGGGCTAGGTAGTGCGCTTGGCTTGGATCAGCCAGTCGTTCGGCCCACTGTAGCGCAACTGCACGGTGCCGTCGGGATTGCTGACGGCATGAAGAACGCCCTCGCGGTCTCCATTCAGATTCACGCGGACCGTCCCCATCCTGTCGAAGCCGGGCGACCATAGGGCTGCCGTGTCGGGGCCGTCGTCGCTGACGCGTAGCCATTCGCCGGCCGCGGGGGCCTCGTCGTCCCACTCGACGTTCTTCATGTCTAGGACGTACTGGCCCCATCGTCGTCGTCCTCGAACCCGGAGGCGACGGGTGAACTCGACCCACGCGCCTCTGCTGGACTCGGTCGGCCATGCCGGATCGCTTACCAGCAACGGATCAAGGTCCTTGACCCAGGTGCGCATCTCGGAGGTGTTGCTGAAGTCGGCTTTTGTGTCGGTGACGGCCTTGATGGCGGCCGACCGGTGGTCGAAACCGGATCGGAGCAGGATGGCGGCTGGAAGGCTCAACGTGCCCGCTTCCAGCGCGGCCGAGGCCGTACCGGCGACGAGGTCGGCGGCGAGGTTGCCCTGCGCCTGCTCGTACACGCGCGCCGCCTCAATGCCCCACACGAGCCGGTAGATGATGTCGGACTCGATGAACTGGGCGACGTCCATCTGCTTCTCGTCCATGTCACTCAACGGTTCCCCGGCGAGCCACTGGTCAAGAACCACACGCCAGTCCTTTACCACCACGGTCTGCGTGAACGTGGAGATTGTGAACACCTGCGCCGCCAGTTGCTGGAGCGTGTCGGCGGCGTCCTCGAACTCGCCGCCGGCGAGGCAGGTTTCGGCGGCGTTCGTGAGATTAACGATCGCCGGGGCGGCCGCGGCGAGTTCGCCGCCGGCGTCGGCGCCGAGCCCGGCTAGGTACCAGCCGCGGCGTTGAGTCGGTGTCGAGGTGTTCCACAGGAACTGCGTGCGCTGTTCGACGACGGTCCGGAGGAGTAGCGCCCGGTTCGTTGTCAGACGGCGCATCTGGCGTTCCCACAGCGAGTCGCGCATCGCGTCGGCGAGGACATCGACGACGTCGACGGGGTCGGCGGTCTCGTCACCGACGACGCTGAGGATCGCGGTGTCGAGCATGGCGACGTTGGTTGCCCACATCCCGGCGGCGATTTCTGTCTCGGCAGGGTCTTCTCCGGCGATGACCGGGAAGGACCAACTGATGTTCCCGGTCAGGTAGCTCACGAATGCGGGGACGTTAGCCGGCCCCCCGGCCGCGTGCATGCGGCGCAGCATCAACATCCCGATCGTGATCAGCCCCGATTCCAACTCTCGGCTCCGTGCCCCGTCGATCAACTTGAACCAGTCGGCCCGCCTCTGGGCCGCCTTTCGTGCGCTTTTCGGCTCGAACAGCGGGTACAGCACCAGACCTTCGGTATCGACAAACGCCCGTCCTGCACGACCTATGACGTTCGCGAACTCGGAGCCCCCTAGCAGGCCTCTGTTGCGGTGCAAGCTGGAAAAGAGCACGACCGATGCGGACAGATTGAGACCTTGGGCCAGAGTGGGTGAGGCAACGGTCACCTTCAAGATCCGTCGGTGCAGGAGTGCCTCTACCTCACGACGGAACGGCCCAGGAAGCGCACCGTGGTGGACAGCAACGCCCAAGTGCAGGCACCTGAGGATGTCGTCGTCGGCGCCAAACCACTCGGTTCCAACAGCGACGGCGTTCGAGATGTCCACTCCGTCCGGCATCACCGAGGCGAGAAAGCCCTGCCGGTGCAGCTTGACGATCTGGGATGCGAGGGTGCTGACGGAGACCCTCAGCGGGCAGAAGATGAGGACTGTCTGACCTTCCTCGACCAAGCGCCAAGCGGTAGCGAGGGTCATCTCGTTCTGGTCGTGTGGGAACGCGTTTTTGCGTCTCCCGGTCGGGCTCCGTTGCTCGAAGTACCGGGGGATGAACGGCTGGTCGTCGCCGACGGTGACACTCAGCCGGGCGTACCCAGCATCACGCCACTCGACAAGGCCGAACTGTTGGCGGGTTGGGCGCCAGTTCTCCCGGTGCAGTCCGTCAAGGGCGTCGTCGGTTATCCAATCAACGAAGTCGTCGAGCTGTTCGTTCTCAGGGAACACCGCCGACA
>NZ_CP024915.1:2984450-2991504 GCF_002953615.1 Arthrobacter agilis | reverse complement strand
GGCAGACGATGCGGCGCCCGCCACGAGGGCGACGGCGATGCCCGCCACCAGCGCGGCGAAGACGAGGATCGCCGAGAGGAACCGGCCCGCGGCCGTGACCGGGAAGCCGTTGATCGCGTCCTGCGTCGCGGAGACGAGCCTGCCCGTGGGCAGCAGCAGCAGGATTCCGCCCACCACCACGAGCGCCGGGGCGATCGGCACCTCGAGCCACCAGAACAGCATCGCGATCAGGGTCACCAGCGCGGCGGAGGTGGCCACGGCGAAGAACTCCGGGACGCGCCATTCGCCGAGCTTGCGGCTGACCAGGTCCACGAGGATGCAGCTGATGAAGCCGATCAGCGATCCGAGCAGGGTCCCGCCGACGAAGGCCACGATGGCCGCCGAGAAGATACCGAAGGCCGCCGTCACCATCCAGCGTGGGAACGGCTTGGGCCGGTGCGTGATCTCGTCGAGTCGGTGGGCGGCCTCCGTCCGGGAGACGCCACCGTCGGCGATGTCGGACACGAGACGGTGGATGGCCGTGAGGCCCGCGTAGTTGTTCGTCCAGGAGCGGACCACCCGCAGGACCGTCGTCGGCGTCTGGTCCCGCGCCGAGTAGTTGATGACCACCGACTGGTTGGTGATGTCCACCTCGATGGAGTCGAGGCCGAAAGCCGCGGTGACCGCGATGATGCTCGTCTCGACCTCCAGGGCACCCGCCCCGTAGCGGAACATGGTCTCGGCCAGGTTGAGCGCGAAGTCGAGGGCCTTGCGGGCACTGGCGTCGGGGCCGCCCGCCTGGATCATCGGATTCGCGTAGGGACTGCCGGCCAGGCGCTCGACGATGCTCATCGCCTGCGTGGGCGGGGCCTCGCCCTGCACCAGACGTCGGAGCATGCTCCGGGCGGCGGCATTGGACCGGACGGACGGCGGGACGCTCTGCGGTGTCGTGGGGAGCGCGTCCGCGGGCCTCGTGACCTGCTGCCGCTGGCGGCCCTGGCGTTGGGGCCTCGGTTCCGCGGGGCGCCTGGACGGCGTGGGGCCGCCCCTCGGCGGCTTCCTGCCACTGCCCCTGCCGGCGGCGAGCTTGTTCTTCTCGTCGTCGCTCGGGTCGAAGGGCCGCCGGATGACGGGGAGAGCCTCGGCGACCGGCGACGGGTTGGTGGCGGGCGATGACCCCTCGCGGGGGTCGTCGCGCGAGCCGTCAGTCATGGGGGGAACCTCGCAATCGTCCCTCGGGACGGTCGGTGGCCTGGGAAGGCCTAGTAGAAGGGCTGCCGGTGACGGCGCCAATGGATCTGCCGTGCCACGCGCTCGCCCACCGCATGCCACACACGATACGTGCGGGGGCGGACGACGGCGTCGTAGCATCCTGCGAAGTCCGTCACAGTCTTCGTGAAGCTCGTCTTGAACATCCCGAGGCCGTACTGCGGATGGTCCTTGTCCTTCAGCCGATCGGCCGGCGGAGTGCCGCAGAAATCGTATTCGCGGGCTCCGAGCCGCTTCATGTCGAGGATCGCCTCCCACTGGACGAGGTGCGAATCGCCGTACTGGTTGCGCTTGGGCAGCGAGCCGCCGTCCTTGTACGTGGCCTTCCGGCCGTAGAGGATCACGAAGGCGCCCACCGACGGCTTGCCGTCCTCGTACACGAAGTAGAAGCGGCCCATCCCGGCGTCCACGAACTCCTGCCAGAACCCCCGGTAGTACTCGTAGGGGCGTGGAACGGCGGACAGCCGGCCCTGCTGTGCCTGTCCCATGAGGGCGTACATGGTCCGGTAGGTGTCCTCGCCGGCCTCGACGGGCTGGGCACGGACGCCGTCGCGGATGGCACGGCGGACGGCGTTGCGGCCCCGGGAGGAGAGGTTCCTCAGGAGCTGGTTCTCGTCCGGTGTGAGGTCGAGGATCGCCGTGCTGTCGTTGGCCTGGATGTTGAAGGTCTTCACGAGCCCCGCTCCGGCGAAGAGGGCGCGCAATTCCTCGGTGTCGGGGAAGTCGGGCTCGATCTTCACGGCGAAGACCCGCCCCGGCCGGCGCCTCGCGTGGGCGACGACGGCGTCGACGAACGGGGGGACATCCTCCGGACGGGCCGTGTCGGGGCCCTTGATGAGGTACCACAGCGCGCCGAGCACGGGGATGCTGCGCTGGTAGGCGATCACGTAGCTCGTGTAGTCCTGCGATTCGACGGCGAGGTGGATAGGCTGCCAGCCCTGGCGCACCTTCACACGGCTGAAGGGACCGGACTGGAGCACGTTACCGCCGAGCGGGTTGGCCGGGACGAGCTCGTCCCAGCGCGCCACCTCGTCGGCGGTGGCTGCGCGTGCCGTGAAGGGCGCCATCCTCAGTACCAGCTTTCGTGGTGTCGCATCCGGTGGACCTTCAGGGCGGCCCGCTCCCCGATCCTCAGCCAGGCCCTGTGCTGCAGTGGCTTCACGGGCAGGTCGAACGTCCCCACGAAGTCCGTGATCGCCGGGTTGAACCCCGTCTTGAACATGCCGATGCCGTAGTGCTCGTGGTCCTTGTTCTTCGCCTCGCTGGACGGCGGTGCTCCACAGAGGTCGTACTCCGTGACACCCCGGGCCTTGAGCCATTCGATGGCGGCCACCTCGAGGAGGGCGCTGGCACCGCGGACCGTGCGCTTGCGGGTGCTCGCGGCGTCCTTGCGGCTGGCCTTGGCGCCGAGGACCATGATGAAGTCGGCCGACACCACCTCGCCGTCGACGAACGCGAACAGGAAGGCTCCTGCCTGCGCGCGTGCGTGGCGCTGCCAGAAACCGGTGTAGTACTCCTCGCTGCGGATGGAGAAACTGCCCTCGGCCGTCTCGGCGAGGAGCCGGTAGAAGATTGTGCAGTTCTCGTCGTCGACCTCCACCACGCGGGTCTCGACGCCGGCCTTGCGGGCCGCGCGGATGTTGTAGCGGGTCTTCGAACCGAACGACGCCTCGATGGCCTCCAGGTCCCCCGAGATGTCGAGGACCACCGTCGACACGTTGGGCTGGACATCGGCGACCCGGACCAGCCCCGCGGCCTCGAGCGCCCCTGCCACGGCGGGGTCGGAGGGGAGCTCGGGGTCGACCTTGACACCGAAGACCCCCTTGCCGGCGGCGAAGGTCCTCAGCCCCGGGAGCAGTGCGACGAGCGCGGCAGCATCCCCGGTCCCGGGTCCCTTCGGTACGTACCAGTAGCGGCCGAGGGGAAGGACGGTCTTCTGCAGCACGGTGAGCGCGACGCCGTCGGCCACCAGGTACACCGGTGCCCATCCGGTCGCTCGCTTCTGCTCGGCGAATTCCCGCCCCTGCATCACGTTCCCGCCGTCCGGATTCTCGCTGATGATGCTGTTCCACCGGGCGATCTCGTCGGGCGTTGCGAAGCGAATGGTCATGATGATCGAGTCTACGGCAGGGCCGGAATCCCCTCCAAAGCAGCAGCGCCAGCCCCTTGATCGTTGCCTGGGTGACCTATCGCTGGAGCGCCCGGCCCGGCTAGCATCGCGATATGGACTTCAGATACCTCGGAAACAGCGGCTTCAAGATCTCGGAAATCACCTACGGCAACTGGCTCACGCACGGCTCGCAGATCGAGAACGACGTCGCGACGCAGTGCGTGCGGGCAGCACTCGACATCGGCATCACCACCTTCGACACGGCGGACGTGTACGCGAACACGGCGGCCGAGACCGTCCTCGGCGAAGCTCTGAAGGGTGAGCGGCGCCAGTCGCTCGAGATCTTCACGAAGGTCTGGGGGCCCACGGGCCCCAAGGGGCACAACGACGTCGGACTGTCGCGCAAGCACATCATGGAGTCGATCGACGGCTCGCTCCAGCGCCTGCAGACCGACTACGTGGACCTCTACCAGGCACATCGCTACGACCACGAGACGCCCCTCGAGGAGACGATGCAGGCGTTCGCCGACATCGTCCGGCAGGGCAAGGCCCTCTACATCGGCGTCAGCGAGTGGACGGCCCAGCAGATCCGCGACGGTTCCGCCCTCGCGAAGGAGCTCGGCTTCCAGCTGATCTCCAACCAGCCGCAGTACTCCATGCTCTGGCGGGTCATCGAGGGCGAGGTCGTCCCCACGTCGGAGGAACTGGGGCTCTCGCAGATCGTCTGGTCCCCCGTGGCCCAGGGCGTACTGACGGGCAAGTACAAGCCCGGCCAGCAGCCCGGGCAGGGCACCCGCGCCTCGGACGACAAGGGCGGCGCCGACATGATCAAGCGCTGGATGAGCGACGACGTCCTGACCGGCGTGCAGAAGCTCGCACCCATCGCCGACGGCGTGGGCCTCACGATGGCGCAGCTCGCGATCGCGTGGGTGCTGCAGAATCCGAACGTGGCCTCGGCGATCATCGGGGCGTCCCGCCCGGAGCAGGTGGAATCGAACGCCGTCGCCGCCGGGGTGAAGCTCGAGGACGACGTCCTGAAAGCGATCGACGACGCGATCGGCGGCCTCGCGGAGACCGACGTCGCCAAGACCGTCTCCCCCGAGACCCGGCCGGTCTGATGGCGGAGACGACGACGTCGCTGAACGTCGCGGTCACCGGCTCGAGCGGCAAGCTCGGCCGGAGCGTGGTGCGGGGCCTCCGCGACGCGGGCCACAGCGTCCTGGAACTGGACCAGCACGGCGAGCGCGGCCCCGGGTTCCTGCGGATCGACCTGCGGGACTACGGGCAGGTGGTCGACGCGCTCCTCGGGGTGGAGGACCGGCACTCCGGATTCGACGCCGTCGTGCACCTCGGGGCCATCCCGGCGCCGGGGCTTCAGGCGGACGCCGAGACGTTCCACAACAACATGACCGCCACGTACAACGTCTTCCAGGCGTGCCGACGGGCCGGCATCAAGCGGATCGTCTACGCGTCCAGTGAGACCGTGCTCGGGCTGCCCTTCGACACGCCTCCCCCGTATCTCCCCGTGGACGAGGAGTATCCGGCGCGGCCGGAGAGCACCTATTCGCTGGTCAAGCACCTCGAGGAGCAACTGGCCACGGAGCTGGCCCGCTGGGACCCGCACCTGAGCATCACGGCCCTCCGGTTCTCGAACGTGATGGACCCGGAGGACTATGCCGAATTCCCGTCCTTCGACGCGGACCCCACGGCCCGCAAGTGGAACCTGTGGGGGTACATCGACGGCCGCGACGGCGCCCAGGCGGTGCTGAGGGCGCTGGAGCACGCGGCGCCGGGCTTCGACCGCTTCATCATCGCTGCCGCGGACACCGTCATGGACAGGACGAGCGCCGATCTGGCGGCGGAGGTGTTCCCCGGCGTCGAGGTGCTGCGGGAGGTCGGCGGTCACGGGACGCTGCTGTCGATCGACAAGGCCCGCCGCGTTCTGGGCTTCGAACCCCGGCACAGCTGGCGCGACGGAGTCTAGCGGGACACCGCATCGGGTCCGGGCGGCGGAGCCGACTGTCGCCCGGACCGGATCATCAGTAGGCTGATGATCGAAGGATGCGCAGCACCGACGAAAGGCAGAGAAGATGACCGAGAACCTTCCCGATGAGGAACTGACCATCGTGGGCGAGGAGCCCGAGACGCCGAACGATTCGCTCGCTCCCGAGGCCTTCGACCCGGTCCTCGAGGGACAGCCGGACGACTACGAGGGTGCGGCGGAGAACAACCCCGACCGCTGGCAGGAGGACCCCCTCCTGCAGGACGAGCCCGGCACGACCGAGAGCGGCGACGACGAGAACGGCGTCTCCGCGATCGGTGAGGAGGGCTACCTCAGCGACCAGACGCTCCGCGAGGAGACGTCCGAGGCCCGGTACGAGCACGGTGAGGAGCAGTATCCGCCCGAGGAGCCCATGCTCGGCGAGGCAGCGGCGGACGTCGACTTCGGCATGATGGAGGACGACGACGTCGACGCGAGCGACGACCCCGCGAACCGGGGCGGCTCGCCCCTGAGCGCCATGGACGAGCAGGACGTCAAGTAGCGCCTCCTGATGGGCCCCGGGCTGCCACCCGGGGCTTCGTCATGTCCGGGTCCGGCCGCCCTTCCCGTCGTACGCCTGGTGCAGGGCGCCCGGAGCGGCCGGTGTGCCGTCGACCGCGCAGTGTGAGGGGTGGTCGGCCTCCGGCATGGCCGGATTCCTGATGGTGGCCGCTGCCAGGACGCCACCGAGCACGAGCACCACGGCACCGATCGCGCATGCTGTGCCGAACCCGGCGGAGAAGGCCTCGGGATCGTTGTAGGCGTCCCCGGTCAGGCCCGCAGCGGACGGCAGGACGGCGATCGCGAGGAGCCCCGCAGCGCGGGCCACCGCATTGTTGACACCGGAGGCCAGCCCCGCCTGGCGTTCCGGGACGGCGGACAGGGCCGTCGACGTCAGGGGCGCGACAAGCAGCGACAGCCCGAGACCGAGCACGATCACCGGTGGCAGCACGTCGGCGACGTAGGACGCCTGCGGGCCGATCCGCAGCATGAGGAGGAGCGATCCGGCGCAGATGAGCGGCCCGAGCGCCATCGGGATCCTCGGACCGATCCGCGCCCCCAAGGCTCCCGCGCGCGGGGACAGCACGAGCATGAGCGCCGTGATGGGGAGCATCGCCATACCGGATGCGAGGGGACTGAAACCCGCCACGACCTGGAGATGGACGACGAGCAGGAAGAAGACGCCGCCGAACACCGCATAGATCAGGAACGTCACGGCGTTGGCGGCGCTGAACTGCCGGTTCCCGAAGATGGCCGGCGGAAGCATCGGACGACTGATGCGTGCTTCGACCAGGAGGAAGGCCCCGGCCGCGGCCAGCCCGACGACGCCTGCCCCGAGGACGGCGGGCGCGCCCATGCCCTGCGCGGGCGCCTCGATCAGCGCATAGGTGGTCCCGGCGAGCGCGGTCGCTCCGAGGACCGCGCCCGCGACGTCGAGCCGCCCTTCGACGTCGGTGTCGTGCGACTCCGGGACGTGCTTCAGGGTGATCCAGGCGACGACGACGGCGACCGGGACATTGATGAGGAAGACCCACCGCCACGAGACCGCCTCCACCAGCCAGCCCCCGAGGAAGGGCCCGATGGCGGTGGCGACACCGCCCAGCCCGGACCAGGCGCCGATGGCCCTCGCGCGGTCCTCCCCCGAGAACGTCGCC
>NZ_CP024915.1:2977048-2984214 GCF_002953615.1 Arthrobacter agilis | reverse complement strand
GGTGGCGGCCCCGCCATGAAGGCCTGCTGGAACGAACGGCCCGCATGGTCGGCGAGGGCGTGCATCAGGCCCGCCCTGTTCCCGAACCGGCGGAAGACCGTCCCCTTGCCCACGCCCGCCCGCCGCGCCACGGCGTCCGTGGTCAGCTTGTCCGGACCGCAGGACGCCACGATCTCGGCCGCGGCATCGAGGAGGAGCCTCCGGTTGCGCGCGGCATCGGTCCGTTCTCCGTCGTCTCCCGGAACCCGGAGCAATCCCTCGCCCTGCATCCCGCAACTATAGCGGCGGAATAAAACGGACCACGGTCCGCTTGAATAGGACAGACGCAGCACGCGCTCCTCTTTCGCCTCGACCTCACACCCCTGGGAGAACCGATGTCCACCACGATCCTGACCCTGGTCGGCAGCCTTCGCGAAGGCTCCATCAACCGCCAGCTCGCCGAAGCCGCCGTGGAGCACGCTCCCGATTCCGTCGACGTCGTCACCTTCGACGCCCTGAGCGACGTCCCCTTCTACAACGAGGACATCGACAACGACGTCGACCGCCCGAAGGCCGCGGACGACCTCCGCGCCGCCGCCGCGGACGCCGACGCCCTGCTGCTCGTCTCCCCCGAGTACAACGGCACCATGCCCGCCGTGCTCAAGAACGCGATCGACTGGCTGTCCCGTCCCTACGGTGCCGGTGCCATCTCGAGCAAGCCCGCCGCCGTCATCGGATCCGCCTTCGGCCAGTACGGCGGAGTCTGGGCCCACGATGAGGCCCGCCGCGCCCTCGGGGTGGCCGGAGCCTCCGTGGTCGACGACGCCAAGCTGTCCATCGGCGGCTCGATCACCCGTTTCGCCGAGCTGCACCCGAAGGACGACAGCGAAGTAGCCGGTCAGGTGAGCGAGATCCTCGCCGCCCTGGCCGGTGCCACCACACCTGTGGCAGCCTGACTCCCGTACGACGCGAAAGACGCCGGCGCACTGCGCCGGCGTCTTTCGTCGTTCCTGCCGCTGATCCGTCCCGTCAGTGCCAGAGGTTGTCCGCCCACGCGGCATCACGGAGGTAGTCCCGGGCCGGACCGATCTCCCAGAGCTGGCCCTGCGACTCGAGGACGCCGTCGTTCTGCATCGACTCGACCGCCTCCGAGGAGCACCCGAGGGCCTCCGAGAGATCGGCATCGTCAACGGCTAGCACGATGGTGTTCCTTGCATTCATGGTGCAGTCCTTCGCTCGATGGGTCGTGGCGGGACGGACCCTACTGGGGGTTGCGCGTCCCGTTCATCATGACGACCTGCGGCTTCCAGGTCCGTGCGTACAGTCCCAGTGCGGCCTCTTCGCGGGCCACGAAACCGAGACGATTGAGGGCCATGTGCGCCTGGTAGACCGTGAGGTGCTGGGCACTGCGGCTCACCCGCACCTTGTCGGCGCGGTAGAGGTAGGTATCGAGCGCCCGGTACCAGCGTCGCCGCCAGTTGAGCACCGCTGATTCGGCGGCGGTCGCGGCCATCAGGGCGTGGAATCCCGATGCCTTGGAGGCGACCTGGGCGGTCATCGCCTCACGAACGCCGGCGGCACGGGGGCCCACGTCGGCGGTGCAGGTGCGCAGGTGGCTGTCCCAGTAGAAGTCCCACGAGAGCCGCCGCCGGTCGGGCCAGCCCGCCGAACGGGGACCGCGCATCATGCTCTGGGCGGCATCGAACAGGACGAGCGCGCCGAGCGCCGAGCGGCCGTGGATGCGCGGGAAGCGCTGGTTGGCCCAGACGGCGAGTTCGGAGCTGAGCTCGAAGACCTCCTCCGCCAGGTCGAGGCCCTCCACGCCGCCGTACTTGACGAGATTCGCCTCCAGTTGCGGATCCGCCATCTCCTGGCCGCCGGAATAGTAGGTGTTGCCCGCAGGGGACGTGAACTGCTGCCGGACCGCCAGCAGCGGAAGGGTCCGTGCACTGCGGACCTGGAGCGCGCGCTGGAAGGCGCGGAGCCGCTCGAGGACCCGGGGATGGGCGTGGATGCTGAGCCTGACCTGGCTGACGACGCCGGTGGATGCATCCTCGCACCGGGTGAAGTACCAGCGCTTCGCGCCGAGTGCCTGTGCCTGCGCCACCAGCGGGGTGACCAGCTCTTCGATGATGCCGTCCGCTACATCGAAGCCACCCGTCGAGAGGGAGAGATGCCACCATTGAGTGCTGACTGTCGTTCGTGAGGCGGTTCGAACGGCTGTCACCTGACTCATGGCTCTCTCCTTCAGGGTCTGTGGTCACCCCCGCTGGGGCGGGTTCCGGGTGGGGCCGCCGGGCTCTAGTCCGGGGCTCCCTGTTACTTGGGCCAGTCCCAGCTGCTCGCCGTCGGCTGGCTCTTCGGCCAATCCCAGCTGGCTGCGCTGACGGACTGACCTGCCGGCACAACAGCCCCCACCAGGATCAACAGGCCTGCCGTTGCGCCGAGTACCTTCTTCATGGCGATCCTTCCTTGCCCGCTGTCCGGGAGGTCGAGCTGTCCGGCACTGCGACTCCGCAGTACCCGTTTCCTTCGGGGAGCCCTCGGGCTTCCCTGTGAACCGGCTCAACCAGAATGTCCGCCGGCGGCAGGTGGTGTCCAGCAGTACGGGTGGCCGTTTGTGGACATGACGCGAAGCGGACTCGGGCGCCCGGACCGGGCGGTCGGCCGGTGCGGTTTCGCGCCGGGATTCCGCGGAAAGACGGTGGAATTGTCCTCCTACGGCACGGCGGAATTGCCAGCCGCACCGAACTGTCATTAACTGGACATGTCATGTTTTTCACGACATCGTGATGCTGCCGGCCGCCCGGTGGCCGGGGACGAGGACTGCTCATGCTGGATGCGACGTCGGTCGAGGTCTACCGGTACGCCGTCGGGCATCCCGGCTGGACGCGCGCCGATGCGTCCGAAGCGCTGGGCCTGACCCTGCGCCGCATCGACACGGCCATCGGTGAACTGTCCGGGCGGCGGCTCCTCAGCCCGCAGGCGGGCAACGGGGAGGGATTCGTGGCCGTGTCGCCCGACGTCGCCCTGGCCGATCTCGTCGACGCCGACGAGCGCGCCCTGCAGGACCTGAGGGCCCGGATCAGCGGCCGGCGCCGTGAACTCTCGAGCCTCCTCCCCACGTTCCTCGAAGCACGGAAGAGTGTCCTCGCCAGCACCTCCGTCGAGACGCTCGAGGACCCCCACCTCATCCATCGGGTCCTCATCGACTACGGTCGTGATGTCACGGAGAAGGTCTACATCGCCCAGCCAGGGCAGGGTTCGACGGCGGACGTCCACGAGGAGAGCGTGCGCAAGGACCTGGAGCTGCTGGAGAACGGGGTGCGGCGACGGACGCTCTACGACACGAGCACGCGTGACCACGTGCCCACCCGCAAGGCCGTCGAGGCCATCGCGGCCGGCGGCGGCGAATTCGGCGTCCTGCCCTTCATCCCCCTGCGCATGCTGATCTTCGACGACAAGCTCGCCCTCGTGGGCCGCCAGCTGACCCGCGACGACAAGGCCGCCCTGGTCATCCGGGACCACAGCCTCATCAACATCTTCACGCACCTGTTCGACATCGCCTGGGAGGTCAGCGAGTCCTTCCTCGCTCCCCAGCAGGTCGAGTCACCGCTCAGCAGCATGCAGCGCTCGATCATCCAGGGCCTGGCCAACGGCCTGTCCGACGAGTCGATCGCCCGACGCCTGGACATCAACGTGAGGACCTGCCGACGACACATCGCGTGGATGCTCGAGACCCTCCGGGCCGACAGCCGGTTCCAGGCTGCGCTCAAGGCGCGTGAGGCCGGCTGGGTCTGATCGGCACCGGCATCGGCGACATCAGCGGGGAACGCACCATCGGTCAACAGCTGTTGCCTGACGGTGAACCCGGGCCTAGACTCTGGGCGTGACGTCCTCCAGCGAAGCCTCCGCCGACCTCCTGCCCGCCGAGACCGAAGCCGCCCTCGAACGAGCAGTCGATTCCGCCAACCGCCACGACCAGCTCTTCTCGCTGCGGGCGGCCAACATCAAGCAGTCCGCGGTGCGCGATGTCTTCGACATCTCGATCCGCCCGGGCCTGGTCTCCCTCGCGGGAGGGAGTCCCTACCTGAAGTCCCTGCCGCTCGAGGACCTCGGGCGCACCGCCCAGAAGATCATCGCCGAGCACGGCCTCGAAGCCCTGCAGTACGGCGGCGGGCAGGGGATGACCGAGCTGCGCGAACTGGTCTGCGACGTCATGGCCGCGGAGGGCATCGAAGGCGCCCACCCCGACGACGTCGTGATCACCACGGGCTCGCAGTCGGCGCAGGATGTCGCCGCGAAGGTCTTCTGCAATCCCGGCGACGTGATCCTGTGCGAGGACCCCACCTACGTGGGCGCCCTGAACACGTTCGAGGCCTACGAGGTCGACGTCGTCACCATCCCCATGGATGACGCCGGCCTGATCCCGGACGAGCTCGAGCGCGTCATCAACGAGCTCGAGGCGCAGGGCCGCGCCATCAAACTGCTCTACACCATCCCCAGCTTCAACAACCCGAGCGGCATCACGCTGGCTGCCGAGCGTCGCCAGCGCGTCGTCGACATCTGCCGCGCCCACACCATCCTCGTGCTCGAGGACAACCCCTACGGCATGCTCCGGTTCGACGGCGAACCCCTGAAGCCCATGCGCGCCGACAACCCCGACGACGTGATCTACCTCGGCTCCTTCTCGAAGATCTTCGCGCCCGGGGTGCGGCTCGGCTGGGCACTGGTGCCCAAGCACCTCTACCGCCGGTTCTACCTCGCCTGTGAAGCCGTGGTGCTGTGCCCGTCCCCGCTCACGCAGATGCTCGTGACCGCCTACCTCACCGAGTACGACTGGCAGGGACACCTGCGCACCATGCGCAGCCTCTACCGCGAGCGGTGCGACGCCATGCTGGGCGCGCTCGCCGAGGAACTCCCGGAGGGGGTCCACTGGACCAACCCCGACGGCGGGTTCTTCGTCTGGGTCACCCTGCCGGAGGGTATCGACACCTATCCCCTGCTGTACAAGGCGATCGACGCCGGCGTCGTGTTCATCCCCGGAGCCGCATTCACGCCGTCGGACGATCCCTCAAACAAGCTCCGCCTCGCCTTCAGCGCCGTGGCGCCGGAGGACATCGTCGAGGGCGTACGGCGCCTCGCGCCGATCCTGCGCGAGGCGATCGAGGACAACCGACGCTGATGCGGTAGCGCCGGCGTCCGGTCCTTCGACCGCCGCCGGTACGCACGCGCCCGGCCCTCCCGATGCGAGACCGTCAGCGGGGCGGGCGCTTCTGCTGGCGCAGCGTCACCGCGATCGAGATGAGGGCGGCCACGATCACGAGGATGGACAGCCGCGCCACGGTGCCGAGACCCGGGAAGGCCAGCTGCAGGACGGTCGACGCGAGGAACCCGAGTGCGACGACGAGCAGGAGCCGGCTCAGCGGATAGCGCGCGCGGGGCCGGCGGCCGGGCCCCTCACCGGGTAGCTGCTGGTTCATGAGCCCACCCTAGTCGAGCAGCAGTGCCGGCTCCTCGAGGATGGAGGCGACGTCGGCCATGAACCGTGCGCTCAGGTCGCCGTCGACCACGCGGTGGTCGAAGGACCCTCCGAGCGTGGTGATCCAGCGGGGGATGACCTCGCCGTCGAGGACCCAGGGCTTCTGCTTGATGGTGCCGAACGCGACGATCGCCACCTCCCCCGGGTTGATGATCGGCGTTCCCGTGTCGATGCCCAGGGCGCCGATGTTGGTGATCGTCAGCGTGCCGCCCTGCATCTGGGCCGGCTGTGTCCTGCCGGCGCGCGCCGTCGTCGCCAGGTCGTTCAGCGCCAGCGCCAGCTCCTTGAGCGAGAGGTCCTGCGCGTCCTTGATGTTCGGCACCATGAGGCCCCGGGGCGTGGCGGCCGCGATCCCGAGGTTCATGAAGTGCTTGACGAGGATCTCGTCATCGGTCCAGGTCGCGTTGACGGAGGGATTGCGGGCCGCAGCCCAGATGACGGCCTTCGCGAGGATCAGCAGCGGCGAGACCTTGATGCCCTCGAAGTCACGCGACGCCTTCAGCCGCTTGACGAACTCCATGGTGCGGGACGCATCGACGTCCACGAAGATACTGACGTGCGGGGCCGTGAAGGCGCTCTGCACCATCGCCCTCGCCGTGGCCTTGCGGACGCCCTTCACCGGGATGCGCTCGATGCGCCCTCCGCCCAGGAGCGTGCGGTCGGCCCAGAAGGACGGGGCGCCGTCCTGTTCGGCGTCGCGCTGGGACTGGTAGCTCATGAGGTCCTGCTTGGTGACCTCGCCCGCCGAACCCGTGGCCGGGACGTCGGCGAGGTTGATGCCGAGGTCGCGCGCGGCCTTGCGGACCGGAGGCTTCGCCAGCACGCGGTTGATCAGCTGGTTGAGCGGATTCGTCCGAGCAGCCGGCTCGGCCTCCGGCCGATCCGGGCTGCCGGCCGGAGGCTCCGGCGGCGCCTGCGGAACGGGTCCCGATTGTGCGGGGGCCTGCGCGGGGCTGGTCGGCACCGGAAGGCCCGCAGCAGGCGCCTGTGCTTTCCGCGGCCTGCGCTTCACAGCGTCGGCCTTCGGGCCGGTGCCCACGAGGGGACCCGGTGCCGCCTCCGGTGCCGCGGCTCCCGGTCGGTCCGCGTCGGCGCCCGGGCGCGACGGGTGGCCCTGTTCGAGCCCTCCGAGCTCCCCCGGCATGCCGGGTACCGGCACGTCGTCCCCGGCTGCCGATAGCCGGTCGCCGTCGCGCCCTGCCGCGTCCGTACCCGCGCCGGCACCGTCGCGCTGCGGCGCACCGGTGCGGTCTCCGCCGTCGCTCCCGACGCCCGGGCCGGAGGACGCGTCCTCGACCGAGATGATCGGCGTGCCCACCTCGATGGTCTCGCCCTCGGCCACGAGCAGCTCGGACACCGTTCCCGCGTAGGGCGAGGAGAGTTCGACGAGGGACTTCGCGGTCTCGATCTCGCAGATGATGTCGTTGACGGACACCGTGGCGCCGGGGGCCACCTTCCACTGCACGATCTCTGCCTCGGTGAGGCCCTCACCGACGTCGGGCAGGTTGAACGTATTGAGCGTCATGATGGTCCTTCAGTATGCGAAGGCACGGTCGAGTGCCTCGAGGATGCGGTCGATGTCCGGCAGGTACTGCTCCTCCACGCGGGCCACGGGATAGGGCATGTGGAAGCCGCCCACGCGGAT
>NZ_CP024915.1:2969572-2976795 GCF_002953615.1 Arthrobacter agilis | reverse complement strand
CCGGCGGCCCGCCACCGACCTGCACCCGTTCGATCAGGGAGGAACGTCCCCGCATGACCAGCACCGCCACCAGCACCCGAACGGCCGACGCCGTCACCGGCTCGATCGGCGACATCATCGACCGGGCCACCAGAATGGCACCCCTGCACGACTTCCCCGGCGTCGACGACCTCCTGGCCCGCTTCGACGCCATCGCCGTTGCGCATCCCGGACGCGTCACCCGACGCCGCATCGGAACCTCCCGGGCTGGTGACCCGATCCACGACTACGCCGTCGGCACCGGCTCCGCACACATCCTGGTGTACGCAGGGGTGCACCCCAATGAACCCATCGGTTTCCACACCATCCAGCGGTTGGCAGAGGATCTCACCGCCGACGACGCCCTGCTCGCCGCGGTCGACGCAACCTGGCATCTGATCCCGTGTATCGATCCCGACGGAACGCGGCTCAACGAGGGATGGTTCGGCGCGCCGTCGAGCCGTTCGCACTACGCCCGCAACTTCTACCGCCCGGCACCGCAGGAGCAGGTCGAGTGGTCGTTCCCCCTCAGCTACAAGAAGGCGTATTTCGATCGGTCGATGCCGGAGACGCAGGCACTCATGCGCCTGATCGACGAGACGCGACCCGCGCTGCTCGTCGGGCTGCACAATGCGGAGCTCGGAGGCGTCTACTACTACCTGGGGCGCGACATCGCGGGAGCCGTCGCGGACCTCCATGCCATCCCTGAGGCTCTCGGTCTCCCCCTCGACGCCGGCGAACCCGAGTCCGCCGATCTCACGGCGCTCGCGCCTGCGGTGTTTTTGGCCCCCCTCGCGACAGAACACTACGACTACCTCGAATCGCTCGGCCTCGATCCCGTGGCGGACGTGGGCGGGGGCGGGTCGGCCGACTATGCGCGCCGCTACGGGTCGGTCACCTTCGTGGCCGAGTTGCCGTACTGGACCCATCCCGACGCCTTCGACACGCGCCCGAGCGGCACCGATTACGCAGCTGTCCTCCGGAAGAAGGCTGCCGGTCTCGGTGACCTCAGCCGCGTGCTGCAGCACGCGTTGTCGTCGGCGCTGCCGCACCTCGTGCTCGACTCACCGTTTCTCCGGGCCTCGCGCGCGTTCATCCCCATGATGGCGGGAGTCGGTGACGCCGAGGCCCGCAGGGCCGAGCTTCCCGAGAGCTCACGCGTGGCCACGACTGCCGAGGTCTTCACCAATGAGGACACGGTGCGCTGCTTCCGCCTGCGCTTCGGGGGGATGCTCCTGCGTGCCATCGATGCCGAGGTCGACGCCGGCGTCGCCCCAGCCGAGTTGCGCCTCATCGGCACGGAGCTGGCCCGGGTCTACGACGGGTGGATCGCGGAGTCCGAATCCGTACCGGGCATCACCGTGCTGCCGATCGAGAAACTGGTGGGCGTGCAATACGCCTCGACGCTCGCCGTCGCGGCCCGGCTCCTGGCGGAGGACGCTTCATGACCCGCTACATCGGCCGGCGCTTCATCGAACTCGCGATCGTGTTCATCGGGGTCACGTTCATCATCTACGCGATGGTGTTCACGCTCCCCGGGGACCCGATCGCAGCGCTCGGAGGCGACCGTCCGCTGCCCGAGAACGTACAGGCGCAACTTCGCGCCGAGTACCACCTGGATGAGCCCGTGTGGTTGCAGTACCTGCGCTACATCGGGGGGCTGTTCACCGGGGACCTCGGCACCACTTTCGACGGCCGGCCCGTGGGCGACCGGATGGCCGCGCGATGGCCCATCACCATCACCCTCGCCCTGACCGCCTTCGCGATCGAGGTCGTCGTGGGCGTGATCCTCGGCCTCGTCTCCGGCCTGCGCAACGGCGGCATCCTCGATCGCACCCTGCTGATCGGCACGATCCTCGCGACCTCGGTACCGGTTTTCGTCCTCGGCGTCTCTGCCCAGTTGGTCTTCGGCCTGCAACTCGGCTGGTTCCCTATCGCCGGGGCCGGAGCCGGATGGCCGACGGCGTACCTGCTGCCGGCTACCGTCATCGCGCTGTTCGGGCTCGCCAGCGTCACGCGGCTCATGCGGGGCAGCGTCGTCGACACCCTGCGGTCGGACTTCGTCAGGACCCTCACCGCCAAGGGGATGCCGCGCCGCAACGTCGTCGGCGTCCATGTCATGCGCAACTCGGTGACCCCGGTGCTGACGTTCCTCGCGATCGACCTCGGCTACCTCCTCGGCGGGACCGTCGTCATCGAGGCCATCTTCAACCTGCCCGGCATCGGAGCTCTCCTGTTCGACGCCATCCGGACACACGAGGGGCCGACGGTCGTCGGCGTGGCGACCGCACTCATCCTCATCTTCCTGATGACCAGCGTCGTCGTCGATCTCATCAACTCCCTCCTCGACCCCAGGATCCGCCATGAGTGAGCAACTCGCGTCCCAGCAGGCACCCCTCGTCACCCCCGGCGACCGAAGCGTCTGGACCACCCTCCGCAAGCGGCCTCTCTTCTGGATCTGCTCGGCGGCATTGGGGGTGCTCGCGGTCATCGCCGTTCTGCCCGGCCCGATCGCGGGACTGTTCGGACAGCCCGACCCCCGAGCGTGCGACCTGTCCCGTAGCGCGCAGGAACCCAGCCCCACCCATGTTTTCGGCACCGACCTCCAGGGGTGCGACATCTTCGCGAACGTGGTCCACGGGACCCAGACCTCACTCTTCATCGGCCTGCTGACCACCATCCTGTGCCTGGTCATCGCAATGGTGCTGGGAACGATCGCCGGCTACTACGGAGGCGTCGCCGACCGGATCGTCTCGCGGCTCACCGATGTGTTCCTCGGTTTCCCGTTCCTGCTCGGAGCGATCGTGGTCCTCAACAGTGCGGGCACGCGCTCGGCCCTCACCGTCTCCCTCGTGCTCGCGTTCTTCTCGTGGCCTACGCTCTCGCGGCTGGTGCGCAGTTCCGTGCGGACCGTACGTGGGGCGGAGTACGTGCAGGCCGCGTCGGCGATGGGACTGACCGACCGTCGTATCCTGCTCGGACATGTCGTGCCCAATTCGCTCGGGCCGGTGCTCGCCATCGCCACCACCATGGTGGGCTCCGTCATCGTCGCCGAGTCGACGCTGACGTTCCTCGGCGTGGGCCTGCGTCAACCCTCGATCTCCTGGGGACTGCAGCTCTCCACGGCGCAGTCGTACTTCCAGAGCGACCCCCACCTGCTCGTCTTCCCGAGCCTGTTCCTCACCGTCACGGTGTTGAGCCTCATCACGCTGGGCGACATCCTCCGGGACGCCCTCGACCCGAAGGGACGTTCATGACCATCACCGCAACGGACAGGACGGCCGTCCTCACCCGCATCGCCCCCTACCTCGAGAGCTGGATCGCCTTCCAGGGCGCCTTCCGGGGAGCGGTGGGGGTCCAGGCGGCGCTGCGGGTCGACGACGACGTCGTGCTGAACTACGCCTGGGGAACCGCGGACGTCGACACCGGGGAGACGCTCACCCCCGGACACCTGTTCCGCATCGCCTCGCACTCGAAGACCATGACGGCCACGGCGGTGCTGCAGCTCGTCGAGCAGGGCTCCCTCCGGCTCGACGACGCCGTCGTCACCTGGGTCCCGGAACTGGCGGAGACCCCCCTCGCCACGGTCACCCTGCGCGCCCTGCTCGGTCACAATGCAGGCGTGATCCGTGACGGCGTGGACAATGACTTCTGGCAGCGCGGCGGGGAGTTCCTCGACCGGGAGGCCCTGCTCGAGGAGTCGCGACTCAACGGAGCCGTGTACGAGACGGACGAGTACTTCAAGTACTCGAACGTCGGCTACTCCCTGCTGGGGCTCGCCATCGAGGCCGCGAGCGGGCTGCCGTACAACGACTACGTGCGTGCGAACATCGTCGATCGACTGCGCCTCGTCGATTCCGGGCCGGAGTACGACGCCGACCGCGCCGCCGAGTACGCGGCCGGGCACACGGGTCTCACGCAAGCCGATGATAGGCGCTGGCGGATCGAGCACGTCGACACCCGCGCGATGGCGGCCGCGACCGGCTGGTTCTCGACCGCCGCCGAACTGACGAGCTATGGCGCCGCGCACTGGTTCGGCAACGAAACCCTCGTGTCGGACTCCTCGAAACGGTTGCTGCAGCGCGAGGAGACCATCGTCACGGTCCGCGGACGGGAACTCGGCCGCTACGGGCTGGGCTTCGAGATCCGCACCGTGGGAGAGCGCAAGCTCGTCGGGCACAGCGGTGGCTACCCCGGTCACATCACGCGCACCTGGATCGACCCGGACGACGCGTTCGTGCTCAGCGTGCTCACCAATTCGGTCGACGGACCCGCCGACTCCCTCGCGACCGGCCTGCTGCAGATCATCGAGATCGCCCTCTCCCCCACCACGGCGGCCCGGGCGCACGACCCGGCGGTCCTCGCGCGGTATACCGGCCGCTTCGCCAACATGTGGGGTGTCACCGACATCGTGGAACTCGGCGGGCATCTCGTCTCGATCAACCCCCGGTCCCCCGAGCCGGCCCTCGCCCACCAGTTCCTCGACGTCGTCGGTGACGACGAGCTCCTCGCCGAACGCATCCCGGGCTTCGGTGCGACGGGCGAGCCCGCATACTTCTCGCGCGATGAGGCGGGGCGGATCCTGTCTGTAGCCCTGGGCGGGATGACGCTCTGGCCGATCGACACATACCGTTCGGCGCTCGCGTCGGGACGCCCTGTCGACACGCTTGGCAAGATGTCCCTATGACAGACAAGCAGAGCGGTTCGCGGTCCTTCTCGGGCGAGCTGGACGACAAGACCCGGACCTTCATCGAGGACTTCGCCTCCTCCTGGGAACTCGCGAACAACGCCCGCATGGAGGGCCGCGTCCTCGGTCTGCTCATCATCGTGGACGAGCCCTACCTGTCCTCCGCGCAGATCGGCCAGCTCCTGCAGGCGAGTACCGGCGCGGTATCGATGGCCACCCGCTCGCTCGTGACCGTCGGCTTCCTCAAGCGACACACCATCCCCGGGGATCGTGCTCACTACTTCCGGGTCGAGGACGACGTGTGGGGCACGTTCCTCAGCGGCGAGCGCGAGTACCTGCGCCGGATGAAGGGCGCGATCACCGGTGGCCTCGGGATCCTTGACAGCGAAGCGGCCAGTCCGCGCACGCGGCTGCGCAACGCCGAGCGCTACATGACCTGGCTCGAGGGGTACCACCGCAAGATGCTCCTCGACTGGGAGGCGTACCGCGATGCCCATGAGAACGACCACACGACAACGAGGGACGAAACGCCATGACAACTCCCGTGCTCACCGTCCGGAACCTCGCCATCGATTTCCTCGTGGGGGGAGATCGTGTGCCGGCCGTGCACGCCGTCGACTTCGACCTCCATGCCGGTGAGGTGCTCGCCATCGTCGGCGAGTCGGGTTCGGGAAAGAGCGTGACCTCCCTGGCCGTGCTCGGGCTGCTCCCCGGCAATGCGCGCGCGTCCGGAGAGATTCTCGTCGACGGCCAGAACGTTCTCGGCGCCTCCGAGAAGGTGTTGTCCGGGATCCGCGGCAGGAAGGTCTCGATGATCTTCCAGGACCCGTCGAACGCGCTCGACCCGGTCTTCACCGTCGGATACCAGATCCTGGAGATGCTGAAGCGCCATCGCCCGCAGCTGACCGCAGCTCAGCGTCGCGAACGTGCCGTGGAGCTGCTGCGGATGGTGGAGCTGCGCGATCCCGAGGACCGTCTCGACTACTACCCGCACCAGCTGTCCGGTGGGCAGGCGCAGCGCGTCATGATCGCCATGGCTCTCGCGTGTGACCCGGAGGTCCTCATCGCCGACGAACCGACGACGGCGCTCGACGTCACAGTGCAGCGGGAGATCCTCGACGTCCTGCGGAGGCTGCAGCAGCGCACCGCCGCGGCGATCCTTCTCATCACCCACGACATGGGCGTCGTGGCGGACCTTGCAGACCGGGTCGTCGTCATGCGGCGGGGACGGGTCGAGGAGACCGCGCCCGTCCAGCGCATCTTCGGATGTCCAGAGGCTGAGTACACGAAGGCCTTGCTCGCGGCGGTCCCACGGCTCGGAGCCGCCCACCGAGCATCGACAGCTGTACCTCACGAACGTCCGGTTCTCGAGATCGCCGATCTGGTGGTGGAGTACCGCAATCGACGCGGGCGTGCGATGCGCGCGGTCGACGGCGTCTCCATGGACATCCGCGCTGGGGAGATGATCGCTCTCGTCGGCGAATCGGGCTCAGGCAAGTCCACGATCGGCAAGAGCGCGCTCGGCCTCGCCCCACTGACCGAAGGTCATATCGTCATCGATGGTGTCGATCTGGCCACAGCGTCGCGCTCCCAGGCGCGAGCGCTCAAGAAGCGCATCGGCGTGGTGTTCCAGAACCCTACTGCCGCGCTCGACCCCCGACGGACCATCGGCCAGTCGATCGGCGAACCCATCCGGGTCCACGAACGCCTGCGCGGTGGCGCACTCTCTGCGCGTGTCGATCGCCTGCTCGAGGCTGTCGAGCTGCCTGCCTCGTGGGCTGGGCGCTACCCGCACGAGCTCTCGGGTGGCCAGCGCCAGCGCATAGCGATAGCCCGCGCTGTATCGCTCGAGCCGATGCTGCTCATCGCAGATGAGCCGACCTCGGCGCTGGATGTCTCAGTGCAGGCGACAGTGCTCGAGTTGCTGCGCACCATCCAGGGCAATCTCCGTTTCGCCTGCCTGTTCATCAGTCACGACCTCGCGGTCGTGGACGAGCTCTGCGACCGCGTGGTGGTGCTGCATCGCGGAAAGATCGTGGAACAGGGTGACCGCCACACAGTATTGACGGCCCCCGAGCATCCCTATACCCAACGCCTGCTCGCGGCCGCTCCCGTTCCGGATCCTGTGGAGCAGGCACGTCGGCGGAATGAGTCGGTCGCCGCTCTGTGAGAGCAGGGTGCTCCGTGACAGGCGGCACCACGGCTGTCTTCTTCCACCGGCATCGAAGCGAACGACGGCGAGGCAATCCCCTGCGGAACTGCCTCGCCGTCATTCCATCTGGCGATGCCTACCGCTAGCTGTCGCAGCCGATCCCGTCGCCGTCGCGGTCGAACTTCTGCTGGAAACCGGGTGTCCCGGCGGCAATCGGTGCGGCACCTGCAGCACGGACGGCGTCGCAGTTCTGGTAGTAGGGTGCGGGAGCCGGAGCTACCGGTGCGGGTGCGACGGGTGCAGGTGCCGGTGCCGGTGCGGGCACCGGCGCCGGGACAACCGGCGCGGGGGCAGGAGCCACAGGAG
>NZ_CP024915.1:2962022-2969311 GCF_002953615.1 Arthrobacter agilis | reverse complement strand
CGTGGAGCCATCAGCTCAAGGGCGCTCAGAGGCCGTCGGGAGGACTTCGAATCACGGTGCACATGAGAGGGGGTGCCAGCTGTCGCCGGCACCCCCTCCGATGAGTGTTGGCAGTTACTTGGTGGTCATTGGGCCGAATGTCGCGTCGATGTCGGCCATCTCCATATCGGCCGTGGCCTGGATCAGGTCGAGCAGTTGGGGGTCGAGCCCGGGGGCGAACTCCTCCAGCCGCTCGGGGGCGATCTCCGACGGCACGCCCTCGGGGGCCTGCTCGCTGGCGTCGAGGGTCGTTCCGTCGTGCGACGGGGACAACCCCTGGTAGATCTTGCCGGCCTCCGACTGACCCTTGAGATCGAAGGTGTACTGCTTGCTCTGCAACCCCAGGTCGAGGAGCTTCTTGACCTCGGGGAACTGCTCAGCGTTGGTCTTCGGGATCGGTAGCAGCGACTTCCAGTTCACCCCGAGGGTCTCGAGGGCCTTCGCGTAACCGTTCTCGTGGGCCTGGTCGCGGACGATCAGGTAGGAGATCGTGGAGCGGGCGGTCTTGTTGTCGGTCATCTCGTACATGCGGCACTTCTGCAGCCGGCCGGTCGCCTCGAGCATCAGGTTGTACAGCAGGTCAAGGGGAAGGTTGCCCGAGTTGTAGACGTAGCTGCCGCTCCAGGGATTGCCCGCCGAGTCGACAGGCAGTGCACCCTGTGCGCCCACGAGATAGTGGTGGATGTTGCCCTGGGACAGGGCCAGGTTCAACGGGATCGCGCCACCGGCCCCCGGGGCGTCCAGCGGATCCTCGAGCTTGCCCTGATAGCGGGGGGAGCCGTCGAGGAGCCGGGAGATCGTGGTGCCGATCAGCTCGACGTGGCTGATCTCCTCGGTGCCGATGCCCTGGATCAGGTCGCGGTAGGGCTTGGCGGCTGCGCCACGGAAGTTCATGCTCTGGAACAGGTACTGCATCATGGTGCGCATCTCGCCGAACTGCCCGCCGAGACCTTCCTGCAGGGCGTTGGCGGCGGCGGGATCCGGCTCGTCGGGGATGATCTCGTTGATGAGCTGCTGAACGTGGAAGAACATGGAACCTCCTGATGACAGGCGGAAAAGGAAGCCGCCTTACCTTCACCTTCCACCGCCGGACCCGAGACCACAAGTGGGCAGCGACCTGCTGCGAGGGAGTTCGAACGAATGCCTGGAGTGTGCACCAGCGCGCAGCGGTATCAGGGGCGAAGCACCTAGTCGTAGGAATGCCGACCTGGACGTTTACATGAGGGACAGGGTGAAGGAGAGGACGAAACCGGCGGCGGTGCTCATGGCTACTGCGGGTCCCCCGTGTTCATAGGCTTCGGGCATGAGGGTGTCGGCCAGGGACGCGATGACCGCGCCGGCGGCGAAAGCCAGGGGCAGTGAAATGGCTTCCGGGTCTGCCCCTGAGAGGGGACCGGCGCCGATGAGGACGGCGGCAACCAGGAGGACGGCACAGGCTCCCCATAGGCCGAGTATCTTCGACGTCGATGAGCCCTGGGAGCGCATGGATGATGCTCCGACGAGGGCTTCGGGGAGGTTGGAGACGAAGATCGCAGCCAGCAGGGCAAGGCCTCCGGTGCCTCCGCCCAGTGCCACGCCGAGGGCGACGTTCTCCGGGACCCCGTCGAGCGTGACGGCGGCGAGCAGGGCCAGGCCTGCCGCGCCGCGTACTGAGGCTTTGGACGCGGGATGGTCCGAAGCGGCAGCGTCGGTGTCCAGCTTCGCGCTGCCTTCGTGCTCGTCGGCCGGTGCGGGATCCTCGCCGGCTTGGGCCCATCGATCGAGCAGGGCGCTGAGGACGGTGAAGACGAGAGCGCCTGCAAGCAGGCCCAGTGCTGCCCGCCAGATACCACCCTGTTCGAAGGCGTCCTCGAACAGTTCGAAGGCCAGGGCTGTGATCAGAGATCCTGCGGCGAAGGACAGCAGGATTGCCAGCACCCTCTTGGGCAGGTTGAACCGCACACCGACCAGCGCCCCGATGATCAGCGCGCTGGAGGCCACCACACCGAACACGAGCGACATCATCATGCGGCCAGTATGCGACCACGACAGGGGCCAGGCCAACGACGACGGCGAGAAGCCCTTCTCTCAGGATCTACTTCGACACGCACTGCAGTGCGCCTTTCCACCTCCCGTCGGTAGTAGGGCGCTTCTCAAGAGTTCTCGGCGGCGTCACTCACACCGACAACAAGCCGTTCCTGACTTGGTTGCAGAGGAATCACGCTGATCTTCCGGCGCATCCGGATGCCGGCGTATGAACGTGAGTCCGCCGATCTCTTTCGAGCATCGCGTCGTCAGACGCCTTCGGTGGTGCACAGGTTCAGGAGCGCGGCGACCGGAGGCGTGAAGGTGTTCAGGTGCCGATGATGGTGAGCCAGCCGGCGAGGGCGAGGAGGGTGATGATGAGGACGGGGATGGTCAGGAGGATCCCGGTGCGGAAGTACTGGCCCCAGCCGATGTAGATGCCCTTGCGGTCCAGGACGTGGAGCCAGAGCAGGGTGGCGAGGCTGCCGATGGGGGTGATCTTGGGGCCGAGGTCGGACCCGATGACGTTGGCGTAGATCATCGCCTCCTGCGTCAGCCCGGTTGATCCCGCGGCCCCGATGGCGAGGGAGGCGATGAGGACGGTGGGCATGTTGTTCATCAGGGACGCGAGGACCGCGACGAGGACGCCGACGCCGAGCGCGGTGATGAGCACGCCGTTGTTGCTGATGGCCGAGAACACGCCGGCGAGTTCGTCGGTGAGGCCCTGGTTCCGCAATCCGTAGACGACGAGGTACATGCCGATGGAGAACAGGACGATCTGCCAGGGTGCTTCCTGCAGGATCCGCGGAACGGAGATCCGACCGTTCGGGAGCGTAGCCGCACCGCCACCAGCTGAGGAGGGGGACGCATCGTCGTTCACGTCCGAGCTGAACGTGCCAGAGGCCGGGTGGGCACTGTTCGCTGTGGCACCGGTGGGGCGGTGGGCCGCTCCGACAGTTTCGTAGTCGAGGTCGGCTGCCTGCCCTGCCGCATCGATCTCGGACACAGGTTCCTGCATCGCCGGGACGGGCATGCGTGGGAAGAGGAAGGCAGGTTTGCGGGATGCCACCAGCATGAGGACCACTGCGCCGACACCTGCCACGGCGGACAGTGGGATGTGCAGTGGTTCGGCGGCGAAGTAGCCGATGAGCAGGACTCCGAGAATGACCCACCCGGTCTTGAAGGTCAGGGGGTCCGCGATTGCCGACTCGGGTGTCTCGAGGGCGCTCATGTCGTAGGTGCGGGGGATCACCGTGCGGAAGAACAGCAGGAGAACGCCGAGGCTCGCGGCGACGGACACGATGCCGACCGGGACCATGACCGCGGCATAGCGGGCGAAGCTGATGTCGAAGAAGTCGGCGGTGACGATGTTCACGAGGTTGGAGACGACCAGGGGCAGGCTCCCGGCGTCGGCGATGAAACCGCAGGCGATGACGAATCCGAGGGACGCCTTCGCGGGGAATTTCAGGGCCAGGAGCATCTGGATGACGATCGGCGTGAGGATCAGCGCCGCTCCGTCGTTCGCGAACACGGCCGCGATCGCGGCACCGAGCAGGACGATGAGGGTGAAGAGCAGACGCCCGTTGCCTCTGCCCCAGCGGGCGACGTGCAGGGCCGCCCATGTGAAGAACCCGGATTCGTCGAGGATGAGGGAGATGATCACGATCGCGACGAACGCGAAGGTCGCGTTCCAGACGATGTCCCACACGACCGGGATGTCCGACAGGCTCACCACCGTGGTCAGAAGCGCGAGGACCGCGCCGCCGAGGGCGGACCAGCCGATGCCGAGGCCTTTGGGTTGCCAGATGACCAGGGTCAGGGTGGCGAGGAAGATCAGGACGGCGACCACGGTCATGGCAGTCATAGCAGCAGGGCTCCTAGCAGGAGGGCAGGAAAAGACGCACCGACGAACTCACCTGTGGGTGTGAGGTGAGGTTGTAACGGGCTCGGAAGCGAACACCGGGCGCCGGCAAGAGAACATGACCGTTGTCGCCCGGGTGAGAAGCCCTGGTGCTGGGGTCAGCGAGTGGTGAGGGTTGCGTGGAGGGCGGTGACGCGGTCGAGGATGTCGTCGCGGACCAGGCGCATCCGCTCGATCCCGTCGATGCCGCGTTCGCTGGGTTCGTCGGTCTCCCACCGCTCGTACAGAGTGCCTTCGACCTCGTCGACCTGCGCCTCGGCGCCGAGGATGACCACGAGGTCTGCCTGCTGCTGGTCTTCGACGGTGATCTGGCGGGGCACTTTCTGACTGATGTCGACCCCGACCTCCGCCAGGACCTCGGCAGACAGGGCATTGACGGAGGATCCGAACTTCGACCCGGCAGAGGCGGTGGTCACGGAGTCTCCTGCGACCTTGTCCATCAAACCGGCGGCCATCTGGGACTTCCCCCCGTTCTTCACACACACGAACAGGACAGAGGGCTTATCAGCCTTGAAACTCACAGGAATACTCACTTCTGGTCGGTAAGGAGGAAAGCAGGGGCCAAGCAGGATTCGGGAGGCTGGGGTGTTACTCGGGTTCGGTGAGGACGCCGGCGAGGGCGTCCAGAGCGCCGGGCACGATCGAGAAGTACGCCCACACGCCGCGCTTCTCGCGGTGCAGGATCCCGGCGTCGACGAGGATCTTCAGATGATGCGACACCGTCGGCTGCCCAAGGCTCAACAGCTCGGTGAGGTCACACACGCACGCCTCGTTCTCTGCGCTGGAGTAAATCAGGGAGACCAGACGCAACCGATTCGGATCGGCGATCGCCTTGAACTGCCTGGACAATGCTTCAGCCCGCTCCACGCTCATCGCGGGCGCCCCGGACGGTACGCAGCACGGGCCCGCATCAACCATCTCGATGGTCGCGAAGTCCTTGGTCGAAGCAATGGTTCGGGGCTCGGAAATCGCCGTCATGCCAGCCAGCATACCCGTACATCGACAACCGTCGATATGGCGCAGGCCAGGACCATGGGCATGTCGGGCGGGGGCCGGTGATCGACAGTGCGGGCGATGGCGCATCACGTGGCATCGAGGCGCAAAAAGGACGAGCAGTCCGGCGAGGAGCAAAGTGTGCACTACGGTGGAATAGGTCAGTAGGCTGATGATCGGCCGGGGCTTTTATCGATGTGATCGGGCCACTGCCTCGGATTCAGCATGTGGGACTCGGTAGTGGGGACGGTCGGGCTCGGAGGTCCAATGAACGGCCAGATACAGATCAGGCTGACGACGCTCGCCCTGGCGAGATCGCATTGCACGGTGAGTGAGCTGTGGGTGAAGTACTACGCCCTGGGCGGCAGCGTCTCCCAGTTCGAGGTCCAGGCCTACCTCGGCGGACTGCTCGTCCTGCATGGAAGTGAGCGGAACATTCTCGCCGATGCCATGAACGAGCTCCTCGAACACACGCCGGTGGACATCCGTGTTCCCCGCAGCGAGGAGGACGAACCTGCCGAAACATCCGGGGACTCCAAGCGGTCTCTGGGCGCCCTGGGTGCGTTCCTGTTCACGGCGGAGGAAGCCGAGCAGGAACGCCTCGACGCCGTCACCCGGACGAACCTGTTGGACTCACCAGGGGAGGCGCGCTTCGACCGGTACACGCAGCAGGCCAGGGATTATTTCCAGGTCAGCTCCTCCATCGTGGCCCTGATCGATGATCACAGGATGTTCCTGAAGTCTGTCCTCGGACCCATCGAGCAGAACCTGCCGAGGGAGATCACGTTCTGCAATGCGACCATCCGTAATGCGGGACCGCTGATCGTCCCGGACGCGCTCGAGGACGGCCGATTCAGCGCGAATCCCCTGGTGGTCGGGGAGCCGTTCATCCGCTTCTACGCCGGCTACCCGCTGCGCGGTCCGGGCGGATGGACCGTCGGGACCCTGTGCGTCATCGATCAGCACCCCCGTAGCTTCTCGGCGCAGGACGGGCGGTTCCTGCGCAGGATCGCCCGCCTCGTCGAAGACGAGATCAACGCCTGACCACCACGCAACACGGATCTCACATCGTCCATACCCCTGCCGCCTTGCCTCTGGGCCCTTCCGTGGCAGGTGCGTCGGGCATCTGTCGAGCGGCCCGCCGGGAGGTGCAGGCCAGGATCAGGACTCGAAGTGCGTGGTGACGGGTTCGTGCTGTCCGAGCGAGGCGAGGATGTCGACGGACAGGTCGCGGAGCTTCACGTTCCGGTTCGAGGAAGCGCGGCGCAGGATCGCGGTCGCTTCTTTCTGTCCGCACCGGTTCTGAGCCATGATCGCCCCGATAGCCATGTCGATACTGGTCCGGGACTCCATGGCCACCCGCATGTTCGCTGCCGCATCCGTGAGCTTCGCGACCCGCACCGCCAGACGCAGGGACTGGGACACATCCCGGGCGAAACCCTCGGCGACACGAATGCCCTTGTCATCGAAGGTTCCGGGTTCCGTGGAGTAGAAGTCCAGGCCGGCGCTCGCACCCTCATCCAGACGTATCGGTATCCCGAGTGCTGATCGCAGCCCGTGCGCTGCGATCGCTTCGCGGTACTCCGGGAACCGGGTCTCGGTGAGAAAATCCGGAATGTGGACCGTCACGCCCTCACGGGCTGCACGCAGACACGGTCCGTCGTCGAATCCGTACTGCACCTCATCAACCTGCCGGGCCCTGGCACTGCTGCTGGCCACGGTGGTCATGGATCGGGGCTGCAAAAGCGTGATCCCGCAGAAAATGTCCCCGTAGCGCCCTGTGAAAGCCTCCGCAGCGACACTGACGAGCCCGGTCAGGAACTCCTGGACGTCATCGCTCTCGAGCACCATGTTCTGCAGCTGAGCGGTGATGGTGTCCCGCTCGGCCTCACGGGCCAGTTCGTTCTCGTCCGGCATCAATTCCTCATCCACGTATCGGTCGGTAGAAAAGGCTCGCTGCTGAACCAGTGGCCACCTCAAGCGCTCATCGAATGCTACGGCAATCGCACCGAAGCCCATCTCCACGATGCCTCAAGCGCCCTCAGCGACGGCCGCAGAACCCGCCGTCCGCGTCCTTGTCATTGCCGGCTGCGCGACAGTGCGCCCTGGTATGTCGACCCTGGCCGTCTCCGCGACGAACGCCAGACGTGCCGCGCCGATCATGACAGCTGAGGTGAAGCCGTGAGGGAGGGTGCGTGCAAGGGGAGGCCTTCAGGAGTGCTGTGGAGTGCTGTGGAGTGCTTCAGTCAGTAGCTGCGGCAGCAACTGGACGCCCTGATGACGGATGAACAGGGGGGCCATGAGCCACACGCAGATGCAGGCGCCCGACCCA
>NZ_CP024915.1:2954572-2961922 GCF_002953615.1 Arthrobacter agilis | reverse complement strand
CGGCCAGATCGCCAGAACCGCCGATGGCACTCCTGTGGCCCCCGATGACCTGGCGGGCCAGGTGGCACAGGCCCTGCGAAACACGCACGCGGGTCTACTGAGCGCCGGTGCCGGGTTCGGTGATGTCGTTCGTCTCACCTTCTATGTGACCGGCTGGAGCCCCGACAAGATCGAGGCCTTCATGACGGGCGTCACCGCGGTAGCCGAGGACATCGACCTGCCGCTGCCGATGCCACCATCGTCTTTGATCGGCGTCGACTATCTTTTCGAACGAGACGTACTGGTCGAAGTCGAAGCGACAGCCGTCCTCGACTGACGCCGGCCGGACGACTACCCCTCGGGAACTGGTGTGCCTTCCATTGACGCGCACCTGCTCCGCCGGACAACACGCTGGACAGTCGCGGAGCCTTGACTGTCCGGCGGGTTGTGGGGCTCGACGCCGAGATCGAGGGGGCGGTATATACCCGGCACTCAAGTGGTCGGAGAATGTGCTGCGAATTGGTCCAGCTACCGAATGGGTGTTAGCAACTGAATGCGGCGCTCCTGGGGGATCAGTTGCTGATCAGGAGTGGGCTGTGGTCATGATTGAGTGCGTGAAGACTCTCATTGTGACCGCTCACCCTGACCCCGATTCGCTGACACATCACATCGCGCGCCACCTCGAGCAGATGCTACTGCCCAGAACGGTCGAGCTCGTGGACCTGGCAGCAGAAGGCTTTGATCCGAGGTTCACCCTCGCCGATCGGCACACATACCGGGTCGGAGGTGACTTCGCCCCCGACGTCGCCGCCGAGCAGCAAAGGCTCGACGGAGTCGCACACCTCGTACTGGTTTTCCCCGTCTTCTGGTGGTCGATGCCAGCCCTGCTCAAGGGGTGGATAGACCGCGTCTTCGTCAACGGTTGGGCGTTCAACGTCGCCACTGAGGGCGGCATGAAACGCAACCTCGTGAACCTCACGACGCACCTGATACCCATTGCCGGCGACGATGCCGACGTATACGACCGACACGGGTACGAGCAGGCAATCCGAACCCAGATAGAACACGGCATCATCGACTACTGCGGCAGTCGACGCGGTCTCACGATGTTCGTGTACGAGTCCGAGTCCGAGGATGCCCTGGCCCGAGAGCACTCGATCCTCAACGCCGTCACCGCAGTCGGGCAATATATCTCCAGGTAGGGACGTGTCACCGGCTGTTAGGTCCGGCCAGATAGGCATTCAGCACAGCACAGATCATTGTCAATGAGGACGTGAACGGTCCAGTAGTTGTCCATGCGCCCTTTCCGACCGAGGCAGTCGCAAGGGTTAGAGTTTCCGGCCCCGGCACAGACGGCACCCGGTGAGAGGTGCATGGTCAGGGTTGCGCCCGGTCAAGTACTGACGGCGTCAGTGGCGGTGCTGGCAGTCCTGGCGGTAGCACGTCGTCGGGTGGGGCCGAGGGCAGTAGGCAGGTAGGCGTCCTGACGGAAGTGTGCGAGTACCTCAAGAAGGCATGCCAACAGGCGAGATCCGGCATAGATGATGCGGAAGTTGCCGTCGATGTCAGCCCAGCGGCCCTGGAACCGGCCGTCGGTGGCGTACTGTCGGCCGCTCCATGCCCACGCGTCAGGGGAAAAGTCCACGCGCCAGACTGTTTGAGCTGTGTCGTTGGTCCTGACCCGAACATCGACGGCAAGGTAGGACCCGCAGACCGACAATCCGCGTCAGGGGGTGAGGGTGACGTCGTTGTAGACAGCGGTTGTGGTGCGTACGGCCCAGCACGCGAAGCCAGCCCTGTTCTTCTCGGCGAGTGTCACCGCTGTCCCAGTGAGAGTGACAGCCCCTTTCCGTTCTGCAATGGTGATCTTTGCATGCGGTGCCGCGCGATCTACCACCAGACGCAGGGCAGCGTTTGGGGACTCCTGATGATGGTCTGCGCCGGCTTCTCGACGACGGTTCCTTGTGGTGGCGCTGAGGGCCACCGACTGTTCGGTGTGCCTTGGCTTGCGCGTCACTGCAAGAAGCGGATCCGGGCTGATCTTCGCGGGAGCGGCCCTACCGGTGAGGGCACCCGCCCTCTCGCGCTGCAAGTGATGCCTTCGGTCAGGAGCGCGCTGGTCAGCGGTCATGGTTGCCGTCCTGCGCCCGCTCAATGAGCGTTGCTAGTATCCCGTGCCGTGTCTGAAGTTCAGGGACGCTGGCCGAGGTTGCTCCGAGGTGTATCGCGTATACGCGGTCATCCGGGTGATTATGGTACTTGTTGTCGGCTTGCTTGAGCGCTGTGATGAGCAGGCTGCATTCCGCATCAGGGATATCGGTGGACCAGTGCCGCGTCAGTCCGGCAAATCCGCCGCTTCGCGTGACTTCAAGGTGCATTCGGATTCATCTCCTTCCGTGGGTCATGTTCTGCTTCGCTCATTCCAACGTCAGGATTCAGTTGCACCAGACCAGCCTGGCGGTCGCCAGGACGCGGGGACGGTGTGTTGTCGTCCTGCGCCGCAGCGCGTACAGCAGTACCGTGTCCACGCCGCTTCAACCCGGCCGTTTGGAAGAGTGCGTTGCTCGCCGTACTCCGAGTACGTGAGGTTCTCGTCGGCCCCGCAGCTCAGGCAGGCAGGGCTTGTGTCAGCAGCACTGGAGGTCCGGAAGGCATGTCTCCTCAGCGCCGCAGAATTTATCGCCCTTGACGGTGGGACGGCGACGCGGGGAGCTGCCAGCAGATCAACGGTCCGCCGTTCAGTGCTCTGCTTGATGGCGGACATTAGTGCGTGGCTCCCATCTGCCGGCCGCGCACCGTGGAGGGTGTCAGCTCGAAGAACAGGTTCCGCTGGCCCGGCGCCCAGGGTTCGTCGACTGCTTTGCCCCACAGGGTCGTCAACAGGCTCGGGTCTTCAACACGGGTGGCAGGACCGTTGAGCAGCACCGTCCATCCACTGCGGGCCTCCCTATCTACCTGGTCGATCTGGAACGCTGCGTGCTCGAGGTAGCTGGTGGCGATAGTGCCCCCGGCCGATGTGCGGAAATACACGTGGTCGGCCCTGACGAAGTAGTTCACAGGGAAAATGTCCAGAAGCCCCTCGCGGAAGAAGCCGAGCCGGCCCGCGGATTGCGTCGCGGCCAGCGCCCAGCACTCGGTGCTGGTGAGTACCGTTGCAGTGTTCTGTATGCTCTGAGACTCCCAATATGCACCCTGAATTGCTGGTGGAGTGTCAGGAAGCGTCCTGGAAGTCGGCATGTCCGGAGTCGTGGCGGGGGTGATTGTCATGGTGTTGTCTTCTTCCCGTTCATTACGGAGACCGAACACAAGCAACCCGATGGGGCCCGCGACAGTTCAGGCACAGCAGGTACCTCTGCTCGTCATGGCCTGGCATCAGCGCCTAGTAATCTCCTGATTCTCACGCTACGGCTCAATGAGCTGCCTGATCAGGGCCCAAAGGCCCTGATCAGGCAGCATTGTTGAATCGCGGTGTCGGTTCTGAGACCTGTGCCGATGGTTCGCTTAGATCATCCGAGTAGCCTCGGCGACCGACGAAAACGCCTATGGCGGGGGGTGCCGGAGGGGTGAGAATTCTAGGCGGGCACGCGGTTCGCAGGAAGGGTCGAGGATTCGTGTTCCGTAGTAGTGAAGTCGTCGATCAGCTGTACCCTCACCGCTAATCTCGGGATGACCGAGGTGCCGCAACCGCTGCCATGACCAGGACAAAGGAAGAAAATGATGCTGCATCAATCGGTTGCACGGTGTCTGGTTTGTCTCTGAAAAGCGACCCCTAGAAGACTTCAGCTTCCCGTCAGCGCATGGTCACTCAACCTAAGTGGATCACCAACAGCTACGTGGCGGACACTTCTGGGTCGACGGGGGCGTCCGATCCGCTTCGTGCGAAGGCTCGTCCGCTGATGGTCTCGGGGACCAGTCGCATGAAGCGGTCCTTGCGGCCGCTTTCCCAGGGATGAAGGGGCAGTTGCACGGTGGCCAGGAGCTCGGTGGTTGCCGCGATGGTCGCAGTGTCCCCTTTCACGACGACGCTCCACACCATGTCCTTACCCGCGCCGCTGACGAAGTACGAGCCATCCGCTTCAAACGCGGCCGGGGCGTGCTCGGCGGCGCGGGACTTCGTTCCTTCGGACGTCCTGTAGACGACGGTCCCGTGATCGACGGAAAAGTTGATGGGGAAGATCTCCGGCCGACCGGCCTGGCAGAGGGCAAGCCGTCCAACAGATGTAGTACGCAGGAGCGCCCAACATTCGTGTGCTGAAAGGATCCTCGTAGGTGCGGATTCGGTGTTCATACCATGACACTATGAAAGCGTTGATTCAGCGGCTAGGGCACTAGGTCCTATCAAGGCGTTTTCAGCCAGTGCACGTGCCAGTGTCATCCGTAGAACCGGATAATCCACCTCGTAATGTCAGGGAAGTTCTACCACGGCATTTGGGAGCGTCAAGTGGTAACACGATCACAGCATTCGTCGGCGGCCGCACACGATCAGGCCTTCGCTGTCAGTTCATCAGTCGGAATTGGGAACCTGCTCGCGGCTTTCGAGTCCATGGCCGATGACGTCGACCTGGACACGGTCCTTGAGAGAGTCATTTCCGCGGCATGTCAGCTGGTCGATGCACGCTACGGCGCGCTCGGGGTCATCGGCCCGGATCAGACTATGGGTCAGTTCATCACGGTCGGACTGGAGGGTGATGAGATTGAACGAATGGCATCATTGCCTCAGGGTCACGGCGTCCTGGGTCTTCTTGTCAGTGAGCCTCGGCCGTTACGTCTTCATGACCTGCGGACGCACGACCGCGCCGTGGGGTTCCCGGAGCATCATCCGCAAATGAGTTCGTTCCTCGGCGTTCCGATCCGGATTCACGGCACGGTCTTTGGAAACCTGTACCTCACTGAGAAGAACGGAGGAGGGGACTTCACCGATACCGACGAAAAACTGCTCGTCGCCCTGGCGGCTGCGGCCGGGGTCGCCATCGAGAATTCGCGCCTCTTCCACGACTCGACGCGTCGGACAGAGTGGCTCGAAGGCGGCCTGAACGCCGCGCGTGAACTCCTCGAGCAAACTGATGATGCCCGCAATGACCTCGAACTCATCGCTCATCACGCCCTGCGCGCATCGCACAGCGACCTCACTGTCGTGCTGCGTGACTTCGGCCATCATCGCGGACTCATCTGCGAAGCCGCCGACGGCGTCAATGCCGGCGCTTTCGTCGGACAGTCCGGGGCCGACAACGCGCAACTCGACGGGCTGACAGCACAATCGCCGCCGCTGCTGCTCAGGGAGGAGGACATCGATCGCCTGCTGCCAGGCGCCCCACCGGCCACCATCTCGACGGCCCTCCTCACACGCCTTGCGGGAACGGGGGAGCGTCAGTTCCTGCTCTTCGGCAGGCCGGCGGAATTCCCGCCCTTCTCCAGCGTGGATCACGAGATGGTGCGCTCGTTCACCTCCCATGTAACCCTGGCCCTGGAACTGCTCCGGGTCCACCGGCAACGGGAGCAGGAGGCGGTCTTCGGGGACCGCGACCGAATTGCCCGCGATCTCCACGACCTGGTCATCCAGCGGCTCTTCGCGGCCGGCATGAGCATTCAAAGCCTGCGCAAGTATCTCTCAGATCGCGAGCCCCTCGAACGAATCGGAACCGTCACGGCCGAGCTGGACGCGACAATCAGGGAACTGCGCGACACCATCTACTCGCTGAGATCCGTCCCGCAGATCACACCGACGTTCACGTCCAGCATTCTCTCCCTCGTGGCGCATGCGTTCGACGGCCACCACCTCCAACCCGTCGTGCACCTCTCCGGGCCCCTCGACGCCGTCATCGATCCGGCGTGGGCCGACCACGTGCGGGCCATCCTTCTCGAGAGTCTGTCCAACGCGCTCCGCCATGCCGGCGCGCGGTCTATTACGATGACGCTGCAGGCCCTGCCGGACCGCCTCGAGCTGAAAATCATCGATGACGGATCCGGGTTCGAGCAAAGGCTATCCCGTAGCGGGCTGGCGAACATGCAACGCCGTGCCGAGCTCTGCGGAGGTGCCCTCACCATCACGAGCCCACTCGGTCAGGGCACCAAGGTTCTGCTCACCGTACCCCTCACACCCTTCGCTCTACCTTCCCCAGCAGGCGCCACTTAGCGGATCGGGGTGGGGGCCGGCGGTTCGGCGGGTCGGGAAATGTACACGGCGGCCTGGGTCCGCCGCTGGAAACCGAGCTTCGCCAGGAGCGAGGACACGTAGTTCTTCACCGTCTTCTCGGCCAGGAACAGCTCGACCCCGATTTCACGGTTCGTCAGTCCGCCGCCGATCAGGGCGAGGACCTTTTTCTCCTGCGCTGTAAGGCCTGCTAGGCGTACGTCCTCCTGCGGGTCGTCCCGCAAGCCGGCGATGATGCGTTCCTTCAACCCGGGGTCGAACAGGGACTCACCCGCAGCGGCCCGGCGTGCCTTACCGACCAGGTCGGATCCGAGGATCTCCTTCAGGATGTACCCGGACGCACCGGCAAGCACCGCGCCGCGCAACGCCTGATCGTCGTCGTAGCTGGTCAGGATGACACACGACAGGGACGGATCGATCGATCGCACATCCCGGCATACCTCAATCCCGGTCCCGTCCGGCAGCCTCGCGTCAAGAATCGAGATGTCGGGTGCTAGGGCGGGGATCCGGCGCGTCGCTTCCTCGGCGGACCCCGATTCCCCGACGATCACGCATCCCTCGGCCTCCAGCAGTTCCCGCAGACCCCGCCTGACCAGCTCGTGGTCATCGAGGAGGAACACCGTGACGTTCTTCATCTTCTGATCATCTTCATCGCCCGCATGCCGTGCCTGCCTTAACTCCTGAGACCAGACGCCCGCTGACGCCAACCATCAGCGTGACTCCTGCCGGGCGTTCCTGACAGGGCCATACGCCCCGTATCACTATGGATCAAGGAGGGGACGTAAGGCCCTAGCCGCTCATCGGGGGACCAGTGACGATCAAAGGAGTAGCATTTCCGCCCAGCAAAGGATCCATCATGGACGCGTCCGCCACTTCCTGTGCACGAGTCGTCGTCGGGGTCGATGGTTCCCCGTCGTCGATCGCGGCGCTGCAGCTCGCCGTCAGCCTCATGCCCCTCGCCGGCGACACCCTCCGAGCCATCACGGCCTGGCAGCACCCTCTGGCCTTCGGCCTGTACGCGCCTCCCGTGGAATACGACTACGAGGGGTTTGCGCGCCAAGCCCTGGACCAGGCGCTGACGGAGGCGTTCCCCGAGGGCACTCCTCCCCGGGTTGGGGAGGTTGACCGCAGGGTGGTGCGCGGCCTTGCCGCGGAGGTCCTTATTCAGGAGAGCATGCATGCCGCGATGATCGTCGTCGGCTCCCGCGGTCATGGCGGGT
>NZ_CP024915.1:2947048-2954472 GCF_002953615.1 Arthrobacter agilis | reverse complement strand
TCGCCGGAGGACGACGGCATCAAGGGCGGACTCAACGGCATCGACAACGGCCGCCTGCACTTCACGGGTGTCCGGGTACCGCGGACCAACCTGCTGAACCGCTACGGCGACGTCGCCGAGGACGGCAGCTACACCTCACCTATCCCGTCCCCCGGCCGCCGCTTCTTCACGATGCTCGGCACCCTCGTCCAGGGACGCGTCTCGCTCGACGGCGCCGCCGTGGCCGCCAGCAAGCTCGCGCTGACCGCCGCCATCACCTACTCGACGCAGCGCCGGCAGTTCAACGCGTCCTCCGAGCTCAGGGAGGAGGTGCTGATGGACTACCAGCGGCACCAGCGCCGGCTCCTGCCGCGCCTCGCGGCGACCTACGCGGCCTCGTTCGCCCACGAGGAACTCCTCGAGAAGTTCGACGACGTCTTCTCCGGCAGGAACGACACCGACGAGGACCGGCAGGACCTCGAGACACTCGCCGCGGCCCTCAAGCCGCTCAGCACCTGGCTGGCCCTCGACACCCTGCAGGAGTGCCGCGAGGCGACGGGCGGCCAGGGCTTCCTGATCGAGAACCGCTTCGCATCGCTGCGCGCCGACCTCGACGTCTACGTCACCTTCGAGGGCGACAACACCGTGCTGCTGCAGCTCGTCGCGAAGCGCCTCCTGACGGACTACGCCAAGGAGTTCAAGGGTGTCGACTTCGGCGTCCTGGCCCGCTACGCCGTGTCGCAGGCGGCGGGCAAGACCCTGCACCGCTCCGGTCTCCGCCGCGTCGCGCAGACGGTGGCGGACTCCGGCTCCGGCAAGAAGTCCGCCAAGGCGCTGCGGGACGAGGACACGCAGCGCGAGTTGCTGTCGGACCGGGTGCAGTCACGTGTGGCGGACGTCGCCGCCGTGCTGCGCGGTGCGAAGGGGATGTCGCAGGAGAAGTCCGCCGCCCTCTTCAACGAGCACCAGAACGAGCTCATCGAGGTGGCCCACGCACACGCCGAGCTGCTCCAGTGGGAAGCGTTCACCCGAGGCCTCAAGAAGATCGAGGACCCGGGAACACGCGAGGTCCTCACCCGGCTCCGGGACCTGTTCGGTCTGTGCCTCATCGAGAAGGACCTCGCGTGGTTCCTCATGAACGGCCGCCTGTCCTCCCAGCGCGCGCGGACACTGGACCGGTACATCAACCGGCTACTGACCAGGATCCGCCCGCACGCCCTCGACCTGGTGGAGTCGTTCGGGTACGGGCCCGAACACCTGCGCTCGGCCATCGCGAGCGGAGCGGAGCAGGAGCGCCAGGACGAGGCCGCCGAGTACACGCGCCGCCGCCGGGCCAGCGGTGACGCGCCGATCGACGAGAAGACACTCCTCGCCCGTGAAGCCAGACAGAAGAAGGCGCAGAAGGCGGCGAAGTCCCGTACCAAGGGCTAGTGACGGGCCCTCGCGGACTCCCGCGAGGGCATCCACTCCTGACTGACCTGCCCGTCCGGCCCGGAGCGGGATGCTCAGGGTCCTGAATGGTCCTACTGCGCTTTGACAAGGGGCAGGTCCGCCCACTTGGTGGTGTAGTGGGGTGAGAGCATGTCGCGTTTCATGGTCCAGTCCGAGCCTGCTTTCAGGCCCGCGTGGCCGAGGCCGATCGCCGAGCGCCCGAATCTCTGGCCGATCTGGTGCAGGAGTGGGCCCGTGTCCTTCCCCAGGGCCGGACCGGCGCCGGCCGCGGGATCCTGGTCGAGCGTCAGGAGGGAGTCCTGTGTCCCGGCGGGTTGGAGGTCGGTGATGATGACTCCGGCCCGGATGTAGGACACGCCTTCGTCGATGAGCGGCAGCAGCCGGTGCGCGGCACGGGTGAGTTCCAGGGGATTCGCGGTATGGGCCGGGAGCGGGATGCAGATACTCGGCGCGCTTCTGGTGCCGGTACTGAACGGTGAGGTTCCGGCGAACGCGGTGAGCACCCTTCCCTGGAGGTTCTTGCGGGCCAGGCGTGAGGCGGCGCCCTGGGCGTAGACGCTCAACGCCTGCTGCATCCCGTCCAGGGTGGTGACGGGGGTGGCGAAGGAGCGGGAGAAGAGAACCTGTTCGTTGCCGGTGGACTCGCTGGAGGTGATGCAGGGCGTGCCCTGCAGTTCGAGGACGGTGCGCATGAGGACCACGGAGAACCGTTTCCGGATCAATACCGGGTCCGCGGCGGCAAGGTCCCAGGCGGTGTCGATGCCGATGGCGTTAAGGCGTGCGGCGTTCCTGGTGCCGACGCCCCAGACGTCGGTGACTTTCAACCTGCGCAGCAGGGCGCGCCGCTGATCCTGCGGGACGAGGTCCCAGTGGCAGACCCCGTCGAAGTGGGGATTGCCCTTGGCCCACCGATTGGCGAGTTTCGCCAGGGTCTTCGTCGGGGCTATGCCCACGCACACGGGAAGCCCGGTGTTGCGCCGGACGGTCGCCTTGATGGTCCTGCCCGTGGCCTGCTGTGCCCTGTGGGTGCCATGGAGGGTGAGAAACGCTTCGTCGATGCTGTAGATCTCGAGGTCGGTGGTGTGGCGGCCGAGGACTTCCATGACGCGGGCACTCATATCCCCGTACAGCTCGTAATTGCTCGAGCGGACCTGCAACCCCCAGTTCTTCGCCTGTCCGGCGATCTGGAACCAGGGAGCGCCCATCGGGATCCCGAGTACCTTCGCCTCGGCGCTGCGGGTGATCACGCAGCCGTCGTTGTTCGACAGGACCACCAGGGGGCGCCCTTCCAACGACGGGTCGAAGGCCCGCTCGGAGGAGACGTAGAAATTGTTGACGTCGACCAGGGCGACACCGGAGGTAACCGGACCGGTGACCGGACCCCGACCAAGCGGGGAAGGTTCAGGATCAGACACGGTGGAGGCACCGGGTGGCCACACCCCAGATGACCAGGCCATCGGGGTCCGGCACGGGGATGGGTGGGTAGGCGGAACTCGCCGCGACCAGCGCGACGCCGGCAGCCGTACCGTCACCAGGATCCGTGCTGTTGGACTTGGTGGTGGGACTGGTCTCGGGGTCGGTGCTGGTGTCCGAGTGGGTGATGCGGAGTCGACGGACGATGAGTTCGCCGTCGAGGACGGCGACGACCACGGACCCGTCCCTGGGGTGCAGGGCCCGGTCGACGATCAGTTCGTCACCATCGGAGATACCCGCGCCGTCCATGGCGTGCCCGGACACACGCACGATGTAGGTGCTGGTGATGTCCTTGATGAGGTGCCGGTTCAGGTCGATCCGGTCCTCGAACCAGTCCTGGGCCGGGGACGCGAAGCCCGATGGCATCAACTCCGCGCGGGCAGCGGCTGGAGCCGGCCGGCCGAGGGCCCTACCGGATGCACCGAACTCGTCCATGACCTCGCGCATCCTTCCCTCCCGATGGCCGCAACGGCCCAAGGTACCGATCGTAGACTGCGCCGCCGACACGGACGTGAAGGTGCCGGCCGGTAAGCTGCGGCTCCGCACCCGAGTGCGCGTCTTCCGCTACGGCGTCCCGATATTGACTGCGCCGCCGCTAGGACGCCGGTGCGGAAGCCCTGCTGAAGGCGGTCCGGGTATGGCCGAGGTTCGGTCGAGCCAGTCCGGCGGGCCGGCGAGGCCGATCCGGTAGCGCGCCGCGTCCTCGGAGGGGCTGTGCGGCCCGAGGGCCAGTTGGAAGGCCCGCAACTGTACGCGGGTGCGCTGCAAGCGGAGGCGGTCCGCGGGCGAGCGGTCACCGCGGCCGGGTACGCCGGCGAGGGGGGCCACGGACGGGGAGAGAACCAGCGCCCCGGCGACGGCCAGGCCCTTGTAGAAGATCCGCTCGGCCCGGTTCAACCCGTCCGGTGCGGAGAGAAAGGTGAGGAGCTCGGCGGGAACGGGTTCGAGGTCGGGCTCCAACGCGCGCAGGGCCTCGGCGAGTTCCCGTCGGTTGACCGGGAGGTCCTCGGCCCCGAGCGCCCGCGCGCTGCGGGACCAGTCGGCGACGTAGGTGTCGGCCCAGTCGCGGCCGAACCGCGGGGCCAGGTCGTGGCCGACGGCCTCGTGGGCGCCGAGGAAGGCGTCGGTGAAGGCCAGGTGCACCCAGCGCAGCAGGGCGGGGTCGGAGGCGGAGTAGGCGCGACCGTCGTCGGTGGTGCCGCGGACCCGCCCGTGCATACCGCGGACCCGCGCCGTCTCCCGCTCGGCGAGCTCCGCCGAGCCGAAGGTGCTCACGGTGAGCCAGCGTGCGGTCCCGGCGAGGCGGGCCCAGGGGTCGCTGCGGTAGGTGGAGTGCCGTGCGACCCCGGCCATCGCCAGCGGGTGTGCGCCCTGCCCGAGGAGGGCCGCAACCCCGCCGACGAGGGTGGAGAGGTCGCCGTGGACCCGCCAGACGACGCCGTCGGGCTCGAACCAGCCCGGTCCCTCCCCTACCAGGGCGATCTCGCGCACCCAGTCCGGTGCCCCGGTGGGGTCACCGGAGACCCGTGCGCGGAAGGCACGGCGGACGCGGTGGGCCAAATCGGCGGGGCGCGGTATCGAGCGATCGGGCATGAGACTCCAACGACGGCAGGTCGGGTACGACGGACACCCCGGACGGGACTCCACTACGAAGCGTAGAACACGGCTCTGACACGTCGGTGGTCGAGCGAACTTCTCCGTTGTCAGAAAAGTGTTGGCGCTTCGGGCTCGATGCCGGTGAGCAGGGGCCGGACGATCGATTCGTTCCATTCGCGCTCGAGGAGGGCTGTGCGCAACTCGACAGTTCGGGCGTGGAACTGGGTGCTGCCGACGCCGCGCCATTGGAAGGTCGAGGCATTGGCGTGCGGGCCCTCCCGGACCGATCCAAATTATTCAGCGCCTGGGTACCGGGTAGCAGGTCGGTTTCCGCGCTACCTCTGGGACACGTCACACAGCGGCTGAAGCTGCACCGGGATGAAGATGGTCCCCTATTTGTCGATGGAGGCCATGTTGGCTTCGTCGTGTCGCTCGCCGGCTGCCGGGTCGAGCGCCGTCAGGCGCTCGATCTGCTGTGCTGTGAGCTCAACCGTATCGGCGGCGGTGTTCTCCTCCACTCGCCCGACCCGACGGGTTCCTGGGATCGGGGCGATGTCCTCGCCCTGGGCGAGGATCCACGCCAGCGCTGTTTGTGCGGGGGTGGATCCGATTTCCGCGCCGATGGCGCGGACCTCGTCGACGAGACGGAGGTTGCGCGTGAAGTTCTCGCCGACGAACCGCGGATTGGTCTTGCGCCAGTCATCCTCGGGGATGTCGGCCGCGGAACGGATCTGCCCGGTCAACAGGCCGTGCCCGAGGGGAGAGTAAGGAACGAATCCGATGCCGAGCTCGCGGAGCAGGGGCAGGATGTGGGCTTCGACGTCACGCGTCCACAGCGAGTATTCCGTCTGCAGGGCCGAGACGGGGTGGACGGCGTGTGCGCGACGGATGGTGTGCGCGGATGCTTCGGAGAGCCCGAAGTGGAGCACTTTGCCTTCAGTGATCAGGTCAGCGACGGCGCCCGCGGTGTCCTCGATGGGCGTGTTCGGGTCGACCCGGTGCTGGTAGTACAGGTCGATGTAATCCCTGCCCAGGCGTCGCAGGGAGCCCTCGACTGCGATTTTCACATTCGAAGGTGAACTGTCGATCACGCCCGGTCCGCCGCCGTTGTGGGAGACGAGACCGAACTCGGTGGCGATCCTCACGTGGTCGCGGCGTCCTCGGGTTGCTTTGCCGACGATCTGTTCGCTGAGGTAGGGCCCGTAGATCTCGGCCGTGTCGATGTGGGTGACGCCCAGGTCGAGTGCGCGGTGGATGGTGCGTATGGATTCGTCGTCATCCAGTGCCCCGCCGGTCGTGTAGGTGCCGGCCATCGTCATGGCGCCGAGACCGACGCGGGAGACGTCGAGGTCTCCGAGGTGTGCACTTCTCATGAGGTTCTTGCCTCTCGGTTGCTCAGGCTTGGGAGGTGGGCATGGCCCACAGTTCGGCGATGGAGGAGCGTCGGTGGCGGGTGACCATGTAGGTGATGCTCTCGGCGATGTCTTCCGGCTGCAGTTTCTCGGGGATGTTCTTCGCGTCGGACACGGCGAGATGATCCTTGATGGTGTCGTTGTTGTGGGAGATCAGTTCGGTTTCGACGGCGCCGGGCTCGAGCACGCCGACTCGTACATGCTTCTTCGTGACTTCCTGGCGGAGGGCTTCGGTGAAGCCGTTCACCCCGAACTTCGTCATGTTGTAGGCGGCGAAGTTCGCCCATGCCTGCCGGCCGGCGATGGAGGAGATGTTCACGATATCCGCAACGCCGCGCAGTTCGTCGTTAGCCGCTATCAGCAGGTGCGGTAGTGCGGCCTTGGTCATGAAGAGCAGGCCACGCTGGTTGACGGCGATCATCCGCTCCCATTCCTCGACGTCCTGGTCGAGGACCGGTCCGAGCAGCATCAGCCCGGCGTTGTTGATGAGGATGTCGATCCTGCCGAAGCGGTCGATGACCGTCGAGACTGCCCGCTCTGCTTGGGCCCTGTCCGTGATGTCCGCCTGAACCCCCAGGGCACTGCCGCCGGCGGCTTCGATATCACTTACGAGAGTGTCGAGGCGGTCTGCGCGTCGGGCCACGACGGCCACGGTAGCGCCGTGCGCTGCGAGGCGGCGGGCGGTGGCTGCTCCGATGCCGCTACTGGCACCGGTGATGATGGCGATCGTTCCGACGAGTTTCTGTTCCACGAGGATGGGGCCCTTCTACGGGGGTGTCAGGTGTGTGGGGGCTCTATGACCACAGCGGTCAGAGAAATGGGGTGCTTGAAGATCACCAGGATGAGTCAGCCGAGTTCGACGAGCATGTCGGCGTCGTCGGGAAGGTCCTCGAAGACGCTGAGGTCCGAGGTGATCTCGCCCATCTCGGTGAGGGTGGGCACGGAACTGGTTTCTTCGTAGATGATCGTGATGCTGTCTCTGGGGTTGTAGTACACGATGTCTCCTGGTTGGACGTCGGTGTAGAACGGGCCCGTCTCCGTCAGCGGTTCGGGTAGTTCGGTGATGTACTCGATGCCCGCGTTCCGGAACCAGGGCAGCGTCACAGGAAGGGTCGCGGCGAAGTCCCGGGCGACCTGGGTGTCGTTGAGCGTTCCTGTCATGACCACGTCACCGGCGGTGATCGTGATCAGCGTTCCTTCTGCGGGTGCACCAGGTGCCGGGGCCTCGACTGTTGTGCTGTCAGTGCTCGCCCGGGTCGGCGTTCGTGCCGCAGTCTCAGCCGCGGCGGTCGGTTCTGGCGCAGTGGTCCCCTCACCCTCTGGCGCGGAGCACGCCGTCAGGGTGATCACGGCAGCCAAGGTCAGGGCGATGAGGACTGAGGGATTCTTCACTGTGTTCTACGCCATGTCGGCATCGTTGAGAGCCATGGAGGAGGACAGGTCGCGGTGGGCTTCGACCTGCTCGAGGAGCAGCCGGGCTTTCTGCTCGACGCCGGCGACGACGTCGGCCCC
>NZ_CP024915.1:2939350-2946790 GCF_002953615.1 Arthrobacter agilis | reverse complement strand
CCAGGGCCCGCCAGTCGGTCTCGGTCTCCCGCCAGCCGAACCTGCCGGCCGCCGCCTCCACGGCGGCCGGGTCGCGGCCGGCGAGGACGGCGAGTTCGGGCTGGAGCGGGAGGTCGAAGAAGCGCGGGGCGGTACGCCAGGCATGGGAGTGCATCGCTCCCATGAAGGCGTAGCCGACCATCCCGACCCGCAGGGCCGATTGCTGTGGAGAAGTCATCAGGCTGGCGATTCCTTTCGGTCTATTTGTTGAACCCGGCGGTCAGTCCGCTGACGAGCTGGCGGCGGGCCAGCACGTAGAGGACCACCAGCGGGAGGGTGGAGAGCACGACGGCGGCGAGGACCGCCGGTATGTTCACGCTGAACTCGTCCTGGAACGCCCAGAGCGAGAGCGGCAGGACCCGCTTGTCGGGACTCTGCGTGAGGATCAGCGGGAAGAGGAACCCGTTCCAGACGTGCAGTGCGTTGTAGATGGCGATCGTGACCACCGCCGGGCGGACCAGCGGCAGGGCGAGGCGCCACATCATGGTGAATTCCGAGCAGCCGTCCAGCCTCATGGATTCGAAGAGTTCCCGTGGGACGTCCCGGAGGAAGTTCGACAGGATCAGCACGGAGATGGGGATGGCGAAGGCGATCGACGGCAGGATCAGCGCCAGCAGTGTGTCATAGAGGTGCGCCTTGGTGATCATGAAGTAGATGGGGATGATGGTCGCCTGCAGCGGGATGGCGAGGCCCATCAGGAACAGCGTATGGGCGGACGTGATGATGCGCCCGCTTCCCCGCACCACCGCGTACGCCGCCATGAACGAGACGATCACGGCCGGGATGACACTTCCCAGCGTCACGATGACGCTGTTCACGAAGTACCGGACGAAGTCCGCCTCGAGGACCGTCCGGTAGTTTGCCAGGGTCGGGTCCGTGGGTGGCGCCAGCGGGTTCGAGCCGAAGAAGCCCGCCTGGTTCTTCAGGCTCGTGATGATCACGTAGTAGACGGGCAGGATGATCAGGGCGAGCCACACCCAGCCGCCGAGCCCCCCGAGGACGTTCGGACTGCTCCTGCCCACCCGCTTCCGCTGGGAGCGCTCGCCCGCCTGCTCATCGGCGCCCTGCGCCGTCTCGGTTGCCAGTGCCATGGCTACGCTCCTTCCAATTGGCTTGCACTGCGGCTGTTGCCGCCGAGCCGCTGCAACACGAGGGCGAGACCCAGCCCGATCACCACGAGGATCACGCCGAGGGCACTCGCTGCTCCCATGTCGTTGGCCCGGAAGCCGGTGAGGTACATGTGCAGCGGGAGGAGACGGGTCGCGTACCCCGGACCGCCTGCCGTGAGGACGAAGATCAGGTCGAAGTACGCCAGGGATCCCAGGACCATGAGGGTGGACGAGGTGATGATCGTGTACTTCAGCTGGGGCAGGGTGATGTGGAAGAACTGCTGGATCCGGCCGGCCCCGTCGATCTGGGCCGCCTCGTAGAAGGACGCCGGGATCTGGCGGACGCCACCCTGGTAGATGAGCGTGTGGAAGGGGACGAACTGCCAGGCGATGACGAAGATGACCACGAACAGCACCAGGTCGGCACTGCCGAGCCAGTTCTGGGCGAGGATCGGCAGGCCCAGGCCCGGACCCATGCCGAAGTTGGGGTCCAGCAGTGCCTTGAACGCGATCGCCACCGCAGCCGACGAGAGCAGCAGCGGGACGAAGTACAGGACCGCCAGCACCGCCCGGTAGCGCTGGTTGCCCGCCGTGAACACGCCCAGGAGGAGGCTGATCGGGACCTGCACCAGGAGCGAGTAGACCATGATCTTCAGCGTGACGATCAGCGCGTTCAGGGTCACCGAGTCGGTGAGTGCGGTTCGCCAGCTCTCCAGTCCGGCCCAGGTGATCGCGCCCAGCCCGTTCCAGTTGGTGAAGCTGAGGAACACCACGCCGAGCAGGGGCAGGACGGCGAAGACCAGGAAGAACGCCAGCGCCGGGACGACCATCCACGCCGAGGGGCCTTCCGCCCGGGCGCCCCGCACTCTCATGACGGGCTTGGGCTTCAGCAGCGTGCTCATTTGCCCAGGGTGGCGTTCATGTTCTCGGCGAACTCCTCGGGGGTGATCTCACCGATGAAGATCTGGTCGAGGTTCGCGAGCATGGCGTCACCCTGGGCGGGGCTCAGCGCCTGGTCCCAGGAGAGCTGGAAGCTCGGTGCGTCCTGCGCCAGGCCGTAGACGAACTCCACGAAGTCCTTGTCCTCGGAGGCTGCGAGCTGGTCCTCGATGCCGTTGACGGCGGGAACCGCGCCCGAGTCGATCATGGCCTGTGTGTACTCCTCGCTGAACAGTCCGTCCTTGAGGTAGTTCAGTGCGGATTCCTTCTGCTGCTCGGAGGCCGTGGAGGAGACGGACCACATGTTCGCGGGGTTGCCGACCACGTTCGCGGGGTCGCCCGCACCGCCCTCGACCTCGGGGAACGGCACGAATCCGACCTCTCCCGACTCGACGAACTCCGGGGCGTCGTTCTTCAGGTTCTGGTAGACCCACCCGCCGTGGAGCATCATCGCCGCCTTATCGGTGTACAGGAGGGCGCTGTCGGCTCCCGCGTCGGCCGCGATCGAGGAGAAGCCGTTGATGAACCCGCCCGCGTCGACCAGCTCCTGGATCTTCGCGAGGGCCTCGATCACCGCGGGATCGGACCAGGCGTCCTCCTCCCCGTCCAGGATCGCCTGGAAGACCTCGGGTCCGCCGATGCGGTCGACGAGGTAGGACAGCCACATCAGGTTCGGCCACTTCGACTGGCCCGCCAGGGCGAAGGGCGCGATCCCCGCGTCGTTGAACTCCGGTACCAGCGCCATCAGGTCGTCCCAGGTCTCGGGGGGTTCGACGCCCATGTCCTCGAAGACCTGCTTGTTGTAGTAGAGGACGACCGGCTGCATGTTGTTGTTCGGGAGGGCATAGGTCTTGCCGTCGATCACGCCGTTCTCGAGGACGGAGGGGATGTAGCGCTCCTTCACCTCGGGGTTGTCGGCGAGGAACTGGTCCAGGTCGCCGACATGGCCGGCATCGACATAGGACTTCAGTACGCCACCGCCCCACCCGTAGATGAAGGTGGGTCCCTCGCCCGCGCCCACCGCGGTGCGCACCTTGGTCTTGTAGGCGTCGTTCGCGAAGAATTCCTGGTTGATCTTGTCGTCCGCGTTGGCCTTGTTCCAGTCCTCGACGGAGGAGCGGAAGATGTTCTCGCTGCTGCCGGTCAGCGCCCACATGGTGGGGGAATCGGAATCGGCGGCGGGGTCGGCGGGTCCGCTGGATCCGCAGGCGGCCAGGCCGAGGGCGAGGGTGATGGCGGAGGCTGCCGAGATGAGGGAGGTGGTTGTTCGCATTTTCATCAGTTCTTCCGTAGTCGACTCAGCTCGAGGCAGGGGGCCGGCTGAGATGGGCAGGTCAACTCCGCGGGTATGCGGTCGCTGACCGCCACGCTGCGGAAGAGATTTCGAAATGTTTTCGATAACAACAAACTAACAAGGGGAAAGTTACCTGCATCACAGCGGGCGGTCAACACCCCTGCTTCTTCCCTCTTCTGCTGGGGATCTTGCCCTGCGAGACGGGACCCGTCAGACTCGTGCAGGAGGGGGTCGAGTGTGCTCCGGGAAGGATTTCGAAACATTGTCGGAAAGTGGAGTTCGCACCAGGGCCACCCTGGCGTCCGTCGCCGCTCTCGCCGGAGTCTCGACTCCGACGGTGTCCAAGGTGATCAACGGGCGGGAGGACGTCGCACCGGCCACCCGGAAGCGCGTGCTGGCGGCACTGCGGTCGTCCGAGTACCAGCCACCCGGGCAGCGGCTCGCCCTCGCACCCCCGGCCTCCACCCTGATCGACGTCGCCGTGGACAGCGTGACGACGGCGTACTACGCGGAGGTGATGGACGGGATCCTCGAGTGCGCGGAGGCGCAGGGAGCGGAGATCGTCCTCTCGAAGACGGGGCTCACGCACCTCACGGCCGGCGAGCGGGCCGAGAAGATGCAGGCGTCGGGCCGCCGCGGCCTCCTCCTCGTCACCTCGCGCTGGTCTCCGCGTGAGATCAAGGACGTGAGGAAGCGCGGCATCGCCGTGGTGGTGATCGACCCCATCAATCCACCCGGGCCCGGCGTGGCGAGCGTCGGCGCCACCAACTGGTCCGGGGGGAAAGCTGCCACGGAACACCTGCTCGGCCTCGGGCACACGCGCATCGCGTTCATCGGCGGGCACTCGAGCGCGGAATGCAGCCAGGACCGCGAGCACGGGTACGTGGCCGCCCTCCTCGAGCGGGGTATCCCGATCTCGGAGGAGTACGTCCTGGCGGGCGCCTTCGATCCGGAGACGGGGCGCCAGGCCCTGGCCCGGTTCCTCGCCCTGGACAACCCGCCCTCCGCCATCTTCGCGGCCTCCGACAGTATCGCGCTGGGAGTGCTGGCCGAGGCGCACTCGCTGGGCATGACGGTCCCCGACGAACTGAGCGTGGTCGGCTTCGACGGGACCTACATCAGCGAGCAGTCCTCACCGCAGCTCACCACCGTCGCGCAGCCGCTACGGGACATGGGCCGCGCCGCGGTACGTGCGCTCCTCCGGGAGATGGGCGGGGAGGCGCCCGATGCCACGCGCATGGAACTGGCCACACACCTGATCGTGCGATCCTCGACGGCACCGCTCCGGCCCTGACGCCTCGCCGACCGCCGCCGCACCGGCTACCGAAGCGGTCTGGAACGGGTGCCGATTCTCCGGTTATCCTATAGAATCTACGAAACTCAGAAGGGATCGCAATGACGCGTCTGTTCAACGAACCGGAGAACTTCGTCGACGAGATGATGGACGGCTTCGCCGCCGCCGCCTCGCGCTGGGTCCAGCAGATCCCGGGGGGCGTGGTGCGTGTCGGACGACCGGCGAAACCGACGGTCTCCCTGGTCATCGGGGGCGGCAGCGGACACTACCCCGCCTTCGGCGGCCTCGTGGGCCCGGGCCTGGCGCACGGGGCGGTGATGGGCAACCTCTTCGCCTCACCGTCGGCCCACCAGGTACGCACCGTCGCCCGGACGGCCGACCAGGGGCGCGGGGTCCTCCTGTCCTACGGGAACTACGCGGGTGACGTCCTGCACTTCGACGAGGCACAGGCCGAACTGCGTGAGGCGGGGATGGACGTCCGGACGGTGACCGTGACCGACGACATCATCAGCGCGCCCCGGGGCGAGGAACACAAGCGCCGCGGGATCGCCGGCGACCTCACGGTGTTCAAGGTCGCGGGTGCAGCCTGCGAGGTGGGCTACGACCTCGACGGCGTCGAGCGTGTCGCACGGCGCGCCAATGACAGGACGCGCTCCCTCGGCGTCGCCTTCGGCGGCTGCACCCTCCCCGGCGCCGATGCGCCGCTCTTCGAAGTCCCTGCAGGACGCATGGCCGTCGGTCTGGGCATCCACGGGGAGCCCGGCATCGACGAGGTCGACATCCCGACGGCGGCGGGCCTCGCCGAACTGTTCGTCAGCAGTCTCCTCGAGGAGGTGCCGGACGGCGTCGACCTGGCGGGCGCGCGCGTCGTGCCCCTGCTGAACGGCCTCGGGAGCGTCAAGTACGAGGAACTCTTCGTCGTCTACCGCACCGTGCACGCACTCCTCGCTGCGCGGGGTATCAGCATCGTCGATCCCGAGGTCGGCGAGCTGTGCACCAGCTTCGACATGGCCGGCTGCTCCCTCACCCTGCTGTGGCTCGACGAGGAGCTCGAACGTCTCTGGACGGCGCCGGCGGACACCCCCGGCTTCCGGCGCGGACAGGTGGGCGACCAGCAGCGCTTCGACGCGGTGGTGAAGGACGACGCCGAGGAGGTCATCGGAAGCTCCACGGCCGAGTCCCGCGCCTGCGCGGCGACCATCGTCACGGCCCTCGAGGCGCTCGCACGCACGGTGGACGAGCACGCCGACGAACTCGGCCGCCTCGACCAGGTGGCGGGCGACGGCGACCACGGGATCGGCATGCAGCGCGGCGCCCATGCCGGCCGGGACGCGGCTCGAGCCGCCGTCGAGCAGGGTGCCGGCGCCGAGACGGCCCTGCGTCACGCGGCCAACGCCTGGAGCGACCGCGCCGGTGGCACCTCGGGCGCCATCTGGGCGACGATGCTCAAGGCGCTCGGAACCGTGGTCGGCGACGACGCGCGCCCCACCCCGAAGGACCTCGCACGCGGGATCTCCGCGGCCAGGGACGCCGTGATGGCCTTCGGAAAGGCGAAGGTCGGCGACAAGACCATGGTCGACGCCGTCGTCCCCTTCTCCGATGAACTCTCGACACGGGTGGGCGACGGATCCGGGCTCGCCGAGGCGTGGGCGGGAGCAGCCGCCGCGGCCACGGCAGCGGCGGAGGCCACGGCGTCGATGCGCGCCACCCTGGGGCGCGCGCGGTCCCACGGCGAGAAGTCCGTCGGGACGCCGGACCCCGGCGCGGTGTCCTTCGCGCTGATCTGCACCACCGTCTCGGACGTCATCCGTAACGCACCGGGCGCCCGCCCGGACGACCACTAGGAGGAAACATGGCACTCAGGCTGATCGTCGGCTGCGACGACGCGGGATACCAGTACAAGGAGATCCTCAAGCGGGATCTCGAACAGAACGACCTCGTCGAGTCGGTGGTCGACGTCGGCGTGGGCGAGGACGGGCACACGTCCTATCCGAAGATCGCGATCGAGGCCGCCGAGCGCGTCGCGCGGGGCGAGGCGGACCGGGCGCTGCTCATCTGCGGAACCGGCCTCGGCGTCGCCATCGCCGCGAACAAGGTGCAGGGCATCCGCGCCGCCACGGCCCACGATCCCCTGTCCGTGGAGCGGTCCGTCCTGTCCAACGACTGCCAGGTGCTCTGCATGGGCCAGCGCGTCATCGGCAGCGAACTCGCCCGCCGGCTCGTCCGGGAATGGCTGACCTACACGTTCGACACCTCGAGTGCGTCCCAGGCGAAGGTGGACGACATCTGCGCCTACGAGGGCGTGTAGCGCACCCATGCCGAGGTTCACCATCGGCTCGAGCCTCAAGATGTACTTCGGCCATCGGCGCCAGCTCGAGTGGACGCGCCGGGTGGCCGAGATCGCCTCGACCCATCCGGCGGTCCAGCAGGGCGTGGTGGAGCCCTTCGTCATCCCGACGTTCCCCTCCATCCCCGCCGTGCGGGACCTCGCCGTGCCCGGGGGGCTGCTCGTGGGAGCGCAGGACGTGCACTGGGAGGATGCCGGCGCCTACACCGGCGAGGTGTCGGCGGCCGAACTGGCGGAGATCGGCGTCCGGCTGGTGGAGATCAACCACGCGGAGCGGCGGTCGATGTTCGGCGAGACGGACTCCACCGCTGCCCGGAAGGTCCTGGCGAGCCTCCGCCACGGCCTCGTGCCGGTCCTCTGCATCGGCGAGGAGGAACAGGGCGAGCACTCCTCGGCGATCCGGGCGTGCGTGCAACAG
>NZ_CP024915.1:2931578-2939101 GCF_002953615.1 Arthrobacter agilis | reverse complement strand
GGTCCTGCCGGACCTGATTCAGCTTGGCACAACGCAGGGAACGCCCCGCCACGAATACGGGCGGGTGGCAGGACTGAAACCCGATCGATACGAAGCCGTTGCCGATTCGCGACGAAAGCCGAGTGCGGCTCGGCAGCGTTCGCCGCCGTAGACCCCGAGGGAATCAAGGCGGTCCCGCTCCTGTTGACAAAAGGGGGATGCCGTAACATTGGCATTCCTGCTGCGAGAGCACGACAGGACCAGATCATCAGGACGACTACTCCAGCGAGGGGCGATCAGAGGCCGGACGGCCGAGCTATGAGCGAATCTTCAACAGGCATCAATGCGGCAGGACTGGACACCAGGACCTTCGTCTTCGAATCGACCCAGCAGATGGTGCAGTCGCTCGGCTCCAACGACGAGGCGCTCCGCCTGATCGAGGAGTCGTTCCCGGGCGTCAGCCTCCAGGCCCGGGGCAACGAGCTGGCGATCACGGGACCTTCCGCGGACGTCCTGCGCACCGAGCGGCTGATCGGTGAGATCCAGACCATGGCCAGCAACAACGCCACGGTCTCGCCCCAGGTCCTCGAGCAGCTGGTCACGATGCTCAAGACGCAGAGCGCCGCCCGTCCCTCGGAGGTGCTGTCCGTCAACATCCTGACGTCGCGCGGAAAGACCATCCGCCCCAAGACGCTGAACCAGAGCTCGTACGTCGACGCCATCGACCGCAACACCATCGTGTTCGGCATCGGCCCGGCCGGTACCGGCAAGACCTACCTGGCCATGGCGAAGGCCGTCCAGGCGCTGCAGCAGAAGGAGGTCAACCGGATCATCCTGACGCGCCCCGCCGTGGAGGCGGGGGAGCGGCTGGGCTTCCTCCCGGGCACCCTGAACGACAAGATCGACCCGTACCTGCGTCCGCTGTACGACGCGCTGCACGACATGATGGACCCCGATTCCATCCCGCGCCTCATGGCGGCCGGCACGATCGAGGTCGCACCGCTCGCCTACATGCGCGGGCGGACGCTGAACGACGCGTTCATCATCCTCGACGAGGCGCAGAACACGACGCCGGAGCAGATGAAGATGTTCCTCACACGCCTCGGCTTCGGGTCCAAGATGGTCGTGACCGGCGATGTCACGCAGGTGGACCTCCCCAACGGTACGAGTTCCGGCCTGCGGATCGTGAGCGAGATCCTCCGCGACGTCGACGACGTCTACTTCAGCGAACTGGATGCCGCCGACGTCGTCCGGCACCGCCTGGTGGGCGACATCGTCAGTGCCTACAGCACGTGGGACGACGAGCAGCGCGCGACGCAGGCCCGCCGCCCGGTGGCAGCCCGATGAGCGTCGAGGTCAACAACGAGTCCGGTTACGAGGTCGAGGAAGAGTCCCTCGTCCGCCTCGCGAACTTCCTGTTCGAATCCCTGTTCGTCCACCCCGAGGCGGAACTGTCGATCATCCTCGTCGATGTCGCCGCGATGGAGAAGCTCCATGTGGAATGGATGGACGAGCCGGGTCCCACCGACGTGCTGTCGTTCCCCATGGACGAGCTGCGTCCCGGCACGCCGGGGCGCGTCACGCCCGCCGGGCTGCTGGGCGACATCGTGCTCTGCCCCGAGGTGGCAGCATCACAGGGGGCTGCCGCGGGCCACGGCACGAACGACGAACTGCTCCTCCTGACCACGCACGGCGTGCTCCACCTCCTCGGCTACGACCATGCGGAACCCGAGGAGGAGAAGGAGATGTTCGGCCTGCAGCGCCAGCTCCTGTCCGACTTCCTCGGCGGCACCGCACCCCGGGAGACGCGCGCTTGACCATCTGGCTCCTCGGGCTCATGGGTCTGCTCTTCGCACTCACCGCAGCGCTCGTCACGGCTGCGGAAGCAGCGTTCAGCTACCTCCCGCGGCAGGAGGGCGAAGCACTCGTCCAGGGGTCGCGCACCACCTCCCTCCGCCGCATCCTCGATGCCCCCGTCGCCCACATGCATGCGCTGCGGTTCTGGCGGGTCTGGTTCGAGATGGCCGGAGCGGTCGCCGTCGCCATCCTGTTCCACGACCTCTTCGACAGCATCTGGCTCGCAGGGCTGCTCGCCACCGCGGTGATGGCGGCCATCGGCTTCGTGATCGTGGGCGTGTCGCCACGCCAGCTCGGGAGGATGCACGCTCCCGCCGTCGTGCGCGCGACCGCCGGGCTGGTGGCGTTCCTCTGCGCCGTCCTCGGGCCCATCCCGCGCTGGCTCGTGGGGATCGGCAGCGCCATCACACCCGGGGCCGCACGGGACGAGGCCGCGTTCTTCACGCAGGAGGAGTTCCGGGAGCTGCTCTCCCGCGCCTCGGACGCCGAGATGATCGAGGACAACGAAGCGGAACTCATCCACTCGGTCTTCGAGCTCGGCGACACCAAGGTGCGGTCCGTGATGGTGCCGCGCACCGACATGGTGACCATCGAGTCCGGCTCGACCCTCAGCCAGGCCATGTCGCTCTTCCTGCGGTCGGGCTACTCGAGGATCCCCGTGATCGGCGAGAGCTCCGACGACATCAAGGGCCTGCTGTACCTGAAGGACGTCGTCGCGAACCTCCACGGCCGCCCGGCGTCGAACCTGTCCCGACCGGTGGACGCGGACTGCCGGCCCGCCCGCTACGTGCCGGAATCGAAGCCCGTGGGCGACCTGCTGAGGGAACTGCAGCGCGAGTCGACGCACGTCGCGATCGTGATCGACGAGTACGGCGGAACCGCCGGACTCGTCACGCTCGAGGACCTGATCGAGGAGATCGTGGGCGAGATCGTCGACGAGTACGATTCCGAGGTCCCGGAGCAGGAGCAGCTCGACGACGGCGAATACCGCGTGAGTGCCCGGATGGGCATCGACGACCTCGGTGAGCTGTTCGGCCTCGACCTCGACGACGAGGAGGTGGACACGGTGGGCGGGCTCCTCGCGAAGACCCTCGGAAGGGTGCCGATCGTGGGATCGGAGGTCACAATTGACGGTATCGGTCTGCGGGCCGAGCGCGTGGAGGGCCGCCGCAACAGGGTGTCCCACGTCATCGCGTACCGCATTCCGCCAGAGCACACCGAGCAGGACGAACGAGAGACGATAGAGGCTGACAATGAGCGACGCTGAGCACAGGGCAGGATTCGTCTCGCTCGTGGGACGGCCGAACGCCGGTAAGTCCACCCTGACGAATGCCCTGGTGGGGCAGAAGGTCGCCATCACCTCGGCGAAGCCCCAGACCACCCGGCACACCATCCGCGGCATCGTGAACCGCGAGGATTCCCAGATCGTCCTCGTGGACACCCCCGGACTCCACCGTCCGCGTACCCTCCTGGGTCAGCGCCTCAACGACCTCGTCGCGGACACGCTGGCCGAGGTCGACGCCGTCGGTTTCTGCCTTCCGGCCAACGAGAAGATCGGCCCCGGCGACCGCTTCATCGCCGAGCAGCTGGCACGGCTCAACCGCAAGCCCCTCATCGCCGTGGTGACCAAGACGGACCTCGTGGACCGTCAGGCCCTGACCGAGCAGCTCCTCGCCGTGTCGAAGCTCGGCACCGAGGTCGCCGGCCCCGAGGGATGGGCGGACATCGTGCCGGTGTCGGCCGCCGACGGCTTCCAGGTGGACACCGTCGCGGAGGTCTTCAGCCGGCACATGCCGGAATCGCCCGTCCTGTATCCCGGCGGTGAACTGACCGACGAGCCGGAAGCGGTGATGGTGGCCGAGCTGGTGCGCGAGGCTGCCCTCGAGGGGGTCCGGGACGAGCTCCCCCACTCCCTCGCCGTCGTGGTGGAGGAGATGATCCCGCGCGAGGGCCGCAGCGAGGACAACCCGATGCTCGACGTGCACGTGAACCTGTACGTCGAGAGGCCGTCGCAGAAGGCGATCATCATCGGCAAGGGCGGCGCCCGGCTCAGGGAGGTGGGCACCAACGCCCGCCGCGGGATCGAGGCGCTGCTGGGCACCCGGATCTACCTCGACCTGCACGTGAAGGTGGCCAAGGACTGGCAGCGTGATCCCAAGCAGCTCGTGAAGCTCGGCTTCTAGCGGCACGACTTCCGCGTCCCGCTCGTTGGCATGCGGGGAGCGGGCTACCTGCCCTGCGCCCTCCGGCCGCTCGGTCCCCGATGGCCGCGGCCACCGCCGCGCCGCAGTTCGGGGACCGGCAGGAGAGCCGGGGCCGAGCGAAAAGGCGGGAGCGCCTCCCTCCGGCCAGTACCGACCACGTCCATCCATCCGAAGGAGACCGGGAATGACCGGCCGATCATCCCGCGAGGGCGCAGGCAGCGCCGGCGACGCCAGTGCGGCGAGCGCCCCAGTTCCCCTGGGTGCCGGACCCGCGGGGCGGCATCTCGGCCATGGCGGAGGGCACCGCGGGCTCAGGCTGACGGCCATCCTGATGGCCTCCGTCCTGGTGGCCGCCCTCGCTTTCGTCGCCGTGCAGGTCTTCCGCCTGCAGTCCAACGTGGCCACCCTCCCGCTCAATCTCGGACAGGGCCAGGAGTCGGCGCTCCCGGTCGACTCCAGCACGGACCCGCTCCAGATCCTCATCCTCGGTACGGACACGCGCACGGGCAACAGCGGCGAGTTCTTCGGGAACGAGGAGGACTCCTCCGGCGACGGCAACTCGGACGTGATGATGCTGATGACGCTCTCGGCCGACCGCGAGGACGTCACCGTCGTGTCCTTCCCCCGCGACCTGCTGGTACCCCTGCCGAGCTGCGTGGATCCGGAGACGGGGGAGACATCGCAGGCGATGGATCTGGGCCAGCTCAACGGGGCACTCGACGAGGGCGGACCGGGCTGCACCGTGGCGGCGATCAACAACCTCACAGGGCTCTCGGTGGACCACTTCATGATGGCCGACTTCAACGCGGTCAAGGAGCTGTCCTCGACTCTCGGCGGGGTCGAGGTGTGCGTCGACGAACCCGTGGAGGACGAATACTCCGGGCTGTCCCTGCCTGCCGGGACCAGCGAGGTCGAGGGAGACCAGGCGCTGGCCTTCCTGCGCACGCGCCACAGCTTCGGTGACGGGGGAGACACCGGGCGGATCGCCGCCCAGCAGTCGTTCATGGCGTCGATGGCCCGCAAGGTGCGGGCAGAGGGGACCCTGACGAACCTGCCCAAGCTCTACACCATCGCCGACACGGTCACCCGGAACCTGACCGTCGACGAGGGCCTGTCCCAGCCCACGGAACTGCTGAAGATCGCCGATCGCCTGAAGGACGTCGATCTCGGCAACATCGCGTTCGTGACCGTCCCCACCGAAGCGTGGATCGAGGATCCGAATCGGCTCGTCCTCGACGAGGAGGGCGCCGCCCCGCTCTTCGACGCGCTGCGCGAGGACCGGGGCCTCACCGAGGAGGCGCCCGAGACCGCCGCGCCCGGTACGGGAGCCGCCACGCCTGCCCCGTCGGACGCACCCCCCGCCCCCTCGACCCCGACGTCCGCCCCCGAGGTGCCGGCGTTCGATCCAGCGTCCGTCCCGGTGCTCGTCATCAACGCGACGACGGACATCGACCGTGCGGCCGAGGTGCAGCAACTCCTCGTCGGGGCCGGCTACACGCAGGCCGCTCCCTTCGAGTCCGTCCCGGCGGAGACGTCACAGGTCCTGTTCGGGAGCGGGTACGACGCCGCTGCCGCTGACCTCGCGGAGCGGTTCGGGGTCCCTGCGAGCCAGGTGCTGTTCAGCGGGACGGCGGCAGGTGTGGAGCTGCTCGTCGGCGCCGACCTCGCCACCGGCACGAAGGTGGTCCTCCCGCCGCTCGGCGGCGAACTGGACGGCCAGACCGCGGACCAGGTCACCTGCCAGGCGTCGTCGGGGTTCTAGGAGTGCTTCTCCTCCGGCGCCCTCGGCCGCACGGACGCCCAGCGGACGCTCGGGGGAGTCGGGGCCGCAGCCGCACCGGCGGCCGCAGCCCCGACCCCGGTCACCAGATCCGGACGCGCTCTCCGGGCTCCAGCCACAGGCCGTCCTGATCGGTTACGTCGAAGGCGTCGTGGAACTCGTCGAGGTTCCGCACCACCTGGTTGCAGCGGAACTCGTTGGGTGAATGCGGGTCGACGGTCAGGCGCCGTCGGGCCTCCTCCGGCCGGATCTTCTGCTGCCAGCAGGTGGCCCACGACAGGAAGAACCGCTGCGTCCCGGTCATGCCCCCGATCACGGGTGCCTCCTCGCCGCCGAGGCTCAGGAGGTAGGCGCGGTAGCTGATGCCGAGGCCTCCGAGGTCGCCGATGTTCTCCCCGAGGGTCAGTTCACCGTTCACCGCCTGCCCGGGGACCTCGGACGGCTCGAGTGCGGCGTACTGCGCCACCAGGCGGCCGGTCAGGGCGTCGAAGGCCTCCCGGTCCTCCTCGCTCCACCAGTTGTGCAGGCGCCCGGTCCCGTCGAACTGGGATCCCTTGTCGTCGAAGCCGTGGCCGATCTCGTGGCCGATCACGGCTCCGATCGCTCCGTAGTTGACGGCGTCGTCGGCGTCGATGTCGAAGAACGGCGGCTGCAGGATCGCCGCAGGGAAGACGATCTCGTTCATGGTGGGCATGTAGTAGGCGTTGACCGTCTGCGGCGTCATGAGCCATGCGCCGCGGTCGATCGGCCGGCCGAGCTTGCCCAGCTGCCTGCGGTGCTCGAACTCCGACGCGCGCAGGACATTGCCGTAGAGGTCGGAGGGCCGGACGTCGAGCGGGCCGTAGTCGATCCACTCCTCCGGGTAACCGATCTTCGTGGTGAACTGCGAGAGCTTCTCCAGTGCCCTGGCGCGGGTCTCGTCGGTCATCCAGGTGAGCGCCGAGATGCTCGACTCGTAGGCCGCGATGAGGTTGCCGACGAGATCGAGCATCGCCGCCTTGTGCGTGGCGGGGAAGTGCCGCTCCACGTACCGCTGCCCGATGGCCTCGCCCATCGCTCCTTCCACCAGGGCCACGCCGCGCTTCCACCGGTCCTTCAGGCGCGGCGTACCAGCGAGGTGGGTGCCGTAGAAGGCGAAGGACGCGTCGACGAACCGCTCGTCCAGGTAGTCGGACGCGTGCAGCAGGACGCGGCTCACGAGCCACTCGCGCCATGTCCCGAGCTCCACCGAGCCGAGGGCGTCGTCGAGCCCTCGCACGAAATCGGGCTGGTTGACGACGAGCTCCGAGGACTGGTGCGGTTCGTCGACGACGACGCGCAGCCACGGTGCCAGGTGACCGGAGAGCGCGGCGGCGTCGTCGTGCCGGACGAGGTTGTAGGTCTTCTGCGGGTCGCGCCGCTCGACGCTGCCCATCGACGACGCCGCGAGGCGCGTCTCGAGTGCGAGCACGCGATCGGCCGCCCCGGCTGGATCGTCGCCGCCGACGAGCCCGAACAGCGTCGACAGGAGGTTTCGGTACTCGTCCCTCGTCTCCGCGAAGCCCTCCTCACGGTAGTACGACTCGTCGGGGAGCCCCAGGGCGGACTGGTACAGGTGGAGCAGGTACCGCTCGGGATTGCCGGCGTCGTTGCTGACATAGGGTGCGACGAGGCCTTGGATACCCGACCGCGTCAGCTCCGCACTGAGGTCCACCAGCTCCGCG
>NZ_CP024915.1:2923806-2931330 GCF_002953615.1 Arthrobacter agilis | reverse complement strand
GGGCCCGCCGCACCGCAGCCCGGGAAGCCGCCGTGGACGCCACCGCCGACACCGCCACCCCCCTCGACGCGCTCTGACCCGACCCACGGCCCGCGTCGGTCCCGCAAGCACGACCGGCGCGGGATCGCTCACCGCGTACACCGGGTGCCCGCCCCCAGCCGAACGTCTAGGGTGGATTTCATGAGCACCCCCGCGGAGAGATACGCAGCAGCCAAGGCCCGCACGGAACACTCACGGACACAGCTGTCCCATTTCGAGCAGACCCTCGACTTCGACCTCGACCCGTTCCAGCGGGAGGCGTGTACCGCCCTCGAGGCCGGCCGGGGTGTGCTGGTCGCCGCTCCCACGGGTGCCGGGAAGACCGTGGTGGGCGAGTTCGCGGTGTTCATGGCGCTGCAGCGCGGCCTGAAGGCGTTCTACACCACGCCGATCAAGGCGCTCAGCAACCAGAAGTACTCCGAGCTCGCCGCCGTGCACGGCAACGACCGCGTCGGTCTGCTCACCGGCGACACGAGCATCAATGCGGACGCCGACGTGATCGTGATGACCACCGAGGTGCTGCGCAACATGCTCTACGCCAACTCGGACGCCCTCGACAACCTTGGGTACGTGGTGATGGACGAGGTCCACTACCTCGCGGACCGGTTCAGGGGAGCGGTGTGGGAGGAAGTGATCATCCACCTGCCCACCGAGGTGAAGCTGGTGTCGCTCAGTGCCACCGTCTCCAACGCGGAGGAGTTCGGCGCGTGGCTGGACACCGTCCGCGGCGACACCGACGTCGTCGTCTCCGAACACCGGCCGGTCCCCCTCTGGCAGCACGTCATGGTCGGCCAGAGCCTGATCGACCTCTTCGCCGGTGACATCGCCTTCGACGAGGCGGCGCCGGCCGGCACCGACGCCGGCGCATGGGACCAGTACGACGTGAACCCGGAGCTGCTCGAACTCGCCAGCAACGAGATCCGCCTCAACCAGCGTGCCAACTGGGGCGGCGGGCGCCGCGGAGGACCGCGGAACGGGCGGGGCGGCCCCCCGCGGACGACGGCCGTCCGCCGTGCGACGCGCCCGCAGGTCATCAGCGCCCTCGACCGCGCCGACCTGCTCCCGGCGATCACCTTCATCTTCTCGAGGGCCGGCTGCGAAGCGGCCGTCACGCAGTGCCTCCACGCCGGGCTGTGGCTCACCACCGAGGACGAACGCGACGAGATCAGCGAGACCATCGACGAGGCCACGATGGACATCCCGCGCGACGACCTCGAGATCCTGGGCTTCTGGACATGGCGTGAGGGACTCATCCGCGGCGTCACGGCGCACCACGCGGGAATGCTGCCCACCTTCAAGGAGATCGTCGAGCGGCTCTTCGCGGCCGGGCTCGTGAAGGCGGTCTTCGCGACGGAGACCCTCGCGCTCGGCGTGAACATGCCCGCACGGACCGTCGTGCTGGAGAAGCTCGACAAGTTCAACGGCGAGGCCCACGTGAACGTCACCGCGGGGGAGTACACGCAGCTCACCGGCCGGGCCGGCCGGCGCGGGATCGACGTCGAGGGCCACGCCGTCGTGCTGTGGCAACCGGGCACGGATCCCGGTGCCGTGGCCGGGCTCGCCTCGCGTCGCACCTACCCCCTGAACTCGAGCTTCCGGCCCACGTACAACATGAGCATCAACCTCATGGCGCAGTTCGGGCAGGAGCGGTCCCGGGAGATCCTCGAGACGTCCTTCGCCCAGTTCCAGGCGGACCGCTCCGTGGTGGGCCTGGCCAAGCAGGTGCGCAGCCGCGAGGAATCGCTCAAGGGCTACGAGAAGTCCATGACGTGCCATCTCGGCGACTTCCGTGAATACGCGAACCTCCGGCGCGAACTGTCCGACCTCGAGTCGCGCGCGTCCCGGGACAAGTCGCGGTCGCTGCGCTCGGCCGCGGAGTCGTCGCTGGAGTCGCTCCGGCCCGGTGACGTCATCGACGTGCCGGGAGGGCGGAGCCAGGGGTACGCCGTGGTCCTGGACAGCGACACGTCGCGTGAGCCGCGGCCGACCGTCCTCACGCTCGAGACGCAGATCCGCCGCGTCGGCGTGCAGGACCTCGACGGTCCCGTGGAGGTCCTCTCCCGCATCCGGATCCCCAAGCACTTCAGCGCGCGCAGCCCGAAGGACCGCCGCGACCTGACGTCCTCTCTCCGCAACGCACTGCAGGAGAAGCGGCCGCCGCGGCGGGGTGCCGACCGGGTCGCGAGCGGCTACTCGGCATCGGCGGCCGCGGAGGAACGTGCCATCACCGATCTGCGGCGGCGGCTCCGCGCCCACCCCTGCCACGGCTGCAGCGAACGGGAACAGCACGCGCGCTGGGCCGAGCGCTGGTTCAAGCTGCGCCGCGAGACCGACAAGCTGGGCGGGCAGATCCGGGGCCGCACGAACACGATCGCCAAGACGTTCGACCGCGTCTCCGAGGTCCTGGCACACTACGGCTACCTCGAGTACACGGACGACGGCGTCTTCGTGAGCACCTCCGGGCAGAAGCTCCGGCGGATCTACGGCGAGAAGGACCTGCTGATCGCGCTGTGCGTCGAGGAGGGCGCCTTCACCGATCTCGACGCCGCCGAACTCGCAGCCCTCACCACGGTCCTCGTCTACCAGGCCAAGCGCGAGGAGCGCGGCGTCCGGCCCGTGATGCCGAGCGTGTCCCTGGAGGGGTCGGTGGAGACCATCATCCGCCAGTGGTCCCAGCTCAACGACGTCGAGGAGCAGCACCGGCTCCCCGTGACCGGTGAACCCGAACTCTCACTCGTGTGGCCGATGTTCAAGTGGGCACAGGGCCGGTCGCTCCAGGCGGCCCTGAGCGGCACGGAACTCGCGGCCGGTGACTTCGTGCGGTGGTCCAAGCAGGTCATCGACCTCCTGGACCAGCTGGCCAAGGTGCCGGACCTGCCGGGCGGCCTGCAGCAGACCTGCGTGCGGGCGATCAGGCTGGTCCGTCGTGGCGTGGTGGCATACTCGAACATCAGTGAGTAGTCCCCCTTCGGGACACCCGACGACAGAAAGCCTCCTGCACCTCCATGCCGACTTCGAAGCGCCCCCTGCCCGTCCTCTACCGCAACGGGTCCGTCTACAGCCCCGCTGATCCCTTCGCCACCGCGATGCTCGTCGACGGGGCGACGGTGGCCTGGGTCGGGTCCGAGCACGCCGCTGCGAACCTCTCCGGCCCCGACGTGCGCACCGTGGACCTCGACGGTGCACTCGTGACGCCCGGGTTCGTCGACGCCCACACGCACACCACCGAGACGGGCATCGCCCTCGGCTCGATCGATCTGGCCTCCTGCCGCTCCCTCGATGACCTGCTCGGCGCGGTCGCCGCTGCGGCGAGGTCCGGTGCGTCCACGATCCTCGGCTTCGGCTGGGACGAATCCCAGTGGCCGGAGAAGCGGGTCCCGACGGCCGCCGAGCTCGACCGCGCGGGCCACGGCGCCCTGGTCTACCTCGTGAGGGCCGACATCCACTCGGCCGTCGTCTCGGGGAGCCTCGCCGCGGCACTCGGCCTCGCCGCGGTCGACGGGTGGGACGACGGGTTCGTCGTCCGCGCGGCGCACGAAGCCGCCCGCCAGGCGACGCGCAACCTCGCCCCGGAGCAGCGCCGCACCTACCAGCAGGCCGCCCTGCGCCACGCTGCCGCCCGGGGGTACGTCGCGGTCACCGAGATGGCCGCTCCGCACATCGCACCGCGGGAGGACCTCGAGGTGCTGCTCTCGATCGACGGTGCGCAGGGCGAACTCGCGCTCCCGGAGGTCATCCCGTACTGGGCACAACGCGCCTCGTCGCGGGACGAGGTGCGCGAGCTGATGCAGGGCTTCGGCGGTCGCCTCGCGGGGCTGGCGGGCGACCTCAACGTCGACGGTTCCATCGGGTCGCGGTCGGCCGCCCTGCGCGAACCGTACAGCGACGACCCGGCGAACCGCGGCACGCTCTACCTGACGGAGAACGACGTCGCGGCCCACCTGCTCGCGACCACCGCCGAGACCGTCCAGGCGGGATTCCACGTCATCGGCGACGCCGGGCTCGACGTCGTCCTGAGCGGCCTCGAGGCGACCGCGCGCGAGCTCGGCGTCGAGGCGGTGCGCCGCTCACGCCACCGCCTGGAACACGTGGAGCTCGCCGACGATGCCGCGATCGCCGCGCTGGTGCACTACGGCGTCGCCGTCAGCGGACAACCCGCCTTCGATGCGCTGTGGGGCCGGGAGGGCGGACTGTACGACCAGCGGCTGGGGGAGCGCAGGACCGGGATGAACCGGTTCGCCTCCCTCCTGTCCGCGGGCGTGCTCGTGGCGCTGGGATCGGACAGCCCGGTGACACCCCTCGATCCATGGGCGTCCGTGCGTGCCTGCCTGCAGCACAGCACCGCCGCGGAGAACATCTCAGCCCGCGCCGCGTTCATCGCGCACACCAGGGCCGGCTGGCGCCTCTCGGGCCGCAGCCCCATGATGGGACAGCTCGCGCCCGGCACCCCGGCGTCCTTCGCCGTCTGGAAGGTGGACGAGCTCATGGTGCAGACACCGGACAACCGCGTCCAGTCCTGGAGCACGGACCCCCGGGCGGGCACCCCGCTGTTGCCGGCACTGGACACGGAGAACGCGCCGTCGTGCCTGGAGACCGTGCACGACGGGCGCCGTCTGTTCGCCGCCGAGGAGTTCGCGGCGGCGTAGGACCACCGAATCCGCGGCCCGTCGACGACCGTCGTCTGACCTGCGCAAAGGCCTGTCGTCGCAGGTCAGAGTGCTGTTGACACCTCCTCCACAGCACGTAAGCTTTTGCCCTACGGGTTGGAGGAACTCCCACGGGAGGAAACCTGGCCGGCCTCTACGAGCGCAACGCATCGGCCTTTCCAATGGCGCGTGTTGCCCCTCCAGGCGGAGCCGGCACTTCCAAGGGCAGGTCCACGCATCAGTAGAAAACGGTGTCGCCATGCGTGACGGCATCGGTACGAAGATGCGTGGATCTGCCGACCCGTCCACCCGGGAGCCGGGCCTCTCCTTTTCCGGGCGTGCCGCGACGGTCGCCTATACTTGCAGACTGGCTCCGGTACGGAGTCGGTCCCTGCGCGATGCGCGTCCCGATGGAAAGGCCCACCTGCGTGCGAGTCGTCACGATCATCCCCACCTACAACGAGATCGAATCGCTCCCGCTGACCCTCGCCCGCCTCCGGGCAGCCGTCCCCGCGTCCGACGTCCTCATCGTGGACGACAACAGCCCCGACGGCACGGGTGACCTGGCGGATCGTGCCGCTGCCGCCGACGCCCAGGTGCACGTGCTGCACCGGAAGGGCAAGGAGGGCCTCGGTGCGGCCTACATCGCCGGTTTCCGGTGGGGCCTGGACCGGGACTACGACGTCCTCGTGGAGATGGACGCGGATGGTTCCCACAAACCCGAGCAGCTGCAGGACCTCCTCGATGCCGTGGATCGGGCCGACCTCGTGATCGGCAGCCGCTGGGTCGCCGGTGGCAGCGTTGTCAACTGGCCGGCCCACCGCAAGCTCCTCTCGCGTGGCGGCAGCACGTACTCCCGCCTGATGCTCGGACTACCCGTCCGCGACATCACCGCCGGCTTCCGGGCCTTCCGCCGGTCGACGCTGGAGAGCCTCGATCTCGCCGCCGTCGAGTCCGTGGGCTACGGCTTCCAGGTGGACATGACCTTCCGGGTGGCGTGCGCCGGCCTCACCATCGTCGAGGTGCCCATCACCTTCGTGGAGCGCGAGCTCGGCGCATCCAAGATGAGCGGGAACATCGTGTTCGAGGCCATCGCCAATGTCACCCGCTGGGGGCTCGCCGCCCGGTGGGCCACGCTGACCGGGCGTGCCTGACAGCAAGAAAAAGGCACCCGCCGCGGCGGGTGCCTTTTTGCTTGCTGTCTCGGGTTACGCCGAGCGGCGCTCTCCGCGACGCTCACGCAGGATCGTGAGCCGGTCCTGGAGGATCTGCTCGAGCTCCTCGACCGACCGGCGCTCGAGGAGCATGTCCCAGTGGGTGCGGACGGGCTTGTCGTTCGAGGTGTCCGGCTTCTCCCCGTCGACGAGGAGGGCTTCCTTGCCGGTCTTCGAGACCCAGGTGGCCGGGATGTCCGCTTCCGAGGAGAAGGTCACGAAGACCCGCTCGCCGTCCTCGCAGCGGTACTCGACCCGCTGACGGGGAGCAGGCTCGACGCCGGATTCCGTTTCCATGGACTGCGCACCGAGGCGCATGCCGCGCAGGCTGCGATCGCTCATGATTCTCTCCTAGTCACCGTGGCCTCCCGTCTACCGGTCGGCCGTTACCGCTGTTTCTCACCGAAGTCCTACCCGGGCTCCGGTACCCGCGATCGCCGTCGGGCGAAAGGGAAGCTGTCCGTATAACACTCCGTACCGCGCAGATGTTCCTGCCGGGGGAGGGGTAAACACCTAAGTATACAGCCGGCCTCCGGGCACCGGTGAGCTCCGGGTGGGATCGGTCGTGGCTCAGGTGCGCGTGACCGCCTCGGGGCCGTCGGAGGGGGAGTCCGGGGTGGTGGTGCCGAGGACGTTGCCGATGCCCTTCAATGCCTCGCCGACCTCGCTCGGAATGATCCAGAGCTTGTTCGCCGAGCCGTCCGCGAGCTTGGGCAATGTCTGCAGGTACTGGTAGGCGAGCAGCTTCTGCGTCGGGTTGCCCTTGTGGATGGCGTCGAACACCTTGTGGATCGCCTGTGCCTCGCCGTCGGCGCGCAGGATCGCGGCCTTCGCGTCACCCTCGGCGGCGAGGATGGCGGCCTGGCGCTGGCCCTCCGCCGTGAGGATCTGGGACTGCTTGGTACCCTCCGCGGTCAGGATCGCGGCGCGACGGTCACGTTCGGCGCGCATCTGCTTCTCCATCGAGTCCTGGATGGAGTGGGGCGGATCGATCGCCTTGAGTTCCACGCGTCCGACGCGGATACCCCAGCGGCCGGTCGCCTCGTCGAGCACGCCGCGGAGCTGACCGTTGATCTGGTCCCGTGAGGTCAGGGCCTCCTCGAGGTTGAGTCCACCCACCACGTTGCGCAGGGTGGTCGTCGTGAGCTGCTCCACGGCCTGGATGTAGTTGGCGATCTCGTAGGTCGCCGCGCGCGGGTCGGTCACCTGGAAGTAGACGACCGTGTCGATGGACACCACCAGGTTGTCCTCGGTGATCACGGGCTGCGGCGGGAAGGACACCACCTGCTCGCGGAGGTCGAGGAGCGGCAGCAGCCGGTCGACGAACGGGATGAGGATGGTCAGTCCCGGGTTCAGCGTCCGCTGGTACTTGCCGAGCCGTTCGACGACGCCTGCGCGCGCCTGCGGGATGATCCTGACGGACTTCACGAGTACGACCAGGACGAAGATGATGAGGACGATCAGGACCAGAGTGAGTCCGATCGTCCCGGCGGTGCCGTTCATGGATCCCCTTTGTTGTGGTGGGTGCGCCCCTCGGGGGCCGATGTGCGGCCAGGACGCGGAAAAGGCGTGGGCGGAGCGCGCTATGCCTCGGTGACCGGAGGCAGGGGACGGTCGGCGACCGG
>NZ_CP024915.1:2915886-2923559 GCF_002953615.1 Arthrobacter agilis | reverse complement strand
GGGGACACCCCCTGACCCCGCCGCACCGGCACGCACGCCCGTGCTGACGCTCCGAGGGGCACTGAAGACGTTCGGTCCGGTCGTCGCCCTGGCGGACGGGACCATCGATCTCGCCGCCGGCGAGATCCACGCACTGGTGGGCGAGAACGGCGCCGGGAAGTCGACGCTCGTGAAGATCCTCGCCGGCGTCCACCAGCCCGATGCCGGGGAGTTCCTCGTCGGGGCACAGCCCGTGAGTTTCCGCAACGTCGCGGACAGCAAGGCGGCCGGCATCTCCGTCATCTATCAGGAGCCCACGCTCTTCCCCGACCTCACGGTCGCCGAGAACATCTTCATCGGCCGTCAGCCGAAGGGGCGCCTGGGCCTCATCAGCCGCACGGAGATGCGCCGCCGCGCGAAGGACCTCTTCGACCAGCTCGGCGTCCCGATCGATCCGGACCGCGTGGCGGAGGGACTCTCGATCGCGGACCAGCAGATCATCGAGATCGCGAAGGCCATCTCCCTCGATGCGCGCATCCTGGTCATGGACGAGCCGACCGCCGCATTGAGCGGGGTCGAGGTGGACCGCCTCTTCGCCGTCGCCCGCCGCCTGCGCGATGCAGGCAGCGGCATCCTCTTCATCTCGCACCGCTTCGAGGAGGTCTTCGGGCTGTGCGACCGCATCACCGTCATGCGGGACGGCACCTACATCGCCACCCACGCGACGGAGGCGACGTCGGTCCAGGCGATCGTCCGCGAGATGGTGGGCCGCGACATCGACGCGCTGTTCCCCAAGACCGAGACCGAGACCGAGACCGGCGACGTCGTCCTGCTCGTGAGCGGGCTGACACGCCCCGGTGTCTTCCACGACATCGACTTCGAGGTGCGGGCCGGCGAGATCGTCGCCCTGTCCGGGCTGGTGGGGGCGGGGCGCACGGAGGTGGCACGGGCCGTGTTCGGCATCGACCGGTACGAGTCGGGCACCGTCGAGATGTCCGGTCGCCCGCTGCGCCGCAAGGACCCCCGGGCCGCGATCGACGCCGGGATCGGCTTCGTCCCCGAGGACCGCAGGAAGCAGGGCCTGGTCATGGAGCTGTCCGTCGAGCGGAATGCGGCCCTCACGCTCCGCCACTCGCTCGCCAGGTTCGGCATCATCAGTGGCCGGGCTGAGCGCGAGGCCGCCCAGACCTGGGGCAAACGGCTCCAGGTCAAGGCCGGCTCGCCCGAGCACGCCGTCTCCACCCTGTCCGGCGGCAACCAGCAGAAGGTCGTGCTCGCCAAGTGGCTCGCCACGGATCCCAAGCTCCTCATCATCGACGAGCCCACGCGGGGGATCGACGTCGGGACCAAGAGCGAGGTGCACCGCCTCATCTCCGAGCTCGCGGGCCGGGGGATCGCGATCCTCATGATCTCGTCGGAACTCCCCGAGGTGCTCGGCATGGCCGACCGCGTCCTGGTGATGCGGGAAGGCCGGATCACCGGCCGCCTCGACCGCGCCGAAGCCACCGCCGAGACCGTCATGCACGCCGCCACCGCATCCCTGGAGGCCTCACGATGAGCGTCGACGGCGCGGTAGGCGCGGCTCCCGCGCACTCCACCCCGGGGCACGGGCGGCCCTCGGCGTTCGCATCCTTCCTCCGGCTCCGCGAGCTCCCGGTGATCCTCGCCCTCGTGGTGCTCGTCGCAGTGACCGCGGCCATCAATCCGCTCTTCCTCAGCGAGCAGGGCATCAAGGACCTGCTCCTGAACGCCACCATCCTGATGATCCTCGCCGTCGGACAGACACTCGTGATCATCACCCGGAACATCGACCTGTCCGTCGGGTCCATCCTCGGGCTCGTGGCGTTCGGGACGGGGAGCATCTTCGTCGCAGCACCGGACCTGCCGATCATCGCGGTGTTCGTTCTCGGCATGCTCTTCGGCGCGGTGCTCGGTGCGCTCAACGGCCTGCTGATCACCATCGCGAAGGTGCCGGCACTCGTCATCACGCTCGGGACGCTCTACATCTTCCGCGGAATCAACAACGCCTGGGCCGGCGGTACACAGTACTTCGCGGGCGACCGTCCCGAGGCCTTCGGCAACCTCTCGGTGGACACGGTCCTCGGGTTCCCCGTGATCACCCTGATCGCGGTGGTCGTCGTCGCGATCGTGGCCGTCTACATGCTCGGCACCAGACCGGGCCGCGACCTCTACGCCATCGGGTCCGAGCCCGACGCCGCACGGCTCTTCGGCATCCCCGTGACGCGCCGGGTGCTGCTCGCCTTCGTCGTCAACGGCCTGCTCGCGGGCCTGGCCGGCGTGCTGTACGCGAGCCGCTTCAACTCGGTGGGTGCGACGACGGGGTCGGGCCTCGAACTCGACGTCGTCGCCGCCGCGGTGGTGGGCGGTGTCGCGATCTTCGGTGGCAGCGGCTCCGTCGTGGGGGCCGCCATCGGCGCCCTGCTGCTGACCACCATCACGAGCGCCCTGACCGCGCTGCGCGTGGACAAGTTCTGGCAGCAGGCCATCGTGGGCATCCTGATCCTCGCCGCCGTCGTCATCGACCGGATCGCCGGCGTGCGGTCGGCGCGCAAGCTCCGGATCGCGGAGGCCCGCAATGTCTGATCCCTCAGGTGCACCGACCGCCGTCCAGCCCGAAGCGCACGAGCCGGAGACCGGCTCTCCAACGAAAGGCAGGCGCATGGCCGCAACACCCGGAAGCACCAGGCCGCGGGCGGAGAAGCGCCAGAAGCCGGGGCGGGCCGCAGCCGACACCTCCACGGTGCTGGCGGTCCCCAAGGGGCGCACCGGTGCCGCCCGGATCCTGCTCGGACGGGACGCCGTCATGATCTACGTGCTGCTCGTCGTCGTGATCTACGCGAGCCTCGTGATCCCGCGGTTCGCCTCACCGGTCACCGTGGGCTTCCTGCTCCTCGATGTCATCCCGACCCTGCTCATCGCCCTGCCGATGACGCTCGTCATCATCTCGGGGGAGATCGACCTCTCGGTCGCGAGCATCGCCGGCCTCACCAGCGCCCTCATGGGAGTCCTCTGGCAGGGCGGCATGCCGATCGCGCTCGTCCTGGTGATCTGCGTGCTGGCAGGCCTCGTCGCGGGCGCCTTCAACGGGGTGCTCATCGCGTATCTCGGCCTACCGTCCCTCGCCGTCACCATCGGCACGCTCGCCCTGTTCCGGGGCCTGGCGCTCGTGGTGATCGGCGACAACGCCGTGGCGAACTTCCCTCCCGGCCTCACCGCCTTCTTCACCTCGAAGATCGGCGGGACGGGCATCCCCACCGTCATGGTCGGCGTCGTCCTGCTCATCATCGCCTTCGCCGTCGTCCTGCACTTCACGCCCTTCGGCCGCGGGCTCTTCGCCCTCGGCTACAGCAAGGAAGCGGCGACGTTCGTCGGGATCGACGTCGCACGCTCCAAGTTCCTGCTGTACCTGGCCACCGGCACCGTGTCGGCGCTCGCGGGCATCTACTGGACCCTGCGGTACTCCAGCGCCCGCAGCGACAACGCGAGCGGCCTCGAACTCGCCGTCATCGCGGCGGTACTGCTCGGCGGCGTGTCGATCTTCGGCGGCAAGGGCTCCATCCCGGGTGTGCTCGCCGGTGTGCTGCTGATCGGCACCATCAACTACGCCCTGAAGCTGGACCGCGTCTCCGAGGTGGTCCTCATCATCGTGACGGGCTCCTTGCTCATCATCTCGGTGGTGGCGCCGAACATCGCGTCCGCCATCAAGGGGGCCCGCCATGCCAGGCGTGTCCGCACTGCTCCACTTCCCTAGGCCGTCCCCCTGGGGTTGCACCCGGCGTCTGGTTCCCAGCGCCCATCGAAAGGAAGAAACAATGAGGTTCATCCATTCCGGATCCACCGGACGCCGGGCGGCTCTCGCGGCCCTGGCAACGAGCGCCGCGCTGGTCCTCAGCGCCTGCGGCGGCGGCGCTGCCTCCGAGGGCGGCGGCAGCGAGGGTGGCAGCGGGTCGGACGGCGAGCAGACGATCACGTTCATCCCCAAGCAGCTCAACAACCCCTACACCGACGTGGTCCTGGGCGGCGGCGAGGACGGCGCGACGGAGGCAGGGTTCGCCTCCTCCGAGGTGGTCGGTCCGCTGGACGCCAGTGCGTCGAGCCAGGTGTCCTTCATCAACGCCGAGACCCAGCGCGGCACCAACGTGATCGTGATCGCCGCGAACGATCCCGATGCCGTCGGACCGGCCCTCGAGGAAGCCCGCACCGCGGGTTCGAAGATCGTCGCGTTCGACTCCGACACCAATCCCGACTACCGGGACCTCTTCGTCAGCCAGGTCGACGCGAAGGACGTGGCCCTGATCCAGCTCGAACTGATCTCCGAGCAGATCGGCGGGGAAGGCGAGATCGCCATCCTGTCGGCCACGGCCAATGCCACCAACCAGAACGAGTGGATCAAGTTCATGGAGGAGGAGCTGGCGTCCAACCCCGACTACGCGAACATCGAACTGGTCGCCAAGGTCTACGGCGACGACGACGACACCAAGTCCTTCCAGGAGGCGCAGGGCCTCCTGCAGGCGTACCCGGACCTGAAGGGCATCATCTCGCCCACCACGGTCGGCATCGCGGCGACCGCCCGGTACCTCTCCACCTCGGAGTACAAGGGCAAGGTCGCGCTCACCGGCCTCGGCCTGCCGAACGAGATGCGGCCGTTCGTCAAGGACGGGACCGTCACCGAGTTCGCCCTCTGGGACCCGGCACAGCTCGGCTACGTGGCGGCCTTCGCGGGCAAGGCGCTGGCCGACGGCGACATCACCGGGAAGACCGGTGACACCTTCGAGGCCGGCGAGCTCGGCGAGCGTGAGATCGGCGAGGGCGGAGTGGTCCTCGTCGGACCGCCCACGCAGTTCAACGCGGAGAACATCGACGACTACGACTTCTAGTCGTCCGTCGGGCGGGGTGCCTTCGCGGGCGCCCCGCCCATTCCCGTCCCGTCCTCTCCACGTCCCGTCGTCGCACCCGCCGACCTTCCGGTTGTCCCACTCGCCCCCACCCGTCGTCCCAGGAGCACCATGACCACCGATCCCGCGGTCGGGCCCACCGCCCCACTGGCCCTCTCGGGGCTGCTCGAGCCGGTCCGTCGTCGTCCGACCCGCCTCGGTCTCGTCTCGGGTGGCCTCGGCGCGTACTGGCCGCAGTTCCCCGACCTGCTGCCGCAGCTGCAGGAGTCGGCGCGCTACGTCACCGCCCGGTTCGGCGAGCTCGACGCCGAGGTGACCGACGTCGGCTTCGTCTCCGATGCACGCGAGGCGGCGCTCGCCGCGGAGCAGCTGCGACGCGCGGACTGCGATCTGATCGTCATCTTCCTGACCACGTACCTGACGTCCTCGATGGTGCTCCCGATCGCCCAACGGTCCGGGACGCCGGTCCTCGTGATCGACCTGCAGCCCACCGAGGCCATGGACCATGCGAACTTCGACACCGGGAAGTGGCTCGCCTACTGCGGCCAGTGCCCCGTGCCCGAGGTCGCCAACGTCTTCCGGCGGGCCGGCATCCCCTTCCGCTCCGTCTCCGGACACCTGAAGCAGGAATCGGCGTGGCAGCGCATCGACCAGTGGGTCCACGCGGCCGGGGTCCGTGGCCGGCTGCGGCACGCCCGCCACGGGCTCATGGGCCATGTCTACCCGGGGATGCTCGACGTCTCCACCGACCTCACCACGGTGTCGACGACGTTCGGCTCGCACGTCGAGGTCGTCGAGTTCGACGACCTCCGCGAGTTCGTCGGCGAGGTGACCGATGAGCAGGTGCGCGAGCGCGTAGCCCTGGCCCGGAGCCTGTTCACCGTGGACGGGTCCGTCCTCGACGAGGACTTCGCCTGGGGCGCGAAGGTCTCCGTGGGCCTCGACCGACTCGTCACCGAGTTCGACCTCGACTCCCTGGCGTACTACCACCGCGGCCTCGCCGGCGAGCAGCACGAGCGCCTCGGCGCGGGGATGATCCTCGGCGCCTCCATCCTCACCGCCCGCGGTGTCCCGATGGCGGGCGAGTACGAGCTGAGGACGTCGATCGCCATGCTCGCGGCGCAGGCCATGGGGGCCGGTGGGTCCTTCACCGAGATCCAGGCGCTGAACTTCTTTGACAACGTGGTGGAGATGGGCCACGACGGGCCGGCCCATCTCGCCGTCAGCGCCGCCGAGCCACTGCTGCGCGGGCTCGGGGTCTACCACGGCAAGCGCGGGTGGGGCGTCTCGGTGGAGTTCGACGTGCGGCACGGGCCGGTCACGACCTTCGGCGTCGGACAGGATCCCGACGGCTCGTACGTCTTCATCACCTCGGAAGGTACCGTGGTGCCCGGCCCGCTGCTGGCCATCGGCAACACGACGTCGCGCGTGGACTTCGGGGGAGACCCCGGGCTCTGGGTCGACGAGTGGAGCCAGACCGGCATCGGCCACCACTGGGCTTTGTGCGTGGGCCACCGGGCCGCCGACGTGAAGGCCGCGGCGTCCCTCCTCGGCGTCGAACACCGCCACGTCTCTCTCTGAACCACATCCACCACCACCAAAGGAACAGATATCGATGGAACGCGTGTGCTTCCAGTTGCAGGTCCGGCCCGAGCGCATCCCCGAGTACCGGCAGCGCCACGCGGCGATCTGGCCCGACATGGCGCGGGCGCTCAAGGACACCGGATGGAACAACTACTCCCTGTTCCTGCGCCCGGACGGGCTCCTGATCGGGTACGTGGAGTGCGAGGACTTCGCGGCTTCCCAGGCGGCGATGGCCGACACCGAGGTCAATGCGCGGTGGCAGCAGGAGATGGGCCCGTTCTTCGTGGCGCTCGAGGGGCGTCCCGACGAGGGATTCCTCCGACTCGATGAGGTCTTCCACCTGGAGGACCAGCTCTGATCAGGAGGGCGCCGTGCGGGCCGTCGCGTGCGCTCCTCGCGCAGGACGCCTCAGTCGTCGAAGACGGACCAGCAGATGCTGTTGCGGCGGACCTGGTCCTCGAGGACAAGGGCACGGAGGTGCTCGGGGATCTGCCGGCGCTGCCAGTCGCGCTCGGCCCGCGCAGCTTCCCGTTCCCGGCCTCGGGGCGCTGCAGCTCCCACGGCCTTGATGGCGTAGGCGGCGGCTCCGAGATCATGCTCGGGGACGTGGGCGACGCACGCCGCCTGGCCGGCTGAATACGCCGCGAAGCGTGCCGTGCCACGCAGGGGACGCGCCGCGCCCATCGCGTGCCCTCCGATCGCGCGCGTCACCATCATGGGTGCTTCACCACGCGCCCAGGCCCGCGCAGCTTCGATCGCGTCCCGAGGCCGGCTGTCCCCGCGGTTCGATTCCTCGAACAGGGCCAGGACATGCTCAGCGCAGGTAGCCGCCCACAGTGCCAGGAGCTGGTGATCGATCTCGGTGAGGGTTCCTCCGCGCCGGACGGACACGAGGCGAACATCGCGAACAGCCGGAAGGATCATGGGACCGGTTCCTGCTCCTCGGGATCCTTCCACCCGCCGCGGCGGGTCATGGACGGAGCGACCGGTGCCGGCCAGACGACGATCAGCGCCGTCGCGATCGGTCCCACCAGCAGTGAGATGAGGAACCACGCCCACCGGGAGCGATTCTTCTGCTCGGCGAGACCGGCGTTGATGAGGGCGACGGTGAACCAGAAGAAGCCTGAACCTACGTAGTCATCCACCCGTCCACCCAATCACAGCCAGGAGCACCGAACTGCCTCGTGGCGGGCC
>NZ_CP024915.1:2908066-2915786 GCF_002953615.1 Arthrobacter agilis | reverse complement strand
GTTCCCGGATCAGTGCGTCGACCGCCGAGCCGGGCAGCAGCCACCGGACCCCAGGCCTGCCGGATCGACTGGTGGCCCGGCGCCGTGAAGTCCAGCACCGCCACGGCCTCGAGGGCCACGCGGACCATCGTCGGGACCTCCGCCAAGGACCCGGCGACGGGCGCGACGAAGCACCGGAGGCCGGTCAGCCAGGCCGGCACGGCGACCGTCGCCCGACCCGATGGCGGACGCCGGTCCTCGAGGACGAGGATGAGCGCTCCGTCGCGCTCGTGCAGGTAGTCCTCCGCCTGCGCCCGGGCGACGCCGGCCCTGAACTCCCTGCGCGCACTTCCCGCCCCGACCGCGACGACGAACGATCCCTGCGGAGACACGCCCAGCGCCCGTGCGGCCTGCCCGAGCAGTTGCGGGTCCCGACCGTCGGAGGACAGCAGCCTCGACAGCAGGAAGGCCCGCTGCTGTTCCTTCTCGTGGGCCATCGACGCGAGTTCGTCCATGTATCCGGCGTGCACACGGGTCACATGGAACTCGACGGCTTCCCACACCCGCACCGCATCGTGCGTGAAATCGGACAGGGACTCGGCCGGGACCCTGCCGAGCATCTCGGTCCACAGGATGCGGAAGTCCATCCGCACGGCCCTCAGCAGTGACTCGAGGGGTACACCCTGGCTCGCCCTGCGGTGGCCGAGCGCGTCCGACATGAGCGCCAGGCGCTCCGGAACCGGCAGTCCGCCGACCATCCTCAGCAGCAGCTCCATCGAGGCGACGGCCGTGTCCCGCAGGTCCTGGTCCTGGACGGGCGAGCCCGCGTAGCCCTCGATGTCCTGCACGTCGATCAGGAACCGTTCGGCGATGCCGTCGATGTCCGCGAGGCAGCTGGTCACCACGTCGGACAGGACCGACCGCCCGGTTGCCGAGGAGTCACTGTTCTTGGGCATTTGCCCATCCTAGGGCTGGAGTCCGTGCCATCCCTCCATTGTGGGCGCCGGTGACGGAGACCACACTGGTAGGAATCGAACAGCTCCACCCACTCGAGGGAACACCATGCTCGACGTCAAGATCATCAACGCCCAGCTCTTCACACTCAGTGATACCCGCCCGACGGCGCAGTCGATGGGCATCCTCAACGGGCTCATCGTCGGGTTCGACGACGACGTCTCCGGCCTCCCGGCCCGGCGGACGATCGACGCGGACCAGGCCGTCGTCGTCCCCGGGTTTGGAGATTCCCACAACCACATGGCGTGGTTCGGGCAGTCACTGCAGGAGCTCGACCTCAGCGGCTGCCGCACCCTCGACGAGGTGTCCGCAGCGGTGCGGGATGCCGCAGCGATCCTCGACGAGGGTCAGTGGCTCGTCGGGTCCGGGTACGACGACACCGTCCTCGGCGCCCACCCGCACCGCACGCTGCTGGACGCCGCAGCCCCGGGACGCCCGGTCTGGCTGAAGCACCGTTCCGGCCACATGTGCTCGGTGAACTCCCTCGCCCTCGAGCTGGCCGGCGTCCTCGACGGCACGGCCGCGACGCCGGAAGGCGGGAAGGTGATGACGGACGCCGACGGCCCGACGGGCCTGCTGGAGGAACGGGCCCAGCAGCTCGTCACCGCACTCGTGCTGCCGTATCCCGTCGCGGAGCTGGCGGACGCCGTCGCAGGGGCCAGCGAGGTGTACGCGTCCGAGGGCCTGACGCATGTGGTGGAAGCGGGCATCGGCGGCGGACTGATCGGACGCAGCCCCGTCGAACTCGCCGCCTATGCGCTCGCGCGCCGGCAGGGCGGACTGCGGACGCGCGTCCAGCTCATGGTCGCCAGCGACGCCCTCCATCCGGTCACGGCGCACGACGACGACGGCATCACCTTCGGCCTGGACCTCGGCATCGCCACGGGATTCGGGGACGACACCGTCCGGATCGGCCCGATGAAGATCTTCGTGGACGGGTCCCTGATCGGGCGCACCGCTGCCGTGACCGAACCGTTCTGCGACCACGCCCACGGTACCGGCGACTTCCAGCTCTCGATCGAGGAACTGACCCGCCGGATCGTCTCGGCACACTGCTCCGGCTGGACCGTCGCCGCGCACGCCATCGGGGACTCCGCCGTCGACGTCGCCCTCGACGCCTTCGCGGCAGCCCAGCAGCAGCAACCCCGGCCCGGCGTCCGCCACCGGATCGAACACGCGGGCATGGTCCGCCCCGACCAGCTCGACCGGTTCGTGGAGCTCGGCATCACGCCCGTCCCGCAACCGCGCTTCCTGTACGAGGTCGGCGACACCATGGCCGCCGCCGTCGGACGCGACCGCGAGCCGTGGGTCTACCGCCATCGATCCTTCCTCGAGCGGGGCGTGCGTGTCCCGGGCAGCTCCGACCGCCCGGTCGCGACCGGCGCTCCCCTGCTCGGCATGCAGTCCATGGTGCAGCGGACCACGTCGTCGGGCGCCGTCATCGCTCCCGAGGAGCGCGTCGACGCCGAGACCGCCCTGCGCGCGTACACCGTGGACGCCGCGTGGGCCGCCGGCGAGGAGGACCGCCGGGGCACCCTCGAGGCGGGCAAGCTCGCCGACCTCGTCGTCCTCTCCGACCACCCCGCCCGCGTCGACCCGGACCGGATCGGCGCCATCACCGTCCTCGCCACCCTTGTGGGCGGCGAGTGCGTCTTCGGCGACGGATTCCTCACCCCCCGGACGGTCGTCCCCGTCCCTGCCACCGCCCCGCTCCCCTCCGACCAGGAAGTATGACCATGCAACCCTCCGAGGCAACACCCGCACCCCCATCAGAGATCCCGACAGTGAGCGGGGCCGACGCCGGCAAGATCGCGCGCGCCGCGTTCGTCGGCACGGCCCTGGAATGGTACGACTACTTCCTCTTCGGCACCGCCGCGGCGATCGTGTTCAACCGCCTGTTCTTCACGACGCTGGACCCCACCGCAGCGACCCTCGCCGCCTTCGCGACCTTCGGCGTCGGCTTCGCGGCCCGCCCGCTCGGTGCCGTCCTCTTCGGCTTCATCGGCGACCGCGTGGGGCGCCGACCCGCACTGCTCATCACCATCGTGATGATCGGCTGTGCCACCGGGCTCATCGGCGTCCTGCCGGACTTCGGCAGCATCGGGCTGGCAGCCCCGATCATGCTCGCCATCCTGCGCCTGATGCAGGGCCTGGCCGTGGGCGGCGAGTGGGGCGGAGCCATGACGATCGCCGTCGAGCACGCACCCATCGAGAAGCGCGGCCGGTACGCGGCGCTCGTGCAGGTCGGCTCTCCCGTCGGCACCCTGATGTCCTCCGGCGCCTTCGCCCTCGTCCTGCTGCTGCCCTCGGAGGCCTTCGACTCCTGGGGCTGGCGCCTGCCGTTCCTGGCCGCCTTCCCGCTGCTGCTGATCGCCCTCTACATCCGGCTCAAGGTCGAGGAGTCCCCGATCTTCCGGGAACTCGTCAAGCTCGAGGAGCGTGCCAAGATCCCCGCCCTGGAGGTCTTCCGCAACGCGTGGGGCCGCCTGCTCGTCGCTGTCGCCGCCGCGTTCCTCGGTGTCGGCGGGTTCTACGTCATGACCACCTTCGTCATCAGCTACGGCACCGTCACGCTCGGCCTCGAGCGTGGGCTCATGGTCAATGCGACCCTGGTCGCCGCCGTCTTCCAGATCGGCGTCGTGCTCGTCATGGGACGCCTCAGCGAGCGCGTCGGGCCCGGACGCATGACCCTTCTCGGTGGCCTCGTCACCGCCGCAGCGGCGTTCCCGCTGTTCTGGCTCATCGACACGAGGAACCCCGCGGCCATCATCCTCGCCGTGACGCTCGGCATCGCGTTCCTGTCCATCGCCTACGCGGTGACCGGCGCCCTGCTCACCGAGCTGTTCCCGCCCCACCTCCGCTACAGCGGCGTCGCCCTGGGCTACAACCTCGCCGGCGCTCTGAGCGGATTCCTCCCCTTCATCGCCGTCGCCCTGCAGGGCGCCACCGGCGGCGGATCCTGGACCGCGGCCCTGCTGCTCATGGCCGTCTCGCTCATCACCGCAGCCGGCGGCTTCTTCGGCGAGCGCCTCCGCGTGAAGGACAAGGCCATTGTCCAGTGATGTCATGCCCGGGTCCGGGCTCGACGACGGACAGCGTACCCGGATCCTCGACGCCGTCGATGCCGCCTTCGACCGCCAGCTCGCGTTCACGGCCGAGCTCGTCCGCCACCCTTCGCTGCGGGCGCAGGAGGCCAGCGCCCAGGACCTGATGGTCAGCGCACTCCAGGAGCGCGGGTTCGAGCTGGACCGGTGGCAGCTGGAGGAGGAGTCCCTGTCCGGGCACGTCGGGTACGGCCCGACGACGGTCGACTTCGAGGACCTGACCAACGTGGTGGGGACGTACACGCCGTCGGCGCCGGCAGCCGGGCGGTCCCTGATCCTCAACGGGCACATCGACGTCGTCCCCACCGGCCCGGTGGAGACCTGGTCCCGCAGCCCCTGGGATGCCCCGATCCTCGACGGCTGGATGTACGGGCGCGGGGTCGGCGACATGAAGGCCGGGCTCGCCGCGAACCTGTTCGCGTTCGACGCCGTGCGCGCCGCCGGTCTGTCACCCCAGGGACGCATCCACGTGCAGTCCGTCGTCGAGGAGGAATGCACGGGTAACGGGTCGCTCGCGGCGCTGCAGCGCGGCTACACGGCCGACGCCGTCGTCATTCCCGAGCCGGAGGAGGACATGCTCGTCCGCGCGAACGTGGGCGTCATCTGGTTCCGCGTCCGGGTGTCCGGGCAGCCGACGCACGTCCGCGAGATGGCGTCGGGGTTCAATGCGATCGACGCCGCATATCCGATCATGCAGGAGCTGCGCACGGTGCAGGACCGCTGGAATGCCGAGAAGGGCGAGCACCGGTACTTCGAGGACCTCGACCATCCGATCAACTTCAACATCGGCAGAATCGCCGGTGGTGACTGGCCCTCGAGCGTCCCCTCCTGGTGCGAGTTCGACGTCCGTGCCTCCCTCTACCCCGGTATCTCGGCGGCGGATGCCTGGCGTGAGATCGAGGACTGCCTGGCAGGTATCGACAGCGACGCGGAGATCTCGGCCGTGCGTACGGGCTTCTTCTCCGAGGGCCATGTCCTCGAGGAGGGGTCGGCGGCCGAGCAGGCGTTGGCGGCGGCCCACCAGCACGTCACCGGGGCCGCGTTGCAGAGCTTCACCACGCCGGGCTACCTCGACGGCCGCGTGTTCTCGCTCTATGCCGGCATCCCGGCGCTGGCCTACGGGCCGACGTCGGAGGCCATCCACGGCTTCGACGAACGCGTGTCCGTCGAGTCGGTCCGGAACGTCACCAAGACGATCGCCCTGTTCATCGCCGGCTGGTGCGGAGTCGCCGAGACGGCCTGAGCCGTACTACACAGAAGGAGCCCCGCCAGTGGCGGGGCTCCTTCTGTCTGGGAGTCACTTCGTCGGTTCGTCGAGCTCCCCGAGGCACAGCGCGCGGACGGTGTCGGTGAGCACGTGCAGGCCGTTCACGATGTCCTCGTCGGTGGTGTACTCGTGCTCGTTGTGCGAGATGCCCTCGACGGAGGGGACGAACAGCATGACGGTCGGGACCACGTCCTTCATGTTGGTGGAATCGTGTCCGGCGATCGTCTGGACGCGGGCGTGCTTCAGGCCGCGGTTCGCGGCGATCTTCTCCGCCAGCTCGACGCCCGCCGGCTGGTAGGGCGTGACCGGCCAGCAGTGCGACCCGGTCTTCTCGATGCGCACCCGGGCCCGCTCCTCGATCACCCGGAGCTGCTCGTGCAGTTGCCGGTCGGCGGCGGCGAGCAGTTCCTCGTCGGCGGAGCGGAGATCCAGCAGCAGGCTCACGCGGGACGCGACGACCACCGGGGAGTTCGGGTAGACGTGCAGCTCGCCCACCGAGGTGTGGACGGCGCCCGCCGGGAACGCATCGGCGACGTCCCGCGCGGCCACGACCAGCAGCGAAGCCCCCAGCAATGCATCCTGGCGGTCCGCCATGACCGTCGATCCGGTGTGGGACTGCTCGCCGTGGATGACGAACTCGTACTTGTTCGCCGCCCAGTTCGATGCGACGGCGCCGATCGCGACGCCGTCCCGTTCCATCCCGCGGCCCTGCTCGATGTGGATCTCGGCGTAGTAGGCCGGGTCGGGTCCCCCGAACGTGCCGGAGCTCGCCGTCGCGGCCAGTGCCTCGCGCACGGCGATCCCTGCCGGGTCCGTCGTGGCGAGCGCATCCTCGAGGGCGAGCTTCCCCGTGAACACGGAACTGCCCATCATGGACGGCTTGAACCGCGAGCCCTCCTCGTTGAACCAGTTCACCACCGCGAGGTTGTAGCGCGGAACAGCACCGGCCGCGCGCCACTCCTCCGCGAGCGTGAACGCCGCGTGGGCTGCGGCCAGGACGCCGAAGGCGCCGTCGTACCTGCCGGCGGTCGGCTGCGAGTCGAGGTGTGAGCCGACGAGCACGAAGGGTGCGCCGGGAACGAGCTCGAGGAGCCCGAACTGGTTGCCGGCCCGGTCGAAATGGACGGTGAAGCCCTGCGCCGTCAGCAGGTCCGTGAGCCAGGCACGCTGCTCGCCATCGGCCGGCGAGCCCGCCTGGCGTTCCACTCCTCCCCTGGGCGTGGCTCCGAAGGTACTGAGGGTGGCGAAGTCCTGCAGAAAGGCGGCGTCCCTCCCCTCGTACGTCGACGGGTCAGGGTTGGGTACGGCGTCGTTGCCCATGGCGGTCCATTCTGTGGCGGAATCGGCTGTCCATCCAATCGTCCCAGCGGGGGCACCACGCGGTACTGGCTGTTCTCCACCGATCAGCGGAACCCCGGTGTGCTTTCGCACAGCGCCCGGGGAAACGGCACGGCCGGCCCCGAGGGACCGGCCTTTCCTCCCTGCTACGGGTCGATCAGCTGATCGCTGCGCGCAGTTCCTTCGCGGCATGTGCGGGATCATCGGCGCTGTAGATACCGCCGCCGACGACGGCGACATCGGCACCCGAGGCCTGGACGTCCTTGAGGGTGGCGAGCTTCACGCCTCCGGCGACGGAGAAGGCGACGCCGGCTTCCTTGCCTGCGGTCAGCAGGGTGTCGAGGTCGTAGCCGTCCTGAGCCTGCTCGTCGAGTCCGGCGTGGAACTCGACGAACTCCGCACCGAGGTCGGTGACCTCCCTGGCGCGGGCTGCCTTGTCGTCGACGCCGATGAGGTCCACGACCACGCCCTTGCCGTGGGCCTTGCCGGCCTTGATGGCTCCGGCGATGGTGGAGTCATCGGCAACGCCGAGCACGGTCACGAGGTCGGCGCCGGCCGTGAAGGCGATGTCGGCCTCGAGCTCGCCGGCGTCCATGGTCTTGAGATCCGCGAAGACGATCTTGTCCGGGTGGGCTTCCTTGATGGCCGTGACGGCGGAGAGTCCCGCGTTCTTGACCAGAGGGGTGCCCAGTTCGATGATGTCGACGTACTCGGCGACCTTCCCGGAGAGCTCGAGGGCGTCCTCGACGGTCAGTACGTCCATGGCGAGTTGCAGTTTCATGATGTTTCCTTTGCTGGCTGGGGTGATCAGGGGTGGCGCGCTATTCGAGGTTGGCGTGCCGGGGCCAGAGGTCTTCGGCGGGGGTGCCGTCGGCCTTCCAGAGGGTGTGGAACGTGGCGTCGAGCACCAGGAGCAGTGCCTGCTCGAAGAGGCTGCCGGAGTACTGGCGGGACGCCGTGCCGCCGTGGTCCGTCTTCTGCGCGGCGGGGATGACCACCACGCGGTGGGCCAGTCCGG
>NZ_CP024915.1:2899924-2907819 GCF_002953615.1 Arthrobacter agilis | reverse complement strand
GCCACGGCGTGGCGTTGAACAACCTCCTCACCGCCAACAGGATGACGACCTCCACGATCATCTACCCCGGGCAGAAGCTCACGATCCCGGTCAAGGGTGCCGCACCCGCTCCTGCTCCCGCGCCCGCTCCCGGGGGACTCGTGCCGTCGACCTTCCTCGGCTACCAGTACCCCGACAGGGTCGTCGCCGACGCGAACGCCAACAAGGCGCTGCTCAACTCCCTGCCGGCGCCGTCACCGGCCGAGATGAAGCAGATCGTCGCGGACACCGCCCGCTCCATGGGCGTGGACCCGAGCCTCGCCCTGGCCTTCGCCTTCCAGGAATCCAGCTTCAACCAGCGCTCGGTCTCCCCTGCCAACGCCATCGGCACCATGCAGGTCATCCCCTCCTCCGGGCAGTGGGCGAGCGAGCTCGTGGGCCGCAAGCTCAACCTCATGGATCCGTACGACAACGCGACGGCAGGCATCGCGATCATCCGGTCCCTCGTACGCACCAGCCCGTCACTGGACATCGCCATCGCGTCCTACTACCAGGGCCAGTACTCGGTGCAGACCAGGGGTATGTTCGAGGACACGAAGCACTACGTCGCCGCCATCAAGGCACACCAGAAGAACTTCCGGTAGGCCTTCCGGCAGGCCGGCGGGAGGGGGCGGGATCGCGTGGTGGTCCCGTCCCCTCCGGCTGCACCCGTCTAGGATCGGAGGGTGCACCAGCATCGGAAGGACCCGCTCGAGGGCACGACTGTCGACGGACGCTACATCGTCCATTCGCGGCTGGCCCGTGGCGGCATGTCCACCGTCTACCTGGCCACCGACCGCCGGCTCGACCGCCGCGTGGCGCTCAAGGTGCTGTACCCGCACCTCGCCGAGGAACCCGGCTTCATCGACCGGTTCGAGCAGGAAGCGAAATCGGCCGCCCGCCTGTCGCACCCCCACGTGGTGGGCGTCCTCGACCAGGGCGTCGACGACGCGGGCGGGCAACCCGTCGCATACCTCGTCATGGAGTTCGTTCCCGGAAGGACCCTGCGGGACGTCCTGCGGGACCGCGGGCGACTGCCCCCGCGGGAGGCGCTGCAGCTGCTGGACGCCGTCGTCGAAGGACTGGCGGCGGCTCATGAGGCCGGCCTGATCCATCGCGACGTGAAGCCGGAGAACGTACTCCTCTCCGACGCGGGACAGGTGAAGATCGCCGATTTCGGCCTCGCCCGTGCGGTCTCGGCCACCACCGGCACCGCGACCCTCGTCGGCACGGCCGCGTACCTGTCCCCCGAGCTTGTCCTCGGCAGACCTGCGGAAGCGCAGAGCGACATCTACTCGACGGGCATCATGCTCTTCGAACTCCTGACGGGCCGGCAGCCCTTCACGGGCGAGACGCCCATCCAGGTGGCGATCCAGCACGCCCAGTCCGACGTGCCCGCACCGTCACTCCTCCTTCCCGGACTGGCCGCGGACATCGACGAGCTCGTCCAGTGGTGCACGTCGCGCGACCCGGAGGACCGGCCCGTGGACGGTTCCGCCCTCCTCGGCGAACTCCGGCACATCCGGGCGACCCTCAGCGACGGGGAACTGGACTTCGCGTCCCCGGACGCGCCCGCACCGGATCCGGGACAGGACCAGCTGACGGCTGCCGTCATCCCCCGGCTCCCGTCCGGAGACGCACGGACCGAGGCCCTGTCGTGGTCCGCGCTTGCGGGCGCGGACGAGCGGGACGACACCGCCGGGTGGACCGGAGTACTGCCCGCCCGGGGACGCGAGGACAACCGCACGAGCGTCATCGAGCCGGACCGCAACGCCACCCGCGTGCTCGGGGCGATGCCGGGACGCCCGCCGTCGTCCCCGCCGTCTCCCGGTACGGCGTCCGCGGCAGGGGCGCCCGGCGGTGCACCGCTGGTCCGGCCGGCGACGGACATGACACAGGTGATACGACCGGGAGTCGACGCCGAGGCCACCCTGCCGGGCCACGGCCTCTCCGGCCCGGCCGGGTCGGAGCACGATGCCCGCGCCGCCGTGCGCGGTACCGGGGGCCCCGACGGCCGGCCTGCCGGGAGCACGGCTCGTGCCCTCACCCGACGGCAGCAGGCGCGGCAGGCGCAACGGCCGCAGAAAGCCCTGCTCGGGCGAACCGCGCGACGCTCCGTGCGGGTGTTCGTGGTGCTGCTGGTCCTGCTCGCCGGACTCGTCGCCGGGGCCGGCTGGTTGTTCGGCTCGGGACCGGCGGGCCTGGTCTCGCTTCCCGATGTCGCCGACGTCCCGCTCGCGGAGGCACGCGCCGCGCTGAAGGAGGAGGGCTTCGCCTCCCTGACCACCGACGAGGTCTTCTCCGAGTCCGTGCTGGCGGGCCTGGTCATCGCCACCGACCCCACGGCGTCGTCCCCGGTGCGGCGCTTCGAGAGGGTGGAACTCATCGTGTCGAAAGGCCCCGAACTGTTCCGCGTGCCCGACCTCGTCGGCAGGACCGGTGTCGACGCCGCCGCCGGGATCGGGGCGGCAGGCCTGGCGGTCGGAGCACTCGACGAGGAGTACGACGACACCGTGCCGGCAGGACTGGTGCTCCGCCAGAGCCCGGAGGAGGGAGCCGAGCGCCGCCGGAACGCTCCGGTCGACCTGGTCGTCTCCCTGGGTCCCGCGCCCATCGCGGTCCCGGACGTCACGGGCCTCACCGAGCAGGAGGCGATCGCCGCGCTGGAGCAGGCCGGACTCGAGGCGACCGTGAGCGACACGCCGGAGTACAGCCGCACCGTGCCCGCCGGGGCGGTGCTGGCACAGAGCCCGGCCGGCACAGAGGTGCAGCGGGGTACGGCCGTCGCCCTGACGCTGTCCCGGGGCCCGCGCATGGTGCGGGTCCCCAGTGTCTTCTCGCTGACGGAGGAACGCGCCGTCGCAGCCTTGGAGGACGCCGGGTTCACCGTGCAGGTGGACTACACCTTCGGCGCCGCAGTCCTCGGCCTCGTCGCCGGGCAGAGCCCGACGGGCGAGCAGCCCGAGGGGACCACGATCCGCATCACCGTCACGTAGGGCGGGACCCTTCGGCTCGTCGTCGGAACACGAAGGAGGCGGCCACCGGACGTGGCCGCCTCCTGGTTCCCCGTCGACGCGCGGTCAGCTCTTGGAGAGCGCCCCCGCGACGAGGAACGCCATCTCGAGCGACTGCATGTGGTTGAGGCGCGGGTCGCAGACCGACTCGTAGCGCTCGATGAACGCATCCTGATCGATCGGGTCCGCCCCGCCGAGGCACTCGGCGACGTCGTCGCCCGTCATCTCCACGTGGAGGCCGCCGGGGAAGGTCCCCAGGGCGTTGTGGACCTCGAAGAAGCCACGCACCTCGTCGATGACGTCGTCGAAGTTGCGCGTCTTGTACCCGTTGGGCGACGTGACGGTGTTGCCGTGCATCGGGTCCGTGACCCAGAGGACCTGCGCTCCCGAGGCCGTCACGCGCTCCACGAGCGCGGGGAGCTTCTCGCGGATGTTCTGCGCACCCATGCGGGTGATGAAGGTGAGCCTGCCCGGTTCGCGGTTCGGGTCGAGCTTGTCGATGAGCGCGAGGGCGTCGTCGCCCGATGTCGAGGGCCCGAGCTTGACGCCGATCGGGTTCCGCACGCGGGACAGGAAGTCCACGTGGGCGCCGTCGATCTCCCGTGTCCGCTCCCCGATCCACAGGAAGTGCGCCGACGTGTCGTACGGCAGCGACGTCCGCGAGTCGATCCGTGTCAGGGCCCGCTCGTAGTCGAGCAGCAGTGCTTCGTGGCTGGCGAAGAACTCGACCCGCTTCAGTGCCTCGAAGTCCGCACCGCACGCGTCCATGAAACGCACGGCCCGGTCGATCTCCCGTGCGAGCGACTCGTAGCGGGAGTGGGCAGGGTTCGCGGTGAAGCCCTTGTTCCAGTGGTGGACCAGACGCAGATCGGCGAAGCCGCCCTGCGTGAACGCACGGATGAGGTTCAGTGTGGAGGCCGAGGTGTGGTAGGCCTTCACCATCCGCGAGGCGTCGTGCCCGCGGGTCTCGGGCGTGAAGTCGTACCCGTTGACCATGTCGCCCCGGTAGGCGGGAAGGGTGACGCCGTCGCGCGTCTCGTCGTTGGACGAGCGGGGCTTGGCGAACTGGCCTGCCATCCGGCCCATCTTGATGACCGGCAGGGACGCGCCGTAGGTGAGGACGACGGCCATCTGGAGGATCGTGCGGACGCGGGCGCTGATCTTGTCCGCCGTCGCGCCGTCGAAGGTCTCCGCACAGTCTCCGCCCTGCAGGAGGAATGCCTTCCCCTGCGCCGCGGCCGCCAGCCGCTCACGCAGCACGTCCACCTCTCCGGCGAAGACGAGCGGCGGAAGGCTCGAGAGTTCCTTGACCGACGCCGAATAGACTCCGGGGTCCTGCCACGAGGGCTGCTGGGCCGCGGTCAACGAACGCCAGGCATCGAGGCCGGCGGTGGTGGACAGGGCAGGTGCCGCGGTGCGGGGAAGGACGGGAGCTAGTGAATCAGTCACAGGGAAATTCTACGGGCTGGACGTCCAGCACCCGATTCGGCCTGTCACGGCGGCTTCGCGGGATGTCACACAGTCCGGGCGGGACGGGACGGAGTCGCCCTAGCCGGCCTCGGGGCCGGCGTCCTTTCCGTCGTCGGCCCGGGCGGCCGCGTCGGCGGACGGTGCGCGGCCGACCTCGGTGACGGTTCCCGGCGCCGGTCCGCTCGCGTCCTGGGAGATCCGCACGGCGGCACGACGGCTGTCCGCTCCCGGCTTGGGCGTCTTGCGGCCGGCGGCCTTCTCCGCTGCCAGGCGCTCCTTGACCGTGCTCGCGTAGGCGTCGACGTACTCCTGCCCGGACAGCCGCATCAGCTCGTACATGATCTCGTCGGTGACCGAGCGCTGGACGAAGCGGTCGTCCTCGAGTCCCTCGTAGCGCGTGAAGTCGAGCGGCTCGCCGATGATGATGCCCACGCGCCGGATGTTGGGGATGCGGCGGCCGATGGGCTGCACCTTGTCCGTCCCGATCATCGCCACCGGGATCACCGGTACGCCGGTCGCCAGGACCAGCTTCGCGACTCCCGTCTTCCCCCGGTACAGGCGCCCGTCAGGGCTGCGGGTGCCCTCGGGGTAGATCCCGAGGATGCCGCCGTCGTTCAGGATGTCCATGCCGGCCGTCAGGGAGGACGACGACGCCGCACCGCCCGAACGGTCCATCGGCAGCTGGTTCGACAGCCGGAAGAAGAGGGCGGTCAGCCTGCCCTTCAGGCCCTTCCCGGTGAAGTACTCCGACTTGGCGAGGAACACGACCGGGCGCGGGACGACGATCGGCAGGAAGATCGAGTCGGAGAAGGACAGGTGGTTGCTGACGATCACCGCCGGGCCCGACGAGGGGATGTTGTCGAGGCCCTTGACCCAGGGGCGGAAGAGGAGGTTGAGGATCGGACCGACGATGATCCGCTTCATCACCCAATAGAACACGCTGCTCGTCCTCCCTGCATGGACGGTCCGGCACTGTGCGTGCCGCCCGCTTTTCTCCTGTGGAAGCCTACTCTAAGGGCGTGCGGCCCCTGGACGACGTGCGGGCCTCCCCGCCGCGTCCTGTCCTGTCCGGCCCGGAGGGGTTCGCCGCCGTCCTGCCGTGCGGTGCACCCGGTGCCCGCAAGGACTCCGGAACGCCGGCAGGCGGTTGACGTAGCGCCGCGCGATGTCCACGATTGAACCAGCACGCCCTCTGAATCCCAGAACGCCGGGCGGATCACATCCGACGCCGGGCCGCAGCACGCGACAGCAGGTACCGAGATATGGGCCCCCGAGGTCAGGAACCGAACGAATCCACCGATGACGCCGTCTGGCAGGACCTCGTGGCGCGGCTCGAAGGGACAGCCACGGACGCCGGCCCCGGCGGGGAGCACCGCTCCGGCGCGTCGCCCGCCGGAACGCCGGATGCGGAGCGGAACGGCCACGGGGCGGACGGCCTGACCGACCTGGGCGAGTCCGGGACCGCTCCGACGGCGAGGGAGCGCGCCGACGCGATCTTCCGCAACCAGCCGCTCCGCTCCGAGGGACCGCGCGACTACGACGCGCCGGCGGACTCGGAGGACGACGAGGGCTTCACCCCGGAGGAGCCGCCGCCGCTCGGCACGGGCGATCCACTGACCGTCCTGGCCTGGATCGGGGCGGCGGGCGGGCCCGTCATGCTCCTCCTGTTCGCCATGTTCTGGCGGGACGCACCGCTCGCCGCCACGCTCGGCGTCCTGGCCCTGTTCCTCGCCGGGGCGGGATACCTCATCAGCAGGCTGCCCACCCACCGGGATCTGGGGGACGACGGCGCCGAGGTGTAGCGCCGTCGCGGTTCAGGTTCCGCTGCGCGAGAGCAGCCGTGAGAGGTCCGCGGCGCCGATGAGGCCGGCCTCCGGACCGAGCGCCGCCCGCTCGATCCGGGCCGCGGGCCGGAAGCCGCGACCGGTCAGATTGCGTCCGAAGGCGCGCCTCGCCGGGTCCAGCAGGAGTTCACCCGCCGCGCTCAGACCACCGCCGATCACGAAGGTCCCCGGATCCAGGGCTGCCGCGAGGTTCGCCAGCCCCAGGCCCAGCCACTGCCCGACGTCGTCGACCAGTTCACGCGACGCCGGGTCACCCTCCATCGCGAGGCGGGTCACGAGCGCGCCCGTGATCGCCGCATCGTCACCGGTAGCGGCGGCGATGATTGCCTGCGCCACGGGGGAGTTCGCGGCCGCGAGTTCCCGGGCCTCGCGGCCCAGCGCGTTGCCGGACGCGTACTGCTCCCAGCACCCACGGTTGCCGCACTCGCAGCGGTGACCCTGCGGCACGATGATCTGGTGCCCGAACTCACCGGCGACGCCGTACCGGCCGCGCTCGACGCGGCCGCCCAGGATCATCGCCCCTCCGATACCGGTGCCCAGGGTGACGCAGACCAGACGCGACTCACCCCGGCCCGCACCGAAACGCCACTCGGCCCAGGCTGCGGCGTCGGCGTCGTTGACGACCGTCACCCGGCGCCGGAGCAGCTTCTCGAGGTTCCGGCGCAGCGGCTCGTTGCGCCAGGCGAGGTGGGGACTGAACAGGACGGTGCTGTTGGAGAGGTCCATCCAGCCGGCGGCACCGATGCCGATCGAGCGGATCCGGTACTCGTGTGACAGTTCACGGACGAGGTCGGTGATGACCGACTCCACCGCGCGCGGGTCCTGGCCCGGCGTCGCGCGACGCGCCTCGGCGAGGATCCGCCCGTGGACGTCCACCACGCCCGCGGCCACCTTCGTGCCGCCGATGTCGACGCCGACCGCGAGTCCGCGACGCGCCGGATTGGGGAAGGTGCTCCGGGCGGCCCTCGCGGTCAGCGGACCGTTGCCTCGCCAGCCGGGACCGGACTCGGTGCGCGGGCGCCGGCCGCGGGGGCCGGACGTCTCGGGCAGAATCGGCATGCGGTCCCTCCGGAGTCGTGGGGGCGCGCGGACACGCCACCGTTATCGATTCGTACATTACTGGACCGTAATCTGGGGAGGTGAACCTATAGGCTGAAGCGACCCCGCGGTCAAGGTGATATCGAAGGAGCTATCGTGCGTGACATCAGCGTTCCCGTCCTCGTGGACGTCCCCCGCCAGAGCAACACGGCGGACCTCGTGATCCGGCAGGCGGCCAAGCCGTCGAACCCGGCGCTGTTCGCCGTCAAGGGGGCCTCGGGCGAGTGGACGGACATCCGGGCCACGGAGTTCCGCCGCCAGGTGGAGGACGTCGCGAAGGGCCTCATCGCCTCGGGCGTGCAGCCCGGTGACCGTGTGGCCATCATGGCCCGCACCCGGTACGAGTGGTCGCTGGCGGACTTCGCCATCTGGTTCGCCGGCGCCGTCTCCGTCCCGGTCTACGAGACCTCCTCCCCCGCGCAGGTCGCCTGGATCCTCAGCGACTCCGGCG
>NZ_CP024915.1:2891882-2899824 GCF_002953615.1 Arthrobacter agilis | reverse complement strand
CGGTCGGGGCCTTCGTGGAGTCCGAGCGGTGGTACCGCGCCGCCCCGCCGCCGAGCAGCCGCTGGTCCTTCGTGCCCGCCCGCAGCGCCAAGCCGGACATGCTGGAGTCGATCATCACCTACCGCGGCAGGACCTTCGACCTGAGTCTCACGCGCGTGCACGCGGCGGTGGCCCGCGCGGGTGACGGCTTTATCCTGTCCGTGCACAACCCCGGTTTCACGGGGCAGTGGGACGACGAGCACGGCCTCTGCGTCCTGCTGCTCGAGTGGCTGCTCGGCGAGGACGACGTCGAGCGCTGGGTACGCCGTGTGGACTGCCTCGTCCACGACGTCCAGGACAGCATCCCCGCCGCCGAGCTGCCCGCACGCGTGGCGGAGCTGGCGCAGGCATCGCCGGAACCGCACTGGCTGCTCATGCAGGGGACACTGGGATCCGGCGACCCCATCCTCGTGCGGGTCCTGCGGCCGCTGCGGTGGATCGACCACCCGCGCTTCGACCTCCACACGGCGCTGCGCATCCCGTTCGACGCCGACGAGCAGGGACTCCCCCGAGCCGCGGCGTCCGACGACCTGGGCGGGCTCGAGGACAGCCTGGTGCGGGCCCTCGGGATGCGGGGCATGCTCGTGGCGACAGAGACCTCGAAGGGCGCCCGGACCTTCCACTTCTACTCGGACGCCGAGGACCAGAACGGCCGGGACGCCCTCGACGCCGCCGCACGTGAGCGCCGGTCCGTCACCGCGAGGCACTCGCTCGACCCGGGCTGGAGGAAGGTGCAGGACTTCGCCTGACCGTCCGCATCCCGCCACCCACCGGCGGGGCCGCAGGCCCCGGACAGCTAGGCGTCGGCCGTCCCGAACGCGGAGACGGTGATGGCGGCGATGCGGCGGCCGTCGGCGATCGCGGTATCGGCGTCGGCGCCGCGGAGGATCATTCCCAGGACCCCTGTGTAGACCAGGACGAGGTGCTGTGCCAGGTTCTCGGATCGGCCGGCTCCGACCAGGCCGGCAGCAAGCTCCCCGAGCCTGTCGGCCAGCAGCCGTGTGTCACCCGCCAGGATGTCCTCCAGCTCGGGCCCGCGGGACGGCGCCTCGGCGGTGACGCCGAGGAAGACGCACCAGCGCGACGGGTGGAGGCTGCGCCGGTGCTGGGCCAGCGCGTCGAAGACTGCGAGCACCTTCTCCTCGGGTGTGTCCGCAGCATCGATGCACTGCTGCCACGTGCGGTCCCATGCCGAGAGCCGGCGCTGGAGGGCCTGGGTGATGAGACCCTCCTTGTTCCCGAAATGCGCGTACAGGGTCGCCGGCGACACCCGGGCGCGCTCGAGGATGGCATCGACGGGGGTGACGGTGACACCCTGCATCGAGACCAGTTCTTCTGCTGCATCGAGGAGTCTCTCCCGTGCGGATGGTTGCGTCGTCACGCCACAAGGATATAACGTCCGTTTCAATGAAACGATCGTTATGGTCCCGCCGTCCGGCACCCTCCACCGGGTTCGCCGTGTCGGCCGTCGCCCTCATCGCCGCCACCTACGGCCTGGCGCGCCTGGGGTACGGCCTGTTCCTGCCCGCCTTCTCCGCGTCGTTCTCCCTGTCCCCCACTGTGGCCGGGCTGACGTCGTCGGGCGCCTCGGTGCTGTACTGCGTCTCGGCGGCCCTCGGCTTCCGGTACGCACCCGGCCATCCCCGCGCCGTGACCCTCCTCGCCGGTCTCTCGGCGGCGCTCGGCAGTATCGGAGTGGCCTGCGCCCAGGACACGGCGATGTTCACCGGTGCCGTGCTCCTCGCCGGAACGGGTGCGGGGTTCGCGTCGCCGGCCCTGGTGGAGCTCGTGCAGCGGAACACCGCCCCTGCCCGGGAGGGGAGGCTCCAGTCGGTCGTCAATTCGGGGACGGGGTTCGGCGTCGTCGCCGCGGGCATCCTGTCCCTCGTGCTCGGCGACGCCTGGCGGATCGCCTGGCTCCTGATCGCGGGCATCGCCCTGGCCTCGGTGCTGTCCGTCCTGCGCCTGGACAGGATCCTGGCAGTACCGGCCGGGAACGGCCCGCGGAGACGCGATGCGCCGTCACTGGTCGCGCGATCGAGCGTCCGGGGGCTCGGCAGGCCGCTCGCCGGCGCCTTCGTCTTCGGCCTCGGCTGCGCCGCCGTGTGGGTGTACGGACGGGCGACCCTCGAGGAGAGCGGCATGACCGCGTCCATGTCGGCCGGCGCGTGGATGGCGCTGGGGGCCGGCGGCGCCTGCGCGATCCTGGCCGCCCGCTGGCTCGCGGACCACCGCATCCCGACCACCTGGTCGGTGACGGCCCTCGGCACGGCGGGGGCGACAGCGCTTCTCGGGACAGCGGCCGGCAATCCCGTCCTCGCGTACCTGGCGGCGGCTGTCTTCGGTCTCGCCTACACGGCGGCGACCTCCGTCCTGATCCTGTGGGCGTCGTCCGTCGCCGAGAACAGCGCGGGCGGAACGTCCCTGCTCTTCACCGCGCTCGTCCTCGGACAGGCGGCCGGGGCCCCCCTCGTGGGTTCCCTGATCGAGGCCGCCGGTCCCGCACTCGCCTTCTCCGCGGCCGCTGTCGCCTGCGCAGCCGGCACCGTCGTCACCGCCGGGCCGGCCGCAGCGACCCACCTCCGGACCGGCCGACGGGCAGACGTGTCGTCGTGACCGGCAGCCGCGGGTCGTCGGCAGGCCCGCCGCCGCGTCCCGCCACCGGCCCTCGGCGCACGACGGTCAGAACGCCGACGACGGCAGGTCCCGCTCACCCTCGCGGATGGCGGTGACGATGCGGCCCGCGACGGCCACGGGGTCCTTGCCCTGCGGCAGCTTCGGGGCCGAGCCCGCGATGGGCCGGGCGGCCAGCCCGGTCTCCGTGTGCGGCGGCCGCACGTCCAGGATCCGGACACCCTGCCTCCGGAGCTCGAGCGTGAGGGCTTTGCCGTAGGCGCTGAGGCCGGCCTTCGTCACCGAGTACGCGGCCATACCCGCCGTCGGGCTCTCCGCGACGACGGCGCTGATCTGCGCGATGAACGAATCCCGGGCGAGCCTCGGCGCGATGTCGCGCACGAGCCGCATGTAGCCGAGGAGGTTCACGAGCAGGAGCTCGTCGAGGGTGTCGTCATCCACCTCGACGGCGGGGCCGAAGGCGACGACGCCCGCGGCGAACACCATGCCGTGGAGTTCGCGGCCGTACACGGCAGCGGCGATGTCCCCAGGGCCCGTCGGCCGGCCGAGATCCGCGGCGACCTGCCCGACGACGGCGTCGCCGAGTTCGTCCGCGAGCTGCGCCAGCTTCTCCTCCGACCGGCCGGTCAGGGTGAGCTGTGCGCCGTGCGCCGCCAGCTGCCGGGACAGCTCCGCACCGAGCACCCCGGTGGCGCCGACGACGAGGACGTGGGAACCGCTCAGCTCAGTCATTGGCAGAGTGTAGCAACGCACCGGCACCGCTCCGGGCGTGCAGCGGCGCCACTACAGTGTGGGGATGGGCGAGATGCAGAGCTGGCAGTCGATGGTGGACACGAACGCGGCCCGACTCCTGCGCACCACCGGCCGGACGCCGGCGGAATGGGCGGCTGAAGCACGGCAGGCAGGGGTGACCAGCCGCGAGGACCTGTCCCGATGGCTGAAGGGCCAGGGCGTCACGGGGTACAACCTCATGAGCGTCGACTGGGAGGTCTTCGGACTGCCCGACTTCTTCCTCCGCTCCGCCGACGAGCTGTACGACGCGCAGTACCAGGACCGGCCGCTCCTGAAGCCCATCGCGGACCGCCTCATCCTCTGGGCTGCGGAGACACCGGGGGTCGTGATCCAGATGCGCAAGACCTATGCGGCGCTGCAGACCACCCGGCGCAAGTTCGCGCAGATCACCCCGGGCACCAGGACGGCGGTGGACCTGTACTTCCGTCTGGCGGTACCGGAGCTGCCCGGCCTCGAACCGGTGCGGGCGAATGATCCGTTCGCGTGGCGCGTGCGCCTCCGCGCCGTGGACGACGTCGACGACGCCGTCCTGCAGGCGCTCACTGTTGCGCTGGAGGATAGCCTCGCGCGTTCCTCCGCTTGAGGTCCTCGAGTTCCTGCTGGGCCGCGGCGTCCGCTTCGAGCTCCTCGAACGCCTGCTGCAGGCGCGGCGACGAAGGATCTGTCCACGACAGCTCCTCACGGGCCTGGGCCTGCGCCTCGAAGCGGCGCACCTCGAGCTCGGCGTTCCGGCGCGCGGCGTCGATCGCCGCGGCCTCCCTCGACGACGACGCCAGAGCGTCGTGCACGCCGATGGCGGCCTGGGCGGCCGCGCGCCGGGCGAGCAGGGCGTCGTACTCCATCGCGTTCTGCTGCACACGCTGTTCGAGCCGCTGCACGTCGTCGTGGAGCCGGCGGGCCTGCTGCTCCGCTTCGTGCAGTTGCCGGGTCAGCGTCTCGAGACGCCGTCGCGCCGTCATCGACTCCCGGATCGCCGCCCGGGCGGCGTCGTCGTCGCCCCGCTGCACGGCGGCGGCCGCAGCAGCCTCGACCCGGTTGAGGTAGGCGGCGGCCTCGTTCGCGGCGAGGCCCACCCGGTGATGGTGGGCTGCGACATCGGCCGCTCCACGCCTCGCCTGGTCGAGCAGCGAGCGCTGCGCCAGTTGGGCGTTCTGCGCCTGGACCCGCGGATCCTGCTTCGCTTCGGTCGCCGCATTGCGGTTGGCCTGCACGATGCGCGTGATGCGGCGTTTGATCGACACGGTCGGACCCCCGGGGTGACTGGATGGAGTGTGCTACCTAGTGGAACCGGTCACCAGCCCTGCCGGTTCCCGTAACTGTCCCGCCACGTGCTCATGGCGGAGATCTCGGTGCGGAGGCGGCTGGTGGCCTGATCGAGCTGGAGGGTGTCGATGGACCGCGACGTCTGGAGGAGGCAGCGGCGGAGATCGGCGGAGAGGTCGTCGAGGGCACGCGCCTGAGCGGCCAGATCCGTGGTCAGCTCCTGCTTCAGAGTCCGGTTCGGCTCGCGGTCCGCGACCCTCAGCAGGTGTTCGAGGGAACCCGCCGCCCGGTCGATCTCGGCAGCGGCCCGGGGCAGGTCACCGACCGGCCGCCCCTGCGCCGCGGCCTCGGCGAGCGCGAGATGCGTGGCACGCGAGGAGCGCTTGAGCTCACCGATGAGCCGGGCGGGTTCACGGGTGAGGCGGTCGGGCGCGTAGGCGCGGGCGGCCAGCAGTCCCCGGTCCCTGGTGCGCTCGATGATCCGCGACCGACGGACCTTCCGCACCACCAGCCAGCCGGCAACCCCGGTCCCGGCACCCATGGCTGCCAGCACGCCGGCGCCGATCGCCAGGGCTTCGACGAAGGTCTCAAGCACGACACGACTCCGGAGTCTGTTCCATCCCTCCAGTCTGCCCGCGTGCCGGGACAAATTCCACCCGGGGTCCCGGCACCGGACGGGTCCTCGCCCTGCTCCTCGCCCTGAGCGCCGACCATCGGGGGAACTGTAGTTGTAAACGTTTACACCGTACTGCTCAGTAGTCTGGTGATCTCCTGTCAATTTCCGCAGGAAATGCGCAAGGACAGTAGGCTGAACATTGGAAGCGCTTCCATCGTTTGGTCTCAACGGGTCTAGGATGATCGGCATGTCTGAGATCGCCCCCGTCCTGCACGGCGAGCACCTGTCCACGTCCGCCGCGTTCCATGCGCCCCTGCACGCCGCCTCCGAGGACGACCGGTGGTGGCGCTCCTCCGTCATCTACCAGGTGTATCCGCGGTCGTTCCGGGATTCGAACGGCGACGGCATGGGTGACCTCCCCGGCATCACGGCGGAGCTGGGGCGCCTCGCGGACCTCAGCATCGACGCCGTCTGGCTGTCGCCGTTCTACACCTCGCCCCAGCGCGACGGCGGATACGACGTCGCCGACTACTGCGACGTCGATCCCCTGTTCGGCACCCTGGCCGACTTCGACGCGCTGGTGTCGCGCGCCGACGCCCTCGGCATCCGCGTCATCGTGGACCTGGTGCCCAACCACTGCTCCAGCGACCACGTCCTCTTCCAGGCCGCCCTCGCCGCTCCCGCGGAATCGGCGGAGCGCGGGATGTTCGTCTTCCGGGACGGCCGGGGCACCGACGGCAGCGAACCGCCCAACAACTGGCAATCGCACTTCGGTGGCCCCGCGTGGACCCGCACCGTCGACACGGACGGCATGCCCGGCCAGTGGTACCTCCACCTCTTCGACTCCTCCCAGCCCGATTTCAACTGGGACAACCCCGCGGTGCGCGCGGAGTTCGAGAGGGTCCTGCGATTCTGGCTCGATCGCGGCGTCGGCGGCTTCCGCGTGGACGTGGCCCACGCCCTCGTGAAGGCGCAGGGGTTGCCCGACTGGGGCGGACGCGCCGACGGTTGCTCGTCCGAGGGCTTCCCCGGCTGGGAGGCACCCATGTTCGGCCAGGACGAGGTCCATGCGATCTACCGGCAGTGGCGCGGCATCCTCGCCGAGTACGACGGCGAGCGCATCCTCTGCGCGGAAGCGTCGATCGACCCCCTGCCCCGGCTCACCGACTGGGTGCGGTCGGACGAGATGCACCAGGCCTTCAATTTCGCCTACCTCCACCACCCGTGGAACGCGCACAGCCTGCGCCATGTCATCTCGTCATCGCTCACCGCCTTCGATGCCGTCGGCGCGCCCACCACATGGGTGCTGAGCAACCACGACGTCGTCCGGCACACCAGCCGCTTCGGCCTCGCCGAGGGCGCTCCCCGTGGTGGTGACGGGATCGGCCGGTCGGACGCGCAGCCGGACACGGGAACAGGTCTCGCCCGTGCCCGCGCCGCGTCGCTCGCGATGTTCGCCCTGCCCGGCGGCATCTACCTGTACCAGGGCGAGGAGCTCGGCCTGCCGGACCACACCGCCATGCCCGACGCCGCGCGGCAGGATCCGACGTTCGTGCGCACCGGGGGCGAGCGCCTGGGCCGCGACGGGTGCCGGGTCCCCCTCCCGTGGCGGGCCGGGGCGCCGTCGTTCGGATTCGCGGACGTGGACGGTTCGGCGCCGTGGCTGCCGCAGCCGGAGGACTGGGCCGGGTACGCGCGCGACGTGCAGTCGATGGACGACGATTCGACGCTGTCGCTGTACCGCACGGCCCTCCGGCTCCGCCGCGACCTGCGCCTCGGAGCCGGTTCGCTGAGCTGGTCCCGCGCACTCGAGGCGACCGACGTCGTCGCCTTCCGGAACGGCGACGTCCTCGTCCTCCTCAACATGGGCGAGTTCGCGACCCCGCTGCCGGAGGGCACGGTGATCGCGGCGAGCACGCCCGGCGCGGCCGACGGCGGGCACCTCGTACCCGACGCCTGCGTCTGGATGCTGACCAGCGCCGGATAGCGGATCCATGCCTGATCCGGAATGATCGAACGGGGACACGTCGAGCGGACTGTCCCCGGGCACGGGAGGAGAGGACACCATGGCCGGCATCAAGGACGTCGCCCGCCTGGCCGGTGTCTCCACCGCCACCGTATCCAGGGCGCTCAGCGGCAACGGCCGGGTCTCCGAGCAGTCCCGCGCGCGCGTGCTGCAGGCCGCGAAGACGCTGGACTTCGTGGTCAGTTCTACGGCTTCCTCGCTGGCGTCCGGGCGCCACCGCAACGTGGGCGTCGTCGTCCCGTCCGTAGCCCGCTGGTACTACTCCCAGATCGTGGACAGCGTGGCCGCGTCATTGCTCGAGGCGGGCTACGACCTGACGCTCTACAACCTCAACGAGGACGCCGGGCACCGCGACCGGGTCCTCTCCGAATTCCTGCTCCGGCAGCGCTGCGACGGCGTCATCCCCGTCTCGCTGGAACTGGGCCGCGAGGAACTGGGACAGCTGTTCGCCGTCGGCAAGCCCGTCGTCGGCATCGGCGGCCCCCTCCCCGGGGCCGAGACCTACAGCGTCGACGACCACGCGATCGCCGGACTGGCCACGGACCACCTCATCACGCTCGGCCATCGCCGGA
>NZ_CP024915.1:2883666-2891640 GCF_002953615.1 Arthrobacter agilis | reverse complement strand
ATCGACGACTCGTTCACCTTCGGTGATCCTGCCACGCTGCCCATGGACCCGATGGAGTACGCGACCCGGCAGGCGCAGGGCGAGTTCGTGGTCCTCGAGGAGAAGGACAACACACTCGTCATCGGCGCCGGCATGACCACGCAGCGGGCCGACTACTCCCTGCAGTTCAACATGGGCATGAGCTTCGCCGAGTTCCACGGCCCCGTGCCCAAGCTGGACAAGATGGGCATCCTGGACCGGGCCCTGAAGTTCCTGCTCCGGATGAAGCCCGGGCACCCCGTCCGACGCGTCAACTGGTCCCTGACCGTCAACCCGCGCCTCGAGACCTCGGTGGAGACGCTCCCGGACTGGGCGCCGGACCGGGCGAAGGTCACGCCCGAGAACGCCGGGGAGATGGTGTACCTGCGGATCGAACTGCAGCCCCTGCACCGCCTGCCCCGGTCCAACGCCATCGTGTTCCCGGTCCGTACGTACCTCGTCAGCCTGGCCGAACTGGTGGAGCACGCTCCGGACTGGGCGAAGCGGATGCACCGGGCGCTCGCCTCCCTGGACCCCGAGCTCGTCGACTACAAGGGCTTCCACCGCTACCACGCGGCCGCCGTCGAGTGGCTCTCCCGGCACGACGACGGTGCTCCCCTCGCCACGGGCTACCCCTGGATCGAGGGTGGCATCCAGCCCGGCGACAGCTGAGGCGGCTCCTCCTTCCCATGGATGACGGGGTGCCCGCTGATGCGGGCACCCCGTCGTCATTTCCCGCTCCGTGCGGACGTCGGGTGCGAGCGCCGTGCTGCCCCGACGGTTCAGGCCTCGGGGAGCGCCGCGAAGGCCTTCTTCGTGTCGTTGTACCAGCCCAGGCCCTTGATCGGGTTCCTCCAGCGGCCCTTCATCGCGTCGCGGGCCGCCTGGTGCTGCGTGTCGCCGGCCTTGACCGCGTCCTTGAGGTGCTGGTCCTGGGCCTGGATGACGTCGTCCGCCGTCTCGCCGTGGAGCGCGAGGTCGCAGGGGCCGCCGAGCTGCTGGCAGGTCATGGTCTTCATGGTGATTCCTTCTGGTGCGGTGGATGGGAGGCGGGCCGGGAGGGCCTCGTACTGATGACGGATGGGGCGGCACGAATGTGACCGCCCGGCGCCGGCGCGGGGAACGGATTATCTCCGGTCGGCGGCGGCCCGTCGGGTCAGCGCGGCCAGGACGCCCGCGTCGGCGCGGAACGTGATGCTTTGGACCACGCCGTCCGCCACCGTGAAGTCGAACGCGACCCGCGGCGTGCCGAGGTGGTACCAGGCGGCGCCGGGGCGGGCCTGGACGAAAACGGGGAAGGCGGCCTTGGCCGCTCCGTCGAACATCGCGGCCACGCGCTCGCGGCCCTCCAGCCGCACGGGGGTGCCGGCGGCGATCGCCTCGGCGTCGGCGCTCACGACGACGTCGGGCGCGAGGAGGTGCACCAGGCGGGCGAAGCTGCCGCCACGGGAAGCGGCGAGGAACGCGTCGACGACCTCCCAGTCGGCCGGTGTCTCCGCCGGGGCGAGGCCCGAGACCTTCGAGCGGGCCCTCGACGCCAGCTTGCGTGCGGCCTCCGACGACACCGAGAGGACGGTCGCGATGGTGCGGAAGTCGACGCCGAAGGTGTCGTGGAGGATGAACGCCACCCGTTCCGCGGGAGAGAGGCGTTCGAGGACCATCCGCAGGGCGACGCCGACGGAGGCCGCCTGCACCACCTGCTCGGCCGGATCCGGGGCGAGCACGGAGGCCGGCTCGGGCGCCGCGTCCACCGGCTCGGGGACCCTGGAGCGCAGGCGGTCCAGGCACAGGCGCGTGGTCACGACCGTCAGCCATGCCGGCACGCTGTCGATCACGGTGTCGGTGCCGTGGAACCGGAGCCACGCCTGCTGCACCATGTCCTCGCCCTCGGCCCGGTCATCGAGGATGCCGGCGGCGATCCGCACGAGGCGCGGGCGCTCCGCCTCGAACTGCGCGGTCAGGTCCATGCGGTCCACCCTAGGCTGTGCTGCGGGCGGACGCAGGAGCCTGGCCACTACGGCGAGAACACTGGGGCGACGGAGACGCGCGCCTTCTCCTTCGAACTGAAGGAGCCCGATCCGAAGCCCGTCGACGGTCCCGCCTCGCTGGGCCCGGCTCCTCGCTGAGCCGATCGTAGAGCGCCCCTCGGCGACCGGTCAGCCGAGGATGGACAGGGCCCCGGGGACGCTCTCGATGGTGACGTCCATGGCGGCGTCGACGGACTTCACTTCGCCGTCGAGCTGGTAGGGCAGGGGCTTGAGGGTCGAGAACCGGTACCGGCTGAAGCTCGGCTGGTCGCCCAGCCCCTGCGTCGTCGCCCGCAGGGCGGTGAGCAGGATCCGCCACTTGGCCATGTGCGGGAAGGTGATGACCTCGAACTTCCCGTCGGTGGGCTGGTCTCCGGCCTCGCTCAAAGTCGCGTACTTGGCCATCTGGGAGATGTTCGCGAACACCAGGCTGTCGAAGGGGCGGCGCTCGCCGTCGCTCTGACGGATCTCGAAGGGCCTGAACTTGCGGAAGGTGCGTGCCACGGAGAACATCTCCTTGATGGCGCCCTTGCTGCCCTTCTCCAGGTCGATCGCCACGACGGGGGTCAGCCCGAATCCGATGTAGGAGTGGGCGTACATCGCGTCCGTGTCCGATGAGCCGATGCTGATGCGCAGCACGTCGATCGTGCGCACCTGGCCCTCGATGATGGCTTCCGCCAGTGGCTTCCGCCCGGTGACGCGGCTGTGGTCGTTCGCGTTGCCGGCGGCCAGGACCGCGCAGACGGCGTCGTCGCTGCCGCTGGACATCACTCCGTTGACCACCTCGTTGTAGCCGCCGTCCCCGCTGACCGACACGATCAGGGCGTTGCCGGCCGACGCCGCGTCCCGCGCGAGGTCTATCGCGTGCCCGGCGTGCTCCGTGGGCTGCAGGACGACCTTCGTCTCCGGCAGCGCCGGCACGAGTTCGCCGGACAGCTCTTCGGCGAGCGCGGGGGCGTCTCCGGTGCTGTTCGGATTGAAGATGATGGTGATCGTGTCGAACCTGCGCGGCGTCTCCATGGTTCTGCCTTTCGGGATCGGGAGTGGGATGGGACGCCAGGGGCCCCGGACTGCACGAGTCCGGGGCCCGCTGACGCCGCTCCTGTCCTGCGGGATGCAGGCGGGAGGGATCAGGCGCGTGCGGTGGTCCGCTTGGTGTCGCGGGTGAGCAGCAGGGCCAGGGCGATCATGCCGACCCCGAGGAAGAAGTGGAGCCAGTTGTCCGCACCGTTGAGGGGTACGAAGTTGCCGGCGGAGTTCTGGTCGATGACCAGGCCGTAGATCCACAGCACGAGGTAGATGATGCCGCCGTACAGCAGGTAGGAGCGGGCGCCGCTGATGGTGCGGGCCATCGCGATCCCGGCCACGCCGAACAGCAGGTGGACGATGTTGTGCAGGATCGACACCTGGAACAGGCCGAGGAGCAGGGCCCCGGACTCGTGGCCGGCGAAGCTGAGCTGGTCGTACTGGCTGGTGATGCCCGGGATGAACCCGAGGAGCCCGACGAGCAGGAATACCGCTCCGACGGCGAGTGCTGCTTTCTGGACGGTGGTGCGGGTGCCCGCGCGGGGCGTGTCTGCAGTGGTCATGGTTGTTCTCCCAGGTGGTGCGAGTGGTGCCGCTGCGCTGTGCGGTTGCTCCGGGTGGCGCGGCGGAGGGTCGTGGACGGTGAGACCTGCCGGAACGACGGCGCGTCCCGTCCTGGAGGGACGCCGTCGCTGGTCGATCCCGGCGCAGTAAGCCTACTTGGTATCTCCGGCGGCGTGAACTGGATCTTCGGGCAGCCTGCCGGATGGTGCCGGGAGCGGGCGGAACGACGGCGGGGCGCCCGCTGCTGCGGACGCCCCGTCGGTCGGTCAGGCTGTTCGGGTTGTTCAGGAAAAGCTACTTCGTCAGGTCCACCCGGTAGGTGTTCGTTGCCGACCCGTCCTCGCTCGTCACCGTGACCACGGCGGTCCTGCCGGCGCCCGAGGGCTGCGTCACGGACACCGTCGCGTACGGGTCTGCCGGGACGGCGGACACGGACGGGACCTTGCCCCGCGACGGCACCGAGTAGCTGGTGACCGTGGGATCGAAGCCGGCCACCGGGGTGCCGCCCACGCTGATGGAGGCTAGGTCCGCATCCGAGGACTCCGCGGGAACGGCCCCGAGGACCTCGATCTCGCTGACCACCATGTGGGTCTGCGAGCGGGCCGTCATCACCACGCGGATGCTCGACGCCGTAACGCCGTCCAGCGGCAGGGTCACGGCAGGGGCGGGCGAGCCGGCCGGGACGCTGACCGGGCCGCCGGCGTCGGTCCACGCACCATCGGCGCCCTGGACCTGCAGCTGCAGGGTCTGCGCGTAGCTGTCCGAGGACCCGTCGCGGAAGAAGTGCACGACGACGCCCCCGAGGGTCTGTGCCTCGGGCAGTGTCACGGTGAGCGTGTCGGCGGTGTTCTTGGTGCCGGAGCGCCAGTTGGACCACGCCTTGTCGCGGGTGTCGCCGTTGAACAGGCCTGCCGTGCCGTAGCCCGGCTCGGTGAACGTGGTGCTCGCGGTGGTGCCGCCGTCGTCGGCCACGTTGTCCAGCGTGCCCGCGGTGACCTGGATGCGGACGGTCGCCGGGAGCGTGCCGCCGTTGCCGGCGTCGGCCGTGCCGGTCAGTTCGTAGACGCCGGGTGCGGGGTAGCCGACCGCGGTGTTCCACGTGACCGGACGCTCTGCGGTGCCGCCCTGGCTGCCGACGGCGGTCACGGTGGCGGGCAGTTCGGGCAGTCCGTTGACCACGGCCTTGGCGCGGGCCGGTTCCGTCGAGACGAGGGTGTCCACGGTGACGGTGAGTTCCACGGGGAACTGCGTGCCGGTGACGTCGGTCGCGGTGCCCTTGACATTGACGGTGCCGGGCTTCCTCCAGCGGTTGTCGTTCGGGATCTTCCACTCGACGGGGATCGCTCCGCGTGCGCCGTCGCGGTACACCGGCGTGACGGTCTCCGGCAGCACGGGTGCCGTGCCGGGGACGGTGAACGCCGTGGTGCCCTGCACGGAGAGCACGGTCTCGTCGATCAGCGTCCAGCGCTGGTTGGCGCCGGAGTTCGCGAGATAGAGGGTCACGGGTGCGCCCTCGGTGGTCTTCCCGCCGCCCACTTCGAGCAGCAGGCCGGTCTCGGCGTTCACGAACGTGTAGGTGCCGTCGCCGGTGGTGGAGGCGATCCATGCGGCGCGCGGGTTCGTCCCTGCGGGAGCGACGACGGCGGCGCCGCCCTCGTCGGCGAGCTGCGAGGCGCCGTCGAGGGTGGTGATCGAGTAGCGCTCGCGGTTGCTGTCGTCCTCGCCGAGGCTCGTGAAGCGGAACAGCTGGTTCGCGTCCGCGGGGTCGCTCGCGCTGATGACGGCGGTGCCGCCGGTCGGCTCGATCGACTTGCCGCTCTGCACGCCCTGCAGCCGGTACACGTGGCCGTCCTGGAGGGCGGCCGCGTCCTCCGCGACGCCGGAGACGCCGTCGACCACGAAGGTGGTGACGGACTCGGCGGGCGCGGTGACGACGGCGGAGCCGTTCTCGATCGCGACCGGTGCGCCCTCGACGAGCGCGCCGTTGACGTCACTGACCACGGGGGTCACGGTGGCGCCGGGTGCGACGGACCCGAACTTCGAAAAGTCGAGGACCACGGGCTTCGCGTCGGTGGACTCGTTGATGTGGACCACGGCGGCGCCGGTCCCGGTGATGGCGGCGGTGGTGTCGTCGTCGTTCACCTGCACCAGGCGGTCACCGGGCTGGATGTAGTGCGTGTAGTTCCGCACGGTGTTGAACTTGGTGTTCGTGTAGATGGGGCAGCTCTCGAGCGTGTCCGCGTCGGTGCAGTCGAAGGGCATCTGGATGCTGCCCCAGTTGGCGCCGGCAGCGCTCTCGCCGCCGGGCTTCATATTGTCGTAGTCCTCGACGGGCTGCCAGAACACCCAGGCACTGGGCTCGAGTTCGCGGAGGTCGTCGGTGATGCGCTTGGCCATGCCCAGGCCCGGCTCCATGCTGGTGAAGCTCTGGCCGTTGCCCCAGGAGCCCTCGACCTCGCTCATCCACAGGGGCTTGTCCTCGCCCTTGGCGATGTCCCTCACGGTGGTGCGCTGGCCGGTGCCGTAGGTGTGCACGTTGAGCTGGTCCACGAGGTCGCGGACGTCTGCGGGGTAGCTGTTCCAGTTGGTGGCGAAGATGCCGGGGTTGGTCTCGTCCATCGCGGAGATCGTCGCGTCGGTGCTGGCGGCGTCGAGCTTCGGGGCGAGGTTCTTCAGGACCTGCTGCTGGAGCTGCGGGCCGATGTGCGCGCCCTCCTGGCGTCCGCCGACCGGCTGTCCGCTCGCGTCGAGGCGGGTGCTCCAGTAGTTGGTGTTCGGCTCGTTGAACGGGTCGAGCGTGTCCACGGTGATGCCGTGGGCGTCCTCGAGCTCCTCGACCACGCGGACCAGGTAGGAGTTGAAGTCGTCGATGCTCTCGGTCCTCAGCTGGTCCTTGTTGGCGTCGAAGCCGCCGGAGACGTAGCCGCTGACGGTCTGGAACCAGGGTGGCGAGTTGCTGAACGCCTCCCAGTGGGTGATGTCCTGTTTGATGCGGTCGATCCACCAGCGCTGCGTGGCATCCGCCTCGAGGTTCCAGTCGGCGGGGTCCTCGGGGTCGAACCAGTCGGTGTCCTCGCGCGTGGTGCCCTCGGGTGCGTTCCACCAGCCCTCGACGGCGCCGCCCGGGCGCAGGTAGTCCTTCACATCGGGGGCGTTGCCGCCGCCGATGTTGTACCGGGCGATGTTCAGGTTCAGGCCCTCGGGCCCGAACACCAGCTCCGCGAGGCGGTTCCGGATCTCGTCGGGGTAGTCGCCGGTCGCGTTCGCGAACCATACGAGGCTGGTGCCCCAGCCCTCGAACTCCTCCCCCTGGTAGGAGGGGTCGGGCGTGAGGGTCAGCGCGCCCTCCGGGACGGCCGGCGGTGCGGGCGGGGCCGGAGGCGCGGCCTGCGCCGCACCCCCGATCAGGGAGGCGGCTGCCAGGACGGCGGCCACCCCCGTGGCTGCGGCCTGGGTGGCGCGCCTGGATCGATTCGTCATTGAACGTGTTCCTTCCAGCAAGGGTGGATACTGCGGTGGTCCTAGGTGGTGCGCGAGACCTTCCTCGTGAGGACGGCGACGGAGCGGGGAGCCAGCTTGGACTCCTCGCCCGTGAGGATGTCGCCGTCGACGCCGGTGATGTCCACCGGCTCGTCGGTGCGGTTGATGAGGAAGACGTAGTCGGCGTCGTCATCGGTGCGCAGCACCTGCTCGACGGCGCCGCGCAGCTCGGCGGGCAGCTCGCTGGTGATCCCGGCGCGGGCGGCGAGGTCCGCGAGGACGGGCTCGAGGCCCGCGGTACCGAGGCGCGCGCCCACGTAGGCGGCGCTGCCGGAGCCGACGGTGTTGCGCGTGACAGCCGCATCCCCGGCGTGCTCGCCGGTCGTGTAGCGGGTGAGGACCTCGACGCCGTCGGCGCGCGGCAGGACGCGGTCGGCCCAGAGCGTCGCCGTCGTTCCGTTGTCCAGGGAGACCTCGTCGCCGTCGAGCAGGGGACCGAACTCGTCGATGCGTACGCCGAGCAGGTCCGCTAGGGCTCCTGGGTAGCCGCCGAGCCAAATGTGGTCGTTCTCGTCGGTGATGCCGCTGAAGTAGCTCGCCACAAGGTGCCCACCGTTGCCCACGTACTCCTCGAGGCGCGCCTTCAGCGCGGCCGGGACGGTGTGCAGGATGGGCGCGACGACGAGGCCGTAGCCGGCGAGGTCGGTCGCGGAGGGGACGACGTCGGCGCGGATGCCGAGGGCGAGGAACGCCGAGTACCAGTCGAGCGCCTCCTGCTTGTAGCGCAGGCGGTCGGACGGGTGGGAGTCCTGCTCGGAGGCCCACCAGGAGTCCCAGTCGAAGAGGATCGCGGCGGGGG
>NZ_CP024915.1:2875550-2883566 GCF_002953615.1 Arthrobacter agilis | reverse complement strand
CAGCGCTGCGGCCCGCCTCACGGCGCGCACCCGGCAGGACGCCCGGGCGGAGGGCAGGCTGCGGGCGCGCTCGGGTCCGCGGGCCGGCGGAGGGCCATCACCGCCGGTGTGCGCCGGTGGTGTCCGACGCCTCGAGGACCCGCGCCGCGAGATCCCGCGCCTCGCGCAGGCGCTCGGGCGGGCAGGTGCCGACGGGGGGCATCGAGAACCCGGAGGCCCGCCCGTCATCGGGGTCCCCGCGGGGAGCGGGCACCCGCCGGAAGCACAGCCGCGCGAGCACGATGCCGCCCGCGACGACCAGGAGGAGGGGATAGCCGCGGGCGCCCGCGAACAGGGCGAAGAATCCGAGGGAGATGCTGAGGATGCCGAGAGGGAGGAAGAATCTGGTGGTCATCACACGTCCGTCGTCGTTGACTGATTGTGGTGGCACCGATAGTACTCCCTGTGTCCCCGGATCAGTACAGGAGGCGCTGGTACAGCGTGTGGTCCTGCCAGTCCCCGGCGATGCACAGGTAGGACGGCGCCAGGCCGATGACGGTGAACGCGGCCTTCTCCAGGACGGCGATCGACGGCGCGTTGTGCGGCAGGACCGACGCCTGGACCCGGTGCAGTCCGAGGGTGTCGCGCGCGTACCGGAGCACTTCCCCGAGGGCTGCCGAGCAGAGACCGCGGCCCTGCAGCCGCCGGTCCACCCAGTATCCGACGTGGGCGTTGAGGAAGGGTCCCCGCACGATCCCCGACAGGGTGATCGTGCCGGCGATCCCGTCCCCGGCGGTGAGGACCCAGGGCACGTCGGTCCCTGCAGCCAGGCCGCCGAGCATTCCGGCGATCCGTTCCGTCTGGCCCTCCTCCGTGAAGAAGGCGTCGTCGCGGAGCGGCTCCCAGGGCTCGAGCTGCTCCCGGTTCTGCCGGTAGGCCCGCGCGAGAGCCTCGGCGTCCGACGGTTCGAGGAGCCGCAGGCCTCCTCCGGACGGCAGCGTAGGGCGTGGCACCCGGCAACTGTAGTGCACGGCGGGGACGAGGAACCGCCACCGCTGCGTGGACTCCGCGTGGTGGCCAGCGGCTCCGCCCGGGGCCGTCGCTCCGGCCTGCCCCTTCCCGCCGGCGGGCCGCACTGGCACACTGTCCGCATGGCCCCGGCACCCGAACCCCGGATCGACGACTACATCGATGTTCTGCCGCCCTGGCAGCAGGAGATCTGCCGAACGGTCCGCCGACTCGTCCACGAGGCGGACCCGGAGGTGGAGGAGACGATCAAGCGCACGCGCCAGCCGTACTTCGTGCTGCAGGGCAACGTCTGTGCGCTGCTCGCCACCAGGGACCACGTCAATGTCTTCCTCTACGACGGCGGTCTCGCCCCCGACCCCCAGGGCATCATCACGGGCGGGCACACCAACTCCACGGGACGGACCGTCGCGGTGTACGAGGACCGGCCCCTCGACGAGGACGCGCTGCGGGAGATCTTCCGGGCCATCATCGCCGACAACCGCGCAGGCGGCTGGCGGACCCTGACGAAGCGTGCAAGCCTAGGCGAATGAGCCTCCAGGACATCCCCACGGACACCGGCGCCGGCAGCATCTCCGCCTACGTGGCGCGCCCCGACGGCCCGGTGCGGGGCGGGCTGGTCCTTCTCCACGAGGTCTGGGGGCTCGTCGGCCACACCCGGGACGTCGCCGACCGCTTCGCGCGGGAAGGCTACGTCGTCGTCGCCCCTGACCTCCTCGCCGACCAGGGCATCACCGAGGAGAGCACCGCCGGCATCGGTGAGGCCATCGCCGGCCCGGACGCGGAGGCTCGCAACCGGGCCCAGCCGAAGCTGCGGGCACTGCTGGCGCCGCTGCAGGACCCCGGGTTCGGTGCGCTGATGACGCAGCGGGTGCAGGCCTGCTTCGAGTTCCTGCACGACGACCCCGAGGTGGCCGGACGCGTGGGGATCACCGGCTTCTGCTTCGGCGGTACGTACAGCTTCTCGCTCGCCGTCCACGAGCCGAGGCTCCTGGCATGCGTGCCCTTCTACGGCCACGCCGACTTCTCCGCCGAGGAACTGGCGCGCATCGAGGCTCCCGTCCTGGCCTTCTACGGGCAGGACGACGGCGGGCTCGTCACCGCGTTGCCGGCGCTGGAATCAGCGATGGCGGAGGCAGGCGTGGACTTCACCGCCACGGTCTACCCCGACGCGGGCCATGCCTTCTTCAACGACTCGAACCGGTTCGCCTACAGGCCCGGGCCGGCAGGGGACGCCTGGAGCCTGGCCCTGGACTTCCTCGCGCGCCACGTTGCCTGAGTCCCCGGCACGCCCGACGGAGGGGAGGGTGCCACCGCACCTCCGGCCCGCCGCCCTGGGCCTGGTCTTCCTGGGCGGTTCCGCGGGGACCCTCGCGCGCTTCGGCCTCGCCGAGGCCCTGCCGGCACCGGCGGGCCTTCCGCTCCCCGTCCTCCTCATCAACCTCACGGGGGCCTTCGCCCTCGGGCTGCTCCTCGAAGTGCTCGCCCGGCGGGGCCCGGACACGGGCGGCCGCCGGGCAGCCCGACTCCTCCTCGGCACGGGCTTCCTCGGCGGCTTCACCACGTACAGCGCGCTCGCCGTCGATTCCGCGGTCCTCGTGGGAGCCGGCCGCGCCGTCGAGGGCATCGCCTACCTCGTGCTGTCCGTCCTGCTGGGACTGGCGGCGACGGCAGCGGGCATCGCCGTGGGCAGCCGGACCCGCCCACCGGGCGCGCGGGGGGCGGCGCCGTGAGCGGAGGACTCGTGCTGGTGCTCGGCGTCGCGGGCGGGCTGGGCTCGGTGGCGCGCTTCCTGCTCGACGGAGCCCTCCGCGCGCGCGTCAGCAGTCCCGTCCCCGCCGGCACCATGGCCGTCAACATCAGCGGCTCCTTCCTGCTCGGGCTCCTGACCGGACTCGTCCTTGCAGCAGCCCTTCCGCCTGCGTGGACGATCGTGGGCGGTACGGGATTCCTCGGCGGCTACACCACGTTCAGCACGGCGAGCAACGAGACCGTGCGGCTGCTCCAGGCCGGCCGTGTCTGGCCCGCGGTGCTGTCGGGTGCGGGAACCGCGGCGGCGGCGCTCGCTGCAGCGGGGGCGGGACTGTCGATCGGACTGCTGGCCGCCTGAGGTGCAGCCTCGGGCGACGGCTCCCGCACGGCCCGTCCATCAGGTGCGGCCCGTCCATCAGCTGTGACCCGTCCTCGCGGCCGGGCAGGCTCGAGGGCCACCCTCCACGATGCCCCTTGACACCACCGCCGGAACGGGGACGATCGATCCACAGGGTCGCACAGGCGGCCCGACAGGAGGAGGATCCCGTGGGAACGATCGACGACGAGGCAGCCCTGACGATCTCCCTGGTGGGAGACCTCGCACCCGGTACCGACGCGACGGTGCAGGTACCCGGCGAGATGCCTCCCGGGGTGCCGTTCGACCCTGCCGGGATGCCGGCCTCGACCCACCCCGGTGCCGTCGGCCTCCCGGACTACGCGGACGCCGCGGCCCTGCGCGCCGGTGACTCGGTCCAGACCTTCGTCGCGGTGCCGGACAGAGGCCCGGAGGCCGAGCTGCCGGGCTTCCTCGACTCCGGGAGCGGTGGGGGAGACGGCGGCGGGGACTGAGCGAACCGTCCTCAGCGTCGGGCGATGACGAGATGGCGGACGCCGTCGAGCGTCAGGACCTGGCGCTCCCCCTGATCCGTGAGGCACAGGAGGACCGCGGTGCAGGTGGGGCACCTCAGCACCATGCCCGGAGCCCGCGCATAGAGCAGGGCGGTCGCCAGGGGTGCGGACGATCCGCAGCCGTCGCACGTGCAGTCGGCGCTCGTGAGGTCGGCGACGAACTGCTCGAGGGCGCCCGCGAGGGCATTGCCGTCGAGGTGGTCCTGGTCCGGGGAGTGCTGCTGCTGATCGTCCATCCCTATCCTCCGTATCGTTCGGTGCGGATGCGGCCGGCGTCGTGTCCGTCCTCCACGAGCCACGAGGCGACGGACTCGACGAATCCCGTGGAGCCGCAGATGTAGATGGCCGGATGGTCCTCGGGCGGGAAGCAGGCGGCGGTGACGGCGTCCCGCGTGAGCCGCCCGACGGGCCTGCCGTCGGGCGCGGCACGGGTGTAGGCGACGTCGATGGTGACCTGCGTGTCCTCCTGTCCGAGGACGGTGAGTTCACCGCGGTAGAACACGCTCCCGGGGTCCCGGACGGAATACAGCAGGCGCGCCGGCACCACCGAGCGGGCCTCCGCATGGGATCGGAGCATCGCCATGAGGGGGACGATGCCCGATCCTCCGGCGATGAGCTGCAGCGGGCCTCCGAGGTCCGGGGTCCACGTGAACCAGCCGCCCACGGGACCGCGGACCTCGAGCCGGTCCCCCACGGACAACTCGGTGACGAGGTAGGGGGAGACCTCCCCGTCGTCGAGCTCCTCGACCGTCAGCTCCAGCTCGTGGGGCGGCACCCACGCCGCTACCGAGTACGAGCGCACGGCCTGGTAGCCGTCCTCGGCGGTGAGCCGCAGGTCCACGTGCTGCCCGGCCACTCCTGAGACGGCGTCGGGGAAGCGGAGCCGCAGCGTACGCGCCGTCGCCGTCTCGGGCCGGGCGGCGCTGACCTCTGCCGCTTGCCAGGTCCGCCTCACCAGTAGCGATCCTCGCGCCACGGGTCCCCGTACATGGCATAGCCGTTGGTCTCCCAGAAGCCCGGGAGGTCCTGGTCCATCAGCCGGATGCCGCTGACCCACTTGGCGCTCTTCCAGAGGTAGAGGTGGGGTACGAGCAGCCGGGCCGGCCCGCCGTGCGCGGCAGCGAGCGGCTCGCCGTCGAACTCGTGGACGAGCCACGCCTTCCCGTCGAGGAGGTCCCCGAGCGGGATGTTCGTCGTGTAGCCGCCGTACGAGTGCACCATCGTGTGGTCGGACCCGGATTCGACGTCCTCGAACAGCGTGTCGAGGGAGACGCCGCGCCAGGCGGTACCGAACTTCGACCAGTGGGTCACGCAGTGGATGTCCGTGGTGACGTCCTCCTGGGGCAGGGCCTGCAGCTGTTCCCACGTCCACTGGTGCGTCCGGCCCTGGCCGGCCGCGATCTGGAATGTCCAGTCCGCCCGGAGCACGCGGGGTGTGGGGCCGGCGGACATGACGGGGAAGCTGTCGGTCGCGTACTGGCCCGGCGGGAGGTTCACGTCCCTGGTCCGCCGCCTGCCCGCGAAGCCTGAGGTCGGTATTGCCATGCGGTACTCCCGCCTGAGGAAGGACGCCGGTTCGGCGGTAGGAGAAACGTATGCCAGCCGCCCGGCACTGTCCAGAGCAGTCACGCGGACGCCGGAAGGGCGGACTAGGGTTGAACGGTGCCCGAGGAGACCTTCGACCTGCGCGCCATCGCCGTGGGAGCCTACGGCCCCTCGCTGCTCTACGGGGTGGCCACGGGCGCGATCCTGCCCGTCATCGCGCTGACGGCTCGCGAGCTGGGCGCCGACCTCGCGACGGCCGCCCTGGTCATCACGCTCTCCGGCATCGGATCACTGGTCACGAACGTCCCTGCAACCCTGATCGCCACGCGCTTCGGCGAGCGGAAGGCCCTGGTGGGCGCCGCCCTGTGGTGCGCGGCGGCGATGTTCCTCGCGCTCGCGGCACCCACCCTGCCGGTGTTCGCTGCTGCCGTCTTCATGGTCGGGATGGCCGGCGCCGTGTTCGGGCTCGCGCGGCAGAGCTACCTGACCGAGGCCGTGCCGCCGTACTTCCGCGCGCGGGCGCTCTCGACGCTCGGCGGTGTCACCCGCATCGGGGTCTTCGTGGGTCCCTTCGCCGCAGCCCTCGCCATGAGTACCCTCGGGCTGGACGGCGCGTACTGGGTGGGAGGAGTGGCGAGCCTCGCCGCTGCCGCCCTCAGCTGGCGTGTCCCGGAACTCGACGCACCGGCCCGGAGGCCGCTCCCTGCACAGAACGCGGTCGGAGCCGCCCTGGCACCGCCGCCGGCCCCGACGGTGCGCTCCGTCATGCGCAGCCACCGGCGGATCTTCGTCACGGTCGGCATCGGGGTGCTCCTCATCGCGGCAGTGCGGGCCACGCGCCAGGCGGTGCTGCCCCTGTGGGCGGAGAACATCGGCCTCGACGCCTCGGCGACGGCACTGATCTACGGGCTCTCGGGCGCGATCGACATGCTGATCTTCTACCCCTCGGGCAAGGTCATGGACGTCAAGGGCCGCCGGTGGATCGCCGTGCCGTGCATGCTCATCATGGGGACGGCCCTGACCCTGCTGCCCCTCACCGCGGATGCCGTGGGCCTGCTGCTCGTGGCCCTGCTCATCGGCTTCGGGAACGGGATCGGGTCCGGCATCGTCATGACGCTGGGAGCCGATCTGTCCCCGACACCGGGCCGTCCCCAGTTCCTCGGGATCTGGCGCCTGCTCACCGACGCCGGCACCATGGCCGGGCCGGCGCTGCTCTCCCTCGTGACGGCTCTGGCCACGCTCTCGGCGGGGATCTGGGTGACGGCGGCCCTCGGTTTCCTCGGTGCCGGGGTCCTCTGGTACTGGATCCCGCGCGCCGCCCCGGGGTCGGCGGAGCCGGCCTCCCGGGTCTGACCCCGGCGGTGGGGCACCAGGCCGGGGCGCGGGACGGGGAGAGCTGCTGGTCGATCGACACGTGCGGCGTCCAGACATCCGTCACCCGGGCGAGTTCGTCGTCGATGGTCGTCCTGTCGATATCCAGGGACCCGGTGTGCAGCAGCGTTCACCATCCCGTGCGGTGCTCCGGGCGGTCAGCGCCTCCCGCGCCGGGCGATGGCACGCGCGGCGAGGACGACGCCTGCCGAGGCGGCGACCCACGGGCCGCCGACGATGATCGGATCCATCCACTGATGCTTGGTGTCCGCGCGTCCCGTGCCGAAGCGGGACGCGAGGCCGTGCCGGCGTCCCTCCGCCAGCACGCCCGTCTCCGTGATGGGGTTGTCGGGACGCAGCGTGGCGAATGATGCCGCGTGGGAACCCCATGCGTCCACGCGGTCTCCGAGCAGGAGCAGGAGCCAGTGCGCGGCGCAGCCCTCGCTGTACCGGTAGGCATAGCGCCGGATGCTGCCGGAGACGCCCTTCAGGGGAGCGCTCGTCCCGAAGGCCGGGGTCAGCCGGCTGTGCTCGACCGACCGCTCCCGGCCCTCTCCGCCCGGCTGCTCCTCGGGGTAGTCCCAGTGCGCCCCGGTCCCGGCCGGATCGAACACCTCCCGCGGGAACGACGGTCGGTCCTTCGGGTCGAGGTCCGCGCCCCAGCCGGGGATCCGGGCGCGCAGTGCCTCGGGAGTGGGGATGTCCCTGGACTTGTTCGCGACATAGGGCGTGGACGGCGTGGATGACGACACGGTGATCTCCTAGCTGGGGTTCGCGATGACGAGTGTCTTGATGCAGTTGTCGAGTTTCGCCGAGAACATGTGGTAGCCCTCGGCGATGTCCTCGAGGGGTATCCGGTGCGTGACGATGTCGCTGGGCTTGAGGTAGCCGTTCTGGATGTGCTCGAACAGGCGCGGCCACTGGCGTTTCACCGGCGTCTGGTTCATGCGCAGGGTGAGGCCCTTGTTCATGGCGTCGCCGAACTTCACGGCGCTGAACAGGGGCCCGTAGGCTCCGACGACGGACACGGTGCCACCCTTGCGCACCGCATCGATGGCCCAGTTCAGGGCTACGGGGGAACCGGCCTGCAGTTTGAACTTCGAGGAGGTGACGTGCTGGAGGAAGTTGCCGTCGGCCTCCGCCCCGACGGCGTCGATGACGACGTCCGCGCCCAGGTAGTCGGTGGTCTTCTTCATCTCCACCACGATGTCGTCGTACTCGGCGAAATTGTAGGTCTCCGCGTGCGCGAAGGTGCGGGCCTTCTCGAGCCGGTACTCGAGGTGGTCGACGACGATCACGCGCCCCGCTCCCATCAGCCAGGCAGACTTCGCCGCATAGAGGCCCACGGGGCCGGCGCCGAACACCACCACGGTGTCGCCCTCGACGATGTCCCCGAGCTGCGCGCCGAAGTACCCGGTCGCCAGGGCGTCGGTG
>NZ_CP024915.1:2867186-2875288 GCF_002953615.1 Arthrobacter agilis | reverse complement strand
GCGCAGCACGAACGGTCGGGGTCGATCCGTCCCCGCGGAGCTGCCGTACACGTAGTAGCCGCGGCCCTCACCCGGGCCGCCGGCGGCCCGGTCGATGGCGTGCAGGAGCTTCGGAGTCAGGCGCCCGGCAGGCCCGATCCTGTGGATCTGATCGATCTCGTGCGGTGCGAGCCCCCGTATGAGCCCCTTCACATCAGCCATGTCCGTCCCGTCCTCGGTGCTGGATCCTGCAGGAGCACCTCACGGTAGACCCGGGGGGTGAACGCGGCATGAATGGCGGCGCCGGAAGTGGTGAATCGACGCCGACCGGTCGTCCTCCGGTCGTCCTCCGGTCCTAGGACGGTGCGAGGGGCAGGGGATGTCCGTGGAGGCCCTGTCCGCTCGGGCACCGATCAGTCGTCGTAGGCGCGGAACTGCTCCACGGAGACGATGCGACCCTGGTTGATGGTGCTGACCTGGCAGATCACCGCTTCGCCGGGTGCCAGGTACGGGTCCTCGACGGGGAGCAGTGCTCGCAGCCTGCTCGTCATGTGGTTGCCCAGGACCGAGAACACCAGGGGGAGTACGGGACGGTGCGTGCACAGGGCGACGGGGCGGCGCTTGTCGAACACGCGTTCCACGGCGTTCCGGGCGCGCCCCGGCTTCCGGGCGGCGTCGTGCTCGGTGAGGGCGTCGACGAGCTTGAGCTTCGCGCTGCGCTGGTTCACGTAGGGGGAGATGGTCTGGACGCAGCGCACCCAGGGACTGCTGACCACGCGTTCGGGGTTCCAGGCCTGCAGGAGGCGGCTGACCGCGATCGCCTGGCGCCGGCCCGTGGCGGCGAGGGGTCGCTCGCCCTCGGCCCTGCTCCACGAGGACCGAGGTTTGGCCTTGGCATGCCGCACCACGATGAGGGGCCACGTCTGCAGGTCCTTCGCCGCATGGGCGGCGATGAGGGACTCGAGGGGCTCGATGTCCGAGGCGCTGGTCAGCATGTCGCGTGCCTCCTCGGGCGATACCCACTGGACGCGGTCCACCTCCTTGCCGTCCGGCTCAGGGCTCAGCCGTTCGGTCTTCGCGGCCCAGTAGTGCACCACCTTGTCGCCGGAGGACACCGGGTAGGTGATCGTCGCCAGCGGGATGCCGAGCTTCACGCTCAGGCCCACCTCCTCGAAGGTCTCCCGCACGGCACACTCGGGCGTCGTCTCGCCCGGATCGAGCTTGCCCTTCGGCCAGGACCAGTCCTTGTACCGGGGACGGTGGATGATCAGGACCTGGAGCCGGCCTTTCTCGATGCGCCAGCAGAGCGTCCCGGCCGCGACGACCGTCGCGCTGCCGCCCTGGGTCACGACGGCGGTGGCGTTCTTCGTGGTCGCGGCCATCAGCGGCGTGACACCGCCCGCTGGCGTGCCCGTGACGCGAGCAGCCAGGACTGGATGTCCTCGAGGGGCGCGCCGTCGTCGTCCTTGTGGTGGCGCGTCCAGCAGCCGGTCTCGTCGAGGTGCCAGCTGGAGACGGCCGGGTTCATGTAGCGGTCCATGAGGTTCATCAGGTAGGAGATGTCCTCGGGCGCATTGAGCTGCACGAGGGCCTCGACGCGACGGTCCAGGTTGCGGTGCATCATGTCCGCGGATCCGATGAAGACCGCCGGTTCGCCGCCGTTCGCGAAGGCGAACACGCGCGAGTGCTCCAGGAAGCGGCCGAGCACGGAACGCACGGTCACGTTCTCGCTGAGGCCCGGGACGCCGGGACGCACCGAGCAGATGCCGCGCACGATCACGTCCACCGTCACGCCTGCCTGCGACGCCCGGTACAGGGAGTCGATGATCGCCTCGTCCACCATCGAGTTGACCTTGATGACCACGCGCGCCGCGAGACCCGCCTGCTTGTTCGCGATCTCCCGCTCGATGCGGTCGATCAGCCCCGAGCGGACCGAACGCGGAGCCACCAGGAGGCGCTTGAACGTGGACTTCGGGGCGTAGCCCGAGAGCTGGTTGAACAGGCGCGACAGGTCCTGTCCCACCTGGTCGTTGGCCGTGAGGAGCCCGAGGTCCTCGTAGTAGCGCGCCGTGCGGGGATGGTAGTTTCCCGTGCCGATGTGGCAGTAGCGCCGCAGCCCGTCGATCTCCTGCCGCACCACGAGCGAGAGCTTGCAGTGCGTCTTGAGGCCCACGATCCCGTAGACCACGTGCACGCCGGCCTGCTCGAGCTTGCGCGCCCAGGAGATGTTGGCCTGCTCGTCGAAGCGGGCCTTGATCTCCACGAGCGCGAGGACCTGCTTGCCCGCCTCCGCGGCGTCGATCAGGGCGTCGACGATGGGGGAGTCGCCCGACGTCCGGTACAGGGTCTGCTTGATCGCCTGCACCTTCGGGTCGGCGGCCGCCTGCTCCAGGAAGGCCTGCACCGAGGTCGAGAACGAGTCGTACGGGTGGTGCAGCAGGATGTCCCGGCGGCGCATCGCGGCGAACACGTTCGCCGCCTTCGACGTCTCGCTCTCGTTCAGGTAGCGGCTCGTGTGCGGGACGTGCTTGGGGTAGTGGAGATCCCCCCGGTCGATCCCGGCGATCACGCTGAGCCCGCGCAGGTCCAGGGGAGCGGGGAGATTGTAGACCTCGTCCTCCTCAACGCCGAGCTCACGGGACAGGAGCGCCCTGATGCTCGGGTTGATGTCCGTGGTCACCTCCAGGCGCACGGGAGGCCCGAAGCGGCGGCGCAGCAGCTCCTTCTCGAGGGCCTGCAGGAGGTTCTCGGCGTCGTCCTCCTCCACCTCGAGGTCCTCGTTCCGGGTGACACGGAACAGGTGGTGCTCCAGGACCTCCATGCCCGGGAAGAGCTGATCCAGGTGGACGGCGATGACTTCCTCGAGCGGGATGAAGCGCGCGATCCGGCCGGCGACATTGCCGGCGCGGGGGCCGTCGACCGACATCAGACGTGGCAGCTGGTCGGGCACCTTCACACGCGCGAAGAGCTCCTTCTCGCTGATGGGGTTGCGTACCACCACGGCGAGGTTCAGGGAGAGGCCGGAGATGTACGGGAAGGGGTGCGCAGGGTCCACGGCGAGCGGAGTGAGGATCGGGAAGACCTTCTCGGCGAAGATCTTGTGGAGCTCGGCCCGCGCGGCGTCGTCGAGCTCGCCCCACGTGGTGAGGTGGATCTGCTCCTGGGCGAGGGCGGGCCGGATCTGCTCGGCGAAGACGGCCGCGTGGCGCTGCTGCAGCTGGTAGCCGTCCTGCATGATCTTCTCGAGCTGCTCGATCGGGCTGAGCCCGGCGGCCGACGGCACCGCGAGGCCCGTCGCGATGCGTCGTTTCAGGCCGGCGACGCGCACCATGAAGAACTCGTCCAAATTGGACGCGAAGATGGACAGGAAGTTGACGCGCTCGAGGAGGAAGAGTTCGGGATCCTCCGCGAGTTCGAGGACACGCGCGTTGAAGTCGAGCCAGCTGATCTCGCGGTCCAGGAAGCGGTCCGGGCGGATGTCGCCCGACGGCAGGAGGCTGGGGGCGAAGTCCGGGATGTCGATGCGGTCCTGTGTTGCCCGGGCCGGAGCCGTCTCGGAAGACCCGTACAGCGACGCTCCCCGGCGTTTGATCTCTGAATCCATTGCGTCTCCTGCAGCGTGGGCGGGCGTGGTGCGGCTGGTGCCCCGTCCTGACCGGCCGGGGCACGCCTCGAAAATAACCTTACAAGGTGGGTTGCGGCGTCTTCCCCGCGTACATGACGTCCACGTCCCAGCGCGTGAAACCGAGTTTCCGGTAGAGCGCGACGGCCGCGGCATTGTCGCCGTCGACGTACAGCATGATGGCCTGCAGGCCCTTGCCGTGGAGGTGCTCGATGCCCGCGATCGTGAGCGCCTTGCCGAGGCCCATGCCCTGGGCCTCCGGCGTCACCCCCACCACGTACACCTCGCCCATGGGCGGATGCGCACCGATGCCCGGATGCACCTTCGTCCAGTGGAAGCCGAGCAGGGCGCCGTCCGCCTCGCGTACCGCGAGCAGGAAGCCCTCCGCGTCGAACCAGTCCTCGGCCATCCGCGCCTCGAGGTCGGCCCGGGTCATCGATCCCTGCTCGGGGTGATGGGCGAACGCCGCGGCGTTGGCGGCGAGCCAGGCCTCCTCGTCCTGCCCGCGGACGAAGGATCGCAGTACGACCCCCTCGGGGAGTACCAGGGTGGGGACCGATTCCTCGACCGCGGCACGCGTCAGGCGCATGCGCCACAGTTCCCGCACGGGTGCGAAGCCGAAGCGGTCCGCGAGGTCTGCTGCTGCCGAGTGGTTGCCGTGCGACCAGCCGCGGAGGTCGTCGAGTCCCTCCGCGAGGACCGCCTCGATGAGGGCGGTCCCCGCGCCCTCGCCACGGCAGTCGGGCCCGACGACGAGTTCGAGGACCGCGCCGTCCTCCGTGCTGCGGTGGACGACGGCGACACCGGCGAGCTCGCTGTCGTCCGGCCCGGGCGTCCGGGCCGTGAACACGAGCAGCCGGTCCCCGGCGTCCTGCGCGCGGAGGGTCACCAGGGTCTGCTCGGACAAGGGCGGATTGCCGTCGGCCTCGACGGCGGCGGCCGCGAGGCGGCGTATCTCCTCGAGGACCGGGGCCGCCGGGGCGCCGGCGATCCTGTCGATGGACCAGGTGGGGGCGTGCTGCGCGGCGGTCATGCGCCCAGCCTAGTCCCCGCTCCCTGCACGCGTTTTGGCCGACCGGGCGCAGGTGCGGTAGTGTCGGGAACTGCTCGAGGGGGATGCACCAGTGGGGTGCCCGCGATACGTTCGACCCGTATGTCCTCCACCACGATCCGGTCCTGTCCCGGATATGCGAAAAGCCCCCTCCACCCGCGGTGGAGGGGGCTTTTCGCGTATCCTGCCGTCTCAGGCGTCCTGGTTGACCGCGCTGCGGTCCTCCGGGAGCCGGGTCAGCGTGAAGCGGTATCCGACGTTCCGGACGGTCCCGATCAGCTGCTCGTGATCCGATCCCAGCTTCGCCCGCAGGCGCCGCACGTGGACGTCGACGGTGCGCGTGCCCCCGTAGTAGTCGTAACCCCACACCTCGTGGAGGAGCTGGTCCCGGGTGAACACCCGACCCGGGTGCTGCGCCAGGTACTTCAGGAGCTCGAACTCCTTGTACGTCAGGTTCAGCGGCTCGCCGCCGACCCGCGCCGTGTAGCTCGCCTCGTCGATCACGACACCGGACGCATGGATCTCGGTGCTGGTCTCCTCGCTCGCCGCCGTCGACCGCGCGATCACGAGGCGCAGGCGCGCTTCCACCTCCGCGGGGCCGGCCGAGTCCAGGACGACGTCGTCCGCCAGCCAGTTCGCAGCCACGGCCGCCATGCCACCCTCCGTGAGGACGAGGACGAGGGGCGCGCTCAGGCCCGTGGCCTTCAGGAGCTGGGTGAGCGAGCGGGCTCCCACCAGGTCCTTGCGCGCATCGACCAGGACGACGTCGCACGGCTCGGTCTCCAGGAGCGCCGTGGGCTCGGCCGCGAGGATGTGCACCTTGTGGTTGAGCAGTTCGAGCGCCGGCAGGATGTCGACGGACGAGCCGGTGGTGTTCGTGAGCATCAGGATGTGCGGCATAGGTCCTCCACGGGTCGGGAATGCGCATCATCGGGCAACGGCGCCACCGGTGCACGGATCCGGAACCGGGGCGGTAGAGATTTCGACAAGTATAGCCGTCGCCCTGTGATCGGGCGCACGTGGGCTCCTGCCCCGCGTGGTCCCGGTTTTCCCACGGGTAGGACCGGTAGGGCAGTATTGCTGGGGTGAAGAGGACGAGTGTGGCCGCAGCGGCCGGTACCGCAGCCGCGGCCGCGGGCATCATCGTCGCCTCCTCGTACATCGCCCTTCCGGTCCTCGCGATCGCCGTCGCAGCAGTCTGCGTCCTGGCTGCGATCGGCTGGCCGTACGTGCTCCGCGTCCCGGCCAGGAAGAGCCAGTCCACGGCCATCGGGCTGAGCGCCCTGCTCGCGGTGATCCTCGCGGCCACGGTGCCGGGGCCGTCCTTCCTGGCCTGGTTCCCCGCCGCGGTGGCCCTCGGGGTCGGTGCGGTCTTCATGATCCAGCTGGTCCGCGGGACCGGTCAGAGCCTTCGCCTGGAGTCCACGCTCGGCGCGAGCTCGGGCGTCATCGCCGTGGCGATGGGCGCCGGATGGGTGGCGGCCGACCGCCTCACGGCCAACGCGGCCGACTCCGGCATGACGCTGGTGACCGGGGTCAGCATCCTCGTCGCGATCGCCGTCGCACTCCTGCCCCTGCCGGACCGGCTCGTGGCGCCCGCCGCCGTCGTCCTCGCTGCGCTCGCGGGACCCCTCGGCGCCCTCCTGTTCACCGATGTCCCCGCGCTCGCCGCGGGCGTGGTGGGGCTCGCCTGCGGAGCCGTCATCGCCGCCACACGCAGGTTGCTGGTGGCCCGCGACGCGCCCCTCGACGTCCTCGCGGCCGTCGCTGCGGGCGTCACCCCCGTGCTCGCCATCGGTTCCGTGGTCTATTTCCTCGACAAACTCTTCCTGTCCTGAGGAAGGCGGGCACGCACATCCGCCCGTCCCGTCCCGTGCGGAGCGCGCGTTAGGATGGAAGCATGTCCATTCTTGCCCTTGAAATCTTCTTCATCTCGCTGCTGGTCGTCGCCGGTCTCGGCATGGCCGGTTTCGCGGCCCTCGTCATCACGCGCCTCTACAAGGGCCAGAAGTAGCCGACTGTCCCGGAGACCCCATGTCGATTGATCTGCCCACCGACCTGACGCCCGAGCTGGTCCCACTGTCGTGGCTCCTCGGAACCTGGGAGGGGACGGGGATGCTCGGCGAGGGCACCGCGGATTCGGAGCGCTTCTCGCAGCGCGTCGTGTTCTCGCAGAACGGCCTGCCCTACCTCCAGTACAGTGCGGAATCGTGGCTCATCGACGAGCAGGGCTCGCAGCTCCGCCCACTGTCCGTGGAGACCGGGTTCTGGGCCCTCGACCGCAAGCTGAACGACGCCGACGTCGGGCCCGGCCTGAGCCCCGCGGACATCGTCCCGGCCCTGAAGACGGCCGACGAGGTGGAGCAGTTCCGCAACGACGCCGGCGGGTTCGACATCACGGCGACGATCGTGCATCCGGGCGGTATCGCCGAGCTGTACTACGGCAGCATCAAGGGACCCCAGATCCAGCTCAGCACCGATCTCGTGATGCGAGGGCAGCACTCCAAGGAGTACACGGCCGCCACCCGCCTGTTCGGCCTGGTGGAGGGAAACCTCTACTGGCGATGGGATGTCGCGGCGGACGGCAACTCCCTGGAGGCGCACGCCTCGGCCATCCTCAAGAAAGCCTCCTGACAGCACGGACCCGGTAGGGCCGGAGCAGCACTGCGGCGAGCCCTCGGGGCGCCCATCAGGAATAGTCCCGCCCGGAAGGCGTTATACCGTCATGACATCCAGCCCCCTCCTGAGCCGTCCCGGCGCCGTCGAAGGCGGCGGTGCGGACGCCGGCGTCGCAGCCCACTACGGCGACCCCTTCCGCGAGCAGCGGTCCCTCGCCGACGGCCGGGCCGTCGTCGACCTCTCCCAGCGGGGCGTGGTCACGGTCTCCGGTCCGGACCGGCTCAGCTGGCTCAACACGCTGTCCTCCCAGTTGCTCCTCGGCCTCCAGCCGGGCCGGAGTTCCGAGACCCTGCTCCTGACCGTGCAGGGGCGTATCGAGTACTCGGCGCACGTGGTGGACGACGGCGCCACCACCTGGCTCATCACCGAAGGCGGAGAAGCCGCACCGCTGGCAGCCTGGCTGGAGCGCATGAAGTTCATGCTCCGCGTCGAGGTCGGCGACGCCACCGACGACTGGGCCGTCCTCGGGGCGAGCCGGGCGCTGCCCGAACTGGGGGACGGCGTCGTCGTGTGGGAGGATCCCTGGCCCGCGATCGGCATCGGCGGCTATGCCTACTCGGCCATCGCCGACACCGAGCACCCCGGACGGGAACGGCCCTGGTTCGAATACCTGGTGCCGCGCGAGCGCCTGGAGGAGGTCGTGGCCGCCACGGGTCTCGATCTCGCGGGGTCGCTGGCGGCCGAAGCGCTGCGTATCGCGGCGTGGCGGCCCCGGCCGGGCTTCGAGACGGACGAGAAGACGATCCCGCACGAACTCGACCTCATGCGCAC
>NZ_CP024915.1:2858600-2866941 GCF_002953615.1 Arthrobacter agilis | reverse complement strand
GCCCGCCTCGTCGCCGACCTCTACAAGACGGCCGGCGCCAACCGCCTGATGTCGGTGGACCTCCACACCTCCCAGATCCAGGGATTCTTCGACGGGCCCGTGGACCACCTCATGGCCATCCCCCTCCTCGCGGACTACATCCGTACGCGGGTCGACGCGGACAACGTCACGGTCGTCTCGCCGGACACGGGGCGCGTCCGTGTCGCCGAGCAGTGGGCCGAGCGGCTCGGCGGCGCGCCACTGGCCTTCGTCCACAAGAGCCGCGACCTCACGGTGCCGAACCAAGCGGTCTCCAAGCAGGTCGTCGGACAGGTCGAGGGGCGCACCTGTGTGCTCATCGACGACATGATCGACACGGGCGGGACGATCTCGGGTGCCGTCCAGGTCCTGAAGAACGCCGGCGCCAAGGACGTCATCATCGCCGCGACGCACGCGGTCTTCTCCGACCCGGCGGCACGGCGCCTGTCGGAGTCCGGCGCACGCGAAGTTGTGGTGACGAACACCCTGCCGATACCATCGGAAAAGCGTTTCCCGCAACTGACGGTCCTCTCGATCGCCCCGCTGATCGCTCGTGCCATACGCGAGGTGTTCGACGACGGATCGGTGACGAGCCTGTTCGACGGGAATGCCTGACCGGTTCGCCCGGGCCCTGATACCCGGGTCCCGCTACGCGTTCGGCGGGGCCCGCGGGAGAGCGGAACACCCGCACGGTCACTCCGGTTGCACGAGTACTCGTGCAGGGGAAAGCGAGTAGTGAACCCGCACCGCAGGTACGAAATTCAAGTAGAAGCCCCCGTGAATCCGTAGCGGCCACTCGTGCCGCGTCCCCCTTCCCTTCCTAGGCTGACCTTCAGACACCTGTTCAAAAGCTGGGAAGAAGTAGGTCCTCAATGCGGTCTCACAGTCTCGTCGAATCCCGTCCCGTCCCGCCTGTCGCGTCGCCGCTCCTGCCGGGAACCGCCCGGTCGGGCCAGGCGGCAGCGCACACGGCCTTCATCGGCCGCGCCGGAGAGACCGCGAGCATCCTGCGGGCCGTGCGGCAGCCGGGTTCGGCAGGGGCAGTGGTGGTAGGGGCCGCCGGCATCGGCAAGACAGCCCTGCTGCATCACGTGCAGCGCTCCCTCGCCGAGAACTACCTCGTCCGGGTCCGCGGGCTCCGCTCTGCCACATCCTCCCCCTTCCGGGCGCTGAGCTTCCTGCTGTCGGAGCTGCCCGGCACGGTCACCCACCCGGCGCTCGTGTTCACTGCGGTATCGGCGTACCTCCGCGCGGAGGCGGGCGGTCGCCGGGTGGTCTTCGCCGTCGACAACGCCGAGCACCTGGACAGATCGTCCTCGACGCTGATCGGACAGCTCGTCGCGGCGAACGTGGCCTCCGTGGTCCTGACTGTGACCGACTTCGCGCAGGCGGATCCCGTCTTCATGACGATGTGGCGCAATGCCTCGCTGCGGCGACTGGACCTCGCCCCCTTCACCTGCGAGGAGACCCGGCTCTTCGTCGAGTCCGAGCTCGACGCCCCCGTCAGCAGGGAGGGCCTCGAGGCCCTCTGGGCTGTCGGCGGAGGCAACCTCCCGGCGACGCGTGCCGCCCTGAGGGGCTATGTGCAACGCGGGACGCTCGCACGGCGCGGTGCGGCGTGGGTGCTCCTGCCGGGCCGGCCGGTGGGCCAGGACCTCGTCGCCCACTCGCCACTGCTGCTCCAGCTCGCGCCCAATCAGCGGAGCGTGGTGAACCTCGTGGCCCTCGCAGGGACGCTCGACTGGTCCGACCTCGCACGGGGTACCGACTCCGCCGACCTCGACGCGCTGCAGGATGCCGGCATCCTCGTCATCGACACCGGGGTGGAACCGCGTGCCCGCCTCGCGACGCCCGGATTGTCGGCAGCCGTGGCCGAAGCCGTCGGCGCCTCCGAGGCGAGCGACCTCTACCAGCATCTCCAGGGACTCCGGGCAGCGCCCCGTCAGCTCGCCGCCGACCCGGCCCGCCTGGTGGCTTGGTTGATGCGTGCCGCGCACCCGGTCAGCGAGGACCAGGCGGTGGCCGCTGCGGCTGCCCTGAACGACGAGGGCCGCTATTCCCGCGCGGCAGAGCTCCTCGCCGCGCTGGATCTCCCCGACTCGGACCGTCTGGTGTACCAGGCCGTCCGGGCAGCGCTCGGCCAGGGATCCCTCAGGACTGCGACGCTCCACCTGTCGGCCCTCGCCGACCGGGAGGACCGGCTGGATCGCACCACGTGGACGCTGTCCAGGATCGCGGAGTCCAGGATGCGGCGCCTTCGGCCGGTCGTCGACGCCCCGGAACCGATCGCCGAGGCCTCGGAGCGGGTGGCCGCCTGGCAGCAGCAGGCGCTGGAAGCAGGAGACGACGGAGCTGTGGCGGAGCTGGCGCGGCTCGAGCGCCGGCTGTTCGCCGAGCGTGCTGCGCTGGCTTCGTTCTCCGGGCGGTACAGCGACAACCTCGGAAGCCTGGCGGGTGTCGTCGACACCGACCTCGCAGCGTCCGCGGGTCGCGAGGAACTCGAGTTCCAGGTCGAGGTCCAGTCACTGCTCCTCGAGGCGCAGGTCGTCGTGGACGACCGGTCGCTGAGCCACGATCTGGCGCGATCGCTGGCACGCCTCCTCGTGCATCCCGACGTACCCTACGGGGTCGCGGACGCCGCGCTGCTCCGCGTCGAGGTCGCCCTCCTCATGACCGGTGGCTGGAGCGACACGGCACGGCTCCTCGGGTCGATCAGGCACTCGAACGCCCGGTGGTCGTTCAGGAGCGGGTCACTCGCCCAGCTCTTCGAAGGCCTGACGATGATCGCCCTCGGCCGCGCGCGCGATGCCGGCCGCGCCCTCGAACCGGTGGTCGAGCAGTTGCGCATCGCGGATCCGCACGGGATCCTGCCGCTTGCGGCAGCAACGCTCACGTTCAGCCATGCGCTCGCCGGACCACTGGAGCAGGTCATCGCGCACCTGCCCCTGTCCGAGCCGGGCCGGGGCAGTTCATGGGCGGTGCGTCGTGCTGCCCGCCACTACCAGCTCCTGGCATCGGCGCGCACGGAGAATCGCGGGGAAGCCGCCCGCCGACTGCAGGATCGAGCCTCGAGCGACCTGCAGCAGGGCGCGCGCGTCTGGGCCCTCGTGAGCCTGGCCGCTGCCGTGCGCCTCGGCCGTCAGGAAGCCGTGGCCGACCTCGGCGCACTCGCCGCCACGGTGCGTGGACCGCTGGCGCGAACGTGCTCCCTGTACTCGCGGGCACTCCTAGACTCCGACGTCGGGTTGCTCATCGAGGCGATGGAGTGCGCGGCCGCGTCGGACGACTACCGGCTCGTGGCGGACATCGCGCAGTCCGGTATCAACGCCACGACCCGGAACCAGGACAGGACGGGACTGCGCGTCATCCAGCGGCGGCTGAGGGAGCTGCTGCCCGACGCGCCCCAGGCCGACGCCGGCGGTGTCGACCTCGACTCCCTCACCGCCCGCGAGCGTGAGGTCGCGGCACTGGCGGCGGCGGGCAGGAGCAACCGGGCGATCGCCCAGAAGCTGGTGGTCTCCGTCCGGACGGTCGAGGGCCACCTGTACCAGGTGTACTCGAAGCTCAGCGTCAGCACGCGGGCGGAACTCGCAGAACTCGTCCCCGCGGAGAGCGGCCTCTGATGTTCTCCGCACTGTCCGGGGATGTTCCACTCGTCGGCCGCAGTGCACTGCTCTCCTCCATCGAGCGCGCGCTCGAGCGGGACGACGTCTATGGGACGTTCATCTACGGGGACACCGGGACCGGCAAGAGCGCCCTGGCACGACACCTCCTCAAGCACCTGCAGGGCGAGTCCGTCCCCTTCCTGGTATCACCCGCCCCCGCACTGGGAGCCATCCCGTACGGCGCGCTCGCTCCCTTCCTCACGGACGCGACACCGGAGGACATGGGTTCCCCGCTCTCCGTCCTCCGCATGGTGATGTCCTTCTTCCGGAGCAGGGCCAACGGCCGCTCGATCGTCGTCGTCGTGGACGACGCGCACCTGCTCGACGACGACAGCAGCCACCTGCTGGCGCAGCTCGTCGCGTCGCGGACCGTAGGGCTCGCCGCGTTCTCGCGATCCGTCACGCCGGTGTCCGACGAGCTCGTCTCGCTCTGCCGTGACGGCCTGCTCGAGAGGTTCGACGTGGGCCCCCTGAACTACGCGGAAGCGCTGGACCTGTGCGAGCAGGTGCTCGGCTCGGGCATCGTCCGCGGGGCGAGTGACCGCCTGTGCGACGAGGCCTCCGGGAACCCGCTGTTCCTCAAGGCGATCCTCGACGAGGCCCTGATGAACGGGAGCCTGACCAGGCCCGACGGCGTGTGGACCCTGGCCGACGGTGAACTCAGCATCCCGGCCGCCCTGACCGACCTCGTGCGCGCCATCCTGATGGAGTTCGACGACGTCCAGCGCAAGGCGTTCGAGGTGCTCGCCCTGGGCGAGGTCGTCGCCTTCGCCGACCTCGTGAGCGTGACCAGCGAGGAGGCGGTGTCCGCGCTGCTGACGGAGGGCGTCATCCGGAGCCTCCCCGACGATCCGGCTTTCGCCGTCCACACCCATGGCCTGTACGCGCGCATCGCCCGCACGCTCATCCCGCTGGGCCGCAGCGCCGCGATGCACCGCGAACTGGGGTCGTCCAGCCACGGACTGCCTCTTCCGCCCCGGGCCAGGATCAGGAACGCCCTGTGGAGCCTGGACTGCGGCGAACCCGTCGAGGAGGATCGGCTGCTCGACCTGGCGCCCCTTGCGCTGACCCTGCTGGACCCCCGCTCGGCCCTGAGGTTCGCGGACGCGATCCGGGGAGAGCACCTCGCCGCGGCCGCGCGGACGCACCGCGCGACGGCCCTGCTCGAGCTGTCCCGGATCGAGGATTCCCGGAACCTGTCCAGGGGGCTCCTCGAGGAGACCGGCACTCCCGAGCTGATCGCCGCCGCGGGTGTCCTCGAGGTGAGGCAGCTGCTCGCAGCAGGCGAGGACGTCGCAGGGACGGAGGCGATCGTCACGCGCTGGTCGGCTGCCCTGGATGCCCTTGCGCCGGGCGGCAGCCGGACCTCCGACGCCGGACCGGGGACGGGGAGCGGAGGTGGCCCGGCTGCCGGCCTCGTCGACAGCGAGCAGTGCCGCGTCGTCGTCCAGGCTTTCGGGTGGAACCTCGCCGGGCGGTTCGGCGAGACGGTCCGTGTCCTCCGGCCCCTTCTCGGGACCAGCACGAATCCGCGCGTGACGGCACTGGGGCATGCCGTCCTGGCCGAAGCACTCGGTGCGCTCGGCCGGAGCTCGGAAGGGCGGAACCACAGTGTCGCCGCCCTCGCGCTGACGGGGTCGGAGGTGCATCCGATGCCGGACCTGCATCGGGTGGCAGTCCTTCGCCATGTGAGCCTGCTCGTGCACAGCGGAGAGTTCGAGGCGGCCGACCAGGCGACGGCTGCCTACGCGCCCCCGGCGGGCCGTGACTACTCGTTAACCAGTGGGAGCCTCGCCGTGCTCGACGCAGCGACCGATGTGCGCCGCGGACACTTCTCCAGCGGGCTGGCGAAGCTCCGCCCCGCCCTGGCCTCGCTGCGTGCGTACGATCCTGATGCTCTGCTGCCGTACGCCCTCGGTGTCACCGGCTGGGCTGCTGCCGCCCTGGGGGAGGCGGACCTCGTCGACCAGTGTTCCGGAGAGCTCACTGCCACGCAGCAGCGCGGGAGCCGCCCGTACGCACTCCTCGGCAGGGCCTTCGACGACGCCGCCCACACGCTCCTCCGCAGGGGCGCAAGGCATTCGGCGCTCCTGCAGTACGCTGCCGAGGCCCGGCGGAACGAGTGGTTCTGCTGCGAGAAGGACGTCCTCGAACTCGCGACGGCGCTCGCCGACGAGCAGTCGGCCGGACTGCTGGCGCGCGCAGCCGACACGATGGAGGGAGCGGAGGCCGCCATCCTGCACGACTATGCCGCGGCCCTGATCGCCCATGATGCCGCCGCCATCGCGGAGGCAGGTGACCGTGCCGAATCCTTCCAGAAATACCTGCTTGCCACGGACGCCTGCCGCCGGGCGATGGAGGTCTATGCCGAAGCGGGGGATGCGAGGTCGCAGCGCGCCCTTGCGGCCGTCGTGCGCCGTCGCCGCGGCCTGATCGACGGGGGCCTGCTCGTGGAACCGGTCGAGCCCGAGGGCCTGTCCCCGCTCACGTCGAGGGAACGTGAGATCGCCACGCTCGCGCTGCAGGGGCTCTCCAACAAGGACATAGCGCGGAGCCTGACGGTGTCGACCCGGACCGTCGAGGGCCACCTCTACCGCATCTACGTGAAGCTGGGGATCGGCCGACGTGAGGAGCTCACCACCGAACTCGAGGCACTCCTGCGAGCCACGTAGCCCCGCTGCCAGGGCTAGGTAATCCTGGTACCGATCTAGGTAGTCCGGGGTCCGATTAGGGTCCGTACTACTCGTGATCGCCCCCGACGAGCAGCCTAGAGTTGTAGACGTCGGAGACGGTGCACCGGGAAATCCGGACACCATGCACGGCCCACGAGCTGGGTCGGCGGCGTAGGAGTTCTCTTGAGACCAGGACTTCGTCCCCAGCCGCCGCCGACCCTCACCCCTGGCAGCCCCCGGAATTCCGGGAGCAGGGACACCGGATCGGCCTTTCACCGCGAGGTGGGGGGCCGATCTGCTTTTGACGGCACAGTGCGGCCCGGACGCCAGGCGCGGACAGCCCGGACGCCAGGCGCGGACAGCCCGGACGCCAGGCGCGGACAGCCCGCACGCCAGGCGCGGTCAGCGCCGGTGCCGCCGAACCCTCAGCATGGTCCACGCGAGGAGTGTCCCGGCAGTGGCGCCGATCGTATTGGCCGCCACATCGTAGGGGCTGGCGACACGCTGTGACAGCGCGACCAGCTGGACGGCCTCGATCAGCGCTGACAGACCGAAGGCCACGACCGGTCCGAGCCAGCGCCAGCCGCGCGGAGCGAGGAGGAAGAAGAACAGGCCCAGGGGGAGGAACATCAGGGCGTTCGCGGTGAATTCGACGAACCCGTAGTCGAACCACCCGGGCACGCCGTACCCCTGCACGAAAGCCAGGACCCGGCGCAGGAGATCGCCCGCATGGCGGTCGACGGGCAGGGGCGAGAAGACGATGAAGCCGACCCCCAGGAGCCACAGCATGCACAGTGCGAGCGTGACGAGGCGGTAGCGCGGTGACGGCAGGGGTGCGGTGCTCAGGAGGGATCCTTGGGATGAGGACGGACGGCGACGGCTTCGACGCGGGCGACAACCCCAGTATCGTCCACGCGGCACCCCGTGCTGTAGGATGGACGGCGATGCCTAGGCGAGGGAGCGGCCTGGATCCCCGGTGAATCGGGAATCCGTGGTGAACTCCGTGATCGACGGTGGCTAGCGAGGTTTCCCGGTCTGCCCTCCAGCAGCGAGGGCGGTTTCCTGGACCGGATCGTCACGCGTTCCTCCCGCCCCGGCGACGTTCCCGTCGTGGCCGCATCAGCGGCCGCCCACACGTTACCAAGGAGAAACCATGTCCGAGCAGAAGCTCGCCGCACACGTCCGCACCGAGTTCGGCAAGGGGGCGGCCCGTCAGGCCCGCCGCGCCAACATGATCCCCGCCGTCGTGTACGGCCACGGCGCCGACCCCATCCACGTCCTGCTGCCCGCCAAAGCCACGACGCTCGCGGTCCGCACCGCCAACGCCCTGCTCACCCTGGACATCGACGGCGAGGACCACCTTGCGCTCGTCAAGGACATCCAGCGCAATCCCCTCAAGCAGATCGTCGAGCACCTCGATCTCCTGACCGTCCGCCGCGGCGAGAAGGTCCAGGTGGACGTCGCCATCCACGTCGAGGGCGAGCCCGCCGCCGACGTCGTCTCCAACCTCGAGGCGAACACGGTCCTCGTGGAAGCCAATGCGACCGACCTTCCCGAGACGCTCACGGTCAGCATCGAAGGCCGCACGGTGGGTCAGCACGTCCACGCCTCGGACATCGTGCTGCCCTCCGGTATCGTCCTCCTCGTGGACGCGGACACCCTCATCGTCAACCTGTCCGGCGAGACCGAGCAGGACCTCGGCGAGACCCCTGAGTCCGACGCCGACACCGAGGGCACCTCCGAAGGCGCGACGGCGGCTGACGCCGACGCCGACGCCGTCATCACCGACGCCGACGAGCAGTAAGCAGGCACTGCACGGTGTCCACTGACACCTGGCTCGTAGCCGGGCTCGGGAATCCCGGGCCCGGCTACAGCGGCAACCGGCACAACGTGGGACAGATGGTCCTGGATCTCCTCGCGGATCGTCTCCGTGGCCGATTCACGACATCGAAGGCGCAGGCCGTCACGCTCGAGGGACGGCTCGGG
>NZ_CP024915.1:2849966-2858500 GCF_002953615.1 Arthrobacter agilis | reverse complement strand
ATCGGCGGGCCGGGTGGCCCCGGTCGGCTCGGTGTCACGGGAGTACTTGCCGGTCAGCCAGCCGCCACCGAGGGGCGACCACGGCAGCATGCCCATGCCCGCGTCGAGGACCGCGGGCACGATCTCGGCCTCGATCTCCCGCACGAGCAGCGAGTACTGGGGCTGCAGCGTCACCGGCAGCGAGTAGCCGCGCTGGCGGGCGAGCATGACGGCCTTCGTCAGCTGCCAGCCGGTGTAGTTCGAGAAGCCGTAGTACCCGATCTTGCCCTGGACGACCGCCTCGTCGAGGAAGCCGAGCGTCTCCTCGAGCGGCGTCAGCGGATCCCACGAGTGCACCTGGTACAGGTCGATGTGGTCGACGCCGAGCCGCGTGAGCGAGGCGTCGAGCGCCCGGCGGAGGTGCCGTCTGGACAGCCCGAGGTCGTTGACGTCGTCGCCCATGGGGAACCGGCCCTTGGACGCGAGCACCATGCGGTCGCGCTCCGTCGGGTTCCTGGCGAGCCACCGACCGATGATCTCCTCGGACGCCCCCGCCGTGTACACGTCCGCGGTGTCGATCAGGTTGCCGCCGGCCGCTGCGTAGTCGGCGAGGATGGCATGGGAGGTGGACTCGTCCGACTCCGCTCCGAAGGTCATCGTGCCGAGGGCGAGGTGAGAGACCGACGTGCCGCTGTTGCCGAGTTTCCGGTATTCCATGGGGTTCTCCTTCGTTCGGGCGCCGGGCGGCGCCGTGGATCGGGCGGGTGGATCGGGTAGGTCGCGCAGTACTGCTGGCGCACCGCAAGGGGACGCCGTCGATCGGACGGCGCCCCTGTGCGGAGTGCTCAGTCGGTGACCGTGACGCCCTTCCAGAAAGCGTAGTAACCGCGGATGTTCTCCGCCGCTTCCTTCGGTTCCGGATAACTCCAGGCGGCGTCCTGGTTCTGCTCCCCCGCCACGTCCAGGGTGAAGTAGCTGGCCGTGCCCTTCCAGTGGCACACGGTGTGTGTCCCGGTGGGGACGAAGAACTCCTGCGAGACAGAAGCGGGCGGGAAGTAGTGGTTCCCCTCGACCATCACGGTGTCCGCTGATTCCGCGATCACGGTGTCGTTCCAGATTGCTTTCGGCATGGTTCCTCTTCCTCGAAGACGTCCCACGGACGCGTGGGGGCGCTGTCCTCCGCCGCGGCGTCGGCCATGACACCTGCAACCCCGGGGACGGCCCCGGCATTCCGGCTGCAGAGCTGCTACAGCTTCCGCACCGTGAGGATCTGCTCGAGCCGCCCGAACGGGCCGTCGAGGTCGTGGACCACGCTGGAGGTCAGCCCCACGCCGTTCGCGCCGAACGTGACCCGCGTGTCGAGGCCGAGCCACTCGCCCTCCGGCAGGCGGTGCAGGTGGATCTGCAGGTCCACGTTCGGGTAGAGCCAGCTGTCGCCGCCCGGCGGGACACGGGTGGCGATCCCGTTGGCGGCGTCCATCATGCCCACGAGCCGCACGACGTCGGGGGTCTCCTCTCCCTCGACCATCGAGTAGGGGTTCCTCATCCAGACCTGCCCCCGTCCTGGCCGGTGGCCGGGGACCACCCGGACCTCGAGCGACCTGATGAACCCTCCCGGCCACGCCGTCATGCCCTCGTGCGGTCCGGCCTCGTCGGGGCCGGGGATCCGCGGGTCCTCGACAGCGGCGACGACACCCGTGTCCTGGCCGGCGAGGCGCCACGCCTTCGCAACGATCGCCGTCCTGCCGCCTGCCTCCATCCGCGCCTCCACCAGTTCGATGGTCCGGCCCGGCCGGACGACGGCGGTCGTCACCTCGAACTCGCCTCCCGGGATCAGGCCGAGGATGTCGAAGCTCAGGCGGCCCAGATGCATCCCGTCGCGCGGCTCGCAGGCGAGCAGGCGCTGTGTGAGGAGTCCCGAGATGGGCGCCATGTGCTGCTCGTGGGCGTTCCAGGCACCCTGGGCGTGATCGGTCGACGCGAACCTGCCGCCGCCGAGATCACGGTAGAAGGAATCAGGCACGGGGAATCTCCTTCGTCGGGGAATGCCGGGGCTCCTGCGCTGCGCGCCGGAAAGAGCGGCCGGGACCGCGACCGCACCCGCCCCATGCTAGTGGAGCAGCGGCGCCTTCCTGCCCGGAGCGGGAGGGATACCGGGGGTCGGAATAGAGTTCCGGTGTGCGGGGTTCAGATGATTGACCGGGCCTGCGTTCGCACCTGCCCGATCCACGACCACGGCACCCGGGACGATCGATCCCGACGGTGCGCACAGCCGAACCGAGCGGATCACCATGACCTCCCAGAGTCCCCCGTCCCGCGTCTCCGACGCTCTTCCGACACCGCCGGACACTCCACCGGCCGCCGGCACCCCCGCTCCCGCCCCCTCCCGGTCCACAGGCGTCGACGGCGCCCTCCCGGCACGCGACAAGCTGGTCATCACGCTGCTGCTCATCTCCGCCTTCGTGGTGATCCTCAACGAGACCATCATGGGCGTGGCGATCCCCCGCCTCGTGGAGGACCTGGGCATCACGGTGGGCGCCGGTCAATGGCTGAGCACCGCGTTCATGCTGACGATGGCCGTCGTCATCCCCGTGACGGGTTTCCTCCTCCAGCGCTACAACACGCGACCGGTCTTCATGGCCGCCATGGGCCTGTTCAGCCTCGGCACGCTCATCGCCGCGATGGCGCCGGGCTTCGGCGTCCTCGTGGTCGGCCGCGTGGTCCAGGCCACCGGCACAGCGATCATGATGCCCCTGCTCATGACCACCGTGATGACCCTCGTGCCGCCGATGTCCCGCGGCAAGATCATGGGCAACATCTCGATCGTCATCTCCGTGGCCCCCGCGCTGGGCCCGACCATCTCGGGCGCCATCCTCAGCGTGCTCGACTGGCGCTGGATGTTCTGGCTGGTCCTGCCGATCTCGCTCGCCGCCCTGGCCGTCGGTTCCGCCAAGATGCAGAACGTCACCGACCCCCGGCGGTCCGCGATCGACGTCCCGTCGGTCGTCCTGTCCGCGGTCGCCTTCGGTGGCGCCATCTACGGTCTCAGCCAGCTCGGCGAGGCCTCGACCGGCAGCGCCGTCCCTGCATGGCTCCCGCTGGTCGCGGGCGTCGTCGGGCTCGCCGCCTTCATCTCGCGCCAGCTCGTGCTGCAGCGGCGCGACGCGGCCCTGCTGGACCTCCGTGTCTTCGCATCGAGGAACTTCACGGTCTCGATCGTCGCGATCGCCATCAGCATGATGGCGCTGTTCGGCACCATCATCCTGATCCCCATCTACGTCCAGACCGTCCTCGGGATGGATCCGCTGGTCTCAGGACTGCTCCTCCTGCCGGGCGGCCTGGCCATGGGGCTCCTGGGTCCCGTCGTCGGCCGCATCTACGACCGCCGCGGCCCTCGCGTGCTCCTGGTGCCGGGCGCGCTCCTGGTCAGCGGGGTGTTCTGGTCCATGACGCGGGTCACCGAGACCACCCCGGTCTGGCTGGTCCTGGTCGCGCACGTCCTGCTCAGCGTGGGCCTGGCGCTCATGTTCACGCCGCTGCTCACCTCCGCGCTGGGGTCCGTCAAACCGCACCTCTACTCGCACGGCAGCGCCGTGTTCGGCACCGCCCAGCAGCTGGCGGGGGCGGCCGGCACCGCCCTGTTCATCTCGGTCATGACCATCCGGAGCACGTCCCTGGCCGGCACGGGCGTCGCCGCGGAGGCCGCCCTGGCCGGCGGCATCCGCGCGGCGTTCCTGTACGGCGCGATCATCTTCCTGCTCGCCGTCGTCGCCTCGTTCTTCGTGCGGGCGCCCGAGGAGAACGGGAGCGCCCCCGTCCCCGTGCACTAGGCATCCGCACGACGACGAAGCCCCGCCGGACGGTTCCGGCGGGGCTTCGTCGTTCGCGCGTGCACTCAGGAGGCGGGCTGGCGCAGTTCGATGTAGCCGTCCGTCGTGACCCGGGTCTCGTACACCGGCTGCGGCACAGCGGCCGGTCCGCGGTAGTTCTTGCCGTCGTCGAGCCGGAACATGCTCTGGTGCCACGGGCAGGTGATGCAGCCGTCCTCGATCGTGCCCTCCTCCAGCGGCCCGCCGAGGTGGTTGCAGACGCTGTCCATGGCAGTCAGCTTCCCACCGTGGCGCAGCAGCAGGATCGGCACGCCGTTCGCTTCGACCGTGTGCCGTCCGCCTTCGACGACGTCGGCGTCGCTGGCCACCCGCGTCCAGTCCTTCGGTGCCTCGTGCCACGCCGTCCGGTTCACATTGACGCCGCTCGCGTAGCTGAGGTGGCCGCCGAGGAACGCGCTGAGCAGCATCGACCCCAGGCCGCCCAGGCCGAGCAGCACCCCGAGGCCGCGCCGGTCCTTCGCCCTGGCGACAGCGGAGGCGGTGTACAGCGTCAGGGCCAGTGAATTGCCGGCCGCATGGACGATCCCGACGCGGCGCTCCTTCTCCTGCGTGTCCGACCAGTCGTGCAGGCCCGTGGCCGCCGTCGGGACGGCGGTGAGGATCCCTACCGTCACGAGGAGGTCGGCCGCCCTGCGGGAACTCCTGCCACCGGCGAGGTCGAGGAACGAGGCCATGCTCCAGGCACCCGACGGGATGACGACCAGCATGGGATGGAGGTGGTGGCCGATGGCCGTACCGCTCAGGAGGTTGCGGATCCTCCGGGGCCGTACGGCCTTGCTGACGGCTGCGGCGAGGGGATCCGCGATCCGGTCCAGCGACGTCGCGTGCTCGAGTCCGTCCAGGATTCCGTACACGATGTTCATGCTGTGCTCCTTCTGATCCGGGACGGTGTCCCGCATGTCCGGCGGGTGTCGACGACGGTGCCGCCCGTTCCCCACCGTTCCAGCAGCCCCTACACCTGACAACCCGGCGCGGCGCAGCGAGGTTTCCCTTGGCGACGCACCGGATCGGTGCGAGAATCCCGCAGGGTGACCACCGCGCACAGCGTGGCGCGCCGCCCCGCCATCGATCCCCGCACCCCTGGAAGGACCGGCCGTGCCCGCCGTGCCGCTGCACCTCTCCGCCCACCCGGACGTCGAGCTGACCGCCGACTGCTCGAGGTGCTTCGCGCTGTGCTGCTCCGCGCTCGGCTTCGAACGATCGACCGACTTCGCGCACGACAAGCCCGCAGGCCAGGCATGCCGCAACCTCGCCGCCGACTTCTCCTGCACCATCCACGCCCGGCTCCGTGGCGAGGGGTACAAGGGCTGCACCGTGTTCGACTGCTTCGGCGCCGGCCAGCACGTGGCGCAGCAGACGTTCGGCGGTCGCAGCTGGACGGCACATGCGGAAGTACGGCCCGCGATGTTCGCCGCCTTCCCCGTCGTCCGGCAACTGCACGAGGTGCTCTGGCACCTCGACGACGCCGCGCGACTGGCAGGATCGTCCGGGTCCGTGCCTCCGCAGCACGCCTCCTCGATCGCCGCCCTGGTGTCGGAGACGGTGTCCCTCACGCGGCTGGATCCGGCGGGCCTCGACGCCGTCGACCTCGACGCGCTCCGGGCCAGGGTCGGACCGGCGCTGTCGGCGGTGAGCGGAGCAGTCAGGACGGCTGCCGGCGGCAGGCGCATCCCCCGGCGGCTGGCGCCGGGTGCCGATCTCCTCGGTGCGGACCTGGCCGGGCAGGACCTCCGGGGTGCGGACCTCCGGGGCAGCTATCTCATCGCGGCCGACCTCAGGGGGGCCGACCTGCGCTGGGTGGACCTGCTCGGTGCCGACCTGCGGGACGCGCACCTGCACGGCGCCGACCTCTCCCATGCGCTCTTCCTCACCCCGATGCAGGTCGCCGCGGCGTCGGGTGACAGCCGGACGCGGCTGCCCGACCGGATCGACGCGCCGTCCTCCTGGAACACCTGAGGACATCCGCGCCGCGCCACCGGTACCGCCGGAATGCCACCGGATCAAGCACGAAGCTGCCTCCCCGCGCTTGTAAACTGGGGACAGGACTCCGGATGGGGGCAGTCCGGGCGACAAAAGGGTGGCAATGCACAGCAGCACGACGAGCGGGGCCCGCGGCGCCCCGGTACCGCGTCGGAGGAACTCGGCGCACGTGGCCCTTCTGTCCCTCGGGCTCTCGCTCGGTCTTCTGGCAGGTACCGTTCCTCCCGCCTCCGCGGAGACCCGCGACGCCACGGCCTCGGACGCCGAACCTCCTGCGGCCATGGCCCGGCAGGCGCGGACCGACAAGACCCCGGGTGAGACGCCCGCGGATCCGACGACCGCGAAGCTACCTGCCGTCGCGCCTGCGCAGCTCCCGGTCGGCAGCGCCGCCAGGAATCCCGCCACGGGTCGCCTCGAAGTGGTCGTGCCCGACGTGCAGCGCACCGCAGTCCTCATCGGCGACTCGCAGTCGGGCGGAGCGGACACCTGGCCCCAGATCGCCCTGCACGAACTCGGGTACTCCGTGCGGTTCCTCGGCGCGGGCGGTACGGGCTTCGTCGCGACGAACGGAGCGGGCGACGCGAACTACCACGATGCGCTCACCAGCGGGGACTGGGTCCTGCCGCACGGGGATCCCGCCCTCGTGGTCGTCGAGGGCGGAGGCAACGACGCCCGGTCCGGCGTCTCGGACGGCGACATCCTCGCGAGCGCCAACGCCCTGATCCTCGAGCTCGAACGCACGTACCCGTCCTCCCGCATGGTCATGATCGGCACGCTCAGCCGCAGCGCGACGGACGGCGGCGCCCGTCGGGCCGAGGTCGACGCCCTGCTCGGCACCCTCGCGAGCCAGCGCGGGATCCCCTTCGTGTCGGCCGGGGGCTGGCTGACCACCCACGCCCTCGAGGAATTCCTCGCGGACGACGTGCATCTCAACCCCGTGGGCCATCAGAAGGCGGCGCTCCTGCTCGAGCAGGACCTCGCCGCCCTGAAGCTGGCTGCCGCATATACCGCCGTCGACCCGCTCGCCCGCCTGCCGCGGGAACTGCGCCCCCTCGAATAGCACGACGGGGCTCAGCCGCGCAGTGTCCCGCGTCAACCCTCAGTCGGCTTATTGTTGATCCATGAGCTTCAACGACAACACCCGGCTCGATCCGTCGCGCGTTCGTGACCGTCGCGGACGCGGCCGGGGTGCCGCCGTGGGCGGCGGGGTCGGTGGCGGCCTCCTCCTCATCCTCTCGCTGATCTTCGGACCGGACGTCGTGGATCAGCTGGGACTCCAGGAGGGCGCTCCGACCTCGCAGCAGGAGGACAGGGAGGTCGAAGCGATCAACGCGTGCCAGACCGGCGCCGACGCCAACGAGCAGCTCGATTGCCGCATCCTCGGCACGGCCGAAAGCCTCGACAGCTTCTGGCTTCCCTACCTGGACCAGTTCGGCGTCGCCTACACGCAGCCCGGTGTCGTACTCTTCACCGGCAGCACGGATACCGGCTGCGGGACGGCCACGAGCGCCGTCGGGCCCTTCTACTGCCCCGCGGACCAGCAGACCTACTACGACACGGCGTTCTTCGACGAGCTCGTGACGCAGTTCGGTTCGGCCAGCGGCCCGCTCGCCCAGGAGTACGTAGTGGCCCACGAGTTCGGCCACCACATCCAGAACCTCATCGGCACCCTCGGTGCCGCCCAGCAGGATCCGGAGGGAGCCGAATCCGGCGGTGTCCGCGTCGAGCTGCAGGCCGACTGCCTGGCCGGGATGTGGGCCGCCCACGCCACCTCGGTCCCCGATCCCGAGTCGGGAGAACCGTTCCTGCGGACGTTCTCGACGACGGACCTCGAGGACGCGCTCTCCGCCGCCGCGTCCGTCGGTGACGACCGCATCCAGGAAGCCGTCACCGGCCGGGTCGACCCGGAGGGCTGGACGCACGGCTCGAGCGCCCAGCGGCAGGCCTGGTTCTCGCAGGGCTACGAGACCGGGGACCTGAGGTCCTGCGACACCTTCGGCGCCCGCGACCTCGACAGCCCCTGACGCCATGCCGTCGATCCACGCCCTGGCCTCGGAGCCCGGACGATGACCGAGCCGCTCGCCGTCGTCGTGCCCGTCTTCAACGAACCCGGGATCGCGCGGACCCTCGAAGCACTGCGCCGGCAGCGCGGGGACGCGGACCTGCGCATCTACGTGGTGGACAACGGGTCCACGGACGACACCGTGCTGCGGGTCCGGCGGTTCGCCGCGGCCCACCCGTTGCTGAACGTCACGGTCCTCACGGAAGTCCAGAAGGGCACGGGGGCTGCGAGCGACACCGGTTTCCGCGCCGCGATCGCCGACGGGTTCCGCCTCGTGGCGCGCACGGACGGTGACAGCGAGCCGGCGGAGGACTGGGCCGACCGCATCCGCAGGACGTTCGCCCGGCACCCGGAGGTCCAGTTGCTGGGTGGGACCAGCGTGCCGCTGCGCGACCGGTACTACCGGTGGGGTGATGACCAGCTGATGCCCGGTGCGCTGGTGCTCCTGCGGATCATGATGGCCGTCACCTATCTCGACGTCGCCTACCTGCGCTTCGTCGCTGGTCACAACATGGCGATCCGGGCGTCCGCCTATCTGGAGGTCGGCGGATTCGGCCGGACGGCGATCGACACGCGCGACGAGGACATCGATCTGTCCGTCCGCGTGTCCCGCCGGCTGGGTC
>NZ_CP024915.1:2841010-2849704 GCF_002953615.1 Arthrobacter agilis | reverse complement strand
TCGATGAAGGTGGTGAGGTAGCCGCCCGCGAACGCCTGGGCGAGGCCTGCGGCACTCGTCACGCCGGCCGCGAGCATGCAGAAGCCCACGAGGAAGGAGATGAACGGTTTCCCGAAGGCCCGTTCGGCGAACACCGCCGCGCCACCGGCCTTCGGGTACTTGGTGACGAGCTCTGCGTACGATCCCGCCGTCAGGAGGGCCAGGGCCAGGGCCACCATGAGGGGCACCCAGATGGCGCCCCCGACCTCCGCCGAGATCACGCCGACCAGCGCGTACACGCCTGCGCCGAGGACATCGCCGAGGATGAAGAGGTACAGCAGCGGACCCGAGATGCCGCGCTTCAATCGGGTGTCGGGGGCCTGTTCCGTGGTGGGCATAGGCGCCAGTTTAGGCGAAAATGCTAAGCCTGCTTGTGAAATACCACGCGGGCCGCCATTCGTCGCGCGGGGAGTACCGCCGATCGAGAAATACCCCACATCCATGTGATGCACACCATACTTGCCTTGGACAGGATCTTGGCCGGGGGGCGGCCGCCCACGCTGACAGAAAGGCTCTCGATGAGCTGGCTCGACCGCGACCACACCATCGCACCACCGGGATTCAACCGGTGGCTCATCCCACCCGCGGCGCTCGCCGTCCACCTGTGCATCGGCCAGGCCTATGCGACCAGCGTGTACAAGACGGCACTCACGGCGCACTTCGACGCGACCCTGACGCAGGTCGGCATCATCTTCTCGATCGCCATCGTGATGCTGGGTCTGTCCGCCGCGGTGCTCGGCACCTGGGTGGACCGCAACGGCCCCCGCAAGGCCATGTTCACCTCGGCGCTGTTCTGGACCTCCGGCTTCCTGGTCGGGGCGCTCGGCATCTTCACGAACCAGCTGTGGCTCGTCTACCTGGGCTACGGGGTCATCGGCGGCATCGGCCTGGGTATCGGCTACATCTCCCCGGTATCCACCCTGATCAAGTGGTTCCCCGACCGCCCGGGCCTGGCCACGGGCATGGCCATCATGGGCTTCGGCGGCGGCGCCCTGATCGCCAGCCCGCTCTCCACCCAACTGCTGCGCATGTACGACCCGAACTCGGGGGCCGAGGGCTGGGTGGCCAGCGGCGACGCCGTGGGCAAGCTGTTCCTGACCCTCGCCGTCGTCTACCTCGTCTACATGATGTTCGGCGCCTTCACCATCAAGGTGCCGGCGGAGGGCTGGAAGCCCGCGGGGTTCGACCCCTCGCAGCTGAAGTCCAAGCCCCTCGTCACCACCGACAACGTCTCGGCCGCCAACGCGATCAGGACCCGCCAGTTCTGGCTCGTCTGGATCGTCCTGTTCTGCAACGTCACGGCCGGTATCGGCATCCTCGAGCAGGCGGCCCCGATGATCCAGGACTTCTTCCGCGGCGCGGACGGCACGACGGCGGTGTCCGTCGCCGTCGCCGGTGGCTTCGTGGGCCTGCTCTCGATCGGCAACATGGGTGGACGGTTCGCCTGGTCCACGACGTCGGATCTCATCGGCCGCAAGCGCATCTACATGGTCTACCTCGGCGTGGGAGCCCTGCTCTACCTGGTGCTCGCCCTCGCGGGGTCCTCCACCACCCTGCTGTTCGTCGCCCTGGCCTTCGTGATCATCTCCTTCTACGGCGGCGGATTCGCCACCGTACCGGCCTACCTGCGTGACCTCTTCGGCACCTATCAGGTCGGTGCGATCCATGGCCGCCTGCTGACCGCGTGGTCGGCCGCCGGTATCGCCGGGCCGCTGATCGTCAACGCCTTCCTCGACTCGCAGGGAACGCCCGGGGAGCTGAACGCCGGGGCCTACCAGCCGGCTCTCCTCACCATGGTGGGGCTGCTGGTCGTGGGCTTCATCGCCAACCTGCTCGTCCGGCCCGTGGACCCGCGCTTCCACGAACCGACGGCGGACGCATCCCGAGAATTCGCGAAGGAGGCCTGACATGGCCGGAGCACGTATCGCCGTCGTCTGGGCACTCGTGGGAGTGCCTCTCGCCTACGGCGTCTTCCAGACCCTCACCCGGGTCGCGGCCCTCTTCGGCGGCTGACCGGCGCCGTCGGTCACGCCGTCACCCGGTCTGCCGTGCCGGTGCCCAGGCCATGGTGTCCTGGTGCCGTCGCCATGCCTGCCGCGGCTCCACCGACTCGCGTGCGACGTCGGTCAGCCACACCGTGGTGTCCGGGTTCCAGCCGGCGATCACCGATGCCGTGTCCGCCTCGACCCGCAGCGCCCGGGTGGCGCACCGGAGGTAGCCGAGGGCGGAGAGATGCACGGCGTCCCAGTCCGCCGCGACGCGCTCCCAGTCCGGGATCACCCAGCTTCCGGCACGGCCGGTGGTCCGGTACCAGTCGTGGCGGCGGGACGCGGTGACGTCGAGGGGGTACTCGCGGCACAGGGCCGCCCAGTCCTCCTCGACGGCCACCTCGAAGGTGCGGCCGCCACCGCGGACCGGGACGGCCGTGGCGCACTCCTCACCCGCGGCGTCCTCCACGAGGTCCAGTGCGGCCGGGATGTTCCCGACCGTCTGCAGGAGCCCCTCGGGGAGCGACCACCAGGTGCCGGAGTAGGGGGCACGGGGATCGCTCGGACGATCGTGCCGGGCCCGTTCCTCCTCGTCACGCGCGCCGCGGGCCCAGGCTGCCAGAGCCTCCCGCGGGCTCCCTGGCAGGTGCACGGGGTCCTCGGGGACGCGCCAGTCGAGGTGCCACTGCACGGTTCGCCGGGCCGATGCCAGCCACGGTCCGGTAGTGGACGCCAAGACCCGCCCCGCGACGGGGAGGAGTGACTCGCGGATGACCGGGAGCGCGGCGAGGACGTCCTCCCCGTCGGGTTCCTGCCAGCCGCGGGCAGCGCCGACCGACTGCCCGAACGCGTCGAGGATCCTGCTGTCGCTGATGTCCCCCGGGTTGATCGAGGCGATCCGGGCCGCCACCCCGGCCGGCGTCGTCGCGTCCGGTCGTCCAGGGTGCATAGCCGGCCCGTCGTCGTCCGATGCGGCGAGGACGAGGGTGACACGCGAGGTGCCCGACGCCGGGTCGAGGGCGCCGGCCAGGCGCATGACCGGGCTCCGGAGGTCCGGCGCCAGCAGCAGCGCGAGCTCGAGGCAGAGCCGGCGGCCGCGTGGACCCTCGAGCAGGACATCGGCCGGCACCGTCATCCGGCCATCCTCGCACGGTGCGGGCCGGACGGCGTGCGGACACCGGCGGCAGGCCGTCGCGGGCACCCCCGCGCACTGCTTGAATGGGACCAGACACTCCGGAAGGACCCATGGACAGCACGAGCAGGCAGCAGACCGACGCCCTGGAGCGCGGCGAACTCCCCCCGCTGGAGCAGGTGCGTGACGACGTGTGGGCCCTCGCCCAGCCCATGCCCGGCGGACATCTCGCGTACTCCTTCACCTATCTGCTGCAGGACGCGGACGGGGGCATCCACGTCGTCGATCCCGGCTGGGACTCCGACGACAACTGGGCGCGGCTGATCTCTGCGCTCGCGGAGATCGCTCCGGGACGAGGCGGCGCCGACGCCGTCACGGGCATCACCGGCACGCACCTGCACCCGGACCACGTGGGGATGGCAGCCCGGCTGAGGGACGCATCGGGCGCGGAACTCGCGATGCACGGCAGGGAGCGCCAGGCCCTCGAACGGCACCGCGACCGGCTGCTCGACCTCGACGAGGCCGCCGGACGGCTGGAGGAATGGGGCGTTCCCGTCGACCGGAGAAGCGAACTGGCCCAGTTCGTGGACCGCTCTCCTGCCGGGCTGGTGCTCGCCGTGGACTCCGTGCTGTCCGACGGCGACGTCCTGGACGTCCCGGGGTTCCGGATGGAGGTGATGGCGACGCCGGGACACACTCCCGGGCACATCTGCCTGCGCGACGACGACCGCGGGCTCCTCCTCACGGGCGACCACGTGCTGCCGACGGTGTTCTCCGGTCTCGGCCTGGGCGGCGGAACGCCGTCGAACCCGCTGGCCGACTTCCTCGAGTCCGTGGAGCGCATGCGCCGCTACGGGGAGTACGAGGCGCTCCCGGGACACGGCTACCGGTTCGCAGGGCTGGGAGGTCGGGCGGACGAGTGTGCGGAGCACCAGCTACGGCGGGCACGTGAGGTGGCCGAGGTGCTCGCGGCGTCGAACGGGGCTTCCGGGGAACCGGCCGTCTGGGCGATCGCCGCACGACTGACGTGGACGGCCGGGTGGGACGGGCTGCACGGCTTCCAGCTGCTGTCCGCGCTCACCCAGACACAGATGCACCGGGACTTCGTGCGCGTACACGGTGTGCCTGCGGCCTGACATCTTCGGACTTCTCCCCATGAATTCCGACGAATTCCGGTGAAGAGGGCCCACTGTGCCCCGGGCATCTATACGCTTCCCCCATGGAAACAGCGGAGGGGCGCGACGGCGGAGAGTTCGATCAGGCCATCGAGGTGCTGGAAGAGCAGACGAGCGTGCTGTGGCGGCGGGAACGGACGACGTCGCACGCCCTCGCGAAGAACGTGCATCCGGAGATGGAGCCGGCCGCGTACGGGATCCTCACGCTCCTGCAGCGGGAAGGATCGCTGCGGGCGACCGACATCGCCGCCAGCATCGGTGTGGGGAAGCCCTCCGTGAGCAGGCAGCTCGCCGGGCTCGAACGGCTGGGACTCGTCAGCCGCCAGCTCGATCCCTACGATGCCCGCTCCCAACGCGTCCTCCTGACGGCGCTGGGCGAACAGCAGCTCGCCGCGGCGCAGACCGGGCGTCGCACGGCGTTCACCGCGCTGATGCGCAGCTGGGCGCCGGAGGACGTGGAGAAACTCGGGGTCCTGATCGCCCGGCTCAACAGCACCTACACGAAGGACACCTGGTAGCGGATCAGCCCTCGCTCCATCCCGAGCCCTCGCGGAACGCTCCCACCCGCCGGCCGGAGCCGGCCTCGAGGGAGTCGTCGGCGTCCTCGTAGAGTTCGCCGGCGTCGGCCTTGCTGTGCAGGAGGAGTTGCTCCGCCTCGGCGCGCGCGTCTTCGAGCCCGTCGGCCACGATGCGGCTGCGGGCGGGAAGGGCGTTTAGGTGGACCACTCGTTCCGCGGTCTCGCCGAGGGGGACGGTGAACCCGTCATTGGCGTCGTCGAGGGGAACCTCCGCTCCTCCGCTCTCCGCCGGGACCACGTACTCGAGGAAATAGGCCATGCTCCAGCCAACCACCGCTCCGGGGCGCATCGCCAGCGGTCGCCGAGCCGCCGCAGGAGCTTGTCCATCCCATCGCGGACTGGTACCCGTCCGCCGGGACGAGGCCCTCGAGGGAGCGTCAAATCGACGGCGGGAGGCCGGACCGGGTGCGGCGGTCGGTACTCCATGCCTAGATTGGAGGCATGGCCGACACAACCGAGAACGAAGCAACAGCCCCGGTGGCTCCCACACCGCTCGAACAGCTCGCCGAAGCGCACCGCGTGGGGACCACCTTCAAGGGATGGGATGGTGAACCCGCCCGCGTGGCCCCGGAGACCCTCGTCACGGTCCTCGCGGCGCTCGGAGTCGACGCCTCCTCCGAGACCGCGATCGCCCGCGCGCTGGACGACGTCGTCGCCGGGCCCTGGCAGAGGGTGCTGCCCGCCGTCGTCGTGGTGCGCCGGAGCGACGTCGACCCGGTGCTGCTGCACGTGCCCGCCGGGGCCGACGTGGAGTTCTGGGCCGTCGACGAGGACGGGGTCCACTACACCGGCACGGTGACGGACGCGACCGAGGTCCGCACGATCGACGGGAAGGACATCGAGCGGCGGGAGGGCGTGCTGCCGCACGCGCTGCCGCTCGGCTGGCACACCCTTCATGCGACGGTCGACGGGCAGGAGACGACCTGCACCTTCGTGGTGACGCCCGACCGCCTGAGTACGACGGCGGCACTCATGGACCACCGCAGCTGGGGGCTCATGGCGCAGCTCTACTCGGTGCGGTCCTCGGAATCGTGGGGCATCGGCGACCTCGCGGACCTCGGCCGATTGGCCCAGGCCGCCGCCGCGCACGGTGGCGACTTCGTGCTGGTGAACCCCCTGCACGCCGCCGAACCCGTCCCGCCCGTGGAGCCCTCGCCCTACCTGCCGACCACGCGGCGCTATTTCCACCCCCTCTACCTGCGGATCGAGGACATCCCCGAGTACGCCCGGCTGGACGCCGGGGCACGGGCACGGATCGGAGAGCTGGCCGCCGGCCTCGCGGACGCCAACACCTCCACCGACCTGCTCGACCGGGATTCGTCCTACGCCGCGAAACTCGAGGCACTCGAACTCGTGTTCGCGGTGCCGCTCCCGGAACAGCGCCAGCACGACTTCGACGCCTACCGCTCCCACCAGGGCCAGGGGCTCGCCGATTTCGCGCTGTGGTCGGCCCTCGCCGAGACGGTCCCGCCGGGCGCGCAGGAGTGGGACGACGTCGGACGCCCCGGATCGCCCGGTGCCCAGGAGTTCGCCGAACGGCATGCAGCGCGCATCGAGTTCCACGAGTGGCTGCAGTGGCTCGTGGACGAGCAGTTGCAGGAGGCGCAACTCGACGCGACGGGCGCCGGGATGTCGATCGGCGTGGTGCACGATCTCGCGGTCGGCGTCCATCCCAGCGGTGCCGACGCCTGGGCCCTCCAGGACGTGCTGGCGACGGGCATCAGTGTCGGGGCACCGCCGGACATGTTCAACCAGCACGGCCAGGACTGGAGCCAGCCGCCATGGCACCCCGAGCGGCTCGCCGGATCCGGCTACGCCGCATTCCGGGACATGCTCCGCAACATCCTGCGCCACGCTGGCGGCATCCGTGTGGACCACATCCTCGGGCTGTTCCGGCTCTGGTGGATACCCCAGGGCAAGGCGCCGGGTGCCGGCGCCTACGTCTACTACGACCACCGGGCGCTGATCGGCATCCTCGCGCTCGAGGCGGAACGGGCAGGCGCGATCGTGGTCGGCGAGGACCTCGGCGTCTTCGAGCCCGGCGTGCAGGAGTACCTCGGCGAGCGCGGGATCCTCGGCACCTCGATCCTCTGGTTCGAGCAGGACGAGGACGGGCCGCTGCCTCCCGAGGCCTACCGCCGGGGCTGCCTGACCACGGTCACCGTGCACGACCTGCCGCCCAGTGCGGGCTACCTGGCAGGCGAGCACGTGGTGCTCCGTGAGAAGCTCGGCCTGCTCAGCCGCCCCGTGGAGGAGGAGCAGGCGGAGGATCGCGCCAGCCGGGAGAAGTTCCTCGCGCTCCTGCGGCAGCGTAACCTGCTCCCTCAGGAGTCCCCGGGCGTCCAGCAGACCGTCGAGGCGCTGCACGGCTTCATCGCGCAGACGCCGTCGGTGCTGCTCGGGGTCGCGCTCGCCGACGCGGTCGGCGAGCGGCGTACCCAGAACCAGCCCGGCACCAACGACGAATACCCGAACTGGCGGATCCCCCTCGCGGACGCCGCGGGGAACGCCGTCCTCATCGAGGATCTCGCCGGCAATGAGCGCTTCGCGTCGATGGTCGCCTCGCTGGGCCTTCCGACGGACGATGCGGGCGGCACGGGGCCGATCGGCTGATCGCAAGCACAATGTCGGGAGGCGGCACGGCCCCGGCGCGTGGTCGGATGGAGGGATGAACAGGAACGACACCCGGACGTACGACGTCGTCATCGTCGGCGGGGGCATCGCGGGGCTGGGGACCGCGCTCGTCCTCGGGCGGGCCCGGCGGAGCGTCGTGGTGATCGACGCCGGTACGCCGCGCAATGCTCCGGCCGACGCCGCCTACGGCTTCCCCACGCGGGACGGGACGCCGCCGGAACATCTCGTGGCGCTGGCGCGGGAGGACCTGGGACCCTACGGCGTGGACTTCCTCGATGATCGCGCCGAGCGTGCCGTGGACACGGCGCGGGGGTGGTCGATCGGCACTGCCGGCGGCCGGACCGTCGAAGGGCGCCAGCTCGTCATCGCCTCCGGGCTCCGCGACATCCTGCCGGACATCCCCGGCGCCCGGGAGGCATGGGGGCGGGGACTGCTCCAGTGCCCCTACTGCCACGGCTGGGAGGTCCGCGACCAGGCCCTCGGAGTACTCGGTTCCGCCCCGACCTCCATCCATCAGGCGATCCTCCTGCGGCAGTGGTCCGACGACGTGACCTTCTTCCCCCATACCCTCGGCGCCCTGTCCGAGGACGACCGACACCGCCTGCGGAGACGCGGAGTGCGGATCGCGGAGGGCCGGGTGGAGGCATTCCTGCCGGGCCGGGCCGACGACGGCGCGCCACGCCCGCTCCTGGGCGTCCGGCTCCAGGACGGCGCCGCGGTGCCCTGCGTGGCGGTGTTCTGCGAACCGGGCGCGGACGCGGGTACGCCGCTCCTCGCGGGCCTGGGCTGCGAGATGCGCGACGACGGCTGCGTCAGCACCGACGACATCGGACGGACCTCGGTGGAACGGGTCTGGGCCGTCGGCAATGCGACCGATCCCGCCGCCCAGCTGGTGCCGGCGGCAGGGGATGCCTATCGGATCGCCGTCGCGGTCAACGCGATCCTGGTGGAGGAGGACTGCGAGGTCTGCCTGGAGGCGGAGGAAGCGGTGAGCGAGGGCGTCTGAAGCCCGGGGCAGGGTCCCCCCGCCCCCGTACGCCCGAAGGCCCCGGCAGTACCGGGGCCTTCGGGCGTGCTGTCGCCCCTACTTGCCGAGGTCGGGGCGGGTGGCGTCGTCCTGTGACAGGAACGGCGTGTCCTCGACGTGC
>NZ_CP024915.1:2832080-2840910 GCF_002953615.1 Arthrobacter agilis | reverse complement strand
GCGGGGGTTGTGACGCTCCAGCCCGCCATCCGGAGGCCCATGCTGACGAGTTCCGCCAGGCTCGTCTCGTCGTCGACGACGAGGGCGCGGATGGGGCTGCCGTCGGGGTGCGCGAGGCGCGGCAGGTTGTCGGTCATGGAGTGGGAGGCGTCGGCCATCGGGTCTTCCTGGTGTCTTGCGGGAGTACCGGCCGAAGCCGGCACGAATTGCGGCGGAGCGTTGCGGTCAAGTATCCCGTACGGGTCGTCCGGAGTGGCCGACCGGGGGTGGGAGCCGGGGGTGCCGACCGGGGCTGCCGTCAGGCCTGGAGAGGTCCTGCCGCAGCGCCCTGGTCGAGCGAGCCGCCCGTGTCCTGGCGGCGGAGGAGCGCCTGCTCGGCGGGAAGGGTGGCACCGACGACGATCGCAGCCCAGGCCTCCTCGGCCGGGGGATCCGCCTCGGCGCCGATCGGGGCGAAGGCGGTGGCACCGAGGACCGCTGCCAGGGCCATGGCTCCGATGGCGGCCTTGAAGCCTGTACGTCCGGCGGTCAGTTCCGGGGTGGGGCGGTAGGGAATCATTCTGTCCTCCTGGCGGGTGGCTTCTGTTCTCCTACTCTCCCGCGCCGACTTAGACCCCCGCTTTCCAGAACCTGTGCAGTTGCTGTGCAGCGAACACTCAGAACCACACGATGAGCTTTTGTACGCCCAGCCGCATCAAGTGGAGGGCTAAATCGCCGATTTAGCAAGGCTGACGTGGCTGCCGTTAAGTCGCACGGATGGTGCGCTGGCCCTCGTCGGGGCGCGCGAGCAGCAGGAGGTCTTCGACGAGGGACGACATGCGCTTGGATTCGCTGTCCACGCGTTCGAGCGCGGACCGTCCGGACGGGCTCACGGCCTCGCTCATGAGGACCAGCTCGGTGTAGCCGCGGATGGACGTTGAGCGACATCACATCAGTGGTTCTCAATGAGTCGTGGTCGGGTTCTACGTTCATAGCTGCTGCATAGCTTCACCAAAGCTGTGTCCTTGGTTCGCCATCGATGCTGGAACTATTCCATACGACGAACCATGCGAGGCATCATGAGCAATATCCCAGAACCAGACAACACCCCGGACGGCCCCATGTACGAGGGGCGGCTTCTCGACCGGACAGACGAGGAGGTCGTCGATCAGGGTGTCGCCTTCGACATCGGAACACTGGTGAGCCGGCGCTCCATGCTCGGACTCTTCGGTGCCGGCGTCGGAGCCCTGGCTTTGGCCGCCTGCGCACCCAGCACGACCGGAGGTACAACCACCTCAAGTGCTACTTCGAGCTCCACAGCCACCGCGTCCGCGTCACCTTCCGCATCATCGGCCGCCACTGTCATAGGCGAGATTCCCGACGAGACGGCCGGCCCCTACCCCGGGGACGGGTCCAACGGCGCCGACGTGCTCGAGGAATCAGGCATTGTCCGCAGTGACATCCGCTCAAGCATCGGTGGTGGCACCACAGCGACCGGCGTACCGATGACCCTGACCCTGACGATTCTGGACATCGCCAACGGCAATGTCCCCTTCGCGGATGCCGCCGTCTACGTGTGGCATTGCAACGCCGCGGGTGGTTACTCCATGTACTCCGAAGGCATCGAGAACGAAACCTACCTGCGCGGGGTGCAGGTGGCCGACAGCAACGGGATGGTGACGTACAAGTCGATCTTCCCCGCCTGCTACACCGGCCGCTGGCCTCACATCCACTTCGAGGTCTACCCGAGCGTCGCCGACATCACTGACTCGGCCAACGCGATCGCGACCTCGCAGGTCGCCCTCCCTCAGGACGTCAGCGAAACCGTATACGCCCTCACCGGCTACGAGGGCTCCACCGCCAACCTCTCCCAGGTCAGCCTGGACTCCGATAACGTCTTCAGCGACGACAGCGGAGCGCTGCAGCTCGCCACCGTAACCGGAGACTCGACTTCCGGCTACCAGGTCAGCCTCACTGTCGGGGTCGACACCACCACCACTCCCGCCGCAGGCGGGGGCATGGGGGGAGGCACTCCCCCAGAAGGCGGCATGGGCGGTACCCCACCCGAAGGCGGCCCCGGCGGGACCCCTCCCACCGATATGACCCAGGAATCACCGACCAACACGGCCACCACCACGCCCGCCAGTTAATGCTGCGCTTCTGCTTTTGACACCCAGTTAGACGTTCCTGGGTGCTGCGCACATCCGAGTCAGCTTCTACCCATCTGCAATACCCACAGTGTCGGCCACCCGGCGTCGACCACTACCCCTCCTACAAACGCATCACTCCAGAAAGTAGATCCAGTCATGGGAATTCTGCACAACCTCACCGGATGGCACGCCCTCATTCTGTTCGCCGTCGTTCTCCTGTTCTTCGGCGCAGCCAAGCTCCCCGGGCTCGCTAGGAGCATCGGCCAATCGGTAAAGATCTTCAAGACCGAGGCCAAGGACGAATCCCTCCACCCCAAGCACGACGCCGACGCGTATACCGACACCGATCCTAGGACCGGGAATGGTCGTGACGTGCATACCGGCACGACCGGTCACCCGCCGACCGTGATCCGGGCCGTGGCGGCCCCCGATCAGCACCGGGTCGCCGACGCCCGATGAGCACGACGAGGAGCCCGACCGCACAGCCACACACGAGGGACCGGATGTCGGTCCACGCGCACCTGCAGGAGGCGCACAAGCGTCTCCTGCGGGCTGCGGTGGGTCTCCTCATTGGTGCCATCATCGGGTATGTGCTCTCCGATCAGGTTCTCGCGGTCCTGCGGGCCCCCATCGAAGTACTGGCCGAATCCCGCAACGCGAGCCTGAACTACGACAGCGTCAGCGCAGCGTTCGACCTGAAGGTGAAGATCGCACTGTTCGCGGGCGTCGCCGTCTCCAGCCCTGTGTGGCTGTATCAGGTGTTCGCCTTCTTCCTTCCAGGGCTCACACGCCGGGAAAAGCAGTACACGTTCGGGTTCTTCCTGGCCGCCGTGCCACTGTTCATCGCCGGCTGCACCACAGGATTCCTGCTTTTCCCTCACATCGTGGAACTCCTGGCCGGATTCGGATCGACCGAGGACAGCACCGTCCTGGTCGCGTCCTACTACTTCGACTTCGTCATGAAACTCGTGCTCGCCGTCGGCGTCTCTTTCGTCCTACCCGTCTTCGTCGTGCTGCTGAACTTCATCGGGATCCTTCCCGGTACCACCATCGTCCGGAGTTGGCGGTTCGTCATTGTCGGCATCCTCGTCTTCAGTGCCCTTGCCACACCATCGGCGGACGTCATGTCGATGTTCCTGCTCGCCGTCCCCATGACTGGCCTCTTCGCCCTCGCCGCGGCAGTCGCGGTCCTCCACGACCACAGAACCGCGCAACGCACGAGTAACAGTGAAGGCAGAGGCAACGCCGGAGGCACCGGCAGCAACAAAGGTACGGGCGGCGAGAGTATCTCGGGCCATCCGCCTCGTGACCTTATTAATAGCTAGGTTCTGGAGAACACCGTGTTTGGACTCTCATTCGAAAAACTACTTTTGATCATGCTCGTCGCCGGCCTAATCGTTGGACCCCAACGACTCCCCCTCTATACGGAGAAACTCGCCCACCTCGTACGAACCATCCGCAATCTCACCGACACGGCCAAGACACGGGCGACAGCCGAACTCGGTGCCGACTTCGACCCCGCCGAGTGGAAGAAACTCGACCCGCGCAACTACGACCCACGCCGCATCATCCAAGACACACTCGCCGACACTCCCACCACCCCCACCGAGGTCGCTTCCTCAAAACCAGTCCAAGAACTCGACGACATCGAGGGCTCACAAGAGACAGGACAGGACACACCAACAACCGTTCCCGCCGTCGCGAGAGGCGGGTGGCAGGAAGCACTTTTGGCACGAACAGGAGCAGCTACAGCCACCTCACCAGAGCTTGTCTCAAAAACCTAAAGCTTTATAAGACAGCCGAAGCGCTCTCGATTCGAGCAACCACTCCCCCGTGATTCCGGCCCTCCTCGTGTCTCGGAAACTTGTCTCGCAGCGTTTCGTCTCAGAAGTGCTCCTACTGGAGGTTTGTGAGTCAGAATGGCGGGATGAGGCATCTCGGGTACACCAGGGTCAGTACCTCGAGCCAGGATGCGCAGTTGCAGCTCGATGCGTTGGTTGCTGCCGGCGTCCACAAGCGGGATGTCTTCGCGGATGTCACTTCGGGGACGAGGGCTGCGATTGAGCGGCCTGGCATGAAGAAGCTGCTCGAGTACGCCGACGAAGGAGATACCGTCGTCGTGTGGCGGGTCGACCGGCTTGGCCGGTCCCTCATCGACGTCCTCAACACCGTGAATGTGCTCCGCGACCGCGGGATCCTTGTTCGGTCCCTTTCTGACGGTATTGATCCGGCGACGTCGACGGGCCGGCTGATGCTGAACATGCTGGCAACGTTGGCCGAATACGAGCGTGAGCTCATCATGGAACGCATCAATGCCGGCATTGCCGCTTCGAAGCAGAACGGCACGAAGTTCGGGCGGCCAGCCGTGAACCCAAAGGTCATAGCGGACAAACTCGCCGTCGCCACTGACGCACGAGCCAAGGGACGGACAGCAGAAGAAGCGGCCCGACTCGTCGGTTGGAGCCGGGCGACCCTCTACCGACACCAGCAAGCCCTGGCCATCAGCGCGCCACCATCAACCGAGGCATCACCGCCTCCGGGCAGCACCGATCGACTCGCATAAATTCGGGACATAGAAAGGCAGTGCGAGTGCGTCGTCCTAGGGATTACACCGATCACGCAGCCCCCACGAACCGGCCTTTCGCGACGTGGGGTTTGATGGCCTTAGCAGCGATTATTGTGCTCCTGCTCCCCGACTGGACAGGGTCAGGCAACCTACGCCCCGTGTGGGTGTTTCTCATACCCATTTTGCTCGGTCTCGCAGGAGCAGTTCTTGCCCTGAAGCGTGGTCACCTTTGGTGGGCTGTGGGGTCGGCACTATGGGGCTTCGTGCTACTCCAAGCGCTCATCGTCGCCACCACCCTCATCAGTGGGCCATAAGCATTCACTCCCTCTGTGGTCTATCAGCGGGACTTGTAAATGCCACGCGTCCGTAGACCGGCCCCGGTCAGACGACGGCGAGAATGGTACCCGTGACGAGGGCGTTGTTAGCTGCGTGCAGGAGTATCGGGGCCCAGAGGTTCTGATGGAATCGGCGAAGGAGTGCCAACGCGATCCCCAGAGTGAAGAGGTAGACGAACGTCAGTGGGACGAGATGAACTGCCGCGAAGAGAGCAGCCGATAGAACGACTGCGACACTAGGCCGAAAGCGTCTGGTCAAACCGTCCAGGAATGCGCCTCGGAACAGGATTTCCTCCCATATTGGAGTGATGACGGCTACGACCAGCAGGCAAACCACGATCAGAGGAGCGGACAGGTTGACGATGTCGGCGAGGGGATCTTCAGCGTTTCCAGCCGACGCCGTGTTCACCCCGACGGAAGTAAGGGCGATGAGGAACAGGCCCTGCAGGGAACCGCAAACGATGATGGTCGCCGGTATCTGCCAGAGCAAGTGCAGCAACCGGGGCGTGGGGCGCCGAAACCCAAGATCAGCTGGAGTGAGACAGTTCCGGCGGAAGAGATGAAGGTAAAGAGCGAGGAGCACGGCCGTTGTGACTGTGACGAGGAAGACCGGCAGAAGTGACTCAATCGTGAACTTGACCAGGCCTGAGAGTCCCACAACTACGATCACGCCGGCGACCACAGCGATGTAAATGGCAATGAACATCAGCGCCCAGGACGCCTGCCCGAGAGTCGATGGTGTTACCTGCCTACGCACCGGCATCGGTTCGGTGTTATAGATGTGCGTCAACGAAAAATCCCCCAGGATGATGTGAAATGTGTGGTCCTGCTTCCAAGCTACGTCCCACCCGCTCGCTTCCTCGGCAGATTCTCCCTACATAGGTTCGTATGAGGCTTCTGCGTCGCCAAAGCCCCTGACCTCGCTGCAGCCATGACCACCGCCCAGTTGAACCCTGCAGTACGCACAAGCGCACTGGCGGCGTCGAAGGACGCCCGTCCGCAGTGGAGGAATCACTGCCACAAGCAACTAGAAGCGGCGGCATACCGACACCCGGCGCAGCAGTGGAATAGCTGGAGTGATTGACACCCCGCGTAACGTAAAGCATCCTTGTCAGGACAAGCGTGTTTTACATGAGGGGGTGGAGTGCAGAACAAGATCCGCGATCTTCGCGCCGAGACCGGCATGTCGCAGCGGGAGCTGGCCGAAACCCTCGGGGTCTCCAGGCAGACCGTCAACTCGATCGAGACGGGCCGCTACGATCCGTCCCTTCCCCTGGCAATCGCCATCGCCCGCTACTTCCATCGCCCAGTAGAGGAGATTTTCCATGCAGACTGACAAGGATGTTCAACGCAACGTAGTGGCCCTCGGAATCCTGGGAGTGATCCTCGGTCTGGTGACCATCGCCGTGGTGCTGCTCCGCGAGCACGCCTCAGGCAACATGATCCCCGGGTTCCTCGTCGGACTCGGAATCGGTATCGCAGGAGCCCTGGTAATGGCATGGAGGGTGCTTCGCCGGCCAGAACGTGCGACGACCTTCGAGCGTGCGTGGACCCAGACCGGGGATGAGCGCGAGGACACACTCCTGACCCGTGCACTTGCCGTCGTCGGCCTGGTATCCCTTCCACTGATCGGAATCGCCACCCTCGCCATCGGATTTGGAGCCGAACCACCCATGGTCATGACACTCCTCATGGGAGTCCTGTTCGTCACCGGCGCCGGTTCCTTCGCCGTCATTGATCACCGAAACTGAACCCACCAACACCCGTTCTGCTGGTCTCGGATCACTGCCGAGCCGATGAGCAGGGCGCCACGACAAACACCTCATGCTCATCAAAGGCCTTCTTTTGATTTGGTGGGAAGAGCCTCTGTGAGACGGGTTGCTGCGACGAAGCGCAGACACGGAGTCCCGCGTCGACACTCGATCAGGTTGCCCTGACGCCAAGCTCATAGTCCGTCCAGTCAAAGGATCGTTTGCTGAGACGACCTTCAGCAACAGGGAACCGTGGATAACCTCGTGGGTGCACCCTTGATGGCCGACTCGATACGGCGCATGATGCCGCTATGAAGAGCCAACATGTAAGCCGAGTCATCAGCGCGCCCCCGCATGTCGTCTACGACTATGCGTCGAACATCGAGAACCTTCCCGCATGGGCTGAGGGACTTGCACAGAGCGAAGCAGTCAGGAATGGCGACACGCTGTTCGTGGAATCACCGATGGGTCGGGTGGAGGTCCGCTTCGTCGAACAAAACCGCTTCGGCGTCCTCGACCACGACGTGACGTTGCCGTCCGGGACCGTGGTCACGAATCCTGTTCGGGTGCTAGCACACCCGGATGGAGCTGAAGTGGTCTTCACGGTCCGCCAGATTGAGCTCGACGACGAAGAATTCGCCAGGGACGTCACCATGGTCGAAGCCGATCTAGAGCGACTCGATCGCCAGGTTCGTCAGCCGTCCTAGCCTCTGGGCCGCTATCAACGCCAGTTTCACCGGAGTATTTCCTGACAAGACCGACTACAGCAACCGCGTCCGCACCGCTGCCGACAGACACCTACGAGCCAACCGATCAGGTTGAACGCACTCGAGTGAGACGGCGGCGCAAATAACCCGGTCAGGAGGCCAAGTCGCAGGTCCGGTATCCGAATAAGGCTGATAGCTAGTTTGCCTAGCTTTACGGGTCGTGAGTTAGATGCGTACAGTTGGACGTAGGTCAAGAAACGGCCACTACAGCTTGTTGCACGAAGGACGACTTCATGTCCGTTTCACCCTTGACCGATGCCACTCACGCTACTGATGCAACCCACGGCTCCCCGTCGACGCCTGTGCAGACAATAGATCTAGCGAACCCGGCGAATCTGGCGGATCCGACTTCGACTCCCGAAGCGACGAGGGCGGCTCATGCGCCTGATCCGGCATCTGTCGCTGAGGAAGTCATCGGCTCCGTCGTCGCTCTTACCGTCGCCGCTTCAGCGCAAGCGGGAACCTCATCCGAGTCACCCGACGACGACCTCCACGGCGTTGACGGCGTTTATGGTGTCGACGGTATTTCCTCTTCCTCGGATCGCATCGAGGGCCTTTCGGACTCGGAGCTCGAGGGTTGGTCTCGGCCGGCCAGCGAAACGCCGGACGTCATCCCGTTCCACCTGGGTGAGGCCAGCGACCGTCAGCTACGCCGGTGGAGTAATGACCTGTTCAAGCAACTGAACAGGGACTCGCCGTCCTTCATGATCGTTGACGACTACACACGAGTCATCGAGGAAATCGAACGCCGTGACGCCGACGCGGCTTCCAGCGCGAACCCTCCCGAGTTCCGACAGAAGTTCCGGGACAACACTCGGGGCCGACGGTTCGAACTCTTCCGTAACGGTGTGCTTGCCGGCTACATCGCCTACTCCATGCGGGCAGGGGTGCTGCGCCTGAATCGTACGGTCGTTCCGGAGCCGTTCGAGCATCAGGGCATCGAGGGCATCCTGATCCATCAGGTCTTACTCACCGCCCACCGGCGCCGCCTCGCAGCTATCGCGTACTGCCAGAAAGCCCAGGACTTCCTCCAGCTCAACCCCCAGTACAAGCAACTCGTCCACGCCTGAACCGACCCGCGCAACACTCCAGATGACACTGCCAAACACTCCGGGACGCTCAGCTCGTAGTAGATGAAGGCAGTGGTAGGGAGGCAGTGACAAAAAGGCGGTGGTAGGGAGGGCTGGGACGGCGGCCTCGTAGCGGCAGTAGTTGGCTAGGGAAGCCGCCGTCCCAGGACGTGGGCTCGCCGCCCGCTTCTTGAGCGGCGCCTCGTGTCCAG
>NZ_CP024915.1:2823150-2831980 GCF_002953615.1 Arthrobacter agilis | reverse complement strand
GATCAACCGCGACGCCCTGCTCTGGAACGACACCCGGTCCGCCGGTGCCGCCCGGGACCTGATCGGTGAACTGGGCGTCGACGGCCTCGTGGAGCGGACGGGCTCCGCCCCCGTGGCGTCCTTCACCAGCACCAAGGTGCGCTGGGTGCGCGACGCCGAACCGGACGTCGTCCCGGCCATCGCGGCCGTGGCGCTGCCGCACGACTGGCTGACGTGGCGCCTGCGCGGCTTCGGGCCCGAGGGGGAAGCCCCGCTCGGGCCGGTGCTGGAGGAACTCGTCACGGACCGCTCCGATGCGAGCGGCACGGGCTACTGGAACCCTGCCACGAACGCGTACGACCTCGCCCTCTTCGAGGACATCCTCGGCCGCCCGGCGCGTGAAGCCGGACAGCCGGAGGGCGAGCCGGACCAGGTCGTGCTCCCCCGGGTCCTCCCTGCGGAAGCCTCCGCAGGGACCGTGCATCCCTCGTTCCTGTCGGGAGACCGCCGGATCGTCCTGGGATCCGGTGCCGGCGACAATGCGGGTGCCGCCCTCGGACTGGGCGCGGAGGAGGGGGACGTCGTCGTGTCCCTCGGGACGAGCGGTACGGTCTTCGCCGTCGCCCCGCAGGCGGTGGCCGACCGGTCCGGGACGGTGGCGGGGTTCGCCGATGCCAGCGGACTGTTCCTGCCGCTGGTGGCGACCCTCAACGCCGCCCGCGTGCTGTCATCGGTGGCCGGCCTCCTCGGCGTGGACCACGACGGCTTCGCCGACCTGGCCCGCGGGGCAGCACCGGGGTCGGACGGTGTGGTCCTGGTGCCCTACTTCGAGGGCGAGCGCACGCCCAACCTGCCGACGGCGAAGGCCAGCTTCCACAACCTCAGCATCGCCTCGTCGACGCGCGCCAACATCGCCCGTGCGGCGATCGAGGGCATGCTGTGCGGACTGGCCGACGCCCTCGACGCGGTGCGGGCCGCCGGTGTCACACCGCGCCACCTGCTGCTGATCGGCGGGGCCGCACAGAACGCGGCGGTCCAGGAGGTCGCCGCCCAGGTGTTCGACCTGCCCGTGCGCATCCCCGCTCCGGGCGAGTACGTCGCGCGGGGGGCCGCCGTACAGGCCGCGTGGGTCCTGGCCGGCTCCCGGCCGCAGTGGTCGGTGGAGACGCTCGAGGATCGCGCGTCCGACCACCGGCCCGTCATCCGGACGCAGTACCGGGCCACGGTGGCATCCGTGGCGTTCTAGCCGGTCCCGCACCCACGACGAGAGGCACCACCCCGCGGGGTGGTGCCTCTCGTCGTGGGTGGTGCGGCGTCGCCCGGTCAGAGGCCTACCTGGTGGTCGATGCCCACCTGGTCCACCTTGCGGTGGAAGCGCATCCCGGCCTTGCCCCCGAGGATCGCGCCGAGAAGGGGCACGAGGATCGCGATGGCCAGTCCGATGAGTCCGCCGGTCGTCAGGGCACTGCCGTCGACGGGGATGTTGGGCTGGCCCTGCACCTGCGCGAGGACGTTGAACTGGCTGCCCGCGACGGCGGCGAGGATCGCCAGGACGATCGCGACGACGATGCCCCACAGCCAGACGGCGACGCCCTGCTTGACGCCGTCGAAGCGTGCCATGCGACCGGCGACGTACCCGCCGCAGTAGTAGGCGACGAACAGGATGACGGCCAGGACGATACCGCTGGCGATGCCGATGGTCTGGGCGTTCTCCTGTGCCTGGTTGGCGGCGTCGGACGCGGTGCCCGTGTTGGCCGCTCCGATGCCGACGCCGATCGCCGTCGCCAGCGCACTGAGGATGACGGTGAGGCCGATCGCCGTCAGCCACCCGAAGAACGCCGACCCCCACTTGATGCCGCCGAACCGCTCCTTCTCCGCGGCGACGACGTCGTTGCGCCGGCTCCTCGGGGTGCTCGCGCCTGATGTGTCGTCTCGTGCCATGATGCTGGTGCCTCCTCGGTAGGGATGATTGATCCTGCCGGGTCCGGCCTGTGGGAGGCTCCGTAACCGGAAGATCAGTCTGCTTACTACCGTGACGCGCGGGGGCTCCGCGCGCAAGCACGTTCTTCTGCACGGCGTGCATCTTCCGGCGTGCATCCCCGGCAGGCATCTTCCGGGGTGCAGGGACGGTCCCTGCAGGGATCCCGGCTCCCCGAGGCAGCTGCCGACAGGGAATGCACCAGTCACGGCCGCGGACGGAACCGACCGGGTGGTCCCGGGAACGACGCAACCCGCCCCCAGCTGAGCGGGGACGGGTTGCGACGGGTTCCGACGGCCTGCGGACGGGTGCTAGACGGCGTCCACCCGCACGTCGCAGTGGAGCCGCCGGGTGTGGTCCACGCGCCGCACCTCGCCCGTGAGGGTGAGGGGCACGGTCGCCCGGATGTCACTGCTCGATGCGCCGAGGCGCAGCTCCAGCTCCCCGGGTTCGACGATGCGCTGCCCGTCCCGCCCCGTGAAGGAGGTGACGTCGGCGGGCACGGTGAACGCGACCCTCGCGGAGGACCCCGCCGCCAGGGAGACGCGCGCGTACCCGATGAGACGCTGGACCGGGCGGACGACGGATGCCACCGGGTCGTGCAGGTAGAGCTGCACCACCTCGACGCCGTCGCGCTCCCCCGCGTTGGTCACCGTCACGTGCACGGCGACCTCGCCGTCGGTCGGTGCCGTTCCCGCCGTCGCTCCCGCGCCCTGCCACTGGAACTCGGTGTAGCCGAGTCCGTGGCCGAAGGCGAAGGCCGCTGTCGGATCGATGTTCGAGACGCCGTTCGACTGCGCCAGCGGTGCGGCCAGGTAGGTGGACGGCTGGGCGCCCGGCGTCCCGGGGATGCTGACGGGCAGTCGCCCGGCGGGGTTGATCCGTCCGCTGAGGACGCCGGCCACGGCGGCCGCACCCTCCTCGCCGGGGAAGAACCCCTGGACGATCGCGGCGGCGTCGGTGATCGCGGACCCGAGGGCGTACGGGCGGCCGGTCAGCAGCACGACGACGACGGGCTTGCCGGTGGCGAGCAGTTCGTCGAGGAGCTGCTGCTGCACGCCCGGGAGGGCCAGTGATTCGGCGTCGCATCCCTCGCCGCTGGTGCCGCGCCCGAAGAGCCCCGCCCGGTCACCGAGGACCGCGACGACGACGTCGGCTCCGCCGGCGACCGCGAGGGCCTCGTCGAACCCGGTGGTCGCGGAGCCGTCGATCGTGCAGCCGGCCGCGATCGTGATGTCGCTCGCGCCGAACTCGCGCTGGAGTGCTTCGGCGACCGTCGGGATGGCGAGGCCGATCTCGACGTCGGGGTGCTGCTCGCCGACGTGCGCGGGGAAGGAGTAGCAGCCGAGGAACGCGCGGTGCGTGTCCGCGTTGGGGCCGATGAGGGCGATGCGCGGCGCGGCGGCGAGCGGCAGGATCCCGCTGTTCCTGACGAGGACGATGGACTGCTCCGCGAGTTCGCGGGCGATGTCCCGGTTGCCCGGGGAATCGAGGTCGACGACGGGTGTCCCGGCGCCGGTCCGTTCGAGGGCCGGCGGGACCGGCGACCACTCGGGGTCCAGCAGGCCCAGGTCCAGCTTCTGCCGGAGGACGCGCCGGAGCGCACGGTCGACGAGCCCTTCGTCCAGCCGCCCGCCGTCGATCTCGGCGAGGAGGTGCTCGCCGAAGGTGTGCACGGTCGGCAGTTCGACGTCCACCCCTGCGGTCAGCGCCGCGGCTGCCGCCTCACCGAGGGTCGCGGCCACGCGGTGCAGCTCCTTGAGGAAGGCGATGCCGAAGTAGTCGGCCACCACGGTGCCGTCGAAGCCCCAGGTGTCCCGCAGGAGCGCGGTGAGGAGCGAGGCGTCCGCTGCCGTCGGTACGCCGTCGATGTCGGTGTAGGCGTGCATGACCGACCGGACGCCGGATTCCCGGATCGCCATCTCGAACGGCGGCAGGAGGACGTCCGCCCGCTCGCGTTCCCCGATGGAGACGGGCGCGAGGTTGCGGCCCGCCTTCGACGCCGAGTAGCCGACGAAGTGCTTGAGCGTGGCGACGATCCCGCCGCGCTCGAGTCCCTGCACGTACGCCGTCGCGATGGTCCCGATCAGGTACGGATCCTCGCCGATGGTCTCCTCCACGCGGCCCCAGCGGGCGTCGCGCACGACGTCGAGCACCGGGGCGAGCCCCTGGTGGACGCCGACGGAGCGGAGGTCCGCGCCGATGGCCGAGGACATGGTCCGGACGAGGTCGGGGTTGAAGGTCGCGCCCCAGGCGAGGGGGACCGGGTAGGCCGTGGCCTTCCACGCCGCGAACCCGGCGAGGCATTCCTCGTGGACGAGGGCGGGGATGCCGAAGCGGTTCGCCGCCGTGATGCGCTCCTGGGTGCGCTGCAGCGACAGGGCTCCGAGTCCCGGCTCCACGGGGGCGGTGCCGAAGGGGCGGGTGAGCTGGCCGAGTCCGTGCGGCAGGAGTTCGTCGAGGTCCACGGCCTCGTTCATCTCGTGCTGGTGGGGGGCCACCTCGCCGCCCTCGGTGTTGGCGCCGACCCAGACGCCGACCAGCTGGGCGACCTTCTCACGCGGCGTCATCGCCTGGATGAGGGTCTCCACCCGGTCCTCGGGTGCGGCGGCGGTGTCCCGCCAGGGGGCGTCGTTCAGTGTTGTCTCAGTCATGGTTACTTTCCGCCAGCGCCCATGAGGCCCTGGACAAGCGCGCGGCGCGCGAACAGGTAGACGAGCAGGACGGGCACCATCGACAGGGTGACCGCGGCGAGCAGGCCCGGGATGTTGATGCCGTACTGCGTCTGGAAGTTGAAGAGGCCGAGGGTCACCACGCGGGTGCTCTCGGACTGCGTGAGGATGAGGGGGAAGAGGAATCCGTTCCACGCCTGGAGGGCGGAGAAGACGGCGATCGTGGAGATGCCACCCTTGGACAGCGGCAGGACCAGCCGGAAGAAGGCCCGCGCCGGGCTCGCTCCGTCCATGGCCATGGCCTCGTACAGCTCCCCCGTGATGTCGCGCATCGTGCCGCTGAGGATCAGCGTGCAGATGGGCAGCGCGAAGGCCGCGGTGGGCAGGATGACGCCGATCAGGTTGTCGTACAGGCCGACGGTGTTGATCAGGTAGAACACGGGCACGATCACGGCCTGCGCCGGGATCGCGAGGCCCAGCAGGAAGAAGCGGAACACGAACGACGCCGCCCGGCTCTGGCTGCGCACGATCGCATAGCTGAGCGGGGGCACGAGCAGGAGCACGATCGCGACGACTCCGACCGTCACGACGACGGTGTTGAGGAAGTACCGGCCGAAGCCGCTCGTGATCGCATCGACGTAGTTCTGCAGCGTGAAGCTCGTGGGGAAGGACAGCGGGCCGTTGTCCCCGAACTCCTCACGCGTCTGGAAGGTACCCGACAGCATCACGTACAGCGGGATCGCGACGATCAGCAGCCAGACGAAGGAGCCGATACCGGCGAAGTAGTTGGGGCGGGTCTTCATCAGAGTCCTTCCAGCGAGCTGTTCATCTTGTCGTAGCCGGACACCTTGACCACCACGAGGGAGATCAGGGTGGCGACGACGACGAGCACCAGGGCGATCGCGCTGCCGACGCCGAAGTCGAAGCTCTGGAACGCCTCCTGGTACATGTAGAAGGCGGTGATGGTGGTGTCGGTGCCGGGCCCGCCGTTGGTCAGGATGAGCACCGTCTCGAACGTCGTCAGGCCACCGACCACCATCAGGATGATCGAGGTGATGGCCGTGTTGCGCAGCTGGGGCAGCGTGATGGAGAAGAACTGGCGCACCATGCCCGCGCCGTCGATCGACGCCGCCTGGTACAGCACGTTGGGGATGCCCTTCGCAGCGCCCTGGTAGATCAGGGTGTGGAACGGGGTGAACTGCCACATGCCCACGAAGATGAGGACACCGATCGCACCGGACTGGGTGCCGAGCAGGTTCCCGTCACCGAAGAGCCACGAGAGCTGTCCCGGAATACCGAAGTTCGGATCGAGCAGGGCACGCCACAGCACGGAGATGGCGGCCGAGGACAGCAGCAGGGGGATGAAGTAGATGGCACTGAGGACGGCGCGGTTGCGCTGGTTGCCCGCGGCCCAGACGCCGAGCAGGATGCTCAGCGGTGTCTGGGTGACCACCCCGAGGACGATGAAGAGCAGGCTGAGCCAGAGGCTCTTGACCATCACCGGATCGGAGACGAGCGTCTCCCAGTTCTCGAGTCCCACGAACTCCGGGTCACCGAGGCCACTCCACGAGGTGAAGGACAGGACGGCGACCGCGGCCAGCGGCACGAGGGCGAAGAGCGCGAAGAAGATGGTGGCGGGCAGGGCCCAGGCGAAGCCCGGACGCCCCACGGAGGAGGCGCCCGAGCGGGCCGGGCGGCTCGGAGTGGAGCCGCCCGGCGCTGCCTGCCTGCGCGTTGCAAGCGTTGTCATGGGAATGTCCTAGAGACTCTGCATGGCCTTGATGAAGCCGTCTTCATCGATCTGGCCGCTGAAGAACTGGGCCACGGCGGTGTGGATGGTCACCGTCGCCTCGGGCGGGTACGCCTGGTCCCAGGAGAGCTGGAAGTGGGGCGCTTCCTTCACGAGGTCGAACTGGTACTTCGCGTACTCGGGGTTGGAGGCCTCGCCGAGGAACTCCTCCGTGTTGGTGGTGGTGGGCAGGTTGCCGATGGCGATCTGCTCCTGCACGAACTCGTCCGAGTACATGAGCTTCAGGAACTCGCCGGCCTCTTCGGGGTAGCGGGTGTCCTTGTGGACCGAGTAGAAGTTGTTCGTGTTGCCGGCGAGGTTGTCGGGATCGCCCTCGCCGCCCTCGATCGCGGGGAACTCGCTGTAGCCGAGCACGTTCTCCGCGAACTCGGGATTGGCATCCAGGTGCGTCGCGTAGGCCCACGAGCCCATGAGCTCGAAGCCTGCCCGGCCGCTGGAGAGCAGCGTGGGGGACCCGCCGTCGGTGAACTTGACCGAGTCGAAGTTGGTGCCGAAGGCACCCGCGTCGATCAGTTCGCGCAGCTTGCCGAGGGCCTCACGGCTCTCCTCGGAGTCCCACACCTCCGTGTCGCCGTCGAGCGCCGACTGGAACAGGTCCTCGCCGGCGACGCGGTCGAAGACGTACTGGAACCACATCTGGGTGGGCCACTGGTCGGCGCCGCCGAGAGCGATCGGGGTGACGCCGGCCGCCTTCAGCTTCTCGACGGCCTCCAGCAGTTCGTCCCAGGTGGCGGGAGGAGCATCGATGCCGGCCTGCTTGAGCACCTCGGAGTTGTTGAAGAGCATCACGGGCTGCGTGCCGCGCATCGGGATGCCGTAGCTCTTGTCGTCGATGACGGCCGTCTCGAACACCGAGGGCAGGAAGGCGTCCTTCAGCTGCGGGTCCTCCTCGATGAAGTCGTCGAGGGGCATCAGCAGATCGGCCTTCACGAAGTTCGCGATGCTGCCACCGCCCCAGTTGAAGAAGATGTCCGGAGCGGAATCGGTGTCGATGATGGTCTGCAGCTTGGTCTGGTAGTCCGCGCCGGGGATCGTGTCGAGCACGATCTTGACGTCGGAGGTCTCGTTGAACTTGTCCACCATGGCCTGCTCGACCTTGTTGCTGGCATCGCCGTAGACGGCCAGGTGCAGCTCGTTCTCGGGCCGGCTCGACGCGTCGCCGCCGCCTCCGCCGCACCCTGCCAGGGTGAGGCCCAGCATCATGACCGCGGTGCCTGCAAGACTGCGGGACATCCAGGTTCGGTTGTTCATCGTTGAACGCCTCTCGAAAGTTTCGATAATAATATCGAAAGTTATGTAGTGGGATGAGTGTATGTAGCGCTCGCCCGCTTTTGCAACATCCGATGTGTGGGCGGTCACAAATCGTGTCCGACGCCCGCCGGGCCGCACGGGAGCCCGCATGTAAGCTGGCCGCATGTCGATTTCGGCGGACGAACCGCGCGTCACCCTCGCCCAGCTCGCGACGGCGGCGGGCGTATCCCTCTCAACGATATCCAAGGTGCTCAACGGCCGCGCCGACGTGTCTCCGAAAACCCGGGCGAAAGTTGAGGAGCTCCTGGAGGAGCACGGGTACCGCCGGCGCAAGGTGTCGGCGGCCCGGGCGGCCCTCGTGGAACTCGTCTTCCATGAACTGGAGAGCGCCTGGGCGCTCGAGCTCATCCGCGGGGTCGAGAACGTGGCGCGCGAGCACGGGATGAGCGTCGTGCTGACCGAGACCGGTACGCGGCATGCCCCGGGCTCGGAGTGGATCGAAGGCGTCATGGCCAGGCGGCCCGCCGGAGTGGTCCTGGTCTTCTCGGACATGCCGCAGGACTTCCGCCAGAAACTCGACGCGCGCGCCATCCCGTTCGTCATCATCGATCCCGCCGGGGATCCCGCGCCCGACGTCCCGTCCGTCGGGTCCGCGAACTGGTCGGGCGGCATGATGGCCACGCGGCACCTGATCGACCTCGGCCACACCCGCATCGCAGCCATCAGCGGACCCGAGGACATGATGTGTTCCCTCGCGCGCATCGACGGCTACCGATCGGCGATGAGCATGGCGAACCTGTCCATCGACCCGGAGTTCATCCGCTACGGCAACTTCCACGTCGACGGCGGGCGCGACCACGCCTTCTCGCTCCTGCGCAGCGCCGAGCCCCCGACGGCGATCTTCGCGGGCAGCGACCTGCAGGCGCTCGGCGTCCTCGACGCCGCCCGCCAGATCGGGCTGCGCGTCCCCGACGAACTCTCGATCGTGGGATACGACGACCTCCAGCTCGCGCAGTGGTCGAGCCCCGCCCTGACCACCGTCCACCAGCCGCTCATCCAGATGGCGGAAGAGGCCACGCGCATGGTCCTGCGCCTGCGCGACGGCGAGCGGCCCAACAACCTCCGGCTCGACCTCGCCAC
>NZ_CP024915.1:2813676-2822911 GCF_002953615.1 Arthrobacter agilis | reverse complement strand
GAGGCTGGTGCTGGCCAAGCCGCTCACCTACATGAACACGACGGGCGGGCCGGTCTCGGCGCTCGCCCGTTTCCACGATGTGGCTCCCGACCACGTCATCGCCGTCCACGACGAGATCGACATCCCCTTCAACACCGTCAAGGTCAAGCTCGGCGGGGGAGAGGGCGGCCACAACGGACTCCGCGACATCAGCAAGGCCCTCGGCACCAAGGACTACCACCGCGTGCGGGTCGGCGTCGGTCGCCCGCCCGGACGTCAGGACCCGGCCGACTTCGTGCTGAAGGATTTCGGTACGGCGGAGAAGAAGGACCTGCCGTTCCTGCTCGACGACGCCGCCGACGCCGTGGAGCAACTCATCACGGAGGGTCTGCTCGCGGCACAGCAACGCTTCCACGCGCAGAGATCGTGACGAGCCGCGCAAATCTTGAGCAGACCCTGCCGATCACCGCGCCGGGATCGACGGGTTCGGGAGCGGCCTGCCTGTAAAGTGGGCCGCTAGGACAAGCGTCGTGGGGCGGAACTTCATGCAGGAGTGCAAACGTGGGTCCGGCCCCGGGCCGGCGCCGTCGGTCATCGAACCGGGACCGGGCGCGCTCGGGTGTACCCCATGACCGTGGTCGACGGTCGCTGGCCCTTCGCCGGTCGCGACACCGACGTCGCACGGATCCGTGCCGTCCTCGGCGAGGATCCCGCGCGCGGCGTCGTCCTCGTGGGTCCGTCGGGCATCGGCAAGACGATGATCGCCCAGCAGGTCGTCGGAGGACTGGCGCGGAACGTCGACACCATCTACCTGCGCGGGTCGGCAGCCCACGCCACCACCCCGTACGGTGCCCTCAACGTGCTGCTCGCGGAGCTCGACGAGGACACCGCCCGGAACCCGCTGCTGGTCCTCAGCGCACTGCAGCGCATGTTCGAGGAGCACCCGGCCCACCGTCGGACCCTCATGCACATCGACGGTGTCGAGGAGATCGACGAACTCTCGGCGACGGTGATCGCTCATCTGGCCCGCGTCGGGGCGGTTCGCCTCCTCGTCACCTGCGAGGACCTCCTGCGCGCCCCTGCAGAGCTCTTCGATCTGTGGAAGGACGAGTTCCTCGAGCGGTTCGACATCCAGCCCCTCACGCTCGACGACGCGACCGGGATGCTCACCACCGCCCTGGGCGCCCCCGTGTCACGGTCGGCCGCCCAGGAACTGTGGGCCTCCAGCGGCGGCAACCCGAAGTACCTCCAGATCGCGACGAAGACCGACGTCGCCTCCGGGCACCTGCTCCAGTGCGACGGCGTCTGGGTGTCCCGCGACGTCCCGCGCCCGGATTCCGGCCGCTCCCTGACGGATTGGGCGGCCGCCAACCTCGCTGCGCTGCCGGCGGAGGACCGGGTGATCGTCGAGGTCCTCGCCGCAGCCGGCCGGGTCCCCCTGACCGTTCTGCTGAGCGCTGTCTCCGCGACGTCGCTCGACGCCCTGCAGAGCGACGGCGTCGTCACGCTCGACCGTGAAGGCGTCCCGCTGGCGAGGCTCACCCACGAGGTGTTCGCGGACGTCGTGCGCGCGCAGTTGCTCTCGGCCGGCGGCAGGGCGGCGTTGAGGTCCGTCAGCACCCTGCGCAACGACCCCGGCATGCCGGTGCAGGCACGGCTGGCCCTCGCGGCGTGGGCGCTCGAGGAGGGTGACTCCTTCGACGCAGCCGAACTCGTGGTGCTCGCACGCCTCGCGAACGACGCAGGGATCGACGGCGCCGCCGAGCGCTTCCTCGACGCCCTCCCGCCTTCGCAGGTCGACTGCACCGCACTCCTGGAACGCACCCGGCAACTCTCCATGGACGGCTGTGTGGCGGAGGCACTCGTCACCGTGGAGAACGCTCTCGCGTCCGGGCTGTCGGAGGCTGCCCCGCTCGAGGACTGGGTCGATGCACGCCTTCTCGCCGCGCGGCTCAGGGCCCGCACGAACGGCCGGGAGAAGGACTCCGGGGAACTGCTCGACGCCGTCGCCGCGCGTCTCGCGGCCGAGCCCGCTTCCGAGGCCACGGCGGACCTGACGGGCAAGGCGGAGATGGCCCGGATGCAGGTGCATGTCTTCGAGGGGGAACTCGACCGGGTATGCGCGAGCGCCCCCGCGGTGCTCGCCGGGGGCGGGGATTCCACGCGCTGGAGTACCGGGATCAGGAGCCTCCTCAGCTTCGCCCGGGCGGTGATGGGCTCGCAGGAGCAAGCCGTCGCCGCCGCCAGGAATGTCGACGCGCGCGCGGCGAGTGCGCCCTCCGCTCCCTTCGAGCGGGAGCTCACCTCGACCCACCTGTACACGGTGCTCCTCCTGGCGGGCTACTGGACGGAGTGCCTGGACCGGGCGGGGGCGGACGGCGACCTCCCGCCGGTGCTCCCGGCGGGCGGGTCACGCTCGGAATTCGCCGAGGGCGTCCTGCTCGCGTACCTGGGCAGGAGCAGCGAGGCCCTCGAGAAGCTGCTTCCCGCCATCAGCCAGTTCCGGACCCGGGACAGGCACGGCTTCCTGCCGCTCGCCGAAGCGGCCGCTGCCTATGCGCAGGTCCTCGAGAACGCCCCGGATGCCGCCGAGGACCACCTGCGCGCCATCGACCTCTCCGGGCAGCGCTATCCGTGGCACCTCCGGGAGGCGGTGCAGTACTTCCGGCTGCTGGCCGAAGCCTGGCTCGGGATCCCGGATGTCGTCGCGACGGAGTTCCTGGAGCATGCCCTCGTCCTCGGCAGCAGGGGGTACCACGGCGTCGAGCTCTTCTTCCTCAACCAGGCCGTCCAGCTCGGACAGCACGAAGCGGCGGATCTGCTGGCCACCTCCGCCGCCGCCGCCGACGGGCCGTACGCGCGCCTCAGCCGCGACTTCGCCCAGGGGCTGGTGGCACAGGACCCGGGCGGACTCAAGGAACTCGCCCGACGCGCACTCGACAGCGGTAACTACAACCTCGCCGGGGACATCGCGGCACTCAGCATCGAGCACCTCACCGAGACCGATGATCCGATGATCCGGGTGCACGCGGAACAGATCCTGCGCAAGACCTCCACACCGGCCCGGCGCCATGTGCGACGGAGGGTACTGAGCGAACGGGAGCGGGCCATCGCGCGCATGGTCGCGCAGGGAGTGCCGAACAAGGAGATCGCGCAGCAGGAGCACATCTCGCCGCGGACGGTGGAGGGCCACGTGCACCAGGTCATGTCCAAGCTCGGCCTGTCCACCCGCAAGCAGCTCGCCCTCATCTTCGGACAGCAGCAATGACCGACATGGGAACGGCCATCGACCTCGTCGGCCGTGCTCGGCTCGTCGAGGACATCGTTGCAGCACTCGACGAGTCGGGCGGATTCGGCGTGATGATCGTCGGCGCGGCCGGCATGGGGAAGACGGCCGTCGCGCGGTCCGTCCTGAAGCGCCTGAACTGGACAGCCCCGGTGCTGCGCATCACGGGAGGCCCCTCCCTGCGCAGCATCCCGTTCGGGGCGCTGGCACCCTACCTCCACACGCTGTCGGTGGCGGACGCGGAATCACCCGTCGCCGTCCTCCGCGCGGTGCTGGGGCACCTGACGGGTGAGAGCACGGGCCGGACGCAGCATCCGCCCCTCCTGGTGATCGACGACGCCCATGAACTCGACAGCAGTTCGAGTGCTCTCCTCGCCCAGCTGGTCAGTGCGCGGCGGGCCAAGGTGCTCGTCATGAGCCGCGATGTCACGACCGCCCCCGTCGAGTTCCGCAGTCTGGGCGCCGATGGCCTCCTGGCACGCTTCGACCTCGCGCCACTGGATCCCGATGCGGTGAGTGCCCTGAGTTCTCAGCTGCTCGGCGGGCCGGTCCTGACGGGCACCGCGCATACGCTCGCGCTGACGACGGGCGGAAATCCGCTGTTCCTCCGCGCGTTGCTGGAGCAGGGTCCCGGCGAGGGCTACCTCGGCCGGCACGACGGCGTCTGGCGTCAGGTCACCGAGCGGCCGATGCTCTCCCCGCGACTCCGGGACCTCGTCCGCTCGCAGCTCCGGCTGCGCAGCGCGGCTGACCTCGAGGCACTGGAAACCGTCGCCCTTGCGGAACCGATCGCCCTCGACACCGTGGTCCGATGCGTGGATGCCGATGCCCTCAACCGTCTGAGGGACGATCGCCTGATTGCCGTCGGACCCGGACCGGGCGCCCCCGTCTCGGTCGAACACCCGCTCCACGGCGAAGTCCTCCGCAGCCAGGTCCCTGCTGCACGCAGTACGGCGATCCGCCGGAAGGTGCTCGCTGCCACCGAACCCGGATCGCAGTCCCTCGAAGGTTTCCTCCGGATGGTGGTCTGGGGACTGGACTGCGGTGTCCCGCCCGACGACCGGGAGCTCCTCGAGGCCGCCACCGTCGCCAACGGGCTCCGGGACTCCGACGTCGCCCTCCGGACCGCCCGCGCCGTGTCCGCGCCAGGACTCAGGGGGCGTGCCCTCATCGAGATCGCCCGGGTGCATGCCCGCAGGGGCGACCTGGCGTACGCACGGGAGGTCGTGGACGACGCACTGCGGCGCTGCACGGACCTGCGTCTCGCGAAGGACGCCACGCTGCTGTCCCAGGGAGCTCAAGCTGAGCTCCCTGGCCTCCTACGAGGACCTGCGCGAGGACGTCGACCGCTGGAGGTCCCTCATCGCCCGGGTGGAGCTGCAGGAGGGCGCTCGCCTTCCGGCCGAGGAGGTCGCCCGGGCGCAGCTCGGCTGCAGGATCCTCGAGTGTCGCGTCCTCGTCCTGCAGGGGCGATTCGCCGGTATCGAGGACGAACTGCGTGACCTCATCGCTGGTTCCCGAGGCACCCCCGAGGCCCACGTGGGGGCGATGATCGTGCTCGCCGAGCTGCTCGGCAGCACGGGCCGCCCGGTCGACGCCAGTGCCTTCTCGGCGGCTGCGCTGGACCGCATCGACGCCGCGGGAGCAGCCCTGCTGGGGTACCGCGAGTTCGCCGCTGCGCAGCACGTCCTGGCGCTGTGCGGGCGTGGGCAGGAATCAGAGGCGAAGGCGGTCCTGCAGGCGTACTCGCGGGTCCAACCGTGCAGCATCGTGTATCTCGCAGGCTGGAGCGATGTCATCGACGGCCACACCGCACTCCGGGAGGGCCGGAACCGGGAAGCCCGGAGCAGGTTCCTCCTCGCGCTCCAGGCACTCCGGGGAAGCGATGCCACGCACGTGACGACACTGCTGACGGGCCTTGCGGCGTACGCCTGTGCGCTCGCCGGTGATACCGCCGGCGCCGCCGCACTCGTCGACGCGTTCGAGGGGACGCCGGAGCAGGGGTCCCGGGCGATGATCGTGGGTGGGCGCATCTTCGTGACGGCGACCGCGGCCCTCCTGGGAGATGTCCCTGGTGCCACCGCGGAGCTGGTCAGCATCGCCGCGGAGGCCGAGGCCGCCCAGATGAAGCAATGGGCGGTCACCGCACTTCGGCTCTCGCTCCTGCTGGGGAACACGGATTCCGTGGGCCCTCTCACCGATGTCCTCCAGGACTTCCAGGGCGCGTGCACCACAGGCCTGCTCGATTTCGCGGTGGCGGCCGGAACAAAGGACGCCGACGCCATGGTCGCCGCAGCCACTGCTGGGGGAGCGCACGGGGACGTGGCCTTCGAATATGCGGGTCTGTCCGTCGCCCTGCAGCTGGCTGGGGAGCAGGGCTCGAGTCGGTCGGCCCGTGCGATCCAGCGACGGCTGGTGACGCTGGGCAAGCGGTGGGAGGGACCCGTGCCGCCGGCGCTGGTCTCGGCATCGGCCGCGGAGACCACGTCCCGTCTCACGCCCACGGAGCGCACGATCGTCGCACTCGTCAACGAGGGCTATTCGAACCGTGAGATAGCGGACGCCAAGAATGTCTCGGTCCGGACGGTGGAGGGCCATCTGTACCGGATCTTCGCCAAGCTCGGCGTCAACCGCCGAGAGGATCTGCGGGAGTCCTGAGGCGCCACCACACGTAGGGCTAAGTGTCCTACGTACTGTTCACGAGTAGTTCATGCGTAGTCCTACGTAAGGACCCCGGACCGATCGCGTAGGTCCTACTCGTGTGCCGATAAACCCCTCTCTCTAGGATTTCGACAAGAGCTCGCAGGCAGGGCTGGGGAAATTCTTGAAGAATCGGGTCTCATTCATGGGTCGTTCATTTTGCGGCATTCGCCACCCGTACGGGGAAGGCGCCCACTCTTTCTTTCCTCCGAGTTCCGGCCGACGGCATTCCACCGAATCCGTCGTCCTGAATCATTTGCAGACCGGTTGCCGCGCCAGCGGCACCCGGGTCGCATCCACGATCGGAGCCGGCGATGTCAGGACCTTCTGAGACCAAGGTCCGTCCCCAGCCGTCGTCGGCTCCCCAGTTCAACCCGTCGTGCAGCACTGGCGCTGCATCCTCGAAAGGGGGCACACGATGACGCAGATGCAGAGTTCACCCGGCAGATTCGCCACGGTCCCGAGAACCACAGCGGCCTCCAGGTCGATCGCCACCTCGGGCACGGCGTGGCGTCGCCGCTACCAGGTCTCGCTGATGGCCACCGATTCCGTGCTCATCCTCGGGATCCTGCTGCTGACCGTGAATGTCCTGACACTCGACGACAGCAGCCGGCGGCTGACGGAGGTCCTCCTCCTCGGCGGCGTGATCGCCGCCGGATGGGTGACGGCGATGTCGCTCTTCCGGACGCGGGACTCCCGCATCGTGGGCACCGGAGCCGGTGAGTACAAGAAGGTGGTGCGCGCGAGCCTCGCCACCTTCGCGGCCGCCGCCGTCGTCGTCGCTCTCCTGGATCTCGATCACTTCCGGAGCCTGCTCGTCCTCGCCCTGCCGTCGGGCACGGCGCTCCTGCTGTCGAGCCGGTGGTTGTGGCGCCAGTGGCTGCTGCACCAGAGCCACCTGGGACACTATCTCTCGAAGGTCGTCGTCGTCGGTCAGCCCGCCGACGTCCGCTATGTCGCCGCCCAGCTGGCCAAGAAGTCCGGTGCGGCGTACACCGTCGTCGGCGCCGTCTACGAGGGCAGGTCCAACCCGGCGGCCCTGCACACGGGCGAGCGGATCGTCCCTGTGGTCAGCGGTCTCCGGAAGATCGAGGACTTCGTGGCGTACACGGGGGCGGATGCGGTCATCGTGGCCGGTCATCTCCACAAGGGCAGTTCCTACATCCGGGAACTCGGGTGGCGCCTCGAGGAGTCCTCGACCGAACTGGTGCTCGCGTCGGCGCTCACCAATGTCGCCGGTCCGCGCATCACCATGCGGCCCGTCGAAGGGCTGCCCCTCATGCACGTCGAACTGCCGCAGTTCACCGGCGGGCGCCACATCCTGAAGAGGGCCCTGGACATCGTCGTCTCCGCCACGGCACTGCTCATCCTGGCGCCGGTGTTCCTCGTGCTGGTGATCGCCATCCGGCGGGACACCCCGGGAAACGCCTTCTTCGCGCAGGAGCGGGCAGGCAAGAACTCGGCGGTCTTCAGGATGTTCAAGTTCCGCTCCATGGTCGTCACGGCCGAGGACGAGCTCGAGGTCCTGCGGGAGCGGAACCAGGGCAACGGTGTGCTGTTCAAGCTGCGCGACGACCCACGGGTGACCCGGATCGGACGGATCATCAGGAAGTACTCCCTCGACGAGCTTCCCCAGTTCTGGAACGTCCTCCGCGGTGAGATGTCCCTCGTAGGACCCCGACCCCCGCTCGTCAGCGAGGTCTCCGGGTACGAGGAGCACACGCACCGCCGGCTCCTGATCAAGCCAGGGCTCACCGGCCTGTGGCAGGTCAGCGGACGGTCGGACCTCGACTGGGAGGAGAGCGTGCGACTCGACCTCTACTACGTCGAGAACTGGTCGGTCACCGGTGACCTCATCATCATCTGGCGCACCTTCAAGGTGATGCTCAAGCCCGTCGGTGCCTACTGATGCGCCCCTCTCCGCCGGCAACCGGGATCCCGGCACCGGCAGCCACGCCCGCGGTCGCGGCCACCAGCGAAGGAAGCCCCATGGGAATCAGGATCGGATATGCCGCCGGTGCGTTCGACCTCTTCCACGTCGGCCACCTCAACCTGCTCCGTCACGCCAAGAGCGAGTGCGACTTCCTCATCGCAGGCGTCGTCTCCGACGAACTGCTGGAGAAGAACAAGGGGAAGAGACCGGTCATCCCCCTGATCGAACGGCTCGAGATCGTCGAGAGCGTGCAGTTCGTCGACCGCGCGGTCGCCGAGACCGCTCCGACCAAGCTCGACATGTGGAAGCAGCTCGGCTTCAACGTCTTCTTCAAGGGCGACGACTGGAAGGGCACTCCCCAGGGGCTCGCCCTCGAGGAGTCCTTCGCCCGGGTCGGCGTCGAGGTCGTCTACTTCCCGTACACCGTCCACACCTCGAGCACCTTCCTGCGGCGGACCCTGGAGCTCCTCAACGCTCCCGAGGTCCAGCAAGCCGCCCTCTGACACAACGATCCGTGCACCCGCCCCTTCGAGGGGTGCGCAGCAACTGGGAGCCCATCATGTACCTGCCGTCGTCCCGCTCGACACCCCTTCGCATCGCCCTGGTCGGAACCCGCGGGGTGCCGGCCCGCTACGGGGGGTTCGAGACCTGCGTCGAGGAGGTCGGGCAGCGCCTGGCCGCGCGCGGCCATGACGTCGTCGTCTATTGCAGGACGTCGGACGACACGGATCCCGCCGAGAACGAGTACAGGGGGATGACCCTCGTCCACCTGCCCGCCCTCAAGCGACGGTCGCTCGAGACGCTCAGCCACACCGGGCTCTCGGCCGCGCACCTGTTCGTCAAGCGTGCCGACGCCGCCATCGTCTTCAATGCGGCCAACTCGCCGTGGCTGCCCGTCCTGCGCGCAGCAGGCATACCCGTCGCGACGCACGTCGACGGGCTCGAGTGGAAGCGTGCCAAGTGGGGACCCCTGGGCAAGAGGTACTACCGGGTCGCCGAATCGCTCGCGGTCCGCTGGTCCGATGCCCTCATCGCGGATGCCGCCGGCATCCAGGACTACTACCGCCAGGAATTCGGCGTCGACAGCACCTACCTGGCCTATGGTGCTCCGATCCTCGAAGGCGGAGCGTCGCACCGGCTCGCGGAACTGGACCTCACCCCCGGCGGCTACCACCTGGTGGTGGCGCGGTTCGAGCCGGAGAACCACGTCCATGTCATCGTCGAGGGGTACGTCCGCAGCAACGCGGAGCTGCCGCTGATCGTCGTCGGCTCCGCCCCCTACTCCGACGACTACACGCAGCACGTCACAGCGCTGGGCGACGAGCGGGTGCGCTTCA
>NZ_CP024915.1:2804228-2813576 GCF_002953615.1 Arthrobacter agilis | reverse complement strand
TCGGCGGGGGAGTCCGAGGTCGTCGCGGTGCAGCCATCCCACGGGCGGCACAGTGCCGGGCCGGTCGAGATCCTCAAGGTCGACCTCGACCGCGTGGCCCGGGAGCTGTCCGAACTGGACATCGAACTGCCGGACGCCGCCGGAGCGTGCCGCTGATCCGGCACACACCCGACAGCATCGACGGAACAGGCCATCGGGATCCCCCGGTGGCCTGTCCCGTTTCGCGCCGGACACTTTTGTTCCCTTCTTCGACAAACCCCTTGTCGGGAGCAGGAATGTGACGTAGCGTACTGGCAACCGGTCGTCGAAACGTTTAGACGACCGGCAGCCGGAGGATCTCCTCCGGCCCCCGCACCAGCAGACATCGGAGTCGGCATGGCCAATATCCACGACGTCGCCCGCGTCGCCGGTGTGTCCATCAGTACCGTCTCCTACGCGCTGAGCGGCAAGCGGCCCATCGGCGAGAAGACCCGCCGGCGCATCGACGAGGCGGTGCGGGAACTCGACTACATGCCCAATGCCGCCGGTCGGATGCTGGCCGGGACGAGGACGCGCATCTTCGCCCTCACGGCACCCCTGAGGAGCGACACCTACGCGCCGGCGCACATGGCGTTCGTGCTGGCAGTGGCGACGGCGGCGAGGAAGTACGACTACGACGTCCTCCTCCTGACCGAGGACGAAGCGACCGACGGCCTCCACCGGGTCTCCTCGAGCAGGCTCGTGGACGGGATCATCGTCCTGGACGTCTCCCTCCATGACGAGCGTGCGGACCTCGTGCGTTCGCTCGGTGTCCCCGCAGCGCTCATCGGCGTGCCGGCGGACACGGAGGGGCTGGTCTGCGTGGACCTCGACTTCGAGGCCGCCGCAGGACTTGCGGTGGACCGGCTGGTCGACGCCGGGCACCGGTCGCTGGCCCTTCTCGGCCATCCCCCGATGGTCTACGAACGCGGATCCAACTTCCCGATGCGGTTCCGCGACGGCTTCCTGCGCAGGGCGGCGGACCGGGGGGTCCGCGCATCCTTCTCGATGGTCGAGAAGGATGCGCCCCACGTCCGGACCGCGCTGGCCGGCGTCCTGGACGCTGATCCGGCACCCACCGGTGTCGTCGTGCACGCCGACGAGGGCGTCCATAAGGCGGTGCTCGAGGCCATTGCGGCGCGCGGGCTGTCCGTCCCGGACGATCTCTCGGTCATAGCGGGGGTGCCCACCTTCGATACGTCCGGCTTCACGCCACCGCTGGACGCCATTCCGCTCATCCCGGCGGATTCCTGTACCCGTGCGGTCGAGCTGGCGGTCCAGCAGCTCGACGGCACCGTCGAACCGCGCGTCGAACTCGTCGCGCCGAAATACCGCGACCACGGTTCGGTCGCGGCACCCCGCCCGGGCAGCTAGCGCCGGCGCCATCCACCTATCGGTTCCACCCGACGCGGCACTCCATGGCCGTTCGTCGAAACGTTTCGACAAGAAGCGCCCGTCCCCGTGACGGACGACCACTACAAGGGAGTAGGCATGAACAAGAGCAGATTGATCCTGGGGGCCGCCTTCACGGCCGCCGCACTGACCCTGTCGGGATGCTCCGGCTCCGGCTCGGACACCGGATCCGGCGGTGAGGGCGACACCCTCAAGCTGTGGCATTTCGAGAGCGAGACCAGCGCCATGGGAATCGCCTGGACCGAGGCCATCAAGATCTTCGAGGAGGAGACCGGCGCGACGGTCGAGTTCGAGGAGCGCAGCTTCGAGCAGATCCGTTCGACGGCGAGCCAGGTGCTCAACTCGGACGAGGCCCCGGACCTGCTCGAGTACAACAAGGGCAACGCCACAGCAGGCCTGCTGTCCAGCCAGGGCCTGCTGAGCAACCTCGACGACGCCGTGGAGGAGTACGGCTGGGACGACAAGCTCGCCCCGTCCCTGCAGACCACGGCGAAGTACGACGAGCAGGGCATCATGGGCTCCGGTAGCTGGTTCGGCGTCCCGAACTACGGCGAGTTCGTCGAGGTGTACTACAACAAGGACATGTTCGCCGAGGCCGGCCTGGAGGTCCCCACCACGCTCGACGGGTTCGAGGACGTGATGCAGGCGTTCACCGACCAGGGCGTCACGCCCATGGCGGAGTCGGCGGCCGAGTACCCGCTCGGCCAGCTCTGGTACCAGCTCGCCCTCACGCAGGCCGACCGCGGCTGGGTCGAGGACTACCAGCTCTACACGAACCCGGTGGACTGGCAGGGCGAGGAGGTGTCCTTCGCCACGGAGACGGTCAAGGACTGGACGGACAAGGGCTACATCTCCACCAACGCCACGGGTTCGACGGCGGAGGACGCCGGAACGGCGTTCATCAACGGCACGAACCCGATCTTCTTCTCGGGCAGCTGGTGGCACAACCGGTTCACCACCGAGGCCACGGGCTTCGAGTGGGGCACGTTCCTCTTCCCCGAGGCGGAGCTCGCGCCGGGATCCGCGGGCAACATGTGGGCCGTGCCGGAGAACGCCGCGAACAAGGAGCTCGCCTACGAGTTCATCGACATCACCATGCGACCCGAGATCCAGAACCTCATCGGCAACAACGGCGGGGTCCCCGTCGCCGCCGACCCGGCCGACATCACGGACGAGAAGAGCTCGGAACTCATCGCGAACTTCAACCAGCTCACCGAGAAGGACGGCATCGCCTTCTATCCCGACTGGCCCACGCCCACCTTCTACGACGAGCTGAACGCAGGCCTCCAGGAGCTCCTGAACGGCACGATCTCGCCGGAGGAGTTCCAGGAGCAGGTCGGCGGGCAGTACCAGAGCGGCGTCGACGACATCGTCGGCTAGTTCCCCGCATCCGTCCGTGCCGCCGGTCCCCGTTCCCGGACCGGCGGCGCGGACGGCACCCCGCCTGTCCCCGCCCTCGGAAGGTGCAAGCCCATGGCGATCGCAACCCGGTCGAAGGAGCGCGCCCAGCGCTCCACCGCCACCCCCAGCCTCATCCCCGGCTCCCGCAGCAGTTCCTTCTGGTTCTACCTGCTGCCCGGCCTCGCCCTGCTCACGCTCATCATCGTGGTCCCGCTGCTGTGGAACGTCTACCTGACCTTCACCTCGTACCGCGGTATCCGCCCGCCGGAGTTCATCGGCCTCGAGAACTGGGTGGAGCTCTTCGGCGACACCACGTTCTGGACCTCGTTCCGCAACTCCGTCGCCATGATCGTCGCGATGGTGGTGGTGCCCACGCTGCTGGGCCTCGTCCTCGCCGCGATGCTGTTCGACCTGATCGGCCGGAAGTTCGGCGGCCGCGTGGCGAGTTTCCTCCGCGCCACCTACTACCTGCCGCAGATCCTGCCCGGTGTCATCGCGGCCATCGTGATCGGCTGGATCCTCCGGCCCGAGAACGGCGCCCTCAACCAGGTGCTCGCCGCCGTCGGGCTGGGCGGCCTGCAGAGCAACTGGCTGGGCAGCCCCGAGACGGCACTCCCCAGCATCATGGTGATCATGGTCTGGGTGCAGCTGGGCTACCCGGTGGTGATCTTCATGGCGGCGCTGCAGCGCGTGGACCCGGAACTGTACGAGGCCGCGGAGCTCGACGGCGCGAACTGGTTCCAGTGCTTCCGGGCCATCACCGTCAGCATCATCCGGCCCGAGATCTTCGTGGTCACCCTCACGTGCGCCATCGCCGCACTGAAAGTGTTCGGTCCCATCTACGCGCTGACCGGCGGAGGACCCGGCAGCTCGACGATCGTCCCCGCCTACTACGCCTACAGCGAGTTCTTCCAGTCCCAGCAGGTGGGCTACGGCGCCACGATCGCCACCGCGCTGACGGTCGTCATCGCCGTCGTCAGCATTCTCTTCGTCCTCGTGCAGACGAGGCTCGAACGCAGCGAGGAGGCACGCTGATGGCCATCACCGAGACCACAGCAGGGAAGACCGCACGCGAAGCGGTCCAGGAACCGCCGCGGCAGCGACGACGCAGCGGGCGGGCACGCAAGACCGCCGGCGACTGGGTGATCCTCGCGGTGGCCGTGCTGATCGGGCTGCTCATCGCCGTCCCGTTCCTGCTCATCCTCGCCAATTCGTTCAAGTCACCCACGGACTACGCCTCCGGCGGGCCGCTCTCGCTCCCGTCGTCGCTCTACTTCGACGGCATCACCGCGTTCTGGGAGCGCGTCGACTTCCCGCGCAAGCTCTGGAACAGCTTCTTCATCAGTTCCGTGGTGGCGGTGCTCGCCGTCGGGATCTCCATGTTCAACGCCTTCGCCCTGGGCATCGGACGCGTGCGGGGCCGGACCTGGCTGGTGCTGCTGATCCTGCTCGCCAACATGCTGCCGCAGGAGGTGCTGCTGTACCCGCTGTACTTTCTGTTCCGGCAGGTGGGCCTCTACGACAGCCAGTGGGCCGTGATCATCATCTTCACCGTCATCCAGAGCGCGTTCGGCACCTATCTCCGGGCCTCGGTGTACGGCACCTTCCCGAAGGAGCTGCTGGAGGCGGCGTCACTCGACGGCGCGAGCCGCTGGCAGATCCTGTGGCGCGTGATCTTCCCGATCTCGCGGCCGACCCTGAGCGTGCTGCTGATCTTCTTCTTCATCTGGACCTGGAACGAGTTCCTGATCCCGCTGACGTTCCTCGTGGGCAACGACAACCAGACCGTCCCCGTGGCGATCACGGTCCTGCAGGGCGACCGCCTCATGGACGTCACCACCACCAGCGCCTCCGCCCTCCTCGGGCTCCTTCCCACCCTGATCTTCTTCCTCATCTTCCAGCGCACCCTCACCCGGGGCATCACGGCAGGAGCAGTCAAGTAACCATGAAATTCACCGACGGATTCTGGCATGTCCGCCCCGGCGTCGATGCACAGTACGCGCAGGAGGCCTACGACATCGAGGTGGCGGACGGCCGGCGCCTCGTGGTCTCGGCCCCCACCAAGGTCATCGAGCGGCGCGGCGACACGCTCAACCGGGCGCTGCTGACGGTCACGCTCAGCAGCCCGCTCGACGGGATCATCGGCGTGCGCATCGAGAACCACCGCGGCGACAGCCCGCACCGCGGCTTCGATCTCGTCGGTGCGCACGGGGGGACCACCACGGCCACGGCCGCGACGGACGACGGCGGCGGCACCCTGGTGGCGGGTCCGCTGACGGCACGCATCCCCCACGGAGCCCCGTGGGACCTGTCCTTCGAGGCCGACGGCCGGACGCTCACCTCGAGCGGGCACAAGTCCGTGGGACGCATGGGCCTCGCACCCGACGCACCCGTCACCACCGAACCGGTGGGCGTCGCGGGCGTCGCGCCCACGGGACGCGCGCCCTCGCCGTCGTACCTGCACGCGCAGCTCTCCCTCGGTGTGGGCGAGCTGGTCTACGGGCTGGGGGAGCGCTTCGGTCCCCTCGTGAAGAACGGGCAGACGGTGGACATCTGGAACGCCGACGGCGGCACCTCCAGCGAGCAGTCCTACAAGAACGTGCCGTTCTACCTGACCAACCGCGGCTACGGCGTCCTCGTGAACCACCCCGAGCACGTCTCCTTCGAGGTGGGCTCCGAGTCCGTCGAGCGCGTGCAGTTCTCGGTCCCGGGGGAGGTGCTCGAGTACTTCGTGATCTACGGGCCGACGCCGGCGGACATCCTCGAGCGCTACACGCGCCTGACCGGTCGCCCCGCACTGGTGCCCGCCTGGTCCTACGGCCTGTGGCTGTCCACGAGCTTCACCACCGACTACGACGAGGCGACGGTGACGAGCTTCGTCGACGGCATGGCGGAGCGCGACCTCCCGCTGAGCGTCTTCCACTTCGACTGCTTCTGGATGCGGGAGTTCAACTGGACCGACTTCGAGTGGGATCCGCGGGTCTTCCCCGACCCGGTGGGCATGCTGAAGCGGCTGCACGACAAGGAGCTGCGGGTCAGCGCCTGGCTCAACCCGTACATCTCCCAGCGGTCGAAGCTGTTCGACGAGGCGGCCCAGGAGGGCTACCTCGTGCGGCGCGAGGACGGCACGGTATGGCAGTGGGACATGTGGCAGGCGGGCATGGGCCTCGTGGACTTCACGAACCCCGGTGCGACGGCGTGGTTCCAGGACAAGGTGCGCACCCTGCTCGGCCAGGGCGTCGATGCGATCAAGACCGACTTCGGCGAGCGGATCCCGCTGGGGGTGCAGTGGCATGACGGCACACCCGCGGAGACCATGCACAACCTCTATCCCCAGCTCTACAACCGCGCCGTCTTCGACGTTCTCGAGGAGGTCCGCGGGCAGGGCGAGGCGGTCCTGTTCGCCCGCTCCGCCACCGCCGGCGGGCAGCAGATGCCCGTGCACTGGGGAGGCGACAACTCGTCGTCGTTCGAGTCCATGGCGGAGACGCTGCGCGGAGGGCTCTCCCTCGCGCTCAGCGGCTTCGGGTACTGGAGTCACGACATCGGCGGGTTCGAGGGCTCACCCGATCCCGCGGTGTTCAAGCGGTGGGTCGCCTTCGGCCTGCTCTCGAGCCACTCGCGCCTGCACGGCTCCACGAGCTACCGCGTCCCGTGGGCCTTCGACACCGGCGACGAGCCCGAGGGCCAGAGCGCCGTCGAGGTCACACGGGCCTTCGCGCGGCTGAAGCTGTCCCTCATGCCCTACCTCTACGCCGTCGGCGCCCAGGCCCATGCGACGGGCACGCCGTTCATGCGACCCATGCAGCTCGCCTTCCCGGAGGACCCCGCCGTCGCGCACCTGGACCGGCAGTACATGCTCGGCCCCGACCTGCTCGTGGCTCCCGTGTTCTCGGCGGACGGCGCGGTCGAGTACTACCTCCCCGCGGGGACCTGGACGCACCTGCTCACGGGCGAGGTGGTCGCGGGAGGAGGCTGGCGGCGTGAGACCCACGCATTCGACAGCCTGCCGCTCTGGGTGCGGGAGGGGGCGGTCCTCGTCACCGGCAGCACCGACCACCGGCCCGACTACGACTACCTCGACGACCCGCTCGTCACCGTGTACCCCGGTGCCGCCGACGGCAGCACGGCGCGCGTGGTCACGCCCGCGGGGGTCGAGGGCGGGTTCCGTGTGTCCCGCTCCGCGTCCGGCTACCGCGTCACGGGCCCTGACGGTGTCCTCTTCCGGGCACGCCTGGCCGGAGGAGCACAAGCACGGTCCGACGGCGGAACCGTGGAGCTCGGGGGCCAGTAGCATCGGAGGGTGAAACCGTTTCTCCTGCTGGCCACGCGTGCCGAGAACTACGCGGCCGACGCCGAATACGCGAGCTTCCTGCGCTACGGCGGCCTCGCCGGGAAGGACCTGAGGCGCATCCGCCTCGAAGCCGGGCCCCTGCCCGAGCTGGACCTCGCCGACTACTCCGGCATCTTCCTCGGGGGCAGTCCCTTCAACTCGTCGGATCCCGAGGAGTCGAAGAGTGCCGTGCAGCTGCGGGTGGAACGCGAGCTCGGGGGGCTGCTCGACCGCGTGGTCGCGGCGGACTTCCCCTTCTTCGGTGCGTGCTACGGCGTCGGCACCCTCGGCAGGCACCAGGGAGCCGTCATCGACTCCACCTACGCGGAGCCGATCGGTGCCATCGAGGTCACGCTGACCGCGGACGGCGCGGCCGACCCCCTGCTGGCAGGTCTGCCGACGTCGTTCGCCGCCTACGTGGGACACAAGGAGGCGTGCAGGACGCTGCCGGAATCGGCGGTGCTGCTGGCGTCGTCGGACACGTGCCCCGTGCAGATGTTCCGCGTGCGGGAGAACGTCTTCGCGACGCAGTTCCATCCGGAACTGGACGTCGAGGCGCTCGTGGGCCGCATCAGCACCTACCGCCACGCCGGATACTTCCCCCCGGACCAGGCGGACGAGTACATGGAGCGGGCGCGCGCCTCGGTGGTGGACCAGCCGGAGGCCATCCTCCGTGCCTTCGTGACGCGGTACGCGCGGGACTGAACCGCGGCGGGGAGTGCCCGTGCGTCGTCGTCCGCCGCCTCACGATGCCGGACGGCTCCGCGGGGCGGCCCGGCCACGACCGGGCAGCTCGATGGGAGCCGGCTGTGCGGCGATCCTGCCCCAATACTGAGGGTCGTCGCCCACCCTGCCGACCTACGATCGGAGGGTGGGGGATCAACGATGATGAAGGCGGCGGGTCGCGCGTGGGATGCGCAGGACGCGCGGCAGGACCGGGCGCAGCCGGCGGCGGAATCCGCCGAGCTGTTGCGCCAGGAGCTGAGGCGGGCGCGGATCGACCTCGAGCTCTTCGAGCGCAACCGGTCCCGGAGCGAGGCGGCATCTCCTCCTCCGGTGAGTGTGACGGTGCGCCGGCGGTTCCCCGGTGCCCCCGGTCCGACGCGTGGCGTCGGCGTCGGTCTCTGGCTCATCACGTTCTACCTGCTGCTCGTCGCGCTCGCCCACGTCAGCCCGGACGCGGCCCCCGGCCCCGACTCCTCGAGGGCATCCACCTCGTTGGTGCGCGCCTGGCAGCTGGACGGCTGACCCCGGACGGCTGACCCCCCGGACCGGTGCTACCTGTCGTGCGTCGGTGCCGCGGAGTACTGTCGGAGGACATGCCGCGCACGGCGAACAGAAGAGGTAGCTGCCATCGGTTCCAGCACGAGCACCCGACCGGCACGATCCACGGTCCCGGTCGTCCCTGCTCCCGGCGAGAAACGCCACCACCAGGTGCTCATCATCGGTGGAGGCAACGCCGGCGTGTCCCTGGCCGGGCGCCTGAACCGCTACCGGGTGAAGGACATCGCGGTGATCGAGCCGAGGAGCCGCCACCTCTACCAGCCGCTCTTCTCGCACATCGCCGGCGGCACGGCGGATGCCTTCGACGCCGTGCGGCTGCAGTCCGCCGTGATGCCCAGGGGCGTCACCTGGATCCAGGACAAAGCCACCGACGTCAGCACGGGGACGAAGACCGTCCTGCTGGAATCCGGTTCGGCCGTCACCTACGACCACCTCGTCGTCTGCCCCGGGATCCAGAACGACTGGGCGGCCATCCCCGGGCTGAAGGACGCCATGGAGGGCCCGTACGGGGGATCGAACTACGAGTACGAGCTCGCTCCGAAGGCCTGGAAGCTCTTCCGGGAACTGACGAGCGGCACCGTGGTCTTCACCCAGCCGCCGGGACCCGCCTCCTGCGACGGTGCCGCCCAGAAGCCCATGTACCTCGCGTGCGACTACTGGCGGCGCACGGGCGTCCTGCAGGACATCCGGGTGGTCCTCGTGGTGTCCACGCCGACGATCTTCGGCATGGACATCATCGACGAGGAACTCACCCGGAAGATCGACGAGTACGGGATCGAGGTACGGTACAGCACCGAACTCGCGTCCGTGGACCCGGAGGCCCGGACAGTGGTCCTCCGGCCTTCTCCCGACGGCTCGACCGGCGCTCACGGCTCCACGGGCGGTTCCACAGGCGGTTC
>NZ_CP024915.1:2794558-2804128 GCF_002953615.1 Arthrobacter agilis | reverse complement strand
CATCGGCACGCCTTGACCCGCCGCTGTGCGCCATGTCTCTCCACCGATCGTCAGTTGCTTAGGCAACCTAAGAGTAGAATGGAGTGCTGTCGAGGAAAGGACACAGACCGTGCGCGAAGCCCTGCAGAGGCTCGGATCCTTCGCCGCCGTGGGAACGGTGGCCTTCCTCGTCGACATCTCGGTGTTCAACATCCTCGCCCTCGGCTTCGGCGTCGGGCCCATCACCTCCAAGGTCGTCTCGGTGACGCTGGCCACCGGCGTCTCGTGGCTCGGGAGCCACTACGTGACCTTCCGCGTGTTCGCGGGACGACCGAAGCGCGAGGAGGCGATCCTCTTCGCCCTCACCAACCTCGCCGGGCTCGGCATAGCCGCCGCCTGCCTCGTCGTATCCCACTACCTCCTCGGGCTGACGAGCCCCCTGGCGAACAACATCTCGGCGAACGTCGTCGGGGTCCTCCTCGGCAACGTCTTCCGCTACGTGGCCTACCGGTTCTTCGTCTTCCGCCCCGCGCTGCCGGCCGCGACCGCGACGCTCTGCGCCGCGGGTTCCTGAACGATCCCGTCGAACCCTGGCAAGCGATGAACGGCACGCCGACCGGGATGGGCACGGCTCGCGCCCCGGCGTAGGGTAGGGACTGACAGTCAGCATGCTTCGGAAGGCTGCCCGCCCTTCCCGCCGTCGTTCCCCCACCTCCTGAAAGACTCCGCCATCCGCGCCCCCACCGCACTCACAGCCCTGGCCCTCGGCGGCGGACTCCTGCTCGCCGCGGCCGGACCGGCTCCCGCGCAGTCCGCGATGCCGATGACCCTGCCCGCAGCGCAGGTGGACCCGCTGGTCCCGGCCACGCCGGGTCCGGAGGAGGCCATCGCACCGCCGACGGCCGGACCCGGACAACCCGTGGTGACGGACCCGGCTCCGCCACCGGTCGATCCGGGCACACTCCCCGGAACGGAACCCACGGGGGAGCCCACACCGACGGTCGATCCTCCTGCCGTAGAACCCGCGCCGTCCGAGTCTCCCGTCGCCCCGCCCGAGCCGGAGCCGACGGTGGCGAGCACCGAGCCCGAGCCGGGTGCGACCCCTGCTTCGCCGTCCCCGCGCGCGTCGGCGTCGGGCAGCAGTACGGCACCGCCGGAATCGTCCACGGAATCGTCGCCCGCACCGGTCGTGGTCCCCGGCGACAACGCCGGCGGAGTCGGCGGGATGGAAGCGCCCGCACTGTCGCCGACGCGGATCGATCCGGTCACCGGCCCTCTCGTGACGGGACCGGACGTCTCCTCGGGCCAGCCGCAGACCGAGGACGCGGTGGCCGAAGCCGAGGCCCGGACCGGGGACGCACTGTCTGCACGTTATGTGGCAGCAGGCATCCTGAGCCTGGTGGCGGTCGCCCTGGCCCTGGGGATCGCCGTCGTCTCGCAGCCGCGCCGGAAGCGGCACACGCACTAGGAACATGCAGAAGGAGCCGGGAGGATCTCCCGGCTCCTTCTGTGTGTGGCTTACGGGGCTAGCGGACCTGAAGGGTCAGCATGCCCGTCGAGTTGGACTGGACGACCTCGATCTTCGTCCCGGTGCCGGCGACGACGACGGAACCCTGCGGGTTCGTGGCGTCGTAGTAGGCGTTGGGGTTGGTGTCGTCGAAGACGGCGACGCCCGGCTGCGAGGGCGCCGTGAGCGTGGTCATGCCCGCCGCGGTCTCGCGGTGCAGGTTCAGCGCATCCGTCGCCTGCTTGCCGAAGGTGGCATCGAAGCTCTGGATGCGGTTGCGCACGACGGTGCCGTCCGACCAGGTGAGCGCCTTGGGGTGGGCGTCGACCGGCAGGGCCAGGCCGGCGCCCGGGTGCTGGCGCGTGTTGTTGTTGGTCTGCGCGGTGTTCCAGTAGGTCACGCTCAGGCCGTCCTGGTACGCGTAGTGCTCCACGGTGTCCGGCGCGGTGACGCCCCAGCCGAAGTTGTACGGGCCGGTGGCGAGCGTCGCGTCGTAGCCCGCGTACACGCGGTTCTCGGCGATGTAGAAGCGGTTCTTGCCGGCCGCGTCCTTAGGCAGGTTCACGACGACGGCCTGCGGGGCCTTCGTGGCGTGGAACGAGGGGCCGATCTTGTGGGTGGATTTCACGCCCGCCGTGGCGACGTCGTAGTCCAGCCAGCCGAGCTGCAGCTTCTCCCAGGCACCCATGTGGTTCGGGGTGGTGCCGATGGAGCCGTCCCCGTGGCCGAGCCACGAACCGGAGCTCATGAGCGTCCAGAAGCCGGTGCCGTTCTCGCCGCCACTCGTGTCGTACAGGTCGGGCAGGCCGAGGTCGTGACCGTACTCGTGCGCGAAGACGCCGAGGCCGCCGTTCTCGGGCTCCGTGGTGTAGTCGCGGATCCAGATGTCGGAATCGCCGATCTTGATGCCGCCGAAGGGGTTGGCCGCGGGGCCGGAGGTGCCGCGCCCCGCCTGGCCGACGGCCCAGCGGTGGGACCAGATGGCGGACGACGCCGCGCCTGCCTCCTCGCCCTCGCCCGCGTGGATGGCCTGGAAGTGGTCGATGTAGCCGTCGGCCTCGTCGAAGTCGCCGTCCTTGTCGAAGTCGTAGCGGTCCCACTGGTCGAACGTCGCGAGGTAGGCGTCGATCTCGGCTGCGGTCTTGCCGGCCGCGACCTGCGAGTCGTACCAGGCGTTCGCGGTGTCCTGCACGAAGCGGGTCATGTCCGCCTGGCTCTCGGTCTCGCCGTAGCTCGCCGAGTTGTAGGGCACGGTCACCCAGTCGCTGACGTCGCCGTCGACCGTGTACCGGCCGCTGGACATCTCCTCGTAGACGCCCTTCAGCGACTCGCCCTCCTCGCTGAAGAACATGTCGAGGTAGTGCTCGCGGTCGAAGGTGTCGGACCAGTAGGTGGAGTTGTCCACCACCCGATTCGGCTCCTTGATGGCGTTGTGCGTCGGGCCTGCCGTCGAGGTCGGGAAGCGCGGGTCGATCTTGTCGCCGAAATCGACGAGGAAGGACAGGATCTGGTCGCTGTCCTGCAGGCCGTACTGTGCCCACTGGCCGGGAGCGACCTTGACGGCCTTCGAGCCGCCGCGGTCCTCGACCTTGGCCTCTCCGGAGAGGACCTTCGCCAGGCCCTGCTGGTTGAGGTCGCGGCGCTCCTCCGCTGCAGGGTCGGAACGGTCGTCGAGCTTCGCGGCCGCGCCGTCGGCGCTGGGCGAGGAGGTGAAGGACGACGTCGCGGTCGATGCGTCCGCCGCGGTGCCGGTGGTGGCCTGTGCGCTCACGGGAGCGAGCACGACGGCGCTGGTCACGGCGAGCGCCATCGCGCACCGCAGCCCCCGGGTACGAGGTGTGAGATTCAAGGGTTCTCCTTAGTGAAATATCCCAGCTGATGCAGAACACCCTCAGGTTAGGTGCCCGAGGTTACGAACATGTTGCCTAGGTCACATGTTCTGGCAGGGACGCTAGCACCGCTTGGGGACACTTCGGAGGTCGGTTGCGTTCTATGAACCATCTCTCTGGTGTGCTCTGGCGCACCGGGACGGTACGCCCTATAGTGCACGGCCGGTGCGGACCGTGAGCGCGCACCCGTGGACGAGCCCGGGCACCTGTGGCACCCCGTCCTCAGACGAAATCCGCGAGCACCCCCGCCGCCTCGCCGAGGACCTCGGAGCGGGTCGTCGCGTGCACGGAGAGCCGGATGCGGTCCGGCCCGTGCAGCGTCACCGAGATGTCAGCGGCGGCGAGCGCCGCGTGCGCTTCGGCCGCCCGCCCCGGAAGGCCCGCGACCACGATCCCCGCCCGGTCCTCCCGCTCCCGGGGCGAGAGGACCGGCACACCTGCCGCGTCGAGCTGGTCGATCAGGGCACCCGCGTGCGTCGCGATGATGCCCTCGATGGCCGGCACGCCCACCGGCTCGATCAGTTCGAGGGCCTCCGCGAACGCCCCGGTCGCGTACGGGGACAGGTTCGAGATGGAGAAGCGCCCGGCCCCCGGCAGCGGCGCGTGCTCCTCGCCGTCGTACCGTCGAGCGTCGGCGACCCCCGTCCAGCCGGTGAGCAGGGGCTCGATGCGCTCGAGGCCCTGTGGCGACATCGCGATCCCGGCCACGCCCCAGCCGGCCCGCACCCACTTCTGCGCGCCGGCGATCAGCACGTCGGCGAGTGTCCATTCCAGATCGGCGACAGCGAACCCCTGGATGCCGTCGACCACGAGGAGGCGGTCCGGGCCGATCGCGTCGCGGATCCCGGCGAGATCGGCCCGGTAGCCGGTGCGGAAGTCGACGGCGCTGACACTCACGGCAACGGTGTCGCCCGTCAGCCGGCGGGCGACGACGTCGGGGGTCACCCGGGTGCCGGGCTCCCCCATCAGGTCGACGCGCGCACGGCCCGCTGCCCCGGTGCGCAGCCAGGGATAGGTGTTGGACGGGAACTCGCCGGCGCCTACGAGCACCGCGCCGGAGGCCAGGCCGAAGGCCACCTGGAACAGGCCGAGCGAGGTACTGCCGGTCAGCCCCACCTGTTCGAGCGGGAATCCGCTGAGCCGTGAGAAGGCCTCCCGCGCCCGCTTGTCCTCGCTTTCGAGCGTGCTGCTCGCGCCGACGGCTGCCTCTCCGGCCGTCTCCATGAGGTGCGCCACGTGGTCGCGGACGGCGGTCGACGGCGGGCCGAAGCTCGCGAAGTTCAGATACCCGGGAGCCTCCGAGAAGGTGCCCTGGTAGGCGGCGAAGAGTGCGGCGTCGTCCTGCGTGGCTCCCATGCAGTCCACCCTACGGTCCGGGACCACCGGAAGACCCGCGTCAGCGCCGCTTCTTCCTTCCCTTCAGGAGCGCGTTCGTGCTGTTCGTCGCGATCCTCGTCGACGCGTCGGCATCCGCACCGGCGGTGGTTCCACGGTTGGAGGAACCGAGCCCCCGGCCCCTGCCGACCGACGCAGCCCCGTCCGCGCTGCTGGCGATGCGCTCCTTGCGCACCTCCTCCCGCACGGTGGTCCTGCCGGCCACTTCGACCGTCCTCATGCTCACGCGCTCGACGGGCACCGTCTCCTTGCTCAGGACGGCGAGTTCCTCGTGTGCCACGAGTTCCACGGACTGCTCCTGGAACGGTACGCCCTCGGCCTCCAGGCGCACGGGCGACGAGATGGGTTCCACCTCGATCCGGATCTCCTCCCGCTTCAGCGGGACGGTCATCGTGGCCTCCTCGGTCACGATGTACTTCCGGAGACGCACGCGGGCGGCCTCGTACTGCTCGGTCCCGACGCGCAGTCGTTCCTCCGAGCGGACCACCCAGGGGGTGCCGACCTCGTCATGCGTGTGCGTCCCACCCTGCGTCCGGGCGGTCGTGGGCGCCGGTGTCGCGTCGGACGTTCCTGCCGTGTGCATCGCGCGTGCTGCGGTCTCCCCCGTCGCCGCGTCCGGAGCGGCCCCCGGAGCAGCCTCCGGAGCGGCCGACGGCGTCGTCGTGCGCGCGGCGGCGGGAGCGGCCGACGGCGTCGTCGTGCGCGCGGCGGCGGGTTCGGTCGCCGCCTCGGCGGCGTGTTCGGTTGCCGGCGTCGTCGTACGCACGGCAGCGTGTTCGGTCGCCGGCACGGCGACGGCGGCGGGCCGAGGGACCGGAGCCGGCTCAGCGGCGGCGAACCGAGGGACCGGAGCCGCTCCGCGCAGCCCGTAGTGCCGGTACAGCGCAGCCTCGTCCTCGGGGCTGAGGTGGCCGTCGCGGTCGACGGACGGCGCGTGCCTGATGAGGTCGCGCGGGTAGGCCACCACGAGGTCGCGCCCGTGCACGGATGCACCCTCGAGGGGCACGAATGACTCCCGGGTCCCGAAGAGGCCCGTGTGGACGGTCACCCATGACGGCCGGTCATCGGCATCGTCGAGGTACACCACGCCCACCGTGCCCACCTTGTCCCCCTCGCCGGTGACCACCGTGCTGCGGTGCCTGAGCAGCGGGTCGAGGTCGTTCATCGTGAGCATGCGGAGTCCTGTCGTCGGTATCGGCCGCGAGGAGCGGGTGAACCTCAGGGTAGGAGCGGCGCCCACGTTATAGCAAGCATGCTTACTAATCGGCGTGGCGGTGGACATCCCCTCCGGGGGACGGGCAAGGGCGTCGCTGGAGCGGAGCAGCGCAGCAGCTCGACTCCCGGGCGGCGCCGTCGTCGCGGGATCCGGCACGGCCTAGGCCGCTGCCAGCTCCGCCAGCAGCTCGTCCGACGCCGCCTGCCCCTCGAGGTCGAACGCGCCACCGGCGACGAGCAGCTCGGCGGCGCCCGTCCGCGCCTGCAGGTCGATGAGCTGCCGCGACACCTCGCCGGGCGTCCCGTACACGGCGGTCGCGAGCGATTCGGCGACGTACCCCTCCTCCCGCGCGGAGAGGGGCTCGTCGCCGGCGGCCTCGAGCGGCGGGAAGTAGCCCCGGGTCCGCGAGACGGCGAGCGCACGGGCCTCGGGCAGGAGCAGCTGCCGCGCCTGCGCCGTCGTGGCCGCCACCGCGACGTTGACGGACACCGTCACGTGGGGTTCCTCCCACCACGGTGACGGGCGGAAGGCGGTGCGGTACCGCTCGAGCGCCGCATTGCCGTTCCGGAACAGGGCGGGCCCGCCGAGCACGACGGCGAGGCCGGCCCGTGCCGCGATGTCCAGGCCCTGGCCGGTGGCCAGGACGAACACGGGCGTGCGCCCGCCATCCTGCGGGCGCGCAGTGACCGGCGCCGTGCCGCCGAGGAAGGCGAGCAGTTCGGCGATGTCCTGCTCGAACCGGTCCGCTTCCTCCCTGCCTGCCCGCAGCACCGTCCGCACGGCCTGGGTGAAGCCGAGCGAGCGCCCGATGCCGAGGTCGAAGCGACCGCTGAACAACGCATTCAGCGTGGCGGCCTGTTCGGCGACGACCAGGGGCTGGTGGTTCGGGAGCATGATGCCGCCCGTACCGATGCGGATCGCCGTCGTGCGGGACGCGACGGCCGCCGCCAGCACCGCGGGCACCGACCCGGCAATGCCGGGCACACCGTGGTGCTCCGCCACCCAGAACCGACGGTAGCCGAGCCGTTCGGCCTGCCGCGCGCGCTCGACGACCCGCTGGAGGGTCTCCGCCTCGGGAGTACCGAGCCGGGATTGTGCGCGGTCGAGGACGGACAGGCCGGTGAAGGGAAGGGACATACTTCGTGGAACCGATGACGGTCCGGCGTCATTCCGATAGTGTTGCCGGACAGGCGTCGGCGACGGCGCCTGGGTCCGCCGGACAACGGGGTGCGGCAGACCCGGATCAGCAGCGGGGTCAGCACCATGAAGATCGTCACCAGGATCCGCCGTCGGGTGCTCGGCTCACCCGCGCCCACCACGCACCAGCCGCAGTCGGCGCAGCTCGACGATCTCGCGGCGCGCATCGCCGATTCCTATGCGCGGCGGATCGAGATCACCGACCGGATCGCGGGAGGCCGTGCCCTCCCGGGCGACGAGGCCCGCCTGCGGATCCAGCGGGACATCACGGCGAGCTACCAGAAGCGCCTCGAGAAGATCGACCTGCCCACCGGCACGGGCGACGACGCCGAGGCCTGGTTGCGGTCGGCCGGCACAACGCGCGGCGCGCGGACGCGGCAGGACCGCCCGCACTAGCGCTTCCCGCAGCGGTTCCAGGAATGACGGTGGCACGCGTCAGGATGGGATTTCACCGCCGGCCGCTCCCCGCGGCCCGGCGTGGTCTCACCGAAAGGACTCCCCGCCATGATGGGCGCCCACCATGCTGCCTGCGGCGCCGCCGCCTGGGTTGCCGCCACCACCCGGATCGACGTGCATCCGGGCCTCCTGCTGTCGGCGCTGCCCGAGTCGGTCACCCTCGGGTTCGGCCTGCTCGATGTCAGCCCGGTCGGCGTCGTCACCGGCGCACTGGTCACCGCGGGCGCGGCACTGCTGCCCGACGCCGACCACCACAGCGCCACGATCGCCCATTCCCTGCCGCCGCTGTCGAACCTGTTCTGCGCCGGTGTCGGCGCGATCTCCGGCGGCCATCGCCTCGGCACCCACTCCCTGCTCGGCGTGGCCGCGTTCGTGGCCGTGGCGTTCGTCGCCGGACTCTGGACGGTCGGGACCACCGACTTCGGCACCATCTATCCCGGTGCGGGGCTGCTCACGGTCCTGCTCGTGTCCTTCGCGGCGAAGGCCCTGAAGATCATCCCCGACAGCATGCGTCGCTCGCCGTGGGCCGTCGGGCTGACCGCGGGTGCGTTCGTCACCGCGTTCGCCCCCGAGGAGCAGTTCTGGTTCCCGCTCGCGGTCGGCATCGGCGTCGTGGTCCATATCCTCGGCGACATGCTGACCACCGGCGGCTGCAATCCCGTGTACCCGTTCCGCATCCGGCGGCCGCGGAGCCTGGCGGGACTGCCGGTCATCGCGCAGGTGTGGCGGCCGAACGGCAATATCGCGGTACCGCTCCTCGGCAATGCGGGGTCGGTCCGGGAGTGGTGCCTGCTGGTGCCCGTCTCGCTCTACGCGGTGGGCGGCATCGGATGGGCCATCACCCGGTTCGACGACGGCGGTGCGGTGGTCGCGCTCCTCTCCGGAGCCGGGTGACCTCCGAGCGGTACGAAAAAAGCCGGAAACACGGCCACGCTAGTGTCGGGGACAGCTACCGACAGCTGGAAGAGGTTTCATGCACCGCGACGGTTTGTTCTTCGACCCCCTGCAGGACGAGGCGGATGCGCCGCCCCTGCCCGAGCCCGAGCCGGCTCGGCCCCATCAGCCGAGCGCCGACGAACTGCAGCTCCAGCGTCAGCGGGAACTAGCGCGCGTGCAGGACGACCTGAAGAGGATGGCCCGGGGCTCCTCGCGGCGCTGACGGCCGCTGCGACGGTGGCCGCGGGGCCGCCGTCGTCCGGTGTGGACCGCTAGCAGCCGTCGGGACCGCACGCCGGTCCGTCGGCCGACGGCGTGAGGGACACCAGCGGGTGCGACTCCTGCCAGGCCTGGTCGAGAGCCTGGCGGAACAGTTCGGTCGGCTGGGCGCCGGAGATCCCGTACTTGCGGTCGACGACGAAGAACGGCACGCCCTGCACGCCGAGGGTGCGGGCCTCCTCGATGTCCCGGCGCACGTCGTCGGCGAAGCGGTCACCGGCGACGGTGTCGCGGATCTCGGCCTCGTCGAGGCCGATGCCCGTGCCGAGGGAGACGAGGACATCGACGTCGGACGTGTCCAGCCCCTTCTCGAAGTGGGCGGACATCACGGCTTCCTTGGCCGCGTCGCCCCGACTCCGGGTCTTGGCGAGGTGCAGGAAGCGGTGCGCGGTGAAACTGTTGCCCACCACGATGCGGTCGAAGTCGAAGTCCAGGCCCTCACCCGAGGCCTGCTGCGCCAGGTGCTGCCACATCTGCGTGACCTGCTCGGGGGCGATGCCCTTGCGCTCGGCGAGGTACTGCTGCTCGGTGCCCTCGTAGTGGTCGGGCAGGTCCGGGTCGAGCTGGTAGCTCTTCCAGGTCACCTCGACGCTGTCCCTGTGCGGGAAAGTCGCGAGGGCCTTCTCGAAACGGCGCTTGCCCACGTAGCACCACGGGCACTTCACATCGGACCAGATCTCTATCTGCATGTCCGGTAGAACGGCGGCGGGCCCGGG
>NZ_CP024915.1:2784888-2794458 GCF_002953615.1 Arthrobacter agilis | reverse complement strand
CGCTATTCCCTGGGGCCCACGGGCACTCCCGCCGGCAGTCCCATCGAGACGATCCGCTACGACGTCCTCCATGCCGTGCCGCCGCAGTCCGCGCCGGAGTGGCTCAAGACCACGGACCTGCCGGCGCCCGGCAGCCGCGAAGGCTTCGTCGAGGTGGACCCGGTGATCCTGCGGCATCCGCGCTTCCCCGACATTTGGTCCCTCGGGGACGCGGCGTCGACGCTCAACTCGAAGTCCGGAGCGGCTCTGCGGATGCAGACGAAGGTCCTCGCCAAGAACCTCAAGTTAGTGCTCAGGGGCCGCAAGCCCACCATGCAGTACAACCACTACTCGGCGTGCCCCTTCGTGGTCAGCCGCAACACCGTGGTGTTCTCCGAGTTCGACGACAAGTACTCGCCGATGCCCACGGTGCCCGGCTGGGACAACCTCGCCCGCGAGCGGCGGCTGACCTACATCCTCGAGCGGGTCGTGCTGCCGCAGGTCTACTGGAAGCTCATCCTGAAGGGGCGTGCCTGAGCCGAGGCCGGACGGCACCGCTGGAGGGCACCGGTGGACGGCGCCGGTGGACGGGCGCCGTTGGACGGCACCGGTGCACGGCGCCGCCGGTCCCGGCCGGGCAGGACGTTCCACCGTGCTCTGGACAGGGGTGCCCGCACCGATGAGGATCGGTGCATGGACCTCACACCCCAGGAGACCGTGCGGCGGTTCGTCCGCGCATTCCAGGAGCAGGACCGGGCCGCAGCGGAGTCGCTGATGGCGGACGGCTTCGCCTTCACCAGCCCGCAGGACGACCACCTCGACAAGGACGCCTGGCTGGAGCGGTGCTTCCCGTCGGCGGATCATTTCGACAGGCCGGCGGTGACCCTCCAGCTCACCGAGGTCGGCGGCGTCGTCCTGCACCGGTACGAGTACGACGTCGACGGCCGCACCTACCGCAACGTCGAGGCGAGCCGTGTGCGCGACGGCCTGGTGCACGAGGTGGAGGTGTACTTCGGGGGAGCCGTCCGGCGCTTTGGCACCACCCCGGGCTGAGCCCGCGCTTCGGCGCTCCGGCACCACCCCGGGCTGAGTCCGCGCTTCGGCGATCGGGGCCTTCCCGGGCTGAGCCCGCTTCGGCGATCGGGGCCTTCCCCGGGGCGGGTGTCACAAAGCAGCGGTGGCCGGTGTCTTGTCGGTGTCAGCAATTCCTGAGGAAGCGAGGCATCATGTCCGGGAGGGTACGTGCAGTGGTGGTCGGCGGCGGCTATGCGGGGGTGATGGCGGCGAACCGGCTGGCGGGGAGCAGGCGTGCACACACCCCCCTCGAGGTGACCCTGGTCGACCCCGCACCCGGGTTCACGGAGCGGATCCGGCTGCACCAGCTCGGTGCCGGCAGGCGGGCATCGGCGGACGTGCCCTGGACGGACGTGCTGAACCCCCGGGTACGCCACCTGCCGGCCCGGGCGCTCCGCATCGACGCCGACCGACGCAGCATCGGGCTGGCGGGCCGGGAGCCCCTGAGTTTCGACTGGCTGGTGTACGCGGTGGGCAGCGGCGAGACATCGACGTCCCTGTTGTCGGTGACCGATCCCGAGGCGGCACGCGCCACCCGCACGGCGATCGGCGAGCTCCGCCCGGGATCAGCCGTCACGGTGGCCGGGGCCGGTCCGACCGGCGTCGAGGTGGCCTGCGCGGTCGCACTGGCGAGGCCCGACCTGCACATCACCATCGTGTCGCCGTCGGGCTCGATGCATCCGCTCACGGGACATCCCGCCGTGGGCCGCCGCCTCCGGCGCCTGGGCATCGCCGTCGAGAGCGGGACGGTCGACCGGATGACGGGAGCGATCACCACGGGGGAGGGAAGCCGCCCGGCGGCCCCCGCGACGATCTGGACGGCCGGGTTCGCCGTACCGTCCCTTGCCGCCGACAGCCGGCTCCCCGTGACCGGCGACGGACGACTGCTGGTCGACGGGACCCTCACGGTGCCCGGACACGAGCGCATCCTGGGGGCCGGTGACGCCGTCTCCGTGGCAGGACCGGCCGCTGCGCACCTGCGGGCCTCGTGCGCGACGGCCCTCCCGCTCGGCGCCCATGCCGCGGACTCCGTGCTCGCCCGCCTCGGCGGCCGCGAACCGTCGGCGATCGACCTGGGGTACGTCCTCCAATGCCTCGACCTCGGGTCGGGGCAGGGGCACGTGCGCTTCGTGCGTCCTGATGACTCGCCCCGCCCCTGGGCGCTGGCGGGACGGGCCGGCGGGTGGACCAAGGAGCAGATCTGCAGGATGACCGTGACCTGGCTTGCGGGGGAGGCTTCGACACCGGGTTCCTACCGGTGGCCGGCGGGCCCGCGCCTGCCCGTAGGCTGAGGGACGTGGCCCCTTCGACGGAGCAGGACGAGCTGTTCACGACGCACCGGTCGATGGTCTTCGCCATCGCGTACGAGATCCTCGGCACGCGTGCCGATGCCGACGACGTCGTCCAGGAGACCTACCTGCGCTGGGCGGGGGTGGACCTGGACGGGATCCGGTCACCGAAGGCGTACCTCGCGACGATCGCCGGGAGGACCGCCCTCAATGCGCTGCGGACGGTGGCCCGGCGCCGGGAGGACTACCCCGGGCCGTGGCTGCCCGAGCCCCTGGTGACCGACGGCGAGGGTCCGGAGCAGCGACTCCTGATGAAGGAGCAGCTGACCTATGCGCTGTCCGTACTGCTCCAGCAGGCCACACCGGAGCAGCGGGCGGTCTTCCTGCTCCGGGACGTCTTCGGGCTGCCCTATGCTGCCATCGCCGAGGCGGTCGGCAAGACCCAGGCGGCGGTCCGGCAGATCGCCCTCCGGGCCCGGACGCGGCTCACGGCCGGCGACCGAACGCCGACCGTCGCCGAGGACACTGCCCTGGCGCTCACCGCCTTCCTCGACGCCGTCGCGACGGGCGACCTCCAGGCGTTGATGGACGTCCTGGCTCCGGACGCCGTGCTGCTGTCCGACGGCGGCGGGAAGGTCGTCGCGGCCCGCAAGCCGATCGTGGGAGCAGGGGCCATCGCGGCATTCCTGCTGAGGATCGCGCTCACGCCGACGCCGGACCTGACCGTGGTCATCGGTCCGCTCAACGGTGGCCCGGGGATCCTCATCCGTTCCGGTACCCGCCTGGAGCTGACCGTCGGCGTGGCGGTGGACGGCCGGGGCAGGATCACGGGTGTCTACCTCGTGCGCAATCCCGACAAGCTGCGCGAGCCGGCGATGCCCGAGCCGGTGGGACGTCCATCACCTCTCCCGCGCTAGTCTCGAGGTGGGCGGCGGCTGTCCGGCCGCGGCTCGTGCACACGGTCGACGCCGTGCGGCGAGCGCCGGAGGTCCTCGGGACCGGAACCCGTGGCCGGGGCCGTCCGGCCGAAGGAATCCTCGGGGAAGGAACACGACCATGGCGGGACCGCTTCTCGACGCCAAGCTGCGCGTCCCCCTCCGACGTCGCGGCGTGACGGAGCGTCCGAGGGTGGACGGGCTCCTGGAGCGTGGCACGGAGTGCACGCTCACGCTCGTGTCGGCTCCGGCAGGGTTCGGCAAGACGACGCTGCTGGCCGGCTGGCTCGAGTCCCTCGCCGCCGCCGGCTGGTCGACGGCGTGGCTCTCGCTCGACCAGGGCGACAACGATCCCGCACGGTTCTGGACCTACCTCGTCACTGCGCTGGAGACGGCATCCAGCGGCGTCGGCGCCGTCGCGCTCTCGCTGCTCGGATCGGCGCAGCCATCCACCGACTTCGTGCTGGGCACCCTCCTCAACGACCTCCGCGCCGTCTCCGGTGACGTCGTCCTGGTCCTCGACGACTACCACGTCATCGAGGCCCGGGAGATCCAGGAGGGCATCGCCTTCCTGGTGGCCCACCTGCCTCCGCACGTGCACCTCGTCCTCGGCGGGCGGGCCGATCCGGTGCTGCCCCTGGCGAGGCTGCGGGCACGGGGCGAGCTGCTCGAGCTCCGCGCCGCCGACCTCCGCTTCACCGGGAGCGAGGCGGCGTCGTACCTCAACGGTTCCATGGGCCTCGGCTTGGGCGTCGAGGACGTGGCAGCACTTGGCACCCGTACCGAGGGGTGGATCGCGGCACTCCAGCTCGCCGCACTGTCGATGCAGGGCCGGGAGGACCCCACCGCGTTCATCGCCGATTTCGCCGGGGACGACCGCTACATCGTCGATTTCCTGACCGAGGAGGTCCTGCTGAACCAACCCGACGACGTCCGGGACTTCCTGCTCCGGACCTCCGTCCTGGAACGGCTGAACGGACCCCTGTGCGACGCCGTCACGGGGCAGGACGACGGCAGGCTCCGCCTGGCCGCGCTGGAACGGGCGAACCTGTTCCTGGTGCCGCTGGACAACCACCGTCAGTCCTACCGCTATCACCAGCTCTTCGCGGATGTCCTGCAGGCGCGCCTTGTCGAGGAGCGCGGTGAGGAGCTCCCGGGCCTGCATCGGCGGGCGAGTACCTGGTACGAGCAGAACGGGGCGGCGGCCGACGCGATCCGCCATGCCCTGGCAGCCGGAGATGTCGAACGGGCCGCGGGCCTGATCGAACGGGCGGTCCCCGCGATCCGGCAGGACCGGCAGGAGGCCCTGCTGCGCGCCTGGTCGACGGTGCTTCCCGACGACGTGGTCCGCTGCAGGCCGGTGCTCGGCGTGGGCCTGGCCGGTGCGCTGCTCGTCGGTGGTGAGATCGGGGGAGTCGAGGCCCGGCTGCAGGACGTCGAGCGCTGGCTGGATCCTTCGGCCACTGCCGCGGACGACGGCGGGCCCGCGATGGTCGTCGTCGATCCCGAGCAGTTCCGCCGCCTCCCGGAGACGATCGCGGTGTACCGTGCGGCGTTGGCACTCGGTGTAGGCGACATCGCCGGGACGATCGGGCATGCCCGGCATGCGCTCGCCCTCGCGCCGACGGACGACCACCTGAGCCGTGCCGCCGCACGCGGATTGCTGGGGCTCGCCTACTGGGGGACCGGGCAGCTCGAGGCGGCCCACGGCGTGTACGCGGACAGCATGGCCGGCCTGTACCGCGCCGGCCATGTCGCGGACACCTTCGGATGCGCTATTGCGCTGGCGGACATCCGGCTCGCCCAGGGCCGCCTCGACGACGCGATGCGCACCTACGAACAGGCGCTGGCGAACGCTGCCACCGGGCGTGATCCGGTGCTCCGTGGAACCGCCGACATGTACGTGGGCCTGAGCGGGATCTGCCGGGAGCGCGGCGACCTGCAGGGAGCGGCCCGGCACCTGGCGCGCAGCCAGGAGCTGGGCGCCGGCAGCGAGCTGCCGCAGAACCTCTACCGCCGCCGCGTCGCGATGGCGCGGATCCGGGAGGCGGAAGGAGACCTCGCCGGCGCGTTCGACCTGCTCGACACGGCGGAGCGGCTCTACGTCGGCGACTACTTCCCCGACGTGCGGCCGGTCGCGGCGCTCAAGGCGCGGATCCGGGTAGCGCAGGGACGGGTAGGCGATGCGCTCGGGTGGGTGCGGGACCGCGGTCTGTCGCCGGACGACGAGCTCAGCTACATCCGCGAGTTCGAGCACATCACCCTCGCCCGGGTACTGCTGGCCCGATCCACGGCGGAGGGCTCGGTACACCCCCTCGACGAGGCCACCCGACTGCTGGGGCGGCTCCTCGACGCGGCGGAGGACGGCGGGCGGACCGGCAGCATCATCGAGATCCTCGTGCTGCAGGCATCCGCGGGGCACCTGCGGGGTGACCTTGCCGCCGCGCTCGCACCACTGCAGCGGGCTCTGACGCTGGCCGGGCCGGAGGGTCACGTCCGGGTCTTCCTCGACGAGGGCGCCCCGATGGCCTCCCTGCTCAGGGCTGCCGCGAAGCAGCAGCCGTCGTCGGTCCAGCTCCGCCGCCTGCTCACGAGCGGGGACGACGTCGACCAGGCCGCCCCCGGGAACCCGGGGTTGATCGAACCCCTGAGCGACCGGGAACTGGAGGTCCTCCGGCTGCTCGGAACGGACCTCGACGGTCCGGACATCGCCCGGGAACTCATGGTGTCCCTGAATACCCTGCGGACCCACACACGGCACATCTACACCAAGCTGGGCGTGACCAATCGCCGTGCAGCGGTCCGCCGGGCGAGAGAGCTCGACCTGATCGTGCACTCCACCGGCCGCTAGCCGGCCCGGCCTACGCGGGCGCTGCCCATGCGCCTCCGGCCCATGCGCCTCCGGCCTACGCGGGCGCTGCCCATGCGCCTCCGGCCCACGCGCCTCCGGCCCACGCGCCTCCGGCCCACGCGGGCGCTGCCCATGCGCCTCCGGCCCCCGCGCCTCCGGCCCACGAGCTTCCGGCCTACGTGGGCGCTGCCCCCGCGCCTCCGGCCCACGCGGCGACGAGCAAATCACCACGGCTCTCACCACATGTGGTGACGCGCGCTCATCAGGTCTCCCCCTACCGTTCGAGAAGGACGACGGAACATGCCGAGGCCGGTCCGGTCACACGATGCGGAGGGAATGCCATGAGCGAGGAATCCATCGGACGGCACGACGGCTCCGGATGCTTCGAGATCCGGCTCACCGGGCATCTGGCTCCCCGCTGGATCGCCTGGTTCGACGTCGTCGCCCTGACCAACGAGGACGACGGCACCGCCGTCCTCCGCAGTCCGCCGACCGACCAGGCCGGCCTGCACGGCCTGCTCCGGAAAGTACGCGACACCGGGTTGCCGCTGGTGTCCGTCGTCCGGATCCGGTCCGCGGGGCCGGCTTCCCAGGCCGACGCCTCCACCCCACCCGGACAACCGACCCAGGAGAACACGCCATGACCACCCACCAGCCCAAAACAACTGTGCGACGAGCGCCCCTGAGCTCCCTGCGCAAGACCTCGCTCACCGCGGGGGCGCTCTATCTGATCACGTTCGTCTCGATCCCGACGCTCGCCCTCTACGGCCCGGTGCGATCGGACCCCGGCTACATCGCCGGCCCCGGCCCGGACACCTCCGTGATCGTCGGCGGCGTCCTCGAGATCATCGTCGCCCTCGCCTGCATCGGAACCGGCGTCGCCCTGTACCCGGTAATCAGGCGGCAGAACGAAGGGGTCGCGCTCGGGTTCGTCGCCGTGCGGGTGCTGGAGGCCGCGACGATCTTCGCCGGCGTCGTCGCGCTCCTCGCCATCGTCAGCCTCCGGCAGGCCGGGGCGGGAGACGATGCGCTGGTCACAGGCCAGGCCTTGCTCGCCCTGCACACCTGGACCACGGCCCTCGGACAGGGTTTCCTCCCGGCCGTGAACGCCCTGCTGCTGGGGTCGCTGATGTACCGTTCGAGGCTCGTGCCCCGCATCCTCCCGGTACTCGGATTCCTCGGAGCACCGCTGCTGGTGGCGTCCGTGGCAGGGCTGCTGTTCGGGCTCTGGGGGCCGGTGTCCCTGCTGTCCGGGCTCGGCGCACTCCTGCTCGCGCTCTGGGAGTTCTCCCTGGGCCTGTGGCTGATCACCAGGGGCTTCCGCTCCACGCCGATCACGCAGGACCTGGCGCTCGCCGTTCCGGCGCCGGTCCGCAGGGGTGCCGCGACTGTCCCGCCGGCTCTGTAGGAGCTGCACCGGGCAGGACGTCCGGGCGGGTGATGACGACGGCATCCTCCGGCAGCAGAAGCCTTGTGGACGGCAGGGCCCCGTCCTACACTGATGTAATCAACCAAATGGTTGATCAACGAGGAGGTGGATCATGGAGGACGACACCCTCGATGCCGCCTTCTCGGCGCTCGCGGATCCGGCCCGAAGGGCCATCATCGCGCGACTGTCGCGCAGTTCCGCCACCGTCAACGAACTGGCGGAGCCGTTCGCGATCACCAAGCAGGCCGTCTCGAAGCACATCCAGGTGCTCGAGCAGGCCGGCCTCATCACCCGCACGCGGGACGGGCAACGCCGTCCCTGCCACCTCGATCCGGCCGCACTCGAAGCGCTGACGGGCTGGATCGACACCTATCGCCTGGAGGCCGAGCGGCAGTACCGACGGCTCGACGGCGTCCTCTCGACCCTGAAGGACCAGCACAGCAAGGAACGATCATGAGCAATCCAATCTCCATCGCCGCGCAACCGGACCAGCCGTTCGTCGACATCGTCCGCGAGTTCGACGCCCCGCGGGACCTCGTCTTCCGGGCGTTCACCGAGCCGGACCTCGTGCGGCAGTGGCTCGGCCCGCACCGCATCACCACGGAGATCGTGGACTTCGACGCCGTGACAGGCGGCATCTATGCCTACACACATCGCGACGGCGAAGGCAACGCCTACGGCTTCCGCGGCATCTTCCACACCGTGATCGCGCCGGAACGGATCATCCAGACGTTCGAGTTCGACGGTGCGCCGCACCATGTCAGCCTCGAGAGCATGACGTTCGAGGACCTCGGCGACGGGCGGACGAGATGCTCCGGGCGTTCCGTGTTCCTCGCTGTGGAGGCGCGTGACGCGATGATCAGCAGCGGCATGGAGACCGGCGTCAACGAAGGCTACGAGCGTCTCGACGACCTGCTCTCCTCCCTCTCCGTCGCGAGGTGACCCGGCCGGCCGCGGGGTGGTCCCGGCCCTTGTCCGGGCAGGGGCTGCCCCGTAGCATCCGGTCATGGAGATCATCGAGTACCACCCTCGGCGGGACCAGCTCGTGTACACCTTCGGTGGCAGCGCACCCGTGCTGACCGTCCGGCCCGGCACCGCACTCCGACTCTGGTCCGAGGACGCCTTCAACAATGCGCTGACCTCACTGGACGACGTGTCCGGCGAGAAGGTGGACCTCAACTTCATCAATCCGCAGACCGGCCCGTTCCACGTGGAGGGCGCCGAACCCGGTGACACCCTCGCGCTGCACATCGTGGACCTCACGCCGGCCCGCTCGTACGGTGCCTCGGCCACCATCCCGTTCTTCGGAGGGCTGACCAGTACCGACCGCACCGCCACCCTGCAGGAGCCGTTGCCGGACATCACGTGGATCTACCAGGTCGACACCGAGCGCCGGACGGTCGGCTTCCAGTCGCGGCTCGGGGACTTCGAGGTGGCGCTCCCGCTCGAGCCGATGCTCGGCACCGTCGGCGTCGCGCCGCCCGGGGGTGAGGTGCGCTCCTCGCTCGTACCGGAGCGGTTCGGCGGCAACATGGACGCGCCGGACGTCAAGCCCGGCACCACGGTCTACCTCGGCGTGAATGTCGAGGGTGCGCTGTTCTCCATCGGCGACGGACACTATCGCCAGGGCGAGGGGGAGGCCTGCGGCACCGCCGTCGAGGGCGCCATGCACTCGACGATCATCGTGGAACTCATCAAGGGCGGTGCGCCGTCCTGGCCGCGGCTCGAGACCGACTACCACTGGATGGCCGTCGGGTCCTCCCGCCCCATGGAGGACTCGTGGCGTATCGGCCAACTCGAGATGGTGCGGTGGTTCGGCGACCTCTTCGGGCTGCACCACCTCGACGCCTACCAGCTCCTGACGCAGACCGCGCTCGCCCCGATCGCCAACGCGGTCGACGCCAACTACAGCGTCGTCGTGAAGGCACCCAAGGCGCTCTTCCCCGCCGTCGACGCCTATGGCGGACTCCATGCCCACCTCCGGCGGCAGGCCGCCGAGCTCCGCTGACCCGA
>NZ_CP024915.1:2774822-2784648 GCF_002953615.1 Arthrobacter agilis | reverse complement strand
GGCGAAGCGCGCGGCGGACGCCCGCTCCCGCCGCGACGATCCCCGTTCCCCAAGGAGCCAAGTGACCACCGCCCGCCTTTCGAAGCCTGCCGCGGCCGTCGCCGCCTGCGGCGTCCTCCTCGCGACCGCCTGCACGCCGAACGCCTCCGCCGGGACAGCCGACGGCGCGTCGGGGGGACTGAGCGTCACCAGCACCGCCGAGGACTGCTCGGTCTCGGCCGCCACGGCGGAGAGCGGTCCGCTGACCTTCAGCATCACCAATGCCGGGGACCAGGTGACCGAGTTCTACCTCCTCGCCGAGGACGGACTGCGCATCGTGTCCGAGGTCGAGAACATCGGACCGGGCATCAGCCGTGACCTGGTGGTGAACGCCAGGCCGGGCTCCTACTACACCGTCTGCAAGCCGGGCATGGTGGGCGACGGCGTGGGCCGCGCTTCGTTCACCGTGACCGACTCCGGGACCGCCGTCGAGCCGACGGGCGACGAGCAAACGCAGATCGACGCCGCCGCGGTCAACTACAAGGCCTACGTCAAGGACCAGGTGGACCAGCTCCTGGCGGGCACCGAGGACTTCGCGGCCGCCTACGTCGCCGGTGACGACGACGCGGCCCGCCGCCTCTACCCGACCACCCGGATGCACTTCGAGCGGGTGGAGCCCGTGGCCGAGAGCTTCGGCGACCTCGACCCGAAACTCGACAACCGCGAGGCGGACCTCGCCGAGGGGGAGGAGTGGACCGGCTGGCATCGCATCGAGAAGGACCTGTGGCCGCCGGCCGACGCCGCGTACACTCCGCTGACGCAGGCGGAGCGGGAGGCCGTGGCCGCGCGACTCGTCGAGGACACCACCACGCTGCACGCAGCCGTGCAGGAGATCGACCTGTCCCTCGACCAGCTGGCCAACGGGGCGATCGCCCTTCTCGACGAGGTGGCGAACGGGAAGGTCACGGGTGAGGAGGAGATCTGGTCCGGGACGGACCTCTGGGACTTCCAGGGCAATGTCGAGGGGGCGCGGGTCCTCGTCGACGGCCTGGAGGACCTCCTCGAGGACAAGGATCCCGAACTCGTCGCCACCCTCGAGTCGGACTTCACGGACCTCTCCGCCGAACTCGACAGGCACCGCACGAGCGCCCCTGGTGCCGCGCAGCGCGACATCGCCTACGTCTCCTACGGCGACCTGTCCCAGGCGGACGTGAAGGCGCTGTCCGATCGCGTCAACGCACTCGGGGAACCGCTCTCGCGGATCACCGCGGTGCTCCTGGGCTAGCGGCCATGGCACCGGGTACGTTCCGGATCTCACGGCGGCGGGCCCTGTCCCTCGCCGGGGCAAGCGCTGCCGCGGGTGTCGGTGCCGGCGTCGTCGCGGGCCGGGCCGTACCCGACGCCTCCGCAGGTGCCACCGATCCCGGGTCGCTGGCGTACCCGTTCCACGGCGACCACCAGGCGGGTATCACGACGCCCGCCCAGGACCGGCTGCACTTCGCGGTGTTCGACGTCGGAGACGTCTCCCGCGAGGACCTCGTCGGCCTCCTGAAGGACTGGACCACCGCTGCCGCGAGCATGAGCCAGGGCGGCAGTGCCGGGGAATTCGCGCCCGACGCCGGGCCGTACGAGGCGCCCCCCGAGGACACGGGCGAGGCGATGGACCTGGGCCCCGCCGGCCTCACCATCACGTTCGGATTCGGCCCCACCCTCTTCACCACGGCAGGGGGTGTCGATCGATTCGGCATCGCGGCGCTGCGGCCCCGCGCCCTGGCACCACTGCCCGCCTTCTCCGGCGACATGCTCGAGGAGCGCATCAGCGGAGGCGACCTCTGCATCCAGGCATGCGCCGACGATCCGCAGGTGGCCGTCCACGCCATCCGCAACCTGTCCCGGATCGCCTTCGGCCGGGCGTCGCTGCGCTACTCACAGCTGGGCTTCGGTCGTACCTCGAGCACCAGCACCACCCAGGTGACGCCCCGCAACCTCTTCGGGTTCAAGGACGGCACGGCCAACGTCAAGGCCGAGGACCGTGCAGCCGTGGACGAGCACGTATGGGTCGCGGAGGGCGACGACCAGGCGTGGATGGCGGGCGGCTCGTACCTGGTGTCACGCAAGGTGCGCATGAACGTCGAGCCGTGGGACCGTACGCGCCTCTCCGAGCAGGAGCGGTCGATCGGACGGACGAAGGGCAAGGGCGCGCCACTGTCCGGTGGTGACGAGTTCACGCCCCCCGACTTCTCCGCAGGGGGCAGCGGCGGGGAACCCCTGATCGCCGGACAGTCGCACATGCGGCTGGCGCATCCCGACACCAACGGCGGCGCCCGCATGCTGCGGCGCGGCTACAACTTCGTGGACGGCAACGACGAGCTCGGCCGCCTCGACGGGGGCCTGTTCTTCCTCTGCTTCCAGCGCGACCCCGAGCGGGCCTTCATCCCGGTGCAGACACGGCTCGCAGGGTCGGATCTGCTCAACGAGTACATCCGGCACGTGGGATCCGGCATCTTCGCGGTGCCGGGCGGGGCGTCCGAGGGCAGCTACGTGGGAGCGCGGCTCTTCGAATCCTGACCCGCCGCGCGGTCATCGCACGACGGCGGCTTCATCCTGCCGCTGCAGGACGCGGCGGGCCGCTTCGACCGCCGCGGCGCGGTGCGCGGAGAGCGGTGTCCCGGGTGCGTTCTCGTGGGCGATCAGCGGGGCCTGCACCCAGGCCTGCGCGATGCCGAAGAGGATCGGCAGGAGCTCCTCCGGCACCCAGGAGGGATCGACCTCACCGCTCTCCTGCGCCTCGCGGAGGGCCAGGAGCTTGCGGTCCGGTTCCGCGCCTCCCGGGAGGTCGTAGTCGACGCCCTCGAGCCGCGCCCAGGTCAGCATCCGGAGGATGTCCGGGTGCTCATGGGCATGGTCGAAGATCCTGCCGACGAAGGCCGGTACGTCCGCGGGGTCGAGGACCACGGCACGGTGGAATTCCGCGGCGTTCACGTCGAGGACCGCCTGGAACAGGGCTGCCTTGTCCGTGAAGTGCGCGTACAGGCGCTCCTTGCTGGCGCTGGCGGCCTTCGCGATCCGGTCGATGCGCGCTCCCGCCAGCCCGTATGCGGCGAACTCGCCCCGGGCGGCCAGGAGGATGCGTGAGCGGACGTCCGTCGTCGAGGGCATCCCACGAGTATACCCAAACGAACTAGTTCGTTTGACTCGGGTGATGCGACACCCCTACCCTCGGAACGACATCATTTCTGAGGAGAACCATGACCACCCACCCTTCGGGTCCTTCCGCCGCGCCCACCGGGGACGCTCCGGCGAAGCCCCCCGCGAACCGCTGGCTCGTGCTGGCGATCGTCGCGCTCGCCCAGCTGACCGTCGTGCTCGACGGGACCATCGTGAACATCGCCCTGCCACAGGCCCAGGCGGAACTCGGCATGTCCGACAGCGACCGCAGCTGGGTCGTCACGCTCTACGCCCTGACGTTCGGCGCGCTCCTCCTGCTGGGCGGACGCATCGCCGACTTCTGGGGCCGGAAGCGTTCGTTCCTCGTCGGCATGGGCGGCTTCGCACTCGCCTCGGCCATCGGGGGGATCGCGACCTCCGGCGAGATGCTCCTGCTGGCGCGCGGGCTGCAGGGTGTCTTCGCCGCGCTGCTGGCCCCGGCCGCGCTCGCCATCCTCTCCGTGACCTTCCCCGGCGGCAAGGACCGTGTGCGCGCCTTCGCCGTCTACGGAACGATCGCGGGCGGCGGCGCCGCCGTCGGACTCCTGCTCGGCGGCGTCCTGACCGAGTACTTCAGCTGGCACTGGTGCCTGCTCGTCAACGTGCCGATCGCCGTCGTCGCGATCGCCGTGGGCCTGCCCGTCCTGCGCGAGAGCCGCGCCGAGGGAAGCACGCGCTACGACGTCCCGGGTGCCGTGCTCGTGAGCCTCGGCCTCGCGTCCGTGGTCTACGGGTTCTCGCGCGCCGAGGCCGGCTGGGCCCGCGCCGACACCCTCGGGTTCCTCGCGCTCGGCGTCGTGCTGCTGGCCCTGTTCGTCCTCGTCGAGGCACGCTCGCAGCACCCCCTGCTGCCGCTGCGCATCATCACCGACCACGCACGGGCCGGCGCCTACCTGTCGTCCATCGCCGTCGGCGCCGCCCTGCTCGGCGCCCTGCTCTTCCTGACGCTGCACTTCCAGATCGTGCTCGGGATGAGCCCCCTGATGTCGGGGCTGGCATCCCTGCCCATGACCTTCGCCATCATCGTGTGCGCCGGTGTGGTCTCACGACTCCTGCCCACGGTGGGCCCCCGCATCCTCATGACGGTCGGCCCCCTGATCGCCGCGGCGGGACTGCTGCTGCTCAGCCGGATCACGGTGGGCGGGTCCTACGTCCTCGAGGTGCTGCCCTCGCAGATCCTGCTGGGCATGGGGCTCGCGCTGATCTTCGTCCCGCTGCAGAACGTGGCACTGCTCGGTATCGCACCCCGCGATTCCGGAGTGGCCAGCGCGGCCGTCACGGCCACGCAGCAGATCGGTGGCTCCATCGGAACCGCGGTCTTCACGGCCCTGTACACGGTCGGTGCGGGAACCGGGACCGCGGAGGGTGCGGCCGGCGGCCTGCAGTCGCTCGTGGACGGATACTCCGTGGTGTTCCTTGCCGCGGCCGTCGCGCTCGCACTGGCCGCGCCGATCTCGTGGTTCATGATCCGGGTCGCGAGGAACGAGTTCACCACCTCGGGGGAGGCCGTGCACCTCGGTTAGGCGCCCCGGCGCCGGTCCTGCCTCCCCACCCCGCGACCACCGACGATGCGGAGCAGGGGGCGGCGGTCCGGACGGCCGGTCCCGCATCCGAAGCCAAGTATTTCGGCAGGGTATGGGTGCCCTCGGCAGAAGACGGCGGCCGGCGGTGTCCCGGCGTCCTATGCTTCTGGTTCCACGACCGAAGCGAAACGAGGGACTGAATGCGGCGCGATGATGCGCGCACGGCTGATCCGGACCGCACATCGCGCCTGCACCACAGGCACGTGCTGACCGCCGGGATGGTCCTGTTGCTGGTCGCCTACACCGCCGGCCTCCTCGTCGGGGATCCGGCGACGTTCGATCCGTTCCTCGACGGCTGGCTGTGCGTGGTCACCGAACTCGCCGCCGTCGCCCTGTGCGTCAGCGCGGCGGTACGGACGCGATGCGCGGAACCGCAGATCGTCCTGGGAGCCGGGGCGGTCATCGCCTATGCCGCGGGCGATGCCTACTACGCCGCATCCCTGGACGGGGAGACGGCGCTGAGCTACGCCTCCCTGGCCGATGTCGGCTACTTCGCCTTCTATCCGCTGATGCTCGGATCGCTGGCGGTCGTGGCGGTGCGGAAGCTGAAGGGGCTGCTCTGGCCGCTGCTGCTGGACAGCATCGTCGGGGCGCTGGGTGCGGCTTCCCTCATGGCCCTGGTGCTCGCGCCCGTCCTGCGCAACGCGACGACGGGCGGCAGCACCTTCGAGGTGGTCGTCGCCGTCACCTATCCCCTCCTCGACCTCCTGCTGATCACGGCGGTGGGCGGCGTGCTCGCGTCCCGCGGGCTCGACATCGGTCCGCGCTGGCCGTTCCTCATCGCGGGGCTGATCGTCTTCTCCGCCGCCGACGTGGCCTACGCGTTCGGCATGCAGGAATACGCCGTCGGTTCGGTGATCGACTTCGGCTGGGTCGCCGGCCTCGCAGGGATCGCCACCTGGGTGGACGGCGCCGCCGACCGGACCGCGGCACGCGACGGCAGGAGCCAGGGCGTCCCCGAGTTCGCCGCGCCCGTCGTGTCCGCGGCGTCCGCGCTCGCCGTCCTCGTGATCGGCTGCCAGTTGCGGATACCCCTGCTCTCGGTGGTCTTCGCCGCCTCGACGCTCGCCCTCGCATCCGTTCCCCTCGCGTTCCGCAACCGCATGCTCGTCACGCTGGCCAGGACGGACGAGCTGACGGGGCTGCCCAATCGCCGGGCGCTGCTGACGGACGTCCCCCACCGGCTCGGCAGGGGGCGCACAGGAGCGCTGTTCCTGCTGGACCTCGACCGCTTCAAGCACGTGAACGATGCGCTCGGGCATGATGTCGGGGACGCGCTCCTGGTCCAGGTCGGTGAGCGTTTCAGCCGCCAGCTGCGGGCGGGAGACGTCCTCGCCCGCCTGGGCGGCGACGAGTTCGCCGTGTTCCTGGACGGTGTCGGCCCGGTCGAGGCCGTCGCAGCCGCGCAGCGACTGGAAGCGGCGCTGGCGGCCCCCGTGGAGGTGGGCACGGCCGATCTGCAGGTCAGCGCAAGCATCGGTATCGCCCTGATCCCGCAGCACGGGACGGACATGGGGCTGCTCATGCGCAAGGCGGACATCGCGATGTTCCGGGCGAAGTCGGAGCGCATCGGCCACCACGTGTACGACCTGACGGACGACGACGACGGCGAACTGCGGCTGCGGACCATCCAGGAACTCCGTACCGCCCTCGCCCGGGACGAGTTCGAACTGCACTACCAGCCGAAGCTCCGCCTCGCGGACCACCGCGTGACGGGTGTCGAAGCCCTCGTCCGGTGGAACCACCCCACCCGGGGCCGGCTCCAGCCGGCCGCCTTCCTGCCCCTCGCCGAGGAGGCCGGGCTGATGCCGGCACTGACCTCGCTGGTGCTCCGGCGCGCAGTACGGAGGGCGGCCCGGTGGCGGGCCGACGGACTGGACATCGCCGTCGCCGTCAACCTGTCCGTTTCCTGCATCCTGCCGTGCCTTCCGCAGGAGATCGCCGTCCTGCTCGAGCAGTACCAGGTGCCGGCCTCGTGCATCATGCTCGAGATCACCGAGGACGTGCTCATGTCGACCCCGGCGGGAAGCGCCGGGATCCTCGCCCGCCTCCGCGCGAAGGGGATCCAGGTCTCGCTCGACGATTTCGGGACCGGGTACAGTTCGCTGGCCTACCTGCGCGATCTCCCCGTGGACGAGCTCAAGCTCGATCGCTCCTTCATCATCGCCATGCGGGACGACGAGCGCGCGAGCGCCCTCGTGGGTTCGATCATCGACCTCGCCCACAGCCTGGGTCTCAGGGTCGTCGCGGAAGGCGTCGGCGACGAGGAGACGAGGGAGGCGTTGCGGGAGCGCGGGTGCGACTTCGCGCAGGGATTCCACCTGGCCGCTCCGCTGGCGGCGGTCGAGGTCTCGCCCTGGATCGCCGGTCGGACCGTGGGGGCACGGGCATGAGGCGCGCCGCGCCGACCGGTCAGGCCAGAAAAACGGGAGCACCGGTCCGATGCGCTCGGTCGGAGTGCCAACGTCTGGCAGTGTGTAATCCATGACAACCGACCCCGATGCGCGCGTCGCGCTCATCATCGAAGACGACGCCGATGTGCGGCAACTGCTGGTCATGACGCTGGGCATGAACGGGTTCGTCACCATCGAGGCCGAGAACGGGCGCCAGGGCGTCGCCCTGGTGCGCGACCGCCAGCCGGACCTCGTGACCCTCGACCTCAATCTCCCGGACATCGACGGCGTGGAGGTGTGCCGGCAGATCCGGCCCATCACCGACGCCTACGTCATCATGATCACCGCGCGCCAGGACGAGATCGACCGCCTGATCGGCCTCGAGATCGGCGCGGACGACTTCGTCGTCAAGCCGTTCAGCCCGCGCGAGGTCGGCGCCCGCGTGAACGCCATGTTCCGACGTCCCAGGACCACCGTCCGCAGCGTGTCGCAGCCGCTGCTCGCTCCCGGCGGGCACACGGCGGAGGTTTCGCAGCCTGTTGCAGCGCCGGCGGTCGCGGCCCCCGAACCCGTCGAAGGGCTCCTGACCCACGGTCCGATCAGTATCGACACCGAGGGTCGGATCGCGATGCTCGACGGCGTCGAACTCCCGCTGACGCGGATCGAGTTCGACCTCCTGGCCACGCTCGTGTCCGGGCCGCGCCGGGTATGGCAGCGGGAGACGCTGCTGTCGCGGATCTGGGGCGACGGCTGGGTCAACGACCAGCACCTCGTCGAGGTGCACATCCGGAACCTGCGGAAGAAGCTGGGGGAGGACACCAAGGCGCCCCGGTTCATCCGGACGGTGCGCGGCGTCGGCTACCGGATGATGCCGGCCAGCTCGGACTGAAATTCCGTGCCGAGGCCCTGGAGCCGCGCGAGGAGTGCGGGGTGGGTCGACGGCCGGTCGACGAGTTGGAGCCCTGCCGAGGACACGTCCTCGAGCCGGCGTGCTCCCACCATCGAGGCGCTCACCGTGAGGCTGAGGAGTGCGACGACGGCGGCGTCCGCGTCCCGCGCGGCGAACGCGGCCTGGACGGCCCCGATCCGCTGGGGGAGCATCTGGCCGAATATCCCGGCGAACTGCAGCGCGCCCTCCTGGTTGGAGAGCTCCACGCCCAGGTTGTCGAGGATCCGCCGGTCGAGCACGGGAAGGTGGGACACGTCGGTCCTGTCGGTCGCGGGGCGGGAGGTGCCGGGAGCGCCGGCGGAAGCAGGGTCGGCGCCGTCCGTGGCGCCGGCGGTGGCGTCGGCCCGCGTGCCCGCCGGGATGGCCGGGATGGCCGGGATGGCCGGGAGGTCGATCGTCGCCACGCCTGCTCCTCTTCCTGCCGCCGGTTCCTGCGCTCCCCGGGTCGGTGCCCCGGGGGAAGCTACCCGCCGGCTCCGGTGGACGGCCCGGAACCGGCGGGAAGATCAGGGAGTGCTGCACTCCTGGTTCCCACTCTGGCCCGCGTCACTCAATGGCGGCGTGGCGGAAGGGCGAAAGAAAACCGAAGAAAAGGCGAAGGCTAGGGTCGCGTGTCGGCTCCGGACCCTGCCGGCCGGGTGCCGAGGAGCAGATTCGCACCCCAGCCGAGTGCGGTCAGCACGACGACGGCTGCCGCCATGACTCCGAAGTGGGCCGGTGTGTTGAGGATACCGAGGCTCACGATCAGGGTGGTCGCCCCGGCCGGTGGATGAGGGAGCCCGACCCGGGTCAGGACGAGGGTCGTCAGGGCCACGGAGACCGCCCCCGCCGCCATGTGGTAGCCGGTCACGCCGCCCACGGGCGCCGGTGGAAAGGCTCCGATGTGGAAGCCGTAGAAGCAGATGACCCCTGCGGCGAGGCCGACGCCGTGGCCCACGAGGGCGTTGACGGGCCGGGACGCGGGCTGCTCGGGTGACTCGAAGAACAGCATCACCGTCGGCCCGAGGCTCGGGAACAGCCACGGGAGGTGGGTGAGCAGGCCCAGCAGCCCGAGGACGGACAGCGTGACCAGGCTCAGGGCCGCGGCGTACAGGCCGGCTCCCAGATCACCGCGGGCCTTCCGCCGACGGGTGAGCACCGATGTCCTGCCGCTCATCGCGCCACCAGCAGGGCCTGCGGGGCTGATTGCTTCATCCGGGTCCGGAGCCAGCGGCTCTGGAGATCGGCGTCCTGTTCGCAGCGCTCCACGATGTCGAGCAGCTGCCTGTCCCGGCTGCCTGCCGCTGCCTGGCCCACCATGGTCCACATGATGTCCAGGTGGTGGACGAGGACGTACAGGTCCTGGAGGTCGAGCAGCAGTCCCAGGGGGCCGGCACGCACCTCGACGACGCCGTCGGCCGTCACCCGGTGCTCCTCCTCGCCCTCGACGTCGGAGCCGAAGCGTCCGATCACCGGTTGCAGCCGTTCGACGTGCCGGTCGCACTGCTCGGCGAGCGTCCGCACGATGAAGTGCACATCGGGTTCGTCCGAGTGGCCCTCCGCGACCACCCTGAACGAGCGGGCCAGGATCTGCTCGGCCTCCGCCAGGAGGCCGAGGTAGACGGGCAGCTTCACGGCTGCTCCTCCCGGGAGGCCACGGCCGGGGGTGCGACGTCGGGGAAGGTCTCCGTCGCCTCTCCCGACCGGCCCCCCGCGGTCGGCGGGACGCCGCCGCG
>NZ_CP024915.1:2764856-2774722 GCF_002953615.1 Arthrobacter agilis | reverse complement strand
GGCCGGCCACACTCTCGAGGCCCTGCCGGATCTTGTACGCGGCCTGCTCCATGAACCCGGCAAGCCCCGATGACGTGATGTCCCCATCATTCGCCTTCCACGCGGCCCCGAAAGCCCGAATCGACCCGATGCCCTCTCTGACCACGGACCCGAACCCGTTCTCCGGGTTGAGCCCGATAGCCCGCACGAGATCCAGGGTGTTACCCCCGCCCGCCAGAGCGCCCTGAAACGCAACAACCTTGTCCAGTACGCCCGACATCCCACCAACCGCACCGATGGCCGCCGTGCGGGCAGCAGTGAACGCTGGTGCGAGCACTGAGCCGACCTTCGCGGACAGATCCTGAGTCTGAGCCGAAAGCGTCTTGGCTACGTTCGCCGTGGAGTCCTGAGTCCTAGCAAAATCACCCTGAGCATCAGCGGTCTGCTTCAGAATGAGCGACTGAGCCGCCAAGGTCTTCTGCTGAGGAGTCAGCGCGTCCTTCGTCGTACTGATGAGCCCCTTAGCCAGAGCTTCATTCTTGAGAGACGCGTCATCGAGCATGACGCCGTAAGCCCTGATCGGCTCCGTTTCGCCCCTGAGAGCCGCCCCGATAGCTTCGATGGCCTGTTCCGGACTGGTGCCCTTGAAGCTCGCCATATCGGCAGCAAGAGCGGTCTGCTCCGTAGCGAAGTTCGCCAGCGCGTCACCAGACAGACCCGCAGCCTTGCCATACGTCCCGAACGTGTTCGCCGCATTGATGACCTGCTGCTTCGTTAGGCCGAGGTTCTTTGAAGCGCCGGCTGACTGATCCATGATCTTCTGCATCGAAGCGCCGAACACCACAGAGGCGGCCGCTGATGAGTCTTCGAGCTCGGAAAACCCGTCAACAGCACCCTTGGCGAAACTGCTGATCGCACCTGCACCGAGAACAGCCAGGGCAGGACCAGCGAAGCTCTTGAACGTCTTAGAGAATCCGCTTCCGAGGTTCTTGCCGATACGGTCGCCGGCATTCACCGCCGAACGCTCAACCCTGCCAAATTCCTTATTGATAGCCCCCTGGATCCCCCGGAAGCTCGGCACCACGCTTACGAATGCATGGGCAAGTTCCACGGCCATATCAGGCCACCCCGCACTTCAGGCCATTGGGCTCCCACGCGCCCTGTGCGGCGTCAGCAGCCCACTCTGGTTCCCAGCCTTCACGGGTGAACTCGAACAGGTCCCCATCGACGCTGGGCAGCTTCCCCTTGCCCAACTCACCCGACAGGGCCGACTCAACCTGACGCGCAAGCGAACGATCGCCAGCGAACGTGACGTGCTTACGGCCCGGACGGATCAGCACCGAGACGAGCCCATAACCGCTCTCACGCTTTGGCAGGCCCACCGAGGGGCCGTCCTCGACGTAGGACCAACCCACGCAAAGACTCTTTCGATTCAGGGGCCCAACAGCTTTGACCAGCCGCTTCCCCATCGACTCAAGGAAAATGAGCCGCTCTCTTTTCGTTTCCAAATCAAACTCCTTAAACGCAAAAGGCACTCACCACACGTGGTGAATGCCTTTTGATATTGGCTCCTGCTAACGGCCTGAGATCCGCCGATTATTCTCTGAGTAGATTCCCTGAATCGCCCTCAGCCAGAAAGGCTGGTTGGTCCTCAACCAATCCGCTTCCTCAACATGCTTTCTGACCGCAGCTCGCCAAAGCATGAACGAACCATTAGGCCACTCGGACGGCTCGAACCTCTGCAACCGTTCCGGCAAGTACTCGCCAGGGTCACGTCTCTTGCGTCGAACCACGGCTAAGCCCTCTTCCGATAGAACCCACGGACGCCCGAGGACGCCGGCAGGTCATCATCAGCGAGAGCCGGGATGCCCAGCGACACCAACAGCCGCGCCAGAGTCAAGCGCTGCTGCCGAACCTCAGCAATACCTGGATGCAAACGAGATCCTTGGCTACTCGCCAACATCAGACCCTGCTCAACCACCAGAGCGTCAAGCTCCACGATGCGATCCCGCGTCCGGCAAGCTTCCTCGAGGACAGCCAACTCGTGCTGTGCGAACTCGTACTCATTTGCAGCCGCAAACCAGAGTTTCTGGCCGTCCTCTTTCAACCCGCTAGGGGCCTGTAAATCGTTCTGTTTCAACCCCTCAAAGGGCCCTAAATCGCTCATATACGCTCATATCAGTCAGGTGCCCCAATAAGGGCCTTTCATTTCGTTGCCGGGGTCGGAGAGGGCACTATGACGAAGAGTGTCCGCTACCCCCTAGGGAGAGGGGCAACCCGGTGGGGGTCACCACTTGCGGGATGTCCGTAGCGGTTCGTCGCCCCACGTTGTTGTGCGTTGAATCGGGGTGATTCCGGGGTGCGGGTACCTGCCCTGAGGCGCTGCCGCTTGACCGAGGTAGGTGTCTAGATCCTTATCACTCTTGGACCTGTTGCACTTCCTGCACGATGCCGCCCAGTTGTCGGGGTCCATCAGTGCCCCACCGCGTGCGATCGGCACGATGTGGTCGAGTTCGAAGCTTTGGGGGTGTCCTGCCGGCGCTTCGTAGTCGATGTAGCAGCCGCCGAGGTAGCACCGTCGTTGCTCTCTCGCCCACCGTTTCCGGATCAGTTCTCGTCGTGTCCTGTATTGCCTGTGATGCCTGTCGATAGCCATTGGTCAGCCTTCATTCGTGGCCCTGAATGTGGAAGCGGTAGCTCGGGGGGATACGCCGGAACTGTGACGTAGTGTCTCCGCCTGACGGTCGGGCAGGGGATGCGCGCACCCCACCCGGACCACCTCTCCCCCGGTTGGGTGGCCCCTCTTCGTCCTAGTGCCGGTTCTCTCTCCCCGCATTTTTTCCACATGAGATTGGTCATTGTTGAGCTGCCTGAGCCGATGGGAGCCTTGATTTGGGTCTAGCAGCGGGCCCCTCTGGTGCCATCAACCCTTGCGGGCTGGTGGCACCTCTGCTCGGATTCAGCCCCGGCCTGCTTCTAGTGCCCGTAGGAGGATCTGATCGCGGCTGTTGCGGACTATCGAGGGAATGTCGGTGGTGCGCACTGAGGCGCGTGCCCTGTTCTTGCCGATCATCGATATGGCTTCGAATCCTGGTCCTGCTGCGGCGGCGATACGGTCAGCTCTCGCCTTCACGTCGTCGAGCATCGCCTGAGAGCGTAGAAGCTCCCGGTATCCCTTGCTGTTGTGCTTGATCTTCATGCTGTGTCCTGTCACGAGAGAGGGCCGGGGATCTCCTCCCCGGCCCTCAGTGCGGCCACCTAGTCGCATAGTGGCTCTGCCTTTGTACGAAACTCAAACCCTTTGCAGGACGAGGACCCTCACCAGGTTCTTGCCCCGGTGAGGCTCCTGGTTCAAGGCGGTCAGTCGTTGACGAGCGCGGTTCTCTTCGCTTCGCTCTCGTCCGCCCCGGCTCGGATGGCCTCCACTCGCTCGATCAGCGACGATGCATGGTTACGACGGCGAAGTTCCGCCTTTCGCATCAGTTCCGTGGCTTCTGCATCTGCCGCTGCTTCCGAAATGCCCGGCATTTCAGTTCGGATGATGTCACGTAGGGCGTGCACCGATTCGAGGTGCAGATTTGCGGGCGGAAGGTTCGCGTTATGGGCAAGAGCTACAGCCTGCCTGCGGTCGTGGTACTCCTTGACCGGCATCCACACGGACTGGAGGAGATTCGAGTCAGATGGATTCTCGACGCTGTTCAGGTAGCGGCTGAGATGTGCGAGGCGAGTCGCGTCTTGGAAGGTGATTTTCGCCGGGTCGGTAGGCAGCCGTTGAATCCAGATCAGGTCTGACGGGCTGAGACTCTCCACCCTCTGCACAGCGGCATCCGGAGGGATCTGGGAAGGATGCACTGCTTCCCGCGCCTTTGTGCTGGCTTCCTTGATTTCTGCCTCTGCCTTCTCGGACCACTTACGGAGCGATTCAGGCGCGTGTGAGCCGGTCAGGTACTTCTGTGTCCGGTAGATGGCGCGTGCCTTGGCGGCCAGTCCGGTACTTGGTGGGCTGGCGAGGACTTCGAGAATGGAGTCTTTGGTATTGGGGGTTACAACCACGGTGACGGTTCCTAGTCTGTGAGGTTCCAGCCGGCGTCTACAGCCTTGCTGGTGATGGAGTGGATGAGGATGTTGTCGCGGTTGCGTCGGGCTTGCCGGAGGAGCTGTGAGGCTTCCTGGGGGCTTGCGAGGGTCGCGGTGCGTTCGTCTGCATCCCGGCGGCTGATGGCGGCTGACGCGGCAGCCAGGTCGTAAGCGCGGTATCCCCGTGGGATTGTGTCTGTTGCTTTGATGAGTGTCATTGCTGGTCCTTAAGCTGCACGGCGAGCTCCCTGGAAATGGATCAGGTCTTCGGCGTGGATGAGGTATTGGCCGTTGGCCTGCTTCTTGGCGTTGAGTCGGCCTTCACTGATAGCTAGGCGGACGCCGCGGTCAGACATCTTCAAGTACTCCCCCGCGGCTGTTGCTGTAAACCACGATTGCATTTCTTCCGGTGGTTCCGGGGATTGTCTTCCGGGGACGGAATTAGTGTTCTTCCAGGCCATTGCGGCCGTACGGATTGCGTTGAGGATGCTGTCGACTTCGCCGTCGTTTCCGCGCACGTTGATGCGCAGTGCGTTGAGGTCTGCGTGCCACTCCAGCCATGAACAGAAACGGGCAGAAAGGGTGACTGTGGGTCCGTCGATGCCGTGAATGTAGGCGGATGGTGGGCGCCAGGCTGGTTGTGGTTCAGTCATGGCCTGTTCCTTCCTCGAGTGCGTCGACGAGCTGGTTGGAGAGTGTTGTGGCGTGGGTTTCATTCAGCACGAGGAGGATCTCGCTGCCGAGGAGGATGGCCGCGGCGAGGGTTCCGTTTGGTTCTCGGGCCGGTACGACGCGAAGCCTGCCACCGTCGTAGGCGTTCCTCGCGACCTGGTGCTGTTTGACCTGGAACAGCTTTGCTGGCGCGTTCACCCGTTCACCTGCCTCATCAGCCACTCGGCCTTCGCTTTCCAGTGCGCTGTCTGATCTACCTGGTGGAGATATTTCTCCCGGTAGATGGCCATGGCAACGTCGAACGGGACACGTTCGATCTGTTTCGGGGTCCAGTCGTATGCCATGGCTACTGCCTCTTCCTGCTTGCTCGGGTGGTGGCTTGGTTGCCGGTGGGGTCGGAGTAGTCGATCCCGGTGTATTTCTGGTTGTGCGGGGTGTTGAGCTTCAGGGCAGTTAGTTCCTGGCTCAGGCGCCCAGATAGTTCTCTCCAGTACCGTGCTTGGGTGGAGTGGTAGTAGATGAGTTCGTCTTTGGACAGATCGGTCACTGGCGGTCCTTTCGGGCCTTGAGGGCTTCGAGTTCTGCCTCCGCGGATAGGCAACGATTTCGCCAGAGTCGAGCCTCTTGATGCTTCAGTGCTGCGCGGTCCAACCAGCCAAGGGCGCATGCCTTCAACTCGAGCTTGGACATCTGATCGAGGACGGAAGGCCTCTCGGCGTCCCTGCCGGGAATCGGGGTCGGGTCAACCATGGATTCACTCCTGTTTTTGGGTGTGCTTGAAGAAGGTGGTCACCTCCTCCCCTCCTTTTAGGAGGGGAGAGGTTCGTGGACCTACGAATCGTGGATAGCGTGGACCCCTGCGTGGGGCTGAATCGCCGTACCGCGTGGACGGCGATGTGGAGGGGTGGACGTTTACGCCGAAATCGGAAGCGTGGACCCCTGCGTGGACCCCTTTGACGGGTAGTAGACCTTCGTTGGCTGGACACCGGACACAGTGGGAGTGTCAGTCGCCAGAGCCAAGCCAGACTCGAGCAACCGGTTCAACTTCCGTCGCGCCTTTTCAATCTCATTGGCGCTTGGCTTGTCCGTTCCAAACATCGCCGCAGCCATATCGCGTGCCGTCATTCCCTTGTGGTTCGCACCGAGGATGAGCTTGGGATCGTTGTCGTCGATCACCCTCGATACGCCGGCAGAGTGATCGTGAAGGATCTTGAGCGGCCCAACAGGATCCGCGGGCTGTTTAAGATGCCGCAGCTCGACGATCGGGTCTCCTGCACTCCCCCAGAGCAGTGCCACGGAGCCGGCTCCACTGGTGATCCAGGTTGAGCCGTATACGTCAGATAGCGTGCTCGGCTTGTCACCGTTGTTGCCCCTCTTGGTTTGGTGATGCAGTTCGGCGACCTGAACTCCTGCCGCGAGTGCCATCTGACGGGCGTTGTTGTATCCGGCCCCGACTGTGTCTTCAGATAGGCCGATGGCAGCGTCCTTCAAGCTGTCCACGATGACGACTCCAGCCCTGGCCTCCCGACACATGGCGGTCAGGAGCCCAGGGTTCTTGGCAAGGTCACCGGGCGGAGGACCCTTCCAAATTGCTAGGTGCTTATCGAGGCTCGCTCGCTGGTTCGGGGTGAAGTGACGGCGCAGAGATCGAGCGATCTGGGCGGGACGGTCCATAGCGAGGTACAGCACCTTGCCATGGCTGACAACCGGCAGCCCGAACACTTCGCCGCCGAAAATCAGCCCTCGGACGACCTGCCCGATTGTCGTCGTCTTCCCTACTCCGGAGGGGCCAGCAAGGATGAAAGCTTCTCCCTCAACCCACAGCGCCTCGGTGCCGCTCCCCCAAACAACCGGCACTTCGTCGGGTATGTCGAAAATGCTGCCACCCGGGCTGTAAGTACGAACCTGTTCCGGTTCGGCCATCAGCGTCCCCCTCTGACTCTGCGCGGAACATACGAGGTGCCAGGTGCCTGCCTCGCCGCAAGCACTTCCCGAAAGCGCACTGTTGCGTGAATGGTTTGCCGCACATCCTGAGTGAGGTCAATGCCTTCGAAGGTGGCTTCCCAGTGCTCCGCGCTCACTCGGCTTCCATCACAAAGAGAAGGTGCTCGAGGTTGCGGATGAGCTGCTGTGCTTGATGGTCCGTCAAGGAAGCCGGCTCATCGCTATCGATCATGATCCGGCGACCGCTTCTTGGGCCTGTTTGCTCGACATAAGCGTGCAGAGCCGGAGCGTCCTCGAATGGGGGCTGTTCCCCTAGGTCGACATAGAGGTCGATGGTCCTGTCCTCGCTCCAGCACGGCTCCGGATCCTCGACGTCGTCGTGCCGCGAGACGCACCACGAGGGGCATTCAAGGTCTTTGACATCCTGTGCTTCGCTGTTAAGCTTCATATCAGTCACGGTTGATCTCCTAAGGGTCGATGTGCGTTTGGGCTTCAGCATCTGGTTTGGCGACTGGGATGCTTGGGGCCCATTCTTTTTTCTGGTCAGTTCCGCTTTCATGCGGCGGCTTGGTCGTCGAACTGCTTCTGAATCCAGTCGATGACATCGGACTCGCGGTATAGAAGGCGGCCGCCCAATTTGGCGCCGCGTGGCCCACTCCCGTTATGCCGCATCCAACGCATCTGCGACGGACTCTTCCGCAGCAGCTCGGCTACCTCATTCAAGGTGAGCAGCTTCGTTACCGACGCGTGTTCCATGAGCACTCCAATCAGGACATGTCAACCGATCATCGGTTGAACCGATATTGATATGAGATCACGCATCGTTGCGCGTGTCAACCGATGATCGGTTACAGTTGGGCGATGACGACGAACCCAGGGTTTGGCATGACGACCAACATCGATGGCAACAGCTATCGCGTCGACATCACAGCGCTAGCGATATACCTCGTGCAAAGCGTGTCCGACTTCGGCTTCTATGCGCGACAACGTCGAGAGTTTTTGAACCTGTCACAGCAGGCAGTGGCTTCCTTCATGAAGGACCAATTTGCGATTCCCTGGCACCAAACGGTCGTTGCAAAAGTGGAGTCTGGCGATCGGCAAGTGAAGCTGACTGAGGCGCTGGCTTTAGCGTTTATCTATGGGATGACTCTTGATGATCTGGTCATGGGTCTCGACCTCGAGAACCGCACTCGGCTGGTGCCTCTAGAAAGGGACGACGATGGCGTCAATTCAGAAAAGGCCTGAAGGCCAATGGCGGGCCCGCTACCGGGACGAAAACGGCAAGGAGCACGCTCGACACTTTGCGCGGAAGATTGACGCTCAGAAGTGGCTGGATGAGGTTACAGCATCGATAGTGACCGGGTCCTACGTTGACCCACGCGCCGGCAGGGTCACCCTCCAGTCTTTCTTCGATGAATGGTCAACGCGCCAAATATGGACGCACGGGACCGCGAGGGCGATGGTGCTCTCGGTGAAGTGCACGACGTTCGCTGACGTCGAGCTAGGCAAAATCCTTCCCTCCCACATCGAAACGTGGGTGAAGAAGCTGGACAGCGACGGCCTGGCAGCAAACACGGTTAGGACGCGCTTCAACAACGTCCGATCAATCTTTCGCGGTGCCATCCGGGATCGACTGATCAGCTCAGATCCAAGCCTGAACGTAAGACTCCCTCGCGCCCGCAAAGCCGAACACGCGATGCGTATACCCACACCCGAAGAGGTGGGGCGCATCATGGCGGCAGCCGATCCTTGGCTCCGCCCCCTTATTGGCTTGTGCGCTTTTGCCGGCCTGCGCCTTGGTGAAGCATCGGCGGTTCAGCTCGGGGACATCGACTTCCTTAGGAGGACGTTGCAGGTAGCCCGGCAGGTACAACGTCCCATCGGACTACCGCCGGAGATTAGGGCCCCGAAGTACGGCTCAGAGCGTCTGGTGCACCTCCCTGAGGCTTTGGTGACAATGCTTGCCAAACATGTAGAGCATTTCGGGGTGGGCGGAGAGAGTCAGTGGATCTTTCCTCGATCGGACAACCTGCCTGCGCATGCCAACACCATCAGCGAATGGTGGCGAGCGATCATGAAAGCCGAGGATCTTGTCGGACTCCGATTGCACGATTGCCGACACTTTTATGCAAGCGGGCTCATCGCCTCCGGATGCGATGTAGTGACCGTACAAAGAGCTATGGGACACGCCACCGCGAGTACCACACTGAACACTTACAGCCACTTGTGGCCTACTGCTGAGGATCGGACAAGGCAGGCCGCTCAAGCCCTTATGAAGCAGGCCTTCCTAACTGACGAGGAGTTCCAACGTGCCAACTGACGCTATTACGAGCAGCCTGTCCGAAGTCGCGGTCATTGCGAGCGTGATGGCGCTCGTTGCGGGCGTCCTCAGCGCAGCCGTTGCCCTTATCACTAGGCGGCATCAGAGCAAGGCGGAGGATGCCGAGATCGAGACGCTCCAAGAGTGGAGGCGTGTCATGGATGCTTGGGCCGGAGCCACAGCAGAGGCTGAGGGAGATGGTAGGCGCGCTGAGGACATGACTGGGCTCGAACGCCGGTTTGAGCTCCTTGAGAGGCGCCTCACGAGCATGGAAGGGAGATTGCCCGAGCGTGGGACGTTAGACAAGCTCGAGTCTGTCAATGACGCAATCCTCGCAACTCAGCTCGAAAACCTTTCAAAGCATATTGACCGTCTGGATCAAAACGCGATGACCACGGGAGCTGTCACTCAGATTGTTCTCACATGCATTGGTGCCCTTGCAGCCATAACCGCCCTCTCCACTTGGGTACTGGGGCAGCTCGCCTCATAGCTCCCGCGGACCTTAGGCGGACTGTCGCTGCCTTCTACGGCCCTGACTAGGCACGATACGCCGTAGAAAGAGTTGATCCAGATCTCCTCGACCGTGGGATCGTCCAGGAAAGGCTGCAGGGCGCCGAACCCGGCGACGGCGTCGTAGATCTGCTTGCGTGCGGCATCGAGCCGGCCCAACGGTGGGAGGAACCCCAGGACCGAGCGTTCCTCGTAATCCGCGACGGCATCGCGGACCAGGAGCTGCACCTCGTCGACCTGGCGGGAGGGATCCAGCCCACGCCTCCGGATGAGCTCCCGCACCTCGCCCTCGACCACGTGCACAGCATCCATGGATATCCCCCGCGTACCTTCGCGCCGCCGTTGGCGTGATGGTCGAGCCCGG
>NZ_CP024915.1:2754716-2764631 GCF_002953615.1 Arthrobacter agilis | reverse complement strand
GGTTCCCGCCGATGCCGTAGTAGTACAGCCATAACTCCCAGGGCGTGATGTGTGCGCGGTCGATGGCGATCAGGACGTCCGGCCCGCTGAGGTTACTCGTTCGTCGGCGACTCCCGCTCATCTGCCTGATCCGCCTGTTCCGCTATCGCCGTGTCCTACCTCTACCTAACCGTAGAGCGGCGTTCGGCTAAAGGTGGCCAACCAGCAGAAAATGACCTTGGGGTTGCGCACCGAGGAATTGAAGTGACACCAGGACTGACTCATTGACCAAGCTGGCCTGCCGCCCAATGACGCGAGGTCCTGCGAAGCTCAGCAGAATGGGTTATCCGCTGGCCGGGATTCAGTCAGTGGTAAGGAGTTTCAGTAGCTCGTGCTCGGAATCGAAACCTGTGCGAGAGGTGCCGCGGTGGAGGTGGTGGGCGAGGTCGATGATGTCCTGTGCGACGATGACGACTTTGCGGTTGGCGTTCTGGCTGTAGCTGCTGATGCGTTGGAAGGCTTCCAGCGCGTTGATCCCGTGCCGGCTCATGAGGATGCCCTTGGCTTGTTCGATGACTGCCCGGCTGACTGTTGACGCGGCGACGGCTTCGTTCGCGAGCTGGTGCCGGTCGGCGTGGATGGACCGTGTGAGGTCCACGACGAGCCCCCATACCCCGACGGGGGTGTCGCCGTCGAGGATGAGGTCGGCGCTCATCAGGATCTTATGGACCCGGCCGTCCACCGACCGCAGGGACGCGTACGCTGAGGCGGGGCCCTTTGTCGTGGACACGCGATCCCAGAACGCCTGGATCCTGTCCCTGTCGACGGGTTCGATATGCGCGAGACCGAGCTCGAGAGTGGGAACGATGTCGCCGCGTTCGTAGCCGTGGATCCGGAACAACTCATCGGACCACTGGAACGTCGGTGATCCGAAATAGTATTCGACCGTCCCGGTCGGACAGTCGATGAAGTAATCGATACCTGCGTCCCCGGTGCGGGGAGCCGCCGATTCATCGGAAATGGTCATGGTGATAGAACCCATTCAACGGACTTGCCTCGGGCTAGCGTCTTAACCCGGACCTCAGAAAAGGACAGTAGCAAAGCCCTCCGACACCGTTCTCCGTCGCCACGTCAACGGACTGTCCGCCCGACACATGCGCCGATCTTGAAGCCTTCGTGTTGGTCGCTTGAAGGCGGGGGTGGGGACGGGTCGCGTCGACCAGACAGTCGAACCGAGTCATGCTGTTGTTCAGAGGTGACCGTTGCGTGAGTCTATGCGTTGGAGGAGGTCGCGCATCTCGGTGAGCAGAGCGACATCCACGGGGGTCGGTTCGGCTGCTGGCTCTTGAACTTCCGCTCGAGCCCTCACGCGTGCTGCCGCGTGATTCATCGGGACGACGAACACGAAGTACACCACTGCTGCTGTGATCAGGAAGGTGATGGCCGCGGTGATCAGGCTGCCGAAGTCGACGAAGGTCGCTGCATTACCGGGCCTGATTTCGAAGCCGAGACCGGCGGCATCGACGCCGCCGGCCGAGGCGATGACCGGATTGATGATGAAGGTCGAGAAAGCGCCGACGAGTGCGGTGAACGCACCCCCGATGACGACCGCGATCGCCAGTTCGATGACATTGCCCCGCATGATGAAGTCCTTGAAACCTTGCAGCATGATCTTCTCCCTCCAATGCACGTCGTATCGACGGCGTGATTCTGACAATTATCACCGTAAACCTCACTAGCAGGTACTCACCATAGTCCACTCGATCGACTCGAAGAGGGAGTTGGAGCATGGGCTTCGGGCTCTTCGTCGATAGTCTGCCTGTGCATCTGCATCGATAGCTGCAATCAGATGTATGCGCGCAAAGCTGGATCTGGTGGGGTGATGCGCCAGGAGATGAAGTGGACGGTGAGGTCCGCGTTGATGGGTGCGCAGCAGAACGGGCCCGCTTGCACGGTCGCGTCGGGGTCCAGTGGTGTCGCGCGGATCAGTCGCCATGGTTCGTCAGCGACCCGTGCGCGAATGGTGAGGGCGCTGCCGGATCGACTACAGCGGATGGTCACCTTCCGTCCGGACCACTCCGGTACGGGAGACAGCGACCAATCCGAGATGACTCTCGTGACCACAGTGCCAAGATGCTCTTGTCCCTCGATGATTTCCACGCCGGCTTTCATCCAGGTTTCATCATCGATTCTGATGAAAATACCAGCCTGATCGAACTGGGCAGACAAGTCGAGATTAAATTGCACTTCCATGGCCGACTGAGGTCGCATGCCCATCAGCAGGGCATGTTCCGAAGCATGGATGACACCGTAGGAGCTCAGACCCCACGCATCACTACCTTTACGGGCAGTGACCTGAAGACCCGACTCATCAGAGACCACGCGGACGGGCACATTCGTCCACGTTCCCTCGTCCCAGCCGATACTGCGCTTCACGATCTTCTCCAGCTTTATCAGTGGCTGCCGAGGCGCAACCCGGTAAATCAGTGCCCGCCAAGAGAATTTGCCACGCATTCCCGTCTCGCAGACACCGCCAGACAACCGAGCAGGAGGCCCAAACACCCCGCATCACCTCCGTCACCGTCATCGTTGATGTCTGGTCTGGGGCGTGATGCCAGCCGAATCTCCGGTCGATGTGTTCTCAGAGTCTTACTGGTGGGTGAGCTGCCTGTATTGGGGGTTTTGACGGAAGAATCCCTGCGCGATGGGACAGTATGGGACAGCCGCAAGGCGGCGCTTGTGCGCTGCCAGGACAACGTTACGCATCAGGGTGCCCTCGACCTGTTCGCGGTCAAACGCATCGAGGACGACAGTACGGTGCAAGCGTATGATGCCGGCTCTCATGGTGTAAGCGACGTACCCAGTCAGGACGCCGTCGCGGAACAGTTCAAAGCGGTGACCCCGCGCGTTGTCGCAGAACTTCTCCCGGAAATTGACTGACTTCCGCCCTCCAGTTGCCGCGTCCCGGCGCCGCTTGAGCTCGTCAGAAATCCGCTCGTAGTCCGCTACCGCCCCATAGGGCGGGAAGTCCAGGTCGATGACTTTGAACAATCTGATACTCCACCGGCGAAGATCTCGATTCGTCGCGCGCTGAAGATCAAGAGGAACCCCAGTTGAGGATTCCTCCGGAAAAATCGCCCAGTCGGTTGTTTCTTCTTCCGACAGAGAAGCTCTCGGTGTTGTATCGCCGGCATCCGTCAGGGCGGCGGCCGCTACGCTCATCGCCACAACTGCCCCTATCACTTCCTCCGCAGCAGAGGCAGGCTCCGGAGTCTCAGAGCCAGTTCCAGTAGTCCCGCCTGCTGATGTATCGGGGGCCAGACCCAGGGAAGTATGTGGAACCTCAGAGTCGAAGGAGTGCATCGAGCTATCAACGCGGGAGGGAAGAACAGATGGTGAGGGCACGGGAGCGACCTTTGAGGAGATACCAGAACAGGCCGTTTCTTGACCCAACGTCAGAGTACGACGATATTTCAACTTTTGTAAAGCTAGGAAAACTAGCTATATGTCTGCTGACGATGTCTGATTATTGGGGTCTGCAGTGCGTCCTACCGGTCGGATGGTGAGGGCGGCTTCAGAGTTGGGCGAGAGCGCGGAGTCCTCGATGGAAAGCGTCACTGTCCTGAGCACTCAAAGGGGCAAGGGACTCGGTAATCGTCTCTCTGAGCCCGCTCTGAATGTGGACGTGGACCGCAGAGCCGTGTGATGTGGGATGGAGACAGATCTTCCTGCGATCTGCGATGTTGGGTCGGCGCTCTACGAGGCCGGCCTTTTCCAGCCGGTCGGTGACCGCAGTCATGCTTGCCGTGGATACGTCCAGCACATCAGCCAGGACTCGGGGACTGAATGCTTCGACCCCAGCGTCTGCTTCGACGATCAGGGCCAGGGCGCGCGCGTCAGTCGTATTCAATCCTGCTTTCTCGGCCAGATCCTTTTCCACGCCGGCGAGATAGATCGAGCAGCGACGCAGGAGGTCGACCATCGGTAGATCTTCCGGGTCGCTCAGATGGTTCCCTGTCGCTGACGTCATACCTCCTGCGTACCACGACAACGACAGAAGATCTCTGTCATCTGTTCAGAAGCAGGTCAGCGCCGGCTCAGGCTCGACTGGAACGTTGCTCTCGATTGTTATGTGCCGGGATGGTTGGGAAGGCGTTGGCGGCGCGTGGCAGCTCCCGGTCTCATGAGGACCTGTCGGCGCCGCCGACGCTTGTCGCGACAACCCCAGAGCTGGGGGCTGCAGTTGTCACCTCGCGTCCCTGGGAGGGTGTCACGAGGGGCCAGCGCTGGAGTGAAACGATCGGCAGCTAGCCCTGAAGCAAGGGTAGGAAGGTGCAGCGTGCCCGGCACGAGTGGTCACCACCTCCTTCGCCACCGACCGTACTTGCATGACTAAGTGCTCATCCGATGAAAAGGCTCCGCGGGAAGTCAGGATGGGCAGTCTGTGTGGGCAGTCAGGATGGGCAGTAGTCGGGCAAAGGCAGTCTTCGAGCCTGTTCCAGGGGGTTGTCTGTACGGCTGATGAGGCGTGGAGTGCCGCTTGCGATGTCATCGGTGGCCGTGGAGCTTTGTGGTTTGTATTCTGGGTGCGCTGACGGACAAGTCGGAACGCCTTATCAGGACTACTGTCGTTGGTACTGCGAGGATCCCTCCGGCTTGGTCGAGGACGCCGGGGTTGGGAAGGGAAGCAGCAATTGCATCGTCGGCCAACTGGTTGGAGGCCGAACCGGCGATCAGTAGGAACAGTTGCCTCATTGCGAAGGCAGGGGCAGTGCCAACTGGCAGTCGATTTTTGTTGCTCTTCCTCAGCGCTGGACGAGGGTAGATACTTCACGCATCAAGCCGCTCGAGGTAAGCACGTCAGAGGGGGTCGCCTCTGAGCATCGGGTAGGGCGTGGTGAAAGGTTGATCCAATGTCGGATCCTCGTGACGAAGCTCAGAGCCGCCATGAACCCGAAGATACGCAGGGTAGTAAAGACGGTCAGGCCGGAGAGGGACCTGATCAACAGGATTGCTGCGCTCAGAACGAGGACGCGGAGGATCAGCAGGACAGGGCAGATGATCGGAAGGCGGCGGAGGAAGAGCAGCTTGACCGGGTCCTCGAACGGCTACATGACATCAATGAGCGTCTGCGCCGGCTTACTAATCTGTCGGAAGCCACAGCCGCACGAGACCAGATTGGCCAGGCCCAAGGAATCTTGATGGAGCGCTATGGACTGAACACCGCACAAGCGCTGTAGCTCCTTCTGACTGCCAGCCAGAACAGCGACATCCCGCTTAGTCGTACCGCCTCTCCGCGGATCCTCCCGCGCGCCGGACATCACGATCCGCATCACCACGACGTCACACGCCGACCTGCCACAGGTCGTAGCCGACGTCGAGCACCGCATCAACAACGACCTGAACCTGACTCTTGGCAGAGGGCCAGCATCACCCGGTATCGCCATCGATGTGAAGGCCGACCCTAAGAAGGACAGCTCCGTCACGGTCGAACAGGCCTCGGCCCACCACTAAATTCCCATCAACCACCAGCACCTAAGAATTGAGGAACCCATGAAGAAGATCGCCATCACTATCGCCACCGCCCTCTTCGGCCGGTACATGGAGCGGCGCCGCGTCGCCGAAGGGCGCCCGAAAAAGCCATACCGCCGCCGCTGACCGATCAGCATCCAGACCCCGGCCCACTCCCATGAGCCGGCACCAGAAACACCCATCACACAACACATCATGCGAAGGAGAACACTGTGGGACTCGACGACAAGATCAAGAACGCAGCCGAGAAGATCACCGGCCAGGCCAAGGAAGCCTACGGCGACGCGACGGACAACGATCGTCTGCGCGCCGAGGGCCAGGCCGAGCAGTCCAAAGCCGAGCTCAAGGACGCCGGCGAGAACGTGAAGGACGCCTTCAAGAAGTAACTGTTCCAGGGTGAAGGCCAGCCAGTGGAACCACGAGGGTGGCCTTCACCCGCATCACGACCAACCACCAAGCATGATTGTCATCGCCACGTCACCGTCACTCCACGGCCACCGACGCCTAAAACTGCCGTCACATCAGCCCGTGACTTGTCACTGATAAAAATCGGTGTCATCAACGCGATCCAGGACACCGATCCTGCCAAACCGGCCAAACCGGCCAAACCGGCCAAACCGGCCAAACCGGCCGATTAGAACCGATGACGGGCGGAGACCTGCAATGTCAACCAGATGACGCATGAGGGAAAGAGCGGCGGCAATGACACCCAGAACCGTTACAGCGGAACCCGAAACATGGTCGGATCCTCAACTGCTCAGCACGGCAGCACGCCTCTGGGAATACGCTCTGAACAGCGAGCTGGAAAATCTGAACCTGACTATCGCCGGGCTTGCCACCCTTCAGGCCCTCCACGCTGAAGGAACAACAAGTCAAGCCGCGCTGGCCAGAGTAATCCGCGTTCAACCCCAAACTCTCCGCCGGACACTACGGTCACTCGAAGCAAGCGGGTACCTGACCAGCTCCGCACCAACGCCCGGAGCCCGCGGCCTGAATATCAGCATCACCACAGCAGGTGCCCTGGTCCTCGCTGAAGCCAACCACCTGGAACAGCACTCCTACCGCTCCATCACCGGCGGCAACGAGATACACCCTGTACTTGTCACACTGATCAAGGGCCTTACCGCCGCGCACCCGCTCGAGCGCAGCTGAAACCAGATCTGCTGGTGGGGGTGCGCGGATTTCTTAGTGGTAAGTGACCCAGGTTGGCGCTGGAGTATGCGCCTGTGTTCGTCGCGGGTACTGTCCGGCAGCGCTCAAATGGTCGCATGAAGAGGTGCGGGTGGCTGGTCCTCGTGTTGTCCTGCCTTCAGGTCGCTAGCCTCGATGGGGGCGATAGTCCCTGCTCGTCTTCGAACGGTGCATGGTCGTTCGCCTCTGGCGTCGTCCTTCTCTTGAAACCGGAAGGCCCGCGCCGGTAGCTGTCCTGTTCCTTAGCAGAGACAGTTCTCGCTCTCAGGGTCGGCGGCGCTAGGCAGCTTGTTTGAGACCACAGCTTCCCCTTGGTGCGCCGCCGCCCCCCCCCTTCAATAACTACCCGGGACTACTCGGCGAACCATTCAAGGGCTCACAGGTATGCGATGCACTCGGAAGTGACGTGATGTCAGTCAGTCCGGCTATGAGTGTTACTCAACCACAGATGGACGGCTTTGAGCTTTACCCTTCGGGCTCCACCCGCCCACAAGTGGATGACCACCGGTCGTCACAGCCCACCTCACCCTGCGCAGTCCTCAAAGGCGCTAAGAGGGCCTGCAATCCCTTATCACTCCAAGAAGCAATCACAGAACGCCGCCAAGGGAGCTAACAGTCAGAAGCCGGTCGCCCAACCTGCCGAAAACGAACGTTTCCGCTACACGTGCTGCCGGACCCCGTCGGAGCCTTGGGAAGGCTCTTTTCTTATAGCAATTCTCAGTACCACCATCTATGCTCCACGTCTGCCAGCGTGTGGTGAGTTCCGCTACTTTGGAGGGCATGGGACACCTTCTCGGGTACGCGCGGATGCCGACAACTGAGCAGGACGCTTCGCTGTAGGTCGACACGCTGAATGCCGCCGGGTATAACCGGGTGTTCGTTGACACGATTTCGGGATCGCTCGATCAGAGGCCGGGCTCGCCAGGCTGCTGGATCAGTCGCCCGCGGCCGCCGGACTGCTGGATCTGGACCGGCGCCCTCGCCGTCGCCGATGACGGATACGGGCAGTTCTGGGTCACCAGAAATGGCGAGCCACGCACCATGCGACCGCGGCGCTATGCCTACGATTACCTCACCGGAAAGACTCTGCACTCCGGCATCGCGCTCATGCACGTCTACGACGTCCCGCTCTGTGTACACGCCGGCACCGGGACCGACACCCACCTGCTGCCCGGCACCCAGGCGTTGAACATGCTCGACCGGTCCCGGAAGGGCAGGCACGCCTACGCCTCGACCTTCCGTTGGCGCGGCGTCGGTCACGGACAGATCCCTGCCCAGTCAGTCGAGCTCCGCGCAGCCCTCCTCGAGTACGGATGGAACGAGCCGATCATCCGCCCCCTGCTCACCGGCACCGACTCCGAAGCACAAATCCAGTTCTAGAGCCTCCGCAATCTGCACTGTCCGGGTTGCTCGCGTCCGCAGTTTCCAAACATGTTCATGCGACACGTCTGCCGCTCCGAATGCAGGTACTTCTGGTTGTACTGAAGGGGCACGTTCGTCGGCTGAAGTGTTGGTGTGTGCACCAAGGTGGCTAGTGCTTGGTGAGGCTACTCCAGTTCGCGCGGAAGTGGATCTTCGACGTGTGCCCTTGATCCTTGGGTGGCGGTCCAGTTTCCGAGGAGTTGTAGCGCGTCGTACGAGGCAGTGCCTGGTTCGGCCGAGTAGATGAGCATGGTGAATTGATGGTCGTTGGAAAGGTCCAGCCCGAGGTAGGTCAGGTCGAGATCGCCGACGAGGGGGTGGCGGATGCTTTTGGTGCCGGTGCGGTGTTCGCGGACGTCGTGGGCGCCCCAGAGCTTCCGGAAGAGGTCGCTTCGGGTCGAGAGTTCGCCGACGAGGTCGCTGAGCCGGCGGTCGTAGGGGGAGCGGCCGGCTTCGGTGCGGAGTAGGGCGACGATCTGGCGGGTGTTGGACTCCCAGTCCTGGTAGAACGTCCGGGCCTTGGGGTCGAGGAACACGAAGCGAGCCGCATTGACCGGCTGGGAGGCGTCGTCGAACATCTCCGAGAACAGGGCGCGGCCGAGAGTGTTGGTGGCGACGGCGTCGAGGCGGCCGTTCTGGACGTAGACCGGGACGGTTGTCATCGCGTCGATGGTCTGCTGCAGGGCCGGGGTGACCTGCGCTCTTTGGGCCGGGCGACGGCGTTGCGGGTGGGCTCCGGTGTTCGCCGCGCGGACGAGGTCGTAGAGGTGGGAGTGCTCGGCTTCATCGAGTTGGAGGGCGCGGCTGATTCCGTCGAGGACGGCGTCGGACACCCCCTTGGCGTTGCCCCGTTCGAGGCGCTTGTAGTACTCCGAGCTCATGCCGGCCAGGAAGGCGACTTTGTCCCGTCGCAGACCGGGGACCCGGCGCCGTCCGCCGTAGTCGGGCAGGCCGGCCTGGTGCAGGTCGAGCTTGGCGCGGCGCGAGACGAGGAACGCGCTGAGGTCGTCCTGGTTGTCCATCGGAACGTTCATGGGAACGAAGGTATCCCACCTCCGGAGCGGTAGAGGGGCCCCGCCAAAGCACCTATAGGTAGGGTCTCGCTCGCTTCCGACAAGGCCTGTTGACTTGAAATATCAGTCGGCCCAGAAGGGCCGGCAAGGACTACAGGAAGGCATCATCATGCCCAATGTCTGGTTCATCACCGGAGCTGCCCGGGGCATGGGGGTCGATCTGGTCAAGGCTGCCCTGGACGCCGGGCACCGCGTCGTCGGCACCGCCCGGAACGCGGACAAGGTCACCGCGGCTCTGGGTGAGCACGAGAACCTTCTGGCCCTGTCCCTGGACATCACCGATCCGGCTGCGTCTGCCGCAGCGGTGGAGGCGGCTGTGGGGCACTTCGGCAGCATTGACGTCCTCGTCAACAATGCCGGGAACTTCTACGCCGGCTACTTCGAAGAAATCAGTGACAAGCAGGTCCGAGCGCAGATGGAGACCAACTTCTTCGGACCCCTCAACGTCACGCGCGCTGTCCTACCCGTGATGCGTCGACAGCGCAGCGGGCATGTCATCACGATCAGCTCGGCCGCCGGGATGATCGGCCAGGAGTTCTGCGCTGCGTACGCGGCATCAAAGTTCGCCCTCGAGGGGTGGATGGAGTCCCTGCACTACGACCTCGCGCCCTACGGTATCCACACCACCGTCGTGGAGCCCGGCTTCTTCCGCACAGAACTCCTCGTCGAGGACGCCTCCTCGATCTGGCCCGAACTCTCCATCGAAGACTACGCAGAG
>NZ_CP024915.1:2754548-2754616 GCF_002953615.1 Arthrobacter agilis | reverse complement strand
CGAACTGCCTCAACCATCACGGCGTGGAAGAGCATGAACGGGCAGCAGGCTGGAGACCCGGCAAAACT
>NZ_CP024915.1:2744428-2754448 GCF_002953615.1 Arthrobacter agilis | reverse complement strand
GCAAACACGGTACGAGCCGCACTCGCCACAACCGCGGTAGTCGTTGCGAGCACCCACTGGATCCACAACACCCAAAGCAACGCATAGCGCGGTTGTGGTCTGCGCCTCTTCAAGCCCCTAGATTTTCGAGACTCCGGCATACCTGATCGGCGTAGCCCAATAGTGCGAAGGTCCAGGCGAGGGTTCCTTGTAAAGGATCAGCGCTGCCTCGCTAAGTGATGCTAGGTGTTAGCCCTCGCACTCAACGCAGTACTTGTTGCCGTTCACCTCACGCGCTAGCTGGGTTCGGTGATGAACGAGGAAGCAGGACATGCAGGTGAACTCGTCCTCCTGCACGGGGACAACGGTCACCGTGAGCTCGTCCTCGAGGATGGCACCTGGTAGATCGAAACCCTCGGCCGTATCCGTGTCCTCGGCGTCGATGACGGAGGTCTGAGTAGTGCTGCTACGCTGAGCTTGAATCGCCTCGAGCGATTCGTTGGCCGGCATGTCCTCGGGCTTGACGCGTGGCTCGTCGTAGTCGGTCGCCATGGTGGTTCTCAGTCCTTCTGTAGTGGGGGAGACGCAACAGAGTACATGCGTAACCAGGGGCTCTTGGTTATCAAGTCCAAGAACATGACCGACGCCACCTGCTGTACTGTGCCCAATCCTCTGCCTCACAAACTCCTGTCACCAGCACGTCAAAGACGAAACATGATGAGGGAAGTCGCCGAGATAGAAGACAGCACATGAGTCCTAACCCGCACTCGTGGAGGCTGTGCACGTCCACCGTTCGCTCGAGGTGAGCTATCCGGTGCGGCGACTCAAGGTGGGTGTGTGCAGGCGCTCCTTCGGTTCCTGCTGTCCAGGTGTGTGCGGGACAAGCAGCGGAGCGTGGGGGAGCTTGTGCCGTGCACAGGTGGGCAGGAGGCTCAACATCTAAGAACTCGTCGATTTTGATCTGATGGTTCCGGTAGGGGTGGAGGAATGGGCGCCCCACCCTGGCCCAGTGCTGTACCTGCCGGTCCACGACGTGACTGCTCAAATGGATCAAAAGCCCCCATCTGAGGGATGGATCTACCGGGCCCTATCTGTCGACATCGGTCGTTCCTACTGCCCGAGTTACATACGCCTGCCCTGAGGGCTGCCCTCAGGGCAGGTCAGGGGGCGTCGTCGTAGGCGTCGATGATCGACCAATCGACACGTCCCCGAAAACTACGTGCCGTCGATCGACCGTCCTTCGGGTCCGTGAGGCAGAAAAGATTAGCTCGGCTTTTCGGCTCGTTTCTGCGATTTTGAGGGCGATACTCTTGCGGCGTGATGAACTCCTACAGCCACAGCGATTTGAACATCTATGGTGCCGAGGATGACTTCGAGATGGACGCCATTCTCGATGCGATTGACGAGGCGACTTCGTCGACAACGCCAGACTCCGCTGAGCCTTCGGGCAAGGATTGGACTCGGCTCCTTGCGGCGCCGAGACGTGCTGCAAGTAACCTGACCCGCTCGGATCTGCCGAACGAGCCGGGCGTGTACCTGTGGTCGCGAAATGAAGTGCCGCAGTATGTCGGTACGGCGACGAGTCTGCAGAAGCGGCTTTCGACGCACCTTGGTGGAGGTGTGAGCCTTGCGGGATCCTCGTTGCGTCGGAATGTATGTGAGCTGCTGTTTCAGATCCCGCCCAATGTCACGGGCAATCCGACCCGGCAGAAGGTGACGACCGGGCAGGCGACTGCGATTCGGGGCTGGCTGCTGGGCTGTGACGTCTCCTGGCTCCGAGAGCATACCGAGCGGGACGCTGCAGCGTTGGAGGCTCGGCTTCGGCTTGTATATCGGCCGCCGTTGAATCGGGTGTAACCACCAAGCTACGAAGAGCGAGGCCACCACAGCCTTCGTGCCTGTAGAGGGAGAACCCGATGTGCTCAGTTGCGGTGGTTGAGCACCGCGAACGACGTGCCCCCGGTGATGAACAGCGCCCCCATCAGAGGGTCATGACCATGGGTGCCTCGGCGCCGAAGCCGATGGCGAGCGTGGTGATTCCGACCAAGGGAAGGGATGCCAGCCCGACGACGGCCAACGCCCGGGTCAGGAGTGTGTCCTCGCGTTCGTCGCCGGTTTGCGTCCACGCGCGTTCAAAGGTCGAGGCGCGCTCCGGTCGGCGGAATACCCTCCATGCCATGACCAGGGCTCCGGCGACTCCAATTCCGAGTCCGACGAGGAACCCCGGAATCATGTCGCCTGGGGCGTGCTCGCGGAGTAAGACCACGGCAACGGTCACCAGCGCGAGGATCACGCCCAGGATTCCAAGACCTACCACGGTGCGTGAAAAGTGGGTGTCAGTCTGCATGAAAAATCTCCTCTACAGGGCGATGGAAATAACGGGCGATGGCTATAGCCAAGGGCAGGGATGGGTCATAGCGGCCTGTCTCGATTGAATTGACGGTCTGCCTCGAGACCTGCAGGGCCTCGGCCAGCTCCCGCTGCGACATGCCCGTCTCGGCGCGAAGATCCCGGATACTGTTTTGCACGCCGCCCCTTTACGTAAAGCATGCTTGTCCTGACAAGGGTGCTTTACACGGTGGCGGTTGTCAATCCTCTGAGTAAGAGCCAGGGCTCAACGTACATAAACGACCATTAGTGCGCTAGAAAGTTTTGCAACGTTCAGGAGGGCATAGGGCGGCTCCGCGGTCGTCGCAGAACCCATAGGCGGAAGTGTCGCTCTACTTCGCCGCCTTCGGACGGGTTTCGCTACCGATCGGATCTGTGGCGTTGGGGTACACCCCAACGCCACAGATCACATCGGCTCAGATCGTGTTGTTCTAGGGTCCTTTTAAGGCTCTAGCAACAGAACCGATCAAGGGTCCAGACATCATGCAACGTCGTTTGGCGCTGGGCTACGTCTCTCGACGGGGGGGGGTGGGCGAACATCCCGAGGCTGTAGGCGAGCAAGATCAAAGACATGACCAGCCCTGACCCGACGGCTGCTCCGAGAGCGCTGGTCTGAGTGCCGATCAGCAGGCCCATACCGCCCAGGACGGCAAGGACTCCGCCGAGGGTGTAGAACATGCGTTCCTTGAATGCCCACGCGAAGGGTATGAAGTGAAGACCGACGACCAGAGCGATGAGCGCGGGTTGAAGCTCCAATTCGCCCATCGATGTGAGTCGTCCCGTGCCGAAAGCTATGAGCGCGAACTCCAGAACCATATAGAGAAGGTAGATTCCGATCTGCTGCCCGCGAGGAGCAGTGAACGGGCCGAGGTAGCGCGGCGAGGCGAAGAGGAACCAGAGGGTGCAGGCGACGGCACCAACGACCAGGGCGCGCGCGAGGACCACAAGGAGCTCTGCGATTTGTGGAGTGTAGGAGAACACGAAGACGCACGCGCCGAACAGGCCGATGAGGGTTCCCACCCGCCGCGGATCCGCGAAGCGCGGAGGCGCACCAGTCGAGGTCCGCCCAGTGCTGCTGCTACCGCTCACAGAAAGACCCCCCTGAGGATCAGTAGTTACCGCCGGCCGCCAGCTACAACTCGAGAACCGCCGGCGGGCATCATTCCTGCGGGGTCTGGGAAGGTGCGACCTCATCGTTGCTTGAGGTCTTTTGTGTCCCGAGGATGAGGAACGTGATGCCTATAGTGAAGAACGCGATCCAGGATGTCGTGCCCGTGAATATCATGCCAAGCGCAACGACGAGGAACACGATCCCGATAGGCAGGAATGCTTTGCCGCCGCCTATCGATGGGTCGTCCGGCTCAGCCAGTGGTTGTCCGTCACCGTTCATCTGGCAGACGCTACGTCGGTGACTGGGAACGCGCAACGGTTGTCATGGGCGAGCGTCCGATACTCCCGTAAGACGATGCTCGTGAACGTCGTCGTCGTAGCTATGGCTCAGCTGATCATTCCTGCCCTGGTCTCGGGTAAGACACCGCAACCGACTTTGTCTCTCGGTCCATTCGGGTCTGCATTCTTTGCAAACATCGAGTTAGTCAACGTCTACCAAACCGAAGCGCCCAGTTCCCCCATCGCGGCGTTTTCACTCATCATCGCCGTTGTCTGGTTGATTGCCACCACGGTCCCTGGTTTCACCATCGCAGTCCGTCGCCTCCACGACTCGAACCTCTCAGGCTGGTGGGCCCTGCTCGCAATCCTCCCTCCCGGCCCTTTCGTCCTACTCCTGTTAGCCGCCCGACGACCACGGTTTGAGGGCTCACGTTTCGACACCTGAGGCCGTCACCTCTCGCGCCGCCAGGAACACGAGGACGCACCCCAACTAACTCGGCCGTAGATACCGACAATCATTCCCGCAGAAGGATCCCCTGGTGAACGCGAGTTCGCACGTAGCTCGCACGTAGGGTGAGCAGATGAAGATGGGGGCGGAAGTGCTGTTGGCAGGGCCTCGTGGGCGACGCCTGTGCCTGCAGCTGATGACGGAGCTGGACCCGTCTGTCAGGTCCGCAGTGTTCTGGCTCGCTCATGATCTGGATCCGGGCAAAGGCAGCTCCCGGGTGCTGTTGACTGCCACCTCCGGCGACGACACTGAGCTGCCGCCGAAGCCCACCTATGCAGATCTCATCGCAGCTTTGACCTCACTCGATGTCATACAGGCTGAGCCTCGGGCCATCGATCGCGCATTGGCTGAGGCAGTCGACACGTCCCGGCCCTGGCAGGAACCAGACGGGGAGGACGTCCTCGCGTCCCTTCCCGAGGTGACAGCCGCCCTCACCCCGCTTGCGCAGCACGTCATAACGTCACCCTCGACCCTGTGGTGGTCGCACGACCGGCAGCTCGAACAGTGGGCCATCGACTGGCACTCACCCGACGATCCAGCACCTCTACCCCGGGAACCATCACAAGCCCTGGCTGCGTGGGCTCGTGGTGCACGCGCCGAGGAGGTCCGCGCACGTATGGAACGACCCCGGGATCCCCACGCCCCCTGGTCGGGTACGTGGTGGTCTTTCCCGCAAGGACCCCTGCACACGGTCGGGCGGATACCGCTGGGCTTGAATCTCATTGAAGACTCCTTCGGCTGGGAGCAGGCAACCGTGATCCCCGTACGCGGTACCGGACGCACCTACGAAATACGCAGTGGTGAGGACTGGGTGTCACTGTGCCGTGAACACCCCCTTGAGGTCACCGCGTCCCGACGTCATGACTGGTTCCGCTGCACCGGCACCAACGGTGCGTGGGTGATTCCGGACTGGGAGAAGGTCGCAGAACGGTGGGACGCGGTACACCTGACAACCCTGGCGTACCTGTCTAGCGCCAATCGTGCGCTGCATGTTGACGGCGGCACGTCCACGGTCCTGGCCGGATGGAATCCCGATACGACGATCTGGTTGACCGATGCCGCACGCGAGTGGGAGGGCCCACGCCAGCAGTGGCAACGATCTACCGATCAGGAGACCTGGACAAGAACCCCCCAGCTAACGCGGCCTGGCGCCCCTAAGCCTGTCCCGCAAGAGAATTGGTATGAGGACATCGTCTAGGCGTCACGTCTCGATGTTCAGAGAGTTCAAGCTCGTGCAGAAGCGGCTCATTGCCTCAGATTTGATAGCCTCGCTCAAGGGTTCTTGGAACCATGTCAGCCATATAGCGTCTACTTCGTTGCTTTGGACTGAACCGTTCTTGAGCAGCAAACTCGCAATGGGGCCGGCCTCGAGCTCGTACTCATCCAGGGGCGCACCTTCCGCCCCGCCGGGCTGCAGCCGATAGGGATCCACGTCGTTCAACAACGCCAGCACTGACGTGACCGTATCTCTCCACTTCCGCGTACCCGATCGCATCTCAACAGGATGCACCAGCGGTGCCCCGCTCAACGATCCTTATGTGCTCAGTGGACGGAGCTGATCATCGTTTACGGGGAAAGGCACCGTGTAGTAGAGCTGGGGGGCGGTCATATCTCCCCAGTCGTCCTTCTTCACACGAATTGCGGCCGGCGAGACTTCAGCGATGCGGACACGTAACCAGGCTCCGTTGTCCAGTCGTAGCTCGTGTGGGTCTGCGAGGTAGCCGATGCCGAGTTCGTCGAGGGTTTCCTCGGCGCTCAACCAATCAACGATGCCGGTCCTGCGGCGTCCCAGCAGGTCGATTGCGACGAACCCCTCATTTGCCGGCTCCATCCAGCCGATGCGTTCGCCGTCGCGACCCCGCCGGTGTTCGATCCAGTCCGTTCCCATGGCTCGAAACTAGCACCCCGCCTACTGCAGTTGGCCGTAGAGCGATCTTCGGCCGCACATGATCTTGCCGTGGTGCGAGGGAGCTTAGTCGGTGAGTGATTTCTCAAAGACGTCGTCGGTCTCAGTCGCCCACTGCATTTGTCCGTCGTCGTCGACGTACTGGTAAGTCGTCGTTCTTAATCGTCCCGTTGGAACGAACCCCAAGCGCTCATAGAGCCGGCGAGCACCGCCGTTCTCGGTGCCGACGCTGAGGTAGAGCTTGTCGAATCCCGTTTGCTCGGCGTAAGTCTCGGTCCAAGCGCACAGTGCTGTCCCTATGCCTGCATCTCGAGCGGACTCCTGCACAAAGAGGTGCTTCAACTCCGGAGTGTGATCGGAAACGAGATCCAGCACGACGGATCCGGCCGGTTGGTGCTTGCGCCAGGCTGCTGCATAAATAACAGCGCCGGCGGCCTGGTGCTTCAGGAGATTGCGGGCGATGCCCGCTCCTGGCGGCTCGGTCGCTTCCAGTGCAGCTAAATCAGCGTCGACACACTGCCGAATCTGAATCTCGTCAGTCATGCTGCCCCCCTTGCCTAGCGTCTTCCCCGAGCCTACCGAGGGCCACACCACGGCTCGCCCCTATTCCCGTTGAGGGATCCCTCAGAGCGATCGTCTTACGTTCAACGGAACCATCATCGAAACAGGCACCGACTCCTACCGCCTCGCCCACACCCTCACCCTCACCCACCAGGACGTCAGTCAGATCACCCTGCTTGTTCCATGAATATCTCGCAGCGAACATGATCGAGCGGGATGGAGTATCGCCTGCTGCGGATTTAGAAAGATCGGCGGGAGGAGGTTGGATCTACTGCGAATTCATTCGGGTGACTGTCTATTTCGAGTGCACCACTCACACCCGCATACCCCAGGTTGAGTTGTTCGACCGCTCTCGAAGTATCGATGCCCACACCGGCTCCATGGCCCGATCCAAGGAAACAGCCATCGCAGGCACCACGACCGGCCTCATCTCCTTGGGGCAGCAAGTGACGTGGCGGGCCTGGCACTTCGGCATCCCGATCCGCATGACAAGCCGGATCACTGAGATGGACGTTCCGAATTACTTCGTGGACCAGCAGGGCAGTGGTCCGTTCCAGCGATTCCGTCACGTTCACGAATTCAGTCAGCACGACGAGGTCACCACCATGGTGGACCGATTTGAGTTTGCAGCTTCCTTAGGTCCACTGGGCCGGGTCGTCGAGAGACTTCTGCTCGCCCGATACCTCAAGAAGCTCATCGAAACGAGGAACCAGTACCTCGTGGAAGAACCTGCTCACCAGTAGCTTCAATCCCGCAACTTTTAGTCGCCACACGCGCGAGCTGGGGACTACGAGCCGTCCCGCTGTCCGATCGGTCTGCGGGACGGCTGAACAAGGGGCTGGATAAGCTCGAGAGCATGACAAACATGTTTGCCTCACTGTTGGTCGCTGATGTCTGAGGAGTATCTTGCTTTGACCATGCTGCTCCTTGCCCTGGTGTTCTTACCCGCTGTCTGCCTGTTCGTCACCCGTCAGGCAGCTGAGGGATTGATCAGTCGCAATGCGGCAGTCGGAATCCGCACCAGGCACACGCAGGCCTCCGATCAAGCCTGGGCGTCCGGTCACCGGGCTGCTCTTCCAGCTTTGAGGAGGATGGTGCCCGTTGCCGGCATCGGAATGATCGCGGCCCTAGGCGCACAGGTCCTTTTTGGTGGACAGACGGGACCTCTGATTGCGTTTGCGGCGCTTCTCGCTCAGCTCGTGGTCCTCCTCCGCTCGACAGCACTTGCTAATACCGCCGCGCGCACGGCAACTGAGTAGGACCGAGCGCAGTCAACGCGGAACGGCCCACATCACTTCCATCAGCGATTACGGGTCCGTCCGCTGGTCAGATTCGCCACTACTGGCACGATCGAGGTGCCCTCGTGACAAAGTGGACCTCATCAGCAGCACACTCGAGGGGATGCTATGGGTGCACAGCGATGGTTCGTTCTGCTTATTTGCACGGCGGTACTGATCTATTCAGTAATAGCTGGGATTCAGGGATCGGGTCCTCTATGGGCCACCGCTGCAGGCATGGTTCTCGTTATCGGAAGCATCCTTTGGAGTGCTCGAAAGGAACGCTCTCGCCACGGATCGCCACGCAAGAGTCCAGCACCATGAGCGGCAGCGTGAGCCGCCTGCAACACCACGCAGCATGGAAAGTCGCGTTGCCTGGCGCCCAACCCGCAGATTTCGAAGGCCCGACCCGCTGAGGGATCCCCTAGTGTGCCTCGGTGGCGGGTGATTGCGTATCCCATCCTGCAAGAGTGAGCAGGTGAGCCGCTACCTCTGATGGATTGAGGTCGTCAGTATCGATGCGGTGGACGAACGTAGGAGCCTCCCTGTCGAGTCGTTTTCCCATTGCGGCACTGTGGTCGAGCAATCCGGCGTCGCTTGTTCCATGGTTGCGGCGGTCCAGCCGTGAGTGGGCGTGCCGGTCACTGCTGCGTAGGAGGACTGCGGTCACGATCGGGTTCTCCCCCATGGCTGTAGCAAGATCTGCGGACATGAGTGCGGCCACGGTGTTCGTGTAGATGAGGCGGTGGTATCCGAGGAATCGGTATGCAGACCACATGGAGGCAAGGTTCTGCTCAGCGAGGTTCGCTTGCGGAAACGCCTCGTGTGGGGCCGGGTGAGCGAGGTCGAGGTAATCGCCCTCGATGACGGCGTGCTGGATATTCAAACTGATGAGTTGTTCGTGAAGTGCCAGCGCGGCAGTGGACTTGCCGACACCTGAGCGGCCGCTGATAAACAGGACATGAGAGCGCATTGGCCCAACTGTGCTAGTCGGAAGGAGCCTCACACAAGGGGCCTGGTGAAGGATCCCGTTGAGCCATCGGCATGCGGACCGTTGTTTAGGTGTGAAGACGCGCATTTGAGCGTTGACGAGTCCTCCTGTCTATTGGAGGAGTGGGAGGCTTGGGTTCGTGGGTACGAGGAAGGGCGGCGCCTGATGGTTTCAGCAGTGACCTTGATCCGATCCGCTGAGCTGTCGGAGGTGGCGCAGTACGCCTATGCCGCGACCGCGCCGGCGGACGCGAGGTTGATCTTCCTTGCTGGTTCCTGCCCGTTGGACAAAGCGGGCGCGACAGTGGGTAAAGGCGATTACGCCTTACAGGCGGAGCAATGCGTCGCAAACATGCAGACCGCGCTTCTGGACGCGGGTGCGACTGTCGAGGATGTGATCAGCACGCGCGTGCTCGTGGCATCGGCTGAGCGGCGTGATCTCATGGTCGCCTGGCAGGTCATGCGCGAGGCGTTCGGGGATCATGATGCGCCGAGCACCCTGCTGGGTGTGACCGTGCTGGGGTACGAGCATCAGCTCGTGGAGATCGAAGCCGTCGCCGCCGTCAAAGACCCCATTACCTAGCGAGGCCGCATGCAGGAGGACTCGCTGCACGGTTAGCGGTCGGATGAGCGGTCCTGGTAGACGGCATCGAGCTTGTACTTCGTGCTCGGATCTTCTGCGGTGATCGTCACTGATTGCTTTCCTGGTACGAGTTCAAAGGACGACAGTGCGGTGGTACTGGCCGAGCCGGTTGGGCAGATGACCGTCAATCCGTCTTCCATGATGAGATTGCCGGCGCTCAGGCAGGTCAGACGGGTGTCGATGTGCGTCGCGTTGTCCGGCGGTTCGCCGAGCTCGATGATGCCCGTTCCGATGTAGGTGCCCGAAACAGGATCTGAAATCCCCGCGAAGCTAGTGGGACCGGATGGGGTCCCCTCCTCCACCTCACCACTCGCGCATCCCGTGAACAGCACGACGGCAATGAGCCCGGTGATCACCACTGCTGGTCGTCGCACCCCAC
>NZ_CP024915.1:2733770-2744192 GCF_002953615.1 Arthrobacter agilis | reverse complement strand
TACGGCCTCGGCCTCATGGGCGTCCACCACCTCGTACCGGCGCTGCGCGGCAAGCTCATCCGGACCATCGACATCCGGTAGCGCCTCCGGTCCCGGTCAGCCGGCTCCGGCGGCCCGCACCAGCGCCACCGCGTCCTCGACGGCCGTGTCCCGGCCCGTCTGCGCGCCGGAGACCAGCCGCACCGTGCGCCGGAAGGATGCGTCGTCGCCGTCCCCGGCCCGGAAGGCCGGCAGGTGCGCGAGGACCGCTGCACGGCGCAGCCACGGGTCGTCCGCCGCCGCCCAACGGTCCAGCACGGCGGACGCGCGGACGGCATCCTGTCCCCGCAGGCGCAGCAGCAGGGGGCCGACGACGTCGACGGCGAGGGGGTCCACGAGCTCCCGGAGGAGCGCCGAGCGGAGGAAGCCCTCGATCCGCGTGAGGTCGGACGAGCGCAGGATCCGCACCGACGACTGCAGGAGCACGACGGCGGCGAACCGCCGCTCGAACACCGGGCGGGACCACAGCTCGGAGGCGACGGCCGCGACGTCGTCGTGTCCGAGGCTCCGGTACCGGCGCTCCGCGTTGCGGACGGCGCCCCGGACCGCCCCGACGGAAGCGCCGTAGTACGCGAGGTCCGTCCCGTACCGCCGCTCGTACTCCTCCGCCCGCTCCTCCGAGCTCTCGTACTGGAGCGACTCGTCGATGAAGTCGGCGGGATCGCTCATCGGTGCCCGCTCAATAGAGGAAGATGTCGATCCACGCGCGGTTGTGCGCGTGGATCAGGACGAGGAACAGGACGAAGTCGAACAGCAGGTGGACGCACACGATGTACGAGAGCGATCGCGTCCGCGTGAAGATGAAGGCCTGGAGGAGCGCGAACGGGAAGATGAACAACGGCGCCCAGGCGTGGAAGCCCAGCTCCCACAGGAACGAGGTGAAGAGCACCGCCTGCAGCACGTTGGCCTGCGCCATGGGCAGGTGGCGGCGCAGGAGGGCGAAGACCGTGCAGATGAAGAAGAGCTCGTCCCAGATGCCGAGCCCGTTGGTGCCGAGGAACAGCCGGGCGATCTCGTCCGGCTCCGAGGCCGCGGGCCAGTTCTCGTACACCCCGGTGCCCAGCATGTAGACGGGCAGCAGGGCGTAGCCGATGACGACGACGGCGGGAAGGTACCACTTCTCCGCGCGTGACCACGGTCCGGAGCGCACCGGGAAGGTGATGGCGTGGTCGCGGTAGGCGAAGCGGGACACCGCGTAGGGGACGCCGACGGCGAGGATCATCGCCGTGCCCATGACGCCCATGTGTGCCGGACTGATGTCCGTGGTGATCGGCACCAGGCTCATGACGGCCAGCCCGAAGGCGATGAGCAGCAGGTCCCGGAACAGCACCCGGTCCAGCACCACCGCCGCGACGAGCGCGATCGCCAGCAGGAGGTACCCGATACCCGATGCATGGAGCACGAACAGGGCGAAGCCCGCGAGGGAGACCAGCGTGGCGGGGATCAGCGCGCGCGACGGCGTGTTCCAGGCGCCCTGCTCCCAGGCCCGCCGGCGCGTCTCCTCCGGCTGTGCCGGTGCCACCGGGCGGGCGTGCTGCTCCACGGGATCGTGCTCCTTCGGTGGTTCCTCGCCATCATTCTTTCGCCTGCCGACCGATCGGTCCACTTCCGGCCCGCGCCGCGCTCCCCCGGTATCCCCGATGCGAGACTGGGGTCATGCGTGAGCTCGTCATCCTCGGCACGGCCTCCCAGGTGCCCACCCGGTCCCGCAACCACAACGGCTACTTCCTGCGGTGGGAGCGCGAGGGGATCCTCTTCGATCCCGGCGAGGGCACGCAGCGGCAGATGATCCACGCCGGCGTCTCCGCCTCGCGGATCACGAGGATCTGCCTGACGCACGTGCACGGCGACCACTGCTTCGGGCTGCCCGGCGTGCTGTCGCGGATGGTGCTCGACGGCGTGGAGCACCCCGTGCACCTCCACTATCCGGTGTCGGGCGAGGAAGTGGTGCGGTCGCTCGTCTCCCTCGCGACGCCGGGGTTGGACCTGCACCTGCACCCGCATGGTGTCGAAGGACCGATAGCCGCCGGGATCGAGGTGCAGCCCCTGAGGCATCGCATCGAGGCCTACGGCTACCGTGTGACGGAACCGGACGGGCGGAGCTTCCTCCCCGACCGCCTCGCCGCCGCGGGCATCGGGGGGCCCGACGTCGGCCGCCTGCAGCGCGAGGGCCGGCTGGGCGACGTGCGACTGGAGGATGTCAGCGTGCACCGGCCGGGCCGCCGGTTCGCCTTCATCATGGACACCGCACTGTGCGACGGCGCGTTCGTGCTCGCCGACGGCGCCGACCTGCTCGTCACGGAGAGCACGTTCAGCGACGACGACGCAGCCCTCGCGGACCAGTACCTGCACCTGACGGCCGGCCAGGCGGGCAGCCTCGCGCGCGCCGGGAGAGCGGGCACCCTCGTGCTGACGCACTTCTCCTCCCGGTACGACGACGTCGGGGAGCTCGCCGCGCAGGCACGCCTCTCGGCCGGTCGGGCGACCGTGGTGGCGGCGTCCGACCTCGACCGCCTTCCCTTCCCGCGGCGGGCGCGAGGATAGACGCTGGGCGGGCCGGGGGCACCCGCCCACGCCGTGCCCCCGGACTGCCGGGCCGCTGGGACGCAGCCCGTCGCGTCGTACCGCGCCCCGGGTGGTCGCGAACCCGGCGGCCGCCTCGACAGTGCAGCGGGCGGGATCCACACTTGAAGCACCGGACAGGGATTGGAGTGGCACCAAGTGGACCCGAACAGGTACGAGGATCACGGTGAGCGTCGGCGCGCGCCGACGGAGCCCCGCCGTCGGACGCTGAGGATGGTCCTGCTGCTCGCCATCGCGGTGTTCGCCGTATCCATCGCCTTCGTCCTCGTGTATGCCACGGGACTCTCCTGGCCGACGGCCGTCCTCATCACCGTGGTCCTCGCCGGAGGCCAGGCCTATACGCTGCGGCGCACCCTGTTCCCCGGGGACGGGGACGACGGCACGGACCCGTAGTCCGCTGCGAGCCGGAGATCGAGGCGTTCGCACCTCGCGGGTGTCCATGGGGCGACAGGCCCGGACCGCTCTCGTCGAACTGATCGGCCCGCTGCTCGCACGGTAGCCCGACGGGACCGCGTGCTCGCCGGGGCGCCCCGCCCTGGAATCGGTCCACGCGTCCGCCACCCATGTATCGGCCGGGGAAACCACCGACGACGAGCAGGGTCGCACCCGCGCGGGCAAGGCAGACGCCCAACCCGTGGCGACCCTGCGCCCACGCACACCAGGAGCCGAGGAACACGAGAACGGCGGACCTATCGGCAGCGGCACGGACGATCCCCACTCGCCGTGCGACCGCCCCTTGCAGTGCACCCCTCGTGGTGATGGCAGCCCTCTGAGCGCGGGTCGGGTCCATGTCTCACACGGCGACGCTTCCGCCGTCGTGCCATCCTCGTGACGGTCCGATCCGAATACCCGATGACATCCTTCCATCGGGTTTAACAGTGGGCCCGCTGGGAGGATGTCGCCTCCTTCACCGGAATCACCGCGGGCGATGCCGCCTGCGGAACCTGCGGTGCGGTGTCAGACGTACCAGTGCCAGGCAGGTGGCTGCCAGAAATCCGGGACAGCGTGGGAACTGTACTGGTTGCAGCCCATGCACAGATAGCTCACGGTGCCGAGGTGCTCCTGCCCGTCGGGCAGCACCCTGCTCGGTACGAAGTCCTCGAACGCCATATGCTCGGCGGTGTCACATGCGGCACAGAACGGGATGTCCCCCTGATCCGGGGATGACTGACCGATCGGGATCCGGGGCACGGGAATGATGGACGCAGAGGATAAAGCCATGGTTTCTCCTCGAAAATCCGACCATGGCCGCTGTTTGACCACTGTGTCAGGCCGGGCCTCAAGCGTAGGTCGTCAAGGAAAGCCCGACAAGCCCCCGATGAGCAGAAATGCTTGACGAACACGGAAAGTGCGTGTCGCCTTCGGCCGTAAGGAAGTGCCGTGCGGTCGACATCGCATGAGAGAGTGTGGACCGGGGGAAGGATCTGGTCGGTCTCAGCCGCGATATCTCGAGGATCCAAGTGATGGGGAACGACCCGAATGACACGAATCGCCGAGGCGACCCGAACGAGCAGGACGAGCCTGCCGATCGGAGCGATGCGGGCACACCTGACGACGACGCGGCTCTCGAGCGGGTGACGGAGCGCCTGCGGGAGATGACCGAGAAGGTCGAACACCTGACGATGGGGATCGAGAGCCGGGATGTGATCGGGCAGGCCAAGGGCATCCTCATGGAGCGCTACGGCCTCACGGGCGAGCAGGCATTCGAAGTACTCGTCTCGGTGAGCTCGACCACGAACCTGAAGCTTCGTCAGATCGCCGTGGACCTGGTGGTCACCCGGACCCTGCCGGGGCTCCCCGAGCAGTAGCGGCCACAGCCCGTGCCCCGCCGGGCTCCGGCCCTCCCAGCGGCGCCCGAAATCGACGCACCGAAGATTCCGAGCGGCTGAGCAGAACGGAAAACCAAAAAAGCTAGGCTGATGAGCAAATGCATAAAGCAGAATCCTAGGGTGCTTGATAAACAGCCGGGTGAAAGCACCCCCGAGCCCGCTGACCCCTTCTGCGATTACTCGCCAGTACGAAATACGACGCCTACCATGGATGAATTGGGTGTGGCTTGGGTCACATAGGGGTAGCCCTATCCCGCTTCCGGGCCAGCCGGAAAGCAGCGTTGAATTCCGGTTTCGACGACGAGCCCGGGCAGTTCCTCTGCCTGGGTGACGAGGGGGTAATGATGGCCGGATCGTTCGAACTCTTCCGTGACGGAGGAATTTCCTTCAGGTTCAGGTTGAAAGGGCCCGACGGTACGGTTGTCGCCGTATCCGGGCCGTTCTCGGACAAAGTGTCGGCGGTCGAGGGTATCGACGCCGTTCGTGAGTGCGCGGGGACGGGGCTGATCACTGACCTCTGCCCACCGATGTCCCATGAAGCGATGGCATTCGACCCGGCGTCCTCCACCAGGGCGGCATAACGACCCCCTCGAAGCGCTCGCAGCGCCCGGCCAAGAATATGCCGGAGCTGCAGGCCGGACGCTATCAATAGGACGGCACGGTCCCCGACATCCCGTTCCGAGAGGCGAAACCGACAATAGCCCTTCTGCTGGCTGCGGTGCCCCGGAGCAATAGGATCAGGCGACGTCGAAGGGAGCGCATCGGCCGATCTGCAGGCACCCGAACTCGACCAGGACGTCGACATCACGTGATTCATCGTCAGCAATCGCGAGACCGACGTGTTCGTCCCTTGAGCCATGTGCCCCGCCTGGCCTACGGTGGCCTGCATGTATCTGGAGAATCTCGTCGTCGACGCCGCGGAACCCCGGCGACTCGGCCGCTTCTGGGAGGCGGTGGTCGGCGGAGAGACACTCACGGACGAGCCCGGGGTGTACGAGACCAGGCTCAGTATCGAGGGTGGTCCGGTGCTGGATCTGTGCTTCCAGCGCGTCCCCGGTTCTCCCCCACCGCCGCGGCTGCATGTCGACCTTCGGGGCGGCTCCCGGCAGACGGAAGAGGTCGATCGGTTACTCGGGCTCGGTGCCCGGCACCTCGATGTGGGTCAGGGGGACGTGCCATGGGTGGTTCTCGCCGATCCTGAGGGAAACCCCTGCTGTGTCATGGACGAGCGGGCGGACCATGCCCGGACCGGGCCGATCGCGGCGCTGCCCCTGGACTCCGCCGACGCGGACCGGGACGCGCGGTTCTGGTCCTGGCTCACCGGCTGGATCCGGGTCCCGGGACGGTTGCCCACACTGCGCCACCCGTCGCTGCGGGGCCCGCTCCTCGTCCTCTGCCCTGAGCCGTCACCCAAGGGCACTGCGAAGAATCGGCTGCACCTGGACGTCAGGCTCGAGGATGGGGATGATCCCGACGACGTCGCGGCGGGCATCATCGAGCGGGGCGGCCGTGAACTACGCCCCGACTGGGGCGACCTGCCGTGGCGTATCTACGCCGATCCGTCGGGCAACGAACTGTGCGTGCTGCCGGCCCACTCCTGACAGCGGGCCTCACGCCGACACCGCCGGGATCACGTCGGGAATCCCTTTGCCGTAGTCCTGAGCTGCATCGATGTCCCCGAAGGTCGTCAGGCACTCCACCCGAGGACGGCGCCCCCGAACACCATCGCGCCGAACCACGTCACCACCGCGACGACAGGCACGAGGAGTAGCCGATAGGACCGGCGCAACGCCAACTTCACGCCGACACAGGTCAGCACCAGCCACCAGCCGAGGAACACTGCCAAAGCCCACAGCGGGGCGACGAGACCGCTGGTCAGGTAGAGATACCCAACCGCGAGCTGAGCGGCTGCGGCAAGAACGGCAGTCACCACGTACAGCGCGAGGCCCCCGCGGTCGAGTGCGGGCTCGGGATAGTGCACACCCGCAGTCTAGTCGGGCCGTCGGGAGACACTGTCGTGGTGGGGAGAGGACGCAGGCCGTGGCCTCGGGGATCGTGAAGCTCATCCTCCCAGCGCCCCACCCAGGCACAGGAAGGCGACATGAGCGAGGACCGCAGACGGGAACTGGGTGCATCAGATGCCCCGGTCGAGGACGAACTGAAGGAGTCCTTCGACAAGACGATCGAAGAAGGTGCCGAAAGACTCCATCGCACCACGAGGAACATCCTCGTGACGGGTGTCTTCGGAGGGTTCGAGATCGGCCTCGGCATCATGGCCTATCTGGCCGTCATGCACGAGACGGGGAACCACCTGCTCGCCGGCCTCGCCTTCAGCGTCGGCCTCGTCGCGCTCCTGTTGGCGCACAGCGAGCTCTTCACCGAGAACTTCCTCATGCCGGTCGCCGCCGTCGTCGCCAGAGAGGGAAGCATCGCCCAGCTGGGAAAACTATGGGCAGGCACCCTCGTGGCCAACCTGGCCGGTGGGTGGGTTTTCGTCTGGATCGTCATGCAGGCCTTCCCGGAGTGGACCGACACGGTCAGCGAGAGCGCACACCACTACGTCGACGCGCCCTTCTCCCTGCAGACCGTCGCCCTCGCCGTCCTCGGGGGAAGCACCATCACCCTGATGAGCCGCATGCAGCAGGGCACGAACAACGACGTCGCCCGGATCGTCGCCACCGTCATCGGCGGATTCCTCCTGGCGGGACTCCAGCTGTTCCACTCCGTCCTCGACTCGCTGCTCATCTTCGCCGCCATCCACGCCGGAACGGACATCAGCTATGGGCAATGGCTCGGCTGGTTCGGCTACACGCTGCTCTTCAACATGCTCGGTGGACTGGTACTGGTCACCCTCCTCCGGCTCGTTCGTACCAAGGAACTCCTCGAGAAACGCAGGAGCGAAGCCCCGGATGACCCGGAAGCACCGCATGACCGATAGCAGGACTCCGCACGGACACGGAGCCCTGCCCGCGGATGATCAGGGTGCTCCCGGTGCACGACGGCGTGGAGCTGGTCTCGGCTTTCCTCGAGCTTCGGACTGGAGTGTGTTCGGATCGATTCTTATACCCCCCACCGGTATAAAGGATCGCGATACCCCCCCAGGGTATCTCGGAGATCACTGCGATCCTGGAGGGGCTCCCCTTGCCCACGACATCACCACCTCCCGGCCGGCCGACGGGTCCACCCCTGAAAGGAGTCGGAATCCCGGCCTGGCGCTGTTGGTGGTCGCGAGCACCCAGCTGACCGAACGCCCTGGCCCTGATCACCACGACCTTTCCTGCCTTTACAGGCTAACTACTTAGAGACACAATCTAGTCATGGAAGTCTCAGCTGCAGATCCGCGAGTCGCGGCAGGTATCGAATGGCCCAGCGACTGGCTCAGAGCCACCCTGGGTTTCCTGGCGCTCCGAGCACTGTCCGCCGGGCCCTCCTACGGGTACGCGATCATCAGCGAACTGGAGCGACACGGTTTCGGAACCATCAAGGGTGGAACCCTGTATCCGCTTCTCACCCGGTACGAGACAGCGGGCCTGGTGACCACGGAGTGGCGGGCCGGCGAGGGCGGCCCAGGCCGCAAATATTTCGCCCTGACCGACCAGGGCCGCTCCGAACTCACTCGTCTCGGTGGTGACTGGGAGCGCTTCGTCGAGACCAGTGTGCAGTACCTCGATCCCGCACGATCAACAGAGGGGACCTCCGCATGAGGCAGCAGACCAGCGACAAGAAGTGGTTCGACCAGCTCGTCATCGAGCTCCGGCTACGCCAGGAACACGGGAGCGCCATCGGGGACACCGTCGCGAGCGCCAGGGAACTCCTCGGCGACACCGGCCAACAGGCCGAAGAAGCGTTCGGGCCCGCGCGTGATTACGCTGCAGCACTCGAACTCCCCTCCGCGCCCCGGAACGACTGGGTGCGGGATGCGCTCTGGCCATCGCTGCTGGGACTCCTGGCCTTCCTGCTCTTCAACCAGGCAGTCGTGTCATGGACCCGGTCCGAGCTCTTGCTCGTCTCCCCGGCGCAGCTGGCCCTCCTCGCCACACCAGTGGTGCTCGTAGCCTTCCTGCCGCTCTATCTCGACGCCGTCATCCGCCGGATCTGGGTCTGCATCGGCATCAGCGGTATCTGCGCGCTGGCAGGAATCCTGTCGGCCTTCGCTGCCCCTGACGATCGTGCCGAGGCATGGCTGGCAATCGACCCGGTGCCCTGGCTCATCGGCAGCGCCCTGGTCATGGTGGCACTCTCGGTCAGGAACACCGCCCGGTCGTCCCTCTCGACGGACGACGAGATCATCGATCCACGCTCGCGTACCGCGGACACCACCGGAACGGGTGCGAGAGTCCTGGTCCAGGTCACCAACTGGTTGTTCCCCCTCCTCGCCCTCGTCATGCTCGGCCTCGCAGTCGCACTCCGCTAGCACTGTCCGGGCGACCGGAACGACTACTGCTGCGGGGCTATGCGCCAGTATGGACATCCCTCGGACGATCGAGCGCAGGCGCCAGGGCTCGGATGACGACAGCGGCGCCGATGAGAGTTGTACCCATGGGTATCAACGCCCAGCGGACCAGCGTCAGAACGATGTCCACTGCTCCTACCCCGATTGCTGCAGTCGGTCCCACGGCCTCTGTGAGCAGACCGAGTAGCTGAGGAAGGAGAACCAGCACGAATCCGCCGGCCACAACGAGGATGACGCCCCACTGAACACACTTCTTCGCTGTCGATTCCACGGTTCCCCCGAACGAAACTCATCGTTGTCCGCTGATCCTAGTGGCCAGGAGTGGGGAAGGAACAGGTGATCCGCGAGCCAGGTGCAGAATCGTCGGGTCCTTCTGCCACAGGCGAGGTGGACACCGCTCCTGGGTCGGTCCGATCGATGCCATGGAAGACTGCTGGCATGAATGCCCCAGCGCGCGATCACGACCTCGTCCTCTTCGGTGCCACCGGCTTCGTCGGCGAACTGATCGCCGGCTACCTCGCGGTCCACGCTCCACCGGACCTGCGCGTGGGACTCGCGGGGAGGTCGAGGGAGAAGCTCGAGGCGGTACGGCGCAGGCTGCCTGCTGCTGCGCGCGACTGGGCCCTCATCGAGGCCGACTCGGAACACCCTGCGACGCTCGCCGCGCTGGCTGCGGACACCCGGGTCCTCTTCACCACGGTGGGTCCCTATGCGAAGTACGGGCTCCCGGTCGTCGAGGCATGTGCCCGCGCCGGCACGCACTACGGGGATCTGACGGGTGAGGTGTCCTTCGTCCGCGAAGCCATCGATCGCTTCGACGCTTCGGCGAGGACCACCGGTGCACGGATCGTCCATGCGTGCGGTTACGACTCCGTCCCCTCGGACCTCGCGGTGCTCCTCCTGCACCAGGCCGCGGAGTCCGACGGCGCAGGCGGACTGACCGAGGTCCAGCTCGTGGCGACGGCCAAAGGTGGCTTCAGCGGCGGCACCATCGAGTCGATGCGTGGGCAGCTCGATGCAACGCGGTCGGACCCCGTGCTGCGATCACTGCTGGGCGATCCCTACTCCCTCGCTGCGGATCGGGCGGCGGAGCCTTCGACCCGGCAGCCGTCGGATCTGGGGTGGGTCGGCCGCTCGGAGGACGGCCTGTGGACCGCACCCTTCGTCATGGCGTCGGTGAATACGCGCATCGTGCGTCGCAGCAATGCCCTGCAGGGTTGGGCCTACGGTCGGACCCTGCGGTACGGGGAGGTGATGGGCACGCGGCGTGATCCCGCAGGCGCCCTCCTCGCCGGAGCGATGGCGCTCGGCCTGCGGGCGTTCGGAGCCGCGATGGCCTTTCCTCCGACGCGGAAGCTACTGGACCGGGCCCTACCCGCCCCGGGCACCGGCCCGACCGAGGCTGTGCGGACCTCGGGCTGGTTCCGTTCCGAGGTGACCGCGTCGACGGAGAGCGGCCGGCGGTACCGCGCTGTCGCAGCCGGCCCGGGCGACCCCGGATACGCCGCCACCGCCGTC
>NZ_CP024915.1:2723064-2733670 GCF_002953615.1 Arthrobacter agilis | reverse complement strand
ATGGCCGGGGAGGTCCGCCCGCCGCTGGCACCCGAGGAGCTGGGCAGGTTCAACCAGCAGTCGCTCCGCAGCGATGTCGCTCAGGCGGACCTCCCCCTGCGCGATGCCATCGTCTTCATGTGCTTCGGTGGTCGCCGGGCAACAGACAGCACGCGCCGGATCTTGGAGGAGTTCCAGCGACGCGGGGTCGTTGCTGACATGTACTGGTCCATCGCGGACTTCTCGGTGCCGGTGCCCGACGGGGCACATCCCGTCCTGATCGGTTCGCGGCTCTGGTACCAGCTGCTGTCGGAGGCGAAGCTGCTCGTCAACAACAACAATTTCCCCTTCTACTTCCGCAAGCGCGAGGGCCAGGCCTACATCCAGACCTGGCACGGGACGCCGCTGAAGAAGCTGGGCAACGATGTTGCGCGGACCAACTTCTCGCTCTCCTACTGGAACCTCATGCACCGGGAGGCTACCTATTGGGACGCCCTGCTGGCCCAGAACCCGTACGCAGCGGACGTCCTGTCCACCTGCTTCGGATTCGACGGGCAGGTCATCGCCGAGGGCTATCCCCGGAACGACTCCCTGAAGGCTTTCGACGCCGACGCCAGGCGCACGGCGGTCCGCGACCTTCTCGGCATCGCCGAGGGCCGCAAGGCGATTCTCTACGCTCCGACGTGGCGCGATGACGCCAAGAACACGTCGAAGCAGTACGAGATGGTGACCTACCTGGACTTCGAGGCCGCCCACGAACAACTGGGCGACGACTACGTCATCCTGCTGCGCGGGCACCACAACATCGCCAGCCAGCGGCAGACCGCCGGCAACCGCTTCGTCATCGACGTGACGGAATACCCGGAGGTCAACGACCTCTATCTCGCCGCCGACGTCCTGATCAACGACTACTCGTCGGTGATGTTCGACTTCTGCGTGACGGGAAAGCCGATCATCTTCCTGACCCCCGATATCGCGCAGTACCGCGATTCCACACGGGGCTTCTACTTCGACCTCGAGGAACAGGCTCCCGGTCCGCTGCTCATGACGACGCCGGATGTCGTCAATGCCATCAAGGCCCTGCCGTCCATCCGGATGCGCTACGCAGACCGGTACCGAGCCTTCGTGGAGACGTACGCGCCGATGTGCGACGGTTCCGCGACCCGGCGCGTGGTCGACGCGCTTCCTCTCGACGCTCTCGCACGGATGTACAGCTCCTGACGAGCCTGCACAGCAACGCCGACATCCCTTCGCATCAGCCGGATCGAACCACCGCCGATCCAACCCAGTCCACCAGGAGATCCATGACCAACGGGACAGCCCGTCACGATGCCGTCCGTCACCCTGACGACGCACACGACTGGGTGGCAGTGGCACATGCCCTGACGTCCGGCTCCTCCGCCGGCGGGCCGGCAACGGCGGAAGCTCACTTCGAGTTGGGACACGCCCAGTTCCACCTCGGCAATCTCGAAGGTGCCGCGCGGCACATCACGGCGGCTCTGGAGCTCGATCCGTCCGTCGCCCAGTGGTACTACCGGCTGGGATACATCAGGGAGAAGCAGCTCCTGTTCACCGTCGCCAGGGAACACTACACGGAAGCCCTCCGCCTACAGCCCGGACATGAACGATGGCAGCACCGCCTCGGTTCCGTCGCGGCAGCCGCGGAACGCCAGTTTGCAGCGGAGCGGGCCGAGCTGGCGGAATCGCGAGCTGTCTTCGTCGAACGCCGGCGCATCCTGCACGAGCAGAAAGCCCCAAAGTGGCAGGAGATCGACGTCCTCACTGCCGGAAGGCCTCTCTTCAAGGATGACCCCGAGTGGTTGGGCGCCCTTGCTGATGCGCTGTTCTTCATGAACCGCTTCCAGCAGGCGGCTGAGAGCTATGCTGCCGCTGCACGGTTGACGCCCGGAAACGCCCAGCTGCACTTCCAGGCTGGTTGGGCACATCACCTGGCGGGCTCGGAACATCAGGTGGCGCTTCACTTCGCGCGTGCGATCGCAGCCGATGTCGAGCTCGAGTCGTCCCGTTACGGTATCGGGGTCTTCTTCCAGAAGAAGGGCCAGTGGCAACTTGCCGCCACCCACTACGAGAGCGTCTTCCGTACCCGCCCTGACGACGCTGAGCTCGCGTATCGCTGGGGTTTCGCACTTCAACGCTGCTACGACTGGGCGGGCGGCGCAGACGCCATCAGGACCGCAATCGGGCTGGATCCGAATCAAGCGCAGTGGCACTACCGACTCGGGTTCTCGTTCGAGCGCAGCAAATGCTGGGCGGACGCCGCTGATGCCTACTCCTTCGCTCTCAGCCTTTCTCCGGCGAGGAACGAATACTGGTCCTACCGCCTCGGCTACGTCCTGACGAAGGCCCGACGATTCGAGGAGGCCTGCGCGGCCTTCGCTGGAAGCGCGGCGTCGGCAGGAAGCGCGCCGGCCGAGCCACACCGGGAGACACGGGTCGCTCCCACCGAATACGTCAGGAATCTCCTCACGAACGGAATGATGGCGGCGCGGGCTGCCCAGACGGCTCAGCAGTGTTCACAGCTCGCCCAGTACGCGATGGATCAGGGTGCTCTCGACATAGCCGCCGCGGCGTACGAAGCCGCCGTTCAGCGATCCGAGTCTCACGTACCCCGCCTGTACACCGCACTGGGATCGGCCCTGTACCAGCTCGGTTCCTTCGAGCGCGCGACGGCTGCCTTTTTGGAGGCACGTCTGCTCAAGCGGCCTCACGGGGTGAATACCATTAAGTACCTCAAGGATCCACACCTCAAGCAGTCCATGTTCTACGTCGAATACCTGGAGACGCTCGCTATCCGGGACGACGTCATACTCTACGAGAGCAGTCAGGGTAGCTCGATCGGCTGCAACCCCCTAAACATCCTGCGGAGCACCCTTCGTGATGAGCGTTTCGCCGACAAGACGCATGTTCTGGTGATCAACGACCGGTCGCGTATCCCGGTGGAACTGCGCGGTCTTCCCAACGTGATCTTCACCGCGCGGGACAGCGATTTGTACATGAGGTATCTCGCCTCCGCCAAGTACCTGATCAACAACAACACCTTCCCGCCCTATTTCTGCCGCCGTCCGGAGCAGCGATACCTGAACACGTGGCACGGGACGCCGATGAAGTCACTGGGGCGGGACATCAAGGACGGCTTCATGGACCACCGCAATGCCACCCGTAACTTCCTGCACACCACGCATCTGCTCGCACCGAACGAGTTCACCGCCCAGATCCTCCTCGACAAGTACGAGATCGCCGGGCTGTTCGATGGCGCTGTAGCAGTCACGGGCTACCCACGGGTGGACGCAACCATCACTCCAGCGTCCGTCACGGGCGCGAAGCTCCGCGCCCGACTGGGAATTAGCCCTTCGGAGAGAGTCGTTTTCTACGCACCCACCTGGCGGGGATCACTGGCGGACAAGCAGATCGACAACGAGAGGCTCGTGGACGACCTCCGGATCCTGGCTTCCACCGACGCCCATTTCCTCTTCCGTGGCCACCCCGTCACCGAAGCATTGCTCGACAATGCCGGCGTAGAGGGATATCTCGTCCCGTCCGACATCGACACGAATGATCTGTTGTCCGTCGTCGATGTCCTGATCACGGACTACTCGAGTGTCGCCTTCGACTTCATGGCGACCGGACGACCCATCGTCTACTACGCCTACGACCTGGAGGAATATCAGGACACCCGTGGGTTGTGTCTCGACATCACCTCGCTGCCGGGGACAATCTGCAGAGACGCACCGGAGGTGAGAGCGGTGATTGAACAGGCGCTCGCCTCGCCCTCCGAGGATGAACTGCGCCCTGCGGAGTACGTGGGACTCGAGTGTGGGAAGTCATCGCAACGCGCTATCGAGTTCTTCTTCTTCGCGTCTTCCGAGTGGGAGATGCAGCGCGAGGCGAGAACCCGTCGGACCATGCTGATGTACCAGGGATCCTTCATCCCGAACGGCATCACCTCCTCGTACCTGAACCTCGCATCGCATCTCGACCCAGCCGACGTCGAGGTTTTCGTGGCGCTCGAGCCGTCGTCCGTCTCGTCCGACGAACGGCGGATGGAGAGATTCGGACAGAACCCGGAGCACGTCCGTATCCTTCCTCGCGTAGGAGGTCAGCTGATCGGCGCAGAGGAACGCTGGATCGTCGACAAGTTCAACGCGCAGGGTCACCTTCAGACCGAGGAACAGTGGAGCATCTATCAGGCTGCATTCGCTCGCGAGTTCCGGCGCATGTTCGGTACCGCGCACTTCGATGCGCTGGTCTGCTTCGAAGGGTACGCACGCTTTTGGGCCGCACTCTTCGCGGCGGGACCCTCAGAGTCCACAAAGAAGTCGATCTTCCTGCACAATGACATGCACAGTGAGTGGCTCCACCGCTTCCGGTACCTCGAGTCGATGTTCCGGTTGTATCCCCGCTACGATTCACTGATCTCCGTCACCGAAAGCGTCGCAGAGGAGAACAGGAGACAATTGTCGGATCGGTTCGGTCTCAACCCGCACAAATTCCGGTACAGCAACAACCTGGTCAATGCCGATACAACCGTGATGTTGTCCCAGGAACCGGTACCCGAAGACATCGAAGAGTGGATCAGTGATTGTCCGACGGTCTTCGTCACCGCCGGACGTCTCTCCCCCGAGAAGGACCACGCAAAGCTACTGCAGAGCTTCGCCCTCATCACCGAGGATCACGACGACGCCAAACTGATCATCCTCGGTGACGGACCCCTGCGGAACCGGCTGGAAAGGCAGATCGAGCAACTCGGACTGTCGTCGAAGGTACTTCTTGCAGGGCTCCAGCTGAATCCCTTCCCGGTTATCCGGAGAGGCAACTGCTTCGTCTTCTCGTCGAACTACGAGGGACAAGGCCTGGCGGTGCTGGAGGCCCTCATCCTTGGGAGGCCTGTGATTTCGACCAACGTCGTCGGCCCCCGCAGCATCCTGCAGGACGGACACGGACTCCTCGTCGACAACTCGGTCGAGGGCTTGAGGAACGGCATGTCGAAATTCCTCGGCGATTGGCCGGTCTTCAAGCCCTTCGACTACTCGACTTACGAGCAGGAAGCTCTTGGGACTTTCGAGCGGATCACCCTTGGATCATCCGCTCCCACGAGCGTCTGAGCTGATGATGGCAGCTACTTCCCCAGCTGGTATGTAGGCGCGGCACGAGTGGCGAACTCCCTCTGCACGATGACGCAGGAGTAGGAGGAGTTCACCTCCTGATTGCAGCGCAACGGCGTCCAAGCCACCCTCGACGGGAACTTGAAGTATCGACACGGTGTACCGCCCGTTTCGCCTACCGGACAACACACATCAATTGCATCAGAACTTAGTAAGGAATCCAATGGAACCGCCCTATCACCTGCCGGATGGTCGTTACACCATGCTCAACGCCTCCATCAGGCTCACCTATGGCGGGGCTACCAGGTCGCAGCTTCTGAGAGCTCGTCTCTTCTCGGAGAACACAGGCCTACCCGTCGAACTGGCCACCTTCGACGCCTACCCGGAGTACGACACGGAGCGGGAGCTCCTCACATCGAAGGGTCTCCTCCCTCCTCAGGTCCACTTGAGGAACATGTACGAGGAATTTGCGGTGAGCTCCGACCTCGGTCGATTCTCGGACGGAACGGACATGGAGGTCCCGTCGTGGTTCCAGGAAAGCTTGGACCGGGACTTTACCGTCGAGTACGCAAAGGATGGCAGGCCGTGGCGCCGAGCCATCGACGTCAATGGGGATCGTCGGTCCTTCTACTTCCAGTACCTACGGAGTGACGGCTCCGTCTATGCCACCGTTGATCGGCGAATTGGAGGTTCGGACTGGGACAGGCAGAACCGTGGCGTAGTTCTGACTGACCCGGTCGGGACCCCGGTCGCCGTTTTCGGCAGTATCCCGGAGTTGATCAACAGCTGGATAAGGGTGATGGGAGAGCGCGACAAGCGGCACTTCCTCATCTTCGATTCAAAGGAATCGGGACGCCTTATTGCCGAGCAGCCACGGGAGGACAATCAGTTCCTCATACTCACCGCTCACACGCCTCACCTGCAACCTCCCCGTCACTGGAATTCACCGGCAGCGACTGCGGACTGGCAGGAAACCATCTCCGGCTTGCGCCACTGGGATGCCTTCATCGTCCTCAGCGACGCGCATCGCGCAGACCTGGAGTTGGCCGAAGGCAAGCTGAACAACATATTCGTCCTTCCTCACCCCATAGCTGAAACCAGTCCTTCGGCCTCCGACGACAGGAACCCGAATCTGGCCTTGATCGTGTGCCGCCTCGAGAAGCAGAAGCGGATCCAGGACGCCCTGCACGCTTTCCGGCGTGTGGTCGATGAGGTCCCGGCAGCACGACTGGAGATCTACGGTGAAGGCAGCAAACGCGCTGAGTGGGAGGACTTGACCCGCTCACTCGGTCTGTCCGATTCCGTCGAGTTCCTCGGTTATGACCCGAACCCGGGCAGGCAGTACCGGCGAGCATCCGTCTTTCTCATGACAAGCCTGTTCGAAGCACAACCTCTGTCCCTCCTGGAGGCGATCTCCCACGGCAGCCCTATCGTTGCCTATGACATAAAGTATGGGCCCGCACAAATGGTGCGCCATGGAAGTAACGGTTTCCTGACGCGCGAAGGGGATATCGATGACTTCGCGCGCAGGACGATATCGTTGCTGAGCGATCCCACCTTGTCCTCCCGGATGTCCCAGGCCTCCTTCGAAATGTCCGAGAACTTCCAACTACCGCGCTTCTTCGCAGCGTGGAACGAACTTCTCGAGACGATCTGTCAACAGAAGGAAAGCCGACTAGAATTGAAGCAGGTCAGTGCGGAGCTCGACGGCGATTTCCTTCCTCCAGGACGTGGTTTCAGCAACCTGACCACCCTCGAGATGCCCGACAAGCTGCACATCACAGGACGAATAGCCGTCCGGACCCAACCACGACGCCTCTACAACGATGCCCAGCCGAACATCCAGCTTCGTGTTCATCACCCGCGCAACCCCAACGTCCTCTACCTCGAAACAGCTGATTTGCCGGGGGTGAGCGACGATGAGCGAAACCTGACAGCACTTTTGAGGAGGAGTGCCCTGGAGGAGGTCTTCCCCGACCACACCACGGGCTTCGAATTGTGGTGTGAGATCACGCTCAGCAATGCGCACTCGTTGTTCCGATGCGACCCCAGTAGCGCTGCTCCGTCGGGCAATGCTCTGCCGGAAGCTCACCGATCGGACGAAGCACCCGTGGTTGCTGCAATCGAGGGCGCCGAGAAACCCGGACAAGACGCCCGCTCAGCTGCCACCTTTCACGTCGACCTGACAGCTGACGTCGCCGAAGCCTTCGAGAGACACGGGACTGACCGCCCCAACTTCATCCACGTCCATGACGTGAAGGGGAAGGTCGGGGACCGTGGCATCCTCAAGGCAGCACACCAGAACAGCGGGATCAGGGAAACGGTAAATGCGCTGGCTCAGCGGGGTTACTACGTGTATCACACCACAGACGGCGTGAGTAAGTTCGTCAAGGATGAGCACATCCCCAAGATGTGGCACAGCGTACTGAACGGTACATACTCGGTATCGGACGAGGATATCGTCCACATTGTCGAGGAACCGGGTGCCGGAGTTCCTCCGCGCAAGCTGATCGTCGTGTTCTCGTCGATAGGCGACATCTTCAACGAGGGGCTATTCCGTTACTTCACCCGTAATTACCAAAGTATTCGTAAGTTCGTTCCGCAGGACGTCGCGATCCTGCGCATAGCGGACATCGGCGGCGTGGTCGGGGGATTCTATCTGAACACGACATACCGTCCTGACAACGCCGAACGCATCAGTTCCCTGATAGAGAACAAGCGCCTCCAGCTGGGGCTGACGAAGGATGACGTCATCACCTACGGAGCGTCGAAGGGTGCGACGGGTGCGCTTTTCCATGCCGTGACCAACGGCTACAAGTCCGTCTCGGTGGAGCCGATCGTAAATGATCACTACTATGAGACGGCCTTCGGTGACACCCACTTCACCAGTGGGGGAAACTTCCCGGCTACGAAGGAATTCGTCTTCGGGTCGCTCATACAGGAACATAAGAATCGCCTGATGGCGAAGTCGGCAGTATCCTCGCCCAGAATCGCAGTGATCTACTCCGAACAATCACCGCAATTCCCATATATCACCGAGCTTCTCGCGCACAATGCTCCGAGCGACATCACTCTGGTGAACGTCACTCATCCCGGAATAAAGGATCATCCCGACGTCAGCCCAGCGTCATTGAACCTGACTGCCACATTCCTGAATATGCTCTGCTACGGTTTTACGATGCCGGCGGGCCACTTCAGCCTGCGATGCGAATAGAGTGACGAAAGCCTCCTACTTGAGGCGCCATTATCGTCGACGCACAAGTACTGCATAGACAGTCAGCTTCCCTTCTATAGCAGCACGACTTTGGTCCGACTAGCACCCGACAGAATCGGAGTCGCGGTTCAAACCCCCTGCATCAAGCCTCACGCTCGGTCTTAGATCTGGAACGCGGAGAGGCCTCGTAGCAGCGAAACGATGCAAAAACCGAGCGATATGTCCTTCGGATAGTCTCTCAAACTGAGGATGAGGATCGGTCGCCACCTAGAACTATGCCCGTCCATTCGGGAAATTCAGCTGAGGACCACCTAGGTTGGCGCCTAACGACAACTGCGATTAGCGACCCCACCAATCCTGTTTATGACCAGGTTCCGTCGGTTTCGTGAACCAGCCCTACGTGATGTGCTCTTGGGAGCTCAGGCCTTCGACAAGCAGTGGCGTTATTCCTGCTTTAATATTCATTAGATCTTGAGATAACTGCAGAAGATCTGCGCAATTATTTCATCTCAGTGGTGTCGGTAGACAAGTCGATTGGCAGTGTGAGAGATTTCTCCTTGACCGAGTGATACCGCCAAGAAACGGTCCCGGCGGTACTTGGCATGTAGCCCCGATTCCTCCGCGGTCCGCCGTCGTACCGAAAGCAAATGTCTCAGCCATGCTTCTATCAGCCCGAACTGCCATTCTCATATCAGCCCGAAATCATGCCCTAATGGTAAAGACGTGATCACTCAGCACCAAGGCTAAATATCTCCGCCCTGGACGTTTTCGGGAATCTTATTGCGCCTGCTCCCTCGCACGTGCTTAGCTCCCATGCGGCCAGTGAAGGAGCGGACGCTGCGGCTCAATAGAGATTACCCATCCTCACCTCTATTCAGCATGGGCTTTTCGTTGTATCGGGGCACCGCAACCCCTCTGTTTGAGGGGCCAGCGCCGGACGACAAAGCTGCGCTTTGAACTGCCGCTTATGCCTGTGTTATCCAATCTAACTAATAGCCCCTAATCACTTCGAGGTTTTACGCAGAATGAGACAGTCGTTACGTAACAAAATATCCACAGCATCGTTCCTCCCAGTAATCCTGATAGTTCCGCTCATGTGCGGAGCTTCAAGTGCCACGGCTGCGCCACCACAGATGACTGCTTCCATGACACCCTCATCAACTATCTCTGGGGGTTCAGTTCTCACCGGTCACCTGACGTCTGGCCTTCCAGTGACAGTTAATGCGGCACTTGCGATGCCAGCGCCAACAGGGCTGAAATCCACGGGTGCCGTTTCAGACTCGATCAGTCTCGCCTGGAATCCCGTAGCCGGCGCACCTAAATACCGGGTTCAGTACTCAGCGAATGCAGACATGTCGGCGTCTAACTTCGCACGGTTCGATTCGTCCTCGGGAACCATTGGAAGCTTGAAGGCGAATACGCGGTACTACTTCAAAGTCCGCGTGATCTCGCTTGACGGGACAAACCTCGGCCCATACTCGTCGGCGATCGCTGCGCAGAGCGCAACGACACAGCTTGCGGTTCCAACCGGGCTGACTTCTGGGAGCCAGACGTCGAGTTCAATCGCACTCTCTTGGAACAGTGTGGCCGGCGCCCCAGGCTACCGCATACAGGCCTCGACAAAGGCCGACATGTCAGGGGCGAATTATTACCGGTTCACGGGTACCACGGCCGAAGTCAGGGGCTTGCAGCCGGACACAACCTACTATTTCAAGATTCGGGTGATCACCGCGGATGGCACGAGCTTGAGCGGTTACTCCTCGGCGGCACAAGCTCGAACGCGGTCGTTGACCACCACCCTACCGCCATTGGTTAGCCCACTGAAGGTAGCCAGCTTCAACATCAAATGCGCTAACTGCTACTCGGCGATACCCAATGAGCTGCCATGGACGGGCCGTCGAGACGCCGTTGTCGCAACCACCATCAAACAGCGTCCAGACGTCATCGGATTTCAGGAAGCCTCACAGGGTTGGCTGGCGAACGAATCTCGTCCGGGTGGATTAACCCAGTTTGAGGACTTGAAGGAACGTTTAGTGGGTGCTGGAGTCCCCTACGAACTCACGAACCCTCATCGCAACAACTGTGTCAAATCGACGACTCCCACAAACTGCGTCCACCAGGATCAAGGTGCGTCTAAGGGAACAAAGATCTTTTATAACAGTACAACCGTGAGTCTGGTTCGACAGGGAGCAGTGAAACTCCCAAGTCTGGTTGGAAGCGATAACGAGCGCTACTTCGCCTGGGCGGTGCTAACGCAAAAGTCCACTGGTAAGTCGTTCTTCTTCGGGAA
>NZ_CP024915.1:2712110-2722822 GCF_002953615.1 Arthrobacter agilis | reverse complement strand
CCCCCGCCTATTGCACCGCCCTGACCCGGGACGAGCTGCCGGCAGCCCTGGCGCGGGCCCAGAAGGACCTCCTGCCCGGTCGACGTGACCAGGCCATGGCGGCCATCGGGGAGAAGTTCGAATCACTGACCTCCGAGGAGATCGCTGCCCTCAACCGATCCATCTACGCATGAGCGCGGGGGACGGGTCGGAGCCCCTGGGAAGGGGGCACCTCGCATGCCGGAGGTACGGGAGGCTCGCTGGGTAGCAGGATGCAGCGGAGAGGTCGCGCTCGAGCGTCAGTGCAGGACGTCGTGTTCTAGCCGACGGTGGCTGGGCCGGCGAGGACGGCGGGGAGAAAACCGGGGAATGCCTTCTCCATGTCGTCGAGGCGGAGGAGGTTCATCCTTGCGTTGCCGACGACTTCGCGCATCATGACGCGGAGGCTCGAGAGCCCGTCTGGTCAGGACCACCGGACGCGTGGTTCTGGAGCGTGGTGACGACTGTGCGGACGGCAGTACGGTGGAGGGCTTCGGGGCGGCAGAGGATGTCGACGTGCCGGGCGAGGGGTAGGTCGTGGAGCGATTTCAGGACGATCCCGCTGCCCAGTGGTGGCGGTGCGGTGCGGCGGGGCATCAGGGCGATCGCAGAACCGGCCGAGACGATTGCGGCCGCGATGAGGAACTCGTTGATGCGGTGCGTGACCGTCGGGGGTCTGCCGGCATGAACGGCGATGGCTTGCAGGGCGGACTCCAGTGGGTATCCGTCCTGGACGGACACCCACTCCTCATCGAGGAGGTCTGCGACACCCACACTGGGGGCGAGGGCGAGCCGGTGTCGGTCCGACATGGCCACGTCCAGGGGTTCATGCACCAGGGGTAGGACGGAGATGGTGTCCGGCCACGGCTTGCTGTGTTCGAGGCGGTGCGCGATGACCAGGTCGTAGTCGGCGGCGAGGGCGGGAAAGGCCTCCTGTCCCACGTCCCTGTCGTGCAGGACCACCCGCGGGTTCCCGTCGGCGGACAGAGCGTGGAGGAGGGGGCCGAACCAGGTCAGGCCGGCACTGGTGAACGCCGAGATACTCACCGTCGCGGTGGGGTCCTGCACGTACCGGCTGACGGCCTGCTCGGCGGAGCTCATCGCGACACTGATGTCCACCGCAGCTGATGCCAGGGCCCGGCCGGCGCCTGTCAGGACAAGGTTCCGTCCCTTGCGTTCGGTCAGGGGTACCTCGACCCTGCGTTGCAGCGCAGTGAGTTGTTGCGACACGGCGGACGCCGAGACATGGAGGGACCGGGCCACCGCGGCGAGGCTGCCCCGTTCGCCCAACTCGCGAAGCAGCCGCAACTGGTGAAGATCCATAAGCGAATCCTAAACCCCTAGTTCATCAACTACCCTCTCGTCTTACCGATGTTCGACCAGCAGAATGGCGAAGTGCTGTCATCACTGCTGTCCCGGACACCGGGAACCGTCCTCGCCGGTCATCGAGACACATTCGGGGGGTTTGTTGCTGCACGCCGGGTGGATCTGCTCCTGCTGCTGGTCGCTCTCGTGTGGGGCAGCAGTTACCTCGCGGCCAAGACCCTCACGGAGACCGTCGGGGTCACGGTCATCCTTTCCCTGCGCTTCCTCATCACCACCGTGGCCCTGGTGGCACTCTGGTTGTTCTGGAACCGGCGTAGGGCCTCCCGCCGCGAAACGGTCGTGGGTGCGGTTCTGGGATGCACCCAGGCCGCTGTGCTCATCCTGGAAACCCACGGGATCGCCGGCACCAGCGCCACGAACGCCGGGCTGGTCATCAGTCTCGTCATCGTGTTCACCCCTGTGACCGAGAGCATCGCGTTCCGCGTACCACTGCCGCGCATGGTGCTCATCGCCGGGATCGTCGCGGTCGTCGGCGTGTGTCTCCTCGTCTCCGGGGACGGGTTCGTGGCACCGACGCTCGGGGACATGCTCGTCCTCGCGGCCGCACTCGTGCGCGCTGTCCACGTCACCGCGGTCTCGGTCCTCACCCGCGGACGCGGATTCAGTGCGCTCATGCTGACCCTGATTCAAAGCGCGGTGTGCGCCCTCATCTACACCCTCGCCGACTATCGAGGCGTGCTCCACGCCGTGCGGTACTTCGATACCGGCGAGTGGGTCGGCGTCCTCTACCTCGGACTCGCCTGCAGTGTGTTCGCGTTCCTCGTGCAGACCTGGGCCATCCAGCGCACCTCAGCATCGAGGGCCAGTCTCCTCATGGGGACCGAACCCATCTGGGCGGTCCTCATCGGACTCAGCATCGGGCAGGAGACACTCGATGTCCTCGGCATCATCGGAGCCGTCCTCATCATCACCGGCACCTACCTCGGACTACGCGCCGAAGCCCGCCACCGGACACCACACGTCCCGGTGCCTGTCTACCCATGACCGTCCGGCTCTCCGTCGCTTCCGTGCATGGTCCAGGACGCCCGTGCATGCCCGGCACGGCGGCCCATCGCTCGGCGGGCAGCGTGGTGCCGGCCTTCCCGGAGCAACCGATCCGAACGCGTCGAACCTCTCGGCGGGCGCCAGGGCGGTCAGAGGGAGCGCAGGAACCTGCGGGCCTGCTCCCTGCCGTCGACCTGGAGGGTGAGTCGCTGTCCAAGCGCTTCGACGACATCCTGGGCAATGGCGTTGACCTTCCGGTTCGTGTCCTGGCTGTGCTGGCTCATCACGTCGAACGCATCCTGGAGGCTGATACCCATGCGGCCGGCGAGGATCCCCTTGGCCTGGTCGATGGTGCTGCGCTTGGCGACCGAAGCGGCGACTGCTTCGTTCGCGAGCCGGTGGGAATCGGCGTGGATGGAGTGGGTGAGGTCGATCAGCAGGCCCCGCACGCCGATGCGTTCCCCGTCCTCCAGGAGTGGCCCTCCCACGACGAGCGTCTGGAAGTCCTTGCCGTTGCGGTCCTGCAGGGTCAGATAGGCGGACAGTGGGCCGTCCAGGTCGGTCGCCTCGGCCCAGAACGCAGCACTGCTCTCACGCATGCTCGGGTGGACGTGGCTCTGACCGAGCTCATATGTCGGTACGATCTCGCCGGGCTCGTACCCGTGCATGAGGAACATCTCGTCGGACCAGTGAAAGGTATCGGTGGCGAAGATGTACTGGAACGTGCCTGTCGGGCAATTCTCGAAGATGTCGGACGGCGCGTCGAAGCCCCGACGGGTCGGAGGCGACGGGTTGGATGACTGCACGAGGAGACGGCTCTCTACGGGACGTCGCAGAGCTGGCTGCTCAACTCTGTTCGTACCGAAGAGTAGCAAGCCTCACCGACACGAGAGTCCACCTACACCTGCCCGGGATGCAGATCGATGCGCGGACGAGCAGCTTCCCTCCGGCGGGAGGGTCAGGAGGTTCGGGTCGCATGGACGGCGAGACCGTAGAGGACGGGATCAAGCTCCCACAGCGCCTGTTCCAGGATGGACCGGTCCGCTGCCGGGAGAGGGGCAAGCCCACAGATGTAGGCCTCGATGTCCAGGGGGGTGAGGTTTCCGCACAGTCCGAAGTAGTCCAGCCACAGAGCATAGGGCTGCACCCCGATGAGGTGAGCGGCGTCGGAGAGCGCGGTGTGATGCTCGGCGGCGTTCATCGGCTTGCCCATCACTGCCCCTCCTCACGAGGTCGTGGTTCCACCGTAGACCCATCCGCGTACACCTGCCGGTTGCGTGCCATCCTCGGTCCCCGCATTGCATTCTGCGCCTGCAACCCCCGCGCACAGCCGCCCTGGTATGGCTGGGGCTGTGCGTCGGTGTCACCGTGGTCACCCCGGCCCTTCCCGTGCTCCTCCAATTGACCGTGTTCCTCATCGGTGGGTGCCTCGTGACCTGGCTGATCCTCGCGCAGATCAATGCGACCACCACCGCCATCACCGTCCAAGCCTCGCCTCCGCCCGCGACCTGAAGCATTCCTGCGCGAGGAGGCGGGCTACGCCTACATCCCGCGGACAGGGCTGCGGCTATTGCCTGGCCGTACCGGGATTCCCAGCACCCACGAGTTCCGGCGACTGTGTGCACACCCTCACGCTCCGCGTTCCACAGGCGGCGGTCCTCCGCGGACCGAAGGACCTCGAGCATCAAGAAAGCGTAGAGATGCGCGGTGTAGCCGTGAGGAAAGCGTAAGGATCGGCTTTCCGCTCCGTTGCGGGGTGTGTACTCGATTCCGTGCCCGCCGTGGCACCCGCCCGGCAGGAAGCCTGCGGATCGAAGTGCACTATCCCGTCTGATGGAGTTACTCGTGCTTGATGTCGTATATCTCGTGGGCAGCGCAGCCCTGTTCGGTGTGATCGCCCTGATCGCCAGGGCGGTGGAAAAACTGTGATCGTCTTCAATCTGATCGCCGTCGTCCTCGGTGTCGCGGCCCTGGGCTACCTGGTGTACGCCCTCGTGCGGCCGGAGCGTTTCTGATGACCCAGGCCGCGGCGTTTCTGCCGCTGCTGACCGTCGTCGTCGTGCTCGCCCTGCTCCACCGTCCGCTGGGCGACTACATGGCCCGGACCTTCACCGGCACGAAGGACCTCCGGATGGAGCGGGGGTTCTACCGCGTGCTCGGCGTCGTCCCGGCGTCGCTCCAGTCCTGGCGCTCCTACCTCACGGCTGTCCTCTCCTTCTCCGTGGTCGGTGTCCTACTCGTGTACGTGCTGCAGCGCACGCAGGCCGTGCTGCCCTACTCGCTCGGACTACCGGCGGTTCCCGAGGGACTCGCCTTCAACACGGCTGTCTCCTTCGTGACCAACACCAACTGGCAGTCCTACTCGCCGGAGGTGACCCTGGGCTACGCCGTGCAGATGGCGGCCCTCGCGGTGCAGAACTTCGTCTCCGCGGCCGTCGGGCTCGCCGTCGCAATTGCTTTCGTGCGGGGGCTGGCGGCCCGTCGGAACGCGGCTCTCGGTAATTTCTGGGTGGACCTGACCCGGTCGCTTTGGCGGATTCTGCTGCCAGGCGCCGTCATCGCTGCTCTCGTGCTGCTCGCAGGCGGGGTCATCCAGAACTTCGCCGGTTTCACGACCGTCACCACCCTGACAGGTGCCGGACAAACCCTCCCCGGCGGCCCGGTGGCCTCACAGGAGGCCATCAAGCTGCTCGGCACCAACGGAGGCGGCTTCTTCAACGCCAACTCCGCGCACCCCTTCGAGAACCCGTCACCCTGGACGAGCGTGTTCCAGGTCATCCTGATGCTCGCGATCCCGTTCAGCCTGCCCCGCACCTTCGGCACGATGATCGGCCAGCGCCGCCAGGGCTACGCCATCCTCGGCGCCATGTCAGCGATCTTCCTGCTGTCAACGACCGCGGCGACCCTGGCCGAACTGGCAGGGAACGGCACCGCACCGCAGGCCGCGGGGGCCGCGATGGAGGGCAAGGAGCAACGCTTCGGGGTCGTCGGGTCGACGCTGTTCGGCTCTGCCAGCACGCTCACCTCCACCGGTGCCGTGAACTCGATGCATGACAGTTCCACCGCGATCGGCGGGATGCTGCCGATGATCAACATGATGCTCGGCGAAGTCGCCCCGGGCGGCGTGGGGTCGGGTCTGTACGGCATGCTGATCCTCGCCGTCGTCACCGTCTTCATCTCCGGTCTGCTCGTGGGCCGGACGCCCGAGTACCTCGGCAAGAAGATCGGTGCGCGGGAGATCAAGCTCGCGAGCCTCTACATCCTGACCATGCCGACACTCGTCCTCGCGGGAACCGCCCTGAGCTTCGCGGTGCCTGCCCTCCGCACGGACATCGACAGCACGTCCATCCTCAACCCCGGCCTCCATGGTCTGTCCGAAGTGCTCTACGCGTTCACCTCCGCGGCCAACAACAACGGATCGGCCTTCGCAGGTCTCACCGCGAACACGCCGTGGTTGAACACCGCGCTCGGTGTGGTCATGCTGCTGGGACGCTTCCTGCCCATGGTCTTCGTCCTCGCCCTTGCCGGGTCCTTCGCGATACAGGACAGGGTGCCCGCCACCGCCGGGACGGTGCCCACGGACCGGATCCAGTCCGTCACCCTCCTCGTCGGGGTCACTGTCGTCGTCACCGCCCTCACCTTCTTCCCCGTGCTCGCACTGGGTCCCCTTGCGGAAGGAACGCTCTAGATCATGTCCACCATCACCGAAACATCCGCCGTCAGCAGCAGCGACAGCGCCAGTCCCCGGCCCACACCGCCGAGAAGGGCCTCGGCGTTCTCCGCCGCCCAGCTTGCTCAGGCTCTGCCCGGTGCCGTCCGAAAGCTCGACCCGCGTCAGATGGTCCGCACGCCCGTCATGTTCATCGTCGAGGCAGGAGCGGCGCTGATCACCGCCATCGCCATCGCCGAACCGTTCCTCGGAGGGCCACAGGCATCGGGTGGCAGCGAGGTCCCACCCTCGTTCACCTGGCTCATCGCCGGCTGGCTCTGGCTGACGGTTCTGTTCGCGAATCTCGCCGAGTCCGTCGCCGAGGGTCGGGGCAAGGCGCAGGCCTCCAGCCTGCGCCAGGCACGGACGGGCACGACGGCACGGGTGGTACGCGACTACGCACCCGAGACCGACCCGGGTGCCTGGCGGGCGACCGTGACCGCGGTGTCATCCTCGGAGGTCGCCCGCGGCGACATCGTGCTGATCGAGGCCGATGAGACAGTACCGGGTGACGGAGAGATCATCTGGGGCATCGCCTCTGTGGACGAGTCGGCGATCACCGGCGAGTCAGCCCCCGTGGTCCGCGAAACCGGCGGCGACCGGTCCGCCGTCACGGGCGGCACGCGTGTACTGTCGGACCGCATCGTCGTCCTCATCACGAGCCAGCCGGGGGACACCTTCGTGGACCGCATGATCCGGCTCGTCGAGGGCGCCGAACGTCAGAAGACTCCGAACGAGGTGGCGCTGAACATCCTGCTCGCCACGCTCTCGATCGTGTTCACCGTGGTGGTCCTCACCATCAACCCGATCGCGAGCTCCTCGGACGTCACGGTCAGCGTACCGGTGCTGGTGGCACTGCTCGTCTGCCTCATCCCGACCACGATCGGGGCGCTGCTCTCTGCCATCGGCATCGCGGGCATGGACCGGCTCGTGCAGCACAACGTCCTCGCCATGTCCGGCCGGGCGGTCGAGGCGGCGGGTGACGTCACGACCCTCCTCCTCGACAAGACCGGCACCATCACCTACGGCAACCGGCGGGCGAGCGAGTTCATCACCGTCGCCGACGCAGACCGCCACGAGCTGATCGCCGCCGCCGCACAGTCGTCCCTCAGCGACCCCACTCCGGAGGGAACCTCGATCGTGGACCTCGCGGTCACCGAGGGCTTCGTCCGCAAGGAGGTGGACGGCGATGTGGTCCCGTTCTCGGCTCGGACCAGGATGAGCGGTGTCGACTTCGTGGATGGATCGAGCGTCCGCAAAGGCGCCGGGAGCGCGGTCCGCGAGTGGGTCACGGCCGCCTCCGGCATGGTCACTGCGGAGCTCGGGGAGACGGTGGACCGCATCTCCCAGTCGGGTGGGACGCCTCTCGTGGTCGCCGTGCGGGACGTCACGGGTAGGGCCCGGGTCCTCGGCGTCGTCCACCTCAAGGATGTCGTGAAGGAAGGGCTCCCGGAGCGGTTCGCGGAGCTGCGCTCCATGGGCATCCGCACCGTCATGATCACCGGCGACAACCACCTCACCGCACAGGCCATCGCCGCGGAGGCCGGTCTGGACGACTATCTCGCCGAAGCGACGCCCGAGGACAAGATGCGCCTCATCCGCAAGGAACAGGAGGGAGGCTCTCTCGTCGCGATGACCGGTGACGGTACGAACGACGCCCCTGCCCTGGCACTGGCGGACGTCGGCGTGGCCATGAACACCGGCACCTCCGCCGCGAAGGAGGCGGGAAACATGGTGGACCTGGATTCCGACCCCACGAAACTCATCGACATCGTCAGGATCGGCAAGCAGCTGCTCATCACACGCGGGGCGCTGACCACGTTCTCCATCGCGAACGACGTCGCGAAGTACTTCGCGATCATTCCCGCCATGTTCACCGGCGCCCTTCCGGGCCTCGCGGCACTCAACGTGATGCAGCTGCACTCGCCGTCGTCGGCGATCCTCGCCGCAATCATCTTCAATGCGCTGATCATCGTCGCGTTGATCCCGCTGTCCCTGCGCGGTGTGAAGTACCGCGCGGCGTCTGCGTCCAGCACTCTCAACCGGAACCTGTTCGTCTACGGGCTCGGCGGCATCATCGCCCCGTTCATCGGCATCAAGGCCATCGACCTGGTGCTGTCCCTCGTGCCCGGATTCTGATCCTCCATTCCTGCCATACCACCGCAAAGGCCTGTCATGAGTTCTTCCCGCAGCACCGTCCGACAGCTCGGTACCGCAGTCCGGGCGCTCGTCGTCCTGACCCTCGTCCTCGGCATCGGCTACCCGCTCGCCATCACGGGCATCGGCCAGCTGGCACTGAACAACCGCGCCGATGGGCAGCCGCTCATCCTCGACGGCACCGCCGTCGGGTCAGCGATCATCGGCCAGTCCTTCACCGACGCCGACGGCGCCGCCTTCCCGGAGTGGTTCCAGTCCCGTCCGTCCGCCGCGGGGAACGGGTACGACGGCGGCGCCTCCAGCGGCAGCAACCTCGGCCCCGAGAACCGCGACCTTGTCACGGCGATCGAGGAGCGGCGGGCCGCCGTCGCCGAGCTCGAAGGCGTGGATCCGGCCACGGTTCCCGCGGATGCGCTCACAGCATCGGCGTCGGGGCTCGACCCGCACATCAGCCCCGCGTACGCGCAGCTGCAGGTGGCGCGCGTGGCCGCCGAACGCGGACTTGAAGAGGGCGACGTCGAAGCCCTCGTGGAGGAGCGCACGCAGGGCCCCGACCTCGGGTACCTCGGGGAGCCGACGGTCAACGTGGTCGAATTGAACATGGCCCTCGCGCAGCTGGACACTTAGGCCCATGACACGAGGCCGATTGAAGGTGTTCCTGGGAGCGGCACCCGGGGTGGGCAAGACCTACACGATGCTCGAGGAGGGCCGTCGGCTCCTCGGTGAGGGGCGCGACGTCGTCGTGGCCATCGTCGAGACGCACGGGCGTATCGCCACCGAGGCCATGGCCGACGGCCTCGCGGTGCTGCCGCGCCGGACCGTGGACCACCGCGGCGTGCGCCTCACCGACCTCGACCTCGAGGGTGTCCTGGCACGTCGCCCCGAGATAGCGCTCGTCGACGAACTCGCGCACACGAATGCCCCGGGGACCGACTACGAGAAAAGGTGGCAGGACGTCGAGGCGCTGCTCGACGCCGGGATCAACGTCCTGAGCACCATCAACGTCCAGCACATCGAGTCCCTCAACGACGTCGTAGAGCGCATCACGGGCGTGCCGCACCGCGAGACGATCCCGGACGAGGTGCTGCGCCGGGCCGACCAGGTGGAGGTGGTGGACCTCGCGCCGGAGGCCCTGCGCGGGCGCCTCGCCGACGGCTGCATCTACCCGTCCGGGCGCATCGACGCCGCGCTGTCCAACTATTTCCGTGTCGGCAACCTCACCGCGTTGCGCGAACTCGCGCTCCTGTGGCTCGCGGACGAGGTGGACAGCGCACTGCAGCGGTACCGGTCCGAGCAGGGCATCGACGATAAGTGGGAGGCACGCGAGAGGGTCGTCGTGGCGCTGACCGGCGGGCCGGAGGGCCGCACGCTGCTCCGCCGCGGGGCGCGGATCGCCTCGCGGTCCGCGGGAGGGCAGCTCCTGGCGGTGCACGTCACGAACCAGGACGGCCTGCGCGACGCCGATCCGGCCGAGCTCGCGGCGCAGCGGGGCCTCGTGCAGAAGCTCGGTGGCACGTACTACGAGGTGGTGGGAGACCAGACCTCGAAGGCTCTCGTGGACTTCGCGAAGGGCGCCAACGCCAGCCAGCTCGTCATCGGCGTGAGCCGCAGGTCGCGCCTCGCCGCCCTTCTCACCGGTCCCGGGATCGGCGCCACCGTGATCCGGGAGTCGGGCGAGATCGACGTGCACATGGTCACTCATGCTGCGGCCGGCCGCAGGTTCGCGCTGCCTCATCCCGGCGGGGCACTGTCCTGGCGGCGTCGGGCGCTCGGTGCCCTGGTGGCTCTGGTCGGCGGCCCGCTCCTGACCCTGCTGCTGACAATTTTCCGGTCTGAGGAGTCCATCACCGGGGACGTCCTCAGCTACCAGCTGCTCGTGATCGTCGTCGCCCTGATCGGCGGGATCTGGCCCGCGTTGTTCGCCGCCGTCCTGTCCGGCCTGACACTCGACTTCTTCTTCATCGACCCGGTCCGCACCCTCACCATCGGCGAGCCGGCGCACTTCACCGCGCTCATTCTCTACATCGTCAACGCCGTCCTGGTCAGCTACGTCGTCGACCAGGCTGCGCGTCGGACCCGCGCGGCGTCGCGCGCTGCCGCGGAATCCGAACTACTCGCGACCATAGCGGGAGGGGTGCTCCGCGGGCAGGACACGCTGCGGGCACTGGTCACCCGGACCCGGGAGGCCTTCGGGCTCGACGCCGTTCGACTGCGGGGTGTCGACGGTACCCTGCTGAGCGAGGCCACCTCCCAGCCGCCATCGCCCGGGCAGGCCGAGGCCGTGACTGTCCCCGTGGGCGAACGTGCAGTCCTCGAACTCGATGGCCGGCCGCTGGCAGCTGCGGATCGGAGACTGCTCGCCGTCATCACGACCCAAGTGGACACAGCCCTCGAGTACCGGGATCTTTCCCGGGCCGCGAGTGAAGTAGGCCCCCTCGCCGAAGCCGACCGGGTACGC
>NZ_CP024915.1:2700934-2711867 GCF_002953615.1 Arthrobacter agilis | reverse complement strand
ACCGGAACCGCCACACGCCGCATCGGGTTCACCCGCGCGCACCTCGCCGTCGTGGCCTCCGGCATGGCCCTGGGCGTCACCGTGACCCTCGCCATCGTGTTCGCCACGGGAGCGATCCTCGCGGAGCCGCGCTATCTCCTGGCCCTCGGCGGGATCGTCATCGGCAACACGATGTCCATCGCGACGCTCGCCGGCCGGCGGCTCCACCGATCGACCCTCGAGCGATGGGACGAGGTGGAAGGCTGGCTCGCGCTCGGGGCGACGCCGAGGAGGGCGACCCTGGAGCTGGCCCGCACCGCGGTGTACGAGGCCCTCATCCCGTCCACCGACCAGACCAGGACCACGGGCCTGGTCACGCTCCCGGGTGCCTTCGTCGGTGCGATCTTCGGTGGGATCTCGCCGCTCGAGGCAGGACGTTTTCAGATCGTGGTCCTCGCAGCGATCATGGCGGCGGGCGCACTGACCGCCGTCGTCCTGGTGCGCGGGCTCGCCCCCGCCACCTCCCGGCCTGGTCCGCTCGACTAGGCGGGCCCGCGCCTGGACGGGCCCGACGCCGACGGGCGGGAATGCCGAGCCCTCCCGAAACGCTGCACGGGATATGAAGAAGATCGGATTCCTGTCCTTCGGCCACTACCAGGACGTGCGCGGCTCCCTGGTGCCCACCGCGCAGGAATCACTGGTGCAGGCCGTCGAACTGGCGGTGGCGGCGGAGGAGCTCGGCGTCGACGGCGCGTACATGCGTGTCCACCACTTCGCGCCGCAGTACTCGGCGCCGTTCCCCGTGCTCGCAGCCATGGCCGCGCGGACGAAGACCATCGAGCTCGGCACGGGTGTGATCGACATGCGCTACGAGAACCCGCTGTACATGGCGGAGGAAGCTGCAGTCACCGACCTCATCAGCAACCGGCGACTGCAGCTCGGCATCAGCCGTGGGTCTCCCGAGACCGCGCTCGACGGCTCACGGACCTTCGGCTACGTGCCGGCGGAGGGAACCACGGACGCGGACCTCGCGCGCGACAAGGCCGCGTTGTTCCGGCGCGCGATCGCAGGGCACGGTGTCGCCGACGCCAATCCCCGCATGACCGGCAGCCCGGGCAGGCTGCCGATCGACCCCCTCTCGCCCGGGCTGCCGGAGCGCATCTGGTGGGGTTCCGGTACCCGGGCCACCGCGCAGTGGGCGGGGGAGCAGGGCATGAACCTCATGAGTTCCACGCTCCTCACCGAGGACACCGGTGTCCCGTTCGACGAACTCCAGGCCGAGCAGATCGACATCTTCCGCAAGGCATGGGCGGACGCCGGACATGCCTGGAGGCCGAGGGTCTCGGTGAGCCGCAGCATCCTGCCCATCGTGAGCGAGGCGGACGAGTACTACTTCGGCATCCGCGCCCAGCGGGAGTCGACGGATCAGGTGGGGATCCTCGACGGCGCGAGGTCGCGGTTCGGCCGCAGCTACATCGGAGCGCCGGACGTCATCGCGGAACAACTCGCCGCCGACGCCGCCGTCCAGGCCGCCGACACGCTGCTCGTGACCATCCCCAACCAGCTGGGCGTCGACTTCAACGCCGCACTGCTGGGCAACATCGTGACGCTCGTGGGACCGGCCGCGGGTCTGCGCTGACCCCGCGGGGGACTGAGCCCAGCCGGAGGGTTTCCCCTCCGGCGAACCTCCGGTACCGTAAAACAATAAGCATGCTGACCATTCCGTCGGCGGACGTGGACGAGCCGAAGGACGTGCAGTGGACCGGGTCCAGCGACAGAGGATGCTCGACGCGCTGTCGCTGTGCAACCTCCCCCTCGACCAGGTGTGGCTCCACTACTGCGGCAACGGTGGCCACCTCGGGGAGGCACGGATCGACCTCTTCCTCAAGGGCGGGGCACGCCTGCCGGCCCTCGAGCGTGACATCCTCGCGCACGCGATCAACGAGATGCTCTGGGACCGGCAGCTTCCCAGCCTCGTACCCTACGTGCTCCCGCCCGTCGTGGACGGAGGCACCGACGGTCCCGGGATCAGCGCCGCCGCAGCATGGTTGCTCACCGACGACGAGGCGGAGGGCGAGCGGTTGAAGTCCCTCGCCGCGACAGGCCTGGTGCACAGCGGTCCTGTCCCCGTGCTCGACGCCCTGGTGGAGGAGGCGCGGGACGCCTTCGGCGTCAGCTCCGCGAGCGTGTCCGTAATCGGCGCGTACCACCAGCACCTGAAGGCCTCGATCGGGCCACTCCGTGGGCACCTGCCGCGGAGGGAGGCCTTCTGCGACGAGACGATCCGGACGGCGTATCCGCTGGTGGTTACCGACACCCATGCGGACGGCCGCTTCAGCGACCACCCGCTCGTCGTCGACGAACCGTACCTGAGGTTCTACGCGGGCCACCCGCTCCAGGGCCCCGGCGGCTGGAACATCGGCACCTTCTGCATCCTCGACCAGCGTCCCCATCCCTTCCCGGGGGAGAAGCAGCGGTTCCTCCGCTCCTTCGTCCGCCGTGCCCAGCAGGAGATCGGGCGCTCACGCCACGCCGAGGAAGCGCGCCGCGGCGACGCGACGAGGAACTGAGCCGCAAGGATCAGGGGGTGCGCGCCGTGCCGCCGGTCAGCTCGACCGCGACGTCCGCGACGGAGCGCCTGGCCTGCTCCGCCCGGGAGACCAGCTCACGGAACGCGCTGCGGTCGTCGATGCCGAGCTGGGCCATCAGGATGCCCTTCGCCATGCCGATGCGGTCGCGCATCTGCAGGGCGGTCGCCAGTTCCGACCGGATCTGGTGCGGAGTCTCCGTCGTCTGGACGTGGCTGAGGAGGGCCGCGGCGGGAACGGCGAAACGCGTCAGCGCGCGCTCGGTGGCCTCGTCGAAGGCGCCGGCCCGGGTGGAGTACACCTTCATGGCCCCGATCGTGGTGCTGCCCTGGATCAGGGGCACGCTCTGGCAGGACCGCACCCCCATGGCGGCGGCGGCTCGGGCCCACCGCGGCCAGAGCTGGTCGGCGGCGGTGGTGTCGTCCGCGCGGACGGGCGCACTCCTAGACCAGGCGGTGAGGCAGGGGCCCTCGGAGAACTCGTACTGCAGTTCGTCGGCTCGGCGGACCAGGGTGTCGGTGGCGCCGGTGCTCGTGCGCTCCCCGCGATGGATCAGGGACACGCCGGCCCCGACCGCGCCGGGAATGAGGTCGCGTGCAGCTTCGGCGAGCAGGTCGACGGCGTGCTGCACGGTCTCTTCGGTGAGGAGGAGGCCACGGACGCGGCCGAAGACCACGGCCAGTTCGTTGAGATTGGGCTCTGAGTGCAAGATAAGCCTCGGGATGTCCAGGTGCCGGCCACACCGGCAATACGCAGCGCCCACTTCTGGACAGGTCAAAGATAGTCAACGGGTGGAAGCGAGGCAAATTGCCCGGCCCCGATACCCGGTGCTTCGTCGTCGGGTCGATCCCGTCCTCGACGTCTGTCCTCACGCCGCTCCACTCGCTAGCATTGTTGGCAGTTGTTCAGCAGCCAGCAGCTTCCTGATCGTCGCGCCCGCCTCAAGGGTGTTGCAGTGCAAGGGGGACATGTCATGGGCGAGGCGTTGAACTTCCTACCCGGATCGGATGCACGGAGCCTGCTCCAGGACCTGCTGGTGGTCAGCGCCGGCCTCGACGAGTTCCTCGACGGGCTGGTGGCTGCCGCAGCGGCCCTGCTCCCGGACGAGCACTCCGGAATCCTGACCAGCGTCACCCTCCTGCCTCCCCGGAGCAAGGCCACCACAGCGAGCAGCTGCCCGACGGCCCGCCGACTCGCGGGCATCCAGTACCGGTTCGACGACGGCCCCTGCATGATGGCGGCGGCCACGGGCCGGACCGTCGGTGTGCCGGACTTCGCCGCTGACGGCACCTTCCCGCTCTACGCCTCCGCGGCCCTGCAGCGCGGCATCCGATCGAGCCTCGGTGTCCCCGTCCCGCTGGACGGGCCGGAGAGAGTCGCTGTCACCTACTATTCCCGCGAGCCGGGCGCGTTCCCCGAGGAGAAGGTGGAGCTGGCGGAACACTTCGCCGCGAAGGCGTCGACACCCCTGCACCTCGCTCTCCGCCTCGCGCGGCTCACGGAACGGGCGGAACACCTCGCCGCGGCCATGGAGTCACGCACCACGATCGACCTGGCAGCGGGAATCATCATGGCGCAGAACCGGTGCGGCCAGGAGGAGGCGATCGAGATCCTGCGGGCGGCATCCAGTTCGCGCAACATGAAGCTCCGCGATCTCGCCTCGAATGTCCTCACGAGCACCGTCGATGCGCCGGTCAGCACGCACTTCGACTGAACGCCGGGATCACCGACGCGACCGGTGCGTCTCCGGTCAGGGGTGTGGGGTGGCGGAATTCACGACGCGCTCGGCGACCAGCCGGAGCTTCATGTTCCGGCTGCTGGCGGCCCGCTGCAGGATCGCCATGGCGTCGGCCTGGGAGCACTTGTTCTGGAACATGATGATCCCGACCGCGGTGTTGATGGTCTGCCGGGAGGCGAGCGCCGCTTCCAGATTGTGGTTTTCGTCGTCCGCCGACGCGGCGCGCACGGCGAACCGCAGCGACGACGACGCCGCCTCAGCCAGCGCTTCGGCGGCCTTGATGGCTGCCGATGGAAAGGCATCGGGCTGGGCGGCGTACAGATTGAGAGCCGCACGTCCGCTGTCCTCCAGGGCGAACGAGACACCCAGGATCGATCGGACCCGACGGGTGTCGAGCCGCTCGAGGTACAGGGGCCAGCGCGCATCGAGGACGGTGTCCGGGCAGTACACCGACCGTTCCGTCATGGCCGCCTCGAGGCAGGGGCCCTCGTGGAAACGGTTCTGGAACTCGTCGGCCTGCCGTGCGACGGCGTCGCTCGCTGCCAGGGTGCCGGCTTTCCGACGCCGGACGAGCGTGATGGCACAGGATACGGGGACCGCTCCGGAGAGCCGCTCCGCCGCCATTCCGGCGAACTCGTCGAGGAACTCCTGGATACCCGCCGTCTCGGTCAGGAGGGAGAACAGCTCGTCATTGACGTCGCTCAGTACTTCCTGCTCGGTCACAGCTCTTCCCTCGGCCTGGCGGATACTCCTGATCTCGGTTCTAGCCTACGCCGTTGCCCGGGCCGGCGAGGGAGCCGTTCAGGGGCTCAGGGCGCGGACCTGAGCCGCGGCGGCCTCTTCCGCCTTCGTCGCCCGCGCGAGGGCGCGGTCGGCGGACGCCGCCTCCCGATCGAGGGCAGCCGCCTCGGCGTCGACGTCGGTGATCTCCCGGCGGAGTGAGTCGAGGCGTTCCTCGAAATCCTCGATGGAGGCCGTCAGCCCATCGCGCCGCACGACGAGCCGCCGGGATTTCTGCTGCAGCCCCGCCGCTGCCTCCTCGGCCTCCATCCGCGCGTGCTGAGCGGCCGCGAACCGCGCGTCGGCTTCCTTCCGCCGGCGTGCAGGGACCGCGGTCGGCTCCGGCGTCCGGCGACCCGGGCCCGCCGCGCCCGTGTCGGTCGCGTCGTCCGGTGCCGTCGTCTCCCCGTCCGCGGGTGGAGTGAAGGGGCCGGCCACCGCGCCCTCGAGGTCTACGGGATCCCAGCCGGTGACCTCGAGCGTCCGGACGAGCCGGCCGGTGAGTACCGCCGCAGCCGCCGCAGGATCCGCGAGGGCGGCCCGCAGGGTCTGCTCGACGCCGGGCAGGGCTGCGGGGCCGATGGTGTGCCCGATCTCCGCGGCGGCATCGAGGGACTGCCGCGCGACGGCGGTGAGGAGGCGCTGTCGCTGCTGGCCCAACGCGTGCAGTTGGGCACGGTCGAGGCTGTCCTGCGCCTCCCTGAGCGAGGCACCGAGCTCGAGCACCTGCTCCACCTCGTTGCGCCGGCGATCGACGAGGACGTTGACGAGCCAGGCCGCCGCAGCCGGCTTGGGTAGCTTCCGCAGGGTCGCAGCGAGGTCCCTGGCGCCCTCCCCGGTTGCTTCCTTCGCCGCGGTGTTCCGGGCCTCCGTGAATCGATCGAGCGGCAGGACGTACAGGGCCTCTGCCTGTTCCACGAGGTCCATGGGGCTGCGGTGTCCTTTCGTGGTGCTCGTTACGGCCGCCCCGGGCGGGCCGGCCGCCGTCGTCGGGGGAGGGGCAGCGGCACCCGTGCGACCAGCGAGGGCCGGACCACGGGCCCGGAATCTCCCCGGGGAGCACGCCCGATTATAGGCACCGGACATCGGCGGCGACAGGGGAGCGCGCTCCTGTTCCCGACGGCGGCGGGCGGGTAGAGATGGGAGGGGTGCCATCCCGGCACCGCCTTCCGTCCGGCCCCAGGGAGACTCCGTGTACACCTCGGTTGCAGACCAGACCACCGAACAGCTCGGTGGGCCGCTCAGCGTGCTCGTCCGCCAGAAGCGGGACCACGTGAGGCTGAACGCGTTGCTCGAGCAGCTGCGTGGGACGTCCGGCGAGACCCAGGCCGACGTGCTGCTCCACATCTACCGCCTGGTGTTCCCCCACGCGTTCGCGGAGGAATCCGTCCTGTGGCCCGTGATGCGCAGGGTCCTGCCCGACGGCGGCGAGCTCACGCTGGAGGTGGAGCGCGAGCACCAGGAGGTCAACGAGCTGGTGCAGAAGCTCGAAGGACTCCCGGACGGCTCCACCGAACGGGCGGATGTCCTCGGGCGGCTCGCCGAGGTGCTCGACGACGACGTCCGTGACGAGGAGGACTCCCTCTTCCCCCGGCTGCAGGCCCGGGTCTCCCGCCGGGAGCTGCAGGTGCTCGGCGTCCTGTGGGAGGTGGTGCGGCGCATCGCGCCGACGCGGGCCCACCCCGTGGTGGCACGGCGCCCGCCCGGCAACGTCGTCGCCGCCCTGCCGCTGTCCGTCCTCGACCGGGGACGTGATGCCGTGGACCACGCGCTCCTCGGCGCTCCCGGGAGCCTCGTCCCCGCGCTCCACCGGATCAGTTCGGCACTGGCGCGGGCCGCCCACGCCGTCGAGCTGCTGCCGATGATGCGCTCCGGCGAGGACCCCTCCACGCGGTACGTCGCCGGCAGGCCGCCGTTCCCCTGGGCTGCCGTCCTCGTCTGCCTCGCTGCGGCGGGGCTGGTCGGCGCCGGGGCCCGGCGCGTCCTCCGGCGGAACGGTTGAGCCCTGGCGTTGCCGGTGTCCATCCGGCGGAGTCGCGACGGCCGGTGGTGGCGCAGGACAGGCAAGCGGTGTGTACTGGGGTCTTCGCGGATGCGTGGGCATGTCGCGGACCTGATGCACGGAAAGGACCCGCCCCATGGAAGCACGATGCCCCAGCTGCGGATCGGCCCTGATCGAACTGAGCGAGGACCAATGGCCGGCGGAGGGGCCGGTGCCCGACGGGACCCTCGCCGTCTTCCAGTGTGAGCAGAACCACAGGATCCTCGTGGGGGAGACGCAGGTCCAGGCGTAGGCCGCACGATCCGATCGGGACGTGGCGGGCGCCCCTGGCCGCCCTGCCCTAGGCGCCGGTACCGCCGGCGTCCCGGATGATGCGCGTCAGCTCGTCCCGCAGGGCCACTGCCTCGTCGACCGTGAGCTGGAGGCGATCGCCCTGCTCCATCCAGCCCACGCTGATGGTCGGCCTGCCCTGGTCGTCGGGCGAGGGAGACAGCCCGACCGCCAGGGCCCGGCCCCCCGTCCGTGTCACGTCACCGACGATCAGTTCGCCGCCGTCGTCCTCTGCAACTGCCATGATTCCTCCTGCAGGTCCTGTGCTGTTCCTCCCATGCTGGCGGGACGCGGACGGCGGTGTCCACTCTTTGTTCCGCATCGGGGCGCCGGACGCCGTCGGTGCCTAGCCGGCATCCGCCGCACGGAGTGCGAGGTTGGGGTGCAGCAATTCGAAGCCCTCGTCGGTCAGCGCATTCCGATCGATGTCGTCCGGCAGCAGCACCACGGTGGCCCTGCTGTCGCGGATCGTGGCGCCTGCGCTCCCGGGTACGAGCGGCGCGCATTCCAGACCGACCCCGATGCCCTCCTCGACGAGGAGGCAGGCTATGTCGTCGCTGCCGGTGCCGGCCGTCGGCCTGGCTGCGAAGTACTCGACGCCGTCGCGTTCGGCGAGGAAGCGGGTGGTCGAGAGGTCGATGCCGTCGAGATCCGTCCGGATGGTGAGGACGTCCTGGTCCGTCTGGTCCCGATCGAGGACGCCCAGCACCGGCCCCAGGCCGCACGCGGCCAGTCCGAGCAGCACGCTGCAGCATCCGGCGACCAGTGCCGGGCAGCGGGGGATGCGGCGCATTGATCTCCTGGGGGCGGAATCGGGGTGGATGATGCTCCCAGCCTAGCGAACGGGCGCACCCCTAGGCTGGGAGCCATGGAGTCCACCCGTGCCCTGTCCGGTCGTACCTTCGTCGTCACCGGGGTGAGCCGACGCAGGGGCATCGGCTACGCCGTCGCGTCCCGCCTCGCGGGCATGGGCGCGAGCCTGTTCCTGCATTCCTACGCTCCGCACGACGCCGAGCAGCCGTGGGGCGCGGACGACGTCGACCTCGTCGTCGCGGGGATCCGCGGCCTGCTGCAGGACGACGCGCGGCTCGCCCACGCGAGTATCGACCTCTCCCGGCCCGACGGCGGCGAACGGCTCATCGCCGAGGCGCGGGACGCGCTCGGACACCTCGACGGGCTCGTGTGCAACCATGCGAGGAGCGGGGGCGACGGCCGGCTCGGCGACATCTCCTGGGAGGACCTCGACGCGCACTGGCAGGTCAACACACGCGCCACGATCCTGGCCACCAGGTACTTCGCGGACCAGCACGACGGCAGGGAGGGTGGCCGCGTCATCTGGCTGACGTCCGGGCAGGTCGCCGGTCCGATGCCCGGCGAGATCGCCTACGCCGCGTCCAAGGCGGCGCTCGCCGGGCTGACGGCGTCGGTCGCCGACGACCTCGTCGACCGGCGCATCCTGCTCAACACCGTCAACCCCGGCCCGGTCAACACCGGGTACCTCGACGAGGACACCGCGGACCGGCCTGCCGAGGTGCTGCAGCAGGTCCTCCGGCACTGCCCGTCCGGGCGCTTCGGTGAGCCCGACGATCCGGCACGGCTCATCGCCTGGCTGCTCGGGGACGAGGGCCGCTGGATGGTGGGCCAGGTCCTGAGTACGGAGGGCGGCTTCCGCCGCTGGTGACCCCGTGCGGACCTCGGCGCCCAGGCAGGCGGCGTCCGCACGACTAGCGGATGCCGCTCCGGGCCAGCCCCTGCACGAAGTACTTCTGGAACGCGAGGAACATGATGACGATCGGCGTGATGGAGACCAGCGCCAGCGCCATGATGGCGCCGTAGTCCGCCCCGTACTGGCCCCGCAGGTACAGGAGGCCGATGGGCAGCGTGAAGAGCTCGCTGTCCTTCAGTGCGATCAGCGGCCAGGCGAAGTCGTTCCACTGGTACATGACGGTGAGCAGGACCAGGACGGCGATGAGCGGCTTGCAGAGCGGCAGGACGATCTGCAGGAAGATCCGGAGGGTCCCGGCGCCGTCGACCTTCGCCGCTTCGATGAGCTCGTCCGGGATGGCGATGATGAACTGGCGTGCCAGGAAGATACCGAACGCCGACGCCGCCGACGGGAGGATGACGGCCCAGAAGGTCCCGTAGATGCCGAGCTGCGTCACGAGGCGGAACTGCGCCACCATCAGCACCTGGACCGGGATCATCATGGTGCTCAGGACGAGCAGGAAGATCGCGCCCTTGCCGCGGAAGTCCAGCTTGGCGAAGGCGTAGCCCGCGAGCAGGTTCACCGTGACGGTGAGGACCGTGACGAACGCGGTGATGACCACGGAGTTCCCGAACCAGGTTGCCGTGGGGAAGCTGCCGAAGACCGTGCGGAAGTTGTCGAGGCTCCACGAGGACGGCCAGATGTGCAGCTCCCTGCTGAAGACGTCGGCGTTCGGCGAGAAGGCGAGCGTGACCATCCAGTAGAGCGGGAACATCATCACCAGCCCGACGGCGACCGCCGTGACCAGGCGGGCGGCTGCGGCCACACGCTGGGCCGGCGGTACATGCCTGACACGCGGTACGAAGCCGCCCGGAGCGTCGTCGGCCCTCGCTGCGGCGGTGCGCGCGCCGTCGTCCTGGAGCGGGAGTGGTCGGGCCATGGGGGGTCCTGTCCTGGTGGTCCGGGGCTATCCGGCAGTGTCGCGGGAGCGGTTGCCGCGCCACTGGATCGCCGTGAAGAGAAGGGTGAGCAGGAAGATGACGATGCCGATCGCCGCCGCGTAACTCTGGTCGCGCGTGACGAAGCCGTTCTCGTAGGCATAGGTGACCAGCACCGACGTCGAGCGCCCCGGGCCACCGCCGGTCATCACGAAGATCGTGTCGAAGACCTGGAAGGAGTAGATGACGTCCATGATCAGCAGGAAGAACGTGGACGGTCCCACGAGCGGCACCGTCAGGTAGCGGAACTGCTGCCACGGGCCCGCCCCCTCGAGGCGTGCGGCCTCGTAGAGCTCGGGCGAGATGCCCTGCAGGGCGGCCAGGTAGATGACCATGTTGAAGCCGACTCGGATCCACAGGGTCACGAGGATGATCGACGTGAACGCGGCCGACCCCTGCGACTGCCACGGGATGGCGGCGAGCCCGCCTTCGCGCAGGAGCTTGTTGACGATCCCGGTGGCCTCGTCGAACAGCAGGACGCCCATCAGGGCCGTCGCCACGCCCGAGATGACCATGGGGAGGTAGATGAGGGTGCGGAACAGCCTCCGCCCGGGAAGGACGGAGTTCATGAGGACGGCGAGGCCCAGCCCGAGGGCGAGGCTGAGCGGCACCGTGAGAAGCGTGAAGACCGCGGTGTTCAGGGCGGACTGCCAGAACGTGGGGTCCGCGACAAGGCGTTGGTAGTTCGCGAGCCCCACCCATCCGCTGGCGCCGAAACCGCTGGATTCCTGGAAGCTGATCAGGAAGGCCCAGCCCAGGGGGAGGAACAGGAAGATCCCGAGCAGGACGAGGTTCGGGCCGAGGAAGCCGTAG
>NZ_CP024915.1:2689636-2700834 GCF_002953615.1 Arthrobacter agilis | reverse complement strand
GAGGCCAGGGTGGTCGATCCCGCCATCTCCACCTACCACTCCTTCGCGAACGGCATCGTCCAGGACTACGGCCTGCGCATCGGGGTCGAGCGGGATTCGGTCATGCTCGGCACGGCCCAGTCCTGGCAGCTCGCCCACTCCGTCGTGGAGGCGTACGACGGCGAGTGGGAACACTTCACGGCCGCCAAGAGCACGCTCGTGAAGGCGGTGCTCGACATGGCCGGCGAGTGCGCGGAGCACCTCGTCACGCCCGGGACCGTCCGGGACGAGCTCCGTCGCCACATCGATCACGTCGTCGCCCAGCCTTACGTCGCCGGGTCCACCAGGGCCGCCACGCAGAAGGTGCAGGAGCTGCTCGACAAGCTGCGCACCCGCGTCACCGTGACGGAACTCGCGGAGCGCTACGCCGCCGCCAAGCTCGCGCGCCGCCAGCTCGACTTCGGCGACCTGGTCTCCCTTGCAGCGCGGATCGCCCGGGACATACCGGAGGCCGGGAGGATGGAGCGCGAGAAGTACAGGGTGGTACTGCTCGACGAGTTCCAGGACACCTCCCACGCCCAGATGGTGCTGTTCTCGAGGCTCTTCGCGGACGGTCGTTCCGTCACCGCCGTGGGCGATCCCCACCAGTCGATCTACGGCTTCAGGGGAGCGTCGGCGGGACAGCTGGCCACCTTCCGTACTGCGTTTCCGCGGGTGACCGGGGAAGGGCGGGCACCGTCGGAGGTGGCCCACCTGTCGGTCGCGTGGCGTAACTCGACCTCGATCCTCGAGGCGGCGAACACGGTGTCGGCGCCCCTGAACGTGCCCGCACCATGGCTCCGCAACACCACGGTCCAGCAGGTCCCCGGACTCGTCGCGCGCCCCGGGGCGCCCCTGGGTGAGGTGACGTTGGGGCGTTTCCTCACCGATGCCCCCGTCGGGGGCGCCGACGCCGCCGAGGAGGCGGGATCGCCTGCCGGCCCGGCGGCCCCGTCCACCCTGAGCGAGGCGGAGGCGGTGACGCAGGAGGTCCTGCGCCAGCGCCGCCGGAGCTTCGAGACCGACGACGCCGGGAACCCCCTCCGCCCGACGATGGCCGTGCTGTGCAGGGGACGCAAACAGTTCGAGCCGATTCGTCGGGAACTGGAGCGTGCGGGCGTCCCGGTCCAGGTGGTGGGCCTCGGCGGCCTGCTGCGGACCCCCGAGATCGTCGACCTGCTGGCCACCCTCAGGGTACTGGGCGACCCCGACCGCTCGGACTCGATGCTGCGGCTCCTGGCGGGAGCACGATGGCGGCTGGGACCGGCAGACCTCATGGCACTGGGCGACTGGTCGAGGCAGCTCGCCCGTACCCGCGAAGCGATGTTCAGGCGCGGCGACGCCGCAGGGGAGGAACTCGACGACGACCAGAGCCGGGACGCCGTCGTCGCACCGGACCTGGCCGAGGCCGGCAGCCTGGTGGAGGCCGTCGACCACCTCCCGCCGGCCGGGTGGGTGTCCTCCTCCGGCCGGACGCTGAGTGATCCCGCGCGACGGCGGCTCGATGCCCTCCGGCGAGAACTGCGCGCCCTCCGCAGCTTCGTGGGTGACGACCTCGGCAGCATGATCGGTGAGGTGGAGCGCACCATCCTCCTGGACATCGAGGTGGCCGCCAAGCCGGGGGTGAGCATCCACGAGGCACGCCGTAACCTCGATGCTTTCACGGAGGCCGTCGCCGGATTCGTCTCCACCGCCGAGCGGGTCGACCTCCCGGCATTCCTCGCATGGCTCGAAGCGGCGGACCAGGAGGAGGACGGGCTGCCCGTAGCGCAGCTCGAGGCGAGCAGGGACGCGGTGCAGCTGCTGACGGTCCATGCCTCGAAAGGGCTGGAGTGGGACGTCGTGTTCGTGCCGGGACTCAACGAGGGTTCCTTCCCGAGCGGGAAGGACTCGCGCTGGAGCAGCGGGGACTCCTCGATCCCGTGGCCGCTGCGCGGCGACGCTGCCGAGCTGCCGCACTGGGACTGGGAGCAGCAGGACCAGAAGGAGTGGCTCGCCAGCGAGAAGGACTTCACGGAGGAAGCCAGGGCGCATGCGGAACGGGAGGAACGCCGGCTCGCCTACGTGGCGTTCACGCGGGCCAAGCACGCCCTGGTCTGCACATCCTCGGCCTGGGGCGGCGGACGGTCCAAACCCTCGGCTCCCTCGGCCTACCTGAACGATCTGGTGACCCTCGCGGAGGCCGGTGCCGCGGGTTACACCCTGCCGCACTGGCTGCAGGGGGAGCACCAGGGCGACACGAACCCGGCCAATGCCCGGCCGGAACGGGCGAGCTGGCCCTTCGACCCGCTCGGGCCCCGGCGGGGCTCGATGGAACGCGCCGCACAGGCCGTCCTGGAGCAGGCCGCAGCCCCCACGCTGGAGGTCGACGTCGATGGGGGGCGGTGGGGTCGGGAGGTCCGCCTCGCACTGGCGCGGCAGGCCCGCGAACGCGAACGGTTGCCGCTCACGCTGCCGTCCCACATCTCCGCATCCACCCTCGTGGAGCTCCGGGAAGATCCCGAGGCGGTCATGCAGCAGCTGCGGCGCCCGCTCCCGCGCCGGCCCGGTACGGCGGCCCGCAAGGGGACGGCGTTCCATGCCTGGATCGAGGAGTTCTACGGGTCCGGCGGCATGCTCGACCTCGGGGAGTACCCGGGCGGGGCGGACGCCTATGTGGACGAGACACTCGGCCTGAAGGACATGGCCGCCATCTTCGAGAGGTCCGAGTGGGCCCTCCGTGAACCCGCCGCCATCGAGGCCCCCATCGAGACGAAGATCGGCAGCATCGTGGTGCGCGGCCGGATTGATGCCGTCTTCCGCGATTCCGACGGCGGATGGGACCTGATCGACTGGAAGACCGGCCGCCCGCCCTCCCCGGACCGCCGCGCTGCCAAGGCCGTGCAGTTGGCCGTGTACCGCCTGGCCTGGTCGAGGCTGAAGGAGGTGCCGCTCGACACGGTCCGGGCGGCCTTCTTCTACGTCGCCGACAACCTCGTCGTGCGCCCGCACGACCTCGCGGACGCAGCGGAGCTCGAAGCCATCATCGCAGCGGCGGACACGGCGGCCGGCTCCTGACCCTCAGGCCGGGGAGGGGCCGCGCCGTCCGTCCGAGGCCCGGAGGTGGATGGAAGGGCTGACCGGCCGTGCTACCGGCCACCTCGCGGGCGCTGCACCGCGGGACGCCCTGACGAGGGCGAGGCCCTGGCGTCAGCTGCCGAAGGACACGATCGGCAGTGCCGAGGTCGCCACGTCGTCCGGGGAGCCGGCCACCGGTCCGCTGCTCCGGAGCAGGGTGACCTTCGTCGACGTACCGACGGACCGCTGCCGCCCGGCCGTCAGGCGCAGGTAGGCCGGTGACGCTCCGGACGGCGTAGCCGGATCCGCCTCGCCGGGTCGGTGCCCGGACCGGTCCCCTGAGTGGTCGCCCGAGGGGTCTCCGGACGGGTCTCCGGACGAGTCACCGGAGGAGCCGTCGCGGTGCCCGGAGGGGATCGACGCCTGCATCCGGGTGGGGTCGGACGCGCGGTCCGCCGCGGATGCGTGCGGGTCGTAGGCGTGGCTGCCGGTCCGGTCCTGTGGGGCGTGGCCGGTGCCGGAGCCCGACCGCGGGTCCTGGGCGGGGCCGTCGTGCACCGCCCCGTCGCGGGGTTCGCGGACGGGATCACCGGCGCCGGTCCCGACGCCGTCCCGGTGGCCACCGGCCACCTCCTCGGCTCCGGGGACGGCGTCCCGATCCTCCCGGTGCCCGTGCTGGTCGTCGTACGCGTCGGTGCCGTGCTCGTTGCCCCATTCGAGGCGCACCTCGTGGGCGTGCCGGGCCCGCTCGGCAGCTTCGTGCTGCTCACGCTCGATGGACTCGACGTCCGCCTCGAGGGTGGCCAGCATCTCCTCCGCCTCGTGGACCATCGCGGCATCCTCGAGGGCGACGCCGCGTACGAGCCACTGCGCGAGTGCGAACTCGGCGGCGAGCGCCGCCCGCCGCCACAGGTGGGGGTCGACGGCGGTCGCCCTGGCCTGCGCATAGGCCGCATGGACGGCGTCGACGAAGGGGGCGTCCTCGGCGGCCGCCAGCCAGGCGAAGTCCTCCGCGGGATCGCCGATGCACAGGTCCGTCCAGCCCGTGACCGCCGACACGCGGCCGGCGGCGACGAGGAGGTGGTCCTCGTGCAGGTCTCCGTGCACCACCGTCGGGCTGAATCGCCACAGGGCGACGTCCTCCAGTGCGTGCTCCCACCGGCGCAGCAGGATCGACGGGATCTTGCCCGTGGTCGCGGCCTGATCGAGCTCGTTCAGCTTGCGCTGGCGGTACTCGTCGGCCTCGTAGCTGGGCAGGTCCGCGCGCTGCACCATGTCCTTCGGCAGGGCATGGATCGCGGCGATGGCCCGGCCCACCTCCTGTGCCATCGTGGTCCCACCGGCGGTGAGTGCCTCCAGCGTCCTGGTGGTTCCGGCGAGGTGGGAGTACACGAAGGTGCTGAGCTCGCCCTGGCGGACACTGCCGGCCATGTGCGGGATGAGGAAGGGGAGTTCGGCCTTGACGGCCGGGGTGAAGGCGCGGAGCGCCTGCAGTTCGGTCTCGAGCCGCATGCTCGCTTCGGCATGTTTCGGCGAACGCACCCGCCACTGCTTCCCGGCGTCGTCGACCAGTAGCGCCGAGTCGAAATCGGCAGCATCATCGGGAGCACCGGCGACCCCTGTCGGAGCCAGGCCAGGTACCGCGGCGCTGGCGATGGCAGCAAGTTCCATGGGTGTCCGTTTCACACCCTCCACCGTAGGGCGTCCCGCGGCAGCCGGAGCCGTTCCGGCGCGGCGAGTCGTCAGATGCACCACTCGTCTTCGCGCTCGCACTACTCCTCCACCCCCCACTGCGCAGAATGTGTTTTGGGAGAGTGAGAACGTACCGTAGAAGCATGATCGATCCCCTCCGGACACTCGTGCTGCCACCCCTCGGATCGCTGCCGCTCTCGCGGGCCGATGCGGACCGCGACGGCGACTCGAGGACGTCCGAGAACCTTCTCGACACCCTGTGGGCCTCGCCGGGGACGAGGGTGCTCGCCCTCGTCCGGGGGAAGGCGCCGGTGCAGGGGAGCGCGCTCCGGCTGGTCGCGCCCGCACAGGTGGAGCGGCCCGACCTGCTCGTCTACCTGGGGCGCATCAACGAGGGCGCCCCGGATGCCGGGCGCAGCGTGGTCCTCGCGGTCCTTGCCGAGGAGGACACCTCCCTGGCGCCGCCCGAGCAGTGGCTCGGTCTGCGGGACATCGCCGCGTCCCTCGATGCCCGCGATGCCGGCCTGTTCGTCGAGGCGGCCGCCATCGCGAACTGGCATGCGACCCACACGCATTGCCCGCGGTGCGGCACGCCGACCGAGGTGCGCGCCGGCGGCTGGGTGCGCCGGTGCCCCACGGACGACTCCGAGCACTACCCCCGGACCGACGCCGCGATCATCGTGTCCGTGATCGACGACGACGACCGCCTGCTGCTCGGATCCGCCGTCGCGTGGCCGGAGGACCGCTACTCGACCCTCGCAGGATTCGTGGAACCCGGCGAGTCGCTTGAGGCCGCGGTGATCCGCGAGGTCGGCGAGGAGTCCGGCATCGAGGTCGAAGCCCCGCAGTACCTCGGATCGCAGCCCTGGCCCTTCCCCGCGTCCCTGATGCTCGGTTTCACGGCGCGCGCCGTCACGACCGACGCCGTACCGGACCGGGCGGAGATGCGGTCCGTGCGGTGGTTCACGCGCGAGGAGCTGTTCGCCGAGGTGCGCGACGGCACGATCGCGGTCGCGGGTGGCATCTCGATCGCCCGCGCCCTGATCGAACGCTGGTACGGCGGACCGCTCGACGAGGAGCCGTCGGAGGCGCGTCCCTAGTGTCCGGACTATTGCTCGAGGAGAGCATCCTCGAGGGGCTCGACGACGAACAGCGCATGGTGGCCAGCTCCCTCTCCGGTCCTCTGTGCGTCCTGGCCGGGGCCGGTACGGGAAAGACGCGGGCCATCACCCACAGGATCGCCTACGGTGTGCACACCGGTGTCTACAAGCCGCAGCAGGTGCTCGCGGTGACCTTCACAGCGCGTGCCGCGGCGGAGATGCGCACGCGGCTCCGGGACCTCGGCGCGGGTGGCGTCCAGGCCCGCACCTTCCATGCCGCAGCCCTCCGCCAGTTGCAGTACTTCTGGCCTCAGGCCGTCGGCGGACCCCTGCCCGCCCTGGTCGACCACAAGGCGCAGCTGATCGCGGAGTCGGCGCGGCGGCTCCGCCTGTCGACGGACCGCGCCGCGATCCGTGACGTGGCGGCGGAGATCGAATGGGCCAAGGTCTCGATGCTGACCCCGGATGCCTACGCAGCGGCCGCAGCGGGCCGGGCGGAGCCGGCGGGGATGGACCTCACCACGGTGTCGCGGATCTTCTCGGCGTACGAGGACCTGAAGATCGACCGGAACCTGATCGACTTCGAGGACGTCCTGCTGACGACCGTCGCGATCCTCGAGGAGGACGAGAAGGTCGCCGCCACCGTGCGGGCCCAGTACCGCCACTTCGTGGTCGACGAGTACCAGGACGTCTCCCCGCTGCAGCAGCGCATGCTGGACCTGTGGCTCGGGGAACGGCGCGAGCTGTGTGTCGTCGGTGACGCCAGCCAGACCATCTACTCGTTCACGGGTGCGACATCGCGCCACCTGCTCGACTTCACCAAACGCTACGAGGGTGCGCAGGTGGTCAGGCTGGTCCGCGACTACAGGTCCACACCCCAGGTGGTCCGCGCGGCGAACACCCTGCTGGCCGCACGGAGCGGCGAGGTGGACCGCCGCGCGACCGGCACCACCTGGTCCGCTCCGCTCGAGCTGGTCGCCCAGCGACAGCCGGGGCCGGAGCCCGTCTTCACCGAGTGCAGCGACGACGAGGCCGAAGCGGCCGAGTGCGCGCGGCGCATCGGCGTGCTGCTCGACCAGGGCGTGAAGGCGAGCGAGATCGCCATCCTCTATCGGACGAACGGGCAGTCGGAGGCGTACGAGCAGGCACTGGCGAGTGCCGGCATCGGGTACCAGCTGCGCGGCGGCGAGAGGTTCTTCCAGCGCCGCGAGGTCCGCGACGCGCTCCTCCAGTTGCGCGCTGCGGCACGCACGCAGGGCGACGACGACGTCCCCCAGCAGGTACGGGACGTCCTCGCCTCGCTCGGCTACACGTCCGTGGCACCCCAGAACTCGGGGGCGGTTCGGGAGAAGTGGGAGTCGCTGGCTGCCCTGGTGGGCCTGGCCGACGAGCTCAACCGCGTGCGGGGGCCGGAGGCGTTCACCCTGCAGATGTTCGTCGCCGAGCTCGAGGAGAGGGCAACGGCCCAGCATGCCCCGACGGTGCAGGGCGTCACCCTGGCGTCGCTGCACTCCGCGAAGGGGCTGGAGTGGGACGCCGTCTTCCTCGTCGGGCTGAGCGAGGGACTCATGCCCATCTCGTTCGCCGACACGCAGGAGGCCATCGACGAGGAGCGCCGGCTGCTGTACGTGGGGATCACCCGCGCGCGTATCCACCTCTCGATGTCCTGGTCCACGTCACGCTCCCCGGGCGGTCGCGCCAGCAGGAAGCCCTCACGGTTCCTCGATGCGCTGCGTCCGGCCGGCACGGGACAGGCATCCTTCCGGCAGCCGCGGGCGAAGGCCACCCGCAAGGCCGCCGGGCCGGCCGTCTGCCGCGTGTGCAAGCGGCCGCTCCTCACCGGCTCGGAGCGGAAGATAGGACGCTGCAACGACTGCCCGGCCACCTACGAGGAACAGACCTTCGAAGCGCTGCGCGCATGGCGGCTCGTGGAGGCCCGCGACAAGGACGTGCCCGCCTTCGTCGTCTTCACGGACGCGACCCTCGTCGCCATCGCCGAGGCCCGGCCGGAGACCCTCGACGAACTCGGGGGGCTGGCCGGTGTCGGCTCGGCAAAGCTCGAGCGGTACGGCGAGGCCGTCCTCGAGATCATCAGTGACAACGCCTGACGCCCCGGCGCGGCCGGACGGGTCGCGTCTGCCGGTCGAGGTGCGGCGATCCGCACGCCGGAAGCGCACCGTCAGTGCCGATATCAGGGACGGGGTGATCCGCGTCTCCATCCCGGGACACTTCTCGGCGAGCCAGGAGCACCACTGGGTCGAACGGATGGTCGAGCGGATGTCGGCGAAGTACCTCGCGGCCCCCGCCCTCGAGGACGACCCGACTGCGCTGCTCCGGAGGGCCAGGCACCTCGCGGCGCAATACCTCGGTGGCAGGGGAGTACCGGCGACGATCGGCTGGGTGACCAACCAGAATTCCCGCTGGGCGTCCGCCACCCCCGCGCACCGGTCCATCCGCCTGTCGCACAAGCTGCAGGGCATGCCCGACTGGGTCGTCGACTACGTCATCCTCCACGAGATGGCGCACCTCGTCGAGCCCTCGCACAATGCCGTGTTCTGGGAGCTGCTCACCAGCTATCCACGCACCGAGACGGCGAAGGCGTTCCTCGACGGGGCCGCCTTCGCCGCACAGCGCGGTCTTCCTCCGACCGGGCAGGACGCCTTCTAGTCGGTGGCAGTGCAGTCCGCGCGCTCAGCGCGGTCCGTCGCCGTCCGCCGCCGATCCGTCCGTGCCGCTTCCGTCCTCGTCATCCGCGGTCCCGGGTGCTGCTTCCCCGGAGTCCCCGTCGGAGGCGTCGTCCTGCGGCTCGAACCCGCCCGCCAGCAGACGCTGCAGGGCGGCGTCGACATCGGCGTCGGAGGACTCGATGAGCTTGCGGCGCCCGGAGAATCCCGCCGGGTCGTCGAGGTCCTCGGCCGTGGGCAGCAGATCGGGGTGCTGCCAGAGGGCGTCGCGCCCGTCGATGCCGCGCTCCTCGGTCAGGTGCGACCAGAGGGCTGCGGCGTCGCGCAGCCTCCGCGGCCTCAGCTCGAGGCCGACGAGCGATGCGAACGCGTGCTCGGCCGGTCCGCCGGTCGCCCGGCGGCGGCGCAGCATCTCGCGCAGCGCACCGGCGGAGGGGAGATTGGCGGCGGCAGCTGCGGTCGTCTCGTCGACCCAGCCCTCGACGAGGGCCAGAGTCGTCTCGAGGCGGATGAGCGCGGTGTCCTGTTCGGGCGTCCGTTCGGGCATGAAGACACCCTGCGAGAGGGCGCCCTGAAGGCTCTCCGGATTGGTCGGATCGATGTCCCTGGCGGCTTCCTCGATCTTCCCCATGTCGATGTGGATGCCCCGGGCGTAGCGCTCGATGCTGCCGAGGAGGTGCCCCGTGAGCCAGGGGCTGTGCGTGAAGAGGCGGACATGGGCGGCCTCGCGGACCGCGAGGAAGAGCTGCACCTCCTGCTCGGGGATGTCGAGGCCCTCGCCGAACGCCGCCACGTTCGCGGGCAGCAGGGCCATGCGCCCTTCGGCGAGCGGAACTCCGATGTCCGTCGATCCGACGACGTCCTTGGACAGGGCGCCGACCGCCTGTCCGAGCTGCATGCCGAACATCGCACCGCCGACGTTCTGCAGCATGGAGGCGGGGCCGCCCATCATGCCCATCATCGACTTCATCTCGTCCGGGAGCTGCTCGGAGATGACGTCGGACAGTGCCTTGGCGATGCTCGTCGCGACCGGCTCCGTGAGGCGGCGCCAGGTGGCCATGGTGGCCTCGACCCACTCCGCGCGGGACCAGGCACGACCGAGCTGTCCGGTGCTCGGGAAATCGGTCACCGGGTCGAGCCACAGTTCCGCGAGCTTCAGGGCCTCGTCCACACTCCGTCGCTGGAGCGCGGTGACCGAGGGGTCGTTGTCGGCCGCGGCGACGCGACGCGCCTGTTCGTGGGCCATCTGCCAGTTGACCGGCCCGTCGCTCGTCGTGGAGAACATGGCCTGGACCTGCTGCATCATCATGGCCATCGCCGCCGGATCGGAGGGCAGCCCCGCGGCCTTCGCGATCTCCTGGGGATCGATGCCGCCGGCCCCGCCTCCGAACATCTTCGACAGCATCTCGGACAGCGGGTCCTGGGGCGTGTCGTCGTCGCCGTTCGAGGGGTTGGATGGGTTGGTCACTGATACCACCGGTCCTGGGAGTAGCTTGGCGGGTCCGGGCGGGAGGGCGGTGCCACTCCTGCCGGTTGTGGAAGACACGCTACCGGCCGTGCCCTGCCGGTGTCCCTTGCGCCGTGCACCGTTCGCTGAGGGCAAAGCAGCAGGGGCGAGCGGCCCTGGGAGCGTACGCGGACGCGGCGACGCGCGGTCGACGTGGAGGGAACGCCCAGGGAGCGTGTCGGCGGGAACGTCTACTCTAGGTGTGCCGGTGTCGTGCGGATCGCCCCACCGCGCTGCCCGCGCAACGCGCCCTACAGGAAGAAGCACCGTGACGCAGCCCGTCCACGTCGAAACGTTCAGCCCGGAGGAGCCCACGAGGCCGAGGGACCCCCGTTTCCGTGCGATGGCGGTCTCGGGGGGGCTGGCCGTCGTCCTGTGCACGGCCGCGGTCCTGCTGCCCTCGCCCTATGTCATCGAGTCGCCCGGGCCGACCTTCAATACGATCGGCGAGGTCGACGGACAGCCGCTCATCCAGGTGGAGGGCACCGAGAGCTATCCGCCCGAGGGCGAACTCGACCTCACCACCGTGTTCGTCAGCGGAGGGCCGAACGGACCGGTGAACGTCCTCCAGACCTTCCGGGCCTGGGCCGATCCCCATGAGACCGTGGTGCCCGAACAGCTCGTGTACCCGGAGGGGACCACGTCCTCCCAGGTGGAGGAGCAGAACGCCGTCGCCATGACCTCCTCCCAGGAATCCGCGATCGCCGCCGCACTGTCCCACGAGGGCATCGACTTCACGGAAGAGCTGTCGGTCGCCGGACTCGCCACCGGCTCCGCGTCGGAGGGGCTCCTGCGCGAGGGTGATGTCCTGCGGGCCATCGACGGCGAGGCGATCGGGAACATCGGGACGCTGCGCTCGGCCCTGCGCGAGGCCGGAGGGGCGCCGGTCGCCCTGTCCATCCTCCGGGACGGCGCGCCGCTCGATCTCTCCGTGACGCCGAAGGAATCGCCGGAGGGCGACTTCCAGCTGGGCATCCTCCTCGCCTCGACCTTCGACTTCCCCTTCGACGTCACGATCCAGCTCGACAATGTGGGAGGGCCCTCCGCCGGGACGATGTTCGCACTCGGCATCATCGACACCCTGACCGAGGGGGACCTCACCGGCGGGCGGCACTTCGCGGGAACGGGCACGATCGACTC
>NZ_CP024915.1:2677868-2689399 GCF_002953615.1 Arthrobacter agilis | reverse complement strand
GTCCTCGACGCCACGCGGGCCCAGGCGCTGCGCATCAGCGGCGCCATCCAGGAGGGCATCCCGGTCGGCGTCATCGAAGGCGGCACCGCGGCTGGAAAGATTGTTGTCACGAAGGCCGGCGGCTTCGGGCCGGTCACCGCCCTGCTCGACACCGTCACCGAACTCACCCGGACACTGACCACCACCCTCGCCCACTCCACGGAGGCATCCTCATGAGCATCCCCACCCTCGCCGTCACCCTCGGCGACGTCGCCGGCATCGGACCGGAGATCACCGCGAAGTCCCTCCTCGGGCACGACGACGTCCGGCAGGAGTGCAGGCCCGTCGTCATCGGCGACGAGGCCGCCATGCGCCAGGGCGTGTCCAACGTGGGCGGCGACCCGGACAAGGTCCGCGTGCTGTCCTCGATCGAGGACGCGACGAACGAGCCAGGCATCATCGAACTCCTGCAGACCGGTCCGTCGCTGGCGGACGTCAAGCTCGGCGAGCTCAGCCCCGCCGCGGGCGACGGCTCCTACCGCTTCGTCGTCGAGGCCTGCCGCCTGGCCCGCGAGGGCAAGGTCCAAGGCATTGTCACCGCGCCCCTCAACAAGGCCGCGATGCACGCCGGCGGGCACAAGTGGCCCGGCCACACGGAGCTGCTCGCGCACGAGTTCGGCGTGGAGAACTTCAGCCTCGTCCTGTCCGCGGGCGACCTCTACTTCTTCCACCTCACCACCCACGTCTCCCTGCGGCAGGCCATCGAGGACGTCACGCCGGAACGCACCGGCAACGTGATCGAGCTCGTCAGTGCCTTCACAAAGGCGCTCGGCAACCCTGACGAGCCGATCGGGCTCGCCGGGCTCAACCCGCACGCGGGCGAGAACCGCCTGTTCGGCGACGAGGACGCCGACGTCCTCGCCCCCGCCGTCGCCGCGGCCCGCGAGAAGGGCATCAACGTGCACGGGCCCATCCCTGCGGACGCGCTCATCCCCGCCGCGGTCAAGGGCAAGTGGAACATGGTCATCGCCTGCTACCACGACCAGGGCCACGCACCCTTCAAGGCGGTCTACGGCGACGACGGCGTGAACATCACCGTCGGCCTGCCCGTCGTCCGCGTCTCGGTGGACCACGGAACGGCGTTCGACATCGCCGGCCAGGGCATCGCCCGCGAGGCGAGCCTGGTGCTGTCTCTTCGGCGGGCTGCTGCCCTGGCGCCGGGGTGGGACGTCGTCTGGCGGACCGCGCAGAAGAACTAGAGGTTCCCCCATTCTGATGACCGGGAGGGGGCATGCTGCCGACGTCGTCGCGGCTTGCCCTCTCCCGACGCCTAGGATCGGAATCATGACGAGCGACGAAGACCTCGACCCACCCGTCCCCAGCTACCTCGAGGGGATCGAGCTCAAGCGGGTCCACGACGGCAAGATCCTCGAGGAGCACGACGACGACGCCTCGTCGTCCTCCGACGGTGCTGACGCGTAGGTTTTTGACCACCATCGTGAACCGGAGCCGCTCATGACCGGACCAGACGATCCACAGGAACGTCCGCTGGAGGCGGGGAGCAGCGAGCCACTGCACCTGCAGCTCCGTGGGCATCTGCGCGCGCAGATCCTGAACCACTCGCTACCGCCGGGGACGTCGCTGCCCAGTGAGGCACAGCTGCAGGTGCGGTACGGGGTGTCCCGGTCCGTGGTGCGACAGGCCCTCGGAGCGCTCACCGATGAAGGGTTGATCGAGCGGGGCCGCGGGCGCGGCAGCACCGTTGCTCCTCGCCGCGAGCACCACCGGCTGGTGCACCGCACATCCGGACTCTCGGCGCAGCTCGGCAGTACCGGAGCGACGGTCGGCACCGAGGTGCTCTCGCTGACCGTGCAGGACGCCGATGCGTCGACGGCGGTCCTCGGTACTCCGCAGGTTCTCGCGCTCGAGCGGCTGCGCACGGCCGACGGTGTGCCCATCGCCGTCATCCATACGTGGCTGCCGGCACCTGTCTTTTCCACATTGGACGCCGAGTCGCTGCTGGACGCCTCGCTCCATGCGGTACTCGGTGAGAAGTTCGGCGTGCGGATCACGTCCGGCAAGCGGCAGATCCGGGCGGTACCGGGCGACGGAGACCTGCTGCGACTGCTGAAGCTGGAGGCGTCGTCGCCCGTCCTCCTCCTGGAAGGAACGAGCTTCGACCAGGACGGCCGGCCCGTGGAGGTCTTCTCGACCTGGCACCACCCCGATCATGTGGTGTTCGACATCGACATCCAGAATGAGCCTCCGGCGCCGGCCATGACAGGCGGCCTCTCGCCGTCGTCGGCTGGTGACACTCCGGACGTGGTCGCCGATCGCGCCCGCCGGCTGGGAGCCGATCTGCTCCGCCTCGCCGACGATCTGTCGCGCAGCAGTTCCTGATGACAGTGGTTCCCGCCGTCCACGCCGCGCTCCCTGCGACCCCCGACATCGTTCCTCGGTGGCCAGTTCCTTTCTTCATCTCACCCGATCGGGTCGATACGGACTGAGCACATAGGCCTCCTTGTGCTCTCCTCGGGTGCGGTGCCGGTCATCGGGGTTCCGCCTGTTCCTTGACTGGTCCCGAAGCCGCTTTCCGGCACCTTCTGTCTTCCGCCTCGCTGAATACACCCATTGACAACTTTTCTTGTCGAGCGCACGATGATGGCATGTACGACGTCGAAGTCATCGAAAGCGCTGAGGCAGCCGCCGCTGTGCTGGATCCGGTCCGAGCCAGGCTGCTCGGCGAGCTTGCCGTTCCAGCCTCCGCCGCCGGGCTCGCCGCCCGGGTCGGTATCGCACGCCAGAAGATCAACTACCACCTCAGGACGCTCGAGACGCACGGCCTCGTGGAACTGTTCGAGGAGCGCCGGCACGGGGGCATCACCGAGCGGGTGCTGCAGGCGTCGGCTGCGTCCTACGTCGTGTCACCTGCGGCGGTCAGCGGGTCCGCGGCCGATCCGGACGCCAACGATGATCATCTGTCGGCGGGTTACCTTGTCGCGCTGGCCGGCCGGCTGATGCGCGAGGTCGGCGCCCTGGCGCGCCGGGCAGGCGCGTCCGGTCAGCGCCTGCCGACGCTGACCATCGACACGCAGATCGGTTTCCGATCCGCCGCTGACAGGGCTGCCTTCGCGGACGATCTGACCGCCGCGGTGCTCGACCTGGCCGCCCGCTACCACCACGACGACGGGCTCCCCCACCGGCTCGTCGTCGCCGCCCACCCCCTTCCCGAGGAGAAGAAGTCATGAGCACGACCCCGAACGTCCCGTACCGCCTGGAATTCAGTGTCGAGGTCCCAGGGACCCCGGAGCAGGTCTGGCAGGCCATCGCCACCGCCAAGGGCATGAGCGCCTGGTTCCTGCCGACCGAGATGGAGGAGCGCGAAGGCGGTTCCCTTCATTTCGCCATGGGTCCCGAGATGGGCTCGGACGGTCAGGTCACCCGCTGGGACCCGCCGCGCCGCATCGAGTACGAGGAGGACTGGGCCGCCCTCATGGGCAAGGACCCGGAGGCGCTCAGCCCGCTGACGTCGGAATTCCTCGTCGAGGCGCGCTCGGGCGGCACCTGCATCGTGCACGTCACCAGCAGTGGCTTCGGGACCGGGGATGCCTGGGAGTCGGAGTTCTGGGATGACATGGGCACCAGCTGGATGCCGTTCTTCGACAACCTGCGCCTGTACCTGACGCACTTCCCCGGTCAGGAGGTCACTCAGCTCGAGGCCTCCGCCTCCCACCCCGGAGACGCGCAGACGCTCTGGGCCACCCTGCACGGCGCGCTCGGCCTGGGCGATAAGGGCGCAGCGGTCGAGGTCCGTGGCATTACCGGCACGGTGGAGCGTGTCGGTGAGCGACAGGTACTGATCCGGATCACAGCACCGGTCCCCGGGATGCTCAGCGTCTTCGCTCACGGCGAGGGCGAGAGTACAGCGACCGTGGGCGTACGGGCATATCTGTTCTCGGCCGACGCGGCGGACTACGTGCAGCGCGAGGAGCCGGCGTGGCAGGCCTGGCTGCAGGGACTCAGCGTCCCGGCCTGACCGTCTGCGCGAACCTGCTGCGCGCAGGGGTGACCCCTTCCGCCGGCGGGCTCGCCCCGAGGCGTGAAGGACTGAACCTCGACTGAGCCGTTCATCCCGGCTGGGGTGTCGATGCCCGCGGCCTCGGCGTGGCTGCGTTCTTGAGCGCGACCTCGGCGTTGCGGTGGCGTTGCCCGCCTCGAAGTTGCTGTGGCGCTGCCCGCCACCTCGGCGTTGCTGCGGCACTCGACGCGACCTCGACGTTGCTGTGGTGCCGCCCGCCACCTCGGCGTTGCTGTGGCGTTGCCCGCCACCTCCTCGGTGCTGCGGCACCAGCGGCCGACGACGGGCGTCCTCGAAGGCTGTGGAGGAGAGGTGCCTGACTTCTCCTCCACAATGGGTCGGAGGAAGCGGGATTAGTACGTACGTTCGATAAAATGAGTCATGGCCGTTGCACCGCTCGAACATCCCGATACTCCACTGGAGTTCATTCGGTCCGAGCTGCTCGCTTTCGGTCAGGACCTGGCAGAGCACCACCTCCTCCTCCCCAAGAGTGACGTCGTGGAAGCGCTCGTCACCATCGAGGAGATCTCGAAGATCGTCGATTATCTGCAAATCATTGCCGCTCGAGCCGCTCAGGACCACGACGTTGTGGGCACCGGCGAGCAGGACGCTTCCGGATCGCTCATCGCGCGGGCGGAGCTCAGCCTGTCGAAGGTCGACGGCGAAGGCTGCGGGGACATCGCCGGCACTCCTTCAGCAGATGCCGATCAGCGGGACAAGAAGACCCGACATCCCGAATTCAGGACCTGTGCCGACTTCCTGCGAGCCCGACTCGGGATCAGCCGATTCGAGGCGAACCGCCGGTTGAGACTTGCGGCAGGCGTCCTGCCCGGCGTCGCTGCGAGCGGCTGCTCCACTCCCGCTCCGATGCCCATCCTCGGCACCGCAGCGAACGCGGGCGAGGTCAGTGGACGCGCGGTCTCGATCGTCCATGACGCGGTTCAGCGGGTACGTACCGTCGCAACTCCACGGCAACTCGAGTCGATGGAGCGCCACCTCACGCTGCAGGCGATGGAATCGGACGAGGACCTCCTGCGCGTTCTGGCGCGACGCTGGCAAGGTGTACTCGACCAGGACGGGCAGGAGCCTACGGAGAAGGTGCTGCGGGCACGACAGGGTGTCTTCCTCAAGGGCAGACGGAACGGCTTGCATTTTCTGGAGATCGGCGCGACTGACGAGCAGTTCGAGCATCTGGTGACCGCCATGAACACTGCGACGAATCCGAGGGGAAAGTCCAGCGCCCGTGAGGCCATCGGAGACCCGGCAGGTGGGATCAGAACCGTCCGGGTTGCCGGTGAGAGTGGATGGGGCGATACCGGCGGGGGCGGCGCCGGCGGGAGGAACCCAGGCTGGAGCGACGCCGGCGGAGGCTCCACAGGAGGGGACGACTCAGGTTCGCGTGATGCGGGCGACGACGACCGGCCGACGCGCCCGCAAAGTCTCCTCGACGGATTGGTGTCTGCGTGCAGGATCGCCCTGTCGACGGACGGGCTGTCCGCATCAGGCGGACACCGACCCCAGGTCATGGTGACCATCAGCTACTCGGACCTCGTGGGCGAGATGGAGCGGGCCGGTCACGCTGTGTTCGGGCAGCAGATCAGCGCACGAAGCATCCGGAAGCTGGCCTGTGATGCCGACATCATCCCGCTGGTCCTCGGCGGCAAGGGCCAGATCCTCGACATCGGTCGGGCACAGCGGCTCTTCCCTCCACATCTGCGCCGCGGCCTCGTTGCGAGGGACAAGGGTTGCGCCTTCCCCGACTGCTCGATCCCGGCAACCTGGTGCGAAGCCCACCACATTGCGCCCTGGGCCACAGGAGGAACGACGAGTATCAGCCAGGGAGTCCTCCTGTGCTCACGTCATCATCACGTGGTGCACGAAGGGAAGTGGACGGTCGAATCGAAGCACGGCATCCCCTGGTTCACTCCGCCGACGTACGTCGATCCGGGTCGGACTCCGCGAAGAAACAGGTACTGGCAGGTGGAGGAGGCGGTCCACGAGCAACTACTCGACGCCGAAGCCGCGCAATCTACTGCCTGTAGCAACTCTGCTTGAGGGTTCGCGGGGCACCGCTGGCGGAGCGCAGCAGGGTACAGCTCACGACGTGCAGCAGGGTACCAATCGTGAACAACGAGTGAACTCTGGTTGAACAGGTAGCCTGACGGTATTAAAATTCTTCTGCCCGAGGACGGGCCGGATGTCAAGGGTCTACGGCGACTACGCGGGCATCTGCGAACGCGAGGTGTTGCCTTGGCTGACGAAGCACTGCAGGTCGCTCGACGGGTCGGCGTCGTCGCGGGACGCACCCTGGTCTACGTCCTGATCTGGGCAGGGCTCGCGCTGCTCATCGCCGCCGCCGGCATCCGCTACTACTGGGGCAAGATCACCGTGAGCCAGATGCTCATGAACCTGGTCTCCGTGGAGACCGACGGCGGGGGCGGAGCCATCGTCTGGGTCGCCATCCTGGGAATCGGCGTCGCTCCCCTGCTCATCACCGTCGGGATCGCTCTCTGGCAGTACGTCCAACGCCGCAAGCACCCTCGTCGCTCGCAGTGGAAATCGCGTACCATCTCAACGACATTGGTGGCCGCGGTGGTCCTGGGCGGCACCACGGCCTTCGACACCACCGTCGGTATGAGGGACTACATCGCGGCGGCCAACTCCCAGTACGACCTCGGCGACTACTACGTGGAGCCGACCGTCACCGGCGACGCGAACAAACGCAACCTGGTGCTGATCTACCTCGAATCCGGTGAAGCCACCCTCGCAGACGACCAGCTCTTCGAGAAGGACGCTTTCGCTGCCTTGAAGGAGGCCACCAAGGCGGTCGACGGTTGGCAGAGCGTGGAGGATCTCCAGCAGTACAAGAGCGGAGGCTGGACCATGGGCGGCCTCACCGCGACGCAGTGCGGCATCCCGTTGAAGGGCATGGCCTCCCCTGGCGGAGGCCCTCAGACCAATGCTCTCGGTGGCGATGCGGATACCTATCTGGGCGGGGTGACGTGCCTGGGCGATGTCCTGGACGAGCACGGGTACACCAACGTCTTCCTGGGCGGCGCGAATGCCGCCTTCGGCGCAAAGGACACCTTTTTGCGCACCCACGGCTACTCGGAGCAGAAGGGCCTTTTCGACTGGCGTGCCGCCGGTGAGCCGGAGGAGAACTTCCGCAGCGACTGGGGACTGAGTGACCAACGCCTTCTGGCCTACGCCCGGGACGAGGTCGACGAGCTGCATGCCGAGGCGCAGAAGACCGGCCGACCCTTCAATCTCACGCTGCTGACGCTGGACACCCACGAGCCCGCACACCTCTTCGACTACTGCGATGTGGACACGGAGGACGAGGTCACCTCCGTGTACTCCTGCTCCATGACCCTGGTGGCCGGATTCGTGGACTACCTGGCAGAGAAGGGTTATCTGGACGACACCGCTGTGGTGATCATGGGCGACCACCTCAAGCGCATGGGCGCGGATGACCCGTTCCACGAGCAGCTGGACGATGCCGACCGCACCATCTTCAATCGGTTCTGGATACCGGGCGATGACTACAGCACCACCACGTTGCGCTCCCGCGTGGACCAGATGAACATGTACCCCACAATCCTGGAGGCGGCCGGCCTGACGCTGCAGGATGGCGAGGCGGGGGTGGGGGTGTCCGCCTTCGCGCCATCCGTCCCGGAGGGGTCGGCGCAGACGATGGAGTCGGTCGCCTATGGTGAACTGCTCGACTCACTGTCCCCACTGTTCTACGAGAGAGCCTGGGCCGGTGAGGACATCGGCCAGTAGGGCTACGCAAGGGCCGCCCGCTCCTCGGGCTTGGCGGAGCAGTCATCGATGGCGCTGGGGCCGACCACGAGAACCCGCAGCCCTCCTGGTCCCACGAGCGGCCGGTAGGAGCGCTCACTGCTGAGAAGGTTCCGGCACCGGATCGACCACCGGAATGGTCGCATGCCGCACGATGCAGCGGGTGAAGTAGGGGTGAACTCAGGTTGAACAGGTAGCCTGACGGTACTAAAATCTTTCCGCCCGAGAACGGGGCGAATGTCAAGGGTGTGCGGCGACCACGCGGGCATCCCGAACGCGAGGTGTTGCCATGCTCGGCCGGATTCTGCACGTGACCCGACGGGTCGGTGTCGTCCTTGGACGCGTCCTGGTCTACGTCCTGATCTGGGCTGGGCTCGCGCTGCTCATCGCCGCCGCAGGTATCCGTTACTACTGGGGCGAGATCTCGGTGGGGCAGATGCTCCTGAACCTCGTCTCCGTGGAGACCGACGGCGGTGGCGGCCTCGTCTGGATCGGTGTCTTCGGCATCGGCGTCGTACCCCTGCTGCTCACGCTCGGGATCGCCCTCTGGCAGTCCCGCCGTCGCCGCAAGCACCGCAATCTGGGCGACATCGTGCGTCCTCGCCGCCGGTGGGTCATGCGCTCCCTCTCCACCGCCCTGGTGGCAGCCGTCGTCGTCGGAGGCACCACGGCCTTCGCCAGCTCGGTCGGGGTGAAGGACTACATCGCAGCTGCGAACTCCGAGTACGACCTCGGCGACTACTACGTGGAACCGACCGTCACCGGCGACGAGGACAAGCGCAACCTGGTGCTGATCTACCTCGAATCCGGTGAAGCCACCCTCGCAGATGACCAGCTCTTCGAGAAGGACGCCTTCGCTTCCCTCAAGGATGCAACCAGGGCGTCCGACGGTTGGCAGAGCGTGGACGACCTCCAGCAGTATCGGGGCGGGGGCTGGACCATGGCGGGCATCACCTCGACGCAGTGCGGAGTCCCGTTGAAGGGCCTGGGCACCGCAGGAGACAGCAGCTCCTCCTCGACAGACGGCGACGACGTCGACACCTACCTGGGCGGCATCACCTGCCTCGGCGATGTCCTTGGCGACCACGGCTACACCAACGTCTTCCTGGGCGGCGCCAACTCCTCGTTCGCCGCGAAGGACACGTTCCTGGGCAGCCACGGCTACTCCGAGGTGAAGGGCCTTGCCGACTGGCGGGCCGCGGGTGAACCGGTGAAGAACTTCCGCAGCGACTGGGGACTGAGCGACGAACGACTCCTGGAGCACGCGAAGGACGAGATCGATCAACTGCACGCGGACGCGGAGCGGACCGGTCAGCCCTTCAACCTCTCCCTGCTGACGCTGGACACCCACGAGCCGGTGCACGTCTACGACTACTGCGACGTGGACACGGACAGCGAGGTCACCTCCGTGTTCTCCTGCTCGATGACCCTCATGGCCGGCTTCGTGGACTACATGGAGGAGAAGGGCTACCTCGACGACACCGCCGTGGTGATCATGGGCGACCACCTCAAGCACATGAGTGCAGGCGACGCTTTCCACGAGCAGCTCGACAACCACAGCAACCGCACCATCTTCAACCGGATCTGGATACCGGGCGCGGACGGCGACATCACGTTGCGCCCCCGCGTGGACCAGCTGAACCTGTACCCCACGATCCTCGAGGCGGCCGGCCTGACACTGCAGGGCCGCGAGGCCGGGCTGGGCGTGTCCGCCTTCGCGCCGTCCGTCCCGGAGACCTCGGCGCAGGCGATGGAGTCCGGCGCCTACGGTGAACTGCTGGACGCCCTGTCCCCCGAGTTCTACGCCCGGGCCTGGGCCGGCGAGGACGGCACGCCGTAACGCGACCCGCGTCTCTGACCGGGCGTAACGCGACCCGCGTCGCTGATCCGGCGTGACGCGATCCGGCGTAACGCGACCCGCGTCGCTCGATCTGCATCGCTAATCCGGCGTGACGCGATCCGGGTCGCTGATCCGAATCATTCGATCCGGGGTTGCCCGATCTACGTCGCTGATCCGGCGTCGCTCGATCTACGTCGCAGGCTCCCTCACCACCAGCGGTGACGGCACCCGGACTTCTGGCACTCCCACTCGGGCGTCCCGTACCGGGGCTCACCGGTAGCGGGATCGGGACGCCATTCCTCGCTCATCACGCAGCCCGCGTACACCACGCGCGGGTTCTCCTCCTGCACGGATGGCGGGACCATGCCGTAGGCGATCGGCCAGGCCTCGTGGCCGCATCGAGGACACGGCGTCGTCCGGCTGGACCCCTTCGAGATCGTCGTCATACCCAGAGGGTAGGCGGACGCTACGACGTTCCAGGCTGCACTGAGCCGCTAGAAGTTCTTGTCAGCTGCGCAGGATCTCCGAGCTGCCGGCGAACGGCGCGAGCATCGCCGTCGCCCTCAGTTCCGGGCCAGCGTCTGCAGGTACGCGACGATCGCCGTCACCCCCACCTCGAAGCTGATGTCGGCGCGCGGTCCTGCCAGGGATGCCCGCGCAAACGCTCCGTGGAGCGCGGGCTGGGCCTCGGCATCCGCGAGCCAGGCCGACTCGGGCGCCGCCACGTCGAGGGCAGAGCCCAGCATGAAACTGTCGAGCACGGTCACCGCCACCACCACGTCGTCGGCCGCGAAGCCCTGCTCGACGAACAGTGCGGCGAGGTGCTCGTAGATCTCGAGCGTCGCCCGGTCCGTCACCGCCTCACCCACGAGCAGCGGGATGCACTTCGCGTGCTGGCCCAGCGCGCTGCGGTAACTGCGGGCCCATGCCGCGGCCCGGTCCTGCCACGCGGGGCCGGCCGTGAAGAAGTCCCCGGCAGCCAGGGCGTCGGCTCCGATGACGGACCGGATCCCGTTGATGATCTCCGGCCGTCCCTGCACGTGGTGGTAGATCGACGACGGACTGACGGAGAGCCGCTTCGCGAGTCCCGGCAGCGTGAAGTCTCCGAACTCGTCGACCAGCTCGAGAGCCGCCCGATAGATCTTCTCCGGCGACAGGATCGCCTGGCGTGGCCGCCCCATGTTCCCCCTGACTCGGCGGCATCGCCGCACTCCGTTACCGCTGACGACGGTGCCCGCCGACGGCTCCGGCCCGCTGACGACTGTGCCCGCTGAAGGCTCAGACCCCCGCCATCGCGATCGTCGTCGCCGCCGTCGCCATCGCCATCGCCATCGCCATCGCCATCGCCGTCGCCATCGCCGTCGTCGTCGCCATCAAATGACTAGAACACGATCACGCTACGGGCTCGCTCCCCCCTGCGCATCGCGTTGAAGGCCTCATTGACCTCCTCGAGGCCGATCCGGTGCGAGATAAGCCGGTCGACGGGCAATCGACCGGCGAGGTACAGCTCCGCGAGCCGCGGGAAGTCCCGACCCGGCACGGTGGACCCGTAGTTGGAGCCGATGAGCGACTTGCCGCTCTCGGCGAGCAGCAACGCGTCGATGGAGACCGGGCTGTCCTCGGGCGGCAGACCCACGATGACGGCCTTGCCGCCGGGCGCGATGAGGGAGGGAAGGGACTCGATGGTCTGGACCCGCCCGATCGCCTCGAAGGCATAGGCCGCGCCTCCCCCGGTCAGGCCCTGGATCTCCTCAGCGAGCTCCGCGGACGGCGTCAGTGTGTGGGTGGCGCCGAAGTCCCTTGCCACGGCGAGCTTCTCCTCGCTCAGGTCCA
>NZ_CP024915.1:2665730-2677635 GCF_002953615.1 Arthrobacter agilis | reverse complement strand
TCCCGCCGTACCCTTCGCCGAGGACCACCACCACGCGTCCTACGACGCAGCGGCGGTGAACGCGTTCTGGCGGCAGCTCATCCAGGCGGAACGGGTCCTCACGCGCTTCCGCGCCGAGTTCCTCGGCAAGGTGAGCCCCGTGCACTTCTTCTGGGGTGCCATGGACCTTGCCTGCACGCGCTTCACCGGACGTCCTGCCCCCATCCATCCGGGCGGTGCGCCGAACTGCGCCGACTGGGTCATGCAGGAGGGCTACTCGCACGAGCTCTCCAGCTGCGGGTTCTGGCCCGGCGGCGGCGAGGAGGGCGCCTTCTACTCCTATGCCTACCCCGAGCCCGAGGGGTACCGCGATGCCGTCATCGACGTCGACGGCGCCTACTACAGCACCGAGTTCCGCCAGTTCCTGCTGCCCTACGAGGCCGTGCGCACCAGCGAGGACCCGGATGCCACGCTGCTGCGGTTCCTGCGGGCCACCTACCGGGCCGCGGCGGCCGCAGGTGGGTGGGACCCCGACCTGCTCATCGACCCGCACCGACTGGACCGGCACGCCCGCTAGGAGGGCCTTTGGCCCGCCTGCCCCGGAACCGGCAGCGGCCACCGCCCCGAGGGGTGGTGGCCGCTGCTGCACCGGGAAGCGGTCGCTACTTCCTCCGGGTCTTCGGATCGAGGGCCTCGCGCAGCGATTCCCCCAGAAGGGTGAAGCCCAGTGCCGTGATGGCGATGCATGCACCGGGCAGGAAGGCGAGCTGCGGAGCTACCGCGAGTTCCGCCTGGGCGTAGGTGAGCATGCGCCCCCACTCGGCGGCCTGGGGCAGGCCGCCACCGAGGCCCAGGAACGACAGCGCCGCCGCGTCGATCACGGCCGTCGCGAGCGTGAGCGTCGCCTGCACGATCACCGGTCCCATGCTGTTCGGCAGGAGGTGGCTCATGGTGATGGTCCGGCGGCTGAGCCCGAGGGTCTGGGCCGCCAGGATGTAGTCCGCGCCCCGCTGCGACAGCATGGAGGACCGCAGAAGCCTCGCGAAGATCGGGATCTGCGAGACGCCGATCGCGATCATGATGGCGTAGGAACTCTGGCCGAGCACCGCGGCGATGCTGACGGCGAGCAGCAGGTTGGGGACGGACAGCAGGATGTCCACGAAGCGCATGATGACGTTGTCCACCCAGCCACCGAGCCCGCCGGCCAGGACGCCGAGCAGCATGCCGCCCGCCAGGCCGAGCGCCGTCGAGACGACACCGATCAGCAGTGACGCCTGGGCGCCCCAGATGAGCTTGCTGAGCACGTCCCCGCCGAACCGGTCGAGGCCCAGCGGGAAGCCGTCGATCTCACCGGGACCGGGGATGGTGGTGGGCGTGATGGAGGTGCGACCCGGCAGCTCGTCGCCGCCGTACGGCGCCAGGATGGGCGCGAGGACGGCCACGAGCAGGAAGAGGCCGATGATGACGGCACCGACGATCGCCTGCGGGTTCCTGCGCAGGCGGAGGAAGGCGTCCTTCCACAGGCCGGTGCCCCGGCCGGTGTCGATGGCGGGATCGTTCGGGGCCGCTGAACCGCCGGCGGCGGGAGGCAGGATGGTACTCATTGCACACGCACCCTCGGGTCGATGACGGAGTAGGACAGGTCGACGATCAGGTTGATCAGTGCGTACAGGATCGCGATGAAGATGATGAAGCCCTGAAGCACGGGGTAGTCCAGGCCGAAGATCGCGTCGCGCAGGAACCGGCCGATGCCGTTGAAGGCGAAGACCGTCTCCGTCAGGACCGCCCCCGAGATGAGCAGGCCCAACTGCAGGCCGATGGTCGTCACGACGGGGAGCATGGCGTTCCGCAGGATGAAGCTGCCGCGGATGGTGCGTTCCATCAGGCCCTTGGCGCGGGCCGTGCGGACGTAGTCCGCGTTCTGCACCTCGAGGACCGAGGCGCGCGTGATGCGAACGATGATCGCCAGCGGGATGGTCCCGAGGGCCAGCCCCGGCAGGATGAGGTGCAGGAACGCGTCCCACGCGGCGTCGTACTCGCCCGTGAGCAGTCCGTCGAGCACGTAGAACTGTGTGTAGTGCGTCGCGTCGATGCGCGGGTCCTGCCGGCCGTCGGGCGGCAGCAGGGACCACTGGATGGCGAACAGGTACTTGAGGATGAAGGCCAGGAAGAAGACGGGCACGGTGATGCCGATGAGGCTCAGGACCACGGAGCTGTGGTCGAGGAACCGGCCGTAGTACCGCGCGGCCAGGTAGCCGAGCGGGACACCGACGCCGATCGCGAAGATGAGTGCGATGACGGTGAGTTCGAGCGTCGCGGGGAAGCGGGTGGCGAACTCCTCGAGCACCGGGCGCCCGGTGTTGATGGAGACGCCGAAGTCGCCCCGGAGCAGCCTGCCCATGTAAGTGAGGTACTGGGTGAGCAGGGGGCGGTCGAAGCCGTACAGCTCGTTGACGCGGGCGATGGCCTCGGGCGTCGCCTTCTCGCCGAGCAGGGCGGTGGCCGGACCGCCGGGGAGGCTGCGTACCCACAGGAACAGGAGGATGGACAGTCCGAACAGGGTGGGTACGAGCAGGGCTAGCCGCTTACCGATGACGCGTAACACTCAGGATCCTTCCGGGTGGACCGGCTTCAGCCGGACAGGGGTAGTACAGCAGTGTGGAGCCGGCCCCGACACCGGGACCGGCTCCACACGGGTACTGCTGCTACTCGCTCAGCTCGATGTCGGTGAAGACCTCGTCATTGACGGGGCTCGCCGGGTAGGAGGTGACGCGGGGCGCGAAGGCCAGCGAGGGAGCGGGGTGGGCGAGCGGGATGGCCGGGTTGAACTCGGCGATCTGCTCGTTGATCTCCTTGTACATCTCCGTCTGCTGGTCGCGGTCGCTGGTGCCACGGGCTTCGTCGAGGGCCGCGAACAGCTCGGGGTTGTCGAAGCCGAATTCCAGCTTCTCCTGGCCGAAGAAGACGCCGATGAAGTTGTCGGTGTCGTTGTAGTCGCCGGTCCACCCCAGCAGGTGCAGGCCGTGGTCCGGGGTGCCCTGGACCTGATTCAGGTAGTCGGGCGACCAGGCGGCGGGCGCCGGGTTGACCGTGATGCCGACCTCGCTCAGCTGTGCCTGCAGGTTGGTGAAGACCTGCTCGGGCGTGGGCATGTACGGGCGGGAGACATTCGTCGGGTAGTTGAAGGTGACGTCGAAGCCGTCGGGGAAGCCGGCCTCGGCCAGGAGTTCCTTCGCACGCTCGGGATCGTAGTCGTACGTCGTGACGTCCTCGTTGTAGCCGTCGACGACCTCGGGGATGAACTGGGTGGCGACCTTCGTTCCCTCGGGCAGCGTCTGCGAGACGAGGGCATCCTTGTCGATCGCGTGGGCGATGGCCTCGCGGACCTTCGGATCCTTCAGCTCGGGGACGGCCTGGTTCATGCCCAGGTAGAGGATGGTGAACGGATCGCGCGGCGTGATGTTGTAGCCGGCGTCCTTGAGCGACTGCGTGTCGGCGGGAGCCACGAGGTCGTAGCCGTCGATGTCACCGGCCTCGAGTGCCTGGCGGCGTGCCTGGGGGTCGTCGATGATGCGGAAGATCGTCTTGGTGATCTGGCCCTTCTCGCCCCAGTAGTCGTCGAAGATCGAGAGTTCGAGCTGCTGTCCGACGTCCCAGGAGTCGAACTTGAACGGCCCGGTTCCCACGGGGTGGCCGAGGGCGTACTCGCTCAGCGAGGGAGCCTCCGCGGTGCCGCCGATCTCGTCGGCGGTGAACTCCTCGAGAGCGGTCGGGCTCTGCATGGCGAAGGCCGGCAGCGACAGCGCGGCGATGAATCCGGCGAACGGCTTGGCCAGGTTGACGGTGACTTCATTGTCCCCGTTGGCCTCGCAGGACTCGTAGACGGCGTTCTCGGGGCTGTCCGCGAACCCGCGGAACAGGGAACCGTAGTAGTACGACGTCGTCTCGGCCTGCTGGATGCCGGTCCAGTTGTACCAGCGGTCGAAGTTGAAGCACACGGCTTCCGCGTTGAAGGGCGTGCCGTCGTGGAAGGTGACGCCTTCCTTGAGCTGGAACACCGTGGACAGGCCGTCCTCGGCCGTCTCCCAGGATTCGGCGAGCAGCGGAGCGGGGTCGGCGGTGCCCGGCTCGACGCCGACCAGGCCCTCGAAGATCTGGCGGCTGACGCGGAAGGACTCGCCATCGCTGGCGAAGGCGGGATCGAGCGACTTGGGATCGGAGGACGCGGCGAAGACGAAGGTGGAGTCGACGGCGGCCTCGCCCTCGGTGCCGGTGTTCTCCTCGCGCTGGCTCTGGACGCAGCCGGTCAGGAGGAGTGCGGCGATGGAGAATCCTGCGGTGAGCGCAGCGCGTTTCCTCGCGAAACCTGCGCCGCGCACGGATGTGCCTCGGTTGGACATGTGTTGCTCCCTGGTGAACGAGTGATTCCTACCGGATGTGACCGGTATCCATGGGGACCACAGCGGCGAACGCGCTGATCCGTGTGACGAGCCTAACTTCCGGCGGGGCCGCCGGCGGCATTTCGGGAGCATCGGTGGTTACGATTTGGCATCGCGTGCGACGGACCGGGCCGGCGATACCCGCGCGAAACGTGCCTGAAACCGGAGGACCGATGGCTGGAACAGATACTGCAACATCCGTGCGTTATCGCAGCTTCGCGGAGGTCGAGACGCGGGGCTACTCGCCGCTGTACGACGCGTGGTGCATGGGCGTCAGCGGCGACGGCGAACTCCTCGCCCTGCTGGACACGCTCCCTCCGGCACGCCGCCAGCCCGTCCTGTTCCTCGGAGCAGCGCGATTCGTCGGCGTCCCGCTCGGGGACTACGCCGCCTTCCGGTCCTTCGTGCTCGATTCCTGGGACGCCATCCGCTCCGTGATGGAGACGCGTGCCACCCAGACCAACGAGGCCGGCAGGTGCGCTGTCCTGCTGCCGTCCCTGGCGGCGATCAGCGCCGACGAGGGCAGGCCGCTCGCTCTGGTCGAGGTCGGCGCCTCCGCCGGAGCCTGCCTGTACCCCGACCGCTACGCCTACTCCTACTCCCCCGGGCCCTCCCTGCAGCCGCCCGGCGGGTCCCCGGTACCGCCGCTGGACTGCACGGTGGCGGGCCCCGTGCCCGTGCCGTCGTCGCTGCCCGAGGTCGTCTGGCGGGCGGGGATCGACCTGAATCCGCTCGATGCGGGGGACGACGACGACGTCCGCTGGCTCGAGGCACTCGTCTGGCCGGAGCACCGCTTCCGTGCCGAACGCCTCCGCGCGGCCCTCGGCGTCGTCCGGGCGGAACCGCCGCTGCTCATCCGCGGCGACCTGAACGAGCAGGTCCTGCCGCTCGTCGCCCGTGCACCGGCGGACGCCGTCGTCGTCGTGTTCCACAGCGCCGTGCTCGCCTACCTCGACCGGGAGGGGCGGGACCGCTTCCGGGACACGATGATACGGCTCACCGCGGACCGGGAGCGTCCGGTGCACTGGCTGTCGCACGAGGGCTACGGCACACTCGCCGGTGTGCCCGACGCGATGGAGAAGGCGCCCGGTGAGGAGGACGGACGGTTCGTGCTGCAGCACAACGGCGTCACGATCGCGCGCACCGGACCGCACGGGCAGTCCATCGAGTGGCTGTAGCCCGGAGGGACGTCGTCAGCGCAGGCGCAGGCGCACCGCGTGCCGCGCCATGCGTGCCACCAGATGCGCGCCCGTGTCACGAGGGCTGACGTAGCAGCGCGGCAGGGTGAACCGGTCACCCGGGTCGTAGTCGCCGATCACGCAGCCGTGGTCGTAGCCGGCGGCACGGACGGCATCCGCGGCGGCGTCGTCGAACTCGCCGTAGGGATAGCAGAAACTCACGACGTCGGCCTGCAGGATGTCCTGCAGGACCGTCCTGCTGCCGCCGATCTCCGCGGCCAGGGACTCCGCATCGGCCCCGGGCAGGTGGGGGTGGGTCATGGTGTGGCTGCCGACCTCCTGGCCGGCGGCGGCGACGGTGCGCAGCCGGTCGGCATCCATCAGGCCGAGCCGCGGGCCGTCGTCCCACTCGTTGCCGCCACCGAGGCGACCGGCCACCGCATAGAGGGTGCTGGTCATCCCGTGCCGCTGGAGGATCGGGAGGGCGTGCTCCAGGTAGTCGGTGTAGCCGTCGTCGAAGGTGAGCCCGACGAGGCCGCGCGCCTCCCCCCGGTCCGCCGCCCTCAGCAGCTCCGACAGGGACACTCCCCGCAGGCCCGACCGCCGCAGCAACCGCAGGTGCCGGTCCAGCCGGTCCGGGTGCACCCGCAGCCGGTACGGATCCGGCTGGTCCGACGGGCTGATGGAGTGGTACATGAACACCGGTGGGGTCTTCGTGCGCGCCGGCCCGGTGCGGGCACCCCGTTCGCTGGCCATACCGGTTCCCCCTGGTCGAAGAGCGACGTGTGGCTGTCAGCGTATCAGCGGGCCTGGTCGGCCCTCGTGCACTGTCCTGCGGAGACGGCGTCCTGCAGTCCCTCGGCGCTCTCGACGATGGGACGCAGTTCCGCGAGCGAGAGCGCATAGCCGACGGGCGCGTCGGCGGTGGACTTCGCGAAGACCACGCCGGTGACCCGGCCCTGCAGGTCGAGCAGCGGACCTCCCGAGTTCCCCTGCTGGACGTTCGCGGCGAGGCTGTACACCTGCAGGGGCCGGGGATTCGCGCCGTAGATGTCGTTCACCAGGACGGGGGTGAGTCCCTGGATGCTCGCGGGCTGGATCCGGTACGGGCCACCCGCCGGGTAGCCCGCGAAGGCCGCCGTCGTCCCGTTGGCCAGGTCGTCGCCGAGCGGCAGCGCGGCGGCGTCGAGGCCGTCGACGGCGATCACGGCGATGTCGCGGGCCGTGTCGAGCTGCACCACCCGACCGGGCAGCGCTCCCGCGCCCGGGACCTCGACGACGGGCTCGTCCACCCCGGCGACGACATGCGCGTTCGTGACCACCCGGTCGGGCGCGACGACGAAACCCGATCCGGTCTGGTTCTGGCCGCACTGGAAGGCCGTACCGGTGATCCGGACCACCGAATCGGCCGCTGCAGCGAGCTCGGGAGTATCGACGGACGCATCGGGCACATCCGCCGGGGTCACGGGCCCGACGCTCTCCAGGATGGTGGGGATCCCGTCGTCGACCGCGATGGTCCGCAGCTGCGCCAGCCACGAGCGCACCGGCCCCGGCGTCGCCGTGTCGATGCCGCGGATCACCTGGGAGGACGCCAGCTGCTGGGACAGGAACGGGACGCCGAGCGTCCCGACGCTGAAGGCCAGCATCGACAGGACCAGTGCGGCGACGACCACGTTCACGACGCCCCCGAGGAGGCGGTCGACGATCCGCAGCGGCGGGAAGTCGGACCAGCGGCGGATCGAGGCGCCGAGCGCGGAGCCGACGGCCTGGCCCACGATGATGAGGACGATCACGGTGGCGATGACCGCGATCAGGCGCCAGGGGTTGTCCGGCACCCAGGCGCTGACGAGGGGCACTGCGAAGAAGGCGGCCACCGCGCCTGCGACGAATCCGGCGATGCCGCCGAGCGTGACGAGGAACCCGTTCCGGAGCCCCGTCACCAGGTAACCGAGGAGGACCAGCACCAGGACGACGTCGAGGAGGGTGAACCCGGCGAGGCTGAAGTCCGGCACGTATATTCTCCCCTGGCTATGGTGGACGGAGGGCTACGTTCCTCACGACGCTCCGAGCGATTCTAGCGGCGCAGCATGGGAGGACCGTGGGAACGGGGGTGCTCCAGCCGGAATACGGGTCACCGGAGCGTGTATCAGTCGTCACATCCGCTTCGGTACGGCAAGATGGAGGGCGGAGGACAGCGCGGACCGCCGCATGGACGACGTACAAGAGACGCATCAGGAGAATCAATGGATATCGAGGTACTGCGCAGGGCGCCCCTCTTCGCTTCGCTGGGGGACGACGTCTTCGCCGCACTCACGGACGAGCTGATCGAGGTGGACCTCCCCCGCGGTTCGTCGGTGTTCCGCGAGGGCGACCAGGGCGACCAGCTGTACTTCATCGTCTCCGGCAAGATCAAGCTCGGCCGCACCGCCCAGGACGGCCGGGAGAACCTCCTCGCGATCCTCGGTCCGGGCGAGCTGTTCGGCGAGATGGCCCTCTTCGATCCGAGCCCGCGCACCGCGACGGCCACGGCCGTCTCTGAGACGCGCCTCGCCGGCCTGAAGAACGAGAACCTCCGTACGCTGCTCGAGACCCGTCCCGAGGTCTCGGCCCAGCTCCTGCAGGCCCTTGCGCGCCGCCTCCGCCGCACCAACGAATCGCTCGCGGACCTCGTGTTCTCCGACGTCCCCGGTCGTGTGGCCAAGGCCCTGCTCGACCTCGCGGACCGCTTCGGCCGCCCGGCGACCGACGGCATCCTCGTCGCGCACGAACTCACGCAGGAGGAACTGGCACAGCTCGTCGGGGCGTCGCGCGAGACCGTCAACAAGGCCCTGGCGGAGTTCGTCCAGCGCGGTTGGCTCCGCCTCGAGGCGCGCGCCGTCGTCATCCTGGACATCCAGCGCCTGCGCCAGCGCAGCCGCTGATCCCCTCTCCGCACGGAAAAGGCTCCGCACGACGAAGGCACCTGCCCACGGGCAGGTGCCTTCGTCGTACATCGGACGGGCGGTCAGCGCCCGCGCTGGACGGACCCGCCCTCGCTGAGCTTCGGGCACTCGACCTGCAGCATGAGGTCGCCGTCGTGTTCGGCGAGCTGCGGGTGGTAGATCTTCACCGGGCGCTTGTGCGACAAGTAGGCGATGCAGCCGCGGGAGGAACCGATCTTCTCGAGGATGATCTCCACCGCGGGCACCGCTAGTTCACTGAGCGTGCGGTTCACCGTGTTGGGCTGGCCCACCTCGTCGCCGAGCCTCGTGGTGTCGCGGTCCGCGACCTCCTGCGCGGCCCAGCGCCACTGGCCCCAGACGCCTTTGCTCGCGAGGATGCTCGGCTCCTGGTTCACCGGCTGGGCCGCCGCGAAGTAGTGGGTGTCGAAGCGACGGTGCGCGAAGTCCGGAGTCAGCCAGTGCGAGAGCGGCTTGATGAGGTCGGTGCGCACGCCCAGTCCCCGTCGGGTGAGGATCTCCGAGAAGCGGCACTCACCCTCGTTGATCGCCTCGCGCGCCTTCATCCACTCCTTGGCCTGCGTACCCTCCACCAGCGACGAGGCATCGGGTCCGGCGAGCAGCACCCCGGTCTCCTCGAACAGTTCACGGATGGCGCACAGCACGTGCCGGCGGGCCATCCGGTGGTCGTCGACGCCGAGGGTCTTCGCCCACATCGAGGGTGGAGGGCCGAACCACGGGAGGTCGTCGTCGTCGGACTCCTCGATGCTCCCGCCCGGGAACCCGATGACGCCCAGGGGCGACTGCCCGCGACGATAGGAGAGGTAGGTCTCCGTACCGATCGCGCTGTCGCGCAGGAGGACCACCGACGACGCCGGCCGGGCCTTCAGGGGCGTGCGCTCCCCGTGCTCGATCCAGCTCTCCGCCGCGGTGCGCTGGTCCGGATGGACGGGGAAGAGCCGGGTGCTGAGACGGTCCACGGCCTAGACGAACTCCGCGATGACCTCGACCTCGACGGGCGAGTCGAGAGGGAGGACGGCCACGCCGACGGCGGACCGGGCGTGGACGCCTGCGTCTCCGAGGACTGCTCCGAGCAGCTCCGAGGCGCCGTTGATGACGCCGGACTGGCCGGTGAAGGACGGATCGGACGCCACGAATCCCACGACCTTGACGATCCGCGTGATGCGGTCCAGGTCGCCGATCTGGCTCTTGATGGCGGCCAGGGCGTTGACCGCGCAGGTGGCGGCGAGGGAGGCCGCGGTCTCCGCGTCGACGCCGTCAGCAGCACCGACCTTGCCCGAAGCTGTGAGTTTGCCCCCAATAAAGGGCAGCTGACCGGAGGTGTACACATGGCTGCCCGTGACGACGGCGGGGACGTAGGTGGCCACGGGCGGGACCACGTCGGGAAGGGCGATCCCGAGGTCCGCCAGGCGCGCCTCCACCGCCGAAACCGCGGTATTTCCAGCGGACACTGCTAGCTCTTCTCCCTCTTGAGGTACGCCACGAGACCGTTTCCGTCGGGTCCGGGAACCACCTGCACGAGCTCCCATCCGTCATCGCCCCACTGGTCGAGGATCTGCTTCGTTGCGTGGATGATGAGCGGAATCGTAGAGTACTCCCATTTCTTCATGAGGAAAGCCTAGCGCGTGCTTGTAAACTGGAATAATGGCTGCGCGCAAATCACCCCTGTTCGACACGGCAACCACCCTCGGCAAGATCATTGCATTCCTCGGGATCAGTGCGCTCGCCGGTGTGCTCGCCGCGGGCCTCCTGGTGCCCGTGGCCGCTGCCGCAGGAACGGGGGCTTCCGCGTCCATCCAGTTCTTCGAGGAACTGCCGGCCGAGCTCGAGCGCGAGGCGCTCGCCCAGCCGACGAAGATCGTGGCCTCCGACGGGTCCCTGATCGCGACCCTGTACGAGGAGAACCGCCAGCCGGTCACGCTCGACCAGGTCTCGCCGACCATGCAGGACGCGCTGGTCGCGATCGAGGACTACCGGTACTACGAGCACGGCGGCGTCGACCTCGAGGGCATCCTGGGTGCGATCGCCAGCAACGTCTCGAACGGCACCTCCCGTGGCGCGTCGACCATCACGCAGCAGTTCGTCAACAACGTCCTGATCGACACCGCCCGCCAGAACGGTGGAGCCATCACGCTGAGCGGTGGCGGGAAGACCGTGGGCGACAAGCTGCGCGAGATGAAGCTCGCCATCGCCGTCGAGAAGGAGCTCAGCAAGGACGAGATCCTCGAGGGCTACCTCAACATCGTGCCGTTCAGCGGCACCACGTACGGCGTGCAGGCGGCGTCGCGGTACTTCTTCAACGTGGATGCCAAGGACCTCAACATCCAGCAGAGTGCGATGCTGGCCGGCCTCGTCAACGGTCCGAGCGCGTACAGCCCCGAGTCCAACCCCGAGGGTGCGCTGCAGCGCCGGAACCTCGTCATCGACGCCATGCTCACCCGCGGGAAGATCACGCAGGAGGAACACGACGCGGCCATCGCCACGGACCTCGGCCTCGCCATCTCCCCGACCCTCAGCGGATGCGTCGGCGCAGCGCAGGCTCCGTACTTCTGCGACTACGTCACGCACCTGATCCTCAATGATCCCGCCTACGGCGACACGGAGGATGCCCGCCGGAAGGTCCTGTACCGCTCGGGCCTGACCATCAAGACCACGCTGGACCCCCGCGTGCAGAACGCCGCGCAGACCGCCGTGACCGAGACCGCGAACCCCGACACCACGGACGGCAAGGTGGGGCACACCATGCTGAGCCTGGATCCGAAGACCGGCAACATCCTGTCGATGGCGCAGAACACCCGGTACAACCCCGAGGCGGCCCAGGGCAACACGGTGCTCAACTTCAACGTCGACCAGTTCGACGGCGGGGACCCGAGCAAGAGCCTGGGCGGCGGCGGCGGCTTCCAGCCCGGTTCGACCTACAAGCCCTTCACGGTCGCGGCCTGGGTCGAGAACGGCAAGAGCCTCAACCAGGTCCTCGACGGCACCAAGAAGACCTACCGCCAGTTCGACAAGTGGAAGGCGAGCTGCGCGCAGGGCGGGGAGTTCCTCATCCAGGAGGAGGACGGCTACACGCCGCAGAACTACGGCGACATCAACTACCGGTTCACCACCGTGCTGGACGGTCTCGCCCAGTCGCTGAACACCATCACCATGGCGAGCGCCAAGCAGCTGGACCTGTGCCGCATCCGGGACATCGGCTACGACCTCGGCGTGCACCAGGCGAAGAGCTCCGAGGGCGAGGAGGTCCCGTTCGGCTTCGGGCCGTCCTCGCTCATCGGTGGTGGCGGTGAGGCCGCGCCCATGTCCATGGCCAAGGCCTACTCCGGCTTCGCCAACGAAGGCGTGGTCT
>NZ_CP024915.1:2653074-2665502 GCF_002953615.1 Arthrobacter agilis | reverse complement strand
CCGCCGATGAAGACGGCGGCGATGGCGTCCAGTTCGAAACTGCCTCCCGCCGATGCCACGGCGCTGCCGGCACGCGCGGTGCTGACGACGCCGGCGAGGCCTGCCAGGAAGCCCATGTTCACGAAGATGAAGAAGTTGACCCACTTCGTCTTCACACCGGACATCATGGCCGCGTAGAGATTCCCGCCCATTGCATAGACGTGCCGGCCGAACACGGTCCGTGAGAGCAGGAACGAGTACAGCAGGACGAGGGTCGCGAGGATGATCAGGATGATCGGCGTACCGCGGTTGTACGCGAGCAGGTAGCACAGGTACATGATGGCGACGACGGCGATGGCGATCTTCAGGACGAAGGACAGGGTGCGCTCGCGGGGGAGGTTGAGGCGCCGGAGGTCGGCGCGCCCCTTGAGCTGCTGCGCCACGAGGGCCAGGGAGGCCAGCGCACCGATGCCGAGCGTGATCAGGTCCGGTGTGCCGGTGGCAGGGAGCGTGCCCGAGCCGATCGAGTTGAAGGCCCGCGGCAACCCGCTGATCGTTCCGCCGGTCAGCAGCACGAGGGCCACGCCGCGGAAGACCAGCATGCCCGCGAGGGTCACGATGAAGGCCGGTATGCCCACGAAGGCGACCCAGAAGCCCTGCCAGGCCCCGATCAGGGCGCCCACGAGGAGCGACAGTGCGACGGCGGCACCCCACGGGAGTCCCCAGCTGTTCATGGAGAGCGCAGCCACGGCGCCGACCGTCGCGACGATCGAGCCGACGGACAGGTCGATGTGCCCCGCGATGATGACGATCACCATCCCGATCGCGAGGATGAGCACGTAGGCGTTCTGCTGGATCAGGTTGCTCACGTTGCCCGGGTACAGGAGGCGCCCGCCGGTGAGGACCTGGAACAGCAGGATGATGACGGCGAGGGCGGCGAGGATGCCGTACTGCCGCATGTCGACCCGGCGTCGCCTCTTCTTGGCGGGATCGGGGCGAGGCGGGACGGGAGCCGTGGCCTGCTCGGGCGTGGTGGTGGTCATGAGGCCTGTGCTCCTTGGTTCCTGGCGGCGGTCATGTGGCGCATGAGTTCCTCCTGGCTGGCGTGGGCGCGATCCAGCTCGCCGGTGAGCTTGCCTTCCGCGATGGTGTAGATGCGGTCCGAGAGCCCGATCAGCTCGGGCAGCTCGCTGGAGATGACGATCACCGCTTTGCCCTGGGCCGCCATCTCGTTGATGATCCCGTAGATCTCGTACTTGGCGCCCACGTCGATGCCCCGCGTCGGTTCATCGAGGATCAGCACGTCGGGGCCCGAGTAGATCCACTTGCTGAGGACCACTTTCTGCTGGTTCCCGCCCGAGAGGTTGCCGACCACCGAGGTGACGCTCGGCGTCTTGATGTTCATCTGCCGGCGGTACTCGTCGGCGACGGCGTACTCCCGGTGGCGGTCGATGATCCCCAGCCGGGCGAGCTTCCCGAGGGCTGCTGCCGAGACGTTGACGGTGATGCTGCCGATCAGGTTCAGGCCGTAGCGCTTGCGGTCCTCGGTGACGTACGCGATCCCGTTGCGGATCGCCTCCCCGACGGTCCGCGTCTGGATCTCCACGCCGTCCTTGTAGACGCGGCCGGAGATGCCGGTTCCGTAGGAGCGACCGAAGATGCTCATGGCCAGTTCCGTGCGGCCCGCCCCCATGAGTCCCGCGAATCCGACGATCTCGCCGGCACGCACGGAGAAGGACGCCCTGTCCACCACGGTCCGCTCCACATCGATGGGGTGGTGGACGGTCCAGTCCTCCACCCGGAACTTCTCCTCCCCGATGGAGGGCTCGCGCGGGGGGAACTGGTGGTCCAGCGGGCGCCCGACCATGGCTCGGATGATGCGGGTCTCGATGTCGTCGCTGTCCGTGACGGCGAAGGATTCGATGGTCTGCCCGTCGCGGATGACGGTGACGGTGTCGGCGATCGCGCGGATCTCCTTGAGCTTGTGGGAGATGATGATCGACGTGATGCCCTGCGTCCGCAGCTGCTCGATCAGGCTCAGCAGATGGGCCGAGTCGTCGTCGTTGAGGGCGGCCGTGGGCTCGTCGAGGATGAGGATCTTCACCTCTTTCGACAGGGCCTTGGCGATCTCGACGAGCTGCTGCTTGCCCACCCCCAGTTCGAGGACCTTGGTGGCGGGGTTCTCCTGCAGGCCCACCCGGGCGAGGAGTTCCGTGGCCTGCAGGTTCGTCCTGTTCCAGTCGATCACCCCGCCCCGCTGCACCTCGTTGCCCAGGAAGATGTTCTCGGCGATGGACAGGTACGGACTGAGGGCGAGTTCCTGGTGGATGATGACCACGCCGTCGCGCTCGCTGTCGTTGATCGAGCCGTAGGCGACCGGCTTCCCGTCGAGCGTGATCGTGCCGTCGAAGCTGCCGTGCGGGTAGACACCGCTGAGCACCTTCATCAGGGTGGATTTCCCGGCGCCGTTCTCGCCGCAGATGGCATGCACCTCGCCGCGCTCCACGCTCACCGAGACGCCGTCGAGGGCCCGGATGCCGTTGAACTCCTTGACGATGCCGTCCATCTCGAGGATGACGTTGCTCATGCTGTTCTCGCTTCGCTCTAGGGCAGGACGGGGCGCGGCTCGTCGCCGCGCCCCGTCCTGCACTCGGTGGTCAGAGACCGATGTCTGCTGCCTTCACGAAGCCGGACTCCACGAGCGTCGGCTCGACATCGTCCTTCGCCACGACCACGGGATCGAGGAGGTAGGCGGGGACGACCTTGGTGCCGTTGTCGTAGGTCTCGGTGTCGTTGACCTCGACCTCCTCGCCGGCGACGATCGCCTGGATCATCGACTCCACCTGGCCGCCGAGCTCGCGGGTGTCCTTCCAGACGGTCATCGACTGCTGGTCGGCCAGGATCGCCTTGACGTTGGCGACGTCGGCGTCCTGTCCCGTGATGAGCGGCCAGTCCGTGCCCGGCTTGTAGCCGGCGGCATCCAGGGACGCCTCGATGCCGAGCGCGAGGCTGTCGTTGGGTGAGAGCACGACGTCGACCTTGTCACCGCCGGTGTAGAACGACTGCAGGCGGTTGTCCATCTCGGCCTGGGCGTCGTCGGAGCCCCAGCCGAGGATGCCGATGGCCTTCCAGCCGTCGTTGTCCGCCGGCGACTTCCCGGAGGGGACGACCAGCTGGCCGGACTCGACGTAGGGCAGGAGGACGTCCCACGCCCCGGCGAAGAAGAACGCGGCGTTGTTGTCGTCGGGGCTGCCCGCGAAGGGCTCGAGGTTGAACGGGCCCTTGCCGTCGGCCAGTCCGAGCTGCTCCTCGATGAACTGGCCCTGGAGCTGGCCCACCTTGTAGTTGTCGAAGGTGGCGTAGTAGTCCACGGCCTCGGTGCCGTTGATCAGGCGGTCGTAGGCGATGACCTTGACGTCCTGGGACGCTGCGTCCTCGAGGGCGGGCCCGAGGGTCTGGCCGTCGATGGCCGCGACGACGAGGATCTTCGCCCCGCCGGCCACCTGGTTCTGGATCTGGCTGATCTGCTGGTCCGTCTTGTTGTCCGCGTACTGCAGGTCGACGGTGCAGTCGGCGGCTTCGAGCTTCTCCTTGAGTCCCTCGCCGTCGTTGATCCAGCGCTCGAGGCTGCGGGTGGGCATGGAGATGCCGACGTTGCAGCTGGTGGTGGCGTCATCGCCCTCGGCTTCGGGGGCGGTCGATCCGGCCGGCGCACAGGCCGACATTCCCGCTGCGACACCGACTGCCAGCAGGAAGGCCGAGACATTCTTGATCGTGGTCATGGGTTGAGCCTTTGAAAAGGATCCGTCCGGGTGGCGGCACGCCCGGGGCAGGGGCCGGAGGTAACGGTCGGCATGCCTTGGTGTGCCTTGTGGCTGGATCGAGCTGATACAACGCTGTAGCGCCCGGTCGATGTCACCATCGACGATATGTAGGCGAAGACAACATATCCGTGGAAGGCAGGCTGCGACAAGGGTGTGCGCGAACGTTATCGAAGTGAGACGTTCGGGGGTGATCAGGCGCTCCGGGCCTTCCGGGCGCGGTAGGCCTTGACGTGCGTGCGGTTCGCGCAGTTGCCCATGTCGCAGAAGCGCTTCGAGCGGTTGCGGCTGAGGTCCAGCACCACTCCGTCGCAGTCCTCGGCCGCGCAGGAGCGGAGGCGGTCGAGTTCGTGACCGCGGATCACGTCGGCCAGCGCCATGGCCGCCTCGGTCGCCATCCGCTCCTCGAGCGGCGCCTCGGGTGCTGTGGCATGGAGGTGCCAGTCCCACTCGTCGTGCCGGACGAGCTGGGGGAGTGCATTGGCGCGCCGCAGGATCGCATTGACGAGCGCGACGGCGTCGTCCTCGTCCGCGAACCAGAGGACCTCCAGCTCGGCGCGCAGTGCGCGCACGGCGTCGAGTTCCGCCTCGGTGTGTGTCCGCGAGCCGGAGAAGCGCTGCTCCTCGAGGAAGCGGTCCAGGCCTTCCAGGGTGTCCAGCGGGTCGACGTCGTCCTTCGCACTGTTGATGAGTGCGGCCGCGGACGCGAGCGCCACCTCCGTGTCATAGGTGAAAGACATGTTGACTCCTGACATCACGAACCCCTAGTGTCACGACCATAACCACTTGTCACTCATGACACCACTTCTCGACCCGAAGGAGCGGACGTGCCCCTGCGCCCCACCGCCGGCCTCTGGCTGGCAATCGTCTCCGCCGCGACGTTCGGCGTCTCCGGACCGTTCGCCAAGTCCCTCCTCGAGATCGGCTGGAGCCCCGGCGCCGCCGTGGGGCTCCGGATCGGGGGTGCCGCCGTCGTGCTCCTCGTCCCGGTGCTGATCGCCATGCGAGGCCGCTGGGCGACACTCCGCGGCAATGCCCTGACGATCGTCATCTACGGGACCACGGCGATCGCCCTGTGCCAGCTGTTCTACTTCAATGCCATGCAGCGCATGTCCGTCGGGGTGTCGCTGCTCCTCGAGTACCTGGCGCCCGTGCTGATCGTCGGCTTCCTGTGGCTGCGCTCGCGGAAGGCGCCGCAGGTCCTCACGATCATTGGTTCCGTCACGGCCGTCCTCGGACTGCTGCTCGTCCTGGACCTCACGGGTGACACCCGGCTGGATCCCGTCGGCGTGCTCTTCGGTCTCGCCGCGGCCGTGTGCCTCGTGGTGTTCTTCCTCATGTCCGCGAAGGTGGACGAGTCCCTCCCCCCGCTCGTGATGGCCGGCGGCGGGATGGTGGTCGCGGCGGGAACCATAGCGGTCCTCGGCCTGACGAACATCATGCCGTTCCGGTTCGTGTTCGCCGACGTCTCCCTGGCCGGGGCGACCTACAGCTGGATCGTGCCGGTCGCCGTGCTCGTCCTCGTGGCGACGGTGGCCGCCTACGTGACCGGGATCCTCGCCGCGCAGCGCCTCGGGTCCAAGGTGGCCAGCTTCGTGGCGCTGACCGAGGTGATGTTCGCGGTGCTCGCGGCCTGGCTGATCCTCGGTGAGCTGCCCGGACCCCTGCAGCTGCTCGGCGGGCTCCTGATCGTGGCCGGCGTGGTGTGCGTGCGGCTGGACGAGCTGCGGAGCGCGGACGCCGCAGGGACTGCCCTGCTCGACCAGCCCAACCCGGTGGAGCCGTTGCCGCGGGGGTGACGGCGCGGACGAAGCAGCGTCGTCATGCTGGGTCGGGTTTCCGGCGGTGAGGTGAATGTCGATAGAGTGCCTACACATGGCTCAGCAGGGGGCTCGACCAACGCCTTCCCACGGAGTCGATGATGAGCCCTCACACCTCACCTGCGAGACCGGACCTGGTGCGCCGACCGGCCCAGGAAGCCATCGCACAACCGCGGCCCAACTACTTGCGCATGTCGATGCGGGAACTGCGCGTCCACGCCAACCGCCTGTACCAGGCCCTGGACATGGAGAACCCGCCGGAGAAGGCTCGCTACGAGTACCGGCTGGTCAGCGCCATCCTCCTGATGCGCGCGGACCTCGCCCGACACCGTCTTGCGGTGCAGGCGCATACTGAGGCATGACCATTCGCCCGAAGACCGACGATCCGCTCGTGCTGCCGGTTGTCCTGCCGGCGCCGACCCCGGCGAGTGTCCGCCGTCGTCCATCCCACCGGGCGACTGAATCCAACACCTCCCTACGAGGACTCGCCAAACGACGATCGGACTCGATGACGCGACTGGGTGCTCGAGCAACCCGGGGCAGCCGACAGTCCGTCGTCATGCCTGGTGCTGCGCCTGTCGTCGCTCCTGGCATTGCACCTCCTGCGCTCACCGTCCCGAGCTCGCCCTGATCGCGACGCGCTCAGAACACGGCGACACCGATTCCAGGAGGGCCCTGGCCGGGCTCCCGCACCTGAGGGATCTCAGCCGGGACCACAGAGCCCGATCATCGCGGTCGCCCCAGAGGACGAAGGAGACGAGAAGCTGATGCGCATCTTCACTGGCCACGCACCCCGGCAGCCCACGGTCACGGACGTTCGTGCCTTCCGCACGGCGGGACGGGGGCCGGCCTCGACCCCAGCCGACGAGGACAGTTCCGGGTCGGCGACCGCCCGGAAGCAGGAAACCCGTCCATCCTCGGGGACTCCACGCGCCGTCGAGCGCATCCGACGCACGATCGCACCAGGATCAGGACGACTGCTCGTCCGTGCGCGCGGGTCCGTCCTTCGGACGTATCCATGCTGACAGTTGCCGAACCACACTCCGATCCCACGACCGCGCACGAACCTCGTCCGCTACTGGTTGCAGTACGCGAGGCTTCCTCAGTGAATCCTGCCCTCGAATGGGCTGCACGTCGTGCGCGTGACACCGATCGTGCGTTGATGCTCGTTCACGCTGTTCCGGGTGCCGATCTGATGCCGCCCGGCACCCGATACGGGCCTGTCGTCGAACGGGGCAGAGCTCTGCTGCAGGCCGAGTCGCTGCGCCTGGAAGCCCGATCACCGGGACTCAGGACGAGTACGTACCTGCATTGCGGAGATGTCGTCCATGCTCTGCTCGGCCTGTCCGCCGGAGCTTCTCTGCTCGTCGTCGGAGCGGACAGGATGAACACCCGCACAGGCGTCTTCCAGGGATCCGTGGCGATCGAGGTCGCGCTCGGGTCCGCGGCTCCCGTGCTCATCGTCCCGCTCGGTCATCGAGGTGGTGGTCAGAACGGGACGGGGGCAGGACACGTCGTCACGGGCGTCGACGGGTCCGCGGAGTCCTACGAAGCGTTGAGACGGGCAGCTTTCGAAGCCAACCGGATGCGGACACCCCTGAGAGTTGTGGAGGCCGTCCGGCCGTCCTCACCGGCCACGGAGGCGCGGACAGTCAGTACGTCGGCGATTCTGAGCGCACTTCGGACCGCGTACCCGGCCCTGATGGTGAGTTGGATCGTCGATACGGTGCATGCTCCTGCCCGTGCGCTGGCTCGACACAGCCGGGATGCCTCATTGCTCGTCATCGGGCGGCACGGGAAGGGTGCGAGAGCAGGGATGGGACTCGGATCTGTCACCCACGCGGTCCTGCTGCGGCCTCCCTGCCTCACCCTCGTCATCCCGGCACCAAATCAGATCCATCGGCGTCCAGGCGTCTGACCTCGTACGCGGGGAGTTGCTATGTCGACCTGGGCGGCGACGCGGACGGAGGTGGCCGTGAGCCGCGCGGGTAACCCGGTACCTCGTCAGTCGAGGAGAGGAAGTCGCACGAACTCGGCTCTGGGGCGTTGGGGGAGCTCATCGATCAGCTCGTTCACAGCCATGGCAACGGTGTTCCGTTCGCTCTGCGACAGTTCGTACACGCCGTGCAGATAGGCGTCCATCTCGAAGAGCTCCAGCTGCCCGCCGATCGCGTAGTAGTGGACCCATAGATCTGCAGACGTCAGACCGGCATGATGGACTGCCAGATGAGTGCTCCGTTGTTGCGTGTACGCGGTCATACCATCGCCTGCTCAGGCTTCAACCGGGAACGATCATGTCCATGTTCCTGAAAACACTCCTGGGGACCCGGACCGGACCCAGACGAACACCTTTATAAGCCAGCTTACCCTCTGTGTTACCCACAAGACCTGGCAGAAGCTCGCTGACCGGTTGGAAGGGCCCAGCAGGTGTCCACTCCTGACCGCGACGGCTGCCGCACATGAAAGAGCAGGGGCCGGCACTCCCCGACGGTGCCGGCCCTGCTGCGGTCATGCTTGTCGAAGTCAGCCTTCGACGGCCGCGATCTCGTTCGGAGTGCCGGGGAGCTCGTCCGAGGACGTGATCTCACCGGTAGCGATGTCGACGGCGTGGAGCTTCTTGGCTGCGGGATCGGTGATGTACGCGGTGCCGCCGACGACCTTGATGGCGGGGTGCGGATCCTGCCATTCGACCGGGCCTTCCCACGCGTCGATGACCGGCAGGGAGTCGGTGATCGCACCGGTCTCGGGGTCCATCGAGTGCAGGGCTCCGTCGGAGGCGAGGATCAGGACCTCGTCGTTCGGTCCGCGGGCCACGTCACGGAAGGTGTACTCGACGCCCTCGGGCAGGTCGATCACCGTCATGGTCTTGGTCTCGGTGTCGATCAGCGTGAGCTGGTGCAGGAGGTAGCCCTCGAGGTCGGGGTCGTCCTTGTAGTCGCCGGCGATGATGGGGCTGGTCTCGCTGACGTACGCGTTGCCCATACGGCCGAATTCGTCCGGCGCGTCGATCTTGGTGATCTCGCCGTTGTCGTAGACGAGTGCGCCGTCGCTGCAGCCGAACACGACGGCCTCGTTCATGGCTGTGCCCTCCCCGTGGACGGAGGGGCACTCGTCGCTCGTGGCGACCTCGTTGCCGTCGGCGTCCAGAACCTCGATGCCCGAGCGGCTCTCGGAGTTGCCGACGGTGGTCAGGAAGGTGCCGTCGTCAAGAACGATGGAGACACCGTGGTGGGCTTCTTCGCCTTCGATGACCTCGGTCGCCGGGAGGCTTTCGGGATCCTCGAGGAGATCGTCGGTGGTGTAGATGGTGGTGTCGCTGGTGCCGTCGGCGTAGAGGATGGTCTTGTCGCCGTGCTGGACCACGTGGCCGGCGGTGTCGGCCTCGAACATGAGGTCCGTGAGCTTCGGTTCCGCCTGCTGTGAGCCGGAGGAGTCGGTCCACGTGCCGAGGTCCAGGACCTGAAAACCCTCGGGCACGGTGACGAGGGCGTGGCGTCCGTCTCCTGCGGGGTTCAGGCGCGTGAAGCCGTCGATGGGCAGGTCGCCCTCGAGCTCCAGTGTGGTGCCGTCGAGGACCACGATCCCGCCGTCGTAGGTCAGGGCGACGCGGGGCGTCTGCTCGCCGGCTGCAGCGGCTGAGGTGGTGGTCTCCGGCATGGCGGACGTGTCTGCCGCCGGTTCCGAGGGGGACCCGCAGGCGGTCATCAGGAGGGCGGAGGTAGCGACCGTGGCTGCGAGGGCCAGGCGCTTCGGGCGGTACGGGAGCGGGTTCGTCGTCATCATCGTTCTTTCTGTGTTCTGGACTTTCAAGGAGAGAGTCCGGCGGCGATGCGTTCGGTGTTGGTGCGCATCATGGTCAGGTATGTGTCTGCGCCCTCGCCCGGGTCGGTGAGGGATTCGGTGAAGAGCTCGACGACGTCGACGTCGATGTTCGCGCCGTCGGCGAGTACCTGGACGAGGCGGTCGGGTTGGGAGGACTCGGCGAAGATCGTGGTCACCTGTGCTTCCTCGATCGCTCCGACGAGGTCGCGGAGATCGGAGGCACTGGGGGAGGCGAGGGTGGTGCCTCCCGGGATGACGGCCCCGATGAGCCGGAAGCCGTACCGTTCGGCGAGGTAGCCGAAAACGTGGTGATTGGTGACGAGGTTCCGCCGCTCCACCGGGATGGCCGCGAAGGCTTCGGTCATGGTCCGGTCGAGATCGGTGAGCTCGGTCTTGTAGGCCGAGGTGGAGGACTCGACGGCTTCCGGGTCGATGTCGTCGATCCTCAGGGTCTGCTCCTGAAGTTCGTCGACGACCTCGATCATGAGTGTCGGGTCGGTCCAGAAGTGGGGGTCCATGGACCCCTCGGATTCCCCCTCCGCATAGGCGAGGGGTTCGTTGACGTCACCGGCGACGAGGAGGGGTACGCCGTCGGACTGGGCGCTGTCGATGTGCTGCTGGAGCCCCTCTTCGAGGCCGAGCCCGTTGGTGACGATGAGATCGGCCTGCCGCATCATCGCCCCGTCCTGCGCGGAGATCTCGAAGGAGTGCGGGTCGGCACTGGGTTGCATGAGGACGCGGACCTCGGCCTCGTCGCCGACGACGTTCTGCACGACGTCGCCGAGGATGTTCGTGGTGACCACGATGACGGGCTTGGTGCTCCCGGCGGTGGCGCACCCGGAAGCCCCGACCATCGTTGTCACGGCCAGGACCAGTGCCACGTACCTACGTGTTCGAGTCATCGCCCGACCTCCACCAGGTGCGCGGGGACGGTGTCGGTGTCGAACGTGCGGGCGATCCGGGCGTTGTCGGCGAAGTCGATCTCGAACAGGGTCTGTTCGGCCGGGGCATTGAGGTATGCGCGCTGCTGGTCGACGGTCAACTCGACCCCGGTCATCAGGTCCGGGTCCTGCAGGGTCTGGGGTAGCAGGGGTCCGGTGGCGGCAATCACCTCGTCGGTCTCGGCGGTGAGGACGAGGATGCGGCCGTCTGCGGCGAGGGCGACGACATGGCCTTCCCGGTCGTCGACCGCGGAGACCTGCAGGAGCGGGACTTCGGTCGGGACGAACTGCCATGAGCGTTCCCGGGTGTCCAGCAGCCAGGCGCCCTGGTCCCCGGCGACGGCGGCGACCGTGGGGCGGCCTTCGCGGGCCCGGAACTCCGTGGCCTTGGGCGCGTCCGTGTCGGCCGGGTAGGGGATGCGTTCGTAGCTGACCTGATCGCCGTCAAGGGTTGCCAGGAGGGCGCCGTCGTCGCAGCCGATGACAGTGCCGACAGCTGTCGCGATGGTGCCCTGGGCGTCCACGCACTCGGCGGACGTGCCGTCCATCGGTCGACCGTCCTTGTCGTATGCCTGCACGGACGCGGCGGTGCCCGTGCTGCCGGGTTCGGTGAGGAGGGTGAGGTCCGAGAGCGGGACGAGCATCCCTGCATGTGGTTCTCCGGAGAGTTCGGTGCGGACATCGAGCTCTCCCCTGGCCAAGGCATCGTTGTCGAACACAGTGCCCTTGCCGCTGTCGGGGAAGTAGACGCCCGTTCCCGATGAGCCGGAGGTGACGACGGCTTCGCCGTCGCCTTCGACGGTGCCGATGGTTCTGGGTTCGCCGCTGTAGTAGTGGAAATGGTCCTCGTGATCCCACGTCCACATGCCGCTGTCGATGATCGTCAGGGCTCCCGTGGTCGCTGAGGACGCGAAGAGGTACCGCCCGTCCGTCGAGGTGCTGCTGATCTCGGGGACATCGCCGACGGTGGTGGTCGTTCCATCGGCGAGGTTGAGCAGGTCGATCCGTCCGCCGGTGTCCAGGGTCATCAGGTGAAGCTGCGGTTCAGCGACTTCCGTGGAGCCCTCGAGTGTTCCGTGACCGTCGCCGATCTGGGGCGAGGCCGAACTGGAGGCGGCCGGAGGGCCACTGGCGATATCCGCGGAGGGGCCGGATGGGGTGGTGGTGGAGCAGGAAGCAAGAGTCAGGGCGAGCAGAGGGAGGCAGAGCACAAGAGTTTCAGGCGTTCGCACGAAGGGCTTTCTGTGATGGACGTTCCGGTTCCGAGCCGGCTGGACGATCGACGTTCTGTGGAGAACTGTCAGAAGAGGTGGTGCGCCGGGTCATGCCGCGGACGATGCTCGACATGGCGGCACAGGCGATGGCGGCAAGGGCGATCGAAGCGCCGGCGGCCGTCCCGTGATGCCACGAAGCCAAGAGCCCGAGGAAGACCGAGAACGCCCCGATCAGGGCCGCAAGCCCCATGGTCGTCGGGATGCGCGTGGTCCACGCGGCAGCGGCGACAGCAGGGGCGAGGAGTAGTCCGATGACCAGCAAGGCGCCCACCGCCTGGTAGGAGGCGACGACGGCCAGGGTTACGAGTCCGACGAGAAGTACATGGGCCGGCCGGGGACGCAGTCCCATGACGTGGGCGACGCGGCGGTCGAAGGCGAGGGCGACGAAGGAGCGGTGGAAACCTGCGGCGATCAGTACCGTGAGGATCAGTGCGCCGGCAAGGAGCTGAACCTCGCTGGGCCCGATGGCAAGGACGTCGCCGAACAGGATGGCTGTGGCATCGGTCGCGAAGCTGCGGGAGTGGGAGATGATGATGACCCCCGCGGCGAGCATGCCGACGAAGAAGAGACCGATGCTCGTGTCATGGGACAGCCGGCCCCGCCGGGCGAGGAAGCTCACGCCAAGACTCATCACCACGGCACTGCAGGCCGCGCCGAGGATGACCGGGACACCCGCCAATGTCGCGAGGGCCACGCCGGGCAGCATTCCGTGCGCCATCGCCTCCCCGAGGAACGCCATGCCCCTGATGACCACCCACGTGCCGACCACGG
>NZ_CP024915.1:2639704-2652974 GCF_002953615.1 Arthrobacter agilis | reverse complement strand
CGCAGATGGCGGCCTGCTGCACCTGGATGTCCTCGCTGGGTCTCGTGCCGTTCCCGTGGCTGAAGGTGCGGGTCCTCCCGCGCACCTCCGCAGCGACGTCCCGGACGGCTGCGCGGGCGATTCCCGCCAGCGTCGCGACATGGATGAGCTGGTAGACCCCCGTGTCGTACGGCGGGTGGTCCGCCTCGACGAGAACGTCCTCGGCCGGCACGAGGACGTTCCGGAACACGGATGTGCCGCTCGCGGTCAGGCGCTGGCCGAACCCGTCCCAGTCATCGACCACCTCGACGCCGGTCGCATCCCGCCGCACGAGGGCGATCACGTCCACGCCGTCGTCCGTGCGCGCACCCGTCTGGATCCAGTCGGCGTAGAGGCTGCCTGTCGTGTAGTACTTGGTGCCGTCGACGCGGTAGTCGTCGCCGTCGCGCGTGATGGTGGTGCTGACACCACCGACGGCGACGGGTCCCGTCTCGGTCCACGCGTTGCCCAGCACCGCTCCTTCGGCGACGCGACGCAGCCAGACGGAGTCGTTCGCGTAGAGCCGGTCCTCGACGAACGCGATGTGGGACCGGAGGGCCTGCGCGAGATTGGACTCCGCGGCGGCGAGCTCGATGAGCAGCCGGAAGAACTGCGGGGCGCTGATGCCGCCACCGCCGAGCTCGACGGGTACGCGCAGCGCGGTGAAGCCGGCATCGGCGAGCTGGCGCACCTGGCGGTGCAGCAGGATCCGCTCGTCCTCGCGCTCGGCGGCGCCGGCGGCAATCTCCTCGAACAGCGGACGGAAACGTTGTGCGAGCCCTCCGTAGGTGACGGGTGCGGTGACGGTCTCGGCGGTCATCGGTCGGCTCCTGCCGGGTTGTGTGCGGACGGGGTGGCACCGGGGACGACGGCGGGCCGGCGCTCGGGCATGTCCGGCACGGCGTCGAGCAGCGCCCGCGTGTAGCCCGTGGTCGGAGCGGTGAAGATCGCCTCGGCACTGCCCGACTCGATCACGCGGCCGTCCTTGAGGACCAGGACATCGTCGCTGACGTGGTGGATGACGCCGAGGTCGTGGCTGATGAACAGATAGCTCAGCCCGAGCTGCTCCTGGAGGTCCGCGAGGAGGTCGAGGACCTGCGCCTGGATCGAGACGTCGAGAGCTGAGACGGGCTCGTCGAGCAGCAGGACACGGGGCTGGAGCGCGAGGGCACGGGCGATCGCGACGCGCTGGCGCTGCCCGCCCGAGAGGGTGAGCGGCCGCCGCTCGAGAAGGTCGAGCGGCAGGCCCACCTGACCGAGGAGTTCCGCTGCACGGTCCCGCCGCTCGCCCGGCGCGCCGACGGAGCCGGCGTCCAGGGCGTCGGTGATGACCCGGCCGACGCTGAAACGGGGATCGAAGGAACTCAGCGGATCCTGGTTGACGAGCTGGATGTCGGGCCGGTGCGGACGGCGGAGATCCTCCGTGACGGCGGTCGGACCGCCGGTGCGGGTCGCGCCGCGTCGGCGGAAGCCGGAGCGGCCACGGTCGGAACCACCGTCCTCGGTGGAATCCGCCTCCGTGAGCGCGGCCCTCGAGGTGCCGGTCCCGGCCCCGTACCGCTCGCCCCCGGATCGCTCGCCCTCGGACCGCCCGGCGGCGGGCGCCGCACCTCCTACCCAGGGCAGCCCCCCGAGGGTGACCGTCCCGGCGTCGGGCTCGGTGAGGCCGAGTGCGATGCGCGCCGTCGTCGACTTCCCCGATCCCGATTCGCCGACGATGCCGAGCGTCTTTCCTGCCGCGAGCGTGAAGGAGACGTCGTCGACCACCGTGCGGCGCGTGCCGTCCGGGGAGGCGTAGGTCTTCACGAGGTTGCGGGCCGCCAGCGCCGGCGCGTCCTCGGAGAAGGCCGAGAGCCGCGTGGGCCGCGAGGTCACGGAGACCCGCGGGACAGCCGAGAGCCGGGTGCCCTTGCCCGCCGCGGAGGGCACGGCGTCGATCAGCTGGCGCGTGTACTCGTGGCGCGGGTTGCCCAGGACCTCGTCGGCCCGCCCTGATTCGACGATGCGCCCGTGCTGCATGACGGCGATCTCGTCGGCGAGGTGGCTGACGACGGCGAGGTCGTGCGAGATGAAGATGAGCCCGCGGCCCTGCTCCTTCAGGCCGGCCAGCAGCTCGAGGATCTGGGCCTGCACCGTGGCGTCGAGGGCCGTGGTGGGCTCGTCGGCGATCACGAGCTGCGGATCGAGCACCGTGGCCTGGGCGATCAGCGCACGCTGGCGGAGGCCGCCGGACAGTTCGCCGGAGCGCTGCCGCGCACGGACCTCGGGATCGGGGATCCCTGCGTCGCGCAGGGCGGCGTACACCCGCTCCTGCCGCTCCGCCCGGCCGCGGATACCGTGGGCGCGGAGGGCCTCGTCGATCTCCTGGCCGACGGTGCGCAGGGGATCGAGGGACACGAGCGCGTCCTGCAGCACGTAGCCGATGTCCTTGCCGCGCAGTCTCCTCCACTGCCGTTCCGACAGGCGGGTCGCGTCGTTGCCGAGGACGTCGAGGCGGCCGGCGGACACCCGGGCGTTGGAGGCGTTGAGGCCCACGAGCGTGCGGGCCGTGACGGTCTTGCCGGAGCCGGATTCACCCACCAGGGCGAGCGCCTTGCCGGGTGCGAGGGCCAGCGAGACGTCGCGGACGACGTCGACGACGCCGCGCGGGGTGCTGAAGGAGACGTTGAGGTTGTCGATGGCGAGCAGGGGCTGCTGCACGGGGTTGGTTCCGGTGGTGTTCGTCATGGTCAGACCTCTGCTTCGAGTCGGCGCTGCAGGTGGTGGCCCACCACGGTGGTGGTCAGTGCGGCGAGGGTGATGAAGATGCCGGGGAAGGCCGCGATCCACCAGGCGACCTGGAGGTAGTTGCGTCCGTCGGCGAGCATGGCGCCCCACTCGGCGGCGGGCGGCTGGGCGCCGAGGCCGAGGAAACTCAGCGACGAGGCCCAGACGATGGCCTGGCCGATCCCGAGCGTCACGAGGACGAAGAGGGGCCGTGCGACGTTGGGGACGATCGTGTGCCAGAGGATGTGCGACGTCGAGCGGCCGAGCGCGAGGGCTGTTTCCACATACGGGGCCGCGACCACCTGCAGGGTCTGGGTGCGGAGCATCCTTGCATAACCAGGGGCCGAACCGACCCCGACGGCGATGGCGGCGGTGACGACGCCGGTGCCGGACACCGCGATGACGATCAGGGCGAGGAGCAGGCCCGGGAAGGCGAACAGGATCTCCACGAAACGGCAGATCGCCGAGTCCAGCCACCTGCCGGATACACCGGCGGTGATGCCGAGGGCGCAGCCGAGGATCAGCCCGATGGCGGTGGCGGCGAGGCCGAGCAGCAGGGACTGGCCCGTGCCGGCGATCACGCGGGAGAAGACATCACGGCCGTTCTGGTCCGTGCCGAACAGATGGAGGCCATCGGGTGACTGGAAGGCGTTGGCGGGGTCGATCTCGAAGGGGTCCTGCCGCAGGAAGACCGACGGCGCGATGGCAGCGAGCACCAGGAAGGCGAGGAGCGCGGCGGCGATCCAGACGCCGATGGGCGTGTTGCGGACGAGGCGTCCGGCACGGGAGGGAGCAGGGGCCGGTGACGAGGGAGCTGCGCTGCCGCCCTCCGCCGTCGTGGTGGGGTCGAGGGTGAGGCTCATGCTGCGGATCCCTTCGGATTCGTGCGGGGGTCGACCACGCGGTAGAGGACGTCCACCACGAGGTTCACGAGGATGTAGACCGCGGCGATGAGAAACACCACGGCGAGGGTGATGGGCAGGTCGCGGTTCACGATGGCGTCGACGAGGGACCGGCCGAGGCCGGGTCGGGCGAAGATGACCTCGGCGACGACGGCCGAGCTGACGAGCGAGCCGACGGCCCAGGCGGAGAGCGTCAGGCCGGGGAGGATCGCGTGGCGCAGGGCGTGGGTGATCCGGACGGCGGTGTCGCTGAGGCCGCGGGCACGGGCGCTCAGGACGAAGGGCTGGGCGAGGGCGTCCTCGAAGGAGGACCGCGTGACCTGGGCGATGAACCCGGCGAGCGGGACCGCCAGGGAGAGTGCCGGCAGGACGAGCGACCGGAAGCCGTCGTTGCCCGCGACCGGGAACCAGCCGAGGGTCACCGCGAAGACCACGGCCAGCATGATGCCCACCCAGAACTGGGGGAGGGAGGCGAAGAACACCTCGACAGCACGCCCGGCGCCGTCGAGCACACGCCCGCGGCCCACCGTCAGGAGGGTGAACGCCAGGGCGATCACCCAGGCGAACACGAGGGCGAGCCCGGCCAGCTGCAGCGTGGGCAGGATCTGTGGGCCGATGATCTCCAGGACGGGGACCTTGAAGATGTAGGACACCCCGAAGTCGCCGGTGAGGAGGTTGCCGAGGTAGGAGAGGTACTGGACGAGGACGGGCTGGTCGAGCCCGTACTCTGCCCGCACCGCGGCGACCGTCTCGGGTGACGGCGAGGATCCCGCCCCGCCGAGGATCGCGGTGATCGGGTCACCGGGCGTGAGGCGGAGGACGAAGAACGTGAGGGTCACGGCCGCCCAGAGGACGAAGAGGCTGCCGGCCGCACGCTTCGCGATGACCTTGCCGGCGGTACCGGCCGTCGCCGTCGTGCGGGGTGCTGCGCTGAGGGAATCGAGGGAAGAGGTGCTCATTCTGAATCCACCGCCGTGACGTCGTAGAGGTAGGGGAGGGACAGGCTCGGTTCGAGGGTGAGGTTGCCGTAGCGGTCGCTCCGCAGGGCCACCTGGCTGGCCTGGTTGTAGAGCGGCAGCTGCAGGGCGTTGTCGCTCACGATCTGCTGCGCCTCGTAGTAGAGGCGCTCACGCTCGGCGGGATCGTCCGTGGCCAGGGCGTCGTTGAGGATGCCGTCGAGCTCGGGGTTGCGGAAGCCCGAGCCGTTCGGGACGAAGCCCGCCGATTCGGTGTACTCCGAGGAGAAGACGATCCGCAGCACGTCCGCGGTGTTGGTGTTCCAGTAGTCGGCGCGGAGGTCGTACGCGAAGTTGTTGCCGAGCTCGCTGACGGTCGCGCCGTCGCCGTTCTCGATCAGCACCTCGAAGCCGGCCTTCTTCGCCGTCGCCTGGATCTGCGTGACGAGCGCCTGGTGCGCGGTGGGCCACGCGCCGGGCGTGTAGGGGAAGTGCACGGTCAGGCGCTCGCCGTCCTTCACGCGGTAGCCCTCGTCGTCGCGCTCGGTCCAGCCCGCCTCATCGAGCAGGCGGGCCGCCTCGTCGGGATCCGGGTCGTAGACGTGCTCGAAGTCGGGGGAGTAGAAGCCCGTGGTGGAGCTCAGGGGGCCGCCGGCCCGGGTGACGGTGCCGAAGTACACGCTGTTGATGCCCGCATCGACGTAGGCGCTGTGCAGGAAGGCCTTGCGCACGTCCACGTCGTCGAACGGTGCCCGGGTGGTGTTGAGGATCAGGTTGGTCGGGTTGCCGGGCCGGTCCTGCAGGATCAGTTCGACGTTCGGGTCCGCCTCGGCCTCGCCGAAGTGCACCGACGGCATGAGGTCGAGGGCGTCCACCTGGCCCGCCCGCAGGAGGCCGTAGCGGGTGGAGTCCTCGGGGACGATGCGCCACTCGATCTTCTCGATGTGCGCCGGCCCCTCGTGCTGCGCATACGGCGGAGCGGAGTTGTAGTCCTCGTTGCGCACCAGGCTGACCTTGGACTGCGGAACGTAGTCGACGATCTTGTACGGCCCGGTACCCACAGGGGCGTTGCAGTTCTCGGCCTGCGGCCGTTTGAGCGCCTCGGGCGATTCGATGCCGAGGAACGGCTGGGCGAGCACCTCGAGGAACGCGGCGTAGGGGCGGTTGAGGGTGACGACGGCGGTGGTCTCGTCCACGACCTCGGTGCCCACGTAGGGCTTGAGGTAGCCGCCGGCCGTGCCGGACTGCGTGTCGGGGTCGATCATGTGGTCGAGGTTGGCCTTGACCGCCTCCGCGGTGAGCTTCGTCCCGTCGGTGAACCAGACGTCGTCGCGCACCGTGAAGGTGTAGCTGAGGCCGTCGTCGGACACGGACCAGTCCGTGGCGAGCCACGGGTGGATGGCCCCTTCGCTGTCCTGGGACACGAGGGAGTCGAGGTAGTTCGCCGCGATGGACGCCTGCGGCATGTCCCCGTTGACGTGGGGGTCGAGGCAGGAGATGTCCTTGCCGGTGGCGAAGACGAAGGTGTCGTCCTCGCTCGCGGCTGCTGATCCTCCGCAGCCGCTCGTGGTGAGCACCAGGCCCGCCGCGACGGCGAGCAGGGCGAGGGTGCGGGGTGGACGGGGAGTGCTGGGGCTTGCTGTTCTCACGCGTGGCTCCTGAATCATCGCCCGATGGAGGGTGATACAGGTCAGCCAGTAGTCGCCCCGGGCGTGCCGGAGCACGGAAGGGCAGACCAACGAAAGCGTGTAGCTTCTCCATCGGTCCTGGCAGTAGCACCGTTCCCCGTTGCTACACGGGGAGGGTTGCTGCGGCGTCGTCGATCCAGGTCTCTCGGCCGCTCGGGATGGTTATGGCTACAGCTAAGCGCACCGGAGGGCGGGGGCGCCAGTGGTGCCCGTCATATTCGGTCACGCGGCGATCCGGGACGGCTTCCCCCGACGCCCGACAGCTGCACCAGGAGTTCTACCTTGCGGCCGAGCGCGAAGCCGCTGAGGTCCGGCAGCCGCACCAGGTACTCGTCCTCGACCAGCAGGTTCAGGAGCCGGTAGGTGGTGGCCTTCGGCAGCCCGAGGTTGCGGCTCACCTCCAGCCCCGTGACCCCGGGTCCGCACCGCGCAACCTCCTCGAGCACCGCGAGGGCGCTCCGCACCGCTTTGGGCTGGCGGGCCCGCAGGCCGACGTCGTCGGGCCGGTCCGTGGTCATGGGGCATCGCCCGCGGCAGTGTTCCGACCACCTCCGAGCACGGCGTCCTGCGTGGGCACGTCGTAGAGCCCGAGGACGGGGTCCGCCGACCGGTGACGGCGGTGCCACAGGAACCAGAGCAGCGCGGTGGCCAGCAGGATGCAGAAGATCCAGCCGCTCGCGCTACGGCCCGCACCCGCGAGGGTGATCCGATAGGCGACGAGTGCACCCGCGAGGGCCACCGAGGTGAGCCCGGCCGCGAGCGCCGGCCGGAGGGTCAGCTCGCCGATGCGCCGCAGGAAGACCGGCGCTGCACAGCACGCCAGCAGATAGGCGGTGACGTAGGCGGTGGCTGCGGTGCCGAGGAGCTTGTTCATCGCCTCGCCCGTTCCGAGGCCGAGCAGGATCAGCGTCGCCGGAACGACCGTCACCACGGGCATGGCAGCCAGGACGGCGTGGACGGGCGTCCGGAACCGGAGGTGGGCGTGCCCGAGCCAGGCGGGCAGGACATCCTCCCGGCCCATGGTCAGCAGCACCCGGGCCAGTGCGGTGGCGCACGCGAGCGTGCACGCGAAGAAGGACAGCGCGGCGCCGGCGTCGAGCAGGGGGACCAGCCACGGGAGGCCCGCAGCCCGCATCGCGGGACCGAAGACCTGCGACCCGTCGTCGTCCAGCGGGGGCACGGATTGCAGCAGGACCCGTTGGGCCAGGGCTGCCACGACGTACAGCACACCCCCGCCGGCGGCACTCCAGAGCAGCACTCGGGGAATGGTCCGCAGCGGCCTGCGCGTCTCGGCGCCCAGGACGGTGGCGCTCTCGAAGCCCACGAAGGCCATCAGGGCCAGGACGGCGCCCGTCGCCAGGCCGCTGAAGCCCGGGTCCGGCACGGCGGCCCGGACGTCGACGTCGGGCAGGGCCTCGCGTGGGACCGCGAGGAACACGAGGACGATCGGCACCACGAGGACCAGGAGCGCCGCTCCTTCGGCCATGAGCATGGCGAGGGAGGACAGGCGGAGACCCCGGATGAGCAGCCACGTGCAGGTCCCGCCGACCGCGAGGATGACGCCGGCCATCACCGGATCGGCGAACTGCGGCCGGCCGAACGACGCGATGAGGTCCGAGGCGTGCAGTGCGAAGCCGATCAGCGCGAACATCGCGATGCAGGCGTAACCGATGATCAGCGAGCAGCCCGTCGCGAGGGCTACCAGGGGTCGCCACGTGCCCGTGCTGCCCAGGGCCTGGGCCACGTAGCTGTACAGCGAGCCGGCAGCTCCCATGCGCCGCGCGTACTGGCCGAGCGTGTAGCCGATCAGCAGGACCAGGACCGTCGCGCAGAGGATCGACGTAACCGCGTGGCGGCCTGCGGCGGCGGTGACCATCGCGGGCATGGTCACGGCCGCGGCAACCGGTGCCATCGCTGAGACCGATTGCGCGAGGGCGTCCACGGGGCCGAGGCTCCGCCGGGCCAGGCCGTGGAGCGGAGAGATGTCCGCCAGCCCGGTCACGCGAGGAGGGCTGGCGACGGCGTCCTGCAGTGGCTTCATGATCTGCCTTTCCCCCGCGAACAGTAGGTGCGCCGTGTTGCCCTGATGTTTCACGACGCCTGTATGACGCAGCAGGCCCGACGACGTCGCAGGTGGGGCTCCGGGCACGCCGCACGGGAGTCTCATTTGGAACGACGGCAGCTTTTACCGGGCGATGATCGGGCGGAAACGGTCCGTTGGAAGCATCGCTGCATGGCTATCTCCCCCACAGGCACGGCGTCCGCATCCGCCGTCGGCTCCCAGCGCCTCACCGGCACCCTGGGCGCCGGATCCATCGTGTTCATGGTCGTCGCGGCGGCATCGCCGCTGACCGTCATCGGCGGCGCCGCGCCGCTCGGAATCCTGCTGGGTAACGGGCCGGGGTATCCCAGCATGTACGCCGTCGCAGGGCTCATCCTCCTCCTGTTCTCCGTGGGCCTGAGCGCGATGAGCCGGGTGGTACCGAGGCCCGGGGCGTTCTTCACCTACGTGGGCTACGGGCTCGGCAGGAAGCAGGGTCTGGGAGCGGCGTTCCTCGCCCTCCTCACCTACACGACCATCCAGGTCGCGGTGTACGGCTACCTCGGCTTCAGCCTGAACCTCGCACTGACCAACCTCGGACTGCCGGAGCTGCCGTGGTGGCTCTACGCGCTCGCCATGATCGCGTTCGTCGGCGTCCTCGGCTACCGGCACATCGAACTGAGCTCGAAGGTGCTCGGTGTCCTGCTGGTCGCCGAGATCGGCATCGTCCTGGTGCTCGCAGCGGTCGTCATGGCCACCGGCGGCGCGGAGGGCCTCTCCGCGGCTCCCTTCACGCCGGTCAACATCTTCTCGGGCGCACCGGGCGTGGGCCTCATGATGGCGATCGCCGGATTCATCGGCTTCGAGGCCACCGCGATCTTCCGCGACGAGGCCAAGGACCCCGAGAAGACCATCCCGCGCGCCACCTATGCCGCCGTCCTCCTCATCGGCCTGTTCTACACGTTCGGTGGGTGGGCCCTGGTCATGGCCTGGGGTCCGTCCCAGGTGGTGCAGGCCGCAGCGGAGGATCCTGGAGCGATGATCGTGGTCACCGCCGCCAACTACCTCGGCAGCGCGGGCGCCATCGCCATCAACGTGCTGCTCCTGACGAGCCTGTTCGCCTGCGTGCTGTCCTTCCACAACGTCATCACCCGCTACCAGCACTCGATGGCCGCCGCCGGCACCATGCCCCAGCTCCTGGCCGACGTGCACCCCCGTCACCTCTCGCCCCACAAGTCGTCGCTCGCGCAGACGATCACCGCCACCGTCCTCATCGTGGCGTTCGCCCTGCTGCGCATGGATCCCGTGCTGCAGGTCTTCACCTGGCTCTCGGGCATCGCCACCCTCGCGATCGTGGTGCTCATGGCCCAGACATGCCTGGCGGTCGTGGCCTACTTCGGCCGCCACTCCGAGCTCACCGGGGGTCCCTGGCGGACACGGATCGCGCCGGTCCTGGCCCTGGTCGGCCTCCTCGCCGCAGGCGCCGTGATCGTCGCGTATTTCCCGATGCTCGTGGGCGGCGGTTGGGGCCTGAGCCTGGCCCTGATGGCCACCATCCCGCTCACCATGGCGGCCGGCCTGCTGCGCGGCCGCTACCTCGAACGCCAGGACGGCGCCGCCTACGCACGCATCACGGACGCCATCGCCGGCTAGGACCGGACGACGGCGCGACCCGCACGCCACGCCCACGGCGCAGCCCGCACACCACCGACCCTCCTGTTATCCCACCGTAAGGACCCGAAGACATGACAGTTGTAGATGACACCACCGCACCGGCTCCCGTCGCGACCGACGCCCTCGGGCGCGTCGACGTCCTGGCCGGACTCGACGGCGCCGAGATCACAAGGGTGCAGGCCCTCGTCCACTCGGCGGGCGGCACCGACGCGGACACCCGCTTCGTCTACGTGGGACTCGTCGAACCCGCGAAGTCCGAGGTGCTCGCCTACGAGGACGGCGCCGGACCCCTGCCCGAGCGCATCGCCCGCGTGATGCTGCTGAACCTGGGCAGCGGAGAGGCACGCGACCTGCGTGTCTCCCTGACGTCCGACGTCGTCCTCCGGACCACGATCGTGGACGGATCGACCGGCCAGCTGCCGATCCTGGAAGCCGAGTTCGAGATCATCGACCCGATCCTGCAGGCCGACACAGCGTGGCGCGACGCCATCGAGGCCCGCGGACTCGACCCCATGAAGGTCATCTCGGCCCCGCTCTCACCCGGCTACTACGAGAACGAGGGGGAGAGCGGGCACCGGATCATCCGCTGCTTCGGCTTCTACCGCGAGAACGTGGAGGACAACATCTGGGCCCGCCCCATCGACGGCCTCTGCGCCTACGTCGACCCGATCGCCCGGACCGTGCTCGACGTCGTCGACTACAAGACGTTCGACCTGCCACCCGAGGTCGGCAACTTCCACCTGGCGGACTACCGTGGCCCCGAGCTCACCACCCTGAAGCCGATCGAGATCACGCAGCCCGAGGGCCCGTCCTTCAGCGTGGACGGCTCGAGGATCGAGTGGGCCAACTGGAAGCTCGGCGTGAGCTTCGATGCCCGCGAAGGGCTCATCCTGCGCCAGCTGAGCTTCCAGGACCAGGACGTGGACCGCCCGGTGATGTACCGCGGGTCGATCGCGGAGATGGTGGTCCCCTACGCCGATCCGTCGCCCACGCGCTACTGGCAGAACTACTTCGACACCGGGGAGTACCTGTTCGGCCGTTTCGCGAACGAACTGCAGCTGGGCTGCGACTGCCTCGGCGAGATCCACTACTTCGACGCGACCATCGCCGACGAGTCAGGGAGCCCCAAGACCATCAAGAACGCGATCTGCATGCACGAGGAGGACTACGGCACTCTCTGGAAGCACAACGACCTGTTCACCGGATCCTCCGATGTCCGCCGCCAGCGCCGGCTCGTCATCAGCTTCTTCACCACCGTGGGCAACTACGACTACGGCTTCTACTGGTACCTCTACCTCGACGGCACCATCGAGTGCGAGGCCAAGCTGACCGGGATCCTCTTCCCGTCCGCCTACCCCGGCGGCGACTATCCCTACGCCTCCGAGGTGGCCCCCGGGGTCGGTGCGCCGTACCACCAGCACCTGTTCTCAGCGCGTCTGGACATGACGGTCGACGGCGTGAACAACACCGTGGTGGAGGTCGACGCGCAGCGCCTCCCGATGGGGCCCGGAAACCCGTACGGCAACGCCTTCACCAACAAGGCCACGCCCATCACGTCCGAGGCCGACGGCGGCCGCATCGCCGATGCGAGTGTCGGCCGGACCTGGCACATCACCAATCCCGGGAAGAAGAACCGGCTGGGGAAGCCCACCGGGTACGTGCTCTACCCGGAGCAGACGCCCACGCTCCTCGCCGATCCTGCCGCAGGCATCACGTCCCGTGCCACGTACACCACCAAGCACCTCTGGGTCTCCGCCTACGACCAGGAGGAGCGCTACCCGGCGGGGGACCTCGTGAACCAGAACCCGGGCGGGGACGGCCTGCCCCGGTACATGGCCGCGGACCGGAACCTGGAAAACACCGACGTCGTGCTGTGGCACACCTTCGGGCTCACCCACTTCCCGCGACCGGAGGACTGGCCCGTCATGCCCGTGGACTACGCCAAATTCACCCTCAAGCCGCACGGCTTCTTCGGCGGCAACCCGGTGCTCAACGTCCCGGCCGGCACCAGTGGTCACTGCGCCATGGGCACGGATGACGGTGGCGCCACCGGGTCCTGCCATTGATTCGGCTTGCCTGACCCCGCTTGCCTGATCCGGTTCGCCTGACCCGGCTTGCTTGATTTGGCTCGCCTGGGGCATTCCGTCCACCGCGCCGGGCCGGCCGCGATCCCCATCTGCCGTCCCCGTCCGCCGTCCCCAGGAGCAGTCCGATGAACACCTCGCTCAGCGCGATCATGCTGCTGTCAGCAGCAGCGGGATTCGCTGTCTGCGTCAGGGGACTGGTTCCCCGGGGGCGGCGTCGGCTGGTCGGATCCATGGCTGGGCCGGTCGGCGGCAGGACCCCGGGACTCCGCGACGGATGGTCGCCCGGGGAACCTGCCGATGTCGGGCGTACCCCCGGAAGCGCCGTCGTCGGCATGGCCGTCATGCTCGTCGCCATGGCGGATATGGCCTTCGACGCCGTGTACCTGCTGCCCGGCGTCGTCTGGGGTGTGGTGCTGCTGCTGGCCGGGCCCCTCCTGCTGGTGGGCGGACGCAGCACGGCCGGGCCGGCGCCCTGCGGTTTCGGCATGCACCGCTCACTGTCCATGATCGCGATGGCTGCCCTGACGATCACCGGAGGGCACGCGGACGATGCAGGCCGTGGTGCCACCACCCATGCCGGGCACGCGCACGGTGGCCCGACCCTCCTGCCGGTCCTGCTGGCGGCGGGCGTCGCAGCCCTTCTCGCCTACACGGTGGTGCTGGTCGTGGCACACCGCCGTACACATCGGGACGATGCACGAAGGGGCTCAAGGTTCCTGCCGAGAGCAGGCGTGGAATCCTGCCTGGCAGCCGTCAGCGTTGCCGCGATGGCGGCGTCGATGGTCGCGTGAGCGCGTGAGCGGGTGAGCGGAGTTCGGCCTCGCTGACCGGCACTCGGACCGTCCTGGCTCGACAGCCGGATCGACGTGTGCGGTCGAAACTCGACCGGCGTGCTTCAAGAACCGGGCCATCGCGGTCCCGTCGGTACCCGACCGAGGTGGCTTGACAGCCGGATCGACACGGCGGTCGAAACTCGACCGGCGTGTTTCAAGAGCCGGGCCATCGCGGTTCGGCCGGTACCCGACTGGGCGGGGGATCATGGAACCGCACGTGCCGGCCCCTGCGAGGGTCAGGAGCGGGTTGGAGCCGCGGCTACAGGCCGTCGGCCGCGTGGAAGGTGCGCAGCGCCTCGACCACG
>NZ_CP024915.1:2625642-2639446 GCF_002953615.1 Arthrobacter agilis | reverse complement strand
GGACTGGGTCGCCGTCGCGCCGACGCCGGTCCTCGCCCCCGTGGTCGAACCGACCCGCCTCGTCCGCAGGAACGGGGCGAAAGTGCGCCCGGAATGGGTCATCGAGGGCGACGGCAGGTCGGCGTACTACCCCAACGCCTACCCCTTCTCCGTCGTCGGCCGTATCTTCGTCTGGACCGATGCCGCTGCACCGAACTGGACATGGTGGGGTACGGCGTCCTTGATCGGAGCCCGCAGCATCCTGACCGCGAGCCACGTGGTCCCCTGGGGCTCCGCGAACTGGAAGGCGCTCTTCGTGCCGGCCTTCTACGACGGCGCATCCATCCATGGCGCGTGGGCCGCGTCCTGGGTGACCGGCGCCCACGGGTACAGCAGCCACGCGCAGGGCGACGACATGGCGGTCATGCGGCTCGATGTCGCGCTGGGCAGCAGCCTCGGGTGGTTCGGTTTCCGGACCTACAACCCGGGCTGGGAGGACCAGAGTGTGTGGACTCTGCCCGGTTACCCCTGGGACAAGGACGGTGGCAACCGGCCGTGGCTCTTCCTCAATTTCCCGATCATCGACGACGACAACGACGGCGCCGGCGTGGAGCTCGAATACCGCGCCGACACCGAGGGCGGCCAGAGCGGCGCACCCGTCTTCGGGTGGTTCGGGGGGTCTCCCGATATCGTCGGCACCCACTCGGGCGGCGAGGACAACTTCGGTGAACCACGACAGAACGTCGCCGCCGGGGGCAATGCGCTGACGAACCTGCTGCACTGGGCGCGCAACACCTGGCCGTAGGCACGCGCGAGCCCTGTTTCCCGCCATCGGGGAGCCGGGCCGACTCCGGGCTCGCCCCGAACCGCAGGACTTCCTCCTGCCCCTGAAGGATCCACCCCGACACCCCTGAGGTTGAGTGACATGATCGAACCAGATTCCTCCGGCGACCGGCCCTCCGGCTCGGCACCGGAAACCACCGGACGCTTCATCGTGGTCTTCGCCGAGACCGAAGCCGATCCGCCTGCCTTTTTGAGGTCGGCTGCCGGCCTGTCCAACGTGGCGGACTCCCGCGACTTCGGCCATGGGCCGGTCGACCCGGCGACGGCCGGCGATGCCGATGCCACGGTGTTCGCCTCCCTCGGCGTCGCCGTCGTCACCGCGGATCCCCAGCAAGCCGGGGCGCTGCGCATGTCGTCGGACCAGTCGAACATCGAGTCCATCTCGCCGGAACTCGTGCACCACGCGCTGTCGCAGGGGACCCTGAGCCCACCCTCGGCACTGTTCCAGGACACCGAGCACTTCACGTGGGGCCTCCAGGCGACCGGCGCCGCAACGTCCCCCCGCACCGGCAAGGGCATCAGGCTGGCGGTACTCGACACCGGCTTCGATTCGTCGCATTCGGACTTCGCGGGCCGTCAGGTCACGGTCGAGTCCTTCATCCCCGGCGAGGACCCGCAGGACGGGCACGGGCACGGAACGCACTGCATCGGCACCTCCTGCGGGCCGCGCTCCTCCCGTGAAGGACCGGGCTACGGCGTGGCCTCCGAAGCCGACATCTACGCCGGAAAGGTGCTCAGCAACTCCGGTTCCGGCAGTGACGGTGGAATCATCGCCGGCATCGAGTGGGCGCTGGTGAACGGCTGCGCCGTGATCTCGATGTCCCTCGGAGCCGATATAGCGCAGGTTCATCCGCCGTACACCGCCATCGGGCGGCGGGTGCTCGACCAGGGTTCGCTGATCATCGCGGCGGCCGGGAACAACGCGGACCGGCGCCAGAACGACTTCGGTTTCGTCGGCGCACCCGCCAACAGTCCGTTCATCCTCGCGGTGGGCGCACTCGACGAGCAACTGGATCTGGCGTACTTCTCGGCGCGGACACTGCCCGTGCGCGGCGGGCAGGTAGACATCGCCGGTCCCGGCTACCGGGTGCACTCCTCCTGGCTGATGCCCGACCGCTACAACACGATCAGCGGGACCAGCATGGCGACGCCGCACGTCGCGGGTATCGCGGCACTGTGGGCCGAAGCCACCGGATACCGGGGGCGGGAGCTGTGGTCCGTGCTGGTGCAGGAGAGTTCCCGACTGCAGGCACCGTCGGTGGACGTCGGTTCGGGGCTTGCGATGGCGCCGCAGGAATAGCCGCATGAAGGTCACCGTGACGGTCGACGACGAGCACCGCCCATCGATCCACCATGTCGCAGAGCAGCTCGGCCTCCGCGGCATGGTGGTCGACCGGGTGCTGCCCGGACTCGGCATGATCACCGGTTCGGTGACGGCCGCTCTCCTGGCCGGGCTCGGCACGATCGACGGGGTGGCCGCGGTGGACGAGGATCTGACCTATCGGCTGCCCTCCCCGGGCGACGCCGTCCAGTAGCCCACCTCACGCACCCGCCGCCTTCCCACCGTCCTTCGCGCCGTCCTTCCCACCGACGTCGTCGAGGACGGTCTGGGCCTGGCGATCCACCAGGCCCGTGAAGAGTTGCTGAGCGGCTCCGAACACGATCGCCCAGGCGACGATCTGAGCGGGGGTGTCGAGTGCGCTCAGGCCCGGCACGAACCCGCCGCGCATCAGCTGCAGGCCGAGCACCGCTGTCAGTGCTCCGGCCGGCAGCTTCAGGACCGCGAGCGCGAGGGGCAGCCCGTAGGGCGTCGAGGTCCCCCGTACGTGGCGTAGTGCCGCGGAGCTTGATACCGCCGCAGCGATGAGGCCGAAGGACTCGATGAACAGCATGTCCCAGGGACGCGCCTCGGATCCGGTGGGGCAGGCCACCTGGTCGGGCGCCCCGAAACACAGGCGCAATTCCTCCGGGCGGAACCAGCCCGCAGCCGCGAGCACCACAGCCAGGACGGTGAGGACGAGGGCACTCATCAGGAGGATGTTCCGGAAGCTCCGTACACGGGAGAACTCCTGGCGCGCCTCGAAGCACGCCGCCCGGTAGGCGGACACCACCGCCATGCGGGTGGCCTCGTCCAGGGCCGCCGCCTGGGGTGATGTCCTGGCGGCCCGCTCGATGACCGCCCGTTGGGGATCGGTGGGCGGCAGGTGCTGGCGTGCGTGCGACTGGAGGTTCGGCAGTTCGGACTGCACGAACCAGACGGGTGCCCGTCGCAGGAGGGCGACCTGCGCGGCTTCGAGGTGGCTCAGCGCGCGCTCGACCCTGGCGCCGTTGTAGGAGACCTGAAGTATCGGTGATCGGTTCGCGGCGATCCTGATCGCCTCGTCGAGGTGACCGGCGATCGCAGCATCCAGGACGGCGTTCCCGGCGCTCGATGCGGGATTGCCTGCAGTCGGCGGGTCGATCTTCGTCAGCCAGGCAGCTAGGGTGCGGACCTGGGCCGCACTGGCGACCGTGTGCTCACGCCACGTGGAGTTGGTCGGCCTGCCGAACGGAAGCTGTGCAGGTGCCTGGCGCGAGCTCATCGTGGTGGCGCATCGTTTCGCGGGTGAGCGGGTGCTGCAGCCCATCCGTCGCGGGTGAGGGCATCCATGACGGGGCTGCTGGTCATCGGCGCCAAGTGCTCCTCGGGCAGTAGACCGTTCGAGGCAGGTACGCTCACATGGTCGGGCTGGGGTGCTGCCATTCGCGTGACCGGGACCGTTCCCGCGTGCTCGACGACGACAACGCGAGCAGGTGCGGAGAGGGATGCTTCCGGCCGCCGTCCCATCGCGGGGGCGGGATCGAGCAACGGCGTGTGCGGTTCGAACCGGGTGCGCTCGGCCACGTCCTGACGACCGAGGATCCGGAGCAGGACCGACGTCATCGTCGCGGCGTCGTTGTCGAATCCTCCGTGGGTCGTCGCCGCGCAATGGGCGGCCGCCGGTCCTTCGCTGGGAGAGAACACCAGCTCGGCGGGCAGCGTCGGCAGGATGTCGGCCAGGGTGGAGCCCTGGAGGGGGCTGGTCAGGAAACGCTCCATGCCGAACAGCGGCACCTCCCCACCGCTCCGGCTGTGTGCGCCGCTCTCCAGGGCGTGCGAGACGAGCACGAGCAGCGACTTCTGGTAGATGCTGACCTTCCCCGTGCCGACGACGTCGTTCATCTCCTGGTGGTCGCCCAGGCCGAAGGAGGCGAGTCTGCGGACGTGTCCCGACACCAGGTGCGGCAGTACCGTCCGGTCGAACTCGTCGAGGCGGATCGCCGGAGCGAGCCAGGTCAGGGACGCGACGGGCACGCCCTCGTCCTCGAGCCTGGGCAGCAGGTTCGCGGTGAAGATGGAACCCGCACTGTGCCCCACGAGGTGGACCTCGAGGTCGTCGCCACCGGTCGCCCTGGCGTAGTCGGCGAGGCGCCGGACCAGGAGGGAGGCACCGGGGAGCCCTGCCTGTTCGTCGCCGGCCACTCCGCGTTCGGCCCCCTCCGGTGGCAGGGGGCGCGACGCGGCTGCCGCGTTCTCCTTCATCTCGGCCCACATCCACCGCAGGTTCGCGCGGGCGAACTTCTCGACGAAACGATCGGCCTGCTCGATGAGGTCGAACCCGATACTGCCGAACGGGAGTTTGCCGCGGATGAGGTCGTCCAGCCGGTTGATCATGGTCTCCACGGGACCGCTCTGCCACGCGAAGCTGATGGGGTACACCTGGTTGTTCAGCCACCAGTTCAGCTGGGCCTGCGCACTCGCCAGTCCCGAGCGCTCATCGACGAGACCGCCGTGTGCGTACAGGACCACGCGCCGCACGGGTCGCCCTCCCGCCGGATCGCTCTCCTGCCAGAAGCGGTGGTACTCGTCCATGCGCTGCATGATCCGGTCGAGCTGCCGGGGGCTGCTGGTGAAACGACCCGTATCAGAGAGCTTCCCGTCGTTCCCGAGGTTCACCACGTGGCGGGAGAGCCGCACGAGGTCCGGTCCGGCTCCGCGGACGAGTGCGCCGGAGGTCCCCTCGACCGTCTTCGTGCGGTCCCTGGTCCGGATGACGGCGGGTACCCCGGGCCGGGCGACCCAGGCATCGTAGGCGGAGTCCAGCCAGTCGTCGTAGGGCAGCGTCGCGAAGCCACCGGAGCCCCACTCGGTCCCCCAGCTGTTCTGCACGAGGAACCCGATGTCGTTGTAGCCGACGATCACGAAGGCGTGGCCGCCGAGCTGGCCGGCCCCCGGTGTCCGCTCGATCAGGTGCACGTCCGACCTCCCCGGCTTGGCCACCCCGGTCGGCTGGATCCAGCCGGTATGGATCAGCGCCGAGGCGACGATGACGTTCAGTTCGTTGATCGCGGACTGCATGTCGTCGAGCCGGTGGGCGTGGACGCGGTAGAAGGCGCCGAGCGGACGGGCGAACGCCTTGTCGCTGAGGACGGGATCGCCGTCCAGATCGGGGTCGTCCAGGAGCCCCGGCCAGTCCGCGGCGGGCAGCACCCCGTGGTAGAACCAACCCTTCAAGGCTCCCCTGAGTGAGGATCCCTCGTCTGATTCGCCGTCGAACTCGTCATAGCGCCGCGCCATCCGGTAGAGCATGTAGGGGCTCACCCCGTCGGGGGCGTCCTTCGCCGTCACCACCGTGTTGATCATCGCTGCGAGGGCGTGCCCCGTGCAGGAATTACCCTCCTGCTTCAGGACGAGCGTGCCCGGGGGTCGCCGGTCGAGCACGGCGGGCAACGGAGCAAGCCGTGGCCGGTACTCGAGGTCCCTCGCATCGAAGACATCGGGCATGACGTTCGCCCGGAAGGTGGCCCCGTTGAACTCGACCACTCCGGCTGGCAGCGTTTTCGGCACCGCGGGCCTCCATCTCCTCGGGCGGCCTGCCTGGGGGCCACCGCATGACGAAGGAGTATCACCACCTCTGTTACTACCCCGTTACCGGCCGTCCGACCGGAGGCGGTGCCTGCGGGGTCGGGTGCACGCGGTGGACCGGGGATGCCAGTCCCGCGGACTCTGCAGCACGGCCTGGACGAGCCCCCTTCACGCGGGTGAGCCGCGACGAAGGTCCCGGAGGTGCGGACGCCGGAGTCCCGGTTCGGTTCTGCACGGGGATCGGTGGCGGGACCCGCCAGGCGTCAGGAATGGCCCTCGAACTGCTCCTGTTCGGCGAGTGCCGCCTCGAGGCGCTCGACCTTCCCCGTCAGCTCGCCCGTCCACCCCGGCCGGATGTCCGCCTTCAGGACGAGCGATACGCGGCTGCCGTAGCGGCCCACGGCCTCGGTGGCGTTCTTCACCACGGCCATCACCTCGTCCCACTCGCCCTCGATGGTGGTGAACATGGAGTCGGTGGAGTTCGGCAGACCCGATTCGCGGACGACGGCGACAGCGGCGGCCACGGCGTCGTGCACCGACCCGTCGGGGTTCTCGCGGGAGAGGTCGGAGGAACCGGACGGGGCGACGCTGAAGGCTACGAGCATGGTCCCAGTCTGGCACGCGCCCCCGCCGGAGGTCAGCCTCCGGCGACCGCCTTGACGAGCTCGTTCGCGCCGAGGACGAGGAACACGACGGTCGTGATGGCGAGGAACACGTTCGACAGCCACTTGTTCCGCCACTGCTTGGCGAGACGGGTGCTGTTCAGCAGGACGAGCAGCGTGATGGCGAGGAACGGCATGAAGAGGGAGCCGAGGACCCCGTAGAGCAGGATCAGGAAGAAGGGGCGTCCGATGAGCAGCAGCAGCATCGGCGGGACCGTCAGCCACAGCATGTAGGCACGGGCCGGCTTGCTGGTGGCGCCGGGAGCGTCGTCGTCGGAGAGGTCGTCGGCCTTCTTGCGGAAGTTGGCCCAGAAGTCGGCGAACATGAGGCTGACGCCGTGCCAGACGCCCAGCAGCGAGGAGAACGACGACGCCCAGAAACCGATGAGGAAGACCTTCGCCCAGACGACGCCGTAGCGGTCCTCGAGTACCTCGCCCATGTCGAGCAGGCCGCGGTCGCCGGTCTGGAGCGAGATGTTGGCGGTGTAGAGGAGCTCGGCGCCCAGGATGAGCATGCAGACCACGAAGATCCCGGTCACCGTGTAGGCCACGGTGTTGTCCACCCGCATGACGTTCATCCACCTGGGCCGGTTCCACCCTTTCTCCCGCAGCCAGTAGCCGTAGGCGGCAAGGGTGATGGTGCCTCCGACGCCGCCGGCCAGCCCCAGGACGTAGAAGACGGAGCCCGCGGGCAGGGTGGGCACCAGTCCGGTGAGCATCGCCGGGATGTTCGGCAGGGCGAGGACGGCGGAACCGACCACCGAGATGAACATGATGGCGATCATCACCGTCATGATCTTCTCGAAGAGCCCGTACCGGCCGAACCACACCAGGGCCAGGCCGATCAGGCCCGACGCCACCGCGAAGACGTTCAGCGGGACCGCAGGGAAGAGTGCCTGCAGGGGCAACGCGGTGGAGCTCATCGCCGTCGCGCCGTACACGAAGCCCCAGATGACGATGTACGGGCCGAAGTACCAGCTGGTCCAGACGCCGAGGGTCCGCCACCCCTGGAAGATGGTCTTGCCCGTGGCGAGGTACCAGCGGCCGACGCCCTCGACGAGGATGATCTTGAGGACGCAGCCGATCACCGCCGCCCACAGGAGCGCGTACCCGTACTGGCTGCCCGCGATCAGCGTGGCGACGAGGTCGCCCGCGCCGACGCCGGTCGCCGCTGCCAGCAGTCCGGGCCCGACGATCCGCCATTTCGGTTTCTCGAGACCGTCGACGTCCGCCCGTGCACTCTCCGCCACTGCCTGCTCCCTCGAAGTCGGAATGATCCCGTCGGAAGCTTAGCAAGGGCCCTGAGCAGTTCCGGGCCCGGTGCCGGACAGCGCGATGGCCCGGACGGCGTCGAGCGTCGACGACTGCTCCAGGAGCCGACCCTGACCGGGTTCGCTTCCGAGCCGGAACCCCGCCGGACGCCGTAACCTGCGGCTCGCGGGGCCTCGTGCGTCCACTGTCCGACGGTGGACGCACTAGGTTCTTAAGGGGCGCCGTGCGGGGATGCCGACGGCGCGGGAGGAGGACGCATGCTGGGAGTGCTGGGCGGATTCGCCGTCGTGGGTGCCGTGATCCTCGTCGGCTACATCGCCGCACGGCTGGTCATCGGCGGACCGCAGGCGGGTTTCGCCCTGAACCAGGTGGCGTTCTTCGTGACCAACCCGGCCCTGCTCTTCACCGTCCTGGCCGACGCGGATCTCGGATCGGTGTTCTCCGAGTACATGCCGATCGCGCTCGTCTCCTCGCTCGCGATCGCCGTCCTCTACGTCCTGATCAGCAGGTTCCTCTTCCGCCGGCCCGCTGCCGAGACGGCGATCGGCGCCATGGCGAGCTCGTACGTGAACGCGAACAACATCGGCATCCCCATCACCGTCTACGCCCTCGGCGACGCGACGCTGATCGCCCCGGTGCTCCTCGTCCAGCTCCTGGTGCTGGCTCCCCTCTACCTGACGATCCTCGACCTCACCTCGAGCCGGAAGCCCTCGGTGCGCGCGGTGCTGACTCAGCCGTTCCGGAATCCCATGATCATCGCGTCGCTGCTGGGCGTCGCGGTGTCCGCGACCGGCTGGCGACCGCCCGCTCCCGTCTGGGACTCCCTCGCCCTGATCGGCGGGGCGGCCGTCCCGATGGTGCTGATCTCGTTCGGCATGTCGCTGCCCGGCAGCCGACCGCTCAGGCCCAGCCCGGACCGACTGCAGGTCCTCACGGCCACGGCGTTGAAGAGCGCCGTCATGCCGGCCGCCACCTACCTGATCGCCCACTTCCTCTTCGGGCTCGACGGCGAGAGGCTGCTCGGCGCCGTCGTCGTGGCCGCACTGCCCACGGCGCAGAACGTGTTCATGTTCGCGAGCCGCTACGACCGCGGCATGACACTGGCCCGCGATTCCGTGCTGCTGTCCTCGGTGCTCGCGATCCCCGCGCTCGTCGTCGTCGCCGCCCTCCTCGCCTGAACGACGGGCCCCGGGCTCGGGCGCGGAGCGGGAACCCGGTACCGGAGCTTGTCCGGCGCACGTCCCGGCCCTACCATTCAAAGGTCGCCGTTCCCCCTCCGGCCGACGGACGGGATGGGCATGGACAGCAGGATCTCACCGGACGAGCCCTTTCCGGCCGACCTCGGCCGGCTCCGGACCGAGGACGTCGAGATCCTGAACAGCAAGGTCCACCGGGAGATCGAGCACGAGTTCGCCGCGGACGGCGAGATCGACGCCGAGACGGCGTCCCGCAAGGACGAGCTCACCGAGGAACTCGACGACCGCGAGGCCGGTCCCCGCCTGACGCTCGTGCCGCACCAGGCCGAGGGGGACGAGGCACCGTCGGGCGACGGGCACACCGGATCGGACACCGCCGCCCGGCAGGAAGGCGGTATCTCCGCCGGCGCCGCCCCCGGCCGGTCCTGGTACGACGCCGAACGGCAGTGACGCCGCAGGAATGCCGCGCGCGCCATCGGCGTTGCGACAGGGGTCAAGGATCATTCTCGTCTTGACTGAAGTAAGCCCTTCGGTTTTCAACGGAGCAGCCGGGGCCCGACCTCCGGATCTCCCATGATTGGTACCCCTTGTCTGTTTCCTCCCCGCCGGTGAAGACCACCGCGCCGTTCCCCTACGTCGGACTGCTCTCCCTCGCGGGCGCGATCTTCGTGTCCGTGACCAGCGAGTTCCTGCCCACGGGCCTGCTGCCCGCCATGGCGCGGGACCTCGATGTCAGCCTCTCCACCGCCGGATTCCTCGTCACGATCTTCGCGGGGACCGTCGTGGTCGCCACCACCCCCCTCGCCGCCATCACCCAGCGGTACTCGCGCAAGTCGCTGATCGTCGTCGTCCTCCTCGTGATCGCCCTCGCGAACGTCCTCGCCGCGGTCGCGCCGACCTACGGTGTCCTGGTCGCGGCGCGCATCCTCGGCGGCCTGGCCCACGGGCTCTTCTGGGCCGTGGTCGCCGCGTACTCCGCGCACCTCGTCCCGGCCCACCAGCTCGGCAAGGCCGTGGCCATCACCGCGGGCGGCGGAACCGCGGCCTTCGTGCTCGGTGTCCCGGTGGGAACGGCGATCGGCAACGCCCTCGGCTGGCGCACCGCCTTCACGATCATCGGGGTGGTCGTCGCCGTCCTGGCCCTCGTGATCGTGAAATTCCTGCCACCGGTGGACCACCACGGCGAGCGCACACCCGGCGAGGAGCGAGTGCCGCTGCGCCGGGACCCCAGTTTCCGCGCGGTGATCCTGCTGTGCACCGTCATCCTGATCCTGCTGACCGGGCAGAACACGTTCTACACGTACATCGCGCCCTGGCTGACCGATGTCTCGTCCTTCGAGCCCGGCTCGGTCGCGCTCGTCCTCTTCCTGTACGGCGGAGCGGGCATCATCGGACTCGTCGGTGCCGGGTACGCCGCCGACCGCTTCCCCCGGAAGGCCTTCGTCGGCGTCGTCCTGGTGGTCATGGCCGCCGTCCTCGCGCTGGCCCTCGCCACCACCAATACCGTGGTGGTGCTGGTGGCCGTGATCGTCTGGGGCGCGGCCTTCGGCGCCATCCCTGCCATGCTGCAGACCCGTATGCTGCGTACGGCATCCTTCCGGACGCGCGATCTCGCGGCCGCCCTGCAGACGACGGCGTTCAACGTGGGCATCGGCGGCGGTGCGCTCCTCGGCGGGCTCCTGCTCGACGGAGCGGGCCTGGAGGTCCTCCCGTTCGTGCTGATCGCCCTGGTCGCCGCGGGGCTGGGACTCAGCCTCGCGACGGACACCGTGAAGGACCGCAGGGAACGGCACCGCCTGCACGCCGCCTGAGCCCGTCCTACGGCATCGGACGGCTCCCGTCGATGGGTGCTTCGTCACATCCGGGCGGCTCCGGCAGGGCCTCCACGGTACTCGCCGCGGGCCGTGGCTCCGCGCCCCGGGGGTGAGCCGCGGCCGATGCCCCGGCCGTCCGCCCGCCGGGCTTCGATCGGCGGAATGACGGCGAAGCAGCAGCACGCGGGGTGGCCGGCCGCGCTCCTCCCCCGGCGCGCACCGCCGACGGCCCGGCCCTCCGCGAGGCGTCTGTGCAAGGACCATTCGGGCCCGCTCCCCACCGGACCCCGCCGCCGCCACCCGCGTACCCTAAGCCGTATGTCTAATTCCACCGAGCCCATCCACGGATCACCGCCCAGTGAGGACACGCCCTTCGAGGCTCCTCCCGGAGAGGCCCCCGCGAAGGCTGCGCTGGACAGGCCGGTCCTCTTCGTCTCGCTCTCGATCGTCATCCTGCTGATGCTCGTGGCCGTCCTCTTCCCCACGGCGTTCTCGGACATCACCACCTCCGTGCTGAACGGACTCGTGGCGAACTTCGGCTGGGCCTTCGTGCTCACGGCCACCGGCTTCGTGGTCTTCGCACTCTTCCTCGCCTTCAGCAGGTACGGTCGCATCCCCCTCGGCAAGGACGGCGAGAAGCCGGAGTACTCCAGGGCGTCCTGGATCGCGATGATGTTCAGCGCCGGCATGGGCATCGGCCTCATGTTCTACGGCGTCACCGAGCCCATCTCCCACTACCTCACCCCTCCTGTCGACGGCATCGGGCCGGGAACGCCGGAAGCGGCCCGGCAGGCGATGAACTACACCCTGTTCCACTGGGCCATCCACCCGTGGGCCATCTACGCCGTGGTCGGCCTGGCGCTCGCCTACTCGGCCTTCCGCAAGGGCCGGGGAACCGGTTTCAGCGGTGCCTTCACGGCCCTCTTCCGCGGCCGTCCCACGCCCAAGGCCCTGCGCGCCATCGACGTCTTCGCGATCTTCGCGACCCTCTTCGGCTCGGCCACGTCCCTCGGGCTCGGCGTGCTGCAGATCAACGGCGGCCTCACGGAGGTCTTCGGTGTGGGCAGCAGCCTGCCCCTGCAGATCACCCTCATCGCGGTTCTCACCGTCTGCTTCATCATCTCCGCGGTCAGCGGCGTCAGCCGCGGCATCAAGTGGCTCTCGAACGGCAACATGGTCCTGGCGCTGGCGCTGCTGTTCTTCCTGTTCGTCGTCGGCCCCACGGTCTTCATCCTCGAGCTCATCCCGGCGTCGGGCGGCAACTACCTCATCGGCCTGCCGCAGATGGCGTCCCGTACCGGCGCTTTCGGCGGCCACGCATGGCTGGCGGCGTGGACCATCTTCTACTGGGCGTGGTGGGTGTCCTGGACGCCCTTCGTCGGTTCGTTCCTCGCGAAGATCTCGAGGGGTCGCACCATCCGCGAGTTCATCATCGGCGTCGTCGCCGTCCCCAGCGTCATCAGCGTCCTCTGGTTCGGCGTGTGGGGCGGATCGGCCCTCAACCTGCAGGACAACGGCGTGGACATCGCCGCGGCGAACGCGGAGAGCCAGGAATCGGCGATGTTCGCGCTCCTCGCGGAGTATCCGCTGGCGTCGGTGACGTCCATCCTCGTGGTCGTCCTCGTGGCCGTGTTCTTCATCTCGGGTGCCGACGCCTCCTCGATCGTGCTCGGCTCGCTGTCCTCGTTCGGCGCAGCCGTCCCGCGCAAATGGCTCACCATCCTGTGGGGCGCACTGACCGGAGGAGTGGCCGCCGTCCTGCTGTCCGTGGGCAGCCTCGAGGCCCTGCAGACGCTGACCATCATCGCCGCCGCCCCGTTCCTCCTCGTGATGATCGGGCTCTGCGTGGCGCTCATGATGGACCTGTCGAAGGATCCGCTCGTCACCGGCGCGCGGCGTACCGGATCCCGCGCCGCGCGCAGGACGGTCCAGCCGAACTCCTGACGCGCCCTCAGGGTGATGTGCCGGGCGGGGAACTCCCGGGGCAGAATGGTGCGATGCGCGCTGTCTGCTTCGACGGGTTCTCCGCCCGTCCCGTCCTCCGGGACGTCCCCGAACCCGCTCCGTCCCCACGTGGCGTCGTCGTCCGCGTCGAGGCGACCGGCCTGTGCCGCAGCGACGTGCACGGCTGGCTCGGGCACGACGCCGGTATCACCCTCCCGCACGTCCCCGGCCACGAACTGGTGGGCACCATCACGGCGGTGGGTGGGGAGGTGCGCCGGTTCTCCGTCGGGGACCGCGTCACGACGCCCTTCGTGTGCGCGTGCGGCACCTGCCCCGAGTGCCTGTCCGGCAACGGCCAGGTGTGCCGCAACCAGACGCAGCCGGGCTTCACGCACTGGGGGTCGTTCGCGGACCTCGTGGCCCTGCACGACGCCGACACCAATCTCATCGCCGTGCCGGCGTCCCTCGATGCAGGGGCGGCAGCCCTGCTCGGCTGCCGGTTCGCGACGTCGTACCGCGGACTCGTGCACCAGGCGCACCTCCAGGCCGGGGAGACGCTCCTCGTGGTGGGCTGCGGCGGCGTGGGACTGAGCGCCGTGATGATCGGCGCGGCACTCGGCGCACAGGTGGTCGCCGTGGACGTCGACGACGCGGCGCTGGCGCGCGCAGCGCGGTTCGGTGCGGCCCGGACGCTCGACTCGAGCGGGCTGTCACGGACGGAGGCCCTCGCGGCCGTGCGCGAGGCCGCACCGTCGTCGGGCATCGACGTGTCCGTGGATGCGCTGGGACGCGAGGAGACCGCCGCCCTGGGGATCCTCTCCCTGCGGCCCCGCGGTCGGCATGTGCAGATCGGCCTGTTCCCCTCGGACCCGGTGGTGCCCATGGCCGCGGTCATCGGCGGGGAGCTCTCCGTCCTGGGCAGTCACGGCATGCCCGCCCGGGACTACCCCGGGCTGCTGGACCTCGTGACCACCGGGCGCCTCCGTCCGCAGGACCTCATCGAGCGGACCATCTCTCTCGCGGAGGTGCCGGACGCCCTCGTGGCCATGGCCGGTGACCGCTCGGCGGGCGGGATCACCGTCATCGACACGGGCTCATGACGCCGCGGCGCCGAGATCGAGCACGAAGCGGTAGCGCACGTCGTTGCGGCGCAGCCGGTCCAGCGCCTCGTCGATCCTGCCCACCGGAAGCACCTCGACGTCGGCGGTG
>NZ_CP024915.1:2611580-2625414 GCF_002953615.1 Arthrobacter agilis | reverse complement strand
CGCCTCGTGGGCGAGCACCCGGGCGGAGTCGATGTGCTGGGTGGAGGGCGATCCGCCCGGCGTCGCCTTGTCCGCGCGGTCGAGGTGCAGCAGGAGCGAGCCCAGTGACCGGCCAATCGTTTCGTGGACATCCTGCACGGCACGCTCGCGTTCTCCTGCGACGGCGGCTTCACGTTCCTTCACTGCGGCGGCCTGGTGGAGCCGGGAGTTCATGATGGCGATGGCGGCGTGGTTGGCGAAGAGTTCCACGAGGGACGCGTCGGCAGGGCTGAACACGCGGCCGGGACCGTCACTGAAGATGGCGAACGTGCCGATGATCGTGCCGGCCCAGGAAATGGGCACGCCGATGACTGCACTCCCCCACCGCGGGTCCGCCGGGTCGATGTGGCCCGAGGGTATGGACGCGTAGCGGTCGAGGATCACGGTGCCGCGGGTATTCACGATCTGCCCGGTGAGCCCTTCGGTCAGGGGGAAGGTCTGGCCCTCGCGGCAGCCGACACCCTGGTCCACTTCCTTGCGGTAGTAGCCCTCGGTCTCGTGGACGATCGAGATGGAGCCGCTCTCACACCCGAGGAGGGCGGCGGCGTGCCCGAGGACGCGTTCGAGAAGTGGGACCAGCTCGAACTGTCCGGCGAGGTCGCCGGCGAGTTCGGTGATGCGGTCCAGCTGGGAGGGCGGGGGGTTCTGCTGGTTCTGGGTGATGCTGGGCGTGGGAAGCTGCTGCATGTACGGCACCTGTCTCCTGCAACCCGGCGCGACGCTGCGCACGGGCCTTCAGGATAGCGGGCCGCCCGGAACTGAAGCGTTACCGCCCTGCAATTCGGCATACCAGCGAACAACGCCGCTTGAGATTTACCGCCGCCTCACTCCGCGCCAGGTACACCGGTTGCCAAACCTCAAGCGGGCCGGGCGGATGCCGGGTCTGGCGCCCGCCATTCCTTCACATGCTGCTCCATGATCTGGCGGCCAACCTGCTCATCCGCTGCAACCCGCGCCAAGGATTGGCCGAGACCATCCTGGCCGGACAAATCGTCCCTAACCCATCCCGCAACTTCGTCGAGCAGCGCCGTCGGGTCCGGGCGTACTGCCCTGAGGCTGCATTCCCACACGATACCGATTCGCCAGCCCTTGGCGGTGAGCTCTTCAATGACCCGCAGGTCGCGTTCCCTGTTCCTGTTGAGCTTCTCGCGCCAGAAGTCCTCACGGGTCTTCGGCCACCGGAAGAGCGGGCAGTCATGCTGGTGCCAGAAACACCCGTTGAAAAAGATCACGGCGTGGTGCCGAGGCAGGACAACGTCCGGCTTGCCCGGAAGATCCCTGGCATTGATGCGGTACCGCAGCCCTCGGGCGTGAAGTCCCTTGCGGATCAGGACCTCACCCTTGGTGTTCTTTCCACGTATGCCCGACATCATGCGGCTTCGGGTTGCGGCATCTACGGTATCGGCCACAACCTAGTCGGCCAGAGAATCCACAAGAACAGCACCGGTCCGAGCGAGATCTGTGCCAACGTTGCTTCCATCTGAAGGTTCCCCGCCAAGCGACGATATCGTCGCCCGTGCCTTAATGGCAGCCACGTGCGGGGCGACGAGCCGGGCGACTTCCTGCATGACAGGGGCGACGACGCTGTTACCGAACTGCCGGTAGGCCTGCGTGTCGCTGACCGGAATCCGGAACGTGTCATCGAAGCCCATCAGCCGTGCGCACTCCCGCGGCGTAAGCCTGCGCGGCCTGTCGGCTCCCTGTGCAACAAGAATCTCGGACCCGTCCTTGTAGTAGCGGGCCGACAGCGTCCTTGAGGTACCCGTGGGGTGAACCAGCCCGAAACCAAATCCGTTGCCTGCCGCTTTGTGCTTGGCAGCATATGCCTGCAGGTAAGCCCAGAGACGGGGGGTCAGAGTGAATTTGTCCTGCACCTTGCTGTTCTCGTGGTCAAAGTAGCGGTCACCATCCCACTCCAAGAAGGGTTCGGTTCCGTCCGTGCGGTGCAGCACCGACTCCAGCTTTGGACCCACCGGAGGCAGCTCGAGGTCATCCCACGTGAAGTCGGTGGGCTCGCGGAAGCCCACGATGATGATGCGTTCGCGGTGCTGCGGGGTAAAGCTGATCCCGTCGATGATCTTCGTGTGGACCTCGTACCCGAGTTCCTCCTCAAGGATCGCCATGATCACAGCGAACGTTTTGCCCTTGTCATGGGAGCGAAGGTTTTTCACGTTCTCGAGCATGAACGCGGCCGGACGTTTCTCGTTGATGATCCGTGCGACATCGAAGAACAGGGTGCCTTGGGTGGCATCCTCAAAACCATGCGCCCTTCCGAGAGCGTTCTTTTTGCTCACTCCCGCGATCGAGAATGGCTGGCACGGAAAGCCACCGAGCAACACGTCGTGATCCGGCAAAGTTTCAGCGGGGACTTCCTGGATGTCACCAACGAAAGTGTGGCCTTCATCCTGCTCGTCCGGGAAGTTGGCGAGGTAGGTCTTTCCAGCGAAGGCATTCCACTCACTGGTAAAGACGCAACGGCCCCCGTGGGCTTCGAAGCCCATCCTGATTCCGCCGATACCCGCGAAGAGGTCGATGAAAGTGAAGCGTGGCGCGGGCTGCGTCTCACGCAGGTCGAGTATCTCGCGTAGCGCCGCCCCGAGCATGGTTGGAATTGCTGTCTCCTGTCGCTCCCAGCGACCGATCGTCCTCGGAGCCACGTCCAGCATCTGACCCAGCTGACGCTGGGAGTACCTGTGCCGGGCCTGGGTGAGCAGTGCGTACGGGCTGTTCATCGTTTCCTTCTCCTGCGGGTCATTCTGATGACAGTATGTCTCACCGCCGACCCTTTGCAGCATCGAGGCCCTACCGCACTCGCTCCACGCTCATGCCGCCAGCGGCCGCTCGGAGCGCCGGAAGGCACAGCTGTGAGGACACACCCCTGGTTGCTGAAGCAATGCAATCGATCGTCGGTGTGATGCGTCACAATTACCTGAAGCAAGCTTCGCACCGACGGCCGTTCGACATTCGCTGCATGAACTGAACCCGAGGCTGCAAATCGATACGCAGGAACGTGAGGGGATCACTTTTCGTGAACAGCACCGCCCAATGGTGGCTCGACGACCAGAAGGGTAAAGTCCTGCTTCGAGTTGACGACCACAGCTTGTTGAACGTCTCTGGTTTCGACGTCTGGTCTGCTGAGTATGAAGGTCAGACGCTGGTAGCCGGATCCGGATGTGGAAGGCCAACAGCCGATCTGCCCGGACTCCGCTTTGAAGCCGACTTCCTTCAAATACAACTGCATCTCGTTACGACGCATAACCAACGCAGCTACCTGCAGCTTCGTGCTGGGAATGTTCCTGACCGCCCAAAGCTCGACGGCTGGCCTGCGGACACTCAGTGCATCATCGGCAATCGTTGGTTTGCCGTTGATTTAGAGCGTGCGGGCCGCCTTAAGGACAACCTTACGAAGCAGGGCATCAATCTGTCGCAGCCATTATCCGAAGCGCAACTTTTGTGGCTCCTATGGGAGAGCGCCTTGGACCTGCAGCACGAAGAGAGCAATCTCTCCCTCATGCCGGCTGCGCTCGCTCCGCCCACAGACTCCGGCTCGTCGCCGGACGCACTCGTACAGGCAACACTCTATCCATATCAGCAGCAGGGCGTCGGTAAGCTTCTTGCCCTCGCGGAGCAGGGCTTGGGCTGTCTGCTCGCGGACGAGATGGGCTTGGGAAAAACGATTCAGGCTATAGCATTGCTCGCGTGGCTGAGTTCGACAGACAGTGGCCCTAGCCTTGTAATTGCACCCTCTTCAACAACCACTAATTGGTGTCGCGAGTTGTCGAAGTTCGCACCGAACCTGTCGGTGCATGAGCATACCGGATCCCGACGGTCAGGCGACCCCGCATTCCTCCAAATGTTCAATGTGGTAGTTACTTCATTTGACCTTGCGGTCCGGGACCAATTCCTGTTGCAGAGCGTTAATTGGCGGGCCCTCGCTGTGGACGAAGCTCAGAACGTCAAGAATCCGCGTGCACAACGGTCAGCTGCCATACGAGAACTCAGGACGGACATTCTTCTCGCCATCACTGGAACTCCGATCGAGAACTCCCTGACCGATCTATGGTCAATCATGAGCCTTGTTGCCCCGTCCTATCTCTCGTCTTTGGAGGAGTTCAGTGCCATGTATCCCGACGAGGAACAGGCGGCTGCAGAACTGGGGCGACGAGTAGCCCCCCTGACTATCCGCCGTCGGGTAAGGGAAGTTGCGAGTGACCTTCCTAGCAGGACTGACGCGCTTGTTCCGGTGCGCCCGAGCCCTGCTCTCGTCGCCGAGTATGAGCGGATTCGCTCGGACGCCGCCCTTCCCCTACTCGCCAAGTTCACCTACCTCAGGCAGGCTTGCTCGTCGCTTAGCTCGGTCGAGGGGTTGTCGATGCCGTTCACGCAGCACAACCCTAAGTACGACCACGCACTTCAGATCATCACTGAAGCCTTCGCTCTGAGTTGCAAGGTCCTCCTGTTCGCATCCTTCACAGACACTGTCGACGAGATCTACTCTGACCTTGCTGGGCGTTTTTCCAGAGCGCTTGTGCTGAAGCTGGACGGTCGGACGCCAATCCAGGAACGCCAGCGCTTGCTGGATGAGTTCGCATCATTCCCCGGTCCAGCTATCCTCATCCTTAACCCCAAGGCTGCCGGGGTGGGCTTAAATATCCAATCTGCAAACTACGTCATTCATTTCACGCCCGAATGGAACCCTGCAACCATCGATCAAGCGTCCGCGCGCTCCTACCGTCGCGGTCAGACCAGACCAGTTTTCATCTACTCCCTGTATTACGCCGGGACGGTCGAAGAAAACATGCTGGAGCGCGTCGCTCTCAAGCGGCAGCTCGCAGAAAGCGGCATGAGCGCCGCTGAATCAACACCGAGTGCAACGGAGCTCAAGCAAATGGTTCTTATAAGCCCCAATGAAATGGCGATATGATGACGGACTACTTCGAATCCGTAAGGAAGCCACTGACGCCAAATGACGTAGGTGTCACTGGTAGCCACCAGGCTGGAGTGGTCATTCCGCGCGACCCACGGATGCTTGCCTTCTTTCCGCCGCTGGACGCTGGCCGGCGCAACCCGAGATCGACGATACCCTTTTCGGATGACGACGGTCGGGAATGGCGACTGAACTATATTTACTACAACGGAAAGATTCTTGGATTTTCCACGCGAAACGAGTACAGGCTTACGGGTCTCACGCCCTTCCTTCGCAACCACAATGCATCTCCTGGGGACCTGCTCGAACTAAGCCGGCACCCAGAAGAACGGTGGGGTATTAGGCTGATAACTAAGGATCGTCCGGCGATCGGAAACGGCTCCGACTCCGAGACGCAGGCGGATAAACAGTCGTTTCCAGCGTTTGGCGTACTTGAGACTGTCACACTATCGGGCACTTGGAGTGCCGTCGCGAGGAGAAAAAATGTCCGCTGAGCTTTATGAGGTAACCCCCGATCCCGAGCGCATCACCGAATCTCTTCGCGACACTGGTTACATTCTCAATACTGCGGTCGCAGATATCGTGGACAATTCTCTCGCGGCAGGTGCAACTCGCGTTGCGGTCGAGCTCAAGCTCGACATTCGTGGAAAGGTCCGATTCAGCGTAACTGACAACGGTCAGGGCATGGATCGGCACGGCCTGGTCAACGCGTTGCGATACGGGTCAGCGCGGCGCCCCGATCCATCAAGCCTCGGCAAGTTCGGCTTGGGACTCAAGACGGCATCAACCTCATTTGCTCGCCGTCTCAAACTGACATCCTCAGACGGGACCGTCTCCCCCGCAACGGCGATCTGGGACCTGGACCTCGTCCCTACACAGGGGTGGCAGGTATCAGTGGATCAGACAGCAGATCCACTCGATGCCAGACAACTTCTGGATTTCGCCGAAAGTGGATCTGGCACCGTCGTGCGCTGGGAGAATGTTGACCGACTTCTTCGCGACTATAAGGATCCAACCGGTGATCGCGCACAGGCCGCTATTGCAAAGCATGCCGCTTCCCTTCGCGACCATCTCGCCATGGTCTTTCAGCGCTTCCTCGACCCGCGGGACGAGCGGGCTCAGACAGTGGAAATTCGGCTTAACAGTGATTTGATTGAAGCGTGGAACCCCTTCGGTTTCGGGGCTGACAAACTTCTCGATGTGCGGATACCTGTAGAGGTTGATGGACGGACGACGAACATGCAGCTCAAAGCGTTTGTCCTTCCGCGCAAGGCAGAGATGCAGGCCGACCTCGGCGACAGCGCGCCGAGTGACGCACGCCTAGTGAACAAGACCCAGGGCATTTTCGTCTACCGGGAGAACCGGCTGATCCACGGTCCCGACTGGTTGGGAATGTGGACTCAGGAACCGCACTTCACGCTTTGCCGCGCCGAGGTGTCATTTGACCACGAACTCGATCGGGCGTTCCAGATCGACATCAAAAAGTCGACAATAGTACTTGACACTGCTTTGGCGGACGTTGTCTTCAAGGCACTTACACCGCCCCGGCGTGAGGCCGAGACGCGTTACCGGGACGGACAGCGCGCGCGGGCCCTGAAGTCGCAAAACACCGAACTACATGCGCCGTCAAACGCTGCGATCCGCGATAAGGCCCAGTCAATTCCCAGTGCGCGCGTCGAATCTACCGACGAGGCAACCGGGAAAGCCGAGATCCGCAACGAGCATGGAACAGTCAAAGTTGATTTCGTTCAATCAGTAGCTGGGGTCTTCGTTGAAGCAGTCGACAATTTACCGGATGGACTGCTCTACCAGCCGGCGTACATTGGCCAGAACCCGGGTGTCCGTATAAACAAAGCCCATCCATACTACGAAAAGGTTTACGTTCCCAATCAGAATTCCGGAAACACGATCCAGGCGCTCGACTCTCTGCTTTGGGCCCTCGCTTCTGCCGAGTTCAGATCCTCCCAGGACTCCATGCGCGAAGTATTCGAAGACATCCGATACGACGTATCACGTGCTTTGAAAAAGCTTGTTGAGGACCTCCCTAGTCCAGATGTCGACGATCTGGAGTAGCGAGTGTCTTCGAATCTAGCAGCCGAGTTGAGCACCGCCCTGGATCTCCCAGTTGTGGAGTTGCCCGCCCCGGGCCGCGGGTTGTCCGAATTCCGCATCCGGGGCTTGGAGAAGCCGCACGGCTTCAGCGTTGTCTTGGGAGAAATGCTGAGTCGCGTCCGGGCCGAGCTTGCTTTGGACCGTTTTGCAGGCGACGTTGTCAGCCTCATAAAGGCAGCGCCAAAGCCAGCGCGCCAGCAAACAGATCAGTTGATTAGCGCCTTCAGCACGGTCGGTATCCTGTGGAACATCAGTGCTGATAGCAGACGAGTAGATTCATGGATCGACGACTTGGATGACAACTTTGAGAGTCTGGAAATAGCTGCCTCTCTGATCCGCCGTTCTGCCGGCGATGAAGGGCAGGACAAAAAGCTTGTTGCACAGGCGATTTTCAGTGTCATCCTCAGTCTCCTCCCAATCGATGTCGAAGGGCCAGACAGTGACGAGTTCGGCGTTGCCGATCTTGGCTTCGCTTCAGAAGGGTCGAAAGAGTATCAGCTGTCTGCCCGCTACGAGCGCAGCAGAGCGAACAGGGCCGCCGCCATCGCCATACACGGCTTGGTATGCAGGGTGTGTGGATTCGAGTTCAATAGTGTGTACGGGCCGCTTGCCCGCGGTTACGTGGAAGTACATCATCTGACCCCAGTGAGCATGATGGGTGAGCCCCGCCCGGTAGATCCCAGGACGGACCTGGTGCCGCTATGTGCCAACTGTCACAGGATGGTGCACAGGCGCTGGCCACCTTTCAGCCCGGAAGAACTTTCTAGTGCTCGAGGTGATTGAGTGCGACAGGCCTTCGGAGAGCTATCCCATGGTCTTGACTGTCGGGCGGACACGCAGAGAGGTATATCAGAATGAGGGTCGAGGAAGCCTCTCCAGACAGCACGGACGACCTGTCGTGGTTGAACGACCTTGTAGTTCAACTATCGGGCTCGCTGGAGACCGGCTCATCCGCTTCCCGGCGTGTCAAGAAGCAGTCCGCAAACGGACATCAAGCAGTCGGCCGCAGCGCGCCCGGGTCAGCCCGCAGGCCCTCTCGCTTGCAACTGGCGTCAGTGAGGATCTCCGACGACGGGTTTCTGGACTATGTTCGCCAGATTGCAAAGACTCCCTTGCTTACCCAGGCTCAGGAAGTCGATCTCGCGCAGCAGATTGAGGCAGGTTTGTACGCCGACCAGCTTTTGAGATCCAGCACGGAACTCAGTCGTCGCAGGGCGAAGGAACTACACCAGATTATTGAAGCAGGTCATACCGCAAAGCTCCAGATGACTCAAGCGAACCTGCGTCTCGTTGTTTCGATCGCCAAGCGGTATACGGGCCTCGGAATGAGCTTCATGGATCTCATTCAGGAGGGAAACATCGGACTGATTCGAGCCGTTGAGAAGTTCGACCATGCCAAAGGGTTCAAATTCTCGACGTACGCAACCTGGTGGATTCGGCAGGCCATAACCCGGGCAATGGCTGATCAAGCGCGGCTCATCCGTATCCCCGTGCACATGGTGGAAGTCATCAATAAGGTAGGACGAGTTCGTCGGCAGCTCTTTGAAGACCTAGGACGAGAGGCCACCCAAGAGGAGATGGCCCTCGAGGTTGGGATGACGCCAGCGGAAGTCAGTACAGCTATCGGGTTCGAGCGGTCATTCATATCGCTCGATATGGTGGTCGAATCGGATGGCACCGAACTGCGAGATCTGATCATGGACAGCGACTACGTGGAGCCGTTCAAGAGGATGTGCTTGGCGTCACTGCAAAAACAAATGTATTCGGTCCTAGACACCCTCTCCGAGCGTGAGGCCGGAATAGTTGCAATGCGATTCGGGCTAGCAACGGGGGAGCAAATGACGCTCGAGCAAATCGGTCGCGCATATGGGCTAACGCGGGAACGGATACGCCAAATTGAAGTGAAAACCATGAGTAAGTTGCGACATCCATCACGATCGCGAGTTTTACGAGACTACCTTGATCTGTTCGCAGAAGAAGAGCTGTGAAGTTAGCGGGAGTTCAAAGCAGCGTGCCGCCCGTTAACTTGCTGAACGAACGGGACTTCAAGTAGCGATCCGAATAGCGCTGCGAGCCACGCTGAACTTCTACCTTGATTTACAGACCGCCATCACCGGCGCGGATCCAACACCTAGGTGGCTCACTGCCTCACATGGTAGATTCGGAAATATACACGAAGGAGCAACCATGCAGTGGCCCGACTTGTTCGATGATGACAACGTGGATGACGACGATCTCAGTGAGATGACTCGAAAGTACCTTCCTGACACGGTTGTTTGGACTACCGATTGGACAACAGGCTCGCTCATCGAGCAACTTGAACGAAATGTATTCAATGTTGATCCCCCGTTTCAGCGACGTTCGGCATGGAGTGATACTAAAGCATCGCTTTATATTGAGTCACTCCTACTTGGATGCCCTGTACCCCCTGTCACGCTTGCAGAGCTTCCTGCTCAAGGTAGCGAAGGCAATTTTCAGTACGTGGTTATCGATGGCAAGCAACGACTCACAACCTTAAAGCGATTCGCCCTCGACGGCGAGCTTAAATTAACTGGTTTGAAAGTCCTTCGCGACCTTAACGGTCGTTCGTATTCAGAGGTGGAACAAGAGCCGGAGTTTAGACGATTCGCCAACCTTCCTGTACGGACAGTAGTTCTTCGCAATTGGAAGAAAGACGAAGTGCTCCAATTTGTTTTCCACCGCCTCAATACGCAAACTACTCCGTTGTCAACCCACGAGCTGAGAAGAGCGCTGCTCGCCGGCGGATTCACCGACTACCTCGACCGCGAGTCGGCCTCCTCAGAAGGGTTGCAAAGGATACTGGGAATAAGCGAACCAGATTACCGGCTGCGTGACGCTGAGTTGCTCCTTCGAGCGATCGCCTTTGTTCGCTACTCAAATCGGTATAAAGGAAATCTAAAGCAATTTCTCGACACTATCACTCGATCCGCGAATCGCAGCTGGTCCGAGCCCTTTGCGAGAGAACTGGACGAGGTGGTGGGTTCGATCAACTCGGCCATTTCGGCCGTGTACGATATCTTCGACAAAGGCGCCTTTCAAAGAATAGACGATGAGGGGCAACCGTCCGGCAGATTCAACCGAGCAGTTTTCGACATCTTAGTCATGACCTTTCAGAACGAGACGATTCGAAGAGCTGCCACGGCCGATCCACAGGCGGTGCGATCAGCTTTCACGGTTGTCAACCGCAATCCAGATTTTAAGCGCTTTATCTCCGGAACGACAAAGACCCCCGAAGCAGTGAATGGAAGACTCCGTATATGGTGGAAGCAACTAAGTAGTGCCCTCGAACTTCCATATGAAAGCTTCGAGCAAGTTCAGACATGGTAAGACGAAGTGACGTGCTACGCCAGGCAGCAAATTTGCGCCGGAGGGAGGAATTTTTGCACCTCCGTTTCATAGAGCCACTGCTGAAAGTAAGTCAGTGGAACTCAAACGCTGTCGATATGACGGCTGCATATGTTGGCCTAGTACATGCTGAAACGGAAGCTACACTCGAATCAACTGTACAGAACTTACTGAAACATGGCGAGAATTGCGCTGCGGCGGGTTACTGCCACCCGGTACTAATGAATGCGGCTATTTACTATCAGAGTCAGCTCCAAGAGAACATGGGAATAGTCCTAGTGCCCAAACGTAAGGAATTGAAAGTCGACGCTCAGCTACTTCTGGACTCTTGGCGTGGCAGTGGCGCGTCCTCGTACTGGTCGCAACAGATCGACCAAAATCATGGTACGGGCCTTAGCTATATCGAGCGACTCGTTCAGCCACTTGGTCTCGACCTACAAACTAATACATTCAAGCGATTTGAAGGTAAGGGAGTTGTCAGACTCGCTCAGATGAATAAGTCAATTTTTACCGATCTTAATGAATTGGTGTCTTTGCGCGGACGAGCCGTGCACGCAAACAGCTCCATCTTTGAAGCAAGCGTCAGGACAAGTACACCGGCGCAAGTGAGTGAAAGCGCTAAAAGAGCGACCAATTTGGTTCAACTCGTCGTAAGTAGAGCTTTACAGACCATGTGGTAGCGATCGTTAAGTAGCAAAACGGTCCCGCTGTGCGGATTTAAATAGGTGCAGTGGCCGAGGCCAGAGAATCGTCATGCGGGTTGCATGGAGAAGCTGAGTCTCATAATTCAAGTCGCGCCTTGGGAATCCCTTCCGGTGAATCGTCAATACAGTGATTGATTACACCCAAGATGTTTTCCAATAGGTTCGTGAAAGCAGGCGAAAGCGTTCCTAATGTCGCGCTAAGTATTGACCTTTGTGGCTCCTAAAGTCTCCCCAACGGGGCACGTGTCCGCCCATTGGGGCTGGTTCGACGGCCAGAGCGTCTGCACTATGTTGCGGCCGCCAACCTCGCTCGGAACCCATCGGCGGTTCGCCGGGATGGCGTCGTATCCTTACACCCATCTTTCGGCTGACGGGCGAGCAATGCTTCGACTTCTTCGGACGAAAGGCTGCTCGTCCGCGACATTGGCGAAGTGAGCTGAATGCGATCTTCTCGCGCCATGGAGCGGCCGCGAACGGTCCCCAAGCTCCCTAATCGAAACTCTGTTTGCCGCTCGCCCGCATCAGGACGGGCGGCGGATGACACACCCCGGGATGACGCGTGAGTAGACGCGACGGACCGGTCAAGGGGCTTGCCGTTGCTGGACGATGCTGGCGTAAGCCTCCTGGTTGCACCAGGGGCAGGTTGAAGCCGCAACCACGACACACCAGGTTCTTGGCGACCACGGCAGCGCCCGCTCGGCGCTCCGCCTCAATTGCCCGCCGCCCTATGCCCAGCAGAATGCGCCGCCCGAGTCTCTCGATTCCGTAGACTATCCTCAGCACAGCCCCGGCCGGAGAGGACAGGGCTGGCCCCATCTCCCGTCGTCGGCGCGGCCACCCGTTCGCTGTGCCGCCGTTGACGAGACCGCCGCCGCCCAGCACAAGGAACAACGCCGTGACCGACTTTTTCAGCCCGTGGTGCGACCGGCCCAGGGACGAGACGGTCGGCAAACACACCTCACGCGTACTCGTTTCCAACGACGACGTCGCTGGCATCAATGCCGTCGCTACCCTCCTCCCCCGGACCTACGCCAAAAAGGGGAACCTCAAGCGCATTGCGAAGCGCCACGGTAAGGATGGTGTCGCGAACTTGCTTAGCTACAAAGTCCCCAAGACCCAGAGGAGCCGATCTGGCGATATGGGCGAAATTCTTGGCACCGCCTACGTGCAGTTCACGCTCGGGTACTCGACGGGGCCGAGCCGTCTCATTGAACGCGATCACCAGGAGTGGGCGCTGCGCGGCGACGATGTCCTCGGCGCTCGACTGAACGGCCAAACGCTCGAGATGGTCAAAGTCGAAGCGAAAAGCCGAGCTCAAGCCCCGAAGGCCGCGATCACCGAAGCCCGTGAGGGGTTGCGTCGCAATGGCGACCTAGCATCCCCGCACTCGCTGGTCCAGTTCGCCGAACGGCTCCTCAAGCACAACGAAGCACTGAGCGACGCCATCAACGATGTTTTGCAGAACAAGGGCCTACGTCCTGAGCATCTCACCCACGTGATGTTTATCTTCGCGGGGAACCATCCCATATCCCACATCCGCGACGATCTCAACGCGTACAAGGGCCGGGTAGCACAGAGCACCGTGACCGTCCGCGTCGCGGCCCACCAGGAGTTTATTGCCGAGAGCTACGACTTGGTGGTGAAGCATGCCCCGTGATGCGGCCCAGCTCGCCGCCCAGCTTGCCGAAGCGACCGAGGTCGGGTTCCGCAACAGGCTGCTCGCACGTGGCCAAGCACAGTCGATGATTCGCCGCAACGGCGATTTACCTCAGGGCGCACAAAACTTCGGCACCTACCTCGACCAGGACCTGCTTGAGTACGGCTACTCGCTGATGAGCACGGCCCTGCGCATCCTTGAGATCCACACCACCGCACCGGGCACCGCCGATGACGCGGCCGACGATCTCGTCGACACGAGCCAGACGATCGTCCCTAGCGATGGCAGCGACGAGTCCATCGCGGATCAGATCGCGACGAGCCGCAACGCGTTCCTGCAAGCTTCGTACGCGTTGGAGGCGGCAACTCGCAACGCGGATCCCAACACGTCCGAGATCGCGTTCCACCGGCTGATCGCGGGAGCTGCTAGCCACATGGCTGGCTACGCTGCCCGAGCGTTCTCACTGGTCGAAGCGAGCCGGGTGAGCGGCCGGCTTTCACCGATGGAGCTCACCCTCGCCGATCTGGTCATGCGTGACCTCGATGGCATCGAGGAGCGCACCCTGCGGCTTCGGTCCTCGCCGGAACTAAGTGATGACGCACTGACCGCCGCCCTCTCGCGAGCCGACGACCACGGGGAAGACGCGGACAACGGCGAAGAACGGGATGCGCCGACTGATGCGGGCCCGGCGTTCGCCCCGGATCAGGATTCGGAGGTTCTTGACGGCCTCGGTCCCATCACGCTGCTATTGAGCGAGCATTACCTCTCATCGGTCTCAGCGGCGATGTTCGCGATCGCGTTCGGCCGCACCGCGCTTCTCGCGGCGTCGATCACTGACCTGCGGCTGGGCGAGGAGGCCTGCAACGACATCGCTGCGCCGGGTCCATGGTGGGTGTTCCGGCTGACCCGACACATGCTTGCTGATATCGACGAGACCAGCATTCGGGCCAACCTCCCCAGCGATCCACCCGGTGACGATGACACCGACGACGCCGACGCGGAGTCGGGCGAATCTGACGAAGGGGATGC
>NZ_CP024915.1:2597074-2611333 GCF_002953615.1 Arthrobacter agilis | reverse complement strand
CGTTCCTCCACCCCGGGGCCCCTCCCGCACGCTGGCTAGCATGAAAGCGCCCCATCATCCATCACGGAGGACCCATGAACGAGACCATGCTCGCCGGAAGGCTCAACGTCAGCACCGGGACCTTCGAGGTCAGGGAGGTGCCGGTACCCGTCCCCGGGCCGGGGTTCGTCCGGGTCCGGGTGCAGGCCGCCGGTGTGTGCCTGTCCGACGTCCACCTCATCGAGGGACTGCTCAAACCGCTGCACCTGCGGGGCGACGAGGTCACCCTGGGGCACGAGGTCGCCGGCAGCGTCGACCTGCCGGGCGACGGGGTCGAGGGCTGGGCCGAGGGTGACCGCGTGGTGCTGCAGGCGGGGTACGAGTACAAGGGCGTCACCCTCACCATGGGCGTGGACTACGACGGCGGCTGGGCCGAATACGTGGTGGTGCCCGCCGGAGTGCTGGTGCCGTTGAGCGCGGACTTCTCCTACGAGCAGGCCTCGATCATCCCCGATGCCGTCTCGACGCCCTGGGCCTCGATCGTGTCCACCGGCAAGGTCCGTGCCGCGGAGGCCGTGGGGGTGTGGGGTGTCGGCGGGCTCGGTGCCCACGGCGTGCAGTTGCTGCGCATGGTGGGGGCCGCCCCGATCATCGCCGTCGACCCGCTGCCCGAGGCACGCGAGCGGGCGCTCGCCTTCGGCGCCGATGTGGCGCTCGATCCGCGCGCCGACGACTTCTCGGCCGCCATGGCCGCCGCGACCGCCGGGCGCGGTCTCGACGTCGCCTTCGACTTCGCAGGCGTGGACGCCGTGCGCGCCCAGGCCCTCGCCAGCCTGGGACTGCAGGGCCGGCTCGTGCTGGTGGGACTGAGCGGCAACCCGATCACCGTCTCCGACAGCACCGCCTTCTCCTACACGCGCAAGCAGGTCCGCGGCCACTACGGGTCGGAGGCCCACCACGTACCGCAGCTCGTGGCGCTCACCGAGCTCGGGCGCCTCGACTTCGCCCGGTCCATCAGTGACACCCTTCCGCTGCGTGATGCCGCAGCCGCCGTCGCGCGCCTCGAGCGCAAGGAGGGGAACCCGATCCGCCTGGTGCTGGTGCCCTGAGCCGGCCGCATCTGCGCGCTAGTGCGCGACGGTGCTCCTGCGCACGATGAGCGAGGGCTCGAGGGTGATGCGGCGGTGTTCATGGGTGCGGGGATTGTCGATCTCGTCGATGAGTAGCCGCAGGGCCTCCTCGCCCATCTCGTGGCCCGGCTGGCTCACCGTGGACATGGGGATGGCGGCCTCGGATGCGAACTGGTTGTTGTCGTAGCCGATGACGGCGACATCGGACGGTACGGTGACCCCGGCGTCCGTGAGTTCGTGGATGAGTCCGGCCGCCAGCTGGTCGGCCGGAGCGAGGATGCCGTCGGGAATGGCGCCGTCCTCGAGGAGCTGCCGCCCGATCGAACGGCCGCTGGCGCTCTTGAGGTTGCGGCTCGGGATCACCTGGAGGGTTACTCCGTTCCCGCGTTCCCGCACGGCGCGCTGTGCACCCTCGCGGCGGGCGTTCACGGCGTGGAGGTCGCTCGGCCCGCCCGCGAAGAGTAGGCGGGTGCGCCCCAGGTCCATGAGGTGCGTGGCGGCGAGGTATCCGCCGTGCTCCTCGTCGACCACCACGCTGCAGCAGTCGGTGCGGTCCCCCGCGTAGTTCACGAGCACGATGTTGCGGCCGTGCCTCCGCACGCGATCCACGCCGTCGAGACCAGCGTCGAGCGGTGCGAGGATGATGCCGGCGACACGGGCCTCGTCGAAGATGTCGAGGTAGGACTCCTGCTTCTCGAACGTCACGTCGCTGTTCGCCAGGAGCAGGGAGCGCCCCGCCGAACTGGCCGCCCGCTCGGCACCCCGGGCGATATCCACGAACAGGGAGTTGCCCACATCGGTCAGGATGAGCCCCACCGTGTTGCTCCTCCCCGCAGCGAGCGACCGCGCGGCATCGTTGCGGACGAACCCGAGTTCGTCGATGGCGGCCGTGACACGGGCGATGGTCTTCGCCGACACGATCTCCGGCTTGTTCAGCACGTGCGAGACGGTGCCGAGCGAGACCCCGGCGAGGCGTGCGACGTCGTTCATGCTGGGGGCAGCGGACAAGTCATCGCTCGCTGGCTGGACGGCTGGCACGGCACCTCGATCGGAGTTCGCACGGGGGACCATCCCGGAACGGGATGGCGATTCGGGCAGGGTATCCCTATGGTAGGCGACCCCTAGCGCGCCGCAGCCAGCTGGACGAACGTGTGCGTACCGGATCCGACGGACACGGGGGCCCGGCCCGGGAGGTCGACGACACCGGTGGAGCCGGTGGGCACCGTGACCTCCACCGACAGGTTGCCTGCCTCGAGCGTCCAGGTGATCGACGCCGAGCCGTAGGGGGTCTCGTGCCGGGCGCTCGCAGAGGTCAGCCCGCCTCCCGGGCGCGGCCGGAACAGGATGCTGCGATACCCCGGGGCGGCCGGCGCGAGACCGGCGACCACGCGGTGCATCCAGTCGGCCACGGCGCCGAGCGCGTAGTGGTTGAACGAGGTCATGTTGCCGGGATTGATGGAACCGTCGGGCAGCATGCTGTCCCACCGTTCCCAGATGGTGGTCGCGCCCTGCCCCACGGCATACAACCAGGACGGGCATTCCTCCTCCAGCAGCAGGGCATAGGCGGTCTCGACGTCGCCGACACTCGTGAGGGCGTCGGTGACGAGCGGGGTCCCGGCGAACCCGGTGGCGATCCGGTTCCCCGCGTGGCCCACGAGTTCCGCCAGCCGCTCGCCGCCGCGGCGCCGCTGCTCCTCGGTGGGAGCGAGCCCGAAGGCCAGGACGAGTGCGTACGCCGTCTGCGCGTCGCTGACGACACGGCCGGACGGGGAGATGAACTCGCAGGCGAAGGCGTCACGCACCTTCCGTGCGAGCTCACGGTACTGGAGCTCGTCGGCGGTATGGCCCAGGACGCTGGCGATCTCGGCCAGGTGCTGGGTCGACCAGGCGAAGTACGCGGTCGAGACGAGGTAGCGGTCGGTCGTGGCGTCGGCCGGATCGTGGGGCGGCGCAGCGGGATCGAGCCAGTCCCCGAGCTGCATGCCGGTGTTCCAGAGATACGAGTCCCCCGCACGAGCGGCCATCAGGTCCACCCAGGCCTTGGCGCTGGTGTACTGGGCGGCCAGGACGCCGGTGTCGCCGAAGCGCTCGTACAGCTTCCAGGGGGTCAGGACGGCAACGTCCCCCCAGACCGCACCGGGCTGGATGGGCGTCCACTCCTCGCCGCCGGGGATCACGGGCACGTACCACGGCACCGTCCCGTCCTCGAGCTGTTCGGCGGCGACGTCCTTGAGCCACGAGCCGAGCATGCCGGAGCAGTCGTAGAGGAACGTGGCGGTCGGGGCGAAGACCTGCAGGTCGCCCGTCCAGCCCAGCCGCTCGTCGCGCTGCGGGCAGTCGGTGGGGATGTCCACGAAATTGCCGCGCATGCTCCAGCGGACGTTCTCGTGCAGGCGGTTGACGCCGTCGTGCGAAGTCTCGAACCAGCCCGTGCGCTCCATGTCCGTGTGGTAGACGCGGGCGGTGATGGCGGTCATCGGGTCCTCACCCGTCCAGCCCGTGAGTTCGGCGTACCGGAAGCCGTGGATGGTGAAGCGTGGTTCCCACTCGGCGTCGTCGTCGCCGGCCGCGATGTAGGCGTCGGTCGCCGCCGCGCCGCGCAGCGGTCGCGTGCCCAGTTCGCCGTCCTCCAGGACCTCCGCATGGCGCAGGCGGATCTCCTGTCCGCGCGCGAGGCCCGACAGGCGGAGCCGGAGCCGGCCCACGAGGTTCTGCCCGAAGTCGACAAGGGTCTTGCCCGACGGGGAGGTGGTCACCGCGACCGGCGGGAGTTCCTCCGTGCAGCGGACGGGTGGACCGTCGGGTGCCACCAGGGTCGCGGGATCCCGCGGCATGACCCGCACGGGCGTCCATGCTGCGTCGTCGAACCCGGGAGCGGACCAGCCAGCCGGCATCTCGCGCGCGTCATAGTGCTCACCCTCGTACAGTCCGGTGCTGAGGATCGGTCCGAACCCCGCGCGCCACGTCTCGTCCGTTCCGAGCACCGTGGTGGAACCGTCGTCGTGCGCGATGTGCAACTGGGCCAGCAGTGCGATGTCACTCCCGTACAGGTTCGGGTAGCCGCCGTGGAAGCCGAGGCGTCCGCGGTACCAACCGTCGGCGAGCCATGCGCCGATCGCGTTGCTGCCGGGAACCAGTGCGTCGCTCACGTCATAGGTGGCGTAGCGCAGGCGCCGGCCGTACACCGTCCAGCCCGGCGCGAGTGCCTCATTGCCGATCCGCTGCCCGTTGATCTCCACCTCGTAGAGCCCGTGGGCGGTGACATACAGGCGTGCCTCGCGGACGGGCTTCTCGAGGGGGAAACCGCGGCGGAGGAGGGGCGGGCGGCGCAGCGCCTCCGGGTCCTCGTCCCATTTCGGTGCCACGGCGCGCGCTGTCCAGTCCGTCGGGTCGAGCAGGCCGGTCTCGGCGGTGGCGGCGGGGCTCCACGCGCTCGGTTCGACGTCGTCGGCCCCCCACACCCGGACGCGCACCGTGACGGCCGTCCGTGACGGGAGGTCGCCTGCAGGCCAGGGCACCAGGACCGACTCGGGGGACGTGACGACCACGGACGACCACGTGTCGGTGCCGCGGACGACCTCGATCTCGTACCGCTGCTGCACCCAGCCGGGCTCCGCCCGTGTCTTCCAGCTCAGTCGGGGCCGCCGCTCGCCGATCCCGAGGGGCTCCCGGTGGTGCTCGAAGGAGACAGGGCTGACGGTGGTTGGCATGGGAGATCCTTTGGTGGTGGCCACCGGGGTGGCGAAAGCGGGTGCTGCACAGCGGGAGGGGGGGAAGGGGTCAGCCCTTGACGGAGCCGGCGGCCAGGCCCTTCATGACGCGCTGGTTGAGGAAGAGATAGATGGCCAGGGTGCCGAAGACGTTGATGCAGATGGCGGCGAACAGCGGACCGTACTGCACTGCTCCGAACTGCCCGGTGAAGTTGAGCAGGCCGACCTGGATGGTGCTGAGGTCGCTGTTGTTCGCGAAGGTCAGGGCGATCAGCAGGTCGTTCCAGATGAAGAAGAACTGCACGAGCGCCACGGTGAAGACCGCGTTGCGGACCATCGGGAACCCGATCGAGAGAAAGGACCGGATGATGCTCGCGCCGTCCAGGGTCGAGGCCTCGAACACCTCGCGAGGCACGGCGCGGAAGTAGGTGGCCATCATGAACACCGTGAGCGGAAGGCCGGTGGCGGTGTAGGTGATGATGAGGGGCCACAGCGTCCCGGTCAGGCCCGCATTGAAGTACGCCGAGAAGAGGGGGAGCAGGATCATCTGGCCCGGCACCATGATGCCCGTCAGGAAGATCAGCAGGACGCCGTTGCGCCCCTTCCACACCATGACCTCCAGGGCGAAGCCGGCGGCCACGCCGAGCACGATGATCAGCGCCAGCGACGGCAGCGTGGCCATGAGCGAGTTCGCCACGAAGACTGCGATGTTGCCGGTGGTCCAGGCCTCTATGTAATTGTCGAAGTTCAGCGACCCGGGCAGGGACCAGACCGGATCGTTGAGGAACTCCTGCTGCGTCTTGAACGAGCCGAGCACCAGCCACAGCAGCGGATAGAGCTCGACGACGAGCAGCAGGGCGATCAGCAGGTGGACGGGAAGCTTTGCGAGGCGTTTGCCGGCGCGGGAGCGCGAGCGACGCGGCTCCTGGCGCTGCATCGCCTCGAGCGGGGCCTTGCGGGCGGGTACCTGGGTGCTCATGGCTCAGTCCTTGGTGAGGTCGCGGCGCGAGGACCGGAAGATGAAGATGGTCACGATGAGGCACAGCAGCGTCAGCAGCAGGGCGATCGAGCTGCCGTACCCGTAGTCGCCGAAGGCGAAGGAGGTGCGGAACATGTACAGCGTCAGCGGGGTGGTCGAGGACCCGGGGCCGCCGTTGGTCAGCGCCACGATGGAGTCGAAGACCTTGAGGGTGCCGTTGATGCTGAAGATGATCGAGGACAGCAGGACGGGCATGGACAGCGGGAGCACGATGCTCCTGATGAGCCGCCAGCCGGTGGCGCCGTCGAGCCGCGCCGACTCGAGCATGTCCTCCGGGATGTCCACGAGGCCCGCGTACAGCAGCACGGCGTAGAAGCCCATGGACCGCCAGATGTCCATGAGGACGATGACCCAGAAGGCGCTCGACGCGTTGCCGAACCAGTCCACCGATTCGATGCCCACACCGTTGAGCAGGCTGTTCACGAGCCCGTTCTGCGGGGCGATCTCGAACATCTTCTGGAACAGCAGGGCCACGGCGACGGTCGGCAGGACCACGGGGAAGAATACGAGCGTACGGATGATGTTCGAGGACTTCTTCAGGATGAACACGTACATCAGCGAGAGCAGGTAGCCCATGACGATCTGCCCCACGGTGATCACGACGGCGTAGCGGACCGTGAAGGAGAGTGCCGTGCGGACCTCGGGATCGGTGAACAGCCGCGTGAGGTTGTCCGTGCCGGCGAAGGTGAATCCCGAGATCGCATTGCCGCTGAAGAAGGTGTAGCCCATCGACCAGAAGATGGGGACGAGCATCACCAGGGAGTACACCAGCAGCGCTGGGCCCAGGAGGATGACGAGGGCTTTCTTGTCGCCCAGTACTGACTGCATGGTGGTCCTTTGGTCTACGTTTGCCGACCGCTCCTTGCTGCGGCCCGCGAGAGAGCGGTGGTAGAAGCGTGGGGGAGGGGTGCGCCCCCTCCCCCACGCGGCGGCCCTACTTGAGGGCGGACTGGACCGTGTCCATGAACTGCTCGGGGCTCATGCTCCCGGTCACCAGCGGCGCGGCGTTGGTCTGGCTCGCCGTCGTCGCCTGGGTGCCGAAGAGGGCCTCGAACCAGAGGACGCTCTCGCTCGTGTCCGAGATGGTCTGCTGCACCGTCTGGGTGAGCGGGTCGACGTCGACCTCCTCGTTCACCTTGAAGCCCGAGATGGAACCCTGGTTCGCGAGAGCCGAGCTGCCGTAGTTCTCGGTGATGCACTTCAGCCACTCACCGGCCTGCTCGTTGTAGGCCTTCTCGGAAATGGCCATGGGCAGGCCCACGTTGGCCGCGTACTGGTTCTCGATACCGGCGCCCCCTTCGACCCGGGGGAACGGCATGAAGCCGATGTTGTCGAGGCCGATCTGGTTGGCTGCCTCGTCGTTGAAGTTCGCGAGGACCCAGCTGCCCATGTAGAGCATGCCGGCCTCACCGTTGAGGAACTGGTTGATCGCGGTGTCGTAGTCGATCGATCCGACGCCCTCACCGAAGTAGCCCTTCTGCCCGAGGTCGGCGACGGCTGCTGCGGCCTCGACGTACTCGGGGTCGGTGAGCTTCGCCTCGCCGTCGGCGACCTTCTGCAGGGCGTCCTTGCCGAGGTCGCTGAATAGGTAGCCGCTGATGAGGCGGGTGAGCGGCCACCCCTGCTCGCCCGACGCGGAGAGGGGCGTGACGCCGGAGGTGTCGAGGGTGTCGGCGGCCGCGACGAAGTCGTCCCAGGTCTGCGGCACCTCGATCCCGTTGTCCGCGAAGAGCTGCTTGTTGTACCAGATGCCCTCGACGTTGTACTGGTAGGGCAGGACGTTGAAGCCGCCGTACAGGGCCTTGATCGTGTCGATCGCTGCGGGCTCCACCTGGTCGAGCACGCCGAGGTCGGTCAGGGTCGCTTCCAGGTCGAGGACGTTGCCGGACGCCGCCAGCTCCTTGGTCAGTGCGGGAGCGTTGCCGGCCGCGTACTGGAGGGGGAGGGCGTCCTGCCCTGCCAGCAGCTGGAGCTGCTGGTCCAGGTTGGTCTGGGGCACCGTGTCGACCTTGAGGGGCATCGCGTCCGCGGCGGTCTTGCACTGGTCGCCGGCGAGGGTTTCCAGCTCGGTGGGGATGGTGGTGTTCTCGACATTGGTGAGGAAGGAGAATTCTCCCGCCCCTGCTTCGCTGCCTCCGCCGTCGCCCGAGCTGCCTGCTCCGCAGGCGGTCAGCAGGAGCGATGCAGTGCTGAGTCCTACGCCCAGGAGCAGCATCCGGTTCTTCCTCCGCATGGTGGCCACGTTTTCCTCCTTGAAAGTGTGCGCCCCTTTTTGAAGCGTTTCAATTATTGAGAGTAGGGCTGACGGGCAGGTGTGTCAACTGTCACAGTCGAAAGTTTCGTTCCTCCGGCAGGCCACGCCTTCGAGTGCCTCGTCGACGCCGTTGAACGCCTGCCAGGCCGCGGCAGGGGCCCGCTCGTTCAGGGTCGACGGGCGGGCCCTCGCGTGGATCATGGCAGAGTTGCCGTGGCCTCAGCCCAGCAGCGACCGCTCGTCCAGGCGATGGTAGGACCGGTTGTGGTAGACGAGCGGCGCGATGTTGTCGTCCGTGCCCTGCTCGATGGACAGGACCTCGGCGGCCAGGATCATGGAGCCGCCCACCGGTAGCCGGTGCAGGATGCGGCAGCGCAGGGCCCACGGCGCGTCGGTCAGGAGCGGCTCGCCCGAGGGGAGGGGATGCCAGTCCACGGCTCCGCCGAAGCGGTCGGCGCCCCGGGCCGCGAAGAGGCGGGCGATGCCGAGTTGGTCGGCGCCGAGCAGGTGCACCACGAGGGTGTCCGCCTGGACCAGGGCTGCGGCCGACGACGACGCCGTCGAGACCGAGAAGGCGAGCACGGGCGGTTCCGCCGAGACGGACGACACCGAGGATGCCGTCAGGCCGACCGGGCCCTCGGGGCCCTGCGCGGTGAGGACGGCGATGCCCGCAGGGTGGGCCCGGAACGCGTCCTTGAAGAGCTCGGCGGTGGGGAGGGCGTGACCGGTGGGGGCTGTCATGCCTTTCACGCTAGGACCTCAACAATGGTTGAGGTCAAATCCGCGGTTCAGGGGTCGAGGAGGGTCGAGCGGATGCCCTTCGAGCCGGCCGCGTCGTCCGGATTGACGAATCCGCAGGTCGCGAGCGAGAGGCAACCGCAGCCGATGCAGCCTCCGAGCCTGTCCCGGAGGTGCTCGAGCTGGGCGATGCGCTTGTCGATCTCCTGCTGCCATGCGGCGGACAGCCGCTGCCAGTCCGCCTGGTCCGGCACTCCGTCCCTGGGCAGTTCCGCGAACGCCGTCGCCACGGTGGAGAGCGGGATCCCGGCACGGTGGGCTGCCGCGATGACGGCGACCCGGCGGAGGACGGAGCGGTCGTACCGGCGCTGGTTGCCCGAGGTCCGGCGGCTGTGGATGAGGCCCTGGCGTTCGTAGAAGTGCAGGGCGGAGACGCTCATGCCGCTGCGCGCAGCCAGTTGTCCTACGGAGAGGTCCTGGTCGGGCACGGAACCTTCCTTCCTGCTCGGGCGGAGACGTTGCTGCGCGGCGTCGTGCACGGCATTCGGGCCGCGATGAGTGGATTCGGCGGCGTGTCGCCCCGCGACACGCACTTCGCCCTCAAAACCCGTGCACGACGCCGCAGCGACAGTCGTGCACGACGCCGCGGCGGCGGCCGACGCGCTACGCGCCCAGCAGCTCCCCGACGTACTGCTTCAGCGGCGTGGTCGGGCGGCCGATGATGCGCGACAGGGTGCCGTCGCTCTCGGCGAGCAGCCCGGCGGCGATGTTCGCGTCGAGTGCCGCGGCGAAGCCGGCCGAGCCCTCGTCGACCCCCAGGCCCGTGAGGGCGGCGACGTGCTCGTCGGTGGACACGTTGTTCACGGTGACGGGAGTGCCGGCGAGCTCCGAGACGGTGGCGGCGAGTTCGTCGGCGTTCCAGGGCTCGTCACCGCCGAGTTCGAGGATCTCACCGGTGTACTGATCGGACAGCAGCACGACGGCGGCCGCCTCCGCGTAGTCCCCCCGCGTCGCGCTGGCGATCCTGCCGCTCCCGGCGCTCGTGAGGATGGTCCCGGTCGAGGCGGCCTGGCGGATCGTGTCGTCGTAGTTCTCGGTGTACCAGTTGTTGCGCAGCACGGTGTAGGTCAGCCCGGAGCCCTCGAGCAGCCCCTCGGTGGCCTTGTGTTCGGGCGCCAGGACGAGGTCCGACGTCGAGGCCTTCGGTGCGCTCGTGTAGACCAGTTCGGCATCCACCTTGCGGGCGGCGTCGATCACGGCCTTGTGCTGCACGGAGCGCCGCCCCACCTCGTTGCCGGAGATGAGGAGGATCTTCTCCGCGCCCGCGAAGGCGGCGTCGAGCGTCGACGGGTCTGCGTAGTCCACGCGCGCCGTGCGGACGCCGTGCGTGGCGAGCTCGGCCAGGGCTGCCTCGTTGCGGCCACCCGCGACGACGGTGGACGGCTCCACCCCGCGTGCCAGCAGCTGCTCGACGACTCGGCGGCCCAGGTGTCCCGTGGCTCCGGTGATGACGATGGTCATGTGTCCTCCTGTTCGTGCACCCCTTCGGTGCGTCTACAGGCGGTAACGAGGCGGATGGGCAAAGACTTCCCGGGCGCGCTGCACCGGGTACCCCGCTGCAGGCTTCGTGCTCCTGGCGGACCGGATCCGGAAGCACGTGGACAGGAGCCTCGGCGAGGCGGTAGGACTGCTGGAGGGGCTCATACCGCAGCCGCCGGACCCGACAGCGAAGGATCGCATCCTTGGACGAGCACGCGAGCCACGAGAAGGCGGGCGACGCGCCCACGACGACCGGCCGGCCCCGCCTCCGGGTCGGCGTGGTGGGCATCGGCTGGGCCGGACGCCAGCACCTCCGGGCCTACGCGAACAGCGAGGACGTCGAGATCCTCGGCCTGGCCGGCATGGAGCCGGATCTCCTCGCCGAGCTGGCGGACGAGTACGCGATCCCGCACGCCGTCGCCCGGTGGGAGGACCTGCTCGCCCTCGACGGGCTCGACGCCGTGAGCGTCGCCGTGCCCACGTTCCTCCACGCGCCGATCACCGTCGCCGCCCTGGACCGCGGACTCCACGTCCTGAGCGAGAAGCCGATCGCCCGCAACGGCGACGAGGGCCAGCTGATGGTCGACGCCGCGCGGAAGGCCGGGCGCGTGCTCGACGTCGCCTTCAACCACCGTCGCCGCGGTGACATCACGGCGCTCAAGCGCATCATCGACGACGGCGAGCTCGGCCGGCCCTACTACGCCAAGGCCTCGTGGCTGCGCCGCTCCGGCATCCCCTCGCTCGGCAGCTGGTTCACCAACCGGGAGATGGCGGGCGGGGGGCCGCTCGCGGACATCGGCGTCCATGTGCTCGACTACGCACTGCACCTGCTGGGCGAACCGGCGGTCCTCTCCGTCTCGGCCTCGACCTACTCGGAGCTCGGGCCGCAGGGCCGGGGCGGCGGGACCTACGGCGCGCAGGGAGCGGGATCGGCCTTCGAGGTGGAGGACTTCGCCTCGGCCTTCCTCCGGCTCGACGGCGGTGCGACGCTCCTCGTCGAGGCCGGCTGGGCGGCCTACCGCCATGCGGACGACCTCCTGGACTTCCGGCTCTACGGGACCGACGGAGGCGCCGAGCTGAGCCGGGTCGGGGGACCGGAGGACGCCGTCGAGTCCCTCCACGTCTATTCCGAGCGCGGCGACTACGAGCCCGACGTCGGACCGTCGCTGGGCCACCAGGGCGTGATCGACGATTTCCTCGCCGCGATCCGCGCGGGCGAGTCCGAGTGGGGCCGGCACGACGGCACCCTGGCCCTCAGCCGCGCCCGGGTCATCGACGCCTGCTACGTCTCCGCAGCCCAGCACCGGGAGGTCCAGCTCTGATGGCGAACGGTATAGCGAACGGCACGGCGCCCGACGTGACCTTCGACGGCAAACCGACGATCGTCGTCTGGAACGAGGGCGTCCACGAGGCCCGGAACGAACCCGCGACCATCGGCGAGATGTATCCCCGGGGCATCCACGGAGCGATCGCAGACTCCCTCGCCCGCTACTTCCCGGGTTCGGACATCACGACGGCGACCCTCGCCGATCCCGACCACGGCCTCACCGAAGAGCGCCTCGCGGGCACCGACGTGCTGCTGTGGTGGGGGCACATCGCCCACGGCGACGTGTCCGACGACGTCGTCGAGCGGGTGCACCGCCACGTGCTGGGCGGCATGGGACTGGTGGTGCTGCACTCGGGACACTTCTCGAAGATCCTCACGCGCCTGCTCGGCACCACCTGCTCGCTCATGTGGCGCAACGACGGCGAACGCGAGCTGGTGTGGACGGTCAAGCCCTCGCATCCCATCGCCGCGGGCGTCGACAGCCCCATCGTCATCCCGGAGCAGGAGATGTACGGGGAGCTCTTCGACATCCCCGAACCCGACGACCTGATCTTCATCAGCTCCTTCGAGGGCGGTGAGGTGTTCCGCTCGGGCGTCACGTTCTCGCGGGGCAAGGGCCGGATCTTCTATTTCAGCCCCGGCGACCAGGAGTACCCCGTCTACCACCATCCGCAGATCCAGCGGGTGCTCGCCAACGGCGTCGACTGGGTGGCGCAGCAGGGCGTGCACCGCACCCCTCCGGGCGTGGAGAACCCGGCGCGCGACTGGTTCCTGGCGGACTAGGGGCGGACGAGGGGCGGACTAGGGGAGCCGCCAGTCCGAGCAGTCGAGGACCCGGGCCGCACGCGGTCCGGAGGCGTCGACGAGGACCGCGTTCGGCTCGTCCACGTGCCGCACCCACTCCTCGGCGGCACGGGGTGATTTGCCGAACCGGACGTGGCGTTCGACGAGCCGGCGACGGCGGACGTCCGGGTCGACGCCGACGAACCAGACCGCGTCCAGGAGGTCCCGTGCTTCGCGCCAACCGGGCTCGTCGAGCAGCAGGTAGTTGCCCTCCGTGATCACGAGCGACGCGGAGGGTGCGACGGGCAGGGCGTTGGCCAGTGGCTGCTCGAGATCGCGTTCGAAGGACGGTGCGTAGACCGCATGACCCGGGTGGGCGCGCAGCCTCGCCAGCAGCGCCGCGTAGCCGTGGGCGTCGAAGGTCTCCGGAGCACCTTTCCGGTCCAGCAGCCCGAGGCGCGACAGTTCCTGATCGGCGAGATGGAACCCGTCCATGGGCACCTGCGCCGAGCGTGCCGGATCGAGGGCCGCGAGCGCCGTCGCGACCGTCGATTTCCCTGCTCCGGGCGGGCCGGCGATCCCCAGCAGCACGCGCCCGCCGTCCTGCCGGCGGGGCAGGAGCGGCACGAGGTCCTGCGATCCGGTGACGACGACCGTCGATCCCATGCCTGCCCTGCCTTCCTGACGAACCTGCCTACTCCATCTTGCCCTCCGGTGCCACCGACGCGCGCGGTGGTGGCACCGGCGGCCCGAGGGCGACGATGAAGCAACCGATCTATCAGTAGGCCGCATGGCACACGTGGTGCTGCTCGGGGATTCGATCTTCGACAACGGGCGGTACGTCGATGGTGGCCCCGACGTCGTCGAGCAGGTGCGGGCCGTCCTGCCGGAGGACTGGAGGGCCACCCTGCTGGCGGTCGACGGCGACGTCACCTCCGGCGTCCCGCGCCAGCTGCGTTCGCTATCGCCGGACGCCACCCATCTGGTGGTCAGCGTGGGTGGCAACGACGCCCTCGGCTACCAGCATCTGCTGCAGCGGCCCGTGCGCGGTGTCGCCGATGCGCTGCTCGCCTTCTCCGGGGCGCAGGATGACTTCGCACGGGACTACGAAGCGATGATCGACGCCGTCGCATCGGTGGGCCTGCCCCTGGCCGTGTGCACGATCTACGACACGCCGTCCTCCGAACCCGGCCACGCCGTGATCCGCACGGCCCTGGCGTTCTTCAACGACTGCATCACGAGGTCGGCCTTCGCCCGGGGTGTGTCCGTCGTGGACCTCCGGCTGGTGTGCGACGACGACGGCGACTACGCCAACCCGATCGAGCCCTCCGTCCAGGGCGGCGGGAAGATCGCGGCGGCCATCTCCGCGTTCCTCCTGCCCGCCCCCGGCGTGCGGCGTTCGGCGGTGATCGCCCGGGGTGGCCCGGCTACCCGGCAGGGCGCAGCGATGTGATCATGGCCCGGATGTCCTGGTACTCCTCCGTCTCCATATAGGCGTGCGGGGTGTCGACGTGCTGGGGCTGCCCGGGGTGCACCTCGAAGGGGTCGTAGACACCGCCGAACGTTGCTCCCGACGGAGGCCACGTGAAGAAGTGCGAGATCGGGCACGCCGTCGGACCGGTCGGCTCCGGCGCTGCTGTGATGCCGTAGGCCAGCACGGAGGCGGCCATCGGGTCGGGAACGGCGGGATCGGTGCGCCCCTCGAACACGAACCGCGGCGCCCCCGAGCCCGCGTCGAGGGCAGGGAGCACCTCCGCATC
>NZ_CP024915.1:2582446-2596974 GCF_002953615.1 Arthrobacter agilis | reverse complement strand
GAGCAGCGCGTCACCGAGGCCCCGACCGCCGACGAGGCGAAGGCGCGCGTCGACGCGAAGGACGAGCCTGCCCCCTCCGAGGAGCCCGTCGTGATCGGCGAGGGCTGGAGCACCATCGTGGAGCTGCCCGCCGGCACCGCGTCGACGCTCGGGCTGGACCTCGGCACCGGCGAAGCGGCCGGCATGGGCGACATCATGGACATCAAACCCGGCATGGACCCGGAGGAGGTCTCGGGAGCCCAGGCGATGCTGGAGCAGGCCCTCACCGACGTCGACGGTGGGCATGCCCTGCAGACGTCGCTCGTCTCGGTGCTCATCACGGACGACGGCCGGATCCTCGCAGGCGCCGTCAGCGCCGACCAGCTCGTCGCCGCCTCCCAGCGGTGATCCATGACGTACCACCGCAGACCCGCACCGATGGTGCGGGTCTGCCGGTGAGCACCGGCGAGTTCGCGATCGAGACGCACGGCCTGACCAAGGTGTTCGGCAAGCAGAAGGCCGTCAACGGCGTCGACCTCGCCGTCCCGCGGGGATCGGTCTTCGGCTTCCTCGGCCCCAACGGGTCGGGGAAGACCACCACCATCCGGGTGCTCCTCGGGCTGGCCGCCGCATCCAGCGGGAGGATCCGCCTGCTCGACGGCGAGATGCCGAAGGACGCGCGCGCCGTCCTGCCGCGTGTCGGAGCCCTTGTCGAGGGTCCCGCCATCTATCCGTTCCTCTCGGGACGGGCGAACCTCCAGCGGTTCGACGCCGCGGACCGCCACACCGATCCCGCGACACGCAACAGGCGCGTGGACGCCGCCCTCGACCGCGTGGGCCTCAGCCACGCGGCGAAGAAGCGTGCGCACGCCTACTCGCTCGGCATGAAGCAGCGCCTCGGCATCGCCAACGCGCTGCTCGCACCGCGGGACCTGCTGATCCTCGACGAGCCCACCAACGGCCTCGACCCGCAGGGCACCCGCGAGGTCCGCGGCCTCATCCGGTCCCTGTCCGACGACGGCACCACCATCTTCGTCTCCAGCCACCTCCTCGCCGAGGTGGAGCAGATGTGCACCGGGATCGCCGTGATGAGTGCCGGCCGCCTCGTGGCGCAGGGCTCGCTCGACGACCTCCGATCCGAGGGCACCTCCCGCGTGCGGGTCACCACGCCCGACTACGCCGACGCCCATCGCGTCCTCACGGGACTGGGGCTCACCCCCGAGCTCCACGGGCGGGACGACGTCATCACGGCCGAACTGTCCGTGCCCGGCCTCCAACCCGAGACCGTCAACGCCGCCCTGGTGCGGGCCGACGTGCGTGTGCGCGGCTTCGAGGCCAGCGGCGCCTCGCTCGAAGACCGCTTCGTCGCACTCACCGGAGAGGGGTTCGACGTTGCCGGCTGAATCCGCAGTAGCCCGCCCCCGTGCCGGAGGCTCCCTCGGGCTCACGCTCGTGCTCTCCGAGATCTCGGTGTTGTTCCGCAGGCTCCGCACCTGGGCGATGATCGGTGCTCTGGCGCTGATCCCGATCCTCATCGCCGTCGTCGTCCGGGTCTCGTCGGACGGCTCCGGGAGCGGACGCGGACCCGCGTTCCTGGACAGCATCACGCAGAACGGCCTGTTCGTCTCGCTGACCGCACTCACCGTGGCCATCCCGCTGTTCCTGCCGCTGACCATCGGCGTCGTCGCCGGTGACACCATCGCGGGCGAGGCGAACCTGGGGACGCTGCGGTACCTGCTCGTGGCGCCCGCCGGGCGCATCCGCCTCCTGCTCGTGAAGTATGCGGGGGCGGCGCTGTTCTGTCTCGTGGCGACCCTCACCGTCGTCATCACGGGCGCCATCATCGGGGCGCTGCTGTTCCCGGTCGGGCCGGTGACGCTGCTGTCCGGCGACACCGTGGGCATCCCCGGCTACTTCGTGCGGTTGCTGCTGCTCGCGCTCTACGTGACGCTGTCCCTGATGGGGCTCAGTGCGATCGGGCTGTTCATCTCGACGCTGACCACCATCCCGGTCGGCGCGATGGCGGCGACGGCCGCGCTGGCCGCCGTCGCGCAGATCCTCGGCGCGCTGCCGCAGCTCGAGTGGCTGCACCCCTGGCTGTTCACCAACTACTGGCTGGGGTTCGCGGACCTGCTGCGGCAGCCGATCGTCTGGAACTCCTTCGCGGACAACGCCCTGCTGCAGTTCGGCTACATCGCGGTCTTCGGGACGCTGGCCTACGGGCGGTTCAGCACGAAGGACATCCTGAGCTGAGGGCCGGCACCGACAAAGGCCTCCGACGGCGTGCCGGGGCCTTCACCACGTCCTCCTCGGCGGGACGCCGTTCCTAGTTCACCCGCCGTCGTCCGACCCAGGCGAGCAGGCCGGTGACCGCGGACTCGAGCACTCCCCGCACGTCTGCAGGTGTCTCGTCCCGTGAGGCGTCGGGCCGGTCCAACCCGACCCACTCGCGCAGCTCGCACTCGCTGACGGCGCGGATGGCCTGACCCGCGCCGATGTACTGGAGCGCCTTCCTCTCCTTGGCGGTACCCGGTGTCAGGAATGCCCTGCGTCGGCCGGCATCCTGCTGTCCGACGACGAGCATCGTGGTCCTCTTGGTGACGTTGGCGGCAGGCGTCGCGCCGCAGTCAGCGATCAGGTTCATCGCGTCCTGCCGCGTCAGGGTGGCGAGGTCCCCGGTGAACGCCACCTCCTGACCAAAGAGGGGGTTCGACGGGTCGGCCTGACCGTTCGCTCGCGGCAGTCCGGCAGGGGCGGTGCTGGCCGCGGAGCGGTAGGAGCGGACCGATGCCTGCTGGGCCGGTGGCCAGAGCAGGTCGAGCGAGTGGAGTGCGTGTCGTCGCGCGATCTGTACGACGGCGGCCGCGCAGATCTCGGCATCGCTCCCGGCATCATGGTGCTGGAAAGCCCTTAGGCCGAGGGCCTTCGCGACGTGCGGGAGCTTGTGCTGCTCGAGATCGAGAAGGCGACGGGCGAGGTCGACGGAGCAGTGGAAGGTGGTGTCGGGAACTGTGAGTCCTGACTCCACGCACGCACCGCGCAGGACGGACCGGTCGAAGGACGCGTTGTGCGCGACGAATCGGTCGTCGCCGGCGAAGTCCAGAATGCGTTGCAGGCTCTCGGGCCACCCCGGAGCAGTGCGGACGTCAGCAGGGCGGATGCCGTGCACCTGGATATTGCGTGGCGCGAACTCGCCGACGGAGCGCGGGGGCTTGATCAGCCACGCCGCCCTGTCGACGACGACGCCGTTGCTCACCTTCGCCAGGCCGACCGCGCAGACCGAGCCCCGCTTGCTGTTCGCGGTCTCGAAATCGATCGCGGTGAAGTCGAGACCCTGCACTGTTCCCCCTGAAGCTGTCGCCGCTCGTTCCGCGACCCTCTCCAGCCTAACGGGAGTCTGCCCGCCCACCGATCGGCGGCGCGCCTCGAGCTCTCCGTCGCGGTTCCCGTGCCGGTGCGGAAATGCTGTGGCAATCCTGCCGGCAATCGGCGCCCTGACCGGCCTCATCACTGCACTTCGCCCGGTAGATTCGTCCTACCCGGGCGAGGCTCAGCTCGCCCGGGTCTCAGGCTCGGGGGGAATCGCATGGCGTCGGGAAGCGGACCATGAGCGCGGCTGTCCCACTCGACGACGACGTCGCCTACGTCGAACCGGCGACTCTCGGCCTGCTCAAGCGGCGTGTCCCCGGTCAGTCGGTCATGGAGCAGCTGCTCGACGTCCACGGCACGAAGGACACGCGCGGACTGCTGGCCCGGGTGTTCGGCGTCCGTCCGCTGGCTCCCGACAGCCGGCCCTGGTACTGGGGAGCACTCGGCGAACGCTCCGTGGGTCGCACCCTCGCATCCCTGGGACCCGAGTGGACGGTCCTGCACGCCGTCCCGGTCGGTGAGAAGTCGTCGGACATCGACCACGTGGTCATCGGCCCGACGGGCATCTTCACGATCAACACGAAACGCCATCCCGGCCAGGATGTCTGGACCGCGAAGGGCACCTTCCTGGTCGCCGGGACGCGCTACCCCTACATCCGGAACTCGGAGCATGAGGCGGCACGGGCAGGGAAGCTGCTGTCCGCCGCCGTCCTGAACTCCGTGTCGGTATCGGCCGCGATCGTGGTCGTCGGGGCTCGGCAGGTCACCGTGAAGGAGAAGCACCGGTCTGTGTCGGTGGTTTCCGAGAACCAGCTCCTGCGGTGGCTCACCCGACGGCCGGTGGTCCACACCGGGCAGCAGGTCGCCCTCCTCTCGGCTGCCGCAGCACAGCCCTCGACCTGGCGGCGCACAGCACCTGCGCTGCGCGACCCGGCCGACGTCGTCGGGCCCTTCGAAGCGCTGGACCGGCTGGTGGACCAGGCACGACGACGACGGATCGGCTGGCTCCTTGCCGTGCCCGCGGCATTCGTCGCCTCGGCGGCGGGCGTCCTGCCACCCTTCTGAGCTGCCGCTCCCTCGCCTCGCAGCGCCACCTACTCCCTGTACCGGAAGAATCCATGCTCCACTTCCCCTCGAAGAACAGCGCAGCCCATACGGCGGATCCCGCGGACGTGACCCGCCTGCACCAGCTCCTGGGCGATCACGTCTGGGCCTTCAGCAACTGCCGCGTCGACGCACCGGGTCTGCCGGTCGCCGAGGTGGACTGGCTCTTCTACAACTCGACCAACGGGACCTTCATCCTCAGCGAGTGGAAGCGGTTCCCTGCCGCGGTGGTCCGCGTGAAGGATGCCGGCGAAGCGTGGACGCTGGGAAATCAGTCCGTCGTGCCGAATCCCCTCGAGCAGGTGGGCAAGCAACTCGACGCCGTCCGTCGCGCTCTTCGGCTGAATATCTGCAGGGAGCATTTCCCGTCGGCCGACCAGCACTCCATCAACCTGTATCCGACCGTGTACTCCCCTCAGGTGAATGAGGCCACGCGGCGGGAGCGGTTGCGGTACGGCGTGGTGCACGGGTCGCTCGACGACGTCGCCCTCATGGTCGAGCGCAGGGCCGTCACTGTTCCCCTGGTCGCTGCCGGTGGCAGTGCGCAGGTCGCTCTCGCCGAGGCGCTGGCCGAGCTCTTCCGGTGCTCGATCAGCCAGGCGGTGCGTAGGAAGATCGCTCCGCCCGCTCCCGTGCCACCGAGCCCTCGAGTGAGGATCGCGGCCATCTACCGTGAACTGGCCGCGCTCCATCTCGAACTCGCAGCACTGGTCGACGAAGGGCTTGTTACGCCATCAGGCACGCAGGCGCCGGAACTTCTGGCCAGTCCGTCGACAGCAACGTCGATGGTTCCTTCCAAGGTGCCGGCAGCAGCCCCGATCGGTGCACCCGAGTCGCCGGCAGTAGCGATGGCCGCTGGACCCGTCACTCAGAAAGCAGCACCACCTGTCGCCGAGCCGGCCAAGAAGACTCCGTCGGTCAATGGACACCTGCAGCGTCACGTCCTGAAGCACGTTCCGCCGTCAGCCGGTCCCGAACACGTGCGGGCGGCCTTCCTCGCGGCGCTTCAGGACGGCCACCTGCGCAAGAGCGGGGTGCACGTCGGTCAGTTCGGCGGCTATGTGGGGTTGCTCCTCGACGGTGGCAGGAAACTGGCAGACCTAGGGCTGGGCAGCCTCGAGAAGTGGTGCCTGACCCAGGCAACTGCGGCCGGCATAGCTGCAGTGAAGGACCCGACTGCTCCGTCCATCGTCCGACTGGGAAAACCGGCACAGACATGAACGAGCGCTCTGCGGGTGCCCTATAGCTCCGGCGCCCGCTTCGCCCACCCCGTCGCCTGCTCGAACGCATACGCGACCTGCAGCAGTTCGACGTCGCTGCCGTGCGGCATCGCGAGCTGCAGCCCGACCGGCAGGCCGTCCTCGCTGAAGCCGGCGGGCACCGACACCGCGGGCAGCCCGGTCGCCGAGATCAGGCAGGCCGAACGCATCCAGTCCAGGTACGTCTCGAACTCCACGCCGTTGACCGACGTCGGATACCGCTCGGTGGCGTCGAACGGAAGCACCTGCGCCGTCGGACTGGCGAAGACGTCGTACTTCCCGAAGTAGCGCCGCACACTCGTGTCGAGCCGGGTCCGGGCGAGGGCGGCATCGACCATGTCCTGCGCCGTCAGCTGCAACCCCTGCTCCACATTCCAGCGGATCTCGGGTTTGATCGCATCGTCGTGCTTCTGCACGAGCTCACCGAGTCCGAGCACGAAGTCGAAGGCGCGCGTCGTACCGAACACCTGGTCTGCGTCGCGCAGGTCCGGCGCGGCCTCCTCGACGATCGCGCCGAGGTCGGCGAAGACCTGCAGCTGTCCCTCGAGGACTCGCAGTACCTCGCGATCCACCGGCACACCCACTCCGAAATCGGGTGACCAGCCGATGCGTAGCCCGGTCAGGTCCCGCTGCAGCGGGGCGGCGAACGAGCCCGACACGGGGTAGGCGTACGGAACCGCCGGGTCGGCGCCGGCGATCGCCGTCATCCCCAGCGCGATGTCCTCGACGTCACGAGCCATCAGCCCGTTGCGGCCGAGCCACGCCCAGGCGTTACGCGTCGGCACGGCGGGGACGACGCCGATCGACGGCCGGTACCCGACCACGTTGCAGAACGACGCGGGGATGCGCAGCGAGCCGCCCATGTCGCTGCCGTCGCCCAGCGGCTGGATGCGGGCCGCGATCGACGCCGCCACTCCCCCGCTGCTGCCGCCGGCACTGCGCGTGGTGTCGTACGGATTGACCGTCGTCCCGAAGACCTCGTTGAAGGTGTGCGAGCCGGCGGCGAACTCCGGCACATTCGTCTTGCCCGTCGTCACCACACCGGCGCTCTTCAGGCGGCCGATGATCAGGTCGTCGAACGTCGGCACGAAGTCCCGGAAGATCGGTGACCCCTGCGTCGTGCGCAGTCCCCTGGTGTTGTGCGTGTCCTTGTGCGTCATCGGCAGACCGTGCAGCGGCGGGAGGTCGGCGCTCGACGCCGTCAGATCGTCGGCTGCATCCGCGAGCGCTGCGGCGCCCTCGCGGTCCTCGGTGATGACGGCGTTGATCGGGCCGTTGGCGGCGTCGATGCGGTCGAAGTGCGCCTCGAGCGCCTCGCGTGCGGACACCTCCCGACGACGGATGGCCCCCGTGAGTTCGACGGCGGACAGGTCGGAGAGTGCACCGGTCACGCGGTGGTCCCGACCTTCGACAGCAGGGCCGTCATGGCGGCCCGGACTCCGGTGGAGAGCGTGGGCTCGATGACCGGCGCGAAGTACGGCGAGTGGTTGCCGGGAACGGGGTCGTCGCCGTCGAGCAGTTCCTGCGGGTGTCCGCCGAAGAACCAGTAGACGCTCGGTACACCGATGGCCTCGGCCAGGAGTCCGAAGTCCTCGCTGCCCATCACCGGCGGGGCCTCGATGACGGCGTCCTCCCCCAGCACCTCGCCGAGAACCGCCATCAGATCCTCCGTCGACGCAGGGTCGTTGTAGCACTGGGGGAAATTCGTGATCTGCTCGATCACCGGCTCCGGTGCTCCCGACGCCGCGGCCTCCGCGCTGATGATCCGCCGCAGCGAGCCGAGGACGCGCTCGCGCACGTCGACGTCGAACGTCCGCACGTTGAGCGTGAACTCCGCCGACGCCGGGATGATGTTCTCCTTCAGCCCGCCGTGGAAGGTGCCGATCGTGACGACCGCGGACTTCATGGGGTGCACCTCGCGCGAGACGATCGTCTGGATGCGCACCACCATGTGGGCGCCGAGCACGATCGGGTCGATCGACTGCTCGGGCTGCGAGCCGTGCGCCTGCTTGCCGTGCACGGTCACCTTCCAGGAGTCGGCCATCGCCATGGCGGTGCCCTTGCTGATGTTCACGGTGCCGGCGAGTCCCGGCCACACATGCTGCCCGTAGATGATCGACGGCTTCGGCGCCTTGTCCCACAGGCCGTCCTCGACCATCGCCTCCGCGCCCTCGCCGGTCTCCTCGCCGGGCTGGAAGATGAAGACCACCGTGCCGGACCACGCCTCGCGGCTCTCTGCCAGCAGCTGGGCGGCGGTGAGACCCACGGTCATGTGGGTGTCGTGGCCGCAGCCGTGCATCACGGGGACATCGGTGCCGTCGGCGAGGTTGCCCGCCGTCGTGCTGGCGTAGGCGAGGCCGGTGTCCTCCGCGATGGGCAGGCCGTCGGTGTCGGCGCGGTAGCCGACCACGGGGCCGTCGCCGTTGCGCAGGATCCCGACGACGCCGGTGCCTCCGCACATAAAAGTCTCCAGCCCGAGGTGGTTCAGTTTCTCGAGGATGAACGCCGCCGTGTGCGTCTCCTGCATGGAGAGCTCGGGGTGGGCGTGGAGGTGCTGGTACAGCTCGTGCATCGCGGTGGTATCGGCGTCGGAGAGGTCGAAGACGGCGGTGTCGATGGTCATGGTGTCCTTTCGGGCGGGTCTGTCTGGAGCCTAGTTGACGAGGGTGGTGGGGGTTGCGGTCGCCTTGCGCGAGCGGAGGAACCAGGCCAGCACGGCGGTGATCAGGACGACGACGCCGGTGGCCGGCTTGGCGAGTACAGGGACCGCCGGCACCAGGACGAAGAGCACCACGACGGCGACGACGACGGCGATCACGGTCACGCGGGGCTGCTTCATGGTGACGATCAGCTGGACGAGGACGCCGCCGATGATCGCCGGGAAGATGTAGAGCCGCGCCACGTCGACGATGTCGGTGGGGATGATGCTGACCAGCCAGGTCCCGAGGATCCCGACGAACAGCAGCATCGAGACGACGTGGACCATCGCCGCGCCGCAGATGGCCATGAGGGCCGCGAACTCGCCCCGCTTGGTGCCGGCTTTCGCTCCGACGGCCGCCTGTGCCACCAGGGCCGAGGGCAGGAGCTTGTTGGCGATGTTGCCGATCATGAAGGCCTGGTACATCGCGGCCGGCCCGAGCACCGGGTAGTAGGTGATGGGCTCCACGAACCAGAGCACGAAGAACGCTGCGGCGACGGCGAGATAGGCCGTCCAGATCATCCCGGCAGTGATGCCCAGGTCCGTGAAGAAGACGAGGTACAGGGGCGCGGCAAGGGAGAGGAGGAGGGCGGTGCCCATGGTGAGCTGGCCCCAGAGGGAGGTGGTGCGGTCGAATTCGGCGAGCGATCCGGAGGAGGTGACGGCAGTATCTGCAGCAGACATGGTGGTTCCTTTCGGGTGAGGTACTGCCTAGGCGGCGGGGGCCATGCCGGAGGTGTGGGCGATGTACGCGGCGAACAACCCGACGATGATCGAGATGCCGAGCCCCCACTCCCTCAGCCAGGTCGCGGAGGTCCTGTTCGCGAGGACGATGCACACGGCCATGGTGATGGCCGAGACGATGACCGAGAGGATGTGGACCGGTGTCTTGCCGAGTTCGGCGATACCGAGGCTTGCGAAGGCACCGATGAGGGCGGCCGCCGGCACGATGGCCATCAGGGCGGGATTGACCCGTCGCAGTTTCGTGTCACCCCTGCGCAGGATGGGCGTCAGCACGAGCGTCGCCAGCATCCAGCCGGCACCGGAGAGACTCATGGCCATGAATGCCACCACGAACACCGCCTGCGTATAGTCCGGTCCGCCGAGGGTGGCGCCCATGGTGCCGGCGGCGAGGCTCGCGGAGGCCGATTCGGTGGCGGCCGAGCCGACGAGGCCGATCCGCACCAGCACGGCCGGTGTGCCGAACAGCGTGAGGAGGGCGATGCTGACCAGTACCACGGCCAGCGACGGCCCGATCGCGGCGATGGCACCGGCCCGGAAGGATGTCCGCAGTTCGTCAGCGGAGATGTCTGCCGCGGGTCCGGCCTTCTTCGCGGCCTTCATGTAGATCAGCGACTGGACGATGATGGCGCCGAATACCCCGAGGGCGAGGATCCAGAGGACGGGCAGGTTGGCGATCGCAAGGATGTCCGTGGACAGTCCCTCGGGAGTCAGTGCAGTTTTCATGGGAACTCCGGTCGGCAGGGCGGGTGGGGGTCGAAGAGCCGGTCAGTCGGTCGGTCGGGTGTCGGTGCCGTCGAGCCGGCGGAGGGTCGCGACGAGCGCGCTCACGCCGGTGGCGATGTCCTCCGTACTGCTCCACTCCTCCGGGCAATGGCTCTTGCCGTTCTTGGAGGGGATGAAGAGCATGCCCATGGGTGCGAGGGAGGCCATGTGCACGGCGTCGTGCGTCGCACCGCTGGGGATCGGCATCCATGGCAGTCCGAGGGCGTCGGCGGCTGCGCCGGCCACGTCCTGCACGCCCCGGTCCGCCTGGACCACGGTGTTGTCGGTCGACCACTCGAAGCCGACGTCGACGCCGAGGTCGGTCGCCTTCGCGGCGATCTCGGCGGTGAGGCGTGCCTTGACGCCGGACAGCCAGGACGAGTCGACGCTGCGGACCTCGCTGTACATGCGGACGAGGGACGGCACCACGTTCGGTGACCGGGATTCCGATTCCACGCGCGTCGACGTCGCGACGCCATGGGTGGGCGCCCCGCAGCCTTCGGCGCGCACCGCGAGGACGGCCTCGGCGGCGGCGATCATCGCGTCCCGGCGGTCCTCCATGGAGGTGGTCCCGGCGTGGTCCGCGGAGCCCGCGAAGGTGGCGATGAAGCGCTCGATCCCGGTGATCGCGGTGACGACGCCCAGTGGCAGACCGCGCTTCTCGAGGGTGGGGCCCTGTTCGATGTGCAGTTCGACGAAGGCGTGCAGCGGTCGCTTCGCCCAGGGCACGTCGGAGAGCGTCGACGGATCGAGACCGAAGTCCGTGTATGCCCGGCCGAGGCTCACGCCGCGGTAGTCCCGCCGTTCGAGGTCCTCCGGCGTCATCTCCTGGGCTGCGCACCGGCTGCCCAGACAGCTGAGGCCGAAGACGTTGGATTCCTCCCCGAGGAAATCGACGACCAGCAGGTCCCGCTCCAGCTGCGTCCCGGATTCCTGCAGGAGCCGTGCGGCCTCGATGGACCCGAGGACACCGACGATGCCGTCGAACCGTCCACCGCCGTCGACGGTGTCCGTGTGCGATCCCGTGACCAGCGCCGGGGCGGACGGTTCGCGGCCTGCGAGACGGCCCACGATGTTGCCGGCGGCATCGATATGCACCTCCAGGCCGACCTGGCGCATGCGGTCCGCGGTCCAGGTCCGGGAGGCCCGGTAGGGCTCGCTGAACACCTCCCGGGTCCAGCCGGGACGGTCGCCGTCGGCGAAACCCGACAATTCGGCGACGCCGGTACCGAGTCGTTCGACGGTCTCGAGTGAGGTGGACTGGAGCATGGGATCCTGTCATTCGCGCAAACGATTGCGTTCCGCATCGGGGAGGGACGATCGCGGAAGTATGGTGTACATCACACTACGGGTGGGTGGTTTCGTCAATGTTTCCGCACTGTGAAAGCTGCGGGACCCCGTACCACTCGCGCAAACCTTTGCGTATCCCCTGCACCTGCTGTCCGGGGAGCCCCGGGCCCCTAGACTCGAGGCAATGAAGGACGAACCCATCACCGCCCCGACGTCCGGTCGATCGCGCCCCGTGACGCTCGCGACCGTGGCGCGGCATGCGCAGGTGCATGTGTCCACGGCATCACGGGCGCTGAGCGACGATCCGGCCGGGGTGGGTGCGGATACTGTCCGGCGCGTTCGGGAGCTGGCTGCCGTGCTCGGGTACCGGCGCGACGTCGGCGCGGCGGGACTTCGGACCGGATCGTCCCGCCTGATCGGCGTCCTCGTCCCCCGCCTCACCGATCTCGTGCTCGCGTCCATCTACGAGAGCATCGACGCCGCGGCCAGCGCTGCCGGCTACGGGACGGTCGTCGCCAACACCCTCGACGATCCGGATCACCGACGGACCCGTCTCGACGCGATGCTCTCGCGGAGGATCGACGGCGTCATCATCGGCGATTCACACATCGGTGACACGGCAGCGCATGAGTTGCGGCGCCGGGGCGTCCCCTACGTCCTCGTCATGCGGAAGCTCGAGGGCCACCTGTCCGTCACCACGGACGACCACCGCGGTGGGCACCTCGCGGCCGAGCACCTCCTGGCTCTCGGTCACCGTCGGGTGGGAGTCATCGCCGGGGACCAGTTGGCGAGCACGGGCCGCGAGCGGACCCTCGGTTTTCGCAGGGCCTTCGAGTCCGCCGGCTATCCGCTGCCGGACGCCTACGTCGTCGAGTCGGCGTTCAGCACGCCCTCGGGGCTGGAGGCGGGTCGGCAGCTCATGCAGTTGCCGGAGCCACCCACGGCCATCTTCGCCGTGCACGACCTCCTCGCCCTCGGCGCGATGGGAGCCATCCGCGACGCCGGGAAGCGGGTCGGCGACGACGTCGCCCTGGTCGGCTACAACGATCTCGACCTCGCAGCGACGCTCCCGGTCCCGCTGACCTCCATCCGCTCCGACCTGCAGCGGATGGGCACCCTCAGCGTCGACGCACTGCTGCGGGGATTCAAGGGGGAGACCGCTTCGAGCGTCCTGTTGCAGCCGGAGCTGATCGTCCGGGCCACCACGCCGCCGTTGCGTTCCTAGGCGAGCTTTGGCGGCCTGTTCACCTCCCTGCCCAGCGGAGGCAACCCGCCCGTGACTCCCCCTCGGCAGCGTGGAACCGACACCACTGCTGCCCGACGAGGAGCCATCCGTGAAAGCAATCGTCCGCGCCATCTCCGTCCTGCTGTCCGCCGTCCTGGTCACCGGCGCCGCGAAGCCAGCCGTCGAGGACTTCCCCGCCACGGTCGATGGCGGTGCCTGGCCCGCCGGGCACGTCCAGGGGATCGCCGTCGACACCGAGAACGAGGTCGTCTACTACTCCTTCACCTCGATGCTGGTGAAGACCGACCTCGACGGCGCCGTCCTCGGCACCGTCACGGGATTCACCGGCCACCTCGGGGACCTCGACTTCAACGAGAAGGACGGCCGCGTCTACGGATCGCTGGAGTACAAGGCGGCCGAGTCCTTCTACATCGCCATCTTCGACGTCGACCGCATCACCGGGATGGACATGGACGCCGAGACGGACGGCATCGTCACGGCCGTCTACCTCGACGAGGTGGTGCAGGACTTCACCGCGGATCTGGACGGCAACGGCGTCTTCGACGGCGACATCGCAGACACCCCGGACCACCGCTACGGCAGCAGCGGGATCGACGGTGTCTCCTTCGGCCCGGCATTCGGCCGCAAGAACGGCAGGCAGCTGCTCACGGTCGCCTACGGCGTGTACTCGAACACCGAACGCACGGACAACGACCACCAGGTGCTCCTGCAGTACGACGTCACACGGCGGAAGAAGTACGAGCAGCCGCTCACCCAGGCCGCCCCCCACACCTCCGGCCCGGCGACCACCGACGGCAAGTACTTCGTCCACACCGGCAACACCACCTACGGCGTGCAGAACCTGAACTACGACGCCTTCACCCACACCTGGCTCCTCGGCGTCTACAGGGGCGTGAAGGAGCACTTCCCCAACTACTCGCTCTACGCCGTCGACGGCTCGTCACGACCTGTGCGAGGCATCATCGAGGGCCAGCGGAGCCGCGAGGAGGGCCTGCTCCTCCCCCTTCTCCAGCAGGGCCTGCACCACGAACCCACCGGGATCCGGGGCTGGAACTTCACCGCCGACGTCGGGCTCGAATCGCTCGGCAACGGCTACTTCTACATCGCCACCCAGGGCCGGGTCGTCGACGACGGCGTCACGAAGCAGACCGCCGTGCTGGACCTGTACCGGTGGACCGGCGCGCCGTCGTCGCCCTTCGAACTCGTGGTCCGATAGGCCGGGCCGGCCGGGCACCGGTCCACGATCACCCTTCCCACCGCATACCGCGCTTTCCCGGCCCGACGACGTGGTCCTCGATCTGGCGACCCCGGGCCGAAATGGTACAGAATGCGATCATGGACATCACTGACAACGGACCGAACCCGAACGCTTTCGACATCGAGAGTGCAACGACGGCGAACACCGATTACCGTCGCGTCGCCTGGACGGGCAAGCACCTGCAGGTGACGCTCATGTCGATCGAGCCGGGCAATGCGATCGGCCTCGAGGTGCACCACGGCACCGACCAGTTCCTGCGCGTCGATGCCGGGAAGGGCCGCGTCACGATGGGGCCCGCGAAGGACGACCTCTCGTTCCAGCAGGACGTCGAGGACGGCTGGAGCATCCAGGTGCCCGCCGGCACGTGGCACGACGTCGAGAACACCGGGGACGAACCCCTGCGCCTCTACGCCGTCTACGCACCCACGCACCACGCGCAGGGCATCGTGCAGGCGACGGCGGACGACGCCGAGAAGGACGAGGAACAGGGACGCGACGAGCCGCCGTCGTGGGTCGAGGAAGTCGACGACAAGGGCGAGGAGAGCGCCTGACCACCGTCGCTCCCGGTCCGGTTCCGCAACCGGACCGGGTACGACGACGGGGATCAGGAACGGGGAGCGTCGCTTCCTGCCTGCGCCTGGACGCGGCAGTTCAGGACGGCGATCAGCGTGGCCGCGTCGGCAGGGACCGCCGGATCGTACCCTGTGAGCTGATGGACCCGTGCCAGCCGGTTGAGCACCGTGTTGCGGTGGCAGTACAGCTGCTGCGCAGCCAGGGAGACCGATCCGGAGTTCACGTAGGCGAGGAGGGTCTCGACGA
>NZ_CP024915.1:2582273-2582346 GCF_002953615.1 Arthrobacter agilis | reverse complement strand
GGCGTTCCCCCTCCGCCGCCGGGATGCGCGCCAGCGGCCCGAGGACCTCGTCGGCGAGCACCGCACCGAACCC
>NZ_CP024915.1:2567200-2582173 GCF_002953615.1 Arthrobacter agilis | reverse complement strand
TGCGGCCGAGGTGACCCCGGAGGCGTCCGCCGAGGCGATCGACGCGGAGCAGACGGCGTCCAGCACGCCGGGGTCGACGTCGGCCGTCGGCTGGGCGGGCCTGGTCGCCGGCCTGCTCGGACTCGCCGCCGGCGTCACCGCCCTGCTGAGGACACGACGCCGGGCCTAGCCCATGGCAGAAGGCGCCGTGCCGGCGGACCGGCACGGCGCCTTCTGCGCTCTGCGCCTTTCTGCGCCCGGCACTATCTGCGCCCGCGCGAGGGAGAGCTGCTAGTCGGCGGAGGCTTCCCCGGCGGAGTCGCCATCCGAATCCACATCGGACTCCACATCGGACTCCACGACGGGCTCCAGGAACCACAGGCGTGTCTCCCCGTACTTCTTGTCCGAGAAGCGTTCGAGCCACGCGGGCCACGCGGGTTCCGGTGTCCGCGCCGATCGCTCGACGACGACGACGGCCCCCTCCGCCAGGCGCGTTTCGAGGGCAGCGAGGACGGCGACCACGCCGTCCTCACGCACCGTGTAGGGCGGATCCATGAGGACGAGGTCCCAGGTCAGTTCGGGGGCCACCCGATCGAGGTAGGTCTCGACCTTCGTGCGGTGCACGCGGACGGCCGTCCAGCCGAGGACGCGGTTCACGAGGTCGGCGTTCCGCTGGGCGACGGCGGCGGCCCGATCGGCGGATTCGACGAGGTCCACGGAGGCGGCGCCGCGGCTCGCACTCTCCACCCCGAGCGAGCCCGAACCGGCATAGAGGTCCAGGACGTGCGCCCCGTGCACCACGCCGTAGGACTCGAGGCTCGAAAACAGTGCTTCCTTCACGCGGTCCGTCGTCGGCCGCGTGCCGTTTCCGTCGACGCTGGTGAGCGTCGTGCCGCCTGCGGCTCCTGAGATGATGCGCGTCATGCCTCCGACTCTATCGCCGGTCGGGGCACGGCGCGGACCGCCGTCCTACACCGGATAGACGGTTGCGTCCTCGTGCCGGAAGCCGAGGAACACCGGCACGCCGGGGGCCATGCCGAGTGCCACGACGGCGGCGGGGGCGACGTCGGCCGCCAGCCCGGCGGCGTGCACGCGCACGTGGTCGCCGCGGTGCTCGACGTCGTCGATCTCCGCTCCGACGGAGCTGAAGCCCTGCCCGCTCTCCGCCCTGCGGGACACGGCCACATCCGCCGGACGGACCGTGAGGGCGAGGCGCGCCCCGACCGGTGCGTGTTCGGCCAGCGGCACCTCCAGCCCGTTGGCCGCCCTGAATCCCGCGGGAGTCGCCTGTCCTTCCACGAGGTTCAGTCCGGCCAGCCGGGCACCGAAGGGCGTGACGGGTCGCGTGAGCACGTGTGCCGTGGCTCCGGCTTCGACGATCCTGCCGTCCTCGAGGATGAGCACGCGGTCGGCGAGCAGGAAGGCGTCGAGCGGGTCGTGGGTCACGATGATCGCGGAGCGGTCCGCGAGGACGTCCCGCAGGAGGGTGCGGAGGGCGGGGGCCACGGTGACGTCGAGGGCGGCGAGCGGCTCGTCCAGCAGGAGGAGCGACGGATCGGCGGCGAGCGCACGCGCGACGGCGACGCGTTGTGCCTGTCCACCGGACAGCTGGGACGGCCTGCGGGACGCGAGCTCGCCCATCCCGACGCGGTCGAGCCAGTCCCGGGCCGTGGACCGGGCCGCCGCCCGGTGCTGTCCGCGGCTGCGCGGACCGAAGGCCACGTTCTCCAGTGCCGTGAGGTGGGGGAACAGCAGGGCCTCCTGCGCGAGGAGCGAGACACCGCGGTGGCGGGGTTCGGTGAGGACGCTCCGGCGGGCGGTGACGTCGAAGAGGACCTTCCCGTCGAGCTCCGCGCGGCCCTCCGCCGGCGCCAGGAGCCCCGCGACGAGCGTGAGCAGCGTCGACTTCCCCGCCCCGTTGGGCCCGAGGACGGCGAGGGTCTCCCCCGGGGCGAGGTCGAAGGCGACATCGAAACTGCGCTCCGGGAGCAGGGCCCTGAAGGTGAGGCTCATGGCCGTGCCATGGCCGGGGCGCGGAAGGGCAACGGTCCTGCCGCCCCGTCGAGGGGCCGCACGCGGTGCGCGACACCCACCACGGCGACGGCGACGAGCACGAGGATGAGAGAGAGCGCGACGGCGGCGTCCGGGTCCGTCTCTCGCTGCAGGTAGACCTCCAGCGGCAGCGTCCTCGTGGTCCCCTGGAGGCTACCCGCGAAGGTCAGCGTCGCTCCGAACTCTCCGAGCGCCCGCGCGAAGGACAGCACGGACCCCGAGACCAGAGCGGGCAGCACGAGGGGCAGCGTGATCCGCCGGAGCACCGTCCACCGTCCGGCGCCGAGGGTCGCTCCGACGGCCTCGTAGCGCGTACCGACCGAGCGGAGCGCCCCCTCGAGGCTGAGGACGAGGAACGGCAGGGCCACGAAGGCCTGCGACATCACGACCGCCGTCGTCGAGAAGGCGACGTCGATCCCGAGGACGTCCAGGCTGCTCCCCAGCAGCCCGCGCCGGCCGAAGGTGTACAGCAGGGCGATGCCGCCGACGACCGGTGGGAGGACCAGGGGCAGCAGCACGAGGGACCGGAGGACCTGCTGTCCGCGGAACGAGGTCCGGGCGAGGACGAGCGCCATCGGCACGCCGAAGACGATGCACAGGGCCGTCGCGGTGAGGGAGGTCCGCAGGCTGAGCAGCAGGGCCGCCTCGGCGCTCTCGGAGGTGACGAGGGGGATGAACCGGGGCCAGTCGACCCGGAGCGCCATGGCCGCGAGCGGGACGACGACGAACAGACCGCCGATGACGGCGATCAGCACCACCCAGCGGGGAAGGGCCGCCGTCGTCCTCACCACTGTGTCTCCCATGGCTGGACCGACAGCGAATCAGGGCGCGGGTCAGGGCGCACCGAAACCCGCTGCCCCGAGGACGGCCCGACCGTCCGGACCGGCCACGAAGTCGACGAACGCCTGCGCCGTCGCGGGGTCCGACGCATCGGCCAGTGCCGCGACGGGATAGGTGGTGACGGCGTCGGAGGCCTCGGGGACGTCGATGCCGAGGACCGTGTCTCCTGCCGCCCGGATGTCGGTGGCATAGACGAGGCCGGCGTCCGCCTCACCGGAAGCCACCTTCCCGAGGACGTCCGTGACGGACGATTCCTCGCTGACGGGGTCCAGGTCGATGCCTGCGGCCTCCTCGATCCTCGCCGCAGCCGCTCCGCACGGGACCTGTTCCGCGCAGACGACCGTTCTCACGCCCGGGCGGGCTGCGTCGGCGAGCGAGGCGATGTCGGCGGGGTTGTCGGACGGGACGGCCAGCCGGAGCGTGTTGGTGGCGATATCGACCGCCGTCCCGCGCAGCAGGCCCGCGGCCTCGACCCGGTCCATGCTCGCGGTGTCGGCCGGGGCGAAGACGTCCGCGGGAGCACCCTCGATGATCTGCGTGACGAGATCGGACGAACCGGCGACGTTGAGCCGGACGTCCGCGCCCGGGTGCGCCTCCTCGAACCGGGCCGCGAGGTCGGTGAAGGACGCCCGCAACGAGGCTGCGGCGAAGACCGTCACGCTGCCGTCGGCCGCTCCGTCCGGTCCCCCGGCATCCCCGGCCGGCGCGCCGGACGAGCCGCAGGCGGCGGTGAACAGGAGGACGGCGACCGGCACGACGGCGGATCGGGCGACGGATCGCGGGGCGGATCGCGGGGCGGCGCGCCGGCGCGGGGCCAGGGCCGGTCGCGGCATCATCAGGCCTTCCCGCCAGGGGTCTCGATGATCACGGTGGTGGCCTTGACCACGGCGATGGCGATGGAGCCCTGCTCCAGTCCGAGGTCGCGGACGGCCTCGCTGCTCATCAGCGACACCACGCGGTGCTGCCCGCACTGAAGCTCCACCTGCGCCATGACGGTGTCCATCACGATGTCGGTGACGATGCCGACGAACCGGTTGCGGGCGGAACGCCCGATGTCCGAGGGGTCCCCGGGCAGGACGGCGTTCTGGCGTGCGAGCCGGGCCAGTTCCAGCGCGTCGACCACGGCCCTTCCCGAGGAGTCCCTGGCGCTTCCGAGGATGCCGCCGTCTATCCATCGGCGGACGGTGTCGTCGCTGACGCCCAGGAAGCGAGCGGCGTCACCGATCCGTATCTGCGTCATGGAAAGGATGCTACATCCTCAGGTGCGGAGAAGGAATCCTCAGCCCTTCTCGAGGAATGCTTCCTTCTCGGGGTTCAGGTAGAGGTCGATCGCGAGGGCGAGACCCGGGTAGTCGCGCAGGTCCGGGTCCCCCGCCACGATCTCCTGGGCATCCGCGCGCGCCTTCTCGATGACCTTCCCGTGCTGCGTGATCTTGAGGAACCGCAGGGCCGACCGGCCACCGGACTGCGAGGCGCCGAGGATGTCGCCCTCCCGCCGGAGTTCGAGGTCCTTCTGGGAGAGCTCGAAGCCGTCGGTCGTGGAGGCGACGGCGGCGAGGCGCTCACGGCTCGGGTGGTCGGGCTCGAGCTTGGTCACGAGGAGGCACGTGCCCGCGTGCCCGCCGCGACCGATACGCCCGCGCAACTGGTGGAGCTGGGAGATGCCGAAGCGGTCTGCGTCCATGATGACCATGAGCGTGGCGTTCGGGACGTCGACGCCGACCTCGATCACCGTCGTGGCGATCAGCAGCTGCACGGCGCCGTCGGCGAAGCGCGCCATGACCTCCGACTTCTCCTGCGGGTCCATGCGCCCGTGGAGCATCCCGCTGGAGACGCCCTGGAGCTGCGGGACCCCGGCCAGCGACCCGAAGAGCCCGACGACGCTCGTGAGTTCCTGCGGGCCTCCGGACTTCCGCTCGGCGCCGGGCTCCGCGTAGAGCGCCTCCGCGGCATCCTCCTCCGCCTTCCCGTCGTCGCCGATCTTGGGGCACACCACATACACCTGCCGGCCCGCGTCGATCTCCTCGCGCGCCCGAGACCAGACGCGGTCGATCCAGGCCGGGTGCTCGGTGAGGCCGACCTCGTGGGTGGAGATCGGCGAGCGGCCCGCGGGCAGCTCCGACAGCGTGGAGGTCTCGAGGTCCCCGAACACGGTCATGGCGACCGTCCGCGGGATGGGCGTCGCCGTCATGACCAGCACATGCGGGGAGGTGCGGGCCTTGGTGCGCAGCACATCTCGCTGCTCCACCCCGAACCGGTGCTGCTCGTCCACGACGATCAGGCCGAGGTCGAAGAACTCCACGTTGTCGGACAGGAGGGCGTGCGTCCCGATGACGATGCCGGCGTCTCCGGACGCGGCGTCGAGGAGGGATCTCTTCCGCTGCGCCGTGGACATCGATCCGGTGAGCAGGACCACGCGCGTGCCGTCCGCGGCACTGCCGAGCATCCCGCCCTCGGCGAGCGGGCCGAGGGTCCGGGTGATGGACTGGAGGTGCTGGGCGGCGAGGACCTCGGTGGGTGCGAGGAGTGCCGCCTGTCCGCCGGCATCGATGACCTGCAGCATGGCGCGCAGTGCCACCAGGGTCTTGCCCGAGCCGACCTCCCCCTGCAGCAGCCGGTTCATGGGATGGTCGCGGGCGAGGTCCTCGGCGAGTGTCCGTCCGACGTCGAGCTGCCCCTGCGTGAGGGTGAAGGGCAGGCGCGCGTCGAACTGGTCCAGCAGGCCCCCCGCGTGCGGCGGCCGTGCGGTGGCCTCCTCACGTGCCGCCAGTGCCCGACGGCGCGCCAGGGCCGCCTGGAGGACGAAGGCCTCCTGGTACCGGAAGCGGTGCTGGGCGCGGTAGGCGTCCTCCACCTGGGGCGGCCGGTGCACGAGCTCGTAGGCCGTGGCGAGGCTCATGAGCTTGTCGCGGCGCGCGATCGAGGCGGGCACCGGATCGTCGAGGTCCGAGAGCTGCAGGGTGTCGAGGATGGTGCCGACCGCGACGGCGATCTGGTCGCTGGCGAGTTTCTCCACCGCCGGATAGACGGGGATGGGCCGGTTGAGGTACTCGGGGTCGTCGTCGCCCTCGTCGAGGAGGACGTAGCGCGGATTGGTGAGCGACAGCCGCCCCCGGTACACCGTCACCTTGCCGGAGAACGTGGCGCGGACCCCGGGGCGCAGTTCGCGCTCCGCGGCATAACCGTTGAAGAACGTCAGGTTCATGCCGCCGATGCCGCCGTCGGCGTCGTCGGTGATGATGACCTCCAGCAGCATCCCCTTGCGCGTGTGCATCCTGCGCGAGTTCGCCGACTGCACGCGGGCGATCAGGGTCACCTCCTCGTCCACCGGGACATCCGCGATAGGCGTCAGCTCGCCCCGCTTGAGGTAGGTGCGCGGGAAATGGTTGAGCAGTTCGCCGACGGTGGAGATGGAGAAGTGCTTGGCCAGCTGCTTCGCGACCGGCCCGAGGTGACGGTCGAGCGGCGCGTCGAGCTCGGAGGCGGCCACCGACCGCACCGTGTCAGGAGTCACCGGCCTCGGCTCCTACGGGGGGCGAGGCGAGCTGGGTCACCGTGATGTTCACGGGGTTCCCGGCCTGGTGGATGAGCGCGAGGGCGGGGGCGGCGTCGGGCACGTGGACGTGGACGCGCCAGCGGTAGCCCTCCTCCACCGCGGTGACGGCGCTCATGATCACGGAGTCGCCCAGCTCATCGAGGTGGAGGCGCAGCGTGGCAGCGTCGAGGGGACTGAGGTTGATCGTGCACATGACCTCGACGCCGTCGGCGTCCCCACCGTTGTGGATGTGCGGGGACTGGATGTCGTAGCCGTGGAGGCCGTCGAGCAATTCGTCCTGCAGCTCCTCGCCGAGGGCGGAGGCACGGAGCGCGTCGAGGATGAGAAGAAAGCCCACGCCCCCGGCGTCGACCACCTTCGCGTCGGTGAGCGGGCCCAGCTGGCTCTCGGTGCGTACGACCGCCCGGAGTGCGTGCTGCACGGAGGCCCTCAGCGTGAGGGCGAGGGCATGGTTGCTGTCGTCGGCGGTAAGGCCTGCGGCGGTCTCGGCCGATCCCCGCGCGCTCGCTTCGAGGACCGAGAGCATGGTGCCGGGGACCGGATCGCTCAGCGCGGACCAGCTGCGGATCTGCGCACGGTGCAGGGAGGCCGCCAGGAGGGTGCAGGTCAGGCGGGTCGTTCCGTGAAGGGGCTCGGCGAAGGCGGCGAGGAAGACGGCGAACAGGGTCCCCGAATTGCCGAGGGCCTCCTCCATCGCTGCCCGGCCCGCGATGGTGAGCAGTTCCCCGAGGTCGGAGGTCTCGGCGTCGTGTGCTGCGCGGGCTGCGGAGCGGACCGTCAGGTACAGGTTGGTCCCCGTATCGCCATCCGCCACGGGGAAGATGTTGATGGCGTTGAGCCGGTCGCTGTGGTTGCCGAGCGACTCTTCGGCCCTGCCCAACCATCGCTTCATCGCAACAGCGTTAGCGGTGACCTTAGTGTGCAAAGTGATCCCATCCCCGGAGAGCTGTCGGCCGTGACGCCAGTGTCACCAGCGGCTTGCCCGACACCATCGAGCCTACCGCAGTGAACCCGGGGGGCAGCAGGGCATTCCGCGGGAAGGCGGCGAGGAGCCCGTGGTCCTCGCCGCCGCCGAGCACCCAGTCCATCGGGTCCTCCCCCAGCTGCTCCGCTGCCGGTGCCAGCCGAGCTGCGTACTCCCGCAGTACCTCCGGGTCGAGGTCGAGCCCGGCGCCGCTCGCCGTCGCGATCCGCCCGGCGTCGCGAACGAGCCCGTCGGAGATGTCGAGCATCGCGCGCGCCCCGGCGGCCGCGGCTGCCGGTCCGGCGGCGAGCGGCGGGCAGGGCCGCAGTTGCGCGGCGACGAGCTCCTCGCCCAGCGGACCGAACTCCCCGACCGGCCGGCCGTCCTCGAGGATGGCGAGGCCCGCCGCGGCGCGGCCGAGTGTCCCCGCGACGGCGACGACATCCCCCTCCTGCGCTCCCGAGCGGAGCACGGGAGGCCTGCCTCCCAGTGTCCCGGTGACGGCCGCCGTGATGACGAGCTGCGCTCCGGCGCCGAGGTCACCGCCGACGACGGCGCAACCGGCGGCACCGAGATCGCGGATGGCGGCGGCGAGACCCCGGGCGCAGTCCTCGACCCAGTCCACACGTGTCTGCGGCGGGAGGGTCAGGCTCACCACCAGGGAGGTCGCCGAGCCGCCCATGGCGTTGATGTCGCTCAGGTTCTGGGCCGCGGATTTCCAGCCGACGTCGTACCCGGTGGTGTGGAAGCCGTTGGGCCGGAGCAGCCGGAAGTCGTGGTCCTCGACGAGGGTGTCCATGCTGATCACGGTCCTGCCGTCGGGAGACGCCACGATGGCGGCATCGTCGCCGGGGCCGAGCAGGGCACCGCCGCCCTGGTCCAGCAGTGGCAGGATCTTCGAGAGGAGGACGCTTTCCGTCACGTCACCGACGAGCATCCCCGCGGTCTGTGAATGCGGCTGGGGCACCGGGTCCGAGTTGGCCATGCGTCCACGGTACGTGCCGACGCCGACACGGAGGACGCGGCGTCCTGGTAGCCCCGAGTGGCCGACGACGATTCCTGGGCGACCGTGCCGTCCTGCCCCACCGCCTATACTCGGGATTTGCCCTATTCGCCGCGTCGGGGGATGCCTTGAAAACTGTCATGCTCGTCTTCGGTACCCGTCCGGAAGCCATCAAGATCGCACCGGTCATCACCGCGCTCAGGAGGTCGAGGACCCTGGACGTCCGTGTGACCGTCACGGGCCAGCACCGCGCGATGCTCGACCAGGTCAACGAACTCTTCGGCATCACGCCCGATCACGATCTCGACATCCTGGTGCACGGACAGGAACTGCACTCCATCATGACGAGGACGATCGACGGCCTGAGTCCCCTGCTTCTCCAGGACCCGCCCGCAGCGGTACTCGTCCAGGGCGACACGACCACGTCCACCGCCGCGGCGATCGCGGCGTTCTACCGGCAGATCCCCGTGGTGCACCTCGAAGCGGGACTCCGGTCGGGGAACCTGCGGTCCCCCTTCCCGGAGGAGGCGAACCGCAAGATCACCTCGCAGATCGCCGCACTCCACCTCGCCCCCACCAGCATCAGCCGGAAGAACCTCCTCGCGGAGAACGTCCCGGCGGGGGACATCGTCATCACCGGGAATACAGTCATCGACGCGCTGCTCCAGGTGGTCCGACAGCACCACCCGTTCTCGGATCCCCGGCTCGAGGCGCTGGCCGGGACGGGCCGTCGGATCCTGCTCGTCACGACGCACCGGAGGGAGAACCAGGGAGCGGCCATGCGCGGCATGGCACGCGCGATCGCCCGGATCGCGGTCAACGAGCCGGACCTGATCGTGGTGCTGCCCCTCCACATGAACCCGGTGGTGCGGGAGGCGATCGTCCCTCCGCTCAGGGAGCTTCCGAACGTGGTCCTCACGGAGCCCCTCGCCTACGGCGAGTTCGCCCGCCTCCTCTCCCTGGCCGCCGTCGTGCTGACGGATTCGGGTGGAGTGCAGGAGGAAGCCCCCAGCCTCGGCAAGCCGGTCCTGGTGATGCGGGAGAACACGGAGCGGCCGGAGGCGGTCACCGCGGGTACCGTCGCGCTCGTCGGGGCGGATGAAAACCTCATCGTCGAGAGGGTGACGGCGCTCCTCCACGACGACGACCACTACTCGTCGATGGCTACGGCGGTGAACCCCTATGGAGACGGCAGGGCTGCCGAACGGGTGGTGGCCGCGCTCGAGCAGCTGCTCGGCGTCGGCACGCGACTTCCGGACTTCATGCCGCGAACAGATGAGGCGACGACAGGTGTCCTCAGCGCGCAATAGATCAGCGATGCAGTGACACCACCGGAGGAGCACCGTATCGCGCCCTCCCTCGCCCCGACGCTCCTGAAGGACCACGCCCTGTCCCCGAATAATCCGCCCCGTCCCATTGCGCGCCGCAGACTCCTGCAACTCTCGCTGGCCGCGGCTGTCGCGACGCTCACCCCCCTCAGTGGCTGCTCCGCCGAGGACCGACCGAGTACTCCGCCGCGCCGCGCGAGCACCCGCGAACGATCTGTCCGGCTGGGGGCCCGACTGTCCGAGGACCTGCCCTACCGGGTGCTCGAGAACGGTGATGGGATGAAGACCCTGCTGCGCGATGACCTCGCGTCGCGACCTGACGGAGCCGGGCCGGAACCGGTGGCCAGAGCGGCCTTCGGACACATCACGGACCCACACATCCTGGACGCGGCGAATCCGGGCCGGCTCTCCTTCCTGTGGCAGTACCTGGACTTCCCGGACGGCTACCCGACATCCGGAAGGTTCCGGCCGCATGACGTCCTCACCCTTCACGTACTCGACGCGACCGTCAGGGCCTTCAACGCTCTCGGGCAGGGACCCGAGAGCGGACGTCCGCTCGACGGCCTGGTGATCACCGGAGACATCACGAACTCCTTTGCCATCAGCGAGTTGGATGCGGCAGTGGCGGTGCTCGACGGCGGTAGCGCGACGTCGAACCCCGGAGGTTCCTACGAGGGCATTCAGGACCACGGCCGGGCTCCACGCGCCCTTGCTGCTGACGTCTGGCACCCCGACCCCGAGCCCGACAACTCCGAGCCCGACAACTGGAAGAAGCAGTACGGCTACCCGACCGTCCCCGGGCTGCTATCCGCCGCGAGCCGGGCCATCGAGGCCCCGGGGGCGGCCTTCCCCCACTATCCGGGCTTCGGCAACCATGACGAGACCGGCCGGTTCGGCGGCTCGCGCATCTCCGGAGGCGAACGGCTCACCGACCTGGTGCGGACAGGGTCCCGTCTTCCGGTGGAACTGCCGGAGGGGATGACCGAGGACGAGTTCTGGAAAGAGGCCGACGGCACTGACGAGGATCGGGAGCGACTCGTCGCCGCGATGCCGTCACGGAGCATCGCCGCATCCAGCACGCGCAAGGTGTTCGACAAACCGAGGTTCAGGGCCGCTCTCCTGTCTTCCGGCGACGCTGTCGACCAACCGCCAGCGATGGACGCCCTCTACTATGCATTCGACCTCTCGGCCGAGGTCCGCGGGATCATGCTCAACACGACGAGCCCCGACGGCGGTGGCCGCGCTGTCCTGGATCGGAAACAAGCCTCCTGGCTGACCGAGCAACTGCAGGGGGTGTCCAGCACCTACCACGATGACGAGGGGAACACCGTGACAGCGGATGTCGAGGACAAGCTCGTGGTGCTCTTCAGCCACCATCCCCTTCGGGCCTTCGAGGACGACGCATCGTCGCACGAGGACGGCGGAGAATCCATTGCACGCGACGACGTCCTCGGGATCCTCACGCGATTCCCGAATCTCGTGCTCTGGATGAACGGTCACGAGCACCGCCACAAGGTGGAAGCCCATCGCGGCCGTTCGGCCTCAGGGGGCATATGGGAGATCACCACGGCCTCGTTGATCGATTTCCCCCAGCAGTCGCGCGTCGTCGAACTCCTGGACAACCAGGACGGCACGCTGTCGATCGTCGCCACACTCGTCGATCATTCCTCCGCCGACGATGTCCGGCATGACGCCGGCCAGACGCCGCAATCGCTGGCCGCACTGAGCCTGGAGCTCGCGGCGAACCGTCCGGGACTGGACGCCGGGTCGGTGACGGGCGGAGCCGAGGACCAGAATGTGGAGCTGCTCCTAACAGCGCCGTTCTGAACTCCGAATGACAGCCGGGTCAGCCCCGGGGATCTACTATCGAGCCCCGCTCCTGTATCATCGTGGCCGGGGGTACCGCAGCATAGTGGTGCGACTGGAAAAGGTCTCGTGGTGTGGCGTCTCGTCGATCATGTTCCCTGCCCACACAGCGCAATTCTCGACAGGACACATTATGACGGTGCAGGTAGTAATCCTCGCTGCGGGTATGGGAACTCGACTCGCGCGCCCCCATCCGAAGCCGCTCACCGAACTAAGCGACGGACGGACGATCATGCAGCAGCAGGTGCAGAACCTGTCTTCCGAGTTCAAGAAGAAGCTGCGCCTCTCGATCGTCGTCGGATTCAAGCTGGAGATGATCCTCGAGCACGTCCCCAACGCATCCTTCGTCTACAACGAGGCCTTCGACCAGACGAACACCTCGAAGAGTCTCCTCAAGGCGCTGCGCAACTCGACCAAGGGCGGCGTTCTCTGGATGAACGGTGACGTCGTCTTCGCTCCCGAGATCGTCAAGTACCTGCGGCCCTTCATCGAGCAGGATCTCTCCTTCGTATCGGTGGACATGTCCTCCGTCAGCGACGAGGAAGTCAAGTACACGGTCGATGAGAACGGGCACATCGAGCACCTCTCCAAGTCCGTCGAGAACGCACTGGGTGAAGCCGTCGGCATCAACTACATCTCGTCCAAGGACAAGAAGAAGCTGATCAAGCGCCTGGCGCAGGTCGGCGATCAGGACTACTTCGAGCGCGGCATCGAGCTCACCATCGCCAAGGACGGCGTGCAGTACACGCCCGTGGACATCAGCAACTTCTATGCTGTGGAGGTCGACTTCGCCGACGACCTGGAGCGGGCAAACCAGGAGCTCGACGCACGAGTCACCGTGAACGCCTGATCGACCTCTCGAAGGACAAGCACTTATGGCACGTTGGACCACCGCGGACGACGCCGTGTCCGGCATCCGCCGGCTAGCCGAACGGCAGCTGCGCACGGCGTGGCAGAAGCTGCCGGCGGAACAACGGAAGAAGCTGCGGCAGTCCATCCACCCGGCGGACGCCGCGAAAGTAAAGCGCACGGTCTCGACCCTCGCCTCGGCCGGAGCCCTGTCCGCTGTTCCGGTCCAGAAGCCGGTGATCGCCATCTCCGTGATCGTCGAGGACAGCACGCAGAACGTGGTAGCCACGCTCAAGAGCATCCTCGCGCAGAAATCTGCTCCCCTCGAAGTCGTGGTGCTCGACACGACGGGGGACGACCGAATCGCCGGTGGCGTAGCTCCGTACGTGCAGCGGGACGGCCGCATCACCTTCCGGTCGGAGGAAGGGCTGTCCACGCCGGCAGCCCGCCAACTGGCAGTCGCGAATGCGACCACCCGCTGGGTCATGTCCCTGACCGCGGGGGACATCCTGGCCGCCGGTGCCGTCGCCGCCGCGATCAGGTCCCTGAAGGCCTCCGGGGCTGAGCTTGCCGTCGGCACGGTCGGAGTGCGGAAGGGCCAGAAGTTCGTGACGCCGGTGGACCAGAGTGCGCTGCACGGGACCGAGAACCTCACGACAACCCTGAAGCACTCACCGGACCTGGCCGGTGATGCGTACCTGAGCAACAAGGTCTTCTCGAGGTCCTTCTGGCTCGAGGAGCTGGCAGGCGTCGATACCGATGGCGCACTCTGGCAGGCCGAGGTGGTCCGCACCGCGTATCTGCGGGCGGCGACCATCGATCTCCTGCCTGGCAGGATCAGCGACGTCATCGGCGACGCTGGAAGCGATTCCCTCACCCGGGAACAGCTGTGCAGCACCGAGATCCTGGCCGAATACCTGCAGCGGATGACTCGGGTGATGGCCGAAGCTGCCGGCTGGTCCTCGCCGGACCTGACGGATCGCTGGCTCACACGCCTCCTCGGCTCGGACCTCTTCCCCTTCTACGAGGTCGTCCCACGCACGGACGACTCCTACTGGTCAGTCCTCGTCCATGGGACGCAGGAGCTGGCGGCTCTCGGGTCCATCGCCTGGGACGATGTGCGACTCCACAACCGCCTCATCCTCGCGGCCGTGCTCGATGACAATCGAACCGACGTCATCACCATCTGCGGCTCACGCAGCGACCTGGGGTCCTCCTTCGCCACGGCGTTCCGGCAGGGGGCGCTCCTCGCGCAACCGCCCTACCTCGCCGAATTGACCCGGCGACCGTCGGAGGAGCTGCTCACCTGCCAGGACGTCGACCTGCGGGTCACGAGCAAGATCACCGGGCTGGACTGGAACGACGACGGGAGCCTCAGGGTCACCGGCCACGCCTACATCCCATCAATCGATCCCGTGGCAGGCGCCCTGGCGATCGAGGCCGCCGTCATCGATCCCGACGGTGTCGAAATCCAGACGCTCGGCGTCGAGAGATACCGCGAGCCCGGCATCGACTGGGATGCCAACGACAACTGGACGAGCTACGCGGACAGCGGTTTCACGGCAACCATCGATCCCGCGACACTCCTTGCCGCCGACTCGACAACCTCGTCCTGGTCGCTGAAGCTGCGGTTGAAGGCATACGACCGTGTCCTGGAGTCGGCCGTCACCCGCCGGGAGACAGCGGGCGCTGCCGGCACGGTGCCCATCGCGCCCATGGTCGGAGAACGCCGCGTCGCTCTGGAGTTCAAGCCGAGAACCGGTCTCACCCTCGTCCGGGTCGCGCCCATGTATTCGGCAACGGCCGTCCAGCTCGAAGGGCGCACCCTCACGATCACGGTGGAGGCACACTCCGCGCCGCTGGCGTCGAAGATCACGGTCGAGTGCGCGAAGCTCGCCATCCGGAAGACCGCCGTCTGCGTGGACGTCCGCGGGAACGTTGCCGACTACCGCCTGGTCGTCCCGCGCCTCGCTGCCGAGGCCTCTCCCCGCACGGAACACCAGTGGGACCTGCGACTGGACAGCGGATTCAAGACGCCCCAGCCGATCGCGTGGCGTCCGGGCAGTGCCGCATTCGAGCATGACCTCGACCGGTCACGGCGACTTCGGCTGAGGCTCACCGGTTATGGCTTCCTCGCTCTCGAGGAACGGCGTTACCGGGTCGAAGCAGACGACCTGACCGTCTCCGCTGACGGGCGGTACCTGACGGTTCTGGGAACGGCCGATTTCACGAGCATCCACGCCCCGCGCCTCGTGCTCTCCAGCGGCAAATCGGTGATTGAAGCGGATCAGGTGTCCCTCAACGTCACGCGTAACCAGGGAAGCAACCGATTCACCGTACGTTTCCCCCTCGTCTCCACCCCCTGGGACGGCCAGGAACTGATGCCCGAGGCGGGCGCATACAGCGTCCGGTACATCCCGCAGAAGACCGAGGACAACGCGGGATACTGGATCCCGGCCGCCCCCTCGCTGCAGGCGTCATTGCCCTCCCGGGAGCTCCGCGACACGCTCGAGGTCGGTCTCAGCAGGACCGCCGC
>NZ_CP024915.1:2551388-2567100 GCF_002953615.1 Arthrobacter agilis | reverse complement strand
GGCTGGGTGGTGGTAGGACCGGCCGCCGGCGATCTCCTGGGCGCGGTACACCTGCTCCGCGAGGATGAGGCGGACGAGCTGGTGCGGGAAAACCAGCGGGGAGAGGGACCAGATGAAGTCGGCGCGCCGGTGCACGTGATCATCGACGCCGTACGCGCCGCCGATGATCACGGTGACGTTGCGGGAGGACTCGAGCGGGCGCAGGAGGGTCCGCGAGAGCGTGGGGGAATCGATGGCCTTGCCGCGCTCGTCGAGCAGCACCACGTAGTCGTCACCGAGCCTGGCGAGGAGCCGCTCGGACTCCTCCCGGCGCGCGGCGTCGTGCTCCCTCGCCGAGTGGACGATCAGCTGCCACGACAGGTCGAACGGTTTCTTGAGGCGTTTCGCGTAGCGCTCGATGCCCTCGGCCACCCAGCTCTCGTGCTTGCGGCCCACTGCGAGCACCCGGATTCCCATGTGATCAGGCTATCGCCAGGGGAAGGACTCCGGCCCCGCAGTGGCCCCGGGATGAACTGCGGGCGAACGCCAGGCAAAGGACAAGCGCTTGCACAAGACCTTCGTGCGCGGAAGCTTTCCTGCCCGGTGACAGGTGCCGTAAGTACGCTTACTAAATTCTGTGAGGACCACGAAGTGAACGAAGGGGGCGGCAATGTCGACCATCACCGGCGGGATGGACGCACCAGGCACAGCGGGGAAGGACATCCGGCTGATCCTGGCCGGGCACGTGCACTTCCCGTCGTCGTCGCTCTTCGCAGGGATCCCCGTGTCGGTCGCGTCGTCGACCTGCTACACGCAGGACCTCAACGTCCCCGTGGGCGGGATCCGCGGCCGGGACGGGGCGCAGGCCTTCAATCTCGTGCACGTCTATCCGCACACGATCGTCACGTCGGTGGCCACGCTCGGGTCCTATCCGACCGTCGGGGAGTACATCCCTCCGGAGGAGGCACGACGACGCCTGACGGCGGGGATCGGGACTCCCGTCCGGCGCTGAGCGGACGGGAGCACCCGGGCCGGGGTCAGCCGTTCGCGTCCTCGCGGGACGTGATCCCGAAGCCCGGGGACTGCAGTTCGGTGAAGTTCCCGACGGTCGCGCGCACCGTGCACTCCGGCGTGATCTGCAGGGCGGTGACGGTGAGCCCCGAGCTGTCGACGGCGAGCGCCCCACCGCAGCCGTCGGAGAACCGCACTCCGTCCTCGCCGCCTGCGACTGCTGTGAACATCTGCGACGGCTTGCCCGACGCCGGACTGACGTAGAGCGGGTTCAGCTCGTCCGGGCCGCCGGCCCACACGGGGATGAGCGTGATCTTCAGGGGGCTCGGCGTCACCACACGCGCCGGGGTGCGGACCTCCACCCCGGTCAGACGCTGAACGGGGTAGGCGGTGCCCGGAACGGCCGGGTCCTGCGTCGCGGCCGACGTCGCCTCGGACCCGCCGCGGAGCCACGCATCGAGCGCCTGCTGGTCGGCGGGCTGCGCCGACACCGAGGCGGTCACCTGGACCGACCCTCCCGCCGGGACCTGCAGGTCCGACAGCGTCCAGCCGCACACGACATCGAGCCCGGTGATGGAGGCCTGGTTGCGCTTGGCGGGGGCACCCTCCCAGCTCACGGCAGGGCACGCCTCACCCTCGGCCATCCCCGGGACCACCTCGAGGAACTCCCCGGACAGCGGCGCCTTCTGTGCTGCGTAGGTGAGCGTCAGGCGGATCCGGCCGGAGGAGGGCTCGTAGGCGGCGGCCCGCGAGATCGTCAGGCCGGTGGGCAGGGCGGTGTCCTGCGTCTGGGCCGACAGCGGAGCGCCGGCACCGGCGGACGCCGCCGGCCGCTCGGCAGGGCTGAGGACCACGAACCCGACGACCATCCCCACCAGGAGGAGCACAGCCGTTCCCGCGAGGAGGAGGGCCTTGCGGGTGCGCCAGAACGGGAGCGCGTCCGCGGGTTCGAGTCGGGTCCCGGCCACCGGCCGCACGTCGCGTCGCGGCAGAGAGCGGACGATGGTCGCGTTGCCCGCCTCCCCGAGCCGCGGGACCTCCGTGCTGTCGTCGGCGGGCGGGGATGACGCCAGGGCTGCGAGCTCCGCGTCCGTGAAGGCGCCGCGGACCACCGTGGCGGGGCGATCGACGTCGTCGAAGTCCGCCGGGGCTTCCCCGGGCGCGAGGGGCGCGCTCGCGGCGAGGCGCAGCGCGAGGCGTCGGAGCGTCGCTGCCGCCTCGGCTGCGGTGGGGCGCTCCGCGGGGTCCTTGGACAGGAGCCCGGCCAGGACGTCCCAGAGGCCGTCGTCCACGGGGATCCTCGGCGGATGGGCGGAGACGTGGCGGTAGGCGACGCTGAAGTCCGTCCCCGGGCCGGCGAAGGGGGTGCGTCCGGCGAGCAGCTCGTAGAGCAGGACCCCCGTGGAGTAGACATCACCGGGAGGGCCCGAGCGGCCCTGGCTGATGAGTTCCGGCGGCATGTACTGCGGAGTGCCGATGAGGCCCGTCGTCTGGCGGACCCTCTCACCCACGACGTCGGAGATGCCGAAGTCGGAGACCCGGACGTCGCCCGGGGTCCACCCGGTCCAGGGCCGGGCGAGGAGCACGTTGTCCGGCTTGATGTCGCGGTGCGTCACGCCTCGGGTGTGGGCGAACGCCAGTGCGTCGAGCACCTCGGCGGTGACGCCCAGCGCGTCCGCGGGACGCAGCGTGCCGGCTTCCCGCACGACGTCCCGCAGGGAGCCGCCGGCGACGTAGTCCATGACGATGGCCAGCCTCGCGCCCTCCACCACCATGTCGCGCACCGTGACGATGGAGGAGTCCTGCAGCCCGAGCAGCACGGACCGCTCACGGACGAACCGCTCCACCAGCGAGGCATCATCGGCGTGCTCGGGACGCAGCACCTTCGCGGCGAGGATCCGGTCGTCGCTCGCGGTGACGGTCCACACCTCACCGACGGCTCCGGAGCCGACCCGCTCACCGAAGCGGTAGGACGCGCCGAGCGCCTGGCCCGTCTGTGCGAGTTGCATACCGTTCCCTCTCCCTCTCTCCGACGCCGTCGGTCTGATCTGCCGGGCGCACCCGTGTCGGGGCCCCTGTCATCGTAGGTGCCGGTCAGCCTCCGGGACTGATTGACTGGACGAGCGACACCTGTCCGCCCACGCCGAGGTATCCGCGTCCCGTGGTCAACGCCACCGGCGCCTTCCGGGGCAGCGCCGCGCCCAGCAGCTCGCCGTCGTAGTCCACATCCGGCTGCAGCAGCACGCCGAGGCGTGACTTGCGGACCGTCTTGGTCCAGTGTCCGTACAGTCCGCGGAGATCCGCGGCCCGGCCCGCCGCGATGACGCACAACCCCGACGTCCCGGAGGCCACGATGCCGGCGATGGACTGGTCGGGGTCCTCGAACCGCTCCGCGTCGTCCACCAGGAGGAACACCGGGCCGCGCTCGAGCCGCAGGGACGCCAGCAGGGCCGGGACCTCGTCCGCGCCGACGGCCGTGCGGTCGAGGGCAGCGGAGGCCAGGGGGGAGCGACGGTCGCAGATGCCCCAGACCTGGGCTGCTCCCTGGGGTGTGGCCGCTCCCCGCAGGGCCGCGGCGAGTGCCATGAGCAGCGTGGACTTCCCGGAGCGGGCGGGCCCGGCGATGAGCGCATGCTCACCCTCGTAGACCTCCAGGAACGCGGGGGAGAGGTCCGACTCCTGGAGTCCGATCGGGATGCGCCACGGCTCGGCGTCCAGGTGCGGTTCCACCCCCAGGTCCTGCAGGGTGACGTCCGCAGGCAGGCGCCGGATGGCCCGGGACTTCGCGGGGGCGTCGGCCCAGCCCTGCCGTACCCGGTCCACGGCGGCGGCGACCCCGATGCGGGGCGTGGCCACATGCATCTGGAGCGCGGTGCGGGGGTCCACGCAGCGGCCCGGGAGTGCGGCCGGGATCTGCTTGCCGCGGACGCCGAGCGAGGAGTAGTCGTAGGTGTCCGCCAACCGGAACAGCCACCGCTGGAGGGTCACCTCGTTCATGGCCGAGGGCACCGCCTTGGCACGTGTGGTGGAGACCGCGAAGGAGAGTCCGAGCGCCGGGCCGTCCGCGTACGCACGGTACAGCAGGTCCAGCAGCTGCTGCCCCTCGTAGTCCTGGAGCTCGTCCCGCAGGGAGGCCAGGCCGTCCAGCAGCACCACGGTGCGGCGGTGCGTGCCAGGCTCCGCGCGGCGCCGTTCCAGCTCGCCGTGCAGATGTCGCAGGAAGCGGGCCTGCTGCTCCTTGGCGCCGGCCCCGGAACCCACGTAGGCGACGGTGTGCGGCAGCCCTTCCAGGGCCGCGAGCGCCCGCGAACCCAGGTCGAGGACCATCAGGTCGAGGTCGGCCGGATCCGTGTCCCGGGCGAGGGACAGCGCGATGGACGCCAGTGCGGTCGTCGTACCGGAACCGGCCACGCCCATCAGCATCAGGTTGCCCGCAGACAGGTCCCAGCCCGCCGCGGACTGGCGCTGCAACTCCGGCTCGTCCATGAGCGTCACCAGCACCGAGGAGCCCCGCACCCCGCCCACCCTCGGCAGGTGGTGCGGGTCGGGTTCGTCCGCGCCGTCGTCGTGCCCCTCGGGGAGGAACCCGTCCAGCTCCACGCGCTCGCCGAGGGCCTCGGGCCAGACCTGCCGCGGCGGTGCGTAGCCGGCGTCGGCGTTGGCCCCCACCACGGCATCGATGAGGAGGTCGAGGTCGTTCTCGTCCGACGCCGCGGCTGCGGACGCCGCCGCCGGGGGCACGGGGACGCCGAACCGGCGCACCTCGCGGACATCCACCGCCGCGCCCCCGCCGGCCTGCACGCGTCCCGTGACGAGGGCCGTCTGCACGGGTGTGATCTCGTCCTGGCCGAGCTTCACGTAGGCCCGGCCCATCTGGGCCCGGCCGATCGCCGAGGCCGCCGGGACGCCGATGACGTTGCTGGAGTCCTCGCGGCTCTGCACCCGCAGCGCCACCCGGAGGTTGGTGTTCGCGAGGATGTCCTCGCTGACGACGCCGGCGGGGCGCTGCGTCGCCAGGATCATGTGCACGCCCAGGGTCCGGCCCACGGCCCCCACGCTGACGAGCGCCTTGAGCACGTCCGGGAAGTCCTTCGCCAGCATCGCGAACTCGTCGATCACGAGGAGCAGCCTCGGCATGGGCTCGGCAGGGTTCGTGGCGAGGTAGGCGTTCAGGTTGTCGATACCCTCGCCGGCCGCCGCGAAGACCCGCTGGCGGCGCTCCATCTCCGCTTCCAGGGCCAGGAGGGCGCGGTCGGCCAGTTGCTCGTCCAGGTTGGAGATGGTGCCGATGGTGTGCGGGAGACGTTCGCAGGCCTTGAACGCCGCCCCGCCCTTGAAGTCCACGAGGATGAAGTTCAGGCGGGTGGGATCGTTGCGTGCCGCGAGGCCCGCCACGAGGGAGCGCAGGAACTCGGACTTGCCGGAGCCGGTGGTGCCGCCCACCAGGCCGTGCGGGCCGTCCTTGACGAGGTCCAGCGTCAGGGTCCCGTTCTCGTCCGTGCCGATCGGCGTCGACACCCCCGGGGAGGTCTCCCACATGCGGCGGATCGTGGCCGGGTCGGGGTGCTCGTAGCCCAGGAGCCGGGGCAGCCGCACGAGGGCGGGAAGGGAGGCCCCGGGGACGCTGAGCTCCGGGTCGTCGAAGTGTGCCAGGCGCATGGCGCAGCGCAGCGCCTCCTCCTCGTCGAGGCCAGCGAGGATGACGTCGTCCACGCGGACCAGGTCCTCCGGTTGCTCGACGGTGGCCGCTGCATCCGACCCCACCCTGATGATGGTGGTGCAGGCCGCCGGCAGTTGCTCCTCGGACGTGGCGATGACGATGCCCGCCACCCGGGACGTGCGCTGGTGCGCCGTCAGGGAGGCCCCCGGAACGGAGCGGCCCATGCCGAGCAGTGCGCGAGCCGGGGCGTCCCGGCCCTCGGTGAGGACCTCGGAGTCCAGGACCACCAGCAGGGCCGGCGTGGGCAGTTCGGCGACCGTGTCCTTGAGCGAGCGGAGCATGGCAAGACTCGTCTCACGATGATCGGACATCCACCGCCGGCCCGTGCTGCTGCCGGCCTGGCGGGTATGCGGGAGCCAGGAAGCCCACTCCCACTCGTCGGCGCGTCCGGCGTCGCAGAAGACGCCGACGGTCAGGTCTGCGGGTCCGACGTGCACCGCGGCCTGGGCGAGGAGGGACCGCGCGAGCGCCAGGGTGCCGTCCCGCGGTCCCACGATGCCCACCACTCCGGCGTCGGTGAGGTCCACCAGCACGGGTGCGGCCAGCAGGCGCGCCGCCGCGAGGGAGTCCCTGACCTTCTCCTGCATGCGGGGGCCGGCCGACCGATCCACCGGGGGCTTCCACGGGACGTCGCCCGTGCCGGCGTGCAGGGCCAGGAAGTCGTCGGCGTCGGCGCGGCGCTGCCACAGGGAGGTGGCGGGGAGAGCCGCGCGCCGTACGACGGTCGCGGGATCGGGGATCAGCCGGTGGCGCAGGGCGGTCTCGGTCTCCGCTGCCGCACGGATCTGCTGCTCGAAATCCTCGATCGCTGCGGTGAAGCGGGCGTCCTCGTCCTTGAGTCCGCGGGCGTGACGGCGTTTCTGCTCGAACCACATGCCCACGGCCATGACCGGGCTGAGCATGGCGAACATCGCGAAGCGGAGGTCCCGCAGGATGATGACCATGGCCACGGCCATCACGAGGGGCGCGAGCACGCTGATGTAGCTGAACTTGCCGGCGGGCGGGACGTCCTTGGGGCTCGGGGGGATGAGCGCGTCGGCCGCCGGGGCCTTTCCGGGACGGGGCGGCCGGTTGAAGGGCGCCGTCGCCGCGGGGGTCAGGTTGTGCAGGCTGCCCGGCGCGGGGGCCGGGGTCTCGTCGAGGGACCGGCGCAGCAGGAGCACTGTCCCGCCCGCCGTGATCGTGGCGATCTCGCGGACCAGGACGCCGTCGTCCCCCACCCTCTCGCCGTCCACGAGGGTCCCGTTCGTGGAGCCGCTGTCCAGGACCCGCACGCCGTCGTCCTCCCGGCGAAGGCGGCAGTGCTCCCAGGATGCGCTCTCGGCGGGCAGGGTGAGATCGGCGTGGGGTGACCGGCCGATGAGCATCTCGCGACCGCGAGGGACGTCGGTCACCGTGCCGGTGTGCTGGCCGCCGGCGAGTGTCACGCTCCAGTCGCGCACGCGCTGGGGAGCCGGCCACGGTGCCCGGGCGATGCGGCTGCCCTCCAGGAGGACGAGCTCCGACACAGGGGTGGACCCGCGGACCTCGGCCTCGTCCACGAACACGGACTCGTCGGGCCCAAGGCATGGCCCGCCGGCGATCTCCACCAGGTCCGCCAGCGTGGTGGCCGGCGCTGCGTGCGCCACCTCGCACTCGAAGCGACGCTCGTCCAGGTCTATCAGCACGCGCACCGGGCGATCCTTCTGTCAGTGGAGTGGACCCGTCCACGGAGCGTGGGCCGGGGACGTTCGGTCAGGGGCCGGGCGTGGGGGCCGGCGCCGGCACCCAGACGAGGCGCGGGGCGTCCTCGTCCGCCGGGCGCAGGCCCAGGTCCTGGGGGGACGCGTAGACCGGCATGGCTTTGGCGGTGAGCGCCTCGGGGCGCGAGAAGTCCAGCGGCGGTCCTGCGAGCCCTTCACCGGGACCCAGCGAGACGGAGCGAAGCGCCTCGCCGACCTCTGACGGATCGCCGCTGCCGGCAAGGGCGACCGCCCGCACCAGGGCGACGACGGCGTCGTGGCTGGCCGCGTCGGCTGCCCAGGCATCAGCGGAGAACGGGGCGTCACCGGTCAGGTTCTTGACGTCGGCGTCGCCCGCCGCCAGGCGCACGGCGGACAGGAAGGCGGACATCCCGCGCCCCTGGGCGTCCTGCTGCAGGGCGGCGCTGTCGCCGGCGGACGGCGCGATGCCGACCAGCTGCCCTGAGGCGGTCCCGTCGAGATCGGAGAGCGCGGAGGCGAAGTCCGGGGCGGTCGCGCCGTCGGGCAGGATCAGGGGTACGGAGACGTTCCGGGACTGCAGGGCCTGGACCAGACGGGCCAGCCGCTGCGGAGTGGCGGCGGAGACGACCACGGCGTCCGCGGAACCGGTGGCTCCCGTGGACCCGTTGCCCGCGGGGGCGTCCGGCGCGCGCTGCTGGTCGCCGGTGAGGATGGCGGCTTCCTGTCCCAGGCCCGTCACGTCGTCGAAGTCCTGGAGGTCGAGGGTCTGCGCGATCGGTACCGACGCAGGGGTGGGGCCGCCGTCGGTGACGAGCAGGACGCTGGTCCTGCCGTTCACCGCCGTCCGGAGGGCCACGTCGACGGAGCTGCGGGACGGCATCGTGGTCCAGAGGGACGGCGCTGCCTCCGCCGGCTGCGCGTACGGCAGGATCGCCGGGAGTCCGAGCTTCGAAGCGGCCTGGGCCGCCGCCCGGGCCTGCGTGCCCGAAGTCGCGATGACGACGCCGGACACGCCCTGCTCGGCGAGTGCCTGGACGGCGGCGCGTGCGCCGTCCTCGGTCCCGCGGTCGTTCGCGGTGGGGAGGGTGAGGGCGGCGCCGCCCTGGGCGAAGCGCTGTGCGGCGACGACTGCGCCCTGAGCCGCCCGGTTGTACTCGGAGCCGGGCTCGCCGGACTGGCCGAACGTCAGGACGACGCCGATGGTCAGGTCCTCGGGCAGGCCTTCGGCCTGCAGCGCCACGGGAACGGTTGCGGCCACGGGGTCGGGCCGGATGGCCTCGGCGGGGCGATTCACCACCGCGGTCAGGGCGATCACGGCCGCGACGACGAGAGCAGCCCCGACGACGAGCAGCGTCATGAGTCTGGTGCGCGGGCTCATACGCCGGCGTCGATCGTCAGGGTGTACAGGGTCTGCGACGTCGCGCCCTCCGGCACCTCGAGGTGGAAGGGCGGCAGTTCCTCGACGGCCGCGAGGGAGGCCTTGAACTGTGCCTGGCGCAGCAGCAGCCCGTCCACGTCCCGTGAGCGGATGTTGGTGTACCCCTCGGCGTTCTGGGAGGCGAGGGCCAGCTGGAAGTCGGCGGTGTCGGCCTTGGCTGCGCTGGTGGCCATGGAGCCGAGGAGGCCGGAGCCGTTCACCGTGCGGTCGCCGAGATCGAGCATCACGTTGTTGAGGCTCGACGCCAGCAGTGCGCTCGCGCCCTCGACATCGCGGGTGGAACCGGACGTGCTGGAGGCGATGTTCGCGAGCGAGGACCGGGTGCTCCTGTCGAGGCTCGCGGCCAGGGCGTCGCCGCGCTCGTTCAGTTCGTTGCGCTGCTTGTCCACCGTCCCGCCGGCCTCGGTCACGACGTCGTCCGAGGTCGCTTTCAGGCCGGTGATGGAGCGGTCGAACGCCGTGATGACGGAGGCGGAGCCAGCGTCGCCGATCTCGGCAACCTCCCGCACCTGGTCGTCGACGAGCTTCGAGATCTCGGTGGAGGTCTCCTTCGAGACGTCGCGGAGGGACTCCCTGATCTCGACGCCGAGTTCGTCCTGCTGCTCCTGCAGCCCCTCGAGGCTCTGGGCCACCAGGTCGGAGGAGCCGATCGCTTCGACGAGCACCACCTTGAGGGCTTCGAGTTCGTTGCGGGTGCTACTGACGTCTTCCGTCGCGGCCTCGTCCAGCTTCTTCACGGCCTCGTCGATCGCGTCCAGCCCGGAGTCGTTGCCGGTGATGGCTTCGTCCAGGTCGTCGAAGGCCCTGGAGATCTTCTGATCCGGGTCCGTGGTGTCGACGGCGTCGAGGACCGAGTCCCAGGCGGTGGCCTGCTCACGGAGCCGGACGTCCAGCGGGTCCGCGAAGTCGCGGGGCGGGATCAGGTCCAGCACGGGAAGCGCCTCGACCGTCGTCCGGAGGTGCACAGCGCTGTCCATCGTGGCGCCCGTCGTGGACCCGTCCGTTGCGAATCCGTCCGTTGCCGGTACGTCCGTCGTGGATCCGCCTGGCGACGGCTTGTCAGCGGAGGGATCGCCCGGCGTCACCGTGGGCGTCGGCGTTGGGATGATCGTGGGGGAGGGCGTCGGCTCGGATTCGGTGGGCTCTGGCTCGGGCTCTGGCTCTGGCTCGGAGTCGGACGGCTCGCAGGGCATGGACGTCAGGTAGGAGCGCAGCTCCTCCACCTCGTCTGTGGAGAGCCGGCCCCTCCGGGGAGAATCGCCGTCGGCCAGCTCGCACAGCTCGTCGGCGAGCTGCAGGGTCTGTTGCGTCATCGAGCCGTCCCGCCGTGAGCCGTCGACCAGTTCGCCTCTGGCTTCCTCCGCTGTCTCGCCGATGGCCCTCAGCTTGTCCCGGAGACCGTCGACGCTGTCGCGGGCCATCTCCGAGGCATCCCGGGTCGTTCCGACGGACTTCCGGGCGGCGGTGATCGCGTCCCTCACCGCTGCGAGGGCCGTCGCGTAGTTCTTATCGTCCGCGGCACCGGCGAGCAGCGTCTCAAGGTCCGCATCCACCCGTTCCAGCGCTTTTGTGGAACTCTCCTGGTCGGCGATCGCGTTCTCGATCATCTGCGGCTGCAGGCCCGCGACGAGCGCGTCGCCCTTCGCCTTGAGGCCCAGCAGGGCAGCCGTGACGGTCGTTGCTGAACTGCGCAGCGAACAGGTCACCGAGCCCTGTTCGGCGCACTCCTCCGGTGTCGGGTTCTCCGGGCCCACCGTGATCCTGAGGGAGTCGGCGACGGAGTCGCGGCAGTCTGCGCTGACCTTCGCGTAGGCATCGAGCTGCGCCGCCATCGTCAGGATGCTGGAGTAGACGGTGGCCGTTTGGCCCGGCTTCGGCACCTCGGCGGAACAGCCGTCGCCGGAGATCGGGACCGTGGTGGGCGCGGCCGACGTGTCGCCTAGCATCGCGTCCACCGCGGACACGGTCTGCTGCAGCTGGGACATCGTGGTGGACTGCGTCGCGTTCGTCGCAGCTTCCAGGTCCCCACCGAGGACCTGCAGCTGCTCCTTCAGGTCCAGCATCGTCCGGGCCAGGGCCTGGGAGTTGTCGCGCAGTTCACCGGCAGTCTCGACGCCCAGGGTCTCGGCGGTGGTTTCGAGGTTCTGCCGGACGTCCGTGATGGTGGATCCTGCCTTGGTCAGCACGATGTTCACGTCGGAGACCAGGGAGATGGTGCGCCGCTGCAGATCGAGCTCGGACCCCGTACCCGAGGAGAATGCGCTGGTGACCACGCCGTCGGCGCTCAGATCGTTGTTCAGGCCCGGCTGCACCGCCAGATCGAATGCGGGCACCTGGAAGTCCTCGACGTCGGCCACGAGGCGCAGCGTGGTACTGGCTCCGGAACGTGGCGGGGCCAGGACCGTGGCCCACTGCACGACCGCCGAGCCGTCCTTCGTGCTGCTCAGAACCCCGTTGGTGCCCGTCGAACCGTCCGCGGAGCCCGGGGTGACGTCGTCCGCCCGTACGCCCTCCAGCTTCGTCGATGCGGCGATCGTCAGCGGAGCACCGACGAGGGCGGTGTCGGAGCGGGTCTGGCCCGCCGCGTCGTACTCGATGGCCTGTGGCTTGACGGTGAGGTTCTCGAGTGTCAGGTCTATCTCGACCGGGCCGGTGTGCCCCTGGAGATCCGTGAGATCGGACCCGGACCTGTTCCCGGCCCGGTACTGGAGGCTCACCCGCACCGGCAGCTCGCCCACCGTGTCGGCGGTGTTGTACTCCGTGTCCTTCGCAGAGGACTCGCCGGTCGCGGTCACCGAGATGGTGGTTCCCTCGATCGTCTCCACGCCTGCGGCAGGGGAGAGGTTCACACGCACGGTCTGCAGGAGCTTGACCGGGTCCGACACCGGCTCCGGGTTGCGGGTGGGTGTGCACGACGTCGTCGCGATCAGTCCCACGGCAACGAGGACGGCACTCAGCCCCCGTCCGGGCGCGCCGAGGCGCCTCGGGTTGTGCTGGTGCATGCGAGACCGTGTGGCCATGATCGTCCCCAATTCCGTTCGGTGCCTTGAGCATCATACGTGCGGGCGAACGCATTCTTCGTCCGGCACTCCTGCAGTTGTTGCGGACGTTTCAGGCGACGTTTACTCCGGTAGTGGCTTTTGCGAATTGGTATTGGTAGCGTCACGAGCGTCCGCTCGCCGGTCGTTCAGCCCGGCATTGAAGCGGTTGTCTCTTGGGGAGGATATTTTTCATGTCGCGTGTGTTGTCTACCGAACAAGCGAAGGCTGCTATCGGCCAGGTCCAGTCGATCATCAATGGTGGTTTCACCGATCAGATCTCGGCGCTGGATGCGCAGGGCAGGATCCTGTCGGACCCGAATATCTGGGACGGGCCGCTGGCCTCGCAGTTCCGGGGTTCGACGTGGCCGGAGACGAAGGCCGCCCTGGACAAGGCCAAGCAGGAACTGGAAGAGCTGCGGACGCAGCTGCAGAAGATCTCGCAGGACATTTTCTCCGCCGGCGGCGGCGCCTGAGTACCCATTCGCCGATATGAGGTGAGGTGATCGCGCCGCTGGATCGAGCGGCGCGATCACCTCATCGGTGCGGATCAGTTCTACCGGCCCGTATTTCTCCCGGCCCGGGTTCTTTGCGTTTTCCACCGGCCTGAGGTGATTTCCGGGCCGGCGGGGTTCTACGGTCTCTTTCGGGTGTGGGATGCCGTCCGGCAATGTCGGCGGCTGGTCGTTTTTCGGTTCTTTCTGCTGTTTGTTGCTTCTGGGGGGCGTTGGTTGTGACCGATTTCGTTGAGGTGCCGTTGTTGCCGGTATCGGATGCGTCCGATGGTGGGCGGTTCGATTACGGGGTGGCGGGAACGGTGAAGTCGGCGTTCGAGTCCGCGGCGTCCCGGCTCGAGGAGCAGTCGGCGACCCGGGCTTCCTATGTCTCGACGGCGAGAGAGGATTTCAAGGGTCGGTTCTCGGAGATCTTCCAGGCGAATGCGACAACGGCGGCCAGTGACGCAACAGCGTTGGCGGCGGCGTTGCGGACGGTCGCCGGGTATGTAGGGCAGATGATCGACGCCGGTCATGAGGAGGACACCCGGCGGAAGAAGAACAACGAGTGGGTGCGCGAGCACAACGACCGCAACGGTTTCGAGCAGTTCGGCGACTGGTTGTTCGGCGAGGAGGCTCGCCCGAACATGGATCCCGGCAGCGCTCCCTCGTTCGCGCCGGCGTCTGCCTCGACGGGTTCCCGCCAGACACCTGCGCCCGGTGGCGGTGGGTACGGGGGCGGGACGTCCTCGGCCCGGCTGGAGCACCTGCGCACCTTCGCGACCAACGCCCGTGGACTGGACGAGGGTCTGTCCTCGGCGCCGGGCGCCCTGTCCGGGCACCTGTCCTCGTTCGCGTCGAGCTGCTACTGGGGGACCATCGAGGCCTCCGGTGTGATCAGTGCCTACCGCGAGTATCTGCGGGCGAATGAGAACGATGCGGTGTGGGCGGTCACGGTTGCTGACGCGTTCGCCGCGGCCGGTGGCGAGGGTGCCGTCTCGACGGTGTCGGATGCGGGCCTGGCCGAGGCCCTGGCCGCGGCCGGGGTCAGCGCGTCCCGGTCGGCGTTGAGCATCGACCCGCCGACGGCGGCGGGCGCGATGCCGACCAGCGGGTATGCGAATGATCCTGTGAACACCGCGACCGGGAACTTCATCGAACCCGAAACCGACCTCGGCTTCACGGGCCTGGCCTCGAACCTGGTGCTCTCACGGATGTACAACTCGCTGGGCTCGGGCCTGGACACCCCGGGGGTGTTCGGTCCGGGCTGGGCTTCGGTGCTGGACCAGCACCTGAGCCTCTCGGACGAGGGTGCCCGCTGGGTGCTGGCCGACGGCCGGGCCGTCGACTTCCCCCGCGAGGGCACCGGCTGGGGCCGGGCCGTGGGCGAGAACTACTGGCTCACCCGCGAACCCGCCACCTCTGCGGACCTGACGGAACTCGACTCCGTGTCTGACGGCGTGCATGCATCCTCCGAGTTGCTGGTGGTCCGCAACAACCAGGGCGGATGGTGGGCCTACTCCCTCGCCGGTTTCTGGTTGGGGGCCGGGTCCGGACCTGGCCGGACTGTCTCGGTGATCCGCGAAGAACCGGCTGACCTTCGCCTGCCCGACGGCGGGAGCGTGACTGTGGGTGCTGCACCTGCCGGCGATGCTGCCGATGACGGGGTGTCGGCTGGCGGGCCCGCCGGTGGTGTGCCGCTGGTGGCCCGGTTGTCGCATGGGCGGGGGCGTTTCCTGGAGATCGACTACGTGGAGGGGCGTGCCGCCGTGGTGCGGTCCTCGGACGGGCGTCGGGTGGAGTACGGGTACGACGACGCCGGTCGCCTGGTCGGCGTGACCACCGAGACGGGGACCCGGTCGTATCGGTGGAACGAGCAAGGCCTGATCGACGCCGTGGTCTCCGCGGCAGGGGTTGTGGAGGCGGAGAACACGTATGACGAGCAGGGCCGGGTGATCCTGCAGGTCACCCAGCACGGGAGACGGGTCCGGTTCGCGTACCTGCCGGGCCGGGTCACCGTCGTCTCGGACGAGGACGGCACCCGGTCCAACTCGTGGGTGGCGGATGCGAAGGGCCGCCTGGTCGGGGTCCTCGATTCGGAGGACCGGCGCCAGTCCATGGCCTACGACAGGCACGGGAACCTGGTGTCCCTGACCGAGCGCGACGGCTCCGTCACGGTGCACGCCTATGACGAGCGGGGCCGCAGGATCCGGACGGTGACCCCTGAGGGCGCGGACCTGACCTACGGGTGGGACGAGCACGACCGGATCACCACCCTGGTCACCGCCACCGGGTCCGTGGTCAGCTACGACTATCCCGATGGGATCACCCGGGACCCGTGCGTGGTGCACGACCCCCTGGGCGGCCGGACGATGCTGGAGTGGGATGACGGCCAGCTGGTGCGGGTCACGGACCCGGTCGGCGTGAGCGTCGGCTTCGAGTACGACGGGTTCGGGGACCTGGTCGCCAGCCGCAACGCTTTGGGGGACACTGCCCGGATCGTCCGCGACCAGGCCGGGCGTCCGGTGACGGCGATCAGCCCGTCCGGGGCCGAGACCCGGTTCGGTTACGACGCCGAGGGGCTCTTGGTCCGCCGTGAGGATCCGGACGGGGCGGTGTGGTCCTTCGAGTACGACCCGGCCGGACGGATGATGGCGTCGGTCGCCCCGGACGGGGGCCGGACCGAGCTGGAGTACGGGCCGACGGGGGACCTGGTCCGCACCACCGACCCCCTCGGGCGAGTGATCGAGCGGGTGGTGGATGAGCTCGGCAACGTGACCGCGGCGGTGCTGCCCGACGGCGGCTCCTGGGGGTTCTCCCATGACGCGATGTCGCGGCTGGTCGGGATCACGGATCCGGCCGGCCATGACTGGGTCCGCGAATACGACAGGGTCGGTGCGTTGACCGCGGTCGTGGATCCGACCGGAGTCCGCACCGACACCACCACCGACCGGAGGAACGGGACGGCGACGATCACGGACGCCTTCGCATCCGCGACCTACACCTTCGACCAGTACGGGCGGCCCACGAAGGTGGCCGGTGCGGACGGGTCGGCGGAGCTCATCACGTATGACGCGGCCGGGAACCCGGTGGAACTGCTCGACGGGGAGGGCGGCCTCACCATCCTGGGCCGGGATGCGGCGGGGAAGATCACCTCCATCACCTCGCCCGTCGGCGCGGTGACCCGGTACGAGTACGACGCGTGCGGGCGGCCGTGGAAGACCACCGACCCGACCGGCGCGACCACCGTGCTGGCGTATGACGCCGATCAGAGGGTTGCTTCCCGGACCCTGCCCACGGGTGAGGTCGAGTCCTTCACCTATGACGCG
>NZ_CP024915.1:2533922-2551148 GCF_002953615.1 Arthrobacter agilis | reverse complement strand
CGTGCCCGCCGTTCCCGCGGCCCTGGTGTTCCTCGTCCTGCTCGCCCTGCTCAACATGCGCGGCATCAAGGAATCGGTGCGCAGCAACGTGGTCATGACCGTGGTCGAGGTCTCCGGGCTCGTCCTGGTCATCGTCGTCGTCGGCATCTTCCTCGCCGGCGGCAACGGCGACATCTCCCGCGTCACCGAGTTCCCACCCGGCGTGAGTGCGGGCACCGCCGTCCTCTCCGCGGCGCTCATCGCGTACTACTCCTTCGTCGGTTTCGAGGTCTCCGCGAACGTCGCCGAAGAGGTCCGGGACGTCAGCCGAGTGTACCCGAAGGCCATCTTCGGCGCCCTGCTCACGGCCGGCGTCGTCTACCTCCTGATCGGGCTCGCCTCCTCCGCGGCGCTCGCCCCGGAGGACCTGGCCGGCTCCAGTTCACCCCTGCTCGACGTCGTCGCGGCCACCGGAGCGGGCATCCCGAACTGGCTCTTCAGCCTCGTTGCCCTCATCGCCGTCGCCAACGGCGCGCTGCTCACCATGATCATGTCGAGCCGGCTCACCTACGGCATGGCGGAACAGGGACTGCTGCCGTCCGTCTTCGGCCGCGTCCTGCCCAACCGCCGCACGCCCTGGGTCGCGATCGTCGCGACCACGCTCGTCGCCATGGCATTGACCCTCACGGGCGGGCTCGAGTCGCTCTCGCAGACCGTGGTCCTGCTGCTGCTCTTCGTCTTCCTGAGCACCAACATCGCCGTGATCGTCCTGCGGAAGGACACGGTGGACCACGGGCACTTCCGCATCCCGGTGGTCTTCCCGTACCTCGCGATCGCGTCGTGCATCCTCCTGCTCACGCAGCAGACCGGGGAGATCTGGCTGCGCGGCGGCATCCTGCTCGCATTGGGCCTGGCGCTGTACGGGATCCAGCGGCTCGTACGGGGCCGGGCGGCGACCAAGGCCTGAGGCGCCGGTGGGTGCGGGGGGCGCCTACCGCTCCGACCGGGACCAGACCTGGCGCCGGGAGCGGACCGTCTCGCCCGAGGCCGCCGCTTCCTTCATGAGCAGCGACAGGTAGTGGTCCTGGCTCGCTTCGGCGAGACTGTACAGGTCGGGGCCTCCCTCGACGCATCCACTCATCCGCACGAGGCACTCGGCGATCGCGATCTCGTCGTCGCTCAGCCGGGCGGGCAGGAAGCGGTTCTCGAACACCCACTCGGTGCCGGCCATGATGCCGCGCAGGAAGAGCCCTTCGAGGTTGCCGCCCTCCCCTGCCGCGACACGGCGGAACGTCGTCGAGACGGGCGTGCGCACGTCCCCGAGGTAGTGCAGGTCGGCGTTGTTGATCTCCCCCCGGTCACCCCTGACCAGCAGCCGGTTGGCCCGGATCCACGAGAAGTACTGCTGCTCGGCGAAGTCGTAGAGCCCCAGCCGGTCCCCGACGTCGAAACGGGCGGACAGCTGCTCCGCGATGACGGTGACCTCCTCGCGGGGATCCCCGTACCGGTCGGGCCCCTTCACGAGCGGCGACCGGAAGATCGACGCCGTGATCGAGACATCGTCGAACCCGATGCCGAGTGCGCGGCGCATGATGCTCACGCCGTGGTAGTCGTGGCACTGGGCGACCAGCACCTGGGTGATCTGCCCCAGGCGCCCCGACGCGGCGACGCCCAGTTGTGCACGCAGGAGTGGGGACAGGTGGTACTGCTCCGCCACCTGGATGACGGCCCCACGCTCGACCAGCGGATACAGGCTGGTCAGTGCCGCGAGGTCGGGGCCGGGCGGGGTCTCCGTGAGGACCGGGACCTTCAGTTCGGCGAGGTGGCGGATCGCCTCCGGCGCCACCTCCCGGGGGACGGACACGACGACGAACGAGGGCGATGTCTTCGCCACGAGGTCGTCGATGGAGGCGAAGGCCCGCACCTGCCACGTCCCCTCGATACGGCGGCCGGTCACCTCGTCCCGGGTGACGAGACCCGTCACCTCGAAGCGGTCGGGGAGCTCCCGCGCGACCCGAAGGAAGAACTCGCTCCTCCAGCCGCTTCCGACGATGCCGAACCGGATCTTGTCCCCTGACCTGTCCGCGGTATCGGTCCGTGAATCCATCGGGGGCTCCCTGCCTGACGTGGTTCGGGTGTGGTTGATGCCGGTGGTCCTCAGACCAGCCTGGCGGCCTCGCCGGTCGTCCTGGTGACCGGGACCAGGCGGGTGAGCTGGGTGACGTGCCTGGGTTCGAGTTCGCCGATGTGTGAGACCCCGAGCAGGCGCATGGTGCGCTCGATCTCGTCGCGGAGGATCGCGATGGTCCTGTCGACGCCCTCGCGTCCGCCGGCCATCAGCCCGTAGAGGTAGGCGCGGCCGATGAGGGTGAACTTCGCCCCCAGAGCCATGGACGCCACGATGTCGGCCCCGTTCATGATGCCCGTGTCGACCATGATCGTGGCATCGCTGCCGACTTCCCGGACGACCTGCGGCAGCAGGTGGAACGGGATGGGTGCGCGGTCGAGCTGTCGGCCGCCGTGGTTGGACAGGATGATTCCGTCGACGCCCATCTCCACGAGGCGCACGGAGTCCTCGACGTTCTGGACGCCCTTGATCAGGATCTTGCCGGGCCACAGGTCCCGGATGACGGCGAGGTCGTCGTAGCTGATGGTCGGGTCCATCGCCGCGTTCAGCAGGTCCCCCACCGTGCCGCCGGTGTCGCTCAGGGACGCGAACTCCAGCTTCGGGGTGGTGAGGAAGTCGACCCACCACCAGGGCCGTGGGACGGCATTGAGGATCGTCCCGATCGACAGCTGCGGCGGGATGGAGAAGCCGTTGCGCTTGTCGCGCAACCGGGCACCGGCAACCGGGGTGTCGACGGTGAACATGAGCGTGTCGAAACCGACCTCGGCGGCACGTTTGACGAGGTCGTAGGAGATCTCCCGCTGCCGCATCACGTACAGCTGGAACCAGTTGCGCCCGTTCGGGTTGGCCGCCTTCACGCCCTCGATCGAGGTCGTCCCGAGCGTGGAGAGGGTGAAGGGGATACCTGCGGCAGCGGCCGCACCTGCGCCGGCGGTCTCCCCTTCGGTCTGCATGAGCCGGGTGAATCCGGTCGGCGCGATGCCGAAGGGGAGCGCGCTGGGACCGCCGAGGATCTCCACCGACGTGTCGACGTGCTCGGCGGGGCGCAGGATCGAGGGGTGGAACTCGATGTCCTCGAACGCCTGGCGGGCACGGCTCAGGGACAGCTCGCCCTCGGCCCCGCCGTCGGTGTAGTCGAAGGCGGCCTTCGGGGTGCGGCGCTTGGCGATGGTCCGCAGGTCCCCGATGGTCAGCGCGGCATCGAGCCGCCGCTTCTTGCCGTTGAGTTCGATCTTCTTGAACTGCATCAGCTCGAGCATCTCCGCCGGAACGGGAAGTTGACGCTTCGTCATTGGAGGGTCCTTTCACCTGCAGGAACACCGAGGGTGGGCGGTCTCGTGCCCTGCAGTCGCGGTGGTCGTGGCTTGAAACGATTCAAAGTATCGGGCCCACCCTACCAAGAAGGAGCAGAAGCTTCTACAGGTCCCCGGAACCCGGACAGCAGGCGTGTACGGCGCTCCGGCCCCCATGCACCGGCGCCGTAGGAGGGCGAACCCGTCCTCGACGGGCACCGACGACAGCCCTAGTGAGCAGCAGACCCGTCGGCAGGACCGGTCCGGGCCCGTCCTTCGGTGGCGCACGGCGATGGGACGTCCGGCGCTGGGCCGGATGACTCCACCCACTGCTGCCACTCCACCAGCTCCACGGACGGGCTGTCGTCCCGCTGGTTCCGCCGGGACAGGGCGGTGCGCGCTTCCGCCGGTAGATGGACGCGGTGGTCCGGACTCAGAGGCAGCACCGTCAGGACCAGGGCGTCCTCGGCACCGACGTCCAAGCCGTCGAGGTCGACGACCCAGGGCGAGCCGTCCCAGAAACGGTCCGCCACCACGGTGCTGCCGACCATCAACTGGGCGACATCACCCGTCCAGCTGATCTCCAGTTCACGTCGTCGTCGCTCCATGCCTCGCGGCCCGTCGGCACCCTCTATCCGGTAGGAGGCCGCCAACCGGGAGATGTCGTCCTGGGTCGGGGCGCTCGCTCGTCCGGCCGATTCGCCATAGCCTGTCGGCACCGCCTGCGCCGCTCGTCGGAGGATGACCGGGAGGCGCCGACGGCCGGCGGCGGCGTCCCGCAAGGCCTCGATCGGCACAGGCACGACGGCGCGCGTCGACGTGTCGTACCGGCGGACCTCCGGCTCGGGCGCCGCCGTCCGCCCGCCGAGCGCACCGTCCGCCTCGAGCCAGACCGGATCGTCCGACAGCACCAATTGCCGCTCCGCGCCGTCGCCGAGCAGCCAGGCCCGGTCTGCCTCCGACGCCGGGAGCACGACGACGTCGATGTGTGCTGTAGGCGTGGAGCATCGGTACCTGCAGACCCGGGTGACCAGCCCTGGCCCGCTCGAGGCGTCGTCGTCGTCCTCGTACCGGGTCACGGCAACGTCGTCGGCCCATCTCCATGCCAGCGGGATGCCGTGCTCGGCCGTGAGGACGAGCACCGTGATGGCGCCGTCCTGCAGCGTGGTCAGCGGCGAAGCGGTCGCCCATTCGAGCTCGACACCGTCGATCATCAGCCCGAGGGGCCAGTGTGCGAGGGTTCCGGCCGGTATGTCCACGGGATCGGTCGGAAACTGCCTGGGCCCGTCGTCCATGGCCACCGCGAACCGGACCTGCTCATACGTCCGCAGCGGAACGTGGGGCTGATGCCACGTGATGAAGAGGAAGGCACTTCGCCCGTCGCTGCGGACGGCCCACCGGAGAGTCCTCGCGTCATCGACACCGGCTGGTTCCACGGCCGGGAGCTTCGATTCCATGGAGCCGAGGGACGGGCCGAAGGCGGCCAGGAAAGCGTGCTGGCGACGTAGCAGGTTGTGGCTCGGCCCCAGCCGCCCCGAGGATCCGATCGGGGCGTGGAAGTCGTAGTCGTACCGGGGCAGGTCGTTCGGATACCCGGTGTCGTGGGACTCCTGCAACCCCGTCCGGTAGGAGTGGTCCCGATCGGACGGGTTCACTCCTCCGGCATACATGTAATAGCCCTGCCAGGCGGAGCCGCTGCCGATCTTGTTGTGCGCGACGGCGGCGATGTCGAACCCGCTCGGACGTGGCCGCCGGTGGTAGGCGGTAGCCATGCCTCCACCGAGCTCACACGTTGCGGGCGGGTAGGGATTCTGCACCGGGGACTGTGCGCGGGGGTCGGAACGGATGTCGGCGCCGATACCGGGATCGTCCCACTCATGCGAGAAGAAGAAGTGCGCGCGGAAGCTCTCGTCCCATGGCTGGTCGGCGTCGACCCAGAATCCGTCGCCGTAGCCGCCGAACAGCGGAATGACCTCGTCGAGTGGCAGGTCGGCTCCGCCCCACGCTGTTGCCGTCCAGAAGGGGGCGGTGATGCCGCAGTCGGTGGCCAGGCGCTTGAGGGTACTGATGTGACGGGGCTGACCATAGAGTTCGTTCTCGAGCTGGACGCCGAGGACGGGACCGTCGGGCCGGCAGAAGGGTGCGATCTCCTGACCGAGTCGACAGAGCCACGGTTCGATCAACGCGAGGTAGCCGGGATCGTCCGTGCGGTGCCGAACGGGTGCCTGCTGCACCCAGTCGGGGAAACCGCCGTTGCGGACCTCGCCGTGACACCAGGGGCCGATCCGCACGACGACAGCCAACCCGAGTTCCGCGCACAGGTCGATGAAGGCCGCGATGTCGAGCCTGCCGTCGAACGACACGACACCGCGCTGGGGCTCGTGGTGGATCCAGAACACATAGGTCGACACGACCGTGATGCCACCGGCCTTCAGGAGGTTCAGGCGGTCCCGCCACTGACCCCGGGGGACGCGGCTGTAATGGATCTCGCCGGACACCGGGACGACCGGGACGCCATCACGTGTCACGGACCATGGCGTCAGCCGATATCGGGATGGCTCACCGTCCACAGGAGGGTGGGGCTGCCCGAGCTCCCGCGTGGATCGTCCATCGATCACCAGTGGCGGAGGTTGCACATCGGAGGTCATCGGTACCGGCTTCCCACCGGCCTTCCGGCCGGCTTTCCTGGTCACACCTTCGGAAGCGGGTCCCCGAGGGGAATTTCCGAGGAGGATCCGCCACGTGTATGGCATCAATGCCATCTAAGCAAAGCAGCGGCGCTACCCGAAATACGTGGAGACGGATACATGATCCTCCATATTGACGGCGTATATCGCTATGTCGCCCGGTGAATTCCGCGCCTAGATTTGGCGCACCGGACCCGGAAGGGTCCACCCGTCCCGCAGTGCAAAGGAGCATGTCATGTTCGGCAACCACTTCTCGGGCCGACGGTCGGCGTTGGCCGCTTCGGTGATCATCGTCCTGGCCGGTGGGCTCACCGCGTGCAGCGGTTCCGGCGGGGACACCGCACCGGCGGCGCAGGAGGGACCGGTGGACATCACCTTCCAGTCCTGGGTCCCCAACATCGACCAGGCCGTCGACGCGTACAACGCCTCACAGGACGACGTGAATGTCACGCTGGAGACCATCACGGCCGGCCCTGATGGCGGATACGCCAAGATGCTCTCGGCCGTGCAGGCAGGCAACCCGGCAGATGTCGCGCAGCTCGGGTACGACGCCATCCCGGACTTCCTCGTCAATGATGCGTTGGAGGACATCACCGAGTACGTCGGCGACCAGGAGGACAAGTTCGTCCCCTGGCAGTGGGAGACAGGTGTCTTCAACGACAGCGTCTACGCCGTCCCCCAGGCCAGTGGGCCTCTCGGCCAGTTCTACCGCAAGGACATCTTCGACTCCCTCGGGATCACGTACCCGAAGACGTGGGACGAGTACTACGAGGCCGCGAAGAAGATCCGGGCCTCCGACCCCAACCGCTACATCACCGCCTTCGCCTTCAATCAGGCACCCTGGCTGATCGGGCTGTCCCAGCAGGGCGGCGGCAAGTGGTTCGCCGCCGAGAACGACGCCTGGACCGTCACCATCAACGACGACGAGACGCTGAAGGTCGCCGAGTTCTGGCAGAAGATGATCGACGAGGACCTCGTGAAGATCGAGGCGGACTTCTCGAGCGAATGGAACGCCGATATCCAGAACGGCAACGTCACCTCCTGGATCTCCGGTTCCTGGGCCGACGCCATCCTCCGTGGCACCGCGCCGGACACCGCGGGCCAATGGGCCGTCGGGGCGATGCCCCAGTGGGAAGACGGCGGGGATGTCTCCGCGACGTGGGCCGGCGGTTCAGCCAGCGCCGTGCTCAAGGGCTCCGACCATCCGAAGGAGGCCGCCGAGTTCGCGGCCTGGCTGAACTCCGACCCGGAGAGCGTCAGCATCCTGACCAGCGTGGGCGCCGGGTGGCCTGCCATCGCCGACACCGGTTCCATCGCCTCCCTGCAGGACGACCCCGAGGTCTTCGCCTTCTACGGCGGCCAGGACATCTGGGACGTCTTCTCCGAGTCGGACAAGAACGTCGACACCACCTGGAAGTGGCCGCCCCTGTCCTCGACGCTCTTCGCCTCACTCAGCGACAACGTCAAGACAGCAGTCGAGAGCGGGACGCCGCTGACCGATGCGTACGACAAGACGCAGGATGACGTGAGCACGGCGCTCAAGGACAAGGGAATCGCGGTCAATTGAGCCAGACCCGAGCGGCGGGGCGCATTCCGCGCCCCGCCCCTGCCCCAGCACCCCGGACACCCCGCACCGCGAGTCCTCCGGCATCGACGGGGACGCCCCGCCGGCACTCGAGAATCGCCCTCCTGGTGATGGTGGTGCCCTTCGCGGTCATGTTCGCTGCGTTCTTCATCGCACCCATCGTGTACGCGATCAATGACAGCCTGTTCTCCACGAAAGCATCGGGGCTCGGGTTCGGTGCCCCCGAGAAGGTCTTCGTCCTCTTCGACAACTACGGTGCAGCCCTCGGGAACCCGTCCTTCATCGAGAGCCTCGGTCGGCTCCTGGCGTTCGCGGCCATCGAAGTGCCCCTCATGGTGGTGACGGCCGTGGGACTGGCACTCCTGATCGATTCGGCGGCCGCACGCTTCCCGCGGATCTTCCGGGTCGTCTTCTTCATCCCCTACGGGGTGCCCGGCGTGATCGCGGCCCTGCTCTGGGGCTTCCTCTACATCCCGGCGACGAGCCCCATCCTGCAGGGGTTGTCCTCGATCGGCATCGATCTGAACCCCCTGAGCACCGACAGCATCCTGTTCGCGATCGCGAACATCGCACTGTGGGGCTTCGCCGGCTACAACATGCTCATTCTCATCGCGGCCCTGAACGCCATCCCGTCCGAACTCTTCGAAGCTGCGAAGATCGACGGGGCGTCCGAGTGGTCGATCACCTGGCGCATCAAACTTCCGCTCGTGCGTCCCTCCGTCGTCCTCGTGACCGTCTTCACGATCATCGGCACCCTGCAGCTCTTCGTCGAACCGCTGGTCCTGAGACCACTGACCACGGCGATCAGCTCCGACTACACGCCGAACCTGGCTGCATACAACCAGTCCTTCTCGCAGGGCAACCCGAATCTGGCCGCAGCGATGGCTGTCATCGTCGCCCTGCTCGGCTTCGCCTTCTCCTTCGGATTCCTCCGACTCGTGAACCGCAAGGGAGACCGCGCATGGTGACCCGGAACCAGCCCATCCGCCAACCCCTGACCAGCACCGTCGTGGTCAACGGCGTCCTCGTCGTCGCCGCCCTGTACTTCCTGCTCCCAATCCTCTGGGTCCTCGTCGCCGCGACCAAGAGCCCAGGAGAGCTGTTCAGCAGCTTCGGCCTGTGGTTCACCGACTCACCGCAGGCCTGGCTGAATCTCACCAACGTCTTCACCCAGGACGGTGGGATCTTCACCTCCTGGATCCTCAACAGCATCCTGTACTCCGCCGTCGGAGCCCTCGCCGCCACGATCCTGTCCGCGGCGTGTGGCTATGCGATCGCCAAATTCCCCTTCAGGGGTCGGGAACTGCTGTTCTCGATCGTCCTGGGAGGGGTCCTCGTGCCCGCGACGGTCATCGCCCTGCCGCTGTACTTCCTCCTGAACGCCGTCGACCTCACCGGCACCTACTGGTCCGTCCTCCTACCGAGCATGGTCAGTCCGTTCGGCGTGTATCTCGCACGGATCCATGCGAACGCCGCTGTGCCGGACGAGATCATCGAGGCGGCGCGCATCGACGGTGCCGGAGACCTGCGCATCTTCGGCGCCATCGCGGCCCGCATGATGACGCCGGCCCTCGTGACCATCTTCCTGTTCCAGTTCGTCACCATCTGGAACAACTACCTGCTCCCCCTGGTCATGCTCAATGAGACGAAGACCTTTCCGCTCACCCTCGGGCTGACCCTGTGGAATTCACAGACCCAGCGGGACCCGATGTTCTACCAGCTCGTCGTCACCGGATCCGCGCTCTCCGCCGTCCTGCTGGTGGCGCTCATGATCGGATTGCAGCGCTTCTGGAAGGCCGACCTGACTGCGGGAGCCACCAAAGGCTGAGCGCATGCGGGAACGGCCGGTCAGCCCTTCCGCTCGGCCCGGTAGGCACTCGGGCTGAGTCCGTGCAGCCGGCGGAACTGCCGGGAGAAGTAGAACTGGTCATCCATCCCGATCTCCTGCCCCACCTGGGCTACCGAGAGTGTCGTCGTGTCCAGCAGGCGCCGCGCCCGGGCCATCTTCAACGCCACATGGTGGGCGAGGACCCCTCCCCCGGTCGCCTCGCGGAACAGCTTGCTCAGCTGGGACGATGACACACCGACGAGCGCCGCCAGATGCGGTACCCGGATCGTCCCGTCGATGCGTTCCTCGAGGAACCGCATCGCCTGCTCCAGTGGTGCTCCCTGCTCCGGCGACCGGCGGTCGACAGCCAGGGAGGTCAGGAGGCGCCATGCCATGCCCGCTGTCGCCACGAGGCGGGCGGGCGACTGGTCCCGTTCGAGTGCGGTGATGATCTCGTCCAGGACGGCGGTCAGCCGGTCGACGGCGACCAGCCCGATGAGCGGCCGGTCGTTGCTGATCCCGGCCTCGCCGATGAGCTCCGGCACATCCGTGCCCCGGACATGGCACCACCAGATCGTCCATGGGTCCTCGAGTGCGGCCCCGTAGGCGTGGGGTATGCCCGTGTTCCCGGGGAGCACGACCGCCGTTGCTTTCCCGACCCGCGCCCGGTCCCCACCGACCTCGATCCAGCCGCTGCCCGCCACGCACAGCATGATGATCGTCTCCGGCGCACCCTTGTCCCTCCGGCGCCCATGCCCCTCGGCTCGCGGGAAGAAACCCGCATCGGTGACCACCATCCGGCGTGTCACCGGGCGGCCGAGTGCTTCCCTGACGAGCGGCCGGGGAACCACCACCAGGCGCTGGTCATCGAATCCCGTCGCTCGCTCGCCCACAGGTTCATGGGTGTCGGATCGTCCATGCATGCCTCATTATGTGCCATGGCGGACGGAGTCGTCCGTTCCTAGTGTTGGTTCTGTGAGCCATGCCGATGACGCCCCGAGTTCCATCACGCTTCCTCCGGCCCCCGCGGGCCAGCAGGCGCTGCTCGATGAGGGCGGCGTCGCCTGCTGGAGCGAAGCGGTGTCGATCGATACGTACGCGCCCGACGAACCGGACGAGTACCCGATGTTCCTGGACCGCCGCGTCTATCAGGGCTCGAGCGGACGGGTCTATCCCATCCCCTTCACGGACCGCATCTCCACCACGAAACGGCCCCGACTGTGGCAGGCCGTGCATCTCGAGAACCAGTGGATCCGGCTGATGATCCTGCCCGAACTCGGCGGGCGGATCCATATCGGCTACGACAAGACCAACGGGTACGACTTCTTCTACCGCAACAACGTCATCAAGCCGGCCCTGGTGGGACTCGCAGGACCGTGGATCTCCGGCGGGGTCGAGTTCAACTGGCCGCAGCACCACCGCCCGGGCACCTACCTACCGGTCGAGACCTCCGTCGAACGCTCCGAGGACGGTTCCGTGACGGTCTGGCAGGGTGATCTGGACCCGCTGCAGCGGATGCGGGGAACGCACGGCATCCGGATCCGCCCGGACAGCTCCGTCATCGAGGTGGCCGTACGCCTGTACAACCGGACGGACGAGCCGCAGACGTTCCTCTGGTGGGCGAATGTCGCAGCCCGGGTCCATGAGGACTACCAGGCGTTCTTCCCTCCGGATGTCCACTACGTGGCCGACCATGCCCGGAGAGCCGTCACGGCCTTTCCCCGGGCGGACAGACCGTACTACGGCGTCGACTACCCGGCCTGCGTCAGCGCGTCACGTCCGGACGCCGACCGCATCGACTACTACGGCAACATCCCTGTTCCCACCTCCTACATGATCACCGACACCGAGGACTCCTTCTTCGGCGGGTACGACCATCGGGCGGATGCGGGCTTCGTCCATTGGGCGGACCGGTCGATCGCGCCCGGCAAGAAGCAGTGGACCTGGGGCAACGGTCCGGTCGGTCACGCCTGGGACCGCCTCCTCACCGACTCGGACGGGCCCTATGTCGAACTCATGGCCGGCGTCTTCACCGACAACCAGCCGGACTTCAGCTACCTCGCGCCCGGTGAGACGCGCACCTTCAGCCAGTTCTGGTACCCCATCCGGGCCATCGGCCCTGCACATCAGGCCACCCGGGAACTCGCCGTCTCACTCCACTGCGACGAGGATGCCTCGATCGTCGAGGTCGGAGTAGCAAGCGCCAGGGTGCTCGACGACGTCCGCGTCGTCCTGTCCCGGGACGGCACGATCCTGTGGGAGACCAGTACCGCCGTCGCGCCGGCCACGCCCTTCACGGCGACCGTGCCGTTCCAGCTCCCGGCCACTTCCGACCGCCTCACGCTGCAGGTCATGCACGACGGCGCAGAGCTGGTCGCCCGGACCCTGCACTCGGGTGGCATCGACGCCGTCGAGCCGTGGGTGGCGACGGAGCCCCCCGCACCGACCGCCGTGGCGTCAGCCGACGAGCTGTACGTCACGGGGACGCACCTCCAGCAGTACCGGCACCCGACGCGGTCCCCCGAACGCTACTTCCGGGAAGCGCTCGACCGGGACCCGCACGACTCCCGGTCCTGCCTGGCTCTTGGTAGCCTGCACCAGCGGCGTGGTGAATACGGGGAAGCCCGGGAGCTGTACCAGCGTGCGCTTGCACGGCTGACGTCGCGGAACCTCAATCCGCCGACCGGTGAAGCCCACTACCGCCTGGCACTCCTTGCCGAACGGACCGGACACCTCGACGAGGCGGCGACCTACTTCGGGAAGGCTGCCTGGGACAAGGCGTGGGCGCATCCGTCGCACCTCGGTGCGGCCCGTGTCGCACTGCGCACCGGGCGGCCGCGCGAGGCGCTCGACCACGCACGCGCCGCCCGACAGCACGATCTGTTGAGCCCCGCCGCACAGCACGCGATGATCGTGGCGCTGCGTCGAACGGGAGACGCTGCCCATGCCGAGCAGGTGCTCGAGCGATGCCTCACCGGAGATCCGCTCGACCCGGTCGCGCTGGCCCTCGCGAACAGGCTGGAACCGATCGATCCGAGGACAACCCTGACCGTCGCCCTGGACCTGTGGCGTCTCGGCGACGCCGGCACGGCACTCGGACTCACCGCACATCCGCCCGCAGCATCCCTGAGTACCTTCGGCAACCAGGAACCACTGCGGCACTACCTGAGGGCCCTGTGGTTCGATGCCCTGGGCGACACAGCCGGCGCATCGGCCGAGCGGGCGGAAGCCCGCGGGTCGACGACGAAGTACGCCTTCCCCTCAGGCCTGGACGAGTACGACGCACTGATCGCTGCCAGGACATCGGATCCGACGGACCATGTCGCCCACGCCCTCCTGGGAGCCTGGCTGCTCGACGCCGGCCGGACGGCCGAAGCACGCGAAGCACTGCAGCAGGCAACGGAGCTCGGGTCGATCGATCCTGTCGCATGGCGGAACGCGGCGGTCGCGACGGTCAACAGCGGCGGACCCGCTACGGACGGCGCACGCTACTTCGAGCGGGCACTCGAGCTCCGGCCCGGCGATCCCCGTCTCGTCTTCGAACGCGCTCTCCTGGCCGCACTGGCCGAGGAGCCTCCCGAGGACCGCCTCCACCGCATCGAGCGCTGGGGCACGGCAGTACTCGTCCGCGACGACCTGACCCTGCACTACGTCAACCTGCTCGTCGATACGGGAAGAATCGACGACGCCCTCGCCATCATGCAGCGACGCACCTTCCAGCCCTTCGAGGGTGGGGAGGGCAAGGCCCTCGCGGCGTACGACCGGGCGTCCCTCGCCGTCGCCCGTCGTCTTCTCGACTCCGACCCTTCGTCCGCGGTGGAGCTGCTCGCAGCAGGGATCGGCGCCCCGGCCAACCTCTCGGAGGGACGGCACCCCGCGGGCAGCCTGGCCGAGCGCTACGTCCTGCTCGGCGAGGCACTCGAGCTGCTGGGCGACAGCGACGGGGCGCTGAAGGCCTTCGCCCGCGGGTGCGCCGGCCCCGACGCACTGGCGGTCGGGCGCGCTGTGGGTCAGGAGGACTATTGGCGCGGCGTCGCCTGCCTCAAGCTCGGCGATGACGCGAACGCCACGGCTGTCTGGGCGAGCCTCGAATCGCGGGCGGACGAGCTCGAACGGGCCGGCTCGACGGTGGACTACTTCGCCACCTCGCTCCCCGAACTGCTGCTCTTCACCCAGCATCCCGGGACCGAGCAGGCGCTGCTGGCAGCCCGGCTCAGGAGTCTCGCCGATCAGGGCCGGGCCCTCCACCTGAAGGAAGTGAGCACTCTGTGAAGAACCGATACCTGGGCTCGGGCACCGTCGATTCCACCGCCTCCGGGCTGACCGGCCCGATCCCGGAGCACCTCCCCCGCCGGCTCACCATCAGTCTGTGGGACTTCTCCTGGTACACCAGGGCGGAACCGGGCGGACCCTACGCAGACCTCGATGCCGCGTGCGCCGAGGCGGCCGCGCTGGGCTACAACACCATCCGGATCTGCGCAGCACCGTTGCTCCTCTTCGGGAACCTCGGCCTCGATCACCTGGCCGGGGCGCTCGATATCGAGGGCCTCGGCGCACGGCCGGACGGAGGCTTCTTCGGGCAACGCACCCGGTGGTACGACGCCCCCGGCGGCTACACCATCAACCTGCACGAGCGCCTGATGGAACTGTTCGACGCCGCCGCCAGGCACGGGCTCGTCGTCATCCTCGCCAGCTGGGAGTACCAGCAATCCCCGTCGTTCGCGCGATCCCAGGAGTGGTTCCGCGCCATCGACGAGGTAGCACTCGGCGACCGCTACGCACTCCTCGCAGCGGCCTGGGACAGGCTCATCACGGCCCTCACCACTGCGGGTCATCGACAGCGGATCGCTCTGGTCGAGCTGCACAACGAGGTCGATTTCTCCATCCTGCCCGCGCTGCAGGACGGCGGCGGCGACGCGGTCCTGCAGCTCCGTGGGCTCCATCCCGACCTGCTCGTCACCGCGAGCTACGGGAAGCCCCCGCACCTCACGATGCACGAGCTCCCCAGCGGCCTGGGTGCGGCACAGTTCCACATCTACAGCTACGGGGTGCTCGACGCCCTGCAGAAACGGATCGACATCCGGTCCGAGAACACCGCCGCCTTCCCCAACCCCGAACTCAGAAGCCTGCTGCGTCCGGATGCCCCGACCCCGGCCGACTACGGTCGCGCAGCGGAGTGGAAATACGCCGCGACCGTGGTGACCGATCAGATGGTGTACGGGTACGACTGGATCGACGCCGATGCCTGGGACGCCTGGCTGTACAACGAATACGGCACCTACCGCGAGGTGATGCGCCGCGAGATCGAATCACGGGTGATCGCCGTCGCAGGGTGGGCCCGATGGCAGCAGGTACCAGCGGTCATCGGTGAGGGCTGGATCGGCTACACACCCCTCCTCGGCACCTTCGAGGAAGGAGTCATCGGTCGGGAACTGGCGGTCCACGGCATCACGACCGCCCTCGATCACGGCGTATGGGGCATGGTGCTCGGGTCCAACGCGGCACCGCACCACCCCTTCTGGTCCGACAAGGGATGGCAGCAGCAGACGAACGCCCGAATCCTCGATCATCCGTAGAGGGCAGCGGCACCCGTCCTGCTGTCCCTCGGGAGGTGCCGCGCGGTTACGGCGTGCGAGCTCCTTCGATGGCAAGGATAGTGACGTCGATGCTGCCGATGGTGAGGCCTGCGTCCTGCACCAGGCGGCCGGCGAGGTCCTGCGCTTCCTGAGCCAACTCGAGGGCCGACCTCCTGATGTCCGTCGCGAGATCGATCTGCAGCGTCAGGACGAGGTCGGTCATCGAGAGCACCAGTCCGTCACGGGCCACGACCGGAGGTCGGGCAGCGGGTCGGAGGGTCCTGTGCATCTGGTCGATGGCTGCCGGGGTCCAGCGATCGATGACGCTACGCACCGTGGGTTCGAGGCGCACGACGCCGGGGTGCGCGGCGAGTGCGTCGCTCAAGGTGTCGGCGAGCGCCTCGAGGTCCACGGCCGACGCCCGGAGGGACTGATCAGAAGTCATAGAGGTCCTCCACGATGATGTCGATCTGTTGCATGGTGATGGACGTCTGGGCCTGCACGACGGCGTTGATGCGCTCGCGGAGCAGGTCCATGGTGGCGGGGATCCTGACCCCCGAGGCGATCGCCACGGTGAGTGTGATGCGCACGTTCCCGGCATCGACCGCCGCGGGCGCCGACTGGGGAGTGCCTGGTGTGCTGGAGATCGTGCAACGGCGCGCGCGAACACCGGGCAGGGTCGAGGCCGCGAAGCGGATGAGTCCGCTGAGAGCCTGTTCGCTGATATCGATGACGCCCAGCGCAGTGGTGGCCAACGGCGCCCGTCGGCTGCGCCGGACCTCGGCCCGGGCAACCATCATGATCGCCTCCTTGACCCTCAGCCCTGGTTGCAGGGCCGGATCGTCCCGGTCACGCTCACGCAGGGACCCGGCGACTGCCTCCAGCTGATGGAGTGCGAGGCGTGCGCTCTGGCAGTCGGGACACGTCTGCTCGTGCACCGTCGGCGGCTGGTCGATGGATGCCCACACGTCGTCGATGATCCGCCCGCACCCCAGGCGTGGCTGATCCTCATTCAACGCCATGGTTGCATCCCTTCTGCGAGGAACCGTCTGGCCCGCGCAATACGTCCACGGACAGTACTTTCGGGTATCTGCACGATTGCCGCTATCTCAGCGTAGGAGAACTCGTGGACATCCCGCAGCAACCAGCAGGCTCGCAGCCCTTCAGGGACGGTTTGCAGCAGGTCCGCCAAAGCGCGCATCTGCGCTTCGGCCTCGTGGTGAAGTGCCGGGTCCTGAGCGGTGCGCGACCCGACGGCCGTCCCCACCCGCCCCCCGGGCCCACCCTTCCAGCCCTGCTCCGGGATCGGCCCTCCTGCCGCACCTTGCTCGGTGTCGAAGGCGGTCGAGTCACTGGGCCGCCGCTGGCGGCTGCGCAGCAGGTCGAAGCACTTGTTCGTCGCGGAGCGGTACAGCCAAGAGATGAAGGCCTGTGGCGAGGAGAGCCCGGGCAGGCTGCGCCACGCGGCGATGAAGGTCTCCTGCACCACATCCTCGGCTTCCGCGTGATCGTTCAGCATCCTGAAGGCCAGCCGGAACACTCCCCCCTGGTGGGCGGAGACGAGCCATTCGAAGGCTTCGAGGTCACCGTCCTGCGCCCGGGAGACGATCGTCGATTCATCGAGGTCGTCCAGGGCCTCGACGGGCGGACCTGCCTCGTCGGAGTCATGGGTGGAGTCCATCGGCATGCCTCCTTCCGCTGGGACCGTGTGCAGTCGTCACGCCATTCGTGGGGTCGTCGCCGAGTGGCGCCGCCATCGACATCGACAGCATAGGCGACCGGGCACGCCTTCCTCCCATCGACGCAGGAGCACTCCACGTACCGCAGCGCAGGACGACCTGCGGGCCCCTTCCCCCGGCACCGCTGGAGCTACCGGGCCGTGTCCAGGCGGGACAGGTCGGAAAAAGAAAGTCGTGTCGACGGCGTGACGAATCGGCGAGGGCGTCGTCTTTACCTGTGTACGGCACCATCCCCCACATGTAGGAGTCCGACCGATATGGCAGATGACCAGAACGCAGCAGCACGCCGGGTAGCAGTAGTCCCCGCCACCCACGAGGACCAGGATCACCACGCGGACCCGACACGCGGAACCCGTGACTCCGGGTCTGCAAGCCCCCTGCAGACCGACCAGGGCAACACGTCGATCGCCGA
>NZ_CP024915.1:2533754-2533822 GCF_002953615.1 Arthrobacter agilis | reverse complement strand
TACCGTGGTGCAGAAGATCGCCGGCATCTCGGCCCGTGAGGTCCCGGGCGTCCATGCGATGGGGAACG
>NZ_CP024915.1:2515938-2533654 GCF_002953615.1 Arthrobacter agilis | reverse complement strand
CGGGAGCCGACGACGGGGGAGAGCTCGCCGAGTTCGCGGCCGAGGGCGACGACGTCGCGGAAGATCGGGCTGTCCTCACCGGCGTGGGGGACCATCGCGGAGTGGAACTTCTCGGCGCCGGCTTTGGACTGCCGCCACTGGAAGTAGCAGACGGCGTCCGCGCCGTGGGCCACGTGCGTGAGGGAGTCGCGGCGCAGGGCGCCGGACTTCTTCGGGGTGTTGACGGGCTGCCAGTTCACGGCGCTGGTGGAGTGCTCCATGAGGAACCATGGCCTGCCGCCGGCGATGTTGCCGGTGAGGTTCGCGGAGAAGGAGAGCTCGTCGACGGCCTGCGGGCCGGGGACGAAGTAGTGGTCATTGGCGACGAAGTCCAGCTCGGCGGCCCAGTCGGCGTAGTCCATGCCCTTGGTCTCGCCCATGACCATGAAGTTGGTGGTGATGGGGATGTCCGGGGTGATGCTGCGCAGGATGTCGCGCTCGGCGCGCAGGTACTGCTTGAGGGCATCCGAGGAGAAGCGCTTGAAGTCCAGCTGCTGCGTGGGGTTGGGGTGCGAGGCGGCCTGGCGCGGGGGCAGGATCTGCTCGAAGCGCGTGTAGCGCTGGGACCAGAAGTCGGTGCCCCAGGCGTCGTTGAGGGCGTCGATGCTGCCGTAGCGGTCGGTGAGCCAGGTGCGGAAGGCGCGGGCGGCGTCGTCGGAGTAGTCGTAGATGTTGTGGCAGCCGAGCTCGTTGGAGATGTGCCAGGCGCAGACCGCGGGGTGGTCCTTGTACCGTTCGGCCATCGCGGTCACGAGCTTCAGCGCGTGCTCGCGGAAGACGGGGCTGGTGGGGCGCCAGTGCTGGCGCGCGCCGGGCCAGAGGGTGCCGCCGTCCTGCGTCACGGGGAGGATTTCCGGGTGCTCGGTGGCGAGCCACGGCGGCGGGGAGGCGGTGGCGGTGGCGAGGTCGACGGCGATGCCGTTGGCGTGCAGGAGGTCGATGACCTCGTCGAGCCACGCGAAGTTCCAGCTGTCCCGCTCGGGCTGCAGGCGCGCCCAGGAGAAGATCGCCAGCGACACCACGTTCACGCCGGCCTCGCGCATGAGGCGCACGTCCTCGTCCCACGTCTCGCGCGGCCACTGCTCGGGGTTGTAGTCGGCGCCGAAGGCCATGCGTGCCCGGTCGGGCTCGGACGGCCAGCGCAGCCAGCGGTGGGGAGTGGGTGTCGACACGGTAGTGCTCCTTGACGGTGATTCTCGAGGCGTTCGGGCGCGGTTGCGCCTCCCGCCGTCATCGGCGCTCCTGGGACAGGGGCGGGGGCGACGACGGCGGGATACAGCGGTGAAGTGGAACGGACCGGGCGGGTGCGCGCGAGCTCCCGCCCGGTCCGGGTTCGGTGGTACTACTCCGAGACGGTGAAGCCCTGCTCGGTGCCGTACTTGATGCTCGCGTCCTGCCAGCTCTTCAGCCCGTCCTTCAGGGGGGTGTCCGAGACGTAGGCCTGGCCCACGGTGTCGTTGAAGATGCTGTTCGCATAGACCTGGAAGGGCAGGTAGGACCAGCCCTCGGAGACGTTCTGCGCGGACTCGGCGAAGATCTCGTTGGCCTTCTGGCCGCCGAAGTACTCGAACTCGGAGTTCAGGAACTCCTCGGACTCGAGGGCAGCCGACGTCGCGGGGAACGCGCCGCCGTCGATGCGGGTCTGGACGCCGTCGCCCACGTTGGCGTAGTCGAGGAAGGCGTACGCGAGGGCGCCCTGCTCGCTGGCGGCCGGGATGGTGAGTGAGCTGCCGCCGTTCTCGGCGCTCGCGGTGCCGCCCTCTTCCCACTGGGGGAGCGGTGCCGCACGCCACTTGCCGGCGGCCGCGGGCACGCCGGAGGTGAAGTTGCCGGGCATCCAGGCGCCGGTGGCTAGCGTGGCGATGGTGCCGGTGCCGAGGCCCTGGTACCACTCGTCACTCCAGGAGCTGATGGGGGCCAGGAGGTCCTCGTCGAGGAGCTGCTGCCAGGTCTCGGCGAACCTGGTGGAACCCTCGTCGGAGAAGTTCACCTTCACGTCGGTGCCGTCCACCGTGTACGGCTGGCCGCCGGCCTGCCAGATGAGGCTGGTGGCGAAGCCGGCGTCGCCCGTGTCATTGGCGATGTACACGTTGGGGTCCGCCTCGTGGAGCGTGCGGGCCGCCTCGACGTACTCCTCCCAGGTGGTGGGGACCTCGACGCCGTACTTCTCGAAGACCTCGGTGTTGTAGAACAGGGCCATGGGGCCGGAATCCATGGGGAGGCCGTAGATGCCCTCGTTCGCCTGGACGGAGCTCCACGGGCCGGGGCTGAAGGTGTCCTGCAGGTCGCCGGCGCCGTAGCCGCTGAGGTCCTGGACGGACTCGGCGAGGGCGAACTGGGGGAGCGCGTAGTACTCGACCTGCGCGACGTCGGGCACACCCGAACCGGCGGCGATCGCGTTCTGCAGCGCCGTGTACTGGTCGTTGCCGGTGCCGGCGTTCACGAGGTCGATGTTCACGTTCGGGTGCTCGGCCTCGAAGTCCTCGACGACCTTCTCCAGCGTGGGCTCCCAGGCCCAGACGGTGAGGTCGCCACCCTTGTCGAGGGCCGCCTGGACGTCGTCGGCGCTGACCTCTGCGGGTGCTGCGCCGCCGGCGTCGTTCCCGCCGCCACCGCAGGCGGTGAGGGCGAGGGCTGCCGCGAGGGCCAGTGCCGAACCGCGCAGCACCGCCGGGGAGATTTTGCTCTTCATGGGGTTCCTTTTCACTTCATCGTTCACAAAAGGGGTTTTCGGGAAGGGTCTTACTCTTTGACGGCGCCGGCGCTGAGGCCGGACTGCCAGTAGCGCTGCAGCAGCAGGAACGCGGCGATCAGCGGGAGGATGGTGAGGAGGGAGCCGGTGATGACGAGGTTGAAGATGGCCTCGCCGCCGGCCGTCGAGGCCTGCGCGTTCCAGGCGTTCAAGCCCAAGGTCAACGGGTACCAGGCGGGGTCCTTGAGCATGATCAGCGGCAGGAAGTAGTTGTTCCACGTGGCCACCATGGTGAACAGCAGCACCGTGACGATGCCCGGGCCCAGCAGCGGCAGGCAGATCTGGAAGAACGTGCGGAACTCGCCGGCGCCGTCCATACGGGCAGATTCCAGCAGCTCGGTGGGAATGGCCTCGGAGGCGAACGTCCACATCAGGTAGAGGCCGAAGGGCGAGATGAGCGACGGGATGATCACCGACCACGGGGTGTTGGTGAGGCCCATCTCGCTGAACATCAGGAACGTGGGGACCGCCAGGGCCGTGCCAGGGACGGCGACCGCGCCGATGACGACAGCGAACACGGCCTTCTTGCCCGGGAAGCTGAACTTCGCCAGGGCGTACCCGCCGAGGACGGCGAGGAACGTGGCCCCGCCGGCACCCAGCACCACGTACAGCACGGTGTTGAGGAACCAGCGGCCGAAGATGCCGTCGTCGTAGGCGAGGGTGTCGCCGATGTTGCCGAAGAGGGCGAAGTCGCCGCTGAACCAGAGGCCGAACGAGGTGAAGAGATCGGCCTGGGTCTTGGACGCGTTGATGAACAGCCAGACCAGCGGGATGAGGCTGTAGATCAGGACGATCCCGGTGAGGACGGTCAGCAGGACGCTGCGCTTCGGGTTGTCGACGCCGCGGCGCGTGCTCTTCATGCGCACGTAGCCGGGCTTCGTCCTCTGCCTGGTCCTGTGCTTGTCCGTGCGGGTGGGTTCGACGGCGACGCTCATGGTCAGCTTTCCTTCCGCATGCCGCGCAGCTGCACGGCGTAGGCGATGACCATGGTGATGACACCCATGATGATGGCCACGGTGGCGGAGTAGTTGTACTGCTGGCCGGAGAAGCTCAGCGAGTAGGCGTACAGGTTCGGGGTGAAGAACGTGGAGATGGAGTTCGGCGCGAGGCTCTGCAGGATGGCGGGCTCGTTGAAGAGCTGGAAGCTGCCGATCACGGAGAAGATGCCGGCCACCACGAGGGCTCCGCGGATGGCGGGGAGCTTGATGGCGGTGACGAGGCGGAACTGGCTGGCGCCGTCGATCTCCGCAGCCTCGTAGAGGGACTTCGGGATCACGCGGAGGGCGGAGTAAAAGATCAGCATGTTGTAGCCGATGAACTCCCACGTGACGATGTTGCCGATCGAGGCGAGGATCAGCTCCGGGGAGAGCGGATTCGGCAGGCTGATGCCGAGGGCGCTGTTGATGTTGCCCACCAGGCCGAACCGCGTGCCGTACATGAAGCCCCACATGAGGCTGGCGACGACGGCGGGCACCGCGTACGGCAGGAAGATCGAGATGCGGAAGAAGGACTTCCCGTAGAGCCGGCCGCTGTCCAGGGCCAGGGCCACCAGGAGGGCGATCAGCAGCATCACCGGCACCTGCACCGCGAGGAACAGCGTCACGCGGAGGAGCGAGGACCAGAACTGGGGATCCTGCAGGGCCTGGCTGTAGTTCGCAAGGCCCACGAAGCCGTTGCCGCCCACGAGCTGGTTGCGGAAGAAGCTGAGGAAGATCGAGTACGCGATCGGTGCCAGGAAGACGAGCGCGAAGACCGCCATGAACGGGCCGATGAACAGCCAGCCGGACCAGGAGCGCTTCTGGGGGCGCTTCTGCGCTCGCTTGGCGGGCTTCGGCTGCGTGCCGAGCACGGCCGGTGGGGGAGACGCCGTCGTCATGGGTGGATCCTTCTGACTCTGTCGATGATGTTTGCGTAAACATAGCAGGGCTTGAAACGCAATGTTTACGCAAACATTGTTGTTACGATGGTCACATGTCCACTCCATCGCGTCAACACCTCGTCCGTGAGGACCGGCGCGTCTCGATGTCCGACGTCGCCCGCCTGGCCGGCGTCTCGGCGCAGACGGTCTCGAGGGTGTCCAACGGCAGCTCCGGCGTCATCGAGTCGACGCGGCAGCAGGTCATCGCCGCGATGGATGAGCTGGGCTACCGGCCCAACAGTGCCGCGCGGGCCCTGAAGCGGGGGGCTTTCCGGACGCTCGGCGTCATCCTGTTCACGCTGTCCACCACCGGGAACGTCCGAACGCTCGAGGCCATCGCCGCCCGCGCCGCGGAGGAGGATTACGCCATCACACTGATCCCCGTCTCTGCACCGACCCAGGCCGGTGTGCGCGGGGCGTTCTCGCGGCTGAACGAGCTGGCGGTGGACGCGATCATCGTGATCATGGAGGTCCACCTGCTCGACGCCGCCACGGTGTCCCTGCCGCCCGGCGTCCACGCCGTGGTGGTGGACTCCGATGCGAGCGACGGCTACAGCGTGATCGACACGGACCAGGCCGATGGCGCGCAGAAGGCCGTGGAGCACCTGCTGGACCTGGGGCATGCGACGGTGTGGCATGTTGCCGGCCCGTCGGCGTCCTTCGCCTCCGAGCGACGGGTCAATGCGTGGCGCCAGACCCTTGCCGCGCGGGGCTGCGCCGAGCCTCCGCTGCTGCGGGGTGACTGGTCGGCGGACTCGGGCTACCTCGCCGGACTCACCCTGGCGGCCTCCGAATGCACCGCGGTGTTCGTCGGCAACGACCAGATGGCGCTGGGGGTGCTGCGGGCGTTCCACGAAAAGGGCATCCGGGTGCCGCAGGACGTCTCGATCGTGGGCTTCGATGACATCCCGGACAGCACGTCCTTCAGCCCGCCCCTGACAACGGTGCACCAGGACTTCGCAGAGGTGGGCAGGCGCTGCGTGGACAAGGTGCTGAAGCAGATGCGGGAGAACTCGACGGAGCCGGGGCGGGAACTCGTGCCGACACGGCTAGTCGTGCGGGAGAGTACTGCGGCGCTGGCTATCTAGTTGCTACCCCGGGCATCGCCGAAGTGGACGGCTTGGGCTCTACCGTTCAGGACGCCGCCCTTCCACAGGTGGATGACCCTTCAGACTCAGCCGCGTTCAGAATCCGCGTAGTTGCGGCGAGATACAGGCGTTCGGTTCCGCCAGGACCAAGTCGTGATGGTGCTGGTGGACGCGAAGCTCGTGCCGATAACAGCGCATATGACACGGACTTGTACGGGTGAGCAGTGCGGCTCGTGTGACTGGGGCGCCCCTCCCAGCGCACCGGGAGGAGAACTGCGTATAAATCTGCCACAAGCCCTACTACATTCATGGGGGCAGCACCGCAGTTGGCCGGCAGCCATGGCACCACTCGATCTTTTAACTCGTGAACGACCTCGAGAATGTTCTGTAGGCCGTTCTGAGTTACCGGTTCATGGAACGAGGGCGGGAAGGCATCCATCTCCGTTTCCTCCTCCGTGCAGTCCTCGCCTACACGCGGACCATGGAAACGAACATCATCGACATCGGATGCCGTACCTTCGCCCTGGCCCTCGGCAAAAGCCACGCCACCGTCTCACGCCTCCTACCCGTCCTTAAGGAAGCATCAGCAGGCATCCTCACCCGCATCGACCGTGCACGCGGCCGCAACGCCGACACCTACGCCGTACAGCTTCCCGAGCACTTCCAGCAGCTCGCTCGCGAGCTCACCTGGCGCAAGCGCAAGATCCACGCATCCCTCCCGTCCTCCGGGTCCTCGGAGACGTCTCAGCTCTCGCCTACGAAACGATCGAACGCGGACGCCACTCCCCCACCACCGCGGACCTCAGCCGCACCACCGGTATCTCCCGCCGCGCCCTCACCGACCACCTGACCGCCATGGAGACCCTACAGATGATTCGCCGGCACCACGGCCGCTGGGGACTTGTGGCTACCACCAACCTCGCCCAGCTCGCAGAGAGGCTCGGAGCCACCGAGGACCGTGAAGCCCAGCTCACCCGCTATCGCAAGGAACGCGCGGCCTGGCACGCATGGCTCGACCGCCACCTAACCCCCAGCTGGACGAGCACGAGCTGTATGACGCGGAGGTCGACGAATACTGGCTACCCCCGCTTGAGGACGAACACGAGCATCAACGCGCACTCGGGAATGCCGCATAGGCTGAGGCAATGCACAAGTCGAAGCGCTCAGCGGTAGTGATCGTTGCAGCCGCCGTCGTTAACTTCATTCTTTTCGCTCTCACAGGAGCGGAGTTCTCAGACGAAACGTGGGGTCACTTATGGGGATGGGCACGCGACTTCAGCACCGGCGCACCCATGGCTGGCCTTTTTGCGATTGGTGCTTCGTTCGTCGCTTTACATGGCATCAACAAGCAGGTTAAGGCAACCAGGACGGCAAACGATCTGACGGAAGAATCAGTTAAGAACGCTCAGGCGGCCAACATTGAGACTGCGGAGAAAAACCGTCAGAGCCAGTGGTGGGACACCTTGAAATGGACGTATACGGAGGCAAAGGCATCATCAGATGGGAGTGCTTCCCCCCTTCAATCCGGTGCTGCTGCACGAATACTGGGTGCACTGAAGGCTGAGCCAAACCTGAAACCCTTACAGGATCAAGCTGCTGACAGCATCCTCAAAATCTTTGGCCAGTCTGATCAAGCAGAGGTTCAGGAAGCTGTCCGTCCCATCTACGAGGCGATGGACAGTGTTGCACCTGCGGTTTACGCGGATGCTGTTGAAAATATGTTGGAGCACATCGAACTTAGCGTGGAGGTGTACAGGCATCGTGAATACGCAGTTTCAGTGGCCGGCGAGAATCACGTTTTCGACTTCGTTCTGGAAGCCATTACAGGTAAGAAGGTAGCCGTGAACGTGCAGACTTTTACTCCTTCGGACTACCCAAAAGCGTCTTACAGCGAGCATAGAGGTGGGTCATATCGTCAAGATCAACTTGCTAGCTTCGTAAAGGAAGACGTTCAGAATAGGGCTGCACTTTATGTCATGAGCCCACCAAGCCGAGGTCCTGGGGACGTGGGCTTTTGGGGTGTGGTTGAAGGGCTGAAAAAGCGCGATGAAGTTGGTCTATCCACGGTTATCTGGGGAATAGGAACACCTACGGACGAGATAGAAGCCTTCCTCCAACGTAAGTTAAAGGCAACTTAGCCGACCTCGGTACTTCACCTCGCTGATCAACCTCCTGCCCGCGGTAATAGTGGAAACTGATCGCGAGTCAGGGGCACGGCACAAGCTACCCTCGCTCCGCTGCTTGTTCCACACCCAGGTGGACAGCAAGAACCAAAGGGCCGCCTGCATATACCCAGTTGCGTCACCGACACGGTATAGCTCGCCTTGAGAGAGCGATGGCCGTGCACAGCCTCCTAAAGCTCAGGTACTGAAACGATGCTTGACCGGGATCTCGCGTCGCCGGCACTGATCCGGCCGCATCCACGCTTCACGCGCCCGCGAGAAATCCACCCACTGTGCGATCATAGCATCAGCGGTCCACGCCATCGCAAAACCCTTCACCGTCCGCTTCCGCCCATCCGGGTACTCCAACTCCACCCACAAGGCAGGCGCCTTCTCCGGCTCCGTTGCCGGCTGAACAGGAGGGTCGAGCTGCAGCGGAGGCACAAAGCGGTCCGCGCTCGGTGGGATGCCACGCCAGTCAGGGCGAGGAGCGGAAGTCACCGGCACACCGTATCGGCCTCCTCGTGTCGGAGAGCTAGGGCACAATCAGGATTATGTGTGGTCGCTTCGTGACTGCCGGAAACAAGGTGGCTATACGCGATGCTTTCAGCGTCGAGGAGACGTTCGAGGACGAGCTGAAGCGGTCGTGGAACGTGGCCCCGATGCAGGGGATCCCGTTTGTGTCCGAGCAGCTGCGCGAGGGTGAGCTGGTGCGCCGCTCGAGATAGCTCGTTGGGGACTTGTCCCTGCCTGGTCCAAGGACCCGAAGGCCGGGGCGAGGATTCTCTGCACTAACGCCGGCAACTGAGCGCGCTGTCTGATTTTTTTGGGGGACGGTGTCGGGTGAACACAGCTTGAAGTCACTGCATCTTCGCGTAGACGCGATCGTCAGCTCCGTACCTTTGGCATGCCGAGCAGGGTGGCCCGTGAGGTTCTGGACGCCTCCGCTATCTTTTCTTGCAGCAGCCGCATCGTCAGATCAATGCCTTCAATCTCACCTATCCAGCCCTCGTCTACTGCACGGGCACGCCGTTGTTGAAGGTCCACCTCGATGTCCTGTAGCCGAGGCAGCACTTTCGGGTCGAGTTGTAGGACGGGGCAGCGGATGAAGGCGTGTTCGTGTTGGCACGGGGTTGCGTAGGGTCTGGCGCAGGATCCCAGTTCCACTTTGCGTTTGTCGAAGTGTTCTTCGAAGTCCGCCCATTCCTGCTCGGTGACGCCGGTGTATTCGTCGGTTGGTCGTTGTGCACGGCGTCGGGCTAGGAAGTCTTGGTAGTGGCGGACGGTGTCTTCTTCGAAGACTGCGACGTATCCCTGGGTGGTTTGGAGGTTCACGTGTCCGAGGAGGCGTGCCCCGATGTGAATGGGCAGTCCGGAGTTGACCAGTTCGGTGGCGAAGATCCGGCGGAAGTCGTGCGGCGTGAAGTGCATGCCGTCGAAGGCTTCGCTGGTGGCGGATAGTTGTTTGCAACGCCTGATCAGCATCTGTCTGACGTTTGTTGCGCTCAGCATTCCTCGTCCCAGCGCCGGGCGTTAAAAGAGATACGGCAGAGGTTCTGACCAGAGTCTTTCCTGGGGGTCGTACCGGCGCACGACCGGCACTGACCGTCCCGTGCCCTGATTTCGACGGATGATCATCGCCAGGCGAACCCGAGGGAGAGCGAAGGCTTTCCCGTCTTCGGGTTCACGCTCCCTGGTCGGCTCGTTTCCGAAGCGTTGCGGCCACGCTGGTAGTTGGAGGCGTTGCGCATCCAGCTCACGAACACCTCGGCCTCCGCCGGCGTTGACGCATTCCACGGCGTTTCAAGACACCACATCAACCTGAACCAGCGAAGCAGATCGAAGGCATAGCTTCGGCAGGTCAGCACACTCATGTCACAAAGCATGAGATGCCGTAGGTATTGTTCGATAGGAGCGACTTCGCGGCCTTCGGCATCCAGGACTCTCACTCCTTGCCGAGCTGTCGCGGCTACTACGATGCCGACTCGAGGTGGATCCAACTCGCCGTCCGCTACGCTGCGTCGATCAGAAATCACGGGCTCACTCTCCCATGTGTGCAGTAAGGATTGGAACCATCACCTGCGCGGCAATTCGTTCCAGGAGGCGTCGACCAAGTGGGAGCACTTCCTTTACATGGGTTCGCCACTAGGGTCCGTTAGGGTTCTCCGCATGACTTTCACCTTGGACGGATCTCCCGAATCCACCCAAAAAACCTGCTCCATGTGCGGTGCGACGAGCGTTGTTATCCATCACTTCATCCTGAAAGACCACAACGCGTTTGCCATTGGAGAGACCGAGCTGCACCAACACGGCGGTAATCCGGAGGCGTGGATCAACATCGTCTTCGGCTCTTTCAACGACGATGAGTACGAGGACCACGTGACTTTCGGTTGCAGGGTAGGTCTTTTCACCGAGGACGGCGAGTTGGCTTCCAGCCTCATCGACTCGAACCACACCTCACCCAGCACTCCCGTCTGGGGTCTGCGGCTGACTCGAGAACAAGCCCTTAGCCATGACTTGCTTCCGGCCTTCTGGGAGGTAGTTGATTGGCTTGTACTCGAAGACCCGCAGACCCACCAACACCTTTACGGGCACTCCTTCGACCAGCCTCGTTTGTGATGGACCTGCAGACGGAGGAATTGGCGGAAGCGGCACGTCAAGTGGTCGCGAGCCTAGGTGGTAGTCCCGGAAACCTTATCCGCTCTTCGCGCCGGGTCTTAAACCAACCCCCTATTGGGTTGAATGGCAGCAGGGGTAACTAGTGCAGTCAACACGGATGATCAACGCCCGCAGCGAGACGGTAACGGAGAAGCCGTCGTTTCGCACCGCGGCCGCCAAGCGACGCGCACTGATCCCGGCGAACGGGTACTACGAGTGGCAGAAGAACGAGGACGGGACGAAGACCCCTCACTACCTCCACGGCGAGGACGAGGAGCAGTTGCTGGGCTTCGCCGGCCTGTACGAGTTCTGGCCCGACCCCACCAAGCCCGAGGACGCCGAGGACCAGTGGCTGGTCACCGCGACGATCCTCACCCGCGCCGCGCACCCCAGTTCTCCCTAAGCTACGGCCAGTATCGCGACATGGGGTCGCGGTTCCTCGGTATCCTTCAGCATGGTCTCTTGTCAGCTTGTTCAGGACAAGGTTGAGTGTCCCTTGCCCCACTCCGAAGATCGCCTGATGGAAGCGTTCACTGCGCACCGGCGTTTGGAGACTGAGTATCACGATCCGCGAGCCTTCCGCTTTAATCTCAATTCATTCTTATCGTCGCTTAGCTCTATACGAGAAATTTTGCAGAAGGAGATTGAGCAACGAGGTGACGTTCAGCGATGGAACGACGCAAAAACTTCCTTCAAAAATGACCCTTGGCTTCTGGCACTAGCTAAGGCGCGTAATGTCACGCTTCATCAACAGGCCATATTTGACGGAAGTGTTGTTCAAATTGGTTTGTATAGGTGGCGCCGCCATAAACTTTCACTGAACCTCAAAATACCCCACGACGTCCCTAGCGAAAAATTGCTTACATGGTTCACCGCATCTCCATTGGGAAAGATGTTTTTGGACGAGGAACACTCCGCGCTCGGCGAGGAGTACGGCGTGTGGAGGCAGTACTACATCGATGAGATTAGTAAAAAGGAAGACGTCTTGACCATGACAAGACGTGGATCTATACGGGCTCACGACATGATCGCCGCTGCGCATCGACTTTATGAAGTTGAGACAGGTCATATACCGGATTCACCTCTCCTCACCAGGGACGGTCTCGCTGAAACTACTGTCCTACTGGAGAGCGATGTAGACCCAGGCTTGCCCTCGAAATGGGGATGGAGGTAACGCAATCACTCCTTCATGCGCCTAGAACGGAGGCTCGGGTGATGTTGTGGTGACTACAGAGCATTGCTCAGTCCATGCTGCGAGTTGGCTGAGGGCTGCAAGTTGAATCAGTGCTGTACTTTCGTCAAGCTCTGAGGATGAGTGCGCGCTCGGATTACGGATAGCACTAAAACAGCCTTGGGCGTATTGCAGTATGCCGGATTGCATAGAGCGGACAGTTCGGTCTGTCTGATCGCCTGGCCATCGCAACCGGGGCTTACCGTCTTCTGGGTCAGAGGTGCTGAACGCCTGCGCCATAAGGCCCCCATCAGACACATCTGTCCGTCCCAGACGTTCCTGGATCCAAGCGTTGAGTGCAATGCAAGCTTGCTGGACCGCAGCGCGTCTGTATCCATCGCCCCAAAAGGTTCGCGCGGCGTCCCAGACGAGAGGGTGAAGGAGGTCCGCGCTCAACCTTGGTGCTGTCCCGCCGAGGTAATGCTCGGTCAGCTCCTTTGATCTAATGATTCCTCGTACTGTGACAGCGACTGTGCGACCTTCTTCAAGGTGTAGGCTGCCGTGCTCTTGGTAGTAGAGGGAATCAATCTCAGGCATCTCTGTACGCACGATAGCCAGAGCGCGGGGTGTGTACTCGATGACGAGGTCTGCCGCGTTTCGAGCATCCGAGAAGTGAGCCTCTTGGTAAGAGTCCGCAGCTTGGATCCATCTGGATAGCCAGTGCACCATGAAGTCGCGTGTCTCTGGGTTCACATCCCCAGTGTAGGAGGCGCGGGGCCTCTGCAGAGCACGCCTTATTTCGATCAGTAGTAGTCATCCATGTACTGACGCATCTCCGCCTCATAATCAGCCTGTAGCTCTCGCTGTATCTCGAGGTATTCGCTTAGAGCATCTCCGAAGGCTGAGAGTACGTCGGCGCCAGCTGAAATCATGTTGTAAGTTTCTTCGAGTGACTTACTCAACTTAGGAAAGTCAATATAGTCCTGAGTCTCAGGAAAGTTACCCGAATAACGAAAGGCGACGCCTGTAGGGTCAGCATCGCTTAACCACTGAAGGGCTTTCACGGTTTCACTCGGCATGGTTGGTAATTCGAGATGGTGGAAGTGTTCTGTCAGTTCATGAGCCAATTTGCCTAGGCTGTGCGTCTTCTTGAGGCGTGCAGCAACATTGTCCTTTTCCAGCGTTGTTTCCTGCTCCCCATTCGCCCTCCGAAAATAAGCAGCTGTGCGGATCTGGTCCTTGAGTGTTAGCTCAATTGCGTGCCTCCAAAGGAAGAGGAACGGCATAAGGATGGTGTCGTCGCGAGGCTGTCCCGAGAAGGACGCAGCTAGCCTCTTAGCAGCCTCAGCAAATCCATACTCGATAGCAGCATCGTCTTCGAAGGGGTATCTGACAATGAGATTATGCGGATCCTCACTTGGAAAAACTTGAAATAAGCGAGGACTTTTGGAGAATTTATGTTTCATGAAGTTACATTTTGCATAAATGCGGTCATTTTGCGTTTAGTATCTTTCATTAGTTAGTCTGAGGAGACGTTAAGGTGCTGCGGCAAAAGCAGTAGCGGGAGCAGTTGCTAGATCACTTGGTACCCCCTCATCGCGGAGTAGAAATCCGACGGTAAACACGACGAGCATCGCAACGAGGCGATGAAGGTCAAGGTTCTCGTCAACGACTGGAGGGGTACCGGTGCTGATGGTGTCGTCTTCACTAGCGGGCGCATATTGACCCGCAAGGAACCCAGTCGCATGTGCCCACGTCGAATCAGAGCGCCACATACGGTAGATAACGCCGGCATTTAATTCAGTAGCTCTGACCGCTTCAGTTAGGTTCTTGGCCTGTTCCTTGACCTCTCTGTCGGTGGACGCATCCAACGCAAAATCGCGCAGCGCGCCCACATCGATAGACGACTTAACGCCCATATCCTGCATGTGCTTATCTGTTGTAACCTCGGTTGCCACCCCATGAGCAAGCATCGTATCTACGGCCTGCTCACGTGCGGCTTGTGGCATGTCCGCGAGCCACAGTAGACGGAGTGCAAGCTCCCAAAAGGCGCGCCGATTCGGAGCGGCAGTGTGTGCTAGCCCTGCTGTGGTCAGCTTTGAGATAACGATGCTCTGCTCAAATGCGGCACGCATCCATCCCACCACGAACTGATTAGTTCGAGTCAGATGTACCTCGCCAAGATCTACGTTTAGAACCGCTTCAGCCGAGCGCATTACATAGGCGGCGTTGACCAGGTGTCTTGGGCGCTGACGATACTGCCGTCGAGCCTTTTTTGAACGGCGACCACTCATGGGATGACACTGTCGTTTCCTTCGCCGGTAAGCAAACGCCTGCTTAGTTCTGCCATGGATGTTGCACATGGGTACACGCAGCGCAGCACGGGTCGCACAAAAGTCGGCGCCCTGCCGCGCACCGCCTAGGAATGATGTGGCGGGCACCAGCTTCCCCGAGGATTTGAAGGACTCCTCGTACAGTGGCGGAAGGGGCGACGGAGGAGACACGAGTTCGGCATGACGTATAGGGAACGCTGGATCAGAGCGATCGCACGCAAGCCCAAGGGGCTGTTTGGCAGGGGGCACGAATGGACGTACGCTCTCATGGACGGACCGGGCACGGAGCGTCGGATGGTGGGCACGTACGCGCTGTTGAGCGAACTCGTGCCGGACACGAAGTTCCCCGGCAACGACGCCTACCTCTGCCTGGACCGGGCCAACGCGGCGTTCCTCGCGGGCAACAGGAGCTGGGTCGGGTATCCGTCAGGGTCCGAGGTGGAAGACCCCCTGGCAACAAACCTGCACGCCGTGAGTCTCGACATGCTGGCCTTCGGCTCCCTGTTGAGGGTGCGGCGTCTCCCAGCTCTGGCGCAAAAGTACGAGGCGATGGCGCTGGATATGAGGGCGGACCCCACCGAAGCTGACGTCGAGGCGGCGCGCGAATGGGTCGGACCCACTCTGCGGGGCGGAGCCGGAAGCCTCAACGACGCCTACGTGCAACACCACGGCAAGGTTGACGAGTACCTCGATGACTGGTTCGAGGCGATCAAGCTCAGGCTCTGGGACTTCTCCATCGGCGGCAAACGGTTCCATGACGATGCTCCTGAGCATGGTCGCAAGTTCTAGCTTTTCGGTCCGACAATCTGGGAAAGACCCAGCTGTTGGTACAAGCCGGTCAGCGGCCTCGAGGCGTCCTACCAATCCACCCAACCAGCGTCGGAAGCGTTGCGTATGGGTACACCCTGGGCAACGACGTCCTAGAGCGATAGTGACTGGTCTGGGCTCCTGCATCGCCCTGTTGAAGGAGGGCTCACCGTAGCTCGAGGTGGCAGGGGTTGGTACATCAAATGCCTGAGAGCATGGCTGCTCTCCTCACAGCGATCGCGCTGCCAGCGGCGCTATCAAGAGCGAGAAGCTGAAGGATCCGAGAATGCGGCGTAAATGTCGGAGCATGCACGGACGATAGGAGCATGACGAATTTGGCGTATATGGTCCGCGAGGACTGGGGGCAGCATGGGACTGAGATGGTGTCTCAGAGCGCGGTGATCCGGGAGTGGGCTGGCAGTGCGCCGTATGTGTTTGCTGTCGTAGATGCCCGGAAGTTCATGACCGACCGTCCCGCTGATCGGGAAACGGTTGACTACCTGCTTGGTGACTCCTCAGAGCGCTCGATTGTGAGTATCGGAGAGCTGGCTCGCCTGACACGGGAGGGAAGGCGTCTGGACGACCCATTGCTGATTATCCACCCCTACGACGCGCGAGAGCTGGACGCAATCCGCGAGGCTGTTCAAGCGGCGAATGTCGCTCGAGCGTTTGTGATGCTGTGGTCTCCCGCTGACCGTATCCGGCCGTGGCTCGACAGCCGCGGAGCGCTGAACCTGCACACCGGCGGTCAGGCGCAGGAACCCGATCCGCTGATGGTGGCCGCCGCAAAGATGATGGTCGACGAGGAATACAACGGGCTGCATTCCGGCAACGGTAAGGACGCAGTCATCCAGCTGGTCCGCGCCTTCGAACACCAGGGTTACGCCGTCGACGTGAACGTCTGGCTCCGTGCATACTTCGCGGCAGGGGGGAGCTTTCGTCACTCAGAGTCGGTCAGTAAGCTCATGACCGAAATGGCCGCCGGCGTCCAGCACCGCGTGAAACCTCGATACCGCGACGACATCTTCGAGATCCTCAGCAATCGTGCCTCCGAGGTAAGCGCAGAGGCCGAGTAGGAAACCGCCGACAGCTAACGCAAGGGCGGAACCGCGACCGTCGTTTTTTGCGTCGGCACAAGTCGTCCCGCTCCCGGATGTGTCGCGTTGGGGTACACCCCAACGCCACAGCGCAGGTTGGCTCAGATCGTGTTGTTCTAGGGTCCTTCTGAGGCTTTTGCAACAGAGTTGATCGAGGGTCCAGGCGTTATGCAATGCCGGCAGAGGGGTATGGGGCCGTCCGGGGCTACCAGGTTGGATAGTCCTGCTTCGAAGGTCAGTGGTTGGCTGTTCACCTTGTTTATCGAGCGATGGGGGAGAGGCCGCCATGGCAACGAGGTTTGATTGCCTGCAGGTCGTTGCAGCAGGGGCGATTGTCTGTCCCGCTACCGTTGCCGCAAAGGGTTCGTCGACTCTGAGGCGAGAAGGTGCTTGCTCGTCGTTGGGCTATCTCGTGTTCGGCTGGTCAGCGAGGAGTTCGAAGAGTGCGTGATTGAGGAGGAGGCAGTCCATGGTGGGGACGTCGGTGAGGTTGTAGAGGAATGCTTCGATGTCGAGTTCGGCGAGGTTCCCGCCAATACCGTAGTAGTACACCCACAACTCGGAGGGAAGGATGTGTGCGCGGTTAATGGCAATCAGGACGTGCGGCCCGCTGAGGTTGCTCGTTCGTCGGCGACTCACGCTCATCTGCCTGATCCACCTGTTCCGCTATCGCCGTGTCCTACCTGTACTTAACCGTAGAGCGGCGTTCGGCTAAGGGTGGCCAACCAGCAAAAATGACCTTGGGGTTGCGCACCGAGAATTTGAGGTGCCACCAGGAATGGCTCTTTGACCAAGCTGGCCTGCTGCCCCATGACGCGAGGTCCTGCGGGAGCGCAGCAGAATGGGCTATCCCCGCTGGCCGGGATTCATTGAGCGGTGAGGAGTTCCAGTAGCCCGAGTTCGGAATCGGGACCTGTGCGTGAGGTGCCGCGGTGGAGGTGGTGGGCGAGGTCGATGATGTCCTGTGCGACGATCACGACTTTACGGTTGGCGTTCTGGCTGTAGCTGCTGATGCGTTGGAAGGCTTCCAGCGCGTTGATCCCGTGCCGGCTCATGAGGATGCCTTTGGCTTGTTCGATGACTGCCCGGCTGACTGTTGAGGCGGCGACGGCTTCGTTGGCGAGTTGGTGCCGGTCGGCGTGGATGGACCGTGTGAGGTCGACGACGAGCCCCCACACCCCGACGGGGGTGTCGCCGTCGAGGATGAGGTCGGCGCTCATCAGGATCTTGTGGATCTTGCCGTCCACGGACCGCAGCGATGCATACGCTGACGCTGGGCCCTTGGTCGTGGATACGCGGTCCCAGAACGCCTGGATCCTGTCCCTGTCGATGGCTTCGATATGCGCGAGACCAAGCTCGAGAGTGGGAACGACGTCGCCGCGTTCGTAGCCGTGGATCCGGAACAGCTCATCGGACCACTGGAACGTCGGTGACCCGAAGTAGTACTCGACCGTCCCGGTCGGACAGTCGATGAAGTAGTCGATACCAGTGTCCCCGGTGTGGGGAGCCGCCGATTCATCGGAAATGGTCATGGTGATAGAACCCATTCAACGGACTTGCCTCGGGCTAGCGTCTTAACCCGGACCTCAAAAGAGGACAGTAGCAAAGCCCTCCGACACCATTCTCCCGCCATCACCTCGGCGGATAGGACATGTGCCCGAGATCGCCCTACCACCACTACGGCAGCAGCG
>NZ_CP024915.1:2496104-2515710 GCF_002953615.1 Arthrobacter agilis | reverse complement strand
GGTTGTCCAGCGGCGGCGGTACTCGGCCCAGAAGTCTGCGCCTTCTCGTGCGAGTTGGCGGTTGAGGGGGACGTTGATGGTCATGGTCACGACGGTGCTTGCCAGGGATGTGCCGGCGATGACCATGTCGGTGACTGCGCCGCGCGGTACCGCGCTGATCGCTAGGCCGATGGCTGTTGCGGTGGCGGATCCGAAGAGCAGGATGAAGGTGCCGCGTTCGGCCTTGCGGTTGATGAGGAGCATCGCGGCAGTTGCATCGTGTTTGTTGAGCCGTCCGAGTGCGGGTATGACCATAGTCGAGAAGGCCGCATAGATGCCGCCGACCACCCCGGCTCCGACTACTGCGGTGACTTGAATCATGACCAGACTCCTGAGTCGGCGGTCCGCCGCGCGTAGGAAGCCAAGGATGTGGGAGGGCGGCCGAGCAGTTGTTCGACGCCATCTGCTAAAGATGCGTTGCGTCCATCAAGAATGTCGGTGAACAAGTAGGCCAGCGGTTCGGCTTCGGCGGTCGGTACGTCGTCGGCTGCAAGATCGTCAACGAAAGTCGCCACATCGACTGCCTCGAACGTGACCGGTCTACCGCAAGCGTTACCCAGGATTGCAGCTGCCTGGGCGAAGGTCAGCAGTTCCGGCCCTGATAGCTCGTACGTCGCATCTTCCGGGGGTGTTCTGGTCAGGGCAACGACTGCCGCGTCGGCTACGTCCTCCAAGTCCACGAAAGCTTCCGGAACATCAGGGGCGGGTAGGCGCAAGTGACCCCTGCGGACTGGGCCGGTGAGGAAATGTTCTGAGAAATTCTGCTGGAACCACGAACAGCGTAGGACCGTGGTCGGCACGCCGCCCTTGCGCAGTGCTTCCTCGCTCATCCGAGCGCCTTCTTCTCCGCGGCCCGAGAGCAGAACCAGCCGCTCGAGGCCTTCTTTCGCCGCTAGCTCGCCCAGCGCTTTCATCTTTTCCGGCACCCCGGGGAAGGCGAGGTCGGGCGTGAAGCAGACGTAGGCCGCGGAGGCGCCGCGTAAGGAGACTTCCCAGGTGGAGCGGTCATCCCAATCGAAGCCGGTGCGGCGTGATGCGGACCGTACCGGTAGTCCGGCGGTGACAAGTCGGTCGATGATGCGGGAGCCGGATCGTCCGGCCCCGCCGAGGATGAGAGTAGTCATACATCCAGTACAGCGGCAGGAGATTAGATGGTGAATGGGCGAAGCTCGCTATGACCTTCGTTATCGTCTAGCGTTGCCCGCGTGGATCCGCTGACGCATTTCCTTGATGGCCCTCGAGCAGCCAACGCCTTCGCTCTCGCCATGAGTATGAGTGCCCCCTGGGGCATTACCGTCCGCGATGGTGCCGCTCTCACCGTCCTGGTCGTTACCCGTGGGGAGGCCCGCGTGGACGGGACGCGCCTCAACGCCGGCGATGTAGCTCTGATACGCGGCCCTGAGCCCTATGCAGTGACCGACGCAGCCACGAGCACGCCCTCGATCGAGATCGGTACCGGACAGCACTGCACCACCCTCGATGGTCGAGACCTCCGCGAAGAATTCCGGCATGGCGTCCGTCGATGGGGCAATGCGGTGGACGGGGAAACCGCGATCCTTGTCGGCACGTATCAACGCCCTGACAACGCCGGCGGCCTCGTCACACGCGCCTTACCTCGTCTCGCTGTCGTCCCGCGCGGACGTGCCGACAACACCCTTATCCACTTGCTGAGGCGTGAGCTCGCCAACGAGGACCCAGCAGCCCAGATCGTCGTCGACCGCCTCCTCGACGTCCTCGTCGTCAACACCATCCGCAGCTGGATCGCTGACCCCGACCGCCCTGTCGAAGCCACCTGGCTCACCTGCAATGATCCGTTGATTGTCCGCGCCCTTGAGTGCCTGCACTCCGAGCCCGCGGCCCCCTGGACTGTGGACATTCTCGCCCGCCGAGTGAACACCTCACGCGCCTCACTCGCGGCCCGCTTCCGAACGAGCGTCGGAGAACCACCAATGGCCTACCTCACCCGATGGCGCCTCACACTCGCGGGCGACTTACTCCACACTCCTGACACCACGGTCGCCACAGTTGCCCACAGCGTCGGATACAACAACGCCTACGCATTCAGCACAGCCTTCAAACGCCAGAGCGGAACAACCCCCACCGAATACCGTCAACGCCGCCCCGCACTCACACCATGAACCCAGTAGGGCTGACCGCACCTTCACCTACCCACTCAAGAGCATCAAACTGGCGTGTCTCAGACGACCATCAACGGGCACGCCCTGAGGCCTCGATGGCTTTGGTCAGTCATCGGGGATCTGTAGCGCGCTCATCGCTTCGTCGAGGTACGAGCTGAAGGGTTTGGACTGATCTGAGGCAAGCCAAGCTGTTCGGGCAGCCTGCATGCAGGCGAAAGCCGCGCCGACAATCGCTGCGGACCGGGGATCTCCAGGTGACGGTTCAGACCCGGCGAGGCGGTGAGCAATGCGGCCGATGATGTGCTGTCAGGTGAAGCGTTCAGACAGGTGCACGGCAACGGTGTCGCCGAGCTCTTTGCCGAGCTTCTTCCGTAGCTTGGCGCTGATCGAGAGCATGTGCCCCCCGATACCAGTGGGCAAGAGACCTGCTGTGAGCGGTTCGCCATCGACGGTAGCGGCGACCTTGATCGTCTTTCCGGTTCCGAATAGTTCAACCGAGTCTGGCACCTCCACGCATGACCATAGGTCACCTTTCACAGTGACTCCGATCGGCGCGGAAAAGGAAACATCAAGTGGACCGACTCTCGTACTCACGGTAGCTCCCTCATCCTCGCTGGTGGCGCAGTCCAGCTGAGGATATCGGGACGACGCGGCGGGACCACTCAAGTGCCTTGCCACAATGGAAACAAACCCTCAGTCTTTCCGTCATGGAAACTAACCCGCAGCCACCCTCACGCGACGAAGCCATACACACGCTGAAAGGACTTTCAGCTGACCGCGACCGACTCGCGGCAGGCATCCGGATCCCCTGGCTGCTCCTTGCAGGTTTCGGAGCAGTCGCAGCGTGGTGGGTCAGCGCAGGCGCCACAACATCCCCCGGCGAAAACTACGAACCTCCGGCTATGGGTGGGCTCGTCCTGGCCATCGTGCTCGTCATCACCTACCTGATTCGGAAAAAGACCGGTATCCGATTCAAACGCATGGGACTGCAGGCCGGACTGGCCCTGGCAAGTATCGTCGTCGGCTGCCTGGCACTGTTCAGCATCTCTCTCGGCCTGGTGTCCTTCGGCCTGCACTGGGCCGTCACCCTCACCAGCATCACGGCGTTCACCCTCACCACATGGCTGGCGTCCGTGGCCTACCGCTCCGCAGCCCAGAATCTCCGCCGTGGATGAGGCGCGCTTCGACGACGTCATCCACGCGCCGCTGCGCTTGCGCATCTGCGGGCTTCTCCGCCCCGTCGACCGACTCGACTTCGCGGTTCTCCGGACCGCCCTGGAGGTCTCGGACGCCACACTGTCGAAGCACGTCAAGACGTTGGTCATGGCTGGGTACGTTGTTTCCGACAAGACGGCGTCCGAGGATCGAAGTGATGCACGCCGGGTGATGTGGCTGTCACTGACCCGACCAGGAAGAGCGGCTTTCGACGCACACATACGGGCACTCCGGGACATAGCCGGAGCCGTCTGACGCTCCATGCGTGGATCAGGCGTCAAGGGCTGCGTTCGCCGCATGTCGCCAGATGTGATCCGTTGAAGGACACTCGAAGCGGTCCGCAGTGCGCTCTACTGCCAGCCAGACAAGCTCCTGCTATAGGAAATGAATGACCTTATAGTATGCAACCCATTCCTTCAGGCCCGCGTCTTACCGAGCCGCCCACGACCCCTTCAAGGATCCCTCGCTGGTGCACAATGCTCTTCCGATGCTGATTCGTCTCGCGGTGTCCGGAAGGGCAGGATGGGAGAAGTTGCAGCGCACGTGCGCGTGCTATCGCGTGGCCGTGCTGGTCGTGATCGAGAGGATGTCATTGCGGTGCGGATACTCGTTGTATGCGCAGGAGCAACCGGTGGTGCTTTCGGGACCTTGTTGCAGGAAGCAGGACGGGACGTGACCTACCTGGTTCGCGAACGCAAAGCCGAAAGCCTGCGTCGGGACGGGCTACGGTTCGTGTCCCCGGACGCTGACCGAACATACCCGGTGCAGGTCCTCACAACGGTCGGTGCACGCGCGGCCACGCAGAAGCCTTTCGATCTGGTGCTCATCACGGTGAAGGCGACAGCCTTCTCCTCCGCGGTCACCGACCTCCACCCCTTCATAGGTGAGAGCACCCGCATCCTTCCAATCCTCAACGGCATGGCGCACATCGACCACCTCCAGGCGGCACATCCGGGACAGATCCTCGGCGGCCTGGCCCGCATCGTTGCGACCCTCGACGGGGACGTCGTCCACCAGAGAACGCCGATGAGTTCACTCATGGTGGGGTCCCTGACCGACATCCCGGTCCCGGAGGACATCCGGAACGCCCTCGACGCCCCTGGCATCGACTTGTCCGTCGCTGACGACGTGATGGGCGCCCTCTGGGACAAGTGGGCGTTCATCGCTGCTGCCAGCGTGATCAACTGCCTGTTCCGCGCCCCTGTCGGCCGTGTTCTCGACGCCGGCGGCGAGGATTCGATCCATGCGGCGATCCACGAGCTCGAGGCCGTCGCTGCGCGGGCAGGACATCCCGTGTCGGAGTCGGCCCACGGACAAGCGGTGGCCCTGCTGACTGAATGGGACTCGTCCTTCACCACATCGCTGTATCGCGACCTCACTGCAGGACTTCGCTCCGAGGTTGACCACATCCTCGGTGACTACGCCCTGCGCGCCCGGACCCTGCAGCAACCAACTCCCCTGCTCGACCTGGCACTGATCGCAATCAGGGCAAATCTTTCGAACTAGCCTCACGGCCACTGTTTGTGTCCGCTGAAGGATCGGTTTGCGGGACGGTTGGAGAAAGGGGCTGGATAGACTCGGAAGCATGACAAATGATGTTTCCGTCACTGCTGGTCGCTGATGTCTGAAGAGTACGTCGCTCTGACCATCCTGCTTCTTACCCTAATCTTCCTGCCCGCCGTCTGCCTGTTCGTCACCCGTCAGGCAGCTGAGGGTCTGATCGGCCGCAACGTAGCAGCCGGGATTCGTACCAGGCACACGCAGGCATCCGATGAAGCTTGGGCAGCCGGTCACAGGGCTGCTCTTCCAGCGTTGAGGAAGATGATGCCAGTCGCCGGCATCGGGATGATCGCGGCCCTGGCCGCACAGGTCCTTTTGGGTGGACAGGCAGGACCGCTGCTTGCGTTCGCGGCGCTCATCGCGCAGACGGTGGTCCTCTTCCGCTCGACCACACTAGCTAATGCCGCCGCACGCACGGCCACCGACTAGGACCCAGAGCAGTGAACCCTGAACGGTCCACATCACCTCCATCAGTTGTTGCCGGTCTGCTGATCGGTGTCGTACTAGCTGTTGCCGGCTGGTTCGCTATCGGGCCCGACCACGTCGTCTACGCGGTCGTCGTCCAGGGCGGGTTTTTCTTCATGGCGCTGCTGATCGGTCCGTCACTGGTCGACAGTGCGCGCTCCCGCTACCGGGTCCGATCGTTCGAGCCACGGACCTATGCGCTGCTGGGTGCTGAGGCCGTTCGGCGTGCCCTCGATCTCGTCGGCTGGAACCGGGTCATCAAGAACCTGCGTCAGGCGGAGAATGAAGAACCGGGCACTAGCGGCTTCCTTCGAGGGACTGAGCAGTCCGAAACCGGTCACTTCCTCGGTTTCACCGCCACAGGGCTCCTCGTCCTCATTGCCGTGGTGACGTCCCACCCCGTGGGCGCCCGACAGATCCTGCTCGTCGGAGTCCTCCTCCATATCTACCCGATCATGATCCAGCGCCTCGTTCGCTTCAGACTCACGCGCCGGCCCGCCCGCAGCAACCGAACTGAGCGCTAAGGGACCGCCTACCGGAACGTCGCCTCGTCGATTGTGGCGGTGATTGGTCGTCCTTAATCGACCCGCACGATGTCGTGACCGGCGTTCAGCTTCGAAGCTCAAAAGATGTAGCGCAGTCGACGGTTGCCACGCTCTACTAAGAGCTATGCACCGGATACTGCTGCGCGAGGTCGTCATCGACGCGCCGTCCGAGACATTCGCCGCAACTCGCGATTTTTGGGCCGCCGCTCTGCTCACCGACGCTCAGCCAGTCAAGCAATTCCCGGAGTTCACGGCTCTACCGCAACCAGCCGCCCTGTCCTGGGTCGGACTACAGGACATCGGACCTGCGAGAACTGCCAGGTATCACCTCGATATAGAAGCGGATGACGTTAATGCCGAGGTCGATCGCCTTGAACGACTCGGAGCCGTCCAGGTGGCTGTCGGCAGGACATGGGTGTCGATGCAAGACCCAGCTGGGCTCCTCTTCGACGTTGTCCCCGCAGAATCACCGTCGTTCGAGCAACACGCGCGATCCGTCCAATAAGAAGGACACCGTTGGACGCGGGCAGGATCGGGCCCCATCCGCTAGGCGATCGGGTGAGACAGTCGTGAGCTTCGTCGTGAGTATTCTCAGGCGTCGCCCTTTTTCCGTCCTTGATCGTCTTTCTTCTGTCCTCGATCGTCGGTGAAGTAGTACAGCACCCCGATAGCTACTCCCAGCACGACCCGGGGATATGGCACCTGTATCTTCCTCATAGCCTGTTCGGCGGCTTCGTCGAACCACCAACCAAACCGCATCGTTCCGTACATCAGGGCTCCAGCGACTGTGGCGAAGCCGGCCTTGGCTTTTGGGCTGATTTCGGTGATTGGTGGCGTCTCCTGTACGGAGGTGTTTTCGTGGAACTTAGCGCCGAGTTTTGGGACAACGATGACAGCGACCACCGTTGCTGTGGAGCCCCAGGTGATAGTTTGGCGCAGCCAGGCAGGGTACTTCCTACCCGGGATAAGAGCCAGTGCTCCGCCTGCTAGGGCCTGAGACCAGGGGCTTCTCGCGATGCCGGATGCAAGGTTTTTGTGGGACATGCTTGCACAGTAAGTGACCTGAAGCTCGTGGTCATCAGCCGCAGGGTGGATCCTGAAACATCGGTCGTCTTAGTCCGACGAGTCGTCGAGGGAGCGTCGCCAAACCCCTGAGAGTGAATAACTTCTAAGTAGACCCGTTGTCCTATCGGGTGAGCGTGACGTGGATCGTGCCGCTCTCGGCGACTTCGGTCCTTACCTGGTGTGTCTGTTCCAGGCCTCGAAGGTCGTCCCACAAGCGGGTGCCTCGGCCCAGGACAATCGGTGCGATGCCGACGTGCAGAACGTCGACGAGACCCGCGCGAAGGAAGTCGCGCGCAGTGCGCACCCCGCCCCCGACGCGGACGTCGGAGCCGTTGGCTGCGGTGGTTGCCTCAGCGAGTACCTCGTGGATCGTGCAGCTGCGGAAGTGGAACGTCGTTCCGCCGGCCATCTCGATCGAAGGGCGGGGGGCGGAATGGGTGAGTACGTAGACCGGGCAGCCAAACGGCGGCTTATCACCCCACCACCCTTTCCAGTCAGGGTCATTAGGATGCGCGTGCAGGCCGAACATGCCTGCACCCATGATCTCGGCGCCGACCCTGGTGAAGAACGCCGCGGCGTACGAGTCGTCGACGCCGGTCGTTCCTTCCCCACTGGTGTCTCCGAAAACGTTCTGGCGGACTGTGCGCGTGGCCGCATAGGCCGCGGTGAGCGGTCCCCAATCCTGGCCCATCGGCTCCTCCGGCGAAGGGTCGGCTGCGGTGTACCCATCAAGCGATGAGAAGAGGTCGAGGCGAACTCGGGTCATACTACGTCTCCTTGATATCCGTGCGGATCAGGCACCTGCGGCATCGGGGTGGTATGCCAGATGGGGTACCCCAGGTGGCGTTGCTCCAGGAAGCTCGTCATCGTCAGATCGTAGCGAGGTAGTCAACATCGCAGTCCGCCCGTAAGCCGGTTCTCTCATGGGCGAGTCACCTATTGATCAGAGAAATCGGCCGGCGCCACCTTCCGACCACCGTCGCCGTCTATCCGCGCGGCGGATCCGACGGCACTGCCGCTGTCTGGCTGTAGCACCCGCCAGCTCTTCACCTCAACCGGTGATCGAGCACGAAACCGACGGGCAGGGTACCGGCTGGCTTCCTAGGCTGAGAGGACAGAAGAGGACGATGGCGGGAACAAGCGACCGCCACTGGGGGCACCGTGAGTACCGCTGACGAGAACCAGCACAGTGCCACCTTCGACGCCCTGCAACGTGCAGGGTTCACTGTTGGTGAGCTGTGGCTGTACTACCTGAGCATGGGCGGCAGCATCGACGAGTTCGAGGTCAACGCCTACCTCCACGGACTCACGCACCTGCCGGCCATCGACCGCGACATGCTCTCGCAATCCGTCAACGAGATGCACGACGACATCTGCCGCAGCCCCCGCGCCCCCTACAGCGCGAACCCTGACCGGCCGACCTCCTGACCACGTGCACTCAGCACAAGCTCCTACCAGGGGCTCGTGCAGCAATGTCAAGGATGAAGCGCCGTCTGGGGTGAAGGACGCCGACCTTGCCCTGAGCGCGGGCACCCCTGAATCTGAGGTGCCGGGCGAAGGGGTGGGACACTTCTTGTCATGGGGGACACGAAGGGACGCAGTGGAACAGCCGGGCCTGAGGAGTATGTGCAGGCAATCGAGCGGGCGTTCATCCGCTGCCCGAGCCTGAGCGGTCTGCGCCTGCTCTCGGCCGAAGCCCGGCTCGGTTTCGCGACCGTCCGGTTCGAGGGCCCTGTCGATGATTTCCGGGGACCCTACGGTGCGATGGTTCGCCTACCGAAAGAGCAGCACGATGACCTGTGGAACCGGTACGTCGACGACCAGAGCGCCACGGTCGATGATTGGGCGCACGCCGGCATCGCCATGCGAGCAGTCCGGGCGCACACGCTCAGCCAGGACCAAGACCGCGGCTACACCCTCGACGGTGTCTGGTGGATCATCAACGACTGCCTCGATCTCCACTAAGAACCATCAAGCCGGGTGGGACCCGGCATCGATCATGAGCAGGTCGCTAAGCACCGATCAGTGGTAGGCCACGGACAACGCTTTGGGAAGCGAGGACGTCGCGGGGGATGAACTCCGCGATCGTCAGTCCGACAACGTCACTGTGGAGGGATAGGTCAGCGATGATCCGGTGCACCTCTGAGATGCGGAGCCCGCCGGGAACCTTGCCCAGACCGAGTACCGCAAGGCTCTCGTTTCACGGGCATCGACCATCAGCGATCAGGAAGTCGGCTACCTCGACGTCCCTGAGCACATCGACACGGTTTCAAGCACCCTCACCAGCAAGCACGCACATCAGCGTCTACATCAGCGCCGACACTGTGTATTCATCCCAGTCGTTGCGGCTGATGGCTTACTGGGAATCCGGTTGCGGTCCCGCAACATTGACGATCTCGTTCCGCGGGGTCCGTACGGTGGGAAGGAGATGCTGCATCCAATACCCCATGACGACGGAGGACAACCATGACCTTGAGCAGCGGCACACAGCTCCACAATGCGCGAGCGGCATGGCGGCACAGGACGGTCATAGTCGCCTCTTTCGGCGCTGGCCTGGTCCTGATAACGGGTTGCGCGACCGGCGGCGAGGACAATTGGAACTCCACAGCTGTCGGCGACGACAAGAGCGTGGGCGAACTCGATCTGCGCAGCGTCCTCCTGGTCACCGATGAGAAGAACGCCCCGGCCCGAATTCTGGGCACCTTCGAGAACAACGGGGACCAGGACATCGACGTGGTGATCAGTGACAACGACGAGGACGTTACCGTGACCGTCCCAGCACAAGGATCAGTGGGGCTCGACACTGAGGAGACTCTCCTGCAGACAGCCGGCGATACTCCCGGGGCCCGAACCAGCCTCACCGCGACGACCGACGCCGGGGACGTCGAACTGCTCGTCCCCGTCGTCGACGGGACCCTCGACCCATACAAGCCCTACCTCCCCGAGTAGACCCACCCATCAACAACTGACACAGAGGCTTGACCGTGCGTTCAAGGGGTATGCCGGTACTGGAGAAGACGTTCTCACACCTCCCTCACATCAGGTACCTACAGTGAAAGGCCCAGGAGCCGGCGAAGAAAATCACGACCTCAATGCCCGGGACCTACCAGATACTCCGGGCCCGGCAACAGTCCAACGGCTTGAGCTTAGGACGGCTCGTCACAGGTCCTGGTCTATGCCAGGCCGGTGAAGCAGGTGAGGAGGTATCCCTGCACCAGCGGGAGACTTACCGAACAACGATGACGTTGCCCTTGGTGTGATGCAGGACGGCGTGGACTGTCGATCCGAGTCGGGCGCCGAGAGTGTTGCGGCCTTTTGCCCCGAGCACGACGCAGGACGCGGTGCGGGCCCGCTCGATGATCGCTCCCGGTGTCGAGGTGGCCGTCGTAGCTTCCTCGGCGATAGTGAGTTTCGTGTCGGCCGACAGCAGGTTTAGAGACTGCTGGATGATGGGGTCGCGTTCGGCGTCGGCGGCGACGTCCGCCACGTGCCGGCGGTATGGAAGAACGTGAAGAAGGTGAAGTGACTGGTTCAAGGTCTTCGCCAACGCCGCGGCCTGAAGCACTGCGCGGTCACTTTCCGGTGATCCATCCACGGCAACCAGAACACTGTCCTGGGCGGGCTGGTCCTCGCGCACGACCACGATCGGGCAGGATGCACTAGCTGCCAGGTGCAGGCTGACGGACCCCACGAGCAATCCCGCGAAACCGCCCAGGCCGCGGGTACCCGTGACGAGCAACGATGCCTCCGCTGAGAGTTTGGTCAGTGCCTCGGACGGAATTCCGGTGAGGAGGCGTTGCGTGACCTCGAGGTCGGGCGCAGTCTGTGCGGCGAGCTCAACGCCTTCCGCAAGCGTCTTCTCGGCTTCGTGCTGCAGACCGCTGTCCTTGATGCCTTCTACCGGGCCGAGATTGTGGGTGAAGAGCGGCCATGCCGAGCAGTGGACAACGAGCAGAGGAACCCCGATCGCTGAGGCATGCCGGGCCGCCCACCGCACCGCCCGCTGGGATCCGTCGGAGCCGTCGTATCCGACGATGACCGGCTTGGATGTGCTGTTGCTGGTGTTCATGGTGATACTCCTCTGTCGGGTTGCTGCAGTGCCTTAAGTGAGCTTTCACGTGCCGCGTCCGATAACAGCCAGGTACCCCCAGTGTGCGCCCTGTCCCTTCGATGACCTAGGGCGCAGGTAGCGCGGCAAGTGGTTCGGCGAATAGCGCGGCAGGCGGCGAAGCGGAAGGAGCATGGCCCTCTGAACGCGCGAAAGACGCACTTAAAGCACGTAGCGAGACGGGGTAAGAATGGGCCTTCTGGTCATCAGCCATCAACGGGTGGTCCCTCAGATTAGGAGCGCTTGCCGGTGGGATCGCCTCCATGGCTGTCGCCGGCCTGGCTTGTGACTGTTGTCAGCAGAAACACGGAATCCTCTAGTGCCTCCACACCGTGGCGCACGTGAGTCAGAGCGATAATCTCTCCGGCGCCTACCTCGGACTGGTCCTGACCGGTGACGCGCACCCGTCCCTGGAGAAGATAAAGACTCGCAGCAGGGGGTGAGTTGTGCTCGGCCAGAACCTGGCCCGCCTTGAGCCCAAGAATGGTCTGACGAAGCGGCCCGTCGTGAATGAGGATCGCAGCTGACCGGCCCTTCTCGCTGGTCATAGCTTCCTGTAGAGCCTTAGCCGCAGCCGTCTCAACATTGGGCACAATGCCTCCTACACGTCGTTGTGTCCTTCCGATGCCCCTGACAAGCGCAACATTACGGGCACGCCCATCAAGACACAGCCGCTCCGCCACCTGCCCGCCCAGGCGTCTCAACAACCTAAGGCGGTCTCGACCGGTCAAAGCACCACCACCCGGGCAGGATATGTGGCGGAGGTGCGTGTGGAGTTCACGATGGAGCAGCAGCGGGCGATTTGGGAGGGGTGGCGGGACGGTGAGTCCTTTCGTCAGGTCGGTGACCGGGTTGGGCAGCCCGCGCACGTGGTCCAGTACTTCCTCCGTGGCTACGGTGGCATCAAGCCGAGTGTTCCTCGACAGAACCACCGGCACCTGACGCATCAGGAGCGTGAGGAAATCTCTCGCGGTGTTGCAGCAGGGTTATCGCTGCGCCGTATCTCCGCGGGTTTGGGGAGGTCTCACTCGAGTATTTCGCGGGAGCTCGCGCGAAACGGCGGACGAGCCGGCTATCGAGCAACGGCCGCTGAGAAGGCAGCTCATTGCCGAATGAGGCGACCGAAACCGACCCGGCTCAAGCAACAACCGGCGCTGCTGCCGGTCGTGAAGGCGAAGCTCATCCTGGGGTGGTCGCCGGAGCAGATCGCAGCCGGGTTGAAGCGGGTTTATCCCGAGGACCCGGCCAGGCGCCTGTCCCACGAGGGCATCTACCGGTCGATCTACTACGTCTACCTCCGTGAGCTCGACCGGGGCATGTCCCAGTATCTGCGCTCCGGGAGCACCATCCGCCGGCCACGGAAGGCCAAGCAATCATTGGGTCGCGGCCGGTTGAAGAACATGGTCCCTATCACCGCTCGACCCGCAGCCATCGAAGACCGCGTCGAGGTCGGCCACTGGGAAGGCGACCTCGTGATGGGAAAGAGGCCCTCCGCAGTGGCGACACTAGTCGAGCGCACCACCCGGGCCGTCAAAATCGTCGATCTCCCCGACGGATATAAGGCAGAGGCCGTACGAATCGCCCTGACCCAGGCGTTCAAGGACATCCCCGAACCGCTACGCCGGTCGCTGACCTGGGACCGCGGTCGGGAGATGGCAGAGCATCAACAGCTCTCTACGGACCTGAGCATGAACATCTACTTCTGCGCCCCGGGAAGCCCCTGGCAGCGCGAGACGAACGAGAACACGAACAGGATGCTTCGCCAGTACCTCACGAAGGGCTCCGACCTACGACGATTCACCGTGCAAGACCTGGACGCCATCGCGAACCTCATTAACGACCGTCCCCGGCAAGTCTTGGAATGGGCCAGTTCCAACGACCTGTACCAAACCCACCTCACCACCTCGAACCAGCCCGCGATACTCTCAAAATCACAGGTGGTGCGTTGACCGGTTGAGACCACCAAAGCTTTGCGAGACATTCGATCGAGCCGAGCGTCGCGCAACCACTCCCCCGTAACCACAGGCCTGACCTTGTCTCGAAAACTTGTCTCGCTGTGTTTCGTCTTAGAAGTGCTGGCATTAGGGCTTTGTGAGCAGATTGGGGAGCGGCAGAACCAGCAGCTCGTCAAGAGGTCGCAGATGAGTGGTGCAGAGTCCGTCGGAGCCGTTCGGTGCGTGTCGAAGGTTCGTGCGCCTCCTGACCACGTATGCATGGCACAAACTCCCTACGCTTCGCTGCTTGTCCCGTGCACACATGGACAGCAGGAACCAGTGGCCCATCTATACACACCCACCACCTTGCAGACACGGAATAGCCCACCTCGAGCGAGCGGTGGGCGTGCACAGCCTCCTCGCAGCGTGGTCGCCTACAGCATGAACTGGTCCGGGTTAGGGCTGATTGTGGCACTGGAGACGGTTGAGGTGAGGTCAGCTGCAGCCCACGATGTTGTTCATCCACCTGTGGGCGGGTGGAGCCCGAAGGGTGGAGCTCGAAGCCGTCCACCTGTGGGTGAGCCGTTACGTGCTGGTCCTAGGGAGAAGCCGTCCTGTGAGCGGGGCAAGTGCCGTCCTTTGCCATCATGACCACTGGAGCCCCAAGAGGTGTCGCTGTATTCCGGGCGGTATCGGACCATGAGCCCAAGACTTCTCCTGGGTGCACAACAACTTCGGGCGGGGTGGCGATCGGCGTTTCGGCTCGAACGGTAATGGTGCCCATGGGGGCACTAGGACGACCGGCTGCAAGCGGTTTTTCCTGGTGGCGGGCTAATGACCAGTCTGATGACCTTGATGGAGGGGTAGCAGCCTCAGGAAAGGAAGGATCGGTGAGCGTCGAATTGGGTGCCCAGCAGCGGGACGTGGTGGAACTGGTGCACAGTTATGGCTTTCAGCCGTGGGAGGTGTGGGTCGAGTACATCGCGGTCGCTGGCAACGCGTCCGAGAAAGCTGTCGCTGACTACATCTTCGGTAGGGGCGATCTGCCCCAGCTCGAGCGGGACCTTCTCGACGAGGGGCTGCAGAGTCTCGTGGAGAAGGAATGGGATGACCAGCTGCGGGGGTTCTTTCAGCACGTCACCTGTACGGACACCGGGCTCGAAGACAAGTAGGCACACATCGCCGGCGCGACCGCAGATCCAGGTGCTGCCCTCCTGATGCCCCGCGCGCGTGGCACGCGACGGGGCTGTTGGGTAGCTTTCCGTGTGGGTTGTTCGTCACTGGTGGTTCGCCCAGATGAGAGACCTACTTGAAAGGTGCGTCTTCGTTTGTCTAGCAGTGGGCAGGAGGACGCGCAGGGGCGGCAGGGACGCTGTGCTTGGTTCGTGCCCTGCCGCCCCGCCTCACCGCCTCACCGCCTCACCGCCTCACCGCCTCACCGCTTCACCGCTTCACGGCCCATGACCCTCCGCCCGTCCCGTGATCGGTGCTGTTCGCGAGGTCTGGTCATCGGATGTTCAGCTTCTGCTGGTGGTGTTTCCGTGGATTAGGTCTAGTGTTCGAAGCACACATAGGTCTAGACACAGGCCACGGATGTGCATAGCACCCCGGAGACGGCCATGACCGACCTTCTGAACGACCCCGCACCACAGACCAACCCGCAACCAGCCCAAGTATCAGCCCGAGTGCCAAGCCGAGAACCGCAGCTCACAGTTCTCGCGGCGCCCGACATGCTTGCAACGCCTGCGCGGCTTGCTCGTGCGAGCAGGTCCTGTGCGGTCGACACGGATCAGCTGACAGCGTGGGTGGCCTCCGAACAGGACCACGACGACGATGACCTGATCGTCGAGGAGTTAACTCCAGCTGAGCTGGCATCGCTGTCGATGCGGCGGCTGAGGATCCTGGCGAATCAGGCGTACAGGGTGATCGACACCGATTACCCGCCCTACCGTGCGCTGGACCGGTATCAGATGCTCGTCGACGAACTCGACCTGCGGGCTGAGGCGGCAGAAACCTCAGGTGTCGCAAAGACGTCCCGCGAGAAGTTCCGGGATAACCCCCTGTACTGCCGGTTCGAGCTGTTCACCGACGGGAATCTTGCGGCGTACATGAAGTACACGATGACCGGCGGGAATCTGACCCTCGTCATGGGCACCGAACTGCCGGGCTTCCGGGACCAGGGCGCCGATCAGACCCTGATGCGCAACATCGTTCTCGATGCCCACAAGCGGCGCCTGAACCTCGTCCCGCGGTGTGCGATGGCGTACGCGTTCCTCGCCGACCACCCCCAGTACCAGCAGTACACCGGCCACCACTGACGTGACGAGACGCAGGGTAGGACCTTACTGATGTGCGGCCGCTTCTCACCGTAGTACGCAGCGAACAGGTTCCGTATTCTCAGACGACAGTGCCGCACGCTCAGGTGTGCGGCACTGTCGTAACTACTGCCTGAGCAGAGGACCACGTTCAACCGGTCGATGATGCCTGGGCTTTGCTGCGCCGGACCAGATAGGTTCCACCGGCTGTCACGGCGAGGACGAGTCCGCTGCCGAGGCCGAGGACTGCAGTGTTCGTCCCGGTTCCCGGGCGGCACCTTAGGCACGGCTCCGCCTTCGGGTATGGTTCCCCTCCAGGTGGCGACGATGCGTCACCCTCCCACCAGCTTCACCGAGTCTTCGGGATAACAGGGATGCCAGCGGCGGTGGTGACGAAGAGTTCACACCTCTGAAGAATTCAGCGTGTTCCGGTCCGTGTTCCTGGCAGTGTTTCGGTCACGGTTCCTGTCAGGGTGTTCCGGTACAGGGGTTATGCGCTGGAGGAGTTCCACGAGGTCTTTCCTCAGCGCTGTGATCGGCAGAGTGCGTCCCGGTTCAACAGCGGTTGGGTCAGCATCTTTGCCTTCAGGGGTGTTGCCCTGCACCGCGGTCAGCGCCTGCGCCCCGTCCGGGGTGAGCGAGATGCTGATGTCTCGTTGCCCGATGGTTCGAAGCGACTTTCTGATGTATCCGATGCTTTCAAGATTGTTCAGGGTCCTGCGCAGACTTTGCGAGGTGATGCGAATGTGCCGGGCGAGCCGGGCCTGATTCGTTGTTCCGATCTCGGCAAGAGCCTGAAGCGCAGTCAGACCTGAGGGAGAGAGTTTTGCCGCGTGGAGGTCTTTGGCGACCTCCCGCTCCCACAGACGAGCCGCCGTTGATAGGAGCCTGCTGGTCGACCACTGATCCGGCGACATGACCCCGTCCGTCCCACCGGGATGATTATCGGGATAGCTGTCGGGATGGGCATTGTCACCGCCGTCGTTCCTGCCGGAATCCATACTTCGTCCTCCGCTTCCTTCGAAAACTCGTTACGCGTCGATGCTGGTGATGGCCGGCCCCTGAGAGCCTTGGGCCGGCCACCACCATGAGCTGAGTGCGTGCTCGATGCGGTCCGAGGGGTGGTGCCTCTACTTGGCGAGGAAGGTGATCAGGGCCTGGTTCCACTCGTCGGGGTGGCTGACGTTACACCCGTGCGGGCCATCCTTGATGACGTGGAGGTCGCTGCCGGCGAGGGTTGCGTGGGTGCGCTGCCCGGAGCCCTCGAAGGGGACGGTCGCGTCGGCGTCGCCGTGCAGGACCAGGGCCGGGACCGTGACTTTGAGCAAATCGTCGCGGAAGTCCGTGGTCCCGAAGGCTTCCATGCACGCTAGGGCTGCCTTCTTATCAGCTTGCCGGCAGAGGTCGAGGGCTTCCTGACGCTGTCCTTCGGTGACCTTCAGTTCCCCGTTGGCGGAGAAGAAGTCGGTGGTGAACCCGTCGTAGAACGACTCCTCATCCTTCGTCAGATCCTTGGTCATTCCGGCGGCTGCGTCCTTGGTGAGGGGGCCGTCGGGGTTGTCCTCGCCCTGCATCATGAACGGCGGGACCGCGGAGGCGAACACGACGCTGCGGATGCGCTCCGGGCTGTACTTGGAGAAGTAGCGTGCGACCTCTCCCCCGCCCATGGAGAACCCGACCAGGGTCACGTCCCGCAGATCGAGTTCCTCGAGCAGGGCCTGGAGATCCTCGGTCAGCGTGTCGTACGTGTACCCGGTCATCGGTTTGTCGCTGCGGCCGAAACCGCGCCGGTCATAAGTGATCACCCGGTACCCGGCAGCCTGCAGTGCGGGAACCTGGTTCTTGAACGCCTCCCCGGACAGGGGCCACCCGTGGATCAGGACCACGGGGCGACCGGTTCCACCGGTGTCATCGACGTGGAGGTTGGTGTTCTTGAACAAACCGTGATGCGCGACGATCTCCGTCATAGGGATCTCTCCTTCTGATGCTTGTGCGGTCGGTGACGCGCCGTAGGCGCGTCTTTCACCCTAGATATTCGTCAGCATGCTGTCTTTCGGATGGGTCCCGGTTGCGGCGCAGTGCCTTCCGTGGTGGGCAGGCCCTCCCGCCAGATCCTGCCCTGAAAGAAGGAAATAGGCAGTGGAGGTCGCGTCACTCCCTGGTCAAGACCAAGGACCCGGTGCTGACTGCTTGACCCCTGCCCAATCGACCCACAGAACTTGTCAGTAGGCTTAGTATCTGGTCAAGAAGCGGCTGGGTAGTAAGCACGGCCTGTGCGGTGTACTGCTTCTCGGTCAGAGGCAATATGTCGCGCACGGCCGGGCGAGCACTTCAAAGGTCTACTGTGGGACATGAAGCGACCTCGTGAGGAGGGACAGCGATGGGCAAGCCGATGACAGCCGCCGAGCAGCACATCGCCCTTTCCGCCGCCATACACTTCCTTGGAATTGGTTTGCCCGAGCTGTGGCTTGAGTGCTTCGCGATGGGCGGCAGCCTCGAGCTCTTCGACCTCGAGGCATACATCTACGACATAGCCACCCTGCCACCCATGGATCGAGCCGTACTCGAGCAAGTCCTCTGGGAACTGGACCCCGTGATCTTCGACCTCGCCTTCAACGCCCCGGAACCCTCCTGACCCTCGCCTGCCTCCCAGAAGAAACCCTCGTTGGGGGAACTCGTTAGAGGTAGCTGGAGGCGCACTGTCATCGGTTGCTGGATGAGTTGCTAAAGACCCGGGCAGTAGCATTGCAGCGGCCGTTGAGGTCGTGTCGGACCGGGTTGCTATCCTTCAGGGCGAACAGAGTTATGCAGCTAGCTCTGCGACGACCCGTAGAGAGCCATCTCCTCGTGCAGTCATCCGATAAGGCTTCGCAGACCGACCCTGGCTTTGCCGTACCCTCTCACCTGTTCAAGAACTGTCCGACCGGGACCTTCCAGTACTACTTCGCGACGGACACCTTCCACTGGTCCGACGAGATGTTCACCATGCACGGGTATCAGCCTGGCGAAATCGAACCGACCTTCGAGCTCGGCCAGTCCCACGTCCACCCGGCGATGCGAGAGAGCAGCGCAGCGTTCTGGGCCGAAGTGACAGAACACACCAGTCCCCTGTCGATGTACCTGACACTTCAGGACAGGAACGGCAAGGACTACCAGACGCTGGTGGTCGGCGGACCGCTCTTCGACGGTGACGAGCACATCGGGGTATGGGGCCTGCTGATCGATCTCACCCGCTCGATCCACACTGATTCCCACCGGCTCGCCAACGAAGCCGTCGCTGCTGCCACCCTGAAGCGCAGCACGATCGACCAAGCCAAAGGGGTCCTTGCCGGCATGACCGGCATCAGCACGAACGAAGCCTTCAACGTCATCTCCCAGCACAGCCAGGACACGAACCGCAAGGTCAACCTCATCGCACAAGACATCGTCGACTCCCACGGCCGCCAAATCCCCCGACAGATCGACGGCAAGGAACAAGCACGCCAATTCCTGCGCTCCCTCTAACCAGATCGACCACTGCCCGTGCCCGCCCTTCCCTTTACTGTTTGATACCTGTCGAATATCCCAGGTGAACGGTGGTGAACTCACCCCTCCGCCAGATTCACTGGTTGATGACCATGATGGTGGGTCACTCACGTCAGCTAGGACCGGACCCTAGCCAGTGCCGCTCACTGAGATAGCGTTGCTGGATGGAGGGTTCAGCGGTCATCACGGGTGCTTCGAGCGATATCGGCCGGGCCATCGCCGTGTCCCTCGCAGCTCGTAACCTCAAGGTTCACCTGTGGGGACGCGATGCTGGCCGCATCGCGGCAACAGCCGATGCGTGCCGGAAAGCCGGTGCCAGCTCGATAACGGAAACCCTGCTCGATGTACGCGACAGCCAGGCGGTCCGTGAAGCAGCCCGCACGATCGTTGATGGACCCGAATCGTTGAAAGCGGTGGTGTGGGCGGCCGGCACCTTCCAATGGGGACGATTCGACACCGTTGACGAGGCAGCAATGAATGACGTCCTGGCAAGCACGTTCACAGCTGCCGCAGTCGCTGCCCGCGCTTTCCTACCCGCGTTGATCCGCGGAACCCCGAGCACCCTGATATTCGTCGGATCCGGTGCCGGCCGGCAGGCCTATCCCGACAACGCAACATACGTGGCAGCCAAGCACGGCCTACGGGGGCTAGCTCAGGCACTTCATTTGGACGTGTGCGACGAAGGTGTCACCGTCTC
>NZ_CP024915.1:2495939-2496004 GCF_002953615.1 Arthrobacter agilis | reverse complement strand
CGTAATCAGCGCCGGCCTCGTGAACGCGGGCGCAGGCCGGTTCGCGCCCGCCGCTCACACTCACC
>NZ_CP024915.1:2475086-2495839 GCF_002953615.1 Arthrobacter agilis | reverse complement strand
GCCCCGCCTCGAACGGCCAGGCTCCCCGAGCAGCCCCGGGCACGGGTGCCGGCACTGGCACGGGCGCGGAGAAGACCGGAGCCCAGCCCTCGGGCCTGCACACGGACCAGGGCAAGACCTCGATCGCTGACACCGTGGTGCAGAAGATCTCCGGCATCGCCGCCCGCGAGGTACCCGGCGTCCACGCCATGGGCAACGCAGCCCGACGTGCCTTCGACCAGATCACCGAACGCATCCCCGGATCCCAGACCAACGCCTCCGGCGGGGTCAGCGTCGAAAAAGGCGAGAAGCAAACCGCGATCGACGTCACCATCGTCGTCGAATACGGGGCATCCATCGTCGAGGTCAGCAACAACATCCGCAGGAACATCATCAGCGCAGTGGAGCGTACGACGGGACTGGAAGTCATCGAGGTCAACGTCACCGTCTCCGATGTCCACCTCCCGACGGACGACGACAACACCAACGCCGAGGACTCGAACCAGACAAGGACCTCCTCCACAGGCAAGGAACTCGAATAACACGCCTGCCTATCTGACTGTTGCGAATGCTCGGTTCATCGCCTGAGCGTTCCTCACGACGTGCTGTCACCGGGTAGGTGCTCGAAGCACTCCTGCACCTGCCCGGTGACCGACAGTTGCCCCATGCTTTCCCCGCACATTCCCCTTTTCACGTTGCACCCTCTTCTCCTGTTAGGACAACGCTCGTGTCACGCAGCACCATTGGACTCTTCGTGGGTCTCCTCCTTGGCTTCGTCGCCGTCTTCGGCGGCTTCCTGGAATTCCTTGCCGTCATCATCTTCGCCGCAGTCGGCCTACTCATCGGCCGGTTCCTGGACGGTTCCCTCGATCTCAACCAGCTCGCCGGTTCCCGTACGAAAAGGAACTGATCCTATGAACCCCACAAACAGGGCCCGCGAGACCGGGCCGCGGCGGGCCGCGCAACAGCCGGCCCGGTTCGGGACGGTGACAGACCGGGAGCCCAGACAGAATGCGTCCGCCCCGGCAGCCCCCCATGAATCTCGTCCGACCGGCTCACCCCACTCGGCTGACTCGGCTGACTCGGCCCGTGCGATCAACGCGGCTGATGCAGTTGGCGTAGCTGACACTAGGGATGCAGCTGACGTGGCTGGCCGTGGGTCATTGACGATGAGCGAGAAGGTCATCGAGAAGCTTGCAGCCCAAAGCGCCCATGAACTGCCGTTCCTCGCCGGCGTCGGTGGGGGAGTGCTCGGCGTTGGCCGGACACACGGCACAGACCGCCGGCCGCAGGCCACGGTGGACCTCAGCGGCCGCCACGTCACGGTCTTCCTCGACGTCGCACTCGGCTTCCCCTCGGATATCGCCGCGCGATCGGCAGACATCCGCCATCACGTTACCGCCAGCATCGAGCAGGCCACCGGCCTCGACGTGCGCCGCATCGACATCACCATCAGGGCCCTCACCCCCCATACGGAACGATCACGCAGGAGCCTTTTATGAGTACCCGAACGACTAGGCGCTCGATCCGGAGGCGCCCCAGTCGCAGCGTCCCGGCCCTCATCGTCGCCCTGGTTCTCCTCATGGCCTCAGTCGCCGGCGTCTGGGCCGGCATCACGGCCCTGACCGGCGGGAGCACCGCGGCGATCGAGGGTGTCACCGGCGCCGCCGGCACACCGTGGTCGTCGCAGGCCGCGTACATCCCCTCCATCGCAGTCGCCCTGATCGGCGTCGTCCTGATCATCACCGCATTGATACCCGGACACCACAACGCGCACCTCGTGAACCATGAGGGGGCGACCGAAGCGGCGCTCACCCGCCGAGGGCTGAAGACCTACCTCGAGGACCACGCGATGGGCATCGATGGTGTTGACTCCGCCCGAGCCTCCCTCAAAGGCCGACAAGCCAGCATCCGCATCGGCACTTACGCCCTGGACCGGCACGAGGTCGAGAAGGACGTGCACCAGAGGCTGCGGAACCGGGTCGACTCCTTGCACCTCGAAAACGCCCCACGCATCCGCGTAAACACCAGCACACTCAAGGATTAGGAAGAGGACCCCATATGCGACACACCGCAGGACGCCTCAACCGCGTCTGGCTGACCATCACCGGACTGATCCTTATCTTGGGCGCGGGAATCACGGCGGCGATCGGCCTGGGACTACTCGAGGGCCACACCGTTGCCGGATTCAGGGCACCGGACCGTGACCAGCCGATCCTCGACCTGCCCGACGATCCCGCTACAACCACCACCATCGCAACCGTCCTGGTGGTCGCCGGCATCATCTTGGGCCTTTTCTGCGTCCTCTGGCTCCTGGCCCAAGTTCCCCGCAAGCACGGAGCATCGGACCTGAAACTTCAGGATCCCGAGAACCGGGGATTGACCGTCATGAAGCCGGGCCTTCTCGAAGACGCCATCAGCGACCGTGTGGAAGAGCTCGAGAACATTTCCAAAGCGACAACGATCATCCGCGGCTCCTTCCGCGCGCCGGACATCACAGTCCGTATCACGACGACGTCCCACGCCGACCTGCCCAGCGTCGTTGCTGATGTCGAGCACCGCATCAAGCACGACCTGCGTCTGACCCTCGGCAGGGAACCGGCATCACTTGGCGTAGCGATCGATGTGAAGGACGAGCCCAAGAAGGAGAGCTCGGTCACCCTGGGGGCATCATCTGCTCACACCTGAGCTTCCCGACCGTCACACGCCTGGTCCACGCACGAGCACTGGGGAACCCATGAAGAAGATTGCTATGACTATCGCAACTGCTCTCTTCGGCCCGTACATGGAGCGGCGCCGTGTCGCCGAAGGACGTCCGAAAAAGCCCCACGGCCGCCGCTGAGCAAGCCGGTATCACTAAGACCCCGGTTCACCCGTTGGACCGGCACATCAGAAACACCCATCACACAACAAAGGAGAACACCGTGGGACTCGACGACAAGATCAAGAACGCGGCCGAGAAGATCACCGGCCAGGCCAAGGAAACCTTTGGTAACGCAACAGACAATGATCGTCTGCGCGCAGAGGGTCAGGCCGACCAGTCCAAGGCCGATCTCAAGGATGCCGGCGAGAACGTGAAGGACGCCTTCAAGAAGTAACCCGACCAGGGTCGAAGGCCACCCGGCGGCACTATCGGGTGGCCTTCGACCTGCATCACCGACTATCGCTGACGCGACGACGAACAATGACTGGGCGGGAGGCACGATGAGCGCAAAACCATTGCAACCGACGGCGGTCATCGACTGGGACGTCTTCGATCAACTCGCCCGTGAGACCTCGCAGCAGACAGCCGTGGCGTTCGCCGCCACGTTTATCGAGCTTCTCCCACACAGATTATCGATGCTCGCCAACGCCGTTCAAACCGAGCACCATGAAGACGCACTCGTTGCCCTCTTCAGCATCCAGTCGGGGGCTCTGATGTTGGGGATGCTTCGACTTGCAGCAGCAACGGAAACCCTTCTGACCGAGCTGCGTGTGTCCCCGTCGCGCTGGGCTGCAGTCCGCGGACTCGCAGGAACATCTCTCACCAGCGGTCTTGATGAGATCGTTGCCGTCCTGGATGCGGGGCTGACAGCACAAACCCAGCCAGGCAACCAGCTCGGCAACCAGACCAAGCCTACGGCCGACGCACCGGGGGAGGAGAAGCAGTGATGACCTCCAGAGTCAATCCCGCGGAACCGGATATGTGGGCGGACCCACGACTCCTCAGCACGGCAGCGCGCCTCTGGGAGTACGCGCTCAATAGTGAACTGAAGAAACTGAAGTTGACCCTCTCCGGGCTCGTGGCACTTCAAGCTCTTCACGCTGCAGGAACCACGAGTCAAGCGGCACTAGCCAGGATCATCCGCGTGCAGCCTCAGACACTCCGCCGGACCCTGCGATCTTTGGAAGCGAGTGGTTACCTCACCAATTCCGCTCCGACACCAGGGTCCCGCGGTTTGAACATCAGCATCACCAGCGCTGGTGAACTGGCGCTCTCCGAAGCTGATGGCCTGGAACAGCGCTTACACCGCATCCTCGACAGTGGCGATGAGTTGCACGAGGCACTTGTCATGCTGATCGAAAGTCTCACCGTCACACCCGAACAAACACGCACCCTCCGATCACCAGTGTCAGGTACGTAAACACCGGCCCTCGGTATCAGAAGAGCGGGCCCACTAACGGCGACACATAGGCGTGAGCATGCCGTCAGTCACCGTGTCGGTCAGTAGTGGAAAATGACGCAAGGACCTTCCTTTCGTTGCTTCCTCATCTAGGGGGAGGGGGGACTACCCTTACCTACTTCCGTTCAGCAGTGGGGCTGACTATCAGTCCGTACCCATTGATCTGCCAAGGCATGTCCTGTCGGTGACAGATCCGCCGTAGGGAGGCGCTCACGGGAGGTCGGAGTCCAGTCCGCGACGCGGGGGCAGGGTCGCGGACTGAACTCGAACCCACCGTGCAAGCGATGAGATGAGAGTTGATGACACAAAAGCTACGAGGATGAACATGCGGGCCAAAGCTGTGGTCGACTGCGCATGATTATGCGTGTTAATGCATAATTGTGCATAACTATGGGGCCGTGAAGGAGTTGTGTTATTCGAGTTCCTTGCCTGTGGAGGAGGTCCTTGTCTGGTTCGAGTCCTCGGCGTTGGTGTTGTCGTCGTCCGTCGGGAGGTGGACATCGGAGACGGTGACGTTGACCTCGATGACTTCCAGTCCCGTCGTACGCTCCACTGCGCTGATGATGTTCCTGCGGATGTTGTTGCTGACCTCGACGATGGATGCCCCGTATTCGACGTCGATGGTGACGTCGATCGCGGTTTGCTTCTCGCCTTTTTCGACGCTGACCCCGCCGGAGGCGTTGGTCTGGGATCCGGGGATGCGTTCGGTGATCTGGTCGAAGGCACGTCGGGCTGCGTTGCCCATGGCGTGGACGCCGGGTACCTCGCGGGCGGCGATGCCGGAGATCTTCTGCACCACGGTGTCAGCGATCGAGGTCTTGCCCTGGTCCGTGTGCAGGGGGCCGGCGGCCAGGTTCTTTGGGGTCTTGCGCGCCTGCAGTACCTGGCGCTCAGGTTGTGCGCCTGTGATCGGAACTGCCGCTACCGGGCTTACTACTGTGGTCTGATTGTCCGCCATCTACATCGGTGTCCTCGGTGTGGGAATGGATACGTGCACAGGTAAAGACGACGTGAAGCCAGATTCGTCACGCTGGTAGCTGGACATTTTTTCTCGCCGGTGTGGAGGCCTCCCAGCTGGCCCGGAGGAGGTCGGATCAAGTCCTGTGTGTTTGCTTATGGTTTCGGTGTTCATGCGGGCCCGGCAAGCGAATTGCACCGGATCCACGACGTCGTAGAAGATGGGCATACACCATGAACTCGACCCTGGACGTACCGGGCCTGCCCGCGGCCGACGACGTGGATAACCCGGATGAACAAGCCACCTTGGCGCTGACGCTTGGTGGGGGAGATGCGATTGTCCAACGGGCTGTTGGACAATCGCCAGCCGTGGTCCGGCGGGTGTCAGTTCAGGCTCGTGCTCAGTTCCATCGCAGGTCAAGGAGCTGGAGAGCGCGGACGAAGTCAGGCTCGGCGCCGGTGAACAGGCGATGCTCCACGTCTGTGAGGCACGCCGACACTAGTCCGTCGTTCGGGCGTTCGAAGACCGCCCACAGGGTCAGGTCATCCCCGTGCCTTGACTTGAAGCTGACACCGTTGACGTCGGTATTTTCGTACAGCCATGTCGCGACGCTCTGGGTCAGCTGGCGTGGCCGAGCATCCTTCAAGGCGGCTGCATCGAAGTCGGTCAGGCCAGGGGATAGAGCCTGCCCGATGAAGTCCGGGTAGAGGGTCGCAACGGTCTCGGATGACGCTACGACGCAGAAGATGCCAGTGAGCGTTCCCGTGGCGATGCTTCGGGGATCAAGCCACTGCCGGGGGACAAGCCCGGGCTCGATGCTGGGGTACGCGTGCCGGTCCTGGTCGTCCTCGTGGATATCCTGAAGCTCGGCGGCCAGGTGGGCGTCCCTGCGGAAGTGAGCGAGTACCTCGAGGAGGCATGCCAGCAGGCTGGAGCCGGCGTAGACGGTGCGGAAATTTCCGTCGGCGTCGTCCCAACGGCCAGGGAACCGGCCGCCGGTGGCGTACTGCCAGCCACTCCACGCCCACGGATCAGGGGAAAAACCGACCCGCCAGACCGTTTCAGCCGTGTTGATAAACGTCAGCGTACGAGGTGGCAAAGGCTAGCCTGCTGCTGCAAAGGCGCGGGCAGCCGCCAATACCGCGGGGCCAGCGTCCTCGAGCCGTCCCTCGCGCAGCAGTCGTGCCGGTGGCACATCGTCCAGTTGCGGATTCATGCCCATGAACCAGGCCTGAACGACAGGAGCAGCATCACACTGACGCAGCAGCGCCGCCACATGGTAGGCATCGCGCAACCGCTGCACGACATCCGCAGACGGCCTGCGCTCACCATCAGCCCACTGGCGCACAGCCCGGGTTTCCTTCACGGACCCTAGATACGCCACCAGCTTGGCACCCAGAATCTCCCGCAGCTCACGCACGAGCTCGTCCTCCGGAAACCGGATGGAGTCCCGGTGGGCCTGAAGGTCCGTGCGCGCTCCTGCAACAGCTGTCATGCCCCAATGATCCCACGTATCCCGCGCTGAATCCACGGCTACAACACCTCCTGGATCACACCCAAAATCACCGATAATTTATCTTTCGTCAACTTGCGTTGACGGGAGGAGGGTGGCAGTAGATCACTACCACACTGCTACCACCTTCCTACCGGAACGCTTGGACGGATACTGCAGTGAGCCAGGGCGCCAGACTTCACACCGGACGTACCACGTCGGGCCTTTGTCACCACGAGTAACTTTGCAGGTAGCGCCTGCACAATTGGATCCGTCAAATGGAGGCCAGCTCGAACACAGTGGATACGTAACTACGAAGTTCGGGAGCACGAAGGTACTGTTCGCCCACTCAAGTTGCATGACAGGCTGCAGTGCATGAGGTGCTCGTGAGCCCTCTCGTCTCCTGAAGTAATCGCCGATAATCTACATTATGTCAGGTAATGGTCTGGAAAGGGGCAGAAACCCCTCCCCCCGGCACATTCACGTCCATGGGCACCGCCGGCCGGGAACGATGCTCATCGATCTGCAGGCTGCCCGGCATGGGGGTGTACACGGTCCACCCCTGGGTCAGGCATTCCGGTCGCCGGATGGGCAGCTGCCGGTTACAGGGTCATCCGAGGATCTATGGCGACCAGCAGCGCGATCGGTCGTGCTCCGGCGTCGAGGACACCACAGTGCGGGGCTCGACTCCGGCCCGTGCCACCATCGGGCTGAGGCTGTTTCGGTCGGTAGGAGGCGCGGAACCGAGCCGTTCACGTCGGGGATCGTCCTCCGACGGCTCGCGGCCGGACGTGCGGTGATCCTCCTCCCCCGCCGTCCGTCGCCTGAGGCGCCGGTACTGACCGGAACCGGACGACGCGCCCCGACCGCATCTCCCCGGTCTTCCGGAGTTCTGGCGTGCTGCGCCGGGTCGGGACGAATGACCCTACCCGGGACGTGGACCAGGAGGCATCGTTCTAGGACAGCGCGATTCACCGGAATCATCGCATCGGAGAAGGAGACGTTGCCGTGACCAGAAGGGATGTTCCTCAGATCGTTGTCGGAGTCGACGGATCCGAGCAGTCCGTCGAAGCACTGCGGTATGCCGAGAAGCTCGCCCCCACTTTCGGCGCGACGATCTTCGCAGTCGCGGCCTGGGACTACCCGGCAGCGGATCCGGGGTTCATGCCGCTCGGCAGCAGCGAGTTCTCGGAGTCCGCACGCAGCGACCTGGAGAAGGCCCTCTCCGCTGCGTATGGCGAGGACCGGCCGGCAGGCTTCGAGAGCACGGTGGTGTTCGCCCACCCGGCCAAGGCCCTCGTCAAGGCCTCCGAGTCCGCAGTGCTGCTCATCGTCGGCCGTAGGGGCCACGGCACCTTCCGCGGCCTTCTGCTCGGGTCCGTCAGCAGTGCCTGCGTATCCCATGCGCACTGCCCTGTCCTCGTCATCCGCGAGGACGCGCATCACGCAGCGTCCGAGGCGTGATGTGCTTCCTCCGGCTGTCGACCGCAGTACGTCCGGCACGGCTGAAAGCGAAGCATGCAGGCGCTTCACCGGACGACGACGACGTTGCCTCGCGCATGGTGCAGGACGGCATGGACCGTGGAACCGAGCCGTACTCCCAGGGTATTGGTGCCCTTTGCGCCGAGGACGACGACGGCGGCGTTCCGTGCCTCCTCGAGGATGAGTCCCGGCACGGAACGCGCCACGACGAGGTCCCGGGTCACGGCGATACCCGTATGCTCGCTGAGCAGGGCGGAGGCCCGCTCCAAGGCCTCGTCCCCCACCGCGGACACCGGGCCGGAGGGTGCGTGCCTGCGGTGCTGCTGGACGTGCAGGAGCCGCACCGACGTCCGCAGGCTTGCCGCGAGATCGGCCGCCACGGCCACGGCTCTCTCACTCTCCGGCGATCCGTCGACGGCGACCAGGACGGCGTCGTGGTCGGCGCGGGCCTCGCGGACGACGACGACGGGGCAGGACGCACTGGACGCGAGATGGAAGCTCACCGATCCGACCAACAGGCCCGCGAAACCGCCGAGTCCGCGGGTTCCGGTGACCAGGAGCGAGGCTTGCTGAGAGAGCGCGGTGAGGTTCCCGGCCGGTAGTCCGACGATCAGGCGCCTCCGCACATCCAGATGTGGTTCCGCCTCCGCGGCGAGATCGCGGCCTTCGTCGGCGAGCTTCTCCGCCTCCCGGCGCAGGCCGCTGTCCTGAACGCCCGTCACGGGCCCGAGGTCATGGGTGAAGAGGGGCCACACCCAGCAGTGCACGACGACGAGCCGAAGCTGTGCCGCCAAGGCGTAGTGGGCCGCCCAGAGGACCGCGCGCTTCGCGCCGTCCGAGCCGTCGTACCCGACGACCACGGGTTTGCGCTGGACCTGACCCGCGCTGGTGTCGGCATCCTCGGTGCCCGGGATCATGCCGGCACCATGAGGGGTCGCGAAGCGGAGGGCTCACCGTCGACTCGAGGCAGACGGGGTGAAGTGGGCGTGTCCATGGTGGTGTCCTGCTCCCTGGGTGCGGCAATCTCCTAGGCGTTCATCGTCGGCCGGGCCGGTGCGCAGAGATAGGGCCGAAAGTCCCATCTCCTCTTCCGGGTCCTTGGACCCTGCTGCGACAGGGGGCGGCAGGTGATGATGGTGCGGGTGCAGGACGCGCTCAGCCGGTCGGAGCCCGGCCTTTCAGAGGAGTCGGACATGGACAAGGCCGAAGGTGACATACAGGACCGACGGATCACGGTGTTCCTCCTCGACGATCACGAACTCGTGCGACGGGGATTGAGGGAGTTGCTCGAGGGCGAGGGCTTCACCGTGGTCGGTGAATCGGGCTCCGCAGAGGAGGCTGCCCGGAGGATCCCCGCCCTGTCACCGGACGTCGCGATCCTCGACGCGAGGCTGCCCGACGGTACGGGGATCGAGGTGTGCCGGGACGTGCGCTCGATCGATCCCTCGCTGTCGTGCGTGATCCTGACGAGCTACGACGACGATCAGGCGGTGCGCGGCGCCGTGTTGGCGGGGGCGTCCGGCTACATCCTGAAGGAGATCCTGGGCTCGGACCTGATCGAGAAGATCCGTCGCGCAGCGTCGGGTGAATCCCTGTTCGCAGCAGGCGTGAAGGAACGGATCATCGCCGGGCTTCGTGATGCTCCGGTCGAGGATCCGCGGCTGGCGGGACTGACGAGCCAGGAGAAGAAGGTCCTGGCTCTCATCGGCGCCGGCCTGACCAACCGGGAGATCGGCGCAGAACTGTTCCTGGCCGAGAAGACCGTGAAGAACTACGTGTCGTCGCTGCTGTCGAAGCTCGGCTTCCAGCGCCGCACGCAGGCGGCGGTGTTCATCTCGAGGCCGGCGGAACCGAGATACCGCTAGCAGCCAGGGGGATCTCGAGGTGGACGTCGGTCCCTCCACCCACGGTGCTGGTGATGGACACCGTGCCCTCGCACAGTTCGGCGCGACGCTTCATGTTGGCCAGTCCGCTCGTCCGGCCGGGGTTCTCGAACCCGCGGCCGTCGTCGGTGATCCTCAACTCGAGGCGTCCGCATCGTGCACGCAGGATCACGGTGATCGTGCGCGCCTCGGCATGACGCAGCGCATTGGCCAGCCCCTCGAGCAGCACGGCCCGCACATGGTCGGCTCGCTCGTCGTCCACTGACGTATCCAGGGGGCCGGAGAGTTGCAGGACCGGGTCGAGGTCGTGGCCGTCGAAGGCATCGGCGACGAGGGAGAACACCGTGGAGGTGAAGGTCGGGGCGACCTGCGGGACGGAGCGGAGCGAGTAGATGGTGTCGCGCAGCTCCCTGATCGTCGCATCCAGTTCCTTCGTCACTGCCGAGATGCGGTTCAGCGCTTCCGCATCCGGAGTGTACTTCCGCAGGCTCTGAATGCTCAGGCCGGCCGCGAAGAGCCGCTGGATGACCAGGTCGTGCAGGTCCCGGGCGATCCGGTCCCGGTCGCCGAAGACAGCTTCCTGTTCCCGCTGCCGGTGGATCCGCAGCAGTTCGAGGGCCAGGGACACATGGGAGGCGAAGGTGCGCATCATCCCGTGATCGACATCCGAGAAGGGCGTCGCGCCGGGCGGGCGGCCGATGACGAGGAAACGCCGGTCCCCCGCGCCGGCGAGCCTGCAGCACAGTGCCGTCCCGATGGTGCCTGCCGCAGCCCCGGGGAGTACCGCCGCGACGTCCTCAGCATTCAGCAGGACCGGTGACAGGGTGGTCGGCAGCCGGTCCATCAGTCCGGCATCGTGGCTTCGTCGTCCCAGGAGGGCCGCGGCCTCGACGCCGTCGACGGCTTCGCAGATCATCTCCCGTTCGTTGCCGAACGTCCTGAGGACGGCGGCGAGGATACTGTGCGAGGCGTCGAGTGCATGGGTAGCGATGATCTCGAGGTCATTGCTGGATCCGTCGTGCTCCCCGAGGAGTTCCCTCACCGCGTTGAGCCCGCCTTCCAGCCATCGTGTCCGCCGGTTCGATTCCTCGAAGAGGCGCGAGTTCTCTATCGCGACGCCCGCGGCGGAGGCGAGCGAGACCACGAGCTGCTCATCTGCGGCGGAGAAATCCGTCCCCCCGTTCTTCTCCGTCAGGTACAGGTTGCCGAACACCCGGTCATGGATGCGGATTGGCACGCCCAGGAACGAAGTCATCTGAGGGTGATCGGCCGGGAATCCATAGGCGAGGGGGTGCTCGCGCAGATCCGAGAGACGGACGGGGTGCGGCTCGGTGATCAGCAATCCCAGGACGCCGTGCCCCGTCGGGAGCGGACCGATGCGCCGAATGTCCTCCTCCTCGAGACCGACGGTGATGAAGTGGCTGAGCATCCGGTCCGGACCGACGACGCCGAGGGCACCGAAGCGTGCATCGACCAGCTGACACGCCGCTTCGATGACACGTTCCAGGACGGTGTCGAGTCCCAGGTCGTCCGCGATGGCAGCGAAGGCAGCCAGGAGGTTCTCCACCCCCGCCGGAGCCGGTAGTTGCACAACCGCACCCAGGGGCGGCTCCTCAGGGTAGGTGACCATGCCGCACGCTCCGTCGATCAGGACGAGACCTCATCGTTGGACGATAACAGGGTCGGCGGGCCCCGGTCGGCGTGGCGCCCGCTTCGTACTCCCGGTCCATGGACGCAGGACCTGCACGGACCGACGCTCGTGCTGCTCACGAATGCTGGGATCTGCTCCGAGGTGCTCCCTTCGGGTGCTGGGCGGATGCCGCCGCCGGTCCGGCTGATGGAGGGCACATCAGGGTCTTGCGGCCCTGATGCATGCCTCGGACGCACTCACGCCGTCGCAATGCTGGGCGTTGGTGACCACGCAGTCGACGGGGCGGCTGGGATTCTTCCGGGAGGGGCTGCTGGATATCTTCCACCTGTTCTTCGCCCTGACGCCCGCCTATGTGCGCGGGCGCCGCCTGCACACCACCCACTCGTCGCTGTCGGGTACGGGCAGCCTGTCCGACGCTCACCCGATCCGCCGTCCTCGGTCCCGGTACGCCTGCTGCGGCCGCCGCCATCGGCCTCTATCGGCAGCGGCGACGCAGGTCTACCGTGAGTGCATGTCGAGCCCTCCCGTATCCCCGGCCAACCACGACACCGATGCGACCGGCGTGCTCATGCGGGACGTGATGGGGCAACTGCTCCAGAAGCTGAGATACGAGCCGACCGCGAAGCGCGTCCGCGCCACGCTCGGCGGACAGACCGTCGTGGACACGACGCACGCGATGCTCGTGTGGGAGCCGCGCAGGGTCGTGCCCGGGTACGCCGTCCCGTACCAGGACATCCGCGCCGAGATCTCGCCCCGCACCCCACCGCCACCCGAGAACGGTCCGGTCGGATTCATGCTGCCCGACCTGTCGACGATTCCCGTGTTCGACCCGCGTATCCCCTTCGACGTGCGCACGACCGGGGGCGAGCCGGTCGGGATACGCGTCGCTGGAACGGAGGCCGTCGCGTCCGGATTCCGCGCACGCGACCCCGGCCTCGACGACTACGTGATCCTCGCATTCGCCGACTTCGACAGCTGGTTCGAGGAGGACGACGAGATCATCAGCCATCCGCACGACCCGTACGGCCGCATCGACATCCGAGGCACCTCCCGACACGTGCAGCTGATGCTCGACGGACACATCCTCGCCGACACCACCCGGGCGCGGATGCTGTTCGAGACGACCCTGCCCGCCCGGTACTACCTTCCGGTCGAGGACGTCGTGGCGCCGCTCGAGCCCAGCTCGACACGGTCCATGTGCTCGTACAAGGGCTACGCGACCTGGTACTCCGCCCTGGTGGGAGACAAGAGGGTGGATGACATCGCGTGGCAGTACGAACACCCCCTGAGTGACGCGGCCGAGGTGCAGGACTACGTCGCGTTCCTCGACGAGCGGCTCGATCTCGTCATCGACGGCGAGCAGCAGGAACGTGCCCTCACCCCTTCGTCGTGACATCGGTGGTCGTGTCAAGGGCGGTGATCGACGTCGGCAGGTCGCGTCGGCGGTGACCTGAGCACCCGGGGTGACGTGGGCTTCCCCGCCGAGAACCGTCGCGGTCTCAGGCCTGCCGCGGCGTCAAGGGTCTCCGCACCCCCCGGTCCTGTCCGAAAAAGCCCAGGGCACCGGCCGTGCCGACTATGCTCGCGCCATGGACCAGCAACTGCACTTCGTCACGGTTGCCACCCGCGACCTCGACGCCGCGCGATCGTTCTACAGCGGATTGGGCTGGTCCCCTGCGCTCGACGTCCCGGAGGAGATCATCTTCTACCAGGTGGCGCCCGGTCTGCTCCTGGGGCTGTTCCGATCCGACAAGTTCGCGCAGGACGTCGGGCTCGATGCGGCGCCCGGACCGTCCGGGATGACGCTGTCGCACAATGTCGGCAGCCCCGACGAGGTCCGCCGGCTGGTGGCCAGGATGGCGGACGCCGGCGGGACCGTCCTCAAGGAGCCCCGCGACGGCTCCTTCGGGGGCATCTTCCACGCCCTGGTCCGGGATCCGAACGACGTCGTCTGGGAGATCGCCTTCAACCCCGGCTGGCGTATCGACGACGACGGGGCCGTCATCATCGGCTGATGCCGGAATCAGGTGCGGCACCGGCTCCCCTGCTGTCGTATTCCCTGTCCGCCAGGTATTCGACGGGACAATGCGCGGGTATCGCACTTCCCGGTCATATTTCTTCTTATTCGCAGGACCGCCCGTCTCCCTGCCTATATTGAATTCAGCTTCAAGAGATGCGGTCGGAAAGCTCCGACTGGACCGCACACCAACCCCATGTTCCTGGGTGGTTCGGATGACGAAGCGGCCTTCGCCATGGCACGTAAGTGCCCGTCCGGCGCGGGCAAGAGCACACCGAAAGGCACTCCCGTGAGCTGTAACGCCCTCCCCCTCCCCTAGCAGGCCCTGCGCGTCCAGCGCATCCTGTTGCTCCTTTCTCCCCTTTTCCGGTGAATTCCGCCGTGCGCGGCACCGGACCCCTCAGAGGAATTCTCCATGAATGCATCCGTAATTCCCCCTGCCCGGAATCACCGGCCGGTCCGCCGGCTCACCACGTTATCGGCCGTCGCCCTGGTGGCCCTTGTCAGTGGCTGCGCCGGGCCGGCGGCCTCCACCTCGGAGGCGGCCGGTGAGCCCGTGTCCGGAGGGGTCCTGGACGTGTCGATCTCGGCCGAACCGGGGTGCCTCGACGGCCACGGCATCTCGGCGACCCAGCAGCAGTTCCTGGGACGCCTGATCTACGACAACGTGGTGACGCTGGACGAGAACGGGGACATCGCGCCCTACCTCGCGGAATCATGGGACATCTCGGAGGACGGCAGGACCTACACCTTCCACCTCAAGGAGGGCGTCACCTTCAGCGACGGCTCGCCGTGGAACGCGGAGGTCCTCGGCCAGAACTTCGAGCACATGCGGGACCCCGCGACGAAGTCACCGCTCGCCGCCGCGTACATCGCCCCCTACGTGGACGGCACGGTCCTGGACGAGTACACCTTCGAGGCCCACCTCGAATACCCCTACACCCCGTTCCTCTACACCCTCGCGCAGTCCTGGCTCGGGATGAACTCGGGCAAGGCCATCGCGGAGGCTCCCGAGACCCTGTGCCAGCAGCCGATCGGGACCGGCCCCTTCACCGTCGCGGACTACCAGCCGGGCCAGAGCATCACCTACACGAAGCGCGAGGGCTACGACTGGGCGCCGGAGTGGGTCGAGGGTGACGGCGAGGCATATCTCGACGGCGTCGAGGTGACCCTCGTCGGCGAGCCGGTGATCCGGCACCAGTCCCTCGTCTCCGGGCAGTACGACCTGACCGAGAACCTCGCGCCCCAGAACGCGGCGGCTGTCCAGGCAGACCCGAACTTCACCTACGAGAACCTCCCCCGCACCGGCAGCCCCTACGTGCTGAGCTTCAACCTCAGCCGTGCACCGTTCGACGACCTCGCCGTCCGCCAGGCCTTCGCCGCCGCCGTGGACACCGCTGCGGTCACTGAGAGCCTGGGCTTCGGCACCTACACGCCGATCGACGGGTTCCTCTCGAAGGAGAGCAAGTACTACGACCCGACCGTCGAGGGGACGCTCACCCACGATCCCGAGCGCGCGAACCAGCTGCTCGACGACGCCGGCTGGTCCGAGCGCGACGGCGAGGGCTTCCGCACGAAGGACGGCCGACGGCTGGTCGTCGAGGTACCGACGGTGGAGAGCTCGACGCCGAGTCCCCTGCTGGTCCAACTGCAGGGCGAGGCCCGCAAGGTCGGCTTCGACCTCCAGATCATCCAGCTGCCGCAGGCGCAGCTCAGCGAACTGCGCTACGCCGGTGACTACGACGCGCTGGCCGGCGTGTGGCACACCAACACCACCGACGTCCTGTTCATCCGGTACCACTCCTCGGAGATCACCGGCGAACGGATCGGCCAGAACTCGTCCTACGTCGACGATCCGGCCCTGGACGAACTGCTCCTGACGGCCCGCGGGTCCGACGACGGACCCGAGGCTGAGGAAGCGTACTCGAAGGCGCAGCACCGGCTGCTCGAGATCGTGCCCGGCGTGCCCCTCTACGAGAATCCGAGCCAGTTCGCGTACGCCAAGACGGTCCATGATGTCGCCGTCGACACGTCCCACCCCGTGCCCGTCCTGACCTACGCGTGGAAGGCGGAGTAGGTGCCGATCCTCCGACGCATCCTCACGCGCCTGCTGGTCGGCATCGGCGTGCTCTGGGGCGCGGCAACGCTGACCTTCCTCGCGGTCTACCTGATCCCGGGCGACACCGCTCTGCTGATCCTCGGCGGTCCGGACGCGCGGCCCACGGCCGAGACCCTCGCCCAGGTCCGCAGCGACTACCTCCTCGACCAGCCGTTCATCGTGCAGTACGGCAGCTACCTCGGCAACCTGCTGCAGGGTGACCTGGGCCAGTCCTACCGGCTCCGGCTGCCCGTCACGGATGCCATCGGCCAGCAGATCGGCGCGACGGCGGCGCTCGCGGCAGCCGCCGTCGCCGTCGCCCTCCCGCTGACCCTCGCCGTCGCCGTGCTGTCCGCGCAGCGGGCGAACTGGATCCGGTCGATCGTCTCCGGCGTCGAAGTGGTCCTCGCCGCGACACCGACCTTCATCATCGGGTTCGCCCTGCTGATCGTCTTCTCGTTCTCGCTGCGCTGGTTCCCGATCGGCGGCAACCAGGGCGTGGCGGCACTGGTCCTGCCGGCGCTCACGCTGGGCCTCGCCGTCTTCGGGACGCTCTCGCAGGTCCTCCGCAACGAACTCGAGGACGTCCTGGAGCAACCCTTCATCCTCACGGCGAGGTCCCGCGGGATGCGCGACCTCCCGGTGCGTGTGCGGCACGCACTCCGGCATGCCGCCATCCCGGTGATGACGATGTCGGGATTCGTCGTCGCCGCGCTCCTCGGCGGATCGGTGATCGTCGAGACCCTGTTCAGCCGGCAGGGCATCGGTTCGCTGACACTGGCCTCCGTCTACAACAAGGACCTCCCCGTCATCATCGGCATCGTGCTGCTCTCCGCCGCGGTGTACGTGGTGGTCAACCTGGTGATCGACCTCCTCTACACGCTCATCGACCCGAAAGTGGTGACGGCATGAGCATCACCTCGCGCACTGCTCCCCCCGACGCGGTTCCCCTGGCGCCGACGCCTCCGGCTTCTCCTACGGTCCCCGTCCACCCCGTCCACCGCGGGGCCCGCGCCCGGCGAGCGCGACGCATCAGGCCCGGCATCCTGCTGGCCTCGGCCTTCCTCCTATGGCTCGCGGCGGCGGTCCTGGCACCGGGTCTGCTCTCCCCGGCCGATCCGTACGCGGTGGATCCCTCCCGGAGCTTCAAAGCGCCGAACGGGACGGCCTGGTTCGGTACCGACGACTCCGGCGCGGACAACTACTCCCGGATCGTGCACGGTGCTGCCACCTCGCTGTACATCGGTCTCGGCGCGACGGCGATCGGCGTGCTGGGCGGGACGGCCATCGGTCTCCTCGCCGGGCTCAACGGGCGCCTGGTCGAGGCATCGGTGATGCGCTTCCTCGACGTCACCCTCGCCATCCCGGAGATCCTGCTCGCTCTGGTGGTCATCGGCATCATCGGCGGCGGCACGGAGAATGCGATCCTCGCGATCGGGGCGGGCAGCATCGCCTACTACGCCCGGATCACCAGGGCGCAGACGCACCTCGTCCGGCGCTCCGGCTATGTCGAGGCGGCCCGTACGCTGGGGCTGCCCGCCTGGCGCGTGCTCCTGACGCACATCGTCCCGAACGTCATCAAGCCGGTGCTGGTCCTGGCGACCATCGGGGTGGGATCCGCCATCGGTGCCGGTGCGTCCCTCAGCTTCCTCGGACTCGGCACGCCTCCCCCGGCCCCCGAGTGGGGTGCGATGCTCTCGGCGGGGCGCAACTTCATCTCCAACGCCCCCTGGATGATCACGATCCCCGCGGCGTTCCTCGTCGCCACCGTCCTGTCCATCACCGTCGTCGGGCGTGAACTCCGGCGCCGCTCCGAAGGAAGGCTCGCATGAGCTCCACACCGATCCTCACACCCGCCGCCGCCATCGCCGCACCGGCCGGAGCGGCGCCGCCCGTCGTCGAACTCGACGGACTGACGGTCTCCTTCGGCCGTGGCGTCCACCGGCGGGAGGTCGTCCGGGACGTCAGCCTGGCGATCCGGCCGGGTGAATGCCTGGCGCTCGTCGGCGAGTCCGGATCCGGCAAGTCGGTGACAGCCCGGACCCTGGTGGGACTGACCGGACCCGGCGCCCACGTCGGATCCCGCAGCCTGCGCTTCGACGGCCGGGACGCGTCGGGGTGGGGAGAACGGCAGTGGAGCCGCGTGCGGGGCAGGGAGGCCGGCTTCATCCTGCAGGACGCGCTGTCCTCACTCGATTCCCTGCGGACCGTGGGCGCTGAGGTGGGCGAGGTCCTCCGCCTGCACAGCACCCTCGACCGCACGGGGCGTCGCCAACGCGTCGTGGAGCTCCTGGCGTCCGTCGGTGTCCCGGAACCCGAGGTCCGCGCGAGCCAGTACCCGCACCAGTTGTCGGGCGGCCTCCGCCAGCGGGCACTGATCGCCTCCGCCATCGCGGCGGGCCCCCGGTTCCTCATCGCGGACGAGCCGACGACGGCGCTCGACGCGACGATCGCCGCCCAGGTCCTGCGGCTGCTCGGACAGCTGAAGGGCGCCCGGACCGGGATGCTCGTCGTCAGTCACGATCTCGCGGTCGTCGCAGACCTCGCCGACCGCGTCGCGGTGATGCGCAACGGCGTCATCGTGGAGGAGGGCAGCGTCCAGGCCGTCCTGCAGGATCCCCGGCATCCCTACACGCAGGGGCTGCTGGCCGCCATCCCGTCGAGGACGTCGCGCGGCTCCCGACTCACGGGAGGTGCCCGGTCCGTCCCCGGACCCGGAACGCCGGCCACGACGTCCACGGAGGTCGGCAGCCGGGACGACGCAGCCGCGTCCCCGCCGGGACTGCTGACGGTCGAGGGCATCGGCAAGAGCTACCCCGGGCCCGACGGGCGCCGACGTACAGCGGTCGACGACGTGTCCTTCGCCCTCCCCGCCGGGACCACCCTGGGCATCGTGGGCGAGTCGGGCTCCGGCAAGAGCACGGTGGCGCGCATCGCGCTGGGCGTCGAGGCGCCCGACACGGGTGCCGTGCGACTGCACGGCCGTACCTGGCAGGAGCACCGCGCCACCCGGGACCTCACGGCGCGACGGTCCGTCCAGATGATCTACCAGGATCCGCTGCAGTCGTTCGACCCGCGCAAGACGGTCCGTCAGGTCGTGGGGCAGGCAGCTGCCGCCGCCGGCACTCCCCGGGGCGCCCTCGCGGCGCGGGTCCTCGAACTCCTGGACCTCGTCGGCCTTTCCGCGGACAGGGCACGCAGCCGCCCGCTGGACCTCTCGGGAGGCCAGCGGCAGCGCGTCGCCATCGCCCGTGCCCTCGCGGCCGATCCCGAGGTCATCATCTGCGACGAGCCGGTGTCCGCCCTCGACGTCACCGTCCAGGCCCGCATCCTCGACCTCCTGACGGACCTGCAGGACCGTTTCTCCCTGAGCTACCTCTTCATCTCCCACGACCTCGGCGTCATCCAGCACGTCAGCAGCGAGGTCCTCGTCCTCAAGGACGGCGCCATCCTCGACCACGGCCCCGTCGACGACGTCTTCGACGCCCCGCAGCACGACTACACGCGACAGCTCATCAACGCCATCCCCCAGCTCCCCGCCTTCCGGAAGGACCAGGTCCACCCATGACACGCCAGATCGCCTTCAACCTGTTCGAGATGAATTGCGTGGGCCATATCTCCCACGGACTCTGGGTCCACCCCGAGAACAACAGGCACCGCTTCAACGACCTCGACTTCTGGGTGGAGACCGCCAAACTCCTCGAGGCAGGCCTGTTCGACAGCGTCTTCCTCGCGGATGTGATCGGGACCTACGACGGCTACCGCAACGGACCGGAGACGGCACTCCGCGAAGCAGTGCAGATCCCGAGCAACGATCCCCTGCTGATCATCCCCGCCATGGCGGCGGTGACCGAACACCTCGGATTCGCGGCGACGTTCTCCACGACCTACGAGCCGCCGTTCGCGTTCGCGCGCCGCGCCTCGACACTCGACCACCTCACGAAGGGGCGGTTCGGCTGGAACATCGTGACCTCGTACCTGCCCAACGCCGCGCGCAACTTCGGTCTCGCGGACGAGGTCGAGCACGACCAGCGCTATGCCATCGCCGACGAGTACCTCGAGGTGCTCTACAAGCTGTGGGAAGGTTCCTGGGACGACGACGCCGTGGTCGAGGACCGGAACCACCGCGTCTACACGGATCCGACCAAGGTCCGTTACATCAATCACCGCGGCCCCCACTTCTCCGTCGCCGGACCGCACCTCAGCGCGCCCTCGCGCCAGCGCACACCCGTGCTGTTCCAGGCCGGAAGCTCGACGGCGGGCAAGGCGTTCGCCGCCAGGCACGCCGAGGGGGTCTTCGTCGGCGGACGTGATGCCGCCGCCTACCGGGAGAACGTACAGGACCTCCGCCGGCTCGCCGTGGAGAACGGCCGCCGGGCGGACCACATCAAGGCCTTCGCCGGCGCCGTCGTCATCGTCGGCCGCACGCACAAGGAGGCGCAGCGGAAAGCGGACGAGTACCGGCGCCTCTCGAGTGCCGAGGGCTATCTCGCCCACGCCGGAGGTGGGGGCATCGATCTGGCCGCCTACCGCCCGGACGAGGTGATCGACGACATCCTCGCCCGTGAGGACCGGCCCGGCCGGGACCGGCAGCCGAGCAACAGGCGGCACCCGGCGGGTACGACGGTCGGTCAGGCCCTCGAACGCATCACGAGGTTCGACCGTGGCCCCTTCGTGGCGATCGGGACGCCCGGCGAGGTCGCGGACGAGATCGAGCGATGGGTCGAAGGCACCGACCTCGACGGCTTCAACCTGCGGCAGTTCCTCACGCCCGGCACGGCCGAGGACTTCATCGAACTCGTGATCCCCGAACTCCAGAAGCGCGGCCTCTACCGCAGGTCCTACGAGGAGTCGACCCTCCGCGAGCGCCTGTTCGGTCGCGGTACCACGAGGCTCTTCGACCAGCACCCAGGGGCGAGGTACCGCAACGGTGCCCACCTCGGTCCCGATGCCGGCACCATCGCGGCCGCCGCTACCGGGGCCTCGGCCCCGTCCTACGCCTAGGAGCGCCGGTGTCCACGATCATCAAC
>NZ_CP024915.1:2441044-2474841 GCF_002953615.1 Arthrobacter agilis | reverse complement strand
TCGGTGGCGCCCGGGATGTCGTTCGTCGTGAAGTCGTACACCGCGGCGTCGTTGCGCTCCACGAAGTAGGGGATGATGTCCCCGCCCATGTCGTGTTTGGTGTCGAGCCGTGCGGCGTCGTCCTCGAGGGCCTTGACGAGCGCATCAGTGGTGAAGACGTAGTTGCCCATCGACGCGAGGAAGCTGTTCGGATCGTCCGGCAAGCCCGGCGTCGTCGTCGGCTTCTCGACGAACGCCGCGATGCGACCGGGGTCGTGCTGGTCGACCTCGATGACGCCGAACTGGTCCACGAGGTTCATCGGCTGTCGCACGGCCGCGACGCTCACGGAAGCGCCGCTCTTCACATGGGCGTCGACCATCTGCTGGAAGTCCATGCGGTACACGTGGTCCGCGCCGATCACGACGACGATGTCCGGCTGGGCGTCGTGGATGAGGTTCAGGGACTGGTAGATGGCATTGGCGCTGCCGAGGAACCAGCTCTTGCCGCGTCGCTGCTGCGCGGGGACGGACGCGATGTAGTTCTGCAGCTGCGTGGACATCCGCCAGGTCTCGGAGATGTGCCGGTCGAGGCTGTGCGACTTGTACTGCGTCAGCACCACGATCTGGAGGTATCCCGAGTTGACCAGGTTGGACAGCGCGAAGTCTATGAGCCGGTAGCTCCCCGCGAACGGCACGGCGGGCTTGGCCCTGTCCGCCGTCAATGGCATCAGCCGCTTGCCTTCTCCGCCTGCCAACACCACGGCAAGTACTTTCTTCGGTGCCACTATCGACCCCCCGCTCTTCCTTGAGTGATCTGCCGTCCCGATCCGGACCGATCCGGCGTAGGTCCCACATCCCGGAACCCTTCCGGTCCACTTCACACTAGAGGACTCCGACGCACTGCACTACGTTGAGATAGTGCGAGTAGACATTGTGACCAAGGAGTTCCCGCCCGAGATCTATGGTGGCGCGGGGGTGCACGTAGCCGAACTGAGCCGGGTCCTGGCGCCGCAGGTCGACCTCCGGGTCCACGCCTTCGGTGCGCCCCGGCCGGAGGACTACCACGGAGCATCCGTCCTGTCCTACGGCGTCCCGGAGGGGCTCGCCGGAGCGAACGCCGCCGTGCAGACCCTCGGCACCGACCTCCAGATGCTCGACGCCATCGGAGGCGCCGACCTCGTGCACTCGCACACCTGGTACGCCAATATGGCCGGTCACCTCGCGTCCCTGCTGCACGGCATCCCGCACGTCCTGAGCGCGCACAGCCTCGAGCCGCTGCGCCCCTGGAAGGCCGAGCAGCTCGGCGGCGGCTATGCCCTCTCGTCCTGGGTGGAGAAGACCTCCTACGAGGCGGCCGCGGCCGTCATCGCCGTGTCCGCCGGAATGCGGGCCGACATCCTCCGCAGCTATCCCGACGTCGACCCCGGCAAGGTGCACGTGGTCCACAACGGGATCGACGTCGCCCAGTGGGCGCGGGACGAGGACGACGACGCGCTGCGCGCCCACGGGATCGACCCGGACCGGCCGAGCGTGGTCTTCGTGGGCCGCAACACGCGGCAGAAGGGTGTACCGTACCTCCTCCGCGCGGCCGCTCAGTTGCCGGCCGACGTGCAGCTGGTCCTCTGCCTGGGCGCCGCGGACACGCCGGAACTGGCGGCCGAGACCGAGGTGCTCATCACCGAACTGCGGGAGCGGCGCGGGTCCGTGGTGCTGATCGAGAAGATGCTGCCGCGCCGCGAGGTCGTCCAGATTCTCAGCCACGCCACCGTCTTCGCGTGCCCGTCCATCTACGAGCCCCTCGGCATCGTCAATCTCGAGGCGATGGCGTGCGGCGCCGCCGTCGTCGCGTCCGCCACGGGCGGCATCCCCGAGGTGATCGACGACGGCGTCACCGGCACCCTGGTGCCCATCGAGCAGGTGCAGGACGGCACGGGCACGCCGCTCGATCCGCAGCGGTTCGTCGACGACTTCGCGGCGGCACTGAACGCGCTCGTCGGTGACCCGGCGAAGGCGTCCGCGATGGGCGCCGCGGGACGGGAACGCGCGGAGCGGCACTTCGACTGGGGCTCCATCGCCGAGACGACGCTCGGGGTGTACCGCAGCGTCCTCTGATGCCCTAGCGCGGTCCCTTCTCGGGGCCGCGCTGCGGGCCGCACTGTGGGCAGGACCCTCGGGCAGGACCCGCGGGCAGTCGGAAGTCCTGCCCAGGGTGCACGGTAGGTCGAGTACGACGGACACCCCGGACAGGACTCCACTACACAGCGTAGAACACGGCACTGACACCGTGAGTGACGAGTGGACTGACAGGCCGGGCTGATGCCCGGATCCCGACCCGGCGAAGCCTGCCGCGCAACGAGCGGCCAGGCGCTCCATCGGTGATCAGGAGGGCTGTCGACGCAGGACCCGAGACCCTAGTGGTCGCTGTCCCGGTCTTCGGCTGGTTCTTCGACGTGGTGGATGGATTTCTCCTGGAGGAACTGGCAGAGCGAGGCCGCGAGGAGGAGCTCGGCGGCAAGCCCATGGAGTTGGGCTGCGCTCAACGTCGTTTCAGCGTTCCGCATCCCGATGGTGACCGACCAGGTCGGGTCTCCGAGGGCGACGGGCTGCATATAGATCTCCGTGCCGTCGTCGCGCAGGGGGACGGTGACCAGGCCGGTGTCCGCGCCATCGAATCCCTCCTGCACGAGGACAGTGATCAGGGCGCCACCCTCGCGGGTGGTACGGAACTCCTCGACCCAGGATTCGAGGGTCTGCTTGCTTCGAAAGGGCATGAACACTTCCTGTTCTGACGGGGGTCAGCGCTGTGCAGGGACGCAGACCAGGACGAATACGCGGGCATACGGTGTGTCCGCCGGAGGGGCTCTCGACCTCGCCGTCGAGAACAGCACTCACGGTGCGCGGCATGTAGCGTACTTTCTCATTCTTCACTGATCGGTGACGCTGTTGCACGCCAGTTCGCTGACGGACGAGAGGAAGCGGCGCAACGTGTCTCACCCGTTGTGCTTCCCAGGAGTGTCGCCGGCGACGAATATCAGCCGCGAATCATGGCGACGCGGATCGAGATCCACGGCGCCGCGAACGGCCGGCTCAGTAGCCGCACCCTGTTCCAGATCATCCGAGCTCGGGTGGTCTCGCCGAAGCACCATTGCTTCTGGCACGCATCGTTCGTCGTCCCGGCCGCGGGGTCGCGGGTTACGGACTCGACCAGTGAGGTCTATCCTGCCGTGCAGGATCAGTTGTCCCCAGGTACGACGATGGTTTCGCCGGCCAGGTGAAGGGGCGCAGGTGGCCGTTCGGGCCCTACTCCCGCTGTGCCCGAGTGAAGGATTTCCCGACACGACGCTTTCTTGAGGAGTCACGCCGATGAGGAGACCGCCGTATGCAGGTCCGAACAACACCGACGACTTCGACAACCTCAGCCCCGACGAGGCCCTCAGAGCCTTCACCTCGTACCGGCTGCTGGGGGACTGTTTCGAGCAAGCGAGCGACGACGACCTGGCGTTGCATGGCCGGCTCATCCAGGACTGGAAGTCCCTGTTGAAAGACCGTCAGGAACAGGCGCAGCGAGCCGAGAGGGAGCTGGCAGCGGCCGTCCGGCTGGCACGCAATGAAGGCGCGAGTTGGAATGACATCGCCCGCACCCTGCAGCTGCCGCTCGAGGAGACGCGCGCCCACTTCGACTGGCCCTACGGAGAGTTCTGAAGTGATCGGTGGTGCGACATCCGGCTACTGGAACGCTGGATGCACGGTGGACCGCTCCCGTCCGAGCAGCCCACGCCGCTGCGATGCCTCACTCTGCAGTGAACAGCGGTTCGGCCCGTGATGTCCTCAGGGGCGATGCACGATCCGGCTTGTTGCTCTTGACAACCGTCGGGCCGCGAACGGACGATGAAGTCGTTAAGGAAAGCGGTTTCCCAACTGGGGAAGCTCTGGGCTTTCTTCTGTACCAGGACATCAAGGGAGATGGTTATGGTTTCATTCGTCCACCCACGAAGATCACGACGAGCACTGGGAGCGGCGGCAGTGGCCGCCGTTGCTGCTGCAACGCTGGTGAGCATGCCTGCATCAGCTGCGCCGGAGGACACGCCGGTCCGGCAGATGGAATACCTCGATCGGGCCCCGGTCGCCGTGACGACCGAAGGGGGAGTCTATGTCGGCTGGCGGATGCTCGGCCTCGACCCTGAATCGATCGGGTTTCACGTCTACCGCGACGGCGTGCGCATCACTGAAGACCCGATCACCAGGAGCACGAACATGCTCGACGCGGCAGGGACCAGTACCTCTGTCTACCGCGTGACCGCGCTGATCGACCAGCGCGAAGTGACGGTCACCGATGAGTTCAGCCCGTGGGGGGATCAGTCCCTGGACATCCCGCTCCAGCGCCCGGCAGGAGGAACGACTCCGACAGGGGAGACCTACGAGTACGAAGCCAACGACGCATCGGTCGGAGACCTCGACGGCGACGGCGAGTACGAGATCATCCTCAAGTGGAACCCGACGAACGCGAAGGACAACTCGCGCTCCGGTTACACCGGCAACGTCTACCTGGACGCCTACACGCTCGACGGCACGCGGCTGTGGCAGATCGACCTCGGCCGCAACATCCGTGCCGGAGCGCACTACACCCAGTTCCAGGTCTTCGACTACGACGGTGACGGTCGAGCCGAAGTCGCGATGAAGACCGCCGACGCCACAGTCGATGGTGCCGGCATCGTCATCGGCGACGCCGCGGCGGACCACCGCAACACGAGCGGCCGCATCCTCGCCGGGCCGGAATATCTGACCGTCTTCGAGGGCACTACTGGTGCGGCCCTCGACAGCATCGACTACGTACCGGCGCGCGGAGAGCTGGCCTCCTGGGGTGACACCAGCGGGAACCGGATGGACCGCTTCCTGGCGGGCACGGCCTACCTCGACGGTGAGACCCCGAGCATGATCTTCAGCCGCGGGTACTACGCCAGGACCTCCATCGCCGCGTTCGACTTCGTCGACGGCAGGATCCAGGAGCGCTGGTCATTCGATTCGACCACTGCCGGCAGCCAGTACGCGGGCCAGGGCAACCACAATCTCTCCATCGCAGACGTCGACGCCGACGGCGCCGACGAGATCGTCTTCGGATCCATGACGATCGACAGCGACGGCACCCCGCTGTACACCACCGGCCTCGGCCACGGCGACGCGATGCACGTCACGGACCACATCCCCTCCCGTGACGGGCTCGAGGTCTACTCGGTGCACGAGAGCATGACGAGCAGCGGACAGCGTGCGGCAACGATGCGTGATGCCGCAACCGGCGAGATCCTCTGGTCCATCCCCGGTACCCGTGACACCGGTCGCGGAGCTGCAGGCGACATCGACCCGACCCATGAGGGCAACGAGGCGTGGGCGATCGGAGGGGCCTACAAGTTCTACTCCAAGGTCGGGTCACTCCGCGCAGCCGACGGCACGGACCTCGGCACGAGCATCCCCGCGGCGAATTTCCTCACCTGGTGGGACGGGGACCTGCTGCGTGAGATCACCGACCACGACTACACCGACCCGCTCGAGCTCGCCACCGGTGCGACCCCGACCATCTCGAAGTGGGACTGGGAGTCGACGACAGAAGAACGGCTCCTCACCCTCGACGGCACACTCACCGGTAACGGCACCAAGGGGAACCCGGCCCTGCAGGCCGACCTGTTCGGTGATTGGCGCGAAGAACTCGTCTACCGCAGTACTGATCACTCATCGCTGAAGATCTTCACCACCACCGATGTCACCGAGCACCGCATCCGCACCCTGATGCACGATCCTGTGTACCGGCTCGGCGTGGCATGGCAGAACACCGCCTACAACCAGCCCCCTCACACGAGCTTCTTCCTGGGCGAGGGGATGACGACGCCTCCCGTTCCGAGCATCGCCTACGTGAATGCTCCGGTGCCCGACGAGACAGCACCAGTCGTCACAGGGCTCAAGGACACGAAGGTCGGTGCCAGGCGCGGACTCACGCTCGACATCCGAGCAGACGACGCCGAGTCGGGCGTCCGCTCACTCACCGTCACCTTCGACGGGCAGGAGATCACCGGAGTCGACGGCCGATACGAACTGCCCATCGAAGGGCTCAAAGGCAGCTTCGAGCTCAACGCCACCGCGGTCAACCACGCGGGTATCGAAACCACCGCAACGGCTGCGATCACCATACGACCGGGCAACGGAAAGGCCCAGTAGCTTCTCAAGGAGAAGCCAACGGGTCAGCGCGGATATGGGCGGTGGGGAAGTGCTCCCCACCGCCCATACTGCTGCAAGCCGATGAGGCGGGTACTTGGGACGAAGGACCCCCTTCGATTCCGGGGAATGATTGCACGGCGCTCGAGCCGTTCGAGTGTCTCGTGATGCTTCAGGTCGACGAGACGTCTGATGGAGAAATGATGCGTTCCACGGTGTCGGCTAGCTCCCGAAGTGCCCGTCGATGTGCGTCGAGAGCCGCGTCTCCGGGCTGGGTCAGTGACCGCCACATCACCCGAGGCGTAGTTCTCGCCGGGGGTGTTGTGACGGCTGCGCTGCCCCACCACCGACACCTAACGCCATGCTGTGCTTCGCCCTGCATGCGGCAGAAAGACCGAGTGCCGTGGAAGTGCCGCGGTTCAGGCTACTCGTGGCTTCCGTGGGCGGAACGGGTCCAGGTCCACGGTAAGACTCAGGGCATGGGGGACAGGGTCAGCGCATACGAGATCGTGCATCATGGCCAGCCACCGCAGGGCGCTGGCTTCCTCGGTGAAGTACTCGCCCGGATACACGGCCCGCAGATAGGGAGCGGCGAGAACCTCATCCATGGCACCCTGGCCGAACAGCGCTGCAGCAAGAACGTTGCGGGACGAGGACAGGACACGGCGGGCACCAGCACTTACACCCATGATGTTGGCGACCGTCAGGAGGACGACGTACTGCCGGTTGTCCGTCAGCTCGAAGCATCGCCGCAGGATCATCAGAGCATCTACCTCGGAGATGACGACGTTCGTCCTGGCGCGCACGGAGACAGCGCAACGCTCGAAGCGGACGACGTCGAATCGGTCGTCGAACGTGTAGGCCTTGATCACTGGGTCTTCCTCACTGGATGATGGCATGGTGCTGCCTTCGCAGCGTCGGCACACCAACTCAACACATCAGCATTGGGAGACCAGTCGGAGATCCGATCGTCATTTTACTAGGAAGCGCCGTCCCTACTGAGCGTCGACAGCCGGGGTAGCGAACGCTCGGACGCGATCCGGCGACTCCCACCAGGCGGCGGAAGTCGAGATCGGAGCTACCGGAGGGACCAGCCGCCGGAATCGGAGCCGAACTCCCATCAAGGGTCCTCACTCATCAGATTCCTCCGCCGGCGGCTCGGCGAGCATTCCCTCCAACTACCGGTTCCTCCGCGTCATCCTCCGACTGGCGTTGCCTTCGCTTTCCATATGCCACGTGTCGGCGGGAAATGCTCGAGATCCAGAGTCGGTGACTCCGCTGTATTGCTGGCTACCTGCGGTCGCGGGCCATACCTGCTTCGGTGGTGCGTGCGTCTGTGGTGGCTCTGCGGGGTGGTGCTGCCTCGATGAGGTCGAGGTCTGCCGTGCCGAACCTAGGGATTCCCGGCGCTGGCCGGATGCACCGACAGGGCATCGCCTATCGAACGCGTCGTGATGGTATCCGGCCGGATAGGCTGTGGGCACGACTGCGTGGAGTCGCTGGCTGCTCGGGCTCGACCGTATTCGGCGTGTAGTGGCTCGGTAGAGTCGTCTCGTTCGCGCCGCGTAGGACCGTGCACGTCTACCGGAAAGCTCACCATGACACTGATGGCATTGATCCTGACCGCCTTGGCTGCCGTACTGCACCTCTACATCTTCTGGATGGAGTCCCTCGCGTGGGAAGGTCCTCAGGCGCGTCGCACGTTCGGGCCGGCCAGTGATGCCGAGGTCAAGGTCACGAAGAGTTTCGCGTTCAACCAGGGTTTCTACAATCTCTTCCTCGCCCTCATTGCTCTGGTGGGCATCGTCGTGTTCGTTGCGGCTGACGCCGGTGTCGGCGCGGCATTGATATTCGCCGGGGTCGGGTCGATGGCTTCCGCAGCGTTGGTCTTGTTCGTCTCAAGTCCGACCAAGAGGAGCGCAGCTATCAAGCAAGGCGTTCTCCCCGTCTTCGCAATCGTTGCGACCCTGATCGCCGTCAGCTAGCTCATCGGGTAGCGAAGCAACGGCCCTGTCGTTGTTCGGCGACATACGGGGCTAGGCGTTCGAGAAGGGCGTCGAGAGGAGTTCCCCAGACAGAGGGAGCCCCGTGATTCCGGGGAAGAGGTGGCACGGCAATCGACCCGTTCGATTGTCGTGTGAAGCTTCAGGGTTACGGGACGTACCTCCGCGGCCGGGTGGCAGCTGGGAACCACGTGCCCCGGCCGAACCGCAACGCTGCTCCCAGTCGCTTGACAATGTCGGCCGCCCCTCACCATCATGCAGTGACGATCGGCGGCGACGGGCCGCCGGCGTCCCGAGAGAAGGATCGTCTCCATGCCCACCACGATCTTCATCAACCTGGCCGTCAGTGATCTCGCGCGATCCCGGACGTTCTTCGAAGCGCTCGGGTACTCCATCAACGAGGGCTTCAGCCACGAGAATGCCGTGAGCGTGGTGATCAGCGACACGATCACCACGATGCTGCTCACGCGGGAGTTCTTCGCCGAGTTCACCAGCAAGTCGATCATCGACGCCACCACCTCGACCGAGGTGCAGCTCGCCCTCAGCGCTGAGAGCAAAGAGGAGGTCGACGACGTTCACGCAAAGGCCCTCGCAGCGGGCGCGACGCCCGCCGGCGAGCAAGACCACGGCTTCATGTACTCCAAGAGCTTCGACGACCCCGACGGCCACCACTGGGACTTCGTGTGGATGGACCCGGAGGCGGCAGCAGGCGGCGCACCGGAGCTGAGCCTCGAGGAGATGCGGGAGAACACGACGCACAGCTGAGCCACGCCCCGGTCGACTGACGCCTTCGAACGACGGCCCCGGGCCGTAAGGAAGCCACGGGACGCGCACGGCCGCCGATTCTCCTCTGGGCCAGCAGGCCGTTGGGAACTAGAGGTTCCCGCTCGGCAGTCCGGTGGCAGGCATTCATGGCCCGGGAGGGCATTGCTCCGGTGGTGGCGAGGTGTTCGGCCACGTCGATGAGTTTCGTGTTGGTGTAGAAGCCGGCTTGTGAGCATGACGAACGCGTTCTGAGCGGTGATGCCGTATCGCTCCATGTGCGATGCATTTGGCGTGGCCGACGACATCGCGGGAGCACATGGCGTCGCCGTTGGTTGCTGCTGGGACGAGCTACAACTTCGGATTGACGGACTGTGTGTCTCGACATGGGCGGCGTTCCTCGAAGTCGAGAAGCGAAGGCCCGGATGCAAGTGGAACGAAGTAGCACGTGAGCGGCACGGACCACGGACATCACCGTGGTCCGTCTGTATTTCGGGGCTCCGGTCGGTTCTGGTGGGCTGGGAGCGGCGGCTCTTGTCCACGCGCGGGACCTACCGCGTGGAGTTGGAGCGGTTCGCCCAGGGCAGGCGTATCCTGCTGATCCCGATGACGAGGGCGCCGAACGCGGCGAACGCGACGGCAATGACGACGACGTAGAGGGCGACGGATCCATAACCGGTAGCAGGGTCCAGGAACGGGTAGGGCACCCAGCCGTCGGTGGCACCACGAACGAGGACGACCGCGCACCATGTCAGTGGATAGACAAGGGTCAGCCCGATAGTTGTGAAGGGCAGGGGGTGTCGGTCAGTGGCGAGGAGCCAGTCGAGGAACGCGTAGATGGGGAACGCGACGTGCAGGACCCAATTCGCCCAGGCCAGATCGACTCCGCCAGCAAGACCTGCCAGCAGCAGGTTGTAGACGACGCCGACGACGACCATGAAGGTGGTCACCGCAGCCCGTACGGGCACAAGCCACACCGGAGCCGGTCGTCGGCCGAGTTCCAGGACCGCGGCGATCAGAAGAACCAGTGCAGTCATGATGTTGCTCTGCATGGTGAAGAACCCGAAGAAGTTGAACGGATTGATCGTTGTCCTCGACGCGGTATCGAGGAACGTCGCAACCACTGCCGTGCCCACAGCGGAAGCAGCAATCAATCGAGCCACAGGGCGCACCAAGCGGAACTCCGACCGCGAGTCCTGGGACGAACTGGTCGAGCGAGTGACCGGCGCGCTCACGAAGTATGCCCCTGCGCAATCCGAACTCTGTTCCTGCCACGCTCACTGCTCATGCTGAACCTTCCGATCGAGGTACGTCTATTCGTCGTCCTATGGCAGTACCTGTGTGCTCTCTCCAGTCTGATTGAAGCTGGCCACCCACACGTGCAGAACCATGGCCTCGTCAGAACTGAGTTCGATTCCCACTGACGTCACTCGTACCCTCACCGCTCACATCGACCTCCGGTTCGTGCCGGTTCCTTCATACACTGCAGCAAGGTTCGCTCCCGCACCACAGTCGCTCCTGGCCGTACAGCGAGACTCCATCGGGGCAGTGGCGATCCCTACCGAGCAAGTGATCTCGAAAAGCCCCGTCTCGAGCGTGCCGACTACTCTGACCTCTCCGATCGGAGCTTATCGGTCGCCGCTTTCGGCCTCATCACTCCCGCTGGATACGGGTGTAACGGAGTACTGGGCGATGATGACACCGGTAGTGGTGGTGACGGACCGTTGCAGCGTCAGATTTGCCCGGTCTGCAGCTCCGAACAGGGCAGTCCCCTGACCCAGCACGATGGGGTGAATCTGCAGAATGTATTCGTCGACCATGCCGGCTGTGTGCAGGGCGCGAACAAGCTCGCCGCTCCCGAGGATTGTGATGTTCCCGTCCGTTCGATCCTTCAGGTCGCGGACGGTGTGTGTTGCCTCACCGGTGAGCAGCGTCGAGTTTGGGTGGTCGAGCTTCATGGTGGACGGGTTTGGTGCGCGGGAGACTACGTACTTCTGTACCTGCGTCAGATACTGAGTGAAGGGGTTCGGGTCCGTCGCTGCCGTCCAGTAGCCGAGCATGTCCTCGTAGGTCCGGCGGCCGAACAGCATCACCCCCTCACCGGTCATCCTTTCACCCATGAAAGTCATCGACACCTCGTCCTGATAGCCGGCCCCCCATCCGCCGCGCGCGAACCCGCTGCGGGTGTCCTCGTCAACCCGGCCAAGGCCCTGCATGATTCCGTCGAGGGTCACACTCTCCGTCACACTGATCCGTCCCATAATCCGATCTCCTCCCAGATCTTCTTTCCTCATCTACTCAGACGGAACAGCTCCACGAATGTCATCGGCCTGGATCATCAGAGGCGGTGATCCATAGCAATCGTTGCCTATTTCTTCGGGTTTAGCCTCGGATTGGATCAAGGATGGTGCGGAAGACTCGAAGCTGAAGCGCGGCTTCCGGCTGGGTGGTGGCGCTGTACTCATGCCAGGTACTTCAGGGGAAGTTGCCGTGGTGCCGGTCTCGAAAGGAACGCATTCCATGACCACGCAAATTGCTTTCCAGAATCGCCTTGAGCCTGAACCGGACGAGGCGGAGCCGGCGCCCTACGCGACCAAGGGCAAGCTCGATCGCATTGTCGGCCTGGTGATCGTCGGTCTCGTCACGCTGGCCGCAGCCCTGCTTTGGCTGGCGGTCGCTGTGAACGGCCCCGAGACCACGGTCGCCGATCCGCACGACGCTGTGGTCGGTGTCTGGAGCCTCCTCTACAACTCCGACGCCCCGGATCTGAACGTCATCCTCTCCGCGATCGCCCTCGCACTGCTCGCAGGAGCCGGACTCGCCGTGGTGGAACGCCGGATCGCGACGAAGGCGCGTCGGTCGATGAACCCGAACCACCAGCCCCTTGCCCCCAAGGTCGTCATGGCCGCCAACCGAGGCGTGTTCGCCGGCGAGGTCACGATCACAGTGCTCATCCCGGCGCACAACGAGGAGGCCTCCCTCCCGCAGACCATCGCGTCGCTGCAGAGCCAGTCGCACCGGCCGGAGCGCATCATCGTCGTCGCCGACAACTGCACGGATGATACCGTCCGCGTCGCCCGCGAGGCCGGTGTCGAGGTGATCGAGTCGGTCGGCAACACCCACAAGAAGGCCGGCGCCCTGAACCAGGCGCTCACCAAGGTCCTGCCGCAGCAGGGGGACAACGACGTCGTCATGGTCATGGATGCCGACACACAGCTCGATGACGGCTTCCTCGCCAGCGCCGTGGCGCGCTTCGTCGATGATCGCGCGCTCATGGCGGTCGGTGGACTCTTCTACGGCGAGGACGGGCACGGGCTGATCGGCCAGTTCCAGCGCAACGAGTACATCCGCTACTCACGCCAGATGCGCCGCCGTCGCGGACGGGTGTTCGTACTGACGGGAACCGCCTCACTGTTCCGGCCGGTGGCGCTGCGCACCATCGCCGCCAGCCGCGGCAGGACCATCCCCGGTACACCGAGTGATGTGTACGACACTGCTTCCCTCACGGAGGACAACGAACTCACCATCGCCCTCAAGTCCCTCGGAGGCCTCATGATCTCGCCACAGGACTGCACCGTCGTGACCGAGCTCATGCCGTCGTGGCGCACCCTGTGGAACCAGCGGCTCCGCTGGCAGCGCGGAGCGCTTGAGAACATCGGCGCCTACGGTGTCACAGCTCCCACCATGCGGTATTGGGCGCAGCAGCTCGGCATCGGGTACGGGGTGATCGCTCTGACTTCCTACCTCGCGCTCATTCTGATCACCGTCGTGGCACTCGAGACCTGGATCTGGTTCCCCTTCTGGCTGGGACTCGGACTGCTGTTCACCGTCGAGCGCGTCGTCACGGTGTGGAAGGGCGGGTGGAGAGCACGGCTGCTGGCTTTGACCCTCTTCCCCGAGCTGTTCTTCGACATGTTCCTCAACCTCGTCTACGTCAAGGGCGTCGTCGATCTCTCCTTCGGCCGTACGGCCAGCTGGAAGCACCTCACCCACGCCGCCCCGGCACGCTCGCTCGAATCCCAGGAGGCCTAGGCCATGTTCAGCACGTCAGCAGGACCTATCGTCCCCACTGGTATCCTCCTTCCGGAGTCGGTGCTGCACTCGAATCTGTTCGCCATTCTCGCGGCGTTCGTAGCGATCAATACGGTCATCTACGCCTCGCTGGCCCTGTCGAATGTCCTGCCGAAGATCTACCCGTCGGATTGGGTGACCAACCGGAACCGCCGCGCCGAGACCAGGGGCATCTATCCCGACCTTCGAAAGTAACGGGCAAGGGCTACGCATGACACCTGTTGTTCGCCATTTACCGGCATGCGGGAGCAACGGCAAGCTCCGCGACATCGCGGCCGCCGTCGTCGCATCCGTCAGTCAACAGCAACCAGCAACCCGCTTCGAGCACTGACCGAACGCGCGGCCGACATGTGATGACGGCCCGTAGGATCCTCAAGTACCCGCCGTGTGTCCGCCGTCAGCGTTGGTCGCCGCGAGGCGGGGCCGCAGGACTCGCGCGTCATTGCTTTTGCCGAGCGATTCCGGCTCCAATGCCACATCCGACACGCCTGCCGTCCTTAGCGGTCAGCGCCTCTGGTCATATGGGTGATTGTTTCGTGCGAGCCGGATACTGCACTATCCTTGGAAAACTAAGCAGGCTGATAATTGGTTGTGTGCGTTACCGCAGTCCCTGGTTCGGCTTCATCTCACTGTCGCCTCGGGTTGTTGGTTCAGGTTCGCGAGGATGGGCGGGATCGGAGGTCCTATGAACGGCCGAACGCAGATCAGGCTCACTGCCCTTGCCCTGTCCAGCGCAAACATCTCGGTCGGTGAGCTGTGGGTGAAGTACTACGCCCTGGGTGGTGAGGTGTCGGAGTTCGAGGTGGAGGCATATCTCGGGGGACTGCTCATCTTGTCGGGAAGTGAGCGCACCATTCTCGCGGATGCGATGAATGAGCTCCTTGAGGGCACGTCCGTGGACATCCAGGTTCCCCGCAGCGAGGACGACGAGGCCGCAGAGTCACCGGAGGACTCCCGTAAGTTGCTGGGGGCGCTGGGGGTGTTTTTGTTTACGGAGGAAGAGGCGGAGCAGGAACGCCTTGATGCTGTCGCTGGCACGAATCTTGTGGACTCGCCGTTCGAGGAGCGGTTTGACCGGTACACGCAGCAGGCCCGGGACCATTTCAACGTCAGCTCATCGATCGTGGCTCTGATCGACGATCACAGGTTGTTCCTGAAGTCGGTCATCGGGCCCATCGAGCAGAACATGCCGCGGGAGATCACGTTCTGCAACGCGACGATCCGTAACGCTGGACCGTTGATCGTTCCGGATGCCCGTGAAGATGACCGGTTCAGGACCAATCCCCTGGTGACGGGGGAGCCCTTCATCCGGTTCTACGCCGGCTACCCCTTGCGTGGGCCCGGGGGCTGGACCGTCGGAACGCTGTGCGTCATTGACCAGAAGCCGCGTGGTTTCTCGGCCCAGGACGGCCGTTTCCTGCGCAAACTCGCCAGCCTCGTCGAAGACGAGATCAACGCCTGAGCTTTGCCGTCACTGCCGACCGTTGATCGTTGTCGGGTTCCGGTGCGGGTGTGTGCAGGCACGTGCTGGAACGGTGAGGCGCGGTGTCGAGGATCAGCTGTCGAAGTGCGTGATGACGGGTTTGTGCTGTCCGATCGAGTTCAGGATGTCCGCGGATAAGTCGCGTAGCTTCACGTTCCGGTTCGAGGACGCTTTTCGCAGGATCGCGGTGGCTTCTTCCTGGCCGCACCGGTTCTGGGCCATGATCGCCCCGATGGCCATATCGATGCTGGTGCGAGATTCCATGGCGGCCCGCATGTTCGTGCTTGCTTCGGTGAGCTTGGCTACCCGCACGGCGAGGCGGAGGGACTGGGATGCGTCACGGGCGAATCCTTCGGCGACGCGGATACCTTTGGCGTCGAAGGTGTTCGGTTCGGTTGAGTAGAAGTCCAGGCCGGCGCTGGCTCCTTCGTCGAGGCGGATGGGAATGCCCAGGGCTGAGCGTAGCCCGTGGCCGGCGATTGCTTCGCGGTACTCCGGGAACCGGGTCTCGGTCAGGAAGTCTCGAATGTGGACGGTGATTCCTTCGCGGGCCGCACGCAGGCAGGGCCCGTCGTCGAACCCGTACTGCACCTCATCGACCTGGCGGGCCTTCTCGCTGCTGCTAGCCACTGTCACCATCGACCTTGGGCGCAGGAGAGTGATGCCGCAGAACACGTCGCCGTAGGGCCCAGTGAAGGCCTGGGCTGCGACGGACACCAGTCCGTTCAGGAACTCCTGAACGTCATCGCTTTCGAGCACCATGTTCTGCAACTGGGCTGTGACGCTGTCCCGCTCAGCTTCACGGGCCAGTTCTTGCTCATCCGGCATTGAGTCCTCATTCACGTATGAAAAGAGGCGGAGGAAGGCTCGATGCTGAACCATGGGTCACCTCATGAACCTATGAAATGCTACGGCACCCTGACGGGACCGGACGTGAATGACCCATCACGGACCGCGGCAAGGACTCCGCAGGTGCGTGTTTGGCCTGGCTTATGCGGCCAGTGACGACGCTTTCTGGAACGAGGCATAGGCGTATGCGAACTGCTGTGCCTCACGCCGCAGCCGGACTGGCAGCAACGTGCTGGGGTGGGCGGCCCTGGAAAGATCAGCCAGCGCTGTGTCAACGGTCAGGGCCAGGCGCGTCGCCCCGGTCATGCTCGCGCTGACTCCCAGGCTCGCCAACGCCGTGATCATCTCGTCCCTGTCCTTGCCTGCAGCCAGCGCCTCGGTGATCCTCTCGAGTCGTGATGGAAGCATCGAGATGAAATCCGCGACGAAGCAGGTCGCGGCGGCCGGGGACAGGTCCGCTACCAGGACATCAAAGGCACGGTGCTCGAAGTGTGGAAGGACATCAGGTGCCCCGTTGGCCCTCATGCCTGCAGCATCGAGTGCAGCAGGGAACCCCACGACGGTGCCAGCGCCTCGCGGCGCTCGAACTCCTCAGCAACATCCGCTGCCCGGAACTCGGTTTCCGGGTTCAGCCCGAACTCGTGACTGTATTCGTGATCGACCTGGCGCTGAACCCTGCTGTGCAGGACCTGCAACTCGATGTCCTCAAGTGCTGCGAGGTCCTCGGGGAAAGAATTGGTGGGTACAAGACGAGAATTCATAACTACTCCTGAAAAGAGGGGAAAACGCGAGAGGGAGGAGGTGCCGGCACATGCGACGAGGATCGGCATGACGGCGAGCTGGTGCTGTTCAGCAGCACAGTCCGGGCCCCGGACGGACAGCACAGGCGGGACAGGAGTCCTGCAGCTGCTGTTCGGCGGGGGAACAGGCCGGTGGTGTGGAGAAGGTGTTCGGACTGTCAGGCGGCGACGGGTGAAGCTACGCGTGAGGTGTCAGACAGGGCAGCGCTCCCCGTGATGCGGACCGGGGCCGGGGCGCTGTGCTGGCTCTGGTGTGTGGAGATGTGCGGGGAAGCCGAGTGGCACGCCTCCAGGAGGAGGCGGGTCGCGTCAGCTTTCACCGTGGCCGCCCGCGCGATGTCGATGGTGACGATGGGGTTGCCCGGTAGAGCGCGGGCGCGCCGTATGAGGGGCACAAGGGCCCGGTAGTTCGTGGTGGTGAAGCGGCCTCGAACGGAGATCGTTGCTTCGTTATTCGCGAGGTCGACCCTGATCAGGGTGATAAGGCGGTCGTACATGGTGGCTCCATCAACGGAAAACCGGTTGGCCGCTTGCAGGACCAGTCATCAGCATAAGGCAGTCGAACCCCGTATCAGAACATGGCATCACGGAGTGTTTCCACGACGTCCGCTTGCCCTGACCTTCTGCCGGAAGGGCGGGGTAGCTGGCCAGCACATCTACGTGTTCGAAGAGTCGCGAGAGGTCCTAGACGATCTGTTGATGTCGGATCAGAAGTCGTTGCTGTTCCTGGTGCGGGTGATCGTGCGTAGATGGACGTTTCGGGAGAGGCGGATCACTGGTCGGATCAGGAGTTCGATTGATCCGATCAGGAACAGCCAGGTCCCTGCCGTCGTGGTGCTCTCCTGGAAGAAGAGGATGCTGCCGATGATGAACCAGAGCGCGACCAGGATGTCGTTCACGATCGACAGGACCTCGTACCTGTTGTGCAGGACCAGCTCCCGTCCACCCAGAGGTACGTCCAGATCATCGCCCACAAGGATCTCCTTTACCGGCCGATGCTGATGGTCGTGCTGATGCCGTCGATGCGCTCGGTGAGGTTTCGCTGGATCGTGTCGTCCATGGGGGAGTTCTCGACAGCAGTGCGGACACGCTGCAGCTGTGTGTCGAGCTGCGCGTTGAGCGGGGTGGTGATGGTTGGGTCCGGGTCGGTGACGGTGGCTTTGATGTGGATCTCGGAGAGCATGTCGATGGTGCGGTTTGCAGTCCGCGGGTCGGTGAAGGCATAGGTGATCAGTTGATCCATGACGAGTTCCAGGAGATCGGTGAAGGTCGGCAGGTGCAGCTTCACCCGAGGTACCCCTTCGGGGTCGACGAGTGTGCGGGGCCCTGTGGACCGGCCGGTGAGCGAGCACAGCAATGCCGAGATGTGACCTAGTGCGTGGACGGCGGTCGTGGGGTCGTTTACTCCGGGGGAGAGCGCTTTGTCAGTCACGTCCAGGAGCTGCTGCAACCCGAACGACGGATCCTGGTTCGAGGTGCGCTCAAACCCTGTGCTGAAAGCTTCGAGGATCTCCTCTGACACGTCTTCGCACTGCTGATCCTCGAGTGGGGTTCCGTCCGTGGTCCAGAACCGTCCGACGGGAACGGATTCGATGAGAGAAGTTCCAGGGCTGACGTCGACGCTGACGACAACACCCGAGCGGGTAGCGACATCTAGGAGGCCGTCCTCGTTGACCCGGGTCAGGAAACCCGATCGCGGGCTTCGCAGCAGCAGGCTGTCCGTTGGAGGACGCACATCACGGGGTGTTGTGTCCCCGTGCTCGGGGTAGATGCGCTCGAGGGTGTGCTCTGTCTCGCGGTGCACGTCGCGGAGCATCGTTTCCACCCGGATCTGTCGTGCGAGGTGGGCCAGGAACAGGACGAGGCCGACGACGCTGGCAAGGGTCAGGAGGAACGCTGTGGTGACGGCGATTTCCGGCACGAAGCTGGCGCCTGCGCTGCTTTCCACGCGGATGCTTCTCAGGACGGTCAACGCGAACACGAAGGTCGCCAGGAACAACGCCAACGTGTTGTGAACGAAGCGGTCCCGGGTGAAGGTGCGCAGCAGGCGGGGGGAGAACTGGCTGCTGGCCAGTTGCAGGGTCACGACCGTCAGGGAAAACGTCAGCGACGTCACGGTGATGGTGGAACTGGCGATCGTCTCCAGTAAGGACCGGGCAGCTTCCGGGCCCCCGCCGAACAGCACACCGGACAGTGCCGCTGGAAGCCGGTAGTCCAGGCGCTCATCGAGGAACGGAAGAGCCTGCCCGAGGACGACCGCCACCAGGACCGCCGCCAACGGGACCGGCCACAACTGGGCGCGTAACGACTCCCGAACAGATCGTTCATCCACACGACTCATCTCAGGGTGCCTCCTTCGTCATCATTCTTCAGCCAGGCCGTCTTACTAGCGGGCAACAGACACATGGAACCCGCTGTCCGATATCGGCTGTGAAGCTGCACTGCCGGCACCGCAGAGTGGTTGGCCGCCGACGGCATCATTCGGGCAGGTAGGGCTGGTATCGCTCGAGTGTCCCGTCGAGGACGGGAATCGTGAGTTCCGTCGTTTCGCCGTCGGCCTCGACCGTGATGGTCGTGTTCGCCCCTGGTGCGTCTCCTGCTGTGTCGAAGACTGCCTCGTTCGTGTCAAACGGGTACTGGTCATTGGCGGCGACAGTGACCGTGACACTGTCGTCCTCGTCACTGAGTGTGACCTCGAGGGTTTCATCACCTTCGTTGTCCAGCGTGCCCAGTAATCTGGCCGGCTCACCCTCGTTTTCGGAGACCACCAGGACGCTGAGCAGTTTCACAGAACCTACGGATCCGTCCTCGCCGACGGCAATCGCATCCATATCCTCTTCCGCAGGGCTCGAGCACCCCGTCAAGCCCATAACCAGGATGAGGGCAGACGCTGCGACCCAGGAGGCACGGTGTGGGGTAGCGAAGATTGAACGGAACGACGTCATGAAAGCCTCTCGGAAACAGAACACGAAGGTGCGGTTCACGCGGTAGCGGTTAAACTCGTTCCTTCGACCATAGACACCGAACAACAGCTGTCAGCAACAATCGAGGGGTAAGACGCTGAATCGTGACCGTCCTGACAGCTCACTCGTCAGATGGTCGTGCATCGCCGTTAACCCAAGAACTGGTCGTTAGAGGATCGTTTAGCGTGCGCTGTCGCCGGCGAGTAGTGGGACCGGTCAATGCGCCTTCGGGTGGACGGTGTCGACGCCGGCGTGGAGGAGGTCGCGGAGGCTGGCGTCGGGAAGGAACGCTCGTGTGAGGCCGATGCCGATGGCGGGTAGGTCGACTTCGTTTTCGAAGAGGAGGTAGACCGGTTCGGTTCGGGGGTTGAACTTCTGTTTGAAGTGGTGCAGCGACCGGAAGCCGTACACCGGTTCCAGCAAGCCCCGAGCCGTGGAAACGATGCAGAAGCGGTGCTTCACAAGCAGGGATGGTCATGCTCAACCCACGCCTAGCCGCCCGAGGCCGTAAAGGAATTCTTTGTCATACGGAACAAAGCGTCCGGTTGAGGATCCCTCAGCGGGCGAGACTCATAGGTATGGACTGGTGCAGGTCTTCGGCGCCTCTGTAACGACTGCGATGGTTCGGCCTTCGCGCTGCTGCGGTGGTTGAACGGAGCGACGCTAGTGAGGACCGTTCCGGTCGGCGGGGATCGGACCTTCCGTTCCATAGGGTGCGCTCATGTTGATTGCAGGAGGTAACCGCGAGCTTTGGGTAATGCAGAGACCGCAGTCCTTCGGTTCAGTGACGACACGACGGAAGGCACGTTCCTGCGACTCGACAACAGAGGGATGCCTTCGAGTTGTCCTTCTGGTGCGGCACCTGCCAGTTCCTCTTCAAGCGGCTCGAAGGCTCAAACCAGACACTGTCCCTCCCCGAGATCCAGGCGACGCCGGCTTGGTCTGTGCCTGGAACCGCCAAAACCTTATCGTGAGCATGCTGCCCTGCCCGCCTTGCCCGCCCGGGGGAGTGGTGGAGGGTTCCCACCAGCTGCTTGAGCTGGACCATGACATCGGTGTCGCCGATGACCGGCCACAGGCGGTCCCGCCAGCGCAGCGCCAAGGGCAACCCCGAGGGCAGGAACCGGACGTCAGCGACCTCGTCGAGCACATGCCAGGCTGACGCCTCAGGCCTCTGTGCGTCCTGTCCTGTGGTCGTGGTGTGTGTCGTGTCGGCTGGGTGCGCTGTCGTCGTTCCGTGCCGTCCTGATCCTCTGCCGTCCCTTGTGCAGGGTTTGAAATAGAACCCAGGTTCGATTATTTGGAAAGCTGTCTGAAGTGTCGGCGGGGCATGGCTGATTCAATGGGCTGATGACCCAATACGTCATGAAGCCCATGAGCAAGACCTTCGCTGGCGTTATGGCTGGGGTGTCCATCGTTCTAGCGGGGTTTCTAGGTTTGCTGTCCGTGTTGGCGTTACTGCTTGGTCAGGTGGAGCTGAGCTGAGACGGTGCATGGTTCGTACTCAGGAGCATTCTGCTCATTGGCCTCTACATCTTTAGCTTCCGGTACTTCCGCGTCCGGGCGCGATAGCGCTTCCTTCGTAGCACCCCAGCATGAGGAGGCTGTGCACATCCACCATTTACTCGAGGTGAGTTCTCCGGTGTCGGTGACGCGGGTGGGTGTGTGCAGGCGGGCTGATGGTTCCTGCTTGTCCCCCTGTGTGTGGAACAAGCAGCGGAGCGAGGGGAAGTGTGTGCCGTGCACCTGGGGGCAGGAGGCGCAGCAATCTGACAACCAATCAGCTCTCGGTCTTCACGACGATGGTAGCGCTGCGCCGGCCCGTGAGGAGGCATCCGTACAGGTCGGCGCAGCGGAGCCTTAGTTCACCACACCGATGATGCTGTGGCGAGAGACGGGCAGAATGATCGGTATGCGTGGACGTTTCGTGGTCGCAGGGAACAAGGCTGTGTCATGCGCATCAGGAATTGCGTTGATGCCCACCCACAACACCAGCGCTTCGAGCCATCCGCGCGCCGAGCACGGACGACGACGGAACACCCTGCCCGCGCACGGTGCGGTCAGCGGGGTCATGCATTCAGCGGGGTCAGCAGGATCAGCGGGGCCTGCGCAGTGTGACGAATCCCTTGGCGGTCGAAGGATCTACGACGGCGCCGCGCTGCACCATCTCCGCGAGTCCGCGGGCGACGAGCCTGCGGGCAGCGTTGCGTGCAGGCTCATGCAGCGGGCAGTCACTACCGCCGAAGGCCGCTGCGGCGTCGGCCGGGTCGATCCCCGAACCGCGGGCTGCGGCGTCGAGCCGCGCGAGCAGCCACTCCTCGAGCGCGGTATCGATGGCACGGATCTTGCGGGACCGGCAGGCGTCGCTGCAGTAGACGACGTCCTCCCAGTTCCGCTCCCACTTCTTCCGCCACTCGATGCGGCGTCCGCAGGAGCGGCAGGACTTGGGCTCGTGCGCCGGACCTGCCGACCTCATCACCGGGCCACCGCAGCCGTCACATGCGTCCGGAGATGGAGCGGATCACGGCGAAGGCGCCGTCGCTCCATGGGCGAGAGCGGTCGCACATTTTCGTACCCCTTACACAACGCGAGTCGGGCGGCTTTGCTCGTCGGAACTGGTGGTGCTACTGGAATGCCATCAGTGGCGAATGTGCGCAGAAGCCGTATTGCAAACTGCCTCCCCAATGGTGGCAGAGGATGCCACATGTCGGCGAGGGCGACCTGCTCCGGATGATCTGACGCCGATAACAGCCCATGTAACACCATGGAGCGGCCCAGGGGTATCGACGCGCCGCCCTGCCACCCACGGAATGTAGGAGCAGATGGTGTTCCTACTGGAGCGGGAAAGTAATGGCATGTGCGCACAGTTCGTCATCACCGACTACAAGGCCGCTATCCGGGAGGCTTTCAGCATCGATGGGACGTTCCAGGACGAGGTGAAGCCGTCGTGGAACGTGGCTCCGATGCAGGGGATCCCGTTCGTGTCCGAGCAGCTGCGCGAGGGCGAGCTGGTGCGCCGCCTCGAGATAGCCCGCTGGGGACTCGTTCCCGTGTGGTCCAAGGATCGAAAGGTGGGGGCGAGGATAATCAACGCCCGCAGCGAGACGGTCACGGAAAAGCCGTCGTTCCGCACGGCGACCGCCAAACACAGGGCCCTCATCCCAGCCAACGGGTACTACGAGTGGCAGAAGAACACGGATGGTTGGAAGACCCCGCACTACCTCCACGGGAAGGACGAGGACCAGTTGCTGGGCTTCGCCGGCCTGTACGAGTTCTGGCCCAACCCCACCAAGGCTGAAGATGCCGAGGACGAATAGCTGGTGACCGCGACGATCCTCACCCGGGCCGCGCATGACGCGCTCGGGCACATTCACGACCGGACTCCGGTCATCATCCCCGCGGATCTGCAGGATCAGTGGCTGGACTCGACCATGACGGAACGGGACCAGGTGCAGCACTTCATCGACACCGTCCCCGAACCCAACCTTGTCCCGCGGATCGTTGGCAAAGAAGTCGGCTCAGTCCGCAATAACGGACCTGAACTTACGCGGGCAATAAGTCAGTAGGTCGTTCAGCTGGACCCGGCCTCAGGAGTGTGGTTGCCGCCTGCGGCGACTTTGAGGTAGGCGCGAGTATCTGAGAGAAGTTGAGGAAGATCTATATCCAGGCTTGATCGGTGCTCGCCGTAGACGATGGCATTGCTCAATGAGCAAAGTCTGATGATTGGAGATGGTTAGCGCGGCATCGTTCGGCCGGGTCCGAACCGCACCGAAAGCACGGTCCTCGATGTGCTCATAGGCGTTACGGATCTCAACGACAGTCAATCGCAACCGTGACACCGAAGCAGGAAGGTCTGCCACTATCCCAAATCTGGCAGCAACTTGAGTGGACATATCAACGGCCCGACTAAGAGTGACAACTGCTGTCTCAACCGCACCGATGAGAGCGAAAAAGTGCGGTCTGAAGGCCGGCCCAAAGCCTTCCAGCGAAGTGTGCGCGCGTACACCATGCCAGGTTTGGGGCCGGTGGGAACAATGCGGAGGGCAACGATGAGACCGGAGGTATCACCTATCTCGTCGGATGTGTTCACTCCTGTGTGTGACAGGGACAGCATCGGAACCACTTCGTCTCCCTCATAGACAGGAATCCGAGGAGGAGCGGGTTCGTTGGGGTCTTTTCCCGTATGAAGATCCTGTTGCCCTACGTTGGCGAGCGGACAGCGGTCCGCGCGCGAAAGCCCCGTAAATGGTGAACAGGCTGCGGCGGAATCCACTGACTCGGAGCATCAAGATCATGTAAAGACGCCCCTCAGCTCGCTGTTCGTGGGGTTGAATGAGCGGCTGGTGCAGAGCGTCTGCAGCAAGTCGATCAACTCTCTGGAGGTCGGAGCATTCCCGTGAGGTCGAGCAGAACTATCCTCAGGGAGTCACGAGCGTCCATGACGGCACGTTTGGGCGGGCTTCTCCGCCCGACAGCGCGCAAAGTCGTAATGTGGGTTGCGCATCTGAGCCCTCGCCACCCCGCCCAAGTGATCGTTCTCGGTTTTGCGGGAGCGGTCCTGATCGGGACTGCGCTGCTGATGCTCCCCACCTCGAAGGTCGGTCCGGGCAGCGCCACCTTCTTGGAGGCCCTGTTCACGGCGACGTCGGCCGTCTGCGTCACCGGGCTGATCGTCGTCGACACCCCGGTCTACTGGACGGGCAGCGGTCACGTCATCATCTTGGCACTGATCCAGGTCGGCGGGTTCGGCATCATGTCCTTCGCCTCCCTCCTCGGCGTCCTGTTGGCCCGACGCATGGGTCTACGCTCAAGGATCTCCGCGGCGGCCGAGACGAAGAGCGTGGGGTTCGGTGACGTCCGAGGCGTCCTGCTCGGCGTCTTGCGCATCACCCTGATTGTCGAGGTACTCACCGCCGTCGTTCTGGCGGCGCGGTTCCTCCTTGGGTATGGCTACGGCGTTGGTGAAGCGGTATGGCTGGGTGTCTTCCACTCGATCTCGTCCTTCAATAACGCCGGCTTCGCGCTGTTCAGTGACAACCTGATCGGTTTCGCCGGGGACCCATGGATCTGCCTGCCGATCTGCGCCGCCGTCATCATTGGTGGTTTGGGCTTCCCCGTCCTGTTTGAACTTAGGCGCCACTTCCGGTACCCCCGCACATGGCACGTGAACACCAAACTCGTGCTCACCGGGACAGTCATCCTCCTCGTTCTTGGCACTGTGTTCATCACCGCGGTCGAGTGGTCCAACCCCGCGACCCTCGGGGCGCTACGGCCAGAAGAGCGGCTCCTCGCAGGCTTCTTCCAGTCGACGATGACGCGCACCGCCGGCTTCAACAGTGTGGACTTCGCCCAGCTCAACCCCGTCACCCTGCTTGCTATGGACGTCCTCATGTTCATCGGGGGAGGCCCGGCGGGTACCGCGGGCGGCCTGAAGATCACCACGTTCGGTGTTCTGCTCTTCATCCTCTACACGGAGATCAGCGGCGGCAACGCGGTCAACATCTTCGGCAAGCGTCTGCCCCGCTCGGTGCACCGGCAAGCCATCTCGATCGTGCTGCTCGCCGTCGGGCTCGTCATCAGCGCCACGATGTTCCTCATGCTCATCACCGACTTCGGCCTCGACCGGATCCTCTTCGAGGTCATCTCCGCCTTCGCGACCGTAGGTCTGTCCACCGGTATCACCGCCGGCATCCCGCCGGCAGGCCAGGTGGTCCTGATCCTGGTGATGTTCGCCGGACGCCTCGGCCCGGTCACCCTGGCCACCGCACTGGCGCTGCGTTCCAAACCGCTCTACTACGAATACCCCAAGGAAAGGCCCCTCATTGGCTAGGCAACGCATGTTTTCCTCCAAACCCATCGAAGCAGTCGCGGCAGCCGACTCAGTCGCAGTCATCGGCCTCGGCCGGTTCGGGGGCGCCCTGGCCCTCGAGCTGGAGGAAGCAGGGACCGAAGTCCTGGGCATCGACAGCGACGAAGACACCGTCCAGTCCTACAACGGCCGCCTCACCCACGTAGTCCGCGCTGACACCACGAAAGAGGAAGTGTTGCGCCAGCTGTCCCTCCCCGATTTCGACCGCGTCGTCGTGGGGATCGGGTCCGACCTGGAAGCCAGCATCTTGACCACCTCGATCCTGCTGCGCTTTGACCGCCCCACCATCTGGGCGAAAGCCATCAGCGAGCCACACGCCCAGATCCTGTCCCAGCTCGGTGTGGAACGGGTCATCCGGCCCGAGCACGACATGGGCAAACGGGTGGCACACCTCGTCCGGGGCACCATGCTCGACTACGTCGAGTTCGAGGACAATTTCGCGATGGTGAAAACCCGGCCCCCACGCGAGTACTGGGAGCGCGAACTCGGCACCACCGGCCTGCGCGCCCGACACGGCGTCACGGTCGTCGCCGTCAAACGCAAGGGCGGGGAATGGGACTACACCACGGCCCAGACCACCCTGTACGACGACGACGAGATCATCGTCGCCGGCCCGACAAGCAAAGCGGAACTCTTCAGCTCCCTCATCTGACCTCGCGGCAACGGGACTACACACCGCCAACTCCCACACCTCCTGCATCACAGAAGACAACCAGTCGAGGTGCCGTGGATCAGACTTCCGCATGACAATCCCGCGACGAAGCTGAGCGACTGGGTCACAGAAAGCGGCGGAAAACACGCCATTCACCACTGCGACTCACAGGAGTGGTCACTCGGGCGGAGAGCCCTACGGATGTCTTGGAAAGCTTGAGATTTCTGAGACGTCGTAGGGATCTCTGCGTTCCCTTGTGGTCGTGGGGTATCCCTGAAGATGATGCTGGGCTCTCTTATTGTTGGCTGAGGTTGGTGACGAGGTTGATGGCGACGGCGATGAGGACCGTGCCGAAGAAGTAGGACAGGAGGGCGTGTGGGAGGGCTTTGCGTCGGGTCTTGCTGGTGACCGGTTCGATCTCCGGTGCTGCGTAGGACATTCCGATGGTGAAGGCGTAGTAGGCGAAGTCGCTGTAGGTGGGCTGCCGGTCTTGTTTGACGTCGAATCCGCTTTCGGCCTGGTCGATGAAGTGCAGGCGGGCGTATTTCAGCGCATAGACGGTGTTGACGAGCGCCCACGCGATCATCGTGCCCAGGACGCCGAGGATGACCAAGGCCACCGAGGTCAGATCTGCGCTTTTTGATTGGATCAGGGCGACTGCGACGGCGGCGATACTTGCCAGACACGCGGCGATGATGGCGTTGTCGGTGATGCGGGTCCCTGATTCTTCCTGTGCCAGTTCTCTCGTGCCTGCCGGGTCCTGGTGCCAGCAGATACGCCAGACCCAGGTCAGCGCGATGGTGCCGGCTACGCACCAGCCGACCAACGGACCGAGATCCGGTGCGACGGTGATTGCTGCGATGATCCCGGCGGCGATTCCTGCCCCGAGGCAGATCAGGGCGCGGCGGGCTGAGAGAATACGCGATGCCATGGGGTCCTCGAACGGGCGGGGAGGTTCAGCATGGGGTGGCGGATCAGGGCGCGCAGGTCACCGGATGCTCGAGTCCCGGACAGCGCGTCGGTGCGTGTGCGATCCGGGGCTCGATCGGGTGTTCCGGTGCCAGGGGCAGCGACACGTCCTGACCGCCCTTGGAGCTACTGGTCATCGGGTTATCCTGCGGGTTGGAAGACAGCTCGGACGCAGCCGTCTTCCTTGTTCTTGAACATCTCGTATCCGCGCGGTCCCTGATCGAGTGGCATGACGTGGGTGGCCAGGTGTTCGGTGGTCAGTTCGCCCCGAGCCATGTGTTCGAGGATCTGCGGGATGTAGCGGTGGCCGTGCTGCTGTGCGCCGCGCAGCGTGAGCGCCTTGTTCATCACGGCACCCAAGGGGAATTTGTCCACGACTGCGGCGAAGACGCCGAGGGTGAACACTGTTCCGCCTTTGCGGCAGGCGTGGATGGCCTCACGAACGGCGGTCGGCCGGTCGGTCTGCAACCGCAGCTGCTGCTTGGCCTGGTCGTAGAGATAGGCGGGACCGGAACTGTGGGCCTCCATCCCGACGGCCTCTATGCACACATCGGGTCCTCGGCCACCGGTGACCTCGCGAAGTGCGGCTGCCACGTCGACCTGCTCATAATTCAGTGTCTCGGCACCGATGTGCTGTTCGACTTGTTGTAGCCGGTTGGCGATCCGGTCGATCACGATCACACGTTCGGCACCTCTAAGCTGCGCGGCGGCCGCAGCCATCTGCCCCACCCCACCGGCACCCCACACGGCGACGACGTCCCCGGCCTGGACCTCGGCCTGATCGACACCGGTCCACCCGGTCGGGGCAGCGTCGGAGGCGAACAACGCGGTCAGGTCGGGCACGCCGTCCGGGACCGAGAATGCCCCCTGATCGGCGTAGGGCACCCGGATGTAGTCGGCGTGGCTGCCGGCGTACCCGCCAAGGGCGTGCGAGTAGCCGAAGCACCCCCCTGGCGCGAAGCCCCATAGCGCTTCCGTGATCGCAGGGTTGGGGTTGCCGTTGTCACACAGCGAGAACAGCTTGTTCTGGCAGTACCAGCACTTGCCGCAACTGATGAACGAGCACACCACGACCCGGTCGCCGACCTTGTGCTTCTGGACGCCGGCACCGACCTCGACGACCTCACCGAGGAACTCATGACCCAGTACGTCCCCGCTGCGCATGAAGGGGATGTACCCGCCGAGCAGATGTAGGTCGGACCCACACGTGGTGGTGAGGATGACGCGCAGGATCACATCGTGGGAATTGAGGATCTTAGGATCGGGGACCTCCTCGACGGAGGTTTCATTGACCCCGGTCCAGCACAGCGCCTTCATAGGATTCCTTCCTTACCGGCTCGCTTGGTCGCGGCCTCGAGCAGCAGTCCGCCAGGGGTGCGCCTGCGTGTACCGTGTGGTGCCGGATCGACCTGGAGGACCTCACCGACTTCGATGAGCTGCTTTGCCTGGCGCAGCGCCGAGCGCAGCGCCTGCTGCGGGGTTTCGCCCTCGGCCCGGGATGTCGCGTTGCCCGATGTGGAGGGTCCGCGGTGACGCAGCCGGGCGGTCAGCTCGGTGCCTTTGCCCCCGGGAGCGGGCCGCGTCCTGACCTCGACGGTGTCGCCCAGCCTCGCGAGGGGCTCGGGCCACTGGCCCTGCGGCCCCACCTCCTGGGGCGGACGGTTGATGGTAACTGCCCACCGTCGATCCTGCGACTCTTCGCCCGAGGTCCTACGCGAGGACTGGATGACGCGGCGGATGATGATCCCGCCTGCCCCGGCCAGGACGGCCATGCTCATTACTCGCTTCATGTGTTACCTACCTTTCGAGGGGTGATGACTCCGTCGGACGTCACGGCGCTCAGCCCCCGGCCGGGTGGAGGACGACTTTGGTCCAGCCGTCTTCGCGGTTGTCGAAGTTCCGGTAACCCTCGGGGGCCTGGTCGAGCGTGAGTTCGTGGCTGACGATGAACGAGGGCTTGGCCTTTCCGCCGGCGATGAGGTCGCGTAGGGCCCGGTTGTACTTCTTCACCGGGCACTGGCCCGAGCCCATCGTCTGTCCCTTGAACCAGTAGTTGCCGTAATCGAAGGCCACCTGGCCCTGCTGGGCGAGTTCGTCGGGGCCGCCGGGGTCCTGGGGGAGGAACACACCCACCACGCCGAGGCCGCCCACGAACCGGACGGAATCCACGAGCCGGTTCAGGGTTTGGTTGGGGTGCTCGGTGCCCGAGGGGTCGTGGGCTTGGTAGCCGACGCATTCGCAGCCCCGGTCCGCCCCGAAGCCCATGGTCTGGTCCTTGACGAATTTCACCGGATCGACCACCGAGTCATCGACCGGGATTGCTCCGATCTGTTCCGCCAGCTGCAGGCGATCGCGCTGGCGGTCCACGACCATGACCTTGCCGGCGCCCTTGATGATGGCGGAGTAGGCGGCCATCAGACCCACCGGACCGGCACCGTAGATGACCACCGAGTCCCCGGGGTACACCCCGGCCAACTCAGTCGCATGCCAACCAGTGGGGAAGATGTCGGCGAGCATCACGTAATCGAGCTCTTTCTCCACCGCGTCCTCGCCCAGCCGCAGGCAGTTGAAATCCCCATACGGCACCCGCAAGTACTCGGCCTGACCGCCCTGATACGGGCCCATGTCCGCGAAGCCGTACGCTGCTCCAGCGAGCTTGGGCTCGGGCTGCATCGTCAGGCAGTAGTTGGTGAAACCCCGTTCGCAGTTCTTGCAGAATCCGCAGGCGATGTTGAAGGGCAGTACGACACGTTCGCCCACCTTCACCTTGCTCACGGCCGGGCCGGTCTCGATCACTTCGCCGAGGTTCTCGTGCCCGAAGGTACGTCCGGGTTCGAAGCTGGTGCGGCCCTCATACATGTGCAGGTCCGAGCCGCAGATGTTCGCCGACGTGATGCGGACCAGCACGTCGGCGGGATGTTCGATCCTGGCGTCCGGCACGTCCTCGACGCTGACGTCGTTCGGTCCCTTGTAAACCACTGCCTTCACGGTGAGCCTCCTTGAATTGATGCGGCAACGGAGATGACGCCGACCCAGCGGCCTCCTCGCCTTCGGCGACCCATCGAGGCAACCCGTCAACGCACACCACGATTGTTCGCCTCACCCCAGATGGCCACCACGACATAATTCCTCCGGCTCGTGAGCCAGGGGCTAACGTAAATCATGGAGTTGCGACACCTGCGGTACTTCGTGGCGGTGGCCGAGGAACGGCACTTCGGGCGCGCAGCCGCCAGGCTGCGCATCGCTGCCCCTTCTCTGTCCCAACAGATCAAGGTCCTGGAGCGGGACCTGCACGCCACCCTGCTCGAGCGCAGCCCTCGCCGTGTGGTCCTCACCCCCGCCGGGGAGGTGCTGCTCGAACACGCCCACGTCCTGTTGGCCCGCGCCGACCGTGCCCGCTCCGAAGTCCGCTGCGCCGACGGCCGTCATCGGCATATCAGCCTGCGCGTCGCCCCGGGTGTGGAACACATCCTGAAAGATCCCCTGGGCCGCCTCTCCGGGCCGGCCTCCGAGCTAGAGGTCACCGCTGTGACCGCCACCGACAGCGACGCGGTCCGCGCGGTCCGGGACGGGCACACCGACGCCGCCATCGTCTGGGTGCGCTGCGCGCAGGACCAGGACCTTCCGGGGCGGCTCCTGGCTCGCGTGCCGGTATACCTGGCCCTGTCGGCCGAGCACCGGCTCGCCGCCGCGGAAAGCGTCCCGGTCACCGACCTCGCCGAGGAGACGGTCGTGATGGTCCCCCGCGATCAGTTCCCCGGCATCTGCGACTACCTCCTCGCCCGCCTGCTCCCAGCGGGCCCGTCCCGTCCCGACCAGGTGCTCACCCCGCCGAATCTCATCAATGCACCTGAAGCCCTCCTTCGCGTGGTCGCCGCAGGCCATGGGGTAGCACCGGTCGCACCGGCGGTGGCCGAGCACTTAGCGGTACCCGGGATCGTCGTCCGCCCCGTGGCGCCCCCCTTGCTGGCTCCCCTCGAACTGATCTGGCACGACCCCGCCACCCCCGCCCTCGCCGACGTCATCGCTCTGCTCACCGATGTCGAAGGACAAGCACCCGTCAGTGACCAGGGCGATGGGCGGCACCGAATCCCGTCTATGGCAGAACCTGCAGGACCACCACCCCGACCGAAGCCGTCTCACCTGACAGGACTCCAAGCCACTAGGTGATGACCCGCAGCACGACCCCGCCTGGTCAGCGCGAATCTGCCCTTGCGGTCGATCGCCCGGCGCCACTGCATCTCGCAGTTGGTGCACTAGGCGATCGATCATTGCGGGTGATACTTCGGGGTGAAGTCATTCACAGCCACCTCCTCTCTGATCGGACCGGCGTGGAGCATGCGGTCAGCCAGGTCAGGGCTTCGTTCCGGTGGGGGAAGTAGCGGCTCGGGTAGGGCGGGTTATGGACCACGGTGAAGTGGTCTGCGATTGTCTTGTCGACAGGGGACGGACCCACCAGGGCCAGCGCCCCAATGTTCAGTTCCTTCGCGAAGTGGTTCAGGGCTCTACTGCTCAAGGTCACCATCTCGTTGAGCTCGACGAGCATCGGCGGACAAGTACTCCTGCAGATCGCCTCAGCATGCTCGATGAAGGCGACTGCATCTGCCTCAGTAACGCTCATCCCCTCGGCCCAACCGACCGACAGGATCCCGTTACGCAGTTCCATCGTGAACGGCCTCAGCAGTTCCACAGGAGTACCCACCCTCTTGCTGCACACAATCTCTCACTTCCTCTCTGAAGCTCGTGTACGACCGTCTGATAATCCTGGGGTACGCCGACTGTACCGACACGCGTAAGGCTTTCACGCGTCAGACGGGTAATTGGCCGGCCGTGTCAGGGCCTCGCGTTCGTCGGTGAAGAAGTCGATCACCTGATCGGAGTTGTACAGGCGCGACCATGACCCAATCCAAGGGCGCCTGTACGCGCTTACCCCGATTCGGGACGTTCGCGAACCCATCCTTGACCGACACTTCCCACCAAGGAGCCACAGACTCAGCCACACGAAACTGACGAGCCATGAGCATGCAATCTTCACCGTGGCGCGTGGTTGTAAGTTAGGCATACACCTCAGTAGATAAGTAGTGCGGTGATACCGGCGATGACGAAGGGGCCCGAAGAAACCAACATTAGGAAAGAGTGCTTCTGTAGAAGATCCGCTCCTTCCTCCACTGAGATGTTTGGATCAAGTACGCGCAAATGCTGAGCCGTCGACCTCCCGGCTTTCCATCTTCTGTCGAAACTCAAGAACACCAGGAAATAGATGACGCTTAGCGCAAAACAGAACCAAGAGGTACTCTCATTTCCTCCCCTCATTGGGACTCCTGTGAGAATAACCACCAGCACGATGATTGGCATTATTACGAAAAACCCGAGAGTGATTCGAACTGAGGTCTTTGCGCTCAACAGGATGTCCTCCTCGGCGTTCGATGACGACGTAGCACAGCTGAACCTGGTCTGTTTGAGTGGGCTTGCCCGCATTGCGAGTGATGTGGATCTTCGCGATTTCCACGAAGTCTGCCACGATCCTGAGCGGCAGATGGTCAGCTCAACGTAAGAGAGGCCGCTGGAACCCTCGCCCTTAATAGATTCCCAGGTGTCCGTAGGCCGATCCGCTTATCGGTCAGAGTGGTACCTGGACTGACAGACTGTGGGTGTGACTTCCACAGAACAAGATGTCAAAAAGAAGGGCTTCTGGGTCAGAGCTCTCCGACGCACACCGAACTGGATCATCTTCCTCGTCATTGCTGTGTCGTACGCAGTCTTCTTGCTGGGAAAGGACCTTCTTACCGGCGAGACGGTCGTGTTGGCCGACGTTGCCCTCGCCGTTCTCTCAGGCCTTGCGCTCTCCGCTGTCATCTTTCGGGTCAACCGGTGGAAGAGTGCCAGGGAAAAGAAGAAGCCCTCTGGTTCGCCTACACAGACCAACGTCGAACGAGCAATGTCCACACGCCGGCTCCCGGACGACGCACCAGCCGAACAATGGGTTCCCGAGCTCCGTAAGGCGATCCGCGCGGACCGAGTCATGGCCTGGATTGGCCCCCTGTTGTTCGGGGCGTTCGGGATCATGGGAATCTACTTGATCATCGACAATCCCGAACACCCTTGGTTCTGGATACTTGCAACCATCTTCTTCTTCTCCGTCGGAGCTTCGACCCGCCCGCAAGTCGTTATCTTGACGCTCGCCCTGAAGCTATAGCCCTCGTGCCCGTCAGCTCGGCAACGGCAATGTGCGTTTAGGTTGGACAGCGAGAATGGGGCGGAAGGATGCCATATACGTGCATCTGGGAGAGCTTCCGGCTGCCAATGAGCAGTCCAATCGAAGGATCCTTTGGCGGGACTCACGCACCGGACCGATACACACGGTCTCGACCCTCGCACACAGGTGTAGCCGTGCCTTGGGACGGGGCTTCATTGCAGTGCTTCTCGATCAGCCCGGCATCGTCGCCTTGGGGTGATTTTTGCGCAAGACCGGCGACGGCGAGTTGATGCACGCTATGGCCGGTGCGTGCATCCTCGTCGTGCTGATGAGGTGTGCGCTGCTTCCCGCGCTTCCTCACTGGAGGTCATTGACAAGTGCCTCTTTAGGCGGAGGCGCCGTTGACCCGCCTCGTGTCGGGCGAGTCCACTGGTGGTACGCGAGGAGGTTGCTGTGAGAGGTGTGTTCGTCGGGCGCCTGATGAAGGCCAGCCGGCTCCGGCGAGGAATGAATGAGTTCCTGGTGCTTCCGCTGATCATCACGGGGGTGTTCTGTGTCGTGGCTGTGGGGGTGGCGCTTTGGGACACTCAGGGAAGCGTTCCCGCACTGCGCCAGGTTGCAGGGTCGATCATTCCGGCTTCGAGTGCCGCGGGGGTCGTCGGCGTGGCCGCGGCGAGCCTGATGACGGTCACGTCAATCACGTTCTCGATGCTGCTCATCTCGGTACAACAGACATCGAACTTCCTGGGGGCCGTCGTGTTCGACCAGTACCTTCGACGCCGCGCGAACCAGGTCTACGTGGGGTATTTCATCGGTGCGACCGCATTCTCTTTCATCGTGTTCGCCAGTGCGGGGTCAGATTCCCCGCCCGTCATCGGGGCGTTCGCAACATTGCTGCTGACAGTCGGATCCCTGGTGATGCTGCTGCTGCTGATCCACTCGACCGTCGACCAGATGCGTCCGGAGTGTGTGGTGAATCCGATTCACGAGCTCGCAC
>NZ_CP024915.1:2435270-2440818 GCF_002953615.1 Arthrobacter agilis | reverse complement strand
TGCGAGTGCGAAATGCTGTGTCCAAAGCCGGGCTCGGCTCCGGTCACTTGGCAGTGGGCTGCCATAACTCTCCTCCAGATTAGATGAACGTGACGGAATCACTTGTGGGGCGTCCCGCCACCAGTAATGACACCGTTATTACTGCAGCTTTCCGGAGGTTGGCCTGGCAGGGTGAGAACCTGCCGAAGCGCCTCGCCGCGGGGAAGACGGTGAAGATCGGGCGGCACGGCCTCTCGGCCGGCGCAGCCCTACATTCCAGGTAGTCGCGGGTAGCCGGACGGACTCCGCCCCGTCCGTGGACGGGTCGGCGTCAGCCACAGCCAAACGCCCTACCATACTACCGGCAGGATCAGGCCTGGCCAAAACGGGTCAGTCGCCGAGCTGCCCGGTCCGGTCGACGACGGCGGGATCCTCGGGAGCGGTCCCGGCGTAGTCGCCGGAGAGGTCCGCATCCGAATCGACGATCGCGTACCGGACGTGGGTGCCGCTGCGCAGCCGGACCCGGTTCAGCAGGACGGAGTCCTCGACCACGGCGCCTGCTTCGACCGTCGCCCCCGAACCGATCACGCTCCGGCGGACCGTCCCGTGCACGGTGGCGCCGGGCGCCACGAGCGAGTTGCTGACGACGGCGCCCTCGCCGATGAACGCCGGGACCAGCTGCGGCGGTTCCGTGAGGAGGGGCCATTCCGGGTCCGCGAGCTCCAGCCCCTTGCCGTCCACCAGGTCGAGGTGGGCGCGCAGGTAGTTGGCGGGCGTCCCGAGGTCGCGCCAGTATCCGTCGAGCCTGTGCTCGACGACGGACCCCTGCTCCACGAGGTGGGGCACCAGATGGTGGCCGTAGTCGCCGAGGCCGTCGTGGCTGTCCTGCAGGTGATCCAGCGACTCCAGCAGGGTTCCGGCCGTGTACAGGAAGACCTCGGCCGTAACGATGTCAGACTGCGGCTCCTCGGGTTTGTAGGCGAAGCCGGTCACCCTGCCGCCGTCGCCCACGGTCACGACCCCGTGGTGGGAGGCGTCGCCGTCGAAGTCGACGGTGACCATCGTCAGTGCGGCTCCCGTCCGGAGGTGCGTGTCGACGACGTCGCGGTAGTCGAGCCGGTACAGGTGGTCGGAGCTGAGCACGAGGACCAGGTCCGGCGCGAAGTCCCGGATGAAGGACGCCTGGCGGAGCAGGCCGTCGGCGTTGCCCTCGGCGAACCCCTCACCCTCGTGGCCGCTGAACGGGGGCAGCACGAGCAGCCCGCCGCGCGTGCGGTCGAGATCCCACGGCCGTCCGTTGCGGAGGTGGTCGTTGATGGTCTTGGGCTGGTACTGCTCCATGATCCACACGTCGGAGATCCCGCTGTGGTGGAGGTTCGACAGGGAGACGTCGATCAGGCGGAAGCTGCCGCCGAGCGGCATGGCCGGTTTCGCCCGGTGGTCGGTGAGGGCACCGAGGCGCCCACCCGCCCCTCCTGCCAGCACGATCGCGAGGATGCGGGGCTGACGCCGGAACTGTGCCTGCTGGTCCATCTGCCGTCCTGTCCGCGCCGGGTCACTGCCCGGTGCTGTGTGCTTCGTGGTGCCCGGGCGCAGCTCCCGCGCCGGCGGTCGGGTCCCCGGCGAGCGCGGCCTCGACAGCCGGCTCACCGTCGGACAGGATCCAGTGCGCGCCGTCCATGCCCCGGAGGATCTTCCGGCCCACCCGCTCGAGGTCGGCGACGTCCCTGGCGTCCAGCGCGTCGAAGACCGTGGAGCGGACCTGTGCGACATGGGCCACCGCGAGACCGGCCAGCATCTCGAGTCCTGCGGGAGTCAGGGACGCGGTGGTGACGCGGCCGTCGGAGTCGGACGGCAGCCGGGCCACCCACCCGCGTCCCTCGAGCTTCTTGACCACGTGGCTGAGCCGCGAGAGCGACGCCGTCGAGCGGGCGGCGAGCTCACTCATCGGCAGGCTCCGCCCCTCCGACTCGGAGAGCATCGCGAGGACGTGGTAGTCGAACAGGGTGATCCGGGCCTCCCGGAACAGGTGGGCGTCGAGCGTCGCGGGGAGCAACGACGTCAGCGCATAGAGGGCCAGCCATGCCCGCCGCTCGTCGGGTGTGAGCCAGTGCGCCGCCATCCGCTCATTCTGGCATACCGCTCCGGCGGGTACCGGGCGGGGGCGGGGAGCCACCCGACGGTTGCGGGGGACGGCGCCGAGTGCCATTCTCGACGATCCTCCCTGCACTGCGGCTCCGGTCCCTCCCCGGTCCGGGCACCTTGCGCTGCTCTGGTCCGGGACGGAGATGGACAGTAGGCTTACCGTACCGGTCGGCGGCCCACCGGCCACACCCTGGAGGAGAACCCGATGCCCCGAGACTCTCGTGCCGTGTCCATCGCCCTCGGCGCTGCACTGGCCCTCGCCCTGCTCACCGGGTGCACCGACGGCACCACGCAGCCGCCGGCCAACGCGCCCACCGGAACGGCCAGTGCGGACGAGCCGGCTCCGGTGACACCCGAGGGTACGGGGAGCCCGTCCACTGCCGCCCCGACCGGGTCCGGCAGCCCCGCGAGCTCCGGCGCCCCGTCGGCATCGACGGCGACGGAATCCGCGACGGACGCGCCGGTCAGCCTCAGCCGGGGTGACGAGCGCACGATCGGGACACCCGGTACCACCGTCAGCATCAGCTGCAGCGGCGGCGGCGACATCGACATCGAAACCGATGGCACCACGATCGACATCACCGGCGGATGCGAGGACATCGACATCGACGGCGACGACAACACCATCACCGGCGAATCCGCCGAGGCCCTCGACGTCGAGGGGGACGGCAACACGGCCACCCTGACGAGCGTGCCCGACGTCGACGTCGACGGTCGGACGAACGTCGTCACGGTCGACGACACCCGGGACATCGACGTCGACGGTGAGGACAACACCGTCACCTACAGCACCGGCGACCCCGCGGTCGACACCGAGGGCAGCAACTCCGTCGCCGCCCGCTAGACGCCGCGACGGCGGTACGGACCAGCCAGGCGGTGTGGATCATCCATCTGCCGCGCTCCGACGGCCGCGCACCTGCGACGGCCCGGCCGGAGCGCGGACCGTCAGGCGGGAACGGACGCCCAGTGCGGGTGGACCGGCACCGGATACTTCGGTGCGAGATCGTCGCCCGAGGAGACTCCGCGCAACCGCCTGCCCACCCAGGGCGTCAGGTATTCCCGCGCCCACTGCGCGTCGGCCTTCAACTGCTCCACGCGCCGGAGGACGGGACGTGCCTCCAGTTCCGGCAGGTCGATGGCGTGCGAGGCCTCCATGGCCTCCAGCACCCGGGCGGCCATGAGGGTGTGCCCTGCGGTGGACATGTGCATGCGGTCGACGTCCCAGTAGCTCCAGTCCTGGAACTCGCGCAGGCGCCAGTAGTCGACGACCGTCGCGCCCCGCGTGTCGGCGATCTCACGCACCCACTCGTTGTAGACGGCGGTGCGTCCCCGGGTCGTGCCGAAGACAGCGGACCCCGAGGCATCGAATCCGGTGAACAGCACGACGGCCGCACCGGCCTCGCGAAGCCGGCCGATCCCTTCGTCGTAGTGGCCCATGAGCCGGTCGATGTCGACCCGTGGCCGCAGGATGTCATTGGCGCCCGCATAGAGGGTGACGAGCGTCGGCTCGAGAGCCAGGGCGCCGTCGATCTGCTCGTCGAGGATCTGGCGCATCTTCTTGCCGCGGATGGCGAGGTTCGCGTACCCCCAGGACCTGTCGGCGAGGACGAGCTGCTCCGCGACGCGGTCCGCCCAGCCACGGACGCCGTTGGGCGACGCCGGATCCCAGTCACCCACCCCTTCGGTGAAGGAGTCGCCGAGTGCCACGTACCGCTGGGAGAAGTTCACCGTCAAAGATTACCCTCGGCACCCGGGTCCGTCGGGATAAGCTCGACGGACCCGCCCGTTGACTCCCGCACGAAGGACATCATGCCCACCGACGCAACAATCGAAGCGACCACCGACGTGGCTGCGGATGCCGGATCGGGTCGCCGTCGCGCCGCGCTCATCATCAATCCCATCAAGGCCACCACGTCCGACGTGCAGGGAGCGGTGGAGCGCATCTCCGCCGAGGACGGCTGGGACGCGCCCCTCGTGATCGAGACCACGGCGGACGACCCCGGGCACGGGCAGGCCCGCGAGGCCCTCGAGGCCGGGGTGGACCTCGTGATCGCGGCCGGTGGCGACGGTACCGTCCGGTGCGTCGCCGAGGAGCTCGCCGGCAGCGGGACCATGATGGCCCTCGTTCCGCTGGGCACGGGCAACCTCCTGGCCCGCAACCTCGACATCGCCGTCGACGATCCGGATGCCGCCGTCGAGGCCGCGTTCCGCGGGACCGAGCGGTCCATCGACGTCGTGCACGTGACCGTGGATCGTGCGCAGGACGCCCACGTGTTCCTGGTCATGGCAGGCATCGGCTACGACGCCGCGATCATGTCCGACACCAGGGACGACCTGAAGGACAAGGTGGGCTGGCTCGCCTACGTGGATGCCGGGATCAGGAACCTCCCGGGCCGGCCGGCGCGGACCACCATCTCCGTGGACGGTGGCAGGCCCTTCGAGCGCCGCCTGCGCAGCGTGATGGGCGGCAACTGCGGAAAGATCATGGGGGGCCTGGAGATCTTCCCCGGCGCCAAGATCGACGACGGGCTGATGGACCTCATGACCGTGGCGCCGAAGGGCAAGCTGGGCTGGCTGGCGGTCGCGGGCAAGCTCTTCGCGCGTGGGAAGGGCAGGAGCAAGGACCCCTCGCTCGAGTACTTCCAGTGCCGGACCGCCGAGGTCACGCTGCGCGAGCCCCTCGAGGTGCAGCTCGACGGCGACCCCCTCGGGAAGGCGACGCACATGGCCTTCGAGATGAAGCCCAATTCGCTCCGCCTCCGGATGCCCCTGGGCTACAAGGATCCCGCGATCGTCAGCGATCCGCTGCCCTAGGGTTGCGGGCAGGCCCGGTCCATCGGCCTGTCTACCCGTCCGGCGGCCCGTCCGCCTGTCCGTCTGCAGACGCTGGAGGTCGGCCGTCGGTCACAGCCAGGGTTGCGGGTCGACCTTCTCGTCATTGACCAGGACCTCGAAGTGGAGGTGGCACCCGGTGGAGTTGCCCGTGGTGCCGACGGCTCCGAGGAGGTCGCCGCGCGCCACGGTCGTGCCGGCGGGCACCTCGAGCACGCTCAGGTGGTTGTAGGTGGTCTTCAGGCCGTCACCGTGGTCGATCACGATGCGCAGGCCGCCGCCATAGGCATGCTCGCCGGAGTCGACGACGGTGCCGGCATCGGCGGCCATGACCGGGGTCCCGCACCCGCTCGCGTAGTCGAGGCCGGTGTGCAGTTCGGGTCCGTATCCGCCCAGGGGGTTGACGCGGTATCCGAAGGGGGAAGCGACGACAGGGCTGTCCACGGGGACGCCGAACGCCTTGCGCTCCTGGGCTGCGGGAGTCAGGGACGCGGAGAGGGCCCGTGCACTGGCGATACTCGGCGCGATGCCCTCCGCGGCCTGTCCGGCGCTCTCGAGCCGGAAGGTCACCGACGCCCCGGCGGGCGCCGTG
>NZ_CP024915.1:2428978-2435012 GCF_002953615.1 Arthrobacter agilis | reverse complement strand
CCCCGCACGGGTACCGGGGCCGTCCCGGAACCGCCGGTGGAGGGCAACGAACTGCTCCGACACGGCGACCTGACGATGGATGCCGAGGGGCGCGTCGTCACCCTTGCCGGCAGGGAACTCGCGCTCACACGGATCGAATTCGACCTGCTCGAGACGCTCCTCACCGGATCCCAGCGGGTCTGGACACGCGAAGCGCTGCTGAACCGGGTGTGGGGTGACGGCTGGAGCCAGGATCACCACCTCGTCGAGGTGCACATCCGCAACCTCCGGAAGAAGCTCGGCGAGGACACGAGCAATCCCCGGTTCATCCGGACCGTGCGGGGCGTGGGATACCGGATGATCCCGGGCGACCAGCGGGGCTGAGCCGACGGGTGCCCGCCCGGTCCGTGAAACACTGGAGACGTGGCTCATCTCGACGTTTCCGGCATCGACTACTTCCTCTCCGACGGCAGGCAACTGCTCAACGGAGTGGCCTTCAAGGTCGGTGACGGCCACAAGACGGCCCTGATCGGACCGAACGGGACCGGGAAGACCACCCTGCTGCGCATCATCTCCGGTGATCTCGCACCCGACGAGGGATCGGTGAGCCGCTCGGGGGCCATGGGGATCATGCGGCAGTTCGTCGGGCAGGTGCGTGACGACACGACGGTCCGTGATCTGCTCGTCTCGGCCGCGCCGCCGGTGCTGGCCGCGGCAGCCGCGAGGATCGACGCGGCGGAACTCGCCATGATGGAAGCCGACGACGAGCCCACGCAGATGAAGTACGCGCAGGCCATCGCGGACTGGGGCGACGCCGGTGGATACGAGCTGGAGACCACGTGGGACGAGGTCACCATGGCCGCCCTCGGCGTCCCCTTCGACCGTGCGCAGTACCGCGCGGCGTCGTCGCTCTCCGGTGGCGAGCAGAAACGGCTGGTCCTCGAGGCGCTCTTCTCGGGCCCCGACGACCTCCTGCTCCTCGACGAGCCCGACAACTACCTCGACGTGCCGGGCAAGCGCTGGCTCGAGGCGAAGCTGCGCGAGTCGAAGAAATCCGTGCTGTTCGTCAGCCACGACCGTGAGCTGCTGGCCAACGCCGCGACACGTATCGTGACGCTCGAGCCCGGGGCCCTGGGCGCGTCGTCCTGGACCCACGGCGGTGGTTTCGAGACCTACCTGAAGGCGCGGGAGGACCGGAACGCGCGGTTCGAGGAGCTGCGCAAGCGCTGGGACGAGGAGCACCTCAAGCTCAAGGAACTCGTCAACATGTACAAGAACAAGGCGGCATTCCGCTCCGACATGGCCAACCGCTACCACGCGGCGCAGACCCGCCTCGCGAAGTTCCTCGAGGCCGGGCCGCCGGAGGCCATCCCCCTCGAGCAGAACGTCTCCATGCGCCTGCAGGGCGGCCGCACGGCCAAGCGGGCCGTCGTGGCCCAGAAGCTCGAGCTGACGGGACTGATGAAGCCCTTCAGCACGGAGATCTGGTTCGGCGACCGGGTGGGTGTGCTGGGCTCCAACGGTTCCGGCAAGTCACACTTCCTGAGGCTGCTCGCCGCCGGCGGCACCGACCCGGACAAGGAGCACCTGCCGGTGTCCGACGTCGACATCGCTTCGGTTCCCCACGAGGGCTCCGTGAAGCTCGGCGCGCGCATCCGGCCCGGCTTCTTCGCACAGACGCACTCGCGCCCCGACCTCCTCGGACGCACGCTCATCGACATCCTGCACCGCGGCGACGAGCACCGGTCCGGCCTGGGCCGCGAGGCGGCGTCCGCCGTGCTCGACCGCTACGGTCTGGCGGCCCAGGCGGAACAACCCTACGATTCCCTGTCCGGCGGTCAGCAGGCGCGCCTGCAGATCCTGCTGCTGGAGCTGTCCGGCGCCACGCTGCTGCTGCTCGACGAGCCGACGGACAACCTCGACCTCCATTCGGCGGAGGCCCTCGAGCGGGCCATCGACGCGTTCGAGGGGACCGTGATGGCCGTGACGCACGACCGCTGGTTCGCCCGCAGCTTCGACCGGTTCCTCGTCTTCGGCTCGGACGGCAAGGTGTACGAGACCAAGGAACCTGTCTGGGACGAGAGCAGGGTCGTCCGGGCGCGCTGATCCCACCTCTCCTCCACAGCTATTCCACAGGTTTGTCCACAGGCGGTGGATGAATCCGGACAGCTCCGACCACGCGCTGTCCTTCGCGGGCGGCGGGTGCCATCCTCGGTAGGGTGGACGACGGCGGAGGGACGCCGGACGGTCCATACACGGGGAGAGCATGGCGAACGGGACAGGCACGGATACCGAGGCGGAGTCGATGGATCCGGTCGGGACGCAGGACGACGGCGGGGCGCCACCTCCGCAGGGCTCCCGGCAGCGCCCTGCGGGCCGGCACACCCGTGCCGCTCCGCCGGACCCGGGCACCAGGAGGATCGGTACGCCGCGGCACGCCGCCGGCATCCCCTCCGGGAGCACTGCCACCGCCGCGGAGGACACTCCACGTCCTCTCCCGAAGAGCCGTCGGGCCACGAGGACCGTCGTGGCCGGCGCCGCCGTCGCGACCGCACTCGTCGCGGGGGTGGTCACGGTCCACCTGGTCAACCAGTCGGTCTTCGGACCTGACAAACCGGTCGAGGCCTACCTCGACACCCTCGTCGCAGGGGATGCGGGGGCCTCCCGCGGGCTCCTCGGGACCGGCGTCCCCGGTGGACAGGACGCCCTGCTGTCCGATGCCGTCTACGGAGCGGCAGCCGGTCGACCCGACGCCTACGAGGTGCTCGACGTCGCGATCACCGACGGCAGTGCGACGGTGACCACCGAGGTGATGCAGGAGGGAATCAGCAGCACCATCGACTTCACCCTGACCCGGACCGGATCCACGGGTGTCCTCTTCGACCTGTGGCGGCTGGACGGTCCGATGCCGGTCACGGAGGTCGGCATCGTGGTCCCGGAGGACCTGCAGTCGGTCACCGTCAACGGTGCCGAGGTGACCCTGCCGGCCGGGGACACCGACAGGTATGCGGGCCTGCGGTCGGTCTCCCTCCCGGCACTGCCCGGGCAGTACGTCGTCTCCCCGCCGTCGCCCACCACCTACCTGTCCTACGGCGCGGAGCAGACCGTCACGGTCACGGCGGATCCTGCATCGGCGCCCGGCGGGGTGCTCTTCGAGCCGGAGCCCACCCCCGCGGTGCAGGCCGAAGCCGCCGCCGCGGCCACGGCCGCACTGGACCGATGCATCGCCTCCACCGAGGCCTCGCCGAGCAACTGCCCGAACGCGTCCTTCCTGTTCGGTGATCCGCAGGACGTCCGTGATCCGCGCTGGACGCTGGACAAGGAGCCCACCTTCACCCTCCAGGAGTCCTATGAACCGGGCGTGTACCGGCTCCTGTCCGACGACGCCCAGGCGACGTTCTCCTACGAGCGCAACGCCGAGTTCGACCCCCGGAAGCCGGCACGCTGGGAACGCGAGGAGGACCCGCAGCGGCTCCACATCAGCGCGACCGTGACCGTGACGGGCGAGACCCTCGCGGTGGACCTGGACTAGTGCAGCGGGGTCGCGGGAGCCGCGATTGTGGCTTCCGCCGCCGCCCGCCTACGGTTGCAGGGTGAACCCCGTCGTCCGCTCAGCCATGTTCGCCTCCTATGCCATCTTCGGACTCAACGGTCTCGTCTTCGCCAGCTGGGCCGCCCGCATCCCCTCGGCCTCGGGCACGCTCGGCCTCGGTTCGGGCCAGATGGGCACCCTCCTCCTCGTGGGCGCCATCGGGTCGGTGCTGTCGCTTCCCCTGGCAGGAATCGTCGCCGCCCGCTTCGGCACGGCCAACACCGTCCGCCTGGGCGGAACCGCCGCGGCACTGGGCGCCGTCGGCGTCGCCCTCGGCCTCGCCGCGGTGTCCGTGCCCGTCGTCGCCGTCGGGCTGTTCCTCTTCGGCAGCGGAGTGGCCCTGTGGGACGTGGGGCAGAACATCGAGGGAGCCGACGTCGAGCGCCGGGTCGGGAGGACCATCATGCCGCGCTTCCATGCCGCCTTCAGCGGGGGAGCGTTCGTGGGGGCACTGGTCGGGGCAGGGCTCTCGGCGCTGGACGTGGACCTGTCGGCGCACCTCGTCGCCGTCGCCGTCCTCAGCCTCGCCGTCTCGCTCTGGATGCCGCGCCGCTTCCTGCCGGAGACCCCCGCGCAGCCGGTCGATGGGGCGGACGAGGCGACGGATGGTCGGGGCAAGGGCCTCGGAGCGTGGGGCGAGGCACGCACCCTGCTGATCGGACTCGTCGTGCTGGGTGCCGCCCTGACCGAGGGAGCTGCGAACGACTGGGTGGCGAAGGCCAGTGTCGACGGGCTGGGAACCACGGAGAGCACCGGCGCCATCATGTTCGCGGTCTTCGTCGCCGCGATGACGGCGCTGCGTTTCGTGGGCGGCGGCCTCATCGACCGCTTCGGCCGGGTACGGGTGCTGCAGGCCAGCCTCGGTTCCTCCCTCGTCGGGCTCGTGCTTTTCGTCGTCGCGCCGAACGTGCCGCTCGCCGCCGTCGGAGCGGTCCTCTGGGGCGCGGGAGCCGCGCTCGGATTCCCGATGGGCATGTCCGCGGCAGCGGACGAACCCGAGCGCGCGGCCGCCCGTGTCGCGGTCGTGTCGACCATCGGGTACACGGCCTTCCTCGCCGGTCCGCCCCTTCTCGGTTTCCTCGGCGACGTCGTGGGCATCCGCACCGCGCTCCTGGCCGTCGGGATCGCGGTCCTCGCCTCCTTCATCGTCGCGCCCACCGCCCGGGAACGTCCGGTGGAGACGAAGGAACCCTTGCGGACAGGTTCTGACCGAAGCCCCTAGGAGAGTCACGCCGCCGGCTCTACCCTTTCCTGCATGGCGATCATCGAAGCAGACGGTCTGAAGAAGACCTATTCGTCGAAGAGCGGGCCCGTCCACGCGCTCGACGGCATGAATCTCTCCGTTCCCCAGGGAACAGTCAAGGCCCTGCTGGGCCCCAACGGTGCAGGCAAGACGACGGTGGTCAAGATCCTGACCACTCTCATCCAACCCACAGCCGGCACGGCCCACATCGACGGCATCGACGTCATGCAGGATCCGAAGGCGGCCCGCCGCATCATCGGCGTCTCCGGCCAGTACTCGGCCGTCGACGAGAACCTGACCGGCTTCGAGAACCTCGAGATGGTGGGCAGGCTCTACCACCTCGGCGCGGTGACGGCCAGGCGCCGGGCGCAGGAACTCATCGACCAGTTCGAATTGACGGAGGCCGGCAACCGCCCGGTCAAGGGGTTCTCCGGCGGCATGAGGCGCCGGATCGATCTCGCCGGGGCGCTGGTCATCAATCCGAAGATCCTGTTCCTGGACGAGCCCACCACCGGGCTGGACCCGAGGAGCCGCCTGTCGCTCTGGGGCATCATCAAGGACCTCGTGAAGGACGGCACCACGCTGCTGCTCACCACGCAGTACCTCGAAGAGGCGGACCAGCTGTCGGACGACATCGCGGTGATCGACGGCGGCAAGGCCATCGCCGAGGGCACGGCGGACCAGTTGAAGGCACAGATCGGAGGACACCGCGTGGTCGTCTCGCTGGTCGACGCCGCCCACGCGGGTGCGGCGAGGGAGATCCTCGGGCGCCACGGCTCCGGCCACCCCGCCATCGGTGATGACGGCCGCAGCATCGAGGTGGCCGTCGACGAGGGACCCCGTGCCCTCCAGTACATCCTGTCCGAGCTCGGCGAGGCCGGGATCGAACTGCACGACGCCGGCATGCGGCGTCCCAGCCTCGACGATGTCTTCCTGAAGCTCACGGGCCGACGGGCCGAGGACAACGACGAAGCAGCAGCACAGAAGGAGCCGGCAGCATGAGTGTCCTAGCACCCGAGGGCCGCCAGCCCGAGAACCAACGCTCGCGCGTCCCGGGAGGGTCCGTTCCGGACCAGCCCTCCGAACTGGCGATGTGGTTCTCCGACGGGTGGACCGTGACCAAGCGCAACCTGACCAAACTGAAGCGCTCGCCGGACATGCTGATCTTCGCCGTCCTGCAGCCCATCATGTTCGTGCTGCTGTTCAGCCAGATCTACGGC
>NZ_CP024915.1:2420492-2428878 GCF_002953615.1 Arthrobacter agilis | reverse complement strand
GGGTCCATCCAGGTGGAGTCTCCTTGGTCACCGCGGAGTCGGCTGCGGTGAGGGTTGCCTGCAGGCCGGGGAGAGCGTCCTCGAGGGCCTCGAGCTCAGCCTGCTTCTGCACGATCTCTGCCTTCGCCGTGGTCACGTCCCCGGTCAGGCCCGGAAGCGCGGCCTCCAGAGCCGCGAGCTCCGTCTTCTTCGCGGTGACGGCAGCGTCGGCGTCGGTCAGGGCGGTGTTCGCCGCGGCCCGGGCGGCGTTGGCGTCGGCCAGCGAGTCGGCGGCCGAGGTGACCTGCCCGTTGGCCCCGGCCAGGCTGGTCTGCAGGCCGGGCAGCTGCTGCTGGAGATTGCTGCTCTCCTGCTGCTTCGCCGACAGCGACGAGTTCAGCGTCGCGAGCTGACCCTGCAGCGTGGTCAGGTCACCGTTCAGGGCGGTGATCAGCGCGGTCTTGTTCGCGGCGGCCAGCTCCGCGGCGGCGATCTCCGTCTTCTTGGCGGTGATCGCGGCGTTCAGCTCCTGCTTCTTCTTGTCCGCGTTGCCCTTGATCGCTGCGAGCTCGGCCTCGAGGGTGGCGAGCTGCGTCCGCAGCGCGGCGGCGTCGGCGACGGGCGTCGCGGAGGCGGCGGCAATCTCCTTCTGCTTCGCGGAGATCTCCGCGGTCCTGGTGGTGATGTCACCCTGCAGACCCGCGATCTCCGCCTGCAGCACCGGGAGGCCGGCCTCGATGGTGCCGATCTGCTGGGTGAGCGTCGTGACGCTCTGCTCGGCCAGGCGCAGGTTCTCCTCGGACCTGACCACCGTGGCGGTCGCCCCGGCGGCATCGGTGTCAGCAGTCCTGGCCGCGGTCTCCAGCACCGGCAGTGCGAGCCGCGCATCCGCCAGCTTCTTCTCCGCCGCATCCACCAGCGCCTGCGCCGCGTCGCCCCGGGCGACCAGAACGGCCAGCTCCTCGGTGCCCTTCTCGATCGCGGCGACCTGGCCGTCGACCGTGGTCTGCGCCGTCGTCGCCGCGGCGGTCGCGCCGTCCAGGCGGGCCCTGGCAGCGGCCAGGTCGGCCTCCTGGGCCGCCTTGTCGGCGAGAGCCCGGGTCCTGCTCGTGTCGAGGCCGGCGAGCTCGGTCCGTGCAGCGGTGAGCTGCGCCTGCAGCGGCGTGACCTGGTCCACCAGCGCCGTCTTCTGCCCCTGCAGCGCCGTCAGCTCGGTGTTCGCTGCCGCGATCGCCGCCGTCATCGTCGTCTTGTCCGCCTCCAGCCTGGTCAGCGACATCGTCACCGAGTCGATCTGCCCGACCAGTGTGGCGTACCGCGCGTCCAGTGCGGCGATCTCGGTCTCGGCTGTCGTCACCTGCGCGGTCAGGGAGTTCTGCGTGGTGACAAGCGCGGTCCGCTCGGCGGTCAGCGTCGCGATCCGCTCCGCGTTCTGCTTCGCCGCGGCCTTGAGCAGATTCGGCTGCGCGTTCCCGCGGTGTGCGAGCTGGTTGGTCACACCGTTGCAGATGCCCGCTACAGGGGCGGACTCGGCCGACGCCTGCGGGGCGAGGACCAGCATGCTGGTCAGGACTCCCGGCAGGATGACGGCGCTCGCAACGCGGCGGATGAGGACTGATGTCGCGTTGATATCGCGCAAGGCTACTCCTGGAGACCTGAAGGGAACGTGGGGGTGACGTCCAGAATCTACGGAGATCGGTTGCGCGGAGACACGGTATCCAGTACCCGACCTTCCCCTCTGATACTCGTTCCCCGTCCCGTTTCCTACGTGGTACCGCGCGATCACTGCAGGAACGGGCGGTGGCCGACAGGCCACGGGCATCGCCCGGCGCAGCGATCCGCCGGGGTGCTGCGACCAGGGTCTGATTGAATCGGAGGATGAGCACTCCAGAGCACATCCAGGACCTCGGCGCCTATGTGGCGGCGTCCCCGTCGAGCTTCCACGCCGTGGCAGAGGCCGGCCAACGGCTCGCCGCCGCAGGATTCCGCCGGCAGACGGAGCAGGACGCCTGGGAGGGCGGTGCAGGTCGCTTCTACGTCATCCGGGACGGCGCGCTGATCGCATGGTCCGTCCCCGACGACGCCAGCCCCACGACGCCGTTCTCCATCCTCGGCGCCCACACCGATTCGCCGTCGTTCAAACTCAAGCCGAAGCCCACCACGGGAAGACACGGTTGGCTGCAGGCCGGGGTCGAGGTCTACGGAGGCCCGCTGCTGAACTCGTGGCTCGATCGGGAACTCGCGCTCGCGGGCCGCCTGACGCTGCACGACGGTAGCGAGCACCTGGTGTCCACCGGGCCGTTGCTGCGGTTCGCGCAACTCGCGATCCATCTGGATCGAGCCGTCAATGACGGGCTGGCGCTCGACAAGCAGCGGCACATGAACCCCGTGTGGGGCCTCGGCGACCCGGCGGAGGCCGACCTCCTCGGACTGCTCGCCGCCCGGGCGGGCATCGATCCGCACGACATCGGCGGCTTCGACGTCGTCGTCGCCGACACCCAGGAACCGCGTGTCTTCGGCGCGCAGGGGGAATTCCTCGCGTCCGGGCGACTCGACAACCTCTCGTCCGTGCATGCCGGGCTCACGGCGCTGATCGACGCTGCCGGTGGTCCTTCCGACGGGCCCATCGCGGTCCTGGCGGCCTTCGACCACGAGGAGGTGGGCAGCGGCTCCCGCTCGGGCGCCAGCGGTCCTTTCCTCGAGGACGTCCTCCTGCGCATCTCACTCGGACTCGGGGCCGGTACGGAGGAGCGCCTGCGTGCCCTCGCGTCGTCGTTCTGTGTGTCGGCGGACGCCGGCCATGCGGTCCACCCCAACTACGCGGAGCGGCACGATCCCGCGAACCTGCCCGTGCTCAACCGGGGACCACTGCTCAAGATCAACGCCAACCAGCGGTACACCACGGATGCACCGGGCGCCGCCTACTGGGCCGCACTGTGCCGGGCGAGCGGTGTGCCGTACCAGGAGTTCGTCTCCAACAACGTCATGCCGTGCGGCTCCACCATCGGTCCCCTCACAGCGACACGCCTCGGTATCCGCACGGTCGACGTCGGGACGCCACTGCTGTCCATGCACTCGGCGCGTGAACTGTGCGGCGTCGAGGATCCCGGTCACCTCGCGAAGGCCACCGCGGCCTTCTTCCGCGGCGGCCTGTAGGGCTGGTGTTCGTCCGCGGAGGATCGTCCGGTAACATTGATACGTCCGTGCCACAGCCGGTCGGCGGTAAATACCGCTGACGGCGGCCGGATCAACGCTAAAGAACCTCCTGTTGCGGAAAGACCGCGACCGTTCAGCCCAGAGGAGGTGGGTTCACACATGCGTGCATATGAATTGATGGTAATCATCGACCCCGACGTCGAGGAACGCTCCATCGACCCAACACTCGAGAAGTTCCTGAATGTCGTCCGCAACGGCGGCGGCACCGTGGACAAGGTGGATATCTGGGGACGTCGGCGCCTTGCGTACGAGATCCAGAAGAAGACCGAGGGCATCTATGCCGTCGTCAACTTCACCGCGACCCCGGCCGTGGCTTCCGAGCTCGACCGCCAGCTGAGCCTCAACGAGACGATCATGCGCACCAAGATCATCCGCCCCGAGGAGCAGAAGGTTTCCGCCGAGTAGTCTCGGCAGATCCCTCATCCATCCATCCCGCTCCGGCGGGTAGGAACTCAAGGAGGCACCATGGCAGGCGAAACAGTCATCACGGTGATCGGCAACCTCACCAACGATCCCGAGCTCCGGTTCACGCCGTCGGGATCGGCGGTTGCCAACTTCACCATCGCGTCCACTCCTCGTACGTTCGATCGCCAGACCAATGACTGGAAGGACGGCGAAACGCTGTTCCTCCGAGCATCGGTATGGCGTGAAGCCGCGGAGAACGTCGCCGAGACCCTGACCAAGGGAACCCGCGTGGTTGCCCAGGGCCGACTCAAGTCACGTTCGTACGACACCAAAGAAGGCGAAAAGCGCACCGTCATGGAGCTCGAGGTGGACGAGATCGGTCCGTCCCTGCGCTATGCGTCCGCGAAGGTCACCCGTACCCAGCGCTCCGGCGGCGGGAACGGCGGCAACTCCGGTGGTAACTCCGGTGGCGGCTTCGGCGGTAACTCCGGCGGCTCGAACTCCGGTTCGGGCTGGGGTGGAGGCCAGCAGGCCCAACAGCCGGCGGAAGACCCCTGGGGTGCACCCTCGGGCGGGAATTCGCAGGGCTGGGGCAACGGCCCCGACTCCGAGCCTCCCTTCTAGGCAGCAGGGTCCCGTTCCCGGGACCCCTGCCGCAGTCACTCCTGTGACTGGCAGTTCCCATCCCGCAGAATCGTTCTGCGGGCTCCAACAGAAAAAGGAGCACCACGATGGCTAAGGCTGAACTCCGTAAGCCCAAACCAAAGTCCAACCCCTTGAAGGCCGCTGACGTCACCGTCATCGACTACAAGGACGTAGCCCTGCTGCGTAAGTTCATTTCCGATCGCGGAAAGATCCGTGCCCGTCGCGTCACCGGTGTGACCGTGCAGGAGCAGCGCAAGATCGCCCAGGCAATCAAGAACGCCCGCGAAGTCGCTCTCCTGCCGTACTCCGGCGCCGGCCGCGGCTAGGGAAAGGGACACACACTATGTCGAAGCTCATTCTGACCCAGGAAGTCACCGGTCTCGGTGCTGCAGGCGACGTCGTCGAGGTGAAGAACGGTTACGCACGTAACTACCTTCTGCCCCGCGGTTTCGCCCTGATGTGGAGCAAGGGTGGCGAGAAGCAGGTCGAGTCGATCAAGGCTGCCCGTTCCGCCCGCGAGCACGCATCGCTCGAGGACGCCCAGCGCCAGGCCGCCGCACTGTCGGCCAAGCCCGTCACCCTGACCGTGAAGGCTGGTGGCTCCGGCCGCCTGTTCGGCACGATCAAGGCCGACGACGTCGCCAAGGCCGTCGAGGCCGCCGGTCTCGGCAAGATCGACAAGCGCAAGGTCGAACTCCCGGCTCACATCAAGTCGGTCGGTTCGTACCAGGCCAACGTCCGTCTGCACGAGGACGTGGCAGCTGTGATCGACCTGGACGTCGTCGCAAGCTAGCGCCAGCGAAACGGATCCACCAGGAAGCCCCCGCGGAAGCGGGGGCTTCCTGTCGTTGGAGGCAGTGGCGCCCTGCCCGAGCACCCCCGCGCCTGCCTCGCGAGTGCGACCGTCCCGGGCGCTCCGCGCCGTCCTCCGCTGCCCTGGAAGGACTGTCCGAGCACCTACGCAAGACATGGCGGCAGCGGCATGAAGGGCTCATGGACGGCGAGGCGGCTACTCCCCGGGGACCGGCAGCGGACTATTGGGTACGGCTACCGGCATGGACGCCCGGTCCGGCGCGCGCTGGTGCGGATTCCGGCCGACGCCTCCGTGACCGGCTGGGGATATGTCCCTTGGAGGGACATCGGGAAGTGCTGTCGGGCACCTTGTCAACAGCGACCCTGTGGACGGAGCACCTCCTGATATTCCCTCAGATCCACAGGCCGGGGATAACGTTTCCGCAGGTCAGAGGCCCTATTGCTGACGAGAATTATTGTTGTCCACAGGGTTCTCCCCATCCTGTGCACAAGATGCGCCGCGTAATCCACAGCTTAAGTCCCGTTACCCACAGCCCCTGTTGGGATAGCGCTTTGCTCCCTCCGCAGAGAGGGCTACCGTAGCGGGTGATTCCCAATAGTGAGGGTGACGGGTGATAGGCCTGACCTGTCAGACCCACCCCGGGCATCCGGTGACCGCTGCGGCGACCACCGCTTTGACAGCAGGAGAAAGGCCCTTCAGTGTCCCTGGCACATGCAGATACTTCATCGGACACTCGTACGCCGGACTTCTCGCGTACCCCTCCCCAGGATCTCGTCGCCGAGCAGTCCGTCCTGGGCGGGATGATGCTTTCCAAGGACGCCATCGCCGACTGCGTCGAGGTGCTCCGGGGGCTGGACTTCTACCGTCCCGCCCACGAGAGCATCTACGAGGCGATCATCGATCTCTACGGGCGCGGGGAGCCAGCGGACGCCGTGACGGTGTCCGACGAGCTCACGAAGCGCGGGGAGATCTCGCGCATCGGTGGCCCGGCCTATCTCCACACGCTGATCCAGTCCGTCCCGACGGCGGCCAATGCCGGGTTCTACGCGGAGATCGTCCGGGAGCGCGCCGTCCTGCGGCGTCTCGTCGATGCCGGCACGAAGATCGTCCAGCTCGGGTACTCCAACGACGGCGAGGTGGACGACCTCGTGAATGCCGCGCAGGCCGAGGTCTACGCGGTCGCCGAGCGGCGCACCGCGGAGGACTACGTCGCGCTGAAGGACATCATCGAGGGGACGGTGGACGAGATCGAGTCCGCGGGTCATCGCGGAGAGGGCATGACCGGCGTCCCCACCGGGTTCTACGAACTCGACGAGCTGACCCAGGGTCTCCATGGCGGTCAAATGATCGTTGTCGCCGCGCGCCCCGCCATGGGTAAGTCGACCTTCGCACTGGACTGGGCCCGCTCGGCCGCCATCAAGCACAACATGACCACGGTGTTCTTCTCGCTCGAGATGGGGCGCAACGAGATCGCGATGCGCCTCCTCTCCGCCGAGGCCACGATCGGGCTCCAGGACCTCCGCAAGGGAACGATTAAGGACGAGCAGTGGGGCAAGATCGCGACCACGATGGGCCGGATGAACGATGCACCGTTGTTCATCGACGACAGCCCGAACATGTCGCTGATGGAGATCCGTGCGAAATGCCGCCGCCTGAAGCAGCGGCACGATCTCAAGCTCGTGGTGCTGGACTACCTGCAGCTGATGTCGTCGGGCAAGCGTGTCGAGTCCCGTCAGCAGGAGGTGTCGGAATTCTCGCGTGCCCTCAAGCTGCTGGCCAAGGAGCTGAATGTTCCGGTGGTGGCACTGTCACAGCTGAACCGAGGCTCGGAGCAGCGCACGGACAAGCGTCCCCAGGTGTCCGACCTCCGCGAGTCCGGTTCGATCGAGCAGGATGCCGACATGGTGATCCTGCTGCACAGGGACGATGTGTACGACAAGGAGTCAGCGCGTGCCGGCGAGGCCGATGTCATCGTCGCCAAGCATCGTAATGGCCCCACCAAGACCCTTGTCGTCGGGTTCCAGGGCCACTACTCGCGCTTCAACAACATGGCGGCGGACGGCGGGGGCTACTAGTCCTTCTTGGGCCCGAGTTCGTTGATGACGGTCTTCAGGCGGTCGCGCAGGTCTTCCGACGCGAGTCCGTCCTCGGCCATCAGCTCGTGCTCGATGTTCTTGGCACGCTCGAGCGCCTTCATGCCTGCTGATGTGATGGTGATGCGCTGACTGCGGCGGTCAGCGGTGTTGCGGAGCCTCGTCACGAGGCCGCGCTTCTCCAGGCGGTCGAGGGTGCGCCCGACCGTCTGCGCCTGCACGTGGACGAGCTGGGCCAGACGCACGCCCGTGAGCGTGCCTTCCCGCTCGAGGACTCCGAGCGTGGTCAGTCCGGCGTGCGTGATGCCGATGCTCAGGAGCTTCTCGTTCCACGAGTGCTCGACGATGCGGGCCGCGGTCGTTAGCAGGCGGCTGGTCGACCAATCGTTCAACTCCGGCACGATTGCGTGTCCTTCCCCTCGGTTGTACGCGGTGGATGCGCTTGTTCCTACTACTTACTGTAGACAACTTCACCCCAAATAGACAGCAGGCTTATCATCGGGTGGTCCAGGGGATTCCCTTCGCTCCTGGTGGTTCGGGGCGAGGGGCGTGCCGGGGACGACGAAGGGCCCGGAGACACGCCCCGGGCCCTTCGTGGATCTCGAGGCTCGCTTAGAGGTTGTCTCCCCGACGGGTGTCGCCTCGGCGCGTGTCGTCTGCGCCGTCGACCTCGATCTCTTCCTTGCGGACGTCACTGCTGACCGTCTCGTTGGTGGTGACGGTCTCCTTGTCGAGGCGGACGCGCTCCACGGGGACCGCTTCCTTCTCGACGACGGGGCGCTCGGCGTGGAGCGTCACTTCGTGCTCCTCTTCGCTGATCGCCGGGCCACTGTAGGCGTCGTCGCGATTGGCGTCCGTGATGGGCTCGCGCTCCAGGCGGACTTCTTCGTGGCTGACGGGAACGGTCTGGGTGACGTTCTCGGTGACCACGTACTTGCGCAGACGGGCGCGGCCGGCTTCGCGGGTCTCCGTGCCGACGTGCAGCTGCTCCTCGGAGAGGGTCATCGCGTCGTCCGTGGTGGGTCCGGAGGTGTCATGTCCCACGGTGTCCCGGCCGGTGCCGCGATCGGTGCCCGCGTAGGTGTCCGTGCCCGTATCGGTCACGCCGGAGTGGCGTCCGGACGTGGTGTCGATGTCGACATCGCGATCGCGCTGCCCGACACCGCTGGTGGTGTCGGTGGTGTTCGTCGTATCGGTGTAGCCACCGGTGCCGCCGCCGATCTCGTAGTGGCGG
>NZ_CP024915.1:2416076-2420392 GCF_002953615.1 Arthrobacter agilis | reverse complement strand
TAGAGGGTCGACTCCGAGGGCCGGCCCGCGCCACGCTCGGTCGTGCTCCAGCCGCACCGAGGGGTCCTCTTCCGGCGTCCCGCACGATGACGGGCAGCCCCGGGCACTGACGGGCGGTCGTTTCGGCAGGTTCTCCTCAGGATTGCGTCCAGTAGGGCTTTCCGCCTGTCCGGCGGTCGCCGGCTCGCCCATCATGTGGGTATGAAACTGAATGCCGCTGGGGCAACCTTCGTTTCCGCGGCACTCGCTGCCGTCTTCGCCGTCTGCTCGCTCGCCACGCCCGCGAGTGCCGGCAGCCTGACCACGAGTTCCGGGCAGCAGCTGCCCGCGTACCTGCAGGGCTACCGGCAGGGCCAGCTGCTCTGCCCCGGGGCCGCACTCACGGGCAAGGTCTCCGTGGCGATCGTCGATCCCATGATGGCCACGACGGACGCCCCCGGGGACTGCACCCTCTCCGACATGAAGGCCGCCAACCCGGGAACCACCTTCCTCGCCTACCTGAACATCGGCGCCATGAGGGACTTCGAGTCCTGGAACGGTGTCTTCCAGAACTCGTGCGCGGACACCGCGACGGCGGCGGGCCGCCAGTTCGCCGTCACCACCTCCAACACGAAGGTGGCACGGAGCGAGGACGGCTTCGCCGGCTACCCGGACTTCCCGTACCTGACGGTGGCGAACCTGTCGCCGGCCTACGCCGACGCCTGCGCGGCCACGGCGCGCAGGATCCTGAACACCGACGCCCAGCGCGGGACGACGAACGCGGCTCCCGCCCGGTTCGACGGCTTCTTCCTCGACGACGCCTCGATGTCCCCCTCCCACGGCCAGGACATGGTCGATGTCGGGCAATGGGGCCCCTGGGCCGATGACGACGCCTACGGCCGCGCGCTGATCGCCGCGGTCAAACGGTTCGATGCCACCCTGACCCGCACGATGGGCCGCGACATCCCCGTCGCCGTGAACCTCGGCGTCTACCCGGCATGGAGCAACCAGGTGAGCCTCGCCAAGGAACTGGCCGCCACGCGCACCGTCGACTTCGCGCTCCGGGAGCATGTGGTGGCCAACGGCACGGGCCGTCCGCTGCCGCTGGTCGACCTCGAGCAGGCGAGCACGGCGTACCAGGCCATCACCGCGGCCGGCATGCCGGTGGTGGAGCACGACTACTCGGTGCCGCTGCGCGAACTGCCCACGACCGCGTACGGCCAGGGCAAGGACATCGGCAGCTCGGCCCCGTGCCTGCGCGACGGCTTCGGGACGAGGGCGGCCGTGGTCTCGGCAGGGAAGACCCGGCGGACGCTCGACCACCGCATGACGCTCGGGCACCTGCTCCAGACCCGCACCGCGGCCGCCCGCCCGATGACCGTGACCCTCTCGCAGGCCGAGTCCACCTGCCAGGACAACGCCTGGGACGACGACGCGAACTTCGAGACGGTCACCACGGCGTCGGTCACCGCGGCCGACACACAGGTCACGGCCCTCACGAAGGCCGTCACATCGGGCGCCTACGCCACCGCCGCACCGCTGAAGTACTCCGGCGTCACCGTGGTACGGCTGTCCAGCGGCAGCGTCGTCGCAGTCAACACCACGACCATCACGCGCTCCGTGACGGCCTACGGCAAGACGCTCAGCGTCCCGGCGCGGTCCGCGACGATCGGCTGACACCGGGCTCGGCGCCCGGATCCTGCCGCAGGTGCGTGGGCAGGATGCTCCCGGGCGCCCGACTGCGGATCAGCAGCAGGCTCCGGGCGTGCTCGTGCAGCCGGCGGTCCTCGTCCGAACGCGGCACCCAGACAGGCACGGGCACGGCCGTGCCCTCGTCGTCGCGCGCCACCATGACCGTGAGGCAGGTGGTGGTGAGCGCCATCTCCCGCGACCTCGGGCTGCCGGACCGCACGTGGACCGCGACGTGCATCCCCTTGTGCCCGGTGTAGACCAGGCGCGCCTCCACCTCGACGACGTCGCCGATCCGCAGGGGCTTGAGGAACCGGACACCGCCGGAGAAGACGGCCACCGTGTCCAGTCCGCAGTACCGCGTGGAGCAGACGTAGGCGGCCTCGTCGATCCAGTCCATGACGGTACCGCCGTGGACCTTCCCGCCCCAGTTGACGTCGGTGGGTGCTGCGAGGAACCGGAGGACCGTGCGCTCCGCGGTGCCGGCCTCCGTGTACTCCTGGCGGCGCATCTCCTCGACGATCGCCTTCCGTACCTCGATGCGCGCGACGGCATGGTCGCTGTCCAGCCGCTCGGCGTCCGTGCGGGGCTCGAAGGCGGGGACGGGCACGGGCTTGCCGTCGGGTCCGACCGCGACGAAGATCACGAGGCACTCGCTGCGCTGCCCGCCGTCGTCGCCCGACACGGAACCGGACGAGACCACCGTGCGGATGTGCATCGAGGACGTCCCGGTGTGGACGATCGTGGCCTCGACCTCCACCAGGTCGCCGACCGCCACCGGGTCGGCGAAGTGGATGTTCCCCACGTACGCGGTGACGCAGTAGGTCTTCGCCCAGCCGACGGCGGCGGCGTAGGCGGCCTTGTCCACCCATTCGAGGACGGTGCCGGCGTCCACCGAGCCGCTGTGTCCTAGGTCGGTGGGGGAGGCGAGGAACCGGAGGGTGACGGAATTCGCCGCGGTCTCCATGCCGGCCACCTACGCCCGCTGCCAGGCGGGTACGAGCTCCTCGAAGCGGCCCCGCTTCCGGTGGGCGAGCGGGTGGTCGGGCTGCCCGAGGGCGGCGTCCACGGCGGGGGAGGGAGCATTCATGACCCAGTATCACCACGCGCGACCTCCAACCGGAAGCCCGGGCGCTATGCGTCGGGCGTGATGAGGCGTCGGACGGCGAGCGAGATCAGGTGCCGACGGCGCTCGTGCTGTTCCTCGTCGTCGTCGGGAGAGGCGGCGACGGTGGTGCTCACCGGCGACCACGCCATGGACAGCGCGATCACCAGGGAGAACAGCTCGGCGGGTGGGATCCCCGGGTCCACGAGACCCTTCGCCTGGGCCGCGGCGATCGATGCGAACTTCGCCTGGTCGAGCGTGCCGATCTCGGGTCCGAGCCCGCCGAAGGGGGCGCGCTCGAGCCGGGTCCAGACGGCGAGCTTCACGACGAGGGGATGCGCCAGGTAGTCGTCGTACAGGCGCACCGCATAGCCGGGCAGGTCCTCGCCGTCGATGGGGACGGCGTCCACGATCGCACGGAGTCGCTCGCTCAGCACCGCGCTGAACAGTTGTTCCTTGTTGCCGAAGTAGGCGTACAGCTGCGCCTTGTTGGCCTGTGCCAGGCGGGCGATGCGGTCGATGCGCGCTCCGGCTATGCCGTAGTGCGCGAATTCCTCGGTGGCCGCCTCGAGGATCCGCTTCTTGGTCGCGTCGCTGTTTCCCATCCCTCCAGCATATTCCAACCGGTTGGTTTCTTTTTCTTCCGCACGGGAGTAGTCTGGGCCGAAAGTAACCAGGCAGTTGGAAAAGTGGAGGAGCACCCATGCGGCAGGTCAGTGGTTTCGCATCGCACCAGGGGTCGGACGGCGTCACTCCGTGGGACTTCGAGCGGAGGGACCTGCGTTCCGACGACATCCGCGTGGCGATCGACTACTGCGGTGTCTGCCACAGCGACCTCGACGCGATCGCGTCGGCGGCGCAGGGTGAGGACTGGCTCGTCCCCGGCCACGAGTTCACCGGCAGGGTGGCGGCCGTGGGCTCCGCCGCCACGCGCTTCGCCGTCGGTGACCGCGTCGCCGTCGGCAACATCGTGGATTCCTGCGGTCGCTGTGCAGCCTGCCGGGCGCACCAGGAGAACTACTGCCACGACTTCCCGACCCTCACCTACGGTGGTCGCGACCGGCACGACGGCAGCCGGACGCAGGGCGGGTGGTCAGGGGAGTATGTGGTCCGCGAGGACTTCGCCTATTCCGTGCCACCGGGGCTCGATGCCGCGGCCGCCGCCCCGCTCATGTGCGCGGGGATCACGGTGTGGGAACCACTGCGGCGCTGGCAGGTGGGGCCGGGCAGCACCGTGGGCGTCGTGGGCGTCGGCGGCCTCGGGCACCTCGCGGTCAAGCTCGCCAAGGCGCTCGGCGCGCACGTCGCCGTCTTCACCACGTCCCCCGCCAAGGCCGACGCCGCCTACGCGCTCGGAGCCGATGACGTCGTGCTCTCCACCGACGCCGCTGCAATGGCTGCGCGGACCGACTCCTACGACCTCGTGCTCGACACGGCGTCGGCGCCCCACGACCTGACGCCCTACCTCCGTGTGCTGTCCATGGATGGCACGCTGTGCGTCCTGGGGATCGCCGAGCGCCTGGACTTCGATCCGATGGCCCTG
>NZ_CP024915.1:2410154-2415815 GCF_002953615.1 Arthrobacter agilis | reverse complement strand
CGGCGCCGCCGTCGCCGCCATCTACGACCGCCACTTCCGGGCCACCGTGCACCCGAAGTGGTGACCGCCGACCGGGACCCGTCCGCCGCGGACGGGTTCCGGTAGCCGCGGGCCTCGGCTAAGGTGGCCAGTACCTAAGTCAGACGGGTTAGAGGACGTCTGTCATTGTTGAATCACCCACGAAGGAATCGACATGACTGAGAACACCTCGACCGCCGGCGAATCCCACACCATCCGCGACTGGACCGACCTCGCGGAGGAGATGTGGTCCTACCTGACCGGCAGGGGCGCTGCGATCAACTACACGCTGCAGGACATGACCATCGAGGTCCCGCGCGACATCGGCCCGGATGCTCCCCGCGCCACCTGGAAGTTCAACGGCACCCTGCGCATCACCACGAGTGACAACGCCGCCGGCGGATCAGATCCCTACGCGGGCTGACGCGTCACCAGCGACATGGCCACACTCAGGCTCGACATCGACATCGATTTCTCGCTCGGGGAACCGGCCGCGGACGGCAAGCCGGAAACAGGGCTGAGCGGCACCGTGAAGGCCGCAGGGACCGCGGTGGAGATCTTCCTCGACGATCCGGCGTCCTTCCGGGGCACCAACCTCCCCAGCGTCGGGCAGGTCCGTGCTGCCGCGAAGCAGCTGGCGGCCCGCGGCCTCTCGGTGTCCGTCAGCAGCCCGAAGGGCCTCCTGGTCAGCATCGGCGCGGTGCGGACCTCCATGGCCCAGCGGCTCGTGACGCGCTCGCCGCACATCCGGCTCGGTTCCCCGGGGACCCTTGCGCCCCTGCTCGGCGTCGGCCGCCGCGCACTCGACAAGAGCGATGCGCCGTCGCTCCTTCCGCCGTCCACTCCGTTCCCGCTCGTCCCGACCGTGAACCGCCGCATCCGCCGGACCATCACGACGACGCACTACGAGCACGGCGGCGGCCGGCCACGACTGATCTTCGTGCAGAACTCCGACGCGTGGGACGGACAGGTGCCGCGGGAGTTCGCCCTCGTCGAGGAGCGCACCACCATCGGCAGCGGAGCCGGGGCGATGCTCAATCTGAGCGGCCTCGACGACCTGCATGCCGAGATCCGCCACACGGACGACGACGAGTACGTGCTGGTGCCGCACGGCGCCATCACGGGGAGCGTCAACGGGAGGGAGGAGTCCGTCCTCCGGACGGGTGCCCGCATCCGGCTCGGCGACTGGGCGCTGGCGTTCTTCCGGGAGGAGTACGCGGACCACGGCCGGCCCTTCGGCGGACGGAACGGCGGGGAGCTCGCCTACCAGCGGCCGCAGCGCAACCCGCGCACGGGCGCCACCGAAGTGGACGGCTCCGAGGGCGTCGGCGACTTCCGGCGACCGCCGCGCTGACCGCGGTGCCCTTCCGGGATCCGCAGCCGGTCCCGGCAGGGGGGAGCGACCGGCATGGCCGATAGCGTCGAACTCCTGCTGGACCCGGCGTCGGACCTCTTCCTGCTCGAGGACTGGGCGGCACTGGAGGCAGGGGACCTGCCCAACCAGTCCCGCCACCCGTCGTCGAGCAACAGCCCGCACATCACGCTCGCGGCCGCCGCGCGGATCGACGGCCGGTACGACGACGACCTCGCCGCCGTCGCGGAAGGGGACGCGCTCGGACTCACGACGGCGGGACTCCTGGTCTTCCCCACCCGGCGGAAGTACGTGCTCGCCCGGCACGTCGTCGCGGACGACGCCCTGGCCGCCCTGCACCGGCGCGTGTGGTCCGTGCTCGACGGCGTCGCCGATGCCGTGCCCACGACCGTGCCGGGCGCATGGACGCCGCACATCACGCTGGCGCACGGGCTCACCGCCGAGCAACTGGCCGCTGCCCTCGGCATCCTGCGGAACCGTCCGCCGGCACGTCTCTCCACCGGGCCCGTACGTCGCTGGGATGCCCAGGAGAAGCGGCTCCTCCTGCTCGGCGGAGGGGGAGTCGAGTGGCGCCCGGCCTCAGGAGACCTCGGCGCGCAGTGAGGCCGGGTGGACCAGGACGCCCTGCGGCTCGCGGATCCACCACAGACCCGTGGCACGCTTCTCGGCCCGCGTGGAGAAGCGGTAGAGGAAGATCCGTGCCCGCACGTAGCGGGGTCGCGCGCCGTCGAACGGGTCCTTGCGCAGCAGCTTCAGGATCAGCGGGTCCGCCTGCAGGAGCTTGACGAGGAACGGGGTGAACCAGCCGCGCTCCGAGCCGAGGGCGAGGAACCACATCATCCAGTCCAGGCGCAGGTGGTAGGGCGCGAACTGCCGTGGCATGCGTGACGGGTCCCCGGGCTTGCCCTTGAACTCGTACTCGAGCCATCGTGCCCCCGGTCCCACCTCGTCGACCGTCCCCTCCACGATCACCTCGTAGCGCACCTTCGTGACGCTCCCGAACGCCCCGTACGCGTTGCCGAGGTGCCACCTGTTGAAGCTGGCGTTCATGAGCTGGTGCCGGGCGAACAGGTTCGCGAGGGCCTGCCGGCTCAGATAGGCGAGCAGGAGCATGGCGAGCACGACGACGATCGTGAACCAGAGCGGGGTCGGCTGGTAGGAGCCGGCGGGATCGACGGTGGGGATCACCGCCGCGTAGAAGGAATCGGGCACGGCCGCGAACGCCAGGATGATGGTCAGGGTGTTGAGCCAGGCGAAGTTGCCCGAGACCACGAGCCAGCCCTGCGTGAGGATCATGACGAGTGCGGCGAATCCCGCGACGGGCTGCGGGGCGAAGAGGAGGAACGGTACCGCGAGCTGGGTGACGTGGTTCCCCGCCACCTCGATGCGGTGCAGCGGCTTCGGCAGGAGGTGGAAGAACCGGCTGGCCGGGTTCGGCATGGGCTGGGTCTCGTGGTGGTAGTACAGCGCCGTGAGGTCGCGCCACGAGCGGTCGCCGCGCATCTTGATCATGCCCGCGCCGAACTCGAGGCGGAACACGAGGTAGCGGATCATCAGCAGCACGAGGAAGGGCGGAGCCACCTCGTCCGATCCGAGGAACGCGACGAGGAAACCTGCCTCGAGCAGGAGGCTCTCCCACCCGAAGCCGTAGAACGTCTGGCCCACGTTCACGATCGAGGTGTAGAGCCACCAGATCACGAGGAACGCCACCAGGGGCACCCACGGCGGACCGGCCTGCGGGAGTCCGACCACGAGCAGGGCCGAGACGGCGGTGCCGGCCCAGGCGACGGCGAGCAGCAGGCGGTCGGAGTAGCGCCGGTGGAAGAGCGAGGGGCAGGCCCGGCCGCCGGCGCGTTCGAGGAACGCCGGCACGGGCAGGAGGCCCTTCTCGCCGAGGAGCGCGGGGAACTGCGCCACCGCGGACAGGAACGCCACGAGGTACACCGCCGCGACCCCGCGCTGCACGATCTGCCGGCCCACCTCGTAGTCCTCGGCGGTCAGGACGTCGGTCCACCACTCCATCCCATCAGCGTCCTGTTCCCGGGGAGGAGGCGTCAAGGACACGACGGGCCGCCGTGGGAGGTGCCGGCGTGCTAGAGGATCGCGGCGGTGGAGGAGACGGTCGGCGTCCGGCGGCGGGGTATGTCCACGAGGGCCTGGACGGGCAGATGGTCGCTGGCGAACGTGCCGTCCAGCGTCGACGTGTTGACGGCGGCCTGGCGCACCAGCACGTCGGGCGTCGTCAGGATCCAGTCGACGCGGCGACCGCCCTCCACCGGGTGCCCGTAGCGCGGGACCGTCCCGTACGCGGGGGTGAGGTGCTCGTCCGCCAGGACCCAGGCGTCGCCCAGGACACCGGACTGGAGGAAGCTCCGGTACGCGGGGGACGAGCCGGCGTCGGAATTGAAGTCCCCCATCACGATGGTGGGCAGCCGTGGGCGGAAGAAGGTCACGAGGTCCAGCACGGCGGCGGCGCTGCGCACCCGCGCGGAGTCGGACTCGTGGTCGAAGTGCGTGTTGACCAGGAGGACCTCGCGGTCCGCCACGGGATCATGGAACCGTCCCCAGGTGACGATGCGCGTGACACCGTTTCCCCACGTGCACGAGCCGATCAGCCGCGGGGTGTCGGAGAGCCAGAACTGGTCCCACTCGATGAGCTGCAGCCGCGCGGCGTCGTAGAAGATCGCCGAGTACTCCCCGCGGCTACCGCCCTCGCGGCCCACGCCGATCCGGCGATAGTGCGGAGGCAGGGCGGCCTCGATGACCACCAGCTGGTGGTGGAGGGCTTCCTGCACCCCGAGGACCGCCGGGACCTCCCGGCGCAGCAGGTCCTGCAGCGGAGCGATCCTGTCCGGCCAGTAGTCCACCTCGCCCGGCTCGGACGCGGGGCGGTCGTACCGGATGTTGAAGCTCATGACATGGAGCAGTGTCCGGTCGGCCCGGATCAGTGGTGCTGGTGTGCTTGGCATGGAGCCTTCCCGGTGGGGCGCATGGATCGGAACTGCTGCCCGGCTCCTGCGCCGGCGTCGGTCAGCCCAGATGGTCCACGAGGTCGGAGGCGATGCCGGTGTAGAGGGCGGGGGAGAGCCCCAGGAGCCGCTGCTCGGCGTCCTCGCTCAGTCCGAGGCCGCTGACGAATTCCCGCATGCGCCCGGCGTCCACCCGGTGCCCGCGGGTGAGCTCCTTGAGCCGCTCGTACGGATCGTCGAGCCCCTGGACACCCGCGATCGCCTCTGCCCGCATGACCATCTGCACGGCCTCGCCGAGGACTTCCCAGTTCCCGTCGAGGTCCGCCGCGAGGACGTCCTCGGCCACATCGAGGCGGGCGAGGCCCTTGGCGACGTTCGAGATGGCGAGCAGGGAGTGTCCGAGCGCCACGCCGATGTTGCGCTGGCTCGAGGAATCCGTGAGGTCCCGCTGCCACCGCGAGGTCACGAGGGTCGACGCCAGGACGTCGAGCAGGGCCGAGGAGATCTCCAGGTTGGCTTCGGCGTTCTCGAAGCGGATCGGGTTGACCTTGTGGGGCATGGTCGAGGAGCCCGTCGCTCCGGCCACCGGGACCTGGGCGAAGTAGCCGATGGAGATGTAGCTCCAGACGTCGGTGCAGAAGTTGTGCAGGATCCGGTTGAAGCGCGCGACGTCCGAGTAGAGCTCCGCCTGCCAGTCGTGGGACTCGATCTGCGTGGTCAGGGGGTTCCAGTCGAGTCCGAGTCCCTCCACGAATGACCGGGAGACGTCCTGCCAGTCCGCCTGGGGGACGGAGGCGTAGTGCGCCGCGTAGGTGCCGGTGGCACCGTTGATCTTGCCGAGGAACTCCGTCGCGGCGATGCGGTCGAGCTGGCGGGTCAACCGGTGCGCGACGACAGCCATCTCCTTGCCCAGGGTGGTGGGCGTGGCGGGCTGGCCGTGCGTCCGGGAGAGCATCGGGGTGTCCCTCGAGGTCCGCGCCAGGTCCGCGACGGACGCGACGAGGCTCCGTGCGGCGGGAAGCCAGATGTCGAGGACCGCGCCCTTGATGCCGAGGGCGTACGAGAGGTTGTTGATGTCCTCGGATGTGCAGCCGAAGTGGACGAGGGGCTTCAGGTGCCCGATGCCGATCCCTTCGAGCCGCCGCCCGATGAAGTACTCCACGGCCTTGACGTCGTGGACGGTGACGGCCTCGATCTCGCCGAGTTCGGCGACCGAGTCGGCGTCGAAGGACGCGACGATGGCCCGGAGCCGGGCCTCCTGCTCCTCGCCCAGCGGCTCGGTCCCGGGCAGCACGGACCGGC
>NZ_CP024915.1:2405664-2410054 GCF_002953615.1 Arthrobacter agilis | reverse complement strand
GGGTGCCGCTCTCCTTCGTGGGAGCGCACGGAGCCGGCATGCCCTGGGGCGTCGAGGACCTCACGCTCCCCGAGCGCTACGCGAGTGCGGTGAACGCCGGCGTGGACATCATCGGCGGCAGCGACAAGCCGCAGTACATCATCGAGGCCGTACGCCAGGGGCTGCTCGGCGAGGACCGCGTGGACGAGGCCGCCCGGCGTGTCCTCCAGCAGAAGTTCGAACTGGGGCTCTTCGAGGACCCCTACGTCGATGTGCGCGCCGCCGAGCGCACCGTCGGCAGCACGAGATCGGAGCGGGCGGGCGACGCCGCGCAGGAAGCATCGCTGACGCTGCTCGCCAACGACGGCGGCATCCTGCCGGTGTCGCGGCGGGATGTCCGGACGGTCTTCCTGCAGGGCATCGACCCCGCGGCCGCCCGGGATGCGGGCTTCATCCCGGTGGCGACGCCGGCCGAGGCGGATCTCGCCGTGGTCCGGCTGGCGGATCCGCGCGGGGGAGCGGACCTCACGGACCTGGGGTTCACCGGGGACGAGGCGGACTACCAGGCGCTCCTCGCGGCATCGGCGGCAGGTGTCCCGACCATCGCCGTGCCGAACCTGGCGCGGCCCCTGATCCTGGGCGACGTCCTCGCGCATGCGGATGCCGTCCTGGCCGACTACGGTGTCTCCGACCGCGTGCTGCTGGAGGTGCTGTGTGGCAAGGGACAGCCGGGCGGTCGCCTGCCGTTCGAGCTGCCGTCCTCCATGGCCGAGGTCGAGGCCCAACTGCCCGACGTGCCGGACGACACCGCCACCCCGCTGTTCCCGGCCGGATTCGGCCTGTCCTACACGCGAAGCGGCCGATGACCGGTGCGGCGTCCTGACCGTCGGTCAGGACGCCGCCCGCGGGCCGCGCGCGAGCAGAGGCTCGACCCGGAACGGGATGAGCTCGCCCATGGCGAGGGACGTGTCGCAGCGCTCCACGCCGTCGCATGCGAGGATCTTGCCGTTGATGCGGAAGAGGTCCTCGGCGTCGACGGCGACCACCCGGACCAGAATGTCGGCCTGGCCCGTCAGGCCGAAGGCCTCGATGACCTCGGGTACGGCGGCGATGCTGTGAGTGATCGCCGCCAGCTTCTGCTGCTGCACGTGGACATGGATGAAAGCGGTCAGCGGGTAGCCGAGCGAGACCGTGTTGATACGCCGCTCGAAGGACAGGAAGACCGACTTCTTCTCGAGCTGCGCCATCCTCGCCTGCACCGTGTTCCTGGACAGTCCCAGCTTCTGCGCGAGGGCGACGACGGTGCGCCGCGGGTCCCTGGCGAGGGCCTGCAGCAGGCGCGTGTCGGTGAGGTCGAGGGGTTGCATAGTGCGCAACGCTAACACGGCGCTATGCCGCGGAATAGTGCACTCTGCTCAGTCGATGAGGAAACAGTTGTGCCACCTGTGCGGTGTGAGTAGGGTCACAATTACTCCGGGTAAAGGCGCCCGGAGCTCTTTCCCGGCGGCCCGATCGGCCGCAGGAGGGAGTGCCTGCGAGTGAAGGTTGCGTGCAATGACCCAGGACGGCGACCAGCGAGGACAGGGAATTCCCGGCGGCGACGACGCCGGGTCGGCGAGCGGGACGGTCTTCCCGGGCCCCGCCCGCGCAGGCGGGGACGACCTCGTCCAGCTCATCGACGCCTCCGGGGTCCGCCACCCGCACGGGCACTACGACGACCTCGTCGCCGACGTCGACGGCGCCGCCCTGCAGAAGCTCTACGAGGACATGGTGGTGGTGCGTCGCATCGACGCCGAGGCCACCGCGCTGCAGCGTCAGGGCGAGCTCGCACTCTGGCCCCCGCTGCTCGGCCAGGAGGCGGCCCAGATCGGTTCCGGCCGTGCCCTGCGCTCCGACGACTTCGTCTTCTCCAGCTACCGCGAGAACGCCGTGGCCTACTGCCGCGGCGTGGACCTCGCCGACATCCTGCGGGTCTGGCGCGGCAACGCCTCCTCCGGCTGGGACCCGTACACCATCAACATGGCCACGCCGCAGGTCATCATCGGGGCGCAGACCCTCCACGCCACCGGCTACGCGATGGGCATCATCAACGACGGCGCCGACGCCGTCGCGGTGACCTACTTCGGCGACGGCGCAACGAGCCAGGGCGACGTCAACGAGGCCATGGTCTTCGCCGCGAGCTACCAGGCCCCCGTGGTGTTCTTCTGCCAGAACAACCACTGGGCCATCTCCGAGCCGGTGGGGTTGCAGGCGCACGTGCCGATCGCACGCCGTGCTCCCGGCTTCGGCATCCCCTCAGTGCGCGTCGACGGCAACGACGTGCTCGCCTGCCTCGCCGTGACCCGCGAGGCCCTCGCCCGCGCACGCTCGGGCGGCGGGCCCACGTTCATCGAGGCCGTGACCTACCGGATGGGCCCCCACACGACGGCCGACGACCCCACCCGCTACCGCGACGCCAACGAGCTCGAGGACTGGGCGGCCCGTGACCCACTGGCCCGACTCGCCACCCTGCTCGACTCGCTCGGGCTGCTCGAGGCCGACTACTCCGACTCCGTGAAGGCGAAGGCCGACGCCGTCGCCGCGGAACTGCGCGAGGGATGCCTATCGATGGCCGAACCGGTGCCGTCGGACGTCTTCCGGCACGTGTACAGCGCACCGAACGCGGAGCTCGACCGCCAGCAGGACCACTACGAGCGCTACCTCGCCTCCTTCGCCCAGGCACCCCAGGAAGGACCCCGCTGATGTCCACCATGACTTTCGGCCGCGCGATCAACGCCGGCCTGCGCCGCGCCATGGACGAGGATCCCAAGGTGGTCCTGATCGGTGAGGACATCGGGAAGCTCGGCGGGGTCTTCCGCATCACCGACGGCCTGCAGAAGGACTTCGGGCCGCACCGCGTCCTCGACAGCCCGCTCGCGGAGGCGGGGATCATGGGCACGGCCGTCGGCATGGCCTACCGCGGGTACCGCCCGGTGGTGGAGATCCAGTTCGACGGCTTCATCTACCCGGCCTTCGACCAGATCGTCTGCCAGGTGGCCAAGCTGCACTACCGCACGCAGGGCGCCGTGAGGATGCCCATCACCATCCGGGTTCCCTTCGGCGGCGGCATCGGTTCCCCGGAGCACCACTCGGAGTCTCCCGAGGCCTACTTCACCCACACCTCGGGCCTGCGCGTCGTGAGCGTCTCGAACCCGCAGGACGCCTACACGATGATCCAGCAGGCGATAGCCAGCGACGACCCGGTGCTCTACTTCGAACCCAAGCGGCGCTACCACGTCAAGGGCGAGGTCGACGAGGGGATCGACCCGACGGTCTCGGACATGGGTGCCGCCCGCGTGGTGACCGAGGGGACGGACGTCACCCTGGTGACCTACGGGCCGCTCGTGCCCACCGCCCGCGATGCCGCCATCGCGGCGGCCGACGACGGCCTCTCCCTCGAGGTGATCGACCTGCGCTCCCTCGCTCCGATCGATTTCGCGACGGTCGAGTCCTCCGTCCGGAAGACCGGCCGGCTCGTCGTCACGCACGAGGCCGCCCGGTCCGGCGGGCTCGGCGCGGAGATCGCCGCGAGCATCACGGAGCGCTGCTTCGACTACCTCGAGCACGCCCCCGTCCGCGTCACCGGATTCGACATCCCGTACCCGTACTCCAAGCTCGAGTTCCACCACCTGCCCGACCTCGACCGGATCCTGGACGGCGTGGACCGCGTGATGCGGCGGCCGAACTCGCTGAGCGGACTGGATGTCGAAGGAGCGGCACAGTGACCGCGACATCCACCACCGCGTCGTCCACTGCCGCCCCGGCCCTGGCCGTTCCGTCCACGACCCGGCCGGCCGGGACCACGACCGGCGGGACGACGTCCGCCCGGGTCCGGGAGTTCCGGCTGCCCGACCTCGGCGAGGGACTCACCGAGTCGGAGATCGTCCAGTGGCACGTCACCGTGGGTGACACGGTGGAGCTGAACCAGATCATCGCCGACGTCGAGACCGCGAAGGCGGTCGTCGAGCTGCCCTCACCGTACGACGGCGTCGTCGTGCACCTGCACGCGGCCGCGGGCAGCGTCGTCGATGTCGGAGCGCCGATCGTCTCCTTCGAGGTGCCGGAGACCGACGGCGCGATGCCCGCGCAGGCGTCGGAGCGGACGGCTCCTTCAGCGTCACGGTCGACCCCGCCACCGTCGGACCCCGCCGACGTGGCCGCGGACGTGCCGGACGACGTGCCCGCCCGACGCGAACCGAACCTCGTGGGCTACGGGGCAGCTGTCGAGAAGGGCGGGCGCCCGCAGCGGCGGAGCCGCATCCTCCTGACCGCAGGTCACGGGCCGACGCAGGTCCCCACCGCATCGGCTCCGTCGGGCGCGGAGATCCCGTCGCCGCTCCGGCATGCCCCGATGCCGCCCGCAGCCGTGCCC
>NZ_CP024915.1:2405495-2405564 GCF_002953615.1 Arthrobacter agilis | reverse complement strand
GCGCCCGCAGCCGCGCCCGCAGCCGTGCCCGCCGCCGCGCCCGCGCCCGCAGCCGTGCCCGCCGCCGCG
>NZ_CP024915.1:2400186-2405395 GCF_002953615.1 Arthrobacter agilis | reverse complement strand
GGTGGATCAGCCATTCCACCTCGACGTGGACCCGGTCGCGGTTGAGTGCCGCCTCCGAGAGGAAGTCGATCAGGGGAGCGACCGCCTCGCGGTACCGGCCGTCGAGTGGACCGAGGGTCAGGGACGTCCCCTCCCCTCGGGACAGTGCAGCGAATTCAACCCGGGAGAGCGCGGAGTCAGCCATTGCGCCATTCTTCCACGGAGCGGGCAGCGGTCCTCACGCCGCTGTCCACATACCGGAACGGCGCTCCGATGCCGCCACGGCGCCCTCCTAGCGTTGGGCGTACCGCAGGGGCACGGTGACGGGAGGGGACTCCGATGGACGGTCGGCCGGAGGCGGGCACGCGAGGCGGACCGGTGACGGCCGGCTCGGACATTCCCGCGATGGAGGGCGCCCTGCGACGGCAGGCGGCAGACCTGGGAGAGATCCGTCGGCATGCGCTGGCCGTCAGCCTGCTGTCCTGGGAATCCCCGGCGGGGAGGAATTTCAGGTCCTACCTGTCCGAGCGCTGCCTCGAGCTGTCCCGCACGATCGACCTGCTCGAGTCTGCAGCCGCTGACCTCCGTGAGTGCGGGCGGCTGGTCCGCGACGCAGAGATGCTCCGCCATCAGGCGGGGCAGTGACCGGCGCGCTCCGTCCCGTCGAGGGGAACGACGGCCCGCTGACCGTCCGGGGCGGTGTCGGCGGGATCCGGTTCCAGTGGGAGGAGCTCGAGGAGGCTGCGCGGATCCTGTCGTTGCTCGCCACGGATGCAGGGGACGTGGCCATGGCTCTCGGCTACCTCCGGTGGGATGTCAGCGAGCTCCCCCGGTCGGTCCTGCACCTCCAGCCTCTCGGAAGCCTGGCGGGCCACCACTACGGGAACGCGCTCGCCTCCCTCGACGCGGCGTGGACCGCCGCGATGGACAACGGCCGCGCCCTGGCCTCGACCGAGGAACGGCTCCGGGCGAGCCTGACCGCCTATGCCGTCGCGGACCGAGCTGCCGTCGCGGCCCTCGAAGCCGTCCGGGTCGGGAGTGGGGCAGCGGCACGGGCTGCGGCACGCTCGGCCATCGACGCGGACCTGCTGGAGGTCGGCCCCATCTCGCTGCGCGCCGGGGCGGTCGGCGACACCGTCCCCTTCGACGGGACCGTGGAAGGAATCGTCGACCGGATGGCAGCCGTCGAGGCCGAGGAACCCGGGACGTTCGAGGTGCTCCGCGCCGGCACGGAGGACCGGCCGGTGTACGTCGTCGTCCTGCCGGGAACACAGGTGGGAACGGCCGAAAGTGCCGCCGGCAGCAATCCCTTCGATGAAGGAGGCATCGCGGAAGCCCTGGCAGAGGACAGCCGCTTCACCGAGGCGGCCGTCCTGGAAGCGCTCGACCGGGCGGGCGCGGCGTCGGGCGATGCCCTGATCATCGCGGGCTACAGCCAGGGCGGACTCCACGCCGTGAACCTGGCCGGCCCGGGGGCGGTGGACCGACGCTACGACGTCCAGCTCGTCCTGACGGCGGGCTCTCCCACGGGATGGCATGCATCCGGCGACAGCGAGTACCTCCACCTCGAGCACCGCGCGGATGCCGTGCCCGAGCTCGACATGACGGCGAACGAGGAGGGCCGCCACCGCACCACCGTGACGCTCGGCAATCCGGTGCCGGCCCTGACCCGTCGGGACGACGGTTCCTCCGAACCCTGGGGCCTCGGCCTGGCGCACAAACTGGAGAACTACGCGGCGGGGGCGCGGTTCGTGGATTCGAGCGACGCACCCTCCCTGGTCCCCGCCGCGGCCCTGCTCGCCACCGCCGGCGCCGCAGGGACGGCCGGCCGGACGTCCTTCACGGCGGTCCGGCGTCCCGGACCGGCGAAGCCTCCCAGGTCCCGCGCGGGGCGCGGGCACCCGGTCTAGGCTGTCTCCATGACGTCGATCGATGACCTGCCGGCAACGCCCTCCGATGACCTGTCCGCTGCGGACCGCGCGCCGGCCGCCGTCCATCCCCGGAGCGTCCTCGGACGGCTTCCCCGCTACGCGGCCGGGAAACCCCCCGTCGTCGTCGAGGGGATGGAGAGCTTCAAGCTCTCGTCGAACGAGAACCCGCTGCCGCCCCTGCCCGCCGTGCTCGAGGCGATCGCCTCCGAGACCGCGATCAACCGCTATCCGGATCCGCTGACCACGGCCCTCCGGACCGAGCTGGCCGGCTATCTGGGCGTTCCCGCCACCGACATCGTGACCGGGGCGGGCAGCCTGGGCGCCCTCAACCAGATCCTCGCGACCTTCGCCGGCCAGAACGACTTCGACGCCCCCGACGAGGTGGTGTACGCCTGGCGTTCCTTCGAGGCCTATCCCATCAGCGTGGGGCTCGCCGGAGCAGCCGGCGTCCAGGTGCCGGTCCGGGCGGACGGCACGCACGACCTCGACGCGATGGCTGCCGCCGTCACGGACCGCACCCGCGTCATCCTGCTGTGCACGCCGAACAACCCCACCGGGCCCATCCTGACGCGCCAGGGCGTGGTCGATTTCCTGGGGAAGGTCCCCGCGCACATCGTGGTCGTCATCGACGAGGCGTACCAGGAGTTTGTGCGGCGCCCGGACGCGGTCGACGGGATCGCCCTCTACCGGGACCACCCGAACGTCATCGTGCTCCGGACGTTCTCCAAGGCCCACGGCCTGGCGGGCCTGCGGGTCGGCTACTCCGTCTCGCAGCAGGCGCTCACCGAGCACCTGAGGGTCAGCGCCGTCCCGTTCGCCGTCTCCCAGATCGCCGAGCACGCCGCCGTCACCTCGCTGCGCCACATCGACGAGGTCGAGGCGCGCGTGCAGTCCATCGTGGACGAACGCGACCGCGTGGTCGACGGGCTCCGCGGGCTGGGGTGGAGCATCCCCGAGGCCGAGGGCAATTTCGTGTGGCTGGCGCTCGGCGAGCACGCGCAGGATTTCGCCGCGAAGGCCGGCGAGCAGGCATTGTCGGTGCGTGCCTTCGGCTCGGAGGGAGTGCGGGTGTCCATCGGCGAGGAGGCCGCGAACACGCGGTTCCTGGAACTGTGCAGAGGCTACACGCATCGACCCGCTGCCGGTTGAGGTCGTCTTAAATAGGCCCGAGGGCACGTGCTGACTAGTCTTGGTCAGTATGTCATCGGAAGATATGTTCTCCGATGTATGACTTGCTACATACATTCTCATTGAGGAATGTACAGCGTCGGGTAAGGAGCAGTATGAACGGCAACCGATTGCCGACAGCGGAGTTCGAGGTCGAGGAAGTCGTGCGGGCTGCACATCCCGCGGAGGCGGACAGCCGGCGGGAGCCGGGCATCGACATGCTCCAGGTCCTCGCGGCCGACGGCACCATGGCGGCAGGACTGAGCGCAGAGGTCACCGGCCGTCCGGTCGACTTCTCCCCCTACCTCTCGACATCCGACCCCGACCACCTGCGGTCCCTGTACCGCGACATGTTCCTGATCCGGCGCTTCGACCAGGAGTCGACGGCGCTGCAGCGCCAGGGCCAATTGGCCCTCTGGGTGCCGCTCACGGGCCAGGAAGCCGCACAGATCGGCTCCGGCCGTGCCCTCGAGCCGCAGGACTACGCCTTCCCCACCTACCGGGAGCACGGCGTCGCCCTCACCCGCGGCGTCGAACTCGCCGAGATCCTCCGCCTGTTCCGGGGCGTGACCAACGGCGGCTGGGACCCCCGGGAGCGGAACTTCCACCTCTACACGCTGGTGCTGGCGGCGCAGTCCCTGCACGCCGTCGGCTACGCGATGGGGATGCAGCGCGACCAGCTGGCCGACCCCTCCCTCCCGCCCGCGGCCTCGATCGCCTACTTCGGCGACGGCGCGAGCTCCGAGGGTGACATCCACGAATCCATGGTGTTCGCCGCGTCCTTCGACGCGCCCGTGGTGTTCTTCTGCCAGAACAACCAGTGGGCCATCTCCGTCCCCTCGACGGTCCAGACCCGGGTGCCCCTCGCGCAGCGGGCCGAGGGCTACGGGTTCCCGGGCATCCGGGTCGACGGCAACGACGTCGTCGCCGTCGAAGCGGTCACGCGGTGGGCGCTCGAGCACGCGCGGTCCGGCAAGGGGCCGGTGCTGATCGAGGCGTACACCTACCGCATGAGCGCGCACACCACGGCGGACGACCCCACGAAGTACCGGTTGTCGCACGACGAGCAGGAATGGCAGCCCCGGGACCCCCTGGTCCGCCTCGAGGCCCACCTCCGCTCGACCGGCATGGCCGACGACGCGTTCTTCGAGGACCTCGGCGCCGAGGCCCGCACCATGGCCGCCGGACTGCGCGAGGCGGTGCTGTCCATGACGGCTCCGGATCTCGCCGACCGCTTCGCCGCGGTGTACGCGGAACCGCATCCGCTGATCCAGGAGGAGCTGCGCTTCTTCGAGCAGTACGAAGCCGGATTCGCCGATGAAGGGAAGCACGCCTGATGGCGACGATGACCATCGCGAAGGCGATCAACGAGGGCCTGCGCGCGTCGCTCGCGAACGACCCGAAGACCCTGCTCATGGGCGAGGACATCGGGGAGCTCGGCGGGGTGTACCGCGTCACCGACGGCCTCAAGAAGGACTTCGGAGCCCTGCGCGTCGTCGACTCGCCGCTGGCGGAATCGGGCATCATCGGGACCGCGATCGGGCTGGCGCTGCGCGGCTACCGCCCCATCTGCGAGATCCAGTTCGACGGATTCGTCTTCCCCGGCTTCAACCAGATCACCACGCAGCTCGCGAAGCTCCGCACCCGCAGCGACGGCATGCTCAGCGCGCCCGTGGTCATCCGGATCCCCTACGGCGGGGGCATCGGCAGCGTCGAGCACCACTCCGAGTCGCCCGAGGCGCTCTTCGCCCACACCGCCGGGCTGCGGATCATCACGCCGTCCAACGCACAGGACGCCTACTGGATGATCCAGCAGGCTGTCACCTGCGAGGACCCAGTGATCGTCTTCGAGCCGAAGCGGCGCTACTGGCTCAAGGGCGAGGTGGACACCGCGGCTCCCACCGCGGACCCGTTCTCCGCCCAGGTCCTGCGCCGCGGAACGGACGCGACCGTCGTCGCCTACGGGCCGCTGGTGCCCGTGGCCCTCGCGGCGGCCGCCGCTGCCGAGGAGGACGGCCGGAGCATCGAGGTCATCGACCTCCGCTCCATCTCGCCGATCGACTTCGACACCGTCACGGAGTCGGTGACGCGGACGGGCCGGCTGGTCGTCGCGCACGAGGCCCCCACGTTCG
>NZ_CP024915.1:2385706-2400086 GCF_002953615.1 Arthrobacter agilis | reverse complement strand
GCGGCATCGGCGGGGGTAGACGCCTTCGTCCCACCGCCGGTCCCGAGCCTTTCCCGTCAGCTTCGGACCGGCGCCCGCCCTGATCCCGCCATCTTTTAGGACACAGTCATGTCACGCAGCACCATCGGTCTCTTCGTGGGACTCCTTCTCGGCTTCGCGTCGATCTTCGGGGGATTCCTGGAATTCCTCGCCGTCATCCTCTTCGCGGCGGCCGGCCTGGTCGTCGGGCGTTTCCTGGACGGCACACTGACGCTCCAGGACCTCTCGGGCTCCCGCAGCCGGGGCAACTGACCCATGGCCATCATCACACCCGAGAGGGTGGGGTCTCGCCCCGACCCAGGGGCTGCCACGAGCCGTGAACCCCATCGGCCCTCGCCGGCCGCACCCACCCGGGGGACGCTCACCCTCACCGAGAAGGTCGTGGAGAAACTCGCCGCGCAGAGCGCATCAGAGCTCCCCTTCGTCACCGGGTTCGGCGGCGGGGTACTGGGACTAGGGCAGCGCGTCGGCAGCCGGCATCGCCCGCACGCGTCCGTCGATCTCAGTGGCCCCACCGTCTCCGTGGTCCTCGACGTCGCACTCGAGTTCCCGGCGAACATCGCCGCACGCTCGACGGAGATCCGCCGGCACGTCACCGACGCCCTTGCCCGGATGACCGGCCTGCACGTGCGTCGCGTCGATATCACCATCAAAGCCCTCGTCACAGGGACCGACCGAGCACGCAGGAGGCTGGAATGAGCAGCACCACGATCCGCAGGCGCCCGACGCGAAGCGCGCCCTCGATGATCTGCGCGGCCCTGCTCCTGGGCGCTTCGGTGGCAGCCGTGTGGGCAGGAACCACCGCCGTCTCCGGGGACACCCGCATCGTCGACACAGCCATGGCGGCAGCAGAAGCGCCCTGGTCCGGGCAGGCAACGTTGATCGTCGCGATCCTCACCGCGGTGGCCGGGCTGCTCCTGATCGTGATCGCCCTGACACCGGGCCCGTACGACGCCCATGTCCTCCAGCACGGTGGTACGGCTCAGGCCGCGGTCAGGAACAAGGCGCTCGAGACCCTCCTGGCCGACACCGCGACGTCGATCGACGGCGTCGATGCCGCCACGGCCACCGTCACCAACCGGAAAGCGGACATCCGTGTCGCGACCTACGTATCGGAGCGTCGCGATCTGAGGACAACCGTCACCCGCACCCTGCAACGCCGGATCGACGCTCTGGAGCTCACTCACGCACCCCGCGCATCGGTGAGTGTCCGCGCTCACAAGGACTAGGACCCATCATGCGACACACCCCAGGGCGCCTCAATCGCGTCTGGCTCACCATCATCGGCATCATCCTCCTCGTCGGAGGGGGCCTGGCCACCTCCATCGGGCTCGGCCTGCTCGAAGGGGTCGCCGTCGGCGGGCTACGAGCACCGGCGAGCGACCAGCCAGTTCTCGTGCTGACCGCTCGAACCCAGCTACTCCCGATCGCGCTCATCGGGGCCGGAGTCGTTGTCGGGATCTTCGCCGTCCTCTGGCTCCTGGCACAGATTCCGCGCAAGCATGGCGCATCCACCCTGAAGATCGAGGACCCGGACAGCAGGGGGCTGACCGTCCTGAAACCCACCCTCCTCGAAGGGGCCATCAGTGACCGCGTCGCCGAGCTCCACGACGTGACCGGAGCACGGACCGTCGTCCGTGGGTCATCGCGGACACCGGACATCACGGTTCGCGTCACGGCTTCCGCCCACGCGGACATCCCGAGTGTTCTCGCTGACGTCGAACAGCGCGTCACGAGCGACGTACGTGATGCGCTCGGCCAACAGCCGGCGGCCCTGGCCATCGAGGTGGAAATCAGAACCGACCCGAAGAAGGACACCTCGGTCACCTTCAGTGCCGACGCGCTCAGCGCCTGACAAGCCCCGGTCGGCACCCGCCGGCCGGTCATCGAGAAGTACGACCACACGAAGGAGAACGTCATGGGACTGGACGACAAGATCAGGAATGCAGCCGAGAAGGCCGCCGGCAAGGCCAAGGAGGGCTTCGGTAAGGCCACCGACAATGAGCGGCTCCAGGCCGAGGGCCAGTCCGACCAGGCCAAGGCCGACCTGAAGAGCGCCGGCGAGGACGTCAAGGACGCCTTCAGGAAATAGGTTGTGGCCGCAAGGAGCTGCCCGCGGAAGACGGGCAGCTCCTTCGCGCTCCGCCATCCGCCTCGTACGGGACAGGCTTGAAGCAACGCCCTCGAAGCCCGCGCCGTGGGCTTTTCGATGGAGCAGCGTCACCGCCGCGAGTCGGCGGCGCGTCCCGGCAGTGATGTCCCGAGTCACACCCCGACAGATGAGCTGCTCGGTGGTGTCATGAGCGAAGACGGCCCTTATCCGGATGTCCGGCTGATCGGGTCCCGTAGTGCCTGGGGGTTCTCCTCTTCCGGCCGGCAGGATCACACGCCCGGCCCTCGTCGATCAGGCCGGCCCGATCGCCAGATGGGTGATGGCGTCGTCCTCGACGGTGAATGCGAAGGCGAACAGCAGGGGGCCTCCCACGCATGAGATCGGGGTGATGAGTACATCGCCTGCCCGGAAGCCGGGATGATCGGCTCACGCCACGCCTGCACCGTGCCCTACCGAGCGATCGGGCCGCAGATCCATCGTCGGAGGAATTGTCGCGCACTCCCGACGACGGTGAGCTCTGTATCTACTGCAGGCCTTCCTCAGGCAGGACAGAAGCCCCGAGGTCCGGTTCCACGGACCTCGGGGCTTCCTGTCGGTTGTTACAGGGGTGTGAGGAAGGTCAGGGCGGACCCGGCCCCCACGATCAGGTTGGCGAGTGCTGCGTTGAACACCGTGCCGTAGTCGGCCCTGATGTGTGCGTCGAATGCTTGCTGGTCGCGGTAGATCTCGTAGACGAAGAAGTCGTTGGGTGACTCCTTCCGGCGGTGGGGATCGAAGGTGATGTTCCCCGGTTCGTTCCGGACCTTGGCGGTGAGATCGAGCAGGAGTGCCTGGACTTCGTCTGCTTTGCCGTCCTGCGCGGTGAACTCGGCGTAGAGGGCGATGGTCGGTTGCGTCTGTGAGGTCATGCGGTCTGTGCTCCGGTCATGATGGCGACCGCTTCGGTCATGGTGTGGCTCTGCGGCGTGATGGTCGTGGCGCACTTCCCGAGGCGCTGGATGTGGATACGGTCCGCGACCTCGAAGACGTGCGGCATGTTGTGGCTGATCAGGATGACCGGGATGCCCCGGGTTCGGAGGTTCTTCACCAGTTCGAGGACCTGCTTCGATTCCCGGACGCCGAGCGCCGCGGTCGGTTCGTCGAGCACGACGACCTTCGATCCGAAAGCTGCAGCGCGGGCCACCGCAACGGCCTGGCGCTGACCGCCCGACAGGTTCTCCACGGGCACGGTGACGTCCTGCAGGGTACTGATGCCGAGTTCGGCGAGTTCGGCTCGCGCTTTCTGCCGCATGCCCTTGGTGTCGACGACCCGAAAGACGGAACCGAGGATGCCCTTGCGGCGCTCTTCCCGTCCGAGGAACAGGTTCGCGGCTACATCGAGTGCGGGCGACACGGCGAGGTTCTGGTAGACCGTCTCGATACCGGCCTGGCGGGCGTCCTGCGGGCGCTTGAAGCTGACCGGTCGGCCTTCGAGGAGGAGTTCGCCCTGGTCCGGGACCTCCGCGCCGGTCAGGCATTTGATGAGGGTCGACTTTCCGGCCCCGTTGTCCCCGATGATGGCCAGCACCTCACCCGGGTAGAGCGCCAGGGAGACGCCGTCGAGGCCGACAACCTTGCCGAAGGTCTTCACGAGGTTGCGGGCCTCGAGGATGGGCTGCCGGCTGGAGTCGCCGCTCGGTGATGGGAGGGTCGCGCTTACGGCGTCGGTCATTTGCGTACCTTTCGGATCCACTGGTCCACGGAGACAGCGATGATGATGAGGACGCCTACGGCGAAGGTCTGCCAGAGGACGTCGAGGCCGGCGAGGGAGAGTCCGTTGCGGAACACGCCGACGATCAGGGCTCCGAGAAGGGTGCCCCAGACGGTGCCGCGTCCGCCGAAGAGGCTCGTCCCGCCGATGACGACGGCGGTGATGGAGTCGAGGTTCAGGTCGGCGCCGGCATTGGGCGATGCTGCGTTGCTGCGGCCGATCTGGATCCAGGCACCCACGGCGAGGATGGCACCGGCCGCGAGGTAGACGCTGACAAGGACCCGGTTGACGCGGATACCGGCGAGCCGTGCCGCTTCCTTGTCGTCACCGACCGCGTAGACGTGGCGGCCCCACGCTGTCTTCCCGAGGATGAGGGCGACGGCGATGTAGAGCAGGAGCATGAGGACGACGCCGTTGGTGATGTTCACGCCCGCGAGGCTGAAGGTTGTTCCGGTGGCGGTGAGCACGCCGGGCATCTCGGATCCACGGACGGTGGCTCCGGCCGAGTACAGCAGGGTGAGGGCGATGAAGATGTTCAGGGTGCCAAGGGTCACGATGAAGGGTGGAAGCCGGAACTTGGTGACGAGGAAGGCGTTGAAGGCGCCTGCGGCGAGACCGACGACCAGTCCGAGCAGCAGCCCGATGAAGCCGGGGACCCCGTTCTGCGAGGTGGTCTGCGCTATGACCATGGAGGTCAGGACCATGACCGCGCCGACAGAGAGATCGATGCCGGCGGTCAGGATGATGAGGGTCTGCGCGATGGCGAGGGTGCCGACGACGGCGACCTGCTGGGTGATCAGGGACAGGTTGGCCGGGGCGAGGAAGCGTTCGTTGAGCAGGCCGAAGACGATGACGGCGATGACCAGCACGATGGCAGGGCTGAGCGCCGGGTAGCGGTGCAGGGTGTTGCGGACGCGTGTGAGCGGTGTGGTGCGGTCGAGGAACTCGCTGGCGAGGTCGTGACTGCCCGACGAGGGCGCCGTTCTTACTGACTGGTTCATGGAAGAACTCCGTTGGTCGTTGCTGATAGCCGGTCCGCGGGGAGCGTGTCCACCCGCGAACCGGCTATGTCGAGGGGTGCTTTATCCCCAGCAGATGTCGCTGGCTGCAGCGGCGTCGATGGATTCGAGGCCGTCCTGCGCCTCGTTGGTGACCAGGGCGACGCCCGTGTCGAAGAATTCCTTGCCGTCGGTCGGCTTGGGTGCTTCGCCGGTTTCGACCAGTTCGGCGATTGCCTGTACACCGAGTTCGGCCATCTTGACGGGGTACTGCTGGCTGGTGGCGTCGATGATGCCCTCGTCGACCTGGCCGACTCCTGCGCACCCGCCGTCGACGGAGACGACGATGACGTCTTCCTTGCCGGCTGCCTTGAAGGCTTCGTATGCGCCGTAGGCGGCTGGTTCGTTGATGGTGTAGACGACGTTGATGTCGGGGTTGGCGCTCAGCAGTGTCTCTGCTGCCGTGCGGCCGCCGTCCTCGGCTCCCTGGGAGGCTTCGTTACCGACGATCTCGTACTCGCCACCGCTGTAGGAACCGGTCTTCTCCTCGTCCCCGTTCTTCTCGGCGTCGGCAGTGTCGATACCCATCCCATCCAGGAAGCCCTGGTCACGGTTGTAGTCGACGGAGACGATCTTGTCGTCGAACAGATCGATCATGGCGATGGTGGCCTTTTCGCCCGCCAGCTTCGCTGCAGTCCACTTGCCGATCTCCTGGCCTGCGACGAAGTTGTCGGTCGCGAAGGTGATGTCTGCGGCCTCGGGTTCTGAGGGCGGGGTGTCCAGGGCGATCACGAACAGGCCGGCGTCCCGGGCCTTGGCCAACGCGTCCTCGACTGCCGGGCCGTTGGGCGTGATGAGGATCCCGGCGTCGCCCTTGGAGATCGCGTTCTCGATGGCCTGGATCTGGGTGTCCTCGTCACCGTCCTCCTCACCGGCGGCGACGGTGAGCTCCACGCCCTCGGCGTCAGCCGCGGCCTCAGCGCCTTCCTGCATGGCGACGAAGAACGGGTTGGTCGTGGTCTTGACGATCAGCGAGACGCCGATCGGCCCGTCAGCCGATCCCGACGCTCCACCATCGCCGGACGGAGAGGACGAATCTCCCCCACCGCATGCGGTGAGGGCCAGAAGCGAAAGTGTCACGATCGAGCCCGCTGTCGTCATACGCCGGCGGAACGAGGGGGATGGATGGGACGTCATGCGATTCATCCTTGAATCTCCTTTAGTGGCGGGAGGTCTCCTCCCTGACAACGATGTCATGTCAGGTATAGACTATGATCTGGCTCACAGTCAACCTTTCAGGAACGATGGAGATTAGAACGTGACATCGATGTCAGGCACAGGTTCCCACCAGTCTCCGCGATCACGGCCCACCATGCGCCACGTTGCCGCGCTGGCCGGCGTGGGGATCAAGACGGTTTCCCGCGTCATCAACGAGGAACCGAACGTCTCGGCCGCGACGATCGCGAAGGTGATGGATGCTGCGCGGTCACTGGACTACCACCCCGACGAACAGGCCGGGAACCTGCGGCGGGCAGACGGACGCACGCGCACCCTGGGCCTGCTGGTGAGCAGCGTCGACAACCCCTTTGCCGGAGCCATGCATCGCGCCATCGAGGATCTGGCGCTGGAGCGTGGCATCGCCGTTTTCGCCTCCAGCCTGGACGATGACCCTGAGCGTGAACAGGCGTCGGTGGCCGCCTTCCTCCGGCGGCGGGTGGATGGCCTCATCCTCACCACCATTTCACGCGACCAGTCATACCTGGCCTCCGAGATGCGGCACGGGACCCCCATCGTCTTCGTCGACCGCGAACCGGCGGGCATCACCGGGGACTGCGTCGTGAGTGACAACCGTGAAGGTGCGATGACGGCTACCAATCACTTGCTCGACCATGGCCATCGACGCATCGCCTACCTGGGAGACCGCAGTGACATCTACACGGCGGCGCAGCGGCGCAGCGGTTTCTTCGATGCTCTCGGGCGGGCAGGGGTGCCGACCGGTGACATCCCGGTCATCGAGAATCTGCATGATGAACATTCGGCAGCGCAGGCAATGCTCGCCCTGCTGGACTCCCCCACGCCACCCACGGCGGTCTTCAGCAGCCAGAACCTGGTGACCATCGGTGCGATTCGGGCACTGAGGTCCCGCCAGGCACACCGAAGCACAGCCCTTGTGGGCTTCGACGACTTTCAACTCTCGGACCTGCTCGATCCAGGAGTCACCGTCGTGGCCCAGAACCCGGAGGACATCGGCCGTACCGCTGCTCAGCGCCTCATCGGCCGGCTCGACGGAGAAGTGGCACCGCCGCGCACCTGCATCATCCCGACCACCCTCATCGTCCGTGGCAGTGGTGAAATCTCCCCCGCTCAGCGCTGAGCACGACAGAAAGAACCACAATGACAGCCCAGACCACCCGCAGCGTCGTCGTGATCGGCGACGCCCTCATCGACGAACTGCGCGAACCATCCGGATCCCAATCCTTTCCCGGCGGGGCAGCACTGAACGTAGCTGTCGGACTGACCCTGCTCGGCGTCCCCGCGACCCTCGTCGCCATGGTCGGTGACGACGCCGACGGCCGACGCATCAAGGACTTCCTCGACCATCACGACGTGGAGCTTCTGGCAACACCCGCACCCCATGGCACCGCGCGCGCCGTATCCGACCGCACGAACGGCGAACCCCGGTACGTCTTCAACCAGGCCGCCCGGCATCGAACCCTCGTGTATCAGGGCGTTCACAGGGCAGCAGTGGAACGGGCGACGCTCGTCGCCGTCAGCTGCTTCCCCTTCGACAACCAGAGAGAGGTCGACGCCCTCACCGCACTGATCGAGCAACCGGAGCGCCGCCTCGTCGTCGATCCCAATCCCCGATCAGGGATGCTGGCCGACAGGGATCTGTTCCTGGCCAACTTCACAGCTGTAGCGACACGGAGCCTTCTCAGCAAAGTCGGCGACGACGACGCCAGGCTTCTCGCCGACGAGGACCTCCATACTTTCAGCCGGCGCCTCCTCGATGCCGGAGCGCCGACCGTCCTCGCCACCGCGGGGCCCGAGGGAGCGTCGATCCTGCACGCCCTGCATCCTGAGGTCCACCAACCCGTGGCAGATCTCCCTGGACGCATCGTCGACACCATGGGCGCCGGTGACGCAACCCTGTCCTCGGTCCTTTCGACTCTCGCCCGACACGGGATGCCCGAGACATCCGCAGCAATGGACACCGCGCTGGCTGAAGCAATGCTCATCGCAGCCGCCACCTGCCGCATACACGGCGCCCTGCTGCAACGCCCGGAGGCATACGAAAGCCGCGGTGCTCCGGTGCCTGCGACCCCTGCAACTGCGGGCAGCTGAAGCGGAAGACAAACGCTCTTGAATTGTCCGCCGGACAGTGCGTAGCATCACGATCACAAATTGACAACGTTGTCAGTCCAGCTGACACGCGCAATGAAGGGCGTACCTAGACCATGAAGTCCGGAACCCGCAGCCAGACCCTTACTGCTGGAGTGCTTGCCGCTCTGGCGGCCTCGCTCCTTGCCGCCAGCGCCCCAGCCCTGGCCGAAGAAGCACCTGTCGATCCCGCAACCCAGCAGTACCGTCCGTTCATCCACTTCAGTCCCGAGAAGAACTGGATGAACGATCCCAACGGGATGGTGTACTACAAGGGCGAATATCACCTGTTCTTCCAGCACAATCCCTTCGGTACGACCTGGGGAAACATGAGCTGGGGACACGCCACCTCCACGGATCTCCTGCAGTGGGAAGAGCAGCCCCTGGCCATCCCCCAGACCGTCAACACCGAGGGCGTCGCGATCGAAGACATCTTCTCGGGCTCGATCGTGGTCGATGAGACCAATTCATCCGGGTTCGGCACGGCAGAGGATCCGCCACTCGTTGCCGTCTACACCAGTGCCTACACGGGTGCGCACCCGACCCTGGCTGGTCGCCAGGCCCAGTCCCTCGCCTACAGCACTGATGAGGGCCAGACCTGGACGAAGTACGAGGGAAATCCGGTCCTGGATCGGAACTCCGCGAACTTCCGGGATCCGAAGGTGTTCCGCTACGACGGTCCCGCCGGGTCGTACTGGGTGATGACGACGGTCGAGGCCGCCGACCACAAGGTCGTCCTCTACAAGAGCGACAACCTCAAGGACTGGACCCACCTCAGCGATTTCGGACCCGCGAACTCCACAGCAGGTATCTGGGAATGCCCCGACCTCTTCCCCATTGCGGTGGACGGGGATCCCAACAACATCAAATGGGTGATGGTCGTCAACCTCAACCCAGGAGCTGTCGCAGGAGGAAGCGGCGGACAGTACTTCGTGGGCGACTTCGACGGCATCACCTTCACCTCCGACACCACCGAACCAGTGGACTCCATCCCCGACGGGACGACCTTCGCCGGCTTCAACGACGGAACGTACAACGGCTGGACCGCCGACAACGAACCCGGCAACTGGAAGAACGGCCCCTGGTCCGACACCCCGGCCCCGGGGGCACTCCCAGGACAGCTGACCGTCTCCGGATACAGCGGGGCAGGGCTGATCAACGGATTCAACGACGGCGACTGGCCCGTCGGGACCATCGAGTCCCCCACCTTCACCGTCGGCAGCCAGGACCACATCAACTTCCTCGTCGGCGGCGGCAACCACCCTCACGTACCCGGCGGCCAGCTCGAGAACGATCCAGCACCTGGCACCCTTCTCTTCAACGGCTTCGAATACGCCCAAGGCACCCTGACCGACCAGGGGTGGTCCATCGACGGCGACTTCGAAGCAGCCCGCAATCCATCCACGGCAGGCGGTGAGAACTCCATCGGCACCGGCCGCATCAACACCTTCGAAGCCGGCCCCAACGGCGACAACAACGTCGGGACACTCACGTCGCCCGAGTTCACCATCGACAACTCGAACCTGAGCTTCCTCGTCGGCGGCGGACGACGCACCGACGGAACCCTGCAGGCCGAACTGGTCATCGATGGGCAAGTCGTCCATACCGCCACCGGAAAGAACTCCGGATCACTCAACTGGGAAAACTGGGATGTCAGCGCCTACCTGGGCAAGCAGGCCACACTGAGGATCGTGGACAACGCCTCCGGAGGATGGGGCCACCTCACCTTCGACCACGTCGTACTCGGCGACGAACCCGCCCAAATCCGCAGTGACGAGACCTCCGTCAACCTCGTCGTGGACGGAGAAGTCGTCCGCACCGCGACCGGCAACAACAGCGAAACCCTCGACTGGACGAGCTGGAACGTCAGCGAGTTCGAAGGCCGCCAGGCCAGCATCAAGGTCGTCGACAACAACCGCGGAGGCTGGGGCCACATTCTCGCCGACGAGTTCATGTTCTCCGACGAACCGGCCACAAGCCGCCTTGAGAACTACGACTGGCTCGACTGGGGCAAGGACTACTACGCAGCCGTCTCCTTCAGCAACGCCCCCGACAACAAGAGGATCATGCTCGGCTGGATGAGCAACTGGGACTACGCCAACGACATCCCCACCAGCACCTGGCGAAGCGCCATGGCACTCCCCCGCGAAGTGAGCCTGACCGAAACTGCAGACGGCCCGCGTCTCGTGCAGAAAGTGGTCGACCAGATCGACACCCTGCGCGAAGACGACGCCGCCTACACCACGGGCCCCCGAAAGATCGCGGAGGGGACAGAAACACTTCCCGTGACAGGCGACGTCGTCCAGGTCGACGCCGTCTTCAGCCCGGGCGACGCCGAGTCCTTCGGACTCAGCGTCCTCGGGGACGGCACCGAAGCCACGAAGATCGGCTACAACGCCGAGACCAGCAGGCTCTTCGTCGACCGGACCAACTCCGGAAATGAGGGCTTCCACCCCGCGTTCTCCTCCATCGAGGACGCCCCCGTGCCATTGAAGGACGGGCGGGTCGCCATGCGCATCTACGTCGACCGCGCATCCGTCGAAGTCTTCGCCGACGACGGACTGACAACCGTCACCGACCAGGTCTTCCCGAACACCGGCGCCAACCAGATCGGCCTGTTCTCCCAAGGAGGATTCGCAACACTGGAGAGCCTGACCGTCACACCGCTCACACCCGCCATGTGGCATGGAGCTGTACCGCCGAAGCCTGAGGACAAAGCCACGACGGCACCGGGCATGGCTAAGCTCTCCGTCGACCACGGTAAGGACAAAGGACCCCACGACGGCAACTACACCGTGAACATGAACCTCGAAGCCGGGGAGAACGGCAGCAACTTCACCCTGTACGAGAACGGTGAGCAGATCCACACCCAGAAGCTCGCCTGGAACACCTCGCAATCGCAAAGCGCGGCAGTGGACATCACCAACAGAGCCCCGGGCAAGTACGTGTACACCGGGGTGCTCGAGAACAGCAAGGGAGCAACCGAGACGACCAAGCAGACCGTCGTCGTGCAGAAGCCGAAGAAGTAGCCACGAGTCGAGAGCCGGTGGTCCTCACTGCAGGACTACCGGCTCTCCCTGTGACAGTGCCCTGTCCGATGGTCGAATCCTGGTGACAGTCTCTCAATGCTTCCTTAGAAGAGTGCACTTCAAGTGCAGTATGATGCACTCATGACGATCGATGCTGCACTGCTTGCGAAGGCGATTGGCGAGCGCGTGAAGGATGAGCGCCTGAACCGACGGCTGACCCTTGACCAACTGGCGGAAGCGACGGGCGTGAGCCGCCGAATGATCGTCAACATCGAACAGGGTGCGACCAATGCGAGTGTGGGGACACTGCTGAAGATCAGCGATGCCCTGGGTGTGGGGCTGCCGGAGTTGGTGGCACCTCCCAACAGCGCTCCTGTGCTGGTCACCCGGAGCGGCGAAGGGGCTGCTTTATGGACGGGTGACCTCGGTGGCTCCGGGGTCCTGGTTGCGGGCACCCGCTCACCGGATGTCCTCGAGCTGTGGGACTGGACGCTCGAAGCGCAGGAACAGCACACCAGCGAGGCCCACGCGGCAGGAACGATGGAAGTCCTGCAGGTGCAGCAGGGATCGCTCACGGTCACCGTGGCCGGCGAGCCCGTCGCCCTGGGCGAGGGTGACGCATTGACCTTCGCCGGCGATGTGGACCACAGCTATGCGAACCACGGCGGGACCCCGACACGCTTCACGCTGGCCGTCTTCGAGCCCGGTGTCGGGTTGACCCAGAAGGACGGCACCCATGACTGAGCGACGGCGGCTTCAGGAATTCCTCGACGCGGCCCGCGTCGATACGGCGGTGTCCGCGCTGCGCCCCGACTATCGGGCACTGCTGATCGCCGTCGACGGGCTGGTTCCCGGCCCCGGTGACGCCGGGAGCGAGGCGTTGCTGCGCCGTGCAGAAGCGGTTGCAGGCACCTGGCTGGCGGAGCGACAGGTCACGGACCTCCCTCAGGTCGCATCATGGCGAGAGGCATACCAGGGCTTCGGCGCGAAGCCGAACCGCACCCGAAACAGCCTCGAGGCGCTCCTGCGGCGCACGCCTTCGGGCCTGCCGCGCGTGAACCGCCTGACGGACATCTACAACGCGGTCTCGGTGCTGCACCGGATCCCCCTCGGCGGCGAGGACCTCACCCGGTACCAGGGTTCCGCCGCCCTCATCCGCGCGACCGGGAACGAGATCTTCGACACCGCCAGCAACGGGGAGACGGTCATCGAGCATCCCGAGCCCGGAGAGGTTGTGTGGAGCGATGACGCCGGCGTGACGTGCCGCCGCTGGAACTGGCGGCAGGGACGGCGAACCCAGCTCACGGACTCCACAACATCGGCCCTGTTCATCCTGGATGCGCTGGCGCCTCTGACCGATGAGGCCCTGATCACTGCTGCGGATGACTTGTGCGGCCACCTGAAGCGGCTTGGACCCGAGATCTCGATCGTCCGCCGCCTGATCACCGCCGACACGTCCGGCGCACCCGGCACTAGCAGCGCACACGGCCTGCCCAGCGAGAACGGTCGATCATGATCGGTTCACGGGCAGGAGTGTCCGTCCCGCCGTGGGGGCTGGCGGTCACCGCGATGGTGTCGGTGCAGCTCGGGTCCGCGCTGTCCGTGGATCTCATCGGACAGGTCGGCGCGGCAGGTACGGCCTGGCTCCGGCTGAGCATGGGCGCGGTGATCTTCCTGATCATCGCGCGACCGCCCCTGTCCAGGGTGCGCCGCCCCGACGTGCCCGTGCTCCTCGGGCTCGGGGTGACGACCGGGCTGGTGACCGTCGGGTTCCTGTCCGCACTCGAATACATTCCGCTGGGCACCGCAGTCGCGATCGAGTTCCTCGGGCCACTCACCGTCGCCGCCCTTCGGACCCACTCGGCCCGCGCTCTGGTCTGGCCAGGACTCGCCCTGTGCGGCGTCGCCCTCCTCACCGAGCCCTGGCACGGCGAGGTGAACCTGATCGGTGTCCTGTACGCGGCACTGGCCGCGATCGGATGGGGTATCTACATCATCCTCACCCAGCGGATCGGCGACCGGTTCACGGGCATCTCCGCCCTGTCCCTGACCATCCCCGTCGCCGCCCTGACAGCTGCGGTCATCGGGGTCCCACAGGCAGTCGGTCACCTGGACTTCGGCGTCCTCGCAGCAGCTGCGGGCCTGGCCGTTCTGCTGCCGGTACTGCCCTTCGCGCTGGAGATGCTGGCCCTCCGACGCATGACAGCCACCGCCTTCGGAACGCTCATGTCGCTGGAACCCGCGATGGGACTCCTGCTCGGCCTGATCGTCCTTCACCAGCAACCCTCCCCCATCCAGCTCGCCGGGATCCTCCTGGTGGTCCTTGCCGGCGCCGCAGCCCAACGCGGCGGCCGCCGAACCCCGGACGCCGAACCAGCACACAGCACACCCGAGCTCGGCCCCACGCGCTAGGCACCTCCGGCACAGGACCCGCCCTGCGTCCGGTCCATCATCACGCTTTCCCTCACTTCCCCTCCTCACCCCCTGGGAGTCCACCATGTTCACCGGGCTCAGCGCCTTCCCCCTCACACCCATTCACCACGACGCCGTGCACGAAGAATCCTTCATCCACCTGGTCGAACGCCTTGCGGCAGCTCGTGTCGACTCGATCACGGCACTGGGATCAACCGGCTCGTACGCGTACCTCGATACCGATGAACGGCGCCGTGTCGCCCAGCTCGCCGTCGCGCACGCTGCTGGCACGCCGGTCTTCGTCGGTATCGGAGCCCTGCGGACCTCCCATGTCCTGGCCAACGCAACCAACGCGGAGAACGCCGGCGCAGCCGGCCTGCTGCTGGCGCCGATGACCTACCAGCCGCTCACCCCCGATGACGTGTTCGAGCTCTTCCGGGCCGTCACCACACACTCGTCACTGCCCGTGATCGTGTACGACAACCCGGGAACCACTCATTTCACGTTCACCCCGGAGCTCTACGGGAGGATCGCTGCACTGCCTGGCATCGCATCGATCAAGATCCCCGCGGTACCCGCGGATCCCGAGCATGCACGGGAACGGGTCAGGAGCATCAGAGCCGTCATCCCCGATCACGTGAGCATCGGCGTGTCCGGA
>NZ_CP024915.1:2385533-2385606 GCF_002953615.1 Arthrobacter agilis | reverse complement strand
GACGCCGGCGCAGCTGCCGGCCTGGCCGCCGGATGCGACACCTGGTACTCGGTCATCGGCGGGACCCTGCCGG
>NZ_CP024915.1:2381190-2385433 GCF_002953615.1 Arthrobacter agilis | reverse complement strand
CCGCCAGTCCCGCCGTGAAGCCGTCCAGGCGTTCCTCGGAGGTCCTGATCTCGGGTGGTCCGGCGATGACGGCGAAGTCCCGGTAGCCGAGGCCCGCCAGGGTGACGGCGAGGTGACGTGCGCCGCCACGGTTGTCCAGGAGGACGGTCGCGAAGGGCGCCGCGTCCTGGCTGATGAAGGCGACCTTGCCGCCCGTGTCCTCGAAGGAGGAGAGCTCGGCCCGCAGGTGCTCCTCGAAGGCGGAGCCGGTGGTCCGGGATCCCGCGAGGATCATGACGCGGGGACGCTGCCCACGCAGGGCCCGCACCGTGTCGAGCTCACGCTGGGCGTTGCGGCCCGTGACGGCGATCGTCACCACGAGCCCCTCCTCGCTCGCCGCATCGATCACTCCCGCCGCGATGCTGGAGAAGTAGGGGTCCGCGATGTCGGCCACGAGCAGGGCCACCGTGGTGGTGCTGCCCTTGGCCACGGCCTGCGCGAAGAGGTTGGTGGTGTAGCCGAGTCGCTGGGCCGCTTCGACCACGCGCTGCCGGTAGGCCTCGTTCACCTTCCGCGCGCTGCCGTTCAGGGACCGCGATGCCGTCGCGAGCGAGACTCCGGCCTCCCTGGCGACATCGTGCAGCGTCGCGGGACTCTTGCTTGCCGGTGCAGACATTGCGTGCACTCCTGATGGTGTGGGCGGTAGCCTCGGGCCACGCCCTGCGAATTGGGGAAAGGGCCATTCTTGCACGACGCCGAACGATGCCCGCTCGCGCCTGCCCGGCCGGGTAAACGCTTTCTCTGTTAGTGTTCCGAGGACCGCAACCCTGCCGATGATGGAGGTCTCCGTGCCCCTGCCGAGTCCAGTCGCCGAGTCCGCTGCCGAGTCCGGCACAGAGTCCGCTCCCGGCCCGGAGGTTGCGACGGCCGGGCCGCTCAGGGCGGCCATCCTGGGAACCGGTGGGGTGGCCCACCTCCACGCCCGAGCGCTACGCCTCCTGCCCGGAGTGGAACTGGTCGCAGCTGCGGATCCCTCCGAGCAGCACCTCGCGGCCTTCGCCGACACGTACGGCATCGACGCCCGTTCGGCGTCGCTCGAGGACATGCTCGCGGCCGTCAGCGTCGATGTCCTCCACATCTGCACGCCCCCCGGCGGACATGCCGAACAGACGGCGGCGGGATTCGGGGCAGGAGCCCACGTGGTGGTCGAGAAGCCCGCGGCCCTGAGCCTCATCCAACTCGACACCATGGTCGAGGTCGGTCGCGCCGCCCAGCGCGGCCTCGCCGTCGTCTTCCAGCAGCGCTCGGGGACGGCCGCCGCGCACGTCAAGGAGTTGCTGGACTCGGGTGCGTTCGGACGGACCCTCTCGGCGCTGTGCCAGACGAACTGGTACCGGACGGCGGAGTACTTCGCCGTTCCCTGGCGCGGGACCTGGGCCACCGAGGGAGGCGGCACCACGCTGAGCCACGGAAGCCACCAGGTGGACCTGCTGGCCTACCTGCTGGGCGAGTGGTCCGCCGTGCAGGCCACGATGTGGCGGCTCGGACGGGACGTCGAGACCGAGGATCTGTCCCACGCGTCCCTCGTCTTCGCGTCGGGGGCCGTCGCCTCCGTGGTCACCACCGTCCTCGCGCCGCGGGAGTCGAGCCTCCTCCGGATCGATACCGAGAACGCGACGATCGAACTGGAGCACCTCTACGGCCACGGGCACGCGCACTGGAAGATCACGCCGGCACCCCATGTCGACGAGCGGACAGCGGCGTCCTGGGCGCTCCCCGAGCAGGAGGTCCCGAGCGGGCACGATGCCCTGTTCGCCGAGATCTACGGCTCACTGCTGGCCGGAGGCGGCATGCCCGGGGTCGTGGGACACCCGGCCCGCGCACTGGAGATCGTCAGCGCCATGTACGCCTCGGCACGTGAGGGCCGCTGGATCTCGCGGGCCGACCTCGCAGATCCTGCCTTGCGCGGCGCCCTCACGGCGCCGGTCATCGAAGGCCGACCGGCGGGTCGCCCAGAAGCCCTCCTCGGGTCTCGGCCGCACGGACCCGCGGCGTGACCGGTCCCACGCCCGTCCGGACGGCGGACGGCCGGCTCGCCGGCGTCCTGCACGACGGCGGGGGAGCGCCCGCCGAGCATTCGCCCCGGCCTTTCCTGCACCCGGTGTCGACGCCCACGGGCGGCACCGTCAGCGATTGCGGGCCGGCCGACCACCCCTGGCACTGGGGCCTCGGCATCGCCGTGTCCAATGTCGCCGTCGCAGGCCAGCGCTACCCGGTCAACCTCTGGGGCGGGCCGACGTACAGCGAGGGTCAGGGCTACGTGCAGTTGCCGAACAACGGCTCCCAGCGGGGCGTCGACGTGGGCGGGGACCCCGGTGTCCTGCAGCGGCTCGAGTGGTGCGCGGCGGACGGGAGCGCGTTCCTGGACGAGGACCGGAAATGGGGCGCTCGGACCGTCCACGCCGGCGCCGACTGGATGCTCACCTCGGTGCGGAGCCGGTGGGTCAACACCAGCGCGGGTGCGCTGGCCTTCGGGAGTCCGACGACGGCGGGCCGGGCGAACGCGGGGTACGGGGGATTCTTCCTGCGCCTGGCGTCATCGTTCGACGGCGCTGACATCGTCGCGGGCGCTGCCGCCGGGCCGGATGACCCCGGGCACGTGCCTGCGTCCTCCGGCCCGGATGACCCCGGGCTCGCGCCCGGATCCACCGGCGCGGGGTCCGGTATCGGGTCCCTGAGCGAGGAGGACGCCATGGGCAGCAGACGCTCATGGCTCGGCCTCAGGTCGCCGACCGCATCGGTGCTGATGGTGCCCGCTCCGGGCAATCCCGGCGGGCCCTCGCCGTGGTTCGTCCGCAGCGCCGGCACACCGATGCTGTGCGCCGCACCCTTCTTCCACTCGGAGCTGCACCTCGGCCCGGGCCAGGCGTTCGACTGGGGTTGGTCGCTGCTCGTCGCCGACGGGCGGATGTCGGACTCCGCGTTCGTCGACGCAGCAGCGGCAGCGATCCGGTCCTAGGCCGGGAACGTCGCACAGCGGCTGACGACCGCGTCCCGTCGAAGGGGACGCGGTCGGGCGGGCCGCGGGATGTTCCCGCTACAGCCCCAGGGACTCCAGGACGGGCAGTTCGGCGCGTGCACGAGCCCGGGCCTCCGCCGCGGTCGGGGCGGCGACGGCGATGCCTGCGATGCGCTGCGCCTCGGCGAGGGTGACGCTGTTGAGGACGGCGCCGACTCCCGCGAGCGCTCGCGGTGTCATGGACAGCGTCGAGACGCCGAGGCCCACGAGGACGACCGCGAGGGCGGGGTCGGCCGCGGCCTCACCGCACACGCCGACGGGCTTCGCATGCCCTTCTGCTGCGGAACCCTGCACCGTCAGCTGCACCATGCGCAGGACGGCGGGCTGCCAGGAGTTGTTCAGCGCGGCGAGCGAGCCGAGCTGGCGGTCCGCCGCCATGGTGTACTGCGTGAGGTCGTTGGTGCCGAGGCTCGCGAAGGCCACCTCGCCGAGGATCGCCTCGGCCATCAGTGCCGCGGACGGTACCTCCACCATGACGCCCGGGGTCTGCAGGCCGGCGTTGCTGCACAGCTTGGCGAAGTCCGCGGCCTCCTCGGCCGTCGAGATCATCGGCGCCATGACCCAGACATCGGCACTGGCCTGCGATGCTGCGTCGGCGACCGCCTGGAGCTGGCGCTCCAGCACCCCCGGGGACGTGAGGTCGGTGCGGTAGCCGCGGACACCCAGGGCGGGATTCGGTTCGCTGGCGTCGGTGAGGAAGGGCAGGGGCTTGTCGGCGCCTGCGTCCAGGGTGCGGACCACCACCTTCTTGCCCGGGAAGGCGTCGAAGACGCCCTTGTACGCCTCGATCTGCTCCTCCGCCGTCGGCTCCGTGTCCCGCTCGAGGAAGCAGAACTCGGTGCGGAGGAGGCCGACTCCCTGGGCCTTCGCCTCGGCGGCCTTGACGGCGTCCTTCGCTCCGCCGACATTGGCGAGCAGGGGGACCTCGTGCCCGTCGGCGGTGACGCCGGTGCCGTCGAAGACCGTGAGCGCGGCCGCGGCTGCCTTGTAGGCCTCGGCGGCTGCCTCCTCCTCGGCTCCCGGGTCGAGTGCGATCGTGCCGGCCGCTCCGTCCACGAAGACGTCCGTGCCGTCGGCGATGTTGTCGACGCCCACGGCGGCGACGACGGCGGGCAGGCCGAGGGAGCGGGCGATGATGGCGGTGTGCGACTGCGGTCCTCCGCCGGAGGTGACGAGGGCGAGGAC
>NZ_CP024915.1:2370606-2380957 GCF_002953615.1 Arthrobacter agilis | reverse complement strand
TGCGAGGTCCTCGGCGACGAGGACGAAGGGCGTGTCCGACGACGGGATGCCCGGTGCGGGCAGGCCGCGCAGCTCGGCCACGATGCGGGAGCGGACGTCGAGGACGTCGGCGGTGCGTTCGGCCATGTAGCCGCCGAGGTTGTGGAGCATCTCGGCGACGGACGCGCCGGCTTCCCAGACGGCACGCGCGGGTGACGTGCCGTTGTTGATCAGCTTGGTCGCGGACTTCAGCAGCATGGGATCGGCCGCCATCAGCGAGGTCGCCTGCAGCACGGCCTTGGCATCGCCCTTGGCGATCCCCGCCCTGCGCTTCAACTCCTCCTGGACGGCCTTGGAGGCGGCCTTCAGGGCTGCGACGGCGGCCTCGGGAGCGTCCGGGGAGTCGTGCCGTTCACCGGCTGGAGGTTCGCCGACCGACTTCGGCATGTGGCGGATCGGACCGATCACGCGTCCGGGGCTGACTCCGACCCCTGCGAAATTCTCCATTGAACGTCCTTGTCTCCTTGCCGGTGTGTTTCGGTCTAGCACCATTGTGCCGCTCGAGGCAAAAACTATTTGTGATGCAGTTCATATAACGGTGCTATAGGTGCTACGGTAGCAGGCATGAAAAAAGTAGGCGAACCAGCGCCTAAGGACAGGCTGCTGAGGGCCGCCGCAGCACTGCTCGCGGAGTCCAACGGCGAGCCCGTCTCCACCCGGCAGATCACCGAAGCCGCCCGGGTGACCGCTCCGACCCTGTACCACCACTTCGGTGACAAGGAAGGCCTGTTCGACGCCGTCGTCGCCGAGGGTTTCTCGGAGTACCTCGACGCCGAGAGGGGCCTCCCGACGTCGGGACAACCGATCGAGGACCTCCGGATGCACTGGGACAACCACGTTCAGTTCGGCCTCGACCATCCGCACCTCTACCTGGTGATGTTCGGCAACATCCGGCCCGAGCGCAGGCCATCCATGGTGGCCAGTGCGGAGGCGTTCCTCGAGGAGGTGCTGGCGCGGGCGGCCGCGGCGGCCCGCCTCGTCGTCTCACCGCGTGAAGCCGCCCGCAGCATGCTCGCCGCCAACATCGGCGTCACGCTCATGCTGATCGCGGAACCTGCGGCGAAACGCAACCTCGAGCTCTCCGCCATGACGCGGGAAGCCGTGATCTCGGCCGTGGCCACGGATTCCGAGGGCGACCCCACCACCGACACGGAGGGGACACCCTCCGTGGTCGTGGCGGCGATCGCCCTCAATGCCGCGCTGCAGTCCTCGCACCCCGACCAGCTCTCCAGCTCCGAACTGAAGCTCTTCCTCGAATGGCTCCAGCGCATCTCCAGCAGGTCGGGAAGCTGACGCTTCCCGGTCATCACCCATCCCTCTCCGCAGAGTTGCGGGGACAACGGTAAGGAAAGAATGTGGCAACACAACTAGAAGCGAGGTCCGGCACCAGTGCCCGGGTCCGCGTCCAGAAATTCGGGACGTTCCTGTCCGGTATGATCATGCCCAACATCGGCGCGTTCATCGCGTGGGGCCTCATCACGGCACTGTTCATCGAGGCCGGCTACTTCCCGGTGGGCGTGCTCGGGGGCTTCGGCGAGAACGCGGCCGGCGATCCGAACGTCGGCCTCGTCGGTCCGATGATCACCTACCTGCTTCCGCTGCTCATCGGCTACACCGGCGGCAAGATGATCTACGAGACCCGTGGCGGCGTCGTCGGCGCGGCCGCGACCATGGGCGTGATCGTCGGCACGAGCATCCCGATGTTCATCGGCGCCATGATCATGGGCCCGCTGACCGCCTATCTCATGAAGAAGATCGACAGCATCTGGGACGGCAAGATCCGCCCCGGCTTCGAGATGCTGGTGAACAACTTCGCCGCCGGTATCTTCGCCGCACTCATGGCGGTCTTCGGTCTGCTCGCCGTCGGCCCGCTGGTCACGCTCTTCAGCGACGCAGCCGGCAGGGGCGTGGACTTCCTCGTCAGTTCGGGACTCCTGCCCTTCACGAGCATCCTGATCGAGCCCGCCAAGATCCTGTTCCTGAACAACGCCATCAACTACGGCGTGCTCACCCCGCTCGCCACGGAACAGGCGACCGAGACGGGCAAGTCGCTCCTGTTCCTGCTCGAGGCGAACCCCGGCCCAGGGCTCGGCCTGCTGCTCGCCTACGCGGTCTTCGGCCGCGGCATGGCCAAGTCGTCCGCTCCCGGCGCCATCATCATCCAGTTCCTCGGCGGCATCCACGAGATCTACTTCCCGTACGTCCTGATGAAGCCCCTCATGGTCCTCGCCGTCATCGGCGGCGGCATGGCCGGTATCTTCACCCTCGTGCTCACCGGTGCGGGCCTGCGCTCGCCCGCCGCACCGGGCAGCATCATCGCCGTCTACGCCGCGACCGCCCAGGACAGCTTCATCGGCATCACCCTGTCGGTCCTGATGGCCGCTGCGGTCTCCTTCCTGATCGGCTCGGTCATCCTGAAGACCTCGAAGTCGACGGACGACGACATCGCCGGTGCCGCCTCCAAGATGGAGGGCCTGAAGGGCAAGAAGAGCTCCGTCGCCGGGAACTTCCGCTCCACGTCCGCCACGGACGGACCGATCCGCAACATCGTGTTCGCCTGCGATGCCGGCATGGGCTCCTCCGCGATGGGTGCCTCGGTGCTCCGCAACAAGATCAAGGCGGCCGGCTTCCCGGACGTCAAGGTCACGAACCTCGCCATCGCCAACCTGAAGGACGACTACGACGTCGTCGTGACGCACCAGGACCTCGCCGCCCGCGCCGAGCCCCTGACGCAGCGCGCGACGCACGTCTCCGTCGACAACTTCATGAACAGCCCGCGCTATGACGAGATCGTCGAACTGGTGCGCGCCAGTGCCTCGGCCGAGGGCGGGGTCGATCCGAAGAACCCGATGCCGGCCGCCGCGGCATCGGAGGCCGACGCGGACACCGACGGCGCAGGCACCGGTGCCAACGACGTCCTCGCCGAGCAGAGCGTCGTGCTGAACGGCAGGGCGACCACCCAGGAGGACGCCATCAACGAGGCCGGCCGCTTGCTGGTCGAGCGCGGTGCGGTCGACTCGAGCTACGTCGCAGCGATGCACGAGCGCGAGAAGTCCGTCCCGACCTACATGGGCAACTTCCTCGCCATCCCGCACGGCACCAACGCGGCGAAGGACCTGATCAAGCGCTCGGCCGTGTCGATCGTGCGCTACCCGGAGGGCATCGACTGGAACGGCAAGCAGGTGAAGTTCGTGGTGGGCGTCGCAGGCGTCAACAACGAGCACCTGTCCATCCTCTCCGCGATCGCCCGTGTCTTCTCCGACAAGGACCAGGTCGCCAAGCTCGACGAGGCCACCTCGGTGGACGAGGTCCTCGCCCTCTTCGGAAAGGTCAATGCTTAGTGAAGGCAGTACATTTCGGAGCCGGGAACATCGGACGCGGCTTCGTGGGGCTCCTGCTCCACGAAGCCGGGTACGAGGTGGTCTTCGCCGACGTCGCGGATGCCCTGATCGATCAGCTGGCCTCGACGCCCAGCTACGACGTCCACGAGGTCGGCGAGGAGCCGGCGGTGAAGACGGTGGACAACTACCGTGCCCTCAACTCGCGGTCGCAGGAGGAGGACGTCGTCGCGGAGGTCGCGACGGCGGAGATCGTCACCACCGCGGTGGGGCCGAACGTCCTCAAGTTCCTCGCCCCGGTCATCGCCCGGGCGATCGCCCGGCGTAGCGACGAGCTCGCTCCGTTGCAGGTGATGGCGTGTGAGAACGCCATCAACGCGACGGACATCCTGCGCCGCGAGGTCGAGCAGACGTACGACGGTGCGGCCCTGGACCTCGCGTCACGCGCGGTGTTCGCCAACACCGCCGTGGACCGGATCGTGCCGAACCAGGCGCCCGGGCAGGGGCTCGACGTCACCGTGGAGACCTTCTTCGAATGGGTCATCGACCGCACCCCGTTCAAGGGCAACGCGCCCGAGATCCCCGGCGCGACCTACGTCGACGACCTCGAGCCGTACATCGAGCGGAAACTGTTCACGGTGAACACCGGCCACGCGTCGGCCGCCTACTTCGGCTACGCGGCCGGCGTCGAGAAGATCGCCGACGCCATGGCGGACGAGGCGATCGCCGCGAAGGTGCGGGCCGTGCTCGACGAGACGAAGCAGCTGCTCGTCTCCAAGCACGGGTTCGACGCGGCGGAGCAGGAGGCCTACGTGCAGAAGATCCTGCGCCGCTTCACCAACCAGCACCTCCCGGACACGGTGGTGCGCGTCGGCAGGGCGCCGTTGCGGAAGCTGAGCCGCAAGGAGCGGTTCGTCGGTCCGGCCGCTGAACTGGCCGAGACCGGCGTCCACCCGGCCGCGTTGCTCGAGGCCATGCAGGCCGCACTGGCCTTCTCGGCCGCCGACGATCCCGAGGTCGCAGCACTGGCCGAGATCCTGGCCTCCCAGGAGCCGGGCGAGGCGACGACGACGATCACGGGCCTCGAAGCGGAGCACCCGCTGTACGGTCCCGTGCGCGAGATCATCGTGCAGCACGCGCCGGGCCATTCCGCCTGATCGAGGCCGACGGCAGGGAAAGGGAGCAGCTCCGGCTGCTCCCTTTTTCGTGGTCGGACCTTGACGCCGGGAGCCCCGAAACCTAGGTTGATTAAGGAAAGCGTTTTCGAATTAATGGATTCAATGATGAGTTCGGTCAAGAAAACCGCGGTCTCGACCTGCGTCGCCCTCGCCACGGGCACCCTCCTCACCCTCTCCGGTCTCGCCGTCCCCGCCATGGCGCAGGGCCAGGGAGCCGGCAACGCCGCTCCGATCGGGGGAGTGCAACTCGAATACCTGGACCGGGGGCTGGTCGCCGCCGCGACGCCCCAGGGTGTGTTCCTCAGCTGGCGGCTCAAGGCGGGCGAGGTGGCCGGCGCGACGGCGGACGGCCTGACGGGCACCGACTACACGGTCTACCGGAACGGCGAACCCGTCGCCACCGTCACGGACAGCACCAACTACCTCGATACTGCCGTGACCGGGGAAGGCGCGGCCGCCGCCGCACGGTACAGCGTGGGTGCCGTCGTCGACGGGGTCGAGGTGGAGCTGAGCGCCGAGGTGGCACCCTGGACGCAGGCGTACACCGACCTGCCGCTGACCAGACCGGCCGACGGCGTGACGCCGGCGGGCGAGGCCTACACCTACGCGGCGAACGACATGAGCGTCGGCGACGTCGACGGGGACGGCGCCTACGAGTACTTCGTGAAGTGGGATCCCTCGAACTCCAAGGACGTCTCCCAGATCGGGTACACGGGCAACACCTACATCGACACCTACACGGCGGAGGGGCGCCTGCTGAGCCGGGTCGACCTCGGCGTCAACATCCGCTCCGGCGCCCACTACACGCAGTTCCTGGTGTCGGACTTCGACGGCGACGGCCGGTCCGAGCTGATGCTCAAGACGGCGCCCGGGACGAAGACCATCACCTACGGACCCGACGGAGCGGTCACCTCGGAACGCTACGTGACACTGCCCGAGGCCGACGTCGTCGCCGGCTACACGGACACGGACGACTACCGGCTGGATGCCGCAGGCTACTACGAGCACGTGGTCGGGATGTTCAAGGGCTGGCAGGACCACCCCGAGGTCGCCGCGGGGAACTGGCCCGCCACGCTCGAGGAGGCCTTCGGGATCGCGCAGCGCTACGACTACCCGCTGTCGGACGCCGACGCCCGCGCGATGGCGGACTACTTCATCGACGTCTACGCCCCGTCCCGGAGCGCGCGGAACAACCTCCGTGCCTTCGAGGGCTTCATCGTCGACGGACCCGAGTACCTCAGCATGTTCGAGGGAGCCACCGGTGCCGAACTCGAGACCGTCCCCTACGAACCGGGCCGAGGAGACGACGGCCTGCTGTGGGGGGACTACGCCATGGCCCGCATCGAGCCCGGCAACCGCGTGGACCGTTTCCTCGCCGGCGTGGCGTACCTCGACGGCGAGAACCCGTCGGCCGTCTTCGCCCGGGGCTACTACACGCGGGCCAACATCGTGTCCTACAGCTGGGACGGGGAGCGCCTGGCCCAGGACTGGGCCGTCGATTCGGGCCACGTCCCCATGTCCAACCCCTTCAACGACGGGCCGCACGGCGGCAGGGGCAGCAGCGAGGAATTCGGCGCGCTGTCCGGGCAGGGGTTCCACTCGCTGAGCGCCGCGGACGTCGACGGCGACGGCCGGCAGGAGATCGTCTACGGCAGCGCCACCATCGATGACGACGGCTCGCTCCTCTACAGCTCGTCCGACATCCTCCCCGCCGGCAGCTCCGCCCCCGGGACGGAGGCGAAGCTGGGCCACGGCGACGCGATCCACGTCACCGACATCGACCCGGACCGCCCCGGCCAGGAGATCTTCTCCGTGCACGAGGGTGCGACGGGGGCTCCCTACGGCTGGGCCATGCGGGATGCATCGAACGGCGAGGTCCTGTTCGGCGGCTACACGGGCAGGGACACCGGCCGCGGCATGATCGGCGACATCGATCCCGCCGTCCGCGGCATCGAGAACTGGGCCGTGGGGCTCCGCTCGGCGTCGGGGCAGCTCCTTCCGGGCAACGGCCCGGGGACGAACATGAGCATCCGCTGGGCCGCCGATGGCACCACCCAGCTCGTCAACGGCACCGGCAGCCAGTCCGCCACGATCGACGACGCGAAGCGCGGCCGCCTGCTCACGGCGACCGGCACGCGCACGAACAACGGCACCAAGGGCAACCCGTCGCTCGTCGCGGATGTCCTCGGCGACTGGCGCGAGGAACTGCTGGTCCGGACGGCGGACAGCTCTGCCATCCGGATCTTCGTGAGCACCGAGGTGACGGACCGGAAGCTGTACACCCTGATGCACGATCCGCAGTACCGCGCGGAGATCGCCCGCCAGAACACGGCCTACAACCAGCCTGCCTACACCGGCTTCTACCTGGCCTCGGACACCGACTTCACCGGTGTCCCCGTCCCGGACGCGTTTCTGCCCGGTGCGCTTCCCGCCCTGCAGCGACAGCTCGAGCAGGCCATCGCGGCGGGCGACGTCTCGGGTCCGGCCGCGCAGCAGCTACGGACCTCGCTCGACCAGGCCCAGCGCGCCGTGGAGAGGGACCAGTCCGGCAACGCGGTGCGGGCCCTGCAGAAGTTCCTCGACCGGCTGGAGCAGACGAAGCCGGGCACCGTGTCCGACGAGGCCCGGGTCCAGCTCGGGTACGCAGGATCGGCGGTCCTCACCACGCTGGGCTGACGACGCCGAGCAGAACTCTCGGCAGGATCGCGTGCGGACGGGCACGCGGTCCTGCCGGAGCCCGGGCCGCCCCACGGTCGGCGGCCGTTGGGTAGATTGTGCCGTGTGAGCCGAAACCCCCGAGACCTGCTGTCGATCGTCTACTCGAGCACCGCAGCCCAGCTGTTCGACGACGGCGAGCTCAGCGCACTGCTGGCCCTGAGCAGGCAGAACAATGCCCGTGCGCACCTGACGGGGATGCTGCTGTACCGCAGCGGACGATTCCTCCAGGTCATCGAGGGGCCGGCGGACGTCCTGCGCGAACGCATGTCCATCATCGCCGCGGATCCCCGGCACCTGGACGTCCGCGTCCTCCTCCGGGAGACCATCGACGAACGGCAGTTCCCGGACTGGACCATGGCGTACGAGCCCGCCTCCGATGTGGCTGCGGAGGACATTCCCGGGTTCCGCAGCACGTTCGCAGACATCGAGGGCGGGGACGATCCGCAGGAGTCCGTCGCGGCCCTGCGCGAACTGCTGCTCTGGTTCCAGGACCGCGCGGCCCGGCTGCACCGCGCCTGACCGGCCCTCTCCGCGACCATGGGAGAGCCGGGAGTGTGGGCGATCCCCGCCGTCGTCCGCACGCGGCCCAAGAGGCCTCAGGAGCCCGTGAGCTCCCCGATGAAGGCCAGGTGCTCCACGTCCTGGAAGGCGCCGCCCTGCTCGTGCCCGTTGTACGGGTACACCTTCATGCGCTTCGGGCCGGCGTAGTGGTTGTGCGCGGCGAACACGCACGACGGCGGGCACACGTCGTCGAGCAGGCCCACCGAGAACATCGCCGGGATGGTGCTGCGCGTCGCGAAGTTCACGCCGTCGAAGTAGCTGAGCGTGCGGAAGACGGAGTCGACCGCGTTCCGGCGCGTGCCGAGATACTTCGCGATCTCCGAGTAGGGGACCGTGTCGACGATCTCCGTGGCTCGCCGCATGTGTGCGAGGAACGGGACATCGACGATCGCGCCGATGGGCGGGGTGTCGATGACGCGCTGGGCGAGAGCCGCCGTGGCGAGGGTGATGCCTCCGCCCTGGCTGCCTCCGGAGATCACCACGCGGGACGGATCCACGGCGGGGTGCGCCTGCGCGGCCTCGACGGCGTGGACGGCGTCCACGAAGAGCCGGCGGTAGTAGTAGGTCGCGGGATCCTCGATGCCGAGCGTCATGAAGCCGCCGACGTGGGGCCCGTTGAGGGCGCCGTCCGCGGTGTCGCCGGGCCGGTGGCCCGAGCCCTGGCCCCGGAGGTCCATGACGAAGTGCGCGAACCCCGCACTGGGCAGTCCGGTCCATTCGCCGAGCAGGCCGCGCCCGCCACCGTAGCCGATGTACGTGACGACGGTCGGCAGGGGGCCGGGAAGGTGACGCGGGGTGAGCAGCCAGCCCTTCACCGGCTGGCCATCGTAACCGGCGAACGTGACGTCCTCCGTGACCAGCTGGGTGTAGCCCGCGTCCACCTCCTCGAAGGAAGGGGAGGCGGCGTGCGTCCGCTGCTCAGCGAGGGTCTTGTCCCAGAAGGCGTCGTAGTCGGCGGGTTCGTCGCGATCCGGCAGATAGCTCCGTAGCTGGGACAGGGGCAGGTCGAATTGAGGCATGGGGTGCATCCTTTCATGGCTTCGATGGGCGAAGATAGAGCGCGGACAAGCTCGCCCGGATCAGGCTGTTGACCATTGATACGATTCAATCTACGCTGTGGGATAACGCTTTCCCAGAGGCGTCCAACGATGGCTGACAAAGAAGTTTTCCAGGAGGACAAAGATGTTCCGCACATTCTCACGGCGCACCCTGACGGGCGTTGCAGCCCTGGCCGCCACCGGCCTGGCCCTGACCGGTTGTGGCGGCGGCGGGGGCGAACCTGCAGCACTGAACACCGAGGAAGAGATCACCCTCAACTACACGTTCTGGGGCAACGACGACCGCGCCGCCCGCTACGACAAGGCCATCGCGGCGTTCGAGGAGAAGTTCCCGAACATCACGATCAACGACACGTTCACCGACTACCCGTCGTACTGGGAGAAGCGCCAGACCGAGGCGGCGGGCGGCGGACTGCCGGACGTCATGCAGTTCGACTACACCTACCTCCGTCAGTACGGCGACAACGGCCTGCTCCTGAACCTCGAGGACTACTTCGGCAACGGCATCACCACCGACGCCATCGACGAGAGCCTGCTGTCCACCGGCAAGCTCGAGGACGGCACCTTCGCCATCCCCACCGGCTACAGCGCGTGGTCGGTGTTCCAGAACCCGGCACTGCTCGCCGACGCCGGCGTCGAGCCCTACGAGGGCGGCACGAGCTGGGACGACTACAACACGTACATGGCGTCCGTCACCGACGCCACGGGCGGGACGGTGTACGGAGGAACCGACACCACCCAGCGCATCCAGGACCTCGAGCTGAAGCTGCGCCAGCAGGGCCGCGAGCTGTTCACCGAGGACGGCGAGCTCAACTTCACGCAGGAGGAGCTCGTCGAGCACTGGACCGAGGGCCAGGAGAACCGCGACAAGGTCACCGTTCCGCAGAGCAAGCTCGAGGAGATCAACCCGGTCTCCGGCTTCGGTGGCAACCTGACCACCAGCGAGATGAGCTGGAGCAACTTCCTCGGCGGCTATCTGGGAGACTCCGGAGCCGAGGAGATCACCATCGTCGCTCCTCCCACCGACAGCCCGGACGAGAAGGACCTGTACCGCAAGGTCGGCCTGATGCAGGCTGCATCCTCCTCGACCGAGCACCCCGAGGCAGCGGCGGCATTCGTCGACTTCCTCATCAACAGCCCGGAGGTCGGCGAGATCTTCGGCGCGACACTCGGCATCCCCGCCTCGGAGACGCAGCTCGAGGGTGCGAACCTTGAAGGACCGGACAAGGCCGTCAAGGACTACCTCGATTCCATCGAAGGTCGCATGGGCGACGCTCCGGCGGCACCGGTCGCCGGCTTCGGCGCCATCGAGCAGACGTTCTGGGACCTCGGCAAGTCCATCGGACTGGGCGCCGTGACCCCGGAGGACGCCGCGAAGCAGTTCTTCGACGAAGCCTCCGTCACGCTCGGTAGCTAGGCAGACAAAGGAGTTAGATCGTGACAACGGACTCGGCGCACG
>NZ_CP024915.1:2354842-2370345 GCF_002953615.1 Arthrobacter agilis | reverse complement strand
CCACGACGGCAGCGGCCCTCCGTCGTTAACGACACCGGACGGAGGATTGGCCCTATTTCTACTGCGGGTAGAGAATGGTGTATATGACGACGACCGGTAGGCAACCGCGCGAGAAGTCCGCCAGCGCCCCCGTGGAGCGTGCGCTCGGAGCCGGTTGGCTGACCCTCGCGGGTGTCGTCGTCCTCGCGGCACTCGTCATCGCCCTGTTCTACTCGGGAGCGGCCGCTGCCCGGCAGCTCGGCGACCCCGGCGCCCTGACGCGCTGGGGACTGCCCGTCGCCAAGGTGCTGAACAACACCGCAGCCGCGGGCACCATCGGCGCCCTCGTCTTCGCGGTCATCATGCTGCCGCGCACGGTCGGCGCCAACGGCCGCAGACCGACGGCCGACGCGGCCGAGCATCCTGCCTTCGCCCGCGTTCTGCTCCTGGCCTCCGTCTCCGCCGTCGCCTGGACGCTCGGCGCGCTGGGCGTCATGGTCTTCACCTACTCCGATGCCGCAGGCCTGCCGCTCAGCACCGACCCCGCGTACACGCAGGGGCTCGCGGCGTTCCTCACCGACTTCTCCACCGGCCGCGCCTGGCTGGTCACCTCCATCGTCTCGGCCGTGCTGGCCACGATCCTGTTCGGGGTCCGCTCGCAGACCGGACTGGCACTCACCCTGGTGTTCGCACTCCTGAATCTGCTGCCCATGGCGCTGATCGGCCACTCGGCCAGCGGCGACGACCACAACGCGGCGGTGAACTCGATCGCCCTGCACCTCGTCGGTGTCTGCCTGTGGGTGGGTGGCATCATCTCCCTCGCCGTCGTCAGCGGGAAGCTGGGGGACCAGGCGCTCCCGGTCCTCAAGCGCTTCTCCGCCCTGGCCGGCTTCGCGTTCGTCCTCGTGGTGGGCTCGGGCGTCGTGAACGCCGGCCTCCGCATCACCGACCTCGCCCAGCTCAGTTCCCAGTGGGGACTGCTGGTCACGTTCAAGACGATCGCCACGCTGCTCCTCGGCGGCATCGGCTGGATGCACCGGCAATGGATCATCCCGCAGCTCGGGGATCCTGCGGCCACCACCGGGTCGAAGCTCTCCGCGCGCCGCGTGCTGTGGCAGCTGATCGCCGTCGAGCTGGTCCTCATGGGAGCGGTATCCGGTGTGGCCGGGGCACTCGGACGCACGGCCCCGCCCCGTGCGGAGGAACTGCCCACCGAGGCGGGCCCGGCCCGCGTCCTGACCGGCTACGACCTCCCGCCCGAGCCCACCGCCGCCCGCTGGCTCACCGAGTGGCGGCCCGACTGGCTGTGGATCACCGTCGCGCTGACCTTCGGGGTCGCCTACGTCCTCGGCATGGTGAAACTCCATCGCCGCGGGGACTCCTGGTCCGTGCCCAGGCTCCTCAGCTGGCTCGTGGGCCTGGCCCTGCTGACCTACTTCACGTCCGGCGCGCCGGCGATCTACGGGATGGTGCTCTTCAGCGCCCACATGATCGACCACATGGCACTCACCATGGTGGTGCCGCTGTTCCTGGTGCTGGGCGCGCCCGTGACCCTCGCGCTCAAGGCACTGAGGGCACGCCGCGACGGCACGCGGGGGCTGCGGGAGTGGATCCTGGTGATCGTGCACTCCTGGCCGTCGAGGATCATCACGCACCCCCTCGTCGCCGCGGGCAACTTCGTGGCCTCGATCATCGTCTTCTACTACTCGCCGATCTTCGGCTTCGCCCTCCGCGAGCACGTGGGCCACGAGCTGATGATCACGCACTTCCTCCTCACCGGCTACGTCTTCGTGCTCTCGATGATCGGCTCCGATCCCGTTCCGCTGCGCGCCCCGTACCCGATGCGGATCCTGCTGCTCTTCGCGACCATGGCCTTCCACGCCTTCTTCGGCGTCACGCTCATGGGCTCGACGTCGCTGCTCGAGGCCTCCTGGTTCGGCAACATGGGCCGCGACTGGGGTGCGTCCGCCCTCGCGGACCAGCAGGTGGGCGGCGCCGTGACCTGGGGTGTGGGGGAACTGCCCACGCTCCTGCTCGCGATCGGCGTGGCCATCATGTGGTCCCGCTCGGACGCGCGCGAGACGAAGCGCAAGGACCGCGCGGCGGACAGGAATAACGACGCCGATCTCACGGCTTACAACAACATGTTCGCCGACCTCGCCGCGCGCGACGTCGGACCCCGTCCGGGCTCCCAGGGCGCGACGCGGGTGACCACCACAGCAGGAGACGATGAATGACCGAGACCACCGTCCGCGCCCGAGTGAACTACCGCGTGCGCGGCTCAGCCCTGACCGGCCGTAACTGGCTCAACACCGGCGGTAAGCAGCTGCAGCTCGAGGATCTCCGCGGGAAGATCGTGATCCTCGACTTCTGGACGTTCTGCTGCATCAACTGCCTGCACGTCCTCGACGAACTGCGTCCCCTCGAGGAGCAGTACTCGGACGTCCTCGTCACCGTGGGCGTGCACTCGCCGAAGTTCGAGCACGAGGCCGACCCGGTGGCTCTCGCCGCCGCCGTCGAGCGGTACGACATCCACCACCCCGTCCTCGACGACCCCGAGCTCACCACCTGGCAGGCCTACACGGCACGGGCCTGGCCCACGCTCGTGGTGATCGATCCCGAGGGGTACATCGTGGCGCACCTCTCCGGCGAGGGCCACGCCGCAGGGCTCACCTCGCTCGTCGAGGAGCTCGTCGCCGAGCACGAGGCCAAGGGGACCCTGCACCGCGGGGACGGCCCGTACGTCCCGGCCGAGAGCACCGCGGGCGACCTGAAGTTTCCCGGCAAGCTCCTCGCGCTGCCCGCCACCGGCACCTTCCTCGCCGGTGACACCGGGCACCACCGGCTCGTGGAACTCGAAGCGGACCTCGTCACCGTGCGGCGCACCATCGGCTCGGGCACCAAGGGCTTCCGTGACGGCGGAGCGGACGAGGCCGAGTTCAACGAGCCCCAGGGCGTCGCGCTGCTGCCGGCGGAACTGGCCGCCGAGGTCGGGTACGACGTCGTCGTCGCCGACTCCGTGAACCACCGCCTGCGCGGCGTGGACCTCGCCACGGGGGAGGTGCGCACCCTCGCGGGCAACGGGACGCAGCGACTGCTCGACGCCGGCAACCACACCAAGACCGGGCCGCAGGCGAACTCCCACGAGATCGGTGCCCCCAGCGAGACGCCCCGGCTCACCGAGACGCAGCTCGGCACCGATGCCCTGAATCTCTCGCTGTCCTCGCCGTGGGACGTGCTGTACTCGTCGGTCCTGGACCGCGTGGTCATCGCCATGGCCGGTACCCACCAGATCTTCAGCTACGACCCCCGCACGCACGCCGTCGAGGTCCTTGCCGGCACCGGCCTCGAGGGACTGCTCGACGGCGACGCATCGGCCGCCTGGTTCGCCCAGTCCTCCGGCCTCGCCGAGGACGCCAACGGCACCATCTGGATCGCCGACTCGGAGACCTCCTCGGTACGCCTCCTGTCCTTCGTCGAAGTGAACGGACGCCGCGGGGTCCAGGTCCAGACCGCCGTGGGGACCGGACTGTTCGACTTCGGCTTCCGCGACGGCGACGCCGAGCAGGCACGCCTGCAGCATCCGCTGGGCGTCACGGCACTGCCGGACGGATCGATCGCCATCGCGGACACCTACAACGGCGCGGTCCGCCGGTACGATCCGGTCACGCGCCAGGTGTCCACGCTGCTGCGCGGCCTCGCCGAGCCGTCCGACGTCCTGGTCGACATGACGCCGGTGGCCGACGGCGGGGACCCCCTGCTGATCGTCGTGGAGACCAACCGGCACCAGCTCGTCCGGGTGCCGCTGCCCAAGGAGGCGCTGGCCGTCGACGAGGGAGCGTCACAGACCCAGCGCCCGAAGACGCCGATGGCGGCCGGCCCCGTGGCCCTCACGGTGCGCTTCACCGCGCCCACGGGCCAGAAGCTCGACGACCGCTGGGGCGATCCCACGCAGCTCAAGATCAGCGCCTCGCCGGAGTCGCTCCTCGTCTCGGGCGGCGGCACGTCCACCGGACTGACGCGCGAGCTCGTCCTCTCACCGGACGCGGGCGACGGCGTCCTGCACATCACGGCACGCGCGGCGTCCTGCGACGGCGAGCCGGGCGGCGAGATCCCCGACCACGCGGCGTGCCATCTGTACCAGCAGGACTGGGGCATCCCGGTCTCGGTGACGGCCGACGGCGACACGGTCCTGACGCTGGATCTGCGCGGACTCGACTGACCTGCCGGTCCGGGTCGCATCGAAGGGCACCGGCCGCGGCCGGTGCCCTTCGTGTGTCCGGCGCCCGCGGCTCGGCGCCGGAACGTAGCGCGAGGGGGCGCGGGGCGTGCGGTGCGTGCGGGTGTCCGGCACGGCGATGCCGACCCTGGCCGGAGCAGGGAATCCCCCCACGCCTCGCTGCCGCCGGAATATCTTCCCGGCAGGTCGGCTTGTCGCCTTCGGAGCCCGCGACGATCGATGCCTCCGCCGGCGGCCAGGACGTCCGCGGCAGGCAGGCATCCGCGGGCAGGACGCGACACGACGAGAAGGAGCGCAGGATGACGGCAGGGACGGCAGCAGCATCGCAGGGAGAGCGGACGGCACTCGTCGTGGGAGCGACCGGGATCGCCGGCTCCGCGCTCGTCGAGCAGCTTCTCGCCGAGGGATGGTCGGTGCTCGCACTGTCCCGCACAGCCGGCGCGGAACGCAGCGGCGTGCGCTGGCTGTCGGCGGACCTGACATCGGCCGAGTCCCTGTCCGCCGCCCTCGCCCCCGTGGACCCCAGCCACGTGTTCTTCACGGCGTGGTCCCGGCGGGACACCGAGGAGGAGAACATCGCCGTGAACGCGGGCATGCTGCGCGACCTCCTGGCCGCCCTGCGCGGCAAGGACGTGGCCCACGTGGCCCTCATGACCGGCCTCAAGCACTACCTCGGTCCCTTCGAGGCCTACGCCGCCGGTGAGATGGCCGACACCCCGTTCCACGAGGAGGAGCCGCGGCTGCCCGTCGCGAACTTCTACTACGCGCAGGAGGACGAGCTGTTCGCGGCGGCCGCCGCGCAGGGCTTCACCTGGTCGGTCCACCGGTCGCACACCGTGATCGGCCACGCCGTCGGCAACGCGATGAACATGGGCCTGACCCTCGCGGCCCAGGCGGCGCTGTGCAGGGAGACGGGTGAGCCGTTCGTCTTCCCCGGCTCGGAGACCCAGTGGAACGGGCTGACGGACATGACGGACGCCGGCCTCCTCGCCGAGCACATGCTCTGGGCCGCGACGACGCCCGGAGCCGCCGACGAGGCCTACAACATCGTCAACGGGGACGTGTTCCGCTGGCGCTGGATGTGGCCCCGGCTCGCGGCCTACTTCGGCGTCGACTGGGAGGGGTATGCCGGGTCGCCACGGCCGCTCGAGCGGGCGATGACGGGGCGCGAGGAGCAGTGGGCGGAGCTCGCGCGGCGCTACGGGCTCGCGGAGCCGCGCCTGGACCGCGTGGCATCGTGGTGGCACACGGACAGCGACCTGGGGCGCGACATCGAGGTGGTGACGGACATGGGCAAGAGCCGTGACGCCGGCTTCACCGGCTACCGGCGGACGCTCGACGCCTTCACCGCGCTCTTCGACCGGTACCGCGCCGAGAACCTCATCCCCTGACGCGGAGGAGAACCGCGCGGGCCGCCGAGGCTGTCCGCGCGGTTCTCCTAGTAGCGGACGACGGGTGTCACGGTGACCTCGTCCCCGATCACCCGGAGGTCGGCCTCGAAATCGAACGGGACGGACTCCGAGACGTCCCGGACCGCACCGGAGAAGAAGTCCCTCAGCTGCGTCTCGATACGCGCCGACCCGCGCAGCGGTGCCAGCGACCATCCGCCGTCGGTCGGTGTGATCGTCGCCGTCGGGTACTCCTCGATGGACCACGCGATCTCGCCCGCCAACCGCTCGTTCGTCGGATAGTTGAACGGGCAGTTGGTCGGCTGGAAGACCGTCTGGGCCGCGCAGTCATCCAGGAAGGCCCGCAGCCGGTCGTCCACGGCCGAGGTCAGTTCCGGCGTCGCCTCCGTCGCGAGCGCCAGCGGCGGAGGCGGGGCGTCCCGGCCCGTCACCGTCACCGAATGCGCCGGCGCCCGGAAGTACCGTCCCTCGTACACGGCGTCGACGACCGCGGGGTAGAAGGACGCGAGCGCGGCCCTGCCGTCGGGAAGGCCCACGTCCATGCCGTTCACCGCGGCTTCGACGCTGTTCAGGGCGGACACCTCGACCGTCGGCAGGACGGTCGGCTCGAACTGCCACACGTTGAAGAAGCCCCACTCCGTGCCCGTGCGCCGGAGCGGGAAGACCGTCGTCGACTCCGTGCCGTCCAGGGTGTAGGTCACCGGAACCTCGACGCGGTCCCCGCCCGTGTCGCGTGCCTCGCCCACCTCGACGTCGGCGAACGGAGCACTGGCCCTGCGGAGCGCGTCACCCTCGAGCAGGGCCGGATTCGAGCCCTCGGGTACTGACGCGTTGAGCAGGCCCAGTGCCTTGCCGCCGTCACCGTCGCGGAGTGCTTCGAGGTACAGGCCCACCTGGTGCTCCGGGCTGTAGAGCCGTCCGTTGAGGATCACGACGGCCGCGATGAAGGCTGCCGCGACGAGCATGAGGGCGAGCAGCCATGCTGCGACGACCTTCACTACGGGGCTGGTATGCACCTCTCAACGGTACCGGCTGCGCCGTTCAGCCGGGCAGGAAGCCCAGTGCGGCACCTCCGACGGCGAGCACGAGCCCGATCCCGGCGATGACCCGGGTGCCGCGGTAGGGCTCCTCGAGCGACCAGCGCGTGGGATTGCGGGCGTGGTAGAAGATGGTGACGTCCTCGCCCGGAGCGGGCGGTGGAGGAGCCGGCACGGAGCGGCGCCGCCGCATGCAGCTCGACCACAGGGCTTCGACGATCCTGTACCGGCTGTCGTGCCAGCGCAGGTACGGGTGGCCCTCGTGCTCGTACGTGACGGCCTGGGTCCTGGCCCACGAGCCGTAGACCAGCCGGATCACGAGTGCCGCGACGAGCAGCCCCACACCCAGGGCCGTGAGGGTGGAGCTCACGATCTCGGTCACGACCATCGGTGCGTCCTTCGGCGCCACAGGGCGTGCCATGGTCCTCAGGACCACGGGCGCCTGCGGCGCCTGGTCCCGAAGAGTCCGCGGGCCAGTTCCTTGCCGATCACCCCTGCAGCCCGGAGCGCGAGGTCGGCCATCTCGTCCCGGTCGGGCGCGCGCCCTGCCCACCGGTCCGTCCTCTGCGCACGACCCTGCCCGGAGCGCCGTCCGTCGCCCTCCCCGCGGCCGCCGCTCCCGTACCCGGTCCCGGGACCCGCGGGAGGCGAGGACGTACCGAGGATCTCGTCCTCGATGCGGCGGGCCTCCGCGTCGCGGTCCTCCCGTCGCGAGGCGACGCCCGTCCCGGCCGGGGGATCGGCGCGGGTGCCTGATCCGCCGTCGGCAGCGCCTCCGGGCGCATCCCGTGCTGCCAGTGTCTCGAAGGCCGAGTGCCGGTCGACGGACTCGCCGTACCTGGCGAGGAGCGGTGATGACGCGACGGCGGCCGGCACGGTGCCCTCGGGTGCGCGGCCCATGACCGATGCGGGGGAGCGCAGGCGCGTCCAGGCGACGGGGGTGGGAGCGCCGTGCTCGTTCAGCACGGTCACCACGGCCTCGCCGATGCCCGCGGAGGTGAGGACCTCCTCGAGGTCGTAGGGGCTCGTCGGGAAGGTCGACACCGTGGCACGCAGGGCCTTGGCGTCGTCGGGCGTGTAGGCGCGCAGGGCGTGCTGCACGCGGTTGGCCAGCTGGCCCAGGATCTCTCCCGGGAGGTCCCTGGGTGTCTGGGTGATGAAGAAGATGCCGACGCCCTTGGACCGGATGAGCCGCACGGTCGCCTGGATGGACTCACGGAAGGCCTTCGAGGAACCGGTGAAGAGCAGGTGCGCCTCGTCGAGGAAGAACACGAGGCGGGGCTTGTCGACGTCGCCGACCTCCGGCAGCTCGGCGAACAGGTCCGCCAGCAGCCACATCAGGAACGTGGAGAAGAGCCGGGGTTTCTGCTGCACCGCGACGAGTTCGAGCGCCGTGATGATGCCGCGGCCGTCCGCGGCGGTGCGCAGCAGGTCGGCGGTGTCGAACTCCGGTTCGCCGAAGAAGGCGTCCATGCCCTGCGCCTCGAGAGCGACCAGCTCGCGCAGGATCACCCCGGCCGTCGCCTTCGAGAGGCCGCCGAGCAGTTCGAGGGCCTCCTTGCCCTCGGCCGAGGTGAGGAAGCCGATGACGGCGCGCAGGTCGGCGAGGTCGTAGAGTTCGAGGCCGTTCCGGTCGGCGTAGTGGAACACCAGCTGCAGACTGGATTCCTGCGTCTCGTTGAGGTCCATCACACGGCTCAGGAGCAGCGGCCCGAACGAGGAGATCGTGGCACGGACCGGGATGCCGTTCCCGTCCCGGCCGAGCGAGAGGAATTCGACCGGGAAGGCGGCGGGAGCCCAGTCCTGACCGACGCTCGTGGTGCGCTTCGCCAGCCGCTCCGAGGCGGTGCCCGGCGTGGCGAGACCCGTCAGGTCACCCTTGATGTCCGACAGGAAGACCGGGACGCCGTGCGCCGAGAGCTGTTCCGCGAGGACCTGCAGCGTCACGGTCTTGCCGGTACCCGTGGCACCGGCGATCAGCCCGTGGCGGTTCATCATGGCGAGGGGGAGCCGGACCTGGGCGCCGGTGTGCAGCGTCCCGTCCACGAGGGCCGCCCCGAGCTGGAGGGTCGGTCCCTCGAAGACGTATCCGGCAGTGATGTCGGCGACCTGGTCGGCGCCGTCGTGTTCGACCATAGGGTCAGACTACACAGCAGGGCCGGCACCCGATCCGGTGCCGGCCCTGCTGTGGTCGCGCCCGCCTGCGCGGGCTGGGAACGGTCCGGTCAGCCCGCGGTGTGTCGCCCGCCGGCCGCCGTCGCGCCCCCTGACGAGCCCGCCCCGGCCTTCACCGTGGTGTCCTCGCGCCGGCCGGGAGCGCCGTCGGCGGAACCGTTGCCGTCCCTGCGTCCGTCCGCCTGCTGGGCGGTCGCGATCTCCTCGGCGCGTTCCTCGGCCGCCTCCCGCGTCAGCTCGGCGCCGGCCTCGGCGTCGCGGGTGAGGTTCTCTCCCGACTCGGCGTCGAACAGGTGCAGCTTGCGCGTGTCGAGCCAGATCTCCGCCTCCCGCCCGCCGCGGATGCGGCTCGCCGCGTCCAGAGTGACGACGACCTGCGGCCGCAGTTCGTCCGCGTCCATGTCCCGGGCCAGGCTGTCGAGTAGTTCCCTCATCTCCGGGGCCGGATCGAAGTTGATGTACCCGTACTGCTCGTTCCCGAGCCACTCCGTGTGGGTCAGCGTGGCCGTGAACGTGGACCCGTTCGACTTCTTGTGGTCCTCCACGAGCTTGGCGTCCTCGAAGAACTCCGGCCGGACGCCCACGAGCACGACCTTCTTGCCCGCCGCCTTCCGCGCCTTGTCCTCCGGGATCTCGAGGTCGCCGATGGCCGTCCTGAGCAGGTTGCCCTCGAGGGTCGCCGGCAGGAAGTTCATCGACGGAGAGCCGATGAAGCCGGCGACGAACAGGTTGACCGGCTGTTCGTACAGTTCACGCGGCGAGGCGATCTGCTGCAGTTCACCCTTCTTCAGCACGGCCACGCGGTCGCCGAGCGTCATGGCCTCCGTCTGGTCGTGCGTCACGTAGACCGACGTGACGCCCAGGCGCCGCTGCATCTGGGAGATCTCCGAGCGCATCTGGCCGCGGAGCTTCGCATCGAGGTTGGAGAGCGGCTCGTCGAAGAGGAAGGCGTCCGCCTGCCGCACGATCGCGCGTCCCATGGCGACGCGCTGCCGCTGGCCGCCGGAGAGGTTCGCCGGCTTGCGCTGCAGGTGGTCGGTGAGTTCGAGGGTCGCGGCCGCCTCGGTGACGAGCTTGTCGACCTGCTCGTCGGAATGCTTGCCCTTCGCCAGGCGCAGGGGGAACGCGATGTTCTCGTACACCGTGAGGTGCGGGTACAGCGCGTAGTTCTGGAACACCATCGCCAGGTTGCGGTCGCGGGGCGCCTTGTCGTTCACGCGCTGGCCGTCGATGAGGAGATCGCCGTCGGTGATGTCCTCGAGGCCCACGATCATGCGCAGCAGCGTGGACTTCCCGCAGCCCGAGGGGCCGACCAGGATGATGAACTCACCGTCGGCGATATCGATGCTGACATCGTTGACGGCGGGGAAGCCGTCGCCGTACTTCTTGACCAGGTGATTGAGGGTGATGGAAGCCATGGTGCGAAATCCTTTACTTGAACCGGGGGCGTTAGCCCTTGACGGCGCCGGAGGTCAGGCCCGAGACGATCTGGCGTTGGAAGAGCAGGACCAGGAGGACGATCGGGATGGTGACGATGATCGCCGCCGCGGAGATCGCCCCCGTCGGTGCCTCGAACTGCGATGCACCCGTGAAGAAGGCGAGGGCGGCGGGCACCGGCCTCGCCGCCTCGGTGGAGGTGAGCGAGATGCCGTACACGAAGTCGTTCCAGGCGATGAAGAACGCGATGATCGCGGTGGTGAAGACTCCCGGCGCTGCCAGGGGCACGATCGCCTTGCGGAACGCCTGCCACGTCGTCGCGCCGTCCACCTGTGCGGCCTGCTCGAGCTCCCACGGGATCTGCCGGAAGAAGGCGGCGAGGGTCCAGATGGAGATCGGGAGGGTCAGTGACAGGTACGGGATGATCAGGCCGAGCCACGTGTCGTAGAGCCCGATGGTGCGCCACAGGTTGAACAGCGGCGTCACGATCGAGATGACCGGGAAGATCGAGACCGCGAGCGCCGTGGTGAGGACCAGCTTCTTGCCCGGGAAGTCCAGCCTCGCGATCGCATAGGCGCACAGGGTGGCCAGGACGACGGCGATGAAGGTCGCGATCAGCGTGATGCCGATCGAGTTGCGCAGGGCCGAGAGGAACAGCCCCTGGGCGTCTCCCACCAGGATCTGCTCGTAGTTGGAGGTGGTGGCCCTGCCGGACGTCGGGAGGAACTTGCCGCTCGTGAGGTCGCTGGGGGCCTTGAACGACGTGGCGAGGATCGAGACCACGGGGAACAGCGCGTAGATCAGGACGAGGACCGTCACGATTGCCCAGAGGATCTTGCCCCGGGTACTGGTGTTCGTCATTACTTTCCTCCCTGCGATCCGGCGAGATCGACCTTGAACAGCTTGATCGCGATGAAGCAGATCAGCAGGACGCACAGGAACAGGAGGACGGAGACGGCAGAGCCGAGCCCGATCTCGAGCCGGCTGATCGATTGTCGGTAGGCGAGCAGCGACAGCACTTCCGTGCCGTACGCCCCGTTGGTCATGATGAACACGTTGTCGAAGATCCGGAAGGCGTCCAGCGCACGGAAGAGCACGGCGACCATGATCGCGGCCTTCATGTTGGGGATGATGACCTTGCGCATCTGCTCCCACCAGGTGGCTCCGTCGACCTTCGCCGCCTCGCTGAGTTCGTCGGGTACCTGCGCGAGGCCGGCGAGGAGGAGCAGCGAGATGAACGGGGTTGTCTTCCAGATCTCCGACGCCATGATGACAAAGAGGGCCGTGGGCCCCTGCGCGAACCAGTTCAGGTTCTCGTCGATGCCGGGAAGCCAGCCGAACCAGTTGTTGACGTACCCCGAGTTGATGTCGAACGCGTAGAACCACGCGAACGCGGAGACGACGGTGATGATGCCGTACGGCACGAGGATCGCCGTGCGCAGCAGACCGCGCACGGATTTCAGGGCCTTGTGCATCACGAGGGCGAGGGCGAAGCCGAGGACGAGTTCCACGATCACGGTGACGACGGTGATGAACACCGTGGTCCACAGGCCCGACCACCAGACCGGGTCGGAGAGGATCACGGCGTAGTTCCCGAGACCGATGAACTCGCGCTCGCCGGGGGCCGTGAGGCGGAAGCGGAACAGTGATTCGTAGATGGCCTGCAGGATCGGGTACAGCGTCACGAGCAGCATGATCACGAATGCCGGCCCGGCGAGGATCCAGCCGAGCCGACGCTCGGCACGCACGCGGTCGCTGTACTGCTTCTGGGGTTTCTTGGTCTTGCCGTTGCCCGTGCCGGTGTCGCGTTCGACGCGCGGGCCGGGCTCGGTGGACGACGCCGTCGTCGTCTTCGCTGGGATGGCGGAGGTCACAGGAGTTGCTCCCCTCGAAGGACCGATGTGATGAAGTCGCTCGACGTCTCCGGGGTGCTGTCCGGGTCGACGTCGGCGGGGGGCGCCCAGCGCTGCTGGATGCCGGTGGAGACCTCGTTGTAGAACGGGGTCTGCGGACGGGGTGCTGCTACCTGGAGGGAATCCCGGATGGTCTCGGCCATGGGGAAGGTCTCCTCGATCCGGGGGTCCTCGTAGGCCTCCGTGTTGGACGGCGGATTGCCGTTGGTCACGAAGTACTCCGCCTGGTTCTCCACGGAGACGATGCACTGGACCGCTTCGTACGCGAGGTCGGGGTTGTCGCTCTCGGCTCCGACGCCGAGGTTGATACCGCCGAGCGGGGGCGCCGACTCCTGGTCCGCCGTCATGCGCGGGAAGATGCCCCAGCCGAGGTCGTCGACGACCGCCTGGTCCAGCGTGCCCGCCTCGACGGCGGCCGTGGTGGCCGGCCAGACGAACGGGTAGTTGACCATGAAGGAGCCGGAGTCGCCCTGGAAGGCGATGAGCGAGGCGTTCTCGTCCTGGGTGGGAAGCCCCGGGCCGCCCAGTCCGTCCTTGCCGATCGTGGAGATCACCTCGGCTGCAGCGACACCGGCGTCGGAGTCGAGGCCGAGCTCGATGGTGTCCGCCGTCGCCTCGGGGTCGACGATGATGGAGCCCCCCGCCGACTCGATCAGGGCGTTCACCCAGACCGTCATCGACTCCGCCTGCGCGCCCTGGACGCCCAGGGACTTGTCCTGGCTCTTTGCGGCCTCCATGATCTGCTCCCACGTGACGGGCTTGCTCATGTCCAGGCCGGCGGCCTCCGCCACCGACTTGCGGTACCAGAGGATCTGCGTGTTGGCCCAGAACGGGACGGTGACGAGTTCGTCCTTCCAGGTGGCCCCGGCGAGGGCACCCTCGACGACGTTCTCCGTCGTGCTCTCCGCGACCTCCTCGGGCACCGGCGCCAGGAAGCCCGGCTCGGCGAGTTCCGGGATGAAGGGGGGATCGAGGCTCATGATGTCGAGCGACGAATCCCCCGCGGCGAGGCGCCGTGCCAGCTGCTCCCGCTGGGAGGCGGCGTCGCTCGGCAGGAGCGAGGTCTCGATGCGGTAGCGCCCGCCCGATTCGTCGCTGCACTTCTGCGCTATTGCGGCCTGGCCCCCGTTGTCGGGGTTGATGTACCAGGTCAGGGAGTTGTCCGCCTGTGCCGGACCGCAGCCGCTCATGGCGAGTGTCCCCATGATCATGCTCACGACGACGGCGGCCTTCGGACGGCTCCTGCGTGTTCTTCGACTAGTCGGCATTCGTACCGAGCCTCCACATCCTCGTAGACAGCCCGGCTGACGGTTCGAGCGAATCGACAGCCTAAGCAAGCTTGCTTTTCGACCCTATGCCTTGCTGCCCCAAACCGCTAGGCAGTCTGCTGACCATCGCGCAAAAGGGCGTCCAGGACCCACGGGAGCCGGCGGAGGTGCGAGGTGGTTCAGGCGGAGACGGCGGAGTTGTCCAGCGCGAAGGGCGGGCGCTCGAGGTCACCGGTGACCGCCTCGGCAGGATCGGAGCCGAGCTCGACGATCCGGTTGCCGGCGTCCACGTGCACGACGGTGGGGACGAAGGCACGCGCTTCCTCGGTGGTCATCTGCGCGTAGGTGATCAGGATGACGAGGTCGCCGCGCTGGACGAGGTGCGCCGCGGCGCCGTTGATGCCGAGGACGCCGGATCCCCGCTCGCCGGCGATGGTGTAGGTCTCGAGCCGCGCGCCGTTGGTGATGTCGACGATCGACACCAGCTCGCCGGGCAGGATGTCCGCGGCATCGAGCAGGTCCAGGTCCACCGTCACGGACCCGACGTAGTGCAGGTCGGCATGGGTGACCGTGGCGCGGTGGATCTTCGACTTGAACATTGTGCGATTCATCGCCTCAAGAATACGCCGGTCGGGCGCATGCCGCGGAGCGGCGGAAGGTGTCCTTGGGCACACCCGGAGCTCCGGGGACGGACCCCGCCGGGGGTCGAGAGCGGGCGACGGGAATCGAACCCGCGTATCGAGCTTGGGAAGCTAGCGCTCTACCATTGAGCTACGCCCGCACGGTTGGAACCGCTCCATCACCTTACAACAGTTCTTGCGGCTTCCCGGGACCGGCGTCGCCTGCGTGCTCGGGACCCCCGTCCGGACCCGCTGCGTCGGCTCCGTCAGCCGCCCCGGACGCTGCCCGGCCGGCCCGGGACCCCTCACGCTCTCCGGCCGTGACCGGTGCCCCGTCCGCAGTTGCGGCCGCGGGAGCGGCGCGCGCCTCAGCCCGGGCCCGCTCGATCAGTTCCCGCCAGGGCTCCTCGAGCCGGCTCTCCGGCACGTACACCTCCGTGTAGCCGATGGCGATCCGATAGGTGAAGCGGTCGCGCTGGGCCCCCGGCGCGGACCCGGCCGCCTGTGCGGCATCCCCGGCAGGAGGTCCCCCGGCGCGGGTACCGCCCTCCGGGCCGGCCGCACCCGCTTCCGCCTCCGCGAGCGGCAGCCAGCGTTCCTCGGCCTCGGTGCGGCTCACCTCGATGCTCCAGGTGCGGGTGAGCCCAGCGAAGCCGCCCGAGCGGGTGATCTCGATCCTCACGGCAGCACGCCGACCTGGGACCAGGCGCCGGTGACCGCTCCGGCCTCGGGACTGCCGGCGCCGAAACGCTTCTCCGCGGCGCCGACGGTGGCACGCGCGAAGGCCGGGAAGTCGCAGTCCGGTGGGATGGTGCCCCCGAGGACGGCGTCGTACCAGATGCGTCCGGCGCCCTCCCAGGCCTGTCCGCCGAGGGCGGTCGCCGCGAGGTAGAAGGCGTGGTTGGGGATCCCGGAGTTGATGTGCACGCCGCCGTTGTCCGACGTCGTCTCCACGTAGTCCGCCATGGTGGCGGGCTGCGGGTCCTTGCCGAGGACGTCGTCGTCGTACGCGGTGCCCGGTGCCCGCAGTGAGCGGAGCGCCTCCCCCTGCACCTGGGCGGTGAAGATGCCGGCTCCCACGAGCCAGGACGCGTCGGCCGCGTCCTGCCGCAGTTCCCGCTGCTCCACGAGGACACCGAACACGTCCGACAGCGACTCGTTGAGAGCGCCCGACTGGCCCTGGTACTCCAGGTTGGTCGAGTACTGCGTGAAGCCGTGGGTCAGTTCGTGGCTGATGACGGTCAGGGAGGCCGTGAATCGCCCGAAGATCTCGCCGTCGCCGTCGCCGAACACCATGCGCCCGCCGTCCCAGAACGCGTTGTCGTAGCCGGTGCCGTAGTGCACCGTGGCCTCGAGCGGCCTGCCGGCGCCGTCGATCGAGGACCGCCCGTACTCCTCGCTGAACAGCCGGTAGGTGGAGCCGAG
>NZ_CP024915.1:2350252-2354600 GCF_002953615.1 Arthrobacter agilis | reverse complement strand
TCGACGGCGCGGAGCTCTGCGGTGTCCAGCCCGACGACAGCCGGCTGCGCTACACGGTGATGCTGCACAATCCGACGCTGGAGACCTTCACCCTGGGGAGGATGACCCTGGGAGATCCGCAGGGCCTGGAGATCATCTCGTCGATGGTCCAGACGGCGAACCGCGAGGGGCACCACCACCCGGGAGCGGAGACAGACGCCCATGCGCAGCACTCGGCAGCACCGACGCCGTCGGCGTCACCGGAGCCCATCGGCCCTCCGGTCCCGGCCGAGGGCTACGAGTTCGAGCCCGACGCCCACGTGAACATCATCGTGACCGTCGAGCTCGCGCAGGGTGCCACGCACGGCAGCGCGGACAACATCCTCGTGGCATTCTCCTCGCCGGAGCGCGACTACGCGGTGCCGCACAACCTCAAGATCGACGTGGACGCGACGTCCTGCAGCTAGCGGCCGCGACCCCCGGAACGAACGAAACCCCCGCCTCTCGAGGCGGGGGTTTCGTTCATTCCGGACACAGCAACCCGCGAACGCGGCAACCGGCCGGATGAGGCCTGTGGACTAGGCCGGGAGCTGCAGGACGGCACCCGTGAAGATGAGGTCCGCGTGGATCACGGTGTCGGCATTGGCGGCGAAGAGTGCCTGCCAGCCACCGTTGACGCCGAGCTTGCCGGCGATCGAGCTGAGGGTGTCACCCGACTGGATGGTGTAGGTCTCGCCGCTCAGTGCGACGGGAGCAACGGGCGCCTGGGCGACGGGAGCCTGGGCGACGACGGGTGCCTGGACCTGGACCGGTGCCTGGACCTGGACGGGGGCCTGGACCTGGACGGGGGCCTGGACCTGGACGGGTGCCTGGGCGACGGGAGCGACCGGTGCCGGAGCCTGCTGGAACTGCACGTCACCCGGGGCAGCGGTGCTGCTCAGCCCGAGCTGTGCCGAGCAGGAAGGCCATGCGCCCCAGCCCTGGCCGGCGAGGACATTCTCGGCGACGGCGATCTGCTGCTCGCGGCTGGCGTTCTGGGGAGCGCCCTGGCCACCGAAGGCGGCCCAGGTGGACGGGGTGAACTGCAGGCCACCGGAGAAGCCGTTCCCGGTGTTGATGCCCCAGTTTCCGCCGCTCTCGCACTGTGCCAGTGCATCCCAGTCGCTGGCGGGGGCGGCGTTGGCCGCTCCGGCCGCTGCGCCGAGGCCGAGGCCGGTGAGTGCTACTGCTGCGAGTCCGCGACGGGCGCTGGTGCTGAAGGAGTGTGTATTCATGGGGTTACGATGCTCCGAAAGGCCACCCGCACTAGGTCCGTCCCCGGACTTCTTCGCGCCGCTGCTCACCTTGACTTGAATAGAGGTCATGGTTCGGCAGCCGCCTGTTGAGCAACGAGCGGTGGAGGGCGGTGCCGGGCATTCATCGCTGCTCGTATGACGGCAGCTTTTTCGCTTCCCCGGACGGGGAACTACCTCCACCGTAAAGTAATTTCGTTTCGTTGCCAAACCGGTACGGCGCGGCGCTTGACATCGGGTCGAATCGAGGGAAGAAAATGTGGCCAAACTGAGGATCCTCTGCGACACTTGCGCACTGCGGGCCCCGGCAGGGACGGCGGGAGTCCTCTCGGCGCCGGAAAGGGCCCGGGCGTAGCAGCCCGGACCCCTTCCGATCCGTTCCCGACGCGCCGGTCAGGCCGCTACGTACCCGTGCGGATCGAGCACGTACTTGGTCGCGGCTCCGGCGTCGAACTCCTCGTAGCCACGCGGTGCCTCCTCGAGTCCGATCGACTTGGCGTTGACGGCCTTCGCGATGGAGACGCGGTCGTGCAGGATGGCCATCATGAGGCTCCGGTTGTATTTCATGACCGGACACTGACCCGTGGTGAAGGACAGCGACTTCGCCCACCCCGTGCCGAGGCTGAGGGAGAGGGAGCCCACCTTCGCGGCGTCGTCGCCCGCTCCCGGGTCGCTGGTGACATACAGCCCCGGGATGCCCAGGGCGCCGCCGGCGGCCGTGATGTCCATGAGCGAGTTCAGGACCGTCGCCGGCGCCTCGGTCGCGGAACCGGAGCCGTGGCCCCGCGCCTCGAATCCGACGGCGTCCACGCCGCAGTCCACCTCGGGAACGCCGAGCAACTGCTCGACCTGGTCGCGGGGATCGCCCTTGGACACGTCCACCGTCTCGCAGCCGAAGCTCCGTGCCTGCGCCAGCCGCCCCTCGTTGAGGTCACCCACGATGACGACGGCGGCGCCCAGGAGCTGCGCCGAGACGGCGGCGGCGAGGCCGACCGGACCGGCACCTGCGATGTAGACCGTGGAGCCGACCCCCACCCCGGCCGACACGGCGCCGTGGTAGCCCGTGGGGAAGATGTCCGAGAGCATCGTCAGATCCAGGATCTTCTCCAGGGCCTGGTCGCGGTCCGGGAACTTCAGCAGGTTCCAGTCGGCGTAGGGGACCAGGACGTACTCGGCCTGCCCGCCCACCCAGCCGCCCATGTCCACGTAGCCGTAGGCGCTGCCGGGCCGGTCCGGGTTGACGTTGAGGCAGATGCCGGTCTTGCGCTCCTTGCAGTTGCGGCACCGGCCGCACGCGATGTTGAAGGGGACGGAACAGATGTCCCCCTTCTTGATGAATTCGACGTCGCGTCCCACTTCCACGACCTCGCCGGTGATCTCGTGGCCGAGGACGAGGTCCGCCGGAGCCGAGGTGCGGCCCCGGACCATGTGCTGGTCCGATCCGCAGATATTGGTGGTGACGGTCTTGAGGATCACACCGTGGTGGACGGCCCGGCCCACATTGGCCGGGTTCACCCCCGGTCCGTCCTTGAGTTCGAAGGTGGGGTAGTCGATGTCGATGACCTCGACCTTCCCTGGTCCCTTGTACGCAACAGCTCTGTTACCGCTCATGGAACTTCCTCTCCTGCCTGCACTGGTGCGTCCGGTGTGCCCGGGCGCCGTCGCCGGCGCGCCCCGACGAAGGCGACGCGCTGGTAGCGCCGAACCTACAGTGCGGGGGGTCGCATCGACGTTGCATCTCCGCCTCCCCGCATCTTGCGGCCCGGGGCGCGGCGGGGGAGGGTGGCTGTATGACTGGGACCGTGCTCGTGACCGGCGCCACCTCCGGTATCGGAGCTGAATTCGCGCGACAGTTCGCGGCGCGCGGCTGCGATCTGGTGCTGGTCGCCCGGGCCGCCGGTCCGCTCGAGGAGACGGCGGCCGCGCTGCGGACCCGCTGGGGCGTGCAGGTCGAGACCCTCGCAGCAGACCTCCTCGACGAGGACGGCCTGGCCCGGGTGCTCGCCCGCCTCGACGGCGGGCACGACGCGGGCGGTACCGGGTCCCCGGCAGCGGATCGGTCGCAGCCCGGCGTCCGGCCCGTGACCGTGCTGGTCAACAACGCCGGGTACGGGCTGGTCCGGCCGTTCGCGGACAATACGCTCGACGACGAGGTCCGGCACCTGCGCATCCACGTGGAGGTGCCGCTCACCCTCGCCCACGCCGCCCTGCAGTCCATGCGCCCCCGCCGCGACGGGACGATCATCAACGTGGCGAGCGTCGCCGGCTTCACCCCGCGAGCGACCTACGGAGCGGCGAAGGCGGCGATGATCAGCTTCAGCCGCTGGGCGAACCTCACCTACGGGCCCGAGGGCATCCGGGTGACGGCGGTCTGCCCCGGCTTCGTGCACACCGAGTTCCACCAGCGCATGGGGGTGGACACATCGAGCGTGCCGGAGGTCCTGTGGCTCGACGCCGGCCTCGTCGTCCGTGAGGGGCTGAGGGACACGGCCGCGGGCAGGGCCGTGTCCATCCCGAGCCTGCGCTACAAGGCGCTCACGGCGCTGGCGCGTGTGGCGCCGTCGTCGATCGTGGCACGCTTCGCGACGCGCGGCCGCTGACCGGCGGCACTCCCGGCCCTCCCACCGAGCGGCGGCGGACACGGGGCGCCCGAGGGACGCCTGCGCCGTCGTGCCCGTCGGCGGACCTCGTCAGGACGTCGCTCCTCCGCTGTCCCAGCTGTCCGGCTCGGCCGCCGCGTCCTCGGGGTGGCGATCCTCGTGCGGGTCCGCGGGTGTGCCCTCGCCGTTGAACGCCGCCGGCACGGCCCCTGCGGCATGGGTGTCCTGCTGGTCGCGGATCGTGTCGGCGGGCTGCCCGGCCGATCCCGCGGAAGGGTCCAGGACGTCGTTCCGGCGATCCCCGTCGGGATGGCCGTCGCCGTGCTGACCGCCGGTCGCGTCCGACGCCGGGTCGGCCGTCGCGGGGGCGTCCCCGTTCCCGGAGCCCTGCTCGCTGCGCCGCGCCTCCTTCCCGGCAGGCGGGACCGGCACCGCTGGGCCGAGGGGATGATCGGCGGGAAGGGCTGCGCCGCCGGG
>NZ_CP024915.1:2342184-2349990 GCF_002953615.1 Arthrobacter agilis | reverse complement strand
CGGCCACCGGCCGCAGGGAGGCGTCCCCGCCGCTGGAGACGCAGAGGGTGTGCTCGGCGTCGGCGCCGGACCGCGTCTCCCATTCGAGGCCGCGGGCGATCGCCCTGACGTGCCGCGTCACGACGTCGACGTAGGCGTCGAAGTCCCCGGCCCTCGTGGCGGTCGTCAGCAGCTCCTCGCCGTCGTCGGCCCACCATTGCCAGAAGGCCGCGATCGGGTCCCTGCCCGCTACGCGGCCGGATGCTCCCCGGCGGCTGAAGATACCCATGACGACCTGCGTTCCCCTGGTGTGCGCGTCCGGGATCCTCCAGCCGCTCCGACTCCAGAGAATCTACCCGGGTCGGGCCCTGCGTGGGGGAGACGCCGCCGGCAGGGACGGCGCGCACCGCACAGGAGATCTACGGCGGAGGGCAGCTGGAAAGGGCTACGCATCGATCACGAGGTCGGTCCGCGCGGTGGAGCAGCAGGGCAGGAACTTGCCGGCGTCGATCTCCCGTGCCCGGATCCCGCCCTGGTGGTTCATCTCGACCTCCCCGGAGAGCTTGACGACCTTGCAGGAGCCGCACATGCCTTCCTTGCAGTTCGCGCCGATCCGGACGCCGGCACGCTGGGCCACCCCGAGGATATGTTCGGTGGGGTCGATCCGCACATTGACGCCGGTGCGCAGGAAGGACAGGGTGAGGTTCCCCGTCCCGACCGTGTCGAAGCTCGAGGCATCGGGGGGCACCGCGTCCGGCCCTCCGTGCGGACTGCCGTCGGGGGCCTCGGGGCCGGGCGCATGCGGGTCGAAGGTTTCCAGCGGCAGTCCCGTGGCCTTCAGGGTTCCCTCGGCGTCGTAGCCGGGCTCGTAGAGCCCGAAGGCGCTGGGCCGGCTCTCGTAGTGATCCTCGGCGGAACCGGCTATCTCCTCCGCCATCTCCTCCGCCATATCCACTGCGTGCGCGAGCTCCACCTCGTATTCGAGGAGCGTCTGGCGGTCTCCCGAGAAGAACTCCATGTGGACGGAGGTGTCGTCGACGCCGACCTTCTCGAGGAGTTCGGCGGCAGTGTTCAGGTAAGCCTCGGGGCCGCAGGCATAGACCTGCCGGCCGTTCGCATCGGGGGCCACCTCGTCGAGCATGTCCGCCGCCAGCCTCCCGGTGAGCCATTCCCACCCCTCTGGTTTCTGGCGGTCTCCCAGTGAGTAGAAGACCCTGATGCGTGAGTCCACGGAGACGATGTAGGCCAGTTCCTTGTGGAAACCGAAGTTTCCGGCCGCCGCTCCGTGGTAGAGCACGATGACATCGGCCTTCCCGGGCAGCGAGTGGATGGTCCGCACCATCGACATGATGGGGGTGATGCCTGCACCGGCAGCCAGCAGCAGGTATCTCGCCCTCCGGTCGGCGTCAGGAAGGTGGAATGCCCCGATCGGGCCGAGCATCTCGAGGACCGTACCGGGTCGGACGTTCTCGTGCACCCATGGTGAGACCAGTCCCAGGGGGTCGCGTTTGACCGTGATGTCGAAGGTCCACGGCCTGGTGGGTGAACTGGACAGGGAGTAGCTGCGGTCCACGGCGTCCTGGTCCTCACCGTGCACGGGAAAGGCGACGTTCACGTACTGGCCTGCGCGGAACGCCAAAGGCGCCCCGTCGGAGCGGCGGAACACGAAGGTCATCATCCCGCCCGCCTCCGGAACGACCTCGACACATTCGGCCAGGAACTCCTGCGGATGCCAGGGGCCCAAGGCGCGGGCGGCACCGGCCGGTCCTTCGGTGCTGCTCATCACCCTGTTCCAAGGCATCTCGAGACCGCGAATGCGCTGGGGTTCTTGGGCTGCCGTGTCGGCCCGGGGTTCGGTCATGCCATCTGCTCCTGCACGCGCTGCACGTACCAGTTGATGAACGCCTCCACCTGGTATTCGCTCTTCATGTACGGGCCGGGCTCGTAGGCGGGGCTGCCGGCGCCCTTCTGGCACAGTTCCACGAACGCCTTGTCCTGCAGATTCGTCTGCTTCCAGGTATAGGTGAGTTTCTCCAGGTCGTAGTCGATGCCTTCCACGGCGTCGTCGGCCACCAGCCAGGTGGTGCGTACCAGTGTCTGGTGCTCGTTGACAGGGAAGACTGCGAATGTGATGACGTGGTCCCCCTGGAAATGGAACCAGCTGTTGGGCTGCAGGTGCATCGAGCAGCGACCGAGGCGGAAGTCCCGCAGGTCACCGAGCAGCTTCTTGGAGAGCCGGCGCCCATCGGGGGAGAACGATTCGCCGTCGCCGTCGAGCGATTCCCTGGAGATGCGGATTCCCGCCACGCGGGTGTCGAGCTCCTCGACGACCTCGTAGGGAAGGCCGTAGCGGCGGCAACGCTCTTCGAGCGAGGACTGCGCTTCCTTGTTGCGGTCCCACACTTCCTCGAGGTGTGCCGGGATCAGCCCCTCCGTCAGGCCCCAGGTGGGAAAGAGGGAACAGGCGAGCTCCGGGTGGCCGTCGCAGTGGTAGCACTCACGGTTGTTCTCCATGACGAGCTTCCAGTTGCCCTCTTCGATGATGTTCTGCTGGTAGGCGATTTTCGTCGTCGCCAGATCGTGGGGTGCGAGGTAGGGCTCGAAGATCTTCGAGGTCTCGTCGAAATCGGTCGGCGGTTCGTCGGCGATGCAGACGAAGACGAGTCCGGCGACCACGCGGCTGGAGGCACGCTTGAGGCCGAAGCAGCCCTTGTCGAACGTCGTCTCCCCGGGTGCGGAGGCGTGAATCAGATCGCCCTCGGGGGAGTAGGTCCAGGAGTGGTAACCGCACACCAGGTTTCCCGTGGTCCCCGCGGGTTCGGTCAGGACGCGGGCGCCGCGGTGGCGGCATACGTTGTGGAGCACGTTCACGCCGCCGTCGTCATTGCGCAGCACGATCAGGGAGTAGGGCCCGTAGTCGACGGTGACGTAGTCGCCCGGCTCCGGGAGCTCGGCGATGCTGGCGGCAAAGATCCAGTGCCGGCCGAAGATGGCCTGCATGTCGATGCTGAAGATCGTCGGATCGGTGTAGAAGGGGGCATCGAGCGAAAATCCAACGCGCCGGAAACCGAACAGCTCGCTGATTTCTGCCAGCTGCTCGGCAGGCACCGAGGAAACAAGTCTCCCGCGTGTGTCGAGGGGCACGTTCACTGGAGCAGACATGGGTTCCTCCAAAAGGACGGGGTAACTGTGCAGGTCGCAGGAATGATCACGGGCGGAACAGGCGGAGCCGCTAACGGTGTTGTCACGAGGTTAGGGCCATTCACATTGCGATAAAAGCGCAACAATCCGGTGAGGACAGTGCACCATGGGTGCATGATCGACCCACGGCTCACAACCCTTCGGGTGTTCGCCCAATGCGGCACCATCAGTGCCACCGCGGAACTGACGGGTTACTCTCCCTCCGCCGTCTCCTCGCAATTGCGGGAGCTCCAGCGCGTACTCGGAATGCAGCTGCTGACCAAGGACGGTCGCGGCATACGGCTGACCGCCACGGGCCGCTTCCTCGTGGAGGGCTCGGACACCCTCCTCATGGAGTGGGAGAGCCTCCGCGCTGCGGCCATGGAGGCCGGCGACAGGATGCAGTCCACTCTCGGGCTCGGCGGATTCTCCACGGCGGCCGCCCAATTGCTCGCGCCGCTGGCCGCCACCCTCCGGTCGACACACCCTCTGCTGAAGGTTCAGGTACTCGAGGCCAACCCGACGCGCTGCTTCGACTTGCTGGTCGCCGAGCGGATCGACCTGGCGGTCGTCGTCGCCATGCAGTCGGACTCCTCGGTGGAGAACGATTCGCGATTCGAGCAGACACTTCTCCTCGACGATCCCCTGGACGTCATCATCCCCGCCGATCATCCATTCGCATCCCGGGAAACGGTGGCGCTCCAAGAACTGGCGTCGGAGACCTGGATCACCGACGCTGCTGGTTCCACCTACCGCTCCCTCTTCACGGCGGCCTTCACGGCAGTCGGGATGACGCCACGCATCGCCCATGAGGCCGTCGAATGGGAGACCCAGATCGCCTTCGTCGGCGCGGGACTCGGCGTGGGCCTGTTGCCGCGCCTGGCGCCGCTGCACAGTGCCGGGAAGGTGGTTCGACTACGCATCACCGGCAGGGGGAAGCCTTCACGGCGCATCATCGCTGCTGTGCGCAGGGGCAGCATCTCATCGCCCCTCATCCAGGAGGCGCTCGGCATCCTGCAGGCCCGCGCCCGCCGGATCCTCACCGCCCGGCCCCGCGACGATCCCTGACACCACGGACCACGGACCGCGGTACGCTGCCGACGCGGCAAGCGTTCAGGAGTCCGTCGCGGGAGCGAGAGGCGGCGGCGTGCCGGCCCTGCGTATGCCTCGGCGGCATGGGCCGGGACAGGCCGCATGCCGCCGAGGTAGGTTGCTACTCGAGCTGCGCAGCCATCAACTGGACGGTCTGGAGCCCCTGTGCTCGACGGTCGGGATGATTCCCGTCGCGGGCCCTCCGGGACACTCCGAGTCGGAGCACTTCTCCGCGCACTCATGCTTCGTCACGAGGTCGAACTGAGCGCCGCCGTGTTGTTCCACGCCGGTGCGTATGGCCCGCTCCACGACGGAGGTGGCCAGGCGACGCCGCAAGGAGAGAGGGTCCCGACGCAGGTCCTTGGTGAGGGCGAAGCAGAGCAGCAGCATGACGATGACGAACGGTAGCGCTGCAACGATGGTGATCCGTTGCAGGCCTGCCAGGGCTTCGGACGGTTCATCTCCGCCTGCCAGCAGCATGACCGCCGCCACGGCGCCGGTGAGGCAGCCCCAGAAGATGACGACTGCGCGGCGGGGGTGCTCGGCGCCATTGGAACTGAGTGATCCCATCACGATGGACGCAGCGTCGGCGCCCGTGATGAAGAAGATGGCGACCAGGACCATGGCCAGCACGATCACGGCACCGGTGGCCCAGTCGGCCATGCCCAGGTTCTTGACCAGGTCGAACAGCGCCCCGTCGAAGTTGACGGTCGGTGTCCCGTCGACCACGGTGACCAGGCCGGGCGTGTTCGCTTCGTCGGCTTCCTGCTGGACGTTGAAGGCAGCGCCTCCGAAGATGGCGAACCAGATCACACTGACAAGGCTGGGCACCAGCAGCACACCGGTGACGAACTGGCGGATGGTGCGGCCGCGGCTGATGCGGGCGATGAAGAGGCCTACGAAGGGCGTCCAGGACACCCACCAGGCCCAGTAGAAGATAGTCCAGCTGGTCATCCAGCTACGCAGTGACTCATCGCCGACCGCTTCGGTCCGGGAGGACATCTCGGCGAGGTCCCGCACGTAGTCGCCCACCGCGGAGGGGATCAGGTTGAGGATGAAAAGGGTGGGTCCGGCGACGAAGACGATCAGTGCAAGGACGACGGCCAGGACCATGTTGATGTTGGAGAGCCACTGGATGCCACGGCTGATCCCGGAGACGGCAGAGGCGACGAAGCACAGGGTCAGGACGGCGACGATCGCCACGAGCACGGGAGTACCGATCTCACCGAACCAACCGTTGGATGTCATGCCGCTACCGATCTGCAGGGCGCCGAGGCCCAGCGACGCGGCGGTGCCGAACAGGGTGGCGAAGATGGCCAGGATATTGATGAACATCCCGACCGGCCCTTCGACCGTCCGAACGCCGAAAAGAGACGTGAAGGCGACGGAGATCAGTTGCCGGCGGCCCAGCCGGTAGGTCCCGTAGGCCATGGCGATACCCACGACGGCGTACATGGCCCAGGGGTGCAGGGTCCAGTGGAAGATCGAGGTGGCCATGGCCGTCTGGATTGCTGCGGGTGTCCTTCCATCCACTGTTCCGGGCGGGGGGGAGATGTAGTGGTAGAGCGGTTCGGCCACGCCGTAGAACATCAGCCCGATGCCCATGCCCGCGGCGAACATCATCGCGACCCAGGAGATGGTCCGGAATTCCGGCTTTTCGCCGTCCTTGCCGAGCGGGATGTTGCCGAACTTGCCCACGGCCAGCCACAGGACGAAGACCACGAAGAGCGATGCCATGAGCATGAAGAACCATCCGGTGTACTCCATGACCCAATTGAGGGCTCCGGTGGAGGTGCTGGACAGGCTGTCGCGGCCGGCGAAGCCCCAGATGACGAAGGCGATGGCGATGGCGCCCGTGATGCCGAACGTGACCTTGTCGAGAACGAGCTTGTGGTTCCGGCGGTCCGCGACTTCTTGCTCGGTCCTGGCGTGACGCAGCTCGTCGAGGATCTGTTCGGACTCGGCGTCGGACCCGGCGTCGGACACAGCGTCGGCCACGGGTGCGACTCCTGCGTCCGGGTCGAGGGCAGCAGGTTGCCTGTCTCCTCCGGCGCCTTCGTCCGCAGGCAACTCCTCGGGTACGTGGGATTTCAGGTCACTATCAAAAGCCATGAGCGGGTCCTTTGCTCGGTGAGGCATGAGTCTGCGATCGGCCGCGGCCCTCGGACGTCAGCCCGAGCGGAAAAGGTGCGGCCTCGAATGATCCGACGGTCACGATGCTGCCGCCGACGAGGTGAACTTCGTGGGTTCACCCCCTCCACCTTCGGGGGATCATGTTTCATGAACACACTTCTTTCGTGTTCAGAGGATTAACGCTCATATGTCCTGCCCGGAAGCGTTGATATATCAGTGATACTTTAGTTTACGGCGGGGTGCACGTCCATAGGTCGGGCGCGCGAATAGGATGGATCGGGAACTGGGGCGTCGAGGCCCGGGGCTCATCGGGAGGAGACCTGGAGATGGCAGACGCTGGCGGAGCACCGGTGCGGGCGGAGGATCCGTCAGCGCCGCGAAGGCAGGACGACGAATCCTTCGCCGACTTCGCCTACCGGATTCTGTGCGACGAACTGATCGTCCTGGACATCAAGCCGGGCGAGCCCCTCAATGACGACGTCATCTCCCGCCGACTCGGCGTCGGCAGGACGCCGATCCGCGAAGCCATGAAACGGCTCGAGAGCGACCATCTGGTGGTGGCCTACCCCCGGCGCGGAACGTTCGCCGCCGGCGTGGACATCACGGATCTGGCCGAGATCTCCGAGATCCGACAGCTCCTGGAGCCGGCGGCAGCTGCGCGGGCTGCGCGACATGCCTCGCCGCAGCTCCGGAGCGAGCTCCGGGACTTTGCGCGGGACGTCGGGCAGCTGTTGCCGGGGATGCAGTCCCAGCAGGATCTCATGCGGCTGGACATGCGGGTCCATCGGATGATCTACCGGGCCACCGGAAGCAGGCATCTCGAGGACGTGCTGATCCGATACGACAACCTCGCAACGCGGATCTGGAGCCTGGTGCTCGAAAAGCTCCCGCCGGTGTCCGAGCACATCGCCCAGCACATCGAGCTGCTCGAACATATCGCGGCGGGGGACTCCGAAGCTGCTGCGCGGTTGACCAGCCGCCATGTCACCGATTTCGAGAACCACATCAGGGCTGTGCTGTAGTCCGGACAGGTACCCGCCCACTACGGGCGGATGCGGGAGAAGTCGCACCGAGAACGGTACGGACAATAGCGGCAATCGCTACTGCTCCCTGCCCGACGAAGCCTGCGAACGGCGCCGGCCGGCCCGGCACGGCGGGGTTGCTCAGCCGCGGAGCCTGGTCATCGTGGGGTCGTAGAGCGGATCCGCGGTGACGGTGGCCTGGATGCGCCGTCCGAAGTACGCGATCTCCACCGAGTCCCCGAGGCTGACTTCGGCAGGAAGATACGCGTAGGCGATCGGTTTGGCGACCGTGTAGCCGTAGGCGGCACTGGTGACGTAGCCGACTGCCTGGTCCTTGTAGAAGACCGGTTCCTTGCCCAGTACGAGGCTCCGTCCGTCGTCGACCGTCAGGCAGCGCAAG
>NZ_CP024915.1:2334856-2341953 GCF_002953615.1 Arthrobacter agilis | reverse complement strand
TGTGCAGCCCGGCCGTCGATGCCGCCCCCCACCCCTGCGCCACTCCGGGACTGTGCGCGTGCAGGGCAGCAGGACCGGAGGGCTGACGCAACTCGACCGTCCCGCATCCCGTGACGAGCATGAGCACCATCAGGAGTGCAGGCCAGCGACGGACGCGAGTACGCCGCACTGCAGCCGCATGCTCCTGTCGGCCTCGCCGGGCCCCATCGTCAGTCGCCGGTGTTGCAGCATCGACGAGGTGGGCTTGCCCTGTGGAGGCGGCTCTCCCGCCCGTCGATGCCGTCCTGCCATCACCGGACCTCTGCGTGACCCTGGCGACGAAGCCTTGCGTTCCCGAATCCACAGTGGTGCCGTCCTGTTCCCAGATGATGCAGCGAAAGACCTGCATTCGACACTAGGAAGAGGTGGTGCCGCGAACACGAGTGCGATGCACCGGAGATTTCGGACAGGACACCCTGTTCGGGACGGAAAGATACCCGGACCGAGGTCCAGGGCCACGCACCATTGCAGTCGCGGGTACGTATCACTCGCCGGATCTGTGGTCGTCATTCCCGCACGACCGTTGTCGGGCGCCCTGGACCTGCGCGGTCCTTCATCGCGGGTGCGGCAGCGGATGGACGCCCAGCGGGCCCGGTCAGAGGATCGGCTGGCCTCCGGTCACCGCGATACGGGCGCCGGACACGTAGCTGGCCTCGTCGGAGGCGAGCAGCACGTAGACCGGAGCCAGTTCGGCGGGCTGCCCGGCCCGCTGGAGGGGTACCTGCTGGCCGAAGCTCTCGACCTGGTCCTCCGGCATCGTGGCAGGGATGAGTGGTGTCCAGATGGGGCCGGGAGCCACCGAGTTGGCGCGGATGCCGCGTTCCGCGAGGAGCTGCGCCATGGACGCCGTCATGTTGGCGATGCCGGCCTTCGTCGCCGAGTAGGGCAGCAGGGTGGGCACGGGATTGTCGGAGTTCACCGAACTGGACCCGATGATCGAGCCCCCCGCCCCCATGTGCGGCAGCACGGCCTTCGTGAGGTGGAAGAAGGCGCTGAGGTTGGTGGCGATCGTGTGGTCCCACTCCTCGTCGGGGATCTCCTCGATGCTCTCGTGGCTCATCTGGAAGGCGGCATTGCTGACGAGGATGTCCACCCTGCCGAACTCCTCCACGGCCTTGTCGATCACGGCCCGGCACGTCGCCGGGTCGGCGAGGTCGCCGGGGAACAGGACGGCCTGCCGTCCCGCCTCCTCCACCCAGCGGGCCGTCTCCCGCGCGTCGTCGTCCTCGTCCAAATAGCTGATGAGGACATCCGCACCCTCACGTGCATAGGCGATCGCGACAGCGCGGCCGATCCCGCTGTCGCCACCGGTGATCACCGCCTTCTTGCCGAGAAGCCTGCCCGTGCCGCGGTAGGACTGCTCACCGTGGTCGGGAGTCGGCTCCATGGCGTCGGTGGTGCCGGGCGGCTCCTGCTGCTGTGCTGGCTGGCTCACTGTTCCTCCTGGTGTCTACGGGCAATCCGGCAAGTGGGTTCCTTGCGGCCCCACCGTAAGCACCCTTAGTAATTGGAGGGAAGCGGACAGCCGGTCCGGAAACCCGTTGCACGAGGAGCATGCCGACCTCCCATGCGCTACGCAGCCGAATACATCCTGCCGTTGAAGTGGACGGACGAGGGCCCGGTGGCCGAGCTGGCCCTGTACCTGCGGGACCTGGTGCGCTGGATCGATGTCACGGTGGTCGACGGCTCGGCGGACCCCTGCTTCGACCGGCACGCCCGCGCCTTCCCGCCGGACGTCCGCCACCTCCGGCCCGATCCGGAACGGGTCCGGCAGGGCGGCAACGGGAAGGTGCAGGGCGTCCTGACCGGGCTGGCCGAGGCACGGCACGAGCTCGTCGTCCTGGCGGACGACGACGTCCGCTACCGGCGCACCGATCTGCAGCGCATCCTCGGGCTCCTCGGGACCGCGGACGTCGTGCGGCCGCAGAACTATTTCGCCCGCCTGCCGTGGCATGCGCAGTGGGACACCGGGCGGACCCTGCTCAACCGCGCGCTGGGCTCCGACTACCCGGGGACGCTGGCGGTACGGCGCAGCACCCTGCGCGCGACGGACGGCTACTGCGCCGACGCCCTGTTCGAGAACCTCGAGCTCATCCGCACGGTGCGTGCCGCCGGCGGCGTCGAGGCGCGCGCCGACGACCTCTTCGTGGCCCGGCTCCCCTGCTCGTCGCGGCACTTCCTCGGACAGCGCGTCCGGCAGGCCTATGACAGCTTCGCGCAGCCCGCGAGGCTCACCGTCGAACTGAGCCTGCTGCCGGCCCTCGTCCTGGCCCGGCCGGCGGCGCGGCACCTGGCCGCGGCAGGCATCGGCGTCGTCGCGCTCGCGGAACTGGGCCGACGACGGCGGGGCGGACGGCAGGTGTTCCGCCCGACCGCCGCCCTGTGGGCGCCGGCCTGGCTCCTCGAGCGGTCGGTGTGCAGCTGGCTCGCCGTCGCCAGCAGGGCCCGCGGTGGCGTGCCGTACGCCGGAGGCAGGATGCGCCTCGCCGCGCACTCGGAGCGCCGGCTGCGGCAGCGGGGCGTGGAGCTCCCCGGAAACTAAGTACACTGATGGCTCACGCTGGAAACGAGCGAAGAGGAACCGATATGGCAGACACACTGGGAAGTCCGACGTCCGAGCCCGAGGGTGGATTCGAACGGGATCCCTCCGACTGGGTCACCGGCGACGAGCCGATGACCGCAGCACAGCGCAGCTACCTGGACACCCTCGCACGCGAGGCGGGCGAGGAGATCCCTGCGGACATCAACAAGGCCGAGGCGTCCGAACACATCGATCGGCTACAGGGCAAGAGCAAGCGGCTGAGCGACGACTCCTGATCGTCCTGCGGTAGCCCTCCCGGCTACCGCACCGCGGCGAAGTTGAACTCCGTGCAGATGTCCTGACCGAAGACGAAGCGCCGCACCGGCGCAGTCCGCGCTTCGGCCAGGGCATCCGAGCCGGAGAAGCGGATACCGGGCACGCCGTCGCCCACCAGCACAGGAGCAGTGGTCAGGTACAGCCGGTCGAGCAGGCCGGCGTCGAGGAACCGCGAGACGGTGTTACCCCCGCCCTCGACCAGCACTTTCTGCAGACCCCGCGCGGCGAGGATCTCCAGCACACGCCGCGGAGCGAAGTCCTCCGCAGGCAGCCGCACCACTTCCACCGAGGCCGGCAGGGCCTCCGGCACCGCGGCGTCGTGCGCGATGATCCACAGCGTCGGGACGCCGTCGTCGGCCAGGACGCGCGCGCCGGCCTCCACCCGTGCCGCTGCATCGAGCACGACGCGCACGGGGCTGCTGCCGGGTACGTCGTCGACCGAGAGTGAGCAGTCCTCCGCGAGCACCGTGGACGCGCCGACGACGACGGCGTCCGCCAGGGCCCGCAGCCGCTGGAGGTGCCCGTGGTCGCCGCGATCCTCATGGAAGCCGGCGTCGCCGGACCGCGAGGCGATGAAGCCGTCGAGACTCTGGCGCAGCTGTCCGACGACAATCTGCCCGGTCGCGGCCGCGAGGTACCCGTAGCGGTGCGTGAGCTCCTCCGCCTCGCCCGGTGCGGGGGCCGCCGGGACGGTGCCGTCGAGGAGCGAGGCCCAGGCGTCGTCGACCGGCGCCGCGTCGTGGCGCATTCGTGCACGCTTGGTCGCCAGGTATGCCGCGTTCTCCGACCGCTCCGACACAGGCAGTCCGCGGCGCTCGAGGACACTGATCCCCAGGTCCTCCAGCGCTTCCTCCTTCGCGGGATTCCCCGAAAGCAGCCGCACGGCGCTGATGCCGAGGTCCTGGAGGATCTCGGCCGCCTGGTCGTAGCGGCGGGCATCCACGGGCAGTCCGAGGGCGGTGTTCGCATCCACCGTGTCCACGCCCTCGTCCTGCAGCGCGTACGCCTTCAGTTTGGCGAGCAGCCCGATCCCGCGTCCCTCGTGTCCGCGCACGTAGACCACGACGCCGCGGCCCTCCTCCGAGATGGCCGCGAGCGCGGCGTCGAGCTGTTCCCCGCAGTCGCAGCGCCATGAACCGAACGCGTCGCCCGTGAGGCACTCGCTGTGGACGCGGACGAGGGGTGCCGCGTGGGCGGTACCCCGGGCGTCGTCGTCGATCCCCTGCGCCAGCGCGACGTGCTCCGTCCCGCCGTTGTCACGGTAGCCGACCATGCGGAATGTCCCGTGCCGGGTGGGGAGGACGGTCTCCACGACCCTCTCGATGGTGGCAGGCACGGAGGCGGACCCGAGCTGCGTGGACTGGATGGACATGGAACAACCTTAGAAGCGAGGCGGGGCGACACGAAAACATGCGTCTCAGGGCTTAACGGGTCCTGCGTGCCGTTTATTGCGCCTGCTGCGGAGGACGCACGCCGGCCGCGGCGTGCCCGAGGACCTCGCGGACGGCCAGGACCGCGGGCCTCCGGGCGCCGGCCGTGCGCGCGGAGGTGAAGATGGAGCGCCGGGGGCTGTCGTCGAGGTCGAGGAGCTGCACCGGCACGCTCCGTCCGGTCCACACGAGGTCCGGCATGAGGGCGACGGCGTTGCCCGATTCGATGAGCCGGATCTGCGCCTGGAGATCCGCCGTCTCGTAGCGGACGTCGGGCTCGAAGCCGGCCCGCCGGCATGCCTGTTCCGCCCAGTGCCGGGACGCCGCTCCCCGCGGTTCCATGACCCAGGCGGCACCCGACGCCTCCGCGACGGATGAGATCCCGGCGTAGTCCAGGCCGGGCGGCGGGACGGCGAGCCGGATGGCGTCCTCGGTCAGGGGGATGTGGTCGAGCTCCGCGTGCCGCGGCGCCGCGTGACCCGGATACTGCTCGGCGATCACGAGGTCGAAGTCGCGGGCGAACGTCTCGTACAGCGCGGTCTCCGGTTCGCGCTGCACCATCTCCACGCGCACGTCCGGATAGTCCCGCTTCATGGCCGTCAACGCCTCCGGCATGAGCGCCAGGGCCGCGGACTGGAAGACCGCCACGCGGACCGAGCCGGACACCGTGGTCAGGGAGGCGGCGAGGTCCGACTCGGCCCGCTCCAGGGTCTCGAGGAGTTCCGCGGTGTGTCCCACGAGGACCTCCGCCTGCGGGGTCAGGACCACCCTGCGGCCGGACTTCCGCAGCAGCTCCACCCCCACTTCCTTCTCCAGGAGGGCGAGCTGCTGCGAGACCGAGGACGGGCTGTAGCTCAGGGCCGCGGCGACGTCCGCGAGGGTGCCGCGGATCGCCAGTTCGCGCAGCAGGCGCAGCCGGCGCAGATCGAGCATTGGGCACTCCGTCGATTCGATTCTTCCAACGAATACCGTTCGGTAATCATCGCTTTTCCTAATCCTACGGGTCCGCGGATACTGGACGTGAAGTAGCTGCTTCATCCTGTGCCCGGCGCAAGCCGTCCAACCGAAAGCCGTTGCCATGACAACCCAGACACCGCCCCTCGAGGGCATCGCCGGCACCCCGGCGCCCCTGGTCCCGTCCACCGCCTCCCACCCCGAGCGCGACGACGAGACCCCCCGGTTCTCCGGCGGCGCCGACGGAACCACCGAGATCCCGGCGACGCTGCCGGACGCATCGATCGCCCTCGTCCGGCACTGGCTGACCGAGGCGTCCAAGGTGCCCGTCGACTCCTCCGCCAAGCAGCTCGCCGGCGTCCTCAAGGACCCCGACGGGCTCGCCTTCACCGTCGGCTTCGTCGACGGCGTCATCCGACCGGAGGACCTCTCCGTCGCGGCCCGCAACCTCGGCGCCATCGCCCCGAAGGTGCCCGGCTTCCTCCCCTGGTACATGCGCTCGGCCGTGAAGGTCGGCGCCGCCGTCGCGCCGGTGCTGCCGCAGGTGGTCATCCCCATCGCCCGCCGCGTGCTGCGCGAGATGGTGGGACACCTCATCATCGATGCCTCCGACGCGAAGCTCGGCAGGTCGATCGGCAGGATCAAGCGCGAGGGCATCCGCCTGAACGTCAACCTGCTCGGCGAAGCGGTGCTCGGCGACCACGAGGCCGAGCGCCGCCTCGAGGGCACCGTCCGGCTCCTCGAACGGCCGGACGTCGACTACGTCTCCATCAAAGTGTCCTCCACCGTCGCGCCGCACCCGGCGTGGGCCTTCGAGGAAGCCGTGCAGCACGTCGCCGAGAAGCTCGCTCCCCTCTACGCCCTCGCCGCCCGGTCCGAGAAGCCGAAGTTCATCAACCTCGACATGGAGGAGTACAAGGACCTCGACCTCACGATCGCGGTGTTCATGGAGATCCTGGGACGCCCCGAGTTCCTGGACCTCGAAGCCGGGATCGTGCTGCAGGCCTACCTCCCCGATTCCCTCGCCGCAATGATCCGCCTCCAGGAGTGGGCCGCCGCCCGGCGGGCCCGGGGCGGCGCCGGCATCAAGGTCCGCGTGGTCAAGGGCGCCAACCTCCCGATGGAACAGGTCGAGGCATCCCTCCACGACTGGCCGCTCGCCACGTGGGGCTCGAAGCAGGACTCGGACACCCACTACAAGCGCGTCCTCAACTACGCGATGCAGCCCGGCCGCATCGACAACGTCCGCATCGGCGTCGCCGGCCACAACCTCTTCGACCTCGCCTTCGCCTGGCTGCTCGCCGGCGAACGCGGCGTCCGCTCCGGCATCGAGTTCGAGATGCTCCTCGGCATGGCGCAGGGACAGGCGGAGGCCGTCAAGCGCGACGTCGGCTCGCTGCTCCTCTACACGCCCGTCGTGCACCCGAGCGAGTTCGACGTCGCGATCGCGTACCTCATCCGCCGCCTCGAGGAGGGAGCGAGCCAGGACAACTTCATGTCCGCCGTCTTCGAACTCTCCGACAACGAGGCCCTCTTCGAGCGCGAGAAGAACCGCTTCCTCGCATCACTCGGACAGCTCGACGATTCCGTACCCGCTCCGAACCGCCGCCAGGACCGCACCGTCCCGGCAGCGCCCCATCCGGGCACCGGCTTCGAGAACACACCCGACACGGATCCCTCCCTTCCGGCCAACCGGAACTGGGGACGGGCGATCCTCGAGCGCGTCGCCGGCTCCGACCTCGGCAAGGACACCGTCGCCGCCACCACGCTCACACAGGTCGCCGACCTCGAGGACACCGTCGCCGGTGCCGTGGAGG
>NZ_CP024915.1:2332560-2334604 GCF_002953615.1 Arthrobacter agilis | reverse complement strand
CCGCGCCGGTGACGCCCTCGAGGCCCGCCGGGCGGACCTCATGGAGGTGATGGCCGCAGAGACCGGCAAGACCCTCGACCAGTCCGACCCCGAGATCTCCGAGGCCGTGGACTTCGCGCACTACTACGCCGAGCGCGCACGGGACCTCGACGACGTCGACGGCGCCTCGTTCTCGCCTGTCCGGCTCACGGTCGTGACACCGCCGTGGAACTTCCCGGTCGCCATCCCCGCCGGCTCCACCCTCGCCGCACTCGCCGCCGGGTCCTCCGTGATCATCAAGCCCGCATCGCAGGCGCGCCGCTCCGGCTCCGTCATGGTGGAGGCGCTCTGGGCCGCGGGCGTGCCGCGCGAGGTCCTGCGCCTGGTCCAGGTCGACGAGCGCGACCTCGGACGCCGGCTCATCTCCGACCCGCGGGTGGACCGCGTCATCCTGACCGGTGGTTACGAGACGGCGGAGCTGTTCCGCTCCTTCAGGACGGACCTCCCGCTGCTCGCCGAGACGTCGGGCAAGAACGCGATCATCGTCACGCCCAGTGCCGACCTCGACCTTGCCGCGAAGGACGTGGCACAGTCCGCGTTCGGTCACGCCGGCCAGAAGTGCTCCGCCGCGTCCCTCGTGATCCTCGTGGGCAGCGTCAGCACGTCGCAGCGCTTCCGCAACCAGCTCCTCGACGCCGTCACGTCGCTGTCCGTCGGCTACCCGTCGGATCCCGCCACGCAGATGGGTCCGGTCATCGAACCGGCCGCCGGAAAGCTCCTCGACGGCCTGACGACACTCGGTGAGGGCGAGTCCTGGCTGGTGCAGCCGCAGCAGCTCGACGAGTCCGGCCGCCTGTGGAGCCCCGGCGTGCGGGACGGCGTGAAGCGCGGATCGACGTACCACCTGACGGAGTACTTCGGCCCGATCCTCGGCATCATGACCGCCGCGACGCTCGAGGAGGCCATCACCCTGCAGAACGACATCGACTACGGGCTGACGTCAGGCATCCACTCGCTCGACAGCCGGGAGATCGACACCTGGATCGAGGGCGTCCAGGCGGGCAACCTCTACATCAACCGGGGCATTACCGGCGCGATTGTCCAGCGCCAGCCCTTCGGCGGCTGGAAGAAGTCGGCGGTGGGAGCGGGCACGAAGGCCGGCGGCCCGAACTACCTCGTGGGCCTCGGTTCCTGGTCCCCGCGGCAGTCGACCGCAACCGACGCTCCCCTCCCCGGAGCCGCTCCCCTGCTCACCGCGGCCCGCGCCGCCGGCCTGAGCGGGACGGACCTCGCCCGCCTCGAACGCTCCGCGGCGTCGGATGCCGCGAGCTGGAACAGCGAGTTCGGGCAGGTGAAGGACATCTCGGCGCTGTCGGCGGAACGGAACCTCTTCCGCTACCTCGCCCACCCCGTGACCATCCGCCTGGCCGAGGGTGCACCCGTCGCCGACCTCGTGCGGGTCCTCCTCGCGGCCCGCGCCGCCGATGCACCGATCGCGGTATCGAGCGCCACCGAGCTTCCCGACGCGCTCCGCACCGTGGTCGAGGCCCAGGCCGAGAGCGTCACGACCGAGGACGACGGCGCCTGGCTGGCCCGGGCGGCCTCGCTTCCCGTACGGCGCGTCCGGCTCATCGGCCAGGACACGGCACCGCTGGCCGCCGCGACCGGTGGCCGACCCGATCTGGCGATCTATGCGCAGCCCGTCACCGAGTCGGGCCGCGTGGAGCTGCTGCCGTTCCTGCAGGAGCAGGCGATCAGCATCACGGCCCACCGGTTCGGCACACCCAATGCGCTGACGGACACCATCATCTGACGGCCGTCGCAAGAGGCCGCCGCCGGCCGGGGAGGGAGTCCTTCCTCTGGCACAATCGATCCGGACAGCACCACGCCGCCTCCGGGCGGCCGGAAGGATCGACCCCCGGATGAGCAGCCGCAGCACCACCCCGGAGACCCGGGACCCACAGCTTCGGGCGTGGGTCCCGGGTCTTCTCGTCATGGCCGCCGGTGTGGCCGCGTCCCTGGTGCTGGCGAGCGTCCAGACCGTGCTCGGTGCCCTGGTCATCGC
>NZ_CP024915.1:2332393-2332460 GCF_002953615.1 Arthrobacter agilis | reverse complement strand
CCTGGTGCTCGGGATCCTGCTGGGCAACTCGGGGTTCTACGGGGCGACGCTCCGCACGGGCATCGGC
>NZ_CP024915.1:2325454-2332293 GCF_002953615.1 Arthrobacter agilis | reverse complement strand
AGCTCTTCGCGGCCGCCCGCGTCGGAGATGCGCCGGGTCAGGGTCCCCACCACGGCGGCCCTCCGCACGGGCGCGCTGAGGGCTTCCGAGCGGACCTGCAGGACGGGGTCGAGCTCCAGCAGCGCGTGCCGCGCCGCCCGGGCGGCGACCGTGAGCCGTGGATCCTGAAGGGCCGCGAGGCGGGTGAGAAGGTGTGGTGGGACGATGCTGCAGTGCATTCGCTGCATGGGGCCTCCTTCGGTTGGACCCAACCTAGACCCGGAGGCCGACAATCCTCGGCACGTAGGCTTGCGCCATGAGTGCAGAGCGGAACACGCGCAGCCTGGAGCAGGGCATCGAGCGGGATTTCTCGGACAAGATGAGCTACGGGTCGTACCTGGAGCTGGACCGGCTGCTCGACGCGCAGCATCCCGTGAGCTCGCCCGAACACCACGACGAGATGCTGTTCATCATCCAGCACCAGACCTCCGAGCTGTGGCTCAAGCTCGTGCTGCACGAACTCACGGCCGTGCGCCTGAAGCTGCAGGGGGACGACCTGAGGGCGGCGATGAAGGGGATCGCACGCATCAAGCACATCCAGCGCTCCCTGACGGAGCAGTGGTCGGTGCTGGCGACTCTCACGCCGTCCGAGTACGCGGAGTTCCGCGGCGACCTGGGGTCCTCGAGCGGCTTCCAGTCCTACCAGTACCGCGCCGTCGAGTTCCTGCTCGGCAACAAGAACGAGGCCATGCTCCAGGTGTTCGCGGCGGACCCCGCGGCCGAGGCCCTCCTCTCGGACCTCCTGGACCGGAGCAGCGTGTACGACGAGTTCATCGCGCTCCTGGCACGGCGCGGGTATGCGATCCCGGCAGACCTGCTCGGGCGGGACGTCCGGGTGGCGCACGAGTTCCATCCCGCGCTCGTCGCCGTCTACAAGGAGGTGTACGAGGACGCCGCGGGCCACTGGGACATCTACGAGGCCTGCGAGGAGCTCGTGGACCTCGAGGACAACTTCCAGCTGTGGCGCTTCCGCCACCTGAAGACCGTCGCGCGGACGATCGGATTCAAGCCCGGCACCGGGGGGTCGTCCGGCGTCGGGTTCCTCCAGCGGGCGCTCGAGCTGACTTTCTTCCCCGAGCTCTTCGCCGTCCGCACCGAGATCGGCCGCTGAAGGGCGCGGATCGGTGCTGGTAGTTTTGGACGGTGCTGATCTCCGACCGCGACATCCGAGCAGAACTGTCCGCCCAGAGGATCGTCCTCGAACCCTTCGATCCCGCGATGGTGCAGCCCTCCAGCGTCGATGTCCGCATCGACCGCTACTTCCGGCTCTTCGACAACCACAAGTACGCCCACATCGATCCAGCCGAGGACCAGCCGGACCTCACGCGCCTGGTCGAGGTCGCACCCGACGAGCCGTTCATCCTCCACCCGGGGGAGTTCGTGCTCGGGTCCACCTATGAGACCGTCACGCTTCCCGACGACATCGCGGCGCGGCTCGAGGGCAAGTCGTCGCTGGGCCGGCTCGGGCTCCTCACGCACTCGACGGCGGGCTTCATCGATCCCGGCTTCTCCGGGCACGTGACCCTGGAGCTCTCCAACATGGCGACCCTGCCCATCAAGCTGTGGCCCGGTTCGAAGATCGGCCAGCTGTGCTTCTTCAAGCTGACCTCGCCCGCCGAGCACCCCTACGGGTCGGGGGAGTACGGCAACCGCTACCAGGGACAGCGGGGCCCGACGGCGTCGCGCAGCCACCTCAACTTCCACCGCACGGGCATCTGAGCCCTCACGCCTCGGGCACGACGGCACGCACCACCCGGGCCGGCGGCCGGACGGGCAGCAGGACGAGGAGTCCCGCGAGCAGGACCACGAGGATCCCGATCACGCCGTACAGCTGCGAGCCGAACACCCCGATGCACAGGGCGAACAGCGTCGGGGCGAGGAAGCTCACCGCACGGCCCGTCGTGGCGTAGAGGCCGAACAGTTCGCCCTCGTCGCCGACCGGCGCCAGCCGCGCGAGGTAGGCCCGCGACGACGCCTGCGCCGGTCCGACGAACAGGGTCAGCAGCAGCCCGAAGACCCAGAAGGTCGTGTCGGAGGTCCAGTCCATGCCGAAGAAGGAATGCGTCTCGGTCCCGAGCAGGAGGATCGCCGTCCCGGCCACCAGCAGGCCCACCAGGGCGCCGATGATCACGCGCTTCGGGCCGATGCGGTCGTCGAGGAAGCCGCCGATCACGGCGCCCGCCGCGGCGATGACGTTGGCGGCGATGGCGAAGACGATCACCATGCTCGCGGAGAACCCGAACGCACCGGCCGCCAGGATCCCGCCGAAGGTGAAGACCGCGGCGAGGCCGTCCCGGAAGATGGCACTGGCGAGCAGGAAGAAGATGGTGTGGGGGCTTTCCCGGTAGATGGCCTTCACGCGCCGCACCAGCAGACCGTAGGAGGCGAGGAACCCCAGCTGGGCGGCCCGGGCCCGCCGGGGGACCTCCGGCACGGCGAACATCACGGGCAGGGCGAACGCGGCGAACCACAGGGCCGAGAAGACGGCGACCAGCCGGATGTTCAGGCCGTCCTCGCTCGAGGCGCCCGCCCAGTCGACGACCGGCTGGATGAACACCACGAGGACCACCACGAGTGCCACGATGCCGCCCACGTAGCCCATGGCCCACCCGAAACCGCTGACCCGGCCGATCGTCGACGGGGTCGAGATCTGGGTCAGCATCGCGTTGTAGTTGACGCCCGCGAACTCGAAGAAGATGTGGGCGGCGGCGATGAGCGCGACGCCGAGGACCAGCATCCCGGGGCTTGGGAACACGAAGAAGCACAGCGCGGTCAGCACGGCCACGATCAGGGTGTTCACGCCGAGCCACAGCTTGCGGCGCCCCCCGCTGTCCGAGCGCTGCCCGGTGACCGGAGCCAGGAGGGCGATCAGCAGGCCGGCGACCGCGAGGCCCCAGCCGAGCACCTGTGAGGCCCGTTCCTCACCGCCGAAGGCGTCCGACGTGAGGTACACCGTGAAGACGAACGTGGTCATGACGGCGTTGAAGGCCGCCGAGCCCCAGTCCCACGACGCCCAGGCGAGGACGGGCTTGCTGAAGATGCGGCCTGAGCCCACGGCCGGAAGGGGAGCAGGGGCCTCCGCGGGGGGCGGAACCTGCTGATGGGTACTCATACGGTGAATGCTAGCGCCGTATGATCCTGGTCACGCCCGCACCCGTCGAAGGCGCGCGGCGAGCCGGACCGGCCGGTATCCGTGGAAGGCCGCGCCCATTCGTTCGATAGACTGGGGGTAGCCCGACCGACCCCCAGTGGAAGATCGAGACTCCCATGATCCCTGTGCTGCTAGCGATGTTCGCGCTGGCACTCGGAGCGCCCTTCCTCTTCTCGCGGCTCGGCCGGTCGGCCTTCTTCATCCTCGCCGCCGCCCCTGCTGCCGGCTTCGCCTGGCTTCTGGTCCAGCTGCCGCAGGTCCTCGCGGCGGACCAGGGTGCGCCGAACGGCCGGCCCGGTGCGCCGCCGTCCGTGGTGATCCCGTGGATCCCCAGCCTGCAGCTCGAGCTCGCCTTCCGGCTCGATGCGCTCGCCGCCGTCCTGTGCATCCTGATCCTCGGCGTGGGAGCACTGGTCCTCTTCTACTGCGCGCGCTACTTCAAGAGCGACGACCCGGACGTCGGTGCCTTCGGCGCACAGTTGCTGGCCTTCGCCGCGTCCATGTTCGGGCTGGTCACCGCCGATGACCTGATCCTCATGTTCATCTTCTGGGAACTGACGACCATCCTGTCCTACCTGCTCATCGGCTATGCGCGTCAGCGGCTGTCGGCCAGGCGTTCGGCGCTGCAGGCGCTCATCGTCACGACCTTCGGCGGACTGGCGATGCTGGTGGGCCTGGTGATGCTCGGGGAGGCGGCGGGCACCTACCGGATCTCCGAGATCCTCGCCGGCGCCCAGGCGCTCGCGGGGCGGGGGGCGCTGGTCGACATCGCGATCGCGCTGGTCCTCGTCGGCGCCATCACCAAGTCCGCGCTCGTCCCGTTCCATTTCTGGCTGCCGGGAGCGATGGCCGCGCCCACGCCCGTGAGTGCGTACCTCCATGCAGCGGCCATGGTGAAGGCCGGGGTCTTCCTCGTCGCGCGCTTCGCCCCGGGGTTCGGCGAGACCACCTTCTGGTATCCCGTGATCTTCGTCCTCGGGATGGCCACGATGCTGCTCGGTGGGTGGCGCGCGCTGCGCCAGTTCGACCTCAAGCTCGTCCTGGCCTACGGGACCGTGAGCCAGCTCGGTTTCCTGACCATGGTGGTCGGGCTCGGCGGACCCGACGGCGCGGTAGCCGGCCTCGGGCTGCTGCTGGCCCACGGCTTCTTCAAGGCGACGCTCTTCCTGGTGGTCGGGATCATCGACCACCAGTCCGGGACGCGCGACCTCCGGGTGCTGTCCGGCGTCGGCGCCACGTCACCGGCGCTCTTCGCGGTCGCGCTGGTGGCGGCCGGATCGATGGCGGGCGTTCCGCCCCTGCTCGGGTTCGTGGCCAAGGAGTCCGTCCTCGAGGCCTTCGCGCACCGCGCCGAGGACGGTCCGGCCGGGACGCTCCTGCTGGGCGGGATCGTCCTCGGCTCGATCCTCACCTTCGCGTACAGCGCGCGGTTCGTGTGGGGTGCCTTCGCGCTGAAGCACGGCGAGCCGCAGACGCCGTTCAAGCGCGTCCGGATCTCCTTCCTGCTCGCGCCGGCCCTGCTCGCCGTCGCCTCGGTGCTGTTCGGGCTGTGGCCGGCACCCCTGGATGCCGCGATCCAGCCGTACGCCCGGCTGTTCCCGGACGGGGCCGCCACCCCGCACCTGGCCCTGTGGCACGGGTTCAACCTCCCGCTGCTGCTCTCGATGGTGACCATCGGTGCCGGCGTCGCGCTCTACCTGCTGCGGCGGCCCTTCGAGCGGCTGCAGGGCCGCCTGCCGGCCGTGCGGGAAGCGGAGGTGCTCTACCGGTCCCTGATCGGCGTCCTGGACGACGTCGCCGTCTGGATCACGGGGCGCACCCAGCGCGGCTCGCTCTCCTTCTACCTCTTCGTGATCCTGGCCACCGCCGTCGCCACACCGCTCGCGGCACTGATCCTGTTCGATGCCCCGCTGCCCTCGGACTTCCGGATCGCCGAATCGCCGGCCCAGGTCGTCGCGGCGGTCGTCATCCTCGGAGGGATCCTGGCGGCGCTGCGTTCCGACAAGCGGTTCATGGCCGTCCTGATGGTCGGCATCACCGGATACGGCATGGCGGTCATCTACGCCCTGCACGGCGCACCCGACCTCGCCCTCACCCAGATGCTCGTCGAGACGATCGTCCTGGTCGCATTCGTCCTCGCGCTGCGTTCGCTGCCGGCCCGCCTGTGGAACAGCAGCGGAAGCCGCCACCGCCTGCTCCGGGCGGGTCTCGGCATCGCGTTCGGCGGCATCATGGCCGTCATCGCGATGTCGGCCATGGCCTCCCGGAATGCCGCGCCCATCTCCCTCGCCTACCCGGAACTGGCGTACGACGAGGGCGGCGGGGCGAACGCCGTCAACGTCCTGCTCGTCGACATCCGCGCCTGGGACACGCTCGGCGAGATCACCGTGCTCGCGATCGCCGCCACCGGCATCGCGAGCCTGATCTTCATCCGCGGACGCGGTGATCGGAGGCGACGCGCCGATGACGTCGAGGACGGGTCGGTCGACCGGGGCCAGGAGCCGCTGAACGCCGGGGGCCGGGAGTCCGCCGCCCGCCTGCTCGCGGCCCGCTTCGCCGATGTTCCGCGGGACCCCTGGCTCGTCGCGGGCAGGACCCTCGCGCCCGAGCGGCGGTCGATCATCTTCGAGGTCATCACGCGCCTGCTCTTCCACACGATCATCCTCCTGTCGATCTACCTCCTGGTCGCCGGCCACAACCTCCCGGGCGGCGGGTTCGCCGGCGGGCTCATGGCAGGGATCGCGCTCGCGGTCCGCTACCTCGCCGGTGGACGGTTCGAACTCGCGGAGGCCAGCCCGGTCAGCGCCGGCGCGTTGCTCGGCGTGGGGCTCGCGATCGTCTCGCTGACGGCCGCCGCCCCGCTCCTGTTCGGCGGAGCGGTCCTCGAGAGCTACATCCTGGAGTTCTGGCTGCCGGTCTTCGGCGACGTGAAGTTCGTGACCTCGACCGTCTTCGACATCGGCGTCTACATCATCGTCGTCGGTCTCGTCCTTGACGTCCTGCGCAGCCTCGGGTCGGAGATCGACGAGCGCAGCGAGACCGAGAGCCCGGTCGAGGAACACCCCGGCTCCGATGCCCTCGTCCCGCCCGCCGTGGAAGGAGCACAGCCATGACCGTGAACATCACCCTGATCGCGCTGATGGCCGCCTTCTTCGCCGCCGGGATCTACCTGCTGCTCGAACGGAGCCTGACCCGCGTGCTCCTGGGCCTGATCCTGATGGGCAACGGGGCCAACATCCTGATCCTCGCGATGAGCGGAGGCGGCGGGAAGTCCCCGCTCTACGTCGCGGGGACACCGGCCGAGGGGTATACGGACAGCCTGCCGCAGGCGCTGATCCTGACGGCGATCGTCATCACCTTCGCCGTGACGGCCTTCATGCTGGGCATCATCTACCGCTCGTGGGTGCTGGGTCGCGAGGACAGCGTCCAGGACGATCCCGAGGATCGCCGCGTCGCGGACCAGGACAGCTACGACTACGAGGACGACGCCGACATCGCTGCCGATACTTCCGAATTCTCCGACGACGAGGGCTCCGCGACCGTGCCCGACGGCGGGCCCGGGCCCGACGGGCCGACGGCCGGGGTCCGCCGATGATCGCCGCCGACCTCGCGCCCCTCGCCGTCGTCCTGCCGTTCCTCGGAGCGGCGG
>NZ_CP024915.1:2310234-2325354 GCF_002953615.1 Arthrobacter agilis | reverse complement strand
TCACCTTCATCCGGGGAGACGGGCCGCCGGGTAAGGGTGCGCAGGTAGCGGTCCTGCAGGTCGTCCTTGCGGTCGAAGACGATCACGGGAGCGTCCGCGAGGCGGTCCGGGCCCGCACCGTCGGGGAACCACTTCTCCCGGAAAGCCCGCGCGCACACCGGGACGTAGCGCATGATGCCCAGGGGCCGGGACGAGCATCCCTGCACGGGCTCGGCGATGGAGGTGATGGCTGCGGCGGCGGTCCCGTCGCGCAGCAGATCGAGGGAATGCTGCTGGTCCTCCCGCAGTATCTCGACCTGCAGGCTCTCGGCGAGTGGTGCCAGGGCCGGCAGGACCCAGGTGTGCAGCGAGTCCCCGTTGATGACGATCGTGATGCGCTGGTGCTGCCGTTCGCCGGCGGCTCCCAGCTCGGAGGCGAGGTCCGCGGACAACAGGTCGAACTGACGTGCGAAGCGGACGATGGCCTCGCCGGCCTCGGTGGGACGCAGCGGACGGGTGCGTGTGATCACCGGACGCCCGACGGCCACCTCGAGTGCGCGGATGCGCTGGCTCACCGCCGAGGGCGTCACCGAGAGCAGGGCGGCGGCCCCCTCGAAGCTACCCTCCCCTACGATGGCCGCGAGGGCCCTTGCCTGCGCCGGTTCGATGCTTGACATAAGCCCGTCTTACCACACTGAAGAATCATTAGCTGGCCTGAGGGTCCTTCCACTCCTACCGTGGTGGTGTGATTGCTTCCGCTGCTACCGGCCTCGCTGCCGGACTGACCCTGATCGTCGCCATCGGCTCCCAGAACGCCTTCGTCCTGAGCCAGGGCCTGCGGCGGTCCCACGTGGCCTTGGTCGTGACCGTGTGCGCACTCTCGGATCTCGTGCTGATCGCCCTCGGAGTCGGCGGACTGGGTGTGGTGGTCACCGGCGCCCCCGTCGTCCTCGAGGTGGTGCGCTGGGCAGGGGCAGCCTTCCTCACCGGCTATGCGGTGGTTGCCGCGCGCCGGGCCGTCCGGGGTGGCACGCTCGATGCCGACAGCCGGACGGGCACCTCCTGGCGGGCCGCGCTCGGTACCTGCCTCGCCCTCACCTGGCTGAACCCGCACGTCTACCTCGACACCGTGCTGCTGCTGGGATCGCTGGCCAGCACCCACGGGACCCCGGGGAAGTGGTGGTTCGCAGCGGGAGCCGGCCTGGGGAGCATCCTCTGGTTCACGGCACTCGGTGTCGGCGCGCGGTACCTCGCCCCGGTCTTCACCCGACGGTGGGCCTGGCGTGTCCTCGACGGGTCGATCGCCGTCGTCATGCTCGTCCTCGCGGTGATGCTCGTCGTGTAGCCGCGCGGGCGAGCGGGCGGGGCACCACCGCGGCAACGCCGTCGGCGCGGTCTGCCGGAGGCAGGCGTCGGGAGACGGCGGACGTCCCACCGGCCGGAAGGGCGGCTGACGTCAGGAGCCGACGATCGCCTGTGCTGCCGGGATCGGGCCGACCGCGGTGCGGGGTGACCGTCGGAGCAACCAGGTCAGGGCCTCGTCCCGTCGCTCGAAGTACTCGATCGGGTACGACGGCCGGTGCACCGCCCGGAAGTGGGCGACGAGCACCCTCTCGACGGGCGAAGCGCCGACGACGGCGACCGCCGGGAGGTTCCGCGCGGAGGACAGTGCGGTGAACGCTTCCCTGGAGAGGGTGACCATGCCGTTGAGGTCGGCCAGGATCGGAGGAAGGCATCCCGGGGCCAGTGCCTGCACGCGGACCCCGAGTGCCTCGATGTCGCCCGCGGTCACTTCGATGGATCTCGCCCAGCGCAGCGTCAGCACGCCGGTCGCGAGGTACTCCAGGCGGAACCTGGCGGTCTCCGCGGAAGGTGGAGTCACCGGGCACCTCCTCCCTCGTGCGGCTGTCGGGCCGGCTCTGTCCTCCCGGGGAAGCGGTACCGGCGGCCTCTTCCGGGGCCGCCGGCACCGTGGATCGGGTCTCACGCCTCTCCAGGTGTCCGACGGCTGGGGGAACCGCCGGACGGTCCAGCGTACCCGACGGGCAGACCGGTCTGTCTACCCTAGGATGGACGGACGAGTCGACAGCAGGGGAGATCCATGGTTGCAGCGGCGGCAGTCCAGACGAAGGACGCCCGGGAGCGGATCCTCGGGACGTCGTACGACCTGTTCCTGCAGCGCGGGGTCCGGGCTGTCGGGGTGAACGAGATCATCGCGACGGCCGGCGTGGCCAAGGCGACCTTCTATCATCACTTCCCGTCGAAGGACGATCTGGTCATGGCGTTCTTCGAGCGCCGTCAGCGCCTCTTCACGATCGGCTATCTCGGGGCGGAGAGCGAGCGCCGCGCGGATACGCCCCGCGGACAGCTGCTGGCGATCTTCGACATCTTCGACGAGTGGTTCCACACGCCGGACTTCGCCGGCTGCCCCTACATCCGTGCCCTGCTGGAAACCGGCCCGCGGCATGCGATCGGGGCGGCCGCCGTCCTCTACCTGGACGACATCCGTTCCACGGTCGAGAAGGCCGCCACGGCGATGGGCCTGACCGACGCGGAGGATTTCGCCTACTGCTGGCTGGTCCTCATGCAGGGCGCCGTCGTCTCGGGTGTGGGCATCGATCCCGGCAGCAGTGCACGGATCAAGCGGCTCGGGAAGCACCTCATCGGCCTCCACACGCCCCTCGAGGGCGGGGAGGCAGACCGGACCATCCGATAGGGGTGTGCCTCGTCCGCGCCCGGATCGGCCCCCGCGTCCGCGTTCGCTACCATCGGTAGCACCACCTCGGGCGGTGCACGACCTGCGCGAGGACCGGGCATGGCCTGTGCAGGGGCGGTCGATCGTTGCGGCGAGGCCGTATCCGGTCAGGCTTCGGGGAGCTGCCTGGGCGGCCGGAGGGACATCGCGCGATGGCGGGAGCTGCATGAGGCTGGATGTTGTGACGCTGCAGGTTGCGTTCGGCGTGATCGCGCTGACCCTGCTGGTGCTGTTCTACGGCGTGAGCGTGCGGCGCAGCCACTCCACCTACAGCACCTGGTGGTGCGCGGCGATCGCCTCGTTCCTCACGGGCACCGGTCTCTACCTGTGTGATGGTACGGTCCACCAGGTCTGGGCCAACCCGGCCGGCAACGCCCTGCTGGTGGCAGGAGCCGCATGCGTGTGGGCCGGCGCGCGGGCCCTGCGCACGACGGCACCGAGACCGTGGCAGATCCTGATCGCACCGGTCATCACGGTGGTGGCCTCCGCCTTCGACAGCCCGTCGACGAACACCTGGTCCGCCGGAGGGTTCCTCCTCGCCTTCATGACGTTCTTCATCGGACGCGCCTCCCTCGAGATCTGGCGGCTGGACCCCAACACGACCACCACGCAGCGTCCGCTCGCGGTCGCGTCCGGTGCCCTGGGTCTGTACTACCTGTGCCGGTGGATCGCCTTCGTGGCCACCGGCCCCTCCTCGTCGACCTTCCAGACCTACTTCGGCACCGTTCCCACGACCCTGTTCACCATGGTCCTGCTGATCGTGGTGTCCTTCACCATGGCGACCCTCAGCAACGAACAGGCCCTCAAGGAGCTTCGGGCGCAGGCCAGCCACGATGAACTGACGGGGATCCTGAACCGCCGCGGTTTCCTCGAACTGGCGGAGTCCGAGATACGCAACCTGCCGACCCGGGACACCCCGAGCACCCTCGTCCTGGCCGACATGGACAACTTCAAGCAGGTCAACGACACGCACGGACATCCTGCAGGAGACTCGGTCCTCCAGGCGGTCGCGGCAGCCTGTACCCGCTCGGTCCGTTCGACGGACCTCGTCGGACGCTACGGTGGGGAGGAATTCGTCCTCCTGCTCCCCGGCGCAGGGCTCGACAGCGCGGAGCTGGTCACCGAGCTGATCAGCAAGACCCTGCGCATGAGCCAACCCGCCTTCGATTTCCCCCTCCCCACCATCAGCTACGGACTGGCAGCACTGCCGCCCGGGCCCGACCGCATCGGCAACGCGATCGCAGCCGCCGATGTGGCCCTCTACACCGCCAAGGAACTGGGCCGCGACCGCGCCGTCAGGGCGGACCAGCACTGAACGGCATCACGTCCTCACCAGGGGCGGCACGGGCGCCACCTCATATGCCGGGCCTTGGTCCGACACAGCAGTGGCACAGGGTGCCCCCGGAACGTAGGAGAAGAATCCTTCCCCACGAACCGGAGACCAGCCCATGAACATCCTGATCCTCATCGCCGCAGACCTCCTGGCGATCACACTCCTGACCATCGGCCTGTACCTGCGCCGGCACCGCCGTCGCGACCTCGTGGTCTCCTACCTCGGCATGAACGTCGGAGTCCTCGCAGTGGCGACGGCCCTCTCGGGATCCGCGGCCGGCGTCGGCCTGGGCCTCGGGCTGTTCGGTGTCCTCTCCATCATCCGCCTCCGCTCCACCGAGCTGGCACAGCACGAAGTGGCCTACTACTTCTCCGCGCTCACCCTCGGGCTGATCGCGGGCCTCGGCGCGGAGCCGCTGTGGCTCCAGCTCGCCCTCATGGGGCTGGTCCTCGCCGTCATGGTCATCGGTGACCACGCACGGGTGCTCCCGGCCTACCGGCACCAGGTCGTGGTGCTGGACCGGGCCATCAGTGACGAGACGATGCTCCGGGTCCGCCTCGCAGAGGTGCTGAACGCCCGGATCCACTCCGCCACCGTGTCCGAGCTGGACCTCGTGAACGACAGGACCACCGTCGAGGTCCGCTACGAGGCGAGCACCGCCGGTGCCGACGCGCGGCGGGCCCCCGTTCCACCGTCGACCGCCATGCCGCCGCAGGCCCCGGCCGGGACCACCTGCTCCACCGACCTGCCCGAGGCGATGCCCGCAGCCGATCCGGCGCACGTCCCGTCCCTGCCGCCGGTTCAGGAGGATCCGGCCGGCAGTGCACGGGCGACGGCGGGTGTGTCGTGAATGCCGGTGCCTTCGCCGGCCTGGACCGCAGGGCGTCCGTCAGCCTCGAGGACCTGAACAGCGCAGCCGCCCTGCAGACCAGGATGGACCGCAAGTACGTGGTCGGGACGCGTCTCGCCGCGAACGTCCTCCGATCGTTCGACGCCGACGTCCGCGTCCTCGAGATGCTGGGGCGGCGGTCCTTCACCTACGACTCGGTCTACTTCGACACCCCGACCCTGGACAGCTACCTCCTCGCCGCCCATGGCAGGCGCCGCCGCTACAAGGTCCGCACCCGCACCTACGTGGACAGCGCTGCCGGCTTCCTCGAGGTGAAGACCGAGGGGGCGCGTGCGGCCACCGTCAAGGAGCGCATCCCCTACGCGCTCTCCGACAGCCACCGCCTCACCCCTCGGGGCCTGGACTACGTCCACGAGACACTCGCCTGCTCCATCGGGTCGGTGCCCTCCGGCGTCCTGCGGCCCGTGATCGAGACGCGCTACCGACGCATCACGCTCTACCTCCCCGCGTCGGGGAGCCGGGCCACGATCGACCTCGGCGTCACCTGGCGCAGGCCCGGTGGCCAGGCCCACGAACTCGACGGCGCCGTCATCATCGAGACGAAGTCCGGCGGCGCGGCCGGCGCCCTCGACCGCCACCTCTGGGCCTCCGGCATCCGGCCCGGCAGGATCTCCAAGTTCGCCACCGGCATGGCCGTCCTCGATCCGACGCTTCCGGCCAACCGGTGGCACCGCACCGTCTCCACCGGACTTCCGCTCCGACTCGTCTCCCTCTGACACCACACGTCCCGAAGGACCCCCATGCGCATCCCCTCCCTCACTGCACACCGCAGCACAGCCCTGAAGACCTCCGTCGCCGCACTCGCGCTCACACTCTCTCTCGCCGCCTGCAGCACGGGGACCACGAACGCCGGTACCGCGAACGGCACCACCGACACCACCACAACGGACGCGACCACGACCGACACCGGCGACACCACCGACCCGACCGCGGTCGTCGCCGGTGCGGCCGACATCACCGAGGACACCCACTACGACGCCGACGACCTCACCTGGGACGCCGCGGAGGAAGTAGCGGTCACGCTCGCGGACGGTGCCAGCAGCGCCACGGACGACGGTGTCGCCGCCGACGGTGTCACCGTCGACGGCGACACCGTCACCATCACGGCCGCCGGCACCTACCGGATGTCCGGCAGCCTCGCCGACGGCCGGGTGGTCGTCGCAGCAGGGGAGGAGGACGTGGTCCGCATCGTCCTCGACGGCGTCGAGCTGACCAGCAGCACCGGATCCCCCTTCGTCGTCACGAGCGCGAACGAGGCCCTGGTCCACCTCGAGGACGGCACCGCCAATACGCTGAGCGACGCCGACAGCTATGCGGACACCAGCACGGACGCCCCGGATGCGGCCCTGTACTCGATGGCCGACCTCACCATCGCCGGCGCAGGCACCCTCACGGTGACCGGCCATGCCGACAACGGCATCGTGTCGAAGGACGGACTCGTCCTCGCAGCGGGGAACGTCACCGTCGAGGCCGTGGACGACGGCATCGAGGGCAAGGACTACATCGCCCTGCTCGGCGGCACCTACGACGTCACGGCCGGCGGCGACGGCGTGAAGGCCACCAACGAGGACGAGGACGGCCGCGGCTGGTTCACCGTCTACGGCGGGCAGCTGGTGGTGTCCTCGGGCGACGACGGCGTCAAGGCGGCCACCCTGCTCACCGTCGATGCGGGGGCAGTGGAGGTCACCGACTCCGTCGAGGGCCTGGAGGCCCAGCACATCGCCGTCAACGGAGGCTCGGTCGACGTCACCTCCAGCGACGACGGCGTGAACGCGGCAGGTGGGTCGTCCGGTGCCACCAGCGGCGGGGGCGGCATGGGCGGCGGGTCCATGGCGGCCGGAGACTACACGGTCAGCGTGACGGGCGGGACGCTCACCATCGACTCGGAGGGAGACGGCCTCGACTCCAACGGCGACGCGAGCATCACCGGAGGCACCGTCGTCGTGAACGGACCGACGGGCCAGGGCAACGGCGCCCTGGACGTGAACGGCGAGCTGACGGTCGACGGCGGGACGGTCACCGCAGCGGGCAGTTCCGGCATGGTCGTCACCCCGGGTGCGTCGTCGACGCAGTCGGGCGTGCAGCTGACGTTCGGCGCGACGATCCCGGCCGGTACCGCGATCCAGATCGCGTCGTCGGACGGCACCGTGGTGGGTTCCTTCGTGGCGAGCAAGGACCTCGCGTCGCTGATCTTCTCCTCGGCGGCGATCACCGAGGGTGGGACCTACATCGTCTACACGGGTGGCACCACGGTCGCCACGGAGGGCGTCACCGAGGGCACGTTGGACGGTGCCGAGGAACTCGGCAGCGTCACGGCCGGCGAGTACACGCAGTCCGAAGGCCCCGGCGGACGCTGACGGCGCGGCAGGAGCGGGGAGGCCCCGGCTTCCCCGCTACCGCCCGTTGTCGGCCCGTTCCTCGATCCAGTCCGTCGCGGCATCGGAGAGGAAGACGCCCTCGGGCCCGCGCTCACCCATCCACCAGGAATCGGAGGCGATCAGGCCACCGGCCCGGCTGATGTCCGCCACGACCTCGGGCGTCAGGGCCGTCCCGTTGTTGCTGATGAGCCACTGCCGCGTCTCCGGCATCACATCGTTCCACCACTCGTCGAGTTCCATGCCCGCAGTATCGCATCGCGGGAGTCTTCGAACCGTCAGTCCTTCCTATAGTGTGCGACGCACAGTATAGTAACGGCCATGAGCGACGACCTCCTCCAGGGCCACCTCCAGGAGCTGCGACGCGGCACCGTGGTCCTGGCCTGTCTGTGTCGCCTTCGGCATCCCGATTACGGGTACGCCCTGCTCGAGTCCCTCGAGGCATCCGGCATCCACGTCGACGCCAACACCCTCTATCCACTCCTGCGGCGCCTCGAGAAGCAGGGCCTGCTGACCAGCGAGTGGAACACTGCCGAATCCCGTCCCCGCAAGTTCTATCGGACGAGTCCGGCCGGCGACGACCTCGCCGCCACCCTCACGGCCGACTGGGATCGGCTGACCACATCGCTGCATCGCCTCGCCGAAGGGGACAGATCATGACCAGCCTCACCGACCGATACATCTGGGCCGCCGTCCGCACCGTCCCGGAGGCCCAGCGCTCCGGCCTCGAACCCGAGATCCGGGAGATGATCGAGGAATCCATCGACGTCCGCCTCGCCGCCGGCGATGATCCGGCCTCCGCCGAACGGGCCACCCTCACCGGATTGGGTGACCCCGAGCGCCTCGCCGCCGACTACGTGGACCGCCCGCTGGTGCTGGTGGGTCCGCGGTACTACCTCGAGTGGTTGCGCCTCCTGAAGACCATCGCCTTCATCTCCGTCCCCATCGCCGCGGCCGCCGTGTTCGTCGTCCAGCTCTTCACCACGGGCAGCGTCGGCGGCGCGATCGGCAGCGCGGCGGCGACGGCGATCAGCGTGACGGTGCACGTCGGTTTCTGGACCACCCTGCTGTTCGTCATCCTGGAGCGCACGGGCTCCACGGAGGCCGGGATGGAGTGGACGGTCGACCGGCTCCCGGAGCTGCCCGACGGCTCCCGTGACGGCCGCCGGTCCGAACTGGTCGCCTCGCTGGTGTTCCTTGCGGTATTCGCGGGCCTGATCCTGTGGCAGCAGGTGCGACCTGCGGTCCGCGCCGAGGACGGGAGCGGGATACCGCTCCTCGACCCCGCGCTCTGGACCTCCTGGCTTCCGTGGTTCCTCGGGCTGATCGTCGCCGAGGCATTCTTCGCGACCTGGATCTTCCGGCGCGGGTGGTCCTGGTCCGCAGCCGCCGTGAACCTCGTCCTCGGCGTCGCCTTCACGGTACCGGCGCTCCAGCTCTGGGCCGCGGGGGACCTCCTGAACCCGGCCTTCCTCGACGCCACCGGCTGGGATCCCGGCGTCGCGACGGAGGGCTGGACCGTCAGCACCATCGTGACCGCATCCGTCCTGGTCCTCGCCGTCTGGGATGTCGCCGACGGTTTCCTGAAGGCAGGGCGTGCATCGGGTGCGGCGTCGCCGCGCCGGGTCCTCGCCGATCACTGACGCGTACCGGCCGGCCACAGGGCGCAGGCGTACCGTGGGCGCATGGCAGACACAGATTCCCGTCAGCAGCACATCGTCAGCACCCTCGTCGAGGCCCACCAGGACCTCATGGAAGTGGATCCCCTCGCCTTCCGTGCGAGGTTCCGGAAGATGGCGGCGGATCCCTACGCCTTCTACCGCGGCAGCGCGGCCCTGTTCTACACGGACATGGCGGAGCTCGACGACGCCTGGGCGGACGAGCGCACGGGCCGGGTCTGGATCCACGGGGACCTCCACGCCGAGAACTTCGGCACCTACATGAGCAACCAGGGGCGGCTCACCTTCGACGTCAACGATTTCGACGAGGCGTACGTGGGCCACTTCTCCTGGGACCTGCGCCGCTTCGTCGCCTCGCTGACGCTGCTCTGCTGGCAGAAGGCCCTGCCGTCACGGGCGGTCCGGGACCTGGCGCACACCTATCTCGAGGCGTATCTCGGCCGGGTCGAGGACTACGTGGACAACGAGCAGTCCACGTTCGCCTTCGGGCTCGACAACGCCGAGGGCTCCATCTACCGCGTCCTGCAGCAGGCCCGCGCGGCCCGGCGGACGGGGCTGCTCGACTCGCTCACCCTGATCGAGGACTACGAGCGGACGTTCCGCGACGACGGATCCATCCGGGCGCTCGACGACGACGAGTACGCCGAGGTGGCCGACGCCTTCGAGCGCTACCTCGGGACCGTCCCGGACAGCGAGCGGTCGCGCCGCCGGGTGTTCTACCGGATCAAGGGCATCGTGGGCAAGAAGGGTTTCGGCATCGGCAGTGCGGGACTTCCGACCTACAACGTGCTGATCGAGGGCTTCGACGAGGCCCAGGAGAACGACATCATCCTGACCATGAAGCAGTCCAACATCGCCGCGCCCAGCCGGATCGTCCGGGACGAGCGCGTGCGCGGTTATTTCGAGGACGACGGGCACCGCGCCGTCATCAGCCAGCGCTCCCTGCAATCCCACACCGACCCCTTCCTGGGGTACACGACCATCCGGGGGGTCTCGTTCGTGGTGTCCGAACTCTCCCCCTACAAGCGGGACCTGTCCTGGGACGACCTCACCGAACCCGAGCAGATGGATCCCGTGCTCGAGGCCCTCGGACAGGCCACGGCGAAGATCCACTGCTCCACCGACGAGGACAGCGACCACGACCTCGTGCCGTTCCGCACCGAGACGGCCATCATGGCCGCCGTCGACCGCGACCGGGACGGATTCCTGGAGGACATCGTCGGTTTCGGCGAGGCGTATGCGGACACCGTCCGGCAGGACCATGCCCTCTTCGTCGACGCCTTCCGCGAGGGCCTCATCAGCGCCGTCCCCGCAGCATGACCGGAAGAAGTTGAGTCCGCAAGGCTCAACTTCATTTTGCCCCTGGGGGCTACCGGGCCTATACTTGAGTGCAGAACGCTCAATCTACGCGCCCGGCGGATGAGCGCCTCGCAAATCCCGGGCAGTCGAAAGGAATTTGCATGTCACGTGCAGTAGGTATTGACCTCGGAACCACCAACTCGGTCGTCTCGGTTCTCGAAGGTGGCGAGCCCACCGTCATCGCGAACGCCGAGGGCGCACGCACCACGCCGTCGATCGTCGCTTTCTCCAAGTCCGGCGAGGTCCTGGTCGGCGAGATCGCCAAGCGCCAGGCCGTCAACAACATCGACCGCACCATCTCGTCGGTCAAGCGCCACATGGGCACCGACTGGACCGTCGGCATCGACGACAAGAAGTACACGCCGCAGGAGATCTCGGCCCGCATCCTCCAGAAGCTCAAGACCGACGCGGAGAGCTACCTCGGCGAGAAGGTCACGGACGCCGTCATCACGGTTCCCGCCTACTTCAACGACGCCGAGCGCCAGGCCACCAAGGAGGCCGGTGAGGTCGCCGGCCTGAAGGTCCTGCGCATCGTCAACGAGCCCACCGCGGCAGCCCTCGCGTACGGACTGGACAAGGGCAAGGAGGACGAACTCATCCTCGTGTTCGACCTCGGCGGCGGAACGTTCGACGTCTCCCTCCTCGAGGTGGGCAAGGACGAGGACGCGTTCTCGACCATCCAGGTCCGCTCGACCGCCGGTGACAACCGCCTCGGTGGCGACGACTGGGACCAGCGCGTGGTCGACTACCTGCTGTCGCAGGCGAAGGCCAAGGGCGCGGACCTGTCGAAGGACAAGATCGCCCTGCAGCGCCTGAAGGAAGCTGCCGAGCAGGCCAAGAAGGAACTGTCCTCGGCGACGTCCACCAACATCTCCCTGCAGTACCTCTCCGTCACGGCGGACGGCCCCGTCCACCTCGACGAGCACCTCTCGCGCGCCAAGTTCCAGGACCTCACCAAGGACCTGCTGGACCGCACCAAGAAGCCGTTCAACGACGTCATCTCCGAGGCCGGGATCAAGGTCGGCGACATCGACCACATCGTCCTGGTCGGCGGATCCACCCGCATGCCCGCCGTCGTCGAACTCGTGAGGGAGCTCGCGGGCGGCAAGGAACCCAACAAGGGCGTCAACCCCGATGAGGTCGTCGCCGTCGGTGCCGCCCTGCAGGCCGGTGTCCTGAAGGGCGAGCGCAAGGACGTCCTCCTGATCGACGTCACGCCGCTGTCCCTCGGCATCGAGACCAAGGGCGGCATGATGACCAAGCTCATCGAACGCAACACGGCCATCCCCACCAAGCGCAGCGAGACCTTCACCACGGCGGACGACAACCAGCCGTCCGTGGCCATCCAGGTCTTCCAGGGCGAGCGCGAGTTCACCCGCGACAACAAGCCGCTGGGCACGTTCGAGCTGACCGGCATCGCGCCGGCTCCGCGCGGCGTCCCGCAGGTCGAGGTCACCTTCGACATCGACGCCAACGGCATCGTGCACGTGTCCGCGAAGGACAAGGGCACGGGCACCGAGCAGTCGATGACCATCACCGGTGGCTCGTCCCTCTCCAAGGAGGACATCGACCGCATGGTGCGCGAAGCCGAGGAGCACGCGTCCGAGGACAAGAAGCGCCGTGAGGCCGCCGACACCCGCAACGGTGCCGAGCAGCTCGCCTACTCGGTGGACAAGCTGATCGCCGACAACTCGGACAAGCTGCCCGAGGACGTCCGGACCGAGGTCCAGGCCGACGTCGACGCCCTCAAGAAGGCGCTCGAGTCGCAGGACAACGACGACGAGGTCAAGTCGGCCTTCGAGAAGCTGCAGGCCTCCCAGTCGAAGCTCGGTGAGGCGATCTACGCGTCCGCCCAGCAGGACGCGGGCTCCGCCGGCGCCCCGGACGACGACCAGTCAGCCTCCACCGGCAGCGACGAGGACATCGTCGACGCCGAGGTGGTCGACGAAGACACCAACGAGAAGAAGTAGTCATGCCGCACCACGGAAATGAAGAAGAGCACCAGTCAGAGCCGGTGAGCTTTCGCGACAACCGGAAGATCGACCCGGAGACGGGCGAAGTCCGTGGGCAGCAGAACGACGCCGACACCCCGGCCGCGGAAGACCCCGCGGCCGGGGGGCAGGCTTCCCCCGCGGGCGACTCCTCCGAGGGGGACGCCCTGGCGCAGGCCGAGGCGATCCTGAACGAGGCCGGCGCCGACGGGGAGAGCAATCCCGCCGTCGACGTCGTCGCGGAGCTCCGCAATGACCTGCTCCGGCTGCAGGCCGAGTACGTCAACTACCGGCGCCGCGTCGAGCGTGACCGGGACGTGGCGCGGGACCAGGCGGTCATCGGCGTGATCAACTCGCTGATGCCCGTGCTCGACGACATCGACGCCGCACGCCAGCACGGCGACCTCGCCGAAGGACCCTTCGCGGCGATCGCGGGCAAGCTCGAGAACGTCCTCCGGACGTACGAGCTGACCCGCATCGACGAGGTCGGCGTCGCGTTCGACCCGAACATCCACGAGGCGCTCATGCAGCAGCCCAGTGCGGACGTCCAGGTCGACAGCGTCAGCCAGATCCTCCGCGCGGGCTACCGCAAGGGCGAGCGCGTCCTCCGGGCCGCGCAGGTCATCGTGGCGGTTCCGGAGTAATCAGCAGCATGATCGCCGGGACGGTCCCCGAACGGCGGCAACGAAATTCCTGCGGGCCTGGCGGCCCTTGGAATATTGAAGCCGCCTTCCTCGGGGACTGCCCCGGCTTCCGCCGCTCACTCACCTCTCTATTTGAAGAACGACGAAAGGAGACGCCAATTGGCTAGTCAGGATTGGGTCGACAAGGATTTCTACAAGATCCTGGGTGTCTCCAAAGATGCGTCCGACGCAGACATCAAGAAGTCGTACCGGAAGCTCGCACGCAAGTACCACCCTGACCAGAACCAGGGCGATGCAGCCTCCGAGAAGACGTTCAAGGACGTATCGGAGGCCTATTCCGTCCTGTCCGACGCCGAGCAGCGCCAGCAGTACGACGCGATCCGCGCGATGGGCGGCGGAGCCAGGTTCTCCGCCGGCGGGTCCGGCGGGAGCGCCGGCGGCAACGCGGGATTCGAGGACATCTTCGGGAACCTCTTCGGCCAGGGCACGGGGACGCGCCAGCGGACCGGGTTCTCGAACAGCGACCTGCCGCCCGAGTTCGCCGACCTGTTCGGCGGCGGAGGCATGGGTGGCGGGTTCCCGGGCGGGTTCCAGTCCACCCGCCCGCAGAAGGGCGCGGACCGCACGGCCAGCACGTCCATCTCCTTCGGCGGATCCATCAACGGCACCACCATCGGCCTGCGCGAGCCTTCGGGCGAGCAGATCGATGTCCGCATCCCTGCAGGCATCCGCGACGGCCAGAAGGTCCGGGTGAAGGGCAAGGGACAGCCGGGCCAGGCCGGCCCCGGTGACCTCATGGTCACGGTCAAGGTCAAGGAGCACCCGCTCTTCAAGCGCGACGGCGACGACATCCGCGTGCACGTGCCGGTCAGCTTCCCCGAAGCGGCCCTCGGGGCCCAGATCGAGGTCCCGACCGTCACCGGAGAGCTGGTGAAGATGAAGATCCCGGCCGGCACGCCGTCGGGCCGCACGCTCCGGCTCAAGGGCCGCGGCGTGAAGACCTCGAAGGCGACGGGTGACCTGCTGGTGACCGTCGACGTCGTCGTCCCGCAGAATCTGTCCAAGGAGGCGGAGGCCGCCGTCGAAGCCTTCCAGATCGCGACGAAGGACGCCGATCCGCGATCCGGCCTCGCTGCGAAGGCGCGCCTGTAACAGTACATTTGAGCCACCGCCGGCAACGCCGGCAACGGAAGGAGGCACTGCCATGGACTACACGATGCCCATCTACGTCATCTCCGTCGCCGCCGAGCTCGCCGACATGCACCCGCAGACGCTCCGGCAGTACGACCGGCTGGGCCTCGTGACGCCCAGCCGGGCGCCGGGACGTGCCCGGCGGTACTCGCAGAGGGACGTCAGCACGCTGCGCGAGATCCAGCGGTTGTCTCAGGAGGGCGTCTCCCTGGAGGGGATCCGGCGCATCCTCGACCTCGAGAACCAGGTGTCGGCACTGCAGTCGCGGATCACCGAGCTCGCCACGGAGCTGGCATCCCGCCGCGTCCAGTCCGAAACCAGCAGGGTCTTCGCGGCCGGACTTGCCGGCGACGTCGTCACGCTGGCCCGCGGCCAGCGTCCCCGCCCCCGCAGCCAGGCGCTCGTCGTCTGGCGCCCCGACACGGCCCGCGCGGCGAACTAGCCGCCCACCGGCGGCGTGGCCTGCCTCCGGGCAGACGACGCGCGTCAGTCCCTCGGCGCAGCCGTGCTCGAGCGGACGATGAGGGCCGTCCGGGCCGCGTGGTTCACGGGCTCGCACGTATCGGGCCCCTGCAGGATCTGCAGCAGGCGTTCGACCGCCCGCTGGCCCTGCTGCTGCGGGAACTGCGCGACGGTGGTGAGGCCGAGGGTCTCGCCGAGTTCATGGCCGTCGATCCCGATGACCGAGATGTCCTCCGGAACGCGCAGGCCCAGTTCCCGCGCGGCGAGGATGGTACCGATCGCCATCTCGTCCGAGGCGCAGAAGACCGCCGTCGGGGTGTCCCGCGGATAGCCGAGCAGCTGCTTCGCCTGGCCGTAGCCGCCCTGGATGGTGAAGTCGGCATCCAGGCGCCACGAGTCCAGGATCCCGAGGCCCGCGGCGTCCATCGCCGCCTCGTAGCCG
>NZ_CP024915.1:2298640-2310134 GCF_002953615.1 Arthrobacter agilis | reverse complement strand
CGGCGGCGCGTGCCGGCGATCCGGAACCTGGCAGGCAAGGTGCCCGGGGTGTAACCGCCGTAGGCCGCCGCGCCCCATGGCGCTCCGGCGGCCAGGGCGGCCTGGAATGCCGCGACGACGGCGAGGAGGGCGGTCGCGAGCCCGACGGGCCCGTGGTCCGCAGCCGAAGGGGGAGGCGTTCGGAGGGTCATGCTCGGAGCCTAGCGCGGATTGAAGGGCTCCACCCGGGCTCCACCCGGGATGCGGTCGGGTACATCGCGGGCCGGCTGCGCCGGGGGAGGCGCCTGCCGGGATGATCACCACTGCTGGCCGGAAGATCCTGCTACTCCCTCTTGCTATGTACTGGTAGTCAGTGTTACTTTGTACCGGTATCAAGTAACACTGACTAGCGAGAGGAGAGTCATGGGCAGGCAGGCGACAGAGATGCTCAAGGGCACCCTCGAGGGCATCGTCCTCGCACTTCTCGCCGGAAGGGCTGCGTACGGGTACGAGATCACGACGTGGCTGCGTGAGCAGGGCTTCTCGGACATCGCGGAGGGCACCATCTACGCGCTTCTCGTGCGGGTGGAGCAACGGGGGCTCGTGGACGTGGAGAAGGTCCCGTCCGAGAAGGGCCCCCCGCGCAAGGTGTACTCGCTCAACGCGCAGGGGCAGGAATACCTCAACGAGTTCTGGAGGACATGGAGCTTCCTCTCGGAACGGCTCGAACAGCTCCGACAAGGAGGGGTGTGACCATGTGGATCGAGAAGATCGTCGGGGATCTCGGCGACAAGAAGAGGTACAGGGAGTACAAGGAGCGCATCCGGCAGTTGCCGGAGGGCTACCGACAGGCCGCTGCGGCGCTCGAGCGGTACCTCATGAACCTCGGCCCGAGTGACGACGGCAAGAGCCTCATCGCCATGCTCAACGATCTCGCCGACCTGCTCGAGCAGAGCGTCGCCGCAGGAACGCCCATCCGGGACGTCGTCGGTGCGGACCCTGCCGAGTTCGCCGAGGAGTTCATGCAGAACTATGGCGGTGGAAGCTGGATCCGCAAGGAGCGCAACCGCCTCGCCTCCGCGATCGACGACGCCGAAAGGGACGAGCGGCGATGAGCGCCGTGGCGTCCCCCATCCGGGTGTCGGGACTGGAGAAGTCCTACAAGGATCTCCACTTGCTCCGCGGCATCGACTTCGACGTCGCCGGCGGCAGCATCTTCGCGTTGCTGGGGTCCAACGGTGCCGGCAAGACGACTGTCGTGAAGATCCTCTCGACCCTGCTCTCCGCGGATGCCGGCACGGCGTCGGTCAGCGGGTTCGACGTCGCTGCGCAGCCGGCGCAGGTGCGTGGATCGATCAGCCTCACGGGTCAGTTCGCGGCTGTCGACGAGGTGCTCAGTGGACGCGAGAACCTCGTGCTCATCGCACGGCTGCGGCACCTCAGCGACCCGGGCGGCATCGCCGATGACCTGCTGCGCCGCTTCTCGCTGACGGACGCGGGAGGGCGGAAGGTCTCGACCTACTCGGGTGGGATGCGCCGTCGCCTCGACATCGCGATGAGCCTGATCGGGCACCCGCCCGTCATCTTCCTCGACGAGCCGACCACAGGGCTCGATCCCGAGGCGCGCATCGAGGTGTGGCAGGCGGTGAAGGAACTCGCCGTGCAGGGCACCACGATCCTGCTCACCACCCAGTACCTCGAGGAGGCCGAGCACCTCGCCGACCGCATCGCCGTCCTCCATCAGGGCCATATCATCGCGAACGGCACCCTGGCGGAACTCAAGCAGCTCCTTCCACCCGCCCAGGTCGAGTACGTCGAGAAGCAACCGACCCTCGAGGACGTCTTCCTCGCGATCATCGGCGTCGACACCGCGACGGACACCCCGTCCGGACCCACCCGGAAGGACTCCCGGTGACCACCCACCTCCTCGGCGACACCGCCGTGCTGACAGGGCGATCCCTGCGCCACATCACGCGCAGTGTGGATACGATCGTCACGACGGCGGTCATGCCCGTCGCCATCATGCTTCTCTTCGTCTTCGTGCTCGGTGGTGCGATCGATACCGGCTCGTCCTCCTACGTGAACTACCTGCTGCCCGGCGTCCTGCTCATCACGGTCGCCTCGGGCGTCGCGTACACCTCCTACCGGCTCTTCCTCGACCTGCAGAGCGGTATCTTCGAGCGCTTCCAGTCCATGCCCGTCGCCCGGTCCAGCATGCTCTGGGCGCATGTCCTGACATCACTGGTCGCCAATCTGGTCTCCCTCGTGATCGTCGTCCTCGCCGCCGTCGCCATGGGTTTCCGCTCGGGCGCAGGGGTTGCGGCCTGGCTCGCCGTCGCCGGCATGCTGGTGCTGTTCACACTCGCCCTGACCTGGATCGCGGTGATCGCCGGACTCTCGGCGAAGTCGGTGGAGGGCGCCGCAGCGTTCTCCTATCCGCTGATCTTCCTGCCGTTCATCAGCTCCGCCTTTGCGCCCACCGAGTCCATGCCGGGCCCGGTGCGCTGGTTCGCGGAGCACCAGCCCGTCACCTCCATCGTCGAAACGATCCGGAACCTGTTCGCGCAGCAGCCGGTCGGCAGCGACATCTGGACAGCCCTCGCCTGGTGCGTCGGGGGCCTGGTGGCTGCCTACGCCGTCGCCATCATGGCCTATCGGCGCAGGACCGGCTAGGCAGGGCCGTGAGCGCGCGGTCCGGCAGGAGGGAAGCCCCCGCGGATGGGGCCTTCGTCAGACCCACATCTCGATCTGTACCTGCCCGGCCAGCCGCCTGAGTACCTGCACATCGTCATCGGTGAAGATCCGCGGCTGGTCATCCATCAGGCACAGGGTGCCGATACGCCAGCCGTCCACGGTGCAGACGGGGTGACCGGCGTAGAAGCGGACTCCGGGCGCGCCGGTGACGAGGGGGTGATCGCGCCACTCCGGATGCACGCGTGCATCCGCGATGACCAACGTGCGGTCCTGTTCGATGGTCGTCGCACAGAGCGAGAGGTCCCGCGGAAGATCCTGGCCCAACGGTCCGACGACGGATTTGATGATCTGCGAATCGCCGGTGATCAGGGCGATGGAGGCCGAGCTGACACCGAAATGGTCCCGCGCCTGCCGGGTGATCCGATCGAAGCGGTCCTCCGCACCACCCTCCAGCAAGCCGGACTCGTGCAAGGCCTGCAGGCGTCGGAACTCGGTCTCGTCGGCATCGGATCCACCTCCGATGCCACCTGCAGCAGCCACTGCATCGAACGAGGAACCGCTGCCGAAGGTAGCGCTGGTGCTGTGATCCCCGGCGGGTGGGGCGTTGAAGTCGTACCCGTCGGGGGAGAGGTCGAGGGGGCGGAGGTAGTCGCCGTAGCCGGAGAAGGAGGCGGCCTCCTCGTTGCTGTAGTGCGCACCATCGGCCGTGGATCCCTCGCTGTCCAGGCATTCGTTGACGGCCTGGGCGAGCAGGTCGCGCTGCTCCACCTCGAGCATCACCAGGCCGGAGAGGTAGCCCCGGACCTCGAGCTGGTCGGAGTCCCCGGCCAGGTCGACATACGTCCGGAAGACGTCAGGGAGGTTCAGGCCGGCGGCCCGCACCGTCTGGATGGCGCTCCACTGCTGAAGGTACCCATCCAGCATGCCCGTCCTCCGTCCACTGATCCGTTCGACCATCCCAGGTCGACCCCGGACGGGTCGACCTCGCCCACCAAGACTATGCTCATCGGTGTCGCCCGCGCCTGTACTCGACGGCCGATGGCAGAGTGCCGCCGACCAGGACTAGGGTGCAAGCCTGACATCCTCGCCCCGGAGGTTGGCGCGGAAGCCATCGGTCTGGACGGTGACCCCCTCCAGCACGAGGCCGGCGGGCAGGCCGTCGATATCGTGCTCGATGGTCACGAACCGCCTGACGACGGCGGCGGTGGCATCGGAGAGGAAATCCGGGCCACCGATGTCGATCGAGCGCGGCTCCAGCACGAGCCTGCCGGCCTGGACGTCGACGGTGCCGGTCGCCGTGACGCGCACCTCGCGCCCCAGGGCGTCCACGGTGCGGACCACCGTGGCCTGGCCGCCTCCGGCAGCGCGGACCACGGAGTCGTCGCCGAGCTCGTCGGCCACGACTTCGAACGGCACGGTCGCGTCCACGACCAGCCGCGCGGCCACCGACCGGTCCGGCCCCACCACCACGTCCTGCCCGACGGCCCGGACATCGCGGAGCGTCGAGTCCGGGGTCACGACCGTCCCGGCCTCCAGCACGAGGTCGGCGAACCACGTCTCGTCCTCGAGCAGGGTGGCGGGGGGTGCTGCCGTCGTCGATGGGTCCTCAGCTCCCGCCGACGCTGTCGGCGCAGGTCCCGGTCCGCCTGCGTCCGCCGGGTCGCTCAGCCCCCACCAGAGGATCACGAGCGCGACCCCCAGGACGAGTGCCATCCCCGTAGCACCGATCAGCCAATCCTTTGCACGCGTCCAGTCCATAGGGACAGTCTGATGGCTGCTGGTCCTGGAAGGGGCGCGGAGCCGGTCACCCTGCATTTTGCGGCGGACCCAGCACTCGAGACGGGACGGGCAAATTCCGCGAGGAACACGAACGGTGGTGATTAGATGAACAGTGTCGAGGGGCCAGGATCCCGGGCGGGAGGAGGAACAGCCGCGGAACGAAGCGTCGTCGTCGCCAATCCGCGCGGCGTACATGCCATGCTCGCAGTCCGTATCGCCGCCATCGCCGACAGCTTCAGCGGGAGGGTTTTCCTCCGTCTCGCGTCCGACCCGGACTACTCGGTCGATGCATCGCAGGTCACGTCGGTCCTCAGCCTCGGTGCCGGTACCGAGGAAGTCGTGACCATCAGCTGCGAGGGGCCGGGTGCCGAGAAGACAGTGGCCGCCCTGGTCGCCGTACTCACGGATGTCGACTGACGGCATCGGGACGAAGTGCCCGAGAGGACCGGCCAGGGTGTGCAGGTGGGTGGTTCTCCGGTCGTCGTGAGTTCGAGCGCGACGTCGCGGGCGAGGTCGGTGCGGTGACGGTGCCGTGCAGGCACAATGGGGATACACCGGACACCCGGGGCGACGGCGGATCGAGAGATCGGATCCGACGGCACGGCCGTGTCCACCGACCGAGGTTCAAGAAGGACTGTGTACAGATGTCAGCAGAGGATCGTCATCAACTCGCCGTCGCAGCGGCGGACAAGGAAGCAGCCGCGTTCGAACTGGATCATGCTGAGCTGAACCTCAAGGAGGCCATCGTCGTCGCCCTCGAGCACGGCGAGGACCCGGAGGTCATCGCGGAGGTGGTGGACCTCGATCCCGAGGAGATTCTCGAGCTGAAGGAATCCGTCGACCAGCCGCCCCTGCTCAGCCTCGACGACATCACGCCGGCGGTTCCGCCGGCAAGCGTCCCGAGCGCCGGCTGACAGCTCCCGGTCCAGCAGGTCCTGCTGCGACATCCCGGCAGGACGTGCTGGACCTGCCGTGCAGCGCCAGGAGGGGGGTCAGGGGTTCGGGGCGGTGTTCCCGCTGTGCGGGACCACCGGGGCCGGGTTCGAGGCCCGTTCGAGGATGAGCTGGGCCAGGGTGTGGACCTTGACGTTCTGATTGTTCGAGGAGCTCCGCAGGATCCGGAATGCCTCCTCCTGGCTGCAGCGGTTCTGGGCCATGATGATTCCCACAGCGACATCGATGGCAGAACGGGTCTCCGTGGCTGCGACCATGTGCGCGGTCTGGTCCCTGGCGTCGTCGACCTTCACGATCAGGCTCAATGCGGCACCGGCCGAGGTCGCGAAGGCTTCGGCGGCCCGCTGCCGCTCGGGCGTGAACACCGCGCGTTCGGCGCCGTAGAAGTTGATGCTCGCCGCACCCTCACTCCTGCCGTCGTCCGTGCCGTCGTTCCTGGCACGCAGGGGAAGAGGCATCCCCATCATCGAGAGATAGCCGTGATCGGCGACCGCTCGCAGGTATCCGCGCCACCGCTGGTCGGCATCGGTGTCATCCACGACCGTGGTGGTTCCGGTGTTCAGGGCGGTGAGGCAGGGCCCGTCGCCGGCGTCGTACTGCAGTTCGTCCAGGACGCCGACCTCGGGGATGCTGCTCACCAGCGTCACCATGCGCCGGCGGTTCCGGTAGGTGATGCCCGAGACCACGTCGGCAGGAGCCATGATCGTGGCCGAGAGCCGGACCACGGCGTCGAGGAACTCCTGCACACTCTGGTGCGCGAGCATCAGGTCGTAGATGTCGCTGGTGTAGTCCTGAGGGTCGGTGGTCCCGGCCATGCGTGTCGAACTCCTGTGAGAACAGTGCCGGCCCTGCGGTAGGGCGCGGCATTACCGATGGGTCGATGTCCGCCGAGGCAGGCATCCTGACCGAGGAGGAGAATGCCACCTCCGCACGAGCATCCCTGTATCCACGGCATGGAGACGGACGTCTCCGGGTCTTCCTGCTGCGTTCCTCCAGTCTCATGGACCACCCTCGCCACAACCCGGAACGAATCCTCAGTTTTCGATCAAGTCGGGTTCCGCACGCTCGTCCGCGGTGAGGGCTCCAGGGCTACGAGCGCCCTGCAGTACGGGGCAGCAGTGCGGCATAGGAAGGACTGTCCCGCACGAACGCGCACGACCCGGCTGCCGGGAGGAGAAGGAGGGGAGCGGAGTCCGGGGCCGATCAGGGGGATGTGCTGCGGGTGCCGGGCAGGACGGGGTTCCGGGTGGTCGAGATGATGTCCTCGGCGATCCGGCCCGCGGGGACCTGACGTGCGCACGCCGCGCTGAGCAGCAGGGCATGGGCCTGGTGCACGGTGCAGTGCTGGTTGCCCATGATGATGCCCGTCGCGATCTGCACGGGTCGGGGAAGGGGCAGAGCCTGCTCGGGGCACAGGGTGGCGTGGATCAGCCGGGCCCAGTCATCGACCAGATGCCTCGCGCGTGCTGCAGGTGCGTCGTCGGATCCGGAATCCGGAGCGGTGCGGTGGGGGATCTGGTGGTGCGGTTCTACGTCGTCGTTCATGCTGCACTGCCCCTATCGGGGATCGTGCTCTGCCATGGATGCGGTTGCTACGGCACCGTCAAGAAGAAACCAGGAGTACGGCCTATGTCTGGACCGCGTACCCCTCACACTACGCTCCGCCGTCAAGACGGCCGTGGCGCCGACGGGTCCGGAGGCGCTCAATAGCTGGACGGGGAGTCGTCCTCCGGCGCCGGAAGATAGGCGGTGGCGAGGGCTTCGGAGCCGCGGGCGAGGAGGGAGACGTCGGCGCCGACGAGGACGAAGGATGCCCCGGATTCCAGGTAGTGCCGGGCGGTGGTCGGGGTGAACGCGTTGACGCCGGCCGGTTTCCCGGCCAGCGCTGCAGCGTGCAGGCAGTTCCCGACGGCGGTGCGGACCTGCGCGTGTTCCTGCTGGCCGAGCAGTCCCATGGACGCGGCGAGATCGGAGGGCCCGAGGAAGATGGCGTCGACGCCGTCGACGGCGAGGATGTCCTCCACCGCCTCGACGGCGGCCGTGGATTCGATCTGGACCGTGACGCTGACGGTCCCGCCGGCCGTGGCCAGGTAGTCGGGGATCCTGTTCCAGCGGGCGGCGCGGGCCAGTGCGGAGCCGACGCCGCGGACGCCCTCGGGCGGGTAGCGGGTGGCGGCGACGGCGGCCCGCGCGTCTGCCACGGTGTTCACCATGGGGATCAGCAGATTCTGCACGCCGAGGTCGAGGTACTGCTTGATGAGCACGGTGTCGTTGACCGGAGGACGGACGAGTACCTGCACCGGGTACCCGTGGACGGCCTGCAGCTGGGCGAGGATCGATTCGAGGCCGTTCGGGCTGTGCTCGGCGTCGACGAGCAGCCAGTCGAGCCCGGACCCGGCACAGATCTCGGCGACCAAGGGGCTGCCCGAACACACCCACATCCCGGCCAGCGGGCGCTCTGCAGCAACCAGTGCCTCGGCGAAGGTGGGTCCTAGACGAAGCGGCATGTCACGGCTCCCAGTGCTCCGTAGTCGGCGTGGACGGTGTCCCCCCGGTCCACCCACATGGGTCGGGTGAAGGATCCGGCGAGGATGATGTCGCCGGCCTTCAGGCCGTCCCCGTGGGCGGCGATCTTGTTGGCGAGCCAGTGCACGCCGGCGGCCGGATGGTCCAGGACCCCTGCGGCGACCCCGGTCTCCTCGACGACCTGGTTCTTGTAGAGGATGGCGGACACCCAGCGCAGGTCGACGGCGTCGGGCCGCACCGGCCGTCCGCCGACGACCATGGCGCCCATCGCCGCGTTGTCGGAGATGGTGTCCACGATGGTCCGGCCCTCCATCTCGATCCTCGAGTCGAGGATCTCCAGCGCAGGCACCACATGGTCGGTCGCATTCAGGACGTCGAAGATGGTGCAGCCCGGTCCGCTGAGGTCGTCCTTGAGCACGAAGGCCAGCTCGACCTCGACCCGGGGGTGTGTGTACCGGTCCCACTCCACGGAGCACCCCGTCTCGAGGACCATGTCGTCGAAGATCGCCCCGTAGTCGGGCTCGGTGATGCCCGTCGCGGCCTGCATGGCCCTGCTCGTGAGCCCGATCTTCCGGCCCACGAGCGTACGTCCGGCGTCCTCGTTGCGCTGCCGCCACAACCGCTGCACGGCGTAGGAGTCCTCCACCGTCATCCCCGGGTAGCGGGCGGTCAGCAGCGGGACGGGAACCCGGCTCCGGCCGGCCTCCAGCAGCTCATCGGCGATGGCCTCGATCGTCGCGTCGTCCAGCATGGCTACAGCTGGGCGCCGAGTTTGAAGCCCTCGGCCTCGGCGCCGTCCTTGCGGGTGTAGGAGAAGCCGTCGGCGCCGACGGTGACCGCCATCTCGCTGCGTTCGTCGCGCTCGGTGACGGGCTGCGGGTTTCCGTCGAGGTCCAGGACGAGGGACGCCTCCGAGTACCAGGACGGTACGACGGCGTTGCCCCACCAGTCGCGGCGCTGGTTGTCGTGCACGTCCCAGGTGATCGTCGGGTTGTCCGGGTCCCCGGTGTAGTAGTCCTGGCAGTAGATCTCGATGCGGTGATCGTCCGGGTCGAGGATGTAGAGGTAGAAGGCGTTGGAGACGCCGTGCCGTCCGGGGCCGCGCTCGATGCGGTCGCTGATCCGCAGGGCGCCCATCTTGTCGCAGATCTGGATGATGTTGTGCTTCTCGTGGGTGGCGAACGCGACGTGGTGCATGCGCGGTCCGTTGCCGCCGGTCAGCGCGGTGTCGTGCACCGTCTGCTTGCGGTGCATCCACACCGCGTAGGTCACGCCGTCGGAGTCCTGGATGTCCTCCGAGACGCGGAAGCCGAGGTCCTCGAGGTACGCCCGGCCGCGTGGCACGTCGGGGGTGACCTGGTTGAAGTGGTCCAAACGGACCAGTTCGCCCGCAGAGTAGAGGTCGTAGCGCTGGGTGAGGCGCTCGACGTGCTCGACGTCGTAGAAGAACTCGTAGGGGAAGCCCAGCGGGTCCTCGACCCGGACGGAGTCCCCGACGCCCTTGGTGAAGCCGTCCGCACGGCGTTCCGTGCGGCAGCCCAGTTCCCTGTAGTAGGCCTCGGCGGCGTCGACCTCGGCCGGTGACTTCACGCGGTAGGCGAACGCGGCGACGGCGGCGACCGGTCCCTTCCTCAGGACGAGGTTGTGGTGGATGAACTCCTCGAGGGACCGCAGGTAGATGGCCTCGTCGTCCTCCTCGGTGACGTGCAGGCCGAGGACGTCGACATAGAACGCGCGGGAGCGTGCGAGGTCGGTGACCACGATCTCCATGTAGGCGCAGCGCACGATGTCCGGAGCGGGAACCGAGGGCGTGGGTACGGGATTCGTCATGGGATTCTCTCTTCGTCGAGCGAACGGGGTGGGGGCTCAGCCTTCGTCGGTGGCGGCGGCGTCGATGCTGCCGAACCTGGGGGTGTGGACGGTACCGAGGGTGATGTGGACGGCCTGCTGGTCGGTGTAGAAGTCGATGGAGCGGTAGCCGCCCTCGTGCCCGAGACCGGAGGCCTTGACGCCGCCGAACGGGGTGCGGAGGTCGCGGACGTTGTGGCTGTTGAGCCACACCATGCCCGCCTCGACGTTCGAGGAGAAGGTGTGGGCGCGGGTGAGGTCCTTCGTCCAGATGTAGGCGGCGAGCCCGTACCGGGTGTTGTTCGCGAGTGCCAGGGCCTCGTCGTCGGTGTCGAAGGGGGTGATGGCCACCACGGGACCGAAGATCTCCTCCTGGAAGATCCGCGCGTCGGGGGCCACATCCGCGAACACGGTGGGGGCGATGTAGTTGCCCTCCGGGAGGTGCTCGGGGCGTCCGCCGCCGGCGAGCAGCCGGCCCTCGGTCTTCCCGATCTCCACGTAGGAGGCCACCTTGTCGAAGTGCACGGGATGCACGAGGGCCCCGACCTCGGTCTTCGGGTCGTGGGGATCCCCGACGACGATGGCCTTCGCGCGCGCCGCGTACTTCTCGCAGAACGCGTCGTAGACCGGGCGTTCGACGAGGATCCGGGAGCCTGCGGTGCACCGTTCGCCGTTGAGGGAGAAGACCCCGAACAGGGCCGAGTCGATGGCGGCGTCGAGGTCCGCGTCGGCGAAGACGACGCAGGGTGACTTCCCGCCGAGCTCCATCGACAGGCCCTTGAGGTTCGCGGCGGCGTTCCGGAAGATCGTCTGGCCGGTGGTGGTCTCGCCGGTGAAGGAGATCAAGGGGACGTCCGGGTGCTTGACGAGGGCGTCGCCGGCTTCCTCGCCGAGCCCGTTGACGAGGTTGAACACGCCGTCGGGCAGGCCGGCGTCCCGAAAGATCTCCGCCCACAGGGAGGCGGAGAGGGGCGTGAACTCGGCGGGCTTGAGGACCACCGTGTTCCCGGTGGCGAGGGCGGGAGCGAGTTTCCAGGACTCCAGCATGAAGGGTGTGTTCCACGGGGTGATGAGCCCGGCGACGCCGATGGGCTTGCGGTTCACGTAGTTGATCTGGGAGCCGGGGACCTTCATGGCGTCGTCGAACTGGGCCACGATCAGGTCCGCGAAGAAGCGGAAGTTCTCCGCGGCGCGCAGCGCCTGGCCCTTGGCCTGGGTGATGGGCAGGCCCGTGTCGAAGGTCTCGAGTTCGGCGAGCCGGGACTCCTGGGCCTCGACGGCGTCGGCGATCCGGTTGAGGACCCGGGCACGTTCGCGGGGCTTCATGCGGGGCCATGGCCCGTTGGTGAAGGCCTCCCGTGCGGCCGCCACCGCGAGGTCGATGTCCTCCTTCTGCCCCGCCGCGGCCGTGGCGTAGGTGGTGTTGGACACCGGGTCGAGGACCTCGAAGGTCGCGCCGCCCACCGAATCGACGAAGCGTCCGTCGATGTAGTGCTGGATGGAGGTCGGTAGGTCCTCCGGCACGTAGTGTGTCGTGGCCGCGTCGATGGGGCTGGTCATGGCATTTCCTCACTGGTGTGTGCGCCGGTCTGCGCGAGATAGGCGTCGAGGGTGGCGCTGCGATGGAGTCTCGCCGCGCGTTCGATGGCGTCAGCCTCCGCTCCCCCCTCGATGAGCCGGAGGAGGGCGTCGTGTTCCTCGACCGACTCGTGGG
>NZ_CP024915.1:2289388-2298378 GCF_002953615.1 Arthrobacter agilis | reverse complement strand
CCCGCCACTGGGTGTTCATCGGATAGAGGCCGTCCACGCCGTGACCCTGCCGGACCATCTCCGCGATGAAGGCCTCCTCGCGCTCCTGCTGCAGGGAGTCGTCCGCCAGGTCCTCGGCGAGCGCGGGAGGGATCACGAGGATGCCGTCCGCATCGGCGACGATGATGTCGCCGGGCTGCACGGTCGTGCCGCCGCAGGCGATGGTGATGTCGGTGTCCCACGGGATGTGCCGGCGCCCGAGGACGGCGGGATGCGGATTGGCGTAGTACGTCGGGATGTCCATGCCGGCGACGGTGGAGAAGTCGCGGACACCGCCGTCGGTGATGATTGCTGCGGCTCCACGGACCTGTGCCCGCAGGGCGAGGATGTCGCCGATGGTTCCCGTGCCGGTCTCGCCGCGTGCCTCCATGACGAGGATCTCGCCCTCGTTGACGGAGTCGATGGCACGTTTCTGGGCGTTGAACCCACCGCCGTGCGCCGCGAAGAGATCCTCGCGGTTCGGGACGTAGCGCAGCGTGCGGGCGAGACCGACGACGCGGCGGTCCGGCCGGGTCGACTGCAGGCCGTCGATGCTCACGTTGTTCAGCCCGCGCTTGCGCAGCTGCGAGGACAGGGTGGCGGTGGCCACGCTCCCGAGCTTGGCGCGGAGTCCGGCGCTCAGGACCGACGCCGGTTCCGGGAGGCCGGCGGCCTGCCGGGAGCCGTAGGCCTCCTCCCGCTGGACGTCGTCGGCCCTGGCGCCGGCGCCGAAGCCTGCGAGCGGCGTCGTGCCCTCCTCCACGCGGGTGGCCAGCCGGCCGGTCGAGAGGGTGCCGCCGGACGCCGAGACCTCGACCTCGAGCGTGTCGCCCGGCTGTGCGACCGAGGCGCCGGCCGGTGTGCCGGTGAGGATGATGTCCCCGGTCTCGAGGGTCAGGAGCTGCGACAGGTCGGCGACGAGGCGAGCGAAGGGGAAGAGGAGGTCCGCGGTGGTGTCGTCCTGCACGAGCTCCCCGTTGTGCCAGGTGCGGATGCGCAGGGCGGCAGGGTCGAGATCGCCGGCCGGGATCAGGCCCGGACCCACGGGTGTGAAGCCGTCACCGCCCTTGGACCGGAGGTTCGAGCCCTTGTCCGCGTAGCGGAGGTCGTAGACCCCGAGGTCGTTGCTCGCCGTCACCCAGGCCACATGGTCCCAGGCCTGCTCGAGGGATACGCGGCGGGCGGGACGGCCGATGACCAGGGCGATCTCGCCCTCGAAACCGAGGAGTTCGCACCCGGCGGGGCGTTCCACCGCTGCACCGGACAGCGAGAGCGAGGAGGACGGCTTGAGGAAGTACGACGGCTGGTCGGGTGTACGACCGCGCTGCGCCGCCCTGCTGGGGTAGTTGATGTGCACGGCGATGACCTTGCGGGCTGCGGCCAGGACGCCGTCGTCTACCAGTTCCACCCGTGGCTCCTCATCGAGTACGAAATCGTATACGAAGATTAGGCAGGACGTGGCGGAAGCGTCAAGGGGAGTTGTTGGGCCCGCCATCGGGGGCTAGCATCGCTTCACGAAAGAAGAACCGCCCGTTCGATTATCGAACCGGCCGCTTGGCAACCATCACGACGAAGTGAGGACAGCCCGTGCAATTCCACCACCACGGTTACGTGTCGGGTGATCCCCGCGTCCAGCCTGCCGCCGGCACCGGGCTCGACCGGCCGGAGGAACTCCCCGACGAGGTCGACGTCCTCATCATCGGCACCGGCCCGGCAGGCATGATCACCGCCGCCCAGCTCTCCCAGTTCCCCGGCATCTCCACGCGGATCGTGGAGCGCCGGCCGGAGCGGTTGGCGATCGGGCAGGCCGACGGCATCCAGGCCCGCAGCGTCGAGACGTTCCAGGCCTTCGGGTTCGCCCAGCGCATCACGGAGGAGGCCTACCGGATCGTGGAGATGGCCTTCTGGAAGCCGGACCCCGAGGACGCCTCGCGCATCGTCCGTACGGCACGCCCCGAGGACGATCCTGCCGGGATCAGCGAATTCCCCCACCTCATCGTCAACCAGGCCCGCGTCCTCGACTACTTCGCCGAGGTCATGAAGAACGCGCCCACGCGCATGGTGCCCGACTACGGCTACGAGTTCGCGGACCTCGAGGTCGACGACGACGCCGAGTACCCCGTCCGGGTCACGCTCGTGCACACCGCGGGTGAGCACGAGGGCGCTGCGCGCACCGTCCGGGCCAGGTACGTCGTGGGGGCCGACGGCGCCCGCAGCAGGGTCCGCCAGGCGATCGGCTGCACCCTCGCAGGGGACCAGGCCAACCATGCATGGGGCGTCATGGACGCCCTTGCCGTCAGCGACTTCCCCGACATCCGCCGCAAGTGCGCCATCCAGTCCGGGGCGGGCGGCAGCATCCTCCTGATCCCGCGCGAGGGTGGACATCTGTTCCGGATGTACGTGGACCTCGGGGAGGTGGACCCGGCCGACAAGGGCGCGGTCCGCGCCACGACGGTGGAGCAGATCATCGCGAAGGCCAACCAGATCCTCAGCCCCTACACACTGGACGTGCGCGACGTCGCCTGGCACAGCGTCTACGAGGTGGGCCACCGCCTCACCGACCGGTTCGACGACGTCCTGCCGGAGGAGCTGGGAACCCGCACACCGCGTGTCTTCATCACCGGGGATGCGTGCCACACGCACAGCGCCAAGGCGGGCCAGGGCATGAACGTCTCCATGCAGGACGGCTTCAACCTCGGGTGGAAGCTCGGCCACGTGCTCGAAGGCCGCAGCCCCGAGGACCTGCTGGCGACGTACTCCGCGGAGCGGCAGGTCGTCGCGCAGGAGCTCATCGCGTTCGACAGGCAGTGGTCCACCCTCATGGCGAGGAAGCCGGAGGAGTTCGCCGACCCCTCCGAGCTGGAGGACTTCTACGTGCGGACCGCGGAGTTCCCCGCCGGCTTCATGACCCAGTACGCGCCGTCCATCCTCGTCGCGGAGCCCGCACACCAGGACCTCGCTGCCGGCTTCCCGATCGGCAAGCGCTTCAAATCGGCCCCGGTCGTCCGGGTCTGCGACGGCGTCCCCGTGCACCTGGGCCACCACGCCACGGCGGACGGCCGCTGGCGCATCTACGTCTTCGCCGACGGCGCGGAAGCGGGCACCGATTCCCTGGTGTCGGGATTCGCCGACTGGATCCGCACGGCTCCGGACTCGCCGCTCGCGGCCACCCCGCCGGGCGCGGATCCGGATGCGTGGTTCGACGTGAAGGTCGTCTACCAGCAGGACCACACCCGCGTGGACATCGGGCGCGTACCGTCGGGATTCAAGCCCGCCGTGGGACCCTTCGGACTCACCGACTACGAACGGGTGTACGCCGCCGACCCGCACGCGGACATCTTCGACCTGCGGGGGCTCGACCGCTCCGGCGTCGTCGTCGTGGTCCGACCCGACCAGTACGTCGCGCACGTGCTGCCGCTGGCCGGCACCGCCGGCCTCGCGGAGTTCTTCGCCCCGCTGCTGGTGGCCCGCTCGGACCGGCGCGCAGGACGGGCGTTCGCCTGACATGCGCACGGCGGACGCGGAGCACGGAACCACGACGGCGGCCCCGCCGGCATCCCAGACGCTGTCACGGGGGATCCGGGCACTCGAGCTCCTGGCGGACGCACCGGACGGACGGACGACGGCGGAAGTCGCCGGGGCACTCGGCGTCCACCGCTCCATCGCCTACCGGATCCTGAGGACGCTCGAGGAACACTCCCTGGTGGTCAGGGACGCGGGTGGACGGTTCCGGGCCGGCCCGGGACTCGCGAACCTGGCCCGGGGAGTCGCGCCCCGGCTGCAGACGGCCGCACTGCCGGAGCTCACGGCCGTCGCGGGCGAGCTGCAGATGACCGCGTTCATCGCCGTGTGGGACCGGCGCCACTGCGTCACCCTCGTGGCCGTGGAGCCGCCGCACGGCGAAGGCACCCTCGTCCAGCGCCCCGGCTCACGCCACCCCTTCGACGCGGGGGCGCCCGGCATCGCCATCCAGTCGGCGCTCACCGAGGCCTCCTGGGAGCGCCTGGCGCCGGGCGAACCGTACCGGGCGGAGTCGAGGACCGCCGCCACCGTCGGGTACGCCACGAGCCGGGACGAGGTCATCCCGGGTGTCAGCAGCGTCGCGGCCCCCATCCGGGTCCGCGGCCAGCTCCCCGCGGCGCTCGCCGTCGTCTTCCTGGCCGGCGACCGACCCCTCGAGGACATCGGTTCCCGCGTCGCCGCGGCGGCGAACGCCGTCGAGTCCGTCCTCTGATGCCCGCCCCCCTGACCTGATCTGCGAAGGAGCAGCCATGACCACCCTCCCACTCCGCGCGAGCGCAGCGGATCCTGCCACCCTCGACGTCGAGGAGACGTGGTCGCGCGACCACCTGGAGACCGTCCAGCTTCAACGGCTGAAGTCCACCCTCGCCCACGCGTACGCGAACGTGCCCCTGTACCGGCGGAAGTTCGACGACGCCGGCGTGCACCCGGACGACCTCCGCGAGTTGGCGGACCTCGCGGCCTTCCCCTTCACCACCAAGGAGGACCTGCGCAGCACGTACCCGTTCGGCATGTTCGCCGTGCCGCAGGAGCGCATCGCGCGCGTCCACGCGTCGTCGGGCACGACCGGCCGGCCGACGGTCGTCGGGTACACCGCCGGGGACCTGGACCGCTGGGCCTCGCTGGTGGCCCGCTCGCTGCGCGCCTCCGGTGTGAAGGCAGGCTGGAAGGTCCACAACGCCTACGGCTACGGGCTGTTCACCGGCGGGCTGGGCGCCCACGCAGGAGCCGAGCGGCTCGGCTGCACCGTCATCCCCATCTCCGGCGGGCAGACCGAGCGGCAGGTGCAACTCATCCGGGACTTCGAACCGGACGCGATCCTCGCCACGCCCACCTACCTCCTGACGATCCTCGACACGATGGCCACCGCGGGCATCGACCCGCGCACGACGTCGCTGAAGACCGCGGTGCTCGGGGCCGAGCCGTGGACGGAGGGCATGCGCCAGGAACTCGAGGGACGCATGGGTTTCGACGCCTGTGACATCTACGGCCTGTCCGAGGTCATGGGCCCCGGCGTGGCCGGTGAATGCGTGGAGTCCAAGGACGGCTCGCACGTGTGGGAGGACCACTTCCGCCCCGAGATCATCGATCCGTTCACGGAGAAGGTGCTCGACGACGGTTCGGCGGGCGAGCTCGTCTTCACCTCCCTGACGAAGGAGGCGCTGCCGATCATCCGCTACCGCACCCACGACCTCACCCGCCTGCTGCCCGGCACCGCACGACCGGGGATGCGCCGGATGGAGCGCATCACGGGTCGGAGTGACGACATGGTGATCGTGCGTGGCGTGAACCTCTTCCCCACGCAGGTCGAAGAACTGGCCCTGGCCATCCCGGCCCTGAGCCCGCACTTCCAGCTCGAGCTCACGCGTCCCGAGGGCCAGCGGATGGACCAGCTGACCGTCAAGGTGGAACCACGTGAGGGCGTCAGTGCTGCCGACGCCACCGCGGCGGCGGAGGAGCTGCGGCACCGGATCAAGACGCACATCGGCTCCACGTGCGCGGTCGCCGTCGTCGAGCAGGGGTCCCTCGTGCGGTCCAGCGGGAAGCTCAGGCGGATCTACGATCTCCGGCCCCGCTGATCCCACCGGTTCCATGCGGGACCCCGACCGATGATTTCCGGGGCCCGGTACGTCTACAGGTGACGACGCCGGTCCGGGGCGTCCCGACCGATGGGAGTGGACACCATGACGACGTTCGTACTGATCCATGGAGGAGGCTCGACCGCCTGGGACTGGCACCTCGTGAGCGGGGTGCTGCAGGAGTCCGGTCACGACGTGGTGGCGGTGGACCTGCCGGCCGAGGACGCCGGCGCGACCCTCGGGGACTACACCACCGCTGTCGGCTCCGCTGTCGGCTCCGCTGCCGGCGGGAGCCGCGACGCCGTCGGCTCCGCTGCCGGCGGGAGCCGCGCCGCCGTCGTCGTCGGGCATTCCCTGGGCGGATTCACCGCACCGTTGGTGTGTGACGTACTGGGCGCCGCCGGCCTCGTGTACCTCGCCGCGATGATCCCGCTGCCGGGTGAGTCGTTCGCCGACTGGTGGACGAAGACCGGGCACGATTCCGAGGAGATCGCCAACGACCCCGAGGTGCTGTACTACAACGGCGTGCCGGACGAGTTCGCCCGCGAGGCACGGGCCCGGGAGCGTGACCAGCAGGGCGCCTGGCTGTCGCTGCCGTGGCCGGGCCGGCACCCCGAGGTCCCCACGATGGCGATCCTGTGCCAGGACGACCATCTCTTCCCCGCCCCCTTCATGCGACGGCAGGTGCGCGAGCGCCTCGGGATCGAACCGGTGGAGATCCCCGGCGGGCACTACGCGGCCCTCGGCAATCCCCGGGCTGTCGCATCGGCGCTCGACGGCTTCGCCCGCCGGATCGCCCCGGCGCCCACCGGATGAGGTGCACCACCGGTCGGCCTCAGCGGCTTCCGGTGGCGACGGCGACGATCTCCTGCATGTACGGCGCCACGACCTGCTGCGAGATCTTGCAGTCGAGCAGGAGGACGCCGTCGTCGTCGGAGGCGAGCCAGTCCTCGACGGCGGTGAGGTCGCCGAGGGAGGCGATGGTGGCGGACCGGGCCCCGAAGGCGGCGGCGACGGCGGCGAAGTCGACCTCCTCGATCATCATCGGCCGGGAGTCGATGCCGCGGACGGCATACTGGTGGATCTCGGCTCCGTAGGCGGCGTCGTTGAAGACCACGATGACCGCGCGTCGAGCGGTGCGGATGAACGAGTCGAGGTCCGCGAGCGCCATGAGGGCACCGCCGTCGCCCGTGCACAGGACGATCGTGGAGTCCGGCAGGGCCCGGGCCGCCCCGACCGCGCTGGGGAAGCCGAGGCCGATGGTCTGGTACGCGGTGCCCACCATGATCAGGCGGTTCGGCGCGGGAACGTGCAGGTAGCCCGGCGCCCAGCCGATGAAGTGGCCGCCGTCCTGCACGATCGTGCGGTCGGCCGGCAGCATCCGGTCCAGCACGCGGCACAGGCTCCGGGGGTCGAGGCGGCCGTCGGGGGCCGTCGGTGCACCGTCGTCGCGCGCGTCGTGGGCGCGCAGTGCGGCATCGGCTGCGATGGTGCTCCAGCGGTGGGCTCCGTCCCGGGGTTCGACGGCGGCCAGGAGCGCCTCGGCGGTGAGCCTCGCGTCACCCCGGACGAAATCGGTGACGGCCGGTGAGGTGGGGCCCGCGGCGACATCCACCTGGACGACCCGGGCGGTCGGGCCGAAGGAATGCCCGAAGCGCGTCGTGAACTGGTTGAGGTGCGCGCCGAGCACCAGCACGACGTCGGCCTGTTCGATGAGGTGCGCGGTGCGCTCCGACGCCCAGCCACCGGCGATACCCAGCGCACCCGCGTCGTCGCCGAACAATCCGGCGCCGAGACCGGAGGTCGCGGTCAGTGCACCGAGGCTCCAGGCGAGGGCACGTACCGCCTCTCCGGCTCCGCTCACCCACGCACCCCGGCCGGCCAGGACGAGGGGGCGCTCGGCCGACGCGAGGATCGCCGCGACGCGTTCGGCATCCTCCCCGGTCGGCGGGTCGTAGGGCGCGGCGGCAGGTGCGGGAGCGGCGTCCTCCTTCAGGGCCTCGGCGGCCGCGAGATCGTAGGGGATCGCGAGGACCACGGCCTCCCGGTGACGCAGGGCATGGTCGACGGCGGCCGCCGCGACGGCCCGGGGACGACCTGCCGAGACGGTGAACGTGGTGGCGCCGAGGCCCTTGGCCACCTGGGACTGGTCGACGTCCCACGGGCGCATCCCTGCCGTGGGCGCATCCCCGACCACGAGCACCAGCGGGATGCCGGCCTGGACCGCCTCGGCGAGAGGGGTCAGGGCGTTGGTGAATCCGGCACCGTAGGTGGTGGTCGCGACGGCGAGCCGCCCACTGGCACGGAAGTAGGCATCGGCTGCGGCGACGGCGCCGGCCTCGTGCCGGACGGCGGTGTAGTGCAGGGCCGGTGCGGCCAGGACGGCATCGAGGAAATGGGCGTTGCCATTGCCCATGACGCCGAAGACCTCGGAGGTGACGGGCAGGAGGGCGGAGACGATGCTCGCGGAGACGGTGGCCATCGGGAATCCTTCAGGGCGAAGTCCCCGAGCGGCGATGGTGCAGGCACACGGTCAACCCGGAGGACTTGGTGGGTGAGTTCCGTATGTGCCTCGGGCGACGGCGCCCTTATTGCCTCTTTTTCAGGCACGGCGCCCGTGGCGCCCGACGCTCGCCACTATAGCGGAAGGACGGGTGGCACCCACCCGTCCTTCCGCGTACCCGTGGATCGGCTACGGGGTGACGCGGGCGTCCGCATCCTCCGTCTCCGCCTCGAGCGGTGCACCCTTCGTCTCCCTCACCATGCTCGCCCCGATGAACGAGATCACGCAGAGCACCATGATGTAGATGCCGATCGACCCGGACCAGCCCGTGCTCCCGAGCAGTGCCTGGGCGATGAGTGGCGCGAAGGCCCCGCCGAGGATGGCGCCGAGTGCGTAGCCGATGCCGATGCCGGAGTAGCGGACGTTCGCGGGGAACATCTCGGCGTACATCGCGGACATGGGGCCGTAGGACAGCCCGAGCCCGATGGTCAGGATGAAGATGGCGATGCCGTAGGCCCAGATGTTGCGGGTGTCGATCATCATGAACATCGGGATCATCCAGACGAAGATGAGTGCATACCCGATCTGGAACGTGCGGACGCGTCCGATCCGGTCCGAGAGGATGCCGCCGTAGAGGGTGAAGATGAGCCAGCCGAAGGAGGCGAGCAGCGTCGCCAGGAGCACGGGCGCGGCCGGCATCCCGAGGCTCTTCTGGGCGTACGAGGAGAGGAAGGCGATGACGAGGTAGCCGGCGGCGTTGTTGCCGATGAAGATGACCGCGGCGAGGACGACCTGCTTCTTGTTGGTCCTCAGCAGGCTCCGCAGGGGAGTGGCGGTGTCACGCTTGCGCTCGATCATCCGCTTGAACA
>NZ_CP024915.1:2277794-2289288 GCF_002953615.1 Arthrobacter agilis | reverse complement strand
CGGTTGCGGGGGGACAGCTTGGGCTGCAGCGGGTGCAGGACGTCGTAGATCTCCACGAAGTTCTGCTGGGACGTCTCGCTGACGTACTCGGGGGTCAGCTGGACCTCTTCGAAACGGTGGATGTCGCATTCACCGAGGTCGATCTGGGACGTGCCGGTGGTCAGGAGTTCAGCGACGGCCCGGGCGATACCGGCCGAGTGGGTCACCCAGACGGCTTCGGCCACGAAGAAGTTGTCGAGCTCCTTGGACTCACCCACCAGGGCCCCGCCATCGGGCGTGAAGGAGAAGATGCCGTTGAAGCCGTCCTCGATCTCGCATTCCCGCAGTGCCGGAAGCAGTTGCTTGGTGTCCTCCCAGGCCGGGAGGAAGTCCTCCAGGGTGAAATCGAGACGGGAGGGCATGTTGTGGTCGCTGATGCCGGCCGGGTCGTAGGAGCCCAGGTCATCGAGGTCCACGGGCATGGGACGGTGCGCGTAGGAACCGATGCCGTAGCGGTCGCCGTGTTCGCGGTAGTAGAGGTCCCGGTCCTGGTGACGCAGGATCGGCAGCGACGCTCCATCGGGAAGTTCGTTGTGGCCCGTGCGGGCCGGCACCGGAGTGGTTTTCACGTACTGGTGGGCCAGGGGGAGGAGGGGGACGACCATGCCGATCATCTCGCCGATCTTGGCGCCCCAGAAGCCTGCGCAGGAGACCACGATGTCGGCGGGGATGACACCGTCCGGAGTCACGACCCCGGTCACACGACGGTCGGACTGCTCGATGCCCGTGACCGTGGTGTTGCCCAGGTACTGGACGCCTGCGGCTTCCGTGCGCTTGATCAGCAGCTGGACGGCACGGGCGGCACGCGCCAGACCGTCGGTCGGGACGTGGAGCCCGCCCAGGATGTCCTCCTCGTTCAGGAGCGGGTAGAGCTCCTTGCACTCGGCGCTGGAGAGGATCTTCCCACTGATTCCCCAGGAAGCGGCATATCCGAGCTTCCGCTTCAGGTCCGCCAGGCGTGCCTCTGTGGTGGCGACTTCGAGGCCTCCGACCTGGTCGAAGCAACTGACGCCGTCCTCGGTCAGGGACAGGAACTTCTCGACGGTGTATTTGGCGAACGAGGCCATGGTCTTCGAGGGGTTCGTCTGGAAGACGAGACCCGGGGCGTGGGACGTGGAACCCCCGGGCATGTTCAGGGGCCCCTGGTCCAGGACCGTGATGGTGTTCCATCCCCGGGTGACCAGTTCGTCCGCGAGGTTCGTGCCGACGATCCCAGCTCCGATGATGACGATGTTTGGCGTCGATGCCATGTGGCTTCTCCTGCTGATATCCATGGGTTGTCCGTGCTGGTCTGGGGGCTCGTGCTTACCGGAACACGACGGTGCTGGTCCGGTCCAGCAGCACGCGGTGCTCGCAGTGCCACCGCACCGCGCGTGAGAGAGCCAGTGCTTCGGCGTCCTGGCCGACCGTCGAAAGGGCGGTCGGTCCATAGCTGTGGTCCACCCTGATCACTTCCTGTTCGATGATGGGCCCTTCGTCCAGTTCCGCCGTCACGTAGTGGGCCGTTGCGCCGACCAGTTTCACGCCGCGATCGTAGGCCTGGTGGTAGGGGCGTGCACCCTTGAATCCCGGAAGGAACGAATGGTGGATGTTGATCGCACGGCCCTCGAGGGCGCGGCAGAGGTCGTCGGACAGGACCTGCATGTACCGGGCCAGCACGACGAGGTCGATGTCATGCTCGTCCACCAGTTCCAGCAGGCGGCGTTCGGCATCCGACTTCGTCTCGGGAATGACCGGGAGGTAGATGAAGGGGAGGCCGGCGGCCTCGGCCATGGCCCGGTGGGTCTCATGGTTGGAGACCACGAGGGCGATCTCACCCCCCAGGCTGCCGCCGCGCCAGCGGAAGAGCAGGTCGTTCAGGCAGTGGCCGAACTTGGACACCATCACGAGGATGCGTTGCTTCGTCTGGTCATGGAAGCTGAACTTCATGTCGAAGAGGTCGGCGATGGGGCGGAACTCCTCCTGGAGCCGCTCCGGGGTGTAGGCCGAGGAGCCCGAGAAGGCGGAGCGCAGATGCAGTGTCTGGCGGAGGCCGTCATCGAACTGCTGGTGCTCGTCGATGTTGAAGCCACGTTCGAAGAGAAAGGTGGTGAGTGCCTGGACGATGCCCGCACGTTCGACGCATGACAGCGTCAGCACGAACCTCTGCGTCTGGTCTTCCGCACGGGCCTCCGACTGGGGCAGCGTGCTGGTCGATGAATCTGTCGCCACTAGGGTCATGTCTCCTCCTTCTGAATATATTCAAACGTCGTACACTGATATATTACAACTGGACGAGAGCGTATACTGGTGATGCGGTGAGGGTCAAGAGCCCTCCCGGCTCGAAGGGGAAAGGGATTCGCGTCATGGCTTTGGAAGTTCTGGCAGCCGCCGATGAGGCAAAGAGGTCGTTGGCCGATGTGGCCTACGAGCGCATCCGGGACCGGCTGCTGATGCTCGACATCAAGCCTGGCGACCTCATCAACGACGACGCCCTCGCCAAGGACCTCGGCGTCGGCCGGACCCCGGTGCGTGAAGCCCTGAAGCGGCTGGAGCTGGACCGCCTCGTCGTCTCCTATCCACGGAGGGGTACTTTCGCCACCCGGGTGGAGGTCACCGACCTCGCGTTCATCTCCGAGATCCGCACCCAGCTCGAGCCGCTTGCCGCCTCCCGGGCAGCGCGGGTGGCGACGGAGTCGATGAAGGAGCAGTTGCGCGCCGTGATCCGCGCGGTCGAGTCCTTCGACACGAGTGCTGCTTCGGTCGTCGAGACCCTGCGCCTGGATGCCCGCGTGCACCAGGGCATCTACGCGGCGGCCGGCAACCCCCACCTCGAGGACGTCCTGATCCGCTACGACAATCTGGCGACGCGGATCTGGTGCATGGTCCTGGACCGCCTGCCCGACCTCTCCCGTCATGTGCACGAGCATGTGGACCTGCTGCGCGCGGTCATCGACGGAGACGAGGCCCGGGCCGCGGAACTCGCGCGGATCCACGTCAGTGGTTTCGAGCACGCGGTGCGCGAAGCGCTCTTCGCCGCCTGAGGCGTATCGCCCGAACCGCGCCACGCTGTTGACACCCTGGAGGGACAGTAGAATACTTATGGCTAACTACTAATATATCAAACGGATATTAGTTGCAGCCATAGGAGACAACGATGGTCGACGTTCTGACCCGCTCGCTCGCAGAGACCGATCCCCAGGTCCATGCCGCCATGCAGCAGGAACTGGCACGCCAGCAGGGCACTCTCGAGATGATCGCCTCCGAGAACTTCGCCCCGACCGCGGTCATGGAGGCGCAGGGATCCGTCCTGACCAACAAGTACGCCGAGGGTTACCCGGGCAAGCGGTACTACGGCGGCTGCGAGCACGTCGACGTCATCGAGCAGCTGGCCATCGACCGCCTCACGTCGTTGTTCGGTGCCGAATTCGCGAATGTGCAGCCCCACTCAGGTGCCCAGGCCAACGCAGCGGCGATGTTCGCCCTCATCCAGCCCGGCGACACCATCCTGGGGCTGAACCTCGCGCACGGTGGCCACCTGACACACGGGATGCGCATCAACTTCTCCGGCAAGCTCTACAAGGTCGTCCCGTACGGGGTGCGTGAGGAAGACCACCTGATCGACATGGCCGAGGTCGAGCGCCTGGCGGTCGAGAACAATCCACAGCTGATCGTCGCCGGCTGGTCCGCCTACTCCCGGCAGCTGGACTTTGCCGAGTTCCGCCGCATCGCGGACCGGGTAGGCGCCTACCTGATGGTGGACATGGCGCATTTCGCAGGCCTGGTGGCTGCAGGGCTCCATCCCAGCCCCGTTCCTCACGCCCACATCGTCACGAGCACGACCCACAAGACCCTCGGTGGCCCGCGCGGTGGTGTGATCCTGACCAACGATGCCGCCATCGCCAAGAAGGTCAACTCCGCGGTGTTCCCCGGACAGCAGGGCGGTCCGCTGGAGCACGTCATCGCCGCGAAGGCTGTCGCGTTCAAGCTCGCTGCCGAGCCGGAATTCCGCGACCGCCAGGAACGCACCCTGGAAGGGGCCCGCATCATCGCGGAACGCATGCTGTCCGCCGACGTCGCGGAGTCAGGGGTGACCGTGGTCAGCGGTGGCACCGATGTGCACCTGGTCCTGGTGGATCTGCGCACGTCGGAACTGGACGGCCAGCAGGGCGAAGACCGCCTGCACCGGATCGGCATCACGGTCAACCGCAACGCAGTGCCTTTCGACCCGCGTCCGCCCATGGTCTCGTCCGGTCTCCGTATCGGCACACCGGCGCTGGCCACGCGTGGCTTCGGCAGGACGGAGTTCACCGAGGTCGCGGACATCATCGCCGCAGCACTCAAGCGCGAGTTCAGCGACGAGACCGTGGCGGAACTCCGGCAGCGGGTCGAGATCCTGGCCCACAAGTTCCCTCTCTACCCCAACCTCTCCTCCGACGCGACCGAGGTGGCATGATGGCCGATCTTCTTCCGGAGCACCCGGACTTCCTCTGGCACAACCCCGACCCCCAGAAGAGCTATGACGCGGTGATCGTCGGCGGTGGCGGGCACGGCCTCGCCACCGCCTACTTCCTGGCCAAGAACCACGGCATGACCAACATCGCGGTCCTGGAGAAGGGGTGGCTGGCCGGCGGCAACATGGCCCGGAACACCACCATCATCCGCTCCAACTACCTCTGGGACGAGAGCGCGGCCATCTACGAGCACGCCCTCAAGCTCTGGGAGATCCTGCCCGAAGAGCTCGAATACGACTTCCTGTTCAGCCAGCGCGGTGTGATGAACCTGGCCCACACCCTGGGGGATGTGCGCGAGAGCATGCGCCGGGTCGGGGCGAACAAGCTCAACGGCGTGGATGCCGAGTGGCTCGACCCCCAGCAGGTCAAGGAACTGTGCCCCATCCTGAACATCAGCGACAACATCCGCTACCCGGTCATGGGCGCCACGTACCAGCCGCGCGCCGGCATCGCGAAGCATGACCACGTGGCCTGGGCCTTTGCGCGCAAATGCGACGAGCTCGGCGTGGACATCATCCAGAACTGCGAGGTCACGGGCTTCCTGAAGGACGGGAACCGCGTCGTGGGCGTCAAGACCAACCGGGGGACCATCTCCACCGAGAAGGTAGGGCTGTGCGCTGCCGGCCACAGCTCGGTCCTGGCGGAGATGGCCGGCTTCCGGCTTCCCATCCAGTCCCACCCCCTGCAGGCACTGGTCTCCGAACTGCACGAACCGGTCCACCCCACCGTGGTCATGTCGAACCACGTGCACGTCTACGTCTCCCAGGCCCACAAGGGCGAACTGGTCATGGGCGCCGGCGTCGACTCCTACAACGGATACGGCCAGCGCGGATCCTTCCACGTGATCGAACACCAGATGGCTGCCGCCGTCGAGCTGTTCCCCATCTTCGCGCGGGCGCATGTGCTGCGGACCTGGGGCGGGATCGTCGACACCACGCTCGACGCCTCACCCATCATCGGCACCACGCCGGTGGACAACATGTTCGTCAACTGCGGCTGGGGTACCGGCGGATTCAAGGGAACCCCCGCGGCCGGGCTCACCTTCGCCCACACCATCGCCACGGGGACGCCGCACGACCTGAACAAGCCGTTCGCGCTGGAGCGGTTCGAGACCGGCGCCCTGATCGACGAACACGGCGCGGCCGCCGTGGCCCACTAGAAGAGAGTTCGGACATGCTCCTCATCTCATGCCCCAACTGCGGCTCCCGCGACGAGACCGAATTCCACTACGGTGGCCAGGCCCACGTGCCCTACCCCGAGGATCCGGCAGCGCTGGATGACCGCCAGTGGGCCGAGTTCCTGTTCTACCGGGACAACACCAAGGGGGCCTTCGCCGAACGCTGGCTCCACAGCACCGGCTGCCGCCAGTGGTTCAACCTGCTCCGCGACACCGTGACCTACGAGATCCAGGCCGTCTACCCGATGGGCGCGGCCCGCCCGGACAGAGCCGCCGCGGCACCTGAGTCCGGCACCGCCAGCACAGCCCCGGACAGCACCACCACCGGGACAGCGGCTCCCGACATCTCCGGCACGAGCACGGCCCCCGCCACCTCAGCCGGCACCACCGCCCCGGAAGGAGCATCCAAGTGACGCCCCAGAACGCCCGCCTCGCCACCGGCGGACGCATCGACCGCACCATCTCCTGGCGTTTCACCGTGGACGGCGAGGAGTTCACCGGCCACCCCGGCGACACGCTCGCCTCCGCCCTGCTCGCCAACGGTCGGATCGCCGTCGGCAACTCGCTGTACGAGGACCGCCCCCGAGGAATCATGTCCGCCGGAGTCGAGGAATCGAACGCCCTGGTGAAGGTGTACCCACGGTTCCCCGGCCACGTGGCCGAGTCCATGCTCCCGGCCACGACCGTCACCCTGGTGGACGGCCTGGCGGCGGAGCTGCTCGACGGGCGGGGCAGGCTGGACCCGGAGGACGACCGTGCCGAGTACGACAAGAAGTACGTCCACACCGACGTCCTGGTCATCGGCGGCGGTCCCGCCGGCCTGGCCGCCGCCCGCGAGGTCGTTCGCACCGGCGCCCGGGTGATGCTGATCGACGACCAGCCCGAGTTGGGCGGATCGCTCCTGTCAGGGTCCACGGCTCCCGGGCCGGCAGAGACCATCGAAGGGAAGCCGGCCCTGGACTGGGTGGCGGACGTCGAAGCGGAACTGGTGTCCGGTGCCGAGTCCACCGTTCTCAACCGGACCACCGCGTTCGGCGCCTACGACGCCAACTACGTGATCGCCGTCCAGAACCGTACCGACCACCTGTCCAGCCCCGCAGCGCCCGGCGTCTCCCGGCAGCGTATCTGGCACGTGCGTGCGGCACAGGTGGTGCTCGCCCCCGGCGCCCACGAACGGCCCCTGGTCTTCGAGAACAACGACCGCCCGGGGATCATGCTGGCCTCCGCCGTCCGCAGCTACCTCAACCGTTACGCCGTCGCCGCCGGACAGCGCGTGGTCATCAGCACCACCAACGACAGCGCCTACGCACTCGCCGCGGACCTGCGCGCCGCCGGCGTGGAGGTGGCGGCCGTCGTCGACGCCCGCCCCAGCCTCACCGGGGTGGCAGCCGCCGCCGTCGACGCCGGCACCCGGGTGCTGACCGGCAGTGCGGTGGCGGACACCGCTGCGGACCGCACGGGCCGACTGAACGCCGTCACCGTCCGCGGCATCAACGACGACGGCGAACTCACCGCGGACGTCGAAGAGATCGCCTGCGACCTGCTGGCGGTCTCCGGCGGCTGGAGCCCGCTGGTGCACCTCCACTCCCAGCGGCAGGGCAAGCTGCGCTGGGACGACGAGCTGGCCGCTTTCGTGCCGAGCACCGTGGTCCCGAACCAGCAGACCATCGGCTCCGGCCGCGGCAGCTTCGACCTCGCGGACGTCCTGGCCGAAGGCATCTCCGCGGGGGTATCCGCCGCCACCGCCGCCGGCTTCGAGTCCGCCACGCAGCCGTCCGCCCTCGGCGAGCCGACCTCCTCCGCCCCGACCCGCCAGCTGTGGCTGGTCCCGGGCCAGGCCGGCACGCCGGACGACTGGCACTCCCACTTCGTGGACTTCCAGCGCGACCAGTCCGTGGCCGATGTCCTGCGCTCCACCGGCGCCGGCATGCGCTCCGTGGAACACATCAAGCGCTACACCTCGATCAGTACCGCCAACGACCAGGGCAAGACCTCCGGCGTCAACGCGATCGGCGTCATCGCCGCCGCACTCCGCACAGCGGGCGAAGCGTCCCGCGGCATCGGCGACATCGGCACGACCACGTACCGCGCACCGTTCACCCCCGTGGCCTTCGCGGCACTCGCCGGGCGCCAGCGCGGCGAACTGTTCGACCCCGCTCGCAGGACGTCGATCCACCCGTGGCACGAGGCCCACGGTGCCCTGTTCGAGGACGTGGGACAGTGGAAGCGCCCCTGGTACTACCCGCGCGCCGGCGAGGACATGGACGCAGCCGTGCTGCGCGAGTGCGCCGCCGTCCGCGACTCCGTCGGCTTTCTGGACGCCACCACCCTCGGGAAGATCGAGATCCGCGGCAAGGACGCCGGTGAATTCCTCAACCGGATCTACACCAACGCCTTCAAGAAGCTCGCCCCGGGTTCCGCCCGCTACGGCGTCATGTGCATGGCGGACGGCATGATCTTCGACGACGGCGTGACCCTCCGCCTCGATGACGACCGCTACTTCCTGACCACCACCACCGGCGGCGCCGCCAAGGTCCTGGACTGGCTGGAGGAATGGCTCCAGACCGAATGGCCCGACCTCGACGTGCACTGCACCTCCGTGACCGAACAGTGGAGCACCATTGCCGTCGTCGGGCCCAGATCCCGGGCCGTCATCGCCAAGCTGGCACCGGACCTGGCAGCGGACGGGGGGCTGGAGGCGGACGTCTTCCCGTTCATGACCTTCCGCGAAACCACCCTCGCCTCCGGCGTGCAGGCCCGGATCTGCCGGATCTCGTTCTCCGGCGAACTGGCCTACGAGATCAACGTGCCGTCCTGGTACGGGTTGAACACCTGGGAAGCAGTGGCAGCCGCAGGCGCCGAATTCGGCATCACCCCCTACGGCACCGAGACCATGCACGTGCTCCGCGCCGAGAAGGGCTACCCGATCGTCGGCCAGGACACCGACGGCACCGTCACCCCGCAGGACGCGGGCATGGAATGGGTGGTGTCCAAGGCCAAGGACTTCATCGGCAAGCGGTCCTACGCCCGGGCCGATGCCGGGCGCGAGGACCGCAAGCACCTGGTCAGCGTGCTGCCCGTGGACCGTTCCTTCCGGCTCCCCGAAGGGACCCAGCTGGTGGAGCAGGGCATCAGCACCGACCCTGCCTCCGGTCCCGTCCCGATGCAGGGTTTCGTCACCTCCAGCTACTCCAGCGCCGCCCTGGAGCGGACCTTCGCCCTGGCGCTGATCAAGAACGGCCGCAACCGCATCGGTGAGACCCTGGTGGCCGCCGCAGGCGACCGGCTGGTCGAGGTCGTCATCGCCGAGACCGTACTTTTCGACCCCGAAGGGACCCGCAAGGATGGCTGACACAGCAGCACTCAACGGCATCAATGGGCTTCGGCACATCCGGCGCAGCCCCGCCTCCCATCTGGCCGCCGCGCTGGAGGCCGGCTCCATCGAGGGGACGGTGGTCCTCCGAGAGGGCCCGTTCCGGACCATGGTGGGCCTCCGCGTGGACCCCCGCTCCGAGGAGGGCGCCCGGGTCGTCGCGGTGGCCGGCGGCCTGCCGCTCCGCTGCGGTGACGTGGGCGGCGCCGACGGCGTCCGGGTCCTCTGGCTGGGACCCTCCGAGTTCCTGGTGGTCGCATCCGAGGACGTCCACGACTCGCTCGGTGGCACCCTCATCGATTCCCTCACCGCCGCCCTGGGCGGGGCTCCGGGCCAGGTGGTGGACCTGTCCGCGAACCGCACCACGTTCGAACTCTCCGGCACCCGGGCCCGTGCCGTCCTGGAGAAGGGCTGCTCCCTGGACCTGCACCCGCGCAGCTTCCCCCCGGGAACAGCCCTGAGCACCGAGGTGGGCAACATCCCGGTGGTCCTCGAGAAGACCGGGAAGGAAAGCTTCCGGATCTTCCCCCGCGCCTCCTTCGCGGACTTCCTGGGCCGGTGGCTCCTCGACGCGATGCGCGAGTACGCCTCGCCCGAGGTCCCCTGACGGTCCCCGGTCCGGACAGGGCTGTCCGGATCGCTCGGTGCCACCGGGAGGGGCGACAGCTCGGACCTGGAATCCGCCTGTCCGGTCCTCGTGCATCCCGGTCGGACGGATCGCCCATGCCCTTTTCCGACAGGATCATCTGCCGGGCCACTCCGGACACGAAGGAACTGCACCATGGCTGTAGGAGTCTTCGATCTCTTTTCCATCGGCATAGGACCTTCGAGCTCGCACACTGTCGGACCGATGCGGGCCGCCGCGGTGTTCAGCGAGGAACTGAAGGCCTCCGGCATCCTTGCCGACGTGGCATCACTGCGGGTCGACCTCTACGGGTCCCTCGCTGCGACCGGGCACGGGCACGGAACGATGACGGCGATCCTCCTCGGCCTCGAGGGGTTCCACCCCGAGCTGATCCAGCCCGAGGAGGTGGAGGAGCGGCTGGCAGCCATCGCCGGCACCGGCATCCTGGAGCTCGGTGGAAGCGTGTCCTTGCCCTACGGGGTCGAGGACATGGTCCTGCGCCCCCTGACGGTCCTGCCGCGGCATACCAACGGCATGACCTTCACCGTCCATGGCCCGGCCGGGCAGGTCCTTCATACGGCCACGTTCTTCTCGGTCGGCGGGGGGTTCATCGTGCGGGACGGGGAGGAGGACGCCGCCCGGCAGGAACTCGAGTCCTCGAAGAAGGAGCTTCCGCTCCCGTTCCGCACCGCCGCAGAGCTGCTCGACCACTGCCGACGGACCTCCCTCGGTATCAGCGACGTGATGCTGACCAATGAGAAGGACAGCCGCACGGAGGAGGAGATCCGGCAGGGCCTGCTCCACATCTACTCGGTCATGGAGAGCTGCGCGCAGGTCAGCCTCACCCGCGAGGGACTGCTGCCCGGCGGGCTCAAGGTCCGCCGGCGCGCCCCCGACTGGCATGACCGCCTGCTGAAGGAGGACAAGGACCACGACCCCGCGTACTGGCAGGAATGGGTGAACCTGATCGCTCTTGCCGTCAATGAGGAGAACGCATCCGGCGGCAGGGTGGTCACGGCACCGACAAATGGAGCGGCGGGCATCATCCCCGCCGTGCTGTACTACGCCCTGCATTTCGCGCCCGGGATGCAGAATGCCAGCCGGCAGGATCGCGACGACGTGGTGGTCACGTTCCTTCTGACCGCCGGTGCTGTCGGAGTCCTCTACAAGGAACAGGCCTCGATCTCGGGCGCGGAGATGGGCTGCCAGGGCGAGGTGGGCTCGGCATCGTCGATGGCTGCCGCCGGCCTGGCCGAAGTGATGGGTGGCAGCCCCTCGCAGGTCGAGAACGCGGCCGAGATCGCGATGGAACACAACCTCGGCCTGACCTGCGATCCCATCGGTGGCCTGGTGCAGGTGCCCTGCATCGAACGGAACGCGATCGCCGCGGCGAAAGCGATCAATGCCGCCAAGATGGCGCTCTGGGGCGACGGCGTCCACCGGGTGTCCCTCGACGAGGTCATCATCACCATGCGGGAAACGGGCAAGGACATGAGCTCCAAGTACAAGGAGACGGCCATGGGCGGGCTGGCCGTCAACGTCGTGGAGTGCTGAGCAGTAGCGACCGTCCAACGGGTGGTGCACGGTCGGCACCTGGGACCTGACGTGTCGGTCCCGTCCTCGGCCGCCCCGGTCATGACCCCTGCGTCATCGGACCGGATCAGCGGTCATCGAACGGGAATCTGCCAGGTCGATCCATCGGCGCCGACCCGTCAGCGGCGGCGGTAGGTGAGGTCGAAGACCATCCGCCCGGCCTTGATCGCCTTGTTCTCGAAACTCGTCAGGGT
>NZ_CP024915.1:2269678-2277694 GCF_002953615.1 Arthrobacter agilis | reverse complement strand
GCGGCCCTCGAAACTCAGCGGTGCGTCCGCTGGTCCGGTCGCGCCGGGATCGGCAGCCGATGGCTGCCCCGGCGGAGCACCCGGTGTCGCACACGCCGAGAGGAACACCGCTGCGAGGGCCACGACGCCCAGCCTTGTCGACCACGTCATGCCTCATCTTCGGCCGCTGCCTTCCGGAAGGCCATGGATCCGCCGGAATTCGCGCCGAACCGTGACCGGAGCGCGAGGCCACGACGGCTTCGACGCCCCGCTGCGGCCCGACCGGCCACGGGTCCCGCGCCCCGCCCTACGGCCCTGTGATCTCGATGCTCCGCAGGCGCACGATCTCCCGCACGACATCGTCGGGCACCGGCTGCGCCGCGGAGAACCGGATGGTCCCCTTCGACAGCGAGAACCCACCGAGCGACGGCGCTACGGCCTTGACCACCGCGGGAGAGAAAGGATGGAGCGAGAGGTGGTTCGCGGCAGCGCCGACGCCGACCAGCGGTTTCCCTTGGAGCAGGAGGGCCGGGAGGCCGTAGCTCCGACCCGCCTCGGCCTCGGGACGGGCGGACCGGGCGATGTCGATGATGCGCTGCAGGCAGGTCCGGTCCGGTTCCTGCAGTTCTGCCAGTGCCGCGCCGATCGGGTCCATGCGGCGATCCTAGACCTGTGCTCCGGAGGAGGCATCCCGTGGCTACACCAGGGACTCGAGTTCCTGCATCAGGTTCCGCTGCGCGCGCTCCGCCCAGTGGCCCTGCGCTGCAGCCGTGCGGTACAGCGGGTCAAGGGCCAGCAGCCGCAGCAGCACGGCCCGCCTCCCCGTTGTGAATGCATCATCGGGAATATGCGCGTACTCCTGCCGGACGGCGTCGGTGTAGCGGGCGTAGGCCTCGGGAGGGCTCGCGAGCACCGAGAGATCCGCATCGCAGAGCAGCTGGCCGGAACGGTCGTCAGGGGCCGGATCGTGTGCCACGGTGACCAGGACCAGGCGCCCGACCTCCTGCGCCGCCGACGTGCCCAGCGGTTCCCGGAGGCGTTCGACGGCGAGGTGTGCGGACGCCCGTTCGTCCTTCCCCGCCGATCCCTCGTACACGGCGTCGTGGAACCAGGCGGCGAGCAGCACGGACCGGCGCAGGAGCGCGTCGGCCGGTTCCATCAGGACGTCCAGCGCCTCGAGGACGGCGATCAGATGGGTGGGGGTGTGGTACTTCCGGTGCGGCTCACTCCATCGGTCGAGCAGTTCCCGACCCAGGGCTGGTTGCGCCGGCAGGAGCGACTCCCAGCGGGACGCCAGGGCGGCTCGGAGCCGGGGCGCCCGTTGCCGGGCGGGGATCCGCAGCCCGCTCGCGATGAGCGCACGCACCAGTTCCGTCCCGCTGACCTCCCGCGCTCCCCGGAGGACGAGGTCCCGATGGCGCCGCGCGGGAACGTCGTAGTGGTCCTCGTCGAAGGCCCGGCGCGGGATGCCCGCCGCCTCCGCGAACGCATGCAGTTCATCGAGCGACGACGTCGAGACCAGGTGGGAGAAGACGGTCCCGTGGGCGGGCCAGGACGGCGGATCGATGAGGACAGCCATGACCAGAAGTCTAGGTGGATCGCCCCAGCGTCAGGGCGCCTCACCCGCCGGCCTGGTCGCCCTGCCGTCGAGCCACAGCTCCGCCGACTCGTCCCGGTGGGCACCGTCGGCGCCCACATGCTTCTCACTGATCGTCGCGCCGTTCCTGATGACGTGCACCAGGGCCATGGCGTGGCCCCGCCCGAGGTCGTAGTCCTCCTTCAGCCAGGCGACGATCTCCCCGGCCTTCGTCCCCGGCGTGGCGAGGCCGCGCGCGGTCGCCCGCTCGAGCAGCTGGCGCGGTGTCAGCCCCGTCTTCACTTCGATCGCATCCAAGTATGCCTGAAATGACATGTCTTTCCCTCCTATTCGCCGCGGAGCCCGTACGAGGCCAGGACATTGCCTTTGCTGGTGGTGGTCGTCTCCTGCAGTTCCAGGCGGGTCACCGGGTCGGATGCTTCGAAGAGGTGGCGGCCCGTGCCCGCCACCACGGGATGGATCATGAGCATGAGCGAGTCGAGCAACCCGGCGAACAGGAGCTGGCGGACGAGGGAGATGCTGGCGCACACGGCGATATCCCCGCCGTCCGTCTGCTTGAGCGAGCGGACGAACTCCTCGAGGGGTGCGTCCATGAGGGACGCGTTGGTCCAGCCCAGGTCACCTCTGAGGGTCCGGGATGCGACGAACTTCCGGACCGGGTTGATGAAGCCACCGAAGGGATCGGCGGCTTCCGCTGCGGGCCAGTACTGCGCCCACTCCTCGTAGCCGTGGCGGCCGAGCAGCACGGTGTCCACCCTGGCGATCATCTCGCCCATGCCGGCGCCGAGTTCCGCGTCGAAGCTGTCGAACTGCCACAGGTGGGGTGATTCGACCACTCCGTCCACGGAGGAGAAGAGTCCTGCTGTGAGTCTGCGCATGAGGTGCTTCCGTTCGTCGGTGATGGCAACGTGTCCCAGTAGACGCCACGGAGGCCGGAGAATCATCGATACCGGCCGAATTTTCTGCGCAGCCCTCCTCCCGCGCAGGGACAGCCATCGCTAGGCTCAGTGCATGCAACCCGCCACCGCCCGAGGGACGACGCCAGGAATGCAGCGGGAAGGGGTGCCGTTCGAGGAACTCCTGGAAGAGTCCCGGCGCGACCTCACCGGATACTGCTACCGGATGCTGGGGGCGGCGTCGGAGGCCGAGGACGCCGTGCAGGAGACCATGATCAAGGCCTGGTCCAGCAGGGACTCCTTCGCCGGGCGGTCCGCCCTGCGCACCTGGCTCTTCCGGATCGCGCACAACGTCTGTGTCGACATGCTCCGGAGCCCCCAGCGCCGGGCCCGGCCCATGGACCTCGGGCCCTCCACGCGGACCGCGGACGCGGTGCTCGGCGCACCCCTCACGGAGAGCGCCTTCGTGCAGCCGATCCGGAACGAGAGGGTGATCGACACCTCGGGTGATCCCGCCGTCGTCGCCGAGGCCCGTGACACGATCCGGCTGGCCTTCGTGGCTGCGCTGCAGCACCTGCCGCCACTGCAGCGCAGCGCCCTGATCCTGTGCGAGGTCCTGCGCTGGTCCGCCGCCGAGGTCGCCACCCTGCTGGAGGTGACCACCGCTTCGATCAACAGCGCCCTTCAGCGTGCCCGCAAGACCATGGCGGGCTTCGAGCCGACCACCTCCATGCCCCTCGAGGATCCGGCGCACAAGGACCTGCTCGCCAGGTATCTGCGGGCGTTCGAGGCCTACGACATGGAGGTGCTCGTCTCGCTCCTGCGCGACGACGTCGTCCTCTCCATGCCGCCCTTCGATCTGTGGCTCACCGGCCCGGCGGATGTCCGCGCCTGGTTCGTGGGTGAGGGCAGCGTCTGCGAGGGCGGGCGCCTCCTCCCGCTGGACGTCAACGGCGCAGGCGGGTTCGCCAACTACCACCTCGTGGAGCCCGGGCTCTGGAAGCCCTGGGCCATCCAGGTCATCGAGACCGATGGCGGACTGATCGTCGGCCACCACAATTTCCTGTATCCCGAGATGTTCGAGGCGTTCGGGTTGCCCCCGGTGATCGACGAGCGCGGGACGCCCGGGCGCGGGGAATAGCAGAGCCCGCCGATCGCACCTGCCGTCGGGTCCTCGTCGACAATGGACCTGCCGTCCACCATCCGTGCAATTCATTCCTCTCGGCGAGTTTGCAGGATAGGGTCGGGAATATGGGGCTGACGAATTCATCCGGACAACACAGGAGAATGTGATGGCGCAGCGGGTACAGGTCCAATTGGTCGACGACTTCAGTGGGGAAGAAGCGCAGGAAACGGTGCGCTTCGCCCTCGACGGCACGAATTATGAAATAGATCTCACCGAGCAGAACGCGAATGCGCTACGTTCCGCCCTCTCCGGCTACGTGGACAAGGGCCGGAAAGCCGGTTCGGGGAAGCAGTCGGCCGGGAGCCCGAAGGCTTCCTCCCGATCCAAGCGCGAGGACACGCAGCAGATCCGGCAGTGGGCCCAGGAGAACGGATTCAACCCGAGTTCCCGCGGCCGCATCACACAATCGATCATCGACGCCTATAACGAAAGTCGCTGACGCGTCCTTTCCCGATCCGGGTGGCGGGAAGTCCATGTGACGACACGATAACCGGAGAACAGAATGGCCGTCCTCCGCCGCGGTGTGCACCCGGACGAAGCGGCCGGCAAGGAATAGGGAGTCGCGGATCCAGCCCGAGGGAGAGCCCCCGGGAATCAGCGGAGCTATTTCCTGCCGGTCGACGGCGGGGGCGGTGTCCCGTGTGCCCTCTTCCCCGCCGGCGACCGGGGGCGCACCGCTCCGCGGCGACGACCGATCCGATGGCGTGCCCGTCAATCGTCGCTCCCCGCCCCGCGGGCCCACGCCTCGGCCCTGGCCGGACTGCGGAAGTAGCAGGTCTCGGACAATGCCTGCTCGAGGAAGGCCACGATGACCTGGTCCACGGGCCCCGTGCCGACGAATCCGACACGGGAGGAGAGGTCCCCTTCGAGCAGGAGGGCGCGTGCGCCCGCGGTCATCCCCACCATGCCCTGCACGTGGACCACGAGGGGCAGGCGGTAGCCGTCCGAGAGTTCACGGATGCCGTCGTAGGACGAGAGGATGTCCGCGAGTGTGAGCAGGGAACCGGGAGCCCACCACAGGACGAGCAGCCCGGGACGCGCTTCGATACAGCACTTGCCGACGCACCAGCGGCGTCCGTCCGGGGGGTGCTCGGTACCGCGACACGGCCGTGCCGGCGCGGCATTCGCAAGGACGATCTGACTCAACGGTTCCTCCAGGATGAACGGGTGTTCCGCCCCCAGTGACCGAATATGCCCACTCTGACACGGTCTCGCCGGGCGGCTGCCCATGCGGACAGAAGCGGGTAGCCGGCCCTGTACAAAACGAGTGGTGGATGGCACCCTTCCAAGTGATCCGCATCACGATCTCCGGTCCGCGACCGGTTCCATGCCAACGGGGGCAGCCATGACAGCAGCAGGGACGACCGTCCTCGCCATCGGCACCAAGAAGGGGCTGTGGCTCGCGCGGAGCTCGGATCGGGAGAACTGGACGCTGTCGGAGCCGAAGTTCCTCATGGAGGAGATCCCGAGCGTCGGGATCGATACGCGTGGCGGCCGGACCCGTCTCTTCGCCGGCCGGATGTCCTGGCACTTCGGCCCCTGCATCGCCCATTCGGACGATCTCGGAGAGACCTGGACGGAGCCGAAGGAAGGCAGTATCCGCTTCGGCGCGGACGACGGCGCAGCCCTCGAACGGATCTGGCAGATCCAACCCGACGCGGAGAACCGGCCGGGCGTGGTGTGGGCCGGATGTCAGCCCATCTCGGTCTGGAAGTCGACCGACCACGGCGAGACGTTCGAGCTCAACAGGGGCCTGTGGGACCACCCGCACCGCACCGAATGGGGTGCCGGCTTCGGCGGGGCGGCCGCCCACACCGTCCTGCCGAGTCCCGCCGACGACACTCTGCACGTGGCCATGAGCACCGGAGGCGTCTACCGCTCCGACGACGGCGGGATCTCCTGGCAGCCCCGCAACAGCGGCATCAGCGCCTACTTCATGCCCGACCCGAACCCGGAGTTCGGCCAGTGCGTGCACAAGGTGGCCCGCGACGCCGTCGATCCCGACCGCCTGTTCGCGCAGAACCACCACGGCGTCTACATGAGCACTGATCGCGGGGACTCCTGGCAGTCGATCGCCGAGGGCCTGCCGGCGGATTTCGGCTTCGTGATGCTCGCCCACCCGCACCGGAGCGGAACGGCCTGGGTCATCCCCCTCAAGGCCGACGGCGAGCGCATCCCGCCGGACGGGCGTCTTCTGATGCACAGGACCGACGACGGCGGTGCGACCTGGGAGGCGAGCTCCGCCGGCCTGCCCGAGGCGGACTTCAACGCCGTCCTCCGCGACGCGGCCTGCGTCGACACCGCGGATGTCCCGGGTGTCTACTTCGGGACCCGCGGAGGAGCCGTCTACGCGAGCGCGGACGAGGGCCGCACCTTCCGCGAGGTCGCGAGTCACCTTCCGGATGTGCTCTCCGTCCGCGCAGCGGTCGTTCCCTCCTGACAGGGACCCACCATGGCTGCCGTGACCGTCCTCATCCCCACGCTCCTCCGCCCCTATGTCGACGGGCGGAGCGAGGTCCGGCTGGACGTGCCGGACGCTGGAGACGTGGCGGCACTGCTCGACGGGCTGGGCGCCGGACGTCCGCTGCTCGACCAGCGGATCCGTGAGGAGACCGGAGCGCTGCGGCGCTACGTGAACATCTACGTCGACGGCGAGGACGTACGGCGCCTGGACGGGCTCGGCACCGCCGTACCCCCGGGCGCGACGGTCCTGATCATCCAGTCGGTCGCCGGCGGCTAGGGACGGGGCGAGCCGTAACACAGAGTTAACGGTGCCCGCCGGATGCTGAAACGTGCCGCTGACTACCATGGCTGAGCGCCGCGTGCCATCCCGGCTCCGCACCCACCCCTCATGCGACCCCGGGCTCCGTCCCTCGGGCACGCGCAGGCGCCATCACGGAAATGGACCTCCCATGGATTCTGGAAACGTCGCTTGGATTCTTGCCAGCGCCGCGCTCGTCTGTCTGATGATCCCGGCCCTGGCCCTGTTCTACGGAGGAATGGTCGGCTCACGCCGCATCCTCAACATGATGATGATGTGCTTCGGCGGGGCGAGCCTCGTCGCCGTGCTGTGGGTGCTCTTCGGCTACTCGATGGCCTTCGGCGACTCGGTGGGCGGCCTCGGACTGATCGGCGATGTCGCCGAGTACGCCGGCCTCGGCCAGCTGCTCGCCGATGATCCCACCGCCTCGATACCGCCCATCCTGTTCGCCGCATTCCAGCTGTTCTTCGCCTGTGTCACCACGGCGCTGGTCGCCGGTGCCGCTGCGGGCCGCATGAAGTTCGGGGCGTGGATGATCTTCGCCGGCGTCTGGGCCACCCTGGTGTACTTCCCGATCGCCCACTGGGTCTTCGCCTTCAGTTCCGAGGACGGTTCCGTGGTGGGTGGCTGGATCGCCAACAACCTCGGTGCGATCGACTTCGCCGGCGGCCTGGCGGTCCACATGAACGCGGGCATCGCAGCCCTTGCCCTCTCGCTCGTCCTTGGCCGCAGCCACGGCTGGCCCACCGTGGACCATGCCAAGCCGCACAGCCGGCCGCTCGTCCTCGTGGGAGCCGGGCTCCTGTGGGTCGGTTGGTTCGGCTTCAATGCAGGGTCCGCCCTGTCCGCGGGCCAGTCCGCGTCGGTCGTCTTCCTGAACACGGCCGTCGCCGCGTCGGCCGGGCTGCTCGCCTGGGCGCTCGTGGAGAGGTTCAGGCACGGTGCCGCCACCAGCATGGGTGCGGCGTCCGGCCTGATCTCCGCGCTCGTCGCCATCACCCCGGCCTGCGGTGCCGTGAGCCCGCTGGGCGCCCTCGCCATCGGTGCGATCGCCGGAGCCGTCTGCTCCCTCGCGATCGAACTGAAGTTCCGGCTCGGTTTCGACGACTCCCTCGACGTCGTCGGCGTCCACCTGATCGGCGGCATCCTGGGCACCCTGCTCATCGGGTTCTTCGCCACCGAGGACGCCCCCAACGGTGTCTCCGGGCTCTTCTACGGCGGCGGGTTCGACCTCCTGGGGATCCAGGTGCTCGCCACTGTGGCTGTCCTGGTCTATTCCTTCGTGGTCACCTGGGTCATCGCCCAGGTCATCCAGCGCACGGTGGGCCTCCGCATCGAGCAGGAGGACGAGCTGCGTGGCATCGACATCTCAGCCCATTCCGAGTTCGCCTACCTGACGGACGAGGATCCCGTGGACCTCGGGGCACCGCCGCGCACGTAACCGCTCCGCGTCCTCATCGCCCGGGCGGTGACCGCACCGTTCGCGCCAGTGGCAGGCAATCCGTCGGGACCCTGCCACTGGCGCTTCGCCATGGGGACGACCCCCTCGGATCCGGGGTGCGCCTTCCCCGCGGGTTGGCCTTACCCGCCGGCCGGG
>NZ_CP024915.1:2259316-2269441 GCF_002953615.1 Arthrobacter agilis | reverse complement strand
GCGCAAGCGCGCCCGCCGTGGTACCGCAGCCCCGTCCGCGGGAGGCCGTGGCGGCAGGGGTGGACGCGGTCGCGTCTCCGCCGAGACGCAGGCGACCCAGGGCAACCGGGCCGACCGCCGAAAGGACCAGCCGCAGGCGCCGCGCTTCGGCACCGACTCGGGTGCTGCTGCGAAGACCGGCGGTTCCCGCCGTCGCACGGACGAGCCCCGCACCGCCTCGGAGACGACGACGCGCAGCCGCCGTCCCGCCTCCGGCCAGCGCGTGGGCGACGCCGTCCGCCGTCCCGCGGCCGGCGCCCCCGCCGCCGGCGGGCAGCGCAGCCATGCGCCGTCCTCGGCTCCGCGGACCGAGGGAGCCCGCCGTGCGGCCGGCTCCCGCAGGGCCAGCGCGCCTGCGTCCAACGATCGCCGGTCCCGCTAGCAGCATCGCTGACCACGGAAGGCCCCTACCCTCGCGGGTGGGGGCCTTCCGTTCGTCCGGGGGGTGCCCCGGCGCACCGGGTGGGGAACAATGGGCGGATGAACGCACTCCTGAACGTCATCTGGCTCCTGTTCGGCGGCATCTGGCTCGCGCTGGGCTACTTCGCGGCCGGCATCATCTGCTGCCTGCTGATCGTGACCATCCCCTTCGGCATCGCCTCGTTCAGGATCGGCGCCTACGCGCTGTGGCCCTTCGGTCAGACCGTCGTGAACCGCGGCGGTCGGCCGGGCGGGTTCTCCACGATCGGGAACGTCATCTGGCTTCTCGTCGCGGGCATCTGGATCGCCATCGGCCACGTGCTCACGGCCATCCCGATGTTCGTCAGCATCATCGGGATCCCGCTGGGCATCGCCAACCTGAAGCTGATCCCGGTGTCGCTGGCGCCGCTCGGCAAGGTGATCGTCCCCTCGTCGGGGACCTACCTGCCGACCTACCGCTGACGGCCGCCGCCGGATCCCCGACGGCGGCCTGCAGGTCCCGCTAGTCGGAGCCGCCGACGACGGTCGGGCTGGTGGCCCCGTTCCGGCCGGGCTTGTCCGCGTTCTTGAGCAGGTCGCCGAGCAGCGCGATGATGTCCAGACCGGTGGTGTCCTTGACCATCTGCGTGGTCTGGTGGACGCCGCTCGAGACGTTCTTGCTGAGCTGGCTCGCGCCGTCGTTGGAGACGACGGTCATGGTGTCGATCGCCGACATCGGCGCGGCGATCTCCCGTGCCATCGCGGGCAGGACCTCGAGGACCTTCGACAGGATGGCGGCCTGGTTGAACTTCTCGTAGGCCTCCGCCTGCGCGGCGATACCGGCGGCCTCCGCCTTGCCACGGGCTTCCGTCGACTGCGCCTCGGCATCACCGCGGGACGCGATGACCGCGGCGTCGGCGCGGCCCTTGGCCTCGTTGATCGATGCTTCGGCGGTACCGCGTGCCGTGTTCGACGCGGCATCCGCCTCGGCTGCCACCCGGTCACCCTCGGCGACGAGCTTGCGGCGTGCGAGGTCCACGCGGGCTTCGATCTCCGTGGCCTCCGATGCCCGGCGCCGCTCCTCGAGCTTCGCGTCGGCCTGCTGGATGAGGCGGTACTTCTCGGCGTCCGCGGGCTTGCGCACCTCGGTGTCCAGCTCGCGCTCACGGAGCTCGGACCGCCGCTGGGCGACCTGCTGCTCACGCATGATGACCTGCTCCTGCTGTTCGGCCTGGGCGAGAGGGCCCGCGGCGTCGGCCCGTGCCTGGCGGGCATCGGCCTCCTCCTTCAGTTCCGCGCGGCGGATGATCAGCTGCTGCTGCGCGAGGGCCACCTGCTCGTCGGACAGGGCGCGTGCCTGCTCCGATTCCTGCATGGATCGGGCTTCGGCAATCTTCGCGTTGCGTTCCGCGAGGGCGGCCTCCGGGCGGCCCAGGTTCTTCAGGTACCCGGAGTCGTCGTCCACGGACTGGATCTGGAAGGTGTCGATCTCCAGGCCCTGGTTGTGCATGGAGTGTTCGGCCTCCTCCTTGACGCTCTTGGCGAAGGTCGCGCGGTCCCGGATGATCGATTCGACCGTCAGGGTTCCCACGATCGAGCGGAGCGAACCGGACAGGGTCTCCTGCGTGTAGTGGTCGATCGCCTCCTGCTGGTTCAGGAAGCGCTGGGCGGCCTTGCGGACGGCGTCCGCGTCGCCCCCGACCTTGACCTGGGCGACGCCGGTGAGGTGGAGCTTGATGCCGTTCTTGGAGATGCCCTCGATGCGCAGCGACACCTGGCGCGATGCGAGCGACAGGGGATAGGCCCGCTGCGAGAACGGGTTGATGAAGATCCGGCCGAAGACGACGCGCTGGCTGTCCGGATCGGGCTGCCCCTTGCTGTCCTTGGACGAGATGATGAGCGCCTGGTCCGGGCTGGCGATGTGCAGCGCCATGCGGGCGAGGACGACGGCGGCGATGATGATGACGAGCAGCACCACGGCGCCGATGATGAGCGGGATGAACCTGAGATCCACGGGGACCCTTTCAACGGTCTTCGGATGGCCTCCGGCGTCGCGTACGGGCGCCGGAGGATGATCAAGCAACTGCGTTCACTGTGTCGATCCGACCCCCATGTCGTCGAAGGAGAGGACCCGCGTACTGGGGCGGGCCGGTGGCTGCTCGGCGGTCAGCCGGTGGCTGCGCCGGTCAGGAAGGCCTGCATGAGGGGGCCGCCGGACGTGGATCCCAGTTCGCCCTCCTCCACGAAGACCGCGACGGCGAGGTCGCCCTGGAGGGCGACGACCCACGCGTGGGTCCGCGGGGGAGTCTCGCTCCCGAACTCGGCGGTCCCGGTCTTGGCCAGGACGGGATCGCCCGGCACGTCCTGCAGGAGCCGGGCCCCGCCCTGCTCGACGACGGCGGACATGAGCGTCCGCAGCGTCGCCGACTCGTCGGCGGTGAACGCGCTGGGCGGCGCCTCGGACTCCCCGGCCGACGGCGTCGCGTCACCCGACGGAGCCTCCGTGGCCGCGGCGCTCTCCGATCCGGGGTCGAGTTCGGTGGATTCGCCCGCGGCGAGGAGGGTCGGCGTGACGCGCGATCCTGCCCCCACGGATGCGGCCATGGTGGCGAGGCCCAGGGGCGACACCAGTACCTCGCCCTGCCCGATCATGGCGGCGGCGTGGGCCGTCCCCTCCGCCTCGGTCGGCACGGAGCCGAAGAACGCGGGTGTGCCGATGCGCGACTCCACGCCGATCCCGAGATCGGTGGCGGCGGCCGCGAGATCGGCCTGGCTGATCTCGTCCCGGGCCGAGATGAAGCCGGTGTTGCAGGACTGCGCGAAGGTCTCCAGGAGCGGGATGGTCCCGAGGAACTGCACCGGATAGGTGCTGGCGTTGTTGAACGTGCGGCCGTCCACGGAGACTTCCTCGGTGCACTCCGTGGGGCTCTCGGGCGTGAAGCCCTTCCGGAGCAGTGCGAGGCTCGTGGCCACCTTGAACGTGGACCCCGGCGGGTACTGGCCCAGGAGCGCGGTCTGCAGGCCCTCGCTGCCCGGACCGTTGGCCGCCGCGAGGATCTCGCCCGTGCTGGGCCGGATGGCGACGATCGACGACGCCGAGGGCTCGTCCGCGAGAACCTGCTCGCCGAGGCCCTGCAGGCGGGGATCGAGCGTGGTGGCGAGGTCGGTGCCGTCCACGGCCGCCTTGGTGAAGAGGGTCTGGCTGGGCGTTCCGGGGTCCGCCACCGGCGCGGCGCCGACCGAGAGGCCCGGGGTGCCGGCCAGCTGGTCGTTGTGCTGCAGCTGCAGCCCGCCGAGCCCGGTGACATCACCCGCCCGGAGGGCACCGTCGGACTGCTCCACGAGTTCCTCCGTCGCCTCGCCCACGCTGCCCAGGAGTTCGCGGGCGAAGGTGCGGGTGGGTGCGAGTTCCAGGGTGTCGGCCTGCCGCAGTGCACCCGGGACGGCATCGATCTGCGCGTCGGTGACCGTCCGCGTCGCGTCGTCACGCAGGACGACCGCCACCACGAAGGCCTCCGCACCCGCGGCGGCGACCTGTTCCTCGTAGGCCGCCGGGTCGAGCTCGAGCAGGGTGGCGAGCGCACGGGCCGAGGCGGCCCACTGCGCGTCCGGGACCCCCGTCTTGTCGATGCCGACGCGGATCACGGGCCGCTCGGTGACCAGGACCTCGCCGCCCGCCCCGGTGATGTCGCCGCGGTCCCCGGGCACGCTGGTGAGGGTGAGCTTCTCGTCCGGCAGGAGGTTCGGGACGAACAGCGCAGGGTCCCAGGCCGCCTGCCAGACGTCCTCGACCCGCGTGAGGTCCGCCGTCGTGCTGTAGGTCCAGTCGGAGTCGGTGTCGTCGAGGTCCCAGACGTAGTCGAGCGTCGCGGTCGCGCTGTCCTCGCCGGTCTCCTCGACGCCTGCGACCGTCACCTTCGGCGCTCCGGGCCCGAACCCCTCGGTGATCGTGGCGAGCTCGCCGGTCACCTCGGACGCCTCCACCGACGTGAACGCGGACTGCCCCACGTCGAGCCGGGCCAGTCCCTCGGCGAGCGTGCGCGCCGCGTCCTCCGTGGTCGGGCGGTCATCCGTGCAGGCCGCGAGCGCGAGGGTGAGGGCGGCGGTGGTCAGGACGGCGGTGGCGCGGCGGAATTTCCCCATAGGGGCCATTATGTCCGAGATCACAGCGGGCTCCGGAAGCCGCACTGTGCCGGGCGGCCCCGGCGCCGCCGCAGTCGTCCCTTCCCGCTCCGCCAGGGGCGAAGCGGGGGAATATCTCTCCCGGCTCGAAAGTTGAGTCGAGTACACTCAATGCAAGACCTACGTCAGGACGGAAAGGAACCGCGCGTGGACACGAATTTCACCACCAAGAGCCGCGAGGTGCTGTCAGCTGCCGCCATGAACGCCTCCACGGCGGGGAATGCGCAGATCGATACGCCGCACTTCCTCAAGGCCCTCCTGGACCAGCGGGACGGCATCGCCGTCGCGCTCCTCAAGGCGGCCGGCGCCGATCCCGACACCGTGAGCGTGCAGGCGAGCACGGCGATCAAGGCCCTGCCGTCGTCGTCGGGCTCCTCGGTGGCGCAGCCGCAGTTCTCCCGCGGTGCCCTCCAGATGATCAACGCGGCCCAGCAGGAAGCGGAGACCCTCGGTGACCAGTTCGTGTCCACCGAGCACATCCTGCTCGCCCTGGCGGCGGACAACGGAGCGGCCGGTGGCATCCTGCGCTCCGTCGGGCTCACGCGCGAGGCACTCGCGTCGGCCCTGCCGGGCGTGCGCGGTGACCGGCGCGTGACCACGCCCGATCCGGAGAACACCTTCCAGGCGCTCGAGAAGTTCGGGGTGGACCTCACCGAGGTGGCGCGGAGCGGCAAGCTGGACCCGGTCATCGGGCGCGATGCGGAGATCCGCCGCGTGGTGCAGGTGCTCAGCCGCCGCACCAAGAACAACCCGGTGCTCATCGGCGAGCCCGGCGTGGGCAAGACGGCCGTCGTCGAGGGGCTCGCCCAGCGCATGGTCGCGGGCGACGTGCCCGAGTCGCTGCGGGGGAAGACCCTCATCAGCCTCGACCTCGGGTCGATGATCGCCGGCGCCAAGTACCGGGGCGAGTTCGAGGAGCGGCTGAAGGCCGTGCTCGACGAGATCCGCTCGTCCGGCGGCCAGGTGGTGACCTTCATCGACGAACTCCACACCGTCGTCGGAGCGGGTGCCTCGGAGGGGTCGATGGACGCCGGCAACATGCTCAAGCCCATGCTGGCGCGCGGTGAGCTCCGGCTCATCGGTGCGACGACGCTCGACGAGTACCGGGAGAACGTCGAGAAGGACCCGGCGCTGGAGCGCAGGTTCCAGCAGGTGTACGTGGGCGAGCCGTCCGTGAACGATACCGTCGGCATCCTCCGCGGGCTGAAGCAGCGCTACGAGGCGCACCACAAGGTCTCGATCGCGGACTCCGCCCTGGTCGCCGCGGCCACCCTGTCCCACCGCTACATCCCGGGCCGCCAGCTCCCGGACAAGGCGATCGACCTCGTGGACGAGGCCGCCTCGCGCCTGCGCATGGAGATCGACTCCGCACCGGTGGAGATCGACGAGCTGCGCCGTTCCCTCGAGCGGATGCACATGGAGGAGATGGCGCTCTCCCGGGAGAAGGACGAGGCATCGCTGGAGCGGCTGGACGCCCTGCGTGCCGAGATGGCCGACCGTCAGGAGGAGCTCGACGGGCTGAACGCCCGGTGGGAGGCCGAGAAGGCCGGCCTCAACCGCGTGGGCGACCTGAAAGCATCCCTCGACGACCTGCGCTCGCAGGCCGACCGCGCCCAGCGCGAGGGTGATCTCGAGACGGCGTCGCGCATCCTCTACGGGGACATCCCGCAGCTGGAGCGCGAGCTGCGGGAGGCCCAGGCCGCCGAGGAGCAGACCACCAATGCTCCCGACCTGATGGTCGCGGAGGAGGTGACCGCGAACGACATCGCCGAGGTCATCTCCGCCTGGACGGGCATCCCCGCCGGGCGCATGCTGCAGGGTGAGAGCGAGAAGCTGCTCGCCATGGAGGACGTCATCGGTGCGCGCCTGATCGGACAGCAGCGGGCCGTGTCCGCGGTGTCCGACGCCGTCCGCCGTGCCCGCGCCGGGGTGTCCGACCCGAACCGCCCCACCGGTTCCTTCCTGTTCCTCGGACCCACGGGCGTGGGCAAGACCGAGCTCGCGAAGGCGCTCGCGGACTTCCTGTTCGACGACGAGCGGGCCATGATCCGGATCGACATGTCGGAGTACTCGGAGAAGCACTCGGTGGCGCGCCTCGTCGGCGCCCCGCCGGGATACGTGGGCTACGAGGAGGGCGGCCAGCTCACCGAGGCGGTGCGGCGCCGGCCCTACAGCGTGGTGCTGCTCGACGAGGTGGAGAAGGCGCACCCCGAGGTGTTCGACCTGCTCCTGCAGGTGCTCGACGACGGGCGGCTCACCGACGGGCAGGGCCGCACGGTGGACTTCCGCAACGTCATCCTCGTGCTGACGTCGAACCTCGGGTCCCAGTTCCTCGTGGATCCGTCGCTCGACGACGCGGCGAAGCGCTCCGCCGTGATGGCCGCCGTCAACGCGAACTTCCGGCCGGAGTTCCTGAACCGGCTCGACGACGTCGTCGTCTTCGACCCGCTGAGCCTCGACGAGCTCTCGAGGATCGTGGACCTGCAGGTTCGGGCGCTCGGGGACCGGCTCCGCGACCGCCGCCTCGAACTCGAGGTCAGCGCTGCGGCCAGCGAATGGCTCGCCCTCACCGGCTTCGACCCGGCATACGGCGCACGTCCGCTGCGCAGGCTCGTCCAGCGCGAGATCGGCGACCGGCTGGCGAAAGGCATCCTGGCCGGTGAGATCGTCGACGGCGACACCGTGGTCGTCGACCGCCAGGAGCCGGACGCCGGAGCTCTGGCCGACGGCAGCCTCGACGCGGGGGGCCTGCTGGTGCACGCCGCGCGGTAGCCGGGCCCGGCACACGAGAGGAATCGCAGGTTGCTTCCTCTCCCGCCTGCGGGCCCGGGTCCGTCAGGAGGTGAGCAGGCTCCGGCTCATCGTGTCGCCGTCCTCGACGACGGCGAAGCAGTCCACCCGGCGGTCGCCGTCGGCCCAGGTCTGGCTGGTCGGGGTCGCGCGGAGCAGCGTGATCCGGAGGTCGTCCGTCACCGCGTCCGGGTCGATGGCCGCGGAGGCTGCCGCGCAGGCCTCCTCGGCCCGCAGCCCGAGCTGCTCGCGTCCGGGGAACTCCGCGTCCTCCGGGTAGTTCTCGCTCGCCACCAGTTGTGCGTTGTGGGCTTCGCCGCAGTCCACCGGGACCGCGTCCTCGGTGATGCCCGTGAAGTCGGCGAGGCAGTCGCCGGCGGCGACCGACGACGGATCCACGCGCTCCTCGTCCTCCGCCCCGCCGAAGAGCGAGACGAGCAGCCAGACGAGCAGGCCGAGCAGGACGACGACGCCGCCGATGATCAGCAGCAGCGGCAGGTTGCTGCTGCGGGCCCTCGACCGGTCCCGCTTCGGCTCCGCGTCCGTCGCCTCCGGGTCGGTTCCGGCTGCCCCCGGGGCCCACGCGGCCGCGGTCGCGCCGCGCGAACCCGGGGAAGGGTCCACCGGGGACGTCGGGGAAGCCGGGGAAGCCGGTGCTGCCGGGCCGATCGACGCCGGATCCGTGCCGGGGTAGAGGCCCGGGTGGCCGAGGCCCTGCTTGCCGCCCTCGGGCGGGAAGGCGTACGGACCGCCGGCAGGAACGTCGTCGCCGGTGCCCGCCGCCGGCACGCCGGCCCCGTCGGCCGTGTCCGCGGCCGTGTCCGCGGCTGGGTCCGCGTCCGCCGCCGCGTCCCCTGCGACACCTCCGGCGGGAGCCGTGCCGTCCGGGGCCGCCTGGACGACCGGGGCGCCCGCCGGCAGGGGACCACCCACCAGTGTCCCTGCCTTCTCCGCTTCGGCGGCCACGGCGCGGGCCTCCGCCGCGGCGTCCTCGAGGGAGGCCGCTTCCGCCGTGTCCCTGCTGATCTCCGCCGGCCCGAGGGCGGGCTCCGGCAGGTCGAGGCTGTCCGGCGACACCGACAGCTCGGGTTCCAGCGCCCCGGGAGGTAGCGTGCCGTCGTCGAGCACGACGCCGTCGGGATCGACCACGTCGGGGCCGTCGGGCCGGTCGGGTTCGTTCCCGCCCGGACCGTGCCCGGGATCCCTGGGTGCCTGCTCCTCGTTGCTCATGGTGGGCCGCTGTCTCCTTGCATTCCTGGTGTCTCGTGGCCGGCGCTCCGACGTGATTTCGACTCTAGCCAAGATCGTCGCCGGAAGGGTCGGGACGCGGCTGGAGCAGGCTCGGGCACCGGGGGCGGCTTCGCGTCCATGCTTTGCAGGAGGCGGGGACACCCGCGCTCGGATGCACCCGAAAGCATGTAACCTGTACATACGACAAACTGACCAAATACTCCGGGGCCTCGCTGCAGCCTTGGGCCTCGTGCCCCAGTGACCACCTCCGGATCGACGCACAAAGGGGGTCACGCCATGGGGCGCGGCCGTCAAAAGGCAAAAGCTACCAAGCAGGCCAGGGACATGAAGTACTTCAGCCCGGCCACTGATTATTCGGCACTGCAGCGAGAGCTCACAGGCCCGGGTAGTCGTGCTTCCACTCGACGTACCGAACCTCTCGAGCCGGTCGAACCCGACTACTCGGAGTACGCGGACAAGTACGCCGACGAACTCGACGACGACGGCGAGGAGAGCGGCTCCCGCCGCACCGGCTGACCTCCCGGTCCGCCGTCCTCCGGGACACCACAACCGGCGCATCAGGCCCCTTGCGGGACGATGCGCCGTTTCGTGTGCCCGGATCCCGGAACCGGCGAGCCGCCGCGCTCGCGACGCCCCGACTCGCGCGGTGGACAGGTCGGGACTGCCCGTCCGCGGTCGGTCCGTTCCTAGTGTGGGGAGGCGAGGAGCGGCTGCAGGGCGAGTTCTGCCGCCCCGACGAGCAGGAGCTCCGGCCCGAGCGTTGCCCGCCGCACGTCGACGCCCCCCGCCAGGGATCCGGTGTTCACGGCATGGGTCAGCCGGTCACCGTGGAAGCCGAACAGGGAGCCGAGGAAACCGCCGAGCACGATCCGCGTGGGATCGAAGATGTTGACGAAGTTCACCAGTGCCACGGCCAGCAGGTCGAGCTGGCGCTCGGCCTCCTGCTGGACGGCGGGCCCGGGATCGTCGGACAGCACGTCCTCGAGTGCCTCGATCCCGCCGCCTGCGAGGCCGGCCGCGTCGAGCAGGCGCTCCAGGCGGACCTCCGCGTCCAGGCATCCGGACCGGCCGCAGTGGCAGGGCGACCCGCCGGCACGGACGAGGGTGTGGCCCAGTTCCCCGGCGTAGCCGCGACTGCCGACCAGTTGGACGCCTCCTGTCACGATGCCGCCACCGATACCGCTCGCGCTGCCGTTCAGGTACACGGCGTCCTCCACACCGAGCGCCGCACCGAAGATGCTCTCGGCCATCGAGCCGAGTGAGGCATCGTTCGCGGCGACCGCAGGCAGCCCGAGCGCCCTGCTGAAGGGCCCGGTGAGGTCGGCCGCGCGCCAGCCGAGGTGCGGTGCCACGAGGACGCGGCCCGTCCCGGCGTTGACGAGTCCCGGCAGCGCGATCCCGACACCGAGCACCCGGTCGAGCCCGGCCAGGACGGGGTGGAGGTCGGCCACGATGTCGCGGGTG
>NZ_CP024915.1:2250286-2259088 GCF_002953615.1 Arthrobacter agilis | reverse complement strand
GGGTTGGGTGTTGTCGTGCACAAATCCTCCTCGGGGCGCCTGGAGCAACGTCGAGGTCTCCCGGAACAGTTTTCGCTTCCGCCCTTGACCTCCCCTGCGCGGTGTTCCTAACCTACAGCAACGGTATTTCCGGAAAGTTCCGGAAAAGTTCCGAAGAAAGTTTCGGACAATCGCACCTCAGGTACCTCAAAGGAGAGCTCATGAAGGTCCACCACTCACTCGCTGCCGCAGTCCTCGCTTCGGCACTGATCCTTCCCACCGCCGCACCCGCGCTCGCAGCACAGCACCAGGCCCCCCGTCCGCCCGGGATCGAGAAGCAGGACACCCTCCGCTGGGTCGCCCCGAACGATCTCAAGATCGGCACCGCCGTCGCAGGCGGCGGCCACCACGAGACCCAGCCCTATCCGGCCCCGTTCCCCAACGACCGGGAGTACCTGCAGCACCTCGCCGCCGAGTTCAGCTCCGTGTCGCCCGAGAACCAGCTCAAGTGGGAGTTCGTGCACCCCGAGCGCGACACCTACCGCTTCGCCGAGATGGACGCCATCGTCGAGTTCGCGCAGGAGAACAAGCAGGTGGTCCGCGGCCATACCCTGTTCTGGCACAGCCAGAACCCCGCCTGGCTGGAGGAGGGCGATTTCTCCAAGGAGGAGCTGCGCGCCATCCTCAAGGACCACATCCAGACCGTCGTCGGGCGGTACGCCGGCAAGATCCAGCAGTGGGACGTGGCCAACGAGATCTTCAACGACAACGGCACCCTGCGCACCACGGACAACATCTGGATCCGCGAACTCGGCCCGGAGATCATCGCCGACGCGTTCCGCTGGGCCCACGAGGCGGATCCGAAGGCGAAGCTCTTCTTCAACGACTACGGCGTGGAGAGCGTCAATGCGAAGAGCAACGCCTACCTCGAGCTCATCCCGCGGCTGCAGGCCCAGGGCGTCCCCGTGGACGGTTTCGCCATCCAGGGGCACCTGAGCACGCGCTACGGCTTCCCGGGCGATCTCCGGACCAACCTCCAGCGCTTCGACGACCTCGGGCTGGAGACCGCGATCACCGAGATCGACGTCCGGATGGACGTCGCAGCGGGGACCCAGCCCACCGCGGCGCAGCTCGAGAAGCAGGCGAGCTACTACCAGCGGGCACTCGACGCCTGCATCGCCGTGGAGGAGTGCAACTCCTTCACGATCTGGGGCTTCACCGACAAGTACTCCTGGGTGCCGGTGTTCTTCTCCGGTGAGGGGGAGGCGACCGTCATGTGGAACGACTTCACCCGCAAGCCGGCCTACTACGCACTGCAGGAGAGCCTCGAGCAGGCGTCCCCGGGGCGCGGTAACCGCTAGGCAGCACCAGCACGACAACCAGCACGACAACCAGCACGACCACCCCCAGCAGTCGGTGGCCCGCCCCTCCACGGGCGGGCCACACCATCAAGGAGAACCATGAGACAAGGACGTCTGATCGCAGGCGCCACGGCATTCGGCCTGATCACGGGAGCCGGCGTGCTGACGCTGCCGGCCGCCCAGGCGGACGAACCGTCGGTGCTGCTGAACGAGGATTTCGAGGACGGCAGCTTCAGTCCGCTGGCGCAGAACGGCGGGCCCACGCTGTCGGTCGTCGACGCCGACGGCGACAAGGCCCTGCTGGTGAAGGGCCGGGTCAACGACTACGACGGCATCAAGACGCCGGCCGACCTCCTGCAGGCCGGCGGGACCTACACGTTCTCCGCGCAGGTGAAACTCTCGGCGCCGGCAGGAACGACGACGTCGGCGCGCTTCGTCGTGGAACCCGCCTACAGCTGGGTGGGCAACACCACGGTGTCCGCGGATGCCTGGACCACGGTGACCGGCACCTTCAACGCCCCGGCCGGAGCCGACCCGGCGACGCTGCGGGCCTACCTCGGAACGGGAGACCTGGGTGCACCCTACGACTACCTCGTGGACGACGTCGTGATCACCGGGACGGCCGGGCCCGCCGACGGCGGAGCCTGGCAACCCACCCCCGACGCGTCCTTCGTGCCGGGAGGCGCAGCGAACCCCACGAGCACCCCCCTCGCCGCGGCGCGGGGCACCGGGAACACCGTCGCCCTGACGTTCGACGACGGGCCGAACCCGGGTGAGACCGCAGCGATCCTCGACTTCCTGCGGGACAAGGGCATCACCGCGACGTTCTGCATCATCGGGCAGAACGTCCAGGCTCCCGGTGGCGCCGACCTGCTGCGGCAGATCGTCGCCGACGGCCACACGCTCTGCAACCACGGCACGTCCTACGCGGACATGGGCTCCTGGTCGCAGACCCAGGTCGAGACCGACCTGAAGGAGAACCTGCGCATCATCCGGGCCGCCGTCGGTGATCCGTCCCTGCAGGTGCCCTACTTCCGTGCACCGAACGGCAGCTGGGGTGCCACCGGAGAAGTGGCCGCGGCGCTCGGCATGCAGCCGCTCGGCCTCGGCAACGTCATCTTCGACTGGGACGGCAACGACCTCAGCGAGGCGACCCTGACCGCCAACCTCCGCGCGGCCTTCACCCCCGGCGCCGTGGTCCTCGCCCACGACGGCGGCGGCGACCGCTCCAACACGGTCCGGGCCGTCACGACGGTGGTGAGCGAGAAGCTCGCCGAGGGATGGACCTTCACCCTGCCGCAGGGCGGCGCGGGAGCGGCACCCGTCGAGGTCACCTCCGGCTTCGAGACCGGCACCGACGGCTGGACGGCCCGGGGCGACGGCGTCTCCGTCGCCACGAGCAGCGATGCCCGCACCGGCACCGGCAGCCTGCTCGTCACGAACCGCACCCAGCCCTGGCACGGTGCCGCGCTCGACGTCACGGCGGGCCTGCCCGTCGGGACCGCCGTGCAGGTATCGGTGTGGGCGAAGCTCGCTCCCGGCGAGGCCCCGGCCTCGCTCAAGGTGTCCGTGCAGCGTGACAACGGCGGCGGAAGCGCGTACGACGGCGTCGCCGGCGCCAGTGCCTCCGTGACGGCCGACGGCTGGGTCCAGCTCAAGGGCACCTACACGCTCGGTGCGGCCGCGGACAAGGCCCAGGTGTACGTCGAGGGACCGGTGGGGACGGACTTCCTGCTGGACGACTTCAGCCTCGCCCCGATCGTCGAGAAGCCCATCCAGTCGGACGTCCCCGGACTGAAGGACGTGCTCGGCGCGGACGGCATCGAGCACGTCGGTGTCGCCATCGATGCCCGGGAGACCGTGGGAACGGCCGCCGACCTCGTGCGGAAGCACTTCAACGCCTTCACACCGGAGAACGCGGGCAAGCCGGAGAGCGTCCAGCCGGTCGAGGGCCAGTTCGCCTTCACGCAGCTGGACCAGCTGCTGGACTTCGCGGATGCCAACAATGTGCAGGTCTACGGACACGTCCTCGCCTGGCACTCGCAGACCCCGGCGTGGTTCTTCAAGGACGGCACCCGCGACCTCACCGACAGCCCCGCCGACCAGGCGTTGCTCAAGGCCCGTATGGAAGCGCACATCAAGGGCATCGCCGACCACATCGACGCCCGCTACCCCGAGGGGGACAGCCCCATCTGGGCCTGGGACGTGGTCAACGAGGTCATCGCGGACGGCGACACGGCGAACCCGCACGACATGCGCGACAGCCGCTGGTTCCAGGTCCTCGGCGAGGGCTTCGTGGACGAGGCCTTCCGCCTGGCGGACCGCTACTTCCCCGAGGCGGCCCTGTTCATCAACGACTACAACACGGAGATGCCTCAGAAGCGGGCCGACTACCTCGACCTGATCCGTGCGCTGAAGGCCCGGGCCGTGCCGATCGACGGCGTGGGCCACCAGGCCCACGTGGACGTCGCCCGGCCCGTGCAGTGGCTCGAGGACTCCATCGAGGCCGTCGAGGCGCTGGACCCCGCGCTCCTGCAGGCCATCACGGAACTCGACGTCAACGCCTCCACGGAGAACCAGGGCGCCGATGTCAGCGGCGCCCCGGCGGATCCGTACAGCCCGGCGTTCGAGGACGACGCGGACGCCGCAGCGGAGGTCGGCTACTACTACCGCGACCTCTTCGCGATGCTGCGCGAGCACAACGCGTCCGTGGACTCGGTGACCTTCTGGGGGATCAGCAATGCCCGCACCTGGCTGCGGACCTGGCCCATGGCCCGACCCTGGGAGCAGCCGCTGCCCTTCGACGACGAGCTGCAGGTCACGCCGGCCTACTGGGGCATCGTGGATCCGTCCAGGCTGCCCGCCCGGCCCGCCGATGTGCTGCCGCCGCGGATCGCCGACCAGTCGGACATCACCGCCGTCTCCAACGGGGCCAGCGGCGCCAAGGTCAGCTACGTCTCGCCGTCGGCCATCGACACGCTCGACGGCGTCGTGCCGATCACGTGCCTCCCCGCACCGGGCGGCCGGTTCCCCGTCGGTACCACGACGGTCACGTGCACGGCGACGGACGAGGCCGGCAACACCCGGACCAGCTCGTTCGACGTCGTCGTGACCCGCAAGCAGGCGGGCAAGCACTGACCGGCCTGCACCGACCATGACAAAGCCCCTGTCCTCTCCGGAGGGCAGGGGCTTCGTCGTGGAGTCCGATGCTGGGCGTGCTCGGCGGGGTGGCTCGCTCCTCCCGTTCGCCGTCGTCCGGTGGGAATGTTCGAACATGCCCACTGTCCGGGCTCGATCAGGAGGAGGATCCGGACCTGCCGTACTCCGGCAGCGGTGCTGTGGACGTTCCGGGTCAGGCGTAGGCGCCGAGCAGCCGCACCGAGCCGCCGTCCACGCCCTTGGCGCCCTGGACGTAGTCCGGCCCGTCGGTGCTCCCGTTCCCGGCCACCTGCACGCTGCCCATGACCCAGGAGGGGACACCTGCCGCGGTGAGCTGGGCGAGGGCGGCGTCCGCGCCCTCGGCCCCGACGATCGCGACCATCCCGACCCCGAGGTTGAGGGTGCGCTCGAGATCCGGCAGCGGGACGGAGCCGAGCTGCGCGACGAGCGTGAAGACCGGGGGCAGTTCCCACGTGGAGCGGTCCACCGTTGCTTCCAGCCCGCGGGGCAGCACGCGGGCGAGGTTCGCCGCGAGCCCGCCGCCGGTGACATGACTGAAGCCGTGGACCTGCGCGGCGTCGTTCCGGGCCAGTGCCAGGCAGTCGGCCGCGTAGATCCGGGTGGGCTCGAGCAGCTCCTCGCCGAGCGTCCGCCCGAGCTCGGAGACCTGGCGGTCCAGCGCCCAGCCGGCCTGGTTGATGACGCGCCGCACCAGCGAGTACCCGTTCGAGTGCAGGCCCGAGGACGCCATGCCGATCACGACGTCGCCCTCGCGGACGCGCTCGGGACCGAGGACCCGATCGGCCTCGACCACGCCGGTCGCGGCGCCTGCCACGTCGTACTCGTGCTCACCGAGCAGGCCGGGGTGTTCGGCGGTCTCGCCGCCCACCAGGGCCGTGCCGGCGGCCGAGCAGCCGGCCGCGATGCCGCGCACGATGTCCGCGATGCGCTCGGGGACCACCTTCCCGCACGCGATGTAGTCGGTCATGAAGAGCGGCTCCGCGCCGACCACCACGATGTCGTCGACCACCATGCCCACCAGGTCGAACCCGATGGTGTCGTGGATGTCCATGGCCTGCGCGATGGCCACCTTGGTGCCCACGCCGTCGGTGGACGTCGCGAGCAGCGGCCGCGTGTAGGTGAGGAGGCGGGACACGTCGAAGAGCCCGGCGAAACCGCCCACCCCGCCGAGAACCTGCTCGCCGTGCGTCGCCCGCACGGCGTCCTTCATGAGCTCGACGGCGCGGTCACCCGCTTCGACGTCCACTCCTGCGCTGGCGTACGTGATGGGGTTGGACGCGCTCATACCCGCTCTTTCTTGTCTTCGTCGGTCAGTACGGCTTCGAACTCTGCGTCCGGTCCGGGATCGCATCCCGTGGCCCCGGACTTGTCGGCGGGGTTGGTGCGCTCGAGCAGGTTCTTGCCCAGGCGGTCGTCGTCGGGCAGTTCGATCGGGTACGTGCCGGTGAAGCATGCCGTGCAGAGGCGCTCACGGGGCTGCTGCGTCGCGTCGATCATGCCGTCCTCGGAGATGTACGCGAGGCTGTCGGCGCCGATGGACTTGCTGATCTCGTCGATCGCGGCACCATTGGCGATGAGCTCCGCTCGGGAGGCGAAGTCGATCCCGTAGAAGCAGGGCCAGCGCACGGGGGGCGAGGAGATCTTCACGTGGACCTCGGCCGCGCCCGCCTCGCGCAGCATGCGGACGACGGCGCGCTGCGTGTTGCCGCGCACGATCGAGTCGTCGACGACGATGATGCGCTTGCCCCGGATGACCGACTCGAGGGCGTTGAGCTTGAGCCGGATGCCGAGCTGGCGCAGGGTCTGGCTGGGCTGGATGAACGTACGGCCCACGTAGGCGTTCTTCACGAAGCCGTGGGCGAAGGGGATGCCGGACTCCTCCGCGAAGCCCACGGCGGCCGGGGTGCCGGACTCTGGGACCGGGATGACGATGTCCGCGGCGGCGGAGTTCTCGCGGGCGAGCTGCCGGCCCATCTCCACGCGGGACTCGTACACGGAGCGGCCGGCGATCGCGGCGTCGGGCCGCGCGAGGTAGACGTATTCGAACACGCAGCCCGCGGCGGTCGGGGCGGCGAAGCGGCTGCTGCGCACCCCGTCCTCGTCGATGGCGATGAACTCGCCGGGCTCGATCTCGCGGATGTAGCTCGCGCCGACGGTCGCGAGGGCCGCCTGCTCCGAGGCGACCACCCAGCCGCGCTCGAGGCGGCCGAGGACGAGGGGACGGACACCGTAGGCGTCGCGCGCCGCATACAGGGTTCCTTCGTCCATGAAGACGAAGCAGAATGCGCCGCGGATGCTCGGCAGCAGGTCCATGGCCGTCTGCTCCAGCGAGCGGCCGTCGTTCCCGGCGAGCAGCGCGGTCACGAGGGCGGTGTCGGTGGTGTTGCCCTGCGCGAGCTCGCCGGCGCGGGGCTTGCCGTGGCGGTCGAGGACCATCTGGTACAGCTCGGCGGAGTTCGTGAGGTTGCCGTTGTGCGCCAGGGCGACCGTGCCGGCAGCGGTGGCGCCGAGCGTGGGCTGCGCGTTGGCCCAGTGGGATGACCCGGTGGTGGAGTAGCGGCAGTGCCCGACGGCGATATGGCCGGTCAGGGTGTTGAGCGTCGCCTCGTCGAAGACCTGGGACACGAGGCCCATGTCCTTGTAGACGTTGATCCGCTGGCCGTCGCTCGTCGCGATACCGGCGGATTCCTGGCCCCGGTGCTGCAGCGCGTACAGCCCGTAGTAGGTGAGCTTGGCTACTTCCTCACCGGGCGCCCAGACACCGAAGACGCCGCAGGCGTCCTGGGGTCCTTTTTCGCCGGGGAGAAGATCGTGGGAGAGTTGTCCGTCGCCGCGCACCATGCGCCCATTCTCTCACGGCAGGCAATGGCGGCCGCGCGATGGGCGGCGTCGGGCGGCTGGCCCGGGACGCGCGGCCGCGACGACGCCCGTCACACGGCCGGGACGTGCGGCGTACCCGCGATCCTTCCGATCAGCCGCTCCATCCGTGCGAGGCCCACGAAGCGGCCCGCGTTGTCCGTGACGAGCAGGGGAGCGAAGCGGGCACTGCTGTCCCGGGTGATGGCGCGGGACAGCGCCTCGCCGATGGGGGTGTCCACGTTGACGACCAGCCCGGCCGTGACGACACCGAGCCGCGCTGCTTCCTCGGGCAGGACGGCGACGGGCCGGCGGCCGTCGAGGAGCACGACGTCGGCGAGGAACGGGTTCGCTGCGAACAGTGCTGCGGCCTGCGCCGGGGACGGGGCCGTGGCGGCGGGCTCGACGACGCCGCGCACGGTCTGCGACGACGTCGAGCGCGGGGATGCGGACAGCCGCAGCGCCAGATCGACGTCGAGGGTGGACCACGGGGGTGCCGGACGGCCCAGCAGGTACCCCTGGACGAGGGGTACCCCGAGGGCGGCCAGGGCGTCGAGTTCCTCGACCCTTTCGATGCCCTCCGCGAGGAGCCACGCATCGACCCTTCCCGCGAAGAGCCCGAGCATCTCGATCAGGGCGCGCTTGGCCTCGTCCGTGTCGATCCCGCGGACCAGTTCCCGGTCCACCTTGATCATGGCGGGTCGGAGCGCGAGGAGGTGCTGCAGGCCCGCGTACCCCGACCCGGCGTCGTCGACCGCGATCAGGGCGCCCGCGGACCGCAGCGCGTCCAGATGGGGTTCCAGCTGCAGGTACGAGTCGATGGGAGTCTGTTCCGTGAGCTCCACGATCACGCCGCCCAGGTTGCCCTGCTCCGCCCAGACGTCCCGGACCACGGGGGAGGGCAGCAGGTGGGGCGACACGTTGACGGTGAGGAAGCAGTTGCCCGGCAGGCCCGCGCGGTGCGCGAAGGCGCTGCGCAGGGCTGCCGCCTCGAGTTCGGCGTCCCGACCCTCCCGGCGTGCCCGGGCGAACCATGCCTCGGGGTTCTTCTCCTCGTACCTGGGAAAACGCACGAGGGCTTCGTAGCCGACCACCGAGCCGCGGACGGTGTCGATGATGGGCTGGTACGCCGAGGAGATGCCCTCGCCGCGGCATGCGGCGTCCAGCTCGGTGGCCTCGCGGAAAGCCTGGTCCTGCCCGAGGGCCTGCATCGGGGCCGGCGGCGTCAGGCGGCGACGATGCGGGTGCGCACGGCCCCGACGAGCTCGGGTGCGAGATCCGTCAGTCCGTGGACGGCGGCGGCGTGCTCGCCGACGCGGGCGAGGATCTCATCCTCGGAACTGCAGACCCAGCGGGCTTCACACCCCGGTACGACATCTCCACATGCGAATGCCTTCATGAAAAACTCCCTCTTCCGCGGCCCGCG
>NZ_CP024915.1:2244290-2250058 GCF_002953615.1 Arthrobacter agilis | reverse complement strand
TGCGGCTGTGCAGGGCGGCGTCGGGACCGTGGTGGGCGCGGTGATCGGCGGCCTGGTCATGGGCGTCCTGAACCAGGGGCTGTCCATCCTCTCCGTCGACGCGGCCTGGCAGCAGGTCATCAAGGGACTCGTCCTCCTGCTCGCCGTCGCCTTCGACGTCTACAGCAAGCGTCGCACCGGCCGCTGATGCAGCGTACTCGTGGACGGGTGGCGGATCCTTCGGGGCCGCCACCCGTCCGCCATCACTCCATGCACCGGCGGGACGGGTCCACAGGGCCCTGACCGGGCCCTACCGAGCGCACCCTCCCCGCCGTCCGCCTGCGGGGGCGGTTCAGATGAAGACATGGAGGAAGCGGAAGAACACGGAGGCCGCGACGGCGATGTAGGTGACGGCGATGACGGGACCCACCCATGCCGCCAGCCATCGGGTGACGGCGACGGGTGCGGGGATGACGCCGTGGACCATGTTCCGGACGGTGGTGAGGATGAACAGGGGAATCATCGCCGCCCAGACGATCATGCAGTAGAGGCAGAGGACGTAGATCTCGAACAGGGCCTGGCTCCACAGCCAGGCCGCGAACACCACACCGAGCGTGACACCTGCCTGCACGCCCACCCAGTACCAGCGATCGAACCGGGCACCGGCCAGCAGGCCCATGCCGGTGGTGATGATGACGGTGAAACCCACGAGACCGATGAAGGGGTTGGGGAAGCCGAAGAGCTCCGACTGCCAGGTCTCCATGACCTGTCCGCAGGACACCCAGGGATTGATGTCGCAGCTCGTGACGTGGTCCGGGTCCTGCAGGAGCTGAAGCTTCTCGAGGATCAGGATGGCGGCCGCGATCCAGCCGGTGATGCCGGTGGCCAGGAGGAGCAGGCCGAAGGCTCGGGGGCGGGCGAAGGGTGGCGTGTCGATGTCCGCTCCCGCCGCCGTGCTCGGGAACCGCTCGCGGGAGAGGTTGTTCATTGCGCTGACGGCTCCACCTGGCTGATGGCGGTCTCGATGAGCCGGCGGAACTCTTCCCCGCTCGAGGGCTGGATCTTCCCGCCGTCGAGGAAGAACGCCGGGGTTCCCTGGACGTCGGGCGCCATGCCGTCGGCCTTGTCCTTCTGGATGCGCTCCATCGTCGCGGGACCCTCGACGGCGGCGTCGACGGCGGCCAGGTCGAGACCGAGCTCCTCGGCGTAGCCGCGGAAGACCGGCGACCGATCCTCATCGGTGTGGCCCCACTGCGCCTGCGTCCCATCCATGCGCGCGTGCCTGTCCCTGAACCCGCCCTGCTGCACTGCGGTTCCGACAGCGGCCGCCGCGGCGATGAGCCCGATCGTGATGCGGTCCTGCAGGCTCAGGCCCGTCGGCGTCCTGGGCTTCGTCCTGGGGAAGGGGGTCGGCACGGTGGTGTCTCCTCGTCGGCTGGATGCGTTCTCGTGCCCGGTCCGACACGATGCCGGGACCGGTGGCTTGAGGGCCTGTTCGTCTCCCTACTCGTGCGGGCAGCAGGCGCAGGACGCGCCGACAGCCTTCGAGCCGGAGACATCCGGAACCCCCACCCGGACGCCGGTCGCTACGGGCCGGGCCGTCACTGTCAACGGTGCAGGTCCCGCAGGGGTGGTCGTCGCTGGAGGGGCTGCACCGGTCGTGCCGTCGGTGCTGCAGCAGGCGTCCTGGCCGTTGTCGGAGGTGTCCCTCCCGGTATCAACGCTCCCGCCGTCTCCGAGGTTTCCGAGGCTCGGGGCGCAGCAGGAATCGCCCTTCCAGGCTTCGCGGCCCTCCTTGACGGCGACGGCGGCGATGACCAGGGCGGCGACCGGGTCGGCCCAGGACCAGCCGAGGGTGCTGTTGAGGAGCAGCCCGACCAGCAGGACGCCGGACAGGTAGGTGCAGAGCAGGGTCTGCCTGGAGTCCGCGACGGCCGAGCGGGAGCCCAGTTCGCGTCCGGCGCGGCGCTGGGCCCACGACAGGAACGGCATCACGGCGAGACTGGCTGCAGCGAGGACGATCCCGACGAGGGAGTGATCTGCCGCAGCCCCGCCGAGCAGACTGCGGACGGCGTCGAAACTGACGAACGCGGCGAGGCCGAAGAAGGAGAACGCGATCAGGCGCAGCGCGGTCTTCTCGCGGGCCTCCGGGTCGCGGCCCGCGAACTGCCAGGCCACCGCGGCCGCGGAGAGGACCTCGACGATCGAGTCCAGCCCGAAGCCGATCAGGGCGCTCGAGGACGCGATCGTGCCGGCGCTGATCGCGATGACCGCTTCGAAGACGTTGTAGGTGATCGTCGCGGCGACGAAGAGGCGGATGCGCCGGGACAGGATCACGCGACGCTCCGCGGTCGACGCAGGTCGCAGTGATCGGCCCGACCCGATCGACGTGTGAGTGCTCATCAGCAGCAGGCCCTTCCGTCGACGTGATTCTCGTCAGCGCTGCAGCAGCACGCAGAACTGCTGACCGCGACGACGCTCAGGAGGGCGGTCAGTGCGTCCCCCAGTCTCCGGTCCGCCAGCTCGTACCGGACCCGCCGCCCCTCGGGGACGGCGACGACCAGCCCGCATCCGCGCAGGCACGTCAGGTGATTCGACAACCGCTGCTTGCTCACGCCCGCCAGCTCGGCCAGGTCACCCGGATAGGACGGGGCATCCCGGAGGGCCAGCAGGACGCGGGCGCGGACCGGATCCGAGAGGGCGTAGCCGAACCTGGCGAGCACCGAGTGATGGGTGAGCGTAGCCATCCGCCAATAGTACATAACCTCATGTACTGATTGGTGCGGGGTGGGAACCCCGGCAGGGTCCCGCCCCAGCGGGAGGCGGCCGGCCGGCATCCGGGCGGGGACCCGACGGAGGCTGGTCGGTCAGGTGTCCTGCCGTGGCAGGCGCTGGCCGTAGCGGGGTTCGTCGTCGGGCCCGGGATCCGCGGCGGGCGGGGCGGGCGCCGCCTGCCGGTCCGGCTTCGCCGACGAGCGGTTGACACCGGAGCCCTTGCTGAGGTGTTCGGAGTTCGGGGTCTCCGCCATCATGAGCATGGCGCAGATGACGAGGGAGACGATGAACGCGATCCCTGCCGCCGTGAGGCCGAGGTCGACGCGCAGCACGTTGCTGCCGCCTCCCGTGGCGAAGATCGACGTCGCCACCCCGGCCACGAGGGCCAGGACGGCCGAGAACACGAGCGGTGCCTTGATGCCGTGGCGGAATCGACCCTGCGAGGGCTTCCCAGGCTGGCGCTTGGCCACGGGCACTCCTTCCGGTGATGCAATATTTCTACGAGCTGTAGAGACTCTAGTTTACGGTGTCCGGCTCGCCCCGGGCGCCGGAAGTGGCCGGTGCGCTCAGCGCTGAATCGTGCCGGTAGCTCAGGGCGGCGATCCCGAGCACGACGGCGGTGAGCAGCGCCCCGCCACCGGCCACACCGAGCAGTGCATGGGCTCCGAGGTGCTCGACGAGCGGGAGCAGGGCGCCCGTGACGACCGCCACCGTCCCGACGATCACGAGGTCCCGTGCCATCACGGAACCGCGGGCCGTGAGTCCGAGCAGCACTTCGACCCCGCCGGCGACGACGAGGGCAACCGCGCCGGCGAAGGCGAAGCTGCGGTCATCGAGGAACACGAGGCTCGCGATACCCGCACCGAGGAGCAGTCCGCCACCGATGTCGGGCAGCAGCCGCGTGCGGGAAGCCCTGTATGGCAGGCGGTGCGTCCAGAGGTAGGCCGCGCCCGTGAGCAGGAGGTAGAGCCCGCCGGCGACGGACATCACCAGGGTGGAGCGTTCGCGCCAGAAGACGGTCACGAGACCGAAGACGGCGCCCACCCCGGCACGGGCCAGGAACGGCTTCCAGACCGACAGTTCGGACGCGTCGGACCCGGCGCCGGGGTCGGGCGGTGCAGCAGCCATCGAAGACCTCTCTGGACGGGGTGCGGGACCGGCGATCTCCGGCGAGTCCAGTTTAGTCCTCGGAACGCACCCGCCGCCCCGTCCCTACCCGGTGAACAGCGCGTTCCGCAGGGCATCGGCCTGGGCCCGCCAGAACCTCCGGGAGACTCCCTTCCGCGCGAACAGCGTGTCGAAACCATGGAACGCGCCGTCCACGACGACCAGTTCGCAGGGCACGCCCGCCTCCTCCAACCTCGCCGCGTACGTCGTGTCCTCGTCGAAGAAGAGGTCGAGTGACCCCACGCCGATCCACGCCGGCGGCAGCCCGGTGAGGTCCTCCCGGCGGGCCGGTGCCGCATAGGGTGACACGCCGGGGCCGCCCGGGGCTCGGCCGAGGTACGACGTCCAGCCGAAGCGGTTGCTCCCCGGGGTCCATACCCGCACGTGGCGGGTATCCGCGTCGGTGCGCACCACGGTCCGGTCATCGATCATCGGGTACACCAGCAACTGGAAGGCGGGCCGCACCCCGCCTCGGTCATGGGTGAGGAGCGCGAGACCTGCTGCGAGTCCTCCACCGGCACTCTGTCCTCCGATCGCGATCCGATCGGCATCGATACCCCGCTCCTCCGCGTGGGCCGCGAGCCAGGTCAGGGCCGCGTACGCGTCCTCGAGGGCGGCCGGCGCGGTGTGCTGCGGCGACAGCCGGTAGTCGACGGACGCGACGGTGATCCCGAGGGTGCGTGCGAAGGCGAAGTTGGTCGCATCGTCCTGGGAACTGCTCCCGAGGATCATGCCTCCGCCGTGCAGCCACAGCAGAGCGGGTGCCCTTCCCACCAGAGTCCTCGGACGGATCAGGCGCACGCCCACGTCGGGCGCGCCATCGGCACCGGGCACGGCGATGTCGTCGACCAGGAGGTCCTCGGGGATGTCGGTGGCACTCCTGCGCGGCACGTTGGCGAGACGCGCCAGGCGCGGTCCGAAGGACAGTGGGGGGATCCACCGTCCGACGGCGAGGTCCGGATGGAATACGGTCACGGGAAGGCGCTCCTCTCGCTCGGCCATTGTTGCTCCCACCAGTCTGCCGCAGGACGTCGAGGCGGGGACCGGCCGGGTCAGGCCCGTTCCTGCCGGCTCACCATCTCGGTGATCCAGCTCGGCGCGAAGGGCGAGGTGCAGTTGGGCGGCGTCGGGTAGTCCTTCAGGACCTCGAGCCGTTCCCCGATGTCGAGGGCTCTGGCCCGCTGCGCCTCGTGTTCGATCCCGATCTGCGCGAGCGTGTGGTTCATGGCCCACTGCAGGCGGTCCGGCGCTTCCTTCATGCCGGCCTCGATGGTGTCCAGCAGCCCGGGCAGGTCGAGGCCCTCGGGCTTCCTGACCACGCGCTCGCTGGTGAGAGCCCAGCCCGCACTGGCCACGACGGGATCCGGATCGGCCGTCCACTCGAGGCGGAGCCGTTCGGCGTGCGGGTTCTTCTTCACCACGTAGTTCACGAACCAGTCGTGCACCTTCGGCGAGCGTGCCTGGCGCAGCATGGCGTCGAGTTCGTCGTACTCGAAGGACTTCGGCCGGCAGATCAGCAGCGCCACGAGTTGCGCTGCGGTGTCCGACGTGGCCCAGAGCGCCCGGGCGAGATCGTGGTGCGCCCTCAGCCGCTTTGCGAGCGCGCGCAGCGAGGTGAGGTTCACCCCGTGGTCGTCACCGTGCTTCTCGTTCACCGCGCGGATCCTCGGGTCCTCGAGCTCCGCCAGCTCCGCCAGCACGTCTGCCACCGTCGGCACTCCCGCCGTCACCTCCGGCACTCCGGTCTCCCCTGCACTCGTTCGTCGTCGTTCCATCCTCCCGCTCCCGTGGCGGACGCGCCAGAGCCCGGGGTCGCGGTCTCACAGCGGCGGAGCGGACGGGGCGGG
>NZ_CP024915.1:2229488-2244052 GCF_002953615.1 Arthrobacter agilis | reverse complement strand
CCGCGCGGAGCTCAACCGCCTCTCCTCCATGGCCGAGGACGAGCTGTACGTCGCCGCAAAGGAACTCCAGGCGCCCTACGAGCTGGTGAAGGAGGTCGCCTCCGCCGGTCGACTCCCCGTGGTCCTCTTCACCGCCGGCGGCATCGCGACCCCGGCGGACGCGGCCATGATGATGCAGCTCGGCGCGGACGGCGTCTTCGTCGGCTCCGGCATCTTCAAGTCGGGCAACCCGGCCGAACGCGCCAACGCGATTGTCCAGGCGACCACGTTCCACGACGATCCGGACATGATCGCCAAGGTCTCGCGCGGTCTGGGCGAGGCCATGGTCGGCATCAACGTCGACGAGATCCCGCAGCCGCACCGCCTCGCCGAGCGCGGCTGGTAGCAGCACAGCACGGGCAGTGCAGAGGACCGCGGCCGGCAGGCCGCGGTCCTCTGCCGTTTCCCGCGGAGGCGGCGTCAGTGCCTCCGCGGGGCCTCGTGGTCCCCGAGGAGGTCCCCGAGGATGTCCTCGGCCATCGCCCCCAACGCCCGGGCGCGGTCCCGCCGGGACCGGGCCCACGCACCTCCGACATCACCGTCGGCGGTGGAGGGGGACGCGGCTCGGCTGTCATGCGTCCACCGTCGGGCCGCAGCCGGTCAGAGGTACAGCGCGTAAGTCCTGCCGCGTCCGAGCAGTGTGAAGCCCCGCTTCGAGAAGAACTCGTAGCCCTGCGGTGTGGCGTTGACGGCGAGGTCCACCGCACCGGCCTGCAGTGCGGCCCGCGCGGTGGCGCTCAGCAGGGCCGTGGCGAGCCCGCGCCGCTGGTGGTCCGGGAGCACCTCGAGGTTGTGGACACCGCCGAGGCGTCGCAGGCCCGTGACGCCGGACGGGTAGAACGAGTACGCGGCTCCGGAGATGCTGCCGCCTTCCCCACTCCGTGTCACGGCATGCCACGCCTGCCGCGGCTGGGAGCGGACCACCCGCAGCTCCTGTTTGAGCGGACCCGAGTAGTCGGGTACGTCGGTGGCGAGGACGGCGTCGTCGTCCCCGGGCACGACCACGGCGGCCGCGGGTGCTGCCATCCACCAGGGCTGCCAGCTCGGACCGAATCCCAGACCGGCGAGCTCGACGGGGTCCACCGCGCCGTTGAGCCAGACCCGGACCGAGGAGGCGCCGAGCCGCACCCCCTCGGCCAGGGCGGGCCGCACGGCGTGCGCGCTCACGGACTCGGGGAACATCATCCCCAGTTCGCGTCGCGCGGGCAGCCACACCCACGTGGAGCCGTGCGTCGAGAAGGTCCTCCCGCCCGTCGCCGTGGCCAGCGCCGCGGACCAGGCGGCCTGCAGTCGCTGGCACTGGGCGATGGTCACCATGCGGCTGGACCGCCGGCAGGGCCGGTCATGCGAGCCCGCGGCGGACGAGCAGCGGCTCGAGGTCGGCGTCCCGGCCCCGGAAGGCGCGGAACGCCTCCAGCGGATCGATGCTGTTGCCCCGCGACAGCAGCTCCCGCCGGAAGTGGTCCCCGTTGGCGCGCGTCAGGCCGCCCGAGGACTTGAACCACTCCACGGTGTCGGCGTCGAGCATCTCGCTCCAGATGTAGGCGTAGTAGGACGCCGCGTACCCGCCGGCGAAGATGTGCTTGAAGTAGGAGGTGCGGTACCGCGGCGGAACGGGCGCGAAGTCGACGCCGGCATCGGCGAGGGCCGAGGCTTCGAAGGCCAGCGGGTCCTCGACGACCGTGCCCGGCGGGATCGAGTGCCAGGCCAGGTCCAGCAGGGTGGCACCGAGGTAGGCGGTCGTCTCGAATCCCTCGCCCCAGGCGCCGGCGGCGTGGATGCGGTCGATGACGTCCTGGGGGAGCGGTTCGCCCGTCTCGTGGTGGCGGGCGTAGTTCGCGACGATCTCCGGCCAGAGGATCCACATCTCGTTGACCTGCGACGGGTACTCCACGAAGTCGCGCGGCACCGACGTGCCGGAGAACAGCGGGTAGGTGACGTCGGAGAACAGGCCGTGCAGTGCGTGGCCGAACTCGTGGAACATGGTGACCACCTGGTCGTAGGACAGCAGGGTGGGCTCGCCCGCCGCGGGCCTGGAGATGTTCAGGTTGTTGATGACGACGGCGCGTGTGCCCTGGAGCCGCGACTGGTCCACGAAGGAGTTCATCCAGGCACCGCCGCTCTTGGTGTCGCGGGTGTAGAAGTCGCCGAGGAACAGGCCGAGGCCCGAGCCGTCCTCGTTGAAGACCTCCCACACCCGCACATCGGGGTGGTACCCGAGAAGGTCGGGGCGCTCGGTGAACGTGAGACCGTACAGCCGGGTCGCGGCGTAGAACACTCCGTCCTGCAGGACGCGCTCGAGTTCGAAGTAGGGGCGGAGGGCGTCCAGGTCGACGTCGAACTTCGCCTTCCGGACCTTCGAGGCGTAGTAGGCCCAGTCCCACGGTTCGATCGGATGGCCGGCCTCGGCCTCCAGCTCTGCGGCTTCGGCCCGGGCATTGCGCACGGCGGGGGCCGCGAGTTCGCGCATCCGGTCCATGATCGCGTCCAGCGACGGGGCGGTCTGGTTGTCGGTCGCTGCCGAGGCGTGCGTGTCGAAGCCGAGCAGGGCTGCGCGCTCGGCGCGCAGGGTCGCCATGCGGGTGGCGATTGCGAGGGTGTCGGCGTCGTTGCCGCGTGCGCCGCGGTCGACGGCGGCCTCGTGCAGGCGACGGCGGACCTCCCGGTCGGTGAGTGACTCGAGGGCCGGCTGCGCCGTCGGGAGGATCAGTGTCAGGAGGTACCTGCCGTCGTGGCCCGCGTCGGTCGCCGCCGTGGCCGCAGCCGAGATCGCGTCCGCGGACAGTCCGTCGAGGTCGTCGGCGGAGTCGAGCAGCAGGGCGGAGTCGTTGGTGTCCTTCAGCAGTTTCTGCGAGAACTCGGTGCTGAGGGCCGAGAGATCGGAGTTGAGCCGGCGGAGCGTCGCCTGCGCATCGTCGTCGAGTTCGGCTCCCGCCCGCACGAAGCTGCGGACGTACTCCTGGACGAGGCGCGTGGACTCGTCGTCCAGGCCGTCGAGCGGCACCTGACGGAGGCGTTCGAACAGTGCGCGATTGAGCTTGATGTTGTCCTCGTGCTCCGCGAGGCGGGGGGCGACCTGCTGCTCGAGGCCCTGGATCGCGTCCGTCGCATGGCTGACGGAGTTGCTGAAGAACACGCGCGAGACGCGGTCCAGGGTGCTGCCCGCCTGTTCGAGCCGCAGCACGGTGTTCTCGAACGTGGGTGGTTCGGCGGTGTCCGTGATGGCGTCGATCTCGGCGAGGTGTTCGGCGAAACCCGCGTCGAAGGCCGGCAGGTAGTGCTCGTCCCGGATGTCGGCGAACGGCGGCAGCTGGTAGTCGAGGGTGCTTGGCGCGAGGAAAGGGTTGCTCATGGGAACTAACTTTTGCACGTCGTCGCTCATCCGTGCACTACCTGCGGGCTCGTCCGCACTCCGTCCGCGTGCCGCCGTACTGCGTCAGATGGGCCGGAGCTCGCGGTACCGGGAGTCGATGGACGATGACACGGCGGCGCCGAGCAGGAGCAACCGCATGGTCCGCTCGGTGGCCTCGATGAGCAGTTGCTCGCCGTTCGCGACGGCATCCGCCAGGTTCATCGGGATGGTCATGATGGAGGCGATCGCGTCGATGCCGATGTCGTGCACGTCCGGGGCGCCCTTCCCGAGGGAGCCCGCCAGTGCCAGGACGGGTACGCCGGCGAGCTGGGCCCTGCGCGCGACGACGGCGGGTACCTTTCCGTTCGGTGTCTGGAAGTCGATGGCGCCCTCGGCCGTGATGACGAGGTCCGCCCCGCGCATGAGCGCGTCGAGGTCGAGTCCGGCGAGACCGCTGTCGATCAGGGCCTCGAAGCGTGGCACCAGCCGGGCGCCGACGGCGGCGAGCCCGGCACCGAGGCCGCCGGACGCCCCCGTCCCCGGGCCGGTCCGGTAGTCCGTCCCGGCGGCGAGCCCGTCACGTTCGAGGACCCTCGCCCACTGGCGCATGGCCTTCGCGAGTTCCTCGACCTGCCGGGGCGATGCTCCCTTCTGCGGTCCGAACACGCGGGCGACGCCGGTCTTGCCGCACAGCACGTTGTGCTGGTTGCAGGCCAGGACGATCGTCGCCTCGTGGACGGCGGGATGCAGGCCGGAGAGGTCGAGCCGCTCCGCGTCGATCAGGGCGGAGCCGCCGAAGGGGAGGTCCCGCCCCTTCCCGTCGAGGACGCGCGCACCGAGCGCCTGGAGCGCCCCGGCGCCTCCGTCGCTCGTCCCGGAGTCCCCACACCCCACCACGATGGTGCGGATGCCCTCGTCGAGCGCCGCGCGGATCAGCTCACCCACGCCGTAGGTGGTCGTGGCTCCGGGGTCGCGGAGTTTTCGCGGCACGAGGCGGAGCCCGGCGGCGGCGGCCATCTCGACGACGGCCGTGCCGGTGGCGCTTCCGCCGAGCCTCGCATAGTGCGATTCGACCGGCGCGCCGACCGGTCCTGTGACGTTCACCGGCACGAGGACGCCGTCCGTCGCAGCCGCGAGGGTCGCGGCCGTCCCTTCGCCGCCGTCCGCGATCGGCACGGCAGTGATCTGCACCCCCGGGAGGACCCGGCGGACGCCCGCGGCGATGGACCGCGCCACCGTCTCCGCGTCGAGGGACTCCTTGAAGCCGCTGGGTGCGATGAGGATGCGCTGGGGGACTGCCATGGTGGTTCTCCTTCGGGTAGGGACGGGCGATGGAACGGGTCGTCAGGGGAAGAGCGGCAGGCCGAGGAGCGGCCAGACCAGGAAGCTGAAGATCAGCACCAGGGCCACGTTGACGGGCGCCAGGAGCGATGACAGCCGGAGGAGGTCCTTCGGCGTGTAGGTCTCGACGCCGTCCGCCGCGGCGAACATCGCCACGGGCTTCGCGGAACTCGTGAGGGTGTGGCAGAAACCCGCAGCCGCCGTCGAGGCGAACGCCGCTGCCATGGGTTCCACCCCGACGGCCGGGGAGAGGGCGATGACGACGGGGATCAGGACGGCCGACCGCGCCGACCTGCTCTGGATGACGAGGTGGGCGACGGTGGAGAGGAGCACCACGAGCACCACGAAGAGGGGGGCCGCTGCCGCTCCCAGCGAACGGATGGGCCCCAGCACACCGCTCGCCAGCCAGTCGGCCGCTCCGGTGGAGACGAGGGCGTTGCCGAGAGCCAGCGTCGCGGCCATGAAGAGCAGCAGGGACCACGGCACGGATTTCAGTCCCTTGGCGAGGTCCACCGAGCCGTAGCTCGGCGACGCCGCGACGAGGGCGCCGATCAGCGCGACGAGGGCGGGATGGAGCCCGTGCAGCGGCTCGGTGCACCACAGGACGACGACGGCGCCCAGCAGGAGCGCGGCACGCGACTCGGCGACGGTCAGCGGACCGGTGACGGGGGTGTCGGAGTGCTCTTCGAGGGCGGCGACATGGATCCGCAGGTGTTCGCCGCGCTCGGCGGCGGTGGTGAACATGCGCAGCACGATCTCGGCGCAGAGGTGGGATGCGACCAGGGCGAGGGGCAGGCCGAGAAGGAGCCACGTGGCGAAGTCGAAACTGCTGCCCGTCGCGGTCTCGAGGATCTGGCTGGTGATGAGGTGGGCGCCGGCCCCGAGGAAGGACCCGACCGCGGAGAGGAGGATCACCGACGGGAAGAGGATCGCCAGGGCTTTGATGAGCGCGACGCGGCCGGCGAGTGCCTGCCTCAGTGCCAGGAACACCGGCAGGGCCAGCGCGGCGCGCCCGGACGTCGAGGGGACGGCGAAGGTGGTGACGACGAGGGCGAGGGTCGTCAGGTGTGCGAGTTGCCGCGGTGTCGTCGCGCCCGTGATGATGAACGCTGCCCCGCGGTTGGCCAGTCCCGAGGCGCGGACACCTGCGGCGATGACGAACGCGGCGAGGAGCAGCCAGATGGTCTCCTCGCCCAGGGTGGAGAAGAGCTCCCCGGTCTCCATCGTCCCGGTGAGGACCAGGACCGTCGCCGCGCCGAGCGCGATGTACGTGTCGTCGATCGAGGTGAAGATCCAGAGCCACACCGCCAGCACGAAGACCATGAGCGTGACCGCGCCCTGCGGGGACAGGCCTGCGTCGGGTTGCCGGGCGGCGAGGACGACGGCGGCGGCGATCGTGAGTCCGACGGTGGCGGCCACCGACCGGATGACGAGGGAGCGTCGTGCTGCGGCCCGTGCGCCGGCATCGGCGACGGGCGCGGTGCCGGGAGCCTTCGCCGTCCGTGGCGGCGTGGTGGAGTGCTCGATCAGGGTCATGGCAGCCGGTATCCTGCTCCGCGGATCGTCTCGATCCGCTCTGCGCCGATCTTCCGGCGCAGGGCACGGACGTAGACGTCGACGACGTTCGAGCCCGGATCGAATCCGTAGCCCCACACCTGGTTGAGGAGCTGCTCGCGGGAGATGACGCGGTCGGGGTGCCTCAGGAAGACCTCCAGGATCGCGAATTCGCGCGACGTCAGCTCGACGGCGTCGTCCCCGATGCGTGCCCGCCTGGAGTGGAGGTCCAGCGACAGGCCCTGATGCTCGATGACGGTGCCGGCTGTCATGGGTGCCCGGTCCGTGAGGCGCAGGCGGATACGCGCGAGGAGTTCCGCGACGTGGAACGGTTTCGTGACGTAGTCGTCGGCGCCGCCCTCGAGCCCCGCCACCGTGTCCGGGACGCTGTCCCTCGCGGTCAGGACGATCACGGGTGTCGGCACGCCCTCCCCCCTGATCTGGGCGAGGACCTCGAACCCGTCCATCAGGGGGAGTCCGATGTCGAGGATGATGAGGTCGAAACCGGCGGCACGGGCGAGGAAGAGCGCCGTTTCGCCGTCCGCGGCATGTTCCGTGGAGTAGCCGGCCGCGTGCAGGCCCTTCTGGATGAAGGAGGCGACGCGGGGGTCGTCCTCGGCGATCAGGATGCGGCTCATGGTGTCTCCTGCGGTGTCGGTCGTAGGATGGCCCGCTGGGGCGGAGCGGGCTGGGAGATGGTCGACGGCTTGTTCCCTGTGGTCTGCCGGCCGGTCGTCGTGCCCCTGCCCGGGAGGATGGTCCCCGGCGGCTGGAGGGGCGGTCCCGACGCAGGATCGACCCGGAGCCTCGCGGGTGCCGGCAGGAGGAGCCCGAACGTGGCACCGCGGCCCGGTTCGCTGCGCACCCAGGCGGAGCCGTCGTGCCCGTCCGCGATGGCCCGCACGATGGACAGCCCCAGTCCCGCACCGCCGCGCGCTCCGCCGGTCCGCAGCCTGTCGGCCGGCAGCGCGTTCGCCGAACCGTGCTCGAAGCGTTCGAAGATCACCGCGGCCTCGTCCTCGGTCACGCCGGGGCCGGAGTCCTTCACCCAGATACGCAGCCGCCGGTCGGTACCGGCACCTTCGAACGCGGAACCGAGGCTGATGTCGGTGCCGTCGGGGGTGTACTGCACTGCATTGGCTCCCAGCTGGAGCACCGCCTGGGTGACGCGCTGGCCGTCCAGCGCGACCGTCCCTTCGGCGACCTCCATGAGGAGCCATCGCCGGTCGCCGAGTGCCTGCATCTTCGCTTCGAGGTCGAGCATCAGCTCGGCGACGTCGGTCGGGGCGGGCTGGACGAAGTCGGGGCGCTCTGCCTTGACCAGCAGGAGGAGGTCGGAGACGATCCTCGCCATCCGGGACAGCTCGCCGTCCACGAGGGTCAGGGTGGCCGCACGACCCGCCGGGTCGTCGTCGATCAGTTCCAGGTGCCCGCGGATCACGGTGATCGGCGTCCTCAGTTCGTGGCTGGCGTCGTCGATGAAGCGTCGCTGCGTGACGTACGCCTGCTCGAGGCGATCCAGCATGTCGTTGAACGTGACCGCGAGCGCGGCGACGTCGTCGCGGCCCTGGACCGGCACGCGTGCGGTGAGATCGGACTCGGTGATCTCGGTGGCTACGCGCCTCACGTCCCGGACGGGCCGCAGGATCTGGCCTGCCACCAGCCACGCGATCCCGGCGGTGAACAGCAGACCGCCGAGCGCGACGAAGAAGATCACGGTCACGGTCTCCTGCACCTGCTCGTACCCTCCACGCGGGAATGCGGCGACTACGAGTGTCCCGGACTCGGTGCCGGCCTGTACCTCGACCTTCCCCCACCGCATGGGCCCCGCCGCCGTCTCGCGTACGCCGGACGCGGCCGGGTCCGTCCGCAGCTCCTCCAGCAGCGCCGTGTCGGAGGGCAGCCGGTATTCGTCGTTGTTGCCGCGTCCATCGGACCCCAGGTACAGCACCTCGCCCCCGGTCACTCCGAGGATCACCTCGCCGGCGGAGGCGTTCTGGCGGGACAAATAGCGTTCCAGCAGCTCGCTGACCGACGAGTACGGCTGGGCCGTGAGTGGATCCACGGCCTCCGCCGCGAAGGTGGTGAACTCCTGCGCTTCCTGGACGACGTCGTCGTTGGCATCCCGATCGACGCCGGCGATCAGCAGGGAGCGGACGGTGACGAGCAGCGCCAGGAGGGCCAGGGCCGTGGTGAGCACGATCCAGCCCACGATGCGCCATCGTGCGGAGACGGACGAGCCACCCACGGGCCGGATCGTCCGCCCCGCGGTCGCTGATCCCGCGGCGGGCCTCGAGCCCGGAGGAAGTGGTTGCAGCCCCATCAGTCCTGGCCGTCCTGGCTCGTGGCGTCGTCGTCGATCCCGTCGGGTCCTTCGTCCTCCCCGTCGTCGTCGAACACCTCGCGCTCCACCAGGCCGGGGGTGCCCTGGCCCGACGCAGGTGGAGGTGCCGGTGGGACGGCGGGTACGGGTGCCGGCGCCGGTGGGGCTGCTGGTGCGGGGACAGGGGCAGGCTCGGGTGCGGACTGGAGCGTGGGGGCCGGGCTGGCAGAGGGCGACGGTGCGGCCGGCGGTTCCGGGGCCGGTACGGACCCTGAGGGCTCATCGGCCCCGGTTCCGGTCGTCCGGGTGTCCTTCCCACCGGTCGGAGCGAGCTCCACGACGACGGTCTGCGGATCCACGGAAGGGATGTCGGCGGGGCGGCTCAGTTCCTGGCTCCCGACCGCGAGGAGTGCCGGCACCGCGAGCAGCCCTGCTGCAGCGAGGATGCGGGGGCCAAGAGCCATGGGGTTCTCCTTGTGGTCGTGCGGATGGGTCGGAACGGGGCGGATCGGGACGGTACCGGGCCGCCGGCGTCGGAGTCCCCGTCGCCGTACCTACTCTGGCGCACGCAGGTGAGGTCGTCGTGAAGACTGCATGAGGACTTCTTCATCTTCGCCGCCCGGACGCTGCCGCCCGGACGCTGCCGCCCGGACGCTGCCGCCCGGACGCTGCCGCCGGTCCTGCGACCGCGCCACGCGGCCCACCGGCCGGCGCTCCCATATACTCCGAACATGCCGAATCCGTGCCTCGACCGCAGCAGCCCTGCCCAGCAGCCCGCCCGCGAGCAGAGCGGACGCGCACTGTGAGCGGGGGTCTCGTCGCCCTGCTGGACGACGTCGCAGCCCTCGCCCGCATCGCGGCCGCCTCGGTGGACGATGTCGCCGCCGGCGCCGCCAAAGCGGGGGCGAAGGCCGCCGGCGTGGTGATCGACGACGCCGCCGTCACCCCGCAGTACGTCTCCGGTGCCGATCCCTCCCGCGAGCTGCCGATGATCAAGCGGATCTTCTGGGGCTCGCTGCGGAACAAGCTGCTGATCATCCTGCCCGCCCTGCTGCTCGTCAGTGCGTTCATCCCGGGCATCATCCCGTTCATCCTCATGCTCGGCGGCACCTACCTCTGCTACGAGGGCGCGGAGAAGGTCTGGCACAAGATCCGCGGCCACCACGAGTCCAAGCAGGCGCCGGCGGTGGAGCGGGGGCCGGAGGCGGAGGCCAGGGTCACCAAGGGCGCCATCACCACCGACTTCATCCTCTCCTGCGAGATCATGGTCATCTCGATGAACGAGGTGTCCGACGAGTCCCTGGTGGCCCGGGCGCTCATCCTGATCGTCGTCGCGCTCGCCATCACGGTGCTCGTGTACGGCGCGGTGGCGCTGATCGTCAAGATGGACGACATCGGCCTGCACCTGACCACGAAGGACTCGGAGGGCTCGCAGCGCCTCGGCCGGATGCTCGTGAAGGGCATGCCCGGAGTGCTGGCGGCGATCACCCTCGTCGGGACGGTCGCGATGCTGTGGGTGGGCGGGCACATCATGCTGCAGGGCGCCTACGACCTCGGCTGGCATGCGCCGTACGACCTGGTCCACGTGCTCGAGCACCCGTTCGTCGGTGTCCCCGTGGTCGGCGGTCTCCTTGCATGGCTGGTGAACACCCTCTGCTCGGCCGTCCTCGGACTGGCCTGGGGTGCCCTGGTCCTCGTCGTCGTGCACCCCCTGCTGGGACTGCTGCCCTCGAGCAGGAAGAAGGGCGGCCACGAAGAGGGAGACCTTCGCGCCGCCATCGCCGGCCACAAGTCGGCCGGACGCGAACGACCGCACACCTGATATCCGGCGCGTTCCTGCGGGTCGGCCGGCAGGCGGCTGGACGCGCCGTCGGGCGGTGGTGTCGTTCGTGCCCCGACCGGTCCTGGGACGGCAGGTGACCGGCACCAGCCGAGAGCGATGGGGACCGGGACGGCGAGGACGGCCGGGACGGCAGGGCGTCCCGGGAACCGCTCCGGGACGCCGGGACGCCGGGCAGGAGTGCCTGTAGTGTTCGCCTATGTCGGAAACAGCACTGGAATGGAAACTGGAAGTCGTCGTGCTCCCGAGCGTCGACCTCGACCGCTCGCTCGCGTTCTACCGCGACCGGGTCGGCTTCGTCCTGGATCACGACGTGAAGCCTGCGCCGGGCGTCAGGATCGTCCAGCTCACGCCCCGGGGATCCTCGTGTTCGGTGGTCCTGACCGAGGGCATGGGGTCCGATGCCGGCCCACCCGTCTCCGGCCTGCAGCTCGTGGTGCGTGACGTCGAACTGGCCCGCGCGGAACTGCTGGAGCGCGGCGTCGCCGTCGATCCCGTCACCCGGATGGGTGAGGGTGACGCGTCCGCCTTCATCTACTTCTCGGACCCGGACGGCAACAGCTGGGCCGTGCAGGAGATCCGGAACCGCGGGGACTGGCTCCCCTCGTAGGTCCTCGGCCCTCCGCCCGGGCGACGCACCGGACCCTTCCCCGCACCTCCGGGACCTCGCCGGTCCGCTCGCCGGTCAGGCCGGCGGGCTGTACAACTGGAGGTCGTTGCCCTCGCTGTCCTTGAACGGCAGGATCCGGCCCCAGGGGTACTCGCTGATCTCCCCTTCGATCGACGCGCCACCGCGCGCGGCGATGCGCTGCACCTCGTCCTCGATGGAACCCTCGGGCGAGAAGCTGATGACGGCGCCACCGCCCGATCCGCCGTGGGTGTTCTCCCGGGCGTTGAGACCGACGGTCAGTCCACCGGCGTCGATCTCCGTCCAGTCGGTGTCCTGCATCGTCACGCTGAGACCGAGGGTGTCGCGGTAGAAGGCGACGGCCCTGTCCATGTCCTCGACGGGTACCCAGACTGCTGCAATTCCCTGTGCCATGGCGCTCCTTTCGCGGACCGCGTGCGGCGGTCCGACGGCTCGCGGGCCCTGACCGGGCCCGTCGCACCGAACGTTACCGGCACCACGCGCCGGGCTTCCCGGTCGGCCCGGGGCCTTGACGGGCCCGCCGGGATGCTGTCCCGGCTACCGCGGTCTCGCGCCGGCGTGCTGCCGGGCGAGCTCGGCCAGGGAGTCGTCGACGCCGTCGTCCTGGAACGAGCCGAACCGGCGTTCCGCGGCGGTGCGCAGCAGGAAGTCGGCGATCGCGGGATTCTTCGGCAGCAGGGAACCGTGGAGGTAGCTCGCCACGATGTTCCGATGGCGGGCGCCCTCGTGGTTCTCCTCCGCATTGTTGCCCGCCCCCTTGACCACTGTCGCCAGGGGCCTCAGTCCGCTCCCGAGGAAGGTCTGCCCGCTGTGGTTCTCGTAGCCGTGGATCTCCCCGAACTCGTCGCTCCGCGCGACGACGTTGCCGATCAACCGTTCGGTCCCGCCGCGTGTCTCCAGGTCGAGGACGCCGATGCCGGGGATGACGGTGCCGTCGTGCGTGCGGAAGACGTTGCCGAAGAGCTGGTAGAGGCCGCAGATGAGGAGCATCGGGGTGCCGTCCTCGGCCAGCTCCCGCAGGCGGGGGGCGATGGCCTGCAGATCGTCCTGGATCACGACCTGCCCGCTGTCCTGGCCGCCGCCGCCGACGATGATGTCGACGTCCTTCGGGAAGGCGTCCCCGGCGTTGTGCTCGAGGATCTCGGCCCCGTAGCCTCGCCACGCGAGGCGCTGCTTGAGGACGAGGACGTTCCCGTAGTCGCCGTAGATGTTCATCTCCCGCGGGTACAGCTGCAGGATGCGCAGGGAGCCCTTCGACGGATCGGCAGGGGCCTCCGTCAGCGAGCTTGCGGATGGGGCGTCACTCATCAGGAAACCTCCTCGACCTTCGTGATTTTGGACAGTTCGCGGCGGACCGCGAGCATGGCGGTGTAGGTGCAGAAGATGCGCTTCGGGCGCCCTGCCGACATCCGGACGAACTCCCTGAGCGCGTCGGTGATGTCGGGCTCGACGGCGCCGACTCGGACGTCGTCGTACTTGAGCCGGAGCGCCATGTCGTAGGCGCGGACGCCGCTGACGACGTCCACGCCGCCGAGGCCCAGGGAGTCGAAGTCGACGTCCCACAGCCAGGACATGTCGCGGCCGTCGGCGTAGTTGTCGTTGATGGCGATCATGGTCGCGCAGCCGGCGGGGTCGAAGGACTTCAGCCCCAGCCGGAAACCGCTCGGGTTCTTGACGAGTACCAGTTCGAGCGCCTGCCCGTCGACCACGAGGCTCTCCCCGCGACCGAAGGCGGGTTCGACAGCGGCCAGCGACGAGAACAGTTTCGCGGTGTCGGCCGTCCCGCCCAGGACCGCCCGGGCCGCCGCGAGGGCCGCCGCAGCGTTGAAGATGTTGTACACGCCGCGGAGGCGGAGGTCGGTCCGGGTGGTCGAACCGGCGACCTCGAATTCCGCCGAGTTCCCGTCCACCGAGCGCAGCACCACGTCCGCGGGCAGGGCCGACGCCGGCGCGGTGCCCTCGGCACCGCGCAGTTCGTCGTCGTTGGGAAAGGTGCTCCTCAGCGACGCGTCGAGGCCGAAGTAGACGACCTCGGTGGCCGGTACGGACGAGGCGAGGCCCGCGACGCGGGGGTCCTCACGGTTGAGGACGACGGTCCCCGTGGTGGCAAGGGCGATGCGCTCGAGCAGGCGTGTCGTGGCATCGATCTCGCCGAAGCGGTCGAGCTGGTCGCGGAGGACGTTCAGGAGCAGCGAGTGCCGGGGTGGGACGAGCTTCACGAAGTGCACGGCGTGCGCCTCGTCGAGCTCGAGCACGGCGACGTCGGCCTTCAGGCGTCCACGCCAGTCGACCTCGCCGAGCAGCGCGGCGGCGACGCCGCGGGTGAAGTTGCTGCCCGTCCGGTTGGTGAAGACGCTCAGGCCCTGGCCCTCGAGCAGCTCGACGACCATCTTGGTGGTGGTGGTCTTGCCGTTCGTCCCGCTCACGACGACGACGCCGTGGGGGAGGTCGGAGAGCGCCCGGCCCATGAAGCCGGGGTCGAGGCGCTCGACCACGAGGCCGGGGAACGCGGAGCCGCCGCCGCGCAGGCGCGAAGCGACGCGCACAGCCTTGCCCACGAGGACTGGAAGGGGATTCATGGCTACAAATTATCGCAGGCCGGCCCGTCTTCCCGGGACGCGGCGGGGAGGCGCTGCTCACGCCGGCCCTCCGGCGGCGGCAGGACGGTGCCGGCGACCTAGAATTGAGGGATGACCTCCCCGTCCTTCTCGGCCCCCCTGCCCACGTCGGGCGCCGCTCCGTCCGCCGCCTCCGACCACGCCACGGTCCGCGCTGCCGCCGGTACGACGACGGTCCGCGCGGACGTCGTCGTCGGAGTGCTCGCGGTCCAGGGTGACGTGCGCGAGCACATCGCGACCATCACCTCGCTGGGCGGGCGCGCCGTGCCCGTCCGGCGACCCTCGGAACTCGCAGCGATCGACGGCCTGATCATCCCCGGCGGCGAGTCCACGACGATGGACAAGCTCACCCGCACCTTCGGCCTGGCGGACCCGCTGCGGGACCTCATCGCCGGCGGCCTGCCCGTCTACGGCTCGTGCGCCGGCATGATCCTGCTGTCCGACGTCATCGCCGATCCATCGGTGGACCGGCTCGGCAATCCGCAGCAGACGCTCGGCGGGCTCGACATGGTGGTGCGGCGCAACGCCTTCGGCCGCCAGCGGGAGTCCTTCGAGACCGACCTCGCCTTTGCGGGCCTCGCAACGACCGGCAGTGCTGCGGGAGGCGACCCCGTGCGGGCCGTCTTCATCCGCGCGCCGTGGGTGGAGAAGGTGGGCGACGGCGTCGAGGTGCTCGCGCAGGTGCCCGCCGGGCAGGCTCCACAGCCGGGCCCGGCCGCCGGCACGTCCACCAGCCCGGGCGGGGCGGCGGGGGACGACGGTGCCGGCGGGGCGTCCGAGTTGGAGCCGGTCGCTAGAATTGTCGCAGTGCGTTCAGGGAACCTGCTGGCCACGAGCTTCCATCCGGA
>NZ_CP024915.1:2220828-2229257 GCF_002953615.1 Arthrobacter agilis | reverse complement strand
TCATCCGGCACTCCCGCGGCCAGCGGGCCGTGAGCATCACGACGCTCAGCGTCACCCTGTTCATCGAGGTCGTGATGCTCCTCGCCGCGCCCGCGGAGGGGACGCACGCCGTGAGGCTCGGCGGGTGGGAGCCACCCTTCGGCATCGTGCTCGTGGTGGACCAGTTCTCCGCCCTGATGCTCGTGGTGTCGTCCGCCGTCAGTCTCTCGGTGCTCATCTACGCCACGGGCCAGGGGATGTCCGACGGCGACGAGGACGGACCGGTGTCGATCTTCCACCCCACCTACCTGATCCTCGTGGCCGGGGTGTCCAACGCGTTCCTCACCGGTGACCTCTTCAACCTGTACGTGGGGTTCGAGATCCTCCTCACCGCGAGCTACGTCCTGATGACCCTGGGCGGCACGGCACCGCGCATCCGCGCAGGGGTGACGTACGTCGTCGTCAGCGTGGTGTCATCGATGCTCTTCCTGATCGCCATCGCGATGATCTACGGGGCGACCGGCACGATCACCATGGCGGACCTCGCCGTGAAACTGGAGACCGTGGACCCGGCGACGCAGATGGTGCTCCACCTCATGCTGCTCGTGGCGTTCGGCATCAAGGCCGCGGTCTTCCCGCTCTCCTTCTGGCTCCCGGACTCCTACCCCACAGCGCCGGCACCCGTGACCGCCGTGTTCGCCGGCCTGCTGACCAAGGTGGGCGTCTATGCCATGGTCCGCGTCGAGACCCTGCTCTTCCCGGGCGACCGCATCAACTCCCTCCTGATGGTGGTCGCGCTGCTGACCATGGTGGTGGGGATCCTCGGAGCGCTGGCCCAGGCGGAGATCAAGAGGCTCCTGTCCTTCACGCTCGTCAGCCACATCGGGTACATGGTCTTCGGGCTCGCCATCTCGACGCGGGTGGGCCTCGGAGCGGCGGTCTACTACGTGGCGCACCACATCACGGTGCAGACGAGCCTCTTCCTCGTCACGGGCCTGATCGAGCGCCGGGGCGGGACGGCCAACATGGACCGGCTCGGCGGGCTGGCGAAGCTGTCACCGCTCCTCGGGATCCTCTTCTTCCTCCCGGCCATGAACCTCGCCGGCATCCCGCCGTTCTCCGGTTTCCTCGGCAAGCTCGGACTCATCCAGGCGGGAGTGGCCCTCGGGACGCCCCTGGCGTACGTGCTGGTGGCCGGCGGAGTGCTCACCAGCCTGCTGACGCTCCTGGTCATGGCGCGGGTCTGGAACAGGGCGTTCTGGCGCAGCCCGGCGGACGCGGAGGACCCGGATCCGATCCTGCTCGCCAGCAAGGCCGACGGCTCCAGCGTGGGTACCTCCCGCCATGTGACGGGCGAGGACACGGGACGGTTCGCGGGCAAGGACCCCGTGACGCTGCTCCCGGGCACCATGACCGGTCCCACGATCGGGCTCGTGGCACTCGGGCTCGCCCTCACGTTCCTGGCAGGGCCGCTGTTCACGCTCAGCGACGACGCGGCCTCCGAGATGCTCGAGCGCACACCCTACATCGAGGCCGTCCTCGGGCCGGGGGCGGACGGATGAGCCGCCAGCGCATCCCCCTCATCACCGAACTCCCGCTCGTCGTCTGGCTCGTCCTCGTCTGGGGGGCGCTCTGGCAGGACTTCGGTCCCGGGAACCTCGTCTTCGGGGCGATCATCGCGTACGGGATCGTCAACTTCTTCTACCTGCCCCCGGTGGAGCTGACGGGCCGCTTCAACGTGCTCTGGCTCCTGCCGTTCATCGGCCGGTTCCTCCTCCAGCTCGTGTCCGCGAGCGTGCAGGTGTTCTGGCTCGCCATCAGCAAGGGGCCGTCCCTCCGGAATGCGGTCGTGGCCGTGGAGCTCCGGAGCCACTCGGACTTCCTCGTCACGGCGACAGGTCACGCGATCTCGCTCATCCCCGGGTCCCTCGTCCTCGAGGTGGACCGCTCCACCTCGACGCTCTACCTGCACTGCCTCGACGTCGAGACGGAAGAGCATGCGGAGGCGGTGCGAGCGCCGAGGTCCTCGCGACGGAGGCATGGCTCATCCGCATCATGGGGAGCCGGGCCGATCTCGCCGCGCTCCGGTCCGAGGAGGCACAGCGATGACGGCGGTCATATATGTTGTCGGCGGAATACTCTCCGTCGCGGCCGTCCTGGCCGTGTACCGGGCGGTCCGCGGTCCGTCGATCCTCGACCGGGTCCTCGCCCTCGACGTGATCGTCGCGATCATCGGCGCGGCACTGGTGCTGAACATGGTGGTGAACCAGCATCTCGACAACCTGGTCCTGCTCGTCGCGGTCTCGCTGATCGGGTTCATCGGGTCCGTCACGGTGGCGCGGTTCGTCACGGACAGGAAGTAGCGCCATGGTCGACGTCGTCGTGTCCGTCCTCCTGATCGGCGGAGCCCTCATGTCCCTGGCCGCGGGAATCGGCCTCGTGCGCTTCCCGGACCTGCTCTCGCGGATGCACGCAGCCACCAAGCCGCAGGTCCTCGGTCTCCTGCTCTTCCTCCTGGCGCTCGCGGTCGACTCCCGGAGCTGGGCCCTGGTCCCGCTCCTGGTGCTGTGCTGGGTGTTCCAGCTGCTCACGAGCCCGGTGTCCGCGCACATGGTCGGCCGGGCGGGCTACCGCACGCGGCACCTCCGGCGCGACCTCCTCACCCTCGACGAGCTCGACGACGTCGTGGCGCATGCCGCGGGGGACCCGGCGCACCCCGGGTCCCGCCGCTCACCCGACGCACCCGTCGAACGGGACGACGACGCTTCCTGAGCAGCCGGGACGGGCTGCCCGGTGTCCGGTCGTCCCGCCGGACCGATACCTCCGGCACCCGGAGGCCCCGGTGGCGATGCTTCGGTACCGGAAGGTAAGGTTGCTTCATATCGACGGGTCGACACGACAGTGCAGGGTGGTGGAATGGACGAGCAGCGGAACGCCGTGGTCATCGAGGACGACGCCGACATCCGCCAGCTCCTCGTGATCGTCCTGTCCTCACGGGGTTTCACGGTGCACGAGGCCGTGACCGGCGCCGAGGGGGAGCGCCTCGTGGAGACCGTCGACCCGCAGCTCGTCACACTCGATCTGAACCTCCCGGACTCGGACGGCATCGATGTCTGCGCCCACCTCAGGGTCGGCTCGGACGCCCACATCCTCACGATCTCCGCGCGGCCTCCACAGCTCACGGAGGAACAGTGCCTGGCCGCAGGGTCGAACCACTTCATGGCCAAGCCCTTCAGCCCACGGCTCCTCGGCGCGTACCTCGACGGTGTCTTCCCCCGGGCGAGCGCCGCCTGACCGGACGTCCCAGGCCCGCGTCGGGGCTTCGGCGGAGGACCCCCCCGCCGGGACGTCGGTCGACCATGGCGGCGTCCCGCTCCCGCAGGATGTCAGGAGATGCGGGCCCGCCAGTCCTCGGGCACACGCCCTGCCGGTCCGGGCACCGGCTGGTCCGAGGGGTGGCTGGTCGGCGCGGCGAGCGGGCGGCCCTCGACGAACTCCTGGACGCGGTAGTCCCAGAACCAGTCCTCGCCCGGTTCGAAGGACATGACCACCGGATGCAGGGTGTCGGCGGCATGCGCGGAGGCGTGCCGGCCGGGTGAGCTGTCACAGCAGCCCACATGCCCGCAGGCGGCGCAGCGGCGGAGGTGGACCCACCAGCCGCCCGAGTCCCCGCATTCCTTGCAGCCGGTACCCGAGGGGTGTGCATTGGTGTCGATGGCGTCCGTCATGGCCGTCTCCTGTCGTGGGGTCGTGCAGGGGGAAATCCGCCGGGTGCGCCGAAGGCCCCGGCGGCATCGTCCGGCCGCGCTGCCGCGGCCACGAATCCGTCCGGACGCACGAGGTAGAGCATGCCGGGCCTGAGCGGGGTCGCCCCGACCGTGGGGAAGACGTGGAGGGGCAGGTCGAGGTCCTCCGCGGCGGCGCGCGCCCGCCGTACCGCGGTGTCGTCCGGCGCGTACAGGTGCAGCTGCCAGGCAGCGGCGCGCAGCGCATCGAAGTTCGACCCGGTCCAGTGCAGGCGCCGCCCCACGACGGCGTCCCGTCGTCCGGGCCGGTTCCCTCCGTCCATCCGGTAGTGGATGCGGATCTGGCCGAGGTAGCCCACGAGGCGCCGTCCGACCGGCAGGCGGGGGAGGAGTGCCACGCCGAGGGGCAGGACGATCCGCGGTGCGTACCTCCGCACGAGCCCCACCGCTGCCGAGCGGGACGTGACGCCGCGGAACACGAGGTCCGTGGTCTTCAGGAGACGCACGGCCACGGGTCGGCGCTCGGTCTCGTAGCGGTCGAGGAGCGTGGCGGGCGCGCGCCCGGAGATGACGTCGTCGAGCTTGAAGGCGAGGTTGTGGGCGTCCTGCAGTCCCGTGTTCATGCCCTGCGCGCCGACAGGGGAATGGACGTGGGCCGCATCGCCGGCGAGGAGCACGGCGCCGATGCGGAAGCGCGCGGCGATCCTGTGGTGGACGCGGTAGGTGGAGAACCAGCGGGAGTCCTCGTAGGTGACCCCGAACGTCTCCGCCATCCGCCGCCGGGCGAAGGCCTCGGTGATGGCGGCCGCGTCGTCGCCGGCGACTCCGATGAGCCGCTGGCCGTTCCTGCCGCCGTGCGACCGCATGGGGAAGGCGAGGAGGAACTCGGCGGCACCCTGCCGGATGTTGACGGAGGCGGGGGCGAGTCCGCTGACGCCGAGCGCATCCACGAGGTAGAAGGTCTGCCTGCTGGTGGTGCCCTCGAACGCCGTACCGGTCGAGGTGCGGACGGTCGACGACGCCCCGTCGCACCCGACGGCGAAGCGCGCCCGGAGGGACGAGGAGCCGCCGGGCCCGTCGACGACGGCGAGGACGCCGCCGTCCACCTGCTGCAGCGACGAGACCCGGTGCTTCCACCGGACGGACCCTCCGATCGCGCCGAGGTTGTCGGCGAGGATGCGCTCGTTGGCGCTCTGCTCCAGGATGTACATCCCGGGGTAGGGCGTGAGTCCGCGCCCCAGCCCTGTCAGCGGGATGGGCGCGAACGATCGGCGCTCGAAACCCTGCCGCAGGGATTCGGCACGGACGGCCTCCGCGAGCACGCGGTCGACGACGCCGAGCTGGTCGTAGATCTCCATGGACCGCGAATGGACGCCCAGGGCCCTGGATTCACGCGTGGGGCCGTCCTTGCCGTCGAGCAGCGCGACGTCGTGGCCCAGGGTCACCAGCCAGTTCGCCAGCATCAGGCCGGTGGGACCCGCGCCGACCACGAGGACGTCCACGGCCTCCCGGCCGGTCCCGTCCTCCGCCGTGGTCATCGCCCGGACCGCCGGTTCAGCGGTCGAGCGTCGTGCAGACGCAGGCCCGGTTGCCCTCTGCATCTGCCAGGACGGTGAACGACGGCGCTGCGGCGTCGTCGACCACGGTGCCCCCGGCGGCGACCGCTGCGGCGATGCGTGCTTCCGCCGCGTCGTGCGGCACCCAGACGTCGAGGTGGAAGCGCTGCCGCGGCGTCTCGTGCGCCCCGGTGTGCTGGAACCAGAGCAGGGGCACGCGCCCGGTCGGGTCGACGACGTCGTCCCCGGCCACGGCGTGTGCATCGCCGGTCAGCAGGGCGGCCCAGAACGGGCCGATGGCCGTCGGGTCGGCGGTGTCGAGGGCGAGTTCGACGACGGTGGGCGCTGCCGGATCGGCACTGATGCCCCGCCGTCCCGCCAGGTCGCTGATCCGCCGGGCGAGGTCGACATCGCGTCCCGTCACGCCGGAGGCGTCGTGGCTGACGAGTGTCAGATCGACATGGGGGTAGGCCAGGGCGATGTCCGGATGGTGGCCGGCCGCCTCCGCCAGTTCACCGACTCCCGAGACGAAGGCCAGGCCGGTGGTGAAGTCCCCGGTCAGGAACCGGGCGTGCAGGGCCTGCGGCAGCTTCCGCCAGTCGTCGAGGCCGGCGTCGAGGATCTCCTGCGTGCTGAGGATGGTCATGCCGCCAGTATGTCGCGGGCGCGCGGGGAGGGGAAGAGAAGGTGCCGGACCGCTGCCGGACACCTTCGGGAGGCATCCGGCAGCGGTCCGACCGGGCACCGGGCCCGGTATCGATCGGGTACCTGCCGATCGGGTACCTAGAGTGCCCCGCCCGTCGTCCGGTTCTTGTCGAGGAGCGGATCGTCCAGGACGTCGGCGGTCCTGCCGGGCTCACCGGCTCCTGTTCCCGACCCCTCGGTGGAGACGCCATCATCGACCGGAACGAGTGTCTCCGCGCCGTGGGGCGAGAGGCCGTCGTCCGCGCCGGTGTACACCTCCGCGGCGCCGCCGTCCGCGGGCGTGATGGTGGCGTCGGGCGTGGTGTCCCCGGTCGGTGCCTGGCTCTTCTTCCCGGCGGCGACACCGGCTGCTGCTGCGGCAGCGGCCAGGCCGATACCGGCTGCGACCTTGCCGGAGACCCCGGCCTTGCCGCTGTCGCCACGGGACGCGGCGGCAGCCTCCACACCGGGCTCTCCGGCAACCGTGCCGGAGCCCACCGATCCCCGCCAGGCTCCGGTGGCATAGCCTTCGTCCTCGATGAACGCCTTGAACCGTTCCAGGTCGCCCTCGGCCTGGTTCTCCACGACGTTGAGCTTGTCGCCGATCTTCTCGACCAGGCCCTCGGGCTCGTACTCGAGCACCAGGTGGACCTGGGTCTGCCCGCCCCCGACGTCCTCGAACGACACCGAACCGGCATTCGTCGCGCCCTCGGTCGCGGCCCACGACACCCTGGCGTCCGGCACCTGCTCGAGGATCCTCGCTTCCCACTGCCGGCGGATCCCGCCGATCTCCACCACCCAGTTCAGGCGCTCCTCGTCGAGCTGCGTGACGGATCTGACGCCGCCCATGAAATGGGGGAACTCCTCGAACTGGGTCCACTGGTTGTAGGCCACGCTGAGGGGTACGTTGACGAGAATCCGCTTTTCCACCTTCGTGCTCATGGCATCTCCTTCGGTTGGTCCGTGACATGACAGACAGGGATGACTGCCCATCCCACATTCATAAGCACGCTTAGCGTAACGTCAGGGCCCGCGGATTGGCGAGGGCCGGGGCCCGGAGAGCAGCCGGCGTCGCGCTGGTCGCACGCATCGGACGGAATCATGCAATCAGTGAGAATCACAACGATCGGCGCTGTGGGATGCTAGTACTATCTGATGATGCTGAAACCCTCGACGCCGGCGTCGGTCCCGTCCGGGCTTTTTCGCGTCCCGTTGGCCGTTGCGGCCTCCTTCACCGTCCTCACCATCGGAACGGCCGTGGGCTTCGGGCTGCCCCTGCGCGACCCGGACGGCTTCCTGGGTCCCAGCTATGTCCGCCTCCCCGCGATCCTCGCGCTGATGGTCCTCGCCGACGTCGCCCCACGGACGCTGCTGAGGCGACCTTCCGTCCGCACCATGCATCGAGTCGCGGCGATCGAGTTCCATCGCCGCTGGCCCGTGTCACGGCTCGTGGTGACAGCCATGGGGCTGCTCACGTTCTACCTCGCGTACGTCTCGTACCGGAACATGAAGAGCTTCCTGCCGTTCGTCCGCGATCGGGTGGCGGATCCCCTCCTGCAGACGAGCGACCGATGGCTCACGGGCGGGCACCACCCGGGCGACGTGCTGCAGCAGATCCTCGGGACCGGGGTCAGCGCGCATGTCCTGTCGAGTGTGTACGTGTCCTACCTGATCTTCGTCCCGATGTCCGTCGCTGCGGCCCTCGTCTGGTCCCGGCAGCTGTCACAGGGCGCGTGGTACGTCGCCGCGCTGTCGTTCAACTGGATCCTCGGTGCGGCGAGCTACTACGCGATTCCCTCCCTCGGCCCGATCTTCGTCGAGCGGACCCACTTCACGGACCTGCCCCGCACGGCAGTCACTGATCTCGGGGAATCCCTGTACCGGAGCCGGGTGCGCGTCCTCGCCGATCCGCACGCCACGCAGTCGGTCCACGGCATCGCGGCCTTCGCCTCGCTCCACGTCTCCGTGGTCTTCACCGCGGCCCTGGTGGCGCACCTGATCCGCCTGCCGGTCGTCCTGCGGGCGATCCTCTGGACGTACCTCCTGCTCACCGCCCTCGCCACCGTCTACTTCGGGTGGCACTACCTCGTCGACGTGATCGCCGGCTTCGCCCTGGGCGCGCTCGCGACGTGGCTGGCATGGCAGGCGACCCGACCGCGCAGGCTCCTTCGCGACCTCCCGGTCGTCGAGGAGACGAAGGTACCCGCCTGAGGCCTCCGTCGCCGCTCGCGGCCTCGAAGCACCCTCGGGCGTGCGGCCGGCTGCAGGACGGACCCTCCGCGGGAGGCCGGAATTTGACTCCCGGTTCCGCACGGTTCAGGGTTTTATGTCAGTCCCAGTCCTCCACCCACGCGATCGCCGCGGCATCCCTGCATGCCCGCGGCCGCGGAAGGAACATCCACCCCATGCAGAACTCCGCATCCTCGGCGCCGCCCTCCACCCAGCACGCCGCTGGAGACTCCAG
>NZ_CP024915.1:2212786-2220728 GCF_002953615.1 Arthrobacter agilis | reverse complement strand
CCGGCCGCCCCACCTCACCCCCCGCCGCGACGAGCAGTTGGACCGCCATGCTTCCCACGCCGCCCGCCGCGCCGTTCACGACCACGGTCTCGCCCCTGGTGATCCGCAGCGGAGCGAGTGCGCGCCGGGTGGTCTCGGCACCCGTGGGGATGGTGACGGCATGCTCGAAGCTGAGACCGTCGGGCACCCGGGCGACGGTGTCGGCCCGGCTCAGCGCGTATTCGGCATAGGAGCCGGTCGCCGCGAATCCTGCGACGCGGTCCCCGACGGCGATCCCCTGCACGCCGTCGCCCACGGCGTCGACGACGCCGGCGAGTTCGTTCCCGAGGATGGCGGGGAAGGTCGTCGGCATTACCTCGGCCATCCACCCCTTCCGGATCTTGGTCTCGAGGGGGTTGATGCCGATGGCGCGGACGCGGATGCGGACCTGGCCTGTTCCCGGGACGGGGAGGGGGGCATCCCTCGGTACGAAACCGTCCTCCGTGCCGAAGCCGTCGAGGACGAGGGCCCTCATGGTGGCTTCTGCCCGGCCCTGCCGGCCTGCCGGGTCGGCGGGAAGGATGTCCGCGTCGGTCGTGGTGTTCGTGGTGTTCGGAATGTTCGTGGTGGGGGTCGGGGTGTCCATGGTGCTCTCCTGGATGGGGGTGGGTTGGTGAAGGACACAACTACGTTGCCAACCACGTAATTCCCCGGTTCCCACCTCGGGCTCCAGAAGGTCGCCCGGGAACAGGGCAGGGGCCGGACTCCCGAAGGAATCCGGCCCCTGCGTGGGTCCTGGGACTACAGAGTGCCTCGACGATCCCTCGGGTCGCCGTCGGCCAGTGTGTCATCCCGGAGGCCCTGGCTCTCGGAGGGGACTCCGGTGCCCGGGACGCCGTCCGCTGCGGGGACGGGGTCGACGTCGATGACGTCCACGTCGTCGACCACCGGGGTGGTCTCGGGGACGACGGGCGCGGCGTCGACGACGGGGACCGTCTCCACGACGGTCTCCTCCTCGTCTTCCTTGCCCTTGCTCGCTGCCGCTGCGGCCACGCCGGCCACGGCAGCTGCCGCGGCTACCCCGACTCCCGCCGCGACCTTGCCGGATACGCCGGCCTTTCCGCTGTCACCGCGTGACTGCTCGGCGTCATCGACCGTGGGGGTCCCGGGCTGCCCGGCGACCGTCCCACGCCAGGCGCCGGTGGCGTAGCTCTCCGACTCGATGAATTCCTTGAACCTGTGCAGGTCGGCCTTGGCCTGGTTCTCCACGACGTTGAGCTTGTCGCCCACCTTCTCGACGAGGCCCTCGGGCTCGTACTCGAGTGTGAGGTTCACACGCGTGGTGCCGCCGAGGTCCTCGAAGGAGACAGTGCCGGCATTGGTGGCACCTTCCGTGGCAGCCCAGGAGACCTTACGGTCGGGCACCTGCTCGAGGACCCTCGCCTCCCACTGCCGGCGGATGCCACCGATCTCCGCGACCCACTCGAGACGGTCGTCGCTGAGCTGGGTGATCTGCTTGATGCCGCCCATGAAGTGCGGGAACTCCTCGAACTGCGTCCACTGGTTGTACACGGTCGTCACTGGAAGATTCACTACAACGGTTTCTTCGACCTTCGTGCTCATCATGCCTCCCTTGTCTGGGGTGGGTACGGTCACTGACCAAATCATCAGCATGCTTAGCATATGGTGTGGTCGGGACTATTGCCAGTACCGGTCGTGCGGCGGTGCGTGCCTGCACCGTCCTCGCGGTCCTCAGGAGGGCAGGTCGCCGATGCTCACGTACTTGCGCCGCCAGTCCCTGCCCTCCTCGCCGCCGTACAGCGTCCAGTACTCGCGGCCGGAGGTGATGACGCCGTCGGCCACGGTCCAGATGGACACGACCCGGAAGATCCCGACGTCCTCCTGCGGTACCTGGACCTCGGAGACGACGACGTCACCGGTGTCGTAGACGTTGAGGACGTCGATGCTCCACCCGTTCGGATGCTCGGAGTTCACGGCCACCATGTTGTCCCGGCCGCGGATGACCTCGCGTGTCACGGGCCAGAACACCTCCACGTCCTCCGCGAGCACCTGGCCCACCGCGTTCCAGTCCCTGCTCCACACCGACGACCAGTACCGTCGGACGACCTCGGTAGATTCCATAGGCCGATGCTACCGGCGTAGGTCGCCGCTCAGGTGGCCCAGGTGTGCGGAGACGGAGGCTTCGAAGCCCTCGACCGTGCGCGCGACGGCCTCGGCCGGGGGAGTGTCCCAGATGTCCTGGTTGAAGAGCTCCACCTCGATGTCGCCTGCGTAGCCCGCGGCCTGCACGGCCCGGGTGATGCCGGCGAAATCGATGACGCCGTCCCCGGGGTAGTGGCGCGACAGCAGGACGTCCGCCGCGAGGGGCGTCTTCCAGTCGCACACCTGGTAGCTCGCGATCCGGCGCTCCGCTCCTGCCCGCTCGATCTGCGGGAACAGTTCGGGATCCCACCACACATGGAAGGTGTCGACCACGACGCCGACGGTCGCGGGGGAGAAGGGCGCGGCCAGGTCGAGGGCCTGCTTGAGGGTGGAGATGACGGCGCGGTCCGAGGCGTACATGGGGTGGAGTGGCTCCAGGGCGAGCGTGACACCTGCCGCCTCGGCGTCGGGGGCCAGTTCGGCGAGGGCATCGTGCACCATGGAGCGGGCACCCGCGATGTCCCTCGATCCCTGCGGGATCCCGCCGGCGACCATGACGAGGATCGCCACGGACCCGGGGGCACCCGAGGCCGCGAGGTGCGCGGTCTCCTCGATCGCCCGCCGGTTGTCGTCCATGGCCGCACGGCGTGCACGGCCCTCCGGCACGGTGAAGAACCCGCCGCGGCAGAGGCTGGAGAAGCGCAGTCCGGAGTCCGCGAGCAGCCGCCCGGCCTCGGGCAGCGATGCGGCCTGCACGGAGTCGCGCCACAGTCCGATACTGGTGATCCCGGCGTCGGAGGTCACCTGCAGGGCGTCGGCGAGCGGGGCGTACTTGATGGTGGCCTGGTTGATGGACAGGCGCCCGTTCGGCGTGCTCATGCTGCCACCCCGCCCACGGCGAGCAGCGCGTGCCAGCGTTCGCGGGCGAGCTCCGGCTGCTCGAGGGCCCCGCACTCGTTGGCGAGGCGGACGATCTCCGACAGGTGCGGCAGGCTCCGGGCGGCCTGCAGGCCACCGACCATGCCGAAACCGGCCTGGTGTCCGTTGAGCCAGCTGAGGAAGGCCACCCCCGTCTTGTAGTAGAACGTGGGTGCCGAGAAGATCTGGCGTGACAGGGCTTCGGTGGGGCCGAGGATCCGCCCGTACGCCGCACTGTCATCGGCGTCGAGCGCCTGGACCGCTGCCGAGGCGTGCGGACCGAGGGCCGCGAAGGCGCCGAGGAGTGCATCGGAGTAGCCCGAGGCGTCCCCACCGATGAGGGAGACGTAGTTGAAGTCGTCCCCGGTGAACATGCGTGCCGGTGCGTTGAGCTGTGACCGAACGGCCCGCTCGGAGTCCGCGTTCAGCAGGCTCATCTTCACGCCGGCCACCTTGTCGGGCGAGTTCGCGATGATCTTGAGGAGGGTCGACGACGCCGCATCGGTGTCCGACGAGCCGAAGTAGCTGCCCAGCTCGGGGTCGAACGCACTGCCGAGCCAGTGCAGGATCACGGGGGCGCCGGCGGCGGCGAGGACCTCCGAGTACACCCTCTCGTAGTCCTCGGCGGTACGGGCGGCACGTGCGAGGTGGCGGCTCGCCATGAGCACGACGGAGGCGCCCGCGTCCTCGGTGAAGTGGAGCTGCTCCTTGTAGGCGTCGATGACCGCCTCGAGCCCGATCACGGCGTCGTCGACGTGGTCGGTGTTCACGCCGACCACGAGGGCACCGTCCACGGAGCGCGCTTCCGCGGCGCTGCGCGAGATGAGCTCGCGCGTCGCCGCGGCGTCGAGCCCCATGTTGCGCTGCGCGGTGTCCATGGCGTCCGCGACGCCGAGGCCCCACGACCACAGGTGGTGCCGGAAGGCGAGGGTCGCGTCCCAGTCGAGGTCCGCGGGCGAGCCGGGGACGTTGTCCGCCGTGGCCCGGGGCACCACGTGCGCCGCCGCGTACACCGTGCGGCTGCTCAGGGGCGCCGCGGGCTTCGAGAACGCCGGCGCGGGATTCAGTTCGACGGTGGAGGTGGCCCCGACCGCGTCGACGAGCGTGATCATGCCAGCGTGATCGCTTCCTCGAGCGAGGACGCGGTGGTGCGCACGTCCTGCAGGTCGAGTCGTCGCCCGGTGCGCGAGCTCTCCAGCCCCTGCTCCGCGAGGTACATCCCGCGTGCGCCGGCCAGGAAGTCGTACGGGTGCGGGCCGTCCTCCAGCACGTGGCGCAGGAACTCCTCCCACTGGGTCTTGAAGCCGTTCTCGAACACCTCGTTGGTGGGCACGTCGATCCAGTCGGCGTCGTAGTCGTGGGTGTCCTCGAGATCGGGGTTCCAGACGGGCTTCGGGGTGGCGTTGCGCGGCTGGATCTTGCAGCCGAACAGCCCGACGACGGCGGATCCGTGCGTGCCGTCCACCTGGAACTGCACGAGCTCGTCACGGTTCACGCGTACGGTCCAGCTCGAGTTGAGCTGGGCGACGATGCCGCCCTCGAGCTCGAACACCGCGTAGGCGGCGTCGTCGGCCGTGGCGCTGTAGGGGCGGCCCTGCTCGTCGACGCGCTCGTCGATGTGGGTGACGGCGCGGGCGTAGACGGACTCGACCTTCCCGAAGAGGTTCTCCAGTACGTAGCTCCAGTGCGGGAACATGTCGACGACGATCCCGCCGCCGTCCTCCGCACGGTAGTTCCAGCTGGGGCGCTGCGCGTCCTGCCAGCCTCCTTCGAAGACCCAGTAGCCGAACTCGCCACGGACGGAGAGGATGCGGCCGAAGAAGCCGGAGTCCACGAGCCGTTTGAGTTTCTGCATGCCGGGGAGGTACAGCTTGTCGTGCACCACGCCGTTCTTGATGCCGGCGGCCTCGGCCAGGTTCGCGAGTTCGAGGGCGTCCTCGGCGGTCTCGGCGGTGGGCTTCTCGGTGTAGATGGCCTTGCCGGCGGCGATCGCCTTCCGGATCGCCGCGGAGCGCGCCTTGGTGACTAGGAAGTCGGCGTAGATCTCCCAGGTGGGATCCGCGAGGACGCTGTCGAGGTCGGTGGAGTAGTGCTCGATGCCGTGCTTCGCGGCGAGCTCGGCGAGCTTGGCCTCGTTGCGGCCCACGAGGATCGGTTCGACCTGGACCCGGGTGCCGTCCGCGAGGAGGACTCCGCCCTGGTCGCGGATGGCGAGGATGGAACGGACAAGGTGCTGGCGGTATCCCATGCGTCCGGAGACGCCGTTCATGATGATCCCGATTGTCCTCGTTGACATTGATACTCCTTGGGTCCGGCGGTGACGCTGTTTTGGAAAGCGTTTACCCAGAGTGTAGGGGAAGAAGGAGGAGGTGACAATAAGCGGCCGGGGGAGGGTCAGCGGCCCGGGCCGGGACGGCCAGGGATCTCGCGCCGGGTGCACTGGTCCGGGCGCACCCACGCCTCGCGGGCGATGGAGAATTCGACCCATTGGGCGCGTACCGCCGAAACGGTCCACGCCATGGCGAATGCACGGACGGTCTGCCGGGAGCCGTCGGGGTACTCGAGGTCCACCCAGAGGGCCGGCGCGGGGGAGACGGACTCGGTGATCCCCTCGGTGGGTGCTGCGAGCTGGAGCGGGGCCATGAACCGATGCGTGGTCGGCGGGAGGCCGTGCCAGCCGGCGGCCCTAGCCACGCCCACCCGTGCGCACCGCGGGGTGCCATGCCGGCTTGTCCATGCGCCCACTCTACGAGGGCGACGGGCGGGAACCTGAGCGGGTGCGCTCAGGCGGCGTGCGCCGCCGAGGGCTTCAGGTCCCGACGCCGGCACCGTGCGGCGTCGACCCACGCTTCCCGCGCCCGTGAGTACTCGATCCACTGGGCACGCACGGCCGTGTCCGTCCAGGCCATGGCGAAACCCTTCCGGGTGCAGATGGAGCCGTCGGGGTAGTCGAGATCCACCCACAGTGCGGGCGATCGCAGGGGCTCCGTGATGCCGGTGGAAGGAGTATCGAGCTGGAGCGGTGGGATGAACCTGTCAGCGCTGGGAGGGATGCCGTGCCACCCCGGTCGTTCTGCCATGCGACGAGGGTATGCCGCGGGTCCGACACTCGATCACGGCGACGGGGCGTCCCCGGTTCCCGCGTGCGCCCGGACGAGCTCGTCGCCGAACGGTGCGCGGCGCCTGGGGGGCAGCTCGTCGATGAGCTCGTTCACGGCGAGGGCGAGCAGGTCGCATTCGAGGGCGGGCATCGGCATCAGGCCCGCCAGGTAGGCCTCCACCTCGTACTCGTCCACCTCGCCGCTCAGCGAGAAGTAGTGGAGCCACACCTCACCCGTCGAGAAGCCCGATTCGACGATGGCCGCGGTGATCATCGCCCGCTGTTCCTCCGAGTAGGGGAATGTCATCGGGACGCATCCTCCGATCCGTGGTCACCGTGACCGTTCACGATGTCCGCGGTGAGTTGCCGGAACGGCACCCCGGTGATGCGGGCACGGGCGGTCAGTGCCGTGAGTGCCTCCGACTCGGTAAGGCCCTCGCGTTCCATCAGGATCCCCTTCGCGATGCCGACGAGGTCGCGCGAGCGCAGCGACTCGCGCAACTCGCTGCTGATCCGGGTCGACGTCTCCGACGTCTGCACGTGTCCGAGCAGGGCGGAGGCGGCGATCGACAGGCTCGTGAGGCGGGCACGGTCGGCGTCGTCGAACGCGGCGGGGACGGTCGAATAGACCTTCATGGCGCCGAGGGAGTCGCGGCCCCTCAGGAGGGGCACGCTGAAGCAGGACCGGACGCCGGCGTCGGCCGCCGCCGCGCTCCACTGCGGGAACCGCACGTCGGTGCTCGTGTCGTCGATCGTCACCGGCGACCGTGTGGACCACGCCGTCAGGCACGGTCCCTCGGACAGGGTGTACTGGAGATCGTCGGCAGTGCGGACGAGCGCGTCCGTCGCGCCCACGCTGGTCCGCTGCGACTCGTGGATGAGTGACACGCCCGCGCCCGACGCATTGGGTGTCGTCTCCTGCGCCACCTGTGCGAGGAGGTCGACGGCGTGCTGCGCCGTCTCCTGCGTGAGCACGAGTCCGCGGATGCGACCGAGCGTCGCACCCAACTCGTTGGAGGGGGGAAATAGGTCCATCAGTAGCCTCGAACGTCATGCCGGGCCTGATCCCGGCGCCACGGGCCTTCTGCTAGACCACGATCGCACGTTGCCGCCGATCCGCTGCTCCCATCCTAGCCGGGCGGGAGGGGAATGGGCGCCGTGATGCAGATGGTTGTTGCGGCGGACACCGCGTGCGGGTAGGTGCTGCACGCCGGGGCTGCCGGCCGGCTCGGTGCGGGGCCGGTCCACCCCGTGGCAAGGCATCCGTCACCTGCTTTTCATCTCGTGGAGGCAGGTGTCTGGTTAGGATTGTCTCGACGATGCCACCGACACCGCGCCTCGGACGAGCCGTCCGGAGGCCGCCCTGGAGGAGGTGCGCCGGAGTCGATGCCGTCGAGCCAGGAAGTGAGGTACGCGCAACGCCATGACGAACGGTGATCTGCAGAAGATCCGCGTCGCAGCAGCGGACAAGGAGGATGTCGAGTTCGAGCTCGACCGCGCCGAGCTGATCCTGAAGGAAGCCGTGACCGAGGCGCTCAGCCACGGCGAGGACATCGAGGTCGTCGCCGAGGTCGCCGAGCTGCCGCTGGACGACGTCTCGGAGCTGGCCCGCCGGACGGCCGCACCCGGGCCGATCCTGCCCCTGTGATGCCCCGTCCTAACGACGCGGCGTACTGCCCCTGATGATCGTCTCCGTGGGGATGGGGGCCGGACCTGTGCCGTTTTCCGCGACTGCGCCGTCATAGGCCGTTCCCGTCGCGAGCTGGAGGGCACGCCGTCCGA
>NZ_CP024915.1:2203682-2212530 GCF_002953615.1 Arthrobacter agilis | reverse complement strand
CCGCCACTCCCGCCTGCGGTCCGCGCAGCGCGTGGACGCCTAGCAGCAGGGGCCCGGGCCCGATCCCGGGAACCCGGCGGTGCGGGGTATGCGCCGGCGGGCCGGACGCGAGATGATGGTGCCCCGGCAGCAACAGCTCCGGGGCACCCGCGCACCAGCAGAGCAGAGGAACCCGCCATGTCCCAGGACCCCTACCCCAGCGAGCTCCCCTACTCAGGCCGCCATTCGAGCCCGTACGACGGCGGTGCGTACGGCAGCCAGGGCGGCGCTCCCTACCCGCCCACCCAGCCGTACCAGGGGGGCTACCAGCCGGGACCGTACCAGTCCTCCTACCAGTCGTCCTACCAGTCGATCGAGGGCGAGAAGGCGGCGCAGCTCTCCCTGATCCTCGGCATCGTGGGCCTGTTCGTGGCCGGGATCGTCCTGGGGCCGCTGGCCATCTGGCAGGCGAGGAAGGCCGAGCGCCTCGGCGTGCCCGCGACGGCGGGGAAGGTGCTCGGCTGGATCAACGTCGTGCTCTACGGCCTCGCCATCCTGTTCGGGATCCTCCTGGTGGTCCTCATGTTCGCCGGATTCGCGGCCACCTCCAGCTACAGCACCTGAGCCGCTAGAGCGTCGGGAAGCGGCGGGTGGACTGCTCGCCGGCCTCGACCAGGTGCGAGTTCGGCCCGGTCCCCACGATCAGGGGATCCGGTGTGCCGACGACGTCGGCATCCTTCTCGTCGTAGTCGAGGACCGACAGGACGTAGCGGAGTGCCTCGATCCTCGCCCGCTTCTTGTCGTTGCTCTTGATGACGGTCCACGGCGCGTCCGCGGTGTTCGTGTAGAAGAACATCGCCTCCTTCGCCTCGGTGTAGTCGTCCCACTTGTCGAGCGACTGCAGGTCCATGGGGCTCAGCTTCCAGCGGCGCACCGGGTCCGAGTGTCGCTGGGCGAAACGCCGCCGCTGTTCCTCTCGGGACACGGAGAACCAGAACTTGATGAGGAACGTGTCGCTGCGCACGAGCATGCGTTCAACCTCCGGGGCCTGCCGCATGAACTCGAGGTACTCGGTCGGCGTGCAGAACCCCATGACCCGCTCCACACCGGCGCGGTTGTACCAGGACCTGTCGAACAGGACGATCTCGCCGCCCGAGGGCAGCACGGAGACGTAGCGCTGGAAGTACCACTGCGTCTGTTCCTTCTCGCTGGGCTTGTCCAGCGCCACCACGCGCGCCCCGCGGGGATTGAGATTCTCCGTGAACCGTTTGATCGTGCCGCCCTTGCCGGCGGCGTCGCGCCCTTCGAACAGGATCGCGACCTTGGCCCGGTTCGCCCTGACCCACCCCTGCATCTTGAGCAGTTCGATCTGCAGCGCCCGCTTGGTCTTCTGGTACTCGCGCTCCGTCATCCGGGTGTCGTACGGGTAGTCCTCGCGCCAGGTGGGCAGGTCCGGATGCGGCAGGAGCACGTGGTCGTCGCCGTCGCCGTTCCCGCCGGGAGTCGGCACGGGGACGGGCGGCGGCTCGTCGGCGCCCTCGCTCCCGGCGGAGACCGCAGCGCGGTCGGCGGGAGCATCGGTCGGCTCGTCGGTCAGTTCGTCCTCGGGCTCGTTCGCAGCCCCGGTCGCCGTTCCTGGTCCATCGGTCATTCTCTTATCTCCTGCCCGTCGACGGTCCATCGTCGCAGACGGACCTGAGGACGGGAGGGGAGGAGGCAGGACCGGAGGCCCGGTGGACGGATCGACGGCCTGCCGGTATGCGGCTCGCCCGCGGAGCGGCAATCCCGCTGGACGTGGACACCGTGGGACGTGGACACCGTGGGACATGGATACCGTGGGGCGGGGACGCCGCGGACCGGGAATGCCGCGGGCACCGCCCGGGTTCTAGGCGGTGCGGACAGAGCAGTGCAGGAACACCCGAGCAGGAGGACAGGATGAGCACCACCACCCGGACGGCCGAGGAACGCTGGGCGCGTTTCCGGGAGGCGCGCAACGCGGCGCTCGCTGAGGAGCACGGCTGGCTCTCGCTGACGTCCTTCCAGTGGCTCGGCCCCGAACCCGCGGAAGTGGAGCAGGTCCCGGGGCTGTGGTCCGCGACGGATGACGGAGCAAGCCTCACGGCCTCCGCCGCCGACGGGCTGATCGGGCTGCCGGGCGGGCCGCCGGGCGGGCACCGGGTGGACGGCACGATCACCGCTGTCCTCGACGACGAGGAGTCACTCCTGTGGGTCTCGCACGGCGGGTCCACGGGACGCCGGATCGTGGTGGAACTCGCCCGCCGTGCCGGCCGCTACGCCATCCGGACCAGGGATGCGGAATCACCGACGGCGACCGGCTTCGAGGAGGTCCCGGTATTCGGCTACCGCCCGGACCTGGTGGTGGAGGCCCGCTTCGAGCCGTACGACGAGCCGCGCGAGGAACACATCAGGACCGCGCATGACGAGGTCCCGGGCGCCACCACGCTCGTGGGCGACGTCGTGTTCTCGCTGCCGGGTGACGCCCGGGAGTTCCGGCTCGGCGCCTCCCAGGAGGAGGCCGGGGGCCTCTCCATCACGTTCCACGACAGCACCAACGGATCGGCGACGGCCGACTGGCGGAAGGTCGCCACGCGCCACCCGCGCCCGGACGGCACGGTGATCGTCGATTTCAACAGGGCGATCAACTATCCCAGTGCCTTCACGCCCTACGGCACCTGCCCCATGCCCGTCGATGCCAACAGGCTGGAGGCGGCCATCGAGGCGGGGGAGAAGAACCCGCTCTCCTGAGGAGCAGGACGCCGCCGGCGCCGGCACGGCGTAGAGGACCGTCCGGGAGCCAGGGGCTCGCACACCGCACGTGCGGACCGGCATCTGTAAGGTGGCGGCATGGTGATCGAGATCCGGCCGGCGACGGTGTTCGAGGACATCTCCACGATGGTCGGTCCCAAGCGGCCCGACGCCACTGTGTGCTGGTGCCTGAGCTACCGGATCCCGTCGACGCTGAATCTTGCACTCCGCGGCCCCGAACGCGGAGCTCTCGTCAGGGAACTCGCAGCACAGGACCCTGCACCGGGAGTGCTCGCATACGACGGTGACGACGTCGTGGGATGGGCAGCCGTGCACCCCCGTGCCGCCACGAGCTTCGCCCGGAACCGCAGGATCCCTCGCGTGGACGACAGTGATGTGTGGTCGATCTGGTGCATCAGGGTCCGCCCGGGACACCGCGGACAAGGCATCTCGCACCACCTGCTCAGCGGCGCCGTACAGTTCGCCCTCGATCACGGAGCCCCAGCGATCGAGGGATACCCGGTCGACAACCAGGGCCGGAAAGTAGACCTCACGATGGCCTACGTAGGAACCCGCGCACTGTTCGAACGAGCCGGCTTCACCGAGTCCGCCGTCACGAGCTCGGTCATCAACGGGTTTCCGCGCCTCCTCATGCGATACGAGCCGGATCAAGCCGGCGAACACTGAGCGCTCGACCTGGACTACCGGACCTGGACCTGGACCTCGACCTCGACCTGCCGGCATCCCGGACAGGGAGTCCTTCGGAGCCGTCGGTCGTACGGCCGCGGTCCGTGGCCTCGTGCGAACCTCGTCACTGCCGAGGGCAGCTTGTCTTCAAGTACTTGAAGTTCCTATCGTTGATGGAGTGAGCGCACCGACGGTCCGAAAGACGTACACGATCAAGGAGACGGCGGCCCTGACGGGGCTGCCGGCGAGCACGCTGCGCTATTACGAGTCCATCGGCGTGATCACTCCGATCTCCCGCGGAGCGAGCAGCAAGCACCGGATCTACACGCCGGAGGACCTCGATCTGCTGACCTGGGTCTCCTGCCTGAGCGCAACGGGGATGTCCGTCAGCGACATGCGCCGCTACATCGGGAACGGAGCACTCGGGGCGGCTGCTGCCCCGGAGCAGATCGAGTTGTTGAAGGCCCAGCAGGAACACCTGGCCGTCGAAGCGAGATCCATCGCCCTGCGCGAACGCTACGTCGCACTGAAGATCGACTACTGGCAGGCCGTCCAGGACGGGGACGATTCCAGGGCCGCGCACCTGTCGGACGAAGCCCGCTCCCTGGCCGACGATCTCAAGAAGACCAGGAAGCAGTAGGCACGGCGCCACCGCCGAAGGGCTTCACGGCCCACAACGCCCTTATGCAAGCGGACGAACACGGCCGGCCGCAACCAGCAACCGAACACCCCACAAGGAGAAACCCATGCCCACCACAGTTCACGCCTACGCCTCGCCCTCCGCTGACGGCGACCTCGCCCCCACCACCATCGAACGCCGCGACGTCGGTCCCCACGATGTCCTGATCGAGATCAAGTACGCCGGCATCTGCCACTCCGACATCCACACCGTGCAGGGCGACTGGGGTCCCCAGCCCTACCCTCTGGTACCCGGGCACGAGATCGCGGGCATCGTCGCCGAGGTCGGCTCCGAGGTGACCCGGCACGCCGTCGGCGATCGCGTCGGCGTCGGCTGCATGGTCAACTCCTGCGGGGAGTGCAAGAACTGCACGGCGGGCGACGAGCAGTACTGCGTCAACGGGATGGTCGGCACCTACGGTGCCACCGACCGCGACGGGACCGTCACCCAGGGTGGCTACTCCACCCACGTCGTCGTCACCGAGGACTTCGTGCTCAGGATCCCCGAGGGCATCGAGCTCGACGCCGCCGCCCCCCTGCTCTGCGCCGGCATCACCACCTACTCACCCCTGCACCGCTGGGGCGCCGGCCCGGGGAAGAACGTCGCCGTGATCGGCCTCGGCGGCCTCGGTCACATGGCCGTCAAGATCGCGCACGCCATGGGCGCCGAAGTCACCGTCCTCTCACAATCACTCAAGAAGCAGGAAGACGGCCTCCGCCTGGGCGCCGACCACTACTACGCCACCAGCGACGAGACCACGTTCACCGATCTGGCCGGCTCGTTCGATCTCATCATCAACACCGTCAGCGCCAGCATCGACATCAGCGCCTTCCTGGGACTCCTGACGGTCGACGGCGCTCTGGTCAACGTCGGCGCGCCCGCCGAGCCGCTGCCGGTGAACGCGATGGCGCTCATCGGAGGTCGCCGTTCGTTCGCCGGCTCCATGATCGGCGGCATCGCCGAAACGCAGGAGATGCTCGACTTCTGCGCCCGGAACGGGATCGGCGCCGAGATCGAGGTCATCCCCGCCGAGAAGATCAACGACGCCTACGAGCGTGTGCTCGCCTCGGACGTCCGCTACCGCTTCGTCATCGACGCCGCCACCTTCGCCTGACCACGACCCGCCCGCGCAGTCCAGGAGACCACCGGCACCGTCCAGCAGGCAGGTCGCCGGCCCACCATCCTCGATGGAGGACGCCGACAGTCGTCGGAACTCAGCAGCCCATTCCTGCTCAGGGAGTGGGCTGCTGTTCCGGGTTCCAGGGTGGTGCAGACGATCGGCTCGCGACCGGCACTTCAGGGAGGCCTCCGCGTCGTCCGCCGGTGACCTTCCGGCACTTCGTCATCCGCCGTCCTTCCGGGTGAGCGCGGAAGTCGGCAGGGCGGCGGTTCCGCCGCACAATGGTGGTGTGACCGATCCGATGGACGCCCTGATCCCCCGGCCCCGGCAGGAGCCCGCTCCCGGGGCTGTGCACGTCCCCGGCTGGCTCGACCTCGATCGCCAGCGGGAACTCGTCGGGCTCTGCCGCACGTGGGCCAATGGACCGGTCCCGATGCGGAGGGTGACGATGCCCACCGGCGGGGTCATGTCCGTGCGGAGCGTGAGCCTGGGCTGGCACTGGCTGCCGTACCGCTACAGCCGCACCGCGGACGACGCCGGTGGCGGGGCCGTCGCGCCGTTTCCCGAGGTGCTGCGCACGCTGGGACGGGACGCCGTGGACGCCGCGTACGGCGACGGGTCCGGCGCGTCCTACGAACCGGATGCCGCGCTGGTCAACTACTACGACGACGCCGCGAAGATGGGCATGCACCAGGACCGCGAGGAGCGCGTGAACGCGCCCGTGGTGTCCCTCAGTCTGGGCACCACGTGCGTCTTCCGCTTCGGGAACACGGAGAACCGGAACCGTCCGTGGCAGGACGTGCACCTGGCGTCCGGGGATCTCTTCGTGTTCGGTGGCCCGTCACGGTTCGCCTACCACGGGGTCCTCAAGACGCTGCCCGGGAGCGCCCCTGCCGGCATCGGGTTCGAGGGCCGGCTCAACATCACGCTGCGGCAGACCGGGCTCGGCTAGCTCCCGGAGAGGATGATGCCCCGCGCATAGGCCGCCTGCCCTGCGTGCTGCACGGCATCGTCCACCACGCTCACGAGCCGCACGAGCAGCGTGACCGGTGGGTCCCACTGCTCGTCGACGATCCTGTGCAGGTCCTCGTCGGTGAGGCCCGCGACGAGGCGCCGGGAGCGCTCGTGGACGGCATCGAAGTAGTCCAGCAGCTGTTGCGCCGACCCGACCCGCACGGCGTCGACCTGATCGGTGGAGTGACCGTAGCCGGTGTCCTCGCGATCGAGATGCAGTGCCCACCGATCGGCGTAGCCGTCGGACAGCCACACCTGCTCGTGCCCGAAGGCCTCGGCGAAGTGACTGTCCTCGACGCGCGTGAGGTGCCAGACCAGCCAGGCGATCGAATTGGCCGAGCCGCCCGGGCGGAGGGACAGCTGCTCGGCGTCGAGGCCCTCCACAGCGCCGCGCACCAGGTCGGGCAAGCGCCCGAAAGCCTCCGAGAGGACCTCGACCGGCGTCACGGACGCTCCTGCCCGGCCACGGCGGCCCGCGATGCCAGCAGCAGCCTGAACCGTCGACGCTGCCTGGCCGGGATGAGGGAGAGGAACTGCGGGTGGGAGGCCAGGAACTCCTGCGCCTCCGGGCAATAGGGCATGACGGCCAGGCGGCGACGATGCGCGTTGAGCAGCACGGCCTGCATCAGCACCGGCTCGAGGCCCATGCGGCGGAACCTGGGGTCCACCACGGAGTGCAGCAGCAGGACGTCCCCACCCCGCATCTCGTACTGCACGTAGCCGGCGAGAACGCCGTTGCGGTACAGCTCGAACCGGGAGAACAGCGCGTTGTCACGGAACTTCTCCCGGGAATCGTCCGCTGCCCCGTGCCGCTCGGCCTGGCGTTCACGCCGCTCGAGCTCCTCGACGAGGAGGTCGTAGCGTTCCCGCATCGGAAGGGACGGGTGGTCGGTGTCCAGGGCCTGGTACGTGCGGTTGCACAGCATGCGCAGCTGTCGCGTCGACACCTCGGCGAGGTCCTGCGGGAAGTCCGCGTCCGCGTCCTGCGGAACAGCGGTGAGATGCGCTCGCCGGGGGGCCCAGGACGGCGTCTTCCCGTCCTGTCGTGCAGTGGGATGCTCGAGTACGTGCGGAAGGTGTTCCATCGTCAGCTCCACGTCCGGTGGGTCCACGGCCTCCTGCTCGACCAGTTCCAGAAGTCTAGGTGACCTGCGCCCTATTGCAAAGCACAGCAGACTGTCAATGGCCCTACCCCTCGCTGTGGATACCCGACTCCCGGTAGAAGCCTTCGATATGATCCTGCACCAGCTCCGCGGCGTGCTCCCCACGCCCCTCGAGCACCGCGTCGAGGATCGCCCGGTGCTCCCTGCGCAACCGCTGGGACGTCGCGCCCCACTCGGGCAGGCGCGCGGTCAGCCGCTGCGTGTAGTCCTCGATCGATCCCCGGAGGGATCCCATCATCGCGCCCACCAGGACGTTGCCGGCGGCCTCCGCGAGCGCCACGTGGAAGAGCGCGTCCCGCTGCAGGAAGCCGGCGGGACCGTCGTCGCACCGGTCCATCTCGTCGAGCAGCCGTGCCGCGCGTTCGAGGGACGGTGATCCCGGCGATGCATGGGCCGCCGCCCAGGTCTCCAGCAGGAGCCGCGTCTCCACGATGTCCTTGACCCGCAGATGGGCGCTCGCCACATGGAGCCGGAGGGCGGAATCGAGGGCGAGCGACGGGTTGCCCGTGATCACCGTGCCGGCCTGCGGCCCGGACCCCACTCCGGCGCGGACGACGCCGAGCGCCTCGAGGACGCGCGTCCCCTCACGGACGGACGCACGGGAGATCCCCAGCCGCTCCGCCATGGTGCGCTCGCCGGGCAGCCGCGAGCCGATGTGCAGGCGGCCGGCCGCGAGTTCCTGCTCGAGCCATGCCGAGACCACCTGGTGCGTGCGCATGGCGCCAGCATAGCTTGTGTGGTCTGACCACAGCCCGTAGGATCTGCGATCAGACCGTCCGGCCCGACGACGAGCAGAGGCACACCATGCAGACCCCTTCCCGCGCATCCGTCCCTCCCGCGCTCAGACGCCGGATCCCCAGAGTCGCGGATCTCGCCCCACTGATGCAGTTCAAGAAGCCGGAGTTCGGCGCCGCGGCGCGACTCCAGCGGGCCAACACCGTCTGGGACCTCCGCGACATGGCCAAGCGCCGCACGCCGACCGCTCCCTTCGACTACACGGATGGTGCCGCCGAAGCCGAGATCTCCCTCGGCAGGGCCCGCGAGGCGTTCCTCGACCTGGAATTCCGTCCCGGCATCCTCCGCGACGTCCGGACCGTCAGCACCGTGACGCCGATCCTCGGCAAGGACTCGGCCCTGCCGTTCGGTATCGCCCCCACGGGCTTCACGCGCATGATGCAGTCGGAGGGCGAGTACGCCGGGTCGCAGTCCGCAGAAGCCGCAGGCATCCCGTACACGCTCTCCACCATGGGAACGGCGTCCATCGAGGACGTCGCACAGGCAGCCCCGAACGGGCGCAACTGGTTCCAGCTCTACCTGTGGACGGACCGCGACCGCTCCATGGAACTCATCGCACGTGCGGCCGCCGCCGGGAACGACACCCTGATGGTCACGGTGGACACCGCCGTCGCCGGCGCCCGGCTCCGCGACGTCCGCAACGGC
>NZ_CP024915.1:2190830-2203582 GCF_002953615.1 Arthrobacter agilis | reverse complement strand
ATGATCGGTGAGGTGTCGGCGCTCGCCTTCGCGTCGGAGGCTGCTGCACTCCGGGTGGCCGAGCTGGTGCAGGAAGCCTGCGAGGCCCACCTCGACCTTTCGCGCGACGAGGCGGACGCCGCCGCAGTAGCGGTGGAATTCGCGTCCTCGCAGGCGCAGATCGTGGTGACGGAGCAGGTCCAGCGTGCCGCGTCGACGATCTTCAATGCTCTCGGCGCATCGTCGACCCGCAAGGGCCTCCAGCTCGACCGGCACTGGCGCAACGCCCGCACCATCTCGTCGCACAACCCCGTGATCTACAAGTCGCGCATCGTCGGCGACTGGGAGATCAACGGGACGGTGCCGGAGTTCATGTGGCGGGCGGGCGACGCCCCGGGGACGACGTCGGCGGGCGCCTAGGGCACACGACGGCGCCTGCCCGTCGGCAGGCGCCGCGACGCAACGCGCGGTCTGGACCTAGAAGCGACGCGCGTTGGCGAGGACGGGCAGCTTGCCGCGGGCGTCGTCGACCTCCGCCGGGTCGATGTCGACGAACTCGAGTGCCGGCTCGGGGCCGAACTCCACGAGGACGCGGCCGAGCGGGGAGACCACGGCGCTGTGCCCCACTCCCGTCGGGGCCGTCCCGGTCAGCGGCACACCGCTGCTGGCGGGGTCGGCCTGGCCGCACGCCACCACGAAGGTGGTGCTGTCCAGGGCTCGTGCCCGGGCCAGCAGCGACCACTGGTCGATCTTGCCCTCCCCGGCGCCCCAGGAGGCGCACACGATGTTCACCCGGGCGCCTTCCGCTGCCGTCGCGGTGAACAGAGCGGGGAAGCGGATGTCGTAGCAGGTCGCGAGGCCCACCGTGACGTCGTCGAGCGTGAAGACCACGGGCCGGGTGCCCGGCTCCACGCTCTCCGATTCCCGGTACCCGAAGGCGTCGAACAGGTGCACCTTGTCGTAGCTGGTGTCGACGCCGGGCCCGACGGCGAGCAGCGTGTTGCGGACACGTCCCTCGCTGCCGGGCGTGAACATCCCGGCGACCACCACGATCTTCAGGCGCTCGGCGATCGTCCGGACCTGCGACGCCCACGGCCCGTCCAGGGGCTCGACGACGGCGGAGAGGTCGTTGCCGAAGGCGCACATTGTCGCTTCGGGGAAGACCACGAGGTCGGCTCCGCCCTCCGCTGCCTCGCCGGCGAGTTGCTCGACGAGTGCGAGGTTCGCCACCGGATCGGATCCACTGGTCATCTGTGCGACGGCTACGCGCATGGGGAGCTCCTTTTCGTTGTATACCTAATGTATGGGAAGAACAGTCGGCGCAGCGGTCTCGGGTCGCGACAGGGCGTACTCGTACCTGCGGGAGAACGTCCTCACGGACGGATCGATGCAGGGCCGGTTCCTGAACGAGCAGGAGCTGGCGGAGCGGATCGGTGTCTCGCGCACTCCCGTCCGGGAGGCATTCCTCCTCCTGGTCGCCGATGGCCTCGTCGAGCTCATCCCGCAGCGCGGAGCCTACATCCCCATTGTGACGGCCCGACAGATCTCGGACCTGATGGACCTCCGCGGCGTCCTCGAGAGTCACGCCGCGCGGGTGACGATCGGGACCGGTTCCCCACCCGTCGCAGGTATGCAGGACATCCTCGGCCAGCAGGCCGCCCTTCCCGAACCGCTCACCGGCGCATCGGTGAAGGAGTTCATCCGGCTCGACGCCCTGTTCCATCAGCACCTCGTGGACGCCGTGGGGAATGAGCTCATGTCGCAGACCTACCGGAAGCTGCAAGTCCGCCAGGTCCTCGTCGGCGTCGAAGCGCTGATCAAGGTGGACGGCCGGCGCCGGCAGGTCTGCGACGAGCACCAACGCATCATCGACGCCCTCGCGGAGGGCGACGCCGAGGCCGCCATCCACGACCACCTCGCCGTGACGCGCAACATCCTGCTGCGCACCTAGGACTGTCCGGGTACGCCGCTCCGCGCGCCGGCGCGGAGCGGCACGCACGTCAGACCTTCGAGCCCTCGAGCAGCAGGCGGTACTCGTCGTCCTCGGTGGCGTGCGGATTGCGTCCGAGCGACAGGCCGATCAGCGTGACGATCCCCGCGACCGCGACGTAGACGGCGACCGGCACCCAGCTGTCGAAGTTGCTCAGCAGGACCGTGAACATCAGGGGTGCGATGGCGCCGCCGATCACGCCGGCGAAGGTGTAGGCGAGGGAGCTGCCCGTCGCGCGGAGGCGGGGCGAGAACTGCTCGACGATGAATGCCGCCTGCGGCCCGTACATGAACGAGTGGCAGGCGAGACCCAGGACGATCCCGATGATGAGCAGCAGCTGGTTGTCGCCGTCCAGCAGCGCGAAGAACGTGAAGGTCCACAGCGCCCCGAGGATGGCTGCGATCCCGTACACCAGGCGTCGGTTGACGCGGTCGGACACCGCACCGGCCAGTGGGATCAGGAAGAGCTGGAAGCCCGAGCCGATGAGCACCGCGGTGAGTACCTCGTTGCGTTCGAACCCGAGCACCTGGATGCCGTAGGTGAGGGTGAACACGGTGAACAGCGCGTAGAGCACGTCCGGCCCCACCCGGGAGAGGATCGCTGCGATCAGTGGGCGGAGTTCGTTGGCGAAGACCTCCTTGATGGGTGCGGCAGGCCGTTCCCCGTGCGCCTCGATGGCCTTGAAGATCGGGGTGTCCTCCAGCCTCAACCGGATCCACAGGCCGAACCCGACGAGGAGCGCGGACGCGAGGAAGGCGATGCGCCAGCCGAAGTCGAGGAACTGCTCCTCCGAGAGCAGCACCGTCAGGAGTGCGAGGGCGCCGTTGGCGAGCAGGTTGCCGGCCGGCGGGCCGACCTGGGCCGCGGAGGCCCAGAAGCCGCGCTTCTTCGGATCCCCGTACTCGCTGGACAGCAGCACGGCACCGCCCCATTCGCCGCCGACGCCGACGCCCTGCGCGAAGCGGAGGAGCACCAGGATGATCGGAGCTGCGATGCCGATGCTGGCGTAGCCCGGCAGGACGCCGATCAGGACCGTCGCTATGCCGATGATCATGAGGGTGATGACCAGGATCTTCTTGCGTCCGATCCTGTCGCCGAGCCGTCCGAAGACGATCCCGCCCACCGGCCGCGAGATGTAACCGACGGCGTAGGTGGAGAACGCGAGGATGGTCCCGGTCAGCGGATCGGAGGCCGGGAAGAAGATGATCGGGAAGACCACTGCTGCCGCCGCCGAGTAGACGGCGAAGTCGTACCACTCCAGGGCGGTGCCGGTGAGGCTGGCGGCGAAGGCCTTGTAGAGGCCGGGCGGACGAGGGGGCGTACCGGCGTCGGGCGCGCCTGCGCCTGCCGATCCAGGACTGTGTGCCATCGAGATTCTCCAGACTAGAGGTGATGCCCGCCACACCGGCGATAGATGTATACATTACGCATACATGTTGTAGATTAGCGACCACTTCGGTTTCCGGAATGTAAAAGCTTGTTCGCCCCGACGGAAGGAACCACCATGACCACCCTCTCTTTCGAGCTGCCGGACGGCACCCTGCAGGACGTCGAGGTGACCCGGCTGCTCAATGCGGGCTATGCGGGACGCGAGCAGGACGAGGTGCAGGCGCACATCGCCGAACTGGCCGAGCTCGGCGTTCCGGGTCCGACGACGACGCCCGCGCTCTACCCCGTTTCCCCCTACCTGGCGCAGCAGACGCGGGAGGTGAGCGTGCAGCACGGCAAGACCTCCGGTGAAGCGGAGTGGGCCCTCGTCATCACCGACGACGGCGTCCTCCTCACCGTCGCATGCGACCACACCGACCGAGCCCTCGAGGTCCACGGCGTGGCCTGGAGCAAGAACGCTAGCCCGGACGTGCTGGGACGTACCGCGTGGCGGCTCGACGACGTCCGCGACCACCTCGACGACATCACCCTGCGTGCCTGGGTACGCACCGAGTCCGGCGAGGAGCTCATCCAGGACAGCTCGCTCGGTGCGCTGCTGTCACCCGACTACTGGCTCGAGGTCCTGGCGGACATGGGCTTGCGCGACTCAGGGACGGTCCTCATCTCGGGCACCGTCCCCATGATCCACGGGGTCGACCAGTTCGCCGCGGCCTGGCGCGTCGAGATGGCCGATCCGGTCACCGGCCTCACCATCGGCGTGGACTACGACGTCGTGCCGATGCCCGAGCCCATCGGCTAGGCCTCCCGGACGGGGCGGTGGCGCCCGGGCTCTCCAGATTTAGAGGGTGGGTGCTTGGGCGAGGCTCGGGCGGGGCTCGCCCGAGCCTCGGGCGGGGCTCGGGCGGGAGCTCAGGCTCCATTAGGTGCGGCAGGCGAATGCCCGGACAGGAGCTCAGGCTCCGCCGGGTCCGGCGATTGTTCGCTCCGGCGGGAGCTCAGGCTCGGCCGGGGCTCAGGCTCCGCCGGATTCGGCGATTGTGCGCTCGGGCGGGAGCTCAGGCTTCATTAGGTGCGGCAGGCGAATGCCCGGACAGGAGCTCAAGCTCCGCCGGATCCGACGAGTGTTCGCTCCGGCGGGGGGCTCGGACGGGAGGCCAAGCTCCGCGAATCCGGCGATTGCTCCTCGGGCCCCGCCGGATTTGTCGGGTGCCGCATCTCCTCATAGGAGACGGAGCACAAAGATTTATGTGGATAACGCGGGTCGACTATTCCTCCACAATCGCTCCCAGCCGCCACTAATAGTACGCATGTTCGATAAAATTGGGGCATGGCCATCGCCCCGATCGAGCACTTTGCGCGAACCCCGAGTCCGGCGGACTCGGCCTGCGCAGCGCTCACCGACTGGGCCCGTGACCTGGACCTACACGACCGGGTCTTGTCCGGGCCGGAAGCGCTGCAGGTCATCATCGACGTCGAGCACGCCTCACGGGTCGTGGACCATCTGCAGATCCTTGCCGCCCGCCTGGCAGGTGAACACTACGCCGCAGCCGCGGAGTTCGGATCCCACCCCTCGTCCCATCCCTCGTCCGGGACGGCGTCCCTGCTGGCGCGTGCGGAACAGGCCGTCCGGATGGATACCGGCTCTCCCCAGTGGGCCGATACGCCCCCCTCGGATGCCCGCTCCTTCGACACGACGTCGCCGGGTGACGCTTCGTCCGTGGCCGAGTCGGCCCGTGAAGCTTTGCCCACCACCGCGTCCTCCGCTGCAGCGTCGCTTTCCGGTGCAGGGCCGGTCGGCTCAAGGGGTGCCGGGTGGGCTGCGATCATGGACGGTGGGTTCCGCAATTGCGCGGACTTCCTGCGCGCGACCCTCGGGATCAGCCGCGCCGAAGCCCGACGCCGGCTCTGGCTGGCCGAGGTACTGCTTCCCGGGATCTCGCCGACCGGAGCGCCACTGCCACCCCGTCGGGAGATCGTGGGCGCCGCCACAGGTGCGTGCCTGGTCAGCGCCCGGGCCGCCACGATCGTCTGCCAGGCGCTGCAGCGGGTGGAATCGTTCGCAGCACCCCACCAGCTTGACGCGATGGAACACCACCTCACCCAGCAGGCCATCGAATCCGACGAAGACATCCTCCGGGTCCTGACACGCCGCTGGGAGGACACGCTCGACCAGGACGGATCCGAACCCTCGGACAAAGTACTGCACGCACGCCAGGGCGTCTTCCTCAAAGGCCGACGCCACGGACTGCACGTGCTCGAGATCGGCGCCACGGACGAACAATACGAACACCTCTCCACCGTCATGAATACCACCACCAGTCCGCGGGTGCTCCAGGGCCAGAGCGGTGACGCAGGAGCCAGCGGATCTACCAGTGCAGCGGACGGCACACGTACCGGAGGCAGACCCGGCCCGAACGCCAGTCCAGACTTCGATCCTGGCGCCGATCCTGGTGCCGATCCTGGCGCGAATCCTGGTGCCGGTCCTGGTGCCGGTCCTGGTGCCGGTTTGGACGGTCGTCTCGACGGACCGACGAGGGCCCAGTCACTTCTCGATGGGCTCGTCACCGCCTGCAAGATCGCCCTCACCACCACGGGACTCCCCGCGACCGGCGGACACCGCCCCCAGGTCATGGTCACCATCGACTACAAAGACCTGATCGGCGACCTCCAGCACGTGAAGCGCCCCGGCCATGCCGGTGATCGAGGCCATGCCGGTGATCCAGGCTATGCCGCTGATTCAAGCCAGGGCGGTCAGGCAGGTCATGCGGGTCAGATCAGTCAGGCCGGTCACGCAGGTCATTCGGGTCGTGTTGGTCGTGCGGGCCATATCGGTCATGCCGGTTATGGAGTGTTCAGCGAACAAATCAGCGCCAGGACCATCAGGACATTGGCGTGCGATGCCGACCTCATCCCTCTCGTCCTGGGGAGCAGTGGTCAGGTCCTCGACATCGGACGATCCCAACGGCTCTTTCCACCCCACCTTCGACGAGCCCTGGTCGCCCGGGACAAAGGTTGCGCCTTCCCGGATTGCACCATTCCCGCCAGCTGGTGCGAAGCACACCACATCACGCCCTGGTCCCGTGGCGGAGGGACCAACATCAACAACGGCGTCCTGCTGTGCACCCGGCACCACCACGTCATCCACCAGGGCCTCTGGACCGTCGAATCGCGCCACGGCATCCCCTGGTTCCATGCCCCCGGCAACCCCGGCCGGGCGGGCACGCCCCGACAGAACACCTACCGGCGAGCTGGAAGAATTGTTTACGACAAGCGACCGGACCAGACGATTAGCTACACCCACACCCACACCCACACTCACACCCACACCGACCCGGACCCGCGGCGCTGAATTACCGGCCCAGCACGGCGGCACTGTCCCAGCAGTACTGAACAGCGGTATTGAACAGCGGTATTGAACAGCACAGGAATACCCTGCGGACGGCGCGCTCACCCCGCGGGCCGTCCGCATAGTGCCGGTACAGTCCTAGAGAGCAGCCTCGATTGCGTCCGCGATCGGCGTCTCGCCGCTGTTGAACTGGATGGTCTTGTCCACCGTGCCGAGGTTGCCGAGGACGACTGCGGCAACATGCGCAACGTCCTCACGCGGCACTGAGTCCTGTTGCGGCTTGTCCGAGACTTCGATCTTCCCCGTACCAGGATCAGTGGTGAGGGCACCGGGGCCGAGGATCGTCCAGGCGAGTTCAGAGTTGCGCAGGTGCTCGTCCGCAGCAGCCTTCGCCTCCGCATAGTGGAAGAACCCGTTGTCCTCGGGCACACCGTGATCCTTGCTCGCGCCGAGGTAGGACACCATGACGTACCGTCCGACCGAGGCTTCCTGCGCTGCGTCCATCGAACGGATCGCTGCATCCCGGTCCACGGCGTACGTGGCCTCGGGGCTGCTGCCACCGGCACCGGCAGACCACACGACGGCGTCGTGCCCGCGGAAGACGTCGGCCATCTGCGCCACCGACAGCTCGGACACATCGGCCACCACGGGCGTGCCGCCCGCCTGCTCGACGTCGGAAGCATGCTCCTGGGTGCGGAAGATCGAACTGACCTGATGACCCTGGCCAGTGAGGATCTTCGTGAGGTGCAGCGCTACTTTTCCGTGCCCACCGATGATGGCTACGCGTGACATGGGAACTCCTTCTGGTCGTCGGATGTCTTGGTTCCGACGCTAGTCCCCGGTCGTGGGGGCTGGCCACCCATACGAAGGTGTTCAGCCCCCAGCGCACGCCTATTCCCGCCTGCCGCCGGGCAGATGCCGGCCCAGCTTCTACTCAGTCGAAGAACGAACCCGGACGGCGCGGTTACGCGGTGAGTCAGGGACGGACGGGCTGGAGGCGGAAGCTCGCGCCGCGGTGCTCCTCAGGCAACCGGTCGCCCTTGCCGAACAGCTTCTGGCGCAGCGTCCCCTCGGCATATTCCGTCGGATAGGCTCCGCGCTTCTGCAGCTCCGGGACCACATGCGTGATGACGTCCTCGAAGGACCCGGGTGTGATCGCGTATGCGAGGTTGAATCCGTCCACGTCGGTCTCCTCCACCCACGCCTGGAGCTCGTCCGCGACCTGCTTGCCCGACCCCACGATCCGCGGACCCAGTCCACCGATTCCCGCCCACTCGGCGATGTCCCGCACGGTCCACGGCGCGCCGTCGTCGTTCACCTTCTGGAAGGTGGCTACAGCGGAGTGGATGGCGTTCGACTTCACGGCGCCGAGCGGTTCGTCGGGGCCGTAGACGGACAGGTCCACACCGAACCAGCCGGAGACGAGCACGAGCGCTCCCTCGTAGCTGACGTACTTCTGGTATTCGGCGTGCTTCGCCTGGGCCTTCTCCTCCGTCTCGTCCGTGATCACGGTGAGCAGCGTGTAGATCCGCACCGAGTAGCGGTCGCGACCCTCGGCCTCGACGGCGTCGCGGATCTTCTTCACCACGTCCTTCAGGATCTCCTTGGTCGGTGCACCCACGAAGACCGCCTCGGCGTTGCCCGCCGCGAAGGCGATCCCTCGCGAGGACGCTCCGGCCTGGAAGATGACGGGGGTGCGCTGCGGCGAGGGCTCGCTGAGGTGGATGCCCGGGACGGTGAAGTAGGTGCCGTCGTGGTTGATGTCGTGCACCTTGGCCGGGTCCGTGAAGACACCGGTTTCGCGGTCACGCACGACGGCGTCGTCCTCCCAGGATCCCTCGAGCAGCTTGTAGAGGACCTCGAGGTATTCATCCGCGTGGTTGTAGCGCTCGTCGTGCTCGAGCTGGTCCTCGTTGCCCATGTTGCGCGCGGCGGAGGGCAGATAACCGGTCACCACGTTCCAGCCGACCCTGCCGTTGGTGAGGTGGTCCAGTGTGGAGAGCCTGCGCGCGAACGGATACGGGTGCTCGTAGGCGGTGCCGGCGGTGACGCCGAACCCGAGGTGTTCGGTGACGAGTGCCATGGCGGACACGAGCAGGAACGGATCGTTGACCGGGGTCTGCGTACCCTGCCGCAGGGTCGCTTCGTTGGATCCGCCATAGACGTCGTAGGTGCCGAGGACGTCGGCGATGAAGATGCCGTCGAACAGGCCCTTCTCCAGCGTCTTCGCCAGATCGGCCCAGTAGCGCAGGTCCTTGTAGCGCCACGACTGGTCCTCCGGATGGCGCCAGAGACCGGGTGACTGGTGGCCCACGCAGTTCATGTCGAAGGCGTTGAAGCGGATACGGCGCGGTGATGCGGGCATGGGAGGTCCTCACGTCGGGGCACTGCCGTGGGGAAGCGCCATACTTGCCCGGCTGGTGCAGCCCGGGCCGAATCCTCACCTGGGGCACCCCACTACAGCGAGAGGGTTGCCGTCCAACAAACCAGGGTTTTGCGTTGGAACTCTTGATTCTGCTGACGAGCGTAGAGGCCCGCCTGCATCACCGTCCAGACGCACCTGTCACAGAGCGTCACGATCAGCATGCCTTCCCTGGCGCACGGTGGAACCCGGCGCCCGAACCGTACGTCGTCGTTTCATCAGGGCGGGCCTCGCACAGCTATCCTCGGTCCCGGATCGCGGTCCCTGGCTCGACGCTCGAAACCCGCGATTCCACGCGGCGCGACGTCAGCGCAAGTAGGACGCCCCGTTGGCATCCACGACGGTGCCGCTGACCCACAGCGGCGCATCGGTGGCGAGCCAGGCCACGGCCTGCGCCACCTCCTCCGGGGCCGCCACGCGATCGAACGGACTCTGCGCACGCACGGCATCTCCCCCGGGGCCGTCGAGCACAGTCCGTCCCATGTCCGTCTCGACGAAGCCGGGCGCCACCGCTGCAGCGAGGATGCCGTGCGGCGCAAGCGCGACGGCGAGGGACTGCGTCATCGAGTGCAGGGCCGCCTTGCTCGCACCGTAGGCCGGCGTGGCGGGCTCACCCCGGTAGGCGCCTCGAGATCCGACACTGATGAGCCGTCCGCCGTTCGGCCCCGACGGCCGGTCGAGCAGCCGGCGCGCCACCAGCCAGGCCAGGTTCGCCGGCCCCACCAGATTGACGTCGAGCGTCCGGCGCCATGCTCGCTGCCAGTCCTCGAAGGACACCGTGTCGACAGGATGCGCCTCGAAGATGCCCGCATTGTTCACGAGCACGTCGATCCCGCCGAGGTCCCGGGTGGCAGCATCGACGAGCTGCCGGCACGCCTCGGGATCGGCGACGTCCCCGATCGCGACGGCGTGTCCCGTACCCGGCAACGCCTCCCGGACGGCCTCGGCGGCCTGCAGATCCCGGCCGGCGTGCACGCATACGCGATGTCCCCTGCCGGCGAGCTCGTGCGCGATCGCCGCACCGATACCGCGACTTGCTCCCGTCACCAGAATGCTCAGTGTCATGAACGAGACGCTACCTGCTGCCCAGGGGCCCGGAACGAGAACCATACCGTGGACGCGCAGCCGACTTCGGGGGTGCACCTTGCTACGCTGACACACCATTGCCCCTGTTCCTCCGGTAAGGACCACGATGGACCCATTCAGCGCCCACCTCGACAAGGGGATCCTGTGGCTGCGGTGGAGGCGCGGTGTCGAGATCACCCATCCTCACGCTGTCGCCGCCGCTCGCGCCCTGGCCGAGTTCCACGGCCCGGCAACACTGCCGCTGCTGGTGCACATGCACGGCATCACCGGCATCACCCCCGAGGCACGCGTCGGCATGGCCGCCTACCGCGGCTTCTCGAGAGTGGCACTCGTGGGTGAGGACGCCGTCGACGAGGTGATGTCCGGCTTCTCCCACCGCTCCCCCACCGACACGCGCTTCTTCACCTCCGAGGCGGAAGCGGTGGCCTGGCTGCTCAACGGAAGCTCCGTCCGGCAGGGTCTCACGCCGGCCCCACGCGACTAGGACACGACGGGCGCGCAGCGCCACGGGACGCCGGCCCCACGCGACCAGGACACGACGGGCGCGCAGCGCCACGGCACGACGACGCACCGGATCCACGGCACGACGGCGTCCGGATCCGTCGCAGGACATCCTTCCCACATCGCGGAACGGCAGTTATGGACAGCGGTGTCGCGCGCGTGCTGCGCCGGGCGGCACAACGCACCCCTGGGCGTTGACCGCCCTGCAGGCCGGGTGCCACAGTGACAAACATGAGTACCGGAAACAACGAGATCCAGGTCAGCAACAACGAGGACGAGAGCCGCTACACGGCGAGCCTCGACGGGGAACCGGCGGGCGTCGCCGTCTACGAACGCTCCGGCGACACCATCGTCTTCACGCACACTGTCGTGGACGAGGACGTCGAGGGCCACGGAGTGGGCAGCACTCTGGTCCGGTACGCGCTCGACGACGCCCGCACCCAGCACCTCACGGTGGTGCCGAGGTGCGAGTTCGTCGCGGCCTTCATCGCCGACCATCCCGAGTACCAGGACCTCGTCGGCTGACCCCCCGGAGCTTCCGTCCATCCCGGCGTGCGCGGGCGGGTTCTCCCGGACTAGGCCGCACCTCGGACCTCATGGCCCAGCGCCACATCGATCAGCACCTCGGCCGCCTGCCGCGCCTGGACCGCCGCGTCGACGGTGCCGGCGATCGCCGCCGTCGTCTGTGCGCCTTCGGCGAGGATCGACAGTTGTGGTCCGAGGTAGGGCGGTGCGCCCGCGTCCTCGGACAGCTTCCCCACGTACTCCTGGAACGACTCCTTGTGCTGCCGTGCGTAATCGGCGACGTCAGGACTCACGGCGCCGAGTTCGGCGAAGCTGTTCACAAAGCCGCAGCCACGGAAGGAGTCCTCGCCGAACCACTGCGCGAGGTAGTCGAAGATCGCGAGCAGGCGGGCGCGCGGCGTCGGAGCCTGCCGCACCGTCGCGTCCAGCCCTTCGGCCCAGGACCGGTGCCGGCGCTCGAGGACGGCCATGACGATGCTCCCCTTGGACGGGAACTCCTGGTAAAGCTTCTTGAGCGAGACACCCGCCGCTGCGCGCAGTTCATCCATGCCGACGGCCTGGATCCCCCGCGCGTTGTAGAGCTCGTCGGCGCTCGCCACGATCCGTGTGCGGGCCTCGGAAATATTCATGTAGCCATTCTACTTGAATGGAGAACGATCGTTCTATACGATGTGATCACCGAGAGAGAACGAACGTTCTCTCCGCTCGAGACAAGGACCAGGAACATGGGCTTCATCAAGGTCGGCACCGAGAACACCACGGACATCGAGCTCTACTACGAGGACCACGGCACGGGCCAGCCCGTCGTCCTGATCCACGGCTATCCCCTCGACGGCGGCTCGTGGGAGAAGCAGACCGCCGCCCTCCTGACCGCCGGTTACCGCGTCATCACGTACGACCGCCGCGGCTTCGGGAAGTCGAGCAAGCCCACCACCGGCTATGACTACGACACCTTCGCCGCCGATCTCAACACCGTGCTCGAGACGCTCGATCTGCACGACGCCGTCCTCGTCGGCTTCTCGATGGGGACCGGGGAGGTCGGTCGCTACATCGGCACCTATGGGGAGTCGAGGATCGCGAAGGCGGTCTTCCTCGCCTCGCTCGAACCGTTCCTCCTCCAGACCGACGACAACCCGACCGGCGTCCCCTCGACCGTCTTCGACGGCATCCGCAGCGCGGCCATCGAGGACCGCTACGCCTGGTTCACCAGCTTCTACAACGACTTCTTCAACACCGACAACTTCCTCGGCAACCGCCTCAGCGAGGAAGCACTGCGCAACGCGTGGAACGTCGCCTCGGCGTCGTCCTGGTACGCGTCGTTCGCCGTCGTCGACTCCTGGCTCACCGACTTCCGTTCCGACGTCGAGAAGGTCACCGTGCCTGCGCTGATCGTGCACGGCACCGATGACCGCATCCTGCCGATCGACGCGACGGGGCGCGAGTTCACCAAGCGCCTCCCCTCCGCCGAGTACGTCGAGATCGAGGATGCACCGCACGGCATGCTCTGGACCCAC
>NZ_CP024915.1:2190662-2190730 GCF_002953615.1 Arthrobacter agilis | reverse complement strand
GGCGCCGAGATCAACGAGGTCCTGCTCCGCTTCCTCGCCAAGTAACCCCACGGCACTGCGGACGCCGG
>NZ_CP024915.1:2188090-2190562 GCF_002953615.1 Arthrobacter agilis | reverse complement strand
GCTGCTCGACATCGGCGAGGACGCCGGCATCCTCATGCCGAGCGGCTGCCGCATGGGCATCTGCCACAGCTGCCTCATCCCGCTGCGGTCCGGACAGGTCCGGGACCTCCGCACCGGCGAACTGCACAACGCCCCCGGCCAGCTCATCCAGACCTGCGTCTCGGCAGCCGCCGGGCCCGTGAACCTCGACCTTTAGTCCCCCCACCAGAGGAGTCCCCATGACCACCACGCTCACCCGCCCCGGCGCCCTTGCCGCCTCGGGCCACCCCCTGGTCCGCCCCGACGCCGCCAAGCACCTCTCCGACGAGCAGGTCGAGGCCCTCGGGCGCGAGCTCGACGCCGTCCGCGACGAGATCCTCGCCAAGCGCGGCGCGACCGACGCCGCCTACATCCGCCGCGTCATCAAGGTGCAGCGGAGCCTGGAGTTCGCGGGCCGCGGCGCCCTCCTGTTCAGCAAGTACAAGCCCGCCTGGTTCGCGGGTACGGCGATGCTGAGCATCGCCAAGATCCTCGAGAACATGGAGATCGGCCACAACGTGCTGCACGGCCAGTGGGACTGGATGCGCGATCCCGACATCCACTCGACCACCTGGGAGTGGGACTTCGTCACCCCGGCCCGATCCTGGCAGCACACCCACAACGACCTGCACCACCGGTGGACCAACGTCATCGGCAAGGACCGGGACATCGGATACAACCTCCTCCGCATGGACCCCGACCAGCCGTGGCGCCCCTTCAACCTCGGCAATCCCCTCTACAACGCCGTCCTGGCCCCGGTCTTCGAGTGGGGCATCGCCCTCTACGACCTGGAGATCCCCGAGTACAAGGAAGGCCTGAAGTCCAAGGAGGCCATGAACCGCGACCTCAAGGCCGTGGGCGTCAAGGTCCTCAAGCAGTTCTCCAAGGACTACGCCGCCACTCCCGCCGTCGCCATGCTGACCGGCTCCGGCAAGCAGGCCCTCTACGGAACGCTCGCCGCCAACGCCATCCGCAACTTCTGGGCCCACGCGATCATCTTCTGCGGCCACTTCCCCGACGGTACGGACACCTTCACCGAGGAGGAGGTCGACGGCGAGACGCGCGGCGACTGGTACGTCCGCCAGATGATCGGTTCGGCGAACATCTCCGGCTCCAAGTTCATGCACCTCATGTCGGGCAACCTGTCCCACCAGATCGAGCACCACTGCTTCCCCGACCTGCCGTCCAACCGGTACGCCGAGGTCGCGGTCAAGGTCCGCGAGATCTGCACGCGCTACGGCCTGCCCTACACCACCGGTCCCCTGCCCAAGCAGGTCGGTTCCACCTGGGCGAAGATCTTCCGGCTCGCCCTGCCCAACCGGAAGCCGAAGACCGCCACGGCCTAGGGCCGGACAGCGCCGTCGCCCCCGCATGGGGAGCGGCGGCGCTTTCCGCGGCTTCCGTGCCCGCCGGGCGTCCCGGGTGTCCCGGGTGTCGCCACCCGGACGACCGTCAGACCGGGACGTCCTCCGCGAGGAGCGCGTCCACCTGCCCGAGTGCCTCGCGAAGGCCCTCCTCCATGCCCATCTCGACCATCTGGGTGAGCTGCTCGACGGACCCGAATGCCGTGGTCATGGTCATGCGCGTGCGTCCGCCGAGATCCTCCAGCGTGACGGTGGCCGTCGTCTCACCCATGTCCGGCACGGGGTCGCCGTTCTCGTCCGCGAACCCGTCCACGAAGGTGATCAGGCGGGGAGGCTCGAGGGCCGTGATCCGCCACCACCCCCGCGCCTTCTCGCCGTCGGGCCCGGTCATGAAATAGGCGGCACGCCCGCCTTCCTCGAACTCGTAGGTGTCGAAGGTGGCCGGCCACGTCGGCGGTCCCCACCAGCGCTGCAGCTGCGCCGGATCAGCCCAGATCCGCCAGACGCGTTCGACGCCGGCGTCGAACTCGGCGACGAGGCGGAAGGTGAGCGCCTCGGTGTCCTTCTCGGTGCTGATGACGGTCATGATGCTGCCTTCCTAGTGCTCATCCTCGGCATCCTCGGCGAGGATGTCCGTGATCCGGTCGACGCGTCGCCGCCAGATCCTCTCGTAGTCGTCGAGCAGGCGCCGTGCGTTCTGCACGCCGTCCATCTCTCCCCGCACGATCTGCTCCCGTCCGCGTTTCTCCTTGGTGACGAGGGAGGCCCGCTCGAGGACGGCCACGTGTTTCTGCACTGCCGCGAAACTCATGTCGTACAGCTCGGCCAGGCCGGATACCGAATACTCGGCGACCAGGACGCGCGCCACGATGTCCCGCCGTGTCGCGTCGGCGAGCGCCCGGAACAGACGGTCCACCTCGTCCTCGCTGATGCTTCCTACAACCATGTGGTTGTACGTTACGCCCGGTCTCCCTGCAGGTCAAGGGTCGGCGGGATCCCTACGCGGGAACGTGCCCCGACGCCTTCCACCCGTCGCCGCCGCCCCCGGCGTGCAGCGGCGGGAGGCGGACCCCGCCGACGTGACACCCGT
>NZ_CP024915.1:2179234-2187990 GCF_002953615.1 Arthrobacter agilis | reverse complement strand
TATGGCGGGGGCGACGCCCGCCGCAATCTGCCCCGCTTCTCGGACGACGCCATCAAAGCCAACCTCCGAATTGTCGATACCCTGCGCAGCATCGGGGACACCAAGGGCATCACACCGGCCCAACTCGCCCTCGCCTGGGTCATGCATACAGGCACCACGCCCATTCCCGGCACTACCAAACCATGCCGCATTGCCGAGAACGCAGCCGCAGCCGACGTAGAGCTCACACGGGAAGACCTGGACCTCATCGAGGCAGCATCACCCCACGGAGCGGTCACAGGCGCGCGCAACACCGAAGCAGGTATGGCCCGCGACCGTGGCTAACCCGCAGCTCCCCCACCTCCCGGGCTCAGATTCGGGTTCGGGTTACCCGACACGAGATCGAGCATGTGCCGTGGTGCAAGCAATCACCTGAAGTAGTGCGAGGTTGTCTGCGACATGCGTAGGAGATGCGATACCGAGGGAATTAGGTTGATAGCCCTTGGGCTACTTCCGCCTACGCTGCAGCCGCCTTCATGTACGTCCTGTTTCGGGAATCAACGCTAGCGGCGCTCGACCCAGCCGTACCCGCCGGCTGAGAAGGTAGGTGAGCAATCCTCGCGGTGACGCGTCCAGTGAAAGTTCCCAGCGGACGCGTCACCTATGTGAGGTCGTTACCGTGGGCCTGGTCCGCTCGACTGCGTGTAATCGCCGGCGGTGACGGTGCCGAGCTCTTCCGCGCCGTCCAGGGTTCCTTCGGTGATCCCTTCGGTAGCAGTGGTGGTGCCGCCGGTGTAGACGGTGTAAGTCTCGCCATCGGTGATCGATGCCGAGGAGAAGACCAGTGACGCTACCTCTTTGCTCGTGACGAACGCACCAACGACGGTTCCGTCTGACGATGCGATCTGCAGTGCTGTACCTGCAGGGACCGCAGTGCCGAAGGTGATTTGTACCCCTGACTGGGTGGAGGCGGTCCCGGGGGTGACGGCCATGCCCGAACTGCCGGCCGCGGCAACGGTTCCACCGTCGACTGTCAGTTCACCATTGACGTCCAGCGCCCCGTTGCCGTCGTTGGTCGGGCCGTTTACGACGACGGTTCCCCCGGTGATGCTCGCGTCGCCATTGGAGTCCAGGCCGTCACCGTCGGAGTCGATGGTGAGGGTTCCGCCGGTAACAGTGACCGAGTAATCACCTGCTGCTTCCATGCCACCACCGGGTCCGCCGCCCATTCCTCCGCCCATTGATCCGCCCATTGATCCATCACTGCTACTGGTGGTTGCGGTGGATGCTCCCGATGCGTTGACGCCGTCGTCGGTTGAGGTGACGTCGACGGTGCCCCCGTTGATGGTGATGTGTTGCGCTTCGAGTCCTTCGACAGAGTCGGTGACAGTTATCATTCCGGCGTTGACAGTGAGAGTGGTAGCCGCCTTCACACCGTCGTCACCCGAGGAGACCACGAGTTGGCCCCCGTAGACGGTGAACCAGCCGCGCTCTTCTTCGTCCTCGTTGGTGGATTTGACGCCGTCGCCGCCTGCCGTGACGTCGTAGGTGCCCCCGAGGAAGGCGATGTAGTCCTTGCCTTCGATACCGTCGTCCACCGCATTGACAGTGACGTTGCCGGAGGCGAGGACCAGTCCGTCTTTTGAGGTGATCGCGTTGTTGGTGTTGCCGTTGACGGTGAGGTCACCAGCGCCGGCGATGGTGAGGTCGGCCATGGAGTAGAGGGTGGCGTTGGGTGCGTCCGTACCGGTGTCGGCGTAGGTGTCTGCGTCGGTCAGGGTGTTGGTGCTGCCGTCTTCGAGATAGACCATTGCTTCGTTGGCGCTGGTCACGACGAACGGCGAGCCGGTGCTGCTGGTCAGCTCGACGCCGTCGAGGATGACCCGGACGACGTCCTCTTCTCCTGCTGCGACGACGACCTGGCCGTTGGTGAGCTCCCCGGAAAGACGGTAGGTACCGGCAGCGGTGATGGTGATGGTGTTGCCGTCCACCGCGACACCGTCACCTGTGGCGCCACTGGCATCGTCCGCCAGGGTGACCGCCACCTCCTCGGCCGGGTCCCAGGTCAGGTCATCGGCGTCGTAGTGGGTGTCCTCGGTGATGGCGGTGGCATCGGCGGCAACGACAGCGGTCGTGTCAGTGGTTGTGTCGGAACTGTTGTCTGCAGCGGCATCGTTGGCCGTGGCCGTTGAGGAGGTTGCCGTACTCGAGGAGACGGTGGTGTCCGTGGTGTTTGTGGTGGTGGTGCCTGCGGTGGTGGTGGTGGTGCCGCAGGCGGCGAGGGAGAGGGCGATCGCCAGGGCGGCGACGGAGGTTTTGAGGGGCGTGCCGGGTGCTGTGATGGAGAAGCGGCGCATGAAGGATGTCCTTGGGGTTTGAAGGTTGCTAGTCGGAGTGGGCGTCAGTGCGGGAGTTGGCGAAACGCCAGGGAGTTGGTGATGGTGCGGTGCCAGCGGTTTGCCGGAAGTGCAGGATCTAGGGCGGCGAGACCGGTGGCGAATTTTGAGATGCGGCTGGGCCGAATGCCGTGGGCCCAGAGGTGGCGGTCGAGGGCGCTGGCCGCGTGGCCGGACTTCGTCTCGATGATGACAGCGCCGTCTAGTTCAAGGGCGTGTCCTCCCGGCTTCCGCCACGTGACGCCGCAGTCGATCGTGGCCCGGCTTTCGGACGCGGGTAAGTAGAGCGTGATGCGCCGGTAGCGGGTTTCAATGACGGGTTGCAGCATCCCTGAGGGCATGTAGCCGATGGAGGAAGTGAGGGTCTCATTGATGTAATTGAGGCCCTCGTTCGTGAGGCGGTGGCTGTCGGCGGGATCGTAGGGAATGCGTTCTTTGACGGTGGCAGCGCGTGCACCTTCGGTTTTCACTTCGAGGAAGCTGTTTGCGGTGTCCACGTACGTGCGGGTACGGATTTTGTAGCGGCGGCGCCTGCCGCGGGCGGCGAGTAGGTAGCTGTCGAGGTTCGGGGTGTCGAAGTACACGGAGTTGTAGGTGAAGGATCGACGGCCGGACATTTCGAGGACACGTGCCTCAGCGTCGAAGGATTCGAGGATGACGTCGGCGAGACGGGTTCCGACGACGTACTTTCGGTCGATGCGGGTCTGCAGGGCGGCGGTGTTGTTGAGCGCCTCGAGACTGATGACGGAGCGGGTGTCCAGGCCGCTGAGCGTTCCGGTGGTCATGAGACTTTCACCGGGTGGCGGGTGGTCTCCGGCAGTTCCTCTCGGTCCTGCGGTGAGAGCGGAAGGTGATTCGGGATGTGGGCGGGGTTTCCAGCGGGAGTCGTTTCGGGCAGGTCTGTGTAGTGGGTGGTGCCTGCTGGTGTATTGGATGCCCTGTCATGCAGAGACGTGATCGATGGTGTCGCCGGACCCGCTACGGATTGCTGAGGCGGGGTGGTCTTCTCGTAGCGAACCTCGACGATCGTCTTGTCGTTGACGAGGTCGAGTTCGGTTACGGTCGCGGAGTGAATTCGGGCATTGAGGGTTTCGTTCAAGCGTGTGTGGAGTACTGCCTCGTCGCTGATGGCCTGGTCGAGGACCACGATTTGGTGCCGGTATCCGGGTAGGACCCATGAGTGGTCGCCGATGAACATCGCGGCGAGGATCAGTCCCATGAGTGCCAGTGGTAGCCACAGTGGCTCGGCGCCGAGGCCCGCGATCAGTCCGAGGGCGAGGGCGGAGAAGTAGTAGGCCACCTCGTGCTGGGCAAGCTCTGTCGAACGGAGCCGGATGATGGAGAGGACGCCGAAGAGTCCAAGTCCCAGGCCGACGCCGGCTGCTGACCCGGAGAGCGCGGTAGCTACGGCGAGCACTCCGACGTTCATTCCGAGGTAGGACACGACGAGGTCGCGTCGGCGGTGGCGGCGAAGGTACAGGCCGAAGGTGAGCAAAGTGATCGCCAGGAGGTCTGCAGCGATGAGGATCAGGATGTTCATGGGATGTTCTCCAGGATGTGGTTGATTGGTCTCTTTCTAGAATCCGGTTGCACCCTGTGCTGAGGCTGTGCCGGAACGTAGCCCCGCATAAGAGCTGCAGGGATCGGCGTCAGGCCGCGTTCCTGCCTCTGGCCAGTTCAGGCACTGCATCCCCGAACGACGCGGAAACCGGCGCCGCAGCGGCATGTGGCACCGAAGCCCTGACCGATGTCCTCGAGTCGGTCCTCGTGCCGGTTAGGAAACGCCGTTGCACAGTGAAGCTCACGAAGAAGAGAAGGGCTTCGGTGAGGACTTTCGCTGCAACCTCCGGCATACCGGCGCTGGCGAGCAGGTATATCCCCGCGTAATTCGCGGCGAGTAGGGCGATGACAAGCGTGAAGTACCGCAGCGCAGCCATGGGTAGGGGCCGGTGTCGGCCGTGGCTGAAGACCAGGCGACGGTTTGTGAGGAAGTTCGCGGACGAACTGATGAGGCGTGCTCCTATGACGGTCGACAGGAGTGAGTCGGTCAGCAGGCCGAGCAGGACGAATGCGAGCAGGTCGATGCCGAAAGCAGCCAGTGAGGAGATGGAGAATTTCAGGAGCGGTGCGTAAATACGGGCGGAATCGATGAGCGGCCTGAAGTGGGACGAGCTGTTGCCCGGAAGGTAGATTGTCGAGATTCCGATGCTCTCGATCCGATAGCCTGCGTGACCAGCTTGGAGAAGCAGGTTGAGCTCGTACTCGTAGCGATCGCCTCGCACCGAACAGAGCCAGGCCAGCATGGTGGCGGGGTACCCTCGAAGCCCTGTCTGGGTGTCGTGCAGGTTCACTCCTGCTGCATGCCGGTACAAGGTGCGTGTGAGGGAGTTGCCCAACCGACTGCGGACCGGTACATCGCCGTCGAAAGCGCGTTCTCCCAGTACCATGGCCGCGCCGGCCTGCTGATTTCCCGTCCCGGCCTCGACCTGGGCGGCCACGTTGAGGATGTCGATGACGGTGTGCTGGCCGTCGCTGTCAGCACAGACCACGCCGTGGCCCGGGTAGTGGCGTTTGATGTAGCCGAACCCGGTTTTCAAGGCCTGACCTTTGCCCCGGTTAGTGGGATAGCCGATGACGGTTGCGCCGGCGCGGCGGGCGTCGTCGAACACGGGGCCGAAGCGGGGACCGCTGCCGTCGTCGACCACGAGGACCAGAAGGCGGGGATCCGCAGTGAGCAGGTCGCCGACGAGCTGCGGGAGCTTGCCGTCGGGTTCGTAGGCGGGGATGAGGATGATCACGGAGTGCCCCCTACTGGCCGATGTACAGGATGTCGGAAGTGCCGCGTTCCTCGCCCTTGCCGAGCGGGTTGTTCACCAGCTCGCCGTTGAAGTACATGGTCGAGGACCCACCACCGTCGATGTTGTAGGCCGTGGTGGCTCCGAGGTCCTGCATGATCGTCGCCAGCTCGGTCATGGTGACCCCGTCGCTGTAACCGTCGGACCTCCCATCCACGACGACGAACACCAGGTGGTTCTCGTCGATCACGCCGACCGCTGTACGGGGCTGCTCGCCTTGGATCGAGTGGTTGCCGAAGTTCGTGTCGACCTCGACGTCCTCGATGCCGGCAGCAATCTCACCGTCGTCCATGAGGGACGGACCGAAGGAGAGGGTGTTCCAGACGCCGTCCGCGAGGAGCTGCTCAGCGGTCGTGGTGGTCTCGTCGTAAACCTGGACGGTGCCGTCCGTGTAGAAAGCGAGGCCCTGCCGGGCCCCCTCGTCCCGGTAGACGACGCCGTTACGGATGACGATCCCGGTGTCGCGGAAGCCGTAGTAGTCGCCGTTAATCGCGAAGATCGCTTCATTGGCCTCGGCGATAGCGGAGGTGGTGTCGGTGATGTTCTCTCCGAAGCTGTCTTCGGCGAAGGCAGAACGGAGCGTTGTTGCGTCGGCGAGTTCGACATCGGCCACGTAATAGGTGACGGTCTCGTCACCGGTTCCGGTAACGACGGTCGAGATCTCGATACTGCCGTCCGCAGAGGTGTAAGACGTGTCTGTCAGGGCGGTGGATACGTCCTCCGCCTCAGCGTCGGTCTCGGTGTCCACCTCGGCGTCCGTTTCCGTGTCCGTCGTGTCAGTCGTCGCGGTGGTCTCGGTGCTGGTGGCTGTTACCTGTTCCGCCTCGTAGGCGGAGACGTTGCTGATCTCCACTTTCTCGACGACGAAGCGGTCCAAAGCCCACGCGGTGGTTCCGCCAGCGGCGAGGGTAACGGCGAGGGATGAGGCGAGGATCATTTTGCGTAGGCGTCCCGGCGTGCGGGGCTTGGAGTGTGTAGGCATACTCCAGTTCTACGAGGCACGCCTATGGCTGGTGTTTGCCCATCTTGTGCCAGGGCTGTGAGATCGCGGGCGCCTCACACATCGATGAATAGGGCAGGAAAGACACGTTGCAGGGCGCGTGCTGGGTGGGGGTGCACGGTGCGGGAGCCTCGACAGCCGGAGGCCGCATCGGTGGTTCATCACTAAGTTCGTGTTGCAAATGATGGACTCCGCAAAGTCCAGCGGCAGCACCGCGACGCCGGCGCATTCGGCCCACGTCGATATGGTTTGCCGTCCTGAGTAATTGGCGAGCACGACAGTCGGCGTGGTGATCTTGAGGAGCTTGCTGAGCGTGTGTGCCGCCGTCGTATTACCTGCCCCGGCGGTACCGATGAGGACAACGACTGACGGGGAAGTCGAGCGGAACCTGAAGGGTGAGAAGGATGCACGAATTACGGATAGCGTCCTGGCCCAGTTCTACGGGCGATCTTCACCAGTGCTCTGAGATGAATGAGTATCCGAGCTGTAAAGTCCCTTGTCAGGTCGCCGGCTCAGGGGAAAATCCACCCGGAACTGTGTCTGGCCCGGTTCGCTGGTCACGCCGATGCTCCCGCGGTTCGCTTCGACGAGGGCTTGCACGATCGCGAGTCCGAGCCCGGTGCTGTTGGCAGTGCCTGTGCCGGCCGATCGTGCGGTGTCCCCCCGGCTGAACCGGGTGAAGATGGTGCCGAGGAAGGCCGGGTCGATGCCCGGACCCGAGTCCGTGACGGTGATGCTCGCGCTTCCCTCCCGCACTGCGAGGGCCGTGGAGATCACCGTGCCCGGCGGCGTGTGCTTGTGCGCGTTGGAGAGCAGGTTGATGAGCACCTGGCGGACCTCGGCCTCGACGGCCCGTACTTCGACGGGCTCGTCGGGTAGGTCGAGGCTCCAGGTGTAGCCCGGCGCGGCAACCTGCGCATCGCTCGTCGTCTCGATCACGAGTTCGGTGAGGTCGACGTCGGATGCCTCGCCGCGCTGGCCCTCGTCGAGGCGCGCGAGCAGCAGGAGGTCCTCGACGAGGGACGACATGCGCTTCGACTCGCTGTCCACGCGTTCGAGCGCGGACCGTCCGGACGGGCTCACGGCCTCGCTCATGAGGACCAGCTCCGTGTAGCCGCGGATGGAGGTCAGGGGTGTGCGGAGTTCGTGGCTCGCGTCCGCCACGAACTGCCGCACCTTCATCTCGCTTGCATGGCGTTCGCGCAGGGCGCTCGTGACGTGGTCGATCATCTCGTTCAGGGCCAGCCCTACGGTGCCGACCTCCGTGCCGGGCTGGGCTGCAGCAGGGGGGACCCGCACGGGGATGGCCACTTCGCCGGAGGACAGGGGAAGCTGCGAGACGGACGTCGCGACGGCCGACAGTTCCTCGAGGGGGCGCAGGGACCGGCGGATGATCACGGTTCCGGCGAGCCCGGTCAGCACCAGTCCCGCCAGCGAGAGCCCGGCCACGGTGATGTCGAGGGAGACGAGGGTGCTGTCGCGCTCGGTGGTAGACAGGCCGGTGACGAGGACTGCGCTATCGCTGATTGGTGTGCTGGGTAAAGCTGATGCGTCGACCCGGTAATCACCCGTCGACAGTGCTAGTTCCGTCGGATCGTCGTTCGGGTTGATGCTTCTGAGCAAGGTGAGGTCGGCATCCGTGAGGGGTTCCGTGCTGCCGTCGTCTAGAACAAGCGCGGAGTTTTGCGCCACTCCATCGTCGAACAGTACGTTCAGGGTGCCGGGTCGCTGGCCAGCCGCATTCCCGGGGTCCACATCGCGCGGCGCCCGCTGGTCACCGTTGGGCGGAGGCCCGCCAGCGCGGTCGGCTGCTGAGGTCAAGGCTTCGTCGAGCTGCCCCGTGAGGTAGCTGCTCATGGCGAGGTGGCTGAGGACACCGATGGCCACGCAGATCGCCGTGAGCAGTGCGAGGGTCGCCAGGATCAGCTTCGTGCGCAGGTGCAGCGGCCGGCGTCCCGGTCGGGTGCCCGCGGGATGCGGAGGAGTCACGAAGCCGCGGATTTGAGCACGTACCCGGCGCCGCGGACGGTGTGGATCATGGGAGTGCGCCCGACGTCGATCTTCTTACGGAGGTAGGAGATGTAGAGCTCGACGATGTTCGCCTGGCCGCCGAAGTCGTAGTTCCACACGTTGTCGAGGATCTGCGACTTACTGACCACACGGCGCGGATTCTCCATGAGGTAGCGCAGCAACTCCCACTGGGTGGAGGTCAGGGCGATGTCCTCTCCATTGCGGGTGACCTCGCGGGTGTCGACGTTCATCACGAGGTCCCCGACCACCAGTTCCGCGGAATCCGACGCCGCGACCCCGGAGCGCTGGACGAGGCGGTGGAGGCGCAGCAGAAGCTCCTCCATGCTGAAGGGCTTCGTGACGTAGTCGTCGCCGCCGGCCGAGAGCCCGGAGATGCGGTCCTGCACGGCGTCCTTCGCGGTGAGGAACAGGGCAGGGACGTTCGGTGCGAAGGTGCGGATCCTCGTGAGTGCCTCGATGCCGTCCACTCCCGGCATCATGACGTCGAGGACCAGC
>NZ_CP024915.1:2169020-2178981 GCF_002953615.1 Arthrobacter agilis | reverse complement strand
GGTCAGATCCGCCAGGAAACGGGGGTGCCTTTCGACCCGCCACGTCCCACCGACGTAACCGAAACTGTTCAGTACGGTCTGCGGGGGGTGGAAGGTCCCGTCGCCCTTGTTGCGCGCCACACGGACGCCGGATTCACCGAACCCCACGATGTCCGCCGTGCCGTCGCCGGTCAGATCCGCCAGGAAACGGGGGTGCCTTCCCACCCGCCATCCTCCTGCGCTGGCGGTGTACGCAAAGGACCCATCGAGTACCTTCTGCGTGGAGTGGAATGTGCCGGCCCCCTTGTTCAATGCTCCCCAGACGGCGGACTCACCGAAGCCGGCGATGTCCGCCCGCCCATCACCGGTCAGATCCGTCGAATACGTGATGTAAGCCCATGGAAAAGGTCTGGGCTCGAGCTTGGGATACATCGCGTGGACGGCGGCGATGTCTCCGTCGCTCAATCCTGACCGCTGGCCGAAGGGCTCGCCGTTGACAGCCGTTATCGTCACCTGACCGCTGATGCCGAAGGCAGTGGGGCCGTAGTGCATGATCGACTCGAAGTCGTAGGGGCCGATGTCGTCTCCGTCGGCGATGTGCTGATTGAAGTTGTGCTCCTTGCCGGCCTCGATCCGTTCCCAGTGGATACGGATGAAGCGGGCCCGGTCTTCCCGGCTCTGCTCGTGCCACAACCCGACAGCATGACCGATCTCGTGCACTGCAGCCCCGAACCCGCATCCTCCGGCCAGTGAGATGACTTGCTCGCCGCCACGCATGCCGACACCGGACCAACAGCCGTCCCGGACTTGGAACGACACCCAGTTCGGCCATGAACCGGCATTCTGCGCAGTCCGCTCGACGAAACGAATCCAGGTATGAGCCTCCCAGTGCTCGATCGCGGCACTGACCCGATCCCGTAGTTCGGGAACCGTGACATAGGGGACGACGCCGTTCGGCCAGCGAAACCTCTGACCTGTGATCCCAATTCCTTCGGCGAAGTCCAGTGGCTCCTCGGCGTGGCCGCTGATAGAAAGTGGTCCCGTCGTGATCCCTTCGAATTCGGCACGCAACGCCTCGAGCTCGTCGACTGTTCCGAGCCGGATGTCGCCCTCGAAGAAGCCGACTCCGTCGATCGCGGCGTACTGAACCGGTTTCACCTGGAAGGCCTGGATGCCGAATACGAAGGATGTGCGGACGTCCTCGGAAGACCTGAACATCAACTCCTCACATTCAGAGCGTGCCGCGCCCCCGCCCTCCGGGGCAGGTCCCGTGTTCTCGTTCATGGTGTCTCCCAGATAGAAGGATGCGCTTGCAGTGATGCAGCGCAGGCTAGCGAAATGGGCGTTACCAACCCATTACCGGATGTCGTCCTTTGTGGCGGCAGCCCAGCCGCACGGCCGTAGGAGTAGTCCAGGGGTCGTCTGGCGCGCTTGCTTCATGAGCGCGTCGTGGAAGCATTTCAACCGGGTTCAAGCCTCGCCGGCGGGTGGCTGGCGTCCATCGGGGCGGCGGTCGGGTACGGGCTCCGGAGGCAAGCCGGACTCCCGAACCTCGTACGACTCCAGGAACGGCGACAGCTCCGTCATCGGATAGCGTCCCGCGCCGTAACGCTGCACGCCGGTACGTGGGAGTGATGGTGACGCACCAGTACCCTCTGTGGAGGAAGCGGCTGTGGTGAGGGCGTCACCTTTTCGTTCCTCGATAACATAAAGTGCCTGTTGATTGACATGCCCCGGCAAGCTGAGGATGCTTGCTTTTGCATGAGGCATCGGCTAGATGAACTGAAACCAGGTTCCCATGGGCTACGACGACTATGGTGAATTGAAACTCGAACTGCTCCGGGCGTGGCAGCTTTTCCGGCACGGCGTTGTCGTACACGTTGCAACACGTCAGCAGCGCCTCATTGCAGCGCTTGCGGTCAAGGGTCCTTGCCTCAGAAGCTATCTTGTCGGCCTGCTGTGGCCGGAGTACCCCGATCCCCGGGCACTGGAGAGTTTGCGGGTCAGCGTGCACCTGATTTCACGTCAGGTACCCGGGCTGCTCGTCAATCACGGCGCGTTGTTGGCCTTGAACGACCGCGTCGAGGTGGATCTGTACCGCGTTCGGACCCAGACGCAGAGACTGAGCACGGTTGCTTCTGAGGAGGACTGGGCTCCTGTGCTGTACGAATTGCGTGACGCGGACCTGCTACCCGGCTGGTACGAGGACTGGGTTGTCTTCGAACAGAGCCGGCTGCAGCAGGACCGGCTCCGCGCTTTCACCATCCTTGCAGGGCATTCACTGGACCAGGGCTACTGTGACAGGGCAGAGGCGGCTGCCGAGGCGGCACTGGAGTTGGAGCCGCTGTATGAGGCTGCGGTCCGGATCCTCGTTGCTGCCGAGTTGCAGCACGGCAATCCGGCCGCTGCGCTTCGCGACTACGAACGGTATCGGGAAAGACTCGAGGAGGACATGGGGCTGAAGCCTTCCGAAGCTCTCCGCAGGCTCATTACTGATGCCATCGAGGGTCGAGTCCGAGCGAGTGAAGAGCACCTAGTTGTTCCTGCCGGTGACCCCTTGTTGAGCGGCTATCCACTTCTCCACCACCTGTAGGACCTCCGCATGATCAGCGACACATGCAGTGCGCTGTTCGTTTCCCGGTGATCGTCCGTACGTTATCCGTGCACGAAAACTCTGGGTGTGACCCGCCTCGAACCATGTGCGAATGATCATGGTTTCCATTGCTGGGGCCTCCGGACCTGCTCCGGAACCACCAGTAGATCGTGGCCAATGGCGGCCTGTCACCATGGTGTCCACCTACTCCCGGTCGTCGCCGCTGTCGTAGTCGCCGCCGACGCCGACGACGACGAGACGAAGGCCTCCTAGCGGATGATGGCGCTCAGCCCTAGTGCAACAAAGCCCCCGTTACGGCGGCGTTACGGGCGGCCGGGTCGGGCGGCCACGATGGCTCACTTCGCCCGGCGAGAGACGCCTGCCTGGATCTCCGGTCCACGGGAGATGGGTGCCGAGCTGGGAATGAGCCTGGTCCAGAACCACTGACCGAGACGGCGTCATCCGGGCCCGGTGGCTGTAACGCAGTAGTAACGGGGTGGGAGGTCTACTCCACTCGCAGCACCAAGGGGCCCGACCCTTCCCGGTGCTCCACGATCTCGGTACTGGGCAATGAAGAGAAGTATGTGATGACACAGGACGAAACCCACGCGTTCCCCGGTATCCGTTCAGGTGCGGAGTCCACATGACTCAGTTCCTGCCGATCATCTATGTCCGGGGGTTCGCCGGTGGCACTCGGGGAATCGACAAAGCGGTGGACGATCCCTTCTACGGCTTCAATGAAGGTTCCACTCACGTACGTGTCGGCGCCCATGGGAATGCCCTGTTCTACCAGTTCGAATCGCCCCTGCTTCGACTGATGATGGACTACGGCTACGAGCTGAAGGTACGTGGTGATCAGCAACGCCTGCTGAACGAGGCCGGAAGTGACTCGATGCCACCTCGGACGATCTGGGTGTACCGTTTCTACGACCCGAGCGCCTCCACCTTCGATCACCCGCCATTGCCCTACCGGATAGAAGACGCCGCCAGAGGACTGGCGGACTACATCCACAAGGTCCTGGACAAGACGAAGGACGCGGACCAGGTGTATCTTGTGGCGCATTCCATGGGGGGCCTTGTGTGCCGGTCGGCCATCCAGCGCTTCATGTACACGCCGAACCAGGCGTTGGGCCCCGAGGAAGTCGCCGCGGGGGAAGGTTTCGCCCCGGATCCTGCTCATCAGGAGCACGTGAACCTGTCCGGGAAGGTGACACCGCCGTTCCCTGTCTCAAAAGTCGTCACGTATGGAACCCCCCACGGAGGGATCGACATCGATCTCGGCGGATCGATCGGAGACTGGTTCGTAGAGACGTTCGGGCCCAACGGCTCAGATATCTTCAAGGAACCCCGCATGAGGGACTATCTGTCCCCCGAGGGGCAGGAGGACTTTCATCCTCCCGGAGGCTGGGACCCCCGTGTTCCATACTTCAGCGCGCTTCCGGCTGAGCGGTACCTGTCACTGGTGGGCACCAACCCGGGAGACTACGACGTCGCCCTGGGGTGGTCCTCGCGCGCGGTGGGCGTCAAGAGCGACGGACTCGTGCAGATCCGCAATGCCTACGTGAAGGGCTCCAACCGGGCCTACATCCACCGCTCCCATTCCGGGCGCTACGGGTTGGTCAATTCGGAGGAGGGCTATCAGAACCTTCAGCGTTTCCTTTTCGGCAACCTCAAGATTGCCATCAGCCTGTCGGATCTGGACCTGGATCTGACGGATGGAGCAGTCTGGCAGGCAGACGTGGGACTCGCGATCCGTGGAGTCCCAGTGCTGATGCACTACCAGTCCGCGACCGCCCACTGTCCGGTTGTTCTCAGCGAGGAGAACCGGGATACGCCGCTGAACCCGGTGCCGCTGGTGACAGCCTTCCTGCTGCCGAAGGAGGACCCCGCAGAGCCGCGTCGATATGCCCTGGATCTGCGTGTGTACTGCCTTCGGGAGGACAGGGGCTTCCTGTCCTTCGGTTCCCACCTCGAGCAAGTAGCCGACTGGCAGGACGCCCTGCTGGTCGACGTCTCCACCCAGGCAGACGGAACGATCGGGAGTGCGCGCTACCAGTGGAACTCCACCCTCGCGGGAGCGATAGCGAAGGCCGGCACGTTGGACAAAGAGCTCATGTGGCGTCGGGCCCCGGACGACACCGCCGCTTCGCCGAGTTTTGTCGCACGAGTCGACATACCTCCTGTGGCCGAAAGCGTCCTGGGACCGAACGCGCACCTCAGCGTCGGCATCGGACACTGGGAATAGGGATACATCTAGCTGCCCAGAGCGGTTTCGGCGAGGCGTTCCGCGCCCTCGGCGAGTGCGACGGACAATTCCCCTTCGCCCAGGCGGGAGGCGTAGGAAGCAAAGACGACTGCACCCACGACGCGTGCGGTGTCCATCTGCCATGGTTCCGGCCGGGGTCCTTCCTCCTGACGCGGGCCGGGCCAGGGCCATGGCCACTTGCGCGGCCATGGAGTGGCGCACCAGTCATCGACGAGTTCGCTGAGAATTCGCGCCTGAGATTCCCCCCGGACATCGGCCTCGACCGCCAGCCGAGTGGCCTCCGTGGCCATGAGGCCGGCATCGATGAGGAATCCATCCGGCTGCAGCCTGGGCGGTAACGGCTGGGGGTTCAGGGCTACCGCGGAATAGCGTCCCCGGACAAGTGGCCCCTGCAGATCGATCAGGTCCCAGACGGCAGGATGGATGCGGGCAATCAGGGACAGCAATGCGTAGTGATTCATGGTCGCTCCTTGGTCTCATCTTCTTGGCCGGCTCGGTGCCGGCGTCACGTCTTCGGGGCCCGCCGCCAACGGAACAAGAAGGTGGCTCGACACCCACTCGATTGTTTCCCTGATCACGCACGGTGACGCCGACCTGCTGCTGAGGACGTACCCAGCAACCGGCGATGACGCGTTCGTCCCCCAGGAACACGCACCTTTTCAGCGTGCTTTCCTGCCATGGCTTCTCCCTGACGAAGAAGACCCTTTCTTGACCGATCAGCAGCGGCGGTGCTTCGGTTGCCCCACCATTCTGCGAGCGGGGCGTTACTGGAGTGTTATCAACAATGAATTCCCGACGCCGAGCACGACATGACGGTGGAGGTAAGGCCGGATCGAGCGCTGACCAGCAGTTCCTGGCGGCGCAGCTGGCGCGCAAACGTGGGCTTCAGTCTCTGATACGACTGCATCACTCCCGACCGGCGCGACCGGGCGTGCCGGAAGTGAGGCTTCCCGGGACTTCGCGGAAGGGGGGGCTAGCGCCGGGTGTCCGCGAGGTCCGACGTCGACGGTCCTTCGAGCAGCTTCCCGTCGGCCGTGAAGCGGGACCCGTGCAGCGGGCAGTCCCAGGACCGTTCCGCGTCGTTCCAGTTGAGGATCCCGCGCAGGTGCGGGCACACGGCCGAGACGCGGTGCTGCACGCCGTCGACCGTGCAGATGCCGATGGGGCGCGCACCCTCCCGGACGACGCGGCCCTCGCCCTCGCCAGGAGCCGTCTCCCCGGTCTTCGCGAGACCGGACAGCCAGCCCGTCACCATGTCCATGCCGACCACGGCATTCGCCTGCACGGTCTGGAGCGCGTCGGACGGGCTGACCTTCGTCCGGTACAGGGTCTCGGCCCAGGGCATGTTGCCGCCCAGGATCTCACCGGACAGGGCCATGGATGCCGCGACGGCGTTGGTCATGCCCCACTTGTTGTAGCCCGTCGCCGCGTAGATGTGCCCGCCGCCGGCGGGCACCTTGCCGACGTACGGGACGGCGGCGGCAGGGGTGTAGTCCTGGGCGGACCAGGCGTAGGCGGGCCGTGCTGTCGGGAAGTACTCCTGAGCCCAGCGCGTGAGGTCGTCCACCTTGGCCTGCGTGTTCGAGCTATGGCCCACCTTGTGGCCGTTGCCGCCGACGATCAGGTACTTCGTGCCGTCCACGGTGGCGGTCCGCAGGGAGCGGGTGGGCGAATCGGCGCTGAGGAACATATCCTCCGGGACGTCGTCGTCCACTGTCAGCGCCACGCAGTAGGAACGCATCGGCTGCAGCACGGCGAAGTAGCCGCCGCGGTCGAGGATGGGGATGCCGGTGGCGAGGACCACGTTCGACGCCGTCACGGCGCCCGCGCTGGTCTTCAGTTCGACACCATCGGCGCCCGTCTTCGCGACTCCTTCGACACGGACGCCCTCGATCAGCGCACCACCGTGCCGCCGGAACTCCGACGCCAGCCCCGCCAGGACCTCCAGTGGGTGGAACTGCGCCTGGTCCTTCAGCCGCAGCGTCCTCCGCACGGGGAAGGGGAGGGTGGCCGCGGTGCCCAGCTCGGTAGCGAGCCCTGACTCGGTGCACGCCTCGTGCTCGGAGACCAGCTTCCGTGCCCCGGTATCGGTGGTCGCGTAGTTCACGGCGTCCCGCGTCTCGTAGCCGATGCCGTGATCATCGCAGAACCGCAGCAGCCAGCTCTGGCCCTCACGGTTCCCGACGACATAGGCGCGTGCCAGCTCGGCGTCGTGGTGCTTCAGGATCGTCGACATACTGGTGCCCTGCAGGAGCGAGAGCTTCGCCGTGGTGTTCCCCGTGGTCACTGCCCCTGCCGTCCTGGACTCGAGGATCGCCACCCGGTGACCCGCACGCGCCAGGAGGAGCGCCGTCGTCATGCCCGTCAATCCGGCTCCCACCACCACCGAGTCGAAGGAGGCGCCGTCCGGCAGGGTGTCGGAGGGGATGTGCGGCGCGGTGTCGAGCCAGAGTGATCTCATGGTGGTCCCTTCGAATCGATGTCCCCCACGCAACCACTAAGCATGCTTACAGTCAAGCATCGCAAGGCCTGTCGGCGGCACGCGCTAGGGTTGCGCCCGTCGACCGTCTCCTCCCAGGAAGGCACTCTCCGTGCACGTCCGGCTCGTCCTGCCCCACCAGCTGTTCGAGGAGCACCTCGAGGCGTCCCCGGACACGCATTTCGTGTTCCTCGAGGACGACCTCCTCTTCCGCAGCCTCCGGTTCCACCAGCAGAAACTCGTCCTGCACCGTGCTGCCATGACGCTCCTCGCCCGCCGGATCGAGGGCGCGGGCTATGCGGTGCACTACGTGGAGACGTCCGCGGACGCCACCAGTCAGGAGCGGCTGTACGCGTTGCTCCTCGAATGCGGTGCCACGGTGGTGAGCTACTACGACGTCGTCGACGACTGGCTCGAGGGGCGGCTCAGCCGCACGCTGGCCGATGCCGGCGTCGAGGGGCGCGTGCTCGGGACTCCGCAGTTCCTCACCCCGCGGGACACGATCGCCGGCTATTTCTCCTCCGCGAACTGGCGCATGCAGACCTTCTACGAATGGCAGCGCAAGCGGCTGGGCATCCTGGTGGAGCGCGACGGCTCGCCGACGGGCGGGAAGTGGAGCTTCGACGCCGAGAACCGCAAGAAGCTCCCCAGGAGGATCACCGTGCCGGACCTCCCGCAGTTCGAACGGCTGCCGGAGGTGGAGGACGCCATCGCCTGGGTGCGGACCGCCTTCCCGGACAACCCCGGCAACGCCGAGTCCTTCAACTGGCCCGTCACCCACCGGCAGGCGTTCGACGCCCTCGAAGCCTTCCTCACGGAGCGCTTCGAGCTCTTCGGACCGTACGAGGACGCGATCGCCGAGGGTCGGACGTACCTCTTCCACTCGGCCCTGAGCTCGAGCATGAACACCGGCCTGCTCAGCCCTGCCGAGGTGGTGGAGCTCGCCCTCGACTTCGCGGAACGGCACGGGACGCCCATCGCCAGCGTCGAGGGGTTCCTCCGCCAGATCATCGGGTGGCGCGAATACATCCGGGCGTCGTACGTCCTGCGGGGCCGCGAGATGCGGACCGGCAACACCCTGCGGCTCACCGCGGACCTGGGCGAGGGCTGGTGGACCGGGGACACGGGACTGGCACCGGTGGACTCCGTCATCACGCGCATCCTCGAGACGGCCTACGCACACCACATCGAGCGCCTCATGGTGCTCGGCAACGCGGCCCTGCTGATGCGCGCCAGGCCGGACGCCGTCTACGAGTGGTTCATGGAGATGTTCATCGACGCCTACGACTGGGTGATGGTGCCCAACGTCTACGCCATGAGCCAGTACGCGGCCGGCAGCATGATCACCACCAAGCCCTACGTGAGCGGCAGCAACTACATCAGGAAGATGAGCGACTTCAGGGACGGCCCCTGGCGGTTCAGCTGGGACGCGCTGTACTGGGAGTTCATCAGGGACTACCGGGACCTGTTCGCCCGCAACCCGCGGTCGAACATGGTCGTGGCACTCCTCGACCGCATGGACAGCGAGCGGCAGAGGGACCTGCGGCACGAGGCCGCCCGCTGGATCCCCGGCAAGGGATCGACGGCGGTGGACGAGGACCGCCCCGCCCGCACGGCGGAGCCCACGCGGACGCAGGCGCGCGCTCCGCTGGAGGAACGCCGGACACCGGAGGAGCGCCCGACGCCGGTAGTTCCGGCGGCGGCGCCGACGCTCCCCGGCCTATAGTCGGAACCATGGAACAACGAACCCTTGGAAGAACCGGCCGTCCCGTCTCCGTCGTCGGCCTCGGCACCTGGCAGCTCGGCGCCGACTGGGGCGAGGTGGAGGACAAGGACGCCGTGGCCGTCCTCGATGCGGCCGTCGAAGCCGGCGTCACCTTCTTCGACACCGCCGACGTGTACGGCGACGGGCGGAGCGAGACGACCATCGGCTCCTACCTCGCCGACAACCCGGACCTCGACATCCTCGTGGGCACCAAGATGGGCCGCCGCGTCGACCAGACTCCCGAGAACTACTCCCTGTCCAACTTCCGCCAGTGGATCGACCGCTCGCGCACCAACCTCGGCGTCGACGCCCTCGATCTGGTGCAGCTGCACTGCCCGCCCACCGCCGTGTACAGCTCCGACGAGGTCTACGACGCCCTCGACACCCTCGTCGACGACGGCGTCATCAGGAACTACGGCGTCAGCGTCGAGCGCACCGACGAGGCGCTCGCGGCGATCGCACGCGGCACCACCGCCAGCGTGCAGATCATCCTGAACGCCTTCCGCCTCAAGCCGCTCGACGAGGTGCTGCCCGCGGCGAAGTCCGCCGGCGTCGGCATCATCGCACGCGTGCCCCTGGCCTCGGGCCTGCTGTCCGGGAAGTACACGAAGGACACCGCGTTCGCCGAGAACGACCACCGGAACTACAACCGCAACGGCGCCGCCTTCGACGTCGGCGAGACCTTCTCCGGCGTCGACTACGAGACCGGGCTGCAGGCCGCCCGTGAATTCGCGGAGCTCGTCCCCGAGGGCGTCACGACCGCCCAGGCCGCACTGGCGTGGATCATCGCGCAGGACGGCGTCAGCACGGTCATCCCCGGAGCCCGCACCCCGGACCAGGCCAGGGCGAATGCGGCGGCCGCCGGCCACGCGGACCTCG
>NZ_CP024915.1:2154614-2168920 GCF_002953615.1 Arthrobacter agilis | reverse complement strand
GTCGGGAGATCCCCCAGTACCCCTCCTGGCCGGAGGCGAACCGCCACAGGATCGTCGGCAGCAGGACGAGGCTGAGCGAGGAACGGAGGAACAGGGCACCACCGGCGAGCAGGAGCAGCAGCAGCGTCTCGTGTTTCGCGGTCCCGGAGACGAGGTCGACGACGGCGCCGGCGGGGTCCGCGATCATGCCACCCACGTCGATGCGGTCCGAGTAGTCGTACTGGCCGGAGGTGTTGAGTGCCGGGAGGATCACGCGTACCGAGACGATGAGCCACAGGGCGCCCCACAGGGAGAGCCACAGTCCGGCGATGGTGCGGAGGCGCCATGCGAGGACCAGTCCCAGGGCGATGACGGTGAGCCCCAGATCCTCCTTGACGAAGACGAGGAGCCCGCCCCACACCACGGCGGGCAGCACGCGGCGCAGCAGCACCGCCTCGAGGCTGAGCGCGAGGAGGGGGACGGCGAACGCGATCTCGTGGAACTGCGCCGCCACCGCGGACTGCAGGCCCCAGGACAGGGCGTAGGCGATCCCCACCCCGATCCCCGCGGCGCGCCCGAGCAGCGTCATCCCCGTCCGCGCCACCACCGCCACGGACAGGCCGAACAGCAGGCCCTGCACGACCAGGAGGGTGAGGCCCGACGGCGCGAGGGCGTAGGCCGGTCCGAGCAGTACGAGCAGCGGATGGAAATGGTCGCCCAGCAGGTTGAAGTCCTCGCCCTTGATCGGGACGATCGGGGCGCCGGGCGCTGCGTAGGCCTTCGCGAGCTGCGTGAAGATCCCGAGGTCCCAGGACGGTGAGTCCAGCCGGTACCACTGCGTGACGGAGAAGAGGGTGTAGAGGAGGGTGGCCGCGAGGCCGGTCGCCCACGCCCCGGCGGGCCGGCTCCGGAGTGCCGCGACGAGGTTCTTGCGCCGGGCACCCGGGCGGTCCCCGGCACGGGGAGGCATGTCCCTCGCGGTGGACGCCGTCGTGTCCGTGCCGTCCCTGTTCATGTGCGGCGTCCGAAGAGGGGGAGCCAGGCACCGAGGTCGGCGCGCTGGCCCGACGCCGCGACCTTGCCCGCGGCGACGGCCTCCGGCCAGGTCGTCGTTCCCGTGACGAGGGCGAGCCAGGTGGCGGCGTCCGTCTCGACGACGTTGGGCGGGGTGCCGCGGGTGTGGCGCGGCCCTTCGACGCACTGCGTGACGCCGAAGGGCGGCACACGGACCTCGACGCTGTTGCCGGGCGCCAGTCCGGCGAGCTCCTCCAGCGTGAACCGTACGGCGGTCGCGAGCTCGGGTCGGCCGGCCGAGCCCTCGGCCACGCGTGTGAGGGCCCGGTGGCCGTCCTCTGCGGAGATGCGTCGTCGCGCCATGGTCTGGCCCTAGTCGAGCAGGGCCAGGACCGGGGCGGCGAGCCGCAGGCTGCCGACCGGACGTCCGCCGCCGAGGACCGGTGGGACGACCTTCTCGAGGACCGCGCCGACCTTCTCGGCGTCGATCGCCCCCGATGCGGCGAACAGCGTCAGGCCGACGAGGGTCGCCGCACGGGCATTGCCGTCGAGGACCTTCAGGGCCAGGGATGCACCGTTCCGCGCGCCGAGGACGAGGACACCCTCGGCCCCGCTCTTGGCGAGGACGCCGAGGTCCTCCATGACCACCGAGTTCTCCATGCCGTTGCCGTGCACGGCCCACGGGTAGTCGAGCATCGCCGTGGCGATCGTCGCCGCACGCGCGTCGGCGTGCTTGTCCGACGGCGCCTTCGCGATCCTGCCGATGCCGCGGGCGAGCCCCTTCAGCGACACCGCGGCGACGGGGGCGCCGCAGCCGTCGATGCCCCATGCCGCCACGGACTCCTCGGTGTACTCCTCGATGACCGACGCCACGGAGCGCTGGAGCGGGTGCGTGGGCTCGAGGTAGGTGGCCGTGTCCCAGCCGTTCTCGGTGCAGGCCCACAGGAAGGCGGCGTGCTTCCCCGAGCAGTTGAAGGCGATGCGCTGCTTGCCCTTGCCGCTGCGCACGAGGTCGTTGCGGGCCTCCTCGTCCTGCGGCCAGTCCTCGGGGCACTGGAGGTCGTCCTCGGTGACGCCCGCGGCGTCGAGCATGGTGCGCACCACCTCCATGTGCTCGTTGCTCGCGACGTGGCTCGCGGCGGCGAGGGCCACCTGGGGGCCGCGCAGCGGTACGCCCGCCTTCATGCTGGCGAGCGCCTGGAACGGCTTGAGCGTCGAGCGGGGGAAGACCGGGCTGTCGATGTCGCCGAGTCCGGTGACCACGGAACCGTCCGCCGCGAGGACGACGGCTGCACCGACGTGGCGGGATTCGATGAAGCCGTTGCGTTCGAGGACGGCGAAGTCGACGGCGTCAGCCGTGGTGAAGGTGGAGGGCATGGTCCCAGTATTCCCCATCAGGGGCCGTCGTCCCGGTACGACTGCGCCCACCGCAGGGGACGGTCATCCGGTGGGTGCGGGCCCCGGAGCCTTCCGTGCATCGGAGGCCTACTTGACCGTGAACTGCACCGACTGCCAGCCCGAGGCGCCGTTCGGCACGGTGTCCGCGCGCTGGTCGGTCTGGAGGCCGTCGGCGGCGTCGGTGGCCCGAGCCCGTACGGTGTGGAGTCCGGGCTCGAGATCAACGCCGTACGACCATTGCCGCCACGTGTCCACGGATGCCTCGGCCGCGAGATCCACGGCTTCCCAGTCGCCGCCGTCCACGGAGACCTCCACCGCGGTGATCCCCCGCTGCTGCGACCAGGCCACACCGCCGATCATGACCGTGCCGGCATCCACCGATGCGAAGGACTGCGGCACCTCCACGCGGGCCATCGTCTTGATGGGGCCTTCCTCGGACCAGCCGCGGTCCGTCCAGTAGGCGGTCCTGTCGGCGAAGCGGGTGACCTCCAGGTCCACCACCCACTTGGTGGCGGACACGTAGCCGTAGAGCCCGGGGACCACCATGCGGACGGGGAATCCGTGCTCCACCGGCAGCGGCTCACCGTTCATGGCGACGGCGAGGATGGCGTCGCGGTCGTCCTGCAGGACGGGCAGGGGGGTGGAGGCACTGAAGCCGTCCGAACTGGTGGACAGGACCATGTCGGCGCCGTCGAGCGGCCTGGCACGCGCCAGTACCTCCCGCAGGGGGTAGCCCAGCCACTTCGCGGTGCCGGCGAGGTAGCCGCCCACGGGATTGGACACGCAGGTCAGGGTGATGTGGCGTTCGATCAGGTCCGCGTCGAGGAGATCCTGGAAGGACAGCTCGAACTCCTCCTCGACCATGCCGTGCACGCGGAGCACCCAGTCGTCCGTGGTGAGCTGCGGGACGCTGAGCGCGGTGTCGATGCGGTAGAAGTCTCCGTTCGGGGTGACGAACGGTGTCACGCCCGGGACGGGGGACTGCACGCCGGCGGGGAGGGCCGGCGCGGGGCTCGCGGGCGCGGGGAACTGCAGGCTGTCGCGGAGGGCGGCGATGTTGTTGCGCGCTCCGGACAGCAGCCGCCCACCGCCGGCGGCGGCGGCAGCGACCACGGCGGTGGCCCCGGCGGCGGCGAAGAAGCCGCGGCGGGAGGTGGTACCGCCGGGCTTCGCGGCCGTGGCTGCCGACCGGCTGCCGGACGGGTGGACGACGCCGTCCGTCGTGTCGGTGGGGGATCCGGTTCCCGTGATCCCCGCAGGAGCGGGTGTCCCGGAATCGGCGGCGGGGACGACGGCGGCGTGGCGGAGACGGGCGATGAGCAGGCGCAGGGCGAGCAGCCCCGCGACGGTGCCGACCACCGAGGGGACGGCGTCGGGAAGGGAGGCACCGGCACGTGTGAGGACGCACGCCACGATGATCGCGCCCATGAGGATCACCCCGGCGGCACCGAGTGCCCAGCGCCGGTAGGCGACCACGCCGAGGACGGCTGCCAGGATCGCGATGGTGACAGCCATGCCCACGAGCAGCGCCAGCTTGTCATGGGTGCCGAAGGTGGCGATCGCGAAGTCCTTCAGCCACGGCGGGGTGAAGTCGATGAAGGTGGAGCCCATCGCGATGACGGGGGTGGCACTGGCCCGGAAGAAGGCGCCGGCGAGTTCGGCGACACCAAGCACCACGCCGGCGGCGACGATCCCGGCGAGGGCGGCGAGGAGGGCGATGCCGCGGCGGGGCCCGGTCGAGTTACTCATGCGAAGTATTCGGAGAAGGCCGCGAAGGGTATGGGTAGGGCCCCGCGTAACAGGGCCCGCACGCTGGGAGGGCGCGGGCCCCTCCAGTACGCTGTCCTACTGTGAAGGTACTTGTGCTGGGCCCCGGAGGCCGCGAACATGCCATCGTCCGGGCCTTGCTGGCCGACCCGTTCGTCGGCGAGGTGCATGCGGCCCCCGGCAACGCCGGTATCGCGGCGGACGTGCCGACCCACGACATCGACGCGAACGATCCCGCCGTCGTGACGGACCTTGCCCGACGGCTCGGTTCGGACCTCGTGGTGATCGGCCCCGAGGCCCCGCTCGCCGCCGGCGTCGCCGACGCCCTGCTCGACGCCGGGATCCCCGTCTTCGGGCCCACGAAGGCTGCTGCCCAGCTCGAGGCGTCCAAGGCGTTCGCCAAGCAGGTCATGGCGTCCGCAGGGGTTCCGACGGCGATGGCACGGGTCGCCGCCACGGACGAGGAGGCGAACGAGGCGCTCTGCACCTTCGGGGCTCCCTATGTGGTGAAGGACGACGGACTCGCCGCGGGCAAGGGCGTCGTCGTCACGGACGACCTCGACGAGGCCCGCGCCCACGCCTCGGCGTGCTTCCGGGCCGGCGGCACCGTGGTCGTCGAGGAGTACCTCGACGGGCCCGAGGTCTCCCTGTTCGTCCTGTCCGACGGGCGCACCGTGGTCCCGCTCGCACCGGCGCAGGACTTCAAGCGCATCGCCGACGGCGACCGGGGTCCGAACACCGGTGGCATGGGCGCCTACTCGCCGCTCGAATGGGTTCCCGCCGGCCTCGTGGACGAGGTCGTGTCCCGCGTGGCGCAACCCGTGATCGACGAGATGGCACACCGCGGCACGCCCTTCGCGGGCGTCCTCTACGTCGGCCTCGCCCTCACCTCGCGCGGCATGCGCGTCATCGAGTTCAACGCACGGTTCGGCGACCCCGAGACGCAGGCGGTGCTCGCCCGGCTGTCCACACCGCTCGGGGGGGTGCTGCTCGCTGCCGCGAAGGGAACCCTCGACCAGGTGGACCAGCTCAAGTGGTCGCCCAGGACCGCCGTCGCAGTCGTGCTCGCGTCCGAGAACTACCCCGATGCTCCCGCGACCGGTCGCCGTGTCCGCGGCCTCAGGAAGGCCGCGAAGGTCGACGGAGCGCACGTGCTGCATGCCGGCACGGCGCTCCGCGACGGCAAGGTGGTCAGCGCCGGCGGCCGCGTGCTCGCCGTCGTCGGGCTCGGGGACTCGCTGGCGGACGCGCGGACCACCGCCTACGACAGCCTCTCGCTGATCGAACTCGAGGGCGGCCAGTTCCGCACGGACATCGCGCTCAGGGCCTCCCGCTCCGAAGTCACCGTCACGGGACCCGCGGCGGCACCGGCATGAGCACCTTCGCCCCGGCACACGTCGAGCTCCCGGGCTGGCGGCACGTCTACTCCGGCAAGGTCCGGGACCTCTACGAGCCGGAGGACGGACGCGACGACGTGGTCCTCGTGGTCGCGAGCGACCGCATCAGCGCCTACGACCACGTCCTGTCCTCCGAGATCCCGGACAAGGGACGCGTCCTGACGCAGCTCAGCCTGTGGTGGTTCGAACGCCTCGCCGGGATCCCCAACCACGTGCTCGCCTCCGACGGGGCAGGCGGCGTCCCCGCGGCCGTCGAGGGGCGTGCCATGATCTGCCGGAAACTCGCCATGTACCCGATCGAGTGCATCGCACGCGGCTACCTGACCGGGAGCGGACTGCTCGAGTACCGGGAGTCACGGACCGTCTGCTCCCTGCCGCTGCCCGCCGGGCTCGTGGACGGATCACGCCTCGAACCGGCGCTCTTCACGCCGTCCGCCAAGGCCGAGGTGGGCGAGCACGACGAGAACATCACCTACGACGCCGTGGTCATGACCGTGGGCGACGACGCCGCCGCGGAACTGCGGTCGCTCACGCTCGACATCTACACCCGCGCGGAGGCGATCGCCCGGGAGCGCGGGATCATCCTCGCGGACACCAAGGTGGAGTTCGGCCTCGATCCGGCGACGGGCCGCATCACGCTGGGCGACGAGGTGCTGACGCCCGACTCCTCGCGGTTCTGGGACGCCGCCCTCTACGCGCCGGGGCAGGCGCAGCCGTCCTTCGACAAGCAGTTCGTGCGCGACTGGCTGACCTCGGACGCCTCGGGCTGGGACCGGCGGTCCACACCACCGGCCCTGCCCGACGACGTCGTCGAGCGCACGCGCACCCGGTACATCGAGGCCTACGAACGCCTGACCGGCCGCACCTTCGCCTGACGCGTCCGCTCCGCCCGGGGCTCAGCGCCGCGCCGGACGGCTCCCCGTCGGCGCCTCGCGCGCAGGGGCGGGACGGACCGGCGTCGTCGGCGACCGCGTGTCCCCGGGCACCGGGGACGTATCGGGCGGCGTCGTCGCCGACCGCGTGTCCCCGGGTGCCGTCGCATTCGTCGGGGCCACGGCGAGGACGAGCAGCGCTGCGCCGATGATGCCCAGGCCCGTCCAGCCCAGGGCCGGGAGGCGTTCCCCGACGACGACCACGGCGAGGATCGCGGCGACCGCGGGTTCCGTGAGGGTGACCGTGGTCGCGGTGCTCGCCGAGACCCGTGCGAGGCCGAAGCCGAACAGCAGGTAGCCGAGGAACATGGGCACGAGCGCCATGTAGGCGGCGACCAGGAACGCTTCGCGGGTGGCGACGAGCGGGGCTCCCGTGATGAGGAGGACCGGCATCAGGAGCAGACCGCCGCCGCCGAACACCGAACCCATCGAGGCTGCCCGGCTGATCCGCCGGGCCATGAGGCGGTGGACGGCCCACGAGTACGTGGCATAGGTGGCCCCTGCCACCAGGCCGAGGCCCGTGCCGAGGATGGTCGATGAAGCGTCGGCGGCGGGGCCCTGCACCTTCGACAGACACAGCAGGACGCTGCCCAGCACGCCGAGACCGGCGGCGAGCATCCACCACCTGCTCAACGGGTGGCGGTCGATGAGCCGTTCGAGGACTCCCGAGGCCAGGGGCGCCGAGGCGAGGGACACCACGGAGCCGACCGCGACGCCGGCATGGTGCATGGAGCTGTAGAACGCGAGGGGATAGATCCCGACGGCGACGGCGCCGAGGAGGACGGCGGGCAGGTTCGTCCGCAGCGCGGCGCGGGCCGCCGCCAGCGCCGGGACGGCGATCAGGGCCTGCAGCAGTCCGCCGATGCCCAGGGCCGCTGCGCCGATCGCCAACGGGCCGGCCGAGGGGGCGAAGGTCGCTGCGGTTCCCGTGGTCCCCCACAGCAGGGAGGTGGCGGTGATCGCACCGAGGCCGACGATCCGGTCCCGGTTCACAGGGCGTCCCCCTCCTGGACGGTGCTACCGGCCGGCGATGCCGCGGCCGCGTACTCCGGGTGTGCCTCGTGCACGCCACTTCCCTTCGAACGGCGGTGCGACGTGCACCGCGGTGACGGGCTCCGGCGGCTCCGCACTGGTAGACCAGAGTACCGGGAGACAGGCCGGCCGGTCCTTCACCGGGCGATCCGGGGACGATGGTGGCAACCGGAGCGTTATGGTTACGGCCCGGTCAGTTCAGGCCGGCACCGGGCCCCGGCCGCAGTTCACGATGATCGACGATCCCTTCCGACACAGCGCTGTGCGGAACCCGTGGAGGGCCGCTCCAGCGCCGAACCAACGAGGAGCACAGAGTGAGAACCACCACCAGGACCACATCCCATCCGTCGGCCTCCCGGCGGGGCACCGTACGCGCCGCCGCCGCCGTCCTCGCCATCGGCGCTCTCCTGCTGCCGGCCGCGGGGGCCGTCGCTGCCCCGCCGTCGCCCGGACCGTCGTCGCAGAGCGCGTCGCACAGGCAGCAGGGCCTCAGCATCCCGTTGCCCGGCGCGTCGTCGGCCGAGGGGATCGCGGCGGGCAGGGGATCCACGTTCTACGCAGGCGACCTCGGCCTCGGGGACATCTTCCGCGGCGACATTCGCCGGGGAACGGCGGAACTGTTCATCGACGCGCCGGAGGGCAGGGCGGCCGTCGGCCTGAAGGCGGATGTGAGGAACGACCTGCTGTTCGTCGCGGGTGGCGGAACCGGCCATGCGTACGTCTACGACACGCGGACCGGAGCCACGGTGGCCGACATCGAGCTGACCACGGGCAGCGCGTTCATCAACGACGTCACACTCACGAAGGACGGCGCCTACTTCACGAACTCGCGCAGCGCCGAACTCTACTTCCTCCCGGTCGGGAAGAAGGGAACGCTCGGAGAGCCGCGCACACTGCAGCTCAGCGGGCCGGCAGCGGAGGTCGCACCGGCACCGGCCTTCAACCTCAACGGCATCACCTCCGTGGACCGCGGCAGGACGCTGATCGTGGCGCACTCGGCCAACCAGGCGATCTACACCGTGGACCCGGAGACCGGGGCCAGCGCCGTCATCACGACAGCACCGCTGCCGAACGTCGACGGCATCCTCGCGAAGGGCGACACCGTCTACGCCGTCCAGAACCGGATCAACCAGGTCAGCAGGATCGACCTGGCGAAGGACCTCTCCGCCGGCGAGGTCGAGGACGTCATCACGAGTCCGCTGTTCGACGTCCCCACCACGGTGGCGCTCTTCGGCAGCACCCTGGCGCTCGCCAACGCGAAGTTCGGGGCAGTGGATCCCGACGGGTACGAGGTCGTGACGGTCGACGCACGCTGAACCGGGACCACGACGAGAAGGGCCCGCCGGCTTCCGCCGACGGGCCCTTCTCGTGGTGACTACGGTCGGGGTGACAGGATTTGAACCTGCGACCTCGTCGTCCCGAACGACGCGCGCTACCAAGCTGCGCCACACCCCGGTGTCGCGGACGGAAGGCGGGAACCTCCCGAACAGCAACTGTCCAAGAATAGCCGAGGATGCGCGGCGAGGAAAACCGGGACCGCAGCCGCGGCCGGCTCCTCAGACGAGCGAGTCCTTCCAGGCCGCGTGCAGGGTCGCGAACCGGCCCGTACCGCCGATGAGTTCCGCGGGAGTCCCGTCCTCCACGACACTGCCGTCATGCACCACGAGCACGCGGTCGGCGATCGCCACGGTGGACAGGCGATGCGCGATGATCAGCGCCGTCCGGTTGCCGAGGAGCTTCTGCAGGCCCTCCTGCACGAGGCGCTCGCTCGGTATGTCCAGGGAGGACGTCGCCTCGTCGAGGATGAGGACCGCGGGATCCGCGAGGAACGCCCGGGCGAAGCTGATGAGCTGGCGCTGGCCCGCGGACACGCGGCCGCCGCGCTTGTTGACATCGGTGTCGAAGCCCTCGGGGAGTTCGAGGATGAAGTCCTCCGCGCCCACGGCCCGGGCCGCCGCGACGATCTCCTCCCGCGTGGCCTCGGGCTTGCCGAGGGCGATGTTGTCCGCCACCGAGCCGCTGAAGAGGAACGCCTCCTGCGTCACCATGACGACGGCGCGCCGCAGGTCCTTCGGCGCGAGGTCCCGCAGGTCCACACCGTCGAGCGTGAGTTCGCCCTCGGACACGTCGTAGAAGCGGGCGATGAGCTTCGCCAGTGTGGACTTGCCCGCACCCGTCTGTCCGACGAGCGCGACCGTCTGTCCGGCGCGGATGGACAGGTCCATGGTGGGCAGCACCACGGGTCCGGTCCCGTACCGGAACGCGACCTTCCGGAAGTCGATCGCACCGCGCGGATGCGGGAGCGCCACCGGGTTCTTCGGCGGGCGGACGGTCGGTACCTCCTCGAGCAGGCCGGAGACCTTCTCGAGCGCCGCGGCGGCCGACTGGAAGGAGTTGTAGAACATGGCCATCTGGTCCACCGGCTGGAAGAACCGCTTGCTGTAGAGCAGCAGGGCGAGCAGGGCGCCCACCTCGAGGGTGCCGCCGAGGACCCGGAAACCGCCGAACACCAGCACGACGGCGACCGTCACGTTGCCGATCAGCACGAGTCCGGGCTGGAAGACGCCGTTGAGGTTGATGGACCGGACGGTGACCCTGCGGTAGTCCTCGGCCAGTTCGTCGTAGCGCCTCCCGTTGACCGCTTCGCGGCGGAAGGCCTTGACGGCGCGGATGCCGGTCATGGTCTCGATGAAGTGGACGATCAGCTTCGCCGAGACCACGCGGGACTCCCGGTACGCGATCTGGGAGTGTTTCTGGTACCAGCGGGCCAGGAGGAACATGGGGACGGCGGCCGCCAGGATCAGGAGGCCCGTCCGCCAGTCGAGGGCGAAGATGGTGGCCGCGGTGAACAGCATGAAGATGGCGCCCGAGGCGAGGGAGCTGACGCCCGAGTCGAGCAGTTCGCGCAGCGCCTCGAGATCGGAGGTCTGCCGCGAGATGATGCGTCCCGACGTGTACTTCTCATGGAACTCGAGGCTCAGTCGCTGGGTGTGGCGGAACACGCGCACTCGGAGGTCCAGCAGCATGGCCTGGCTGAGCTGTGCGGTGGCCCGGACGTAGCCGGCCGTGAGGACGGAGGCGAGGACGGCGGCCAGCAGGTAGGTGCCGCCGGCGACCCAGAGCAGGAGCGGGTCGCCGTCGATCAGGGCCGGCAGCGCCCGGTCGATGCCGAAGGCGATGAAGGCCGGGCCGGCCACCCGGGCGGCCTGCGAGATGACCACGAGCAGCACGGTCCAGACGAACTGGCGTCGGTTCGGCCGGATCAGGGACCCGAGCAGCCGGAAGGACCTCGAGCGGACCGATCTGCTCTGCGCGCGGTCGAGGAGGACGTCGTCCTCGTTGAGGACTCCGGCGGAGGTGGCGCCCTTCCCGTTCCTGGGCGGATCGCCCCCGGGGGTCGTCGTGGTGCGGCTCATGCCAGTGCCTCCTCGTCGTCGTGGTCGGACAGGACCGACCGTCCGAGCTGTGCGATCTCCTCGTCGTCGAGGCTTGCGATGACGTAGCGGTAGTGGTCGCTGCGCGCGAGGAGCTCCGAGTGGGTGCCGACGTCGGTGATGCGCCCGTCCTGCAGCAGGGCCACGCGGTCCGCCAGCGCGACCGTCGACGGCCGGTGCGCCACGATGAGCGTCGTGGTGGAGCCGAGGACGGCGCGCAGCCCCTCCTCGACGCGTTCCTCCGTGGCGACGTCGAGCGCCGAGAGCGGATCGTCGAGCACCAGCACGGTGGGCCGGGCCGCGATGGCCCGGGCGAGGGCGATCCGCTGGCGCTGGCCGCCGGACAGGCTGAGGCCCTCCTCGCCGATGAGGGTGTCGAGCCCCTCGGGCAGGTCGTAGGCGAACTGCGCCTGGGCGACCTCGAGTGCCTCGGCGAGCACGCTGTCCGCCTCCGGGCCCTCGGTGTCGGAGCCCATCAGGACGTTGTCGCGGACGGAGTTCGAGAAGAGCGTCGTGTCTTCGAAGGCGACCGCCACGAGGGTACGCAGCTCGGCGAGGGCGAGCTCGCGGAGGTCGACACCGTCGATGCTGATACTGCCGCCCGTGACGTCGTAGAGCCGGGGGACGAGCTGGAGGAGGGTGCTCTTCCCGCAGCCCGTGACGCCGACCAGTGCCATCGTCTCCCCGGCCCGCAGCGTCAGGTCGATGCCGTCCAGGACATCACCGGTGCCGTCCTGCGCGTCGGGGTAGCGGAAGTGGACGGCGTCGAACACCACGTCCCCCCGCGGCGCCTCGAGGTGTACCGGCTCGGCGGGATCGGTGATGGTGTTCTCGGACTCCATGACCTCGTAGTGCCGGTCGATCGCCGTCTTGGCCGTGAAGGTCATGGCGAGCAGCGGACCGATGAACTCGACGGGTCCGGCCACGGCGGCCGCCGTCGCGAAGAAGGCGACGAGCGCGCCGATGGACACGTCGCCGCTCGCGGCCAGCGTCACGCCCACCACCAGGGAGGCGCCGAGGGCGAGCTCGGGCAGCAGGGTGACCACCATGGAGAAGTTCGCGAGCGATCTCGCCTTGAAGATCTCCGTGCGGCGCAGCTCCTCGGCCTGCTCCTCGAAGTCCTCCAGCGCTTCACGACTGCGCCCGAAGGCCTTGAGGACGCGGATGCCGTGGACGGATTCCTCGACCGTCGTGGCGAGGTCCCCGGCCTGGTCCTGGCTCTTGCGGGAGACGCGGCTGTAGGAGGTGCGGAAGCGGTAGCCGTACACCATGAGCGGCACGGCGGCTGCGACGAAGATCAGTGCCAGGGCCCAGCTGGTCAGGAACATGACGACCACGCCCATGACCACGGTCAGGGAGGTGACCACCAGCATGATGAGGCCGAAGGCCATCCACCGACGCATCAGGTTGAGGTCGCTCATCGCGCGGGAGAGCAGCTGCCCGCTGCCCCACCGGTCGTGGAACTCGATCGTCAGGTCCTGCAGGTGGCGGTAGAAGGACGTCCGCATGTTCGTCTCGACCGTCGTCGCCGGGGCGATGACGAACTGCCGGCGCAACGCGACGAACGTGGCTTCGAGGACGCCGAGGAGCAGGACGACGCCGGAGGCGATCCAGACGGTCCGGGCCGATCCTCCCTCCGCCAGCGCGTCATTGATGAGGACGCGCAGCACCTGGGGGATGGCGAGCGCCATGACGCTCGCCCCGAGGGCGCAGAGCAGGCCGAGGAGCAGCCGGGGGATGATGGGCCGGACGTGCGGATAGAGCCGTCCGAGCGATTCCCACAGTGTGTTCTGGTTCGTCATGCCAACTCTTCGGTGATCGGTGCTTGTTGGTGTCCTTCAGCAACCATCCTAGGCCAGGAGGGCTGTAACCCAGCTCACACGTCGGGAAGAAGCCGGCAGGATGCCGGGGCTAGCGGGCCGTCCGGGGAGTCAGCGTCAGCAGCACGGCTTCCGGCTTGCAGGCGAAGCGGACCGGAGCGAAGCGTGAGGTCCCGATGCCGGCCGACACGTTCAGTGGCACGGTGCGGCCGTCGGAGTCCCACTGGGTGAGACCGCGGGCACGCCAGGTGGGCAGATCACAGTTGCTGACGAGCGCCCCGTAGCCCGGGATGCACACCTGCCCGCCGTGCGTGTGGCCGGCCAGCATGAGATCGGCGCCGCCGGCGGTGAAGTAGTCCAGGACGCGCTGGTAGGGCGAGTGAGCGACGGCCACCCGGATGTGGGGAGCGTCCGCCGAGGTGCTGCTGCCCGGGGGGTAGGGCGCGTACCTGTCCCGGTCGAGGTGTGGATCGTCGACCCCCGTGAAGTCGATCCGCAGGTTCCCGAAGCCGACGGACTGGGACCTGTTGGTGAGGTCCACCCAGCCGGCTGCACCGAAGGCGCTGAACATGTCGGCCCAGGGCAGATCCTGCGCCTTCGACTTCTTCGGAGGGATCGACGGTCCCGCGAAGTACCGCAGCGGGTTCTTGAAGACCGGCGCGTAGTAGTCGTTGGATCCGGGTACGAACACGCCCGGGACCTTCAGGAGGGGCTCGAGCGCCTCGAGCAGTGGGCCGACGGCCTTCTTGGAACTGAGGTTGTCGCCCGTGTTGACCACGAGATCGGGATTCAGGCTGGCGAGGCTGTGCAGCCAGTCGGCCTTCGACTTCTGGCCGGGCACCATGTGGATGTCCGAGAGATGGAGGACCCGCAGGGGAGCGGCGCCCGGCGGCAGGATGGGTACCGTCTCCTCCCGGAGCTGGTACAGCGTGCGCTCGACAGCCGAGGCGTAGGCGAGGGTTGCGGCCGCGGCGGTCAGGGTGAGGCCTGCCATCCAGCCGAGCGGTGCCCCGCTCCGGGTTGTCTGAGTCGATTCCACGCTAGCCGTTGCCTCCGTTGCCGCTGTTGCCCGCTTGTCCTCCAGTGGTACCACCGGTGGTACCGCCAGTGCCAGTGCCACCGCTGTTGGTGCCGTTGTTGTTGCCCGAATTCCGGCCGGGGTTCGTCGAGCGCTGGCCACTGATCATCCCGGCGGGCGGGTTGGCGAACGGCGCCCCCACGTACAGGCCGGGGATCTGCTGCATGAAACGCGCCCAGGACGGGGCCGCGATGAGCGAGCCGTCGATCTCCGGGTACACCTGCCCGCCGATCTCGAGTCCGCCGAGCGAACTGGTGTCTCCCTCGCCCTGCCAGTTGCCGACCCAGCTCGCGGTCACCATCCCGGAGTTGTAGCCCATGAACCAGGTCTGCGAACGCGCGTCGTTGGTGCCGGTCTTGCCCGCCATGGGGATGTCCCCGTACTCCAGGAGCTGCCCGGAGCCGTTGGTCATGACGCGCTGCGTCGCGTAGTTCACGCCACGCGCCACGTCCGCG
>NZ_CP024915.1:2132116-2154388 GCF_002953615.1 Arthrobacter agilis | reverse complement strand
TCCACCTCCGTGGGTACGGCCCGGATCGGTGCGTCGATGCCGAGCTCGGCCAGTGCCGCCATGGTCCGTGCGTGGAACTCCGCCACCGACTGCGGCTCGAGCGGCACGCTGCGGTCCCCGCCGGAACTGCTGCGCACCACCAGGCGGTGCGCCACGACGTCGGCCTCGATGTCGAACATCCCGTCCCCGTAGGGGATGGCGGAGGTGCCGAGCCCGCGCGGCGTCACGTAGAGCGGCACCTGCCACCAGTGGTTGACCAGCGGGGCGTGCGCCATGCGGATCTTGCCGACCACCTGGAGCCACATGTGCAGTGTCGACTGCGTGTCCTGCCAGTCCGCGACGCGCAGCGCCGGCCAGCCCGGCGCCGTCGTCGTTCCCGTAATCACCTGGTCGCTCATGCTGCTCCTCCGCCTCGTCGTGTGCGGCCAATCTATGCGCCCTTCCCGCGCTGGTACAGGCCATGACGGTTCGTGGTGCTTGCTAGGGTGGCATCCGACGGATCCCGGCCGAGGCGGAACACGTACGCAGTGCGCGTTCCTCTCCGGGGTCACCCCGGGGCACGCAGACCGACCAGCACAGGGCGCCTCAGGCGCCTGACTGCGCTCCGCGCAGCTCAGCGCCCGAACAGAAGGACAGGTCGGCCGGGATCCGTCGCGCTGTCGCACACCGGTGCGGCGACGCCCAGGCGGAGGGGGAGCCATGGACGACACCGAATCCCTGCCGGACGACGGCGGATCCTTCCCTGCCCGCGGCGGCCCGGTCCGGGCCAGCCGTGGGACGGCGGCGGCCAGGACGCTCGCACGGACGCCTGCGCCCGGCGGTCCGGGACTCGCGTTCCTCCTCGCGGGGGCATTCCTGACCGCGCCCGCCTGGCAGCGCGAGGACCTCCTGGACGCCGGTGCCGCCGTCCTCGGGGGCCGGCGGCGCTGGCTGGGGCCGCTCGTCCGCGCCGTGCTCGCCGGCTACCCGCGGCGGCCCGACGGCGCTCCGCGTGAGCTCGCCCGCTGGATCCGCGCCCAGCCGGTCTTCACGGACGCGATCGGGCGAGCGGCCGCGAGGGGCGTTCCGATCACCCCGGCCCGGTACCTGACCGCAGGCGCCCCGGAGGAGGGGCACCGCCCATCCCGCGTGGACCTCGGGACGGGGGCGCCGGCAGCACCGGGCGCCGGGGACTTGGGCCGGCTCGCGCGGGAGCTCAGGCTGACACCGGGCGAGCTCGACTGGTTCGCCGACACCCGGTCCTGGAACCGGCGCGCACCGAGCCAGGCACTCCGCCACTACCGCTATGAGTGGCGTTCGCGCCCGGGACGTGTCCCGCGGCTTCTGGAGGTCCCCGGGATCCGCCTGCGCACCGTGCAGCGCCGGGTGCTCGATCTCGTCCTCGCCCCGATCCCCCTGCACCCCGCCGCCCACGGGTTCGTCCCGGGACGCAGCGCGAGGACGGGTGCGGCCCTGCATGCCGGGACGGACGTCGTCATCTCCCTGGACCTCGTCTCCTTCTTCGCGCACGTGTCACCGGGCCGGATCTTCGGTGTGCTGCGGCAGGCGGGCTGCCCCGAGGCCACCGCGCACGTACTCACCGGACTCTGCACCCACTCCGTCCCCGAGGCTGTCCTGCGGGCCATGCCCGGCGGCGGCACTCCGGAGGAGCGCTTCGCACTCGCCCGGGCCCTGCGTGCCGCACACCTCCCGCAGGGCGCGCCGTCCTCACCCGCCCTCGCCAACCTCGCGGTGCGGCGGCTCGATTCCCGGCTGGCGGGCTGGGCGGAGGCAGCCGGTGGCACGTATACGCGCTACGCGGACGACCTCGCCTTCAGCGGCCCGGCCGGCCTCGCCCGCCGGGCGGACGCCTTTCTCCGGGGTGCCGAGCGCATCGTCGCGGCCGAGGGCCACGAGGTGAACAGGCACAAGACCCGCGTCCGCAGCGCGGCGACACGGCAGACCGTGACGGGCGTCGTCGTCAATGCGCATCCGAACGTGGCACGGGCCGACTACGACGCCCTCAAGGCGACCCTGTACAACTGCCTCGTCCACGGTCCGGAGTCGCAGCGACGCGGCCAGGCCGACTTCCGCGCACACCTCGGCGGGCGCATCTCCTGGGTGGAGTCCCTCAACCCGCTGCGCGGCCGCAAGCTCCGGGAGGCCTTCGACCGCATCGGCTGGTGACGGCTCTAGGAGGCCAGGTCCTCGTCGATGTTGAGCTCGTTGCCCGGGATGGAGGCGAGCAGCCTCCGGGTGTAGGGGTGGCGGGGGTTCTGGAAGACCTCTTCGGAGCTGGCGGCTTCCACGAGCTCGCCGTCCTTCATCACGCACACGTAGTCCGAGATGAGGCGGACGACGGCGAGGTCGTGGGAGATGAAGAGGTAGCTGAGGCCCAGTTCGGACTGCAGTTCGCCGAGGAGTTTCAGGATCTGCGCCTGCACCAGGACGTCGAGCGCGGAGACGGGCTCGTCGCAGACGATCAGCTCGGGCTGCAGGGCGAGGGCCCGTGCGATCGCCACACGCTGCCGCTGCCCGCCGGAGAGTTCCGCCGGGTAGCGCCGCAGGGCGTTCTGTGGGAGGGAGACCTGGTCCATCAGTTCGCGGACACGTGCCGCCCGCTCCTTCCGGGACCCGCGCTTGTACGCGTTGAGGGGTTCCTCGACGATGCGCTCGATCGTGAACATCGGGTTCAGCGAGGAGTAGGGGTCCTGGAAGATCGGCTGCACGCGCTGGCGGAAGTCGTTGAGCTGCGCCTTGTCGAGGGTGGCCACGTCCATGCCGTCGAACGTCATGGTCCCCGAGGTCGGCTCGATCAGTTTGAGGAGCATGCGCGCCGTCGTGGTCTTGCCCGAGCCCGATTCCCCGACGATCGCCACGGTCTGCCCGCGCGGGACATCGAGTGTGACGTTCTTCGCCGCGTAGAAGTCCTCCTTGCTGCCGCGGCGCTTGTAGATCTTCGTGAGGTCACGGATCTCGACGATGTTCGGGGGAGCTGCGGGGCCGGCGGGAGCCGCGTCGATCCCGGGTGCGGCCGGACGGTCCGAGGACGACGTCGCAGCATGCGCTCCGGCGGCAGCGCGGGGTGCGTCCTGGGCATGTCCATCACCCGTCGCGGGAAGGTGGTCGGAACCGTGGTCGGTGGGAACCCCGCCGTCGTGTCCTGCCTCGTGCTCCGCGAAGACGGCCTCGGCCAGCTTGAGCCGGCTCGCGGTGTCCGCCGTGAAGGCGCCGGGGCGCAGGCGGACGGCGGCGACGCTCGGGGCCGCCCGGACGAGGGACTGCGTGTAGGGGTGCTGCGGATCGTTGAGCAGCTGCTCGGCCGGTCCGGTCTCGACCACACGGCCGCGATGCATCACCACGAGCTGCGAGGCACGCTCGGCGGCCAGCCCGAGGTCGTGCGTGATGAGGAGGACCGACGTGCCGAGCTGTTCGGTCATCGTCTCGATCTGGTCGAGGATGGTGCGCTGCACGGTGACGTCCAGGGCCGACGTCGGCTCGTCGGCGATGAGCAGGCGGGGCTGGCAGGCGAGGCCGATCGCGATCAGGGCCCGCTGCCGCATGCCACCCGAGAACTCGTGCGGGTACTGCTTGGCGCGCTCGCCGGCGTCGGGCAGGCCGGCGGCCGTCAGTACCTCGATCACGCGCTGCTTGACGTTCTTCTTGGTCGCCATGCCGTGGACGAGGAGTGTCTCGGCGACCTGCGTGCCGATCTTCGTCACCGGGTTCAGATTGGACATCGGGTCCTGCGGTACGAGGCCGATCGCCCTGCCGCGGATGGAGCGCATCCTCGCTTCCGGCAGAGCCACCAGGTCCTGGCCCTCGAACAGGATGCTGCCGGAGGTGACCCGGCCGTTGCCGGGCAGGAGGCCGATGCAGGCCATCGCCGTCGTCGACTTGCCCGAGCCCGACTCGCCGACGATCGCGAGGGCGCTGCCGCGCTTGAGCGTGAAACTCGCGTCCTCGACCGCCTGGACCTCGCCGTGGGTGGTCCGGAAGCTCACCGCCAGGTTCCGCACCTCGAGCAGGGGTGCGTCGAGGTTCTCTGGCTGGTCGGCCGCGCTTCCCGCGGGAGTGATGTCCGTCATAGCACCATCGTGCCCTATGTCCGGGGCCGTCGCCGTCCACGCGACGGGGCCCGGGCTAACTTTTCGGGAACGATGCGGCGCCGTCGGCCGCAGCGGTGAGCCGGGTCGCGAGGTGGTCCACCGCCAGGCGGTAGCCGTCGACGCCCGCACCGACGATCACGGCATCCGCGACGCCCGAGAGGAAGGAATGGTGCCGGAACTCCTCGCGCCGGTGCACATTGCTGATGTGCACCTCGACGACCGGGAGGCCCACCCCGGCGAGGGCGTCCCGGATGGCGATCGACGTGTGCGTGTAGGCGCCGGCGTTGATGACGATCCCGTCCGCCGTCGTGCGTGCGGCGTGGATGGCGTCGATGATCTCGCCCTCGTGGTTGGACTGCATCGCCGTCGTGGTGCAGCCGCGCTCCCGTGCGGCATCCGACGCGAGGCGGACGACGTCGTCGAGTGTCGCCGTCCCGTACACGGCCGGCTCCCTGGTGCCGAGCAGGTTCAGGTTCGGGCCGTTGATCACGAGGATGCTGGGGGTGCGTGCCGGGGTCATGCCCTAACTATGCCGCACGCCCGGCACCGGCCGGCGGATCCGCGAGGCGGGAACGCAGGCGCACGGCGCCCACCGCGCCGGCCACCGTCACGAGGCTCATGGCGGCGAGGACGACGCCCGGGTGCCACCAGGCAGCGCCCGTCGCGATGCCGAACTGCTGGGTGATCGACGGGGCGAAGCCTGCGACGATCGCGGCGATGCTGTAGGCGAAGGACAGGGCGGTGAACGCCGTCGCCGGCCGGAAGATGTCCGCCATCAGGCCGCCGAGGGCTGCCCAGCTGGCGGTCGGCAGGATCCCGCCGAGGATGATCGCGGCGATGTACAGGGGTTCCGTCGCGATGCTGATGGTCCAGTACAGCGGGAAGGCGATCAGCGCGGTCCCGAGCGCCCCGCCGGCGACCACCTTCGCGGAGCCGATGCGCATCGCCAGGTAGCCGAAGGCCGGGATGGTGACGAGCTGGAGGATCGACCCCACGAGGGCTGCGTTCAGGACCGTCGCCTGGGACAGCCCGAGGGTCTCGGTGCCGTAGGCCTGGGTGTAGGTGACCATGAGGAAGTAGGAGCCGATGCCCAGGACCGCGGAGGCGATGGCGACCACGATCGCGGTGGGCTGGGACTTCAGGACCTCGAGGAAGGGGACGCGGGGGAGGGCATGCTGCCGGCTCGTCTCCCGGAAGACGGGCGTCTCGTCGATGGCGAGCCGGAGGTAGATCGCGACGGCGAGGAACGGGAAGGCGAGCAGGAACGGGATGCGCCAGCCCCAGGTCGTCATGACGTCCGGGGCGACGACGGCGAGGACGAGGAAGATGGCGGAGATCAGCATGGTGCCGACGGGGGACCCGAGCTGGGGGATCGAGGCGTAGAGCGCGCGCTTGCGGGGCTCGGCGTGCTCGGTGGCGATGAGGATCGAGCCGCCCCACTCCCCGCCGAGCGAGAGGCCCTGCAGCAGGCGCAGCACGGTCAGGATGATCGGTGCCCACACGCCGATGGTGCTGTAGTCGGGCAGCAGCCCGACGGTGCCGGTGGCCAGCCCCATCAGGGTGATGGTCCAGATCAGGGTGCGCTTGCGGCCGATCCGGTCGCCGAGGTGGCCGAAGAGGATCGCGCCGAGGGGGCGTGCGACGAATCCCATCGCGAAGACCAGGAACGCCGAGAGGGTCCCGGCGAGCGGATCCTGCTCGGTGAAGAAGACGGTGTTGAAGACGAGCGCGGCGGCGGTGCCGAACACGTAGAAGTCGTAGGACTCGAGGGCTGTTCCGACGAAGGAGGCTCCGGCGACGCGGCGGGCCATGCGCGGATTCGATACGGGGGGCTGCTGCACGGTAGTGGACACGCTGAAATCATCCTCTCGCTCCGGCGTACGGGCCATCTTTTCGGACGAACGTCACATCCCGGGCACGTCGTCCGTCCGCAGCGCGGCCGCTGCGGCGCTGCTCGGAGCCGCCGGGCTGCTCAGGTGGGCAGGGCCGCACCGGCACCGGCGGTGATGATGGCACGCCCCGTGGTGATGAGCGACTCCGTGATCGCCGTCGGGTCGCCCAGGTAGCCCTGCACCATGGCGCCGTCACGCAGCATGATGAGCTGGTCCGCGACGATCCCGGGCTGCTCCACCCCGAGCTCGGACAGCAGCTTCGTGACGACGGAGTGCAACCACGCCCGGTACCGCTCGACGGCGGCGCGGACCACATTGTCGGCTGCCGGGTACTCGGCGGCCGCATTGATGAAGGTGCATCCGCGGAATCCCGGCCGGCAGGCTGCACTGCCGTTGGCGGCGGCCAGGGCGAGCAGGACGCTGCAGGCATCCGGGCCCGCAGCACGCTCCCTGTCGACGGCGGTCCGCAACTGCTCCAGCTGGTTCTCGAGGTAGGCCACCACGAGGTGCTCCTTGGACCCGAAATGCCGGTAGAAGGTGACCTTCGTGGTCCCGGCGTCGGCGATCACCTTGTCCGCACTGACCGAGCGGATGCTGTCGGCGTCGAACAGTCGTGTCGCGGACGCGAGGATGCGTTCCCGGACGGGGGGCTGGGCGTTCATGGATGCTCCCGTGAGAGGGTGGATTTGGGTCGGGTGGAGTTACTAGTTAGTCTACCGGAAGGAGCGGGGGCCAGTCCGGCCCCCACGACGGAAGGATCTCCCCACATGAGTGCTCTCTACACCGCAGTCGCCACTGCCACGGGCGACGGACGCAACGGCAAGGCACACACGGACGACGGGCAGCTCGTCGTCGACCTGGCGGTCCCGAAGGAGATGGGTGGCGCCGGTGGCGCCACGAACCCCGAGCAGCTCTTCGCCCTCGGCTACGCAGCCTGCTTCCACAGCGCACTGAAGCTCGTCGCCGGCCGCAGCAAGGCCAGGATCAGCGACACGGCGGTCACCGCCGAGGTGAGCATCGACGCGGTCGACGGCGGCGCGTTCCAGCTCGCCGTCGCCCTGCACGCCGAGATCGGCGGCGTGGACCAGGAGACGGCGGACGCACTCGTCGAGCAGGCCCACCAGGTGTGCCCCTACTCGAACGCCACGCGCGGCAACATCGAGGTCACGGTCGACGCCACGATCGGCTGATCCGTTCCGGCTGGACGCAGAGAGGCCCCCGCACGCGCGGGGGTCTCTCTGCGTCCCGGGTCGGGCGCTACTTCCGGAGCGAGACGGCGATCTGCTGCATGATCGTGGGGTCGGACAGCGTCGTGGCGTCGCCCACCTCGCGGCCTTCGGCGACGTCCTTGAGCAGGCGCCGCATGATCTTCCCGCTGCGGGTCTTCGGCAGTTCGGGCACCACCAGGATGTTCCGCGGCTTGGCGATCGGTCCGATCTCCTTGCCCACGTGGTTGCGCAGGGTGGTGACGATGTCGTCGTCGTCCTTCGCCGAGCCACGGAGGATGACGAAGGCGACCACGGCCTCGCCCGTCGTCTCGTCACTGGCGCCGACGACGGCGGCCTCCGCGACGGACGGGTGGCTCACCAGCGCCGATTCGATCTCGGTGGTGGACAGGCGGTGGCCGGAGATGTTCATGACGTCGTCGACCCGGCCGAGGAGCCAGATGTCCCCGTCGCTGTCCTTCTTGGCGCCGTCCCCGGCGAAGTACATGTCGTCGAAGCGGGACCAGTAGGTGTCCTTGAACCTCTGCGGGTCGCCCCAGATGCCACGCAGCATGGCGGGCCACGGCTCGCGGATCACCAGGTAGCCGCCGGAACCGTCCGGCACCGACACCCCCATCTCGTCGACGACGTCGACGGCGATGCCCGGTACGGCGACCTGCGCGGAGCCCGGCTTGGTCGCGGTCACCCCGGGCATCGGCGCGATCATGTGCGCGCCGGTCTCCGTCTGCCACCACGTATCCACGATCGGCGCCTGTCCGCCGCCGATCACCTCCCGGTACCACATCCACGCCTCGGGGTTGATCGGCTCCCCGACGGAGCCGAGCACGCGGATCGACGAGAGGTCGTACTTCTGCGGGATGTCGCGGCCCCACTTCATGAACGTGCGGATGGCCGTCGGTGCCGTGTAGAGGATGGACACCCTGTACTTCTCGATCAGTTCCCACCAGCGGCCCTGGTGCGGGGTGTCCGGCGTCCCCTCGTACATCAGCTGGGTGGCGCCGTTCACGAGGGGCGCGTAGGTGACGTAGCTGTGACCGGTGACCCAGCCGATGTCCGCCGTGCACCAGAACACATCGGTCTCGGGCCGCAGGTCGAAGGTGTTCCGATGGGTGAACGCGGTCTGGGTGAGGTAACCGCCGGTCGTGTGCAGGATGCCCTTCGGCTTCCCCGTGGTCCCCGAGGTGTACAGGATGAACAGCGGGTGCTCCGAGTCGTGCGCGACGGCGACGTGTTCCTCCGGGGCGCCGTCGACGACGTCGTGCCACCAGGTGTCGCGTCCCTCGGTCCACTCGACCGGTTCGTTGTTGCGGCGGACGACGACCACGCTCGTGACCGTGTGGCCCTCCTTCTCGAGGGCCCCGTCGACCGCCGGCTTCAGGGGGCTCGGCTTGCCGCGGCGGTAGGTGCCGTCGGAGGTGACCACGAGCTTGGCCTCGGCGTCGTCGATGCGGCTGCGGAGAGCGTCCGCCGAGAAACCACCGAAGACGACGGAGTGGACGGCGCCGATCCGCGCACAGGCGAGCATCGTGACGACCGCCTCGGGGATCATGGGCAGGTAGACGGCGACGCGGTCGCCCTTCGCCACGCCGAGCGACTCGAAGGCGTTCGCCGCCTTCTTCACCTCCCGGGTCAGTTCCGCGTACGTGATGGTGCGTGTATCACCGGGCTCGCCCTCGAAGTGGATGGCGACGCGGTCGCCGAGGCCGGCTTCGACATGGCGGTCGAGGGCGTTGTAGGCGGCGTTGACCGTGCCGCCCACGAACCACTTCGCGAAGGGCGCGTCCGACCAGTCGAGCGTCTCGGTGAAGTCCTGGTCCCAGGTGAGGAGCTCCCGCGCCTGGCGGGCCCAGAACTCCGTGCCCTGCTCGCGTGCCTCGTCGTAGAGGGACGGCTGGGCGACGGCGTTCGCGGCGAACGCCTCGCTGGGCGGGAAGCGCCGTTCCTCGTGCAGCAGGTTCTCGAAGGCATCGCCTTGTCGTTCGGCGGTCATGTTCTACCCCTTTGTGACGTGTTCAATGACGGACAGGACGCAGGGTGCCGCGACGGCTCGCCGCACCGCAACGTGCTCCAGTGGAACACTATCGAGTTCTCCCCGCCGGTGTGTGCCCGGCGTCACAGGACCTAGCCGAGATGCGGCGATTGTGCGGTGAGCGGCGGTCGGCTCGGCATCTCCTTCGGTGGAGAAGGCGCGGGCCGATGGCTAGGGTGGAAGGAGGTAAGTGATGCCGGCGGCCGATGCAGCCGGTGACCAGCGCTAGAAACGGGAGTTTGAGATGACGGAAGCAACCGAGGGGCGACTCGCCTCCGGCCAGGAGGCGACGGCATCCCGAACCGACGCACGGGACACGGGCGCGCAGGCGGCCGGGAAAGCCTCCGGCACGGACGGTCCGTCCGGCACGACGGCGACCCGGCAGGCCGGCGCCACCGGGCCGAGCGAGGCCGTGCTCGGTCCGTTCACCCTGCGTGAGGCCGTCTTCGGCGGAGGCGTTGCGCTCGTGTTCATCGGGACGCTGCTGCCGTTCATCGACGGCATGGTGCGCTACGCGAACTTCTGGAACAGCGGCCCGCTCTTCTTCATCGGCATCGGCATCCTGCTGCCCGTGATCGCACTCGCCCTCCTGGCCGGACGACGCCTGGGAAGTGCGGGACTCCGTGTCGGATCCCTCTCCGTCGACCAGTTCGCATCGGTCACCGCCGTCCTGGCCGCCACCTACTTCTTCCTCCAGACCGTGACCGACTTCCACCCCGGACCCCTGCTCGCGCTGATCGGGTCCCTCGCCATGCTGGCCGCGACCGTCACCGCTCCTTTCCTCCCGGTCTTCCGGAACGACTTCGCGGAGCGGCCGGAGGTGCCTGCGCCCGCTGCGGCCCGCCCCATCACCGCAGCCCGCCCCCGCCCGAAGCAGCCCAAGCAGCCCAAGCCCGAGGCCGGAGCGAAGACCCGGCAGGCTTCGACGACCTCCGGTACCGGCACGGCGGGAGTCAATCCTGCCGCTGCCGCAGTGCTGCAGAACGGCGCGGGCCTGTACGGTGCGGGCGGGGCAGGCGCCGTCGGTGCCGGTGCCGCCGCATCGGGCCAGTCCGGGATGGAGCGGGGAGCGTCGCAGGGCACGCCGACGCACAACGACCCGGTCACCGGTACGACGACGGCCGAACCGTCGGGGTCCTCCGCCGTCGGCCGCGGTGCGGAGGCCACTCCGGAGGATGCGGGCACGCGGACCTCCGATTCCTCGGATCGGAACGCCTCCGAGGCCGTCCCGTCGCAGACCACGACGCCCGCCGCGGATGCGACGCGGGTCCACGACGTCGTCCGCGACGACCTCCCGGGGTCCTCCGCAGCGGAGACCGCGGAGGAACGGAGCCACCAGGAGCCCATCACCGCAACGCGCTTCGCGGAGGAGGAACCCGTCGTTGAAGCGTTCTGGTTCGCGGTCGGCTCGCCTCGTCCCGTCGTCGACGAACAGACCGGCCGTGAGGTCTTCACGCTCCAGCCGGGCGACTGGGAAGTCGGCATCGAGGATCGCGGGAGCGAGTTCCTGGTCCAGGACAAGCGCACGGGATCGGTCGGTATCCTGCGGGACCTGCGCAACATCGAACGCGCTCCCCGCGACTGACGCATTCCGCCCCTGCCCGTCGTGGCCGGTGGCTCGAGCAGCACCACCGAGAGGAGATCCGCGCGTGGCAGGCAGGAAAGCGAAGATCGAGGAGGAATCGCCGGTCACCCTCAAGCGCCGCGCCCGCCGGATCAACAGGATCCTCGGTGAGACGTACCCCTATGCGGTGGCGGAGCTCGACTTCCGGAACGCGTTCGAACTGCTGGTGGCGACCGTGCTGTCCGCGCAAACCACCGATGTGAGGGTCAACCTCACCACCCCCGCCCTCTTCGAGCGGTACCCCGACGCGCGGACCATGTCCGAGGCCGAGGAGCTCGAGCTGCAGGAGATCATCCGCCCCACCGGGTTCTACCGCGCGAAGGCCAACAGCCTCCTTGCGCTCTCCCGGCGGCTCGTCGACGAATTCGACGGCGAGGTGCCCGGCACGCTCGAGGACCTCGTGACCCTGCCCGGGGTGGGACGCAAGACCGCGAACGTGGTCCTCGGCAATGCGTTCGGTGTGCCCGGCATCACCGTGGACACGCACTTCGGGCGGCTGTCGCGCAGGTTCCGCTGGACGACGTCGGAGGACCCCGTGAAGGTGGAACTCGACGTCGCCGCGCTGTTCGACCGCAAGGACTGGACGATGCTCTCCCACCACGTCGTCTTCCACGGCCGGCGGATCTGCCATGCCAAGAAGCCGGCGTGCGGGGTCTGCCCCGTCGCGGCCCTGTGCCCGTCCTACGGGGAGGGCGAGACGGACCCGATGAAGGCGGCCAAGCTGCTCAAGTACGAACTCGCGCCGGGCCGGGAGGAGCTGCTGGACCAGATGCGGGCCGGCCGGACCCGGGCAGAGCTCCGCGAGGCCGGGCACGGCCTGGGTGCCTAGGACCCGGCTCGTGCCGGGAGGGGATCCGGCGGATGCGGCGGTGACGGCGTACGACGAGCTGACTCGATGGGTCAGGTCGATGGACCGGCCCGGAGCCACGCTGCTGCAGCCGCACGGCTGGCAGTTCGCGACCTTCGATCCCACCAGGAGCCGTCGCGCTGCCGTGCTGATCCTCTTCGGAGCCCGGGACGGGGGCCGGTCCGGACGACCCGGCAGGGATCTCGGGCGCAACGAACTCGACGTCCTGTTCGTGATGCGGGCCAGTTCGCTCTCCAACCATCCGGGCCAGGTGGCGTTTCCCGGCGGCGCGATCGACGCCGGGGACGCGGACGAGGGCGCGGCAGCCCTGCGCGAGGCAGAAGAGGAGACGGGGGCTGACCCTCGGGGCATCGAGGTCCTGGGGACCCTGCCCGACGTGGGACTCCCCGTCAGCAATTTCATGGTCACGCCGGTGCTCGGCTGGTGGGCCGAGCAGTCGCCGATCCGTGTCGTGGACACCGCCGAGTCCGAACTGGTCTTCCGGTGTCCCGTGGAGACCCTCCTCGACCCGTCGCGCCGCCGGACGGCAGTCGTCCGGCGCGACGGATTCGTCAGCCGGACACCCGCGTTCCTGGCGCCCGAAGCGGTGATCTGGGGATTCACGGCGATGCTGCTGGATGCGGTGTTCGACGGTCTCGGCTGGACGGAGCCGTGGGACCGGTCGCAGGAGATCCCCGCACCCCTGTGAAGTGCCCTGGCCCGGACCGCGATCGCCGGGCGTCGCACGGAAGCGTGACCGGAGGCCGTGCGGACTACTTCGCGTCCGCGTAGGACGTCACGGTGACCGTGGTGATGGAGAATTCGATCGGGATGGCACCGAAGATCAGCCGCGTCGCCGCCCGCGCAGCGTCGCCGAGGAGGGCCTCCGCCTCGGCGGCCTGCTCCACCGGGACATGCAGGACCACCTCGTCGTGCAGGAAGAAGGCGATGCGGCTCCGCGGCTGCGGGATGCTGCTCGCGGTCAACCGCCGCCGGATCTCCGCCAGCCAGCACAGGGCCCACTCCGCGGCCGAGGCCTGCACCACGAAATTGCGCGTGAAGCGGCCCCGGGCCCGCGCCGCCGCGTCCGCGCGGCGCTGCTCCTCCGCCGTCGTCGTCCGTTGCCTCGCGCGCCATTCCTCCGAGGCGGGCGGGCAGCCACGGCCGAGGTAGCTCGAGACACCCTCCCCGGCTTCCCCCGCCCTCGCCGCCGCCTCGACGACGCCGATGGCGCGCGGGTAGGCGCGGGTCAACTGCGGCATGAGCCGCCCGGACTCACCGCTCGTCGCACCGTACATCGCGCCGAGCATCGCGAGCTTCGCCTTCGCACGATCACCGCCGAATCCCTGGTCGGCGATGCCCTGGTAGAGGTCCCTGCCGCGCGCCGCTGCGGCCAGCGCCGAGTCCTGTCCGAGCGCCGCCAGCACCCGGGGCTCCAGCTGCGCCGCGTCGGCGACCAGGAAGACATGACCCTCGTCGGGCCGGACGGCGTCGCGCACCTGCCGAGGGATCTGTAGCGCACCGCCGCCCCGGGACGCCCACCGGCCGGAGACGACGCCGCCCACGACGTACTCCGGCCTGAAGCGTCCTGCGTGGACCCAGGTGTCGAGCCAGTTCCAGCCGTTCGCCGTCAGGAGCCGCGACAGTTTCTTGTAGGCCAGGAGCGGTTCGATGGCGGGGTGCTGCTGCTGCTCGAGTTCCCACGAGCGCGTGGTCCTCACCTCGATCCCGGCGCGGTGCAGGGCCCGCAGGACCTCCTGCGGGGAGTCCGGATTGAGCGCAGGGCTACCCAGCTCGGCACGCAGCACCCCGGCGAGCCGCTCGAGTTCGTTCGGCCGCGCACCCTCCGCGGGCCGCGGCCCCAACGTCCGTTCGAGCAGCTCCTCATGCACGTCCCTGCGCCACGGGAGTCCCCAGTGTTCCATCTCGGCGGCGATGAGCGAGCCCGCGGACTCGGCGGCGACCAGCAGGGTGAGGCGTGCCGGCTCCATGGCATCGGAGACGGCGGCGAGCTGGTCACGGAACGTCCCGAGGACCTCCTCCGGGGACGGACCGGAGGGCTCCCGCGGCTCGTCGAACAGCGAGCGCTGGTTCGGCGGCGGAGGGGGTGGCATCAGGAGCCGGGGAGGCTCCGTGCCGTCGTCCTTCGGGGCCGCCGATCTCAGCGAATCGATGTAGGGGGAGGGCCGGCAGGACGCCGAGTAGGCCAGGATGTCCCGGGTCAGTGCGAGGTCCCAGCATCGGTCCACGGCGACGCCCGCGGTCAGGAGGGCGGGATACCAGTCCCGTGTGCTGCTCCACACCCAGCGCGGGCGCTCGACCTCCAGGCGGGCGACGGCGTCGCCGAGCCCGTCGCGGTCGAGCACGTCCGGCTCACCGACGGACCCGCCCTCCGCATCGAGGCGCTGCAACGCCACGGCGGCGTCGCCACCGCGACCCGACGGCAGGGACGCCACGGCTATGTACATGAGCATATTGTCGGCGGTCGCGCTGTCATTCCTTCAATCCTGGTCCTTGTCCACATAGGGGTGACCCCTGCGGTGACGCCCACCCGGTGCAGCGAGGCTTGCCGCATGACTCGGCAGACGCGGACGCGGACGGAACGGCGGCAGCCCGTGGTCCTCGCCGGAGGGACGCAGTTCGTCCTGGATCAGGTGGCGCGCGCATGTGCTGCCGCCGGGATCGCGGGCCTGTTCGTCCCCACCCTCGCCGAAGCACTCACGCACGACCCGCTGGTGCTGCTCGTCGCGGTGGACCAGGCCGCGGCGGGAGTGCACGGGCAGCGCGAGGTCATCGTCGTGGGGACCGCCGACGACGAGCAACGGGCCTGGGGAAGCGCTGCGGCCCTCGCCTCGTCGCGCGTCGTGATCCTGCCGCAGGGTGCGGGCTGGCTCGCCGAACACCTCGGACGGCGGGTCAACCCTGCCGCCACCGGCGCGGTGGTCGGCTTCGTCGGTACCGCCGGCGGCTGCGGCGTGAGTACCTTCGCCTTCTGGTGTGCCCGACGCACCGCGGACCAGGGTAGGTCCGTGCTGCTGGTGGACGCGCATCCCCTCGGCGGCGGCCTCGATCGTGCCCTCGGCATCGAGGAGCACCCCGGCGTGCGGTGGCACGACCTCGAGGAGATCCGCGGGACGCTCGGTGCCGAGCAACTCGCCGCCGCCTTGCCCTCCGTCGGCGGCCTCTCCGTGCTGTCGCACGGCACGCGACCCGGCCCGCCCGGCGTCGGGCGAGGGGACGCGACGGGGCCGGCGGGAGCTGTCATGGAAGCCGCGCGCGGCGCGTTCGACACCAGCTTCATCGACCTCGGCAGCACCGGGACAGGTGACCGGGCCCTCGCGTCTGCATGCGACCGCCTGGTCCTCCTCGTGCCATCGAGGCCTCGCGGCGTCGCCGCAGCGGCCGCCGTCCTCCAGGAGTGCGGGTCCGTCCCGGTGACCATGGTGCTACGTGGGCCGGTCCTCGACGGCCTCGACGCCTGGGCGGTCGCCGAACTGGCGGGACGCCCGGGTCCGCTCCCGTACCTCCCCTTCGTCCGGGGGGCCGCCACTGCTGAGGCGAGCGGCAGGATGGTCGACTTCGCCCTGCCCAGGAAGGCACGCAGGATCGTCGAGTCCGTCGCTGCCGAGGGGGACGCGGCCGCATGAAGGAGCCCGACCCCCAGAGGCAGCCGACCCGGCGCGAGCTACGCGCCGGTCCCGGGGCCGGCACCCTCCACCGGGGTGCACCACCCCGGCCGGTCGCCGACGGGGCACGCGACAGGGACCCGGGTGCCGCGTCGATGGTGGAGTCGGTGCGGCGGGCCGTTCTCGCCGGGGACGTGCAGGCGACCGGGGCGGCCCTCGCCGACGCCGTGGGGTCGAGTGGCAGGCTCCTCGGATCGGAGGGTACCCTATCGGCCCTCGACCGGGTTCGTGCGGAACTCAAGGGACTCGGACCGCTCGAGCACCTCCTCGCCCAGGAATCCACGACCGACATCCTCGTCAACGGGCCCTCGGACGTGTGGGTGGACGGCGCGGCGGGACTGCAGCGGGTGGGTTCCGTCTTCGCCGGCGATTCGGAGGTACGAGCGCTCGCCGTGCGCCTCGTCGCCGCGGGTGGGCGGCGCCTGGACGACGGCAATCCTGCCGTCGACGTGCGGCTGGACGGGCTCCGGATCCATGCGGTGCTCCCGCCCATCTCGACGACGGGAACGCTGCTGTCCATCAGGATCAGGAGACCGCTGCAGTTCTCGCTCCCGGAACTCGTCGACCGCGGGACCGTGGCGCCCATGATGGCGGAGGCACTGACCCTGATGATGCGCCGCCGCCTCAACTTCCTCATCAGCGGTGCGACGGGGACGGGAAAGACCACCCTCCTCTCGACGCTCCTCGGGCTGGCCGGCCCGCGGGAGCGTGTGGTGCTGGTCGAGGACGCCGCAGAGCTCGACCCTGCACACCCGCACACCGTCGGGCTCCAGTCCCGTCACGGCAACCTGGAGGGTGCCGGCGTCCTGGACCTCACCGAGCTCGTGCGGCAGGCCCTGCGCATGCGACCGGACCGGCTGGTCGTGGGGGAGTGCCGGGGCGCCGAGGTCCGGGAGTTGCTGGCCGCGATGAACACGGGGCACGACGGTGGTGGGGGAACGGTCCACGCCAATTCCGCCGACGCCGTCCCGGCCCGTTTGGCGGCGCTCGCAGCGCTCGCCGGCCTGTCGCCCGAAGCCCTCGCCCTGCAGGCAGCGAGCGCACTCGACGTGGTGGTGCACGTCGTGCGCGACGTGCGTGGCCGCCGGGTGGAGAGCATCGGGCTCCTGGAACTCGGCCCGGGCAGCGGCCTCCTGGTGCGGCCGGTCCTCGTCGACACCGGCGGGCAATGCCGACGAGCCTCGGGATGGGACGACTTCGCCCTGCGGGTGGGCCGGAGCGGGGACGGGCCATGACCGGAGTCGTCGTGGCAATCCTCCTGGCGCTGGCCGGCACCGTCCTCGTGCTGCCGACCACGGGCCGGAGCGGCAGACGGGCGCCGGGTACCACGACACGTCCCGCTCGGACCGGCAGCACGCCCGTGGAAGCAGGGGTCTCCCGGCCCGACCGGCCCTGGAGGTCCCGGCGTCCGGCAGTCGACCTCCACGAGCTCCCGTTGTTCGTGCACCAACTGGCGGGGCTCCTCAGGGCAGGGCGGCCTCCACACGTCCTCTGGGCGGATATCGAGGCCGTCTACGCCGACGGGAGCAGTACCTTCGCGGCCGCCGTGCGCCCGATGATCGCCACAGCACGGCGTGCCGCGGACCTCGGCCTGGGTGTTCCCGACGCCCTCCGCCAAGGGGCTGCACATCGCAGCAATGGTGCCGGGGTGTCATCGTCCGCCGCGCACGTCGACCGGCTGTGGATCGACCTCGCGGGGTGCTTCGAGGTGGCGGGGCGCAGCGGTGCGCCCTTGGCCGGGATCCTCGAGCACTACGCCGCACAACTGGACGCGCACCTCGATGGGCTGTCCGCCAGGGATACGGCGCTGGCGGGTCCGCGGGCGACGGTGGTGCTCCTCTCCTGGTTGCCGGCCGTCGGCCTGGTCCTCGGTTTCGCACTGGGCACCAACCCGCTGGAAGTCCTCACCGCGTCACCGCCGGGGCGCCTCGCGCTGGTCGCCGGCGCCGTCCTGATGATCGCATCGCGGATGTGGTCCCGATGGCTGGTGCAGCGGGCGGGTGGGGGATCACCGTGATGCCCGGTCTCCTGGTGTTCGCCCTGCTGGCGGCGGCGTCCTCCGTGATGACGGTGTCGTCGGGGCGGCTCCGTCCGGCCCACACGGAGCGACGGGGCGTGGAACAGGACGGCGGGATCCGCGACGGTCCGTTGCTCCTCGACCTGCTGGCAGCGCTGTTGTCCGCCGGAGCATCGGTGGAGCATGCGCTGTCGCTGGTCGCCGAATCCTGCGAGCCCGGTATCCGCTCGCACCTGGTCCGCGTGCACACGGCACGGCTCCTCGGTGCGTCGTGGGATGCGGCCTGGGAAGCCGGGGCGGGGAGCCGGGCGGACACGCCGCCCCCGGGTTTCCTGCACCATGCCGGTCGGAGGCGGTCCGTCCGCGATCAGGACCGCACCGTGGAGGACGTCCGGCTCGGTCTGCGCTTCGCCACATCGACGGGCGCGCCCTCGGCGGCGCTCCTCCACGCCCATGCAGCGCAGCTGCGGCGACGGTACAACCGTGAGATCGACAGGAAGGCAGCAGCCCTGGGCGTGCAGCTCGTCCTGCCCCTCGGCCTGTGCTCCCTGCCGGCCTTCATCTGCCTCGGCGTCGTGCCTGTCGTCCTGGGGCTCCTGCCCTCCCTCTGATGTGAGTGCCGGCGCTCCGCGGAGCGTGTGCGAGTGCATCCCGCTGCAGGATCCGACCGTGAGTCCCGCTGCGCCGGTCAGGTCACTCGTCCCGCGCATTCCGCTGAATCGGTCGGGCCGTTCGTTCCGTGCATTCCACATGCGCCGGTCGGGCCGCACGTTCCCGTGCATTCCGCTGCGCCGGTCGGACCGTTTGTTCCCCTGTTCCGGGGAGATGCGCTCCGGGGCAGGATGACCGCGGCACCTCGGGCACAGGGGTTATCCACTTAGCCCGTCCTGTCGTCGAGTGAGCACCGGCTGGTGACGAGAGTTGGTCCTGCGGCGATCGTCGCGGAGAGCACGCGGGACCTGTGTCCCTCGTCGAGGAAAGGACAGTCCATGTCAGAGGAGACCCAGCTCGAGGTAGTGCAAGGGTCGGCGTTCCGAAGCGCCGTCGTCGCTTCGGACGGTGCAGCAGGCTGCGGCAGCCCGGTGCGTCCTGCGCCGTCCGAGCTCTCGCAGGCGGCACCATCGGCGCCGCTTCATCCGGTGGGCGACGCCGAGCGGGAGAAGCCGGAGGGCGGCAGGCACGGGGCCGTCGCACCGGCTCCGATGCCGGTCGACCGGATGAGCCGTCGGGCGGAGGCTCGACGCCGGCGGTCGAACGAGCGGATCATCCGCCGTCGGAAGGACCCGGCGACAGGTCAGGAAGCCGGGATGGCGACCGCCGAATATGCGGTTGTGATGTCAAGCTAGCACTGCTTAATCTTCTCTGTATGACCACCATGCAGCGCCCACGAGCAGCCATCTACGCCCGAATCAGCCGGGACATAGCGGGGCAGGGATTGGGGACGGAGCGCCAGGTGGCGGAGTGTCAGGCCCTTGCCGACCGTAACGGGTTGGAGGTCGTCCGGGTGTACGTGGACAACGACATTTCGGCATTCGGAGGTCGACCGAGGCCGGAGTTCGAACGGATGCAAGCGGACATCCGGACTGGCACCGTCCAGACGGTCGTGTGCTGGGACACGTCACGGCTATTACGGAAGACACGCGAGTTGGAGGACTTTATCGACCTCTGCCAGCCACGGAACGTGGACACGCTTCAAGTGAACGGTCTGCGGGTTGACCTCTCCAGCTCACATTCCCGAGCTATTGCGAAGCAGGGTATGGTCTACCACCAGATGGAATCGGAGCTCAAGTCCGAACGCATAAAGGCGCAGAAGCGCCAGGCAGCCGCATCGGGTAAGTACCTCGGGGGGAGGGTTCCGTACGGATGGCGCAAGGTGGACACCATTACGGACACTCTAGGCCGGGTGCGGGGCGGACAGATCGTCGTCGATGATCCCGCGGCCGCGCTGATCCGGTCGGGCACCGAAGCAATCGTGGCCGGCCGGTCGCTGATCAGCGTGACGCGGGAATGGGCCGACGCGGGCGCGATCGGACTCACCGGCAACCGGATGAACACCACGCAGGTTCGGCGCATCCTGCTGCGACCGCGCAACGCCGGGCTGTCCATGTTTCATGGACAGGTGATGGGCAACGACTGGCCAGCCATCGTGCCGCTGTCCACGTTCCGAAAAATGGAAGCGATCCTGACCAGCCCGGATCGTCCGCGCCAGGCGGAATCGAAGTTCCGCTACCTGCTGTCCGGTGTCGCCTTGTGCTACTGCGGGGCCTACATGACGGGCTTCGGAGCCCCTGAGCGTCGCTCCTACCGGTGTAGCGTCCACCAGGCCGGCGGGCGCTACATCCGGGGCCATGCGAACCGCGCCATGGGGCCGCTGGACCACTACGTCCGGTCGGTCACCTCGCACTACTTGGGCCGTTCCGACGTACGCGCCCAACTGCTAAAGGATATGCAGCGGCTCGCGGACTCGGAGCGGCCCGTGGAGTCGGCGGACATCGCCCGGTTGGTCAGCATGAAGCAGGACTTGATCCGTCGATGGACTCGTGGCGAAATCGACGACGGCGAGTGGGAGGAAGCTAGGCAGGAGATAGTAAACCAGATCGCCGCACTGGAGGCCGTGACGAAAGCGAACGGTGGCAACCGTGCGGTCTTCAGCGCCCTTGCCACGGAGGACCCGGGGGCCGCGTTCCTGAGCTCTCCGGTGGAGGTTCAGCGGGAGATACTGCGCGAGGTCTTCCGGATTCAGCTTCGGGAGTCTGGGCCCTATCGTGGGACCTTTGACCCCGAGACAGTCAGCATCACCTTGAAAGAAGCGATGGATGGTTAGCCGGCGCGGAGTGCCTATTCGGAAACCGATCCTGCGGCTCTGCTGCACCGGTCGAGGCACCCATCCCCGTTTCGTACTGCACGAGTTAACGTGTCTTTACAGCTCCGACCCCGGGCCCACGACTGTCATTCTCCTCGTTAACGAGGACCGGAACAGCGGGGTGTTCAACACCTCACCAGACAACCCGGAAGCCTCGTCACTCCGTTTCTTATGTGGCCTTTGCTCGCGTGATATCAGGTTGAAAAGCGAAAGGCTGATGCCGGCGGCAGAAGAAGCGGCCTTGTTGCGCTGGAAGTTCCTCGACCTCTCCTACTTCGCCGTCTAACGGTTCGTGTTGTAGGGTCTACGACTAATAGTCGAAGCAGGGTCACCTGCGGGACCGCCGCCGCGCTGGCGCGTTGCCGAGTTAGCGAGCCATACGACCTCCGTCGGGTCGGTACCTTCAGCGTACCCTCGGAGCACTAAATGGCTGTTGAGCCAACAACCTGGACCCATGCGCGGGCGAGAGTGGCCTCGCTCTCGAAATCCCGCCCAAGCGACGACCCAGACCTGGTCACGGAGCGTCAAAACCTCAAAGAACTACGCCTTGCCGAACGCATACGTGAAGCCGCCGAATCCCTGCCCTTGTTCCGCCCGGAGCAATCCACGCGACTCGCCACGCTGCTTCGCGATAGTGGTCAGAAGTGAGGACGGATGAAAGCCGCCCTGACGTGGTCGGGGCGGCTTCCGATATCTCCGGACGAGATTCGGTCAGCCTACCGCCGATGAGCTCAGAGAACGCAGAGCACGCGGCGGCGGGGGCGTACGTCGTCGTTGTCCGGGTGTCGGAGGACCGGATTCGGCGGCGAGTATCTTTGAACCTCCCGGCGGCCGAGCGTGCCGCCAGGCGTGCCCTTGCTGCTGGGCGGCCTGTCCGGGTCGTGCTGTGCCGCCTTGTCCCGGCTGGGCTCGATACCGGGGAGGGTTGGTCATGACGGACGCCCGGATGCCGGAGCGGTGGCTCAATGATCGGCGGTTCCGCCGGCTGTCCTCGGACGGGTTTCGTTCGTTCACAATGTCCCTTCTGTGGTGTGTCGCGAACCGGACGGACGGGCACCTGCTGCCTGAGGACCTGCCCTGGATCCCGGATTTTTTGCCTGGCGACGTGCCCAAGCTTGTAGATGCTGGCCTGTGGGTGCCGACGGCTAGCGGCTGGCTCGTCTATGACTTCCAGACGACACAGACCAGCAAGGAACAGCTCGACGGTCTCGAAGCCCGGAAGCGCCAGGATGCCGACCGACAAAAGGCCAAACGCCGCCGAGACAAGGAATCCACGAGTAGGGCTGGTCATCGCGTGACGGAATCACGTGACGACATAGGACAAGGACAAGGACAAGGACAAGGCTCTAGACGTGAGGCAGTCGAGAACAGTAGGGACACGGCTCTCGAGACCGGCTCCACTGTTTTGGGTGATGATGCGTCGTCATCGGTGCCCGCCGCGCTGTGCCACGGGTGTGGGAAGGAGCTCGACGTCTGGTCCCGTGGGACGGTAGCCGGTCATTGCCTGACGTGCTCGCGCGCATGTCCGCGGTGTACCGCTGTTTCCGATGATTTGGCGCGCGCTTCTTCGCCGGGTGCGCCTCCGACGTTGCGGAGCAGGAGAGTGCAGCTCGAGAATGCCGGCGGTGCCCGGCCTTGGCTGAGTGCTGGCAGTACCAAAACGACTACCCCGAGAGGGCTGGCGTTTGGGCCGGCCTGACTGAAACCGAACGGAAGGCAAGACGCTAATGGGAATTAACGACGCGGAAATGATCGCGAACCTCGAAGCTATCGCGATAGTCGGGCTGATCGTTCGGAACGAAGGGGACGAAGGCGCGGCAATCATGGCTAACGAATCGGAGGACCCGGTCCGGCTTGCGCGGGCAGCCTGCGGGATGGCCGCCGCCGTGCTTGTGGCACTCGCTCCGGATCGTGCCGAACTGTTCCTAGACGGGTTCCGGCAAAATGCTTTCGAACGTCTGGCCGGCTCGTGATGACGTCGCCGCGCGATGATGTGCCGG
>NZ_CP024915.1:2131944-2132016 GCF_002953615.1 Arthrobacter agilis | reverse complement strand
CGGTGACTCCGGGCCCGGAACGGCCGGCGGGCCCGGCCCGCGTGGTTCCTGTACGGCGTGACCGGTACGGCC
>NZ_CP024915.1:2123234-2131844 GCF_002953615.1 Arthrobacter agilis | reverse complement strand
GGTTGGACTGGTCGGAGGCGGTGTCAGCTACCCCCGAGTCTCTCCGGGACTGGGACGCCCGTGATTGGAGGAATGAGCCGTGAGGCGGCGAGACAGGCGGCACGGTTGAAGGTTAAAGTTACAGTAACGCCGCTTTCGAGTGCGCGGGTCAATAAGGAGATGAGGGCGTAGCCGTCAAGTCTCTTAGGTTGGCCCGGCATGCGGGGCAGCGTGAGGGACACGGGCCACGAGCCGGCCGGCACTGATCAGCCGCCGTCTACCTGGCCCGGCTGTCCCGCCGTGTGCAAGTTCCGCCGACGATCCCGCCGGCCGGCCTGAGGTCCCCTTAGCGGGGGATAAGGGCCCGCCGTCGCTGTGATGCTTCCGCGTCGTAACGGCTCCGGTTCCTTTATTCACTCCTGCGCTGACCCCTGCCTATACGGGGCGCGCTTTCCTGCCCTGGGAGGGCTAAACCATGAGCACAAATACCCGCAAGGAAACTATCCGGGCCGCTGCTGCTGCTGCTGCTGCGAAGCGCGCAACGGATATCGCCGCGAAGGCCGAAGCCGACAACCGCAACATGACCGCCGACGAGTTGGCGGACTACGGCCGCGCGATGTCGGAAGCGAAGACGGGCCTGGAACGGCTCCGGCAGCTCGACGTGGACGACAACGTATCCGAGCAAGTGCGGAAGCTGGGCGATGACCTTTTCGGGCCGGGCGGCGGGTCTGGGAGCGGCGCGAAGCGCCTGGCGCTGACCGGTGCTGGCCGGAAGGACTCAGCCCGGGCCATCGCCGGGAAGATGATGACCGGCGACAGGTTCGGCCGTAAGGCCCTCACGGACTCCGGGTCGATCGTGACCCCGGTTCCCCTTCAAGGCGACGTCGCGAGCATGGGCCGGGTGCCGGCCTCGCTGCTGGAAGTCCTGCCGGTCATCCAGCACGAATCGCCCACCTTCAAGTTCCTGCGCCAGACACGGCGGGAGAATAGCGCTGCGATTGTCGCGCCAGGCGCGGTGAAGCCGACCAGCCTCTACACCGTCGAAGGAGTGCCCGGCGAGCTCCGGGTTTTCGCTCACCTGTCGGACCCCGTGGACAAGTACCTGCTGCAGGACGTCGCGAGCCTGGAACGGTTCGTAGCCGACGAGATGCTTGCTGGATTGAACGCCGCGGTGGAAGCCGAAGTCCTCAATGGCGACGGCATGGCCGGGCACCTTCGCGGCATCCTGGCCACGTCGGGTATCCAAGTGCAGGCCGCGTCCGCCGATGGCGTGACGACGGTTCGCGCCGGCATTACCAAGCTCGAAGCGGCCGGCCATGACGCGTCCGTGATCGTGCTGTCTCCCGGTGCGTGGGCTGACATGGAAACGGCGCGCAACGCGTCAGGCGCGTTCGACCTCGCCGGCCCCGTGGACCGTGCCGCGCGGAAGCTGTGGGGTGTGCAGGTCGTGCTCTCCACCACGGTGCCGGTAAATACCGGGCTGATCTTTGACGCCTCGACCTTGGCCGTGGATACGGACCTCGCCGGTATCGAAACGAAGTGGAGCGACGCAGGCGAACTCTTCGACCGCAACCAAGTGAAAGCGCGCGTTGAGGGCCGATTCAGCGTTTCCGTTTTTCAGCCCTCCGGCGTCGTGGAATTCACGCTGCCTATGCTTACGCCGTAGGTGCGAATACTGTGAGCGAGAAGTTGCCAATGTAGGACGCGGAGCAAGGCGTGAGGCGTGGGCGCTAGTGGGACGCCGGACTCCAGCGGCCCCGCCTCCACCTTGCCCGCCCTAGTTTGACGACTGATCGGTCGGCTTTTTGATTCAGGTGGACGGTCGGTGCATTCTTCGGCAGCGGTGGGAGTACCCGCCCCTTGTCCCTCGCGAAATCCTCCGCTCGTGCGAAGAGCTCGTACCGTTCCTGGTCCGCATAATTCTGTTCTCGCTCATCGCTGACTGTTTCCCATGCGTCTGCATAAGCAGCGTAGTGAGGTAGGGCACCAGGATCACTCCTGACGGAACTGACGTGCTGCTGCAACTTCCTGTCCACCCACGAGGTGATCTCGCGTACGCGGCGTTCATAGGGTCTCCAAGGCTGTATGTACGCCGCGAACATGCCGTCAGTATCTAAGAAGTCGAAGGCTTTTCTTAAATCCTTTTCGAGGCGTGCATCATGCAACCAACTGAGCTGGACCTCGCACTGCTCAATGAGGTCAAGCACCTGTCTGTCCACATCCGCCTTTAGGCGCTGAGGGTGCCAGCCCTGGTCATCGTAAATTTGACCAATTGTCGCCCCCCGCAACTTTTGATTGAGAACGACGATCTCGCGCGCTGCACTGTGCGAAAGACTGGTCATCTGACGTTCCGTTACTGCATCGCGGTCGACTATCCAAAACCAAAAGGCAGCGACTACCGCAACCATCCCTCCTAGAGCGGTGCCAACTGCCGAGCTCCAGAAGGTCTCCTGAGTGTCGGACTCCACAGCAAAGTAGATCCCATATGCGAAGAGCGCGACGGTGATGACTACGAGGCACACGAGTGTGAGGAGGTGACGTGGTCTCGCTGGTTTAGTTCTGCGCACGAGCACAGACGTTACACCTGAGGCTTGGCAGCTCCTCCTACGCAGCGGTCGCTATGCAGCGATACGGCAAGTCCAGTCGCGTGATCCTCGTTTTTCGCCCCATAGGGAAGGGGGGGGTCGAATCGTCGAGTCATCGTCTGCTGGCCCCGAGTGCCGGGAGGAGTCCCTCCCCCTCCGACGTAGGGGAGGGGGTCGCGCGCGTGGGGATCAGTTGCTTCAAGATTCTCGTGCGGGCACTCCCACTTACAGCAGGTTAAAAGAGAACGGAGCCGTGATCCTTCACGGCTCCGTTCGAGGCTTAGACGCTCAACGCTTGTTATCGGGGCTGCACATTTTCTGCTCCTCGGTTGGTCACTGCGGTTCACTTAATGTAGCACCAGGATTGCCAGCTGCAGCACGTTTTTGGCTGAGAGCTTGCTCAACCTCGTACGCACGGACACCTTCGAGCAAAGGCCACGACGTCCAGAACCACTCCGACAGCTCCTCCGTGCCCCTCAGTGGCCTACCAATCTCCAAGGCCTCTTCGTGCCTGTCGAGAAGGGCCAGCTTGGCAAGCTTGAAGATGGGAACGAGCGGTTCCGTATCCCATTGCTCAACCTTGCGCCTGCACTTGTCGAACTCCCCAAGGTACTTCCGAGCCAGCCAGCCGTTCACGTCCCAGCGGTACCCCGCCGATGTGTCGGTGAAGGTCTTTGAGGTGTACTCAGCCGTGACGTCACGTACTGGCTCAAACCGACGCGCTAGTAGAAGCTTGTAGAGGATGTTGGCTGCGTGAGTCTCCAGGATGCGCTTGTGGTTCTTGTCCGTCAGTTGTTTCAAGCCTGAGACGCATACCAAGGAGATCCCTACGACAAGTAGATGGTCTGCCACTCGGCGGAGGTACTTCACGTCAACAGGGCGTTCAGTGCCTAGCGGAACGTCTCGGAAGGCTTTCGGCACTTTGTCGATGTACTGCTGGGATACCCGACCTCCGTTGTGAACGACGATGTGCCGCCGCTGAAAAGCTTCGAGGATGAAGTCGTTCACTGCCATGCCCGGAATCGTGATGCCGAACTTCGAGCTCAAGGTATCCAGCCACTCCGCGTACCCGTCATACAGGGCTCGGTCAATGGCCCTGTCCATGACGTGCGTCTTGAACGCCTTCATGGACTCAAACTTCACTATGTCGGGAAAGGCGAAGCCCTTATCAGGCGAGGTGATTGCCCCGGGGTGCATCTTGAACAGGATGCGCATCAGGTTGCTAAGCAGAACCTCGAAATCCCCGATCAGGTTAGTCAGCAGCATCGACAGCATGCGCGGTCCACCCTGAGCTGGTCGAAAATGTCCAGACAACAGCAGGCTGAAGTACTCGCGACGGCAGTCGTCCGGTAACCTCTTAAAGATTTCCACCAATGCAATCAGGCGGGCATCTGCCGGTTCGTCACCGTCCGCGGGCCGGTCACCGTCTGCGGGCCGGTCACCGTCTGCGGGCCGGTCACCGTCCGCAGGTCCATCACCGTTCTTATCGGAGTCCTCGGCCGCTTCCTCTTCACGAGAGATGTAGTCCCAGACCATGTCAAACACCTCTGGGTCGACATGTGGGAACTCGATAGCAGCGGTGACCCGTGTGCGCTCCATTGCGTTGTCGATCTCGGACTCGTGAGACTCCACGTACTCAGCGGTGTAGAGAATCTCCGCTTGCTGGCTCAATAGGTCAAATAGTAGATCAGTGAATTCGTAAGCAGGCGCGTCTGCGCTGGATTCGCCCTCCGGCACTGCATCGCTCGGTTTTTCGGCCATTGAGCCCCCCTCTGTTTCGTCCATAATCTGTTGCCGCGGCCCATGCGCTGAGCAACCACCTAATCCTACGAGGGCGCGAGGACAATCTTGCCCGGGAGATCCTCCCGGGCAAGATCCGGGAGGAAATAAAATCAGCCCTAGTTGTTGGGGTGGCTTTGGGGCTTCTGCCGTCGGAACGATCGGTCGCACGATCAGGAGCTACGAGGTGCCGGTGGTGACCGATGGGCTGGTAGCTGCTGTGCCAACGTGCCGGTAATGCTCGGCTGGTTCACAGTCAGCCCTAGGTGGCGGGCTGACTGTGAACTGGTGCCGTACAAAGACGGAGGACACGTGCCAGGAGCTACGGGGATTACTCGCGGGCTCGCAGGGCCGGGATGCGTAGCGCGTGCCGCCGCGGGCCGTCTGTGGCCGCCTGCGTAGTGTCCTGCCGGGCCTGCCTTGACCAGGACGCCGTGCTACTCGGAAAGCATCAGCGCCGGGTCTACGGCGCTGATGCACGGGTGTTGGTATCCCTCTGACGGATCGACGCGCGGCACTCACCAGGTGACGCAGGAGCTGTGTCTGTCGGCTTGCCCTCGTGCCGGCTGCGGCATCGGGGCAGGGCACTGTGCATGGCGGGCGCGAGCGGATACGCTTGAGCCTGCAATCCAAGTGTCAGCTTGATTGCCGCGCCGGGTGGACTTGCAGGTCCGACCCGGCATTTCTCGCTTCGCAACGAGTTACTTGGGTAAGCATCCGCGTACGCCATTGCGACGCTCGCGGCCGTCGCTTTCGCGGCGCTCCTCGTCGCCGTCCTGTCGAGCGGCGAGATCAAGGGACTGCTCATGTCCCTGATCACGTCGGCGCTGAACTTCGGCTGATGGTGACCGGCCGGGGCGGGCCGGGACGCGACCCCGCAGGACCACCGGACGAGTGTCATCGTGGACGTCATCTGATGAGCGGTACCGACGAGCCAGGCGACCCGCGCACACCGCGAAACCCGCAGGAGCCGCACGAGCCGCACGAGCCGCATGGCCTGCAGCACCAGCGCGCACCGGACCCCTCGGATGGGGCTCCTGGAAGGCCGAGTGCTCGTCGGAAGGGTCTGCGCCAGGAGACCGCCAGGACCTCCGACGGCGGTCAGCGCGGCTCGGTCACGGCGGAGGTCGCCGTCGTGCTTCCCGCCCTGGTCGTCCTCCTCGCGCTGCTGCTCGGGACCGCCCATGTCGGCACCGTCCAGCTACGGCTGGAGGAAGCCGCACGTGCCGGAGCACGCGAGGCGATGCGGGGCGAAAGCAGCGGAACAGTCCAGCAGACGGTGCAGCGTCTCGCCGGGCCCACCGCGAGGGTGCGGGTGGCGACGGACTCGGGATGGACCACCGTCGAGGTGACGGCACAGGTCGAGGGACCCGTCGTGGACCTGATGGGGATCGAACTCACGGCCACTGCTTTGGGGAAGGAGGAACACGGTGGATAGGAGTGGGGCGGCCGCCGGCGCAGGGCGGAGCCGCGATGCCGAGAGTGGGGCCGGGACGCTGCTGATGGCGGGCCTCGCGCTGGTAGCAGTCCTCCTGATCGCAGCAGCAGTCCTGGTGCTCCAGGCGGCGTCCGCTGCATCGAAAGCGGCGACCGCGGCCGACCTCGCGGCACTCGCAGCCGCGGACGTCGCGCGAGGACTCGCCACCGGGGACCCCTGCGCGGCCGCCTCGAGCGTCGCTGGACGCCACGGGGCCAGGGTGCAGGACTGCACGATCGGCGGGGCGGGCCCCGGAACCGCGCTGGTCCGGGTCTCGGTCGGCGTCGCCGGCCCGCTTCCCGACGCCCTCGGCGCAGCCCGGGCCGGGCCGCCTCCGTGAGCGTCACCCAGGGACTACCCGGCGTCCGTCCGCTGATCCTCCAGATCGGACGCCGCAGACGCGGACCTCGGGGAGGTCGACGCGGAGATCGATGCGCCGCTGGTGGCCGGAGCCGCATCGTGGCCGGGGTCCGATACGCGGGCCGGACCGGCACCGGGAGCGGCACCGGCCTGGTTCAGGATGAGCGAGAGGACCGCCACGGCACCACCCTTGCTGAGCGGATTGTTCCGGTTGCCGCACTTCGGCGACTGGACGCAGGAGGGGCACCCCGACTCACACTCGCAGGCCTCGATCGCGTCACGGGTCGCGGACAACCAGGTGCGCGCGGCCTCGTAGCCCCGCTCGGCGAAGCCGGCGCCGCCGGGGTGGCCGTCGTACACGAAGATGGTGGGCATCCCGGTATCGGCGTGCAGCGCGGTGGACACTCCGCCGATGTCCCAGCGGTCGCTGGACGCGACGAGCGGGAGCAGGCCGATCGCCGCATGCTCCGCTGCATGGAGCGCCCCGGGGAGCTCCTCCGCGAGGATGCCCTCCGCCTCCAGCAACTCCGGACTGATCTCGAACCACACGCTCTTCGTGAAGAGATCCCGTGCCTCGAGTTCGAGCGGTTCCTCACCGAGGATCTCGTTGGAGGAGAAGGCCTTGCGCTGGAAGGACACCACCTGGGTCGTCACCTTCACGTCGCCGAAGTTGGCGAGGACCCCACCCCAGAGCCGGCTGACGTCCCGGCCGATCACCTCGATCTGCGTGACGTCCCGTGCCTGCGTGTAGTAGTCGGGATGGGCCCGTGCGACGACGGCGCAGTGGTCCTGCTCGTTGAGTTCCTGCACCACGTAGGTCCGCCCCTGATGGACGTACACCGCCCCGGGGTGCGCCTGGTAGTGGCTCTGCGGCGAATCCATGGTTCCGAGGAGTGCGCCCGATTCCGCCTCGACGATGTTGATCGGCCCACCTCCGTCGGCGCGCAGGTTCACCATCGAGGCGGCACTCTGGGGATGGGTCCAGAACCATCCGGCGGGACGGCGCCGCAGGAAGCCCTGGTCGCACAGGGTGCCGAGCAGTTCCTCCGACGTCGCGCCGAACAGGACGAGGTCGGCGTCTGTCAGCGGGAGCTCCGCGGCTGCGGCGCACAGGTGCGGCCCCAGCACATACGGATTGGAGGGATCGAAGACGGTGGCTTCGACGGCGAGGTCGAAGACGGCCTCGGGGTGGTGCACCAGGTACGTGTCCAGGGGGTCGTCGCTGGCCACGAATGCGGCGATCGCGTCCTGCCCGGAGCGGCCGGCGCGGCCGATTTGCTGCATCAGCGAGGCCCGGGTGCCGGGCCAGCCGGCCACGAGCACGGCGTCGAGACCGGAGATGTCGATGCCGAGCTCCAGCGCCGAGGTGCTCGCGACACCGAGCAGCTCACCGCTGCGCAGGGCTGCCTCGAGGGCCCTGCGCTCCTCGGGCAGGTATCCCGAGCGGTAGGCGGCGATGCGGTGGGGGAGGCTCGGATGGACGTCCTCGAGCATCCGCCGGGAGGTCTGCGCGATACTCTCCGCGCCCCGCCGCGATTTGATGAAGGCGATGGTCCGCACATGGGAGGACACGAGGTTGGCGAGCAGGTCGGAGGTCTCGGCGATCACCGTCCGTCGCGTCGCCGCGCCGTTCTCACCCTTCATTCCCGTGAGCTCCGGCTCCCAGAAGGCGACGGTGGTGGAGCCGTGCGGAGAGCTGTCCCGGTCCACGGCCCGGGTCGGAGCGCCGATCAGCCGGGCGAAGGAGGCGGCGGGCTCGGCCGACGTGGCGGACGCCCCGATGAACACCGGATCCGCCCCGTAGCTCGCGCAGACGCGCCGCAGGCGTCGCAGGAGGTTCGCGACATGCGAGCCGAAGACGCCACGGTAGCTGTGCGCCTCGTCGATGATGACGTACTTGAGGCGGCGGAAGAACCGGGCCCACCACGTGTGGTTGGGCAGGATCCCGTAGTGGAGCATGTCCGGGTTCGCCAGCACCATGTTCGCGTGGTCGCGGATCCACCGCCGCGCAGGCGACTCGGTGTCGCCGTCGTACGTCTCCGCCCGGACCGTGGGGAGTCCCAGCGCGTTGATGGCGGCGAGCTGGTCAGCGGCCAGGGCCTTCGTCGGAGCGAGGTAGAGGGCCACCGAGCCGGTGGGGGCGAGCGTCGCGCGGTCCAGCAGTTCGCTGCGGTGGATCTCGTCGAGGACGGGCAGCTGATAGCAGAGCGACTTCCCGGACGCGGTGCCCGTCGCAATGATCGTGTGCTCCCCGTCGTGGGCCGAGGTGGCGCCCTCCACCTGGTGACGCCACGGTTCGCTCACGCCGCGGGCGGCGAAGGCATCGACGACGTCGGGGTGCACCCATTCGGGCCACGGTTCGTGCTCGGCCTCGCGCGCGGGGATCTCGCGGACATGCAGCAGCTGCTCAGGGTCGGGCCCCCCTCCGAG
>NZ_CP024915.1:2119754-2122979 GCF_002953615.1 Arthrobacter agilis | reverse complement strand
CCCGCCCGGCGTCGACGCCTGGGTCATCCAGCGCGAACAGCTGACACCCGTGCAGTACGCCGAGACGTGGCTGCGGGACGCCGCGGAGAACCGCGACCGGGAGGCATACCTCGAGAGCTTCGCGGACTACCTCGCGGACTTCGCGTCGCGGGATGTCGAGGGGATCGGCTTCGGCTCCGTATGGCTGCGTCGGCCCGGCAACCCCAACGACCTCGTCCGGGTCACGCTGGAGGAGATCACCCACGAGATCGAACAGCCCGTGGGCCCCCACCTTGCCGCCGCGATCGGCCGGAACGACTGGCTCGCCGCCCACACGGAGCAGGCGGCGTCGGGCATCGGGATCGCCGACGAGTTCCTGCTGGTGGCGGACGACGTCACCGAGGAACGTCATGCACGGCCCGGAGCGGAACATCCCGGCGTCATCCTGCTGCGGCAGGGAGCGGGGCTGCGGCGCACCACGCTGCTGAGCACCGAGCTCGCCGGATTCGTGTCCGCATGCGACGGCGATCTCACCGCGGGCCAGATCGCGGGTGCGCTCGCGATGCTCCTGGACCGGCCCGACGCGGCGTTCACAGCGGAACTGCTGGTCGATGTCGAGCAGCTCGTCCGCGAGGGCTTCCTGATTCCGGCCCCCTGAAACCAGCGGTTACCCTTGTGCAGGTACGCATGACGCATACTGTGAGGTGAGGCCGAGCAGCGGGATCCGGACCGGACACCCACGCACCTGCCGCGGCATCGCACCCGTATATATAGGAGAGATGTGCCGACCAAGGCCACGGACAAGAAGCACGGCAAGAAGCTCGTCATCGTAGAGTCCCCCAGCAAGATCAAGAGCATTTCGGGCTATCTCGGCGAGGGTTTCCAGGTCGCGGCGTCCATGGGGCACATCCGGGATCTCCCGCAGCCCTCCGACCTCCCCGCCGAACTCAAGAAGTCCTCGGTGGGCAAGTTCGCCGTGGACCTCGACAAGGATTTCGAGCCGTACTACGTCGTCTCCCCGGAGAAGCGGAAGACGGTCGCCGAGCTCAAGGCCGCCCTGAAGGACGCCGACGAGCTCTATCTCGCGACCGATAACGACCGCGAGGGCGAGGCCATCGCGTGGCACCTGCTGCAGGTCCTCAAGCCGAAGGTCCCCGTCTACCGCCTGACGTTCGGCGAGATCACCAAGGAAGCCGTGACGCGCGCCATGGGCGAGCTGCGCGACGTCGACATCCCCATGGTCGACGCCCAGGAGACCCGGCGCATCCTCGACCGACTGTACGGCTACGAGATCTCCCCCGTGCTGTGGCGCAAGGTGGCCCGCGGCCTGTCCGCCGGGCGCGTGCAGTCCGTGGCGACTCGGCTCGTCGTGGAGCGCGAGCGCGAGCGGATGGCGTTCCGGACCGCCTCGTACTGGGACCTCACCGGCACGTTCACCCCCGAGGACTCGGCGAAGGGCAGCACCTTCCCGGCCAAGCTCGTCGCCGTCGACGGCGGCCGGATCGCGACCGGCAAGGACTTCACCGACCGCGGCGAGCTGAAGGGCGCCAACGCGGTCCGGCTCGACGAGGAGGCGGCACGGTCCCTCGCCGCCGGGCTGGAGAGCGCCGCCTTCACCGTGCGCTCCGTCGAGACGAAGCCGTACACGCGCCGTCCCGCGGCACCGTTCACGACGTCGACCCTGCAGCAGGAGGCGGCCCGCAAGCTGCGTTTCAGCTCGAAGGTCACCATGCAGGTGGCGCAGCGGCTGTACGAGAACGGCTACATCACCTACATGCGTACCGACTCGTCGGCGCTCTCGGACCAGGCCATCAACGCCGCCCGCCGGCAGGCCTCCGAGCTGTACGGTCCCGAGTACGTCCCCGAGTCGCGCCGCGTCTACAAGGGGAAGGCCAAGAACGCCCAGGAGGCGCACGAGGCCATCCGTCCTGCGGGAGACTCGTTCCGCACCCCCGCGCAGGTCGCCCAGTCCCTGCGCGGTGACGAATTCCGCCTGTACGAGCTGATCTGGAAGCGGACCGTGGCCTCGCAGATGGCGGACGCCAAGGGTTCGACGGCCTCGCTCCGCCTCGGCGCGACGAGCGCCGACGGCCGGGACGCCGAATTCGCCGCCTCCGGCACCGTCATCACGTTCCGCGGCTTCCTCGCCGCCTACGAGGAGGGCCGCGACGCCGACCGCAACGAGGACGGCTCCGACGACGACGCCCAGGGCACGCGCCTGCCCAACGTCGCCACGGGCGACGCCCTCGGTGCGACGGCGATCGAGGCCATCGGCCACGAGACGTCCCCGCCGCCGCGCTACACCGAGGCTTCGCTGGTCAAGGTGCTGGACGAGCGGGGGATCGGCCGCCCGTCCACGTACGCCGCGACGATGTCCACCATCATGGACCGCGGCTACGTGCGGACCCGCGGCCAGGCCCTCGTGCCGAGCTGGATCGCGTTCTCCGTGGTGCGCCTGCTCGAGGAGCACTTCAACGACTACGTCGACTACGACTTCACGGCGGAACTCGAGGAGGACCTCGACCGCATCTCGCGGGGCGAGGCCGGGCGCGTGGAGTGGCTCAACCACTTCTACTACGGTGACCGCAAGGACACGGGCCTGCACACGATCGTCAACGAGCTCGGCGAGATCGACGCGCGCCGGATCAACTCGGTGGAGATCGCCGAGGGCATCACCCTGCGGGTGGGCAAGTTCGGCCCGTATCTCGAGAAGCCCCTGCCGGAGGATGCGCCCGAGGGGACCGAGCCCCAGCGCGCCAACGTGCCCGAGGACCTCGCACCGGACGAGCTGACGGCCGAGAAGGCGATCGAACTGATGGAGGCGCCGACGTCGGAGGAACGCGTTCTCGGCACCGACCCGGAGACCGGGCGCACGATCGTGGCCCGCGACGGGCGCTACGGGCCGTACGTCATCGAGCTGATCCCCGAGGTCACGGCCGAGGAGCTCGCGAGCCAGCCGGTCGAGTACTACAAGAACGGCAAGCCGAAGCCGCCGAAGAAGCCTGCGAAGGTCAAGCCCCGCACGGGTTCGCTCTTCAAGTCCATGGCCGTGGACACGGTGACGCTCGAGGACGCCCTCAAGCTGATGAATCTGCCGCGTGTCCTCGGGACGGACGAGGACGGCAAGGAGATCACGGTGCAGAACGGCAGGTTCGGCCCGTACCTGAAGAAGGGCAGCGATTCCCGGTCCATCGGCTCGGAGGAGGAGATCTTCACGATCACCCTCGAGCAGGCGCTGGAGATCTA
>NZ_CP024915.1:2114894-2119654 GCF_002953615.1 Arthrobacter agilis | reverse complement strand
CAAGCAGCCCAAGCAGCGGGGCCCCGCCGCTGGCCGAGTTCGGCGACGATCCGGTGAGCGAGAAGCCCATCGTGGTGAAGGACGGCCGCTTCGGCCCCTACATCACCGACGGCGTCACGAACATCACCGTCCCGGGGTCGATGGCCATCGAGGAGCTGACGCGGGAGCAGGCGATCGAGATGCTCGCCGACAAGCGTGCGAAGGGACCGGCGCCGAAGAAGACCACTCGCAGGGCGCCCGCGAAGCGCAAGGTCGCGGCGGGCAAGTAGCCTGAGAGCGCGGGGCGGGAACACAGACGATAGCGGGAGAGCTGGGAGCGCGGGAACAATGCGGCTAGGTGTGCTGGACATAGGGTCGAACACGGTCCATCTGCTGCTCGTGGATGCCCACCCCGGTGGTCGGCCGGTGCCCTTCGCCTCCCACAAGAAGCCCCTGCAGCTCGTGGCCTACCTCGACGAGGACGGCTGCATCTCCCGGCAGGGACAGGACGAGCTGGTGGGTTTCGTCCGCGAGGCACGGGACTTCGCGACGGGGCACGACGCCGAGGACTTCCTCGCCTTCTGCACCTCGGCCATCCGTGAGGCGGGGAACGGCAGCGAGGTGCTCGCGAGGGTCCGCGAGGAGACCGGCGTCGACCTGCAGGAGCTGTCCGGCGACCAGGAGGCAGCAGTGACCTTCCAGGCCGTCCGCCGCTGGTACGGCTGGGGGGCGGAGTCGATCCTCAACCTGGACATCGGCGGCGGATCCTTCGAGCTGGCGATGGGCACGGACGAGCTGCCCGAGGTCGCCCTGTCCGTACCGCTCGGCGCAGGCAGGCTCACGCGTGACTGGCTCCAGGGCGACCCGCCGTCGGCGAGGAGCGTCAAGGAACTGCGCCGCTACATCCGGGCGACCCTCCGCGAGGCAGTGCCGCAGTTCGCCCATCTCGGTACGCCGCACCTCGTGGCCGGCACCTCGAAGACCTTCCGGTCACTGGCACGCATCACGGGTGCCGCTCCGTCGGCCGCAGGTCCCTTCGTCCGGCGCGAGCTGCGCCTCGAGGACCTCACCCTGTGGACGAAGCGGCTGGCCGCGATGAGCGCCAGGGACCGCACCAGCCTGGACGGCGTCTCGGAACTCCGTGCGCCGCAGGTCCTCGCGGGAGCACTCGTGGCGGAGTGCGCCCTGGAACTGTTCAATGTCCCCTCCATGGACATCTGCCCGTGGGCGCTGCGGGAGGGACTCCTGCTGAGGCGGTTCGACGCCAAGATGTTCGACGCCGACGAGCCGCTGCCAGGTGCCGGGGTGGGGCACTCCCAGCTCGACTCGATGCGGCGCACGCCCCTGTCCAGGGGAGCCTGAGGTGGCGCACCCGGCCCACGGCCTGCCCGCGATCCCGGTCGCGCTGTCCAGTGCCTCCGTCTATCCGCTCGCGGTCCATGACGCGTTCGCGCTCGCCCAGGACCTCGGTTACGACGGGGTCGAGGTCATGGTCACCAACAACTCGGTGAGTCAGAGCCCCGACCAGCTCAACGTCCTGAGCGAACGGTACGAGATGCCGATCCTCGCCATCCATGCACCCACCCTGCTGCTGACGCAGCAGGTCTGGGGGAAGGCATGGACGAAGATCGAACTCTCGGCAGCGATGGCCGCCGAGGTGGGGGCCAGGACGGTCGTGACGCATCCGCCGTTCCGCTGGCAGACGGGGTACGCCGAGGAGTTCCCCGAGGGCATCGCGCGCGTCGCAGCCGAGTACGGCGTCGAGATCGCCGTCGAGAACATGTATCCGTGGAAGGTCCGCGGCCGTGAGGCGAAAGCCTACCTGCCGCACTGGAACCCGGTGCCGGAGCCGTACGAGCGCATCACCTGGGACTTCTCCCACGCCGCCATCGCCGGGATGGACTCCTATGAGGAGATGCGGGCGCTGGGCGACCGGCTCGCCCACGTGCACCTGACCGATGGAACGCCCAACGGGAAGGACGAGCATCTCCTCCCGGGGCAGGGGCAACAGCGGTGCGCCGAGGCACTCGAACACCTCGCAGGGGCGGCGTGGGACGGCGTGGTGGCCGTCGAGGTCAGCACGCGCCGGGCACGGGGCGCGGGGGAGCGCGAGGAATGGCTCGCCGAGACCCTCCGCTTCGCGCGTTCGCACCTGCGCCACTGAGCGGCGCCGACGTCCCGGCCGCCCGGCCTGTCGCTCGGGCCGTTGAACGAGGAATGGCGCCGGTGGACGGTCCAGATGCTGGGGGAATCATCTGTTGCCACCGACGCCGGACCGGATCAGGAATTCCGGTCCCCATCACTCGCACCCTTATGAGGTAGTTGGAACACTAGGCCCCCAACTTGTGCCGCGACGACGAGGATGCTGGGAGAAGGCTGGTAGCCCTCGTGGCAGGATGGGGCCATGACTCCGCAAGCAACGCAGCGCATCGCCTTCCTCGGCTGTGGTTCGATGAACGAATCCATCCTCGCCGGGCTGCTCGCCGCCGGGCTGGACCCCGCTCTGGTCACCGCCACCGTGCGGCGCGCCGAGCGTGCGGCGGAGCTGCGCCGGCGCCACGGGATCGAGGCCCTCGCCACCGCCGAGGACGACGGCGCGAACGTCGCCGCGGTCCGCAACGCGGACGTCGTCGTCCTGGGAGTGAAGCCGGTCGGCATCGTCCCCCTCGCCCGTGAGGTCTCGCCCGCGCTCGAACCGACCGCCGTCGTCCTGAGCGTCGCCGCCGCGGTGTCCATCGCGATGATCGAGGCGGCGCTGCCCGCGGGGCAGCCCGTCATCCGGTCCATGCCCAACACGCCGTCGCGCCTCGGACGGGGCGTGCTGTCCATCTCGGCCGGCACCTCGGCGGGGCCGGAGCTCATGGCGCAGGCCCGGGAACTCCTGCGGCCGGCCGGTACGGTCGTCGAGATCCCGGAGGCCCAGGTCGACGCGCTGTCGGCCATCAGCGGCTCGGGACCGGCGTACGCGTTCTACCTCGCGGAAGCCATGGCGGCCGCGGGCGAGGAACTCGGCCTGGACCCCGCGCTGGCCGAGCTGATCGCCCGCGAGACGGTCGCCGGAGCCGGGTTCATGCTGGCGGAGGAGGGCGCCGACGCCACGGCGCTGCGACGGGCCGTGACCAGCCCCAACGGGACGACGCAGAGCGCCATCGAGGCCTTCGACAAGCTCGGACTGGCGCACATCGTGACCGCCGGCGCGCAGTCCGCCACCGCCCGCGCGGCGGCGATCACCCGTGAGCTGGCAGGGCCGCCGTCCGCCTGACCGGCCGCAGCGCCCAAAGCCCCAGCAGCGCCACCGGCAGGACCACGCCGAGTGCCGTGAAGAGCCGCAGGGGCAGCGGCCCCTCGCCCGACACGGCCCCCGTGAGGGTGAGGGTCACGGTGATGGAGGAGAACATCATGACGGGCACGAGAGCGGCCAGCAGCACCCGGACGGCTGTGCGCCGTGCGCCCTCCTCCCGGGCGGACAGGTAGGCGGCGGGGAAGACCAGCGCGATCCAGACCCAGTGGTGGAACCAGGAGATCGGTGAGATCGCGAGCATCACGACGGCGTTGGCGGCGATCGCCCGGACGGTGTCGCCGTCGTCGTCCGCCCGCCGGATCGCCAGATACCCGACGGAGATCACTGCGAGGGATGCCAGCGCCCACACGGGCCGCTGCAGGGATCCGGGCAGGCCGGACTGGGCCACGATCGAATTGAGCGACACGTTGTAGAGGTCGGCCGTCGCCCCCACGCGGGAGGCGTCGAACAGTGCATCCAGCCAGAAGACCGCGGACTCGCGGGGGGCGAGGACCCACCCGAGGGCGACGGTGGAGCCGAAGGACGCCGCCAACCAGGCGAGGGAACGCCAGTCCCTCCGGGCCAGGTAGACCAGCCCGAACGCGAGCGGGGTCAGCTTGATGCCCGCGGCGATCCCGACGAGGACGCCCGAGGGCAACCGCGTGGAGCGCAGCAGGTCGGCGAGGACCAGGACCATCAGGAGGGCGTTCACCTGCCCGAAGCCGAGGCCTTCCCGCCAGGGTCCGCTGAGGCCGAGGACGAGCATCGTCGCGAGCACGGTGACGGCGGTGTGCCGCGGCGCCGTCGCGCCTGCGGGGCGGGCCGAGCGCAGGTACCGCACCACGAGGGCCGCGACGCCTGCCAGGCAGCCGCAGGACAGCGCGGTGACGATGCCGAGGGCCACGGACTGCGGAACGAGCGCGAGGGGCACGAACAGGATCGCGGCGAACGGGGGATAGGTGAAGGGTAGGCCGCGCGTGTCGGTCTGCACGAGGGCGTCGTCGTACAGGTCCTTGTCGCCCGCCCGGCCGAGCAGCGCGAGCGCGCCCTCCCGGTAGACGGAGAGGTCGAGTCCGTGGATCTGCGCGGCAGCGACGACGACGGCGAGCACGAGGGCACCCCCGAGCGCCGATGCGGCCGCCGGCCGGAACGCGGGGCGGACGCGGGCCGGCGACGCGGGGTCCTGCTGCGGGGAACCGGGCCCCCGCGGCACGCTAGGGACGGCCGGCAAAGCGCTCGAGCAGATCCACGTGGCCCGAGACGATCAGCATGTCCCGGCCGGACACCTTCGTGTCGGGCCGGGCGTAGGTGAAGTCCTCGCCCGGGGACTTCACCCCGACGACCGTGACGCCGTACTTGGAACGCACGGAGGACTCGGCGAGGGTGAACCCCTGGGTCTCCTTCGGCGGGTACATCTTCACGATCGCGAAGCCGTCGTCGAACTCGATGAAGTCCAGCATGCGACCGCCGACCAGGTGCGCGGCGCGCTGCCCGGCGTCGG
>NZ_CP024915.1:2111958-2114794 GCF_002953615.1 Arthrobacter agilis | reverse complement strand
CCTCGGGATAGATCACGTGGTTCGCGCCGATGCGCTTGAGGATCTTGCCGTGCGAGGGCGTGATCGCCTTGACCCAGAGATGGTCGATCCCGAGGTCCACGAGGTTCGCCGTGATGAGCACGCTCGACTCGATCGAGGTCCCGACGCCGACGACGGCGGCGGAGAACTCCTGCGCGCCGAGCTGGCGGAGGGAGTCGATGTTCGTGGCGTCGGCCTCGACGACGTGCGTGAGGATGCTCGCGAACTTCTGCACCAGCTGCGGATCGCGCTCGATGGCGAGCACCTCACGGCCCTGCCGGACCAGCTGCTCGGCGGTGGCCGCACCGAAGCGGCCGAGGCCGATCACGAGGACGGGTGCGTTGTGGGCGGGTCTTTCAGCCAATGATCGGCCTCTCGTCGGGGTAGCGGTACAGCGTGCTGCGTTGCCTCAGCGCCAGGGCCGAGGCGAGCGTGATGGTGCCCATGCGCCCGGCGAACATCAGGGCGGACAGGACGTACTTGCCCGCAGGGGGCAGTTCGGCGCTGAGGTTGGTGCTGAGGCCCACGGTCGCGAAGGCCGAGATGACCTCGAAGACCACCTTGTCGAGCGGCTCGTCGGAGAGCGCGAGGATCAGGCCGCTGCCGACGAGGACGAGCGTCGCACCCATGAAGATGACCGAGATCGCGACGCGCATGGCGCCGTGCGGGACGGTGCGGCCCCAGGCGCGGACGTCGGCGTCACCCCGCGCCTCGGCGACGATCGCGAGGAACATGACCGCGATCGTGGTGACCTTGATGCCGCCGGCCGTGGACGCGGACCCGCCGCCCGCGAACATGAGCGCGTCCGTGAGGAGCATCGTCGTCGTGTTCATGTCGTTCTGGTCCACGAGGTTGAACCCGCCGGAGCGTGTCATCACGGAGGCGAACAGGGCGTGGATGCTCTTGTCGACCACGCTGAGTCCGGAGATCGTGCGGTCGTTCTCCCACTCGAGGAAGCCCCAGCCGAACGTCCCCGCGACGAGGAGGATCAGCGACACGGACACGGTGAGCTTGGCGTGGAGCGTCCACTTGCTGAACCGGTGGCGCACCTGGACGAGCACCATGACCACGGGGAACCCGAGGCTGCCGAGGAACACGCCGACCATGAGCGGTGTCAGGATCCAGAGGTCCGTCTCGTAGGGCACCAGTCCGTCGCTGTGCGGCGTGAATCCCGCATTGTTGAAGGCGGAGATCGAGTAGAAGATCCCGTGCCACAGCGCCTGCCACCACGGTTCGCCGAGGATCATGAAGCGGGGGATCAGGACGACGGCGAGCACGATCTCGATGACCACGGAGGTGACGATGACGATCCGCAGGAGCGTGCCGATCTCCCCCAGGCGGCTGGCGTTGTTCAGCGCCTCCTGGGCCAGCAGCTTGCCGCGGACGCCGAGCCGCTTGCTCACGATGAGCGCGAGCAGGGATGCGAGCGTGAGGGTGCCCAGTCCGCCGATGAAGATGCCGAGCAGGATCACCAGCTGCCCGAAGAAGGACCAGTGGGTGGCCGTGGAGACGACCGTGAGCCCGGTGACGCAGACGGCGGACACCGCAGTGAAGAAGGCGTCGTGCAGGACCGTGACCTCGCCGCTGGTGGTCGCGATCGGCAGGCTCAGGAGCGCGGTGAACAGCAGGATGACGCCGCTGAAGATGAACAGGGCGAGCCGGGCGGGAGAGCTGTTGGCGAAGGAGTCGACGAAGTCACGGATCGAGGCCAGCAGCCTGAAGTATCCGTTCTGATCGTCCTTCAGCCACCGCGGCTGTTGACTTAGCATTGACGCCCGCTCTGCCCCGTCTGCCGGTCCTCCCGCCGAAGCGGCACGGTGACCGCCCCTTGTTGTCTTCCTGCAGTAGTAAAGCATCTCACCCGCGGGCATCGTCGGAATATCCGCCATCGCGTAGCCTTGCAGGGATGTCTACGCACTCCGGGCCAGCGGTACCCCTCCAGGTCGTCTGGGACGATTCGATGCTGGCCTACGACTTCGGTGGCCTGCACCCCATGAATCCCGAGAGGCTGCACCTGACGGCCCGCCTCACGCGGGACTGCGGCCTGCTCGACCGCCGGGGAGTGACGGTCGCGCGGCCCTTCGTGGCATCGGACGAGGACCTCGCCTGCGTCCACAGCCCCGACTACATCAGCGCCGTCCGGCTCGTCAGCAGCAATCCGGACAGATCCGACGCCGCGCACGGACTCGGCACGGAGGACAATCCCGCCTTCGCCGGGATGCACGAGGCCAGTGCCCGTCTGGCCGGCGGTTCGCTCGGTGCCGCCGATGCCATCCTGCAGGGCACGACCGTGCGGGCGGTCAACTTCGGCGGCGGCATGCACCATGCAGCGCGCTCGCGGGCCAGCGGCTTCTGCATCTACAACGACGCCGCCGCCTCCGTCCAGCGGCTGCTCGACCGCGGCGCGCAGCGCGTCCTCTATATCGACGTCGACGCCCACCACGGGGACGGGACGCAGAGCATCTTCTGGGACGACCGCCGCGTCATGACGATCTCCCTCCACGAGACGGGCATGAGCCTCTTCCCGGGCACGGGCTTCGCCAACGAGACGGGAGGGCCCGGCGCCGAGGGCTACGCCGTCAATGTGGCCCTGCCGACCGTCGCGGGCGATGCCGCCGTCCTGCGGGCCTTCCACGCCGTCGTGCCGCAGCTCGCCGGGGCCTTCGCGCCCGACGTGATCGTCAGCCAGCACGGCTGCGACTCCCACCGTGAGGATCCCCTGACGAACCTCCGGGTGAGCGTGGACGCCCAGCACGCGATGATGGTCGCCGTGCGGGATCTGGCGGACCGCCTGTGCGGCGGGCGGTGGATCGCCACC
>NZ_CP024915.1:2101400-2111858 GCF_002953615.1 Arthrobacter agilis | reverse complement strand
GGCGCCGTGGCCATCAGGATGCGTCACTGCAATCTCCTCGGGAAAAATGAATCGTTTCAGAGCAACGGTTCATACCGAATAGTAGGCGTGACCCAGATCACCGTCAACAGCCCGGATCGAACGGCGATCTCACCCCACGGCCGGTGCCGGCGATCCTGCGGCCGGAACGAGCGCGGTGGTGCTCCCGCGTTCCACGAGCTCGGGGTCGAAGATCACCTGCCGCCGCCGCGAGGCCGGCCGCTCGATCTCCTCGAGCAGGAGCTCGACGGCCGTGCGCCCCATGAGTTCCGTGGGCTTGCGGACGCTCGTGAGGGGGACGACGGCGGAGGCGGAGAAGTCGATGTCGTCGTACCCGATGAGCGCCAGGTCCTCGGGGATCCGGAGGCCACGGATCAGCAGGACCGCCTGCATGACGCCGATGGCGAGGAGATCGTTGGCGCAGAAGATCCCGTCGGGCAGCTCCCCCGCCCGGCGCTGCGCGATCGCCTCCCCGACGTCGCGGCCCGCCAGGACCGTCATGGCATCCGCCTCGACGACCTCCAGCACCGCCCCGTCGTGCTCCTCCACGGCCTGGCGTGCCCCCGTCAACCGGTCGGCCACCTGACGGTAGTCCGCCCTGGTGCCCACGAAGACGATCCGCCGCCGCCCTGCCGCCAGCAGGTGCCGCACCGCCATGTACCCGCCGGCGACGTCGTCGACCGACACCGAACTGCAGCGGCGCTGCGGATCGACGCGGTCCACGAGCACCACGGGCATGCCGCGCTTGCGCAGCGCCTCGACGCGGGGACCCACGTCGCCGACCGGGGAGATGAGCATCCCCTGGACGCGCTGCTGCTCGAAGACGTCGATGTACCTCGCCTCACGTCCGGCGTCCTGGCCGCTGTCCCCCAGCACCACCGTGCTGCCGTTCTCGGCGGCGCAGTCCTCGGCGGCACGCGCCAGGGACGAGAAGAAGGGGTTGCCGACGTCGAGCACGATCAGGCCGATGGTGCGGCTCTGGCCCGCCCTCAACTGCCGGGCGGCGTCGTTGCGCACGAACCCGAGGTCGTCGATCGCCCCCTGGACGCGCTCGCGCGTGGCGGCGGAGACTCGTGCGGGGTGGTTCAGCACGTTGGAGACCGTGCCGATCGCCACACCCGCCCGGTCGGCAACGTCCTTGATGCTGACTGGTCGGCTGTCCATGGAATCCTCGAAGCTCGGGTCCGGTCCGGGCTGCTGGGCCGGAAGGACTGTTGACACTCGGTCTAGGGCAAGGATAACTTTGAAACGTGCTAATGAAACGATTCAAAGGCACGGCAATTCTGGTTACCTCTCCCGACCCGTCCGGGGTGGAGGAAGATCCCGAAGAAATCGCCGCCCGAGGTGTGATGGAGCACCCGGTCGCCATCACGCTGGAGAGAGTACATGACTGTCATCGACGACATTTCGGCGGAGCTGGAGCAGCTCGCCATCGAGGTGCCCTCCTGGGCCTACGGCAACTCCGGAACCCGGTTCAAGGTGTTCGCCACCCCGGGCACGCCGCGTACGGTGCAGGAGAAGATCGCGGACGCGGGCATGGTCAACAAGCTGACGGGCCTGGCCCCGAGTGTGGCCCTGCACATCCCATGGGACACGGTGGATGACTACGGGATCCTCGCCGAGCACGCTGCGGAGCACGGCGTGAAGCTGGGAACCATCAACAGCAACACGTTCCAGGACGACGACTACAAGTTCGGCAGCCTCACGCACAGCGACGCGACGGTACGGAACAAGGCGATCGACCACATGTACGAGTGCATCGAGGTCATGGACGTCACCGGTTCCCGAGACCTGAAGATCTGGCTCGCGGACGGCTCCAACTACCCCGGCCAAGCCGACATGCGCTCCCGCCAGGACTGGCTGCAGGACTCGCTGCGGAAGGTCTACGACCGCCTCGGAGAGGACCAGCGCCTGGTGCTGGAGTACAAGTTCTTCGAGCCGGCGTTCTACCACACGGACGTCCCCGACTGGGGCACCTCCTACGCACACTGCCTGCAGCTCGGCGAGAAGGCCCTCGTCTGCCTCGACACCGGCCACCACGCTCCCGGGACCAACATCGAATTCATCGTCGCCCAGTTGATCCGACTCGGGAAGCTCGGGTCCTTCGACTTCAACTCGCGCTTCTACGCGGACGACGACCTGATCGTGGGAGCCGCGGATCCGTTCCAGCTGTTCCGCATCATGGCCGAGGTGGTCCGCGGTGGCGGCCTCTCGCCCGAGAGCGGGATCGCCCTCATGCTCGACCAGTGCCACAACCTGGAGGAGAAGATCCCCGGCCAGATCCGCTCCGTGCTCAACGTGCAGGAGATGACGGCGCGGGCCCTGCTCGTCGACCGTGCCGCGCTGACCGCCGCGCAGGAATCCGGCGACGTGCTGGCCGCCAACGCGATCCTGATGGACGCCTTCTACACCGACGTCCGCCCGGGCCTGGCCTCCTGGCGTGAATCGAACGGCCTCCCGGCCGACCCGATGGACGCCTACCGCGCCAGCGGCTACCAGGACCGGATCAACAGCGAGCGACAGGGCGGCCAGCAGGCCGGATGGGGAGCATGACAGTGACGACGACGACAGGGCCCGCGACCGGCGCCACCACGAACCCGACGGTCAATCAGACCGTGCAGGACCTCATCGAGCGCTCCAACCGCCTGGGCTCGGACAAGCGCACCACGAACTACGCCGGCGGCAACACCTCCGCGAAGGGGCTGGGCTTCGACCCCGCCACCGGCGAGGACGTGGAACTGCTCTGGGTCAAGGGGTCCGGCGGCGACCTGGGCACCCTGAAGGAATCCGGTCTCGCCGTCCTGCGCCTGGACCGCATGCGGGCGCTGCGCAGCGTCTACCCCGGCGTGGAGCGTGAGGACGAGATGGTCGCGGCCTTCGACTACACGCTGCACGGCAAGGGCGGTGCCGCACCGTCGATCGACACCGCGATGCACGGCCTCGTCGACGCCGCGCACGTGGACCATCTGCACCCGGACTCGGGCATCGCCATCGCCACCGCGGCCGACGGCGAGGCACTGACCACCACGATCTTCGGGCCGAAGGTCGTCTGGGTGCCCTGGCGCCGGCCCGGTTTCCAGCTCGGACTCGACATCGCCGCCATCAAGGACGCCAACCCCGAGGCCATCGGCACGATCCTCGGCGGGCACGGCATCACGGCCTGGGGCGAGACCTCGGCCGAGGCGGAGGCGAACTCGCTCTGGATTATCGAGACCGCCGAGCGCTACATCGCCGAGCACGGCGAGGCCGAGCCCTTCGGGCCCGCCCTCGAGGGCTACGCTCCGCTGCCGGACGAGGAGCGCCGGGCCAAGGCCGCCGCCCTCGCACCGACCATCCGCGGACTCGCCTCCACCGACAAGGCCCAGGTGGGCCACTTCATCGACGACCCCCGTGTGCTGGAATTCCTCGCCTCCAGCGGGCACGCGCGCCTCGGCGCACTCGGCACGAGCTGCCCGGACCACTTCCTGCGCACCAAGGTCAAGCCGCTCGTGCTCGATCTCCCGGCCGGCGCCGACGTGGAGAGCTGCCTGCTGCGCCTGCGCGAACTGCACACCGAGTACCGGGCGGACTACGCCGCGTACTACGACCGGCACGCGACGCCGGAATCCCCCGCGATGCGCGGCGCGGACCCCGCGATCGTGCTGGTGCCCGGCGTGGGCATGTTCTCGTTCGGCGCCAACAAGCAGACCGCCCGCGTCGCCGGGGAGTTCTACCTCAACGCCATCAACGTGATGCGCGGCGCCGAAGCCATCTCCGCCTACTCCCCCATCGAGGAGAGCGAGAAGTTCCGCATCGAGTACTGGGCCCTCGAGGAGGCCAAGCTCGCGCGGATGCCCAGGCCCAAGTCCCACGCGGGACGCATCGCCCTGGTGACGGGAGCGGCGTCGGGCATCGGCAAGGCCATCGCCACGCGCCTGGCCGCCGAGGGCGCGTGCGTTGTCATCGCGGACCTGAACATCGACAGCGCGGGCGCGGTGGCCGAGGAACTCGGCGGCCCCGACGTCGCCATCGGCGTCCAGGCCGACGTCACCGACCCCGCCCAGGTGCTCCAGGCCGTGCAGGCCGCCGTGCTGGCCTTCGGCGGACTGGACCTCGTGGTCAACAACGCCGGGCTGTCCATCTCCAAGCCGCTGCTCGAGACCACCGAGAAGGACTGGGACCTGCAGCACAACGTCATGGCGAAGGGCTCCTTCCTCATGTCGCAGGCCGCCGCGAAGGTGCTGATCGAGCAGGACATGGGCGGGGACATCATCTACATTTCCTCCAAGAACTCCGTGTTCGCCGGCCCCAACAACATCGCCTACAGCGCCACGAAGGCGGACCAGGCGCACCAGGTTCGCCTCCTCGCCGCCGAACTCGGCGAATACGGCGTCCGCGTCAACGGCATCAACCCCGACGGCGTGGTCCGCGGCTCCGGGATCTTCGCCGGCGGCTGGGGTGCCAAGCGCGCGGCGGTCTACGGCGTCGAGGAGGACAAGCTGGGCGAGTACTACGCCCAGCGCACCCTGCTCAAGCGCGAGGTGCTGCCGGAGAACGTCGCCAACGCGGTCGCCGTCCTGACCTCGGCCGAACTCTCGCACACCACGGGCCTGCACATCCCCGTGGACGCGGGCGTCGCCGCCGCATTCCTGCGCTGACATGGCCGGGAGTCGGAGCGGGACCTCGGCGCAGGCGTTCGCCGCCGTCGACATCGGGGCGTCCTCCGGGCGCGTGATCCTCGGCACCATGACGGACGCGGGACCCGAACTCGTCACGGTGCACCGCTTCCCCAACGGGGTGCAGTTCCTCGGGGGCGCGCTGCGCTGGGACGTCGAGGCACTGTTCGCCGAGGTCCTGACCGGCCTCACTGCCGCGGCGGCTGCCGCGGCAGCGGCCGGGACCACGGTGACCAGCATCGGGATCGACACCTGGGCCGTGGACTACGGGCTCGTGGACGACACCGGAGCGCTCCGGCACCTGCCGTTCAGCTACCGCGACGGACGCACCGAGGCGACCATCGGCGTCGTGCACGCGGCGCTGCCGCCGGAGCGGCTCTACGCCCGCACAGGACTGCAGTTCCTGCCGTTCAACACCCTCTACCAGCTGGCTGCGGAGCGGTCCCTGTCCGGGGTCCAGGCCCTGCTGATCCCGGACCTGCTGGCCTACCGGCTCACCGGCGAGCGCCGCACCGAGGCCACGAACGCCTCCACCACCGGCCTGCTCGACGCCGCGACGGGCACGTGGGCCCAGGACCTCCTCGAAGCGCTCGGACTGCCGGCCGACCTCTTCCCGCCGCTCGTGGAGCCCGGGAGCGTGGTCGGGCACCTGCTGCCCGCCATCGCTGCGGGAACAGGGCTGCCGGAGACCACCGCCGTCGTCGCCGTCGGGTCCCACGACACCGCGTCGGCGGTGGCCGCGGTGCCGGCCGGGTCGACCCGTTTCGCCTACATCTCCTCCGGGACCTGGTCGCTCGTCGGCGTCGAGCTCGACACGCCCATCCTCGGTGACGGGAGCCGTGCGGCGAACTTCACCAACGAGCGTGGTGTGGACGGCACCATCCGGTACCTGCGCAACACCGGCGGCCTCTGGCTCCTGCAGGAGTGCCTGCGCGAGTGGAGCGTCGAGGGGCCGGAGCCGGACCTCCTCGGACTGCTCACCGCCGCAGGGGAGCTGCCCGCGGGCGGGCCCGTGATCGACGCCGACAGCAACGACTTCCTCGCGCCGGACGGGATGCCGGCGCGCATCCGACGGGCCGCGGAGGCCGCCGGCCATGCTGCACCGTCGTCCCGGGCGGCCGTGGTGCGGTGCATCCTGGACAGTCTCGCGGAGGCCTACGCCCGCACGCTCCGGGACGCCGTCCGGCTGTCCGGACATGCCATCGACGTCATCCACGTGGTGGGTGGTGGGTCGCAGAACGCCCTGCTGTGCCAACTGACCGCGGACCGGACCGGGCTGCCGGTCCTCGCAGGTCCCGTGGAGGCGACGGCGCTCGGCAATGTCCTCGTCCAGGCGCGGGCAGCCGGTCTGGTCGCCGCCGGCCCGGGACTCGCCGGGATCAGGGAGGCGGCGCGCGCCGCGGCCCGCACGGTGCGCTACGAGCCCGCGGACCTCGCGGCGCTGTCCCCGGCGGGGTAGCCGGACGGCGGCGGGAACCTCACATCCGGCCGAAGACGGAACGGATGATGGCGAACACGCCATAGCAGACGAGTCCGATCGCGATCACCGTCAGGACGTGGACACCGAACGGGTGGTACTGGAGCGCCTTCAGGCTGCCATCCAGTCCGGTCGATTCCTGCGGATCGCGGTTCAGCCCCGCAATGACGAAGAGCCCTCCGACGAGGAGCAGAGCGAGTCCCTTGGCCACGTGCCCCACGACGCCGAGGAGGTCGATCAGCCGTCCGCGGGTGGTGTCCTCGAAAGTGCGCAGCTCCGGCCGGAAGCCGCGTCGGATCCCCTTGACGACGAAGTGCGCGCCGATGCCCAGGACGACCGCTGCGGCCACGAACACGAGCACCACACCGGGGCCCGAGGACAGGAGGGACCGCGTGAAGTCGACCGTCGACTCGGAGGAGTCCGGGCCGTCGCCGAGTCCGAACCGCGCGAAGGTCCCCGCCATGGACCCGTAGATGACCACGAGGGCACCCGACGAGATGTGCTTCCCGATCCGCTCGCCCGTCGGCAGGTGCCGCGCGCGCAGGGTGGCCTCGCTGAGCTGCCACAGCGCGAGGCCGGCGCAACCGACCGCGCAGATCCACATGATCGGCGTACCGAGTGGTCCCTCGGCGACCTCCTCGAGCGCGCCGGTCGGCTCGGCCTCGCCGTTGCCGCCGAAGGCGAGGCGCAGTGCGATGACGCCGATCAGGATGTGCACCACGGCGAGTGCCGCGAAGCCGAGTCGTGCGGCGACGTCGAGCGCACGCGTGTCGGACACCTGCTCGACCGCGTCGGCCGCCCGGGCGGTGCGTCCCCGCCCCTCGGCGCGACGGTCCGTCGTCACAGCTCCGTCCTTCCGTGCTCGCGCTGTCATGCCGCCCTGCGGGAGGACAGCCGTGATGGTTGCTCCAAGCATAGGAGAACGGACCGGGCGGGCGATCGGCGGTACCCGGCGTGCCTCGGCCGTGACCCGGCGGGATGTACGGGCGCGGCGCCCTTGAGGCGGGGCCCCCGAGGCGGCACACTGGACAAGCCAGTCCCACCCGGCACGACAGCGCGCACGATGGTCTCTCAACAACTCCTCGGTCAGTCGACAGCGCTGCCTCGACGACTTGGAGCAAGCATGTTGAACGACGACGTCGTGACAGAGGGCGGCTCGCTGCGCCTCGCGCAGGAGCGTGACCTGATCACCGTCCTCGAGGAGGTCGAGATCAGCATCGACCTCGCCGGCGCGATCGCGGAAGCAACCCAGGTCAAGGCCGTCGCGGAGTCGCTGGGGAGGTCCGACGTCGCCTTCTGGGCCGAAGTCACGGCACTCGACGCGCTAGCCCGCTCGAAGGGTTCTCCCGACGCGATGAGCCGGGGCAAGATCATCCTCGACTGGGCGACGCTGCAGGGCGATGCCCGCCTGGCCAGCCGGTGCCATGCGCTCCTCGCGATGATGAACCTGATCGCCGGCTACTCGGGTGCGGGGGCCGAACACGCCACCATCGCGGTCACTCTCCTCGACGGCACCGAGCAGCCGCGCCTGCTGGCGAAGATGCTGACCCGCCAGGCCCTCGGACTCCTCGCCGCGGGACTGCTGGAGCAGGGTTTCGACGTCTCCCGGCGGGCCCTCGCCCTGGCCGAACAGCTGGACGACCAGGAGCTGCTCTCCCGGCTCGCCTCCAATGCCTTCCATTCGGCGCTCGACGAGCTCATGCCGGATGAGGCCCGCTTCTGGCTGCAGCGGCTCGAGGGAGTCATCGCCGCATCGCCGGACCTGGAGGCGGAACTGAGCGACGTCCTCGCGCGCGGGCACCTCGCCGCCGGCCGCCCGGTGGAGGCCCTCGCCGTTCTGGAGCGCTCCGGTGACATCGGTCCGGCCGATGCCCAGCCCGAGACCCGGGCAGGCCGGATGCTCCTGCTCGCGCAGGCCCACCACGGACTGGGGAACCTTCCCGCAGCGATCGACGCGCTGGACGAGGCCGACCGGATCACCGTGCACCATGCACTCGAGGAGGTCGCGTCCATGGTCCTCGAGGAGCGCGCCTCCGTTGCCGCGTCCAGCGGAAACCACCAGCTCGCCTACGAACTCCACCGCACGTTCCACCAGGCCGCACGGACCCGCTGGATCGAGACGCGGCGCTCGCAGGTGGACCACCTGTTCGCGGAGCAGAACGTCATCGCGGCGCTGGAGCGAGCCGAGCAGGCAGAGGCCGCGGTCGCCATCGATCCGCTCACCAAGGTACGGAACCGGCGGTGGGTCGAGGACTCCCTGCCCGACGTCGTCCGCGCCTGGCAGACCGGCGGCCCCTGGACGGGGTCCCTGGCCATCCTGGACCTGGACCACTTCAAGCAGGTCAACGACCGTTTCGGGCACCACGCGGGCGACGACGTCCTGGTCGCCGTCGCGGGGTGCCTGCAGGAGTGCCGGGGCGTCCGTGATGTCGCGCGCATCGGCGGCGAGGAGTTCCTGCTGGTCCTGCAGCAGCACGCCGACCAGGAGCAGGTGGCCCGGGACGTCCTGTCCGCCGTCCGCGCGCTGCGCTGGCCGCACGTCGATCCCGAACTGCGCCTCACGGCGAGCATCGGCTTCGCGGGGTGCGAGCAGGGGCCGGTGGCAGCCCTCCTGCGCGAGGCGGACCGCCACCTCTACCGTGCCAAGCGGGCCGGCCGGAACCGCGCCGAGGGCCCCTGGTAGTCGCGTCAGGACTGCCGGGAGAGCCACTCACCGAGCGCTGCCCGCACGAGTTCCGCCCCGCGAGTGCCGCCGTAGTTGGCGGCGAAGCGCGCATCGGACACATACATCTCCCCCAGCCCACGGATGTACTCCGCCGACAGGGACCCGTCGTCCCCGGTCGGCAGGCCGGGCACGCTGGAGAGCCAGGCGACGTGGCGCCGGGCGAGGGCCTGTGCCTCATCCCCCGCCGGGGAGACACCGCGCGCGGCGGCATCGGTCCATCCCGCGTTGAGCGCCGCGACGACGTCACCGAATGCGGCCTTCTCGTCGTCGCTCTTGCCGCGCCACCAGGAATCACCCTGCTCGTACGCGTCGCGCCCCCATCGCTGCTCGACCTCGTCCCTGTACTGCGTGTGGTCGAATCCGTTGAACATCTTCTCCGGCATCGGTTCTTCTCCCTGTTCGAGGGCCTCCACCGTGGTGAGGACCGCAGTGATCTGCCGGTCGAGCCGTTGCTGCTCGCCGCGGAGGTGGTCGAGGTGGCGGCGCAGGGCGACTGCCGGTGCGTCCGCGGATCCGTCGTCGAGCACGTCGCGGATGACCGGCAGCGGCAGCCCCAGGGACCGCAGCAGCAGGATGCGCTGGAGCCGCACGAGGGTGTCCGCGTCGTAGTACCGGTAGCCGTTGGTCCCCACACGGGACGGTTCGAGCAGCCCGACGTCGCCGTAGTGGCGCAGGGTCCTGCTCGTCGTTCCCGCCAGGCGCGCGACGGTCGTGATCGGATAGTCCACCTGTTCCCGTCCTCCCCCGGGCGCATCGGGCGCCCGTGGGAACAACGGTAGGAGTTGACGCTGCGTCAAGGTCAAGGGCTGCCCGGACACTTCGCGTGTCCACGCGCGGACGGCCGGCCCACCTCCCGGGGTCGGGCTCCCGCTATCCCTGTCCCGCTGCGCGGATCAGCTGTACCAGAACCACTGCGGCGGGCGCCATGACGCCGGCACCGCATGGGCGTTGAAGGTGCCGCACTCGGAGCAGGTGTAGCTGGTGCTCGCGGGGATGAGGTCGGTGGAGTGTTCCGCCTGGCGCGCGGGCACGAACTCCTCGAAGATCAGGTAGTCGTCGGTGCGGCATCGGGGGCAGGAGGGTGCTTCGCCCATCTCGAGGGGTGAGAAGGGCGAACTGCTCGTGCGCAGGCTCCGCCCGTGATCGATTGTTGTCATAGGATTCACCGTTTCGGTCTTGCAACCGGCGCTGGGTGCAAGTAGTAAGGGTACTTATATCTAGAATATAGACGCCGCCTACGCGTTCCGGAAGCACGGAATACGTGCCGGTGAGGAGCTCGTGGAGGCCCGCCGGCTGGCACAATGGCCCTATGACGGCCAGGTCCCCGCGCTCCGCAGCGGCATTGTCCCCCGAGCAGGCGGCCCCCTTGCGGCGCGCCCTCGCAGCGAGCGGGGACGTCACCGTCTTCGTCGACGGTACGGCCCACCGGTTGCCGGACGAGGCCCAGGCAGCCGTCGTCGACCTGCTCGCGCGCCTGTCCGACGGCGACGCGGTCCAGGTGACGTCGGTCGCCGAGCTGCTGACCACCTCGCAGGCCGCAGACCTCGCCGGCATCTCGCACAGCTACCTCCGCAAACTCACCG
>NZ_CP024915.1:2089880-2101300 GCF_002953615.1 Arthrobacter agilis | reverse complement strand
ACGCGGGAAGGGGGTGGGTACGCACTCGCGAGCGTGGTGCCCCGCGCCTGGACGCTGCTCGTCGCGGTCGCGGCGGGCGCCGCACTGGGTCCGGGCAGCGAGGTACCCGCAGCCTGGCGCGAGTACGTCCTCGAGCGGCACGGGATCGATGCACCCCGCCTGATGGGGGACGGTGCGGATACGTGGTGGCGTTCCTGGGAGGTCGGCTACGACCCCGATGATGACCTGGACCGCACGGTGATGGCGACGCGCAAGGCCGTGTTCCCGCTGCACGGATTGGATCCCTGGTTCGACTGATGCGTCGGGTCGCAGGATGCCCGGCGGCGTATATATCGCTAGGGTAGGCGGATGGGTATCGATGATGTTTTCGCTGTCATCGCCGAAGGAACACGCAGGCAGATCCTCAAGAACCTGCGGGACGGCGACAAAGCGGTGGGGGAGCTCGTTGTCGAGCTGCAGGTGAGCCAGCCGACGGTGTCGAAGCACCTGAAGGTCCTGAGGGAAGCGGGACTGGTCACCATGAGGGCGCAGGGCCAGAAGCGGTACTACTCGCTGGATCCGGCGCCGCTCGACCACGTGCGGAACTGGCTCGCCGACTTCGAGGCGTCCGCGACGCAGGCGGGTACGGCCCTCGGGGAACCGGCCGGGGAGGCATCGGCCGACGCGACGCCGGAAGCAGCGACAGATGCGGATGTCGGCGCTGCCGGGGCCGCGGAGATCGCCGAGACCGGGGTGCTGGCTGCAGCGGTGCTCGCCGCCCCGCAGCCTCCGACCGGGGTCGAGGCCGTCCGGCCGCCCATCGGGAGGACCATGGGACGCGCAGCCGAGCGTGCCGCGGATCTGTTGTCGCAGCTGCGGCGGCGTCGCGAATCGTAGGGCCTTCCCACGACGGACGCCTGGGTGACGCACAGTCCTTTCACTTTGGTCACAGGAGCCACTAGAGTTGTTCCTTAGGCGAAAATCCAGACAGCTCAGGACGACACGCCGGAGAGTCCCTCCAGGGGTGTCCTCCCCGATGCCGGTCTCAGGGTGAACAACAGCCTTCGTGCAAAGGAAAAGTGGTGAGATGGCAGACGGGAACAACTTCTCGGATGTGCAGTTCCTGACGGTCGCGGAAGTGGCCGAGCTCATGCGTGTCTCGAAGATGACGGTGTACCGGCTCGTCCATGCCGGTGACCTCCCTGCGGTGCAGTTCGGCCGCTCGTACCGCGTCCCCGAATCGGCGGTCGAGGCCTTCCTCCTCGCCGCGCAGGTCGAGGGCCAGTCCGAGAGCGCCTGAGGCCGGGTCCGCGCGTCCAGTCCGTTGTTCAAACGGATGTACCCTGTTAAGGAGCGTTTTGGGCGGGCCTAGGCCCGCTCGATTTATTGCATCATCCGGGCGACTGCCAGACGGCAGGTGCCGACGTCATGACCAGGGACGGCCTTCCGGCTACGAGCCTGATGCCGCCCTGGCAACAGAACAAGTTTGTGAGGACTCTATGGGTTCAGTTATCAAGAAGCGCCGCAAGCGTATGGCGAAGAAGAAGCACCGCAAGCTGCTTCGCAAGACCCGTCACCAGCGCCGCAACAAGAAGTAGGCAGGCGCCCGGCCACGAGCCGGGGTGTGCAGACCGGCCCGGATCCCCGCCCTCGAGGCGTCGGATCCGGGCCGTCGTCGTTCCCCGGCCCTGCGGATCGCGCAGAAGGCATCGCGCAGAGGGCAGAGCCGGGCCGCGGCGTCAGCGGCCCCGGAAGCGTGAGAAGCCGCGCCACAGGCCGTAGACGGACCCGACGAGCGTGGCGGCGCTGAGGCCGAAGGTGGCCGCACGCCGACCGCTGCGGAAGTCGTAGACGGGCCAGTTGTTGGCGCGTGCATGACGGCGCAGCTTCCTGTCCGGGTTGATCGCGACGGGGTGGCCGACAGCGGTGAGCAGCGGGATGTCGTTGTACGAGTCGCTGTAGCCCCAGCACCGTGCGAGGTCGAGGTGCTCCCTCTCGGCGACCGCCAGGACGGCAGCGGCCTTCGCCGAGCCGTGCAGGAAGTCGCCCACCAGCCGTCCGGTGTAGAGCCCGTCGATGACTTCGGCCACCGTCCCGAGCGCGCCGGTCAGGCCGAGCCGGCTGGAGATGACGGCGGCGACCTCCACGGGCGTGCCGGTCACGAGCCAGACCTGCCGGTTCGAGGAGAGGTGCTGTTCAGCGAGGGCGCGGGCGCCAGGCCAGATCTTCGAGGCGATCATCTCGTCGTAGACCTCCTCGCCGAGGGCCAGGATGTCCTCGTGGGCGATCCCGATCGCGAAGGCGAGGGCGGCCTCGCGCACCGCATCCACGTCGGTCATCGTCTCGCCGCGCATGATGAAGCGCAGCTGCTTCCAGGCCAGTCCAGCCGCGAAACGGAGGGTGAACGCCTTCCGCTGGTACATCTTGCGCGCTACGTGGAACAGGCTCGCGCCCCGCATGAGGGTGTTGTCGACGTCGAAGAACGCGGCCTCGCCCGGAGGCGGCGCCGGAGGCTCTGGGGAGGGCTGCGTGCCCTGGATGGCGTCCGGCATGCTCCGAGTCTAGTTCTTCGCTCCGCGGGCCTGCCCCCGCCAGTACGGTGGAGGCATGGAATCGACCGCTGACGCGCCGGGAAGCGGCGTCGTGCTCCTCACGCGCCCGGACTGCCACCTCTGCGAGGACGCGCGCGCAGTGGTGGACCGTGTGACCAGGGACCTCGGGATCGGCTGGCGGGAACTGTCCGTGACCGATGCCCCGGCACTCGGGCAGCAGTTCGCCGAGGAACTCCCCGTCCTGTTCATCGGTGGGGTGCAGCGTGACTTCTGGTCGATCGACGAGGCGAGGCTGCGCAGGCTGCTGTCCTAGGCCCTCCGGGTGCTGTCAGGGCGTGCCGGTCCGGCTTGGAGGCCCCGCGTCGTCGGCATACAGTGGTTCTACTTCCGCCCCGACGACGCCGGGGGACCAGGAACCACCGCCCGCTCGCGGTGGTGCTAGCAACGGAGCCGATGACAGTGACAACGCCGGACATGCCAGGCCTCCACCCCGTGGGTGATTCGTCACGCCATATCCCGCCCGCCTCGGTGGCCCGCCTGACCATCTATCTGCGGGCCCTCAACTCGCTGCTCGCCGAGGGGATCGAACGCGTGTCCTCCGAGGAGCTCGCGGATGCTGCCGGGGTCAATTCGCCCATGCTGCGCAAGGACCTCTCCTACCTGGGGTCGTACGGCACCCGGGGGGTCGGGTACGAGGTGCAGTACCTGAACCGGCAGATCTCGATCGCCCTCGGGCTGACGCTGGACTGGCGCGTGGCGATCATCGGCGCCGGCAACCTCGGCCGCGCGCTGGCGGGCTACTCCGGCTTCGTCTCGCGCGGCTTCGAGATCGTCGCGATCTTCGACGCCGACCAGCTCGTCGTCGGGTCCGAGGTCGGCTACCTCCGCGTGAGCGCCGTCGACGACCTCGAGGCCGTGCTGGAGCGGACCCGCACCAACATGGCGGTCCTGTCCGTGCCGGGCGCCGTGGCGCAGGAGCTGTGCGACCGCCTGGTGGACGCTGGGATCTCCAGCATCCTCAGCTTCGCGCCCGTGGTGCTCCAGGTGCCGCCGCACGTGCAGCTGCGGAAGGTGGACATGTCCACCGAACTGCAGATCCTCGCCTATCACGCGCAGCGGGCGCAGGAGACGGACCTCGATCCGATCTCCCGCGCCCAGTAGGTATCGCTGCGGAGGTCCCGCTCAGTAGCCGAGCTTCCTCGGTGCGAAGTAGGGCCGCGCGGGCTTCGCGTAGGTCAGGACGACGCCGGCCACGCCGAGGAGCATGACGATCACGCTCAGGGCGAGCGAGAGTCCTGAGGGCTGGACCGCGGCCTGGCCGGTCGCCTCTGCAGCCTGGCCCACGAGCGGGAGGAGGAGGAAACTGCTGAGGACGGACAGGACGTTCAGCCCTGCCAGCACGGTCGCAGTGATCCTCGCCCAGTTGTGGCCCTTCCTGATGAAGACGGCCAGCACGATGTACACGGCGGTGAAGAGGGCCGCGAAGACGATCCCCAGGCCCACGCCGATGGATGCTCCCGGAGCATCCGGCACGGGGGTGGTCAGGCCCGAGACGACGGACGCCACGAGGTAGAGGATGCCCGCCGCCAGGATGAGGTAGTACGCCCGCTGGACCTCCGCGGGTGCGGGACCTTTGTCCGCCGGGCCGGATCCCCCGGCGGGGGGCGTCGGGTAGGCGTAGCTGGAGGGCTGCTGCGCCGACTGGTAGTCGTACCGGCCCCCACCGTCGCCCTGTCCGTAGGCGCCGGGCCGGACGTGTCCGCCCTGGCCGGTACCGCCTGTGCCGGGTGCGCTCCACGGCTGTCCCTCGCCCTGCCTGTTGCCCTGCCCGTTCGGATCGTCCTGTGGCGTGCTCATCGCTGCGTCCTCCGTTGCGGTTCGAATGTCCATCCACCCGCCGGAGCCCCCATGGACGTGCCTTTCGTGGATGCGGTCATCGTCAGCCTAGTTCGTCGGCCGCGGCCGCGGACAGGGGCCGACGGCAACGGCCGACGCCGTCCAGGGGACGACGTCGGCCGTGAGCGTGCTGCCGGCCGGCCCGGCGGCCGGGATGCGGGACTAGACCGTGACGACGGCGGGAGCCACGAAGGCGGCTTCGATGGTGATGGTCACCTTGTCGCCGACGAGGACGCCGCCCGCTTCGAGTGCTGCGTTCCAGGTCAGGCCGAAGTCCTTGCGGGAGATGGTGGTGGAGGCGGAGACGCCTGCGCGGGTCGCGCCGAAGGGGTCCACGGCCACGCCGTTGAACTCGGCGTCGAGGACGACCGCCTTGGTGATCCCGCGGATGGTGAGGTCTCCGTGGATCTCGTAGGTCTCGCCGGAGCCGGTGTGGGAGGTGGAGACGAAGGTCATCTCGGGGAACTGCTCGACGTCGAAGAAGTCGGCGCCCTTGACGTGCCCGTCGCGGTTCTCGTCGCCCGAGGTGAACGACGCGGTCCTGATGGTCGCCGTGATGCTGGAATCCTCGAGGGAGGATCCGACGGTGAGGGACGCATCGACGTCCTTGAACGAGCCGCGGACCTTGCTGATACCGGCGTGGCGGACGCTGAATCCGACCTCGCTGTGGGCGGGATCGAAGGACCAGGTGCCGGAGGTGAGGCCTGAGGGGACAGTCATGATGAACTCCTGAGAAGTGGTGGTGGCGACGCTTACAGTGGATAGAAGCATGCGTATGCATGTTTTATTTCACAAATCGGTGGAATGTTCAAGTAAATGTACCGGTGTCCACTGCGCCCCGATTGGCCGTCGTGCGTGGACATGCGGGAAACTGGACCCATGCAGCGAGCAACCGTCCACCTGGTGCGCCACGGTGAGGTCCATAATCCCGAGGGCGTCCTCTACGGGAGGCTTCCGGAGTTCCACCTCTCCGAACTGGGCCGCCAGATGGCCCTGCAGGTGACGGGTCACTTCGAGCAGCGCCGCGACGAGGGTGCCGACATCGTCCACCTCGTGGCCTCCCCCCTGACGCGGGCCCAGGAGACCGCGCGCCCCCTCGCCGAGGCGCTGGGCCTGGAGATCGCCACGGATGAGCGCATCATCGAGGCCGAGAACCGCTTCGAGGGGATGTCGAGGATCAAGAGCAGGCTCCGCCAGCCGAGGTACTGGCCCCTGCTCGTCAATCCGTTCCGGCCGTCCTGGGGGGAGCCCTACGCCGAGCAGGCGGCGCGGGTGATGCTCGGGGTGCACGACGCCCGCCGCCGCGCCCTCGAACTCGCGGAGGGCGGAGGGGCGGACCGTCCCGCCGAGGCGATCCTCGTCAGCCACCAGCTGCCCATCTGGGTGACACGGCTCGCCGCCGAGCATCGCCGGCTCTGGCACGACCCGCGCCAGCGCGAGTGCACCCTCACGTCCGTCACGTCGCTCGACTTCGAGGGGGACTCCGTCCGCCGCGTGCGCTACGCCGAGCCCTGCGCCGACCTGCTGCCCGGTGCGGCGAATGTCCCCGGGGCGTAATAGAATTACTACACGTCGTAGAAATCATCGGAAGAAGCTGTGACACCAACCGCCCGTCCCCCGAAGCGCCGCCTCCTGCTCGAACTGGGCATGGCGCTCGCCGTCGTGCTGCCGGTTTCCCTGGTGGTCACCTCCTGTGCCGCCGAGGACCCGCTCGCACAGCAGGCCGCGGCCGGTGACGGCAAGAACTACATCGCAGGGGACGGCTCCGTCACGGAGTACGCGGCCGCGGACCGCGGTGAGCCCGTCGAGGTCTCCGGCACCCTGTTCGACGGGACGGACGTCTCGAGCGCCGACTGGGACGGCCAGGTCACCGTGCTCAACTTCTGGTACGCCGCCTGCGCACCCTGCCGGGAGGAGGCTGCGGACCTCGTCTCGCTCCACGACGAGTACGCGCCGCAGGGCGCAGCGTTCTACGGCGTCAACATCCGCGACGAGCAGGCCACCGCAGAGGCGTTCGAGCGCAGCTTCGGCATCCCCTACGCGAGCTTCGATGACAAGGACGGGGGAGTGCTGCTCGGCATGACCCAGTACGTCCCGCCGCAGGCCGTCCCCACGACGATCGTCCTCGACCGGGAGGGGCGGGTGTCCGCCCGGATCCTCGGACTGGCCGACCGCGGTACCCTCAAGGCCCTGATCCATGATGCCCTCGCCGAGTAGCGCGCCCGCCGCGTCCCGTCCATGACGGTGGCCACGGCCGGACACGTTCCCCTCGCCGCGGGGAACGCCTTCGCCGACGCCGTGCTCAACGGCTCCATGCTCCTCGCCCTGCCGGTCGCGCTCCTGGCCGGTCTGGTGTCCTTCGCCTCCCCCTGCGTCCTGCCGCTGGTCCCCGGGTACCTCGGGTACGTCACGGGCCTGACCGGCGTCGACCTCGAGAAGCAGAAGAGGGGACGGATGCTGGCCGGGATCGGGCTCTTCGTGCTCGGCTTCTCGGTCGTCTTCATGGCCTACGGGACCCTGTTCGGGCAGTTGGGCGCCTTCCTGAGGGTGTCCCAGGGGTGGCTCATCCAGGTGTTCGGCGTCGTCGTGATCCTGCTGGGCGTCGTGTTCATGGGCGGTCTCTCCTGGTTCCAGCGCGAGAGCCGCGTCCATGCGAAGGTACCCGCCGGCCTCCTGGGGGCACCCCTGCTGGGTGTGACCTTCGGGCTCGGCTGGGCGCCGTGCATCGGCCCCACGCTCGGTGCGGTGCAACTCCTGGCGATCTCCGGGAACGACGCGACGGCACTCAAGGGCGCGGTCCTCACGTTCGTCTACTGCCTGGGCCTGGGCCTTCCGTTCCTGCTGATCGCACTCGGCGTACGCCGCGGCATGGGGGCCCTCGCCTTCTTCCGGAAGCACCGGCTCCTGCTGCAGCGGGCCGGGGGCGGACTCCTGGTGCTCGTGGGCGTCCTCATGGTGACCGGCATCTGGAACTTCTGGATCACCCAGCTGCAGGACCTCCTGATCGGCAACGTGGTCCTGCCGATCTGACCACCGGTGGCATCCGCCGGACACGCACGCGAACAATCGACATCATTCGGAAAGGGCACAGTGAAGCAGGACGTCTCACAGGATACGAGGGACACGGCAGGCGCCCCGGGCGCCAGGGCCGACGTCGTCCTGCCCTCACTCGGCGTCTTCGGCACCCTGCGGTGGGCGTGGACGCAGCTGACCAGCATGCGCACGGCGTTGTTCCTGCTGCTCCTGCTCGCCGTGGCGGCCGTTCCCGGCTCGCTGTTCCCCCAGCGCCCGGCGAACCCCGCCGTCGTCACGCAGTACATCCAGGACAACCCGGACACCGGGCCCGTGCTGGACTGGTTCCAGCTGTTCGACGTCTACTCGTCCGTCTGGTTCTCGGCGATCTACCTCCTGCTCTTCATCTCGCTCATCGGCTGCGTGGTGCCCCGGGCGATCGCGCATCTTCGAGCCGTGCGCTCCACGCCGCCACGTACGCCCAAGCGGCTCTCCCGCCTGCCCGTGTACGGCACGCTCGAGGTTCCTGCCGACCGGGCGCGTGATGCCGGCCTCACGCCGTCGTCCGCCGCCGAGCAGGCCGCCGCGGTCCTGCGGAAGCGCGGCTACCGCGTCGACGTGCGCGATGCCGGGACCGACCGCCCCTCCGTCGGCGCCGAACGCGGCCTCGCCAAGGAGCTCGGCAACCTCGTCTTCCACACCTCGCTCATCGGCGTCCTGGTGTCGGTCGCCGTCGGCGGGCTCTTCGGCTACAACGGCCAGAAGGTGATCGTCGAGGGCGACAGCTTCGTGAACACCCTGATCGGCTACGACAGCTTCAGCCCGGGCTCCAACTTCTCCGACGACCAGCTGGAGCCGTACTCGATCCGGCTCGACTCGTTCGACGTGCGCTTCGACCGCGAGCAGGAGAGCCACTACGGCCAGCCGCTCGACTTCACGGCGAACGTCACCACGCAGGACGGACCGGGCGAGGACGAGGCGCAGCAGGTCCTCAAGGTCAACGCGCCGATCACCATCGGCGGCACCAACGTCTACCTGGTCGGCAACGGCTACGCGCCCGTCGTCACCGTGCGTGACGGCGAGGGGAACATCGCCCAGCAGGGCCCCGTCGTCTCGGTCCCGTCTGACGGCCTCTACACCTCGCTGATCGTCATCAAGGCCCCGGACGCGAAGCCGGACCAGCTCGGCTTCGTCGGATTCTTCCTGCCCACCGCCTTCGTGGACGAGAAGGGAGTCTCCTTCTCGCGGGACCCGGACCCCTTCAACCCGCAGCTGAACCTGAACTCCTACTACGGGGACCTAGGGCTCGACGACGGGACGCCCGAGAACGTCTACGTGCTGGACACCGAGAACCTCACCGAGCTCAACAGCCGCAACAACGACGACGGCGGGATCGTGCTCGGCGTCGGACAGACGTACGACCTGCCCGAGGGCAAGGGTTCCGTCACCTTCGACGGGCTCAAGCGCTATGTCGCCCTCGACATCCATCACGATCCCGGCGAGCTGGGCGCACTGGTCTTCTCGACACTCGCGTTGCTCGGACTCTCGGCGTCCCTGTTCATCGGGCGCCGCAGGCTCTGGGTGCGCACCGGCGAGCACCCGGACGGGCGCCTCATGGTCGAGTACGGGCTGCTGGCACGCGGTGAGGACCACCGCCTGCCGGCGGAAGGCGCAGCCGTCGAGAAGCTGCTGGCGGATCGCTTCTTGGTCCCCACCGGCAGCGCGGGGGACCATAGTCATCAGGACGCCGCACCGGCCGGCACGGGGCAGTCGCACACCAACGCAAAGGACAAGTCATGACACCACCAGTCAATGCCGAGCTCGGGCAGATCAGTGAGCTCTTCATGCTGCTGGCCTCGATCGCCTACGTGGTGGCCCTGGTCTTCTTCGTGCTCGACCTCGTGAAGTCGAGCTCCACGATCGGCAGCCTCGAGACGCGGCTCGCGGACGAGCAGGCGGCGCCGGCCCGGTCCCTCGCGGGCGTGGGCGCACGAGGCGGGAGTTCGACGGCTGCAGCGGCAGGGTCACCGGCGACGGCGGACGCCTCGATGGACTACGGGTCGGGGCCCCGGCGCCGCTCAGCGCGCATCGCCGTCTCGCTGACGGTGCTGGCCGCCGTCGTCCACGGCGCCGCCGTCCTCACCCGGGCGATCGCCGCGCACCGTGTCCCCTGGGGCAACATGTACGAGTTCTGCACCACGGGTGCCTTCCTCGTCGCCGCCATCTTCCTCATCACGCTCACCCGCAAGGATCTGCGTTTCGTCGGTTCCTTCGTGGTGGGACTCGTGGTCATCATGCTCTGCGCCGCCACCGTGGGCTTCCCCACGCCGGTGGCCCGCCTGATCCCCGCCCTGCAGAGCTACTGGCTGATCGTGCACGTCTCCATCGCCGTGGCGTCCTCGGCGCTGTTCACCATCACGTTCGCCATGTCCGTGCTGCAGCTCCTGCAGACCTCCCGCGAGGCCAAACTCCTCGCCGGCAAGGCGGACACCGCGCGGTTCCTCCGCCTCGTACCCTCGGCGCTGAGCCTCGAGAACCTGTCCTACCGGCTCAACGCCGTCGCGTTCGTCGGCTGGACCTTCACCCTCATGGCGGGTGCCATCTGGGCCGAGCAGGCATGGGGCCGCTACTGGGGCTGGGACACCAAGGAGGTCTGGACGTTCGTGATCTGGACCGTCTACGCCGGCTACCTCCACGCCCGTGCCACGCGTGGCTGGACGGGCACGCGTGCCGCCTGGCTGTCGATCGTCGGGTACCTCTGCATCGTCTTCAACTTCACGATCGTGAACATCTACTTCTCGGGGCTCCACAGCTACTCGGGAGTGTAGGCGCGGGCCGCGTATCGGCCGGTCGGAACGGGAGAGCCCCGCGGTGGATGCCGCGGGGCTCTCGCGTGTCCGGGAGCGCCCCCTCCGGCGGGGGTACAAGCAGGGAGCATGGCGTGCGGCCGGGGTGTCCGTCGGTCGCGCCGTCGGTCCTGCCCGAAGGGCGGCTTCGGTTTCCGCCCACTGATGAGGTCCGATCCGCGGGCATGATCGACCATGCCCACCGGCCGGTCGCGATCAGTGGGTGCTACGGGATCGGGCGCATGGGACGGTCCTCCCTGCCATGCGACGCGTCGGACCTGCCCAGCGGCCGCCCGCGATCAGTGGGTGCCAGGGCTTTCGGCAGCGCCGCAGGGGCCCGGCAGGCGGACGCAGGGTGTCAGGGGTGGTGGGCTCCCGCGGAACCGGACCCGGCGTCGTCGTTGCCTTCGCCGTCGTGCTTGTCGTCCTTCGGGGGAGTGTCCCGGCCGGCCTCGCCGGCCTTGGCCTCGCGTTCCTTCTGCTCCTGCTCGCGGCGGCGGCGCTCCTGCTCGCGGGCGCGCTGGCGGCGCTGCGCTTCGAGATTCTGGAGGAAGGCCGGATCGTCGTCCGGCGCGGTGGGCGTGCGGGGAGCCGGACGCCGCGGACCGGAGGGACCCTCGCTGCGAGGACGTCCGAACAGGAACCACATCCCGGCCCCGATGAGCGGCAGGATGAGGATGGTCACGAACCACGCCGTCTTCGAGATGCTCCGCACCTCGTGTTTTCGGCTCATGACGCAGTCGATCAGTGCATAGATGACGACGGCGACCCCCAGGATCGCGGCGAAGAGCAGGAGGCGGGGCATGCGCCAATTGTAGGCGAGTAAACTTGGAGCGTGGCCTTCCTCAAATTCACCGCCCTGCGCCTGCTGCTGATCGTCGTGTTCTACGTGGCGTGCGTGCTGCTGGGCCTCGGATTGTTCCTGTCGGCGGTGGTGGCCGCGATCCTCGCCTGGTGCGTGACGTACCTGTTCTTCCGCACCCTCCGGGACGCCGCCGCCGCCACCCTGCAGCGGCGTTTCACGCCCGGCGCGCCGCCCGTGCGGTCCGCGGTCGAGCTCGACGACGCAGCGGCCGAGGACGCACTGGATCCCAACACCCCGGTCAATGCGGACCGGAAGCCGCGCGGCACCGCT
>NZ_CP024915.1:2075670-2089618 GCF_002953615.1 Arthrobacter agilis | reverse complement strand
TGTCCGGGGACCCTGCAAGACTGGGCCCATGACCCGCGGAATATATGTGAGCGCCATGACCAACGGCTCCGGCAAGTCCCTGATCTCCCTGGGCCTGGCCGACATGCTGCACCGGCACGCCGACCGCGTCGGGTTCTTCCGGCCCATCGTGGAGGGCGGCGACCCCGCCGCGGATCCGATGGTGCGGCTCATGCAGAGGGCCTTCGACCTCCCGGACAGCCGTGCGCGCGGCGGCCTGACCCGGGCGGAGGCCCGCGCCCTGCTGGTCACGGGAGACCGCGCCGAGATCGACGCCCGCTGCGTCGCCATCTACAGCGAGATCGCCGCGGAGTGCGACGTCGTGATCGTCGAGGGCACGGACCTCTCCGGCAACGACGCGGCCGTCGAGTTCGACCTCAACGCGCGCCTGGCCAACAACCTCGGGGCCATGGTGCTCGCCGTCGTCAGCGCCAAGGGCATGTCCGTCGAGGAGGCGGCCGACGCCGTCGACGTCGCCCGCCGCGAACTCGACGCGGCCAAGGTGTCGCTCCTCGCGATGATGGTCAACCGCGCCGCCGACGATGCCGTCACCGCCATCAGCGAGCAGGTGCGCCCCGGCCGCTCGGGCCGCCCCGTCTACGTCATCCCGGAACTCGCCGAGATCTCCCAGCCCACGGTCTCCGAGGTCTCCGCGGAGCTGGGCGCCCGGCAGATCGCCGGCAACTCGAACCTCGAGCGTGACGTCACGAGCATCCGGGTGGCCGCCATGAACGTCGGCAACTTCCTGCACCTCCTCCGGGACGGCGCCCTCGTGATCGTGCCCGGCGACCGCGCGGACGTGCTCGTGGCCACCCTGGCGTCGTCGTTCTCCCCCGAGTTCCCGGTGCCCTCCGCGCTGTTCCTGACCGGCGGGCTCGCGCCAGATCCCAACATCCTCGCCCTCCTCGCGCAGGCACCGTTCCCCGTCTTCGCGCTCGACGACGACACCTACACCGCCGCGCGGCGCGTCAGCGAGGTCCGTGGCGAGATCGCCAGCGGACTGCGCCGCAAGGCGGCTGCCGCGCTCGGCGCCTGGGCGCGGCAGGTGGACGAGAGCGAACTGCTGGAGCGGCTCGAACTCCCCCGGCCCGTCAGCATGACGCCGCTGCGCTTCCTGCACGAGCTCATCCAGCGCGCCCGGTCCGAGCGGAGACACATCGTGCTCCCCGAGGGCGAGGACGTGCGGGTACTCAAGGCCGCCGAGATCCTCCGGCGCCGGGACGTCTGCGACCTCACGATCCTCGGCCCGGAGGCCCGCATCCGCGAACTGGCATCGGGCCAGGGCATCGACCTGACCGGCCTCACGCTGGTCGACCCTTCCACCTCACCGCTGCGCGAGGAATTCGCCACCGAGTACGCCCGGCTCCGCGCCCACAAGAACGTCTCCGTCGACCAGGCCCGCGAACGCATGCTCGAAGGGGCATACTTCGGGACGATGATGGTCCAGCTGGGGAGGGTGGACGGCATGGTGTCCGGCGCCGCGCACACGACGGCGAACACCATCCGGCCGGCCCTCGAATTCGTGAAGACGAAGGACGGCGTGAAGATCGTCTCCTCCGTGTTCCTCATGCTGCTGCAGGACCGCGTGCTCGTGTACGGCGACTGCGCGGTGAACCCGGACCCCAACGAGGAGCAGCTCGCGGACATCGCGGTCGCCTCGGCCGAGACGGCAGCCCAGTTCGGGGTCGAGCCCCGCGTCGCGATGCTCTCCTACTCGACGGGCGAGTCCGGCAGCGGCGGCGCCGTGGACGAGGTGCGGCGCGCCACCGAACTCGTGCGGCAGCAGCGGCCCGACCTCGCCGTGGAGGGCCCCATCCAGTACGACGCCGCCGTCGACGCCTCCGTCGCCGCCTCGAAACTGCCCGGATCCACCGTCGCCGGGCAGGCGACGGTCTTCATCTTCCCGGACCTCAATACCGGCAACAACACCTACAAGGCGGTGCAGCAGTCCGCGGGCGCTGTCGCCGTCGGGCCCGTGCTCCAGGGCCTGCGCAAACCCGTCAACGACCTCTCCCGCGGCTGCACCGTGGAGGACATCGTGAACACGGTCGCCATCACCGCCGTGCAGGCCCAGCAGCCCGCAGCCCCCTGATCCCCCGCCTCCCGACCTCCCGCCTCCCGCCTCCCGCCTCCCAGACAGGACCCCATGATCATCCTCGTCATCAATTCCGGCTCGTCCTCGCTCAAGTACCAGGTGCGCGAGGGCGACGACGTCCTCGCGGAAGGCCTGGTGGAGCGCATCGGCGAGGCCGAGGTACCCGACCACGCGGCCGCCCTCGACCGCGTGGACGGCGAGGTGGCGGCAGCGCTCGGCGATCGCGGGATCGACGCCGTCGGACACCGCGTGGTGCACGGCGGTGAGCGCTTCAGTGAGCCGGTGCTCATCGACAACGAGATCACGCGCGCCATCGAGCGCCTCAACCCGCTGGCCCCCCTGCACAATCCCGCAGCCGTCACCGGCATCCGCGCCATCACCGAGAAGTGGCCGGACATGCCGCAGGTGGCCGTCTTCGACACGGCGTTCCACCGCACCCTGCCCGAGCACGCCTGGCGCTACGCCGTCCCCGACGAGCTGTACCGGCGGTTCGGCATCCGCCGCTACGGCTTCCACGGGACCTCGCACGCGTACGTCGCGCGTGGTGCGGCGGAACTCCTCGGCACGGACGCCTTCACCGGCGTGATCGCCCATCTTGGCAACGGCGCCTCCGTCACGGCCGTGCGCGACGGAGAGAGCATCGACACGTCCATGGGCTTCACGCCCCTCGAGGGGCTGGTGATGGGGACACGTTCCGGCGACATCGACCCGTCCATCCTGCTGTTCCTCCTGCGTGAGGGGTACACCGAGCAGGATCTCGACACTCTCCTGAACCGCAACAGCGGCCTGAAGGGGCTGGCGGGCACCAACGACATGCGGTCGGTGGCGGACGCCGCGGACGCGGGCGAGCATCGGGCGCAGCTCGCGATCGAGGTGGCCTCCTACCGCCTCGCGAAGTACGTCGGCGGCTACCACGTCGCGGTCGGCGGCGCCCAGGCACTCGTCTTCACCGCGGGTATCGGCGAGAACGCCGGAGCCTTCCGCAGTGCCGTCGTCTCCAAGCTCGGTGCCCTCGGCCTCGAGCTCGACGAGACCAGGAACGAAAAGCGCAGCAGGGAGGCCCGCGTCATCAGCACGGCGTCGTCGGCCTTCCCCGTCCTCGTGGTGCCGACGGACGAGGAGGCGGCGATCGCGGAGGCGACAGCCGCCGTCGTCAGCGGGTCCTAGCGTTCCCCTCCTGCCGCTGGCCCGTCGTCGGACGTCCGCCCGTCGTCGTCGGGTGCATCCTGCCGACGGGCGCCTGCAACGGGGCTCCGGCACACTGGGACCATGACGATCCTGCGCATGACCCTCCTGTTCGTGCTGGCCGCGGCGGCCGAGATCGGCGGTGCGTGGCTCATCTGGCAGGCCGTCCGCGAGGGCAGGCCGCTGTGGTGGGCGGGCCTCGGGGTCATGGCGCTCGGCGCGTACGGGTTCGTGGCGACACTGCAGCCGGACCCGAACTTCGGGCGGATCCTCGCGGCCTACGGCGGCGTCTTCGTGGCGGGATCACTGGCGTGGGGCGTGCTCGTCGACGGATTCCGGCCCGACCGCTGGGACCTCCTCGGTTCGGCGGTCTGCCTGGTCGGTGTCGCGCTGATCATGTTCGCGCCGCGCACGGCCGCCTGATCCGGGCATCGGGCGGACGACGAGGCCGCGCGCTGCCGCGTCGCTCCCACTGATCCGGTTCGATCAGTGGGCATGTTCGATCATGCCCACTGAACGGAGCTCTTCAGTGGGCGGACGACGACCGGGTCGGCTGTCCGGGCCCTACGCCGCCCCCAGCAGCCGTGCGAGCCCGGCGGCGAGCGCCCCGACAGCCACCACCACGAGGAACGGCGCGCGCAGCCAGAGCGCGAGCGCCGCGGCGGCCAACGCCACGACCCGCGCATCGACCACGAGCACCTGTCCCGAAGCGAAGGTGTTCACGGCCGTCAGGGCGGCGAGCAGGCCGATCGTCAGCGACCCGGCGACCCGCAGCATCCGCGGATTGTCGAGCAGCTTCGCCGGCACGAGGAACCCGACGAACTTCGTGGCGATCGAGATCGCGCACGCCAGCAGGATCCACCCCCAGAGGCTCATGCGCCGGCTCCGCGGCCACGGGAGTGCTTCGCCGGGCGGGGTCCCGACCCCGGGCCCGGCGCGTCGTCGTCCGACCCGGAGGGGTAGGGCTCGACGTCGGGCTCGAGGCCCTCGGTCGCCGGTCCGAGACCCGCGAGTCCCAGGACCGCAGCCATGACCGCGGCGATCAGGATCGGTACACCGGGTGGGACGAACGGGACGGCGAGGAGCGTCACCACCGCACAGACGACGGCGATCGCTGCCGGCTCGCGGGCCCGGATCCGGGGCCAGAGCAGGCCGAGGAACGCGGCGACCGCCGCGCCGTCGAGCCCCCACCGGGCAGGATCACCCATGGCATTGCCTGCGAGCGCACCTCCGAGCGTGAACAGGTTCCACAGCACGAAGACGCCGATGCCCGCGGCCCAGAAGCCGCGGCGCTGCTCGGCCGGGTCGGTCTGGCCCGTTGCCGTGGCCACCGACTCGTCGATGGTGACGTGCGCCGCCGCCAGTTTCCGCCAGCGCGAGGGACGCAGCAGCACGTTGACCTGCATCCCGTACACCCCGTTCCGGATCCCGAGCAGGGCCGCCGCGGACATCGCCGAGATCCCGCTCCCCCCGCCGGCGATCACGCCGATGAAGGCGAACTGGGAGCCGCCGCTGAACAGCAGCAGGCTCAGCGCCATGGTCTGCAGGAGGTCGAGGCCGGCAGCCACGGACAGCGCGCCGAACGAGAGCCCGTAGAGCCCGGTCGCGATGGCCACGGACAGGGCGACGCGCACCGCGGGAGATTGGAAGAGCACCACGCGTCAAGGCTAGGCGAGGTGCTGCCCGGCTTCCCATTCGTGTCGAAGGGGTGAATAGTAGGAAAGGAAAGCCTACTTACTAACCGGAGGAGCGCCACATGAAGGCAGTGACATGGCAGGGCAAGCGCAACGTCAGCGTGGAGAACGTACCCGACCCCACGATCCAGGAGCCCACGGACGCGATCATCAGGATCACCTCGACGGCGATCTGCGGCTCGGACCTCCACCTCTACGAGGTCCTCGGCCCGTACATGCACAAGGGGGACGTCCTCGGGCACGAGCCCATGGGCATCGTCGAGGAAGTCGGCGCGGGCGTGACCAACCTCAAGGTCGGTGACCGCGTCGTCGTGCCGTTCAACATCTCCTGCGGCTACTGCTTCATGTGCAAGCGGGGCCTGCAGTCGCAGTGCGAGACCACGCAGGTCCACTCGGCAGGATCCGGCGCGGCCCTGTTCGGCTTCTCGGAGCTCTACGGCTCGGTGCCCGGCGGGCAGGCGGAGTACCTCCGGGTGCCCTTCGCCGACTACGGCCCGGTCAAGGTGGGCTCGGAGCTGCCCGACGAGCGCTACCTCTATCTCTCGGACATCCTGCCGACGGCCTGGCAGGGCGTGCAGTACGCCGATGTGCCGAAGGACGGCGTCCTCGCGGTCTACGGCCTCGGGCCGGTCGGCCAGTTCGCGGCCCGTATCGGCAAATACCTCGGCCACCGTGTCATCGCCGTCGAACCCGTCGCAGAGCGCCGCGACATGGCCAAGCGCCACGGTATCGAGACCATCGACTTCACGAAGAACACCGCAGAGGAGCTGCGCAGCATGACGAACGGCCGCGGCCCGGACGCCGTCGTCGACGCCGTCGGCATGGAGGCCCACGGCTCGCCCGTCGGTGCCTTCGCCCAGAACGCGGTCGGCATCCTGCCCGACAAGCTCGCGCAGAAGGTCATGGAGACCGGCGGCAGCGACCGCGTGACCGTCCTCCACTCGGCGATCGACGCGGTCCGCCGGGGCGGGACCATCTCCCTCAGCGGCGTCTACGGCGGCGCCGCCACCCCCATGCCGATGCTCAACATGTTCGACAAGCAGCTCCAGTTCCGGATGGGCCAGTGCAACGTGCGCCGCTGGACGGACGAGCTCCTGCCGATCGTCGAGGAGCCCTCGGATCCGCTGGGCGTCACCGACCTGATGACGCACCAGGTCTCGATCGACGAGGCACCGGAGGCCTATCGGAACTTCCAGAAGAAGACCGACGGCACCATCAAGGTGGTCCTGAAGCCGCAGGGCGTCACGGCCTGATCCCAGGACGACGACGATTCGCGGTCGATGGTCCGGGCTACTCCCGGGCCATCGACTCGTGGGACCCGGCCTCGCCGCCGGCCATCTGCAGGGCGTCGGCCGCCCGTACGAGGGCGAGGTGCGAGAACGCCTGCGGGAAGTTGCCGGCCATGCGGCCCGACTCGGCGTCGTACTCCTCGGACAGCAGGCCGAGCTCGTTCGAGTAGCCGACCAGCTGGTCCATGAGCCGCTTCGCCTCGCCCAGGCGGCCGCTGTGCGCGTACTGCTCGACGAGCCAGAAGGAGCAGGCGAGGAACGGGTGCTCGCCCGGTTCGAGGCCGTCGTCGGAGTTGTGCGTCCGGTAGCGCAGCAGCAGGCCCTGCTCGTTCAGCAGGTCCTGCTCGATGCGCGCCACGGTACCGAGCATGGCCGGATCGTCGAACTCGACGAACCCCACCTGCGGCAACTGCAGCAGCGAGGCGTCCACCTCCGCGCCGCCGTACACCTGCGTGAAGGAGTTCAGGTCGGCACGGAAGCCCCGCTCCATGATCTCCGCGCGCAGTCCGTCGCGGATCTCCGTCCACCGGTCCTGCGGCCCGCTCAGCCCGTGGTCGCGCACGGCGCGCACGGCGCAGTCGAACGCTGCCCACATCATCACGCGTGAATGCGTGAAGTACTGCTGATCGCCGCGCATCTCCCAGATACCGTGGTCGCGGTCGTGGAGGTGCTTCTCGGCGAAGCCCAGGAGTGCACGCTGCAACGGCCACGAGAAGCTGTCCTCCGTGGTGCCGTGCCCGCGCAGTTTCTCCAGCGCCACCATGACCTCGCCGACCACGTCGGCCTGGTACTGCTTCACCGCGCCGTTCCCCACGCGCACGGGAGCCGAGTCGGCGTAGCCCGGCAGGTGGTCGAGTTCGCGTTCCGGCAGATACCGTTCACCGGCCAGCCCGTACATGATCTGCAGGTCCTCGGGGTCCCCCGCCACGGCCCTCAGCAGCCAGTTGCGCCAGCCCAGGGCCTCCTCCGCATAGCCGTGCGTCATCATGGCCTCGAGCGTGAGCGCCGCATCGCGGAGCCAGCAGAAGCGGTAGTCCCAGTTGCGGGAGCCGCCGAACTGCTCGGGCAGCGACGTCGTCGGAGCGGCGACGATGCCGCCGGTGTCCTCGTGCGTGAGCGCGCGCAGCACGAGGAGCGAGCGCTGCACGGCGTCGGCGTACTCGCCGTCGTTCACGTAGCTCGCCCCCCACGCACGCCAGTAGCTGATGGTGCTGTCCAGGGCGTCGTCGACATCCCGGGCGGGCGGCTTCTCACGGTGGGAGGGGTACCAGACGAGTTCGAGGTCGACGACGTCGCCCTCGGCCACGTCGAACGTGCCCTCGTGGCGATGGTCCGAGGCCCGGAGCCGGGGTCCCCGCAGCAGCAGCGCGTCGGGCCCGGCGATGGCCAGGAGCACCGGGACGCCGTCGTCCGTCCCCTGGCTGACCCACGGGACGATATCGCCGTAGCCGAAGCGGATCTCCAGTTCCTGGCGGACCGTCACCGTCCCGCGGAGGCCCTGAACCCGCCGCACGACGTTGGCCCGGCGGTCCGTGACCGGCATGAAATCGGTGACCAGCACCTCACCCTCGGGGGTCCTCCAGTGGGTCTGGAGGACGAAGGTCGAGGAGATGTAGCTGCGCTCCACCACCTCCGCCCCCGCGGACGAGGGTGCCACGAGCCAGCGGCCGTGCTCCGGGGTGCCGAGCATCGCGGCGAACACCGATTCGGAGTCGAACCGGGGCAGGCAGAGCCAGTCCACGCTGCCGTCGCGGGAGATGAGCGCACCGGTGTGGAGGTCGGAGACGAGTGCGTAATCCTCGATCGGTGATTGCATCCCCCCACTCAACCACAGCGTCCCGGGGTGGGGTGGTTACTCGTCGTCGCTCCGGAAGGCGGAGCGTATCCGCGCCGGGTAGTCGGTGGTCATCTCCTGCACGCCCAGCTCGGCGAGGAAGAGGGCATCCTCGATCTTGTTGACCGTCCATGCCCTCACGATCACGCCCTCCTGGATCCAGCGGCGCACCCGCTCCGTGTGGGCCCGGATGTATTTCATGCCCGGGCCCGCCATCCCGACCTCCTGGTGGTCGATCAGCGCCTCGCCCTCCTTCAGCGCCCTGTGCAGCAGGTTGATCAGGGCCCCCTCGGCGATCGAACCGAAACGCAGCGCCTCGCGGACCTCCTTCGGCCGGATGTCGGAGACGAGCTGGCACAGCAGGTGGTGGGGCACCGACTCCGCCAGCTGCCGCATGGAGTCGGGGTTGAAGCTCATGAAGCTGACCTCGATGCTGCCGAGCATCGAGGATTCCGGGTCCCAGCCCTCGTCCATGAGGAACGCGATCAGGGCCTCCTCCAGCCGCAGTCCGAACGGACTCGGATGCTTCAGCTCGACGGCGAGCCGGATCGGGCGGCCCGCACGGCGCAGCAGGAGCAGCAGGTCCGCGAAGGAGAGGAACTGGTCGGTCTCGCCGCCGAACTCCGCAGGGACGCTCGCCCCCTTCCAGGAGAAGGCATCGAGCCGGCGCAGTTCCTCGAGGGTCAGGTCGGCGACGTCGCCCGTGCCGCTCGTAGTGCGATCCAGCGTCGTGTCGTGGATGCACACCAGCTGTCCGTCCCGGCTCAGGTGCACGTCGCACTCCACGCCGTCCGCGCCGTCCGCGAGGGCCTGCAGGTAGGCGGCGCGCGTGTGCTCCGCGTAGGTGCCGCTACTGCCGCGGTGGGCGAAGATCACAGGAGGCACGGACCGTCCCTTCGAGTCGTCGGTGGTGTCCCTAACACGGTACGTGACCACCGGATCGGTGCACCACGGATGCGGCACCGCGGTGCCCGCCGGGACGGCCTCGATAGACTCGGGAGCGTGAATGCTCAGATGACCGGCACCGATACGGAGCGGGCGGCCGCCCTCCGACGCATGAAGCTCCTGGCGACCGGGTTGCTGGCGGTCATGGCCGTCATCTTCGTGGTGGCTTTCGCCCTGCAGGACGCCTATCCCTGGCTGCAGTACGTGCGGGCGGCGGCCGAGGGTGGGATGGTGGGCGCCCTGGCCGACTGGTTCGCCGTCACGGCCCTGTTCAAGCATCCGATGGGGCTGAAGATCCCCCATACCGCGATCATCCCGCGGAAGAAGGACCAGATCGGCGAATCGCTCGGCCAGTTCGTCGAGGAGAACTTCCTGTCCGAGGACGTGGTGCGTGCCAAGCTCGATTCAGCCCGGATCGCACAGAAGGCCGGCGCCTGGCTGGAGAAGCCCGAGAGCGCCGACCGCGTGGCCGTCGAGGGCGCGGCCCTCATCCGGGGGATGTTCACCGTCCTGAACGACGACGCTGTCCAGGGCGTGATCGAGTCCATGGTCCGCAGGCATCTGCTCGAGCCACCGTGGGGGCCGCCCATCGGGAGCATTGCGGAACGCATCTTCGCCGAGGGGCACCACCACCGCCTCGTGGACCTGCTCGTGGACCGCGCCGGTGACTGGGTGGACGCGAACTACGCCGTGGTCACGCGGGTGGTCGCGCAGCGTTCGCCGACCTGGGTGCCGCGCCTGGTCGACGGCGTCGTCGGTGACCGCGTGCACGCGGAACTGTCGAAGTTCATCCGGGCGGTGCAGGACGACCAGCAGCACGATGTCCGCCTCGCGATCGACAAGTACCTCCGGGACCTCGCGCAGGATCTGCAGCACAAGCCCGAGACCATCGCGAAGGCCGAGGAGATCAAGGGACAGCTGCTCGACGACCCCCGTGTCCGCGACCTGACGGCCCGCACCTGGGCCACCATCAAGAACGCGCTCCTCGAGGCCGTGAACGACCCGGACAGCGAGCTGACGTCCAACTTCAAGGCGGCGGTCCGCGACTTCGGCTCGCGCCTGGCGAACGACGCCGAGCTGGCAGGGAAGGTGAACCGCTGGATCGCGGACGGCGCCTCGTACGCCGTGCGCACCTACCGCAGCGAGATCGCCGGCGTCATCTCGGAGACGGTGGGGCGCTGGGACGCGGAGGAGACGTCACGGAAGATCGAACTGCAGGTCGGGAAGGACCTGCAGTTCATCCGCATCAACGGTACGGTGGTCGGTTCGCTGGCGGGCCTGCTCATCTTCACCATCGCCCACGCGATCTTCGGGTAGTCCCGGCGCGGCACCCTACCCGCGCACCGGTACCGGACGCCGCGATCAGGCCTGCTTCTGGTCGCTTCCCTGCGGGGGCAACTGCAGCACGTCGGCCAGCTCGCCCGGGATGGTCTGCGGCAGCGGACCGAAGGCCTCGCGGGTGGTGCGGATGACGGCCTTGCCCATGAGGTGGTTGCCGGTCCCGCCGATCACGGCCCCCGCGCCGAAGGGCAGGGCTCGTCCGAGCATGAATCCGCCCTGCTTGGCGAGGAACTTCTTGAGGAAGCGCCGCCTGATGGACCCGGTGACCGTCTTGACGAGCGACGACGGTGCGGATTTGTTCACCAGCTGCCCCCAGTACTGGGGGGCACCCTGTCCCGCGGACGCACCGAGGATGGAGCGCATCAGCGCCGTGCCCTCCTCGCCCATCAGGATCGCCATGACCATGGCGCGCGAACGCTCAGGATCGTCGGTCTTGACCCCGTGCAGTTCCGCGATGGACTCGGCATAGAGTGCTGTGGCCTCGAGGAAGCCGACGGTCGCGGCCGCCGAGAGTCCGAGGGAGGCCAGGGTCCCGACGGCGGGAACCGCCGCCGTCGCTCCCACAGCAGCGCCCGCGGCCGTCGTCGCCCGCAGGTAGTCGCGCTCGAGCAGGCGGGCCAGTTCCGCGGGGGACGCCTCCGGGTTGCGACGGCGGAGCCGGTCCAGGTTGGAGAGGATCAGCGGCCGCTGGACGTCCAGGGCGCGTTCGATCCCGCGCAGGATCGCAGGCTTCGGGTTGCCGTCCTTGTCGAACAGCGTCCCGTTGGCAGCCTTGACGGCTGGGTTCTCCTTGTTCCGGCCAAACATGATGGTCCTTCCGCGGCTGGGTGGATGCGAATCGAGTGTAGATGGGCGCGTGGCACTGCCGGTGGACTTTCTGCTCCTGGCGTCGCCCCGCCCGGCAGTGACCCGCCGACAGGTCGGTCGGGCTCGGACAGGCGAAGGGCGCCACCGCTTCGCGGTGACGCCCTTCTCGCAGCCGCTCCCCCACGGTGCAGCTACGTGGTGCGTGCTAGACGCGCGAGCCCTTGCGTCCGGTGATGAGACCGTAGATGAAGAGGACGATCAGCGCGCCCAGGACGGCGAACAGGATGGACGGCAGGGAGAACGTGCTGCCCATGTTGATGCCGAGGATGCTGCCGCCGATGAAGCCGCCCAGGAAGGCGCCGATGACGCCGAGGATCATGGTGACGATGATGCCGCCGCCCTGCTTGCCGGGCATGATCAGCTTGGCGAGCGCGCCGGCGATGAGGCCGAGGATAAGGAATGCGATGAAACTCATGTGGTGCTCCTTGAGTGATGAGCCACCCGTCCGGGGACGAGTTGCTGTCGGATATTCCGGTGCATCGAAGTGCAACTAACTGCAACTGTACTTCATCAGCATGCTTAGGGTGCAATCCTAGCACCACGCTAATCCCGCTTATCAAGGCTTTCGGATGAATCTTTCCCGAACCGTTGCATGACCCGACGGGACGTCCGACCGGGGCGCCGAACCGGGTTTTACGGCGGATCGACCGTATGATAGGTGTGAGCGGGCCGCCTCGGGAGTAAGCGGCAGAGTCAGTGAAACCGCTGGGGAATTCTCTCGAAACTGCCAACAAAGACATACCGGAGGAGTTTTTCTAATGCGAATCGGTTCATCTATTTTTCTTATTGCACTGGGTGCAATTCTTGCTTTCGCCATCCGCGTGCAGGTCAGCGTCGTGGACCTGGCACTCGTCGGCTACATCCTGATGGCGGTCGGCGTGATCGGGCTCATCGCCTCGCTCGTCCTGGCCGCTCCGCGCCGGCAGGCGCGCGTCTCGGAGTCGCGGTCCGTCGTGGATCCGAACACCGGCGAGACCATCACGCGCAGGGAGTCCCGCGACACCGGGCTCTGACAGCCCGTCGGCACCACCAGGGACAGAAGGGCCGGACGTTCACGTCCGGCCCTTCTTCATCTGTGTTCCCGTTTGGTTACCACCGAAAAGGTCTTGACCCGGTGAGCGAAGCAAAGATACAGTCACTCAAACGAAGATCAAACCACATCTCGAGGTCCTGACCTCGGCCGGAGACAACGAGGTCCTCATGTTCGCGGAAGAGCGCTATCGCCAGATCAGCAAACTCGTCTCCGCAGACGGCCGCGTCACGGTCGCCGGCCTCTCCTCACGCTTCGGCATCACCAAGGAGACGGTCCGCAGGGACCTCGCCCTCCTCGAGAACGACGGCGTCCTGCGCCGGGTCCATGGAGGGGCCATCGCCGGCAGCGGGGCGACCACCAATGAATCGAGCCTGTCGAGCCGGGCCGCGCAGCACTCCCCCGAGAAGAAGCGCATCGCCGAGGCCGCGCTCGCCATGGCTCCCGCGACGGGAGCCGTCGTGCTCGACGCTGGCAGCACCACCGGTGCCCTGGCAGAACTGCTCGTCGACGAGGCGCGGCCCGGACTGGCGGTCGTCACCCATTCCGTCCCGATCGCCGCACTCGTCTCCAACGCGGGCCTGAGCGTCGAACTCGTCGGCGGACGCGTACGAGCCCTGACCAGCGCAGCCGTGGGGAGCAGCACGGTCGCGCACTTCGCCCGCCTGCGGTCCGACGTCGCCTTCATCGGGGCGAACGGCATCACGGCCGGCTTCGGCCTCAGCACGCCCGACGTCGACGAAGCGGCGGTGAAGACCTCGATCGTGCGCTCGGCACGCCGCGTGGTGCTCCTGGCCGATTCGTCGAAGTTCAGCGAGGAATCCCTCATCAGCTTCGCCTACCTGGAGGATATCGATGCACTCATCACCGACCGCGCACCCCGGGGAACCCTTGCGGATGCACTCGCCGATTCCGATGTGGAGGTGATCGTCGCGTGATCCTGACCCTCACCGTGAATCCCAGCATCGACCGCACCGTGGAACTCGGCGCGCCCCTGACCCGCGGAGCCGTCCAACGCGCCACCCATGTGGTGCAGGAGGCAGGCGGCAAGGGTGTGAACGTCAGCCGCGCCCTGGCCATGTCCGGCGTCAGCACGCTGACCGTCCTTCCGGGCGACGACGACGACGCGGTCCTGGCGGGCCTGCGCGGCGTCTCCGTCCCCTTCCGCAATCTGCCGATCGGCGCGGGCCTCCGCACCAACACGGCGATCACCGAACCCGATGGTACGACGACGAAGATCAACGAGCCCGGCCCCGAGCTCTCCGCCGCACAGATCGAGGAACTGCTCGCGGTCGTCGTGGCCGAGAGCAGCGGAGCCGACTGGCTGGTCCTCGCCGGCTCCCTGCCGCCGGGCGTACCGCCGACCTTCTACACGCGGATCACCGCCGCCGTCCGGGAGGCGTACGGACCGTCGGCGCCCCGGGTCGCGATCGACTCGTCGGGCGAACCCCTGATCGAGGCCGCCGCCGGGGTACCGGCGCCGGACCTGCTCAAACCCAACGCCGAGGAGCTCAGCGAGCTGACGGGCATCGGCACGGGCGACCAGCTGGAGCTGGACCATGAATTGGCCGCGAAGGCCTGCGCGGTGCTCATCACCGCGGGGGTGGGAGCGGTACTGGCGACCCTTGGTTCCAAGGGTGCCCTGCTCGT
>NZ_CP024915.1:2069182-2075570 GCF_002953615.1 Arthrobacter agilis | reverse complement strand
GACGAACGCGGGGGACGGACTGCAGGACGGCTCCCGCCGCGCCGAGGGCCGCCCCGACCAGCAGGCCCGCAGCCAGGCGGGGGATGCGGCTCGCGGCGACGACGGCACCGGTGGTGTCGTCGTCGTGCCCCGTGAGCAGACCGAGGATGTCTGCGGCGCCGACGCTCGAGGTGCCCTGCGTGAGGTGCACGAGGGCGAGGACCACGGTGGCTGCCGCGAGGAGGCCGCCGGCGAGGACCAGGCGCACTCCGGGACGCGGAGCGTCGGCCCGGTCCGGAAGCGGAGCGGGCCTGGTCAGGATCGCCGGCGGCACGGGGCTACTCCGCGGCCTGGGCGGTGGCGGCCTCGACCGCCGCGTCCACGAACTGCTCCATGGAGCTGGGGCCGCCGAAGGTCCACAGGGCGTCGGGGAAGCGCGTCACGTTCCCGGCCTCGACGAACGGCAGGGACTTCCACACCGCGTTGTCCGCGAGCTCGTCCTGGTAGGGGTCGCCGAAGGCGTCGTTGGCGATGTACCAGAAGTCGGTGTCCTCGGGCAGCGCGGTGAGGCCTTCGACGTCGGTCTGCGCGAGTCCGTAGGCGGGATCCCCCTCGAGGGTCCAGGCGCCGGCCAGTCCGAGCTGCCCGAACACGCTGCCCACGAGCGAGCTCTCGGTGAAGGGGCGGATCGAGACGCTGCCGGCATCGGTGTAGGCGTCGGAGAAGGCGACGGGGGTGCCTGCGGCGCCGGCGTCCTCGATGGCGGCCTTGCCCTCGGCGACCTTGGCCTCGAACGAGGACTTCAGCTCGGCGGCCTGGTCCTCGGTACCGGTGACCGTGGCGATCAGGTCGAGGTTCTCGAACATCTGGCCGATGTTGTCGGTGGCGTCGCCGCCGGGGATCACGACGACGGGGACGGTCTTCTCGATCTGTTCGATCGCGCCCTCGACGAGCTGGTCGGTCACGATGACGACGTCGGGCGTGAGGGACACGAGCGTGTCGATGCTGGGCTCGCCGCGCACGCCGACGTCGGTCACGGTGTCGTCCAGCGCCTCGGCGCTGACCCACTGGGCGTAGCCCTCGACGTCAGCGGCGCCGACCGGCATGACGCCGAGGGCCACGAGGTTCTCCATGGCGTTCCACTCCGTTGCGACCACGCGCTCGGCCGGACCGTCGAGGGTGATCTCCTTGCCGCGGGCGTCGGTGACCGTGATGGTCTCCCCCGCCGCCGCGTCCTCGGAGGGGGCGCTGCCGGCGGCCTCCTCGGTGGTGCCGCAGGCGGTCAGGGAGAGCAGGGCCACCGCTGCGAGGGCAGCGAGGATCTTCGGTTGTGTCATCGGTTTCATTTCTCTCGGTGGCGCGGGCTGCGCCGTGGGGGATCAGGAAGCGGAGAGGGCGGCGGTGCTCGGTGTGTTGTGCCGTCCGACGGCGCGCGTGTGCACCGCGCCGTCGCGGACGGTGACGTCCACACGGACGCCGTAGGCACGGGACAGGTTCTCGGCGGTGAGGACGTCCACGGGGGTGCCCTGCGCCATCACGGCACCGTTCTCGAGCAGCACCACGTGGTCCGCGATGGCTGCGGCCTGGTCGAGGTCGTGGAGGACGACGCCGACGGTCACGCCGTGGTCGGTCGCCAGGTCGCGGACCACATCGAGGATCTCCACCTGGTAGCGCAGGTCGAGGTAGGTGGTGGGTTCGTCGAGGAGCAGCACCCCGGTGTCCTGGGCGAGGCAGCTCGCCAGCCAGACGCGCTGGATCTGACCGCCGGAGAGCGCGGCCACGGGACGGTCGGCGAGTTCGGCGGTGCGGGTGAGCGCGAGGGCTTTCTCGACGGCCGCGGTGCCCCGGGGGTCCTGCCCGGTCCAGCGGCTGCGGTGCGGGTGGCGGCCGAAGGTGACGACCTCCCGGACGGTGAGGCCGCCGGGGACGGGACGGCTCTGGGCGAGCAGGGCGATGGTGCGCGCGAACGCCCTGGGGGAGAGTGCGAGGAGGTCGGCGCCGTCCTCGAGGGTCACCGCCCCGGCGTCGGGTGCGTGCAGCCGTGCGATGGTGCGCAGGAGGGTGGACTTGCCGCTGCCGTTGGGGCCGATGAGCGCGGTGACCGTGCCGGGTTCCAGGTCGAAGGAGACGGCCTCGACGACGCGCCGGCTCCCGTAGGAGATGGCCAGCTCCGAGACGGAGAGCAGTGGCGTGGCGGGGCGGTCATCGAGGGGCACGACCTCAGGTTAGGTTCTCCTAACCAGGAGTGCAAGAAATAACGTCACATGGGCGTGTGCTAATTCGGCTGCAGCCGTCCCGTCGGGTCGTAGCGGCGTCAGGTGCTGCCCGGCTGGAGCGCGTCGACGGCGTCCAGGACAGCGAGCGCCGGCAGGTCGGCCACGGCGGCGACGACGGCCAGTGACTCCCCGCTGCTGACCGCCGAGGCGACGGCGACCTGGAGTTCAGCCGGCGGGAACGGATCCACGACGGGATGCGCGCCGGTGGCGGGACTGCTGGATCGCACTGCTGCGACAACCCGTTCCAAATGGTCCGCACTCATGATGTCTCCCGTCGCGTCGTTGCACTTCAGTCTCACCCTCGTGCACGAGCCTGGGAAATCGCGGCACACGAGCTGGAAGCACTTGCGGGCAGGCACTGAAGTGTGCGGACGGCGGGTTGGTGTCGGCGTCGCATGCGATGTATCACCGGGAGGCGGCTCGGGCGCGCGGTGCCGGCGCCCTAGGTGGCGAGCGACTTCCCGTCCGTGTCGAGGTAGTCACGCCAGGACCGCTTCGGAACCCAGCCGAGCATCCTCTGCGCCTTCGCACTGGAGATGCCCGAGGCGTCCTTCCGGTCCAGCTCGCGCAGCTCGATGGCGTCGCCGTAGTACTTCGCAAGCGACTCGGCGAAGTCGTGCCCGCCGACGTTGTCCGGCGACGCGATGTAGAAGACCTCGTGGCCGGGCAGGTCGGACCCGGTCGCGAGCACGATGGCGTCGGCGAGGTCGTAGGCGTCGATGTAACTCCACAGGTTCGGGCTCAGCACCGAGGCGTCACGGACCTGGGGGCCGAGGTTGGTCTCGTAGTTGCCCTCGTACTGCACCCAGCAGGGCCGGATGGAGATGCAGCGGATGTCCGACCGCGCGACGGCGGCGTCCATCAGCTGCTCGCCGAAATGCTTGGAGAGGGCGTACGGGTCCTGCGGGTGGACCGGGTGCTCCTCGTCGACGGGAGCATAGTCCGGCAGGAAGTCCCGCTCCGGGAAGAAGAATCCGGGCACGGTCTCGCTCGAGATGTAGACGAACCGCTTCACGCCGAACCGGATGGCCGCCTCGAGCACGTTGAAGGTGGCCATGAGGTTGGTCTGGAAGACGACGTGCGGCGGGTGGCCGGTCGGCTCGGGGATCGCGGCGACGTGCACCACGGCCTCCGCCCCGTGCACGACGGCGTAGGCCTGGCCGGCGTCGGTGAGGTCCGCCATCGTGTACTTCGGCGTGCCCTCGGGCTTCCGTTCGTACCCGGGGCGCGTCAGGTCGGTGGTCCTGACCTCGTGGCCGGCGGCGATCATCGCCTGCGTCACGGCTCGGCCCACTTTTCCGTGGGCGCCGGTGATGAGGACCTTCATGAGTGTTCTCCTTGGGGTAGGTCGCTGTCAGCCAATGTAGCGGACGTCCGGTCCTGCGCCCGGTCAGGCGGGACGCCCTGGCGGCGGCTCAGCAGCGAGAAGCCGAGATGCGGCACCTCGACCGGGATCATCTCGCTTCCGGCCGGCGTGGAGCGGATCCTCTCGCCCACCAGGTACGCACCCGAATTCCCGACGACCACCCGGCCGCTCGCATTGATCAGCGCGGCGTCCCCGGGGATGGCCCGGAGGACGGGCATGAAGATCTCCTCGAGGGTCCGGATCCTGATGTCGCAGCCGGCCACTCCCGCGAACGTCCCGCCCAGCTGGATGGGCGCCGAGTGGGTGAGGATGTATTCGTCCAGCCCGAGGTAGTCGACGTAGGGGCCCCACGAGGTCTGCTCCCCGGTGCGGCTGGCCGAGGCGAAGAAGGGCATGTTCTGGTAGTCGTAGAACCGTTCTCCGCCCGGCGTCAGGTCGAACTCCAGTTTCTCGACGGTGTCCTGGCGTCGGATCCACCACTCGAGGCCGCCGTCGTTGCCCTGGATGGCTTCCGCGGAGAAGATCACTCCCGCTCCGACGACGAAGGGGTGGGCCGCCAGGAACTCTCCGGCCAGCCCCTCGAGGTGTGCGACGTCGCCCGGTGTCAGGCCGAAGGGCCGTGTCCGGTCGGTCCACAGCGCCGCCGTCCGTGCGGCGAAGGCATGGACGTCGACGCCGAGCGCGTTCATCCACGCGGCGATCTCTGCTGCTGCCGTCCGGGCAGGGGCTTGGGCGGTCATGGGCGCTCCTGCCGGCTCGTGGGGTACCCGAGGGACAGTTTGGTGTCCACCAGATGATGGATGTCGTGCCGGATGTGCTCCAGCACCAGTCGCTGGGCGTGCTCGGAGGCGTCGTCCGCGATGGCGCGGGCCAGTGCGAGGTGCTCGGCCGCGACCCGCTCCGGATCGCGGGTCGACGGCAGGGGCGCCCACAGGGCCTGGACGATCTCGGCCTGCAACCGGATCTCCGCGTTCGTCAGCCGCGGGGACTGGGCCAGGACCGCCAGCTCGATGTGGAACCGGCTGTCGGCACGTGCACGCGCTTCCGGTGTGTCCGACAGGGCGAGGCCCCGGGCGAGTTCCAGGAGCCTGCCCACCTCGTGGGGTTCGGCCCGTTCGCAGGCGAGCCTCACCGTTGCGGCCGCGATCGCGGCATGCTCGTCGCCGACATCGCGGATCTCGGCGATGGAGGTCTCCTGGAACCATGACCTCATCGCCTCCTCCGAGGTGAAGGGCTGCCGAAGGATGAACGTCCCACCGCTGCGTCCCCGCCGGGTGGCGACGATTCCCTGCTGCCGGAGGTCGGACAGTGCTTCCCGGAGGGTGGACGGTGCCACGCCGAACATCTCCGACAGGGCCGTCTCCGGGGGGAGCCGCTCGCCGACCTTCAGCAGGCCCAGGGAGATCGCCTTGGAGATCCTGTCCACGATGGCCCCGGAGCGCTCGGTCTCCGGCAGAGACCGGTAGACGTGGGCCTGGAAAGCGGTGGTGGGGGCCAAGAAGGGACTCCAAGCAGTGGAAGGACAGCACTAACTGTAGCCGGGCGCGGATCGGAACGACCGATGGACGCACGAAATCCGACGGAAACATAGGTTATGTCATCGTGGTTCCCAAGTTCCTGCCGGATAGAGCCGCCAGTTGAGGGTGATCGACCGGTCATTGCGATTTAAAACATTTGAAACTATAGTTTTTGCGACGTGGTCCAGCTCACACGAGCGCCAGGGGGCCCGAAGAGAAGGAATCCGATGCGTGTAGAAAGTACGGAACCGCCCAGCGGGTCGATCGCGGACCAGGACGCCGAGCACCTCGCCAGCCTCGGCTACTCCTACGAGAGGCAGTTCAAGCGGGAGATGACGTTCTGGGGGAACGTCTCGCTGGGGTTCACCTACCTGTCGCCGGTCGTCGCCGTGTACTCCCTGTTCGCGGCGTCGCTGGGCGTTGCCGGGCCGCCGATGTTCTGGTCCCTCGTGATCGTCGGCATCGGACAGCTCCTCGTCGCCACGGTCTTCGGGGAGGTCGTCGCGGCGTACCCGGTGGCCGGCGGGGTCTACCCCTGGTCCCGGAGGCTGTGGGGCCGCAAGTGGGGCTGGATGAACGGCTGGGTCTACCTGGTGGCGCTCCTGACCACCATCGCCAGCGTCGCCTACGGGGCGGGGCCCTTCCTCAGCACCCTCGTGGGCATGGCCAACACCGTCGATTCCGTCATCATCTGCGGCCTCGTGGTCATCGCTCTGGCCACGGTCCTGAACCTCGGCGGAACCAGGGTCCTGAACACCGTGGCGATGATCGGCCTCCTGGCCGAACTCGGCGGCGCACTGGCCGTGGGGAGCTGGCTGCTGCTGACGGCCCGCCACCACGACCTCGGCGTCCTGTTCCAGTCCTTCGGCGCGGGGGAGGGCAGCAACTACTTCGTGGCGTTCGCTGCCGCGGGCCTCATCGGCATCTTCCAGTACTACGGCTTCGAAGCCTGCGGCGACGTGGCGGAGGAAGTCCCCAACCCCGGCCGCACCATCCCCAAGGCCATGAGGATGACCATCTACATCGGCGGCTTCGCCGCGATGTTCGTCTGCCTGTCCCTGATCCTCGCCGTCCCCGACTTCGCCGCCGTGATCTCCGGCGCCGACACGGACCCCGTCGGCAACATCCTCCTCTCCGCCTTCGGACCGATCGGCTTCAAGGTCGTCCTCGCCGTCGTCCTGGTCTCCTTCCTCTCCTGCGTGCTGAGCCTGCAGGCCGCCACCTCGCGCCTGGCCTACTCGATGGCCCGC
>NZ_CP024915.1:2066294-2068929 GCF_002953615.1 Arthrobacter agilis | reverse complement strand
AGGAGGCTCTCGCCGAGTTCCACGAACTGACCATCAGCGGCCGGCACCGGACGCGCGGTGGCATGGACGTGGCCATCGGCCTCCTCGAATCGTCCTTCGGTGCCGAACGTGCAGCCGGCGTGGTGGGCCGCCTCGCCTCCACCGCAGCCGGCCGGTCGTTCGACTTCCTCGACAGCGTGGAAGCCGGCCAGATCCAGACCGTCCTCGAGGGCGAGCTGCCGCAGACCATCGCCCTCGTCCTCGCGCACCTCAAGCCGGAGCGCGCCTCCGCCGTGCTCGCCGGCCTCAACCCCTCGAGCCGCACCGACGTCGCCCAGTGCATCGCGACCATGGGATCCGCGACCCCCGAGGCTGTGTCCGTGGTGGCGGACACCATCAAGATCAGGGCCGGTGGCGTCGCCGCACCGCGCCACGGCATCTCCGCGATCGGCGGCATCCAGCCCCTCGTGGACATCATCAACCGCGCCGACGTCCTCACGGAACGCGAGCTGCTCGACGGCCTCGAGGATCGCGATCCCGCCCTGGCCGAGGAGGTGCGCGCCCGCATGCTGACCTTCGCGGACATCGTGAACCTCGAGCGCCGCGATGTCCAGCAGGTGCTGCGCGGCATCGACTCCGCCGTGCTCGCCCTCGCGATGAAGGGCGCCGCCGAGGCCGTGGTGACAGTGATCCGAGCGAACGTGTCCGAGCGGAACCGGGAGATCCTCGACGACGAGATCCGCGGCGTCGGGCCGGTCCGCATCTCGCAGGTGGAGGAGGCCCGCGCCGAGGTGGTGCGTGCCATCCGCGACCTCGAGGCGCAGGGCGTCATCACGATCCAGCGCGGGGACGAGGACGAGTATGTCGACTGATGCACTGACCCCCGTCACCTTCCCGTACCTCGGCCGGGGTCCAGGGCAGGCCGCGCACGACACCGCCGTGGCGCAGGGCCACTCCGCCGGCTATGCCGACGGGCTGGCCCTCGCGCGCGCGGAACTGGCCGAGCACCGGGCACGGCTCGAGGCCGAGGCCGCGTCCGCACGCCTGCAGGCGGAGGCCCTGCTCGCACAGCGGCTGCGGGTCCTCGAGGCCGCGGCGCGCGCCCTCGAAGCCCGGACCGCGCCCGTGCTCGACCAGGCCCGAGAGCGCGTCCTCGACGCCGCCTTCGCCATCACCGAGGCCCTGCTCGGACGCGCGCTGGCCGACGGTCCGACGTCCGCCCGGAACGCCGTCGCGCGCGCCTTCGAGGGTGCGGACGGCGAGGACGTGCGTGCCGTCCGCCTGCACCCCGCCGACCTCGCACTGCTGGCGCCGGGTGACGCTCCCGAGGGCGTGACCCTGGTGCCCGATGCATCCCTGGGCAGAGGCGATGCCGTCGCCGAGTGCCCGAACGGGTCCATCGACGCGCGGCTCGGTACCGCCCTCGCGCGGGTCCGCACCGCACTCGTGGGAGGGACGGCATGACGCCCGCCATCGACGACGCCGTCCACCTCGCCCGCCTCGCGGCCGCACCCCAGCGCGTGGGACGCGTCGCCTCCGTCGTCGGCCTCGGCGTCGACGTCGTGGGACTCGACTCTGCCATCGGAGACCTCGTGACGATCGGCGACGACGTCCCCGTGGACGCCGAGGTGGTCGCAGCCTCGCTGACCGGGCTGCGCTGCATGCCCTACGCGCACCTCTCCGGCATCCAGGCCGGTGCCCCCGTCCGGGCCCAGGGGACGCCGCTGCTCGTGCCCGTGGGGCCGGGACTGCTCGGGCGCGTGCTCGACGGCGTCGGGCGGCCCATCGACGGACGTGGTCCGCTCACCGACGTGACCTGGGTGTCCCTGGACAACACGCCGCCCGGAGCCCTCGAACGCACGCGCATCACCGAGCCCCTGCAACTCGGCGTGCGGGTGATGGACACGCTCACCACCGTGGGCCGCGGGCAGCGCATGGGACTCTTCGCGGGATCCGGCGTCGGCAAGTCCTCCCTGCTCTCGATGATCGCCCGGGGCACCGACGCGGCCGTCTCGGTGATCGCCCTCGTGGGCGAGCGCGGCCGCGAGGTCCGGGACTTCCTCGAGGACGACCTCGGGCCCGAGGGCCTCGCCCGGTCGATCGTCGTGGTCTCGACCTCGGACGAGCCCGCGCTCCTGCGCCTGCGCGCCGCCTTCGTCGCCACGCGGATCGCCGAATCCTTCCGCGACGGCGGCGCCGACGTCATGCTCATGATGGACTCGCTGACGCGCGTCGCCATGGCCCAGCGGGAGATCGGCCTCAGCGTCGGCGAGCCCCCCGCCACCCGCGGGTACCCGCCGTCCACGTTCTCCCTGCTCGCCCAGCTGCTCGAACGCGCGGGGACCGGGGCCGTCGGCTCCGTGACCGGGATGTACACGGTGCTCGTGGACGGCGACGACCACAACGAGCCGGTCGCCGACGCCGCGCGGTCCATCCTCGACGGGCACGTGGTGCTCGACCGCAAGCTCGCCGTCGCCGGACATTTCCCGTCCATCGACCCCCTCGCCTCCATCTCCCGCGTCGCCTCCCGTGTCACCACGCGCGAGCAGGCCGGCGCAGCCGGTGCACTCCGCAGGACGCTGGCCGCGCGCAAGGCCGCCCAGGACCTGATCGACGTCGGCGCGTACCACCGGGGGACCAACCCGCTGGTGGATGC
>NZ_CP024915.1:2066127-2066194 GCF_002953615.1 Arthrobacter agilis | reverse complement strand
CGCCGTGGACCACGAAGCCGCGATCAACGCCTTCCTGCAGCAGCGCATGGACGAACAGACGCCGTCC
>NZ_CP024915.1:2060520-2066027 GCF_002953615.1 Arthrobacter agilis | reverse complement strand
ACGACCTGATCCCGCCGATTCCTTCCTGATCCTGCACCGAACCTCCCGCACCGCCCGCTCCGCACCGAAAGGCACCACCATGCTTCGCTCGCTCTACTCCGGTATCTCGGGGCTCCGCTCCCACCAGACCATGCTCGACGTCACCGGCAACAACATCGCCAACGTCAACACGACGGGCTTCAAGGCCTCGGCCACCCAGTTCCAGGACACGCTGTCCCAGATGACCCAGGGAGGGGGCGCTCCCCAGGAGGCCCTCGGCGGTACCAACCCCGCCCAGGTCGGCCTCGGCGTGCAGGTGGCCGGTATCGTCACCAACTTCTCGCAGGGCTCGGCCCAGGCCACGGGCCGGGCCACCGACATGATGATCTCCGGCGACGGCTTCTTCATCTCGCGCCTCGGCGGCGAGACCCTGTACACCCGGGCCGGCGCCTTCACGCCCGACGCCGAGGGCAGGCTCGTCACTCCGGACGGCTCGCTCGTCCAGGGCTGGCCCGCCGTCAACGGCGTTGTCCAGCAGGGCGGGGCCGTCGGTGACCTGCGGATGCCCAAGGGCGCGGTGTCACCGGCGCAGGCGACGACGACCGCCCGCGTCACGGGGAACCTGCCCTCCGATGCCGCAGTGGGCACCCAGATCACGCAGGAGGTCGAGGTGTACGGCGCGGACGGCGCCGCACGCGATCTCACGCTGACCTTCACCCGCTCGGCCGCGGGCTGGAACGTCGCGGGCCAGGACGCGAACGGCGCGACCGGCGCCGGCCAGCTCGTGCTGCCCGACGGCCAGGCCTCGGCGGGTTCATCCGTCGCCGTGGGCGGGATCGCCGTCGACCTCTCGGCCGTCACGGGCTTCGCCGAGCTCAGGACCGTCTCCATCTCGGAGCGCAACGGACGCACCGCCGGCACCCTCGATTCGTTCACGGTCGGCGCCGACGGCACCCTCGTCGGTGCCTTCAGCAACGGCAGCCGGCAGCCCCTCGGCCGGGTGGCGCTCGCCGGCTTCGTCAACCCCGCGGGCCTCGAGAAGGCGGGCGGGTCCTCCTACCGTGCGACGGCGAACTCGGGGGCCGCGGAGATCGGCACGGCCGGCTCCAACGGTCTCGGGTCGCTCGACGCGGGCACCCTCGAGATGTCGAACGTCGACCTCTCGCAGGAGTTCACCAACCTGATCGTCGCGCAGCGCGGTTTCCAGGCGAACGCACGCATCATCACCACGTCGGACGAGGTGCTGCAGGAGCTCGCGAACCTGAAGCGCTAGCCGGACCGGCCGATCAGGGGCGGACCTGACCGGGCAGGGTCAGGATCTCCGCCCCGTCGTCGGTGATGGCGATCGTGTGCTCGCTGTGCGCCGTCCGGCAGCCCGTGGCGCTCCGGAGCGTCCAGCCGTCGGTGTCGGTGACCAGGGCGGCGGTGTCCACCATGACCCAGGGCTCCAGCGCCAGCAGGAGCCCTGGGCGCAGGACGTAGCCGCGCCCCGGCCTGCCGGTGTTGGCGATGTGCGGGTCCTGGTGCATCGTCGACCCGATACCGTGTCCGCCGAAGTCGGTGTTGATGGGATAGCCCGCCTCGCCCAGGACGGAGCCGATGGCGAAGGAGATGTCGCCGATGCGGGCTCCTGGTCCGGCTGCTGCGATGCCTGCGGCCAGTGCGCGTTCGGTGGCTCCGATCAGTGCGAGGCTCTCCGCCGGCTGCGTCTCGCCCACGACGAAGCTGATGGCGGAGTCCGCGGCGATCCCGGCCTTCGACACGGCGAGGTCGAGTGTCACCAGGTCGCCGTCGGCGAGCGCGTAGTCGCGGGGCAGCCCGTGGAGGACGGCGTCGTTCACGGAGGTGCAGACGTAGTGGCCGAACGGGCCGCGCCCGAAGGACGGCGCATAGTCGACGTAGCAGGACTCCGCCCCGGCCTCGGCGATCATGTCCGCGGTCCACCGGTCGATGTCCAGGAGATTCGTGCCGACGGCGCTGCGGCCCTTCAGCGTGTGCAGGATGTGCCCGACGAGCGCGCCGGTCTCCCGTGCCCTGTCCAGCTCGGAGGAGGTGAGGATCTCGATCATGCGGCGCCTTTCCGGGGAACCCAATAACTATACCGGTAATAGTATCCCGGTACTAGACTCGGAGCCATGGTCAGACTGCCGCTCACGCCGGGGGAGGTCGAGCGCGGACAGCGCCTCGGCGCCCTCCTGCGGCGCGCCAGGGCCGAGCGCTCCATGCTCGAGACGGCACTCGACGCCGGCGTCTCGCCGGAGACCCTCCGTAAGATCGAGTCGGGTCGTGTGGCCACTCCCGCCTTCCCGACCATCGCTGCCATCGCCGACGTCCTCGGTCTCTCCCTGGATGTCGTGTGGGCCGAGATCAACCAGCCCGAGCGCGACGTCGAGCAGGCCCGCCGCGACGGGCGGGAGCGACTGGCGTCCTAGGGGCGTCCTTACGAAGCTGCGGCACGTGCCGACAGTGGAGGAAAGAGGCCCCGCCGGGGCGTCCCGACTCCAGGATGTCCGATGATCGTGGTGACCCGGCTCAACGAGAGCCAGTTCGCGGTGAACCCTGACCTCATCGAGCGCATCCACGAGAATCCGGACACCACGCTCGTGATGGTCGACGGCGCGAAGTACATCGTGACCGAATCCCTGCACGAGGTGATCGACCTCATCGCGGCCTATCGGGCCCGTATCCTCTCACTCGCCCGGTTCCAGCCGGTGGAACCCACGGATCCGACCGGGCAGCGACCGCTCGGGCTCGTCCGCGATCGCGACGCCGCCGCGGCGCCTGCCCGCCCGGGCACCGACGTCGATCCCGGCGCCGGCACGCCCGTCCAGCTCAGACCAAGGAACAACTGATGGATCCCGCAACACTCGTCGGCATTCTCCTCGCTTTCGGTGCGCTGTACGCGATGATCACCCTCGAGGGTGCCCACGTGCAGTCACTCCTCCTGCCGGCGCCCATGGTCCTCGTGTTCGTCGCCACCCTCGCGGTCGGCATCGCCGGTGGCACCCTGAAGGACTTCATCGTCGCGGTGAAGGCCGTCCCGCCGGCGATCATGGGCAAGAGCACGCCTCCCCAGGACACCATCGACAGCGTGGTGGTGCTCGCGGAGAAGGCCCGCAGCGAGGGACTGCTCGCGCTCGAGGAGGAGGCCACCACGGCGAAGGACCCGTTCCTCCGGGGCGCGCTGCAGAACATCGCGGACGGGACGGACGGCGAGGAGCTGCGCGAGATGCTCGAGGACGAGATCGATTCCGCCTCCTCGACCCACCGCACGGCGTCGAAGTTCTTCATGAGCCTCGGGGGCTATGCGCCGACCGTGGGCATCGTCGGGACGGTGGTGTCCCTGACGCACGTCCTCGAGAACCTCTCGAAGCCCGACGAACTGGGCCACATGATCGCCGCGGCGTTCGTGGCGACCCTCTGGGGCCTGCTCTCGGCGAACTTCCTCTGGCTGCCGATCGGTACCCGCATCAAGCGCCTCGGTGACATGGAGACGGCCCGCATGACCCTCCTGATGGAGGGCGTGCTGGCGGTCCAGGCCGGCAGCCAGCCGCGCCTGCTCGGCGAGCGGCTGAAGGCCATGGTGCCGCAGCACGCCCTGGGCAAGGGCGGGAAGGGCGGCAAGGACGACGGAAAGGCCGCGAAGGCCGCGAAGGGCGCCAAGGGAACGGGCGACGGCGCGGCGCAGGGCAAGGCCGCGGCGTGAGCAGGCGCCCCCACCGGAAGAACCGGGGCGAGGACCACGCCGACGAGCATCCGGACGAGCGCTGGATGGCGTCCTACATGGACATGGTCACCGTGCTGATGTGCATGTTCATCGTCCTCTACGCCATGTCCACCGTCGACCAGGCCAAGTTCGAGCAACTGCGCGTCTCCCTCGCCACGGGTTTCGGGGCGGTGGAGACGGCGACCGTCGACACGGCCGAGGGCACCGTGGTGCCCGCCGAGTATGCCAACGAGGAGGGGGAGTCCTTCACGGGGGGCGCGGCCCTCACGGATGCGGAGCCGGAGACGGAGCAGGAGGAGCCCGGTGCTGCGGCGGTGGCCGCGCCGACGCCGTCGCCCTCGCCGTCGGCCGGTGGTGACACCGCCGAGCCCGTGACGGACCGGGAACGCGCCGTCGAGGAGGTCGAGAACCTCCGGGCCCTGCAGGAGCGCATCGACGCCGGGCTGAAGGAGCGCGACCTCGCCGAGGCCGTCCGCTACGTCATCGACGAGCGCGGCCTCACCATCCGGCTCGTCAGCTCGGAGACCTTCTTCCTCCCGGACAGCGCCCAGCTGACCGACCAGACGCTGCGCATCCTCGAGAGCGTGGGCCCCGTCCTCGCCTCGATCCCCAACGAGGTGGGCGTCGAGGGCCACACGGCACGCCTGCCCGACTCCGTGCCGCGGCCGCTCGACTGGGAGCTGTCCACCGAGCGGGCGGTGAACGTGGTGCGCCACCTCATCGACACGGGTGGCGTGCCCGCCCTCCGGCTCTCGGCCATCGGCTACGGCGAATCCCGTCCGCTCGCCCCCGGGACCAGCGAGGCGGAACTCGAACTCAACCGCCGCGTGGACATCGTGGTGCACTCCGACCAGCCCGAGAGCGTCCGCGGCCTCATGCCGGAGATCGCCGCCGGCGGCTGAATCGCTAACGGCCCGCGCAGGCCGGCCGATAGTGGCTGGTGTGACGGTCCAGGAACAACTCTCCTTTGGCGTGCCCTCGGGCTCCGCCAGGGCGGTGGATGTCTATGACTTCCGCCGGCCCACCACTCTCGCGCGTGAACACTCACGCGTGCTCGAACTCGCCTTCGAGACGTTCGCGCGCCAGTGGGGCACGCAGCTCACCGCGAAGGTCCGCGTGATCTCGCAGGTGACCAGCGAGCAGGTCCTCATGCAGACGTACAACGAGTACGCCGCATCCCTGCCGCCCACGACGGCGATGGTCCTCTGCGCCATCCAGGAGCATGCCAGCAAGGCGGTCATCCAGTTCCCCGCGTCCGCGGGCCTGTACTGGGTCGACTCCATGCTCGGCGGCCACGGCACGGTCCCTCCCGGCGAGCGGAAGTTCACGCAGATCGAGCAGGCGCTGATCCGGCGCCTCATGGACGACGCCCTCGAGGGACTCCACTACTCGCTGGGCTCGGTCCTGACCCAGCAGCTGGGCATCGACTCGATCCAGTACAACTCCCAGTTCGCCCAGGCGGCGTCGACCACCGAGCTCATGATCGTCGGGACCTTCGAGATCCGCGTCGGTGAACGCTCCTGCCCGGCCACGGTCGCCATCCCGGCGCAGCTGCTGCTCGCGCAGCTGGGCGACGCGAACCCCACCGCCACCGGCGAGGACGCACGCGAACTGATCGAGCAGCAGGTCACGCACGTGCCGGTGGACGTCGCCGTGCAGCTCGCGGCGCTGCCCGTCCTGCCGTCCCGCATCCTCGACCTCGCCGTCGGGGACGTCCTGAAACTGCCGCACCCGCAGCACCGGCCCTTCGAGCTCGCCGTCAACGGGCAGCGGCTCGGCGAGGCGGCCCTGGGCCAGAACG
>NZ_CP024915.1:2052404-2060420 GCF_002953615.1 Arthrobacter agilis | reverse complement strand
GCTGCCGTTCCGCCGCCTCCGCCGGTGCCGCCAACCTCGGCCGCATCAGCAATGTGGAGATGGCCATGACCGTGGAGATCGGACGTACCAGGATGTCTGTGCGCGATGTCCTGGACCTCGAACCCGGCGCCGTGATCGAGCTCGACCGCTCGGCCGGCGCCCCGGCGGACGTGCTGCTCAACGGGCGCCTCGTCGCCCATGGCGAGGTGGTCGTCGTCGACCAGGACTACGCCGTCCGCATCACCCAGATCCTCGACGTCGCAGACGGCGCCCTCTAGTGGACGTCGTGGTCCTCGCGCTGAGGGTGCTCCTGTCCCTCGGCGTGGTACTCGCGCTGCTCTTCGTGCTGCACCGCAAGCTCTCGAAGGTCAACGGCGGCCGCGCCGGAGCCGGCCTCGTGTCCGTCGTGGCACGCCAGGGCATCGGCGCGAAGGCATCCCTCGTGGTGGTGGAGGCCGAGGGCACGCGCTTCTACCTGGGCGTGACCGAGCAGTCGGTGTCGGTCCTCCACTCCTCGGCCGCGCCACGCGCGCTGCAGGCCGTCCCGGAGTCCGACGACGCCGTGCCCGCGGTCCAGGCACGGGCGGCCGCGACCTCCGCGGGACCGGGCACTCCGGAACCGGCCGACGCCCGCTTCGCCGCATCCCTGCGGCTGGCCGCTACGGCTCCCGCTCCGGATCGCACCGCCGACGCCGAGCCGATCAGCCGCCGTGCCGCACGTGCAGCCCGATCAGCGGAGCCGGCGCATGCCGCCGCGACCCTCCAGGGGTCGATCCTGTCGCCCACCACCTGGAAGCAGACCGCAGCCTTCCTGCGCCAGGGACGGGCCGGGTGACGACGGCCGTCCTGCCGTCGGCACCCTCCGCACGCGGAACCCGCCTGGCCCGGTTCGTCCGGGTCCCGCTCCTCCCGGCAGTCGCAGCCGTGCTGCTCGCCGTCGTCGTCGTCCTGCTCGGAGCCGCCGCCGGCCATGCCGGCGAACTGGATCCCGCCGTTCCCTCGCCCACGGCACCGTCCGCCCCCGCCGACCCCACGGCACCGGCCGAGCCGGGCAGCGGGGACGGGCTGTCCGTCGAGATCAACGGCGTCAACGGGGAACCGAGCTCGGCCGTCCTCACCCTCATCGGGATCACGCTGCTGTCCGTGGCGCCGGCACTGCTGCTGATGATGACGTCCTTCACGAAGATCTTCGTGGTGCTCGCGATGACGCGGAACGCGCTCTCGCTGCCGTCCATCCCGCCCAACCAGGTACTCGCGGGGCTGGCCCTGTTCCTGTCGCTGTTCATCATGGCGCCGGTCCTGACCGAGATCAACGACCTCGCCGTCCAGCCCTACCTCAGCGGCGCGACGACCTTCACCGAGGCCCTCACGGACGGCGCCCGCCCCCTGCAGACCTTCATGATGGCGCACACCCGTGAAGAGGACCTGGCACTCATGACGCGGGCCGCCGGCCAGCCGAACCCCGAGGACGCCGCGAGCGTCCCGCTGACCACCCTGATCCCGGCGTTCATGATCTCCGAGCTGCGGGCCGCCTTCATCATCGGCTTCGTGATCTTCGTGCCGTTCCTCGTGATCGACCTCGTGGTCTCCGCGGCGCTGATGTCCATGGGCATGATGATGCTCCCGCCGGTCATGATCTCGCTGCCCTTCAAGATCCTGCTGTTCGTCCTCGTGGACGGGTGGGGGCTCATCATCACGTCCCTCATCAACAGCTACCAGGGCGGCTGAGGTGGATACCAACGCCGTCCTCGACATCGGGCTCGCCGGCATCTGGGCCGCGGCCAAGCTGTCCGCACCCGTGCTCCTGACCGCCCTCGTGGTGGGGTTCGCGATCTCGCTGCTGCAGTCCATCACGCAGATCCAGGAGGTCACGCTCTCCTTCGTGCCGAAGGCCGCCGCCGTCTGCCTCGCCCTGCTCGTCTGCGGCCACTGGATGATCTCCGAGATGATCTCGTTCACGCACGAGATGTTCGAGCGCATCCCCGGGCTCCTCGGGGGCGGCTGAGATGGAGATCGAACTCGACCAGGGCCGGATCGAAGCCGTCATGCTCGCCGGCGTGCGGATCGTCGCCTTTCTCGTGATCGCACCGCCCTTCTCGTACAAGGGCATCCCGGCACGCGTGAAGGCCATGCTCGCCGTCGGGCTGGCGCTCGCGGTGTCTCCGCAGGTCGCCGGGAGCTACGAGACGGGCGGCACGGGCCGGTACATCGGTGCCCTGGTCCTCGAACTCGTGGTCGGCGCCGCCCTGGGCTTCCTCGTGCTGGTCGTCTTCTCCGCGATCCAGTCCGCCGGGAGCCTGATCGACCTGTTCGGCGGGTTCTCCCTGGCCCAGGGATTCGATCCGCAGTCGATGGTCAACGGTGCCCAGTTCGCGCGCCTGTTCCAGCTCACGGCCCTGACGCTGCTCTTCACGTCCGACGGCTACCAGCTCATCATCGGAGGCCTGGTCCGGACCTTCAGCGCGCTGCCGCTCGGCGGGGGGCTGGACCTGGCCGAACCCGTCGAGGCGCTCACCGGCGCCGTCACCGGACTCTTCCTGGCCTCGGTCCAGATCGCCGGTCCGCTGATCGTGGTCCTCTTCCTGGCCGACGTCGGCCTCGGGCTCCTGACGCGCGTCGCACCGGCACTGAACGCCTTCGCGCTCGGGTTCCCGCTCAAGATCTTCATCACGCTCAGCCTCGGCGGCGTGGTATTCGTCGCCCTGCCGCGCGTCGTCTCGACCCTCGCGGACGACGCCGCAGCACTCCTGATGGGGGTGGGCTGACATGGCGGAGGATTCCGGCGAGCGGACCGAGCAGGCCACCGACAAGCGGATGAGGGACGTCCGCTCCAAGGGCCAGCTCGCCAAGTCCGAGGACTTCACGGCGTGGGTGGGCGTCGGAGCGGCAGCGCTGATGCTGCCGTCCCTCATCTCCCGCTCGTCCGACGCCGCGACCGAACAGCTCGTCCGCGTGGCCGACACCATCGCGAACCCCGATCCCGCGTCGGCCCTCGACGCCCTCGCCGACGGTGGCGCGTCCCTGGGCGTCATCCTGGGCCCCTTCCTGGGTGTGCTGCTGGTGGCCGTGCTCGGTACCGCCGCCCTGCAGGGCGGCATCCACGTGAAGAAGTTCTCCGGCAAGTTCGAGCAGTTCAACGTGGTCAACGGCCTCAAGCGGATCCTCGGCGGACAGGCCCTGTGGCAGGGCGCGAAGGCGCTCCTGAAGACCGCCGTGGTCGGGCTGGTGCTCGTCGTCGTCGTGCAGAACCTCATGCCGGTGCTGATGGCCGCCGGGGGACTCTCGGTCGCCTCGCTCCTGAACACCGCGGGCGACGGCACCGCCGCGCTCCTGCGGGCCGCCGTCGTCGCCGGTCTGGCACTCGCGGCGATGGACGTCCTCGTGGTGATGCGCCGGAACCGCAAGAAGACCCGCATGACCAAGAAGGAGGTCAAGGACGAGAACAAGAACTCCGACGGCGACCCCCTCATCAAGTCCCAGCGGCGCTCCCGCCAGCTGGCGATGAGCCGCAACCGCATGATCGCCGCCGTGGGCGGTGCCGACGTCGTCCTCGTCAACCCGACGCACGTGGCGGTGGCGCTCACGTACGAGCCCGGGCGGTCCGCACCGCGCGTCGTCGCGAAGGGTTCGGGCGTGATCGCCGCGAAGATCCGCGAGGAAGCGGAGAAGAAGCAGGTGCCGATGGTCTCCGACATTCCGCTGGCCCGTGCGCTGCACGCCGCCTGCGAGCTCGGCCAGGAGATCCCGTTCGAGAACTACGACCAGGTGGCCCGCATCCTGGCGTTCGTCATGTCCCTCAGGACCCGGGGGGCCGCCCGCGGCCTCCACACCCTTCCCGCCCGACCCTCAGCCGCCGGAGGCTTCTAGACCATGCGTTCCTCCCTCCCGAAATTCCTGGTCCCGGTCGGCGTCGTCGGCATCATCCTGCTCCTCGTGGTGCCGGTGCCGTCGGTGCTGCTGGACGTGCTGATCATCGTCAACATCCTGCTGGCGCTCGTGATCCTGCTGAACACCATGTTCGTCCGCAAGCCCCTGGACTTCTCCGTGTTCCCCTCCCTGCTGCTCGTCGCGACGCTGTTCCGGCTCGGCCTGAACGTCGCCTCGACCCGGCTGGTGCTCGGGGACGGCTACGCGGGGGAGGTCATCGCGGCCTTCGGGCACGTCGCCGTCGGCGGCTCGATCATCATCGGCGCGGTGGTCTTCCTGATCCTCGTGGTGATCCAGTTCGTGGTGGTCACCAAGGGTGCCGAACGCGTGGCCGAGGTGGGCGCCCGCTTCACCCTGGACGCCATGCCGGGCAAGCAGATGGCCATCGACGCCGACCTCAACGCCGGACTGATCACGGACACGCAGGCGCGCGAACGCCGCGCGGAGGTCTCGGCGGAGGCCGACTTCTACGGGGCCATGGACGGTGCATCGAAGTTCGTGAAGGGCGATGCCATCGCCGGGATCATCATCATCATCATCAACATCGTCGGCGGCCTCGCGATCGGCATGCTGCAGGACGGCCTGCCCATCTCCGAGGCCCTCACCACCTACGGGCTGCTCACCATCGGCGACGGGCTCGTCACCCAGATCCCGGCACTGCTCATGGCCGTGTCCACCGGCATGATCGTCACGCGGTCCAACGCCGAGGCGGACATGGGCTCGACGGCGGCCCAGCAGCTCGGGCAGTCGCAGAACGCGCTGCGCATCGCGGGTGCGGCGGCGATCGTCATGGCGCTCATCCCGGGCATGCCGAAGCTGCCGTTCATCGTGGTGGGCGCAGGCCTGATCGTGATCGCGCAGCGGCTCAAGAAGTCCGACGACGACGCCCGCACCGCGGCGGCGGCCCTCGAGGCCGAAGCCGCCGCTCCGTCCGCCGACAGCACGGACGACCTGCTCGAGCAGATGCGCGTCCACGCCCTCGAGGTGCTGCTCGCACCGGACCTGGTGGACGTCGTCACCGGCGCTCCCGACGACCTCCTCGGACGCGTCCGCGCCCTGCGCCGCAAGGTCGCGCTGGAACTCGGGGTCGTCGTGCCTCCCGTCCGCACGCGGGACAGCATCGACCTGCCGCCCGCCACCTACGTCATCAAGATCGCGGGTGTCGAGGCCGGCCGGGGCGAGGCTCCGCGCGGCAAGGTCCTCGCGCTCGGCGACCACCTCGCGCACCTGCCCGGTGCCGCCGTCGTCGAGCCCGTCTTCGGACTCGCCGGGAAGTGGGTGCCCTCGGAGCTCCGGCACAATGCGGAGCTCGCCGGCGCCACCGTGATCGACCGCGTCTCGGTCCTCGTGACCCACCTGTCCTCGGTCATCACGGCCAACGCCGCACGGCTGCTGACGCGCGAGGACGTCCGGGTGCTGACCGACGGCGTCCGCCAGGTCAGCCCCTCCGCCGTCGAGGAGCTGGTTCCCGGACTAATGACCCTCGCCGAGGTGCAGCGTGTGCTGCAGGGGCTGCTGTCCGAGCAGGTGCCGATCAACGACCTCGCCCGCATCTACGAGGCACTGACCCTGAAGGCGAAGTCCTCGTCCGATCCGGAGGGGCTGGTCGAGGCGGCCCGGTTGGCACTCGGGCCCGCCGTGACCCAGCAGTATCTCGACGGCACGCTGCTGCGGGTCATCATGATCGATCCGCTGCTCGAGCAGTCCATGCTCGAGGGGCTGCGCCCGTCCGACCAGGGCACGCAGATCCTCCTCGATCCCGCACGGACCGAAGCCGTCCTCGCCTCGATCCGCTCCACGGTGGCCGATATCGAGGCCACCGGCCGTTCCGCGGTGCTGGTGTGCGCGCCGGCGCTGCGCCCCGCGCTCAAGCGGCTCGTGGGTCCCCAGGCGGCGGGGCTGCCTGTGCTCTCGTACCAGGAAGTGACGAGTGCGAACGTCGCCATCGAGACCATAGGAGTGGTGCGTGGCTCCGCAGCTATTTCATCTTGAGGGTCCCTCCCTCGAGGAGCTGAAGACCCAGGCCGCGGCCCTGTACGGTCCGCGGGCACTCATCGTGTCCGCGGAACTCGTCACGGTCGGCGGTATCCGCGGCGTACTCGCCCGCAGGCACTACGAGATCGTGGTCGAGGTGCCCGAGCCTGCTACCGGACACGCCGACGGCTACCGGTCCACGCCCGGTTCACCCCCTGGTTCCACCCCCGGTACCCGGCGGGGACGCCGCAGCGCCGCAGCGCCGGCGGGTATCGACGCCCTGCTCCAGCAGGCCGAGCTGGACGAGGTGCGGATAGCGGGCGGGTCCGCTCCCGCCGGGTCGCCGGCGGCAGGATCCCGGGGTGCCGCAGCCGGTGCCGGTGCCGGTGCCGCAGCCGGTGCCGCAGCCGGTGCTGCAGCCGGTTCCGGCAGGCCGGGATCCGGTGTGTCCGGCGCCGGTGCGGGGGAGCCCGCCGCCGTCTCGACGGACTCGGGCCTCTTCGCGGCGCTGATGGACAACCTCACCTTCGCGACGTCTCCCTCGACATCCGGTCCAGGTGCCGACCCGTCGGCCGCGCGGCGCCGGCCCGGCGACGACGCGCCGCAGGCACTCCCGGACGTCGGACCGACCCGGACCGGACCTCCCGCCGGACCGGTCACCACCGACCCTGTCGAGCGCGGATCCTCCGGCGGATCGACGCCGTGGGGCGCGCGCCCGGACGACCGGCCCTCCACCGCGGCGGGTAGTAGTGAGGCATCCGATGATGCACCCGCCGTCGTACCGCACCTCGCTGCGCACCCGGGCGACCCGGCACAGCTGCCCGACCTCGCGGGCCACGTCGTCGACACCTCCGCTGCACCCGACCCCGCGCCCGCGGTCCTCTCGGCACCCGGCGACCTCGTGATCATCGTCGGAGCGCCCGCCGTGGTCTGGGAGGTCGCGGCGTCCATGGCGGCGGCGTTCGGTCGGGGGGCCCCGGCCGCGGTGGCCGTCGCCGGACCGGAGGGCTGGCTGACCCGGGACGCACGCAGGATCGACGACCGCCTCGACGCCAACGCGGCCCGTGCCGCCGGAGTGGACGGCGGGCATCCGGTCTTCCTGGCGCTGTCCTCGGAGGATCCCGTGACCGACGCCCGGCTCCTGCTCGCCCTGCGCCCGGACCAGGTGTGGCTCGCGGTGGACGCCGGACGGAAGGAAGCGGACACTGCCGCCTGGGTCGGAGCCCTCCGCAGGAGCATGGAGCGCGCCGAGCTCGCACCGTCGGGGCTGGCGGTCGTGGGATCGGGGTCGACGGCGACGCCGGGCACGGTGGACGCGCTCGGTCTGCCCGTGGGCTGGCGTGACGGCGGGTCCCCGGAATCCCCGACGCGGCGCCGCGCTGCCTCCGTCGGTCGACGCCGGGCCGAGTCCGCCGGGATAGAGTGAAACGATGCTTGTTCTAACGCGAAAGGTCGGCGAGCAGATCCTGATCGGCGACGACATCGTCATCACGGTGCTCGATTCCCGCGGTGACGGCATCCGCATCGGCATCGATGCCCCGCGCGGCGTGAAGATCCAGCGCGAGGAGGTCCTGCGTGCCGTCACGGAGGCGAACCTCGCCGCTGCGGCTGCCGACGCCGAGGCCGCCGATGCGCTCAAGGCGCTGCTCCGGTCCGGTGCGGTGGTCGCGGCGGAGGATCCTGCCGACGGGCCCGCCGATGCCCGCCGCGGTCCGGCCGGCGGCGCCTAACAGACTCTCCCCGCACTGGCGAGCAATCCGGATCCCTGATTCTGCGTTGTCGCCCGAAATCCGCCGGATCTAGCCTGACACCACCTGTTCATACCAACACGGAGGTGCCTCATGGCTACTGGAGAAACCGGATTCGACGACGTCTCTTTCGACCTCATCTCGCTGCAGTACCACTCGCTCAAGGCAGGGCACGACTACGGGCAGTACGTGCGTGACGCCCGGAACGCCGGTCGCGACGACATCGCCGAGTTCTTCGAGCAGGTCATGGCCCAGGACTCCGAGCGCGCCGCGAAGTGCCATGCGTTCCTCGGTGAGCTGACGAAGTCCGACGAGTCCGGTCCCGCGATGAGCTGACCGTCGTCCGCCGGCAGTGGCGGGGGCCTGC
>NZ_CP024915.1:2045546-2052304 GCF_002953615.1 Arthrobacter agilis | reverse complement strand
GGGCGGAGACCCGCCGGTATCCGCACCTTGCGGCGCCGCCTGCCGTCCCGGTTGAAGTTCACCGCTGCGAAGCCACCTTCGAACTCGCGCCACCAGGCGTGGTTCCTGCCCTGCGGTCCGGTCCGTGGGGCGCCGAGCTGCCAGTCGAGTTCGGGAGCGTGCTGGGTGCGGCTGTAGTCGTCGTGGGCCGTGGCGGAGTAGGCTCCGCGGCCCTCCCCGAAGATCCAGAACGCGGAGAGGCCGTAGGTGAAATTGGGGTGGCGGTCGTCGCCGTCGGTGGGGACCCGGAGGATGGACAGCCCCGGTCCGGCCGCCTGTGGAAGCTGCGCCTCGGCGGTGACCGGATCGAACAGGTGCACGGGACTGTAGCCGAGCCAGACCTCCTCGAAGCCTCCGCCGTACGCGGCATGGGAGGCCCAGCGCCCGGCCTCGCGGCGCGACTCGGCGATGTTCGGCACGAGGATCTTCCCCACCCCGTTCAACGCCGTCCCCGCGGCGCTCACGAGCTCACCCAGCGCGGACCGGATCGCGAGCATGTCCGCAGCGCCCTCGATCGGCAGCTGGAGGCCGTAGTAGTCCTCGAACACGTCGTTGTCCGCCATTACGCCGTCGAACGGTGAATCGCGGAGCTCCTCGACCACGTTGTCCACCCAGCGGCGCTGGTACGCGGAGTCCCACACACGCATCTGCCAGTGGCCCGGATACCGCTCCCACTCGATGCGTGAGCCGTCGAGCCGCGTGGCGAACCAGCCGCCGTCCTCCTCCGCCTCGGCGAAGGAGACGCCCGAGGTGTAGACCGGGCCGGGCTCGTAGCTGCGCACCGAGGACAGGCACTTGTAGCAGAGCACCGTCATGTCGGGGCGGAGCCGTTTGAGCTCCTCGGCCGCCGTCCTCTCCCACGGCTGGAGGATCGCCACCCTGTAGTGCTCCGCCGCGAACTCGAGTTGCCCGGCCAGGATCGGCTCGCCGTACCGGATCCACGCACCGACCCCGGTCATGAGCCTGCCCTGCTGAGGTCCGCGAGATCGGCCGGCGTCAGGTTGCGCATGTCCGTGATGTCCCCGACGGTCCGGTAGATCTCGTTGTAGGAGGACATGATCTCGTGCATCTGGAAGAACTCCTGGACGCGGATGCGCGCGTTGTCCGCGTACTCGCCGTAGAGCGCGGTGTCGCCGATCACCGTCCGGATGCTGTCCGCCATCTGCTGCACGTCACCGGCGTTCACCAGTTCACCGCAGGCGCCGACGGACCGGCCGTCCCCGGTCCGGAGCTGCTCGCCGATGAGCTGCCGCATCCCGCCGACGTCCGTGCCCACCGTGGGGATCCCCGCGGCCATGGCCTCGAGCACCACGATCGGCTGGCCCTCGTTGTAGCTCGGCAGCACGAGGAGGTCGAACTGGTCGAGCATGTCCCGCACGTTGACGGTCCCGTGGATGGTGACGTGGTCCTCGAGGCCGAGGCTCTTGATCTTCGCGAGGCAGGCCTCGTAGTACTCGGGCACGTGTTCCGTGGGGCCCAGGACGTCCAGGTGGAGGTTCGGGAAGCCGCCGCGGCGCAGGATATCCATGCTCGAAAGGAGGTCGAGGAGGCCCTTGATCGGCACCACGCGGGCGATGTAGACGAGCTTCCAGGTGTGGGTGGCTGCATTCTGGACCAGGTGCTGCTGGGCGGCGAGCCGTGCCCGGTACTTCTGCTCGAACTCCTCGATGACCATGGCGTTGGGCACCACGACGGACTTGTCGATGTCGGTCCCGAGGCGTGCCGCCTCCGTGATGGCCGTGGGGTAGAGGTAGGTGATGAGGCTGGCACTCGGGTAGCAGAAGTGCCCCATCTCGGTCCACCACGCCATCCAGGCGCGCTGCTCCGGGGTGACGTCGAAGGTCCGGTAGTCCTCCGAGGTGATGGACAGCGCCATGTTGCGGTCCAGCAGGGTGTTCACGGTGTCGCGCACGTAGAGGTTGTGTTCCGTCAGCAGGAACGACGTCCCGTGGTCCCGGGCGGCCGCCGCCCCCAGGAGGGAGGCGTAGCCCGTGGTGTGTGCGTGGTAGACGCGTGCCTTCGGCATGGTCTCGCCGAGGATGGCGAAGGCGAGCGAGAGGAAGTTCCGCAGGGTCCAGAACGAGTCGGCGAGGGACAGGTCCAGCTGTGGCATCCGCACGGAGAGCGCCTCCATGAACTCCCTCGTCCCCAGGAGGGCCCACAGCGGATAGGTGCGGGTGCGAGGGTTGAAGCCCTCGTCGATCAGCTGCCAGAGCGGCTCCACCTCGCGCCGCTCGGACAGCGCGTACAGGGCATCGAACAGGCGGTCCGCGAGCTCCGCGCGCTCCGCCGGCCCCATCCCGAGGTCCTTGGAGGACACCGCCATGAAGTCGTGCCGGTGCTCCTGCATGCTCAGGTAGACGGGGCGCACCCAGGCCACGTTGTCGGGCATGCCGTAGAGATCGTCCTGGGGGGAAGCCGAGTCCCACGTGATGTGGATGATGCCGTAGGTGAGGTCCGGGTTGTGCGTGACGATGTCGTGGACCACGGCCGAGACACCCCCCTTGAGGTAGGGGTAGGTGGACTCCATGACGATCGCCACGTCCACGTCCTCGTAGTGGACCTGCCCTGCAGCCAGGGCCGGAGGGATCACGGCCGGGGACTGCTCGAGTGCTGCGCGACGGGCCTTCGGGGTCTTGAACACGTACATGGCTCTTCCTTGTGGGCTGGGCTGGTGGAGGGAGGCGTGGCGGGGACGGTTACCAGGACGTGGCGTGGCGCCAGAACAGCGTGTACTCGGGCTGGGTCCAGTGCCGCTTGTACAGCACCCAGGCGACGGCGACGAGCACGAGGTCCGCCACCACGAGCGCACCGTACGCGAGGGCCGCGCCGGCGGCGCTCTGCGTCGCCCCGACCAGCAGGAAGGCTCCCACGCAGAGTGCCAGGTGGATGCCGCCCAGGACCTGCGGAAGGACCTTCTCGCCGATGTAGTCCAGTTCGTAGCTGAGGAGCGTCAGGATCATGAACGCCCACGATGCGACTCCGACGGTGACGGCCAGGAGCACGCTCACGGGCTGGATGCCCTCGAGGAGCAGCGAGATGACGAGTGTGAGCACCATGCCGACGGCGCCCGTGCTCAGGATGGCGCGGTCCACCGTGCGGCTCAGCCGCTTGGACCTCAGGGCGAGGACGGTGAGCGGTTCCTCGGCGATGGTCCGGTGGAGGGTCGCGACGGCCTCGTCCACACGTGGAGCGAGGTTCACGAAGTAGTAGTTGTAGGCGATGACGGCGGGCAGCATCGCGAGGAAGACGATCACCACCTGGAAATCCCCGCCCGTGACGAGGAACAGGACGAACTTGTCGGCCCACAGGACGGCGCCGAGCAGGAGTCCGCGGACGAGGTCCGTCGAGAAGTCGCGGGCACCGAGGCGCTGGGTGAGGCTGATGGACGCGAGTCCCCGTCCCATGGCGGCGATCTGCGTGAGCGCTCCGAGCAGCGGCGGCAGCCACCAGACGGTGGGCGCCGCGAAGAGTGCCGCGGCGTAGGCGAGCCAGGCGATGGCCCAGAGTCCGCGCCGGTCGCCGACGTTGGCGAGGATGAGGGACTGGACGAAGAGGAGGTGGAGGGCGCAGAGGGCCGCGTAGGTGGCCAGGGCCGAGAAGGACCAGCGTGTCGCGAGCCAGAGCGGGACGGCGAAGACCACCACGAGCGGCACGGCCTGGACAAACATCGCCGGCCAGGTGGTGCAGAAGCGGCGGGTGATGGCCGCCATGTCGCGTTCCGCCATCAGGTCGCCGATCGCGCGGTAGGCGGGAAGGCAGGCGGCCTGCGCGAGCCACGGGACGGTGATGGAGGAGGCCAGCACCACGAGGGTGAGCTGCACGCCGCCCACCTCGACCGCGGCCATCGCCGGGCTGACGAGCGGGTACACCAGGTTCAGAAGGATGACCGGAGCCAGGTACAGCAGGAGGCCGGCGCCCGGCCGTGCCCCGCTGTCGGCCGCCACCCGGTCGCTGCCGGAGCCGGCGGCGCCGGGTCGCGCGAGCAGGAGCAGGGTGACCATGACCAGCAGGACGCCGGCGGCCAGCAGGGCGTAGGACCAGCCCGCAGGGAGGATGGTGTCGGCCATCGGCACGAGGGCCGTCAGGAGGAGCGCGACGATGATGACCATCGTGCGGCGTCGGGCAAAGGAGTCCTGAAGGAGGGACTGCAGAGAGGTCATGGTTTCCCCTGGGCCGCCCGCCGCGCAGGACGGGATGACGGCCTCGTGTGAGACGTGAGTGAGACAGGTGTGAGACGGATGCGGGGCGCCTGCGTGGAGCAGTCCCGGTCGTACGCCCATCCGGACGGGATGGATGCGTCGTCGCCGGCATCACCAGCGAGCACCGTTGTCAAGCTATCGGCCGGACCGCGACTGCTTCACGAGTACGACCCACGTGACTCCCTACGCAGGCCGTGGCCGTTCGGGCACCCGGCTACGTGGAAAAGGATCCGAAGTACTCGCAGATCACGACAGAAAACACCTGCTCGCCCGGAATGGCGCGGGGGCTGCGAAGGAACACCTCTACCGGAAGGTGACTTATTTCACTTCCGCACCGGATCGGGCTCGTTCTGGCCGGCTCGGCGTCCGTTCGCGATCCGGTACGACTCGGCGAGCAGCTCCGACAGTTCGCCGGGATCGAGGGGATCGAGGCGGACGAGGACGAGTCCCTCGTACCGTTCGTGGTGCGGATGGAGGAAGAAGATCTCCGGCGCGGTGGCGAGCAGCGCCGGGCGTTCCTCCGTCTTCACCGTCAGCACCGTGTCGTCCCACATGCGGGCGAAGAGGGCGCGGGCGAACCAGGCCGGCCGGCTCCAGCTCAGCCTCTCCGAGGTCCCGGGCAGGGCGAGGCACACGGACCGCACATCGTCTTCGCTGACCATGGACCCACCTTGGCACTGCCGGCCCATGCGGTCCAGAGTCTCGGCGGCGTCAGCCCCGGAAGAGGGCCTCGAGCAGGTCGACGGCGATCACGAGGGCGTCCTCGTCGATGTCGAACCGGCGGTGGTGGTGCGGGGCGGGATTGGACGCGCCGACGAAGATGTAGGTGCCGAGTCCGCCGGACTCCTGCACCTCGCGGATGAGCAGGTGGGCGTCGTCGCTGCCGCCTCCGGAGGCGCCGCTGGGCGTGTAGGCCGTGATGGCGGGAACACCCCGGGCCGCACGCGCGACGTCGTCGAGCAGTGCGTCGTCCGGCAGCGACACCGCTGCCCTGCCGTAGGCCTTCGTGGTCGCGGTCACGCCGTACATGCCGGCCGCGCCCTGCACGGCGGCTTCGGCGCGGCGGTCGAGGTCGTCGAGGACGGCGTTCGACGTCGAGCGGGTCTCGTAGGTGATCGTCGCGAGGGCGGGGATGATGTTGGCGCTCCCGTCCGCGTGGAAGGTGCCGACGTTGACGCGCGTGTCGGCTTCCGCGAAGCGAGGAAGACCGAGGATCGCGAGGGTGGCCTGCGCCGCGGCGGCGAGCGCGTGCCGCCCCTTCTCCGGCGAGGCCGCCGCATGTGCCGCCTCACCCTCGAACGTGGCCCGCCACTTGGTGGTCGCCATCGCGTCCGTGACGCCGCCGACCACCGTACCCGTGGGCAGATCTCCACCGAGGTGCACGGCGAGCATGCGGTCCACCCCGCGGGTGACGCCGGCGTCGATCATCGGCTGGGCGCCGCGGACGCCCTCCTCGGCGGGCTGGAAGAGGATCCGGACCCGTCCGGGGAAGTTCCCGTCGCGCAGGCGGTCGGCGAGTGCGATCCCGATGGCGGCGTGGCCGTCGTGGCCGCACGCGTGCATGAAGGGGGTCGTGGAGCGGTAGCCGCCGGCGACGGGCGCGTGGTCGGCGGCCGTCTCCTCGTCCACCGGCAGGGCATCGATGTCCACCCGCAGACCCCAGGTGGGGCCGTCGCGGTTCCCCTCGAGCTCCGCGATGATCGCCGTGCCGTGTTCCTGGAAGTACGCGACGTCGGCGGACGGAGCCCCGGCAGCGACCGCGCGCCGTCCCCACTCGTCCTTCTCGGTCGGGGTGGGCGGCACGGCGATGCGCCCGACGTCGATCGCCCCGGCCCCCGTGGTGGCCGGCACGCCCCTCGCCGCGAGCTCCGCCAGGATCACGGACGCCGTCCGGTACTCGAGGAAACCGGGCTCGGCGTGGGCATGGAACCGGCGGCGGAGCGCTGTGATCTTCTCGGGCTGCATGGTCCGACCCTACGCATTGTCCGCGGCGTCGACGACCCGGCACCGGGCCCGACGGTCACTGCGGCATCACGACGCGCACACGGTTCGGACACGATCGCCCGTCCCCGGCCACGGTTCGGTTGCACCCCTGTTCCGGTACGGGCGCCGGGCTCAGGATGGAGCGATCCACCCACCTACGAAGGAGTAATCATGGGTCGCTCAGCAACTCCGGCACTACTGTCCGCAGGGGCGCTGTGCCTCGCGTTCGTCCTCTCCTCCTGCGGCACCCCCGAGGCCGGCTCCGACGCCGCAGCCCCGGACAGCCAGGAGGCGCAGCCTGCGTCCGACACCGGGTCCCCCGATCCCACATCGTCCGCCGAACCGTCCGTCAAACCGTCCGCATCCCCCTCCGTCGAACCGCCCGAGCCCGCCCTCGATGGGGACTGGACCACGTACACGACGACGGACGGGAGCCTGTCCTTCGACCACCCGGCGGACTGGACCGTCGCCGCCGTTCCGGAAGCCCCGCCCGAGGGCGTGGCGGTCGTCGTCGGCGATGCCGGCGGGCGGCAG
>NZ_CP024915.1:2043028-2045286 GCF_002953615.1 Arthrobacter agilis | reverse complement strand
GCACGAGCACCGCGTCGCGACGCAGGCGACACCACTCGCCACCCAGCTCCTGCACGCCGTCGGGGTGGCCCACGCGGCGAAGCTGCGCGGCGAGCCCACCGTGGTCCTGGCGATGTGCGGCGACGGCGCCACCAGTGAGGGCGACTTCCACGAGGCCCTCAACTTCGCCGCCGTGTTCCACGTCCCCGTGGTGTTCTTCATCCAGAACAACGAGTTCGCCATCTCCGTGCCGCTCAAGAACCAGACGGTGGCCCCCTCCCTCGCGCACAAGGCCATCGGCTACGGGATGCCGGGGGAGCGCGTGGACGGCAACGATCTCGCCGCCCTGCTCGCGGTGCTCGGAGCCGCCGTCGACCGCGCCCGCGACGGCGGTGGTCCCTCCCTGATCGAGGCCCACACGTACCGCATGCAGGCCCACACCAACGCCGACGACCCCACGCGCTACCGGTCGGCTGACGACGTGGAACGCTGGGTGCCCAGGGATCCGATCCTGCGGATGCGTACCTACCTGCGGGCCCTGAACCTGCTCACGGACGAGGGCGAGCAGGCGTTCGCCGACCAGGCCGACGCGATCGCCGCCGCCATCCGCACGGGACTCAACACGGAGGTAGAGGTGAACCCGGCAGAGCTCTTCGAATACGTCTACACGGAGAAGACATCGCAGCTGCGCGAGCAGGCCGAGCAGTTGCGTGAGGAACTGGCGCGCGGCGCGGCGCCGGATGCGCCCGCCGACGGCGCCGGGGACCAGGGGGGCCAGCGATGACGCAGACCACGGAGGCTCCCGCCGCGGACCGCGCCGGACACGTCGCCGGATCCGTCCGCACACCGCCGGCCAGGACCACCTCGACCTTCGCCAGGGCCCTCAATGCCGCCCTCGCGGATGCCATGGAGGCGGATCCGGCGGTGCTGATGTTCGGCGAGGACGTGGGCACCCTCGGCGGGGTCTTCCGCATCACCGACGGCCTGACGGCGAGATTCGGGGAGGAGCGCTGCTTCGACACGCCGCTCGCCGAGGCGGGCATCATGGGAATGGCCGTCGGCATGGCGATGAACGGCATGAAGCCGGTCGTCGAGATGCAGTTCGACGCGTTCGCCTACCCGGCGTTCGAGCAGGTGGTCAGCCACGTCGCGAAAATGCCCAACCGCACCCGCGGGAAGGTGCGCCTGCCCATCGTCATCCGGATCCCCTACGCCGGCGGCATCGGCGGCGTCGAGCACCACTGCGACTCCTCCGAGGCCTACTACGCCCACACACCCGGCCTCACCGTCCTGGCTCCCGCGACCGTGCACGACGCCTACCTGATGCTGCGGGAGGCCATCGCCTCCCCGGACCCGGTGGTGTTCCTCGAACCGAAGAAGCTGTACTGGTCCAAGGAGGAGGTGGACCTCGCCGAACTCCGCCGGACGTTCGACGACGGGGAGGCACCCCGGCGCATCGGCCGCGCCGTCGTCGCCCGCCAGGGTACCGATGCGACCCTCATCAGCTACGGTCCGTCCGTCCCGACGGCCCTCGCCGCCGCCGCGGCCGCCGCCGAGGAGGGCCGGTCGATCGAGGTCATCGACCTCCGCTCGATCGTCCCGTTCGACGACGAGACGGTGTGCGAGAGCGTCCGCCGCACCGGACGGGCCGTCGTCGTCGCCGAGGCCCCGGGCTTCGCGTCCGTGGCCTCGGAGATCGTGGCGCGGGTCCAGGAACGCTGCTTCCACTCGCTCGCCGCACCCGTGCTGCGGGTCACGGGGTTCGACATCCCGTATCCCTCGCCGAAGCTCGAGCACTTCTACCTGCCGAGCGTCGATCGCATCCTCGACGCCGTCGATGACCTGCAGTGGGAGGACTGACATGAGCGCACCGACCGTCAGCCCGCAACTCCTCGTCTTCGCGCTCCCCGATCTCGGGGAGGGCCTGACCGAGGCGGAGCTGGTGTCCTGGCTCGTCGCGGAGGGCGATACCGTCGCCGTCGACCAGCCCGTCGCCGAGGTGGAGACCGCCAAGTCCGTGGTCGAGGTCCCGTCCCCCTTCGCCGGCACCGTGGCCGTGCTGCACGGCAGGCCGGGCGAGGTGCTCGACGTCGGAGCGCCCTTCCTGTCGGTCCGTCCGGAAGGTTCCGAGACGCCGGTCCCCGATCCGGCCGCCGCCGGAGGGGAGGCCGTCGCGGATGCCGCGGCCGCCCTGCGGGAGGACGCGGGCGTCCCGACGTCGGCCACCAGCGGGAACGACGCTCCGCCCGTCGACGCCGGCGGGTCGGGGAACGTGCTGA
>NZ_CP024915.1:2037650-2042928 GCF_002953615.1 Arthrobacter agilis | reverse complement strand
TCGGCTCACGACCGATCATGCGAGGGCGTTGCATTTCGCCAACGAGATGGCGCAGCTGCGGCATTACGGTCCGCTGACCGCCGTCGATGACGGCCTGCCGGTCCTCGCCCCCGGAGTCCGCGCCATCATCGCCACGTTCGACGCCCATGGCGTGTGGGACGGCCGGCCCGCCTGGAACCTCTGACCTCCGTCGGGGAGCGCTGCCGACGGATCCGAAAGTCTTTCGTCCCGTGACCCATCCGTCCGGGATGCAGGTCCGAATGCATGTCGGTCGGCGTGCTCCTGCGCGGGCTGCCGCCGGCGAGCGGCCCGGCCGAGATCCCCGACAGTACTGTGAGTTGCCGCTCCGAGGTCGCCTGAGGCGGTTACCCGATTTGGATGCACACGTGATGCCCCGATGCACGGACCAGGCACCGGGCAGGACCGGCGAGGGGCGGCTCTCGGTGACCGCCCTGCCCTTCATGCTCTGCCTGCGCTGGCAGCCGCGGATCGTCATCGACCGGGAGGACATCACGGTCGCGGGATCGGCGATCGCCGCATCCGGCCGCGGCGGTCTTCCCCTGCTGGTCGAGGTCTCCGCCCTTCGGGAGGTCACCTGGGCAGCGAGGGAGCTCGTCCTCGCCTACGAGCATCCAGCACGGATCGCCATCCTCGGGTACGACGACGTCGACCGCGTCCTCATGGCGTTCATGGTCAGATCGGCGACGAAGACCCGATTCTTCCTGGACCGGGACGCCGCGGTCCGCTGGTTGCTGCGGGCCTGACGCCCGACGAACCACCCCGGCCGTCCTCCGGACCCGTCCGGGCGCCCGGTCGTGGCACACTCGATGGCATGGCGGCACTGATCATCGGGTGGGACCCCGGGCAGCCGGGGTGGACCGGCGTCTACGCGGCGGACGTCGAAACGGTCCGGAGGACCGGCGTCGTCCGGCAGGAGTGGCAGGTGCCGGGCGACCCCGCCCTGGTCGAGGGCCTGGACGTATGGCTGCTCGCGGTGGGCGCGCGTCCCGCCCAGCACGGCCTGATCGGACACGGCACCCTTGCCGCAATCCGCTCTCCGACGTGCTCGGAGGCCGGGTCGGTGGAGATCGACGTCGATCTCGACCTCCTGCTGCCCCGCGGCGACCAGGTGCCATGTGCCGACGTCGCCGGACGGCTACCGGATCTCCGCACCGGAGAACCCCCGGTGCGATTCATCGACGGTCCGGCGGAACTCGCCGTCCGGATGCTGTGGGCGGAGGCCAACCCCCCGGACCGTGCGTCCCTCGACCCGCTCCCCGGCGCCCTGCCCGCGTCGGCCGTCCGACGCGTGCCGGTCAACGGGTTCGAGCGGGACCAGGACCTGCGGCGCGTCGCGATGGCCCACCGGGGTTCTGTATGCCATGCGTGCGGGCTGGATCCCGAACAGGTCTACGGGATCGAGGGCCCCGCGGTGATGCAGGTCCACCACATCACGCCGCACGCGCACCTCGAGGCCGGGTATGAGGTCGACCCCCTCGTCGACCTCATACCCCTGTGCCCCACCTGCCACGTCGTGGCCCACAGCCGCTGGCCCGAGCCCTACGGCGTCGAGGACATCAGGACGATGCTGCGTGGGGCGGGATTCCTGCGCGGATCGGTGCTCACCCCGGAACAACTCGAGTCCGAGGCGGCTGCGGCGCGGATCCTCGGCACCTGACCCCGCTACCGCGCGTCGACCGATGACCGGCTCAGGGGACGACGACGATCCGGTATTCGGCGGGGAGTTCCGGACCCGCGGCGCCCTCGAAGGCGATGGGCAGGCCACGGGCGAGCGGCCAGTCGATGCTGTCGGTCGCCTGGACGTGCACATGCGGTTGTGTGTTGTTCCCGGAGTTCCCGCACGCCCCGACCAGGGCACCGGCGGTCACCCGGTCGCCGCGCCGGACAGCGAGCGAACCCTGGCGCAGATGGGCGACGAGCACGAAGGGGCCGCCCGCGGCGAGGGCGATGACGACGTGATTGCCAGCGATCGCACCCGCACCGTCCCGGAGACGGCGCGGTTGGCCCAGCGCGTAGGCGAGCAGGTGGAGCTGCGACCGGCGGGCCTCGTGGTCACTCTCGCCGTCGTGGGCGACGACGACGACGCCCGTGCAGGGTGCCAGTACCGGGACCCCGAACCCGAAGAAGTCCTCCGGCGGTTCCGTCGCGACGAGCGCGCGCCAGCCCCAACGGGCCGTACGGTGGCGAGCATCGACGGGCACGAGGTCGATGGCGTAGGTGGTCCCCATCCGATCGGTGCCGTGACTGGGTACCCTTCGGGCCGGGCTGTTGCGGACCAGGAGGAGGCCCCGGAGGGGATATCGCAGAAGGACGGGATGCTGCTCCGGGGCATTCGGCGCCACAGCACGGTCCTCCTTCGTCGTCCCGATACGTCCATCCTGCCCTGCGGCAAGCGTTCCCGTCCCGGTTCATTCTCAGTACACTGGGGCGCATGACCGGGCAGGAACCGGTCCCGCCGGGGGCCGCTGCGGTTCCGCATGGCAGCACGGGCCTCTCCGAGGACGTCGCCGTCCCTTTCCGGCAGCCCGGCGACTCCGAGGACCGGCCCGACAGCGAGTCGCTCCACACGTCCGTCCGCAGTCCGGCGGAGCGGTCCCGCACCTTTCTGCGCATCCTGGTGAACACCGGGGTCGCGAACATCACGACGAGTTACCTGTGGTTCGCCCTCACGTTCTGGGCCTACCTGCAGACCCGCAACGTGATCGCCACCGGAGTCATCGGCGGTGCCTACATGCTGTTGATCGCCCTCTCCAGCATCAGCTTCGGCACCTTCGTGGACCGCTACCGCAAGCTGGCCGTGATGCGCTTCGCCGCCGGCTTCACGCTGGTGATGTTCGTGCTGTCCGGAGGGATGTTCCTGCTGACGCCCGCCGCCACCCTGCTGGATCTACGACAGCCGTGGTTCTGGGCCTTCACCCTGATCATCCTGATCGGTGCCGTCGTCGAGAACATGCGGAACATCGCCCTCGCCACCACGGTCACCATCCTCATCGAACCGGACCGGCGGGCCAACGCCAACGGGCTGGTGGGCATGGTGCAGGGACTCATGTTCATCGTGACCTCGGTGCTCTCCGGGTTGTCGGTCGGGCTGATCGGCATGGGCTGGACCATCGTCGTCGCCCTTGTGCTCACGGCTCTCGCATTCGCGCACCTGCTCACGCTGCGCATGCCCGAAGAGGTGCGCGCGGCCGCGACGGACGCCCACGGCGGCTTCGACCTGCGTGGCTCCTTCGCTGCCGTCCTGGCCATCTCCGGACTGTTCGCGCTGATCCTCTTCTCCACGTTCAACAACTTCGTGGGCGGCGTCTACATGGCCCTGATGGACCCCTACGGGCTGGAGCTGTTCCCCGTGGAGCTGTGGGGGACCTGGTTCGCGGTCGGCGCCACCGGGTTCCTGGTGGGCGGCGCCCTGATCGGCAAGTTCGGCCTCGGAGCCAACCCGCTGCGCACCATGCTCATCGCCGTCGTCCTGATGGGCATCGTCGGTGCGGCCTTCACGGTGCGCGAGTGGGCGTGGCTGTACGTCGCCGGCATCTGGCTCTACCTCGTCCTGGTCCCCTTCGTGGAGGCCGCCGAGCAGACGGTCATCCAGCGGGTGGTCCCCCTGCAGCGGCAGGGGCGTGTATTCGGATTCGCCATGGCGTTCGAATCCGCGGCAGCGCCCGTCACCGCGTTCCTGATCGCGCCGATCGCGCAGTTCTGGATCATCCCCTATGCACGATCGCCCGAGGGCGGCTCGCACCTCGCCCCCCTGCTGGGCGAGGGCACCTCCCGGGGCATCGCCCTCGTGTTCCTGGTGGCGGGGATCATCATCATCGCGGCCGCGGTGCTGGCGTTCCTGACCCCTGTCTACCGCCGGGTCTCGGAATCGTATGCCCGGACGACCGCCGAGGGTGCGGAACCGTCGCAGGAGTAGTCGGCTTCCGGCGTGGAGCAAAGCGCTCCGGCACGGGACAGGCGGACCTCCGACCATCCCGGCCGTCGCGGCTGCAGACGGACCCGACGCTTTCTTCCGATCGATCGATACCGATATAATCGTTGGATGGCGATGAATTACGATCTGCACCAGCATGACGCGGTCGCGCGGTTGTTCCGTGCGCTGGCCGAGCCTGCCCGGCTGTCCCTGGTGCACTGCCTGGCGGACGGCCCGCACCGGGTGGGCGAGCTCTCCGCGCATCTCGGCCTGGCCCAGTCCACGGTGTCGGCCCATCTGGCGGTCCTCAAGGGTGCCGGCCTCGTCGAGGCGGCCCCTGACGGTCGTGCCACCCTGTACCGGCTGGCCACCTCCGGCCTCGATGAACTCCTGCACGCCGGCGAACGCCTGATCGATCCGCACGGACCGGACCAGGATCCGCTCGACCACCATGCGGCATCAGGGACGGACCGGGACTCCGCCCGCCTGCCGGGCGGTGGGCGATGAGCCACAGCCACGGCCACAGCCACGGGATCGGCACTGCTCCCACCGCCGGCGGATCCCACCGGCGACGGCTGATCGGGGCACTCGCCATCAGCGTATCGGTGATGCTGATCGAGGTCGTCGGCGCACTCGCGTCCGGATCGGTGTCACTGCTGGCCGATGCCGGACACATGCTCAGTGACTCGGCGGGTCTGGCGATCGCGATCGTCGCCACGGGCCTGGCGGCCCGACCCGGGACCGAGCGCCGCACCTTCGGGTGGAAGCGCGTGGAGATCCTCGCCGCCCTCGTGAATGGCCTGGTCGTCGCTGTCATCGGGGTCCTGATGCTCATCGAGGGAACCAGGCGGGCCCTGGGCCCGGCCGACGTCGACGCACCGGTCATGCTGGTGGCAGCCGCACTCGGTTTGGTCGCGAACATCGTCGCCCTGCGCCTGCTGACAGGCGGGCGGAAGGAGAGCCTTAATGTCCGCGGCGCCTACCTCGAAGTGCTGGGTGACCTGCTGGGCTCCGCCGCGGTGATCGTCGCCGCCCTGGTCATCTGGTCCACCGGGTTCCTGGCGGCGGACGGACTGGCCGGCATCGCCATCGGCCTGCTGATCCTCCCGCGCGCATACGGCCTGCTCAAAGCCGTGGTGCTCGTCCTGCTGGAGGCAACCCCCAGTGACACCGACCTGGCCGAAGTGCGCCGACACATGGAGGAGGTCCCGGGCGTGGTGCTGGTGGAGGATCTGCACGCCTGGACCATCACCTCGGGCCTGCCCGCACTCACCGCGCACGTACAGGTCGACGACGACGCCTTCGACAACGGATCCGCCCCCCGGATCCTGAGCGACCTCAACA
>NZ_CP024915.1:2029360-2037411 GCF_002953615.1 Arthrobacter agilis | reverse complement strand
ACGCCGGGACGTGCGACCGCCGGCGATCACTCCGAATGCGGGTAGCCGGACCCGAGTAATGCGTAGCCACCACTCGTGTCGGCCCGGTTCTCCCTCCCCTTCAATGGAGGCATAGTACTCAACGAGCTGGGGGAGGACATTGTGATCACCTTGGAGCTGGCGAAGGAAGCAGGCGTTTCCAATCACGTTCCGGAGGCCGCCGCAGAGTCGCCCACGCTCGAGATCTCGGTGCTGGGCCCCCTGACCATCCGCCGCGGAGACGTAGAGCTCACGGCAGGCGATCTCGGTGGCCCCAAGCCCCGTCAGGTGCTCGAGATCCTCCTGCTCAACTTCGGATCGGCGGTGTCGAAGACCCGCATCATCGATCTGCTGTGGAACGGCAATCATCCGGCCGTCGCCCTGCCGACCCTCGAGAGCTATGTCAGCGTCCTCCGACGGCGCCTGCAGCCAGGAGCCGGCCGGACGGGTCCCCTGCGGACGGTCACGGGCGGCTACGTGATCGACCGGACGATGGTGGACCTCGATCTGGAGCGCTTCACGACGCTGACCGAGCAGGCCGCCGTGGCAGCGCCCCATGCAGCGCTGGAACTGCTCACCGAAGCCCTCGAACTGGCAGCCTCTCCGCTGCTCGGGGACGAGCTGCTGCCGGGCTGGGCCGAAGAGGAGCGGGCCCTGCATGCGGAGCGGGTGGGCCGTGCCCGCGTGCTGGCCGCGGAGTCGGCGCTCCTCGTGGGCGAGGTGGGCAAGGCGATCGCCTGGAGCGGTGCCGCCGCACGGGAGGACTCCCTCAACGAACGGGCATGGACCACGCTGGTCCTGGCTCTGGAGCAGAACGGGGAGAACACGGAAGCGTTGCGGGCCTTCGATCGATGCCGCCGGATCATGGACGAGGAACTGGGCTGCGCACCCACGGGACTCCTCAAGGAGGCACACGCCAGGCTGCTGACGAGCACTGCGCCGTCCGGCGGGCCGCCGGCACGCCCTGCACCCGTCCATCCGACGACGGAGAACCACCCCGACGCACCGCCGGCCACCCGGCAGGAGACGGGACGCCTGCGGATCCTCATCGTCGACGATCACACGACCTTCTCGGACCTGCTGGCGGGTGCGTTGGACCGCGAACCCGACCTCACGAGCGTGGGGGCTGCGACATCGGTGGATTCGGCTGCGTCGATGTTCCGGGAACTGCGGCCCGACGTCGTCGTCATGGACCTGTACCTCGCGGACGGCTCCGGACTCAACGCAGCCGAGCGCATCCTCGCCGAAACACCGGAGGCACGGATCGTCATGCTGACGGGCAACCCGTCACAGGAAGCGCTGCGCGAAGCCGCCCGCATGGGAATCTGCGGGTTCCTGCCGAAGGACGGCGCCCTGGGAGTCATGCTCGACACCCTGCAGCATGCCCGCCCGGGCAACATGATCGTGCACCCGTCGCTGGTGGCGCGGCTCGGCAGCATGACGGGCTCCGCCCCGGATTCCGCCGGTAAATAGCCGGGCACCCGAAGCCGTGCGCGTGCTCCGCCCCGGCAGGGCCGACGACGACGGGACGAGAGCCCCTGGCGTCGTCGAACGACGCGAGGTGCAGTCCGCCGTCGCGCGCTTCCTCACGGTCGGCTTCCTGGCGCTCGTCCTCGTCGCGACCCCCGTGGCCTTCTGGATCCGTGCCGAGGCGGAACGCCACGCTCTCATGAATGCCCGGGACATGACCCAGCGTCTGGCCGACAACGTGGTCGGGCCCCTGATCACCCGTGAGCTCCTCGCCCGGGATCCCGTCGCGCTGGAACGGCTCGACCGGCGACTGGCGCCCTGGCTTGCCAATGGCAATGTGACGAGGATCAAGGTGTGGGACGAGCAGGGCAGGGTTGTCTACTCGGACGCCGAATCGCTCATCGGACGGGATTTCGAGCAGGAGGAATGGGCACGCCTGCTGCTCGACGGCGGGCCGGCGACTGCCACGCTGGAATCCCAGACCGGGGAGGAGAACGAGTTCGAGGACGGTTCGGGTGAACTCGTGGAGGTCTATGTGCGCTCGACCTCGCAGACCGGTGACCCGATGATCTTCGAGACCTACTCCTCCGGGGAGGCGGTGCGCCGTGAGCAGTACGCAGTGCTCATGGGGATGATCCCGCCGACCCTGCTGTCCCTGGCGGTCCTGCAACTGGCGCAACTCATCCCGGCCGTGCGCCTGGCCCGCAGGATCCAGGACCACCAGGGGACGCGCACCGCGTTGCTGCGCTGCGCGATAGAGGCCTCCGACCAGGAGCGCCGGCAGATCGCCAGTGAACTCCACGACGAAGTGATCCAGGACCTGTCCGGACTCGCGTACGCCCTGGAATCGGAGGAACGCCGGGGCCCGCCGTCGATGGGCCCCGTCTTCACGAACGCCCGCACCATGCTGCAGAACGACGTCCGTCTCCTACGTGCCATGACCACGGAACTCTACCCGCCGGACCTCGAAGAACTGGGGCTGAAGGCCTCCCTCATGAGGCTGGAGACGCCCCTGGTGGAGCGCGGGATCGCCTTTCTGGTCGAGATCCCGGACGAGCTGGTGCTGGACCGGGATCAGACGGTCCTGGTCTACCGGGTCGCGCGCGAAGCCCTGGTCAACGCGACCAGGCATTCCTCGGCACAATCGGTGGAGATCCGGATCCGGCAGTCCAGCCAGCGGACAGAGATCACGGTGTCGGACGACGGAGTCGGCTTCGATACGGACGAGGCCCGCCCGGAAGGCCACTTCGGGCTGAGGATCCTCGGCGACACCATCCGGCAGGCGGGCGGCTCCCTCGACATCACCTCGACGCTCGGGGTCGGAACCTGCGTCACCGCGGCATTCGGTGGAACGGCGCCGGGAGTCCGCCGCGCGCGCAGGCGTCCCGCCAGATCCCCGAGCCAAGGCGCGGCCCGGCTGCCGGCCACCTGACTCCCGCTCCCGACCGTTCGACCCAGAGGTGCCTGTCCCGCCCGTGCCTCTGTGCCGGGCTGGTGGTTTCCCGGCCGGGCGCCCCGGTGCCTCCCGTGATCGTCCGGCCCGTTGCCGGATCCAGGCCTCCTCACGGTGCACCCGCCCCGGACGGTCGTTGCAGTGGGGGCCGGCGGCAAGGGTCCTCCGACCTTCGTGGCGGAGGTCGTGCCGGTCCGCTCCGCGCTCGCAGTCTGGGAACCTTCGGGCGCCACCTCGAGGACGACGCACCGGGGTCCGGCTGCTGCCCGCAGACTGCGGGAGCAACCGGACCCCGGTGGTGGACGGTCGATGGTCTATCCCACCGGTCTACCTGTTCGCGACGGTCGTCGGACCGGCGGTACCTCCCACCGTGGACTCGATCCACACGCTGCCCGGGTTCGTGGTGCCTGCAGCGGCATTGCGCAGCCGCAGGCTGTAGACGCCACCGGTCTCCGGAGCGACTGCAGCGGTGACAGGGGCTGTCCCCAGGATCCGGCCGGTGGGGCCGCCGACCCGGACGGTGATCGTCCCGCCGACGACGTTGCTCGTGCCTCCGATGCGCAGGTCGCCCGTCTTCCATTGGGCCAGGCCGATGGTGACCCTGTCCGGAACGGGAGTCACCTTGACCTCGTCGGTCCTGGTGCTTCCGCCCGCCGTGACCGTCAGCTTGAACGTGAGCGGCTTGTTGGTCATCGGCGTCCGGTAGACCGGCAGGCTGAACGTCGGCTTCAGGGTCGTGCCGGCGTCCAGGGTGACCTTGTCCGGATCGGTGGGTCCGGTGAGGACCTGCTCCCAGAGGTAGGTCGCGCCGGTGGCGGTGGAGCCGGTGCCGTCCAGGGTGACGGCCGTGGCGCTGGTGCCTCGTGCGACGGTCTGATCCGGTCCGGCGTTGGCGACCAGGGCGCCCTGCACGGTGACCGGCTCACTCTTGGCCGATTCCGGTCCGGTGCCGTTGATGTTCGTGGCCCTGACGGTGAACTGGTAGGCGGTGTCGCCGTTCAGCCCGTCGTAGACCAGTGTGGTGACCGTCCCGGCGACCGTCCTGGGAGCGCCGAAGGCTACACCGTCGGCGGTGTAGGCCTGGACCGAGTAGCCGTCGATGGTGAGTCCCGGTGCCCCGGCGTCGGGTGCTGCCCAGGACACTTCCGCTGTTCCCTGCCCTGCCTTCGGCGCTGCGGTGAAGACCGGAGCGGCCGGTACGGGATCGTCGGTGATGGTGAAGGTGACGTTCCCGTTCTCGGAGACGTTCCCGGAGGGATCGATCGCGGCGAACGTGACGGTGCTGGTGCGGGCGACGTCGATCGGGTCGGTGTACAGGAGCGCGTGGGGGGCGTTGACGCCGCCGGAGACGGGGTCCGTGCCGTCCAGGGTGTAGTAGATGTCGCTGGCTGCTTCACTGGCTGTCAGGGTGACCTTCTGCGCGGTCGGGAAGGTCCCACCATTGGGCGTGGCCGTCACGGTCGGAGCGTCGGTGTCCTCTGCCGGGATGGCGTGGCTGGCCGGGAAGGTCTCGCCGACGCTGCTGACGGACGTCACGTAGACGTCGTACTCCTCATCGGCCTTCAGGCCCCGGATGATCGTGCTGGAGGCCTTCGGGTTGCTGATGCGCACACCGGATTCGACCTGCTCGCTCCCGGACACGGTCTTGGCGACCGCTGTGACGCGGTAACCGGTGATGGCCGGCGTGCCGGGGACGGCCTGAGCGGGGGTCCAGTTCACCTTGACGTCGCCACTGACCTTCGCAGCGATGATGCTGGTGGGTCCTGCAGGGCCCGACTGCAGGGGTCCGTTCGGGCAGCCGCCCATCCCGGGGCCGCCGAGCTCGCCGAACTCGGCGATGGTCAGGCCCTGCCGGTTGGCGTCGGCGTCCTCCACCTGCCAGGACATCGCGCGCTCGCCGCCGGCGTCTCCCGCGATCTCGGCCGTCGCCCGGTCGGCGAAGATGTAGGTGGCGGTGAAGGTGTCCGGGCCGTCCAGCCCGAACTGGAGGCGGGACTGGTAGCCGTCCTCCTGGGCGAGTTCTCCCGGGGCCGCACGGACATCGCGGCGCCCGACCGGGGTGTCCTTCAGCGCGGGCTCGACGATCCGCTGTTCCATCTGGCTCGTGTTGACGCCCGACCCGACGTGGCCCCGAACGGTCAGGGTGTTGCCTTCCAGGGTGGAGTCGGACGTGACGAAGGCGTCCTGGACCGTGGTGGTTCCTGCCTCGGTGCCGGCGAACGTGATGGAGACGTTGTCGCCGGGCAGGATGTCAGGGGTGACATTGAGTCCGGTCCCCGCGCCCCAGCACACCCCGCCGGGGTGGTTGATCTCGAAAGCCACGTCACCGGCGGCGACGACGCTCTTCGCGGAGCCTACGATGCCGACGCCGGGCCGGCGGACCTCCACCGTGGCGGTCTGTCCTACGTAGTCCTGGTAGCCCTCGATGGTGACGAAATCACGGTCGGGGAAGACCACGACGTTGTCCGGGAAGGTCGGGACGGCCGCGTTGGCGGCGGGGACCGCCAGAAGGGACGTGGTGCCGAGGACGGCGGAAACCGTCGCGACAACCGCGGTCCGCCCGTAATGCTGGACGCGGGACTTCGGCTGTCCCTTTTCGTGGAATGCAGATTTCATGACGGCCTCACTGATCCTCGTTGCGTGAGTAAGGGGTTCACTCGTGGACACAAGCTAGGTCGACCACCTTGGGGAAATACTGCTGGCCCCCTTCCCGATCCGTGCCGAGGTCGGACCCCGGGTGGGTCGCCTGTCCTCTCCGACGGATAGGGGGAATGCCGATTCCTAGGGATTCCCTAGGAGTCCGATGAAGACTGGCGGGCATGGTATCCACAACCCGGTCCCGCCCCGCGCCGCTGCACGGTCCTGCCTCACCGCCCCGTTCCCCGTCATCGCGCCGGCGCATCAGGTTTCTCATGCCGGTCGCCCTGCTCCTGCTTGTGGGGGCGGTGGTCGGGAGTGTTCTGATGGCTGCTCCGCGGACGCCTCCGGCCCTGTTGGGCGCATCGGCCACCGTCGATGGTGGTCTGGGGCGCATCCAGGGAGTCCTACCGACCGAGGTCGACGGCTGGTCACCTCCGTCACCGTCCGCTGCGCTCGCTGAGCCGGCCACTGACGGGAGTCATCGTGTCCGGATCCTGCTGGAGCTGACGGCGATGGAGGAGGACGGGCTGTCCTTCGACCCGTCCCGGTACACCGTCTCTGCGCTCGGCGCGGAGACCTGGGAAGCGGTCTGGTCCTCTCCCGCTCCTTCGACGGCTCGACAGGGCGAGACCATCGACGCCGTTCTCGTGTTCGAGCTGCCGGATCGAGCCATCGATCTGACCCTGCAGGTGCCGGGCGGACCCGGGCTGTCCCTGGGGGAGGGCCACCACCGGGGCGAGTAGCAGGCAGTCGTCATCCCGACCGGCACGGGACGTGGAGGGCTGCGCGGTCCTCGTCGTGCAAGAACCTTGGAATGCGGTTGCGATCGATCCGCATTCGCTCATCCGCCCGACAAGAAGAGACATCCCAGCATCGGAATCCCTGGCACGGCGAAATGCATGCTGGGAGCTCGACGCTCATCGGGCTTCCGCTTGACAGAGGCGTCCAAAGGTTTATCCAAGAATGGAGTTGCAGTGTTCTCCTGAGTGGGGGTGGCAGTAGGACATCTCCATCGGGCCCGGCCCCGCCGGGATGATCAGGAGGATCGAACTCATGGGTAGGAAACTTTCCACTTCATTGGCCGGGGTCGCCCTGACCATGCTGGCTCTCACCGGTTGCTCCGGGTCCGCCCAGGAAGCCACCGAATCAGTGGCGGCAGAAATCACGGAGGCGCCGGCAGAGACCCCCGAGGCGGCGGAGACCACGGAGGCGGCGGAGACGACCGAGGCAACGGCCAGCGCGCCTGCGGCGACCGGCCCGACGACGCTGGGCGTGGCCACGAGTGACCTGGGTGAGATCGTGGTCGACGCCGACGGCATGTCGGTCTACTACTTCACCAAGGATGTCGCCGAGTCGGGGGTCAGCGCCTGTACGGATGACTGCCTCGTCGCCTGGCCGCCGGTGATCAGCGAGACCGACACTCCGGAGGTGGAGGGTGTCACCGGTGACGTCGGCACCATCGAGACCCCGGAGGGCGAACTGCAGATGACCATCAACGGCATGCCGATCTACTACTTCAACAAGGACCTGGCCGCTGGTGACACCAATGGACAGGCTGTCGGAGACGTCTGGTACGTCGTCGCTCCCGACGGGACGATGATCCAGTAGATCCTCCGCGGTGACGGCGGCACCTCGCGACAGCGGGGCCGCCGGGTGCCGGAAGTCGTCGGGCAGCTCATCCGCTGCGGGTTCTCCTTCGCAGAACCGGCCCGGAGCTGCCGGCGACTTCTGTCCCTCCCGCCTCCCGCCACGACCACGTCCCCTCTGCCTGGACAGCCCACCCCTTCGACTGGGAAAAATGCCATGAAAGCACATCACCGACTGTCGGTCCTGATGGTCGCCGCTGCGCTCATCGGCGTCACCGCCTGCGGCTCCGACGCCGAGCCCCGCGCCACGGCGGCGGCCGGCGCATCGAGCGAGGCCGCAGCGCCCGCACCACCGGCCGCCACAGGTCCGACGCCCGCCGGCTCGGCGGACACTGTGCCCACCGAAGGAGCGACGATCACCATCGCGGACTTCGAATACGTGATGCCCGAGGCCATCGCCCCCGGCACCACGGTGACCGTCGTCAACGAGGACGACGCCCCGCACACGGTCACGGCGAAGGACGACGGCGGATTCGACGTCGATCTCGCCGCCGGTGAGACGGCGACGTTCACCGCACCCGACGAAGCCGGCGAGTACGCGGTCATCTGTGTCTACCACCCCGCGATGTCCGGAACCCTGGTCGTCGGATGAGCGGGACAGGAGCTCCGTCCGGCAACAGGCGAGGTGCACCCTCCAGGCGGCAGGAGTCCACCACCGGGGGATCGGCGCGACGTCGCCTGCCGATGATCGCCCTACGCACCCTGGCCGGTGTCGGTCTGATCGTCAGCGCCGTCATCCATTTCCAACTCGCACCAGGGTTCCAGCAGGCTGCACCGGCAGGAATCGGCGGGGGCACCCTCTTCCGGATCCAGGCCGTCGTCGC
>NZ_CP024915.1:2024844-2029127 GCF_002953615.1 Arthrobacter agilis | reverse complement strand
GGGCACGCGCACGAACTCCGCCTGCCCGCCGTCGTACCCGCCGGTGGTGTGCGAGTAGCCGTAGATGCCGCCCACCGCCGTCGCGTTCGGGTTCACGTTGTGGCAGTTCGAGTACAGGCCGCGCGCGCAGAAGTAGCAGGACCCGCAGTAGACGTTGAAGGGGACCATGACGCGGTCGCCGCGCGTGAGGTTCCGGACGGAGGGCCCCACCTCCTCGACGACGCCGATGAACTCGTGCCCGAACGTGGTGCCCACGCGGGTGTCCGGCATCATGCCGTGGTAGAGGTGCAGGTCCGACCCGCAGATCGCAGCCGTGGTGACCCGGACGATGGCGTCGTTCGGGTGCTCGATCCTCGGCATGGGTTTCTCCTCGACCCGGACCTTGTAGGGCCCGCGGTACACCATGGCTTTCATCGTCCGCCTCCTTCGTCGCTGGTCCGGCCAGCGTTGCACCGTCGCGGCGGCGCATCAACGGTCCGATGGCGGAGGAAAGGGGATGCGGAGGAGTCGGCGGGGTGCTACGCCTGCTGCTGTGCCGTCACCCGGGCCTGCGCCGCGAAGAGCCATCCCGCGGCGGCCGAGAGCGTGAATCCGACGCCGACGATCCAGGCGAGCCCCCACCAGAAGAACAGGGGTACGTTCGCCGTGCCGGGTTCGGGTGCCGGCCCGATCGCCTGCACGGAGAAGTACAGGGCCGCCGACAGCGCGAGGCTCCCGAGCCCGAGCACCCAGCACGCCGCGAGCCAGCTGCGGGCCGACCCCCAGTGCGCGCCGAACCCCTGCCAGTTGTTCCAGGTGTCGCCGGTCCGCATGATGATCAGCCCGCCGACCAGGGTCCACGTCCCGACGACGAGGAGCGCCGCCACCACATCGGCGGGCCGGTGCCAGAGGTTGATGAAGGTGGCCGCCCCGGCGAGGACGGAGTACGACCCGCCCGCCGCTGCGGCGAAGGGACGCCAGCGCGGTGTCGCGATGACGAACACGGCCGCGGCCGCGGACGCCGCCAGCGTCGTATGCCCTGACGGTAATGAATTGAAGGCGAGCGTCGCGACGCCGCGGTCCGGCCGGTCGAACACGACGTTCTTCAGGAGCTGCGTGGTCAGGTTCGATGCCAGGATCACGGCGACGGCGATGAGCGCGGCCGCATACCTCCGACGCCTCAGGGCGACGAAGAGGATGGCGGCGGCTGCGACGATCACCGAGATGGTGGGCAGCGTGTCCAGGAAGCGCAGGAAGGGACCCTGGGTGTCCGGCGCCGCGACTCCGGCCTCGCGCCACGCGGACTCGTCGGCGAACTGGCCCGTGGTGGTGCGCACGAACGCCCAGTAGGTCCAGCCCAGCGCGCTCGCGCACGCCACGGCGGCCAGCACGAACAGCAGCGGTGAGCGTGCTGCCCGTGCCTGCCCGGTAGAGGTTCGCTGCGACGTCATCGACCCAATCGTTCCACATGATCCTGCGAGTCCCGTAACCGTCCCGTGACCTCCGGCCGGGACCGTACCTCCCGTACCCTGAGGTCGTGCGCACCCCTCCGCCTACCCCACCGCCTACCCCACCGCCTGCCCTGCCGACGCCTCCGACGTCGCCGCTGCCGCTGCCCGGTCCGGCGGAGGTGGCCGGGTCGGCGCGCGTGGTCTCGGTGCCCATGCGGGTGAAGTTCCGGGGCGTCCTCCAGCGTGAGGCGCTCCTGGTGCGGGGGCCGGCGGGATGGGGCGAATTCTGCCCTTTCCCCGAGTACGACGACGCCGAGTCCGCCCCGTGGCTCGCGTCCGCGATCGAGGCGGCCTGGCACGGCTTCCCCGAACCCCTCCGGACGTCGGTGCCGGTCAATGCCACGGTGCCGGCGGTCGGACCGGACGCCGTGGAAGGCGTGCTCTCCCGCTTCGGAGCGGTGGACGCCGTCAAGGTGAAGGTCGCTGAGAAGGGGCAGGATCTCGCGGCCGACGTCGCCCGCGTCGCGGAGGTGCGCAGGCTCCTCCCGGAGGCCGGGATCAAGGTGGATGCCAACGGTGGCTGGGACGTCGGGGAAGCCCTGGCCGCGCTCGACGCGCTGGCCCGCTTCGACCTGCAGTACGTGGAACAGCCCGTTCCGGACATCGCAGGCCTGCGGACCGTGCGGTTCGAACTGCGCCGCCGCGGACACCGGGTGCTGGTGGCCGCCGACGAGAGCGTCCGCCGGCAGGACGATCCGCTGCGCGTCGCCCGCGAGGACGCGGCCGACATCCTGGTCATCAAGGCCCCGCCGCTCGGCGGGGTCCGGCGTGCTCTCGACATCATCGGACGGGCGGGCCTGCCCGCCGTCATCAGTTCCGCCCTGGACACCTCCGTCGGGATCCGGGCCGGCGTGGCCCTGGCGGCCGCGCTGCCGGACCTCCCCTATGCCTGCGGCCTCGCGACCGTGTCGCTCATGGCCGGTGACGTCACCGACGCCCCCCTGGTGCCGCACCTGGGGCGGATCGGGGTACGGGAGGTCGAGGTCTCCGAGGAGAAGCTGCACAGGTTCGCCGCCGCCCCCGACAGGAGGCAGTGGTGGCTGGAACGCCTGGACAGGGCCTACGCCCTCCTGGCCGACGGATCGCGGGAATCCCGCGGCTGACAGGACGACACGCGAAAATCACACGGCGGAAATACGGGCACAACACGAGCGGGCTAGGTTAGATCGTCAATGGTCTTGTGAGAGGAACAAAACCTTGACAACTTCGGACTCCCTGCCGCGCCCCGTCGTCGGGCTGACGTCCTACCTCGATTCCGCCGTGACAGAGGGTTGCGGAACGATCGAGGCGGCATTCCTGCCCCAGAACTATCTCGCGCCCGTACTCGCCGCCGGCGCCATCCCGGTGCTGCTCCCTCCGCAGGGGACCGACGGCGGTGTGCTCGAGCACCTGCTGCCGAGGCTCGACGGCGTGATCGTGGTCGGCGGCTGGGACATCGACCCAGCACGCTACGGCGCCGAACCGCACGCCGAGACCGATCGTCCGCACCTCCTGCGTGACGCGTGGGACTCCGCCGTGGTGCGGGAGGCGGTCCGGACCGACCTGCCCCTGCTGGGGATCTGCCGTGGCGAGCAGATGCTCAACGTGGCGCTCGGGGGTTCACTGCACCAGCACCTGCCCGACCTCGTGGGCGAGGGAACGTACCAGCTGGGGGACCACCGCTTCAACGCCATCCCCGTGGACCTCCGCCCCGGTTCGCACGTCGCCCGGGTGATGGGCGGCACGCGCGTCGAGGCGGTGCCCGTCTCCCACCACCAGGCCGTGGACCGGCTGGGGCTCGGCCTGCAGGCTGCGGCGTGGAGCGACGACGGCGTCATCGAGGCGATCGAACTCCCGCAGAACCGTTTCTGCATCGGGGTCCAGTGGCACCCCGAACAGAGCCCCACCGAGACAGCGCTGTTCGACGCCTTCATGCAGGCCGCCCGGGAACGGCAGCTGGGCCGGACACTCCCGCTGCATCTGGACGGAGCCTTCCAGGAGATGGGCCTGCCGGCCGGCTGAGCAGCCACCCGGGCGGGGGATGCCTGTTCGATCGCCGTTCACCCGGCGTTCATCGGCTCGCACCATGGATGTTCAGGTGTCCTCGGAAGGGTGGAGGCGAACCCGTTCGCCCCTGGAAGAGGTACCACCCATGACTGAAACCACGCGCCGCCTGCTGCCCATGCTCGGCCACACCAAGGGGAAGCGCAGTGCCGTCACCTGCGCACTCAAGTGTGACAATGCGTGTTCCGACGCCGTCTGCAACACCTCCGCCAACAACTACTTCCGGGACATCGTCTCGAGTGAGTTCTCGCGCCGGAGCGCACTCGGTGCCGGTGCCGCAGGTGCGCTGACGCTCCTCGTCGGTATGCAGACCGGAGCGGGCTCGGCCCAGGCCGCGCCACCGCCCGGCAAGGGCTACCTCAAGAGCAACCTGCCGTTCGACGCCATCGCGCCCGTCGATGCCCTGGTCGACGACATGACGGTGCCGCAGGGCTACGGCTGGAAGCCGGTCATCCGCTGGGGCGATCCGCTGTTCAGCGCGTCTCCTGCATTCGACGCCGAGAACCAGACCGCCGCCGCGCAGGCCCTGCAGTTCGGGTACAACTGCGACTACACGGACATCCTCGAGGTCGAGGGCAGCAAGGGCCGCCGTGCGGTGCTCTTCGCCAACCACGAGTACACGAACGAGACCATCATGGTTCCGCCGACCCTGCCCGCCGCCGAGGTCCGCGGCATCGGCAAGGCGGCGCACGGACTGTCCGTCGTCGAGCTCGAGCGCAAGAACAAGAACAAGCCGTGGTCCTACGTCCA
>NZ_CP024915.1:2021612-2024744 GCF_002953615.1 Arthrobacter agilis | reverse complement strand
GGGCGCTCCGGACCCGCCGATGCCGGTTCCCGGGGTGGAATCCGGGAGCAGGGCGCCGTCAGGCCACCGTCACCGCCGGTTCGGGTGCTCCCGCCCGCCGCGGCTGGCGGCGCACGGTCCTCAGCATGTCCACGGTGAGGAGGACGAGGCCCACCCAGACGAGGCCGAAGCCGATCCATCGTTCGAAGGGCATGTCCTCACCGAGGACCAGCAGTGCGAGCAGGAACTGGAGCACGGGGGCGAGGTACTGCAGGAGCCCGATCGTGGTCAGCGGCAGGCGGCGGGCGGCGGCGCCGAAGAAGATCAGGGGCACCGCGGTGATGACGCCCGAGGCGACCATGATCCAGAAGTGGGCGGTGCCCTCGGTCGTGAGGGTCGCCGCGCCCGTCGCGTCGAGCCAGATCATGACACCCGCGGCGATCGGCGCGAGGACCACCGTCTCGATGCTGAGGCTGGTCACGGCGTCGACGCGCGAGCCGACCTTCTTCTTGACGAATCCGTACAGGCCGAACGAGAAGGCCAGGGTGAGGGCGATCCACGGGACGGCGCCGTACCCGACGGCCAGGACGATCACGGCGAGGACGCCCATGCCGATCGCGGTCCACTGCAGGGGCCGGAGCTTCTCGCGGAGCACGATCACGCCCAGCAGGACGGAGACGATGGGATTGATGAAGTAGCCGAGGGAGGCCTCGATGGCCTGTCCCGTGGTGACCCCGTAGGTGTAGACCAGCCAGTTGACGGCGATGAGCAGCGCTGCGACGGCCAGTGTGCCGACGATGCGCGGCGTGCGAAGGGCCGTGAGCACCGGCCGCCAGGACCGCAGGGCCGTCAGCAGGAGCGCACAGAAGATCAGGGACCAGACCACGCGGTTGGCCACGATCTCGACCGGGCCCGCCGGCGCCAGGACGAGGAAGTACAGCGGAAGCAGACCCCACAAACCGTAGGCGCCGATGCCGAAGAGCACGCCCACGGAGTTCTCGCTCCTCGCCGGACGTCTGGTCTGTACACCTGTTCCGCTCACGAGGTCGTGAACCGGCCGGTTCCGGGCTTTATTCCCACCCACCGGCAGCGGGGAGGGGACGACGGCGGCCGGACGAGATCCCGGCCACGAAGTTAGTCCGCGCCGTGGTGCGGCATTTAGAATAGGGAAGTGTGCGCTTATTCGCGCCACGCTGTCCACCAGGAGCTTTTCCACCGGGAAGAAGGCAAATCAGTGTCTACCTCAGCTGCGGCGCGACCGCTGCGGGTCGCGATCATCGGCGCCGGTCCGGCAGGCGTCTACGCCGCCGACATCCTGACGAAGTCGAACGAGGTCCAGGGCGGCGATTTCGCCGTCAGCATCGACCTCTTCGACCAGTACCCGGCACCCTACGGCCTGATCCGCTACGGGGTTGCTCCTGACCACCCACGCATCAAGGGGATCGTGAACGCCCTCCACAAGGTGCTGGACCGCGGCGACATCCGCTTCCTCGGCAACATCAACTACGGGCGTGACCTGACCCTGTCGGACTTCCGCCGTTTCTACGACGCCGTGATCTTCGCGACCGGTGCCATCCGCGACGCGGACCTGGACATCCCGGGGATCGACCTCGAGGGCTCCTTCGGCGGAGCGGACTTCGTGTCCTGGTACGACGGACACCCGGACGTCAGCCGCGACTGGCCGCTGGACGCGAAGGAGATCGCCGTGATCGGCAACGGCAACGTCGCCCTCGACGTCGCCCGTATCCTGTCCAAGCACGCCGACGACCTCCTCTCCACCGAGATCCCGGAGAACGTCTACCAGGGCCTGAAGGCCTCACCCGTGACCGATGTCCACGTCTTCGGCCGTCGCGGGCCCGCCCAGGTGAAATTCACGCCGCTGGAACTGCGGGAGCTCTCCCACTCGCGCGACGTCGACATCGTCCTCTACCCCGAGGACTTCGACTTCGACGCGGGCTCCGAGGAGCAGATCGCCTCGAACAACCAGACCAAGACGATGGTCAAGACCCTCACCAACTGGCTGGTGGAGGACGAGCCGACGGGCGCGTCGCGGCGCCTGCACCTGCACTTCCTGCACTCGCCCGTCGAGGTCTACGACGCACCGGAGACGCCCGGCAAGGTCGCGGGCATGAAGTTCGAGCGCACGGAGCTGACCGGGGACGGCAACGTCCGCGGAACCGGTGAGTTCCTCGATTACCCCGTACAGGCCGTCTACCGCGCCATCGGCTACTTCGGTTCCGAACTGCCCGAGGTCGGCTTCGACGACAAGCGCGGGGTCATCCCCAACGAGGGCGGCCGCGTCATCGACGAGGACGGCCACCCCGTGCCGGGCATCTACGCCACCGGCTGGATCAAGCGCGGGCCCGTGGGCCTGATCGGCCACACGAAGGGCGACGCCCTGGAGACCATCGGGTTCCTCCTCGAGGACCGGCTCAACCTGCCCCCGGCGGAGGACCCGTCCGAGGACGCCATCATCAATCTGCTCGAGGAACGCGGCGTCCACTACACCACCTGGGACGGCTGGCTGAAGCTGGACGCGCACGAGATGAAGCTGGGGGCGAATTTCGTCAACACCTCGGGCAACGCGGAGCTCGTGCGCGAGCGGGTGAAGCTCGTCCCCCGCGAGGACATGGTGGCCATTTCGCGCGGTCAGTAGGCCCGCTACACTGTGACCTGTCCTGCGCTGCCCCGCAGGACAGGTCACGAAGCGGAGTGCCGATGTCGCCGTCCCGTTCGATCTCCTCAGCGGAGCTACCTGCCGACGTCGTGCAGCGGAACGCCGTCGCGGCGCACGAAGCCCTCGGACGGGGTGCGGGTGTCGAGGACAACCTCCGCGGCATCGTGCACGACTCCTGGCTGAGGTCCCTCACCTTCCTGCCGAACCCCGCCACGGCAGGTGCCCGGCTGTTCTGCTCCGAGGAGGAGCTCGAGGCGTACCGCCAGGCCCATCCGCTCGCCGCGGTCATGCCCGTTCTCGACCGCCTCCTGGTACGGCCGAGCCTCGACGCGGGGATGCTCGTCGCGGTCGGGGACGAGAACGGCAGGCTCCTCTGGGTCGACGGCGACCGCGAACTCCGGCGCCGCGCCGAAGGCATGCTGTTCATGGCGGGCGCCGACTGGTCCGAGGCGGCGGTCGGCACGAGTGCGCCCGGG
>NZ_CP024915.1:1999658-2021512 GCF_002953615.1 Arthrobacter agilis | reverse complement strand
ACCGCCCCACCAGCGACGGTGACCGCCGCTACGGCATCACGAACCGCCCGACCGCACGGGGCTGGGAGATCGACGAGCCGCGCTTCGACACGCGGAACGCCGGCTACGAGAACGAGAAGCACCGCTTCGGCTACATCGTCGAGGTCGATCCCTTCGATCCGACCTCCACGCCCAAGAAGCACTCCGCGCTCGGACGCTTCAAGCACGAGGGCGCCAACGTCACCGTCGCCTCGGACGGCCGGGTGGTGGCGTACATGGGCGACGACGAGCGCTTCGACTACCTGTACAAGTTCGTCTCGAAGAACAAGGTCCAGCCCGGCACGAGCGCCGCTGCGCGCAAGGCCAACATGACGCTGCTGAGCGAGGGCTCGCTCTACGTCGCGCGCTTCCAGGGCAACTCCGTGGCCGAGATCAACGGCACCGGCACGCTGCCCTCCGACGGCGCGTTCGACGGCGTGGGCGAGTGGCTTCCGCTGCTCATCGACAACCGGTCCGTCGTTGCCGGCATGACGGCCGCCGAGGTCGCCGTCTTCACGCGCCTCGCCGCCGACAGGATGGGCGCCACGAAGATGGACCGCTGCGAGGACGTGGAGCCCAACCCGGCCACGGGCAAGGTCTATGTCGCCTGCACCAACAACACCAACCGCGGCGTCGGCTCGAACGCCCCCGCGGACGAGGCCAACCCCCGCACGCAGAACCGGGACGGCCACATCGTCGAGCTGTCGGAGGCGGGCGGCAACGCGTCCGGGACCCGGTTCACGTGGAACCTGCTCCTGGTCTGCGGCGATCCGGCCCGCAACCCGACCACCTACTTCGGGGGCTACCCGAAGGACAAGGTCTCGCCCATCTCCTGCCCGGACAACGTGGCCTTCGATTCCCAGGGCAACCTGTGGATCTCCACCGACGGCCAGCCCAGCACGGTGGGCTTCAACGACGGCCTGTTCAAGGTGGGCCTCGAGGGCGCCGAGCGGGGCCGCGTGCAGCAGTTCCTCGCGGTGCCGCGGGACGCCGAGACCTGCGGTCCGGTGATCCACGACCAGGACGGCAGCGTGTTCGTCGCTGTACAGCACCCCGGCGAGGACGGGAGCTGGGCGGCCCAGACCTCCTACTTCCCCGACTACGTACCGGCAGGTACCCGGCCGGGCAGGGGCGAGGCCGCCCTCCCGCGGCCGTCCGTGGTGCAGGTCTACCGGGCGTAGCCGCCTCACGAGCCTGCCGGGGTCCGGCGGGCTGATCGCACGTACCGGATCCCGTCCTGGGGGAGGGATCCGGTGCGTGCCGGGGATGGAAGGATGGATGCGTGACTGATCCAGCTGCATCCCCTCCGGTCCCTCTCGATTCCGCCGCATCCGCTGCCCGGGCCGTCCAGGCCCTCGTCGCCGGAGGCGTCACCGACGTCGTCGTCGCTCCCGGTTCCCGCAGCGCGCCCCTCGCCTACGCCCTCGCGGAGGCGGGAGCCGCCGGCCTGGTCCGGCTGCACGTCCGCATCGACGAGCGGTCGGCGGCCTTCACCGCGCTGGGCCTCGCACTCGGCGGGCAGCGCCCCGCGGCCGTGGTGACGACGTCGGGCACGGCGGTGGGGGAGCTGCTGCCGGCCGTGATGGAGGCGAACCACGCGGCGGTGCCCCTCGTGGTGGTCTCGGCCGACCGGCCCGGCGAGCTGCGCGGGACCGGTGCCAACCAGACCACGGTGCAGCCGGGCCTGTTCGGCGTGCACGTCCGGGCGGGCCTCGACGTCCCCGCCGGCGAGGACCCGTCCGTCCTGGTCCGGGAGGCGCTCGCTGCCGCCACCGGCGGGCCCGCGCACGGCGTGCCCACGCAGCCGCCGGGACCGGTGCACCTCAATCTGGCCTACCGTGATCCGCTGGTACCGGACGGCGCCGGCCGTCCCGTCGAGCCGGCGGTCCCCGAGGACCGGCCTGCCGTGATCGGCGACGCACCCCCCGCGTCCGCGTCGGACACATCGGATCCGTCCGCGGCATCGACGCCTGCCGCCGGGAGCACCACGGTCGTCGTGGCGGGACACGGCGCGGGAGAACTGGCCGCGGTGTTCGCTGCCCATCTGGACCTGCCGCTGCTGGCGGAACCGTCGTCGAACGCCCGCTTCGGCAGCAGCGCGATCGCCCCGTACCGCCTCCTGCTCGAACATCTCGGCCCGGCCATCACACGCGTGGTGACCTTCGGCCGCCCCACCCTGTCCCGTCCGGTGACCGCGCTGCTGGCACGGCCCGATGTCGAGCACGCCCTGTACCTGCCCGCGCCCGTCTCCTGGTTCGAGGAGGGCCGACGCACCGAGCGCATCATCGACAACCTCCCGGAGCTGCTGGAGTTCGCGGGCCGCGGCGACGACGGCTGGCTGCGCTCGTGGCGCGAGGCGGGGGCGACGGCCGAGGCCGGGATCCAGTCGCTGCTCGCCGACGAACCCCGCATCACGGGCCTGCACCTCGCCGACGCGGTGTGGGAGCACACGGACGGGAACCTCGTGCTCGGCTCCTCCAACCCCATCCGTGACATGGACCTCGTCGCCGCCACCGACTGGCACCCGCTCGAGGTCTTCGCCAACCGCGGGCTGGCGGGGATCGACGGCACCGTCTCGACCGCCACCGGGGTGGCGCTCGCCGCCGGCATCCCCACGCGCGTGCTCATGGGCGATCTGACGTTCCTGCACGACGTCGGCGGACTCCTCCTCGGCGACGGTGAACCGCAACCGGACCTGCACATCGTGGTCCTCAACGACGGCGGCGGGGGGATCTTCGGCCTGCTCGAGCACGGTGCGGAATCGACGACAGCCCGCTACGGTGCCGCCGTCGAACGGCTGTTCGGCACCCCGCACACCGTGGACCTCGCAGCGATCGCTGCCGCCTACGGACTGCGGTACGAGCGCGCGACGACGCTGGACGAGCTGGATACGGCGATGGAGCAGCCCATCCGGGGCCGCTCCATCCTCGAGGTCCGGACCGAGCGGGCGACGCTCCGGGACCTCCATGCGCGCATCCGCCATGTGGTGGCGGACGGATTCCTCTAGCTACAGCACCTTCGAGAGGAACAGCTTCGTCCGCTCGTGCTGCGGGTTCCCGAGGACGTCCTCGGGCTTGCCCTGCTCGACGACGACGCCGCCGTCCATGAACACCACGCGGTCGCCGACCTCCCGGGCGAAGCCCATCTCGTGCGTGACCACCATCATGGTCATGCCCTCCTTGGCGAGCTGCTTCATGACCTCGAGCACGTCGCCGACGAGCTCGGGGTCGAGGGCACTGGTCGGCTCGTCGAACAGCATCATGTCCGGGTCCATGGAGAGCGCGCGTGCAATCGCGACACGCTGCTGCTGGCCGCCCGAGAGCTGCGAGGGGAAGGCGTCCGCCTTCTCCGCGAGACCCACCTTGGCGAGGTTCCTGCGGGCGATCTCCGTGGCCTCGGTCTTGCCCCGCTTCTTCGCCCGCTGCTGCGCGAGGGTCAGGTTCTTCAGGACGGTGAGGTGCGGGAACAGGTTGAACTGCTGGAACACCATGCCGATGCGCGTCCGCACGTCGTCCAGGTCCGTCTCGCTGTCCGTGATGTCCACGCCCTCCACCATGACGGTGCCGCTGGTGGGCTCCTCGAGGCGGTTGACGCAGCGCAGCAACGTGGACTTGCCGGAGCCCGAGGGCCCGATCACGCAGACCACCTCGCCCTGGTCCACGTGGAAGTCGATGCCCTTGAGCACCTCGTTGCTGCCGAAGGTCTTGCAGAGTGCCCGGACCTCGATCGCGGGGACGGCTGCGGCCGATCCGCGGGATGCGGCACCCGATGCTGGCTGGCTCACCGGAATCACCGGCCTCTCTTGTTGTGTCGTTCGAGCTTCGCGACCAGCTGGGTCAGCGGCAGCGTGATGACGAGGTACATCAGTGCGGCCACCACGAGCGGCGTCGCGTTCGCCTGGCTGGTGAGGGCGTCACGCGAGAACGTGGTCAGTTCGCGGTCGCCGATGGCCATGCCCGCGATGAACAGCAGCGACGTGTCCTTGATGAGGATCACGAGTTCGTTGGTCAGCGGGGGAGTGATGATGCGGAAGGCCTGCGGGAGGACGACGGTCACCATGGTCCACGCGGAGTTCATGCCGAGCGAGCGCGCGGCCTCGACCTGCCCCTTGGGCACCGCCTCGATGCCCGCTCGGATGGTCTCCGCGATGTAGGCGGAGGAGACGATGATGAGGGCGATCAGGCCCGCGCCCGCATTGCCGCCCGGAGGGCGCCACTGCAGGGCGATCGGGACGGCATAGGCGAAGCCGAAGATCACGAGCAGGGCCGGGAGGCCACGGAAGAGCTCGATGTAGGCGGTCGCGAGCCAGCGGTAGGGCAGGACCGGCGAGAGCTTCATGAGCGCCAGGAGCAGGCCGAGCAGCATCCCGCCGACGAAGGCGATCACCGTGTAGACGACCGTGTTCTTCGCCGCGATCGTGACGATCTCGGGGAACGTGTCCCGGGCGACCTCGACGTTGAGGAAGTTGGTCTGGATCCTGCTCCAGTCGGCCGAGAGGACGACGAACAGGACGGCGGCGGCGAAGACCGCGTAGAGGACGCCTCGCGTGAGGCGCCGGCGTGTCGATCGTTTCACGCGGGGTATTACCTTCCGTCGGGAGGTGGCGCCCGAGCGGCGCCGGAGTCTGCACTGCCGGCGCCGCTCGGGTAGGGGTGTCCTACTCCGCGAAGTAGGAGTCGTAGATTTCCTGGTACCGGCCGCTGTCGCGCAGGGCCGTCAGCTGCTCGTTGACGGCTGCGACGAGTTCCTCGCTGCCTTCCTTCGACATGATGAAGCCGTACTGCTCGTCGGTGGGCAGTTCCTCGGCGATGGTGAAGGCGCCTTCCTCCGTGTGCCCGAGGTTGACCGGGAGGTCCTGCAGGAGCGCGTCGACGTTGCCCGCCTGGATCGCGGCGTACATCTCGGCGTCGGACGGGAACTGGACGAGCTCGGCCTCGGGTGCCTTCTCGGCGGCGTAGGTCGCACCCGTGGTGCCCTGCTGGACGCCGACCTGCTTGCCGGCGAGGTCCTCGATCGAGGCAATGTCCGAGCCCTCGGGGACGAGGATCGACTGCAGGGAGTCGTAGTACGGGTCCGAGAACGCGAGGTTCGCCTTGCGCTCCTCCGTGATGGTGACGGCGCTCGCGCCGATGTCGCACTGGCCCGCCGCGAGGACGGCCCCGCTCTGCAGTCCGTCGAAGCCGACGTCCTGCACGGCGAGCTCGAGGTCCATGCCCGAGGCGATCTCCTTCATGAGGTCCATGTCGAAGCCGGTGTACTCGCCGTTCTCCTCGAACTCGAAGGGCGGGTAGGGGATGTCCGAGCAGACGGTCAGCGAGCCTTCGGCGACGAGATTCAGGCCGCTGTCCTCTCCGGAGCCGGACGCGGCGTCGTCGGAACCTCCGCCACACGCGCTGAGCGCGAGGGCGCCGGCGGCCAGGGCGGCCAGCATTGCGGATTTCTTGGAAAGCATGGGTACCTCACTTGAACGGACGGGATGGAGCGGAAAAGGTCCTGCTGATTCTAACGAGCGAAGAGAGATGTGCATCACAGGCTACAGGTATTGCTTATTGGTAACCAAGGGCTGGACTCAGCGGGCCAGCCCGAGCGCCTGGATCATGGGCCGGAACTTGCTCCAGGTCTCCGCCAGTTCCGCCTCGGGCTGCGAGCCCTCGACAATGCCGCAGCCGGCGTACAGCCGCACGCGCGTCGGCGTCTCGACGACCGCGCCACGCAGGGCGATGCCCCACTCGCCATTGCCGCCGGCGTCGATCCAGCCCACCGGCCCGGCGTAGGGGCCGCGCTGCAGGTGCTCGAGTTCACGGATCAGGGCGCCCGCGACGGTGGTCGGGGTGCCGCAGACGGCGGCGGTCGGGTGGAGGGCCTGGACGAGGGCCAGCGACGTGGGGATCTCACCGGCGGCGTCGGGGGCGAGCTGCGCCGTGACGTCCGACGCGAGATGCCACACGTTCGGCAGCTGGAGGACGAACGGTTCGCTGTGCGACGTCATGGAACTCGTGAAGGGCTCGAGCGTCTCGGTGAGCGAGTCGATCGCGATCTGGTGCTCGTGGAGCTGCTTCTCGGACCCGGCCAGCACCCGCGTGGGGTAGTCGGGGTCGCCCTCGGGAGCGTTGGCGCGGTCGAGGGTGCCGGCGAGGACGCGGGCCCGGGCGGTGTTGTCCTCGACCTTGATGAGCATCTCCGGCGTCGAGCCGATCAGGCCGTCGACCGCGTAGGTCCAGCAGTCCTCGTACCGGACGGCGAGTTCGCGCAGCACCTGCGCGGTGGCCACGGGCGTCTCGAGGTCCGCGACGACGTCGCGTGCGAGGACGAGCTTGCTCAGTTCGCCGGACTGCACGTGCTTCACGCCCTCCGCGACGGCGAGCTTGTACTGCTCCTCGCTGAGGACGCCGGGGCCGAGCCTGTCACCGGGGCTGGGGGAGCGGTCGGCGTCGGGCTCGACGAGGTAGGCGGCGAGGGCGGCCTCGGCCGCCTCGGCGGTCAGGTCGGCCTCGGCGTCGTCGGTGATGAACGTCAGCCAGCTCCGGCCCTCGCTGCAGCCGACCACCACCTCGGGGACGATCAGGCGCGATTCGTGCGGCGAGGTCTTGGAGAAGGCGAAGGACCCGAACGCGATGAGGCCGGACCCGGGGACGCCGAGCTCGTTCACGACCTCCGCGCCCGCGAGCTCGCGTCGCCACCACTCCTGGGCCTGCGTGAAGCGGTCAGGGCCCGTGACGGTGAACCTCGCGGTCTCGCCGTAGCCCACGAGCCCGCCACCTCGCCGGATCCAGGTGTGGGCGTCGTTCCGGACCACGTACTCGAGGAGGCCCGACTGGGGGTCCATGTCGGCGCGTCCCACCGTGATGCTGCGGAGCCCGCGGGACTGTCCGGGCGCAGGCGTCAGCGCGGTGAGGGACGGAGTGCTCATGATGCTCCAAGCGTACTCCGCGGTCCTGCGGCGTATCCGTGCGGCATCGTGAGCTTGGGCACGTGCGCCCCGACAGCGCCGCCATGGTCCGGTACCGATTAGGCGCCGGGTGTTTGTTTGAGACAATGAGCAGGTGAATCGTGCATCGCTGGAGAAGCGTCCTGACGAAGTAGCAGCCATGTTCGACGACGTGGCGCCCAAGTACGACGTCGTCAACGACGTCCTCTCGATGGGACAGACGCGCCGCTGGCGCCGGATCGTCGTGGATGCCGTGGGCGCCGAACCCGGTCAGCGCGTCCTCGACCTCGCCGCCGGTACCGGCACGTCCAGCGAACCGTACGCGGACGCCGGGATCGACGTCGTCGCCTGCGACTTCTCGCTCGGCATGCTGAAGGTCGGCAAGCGCCGGCGGCCGGACATCGACTTCGTCGCCGGTGACGCCACCGACCTGCCGTTCGCGGACAACTCCTTCGACGCGTCCACCATCTCCTTCGGGCTCCGCAACGTGAACGAGCCGAAGAAGGCCCTCGCGGAGATGCTGCGGGTCACGAAGCCGGGCGGCCGGCTGGTCATCGCCGAGTTCTCCTCGCCCACCGTCGCGCTGTGGCGCACCACCTACACCGAGTACCTGATGCGGGCGCTGCCGGCGATCGCGCGGAAGGTCAGCTCGAACCCCGACGCCTACGTCTACCTCGCGGAATCCATCCGCGCCTGGCCGAACCAGGACGAGCTCGCAGCCTGGATCGGCGAGAGCGGCTGGAACGACGTCGAATACCGCAACCTCAACGGCGGGATCGTCGCCGTCCACCGCGCCACCAAGGCGCCGGCGGCACCGGGCGAGGAACCGCTCCTGCCGGGGCAGGTCCGCCTGCGCCGGATCTCGGCGGCCGTCTAGGTGTCCGTCCTCATCGTCGGTGCCGGTCCGGCCGGTTCCACCGCGGCCTACTACCTCGCGAGCGCCGGGATCGAGGTCACGGTTCTCGAGAAGACCTGGTTCCCCCGCGAGAAGGTGTGCGGCGACGGCCTGACGCCCCGCGCCACACGGGAACTGCAGCTCCTCGGCCTGCCGCACGACGAGAGCGAGGGGTGGCGCCGCAACAAGGGCCTGCGCCTCATCGCGGGCAAGCGGACCGTCGAGGTGCCCTGGCCCGCGCTGAGCGACTTCCCCGACTACGGCCTGGTCCGCACGCGCCTCGGCTTCGACGAGGCCCTCGCGCAGCACGCCCGGTCCGCGGGCGCCACGATCCTCGAGGGCCATTCGGTGACCTCGGCGCAGCGCGACGAGGCCGGGCGCGTCACCGGGGTGACCGCCAACCTCCTGGACGCCGACGGACGCAAGACCGGCGAGACGCGCACCTTCACGGCCGACGTCGTCCTCGCGGCGGACGGCAACTCCACCCGCACCGCCGTCAGCCTCGGTCTGCAGAAGCGCGACGACCGGCCGCTCGGCGTCGCCGTGCGCACCTACTTCACCAGTCCCCGCACGAACGACGACTGGATGGAGGGCTGGCTCGAGCTGCCGGACGCCACCGGAAAGCCCCTGCCGGGGTACGGGTGGGTCTTCGGCGTCGGCGACGGGACCTCCAACGTGGGCCTCGGCATCCTCAACTCCTCCGCGGAGTTCGGCAAGCTGGACTACAAGCAGGTCCTCCGAGACTGGACCGCCGGGATGCCGTCGGAGTGGGGTTTCACACCCGAGAACCAGGTCGGGGAGATCCGCGGAGCCGCGCTGCCCATGGGCTTCAACCGGACGCCGCACTACAGCCCCGGGCTGCTGCTCCTCGGCGACGCCGGCGGCATGGTGTCACCCTTCAACGGCGAGGGGATCTCCTACGCGATGGAGTCGGCACGGTACGCCGCCGAGTTCATCGAGCGGGCGCAGGGTGTCGCCTCGCCGCTCGGACGCGACCAGGTCCTGTCCGGGTACGCGCCGTACGTGCGGGAGCAGTGGGGCAGCCACTTCACGCTCGGCCGCATCTTCGCGCAGCTCATCGGCAAGCCCGCCATCCTGTCCCTCGCCCTGCGGACCGGTATGCCCGTGCCGGTGCTCATGCGGTTCGTGGTGCGCATGCTGGCGAACCTGACGGACGCCGGCGGTCGGGGCTTCGAGGATCGCGTCATCCACCTGCTCGAGTCGCTCGTGCCCCCCACCTCCAACCAGCCGTCCCTGACGGGCCACCTGCGTGCGCAAAGCGCCGCCCCACTTGGTTAGTCTTAGACCGTGACACAATCCTTCAACTCCGGGTGGACCAGCGTGGGTCTGAACAGCGCGCTGGATACCGCGGACATCCCGGAAGACGCCGATGCCCTGCGTCTGCCTCCCGGCTTCGCCCTCATCGCCGAGGACCCGGAGCTGGGGCCGTCCGTCTCGTCCTGCCTCGCGGAGGTCGAGAAGCAGCTGCGCGGTGCGATCGCCAATTCCGATCCCCTCGCCGACGCCACCAGCCGTCACCTCGTCGAGGCCGGCGGGAAGCGCATCCGCCCCCTGCTCACCATCCTCGCCTCCCACCTCGGCAACCCGGCGCGCACGAAGGTGGTCCAGGCGGCCGTCGTCGTCGAGCTGACGCACCTCGCCACGCTGTACCACGACGACGTCATGGATTCCGCGCCGTACCGGCGTGGAGCGCCCACCGCCCACGAGGTGTGGGGCAACTCCGTCGCCATCCTGACCGGCGACCTCATCTTCGCCCGCGCCTCGATCCTGGTCTCAGAACTCGGCGGCGAGGCCCTCGGGATCCAGGCCCGTACCTTCGAGCGGCTCTGCCTCGGCCAGCTGCACGAGACCGTGGGACCGAGCGACGGCCAGGACGACCTCGAGCACTACCTCTCGGTCATCGCGGACAAGACCGGTTCCCTCGTGGCGGCCTCCGGGCAGCTCGGCGCCCTCTTCGCGGACACCCCGCCGGAGGTCGTGGACATCATGGTCTCCTACGGTGAGAAGGTGGGCGTCGCGTTCCAGCTCGCCGACGACGTCATCGACGTCACGGGCCTGAAGGTTAAGTCCGGCAAGGCCCCCGGCACCGACCTCCGCGAGGGCGTCCCCACCCTGCCCGTCATCCTGCTGCGCCGTGCCGCAGCCGCCGGCGACTCCTCGGCGGCCGACGTCGTCGCGCTCGTCGACAGCGACCTCTCCTCCGATGAGGCCCTCGCCGAGGCCGTCGCCGCCGTCCGCTCGCACCCGCAGACGCAGGAGGCCTGGGCCGTGGCCCAGCAGTGGGCCGACGACGCCGTCGCGGCCCTCGACCCGCTCCCGGACAGCGTCGTGAAGCAGGCCCTCGCGAGCTTCGCGCAGGCCGTCGTCAGCCGGGACGTCTAGCGCCGCCGTCGCGCCTGCGTTTCCGCGGCTTCATGCACGGCTTTCCCGCGGGAGTGTCCCTGATAGTCGGCGTGTCCCGAGACGACACGCGGTCGCCCTGGTGAAACGCGTGCACGACGCCGCATCCTCCCGTGCCGCCGCACCCCGCGGCCCGTCCACATAGCGGAGGGCCCACCGTCGATCACGGGCGGCAGCCTCTTGGGTTGGTCCATGACGATCGAGCAGATTCTCGCGGTATCGGGTGGTGTGGCCTCCACGGGTGCCCTGCTGGACCGCGGAGTGGGGGAGCGGGCGATCGAACGCTCCATCGGCGACGGCAGGATTCTCCGCGTTCGACGGGGTGTCCTGGCGCTTCCCGACGCCCCGCCGGAGTTCATCCGGGCGGTGGGTGCGGGAGCACGGCTCACATGTGTCTCCGCAGCGGTCCACTACGGGCTGTGGCGCGTCCGGCCCGCGATCGGCGTGCACGTCAGCCGGCCGACCCGCTCAGCTGACGGCTGCATCAACCATCGGGTCGTCACCGTTCCTCCGCACTCCCGGCTGCCACTCGTCGGTCTCGCCGATGTGCTGGTGCATGTGCTGCAGTGCCGGCCTGCCGACGAGTCGGTCCCGATGGTCGAGTGCGCTCTCCGACGCGGTGACACCGTGGCGGCGTTCCTCGAGTCCCGGCTGACTGGAAGGCGCAACGGCAGGGCGCGCGCTGCCCTGGCGTCGGTGGACCTCACCGGCGAGTCCGCGATCGAGGTGGTGGCGCGACTCCTGCTGCGCGGCGCCGGTCTCGAGGTTCGCTCGCAGGTCCGGATAGCGGGCGTGGGGCGGGTCGACTTCCTGGTCGAGGAGTGCCTCGTCGTGGAGATCGACGGAGCGGCGTTCCATTCGGACCGCCAGGCACTCCGGCGCGACCGCAAAAGGAACAACATGACGGTGATCGGCGGGTATATCGTGCTGCGTTTCTGCTACGAGGACGTCATGTTCCAGCCGGACGATGTCCTCGCGATGGTCTTCACGGCGCTCGGACGCCGTCCCGTCCGCTGATGTGGATGGCTGGGTGCGGCCTCGTGCACGGCTTTCGTGGGCGGATGACTCCGATAAGCGGCGTGTCGCCGTAGGACACGCTCTTGTTGCTCAGAAGCCGTGCACGAAGCCGCAGCAGGGCGTGAAGCGGAGCCGGCGGGCGCTATCTCGCCGGGAGGAAGGACCTCAGCTCGTCGGCCTTCCGCGCCCTGATCTCAGGGTCCACGATGGGCCGCTTCGGGGTGAAGTAGAAGCCGTCGTCGTGCCAGCGGGGCAGGACGTGCTGGTGGTAGTGCCACACGTGCTGGCTGCCGGCGGGCTCGTTGTGCTGCCGCGTCGAGACGCCGTCGGGCGCCCACGCCAGTTTGATGGCGATCGCGATGTCGCGGGTCAGCGTCATGATGCGGGCGGCGACGTCGTCGGGCAGTTCGTAGAGCAGCTCGACGTGCTCGCGTGGCGTGATGAGCACGTGCCCCGGGTTCGGCTCGAAGCCGTGCGATGCGATGAACGCGAGCACGAGGTCGTCGGAGTAGACGACGTCACCCGGTCGGCACAGGTTCCCCGGGTTGCTGAAGTCCTCCCGCGCGAGGTCGCAGAACGGGCACCGGTACCCGTCGGGGGCGTGGTGGGCGAACTCCATCAGTCCTCCCCGTCCTCCTCGAAGACCCACTCGAACAGGTCGAGGACGTACTCGCTGAACGTGCCCTCCTCGCTCTGCCACTCGCCGCGGGCGTTGTTGCGGCGCCAGACGATCGGATCGGGGACGTCCAGCTGGTCGGCCCTCATCCCCCAGGTGTACTGCTCGTCCTCGTCCTCGAGGAACAGGAGGAAGCCGTCCTCGATCTCGAGCTCGTCGGGGTCCCAGAAGAAGTGGAACGCCTCCATGATGTCCTCGGTGGCTCCGACGGCGCGGTAGAACTCGTGCAGGGCGAGGGGGAGTTCGAAGTCCTTGCCCGCGAGCATCTCGGCGAGCTCGTCCTCGGACAGGCCGTCCTCCTCGACCCACTCGCCCTCGAAGTACTGAGGCACCAGGGCGCGGAATCGATCGGAAAAGAGCTCAGTCACAAGTACTCCAGGAGTGGTGGCGGGGGATTCCCCCATCCTAGCCGCCGCGTCCGGCGCCGGGGCTACCTGCGGATGCCGGAGGTACGTGCCGCGAGCGGCGCGTGCCAGCCGTAGCGCCAGGCGAGGACGCGCAGAGAGAACACGAGCGACGCTGCCAGCATGCCCGTGACGAGCGTGAAGGTGTCCGTCAGGTACAGCACGGTGACGACGACGGCGCCGAGCATCGCGGGCAGCGCGTAGATGTCCCGGGGGTCGAAGAGCTGCGGGATCTCGTTGGCGACGACGTCGCGCAGCAGGCCGCCGCCCACGGCCGTCGTGACGCCCAGCAGGACGGCGGAGACCGGGTTGAGGCCGACGTCGAGGGCCTTGATGGTGCCGGTGATGCAGAACAGGGCGAGGCCCGCGGCATCGAAGAGGACGAGGACGCGCTTGACCCGCTCCACGCCGGAGAACACGAAGTAGACGAGCACGGTGGCCAGCAGGGGAGGCACGAGGTAGGCGGGATTGTTGAACGCCGCCGGCGGGACGTCGATGATGAGGTCCCGTGCCACGCCGCCGCCCAGCGACGCGAGCGACGCGAGCAGGAGGGAGCCCACGAGGTCGAAGCCCTTCCGCGCGGCCAGCAGGCTGCCGGACACGGCGAAGAAGAACACGCCGAGGAGGTCGGCGGCGAGGGCGATGTGTGCAGCGGTATCCATCTCTTCCTTCGGCGGGCCGGAACGGCGTCGGGCGGATCGGTGGGACAAAGGACGCCAACCGGGGCATTCCGGCCCCGACCAGCATGACAGAGGCGGCGCGGTCCGCGGGGGCCGCACTAGGCTGGGGCCATGACGAGCGGATATGCGGCCGGCACGGACACCGTCGAACCGAGCGCGCACGACGGCTCGCGGGCCATGCGCGTCGCGTGCCGGCTGATCGGCCTGCTGCCCACCAAGAGGAACCTGACCGGGACGGACTGGGTCAACGGGAAGTACCCGGGCCGGACCTACCCGTCGGCGGCGGCCATCCCGTGGACGTTCAAGCAGACCCACACGATCCAGGAGAAGCGGATCGACGGCGTGCGCACGATCACCGTCCGGCCGCTCCTCGGCGCCACGCGGTCGCACATCATCTATACGCACGGCGGGATCTACCTCAACGAGTTCGGGCGGCCGCACTGGTGGATCATCGCCGAGCTGACCAGGCGCACGGGTGCTGCCGTGACCATCCCCCTCTACCGCCTGGCTCCGGAGAGCACCTACCGCGAGGCCTTCCCCTACCTGGTGTCCGTCTACCGGGAGGTCCTGCGGACAGCGGGTCCGGAGGACGTCACGCTGATGGGGGACTCGGCCGGCGGCGGGCTCGCCATCGCCCAGCCGTGGGCCTTCCGCGACGCCGGGCTGCCTGCACCCGGGCGCGTCGCCGTGTTCGCGCCCTGGCTCGATGTCACGGGCACGAATCCCACGATCCCGAAGTACGAGGCCGTCGACCCGATGCTCTCGGTCGCGGGCCCCGTGCAGGCCGGCCTCTGGTGGGCCGGAGGCGACGACCCGAGGACGCCCCTGGTCAGCCCCGCCTGCGCACCCGATGACCTGCTGGCCGCGGTGCCGCCCACGCGGATCTACCAGGGCACCCGCGATGTGTGCATGGCGGACGCGACGGTTTTCCGGGACCGGGCCGTCTCAGCCGGCGCCGACGTCACCATGAGGATCTACCCGGGCGGGTTCCACGTCTTCCCGGCGGCACCGCGCCTGCCGGAGTCACGGGAGGTCTACGCGGACCTCGCGGCGTTCCTCGGCCGACCGCCACTGCCGTGACCCGTGACCGGCGGGCTCGGCCGGCCGTCACTGCCGTGACCCCTGGCCGGCGGGCTCGGCCGGCCGTTACTACCCTGACCGGTTGCCGCTGGCTCGTCTGGCCGTTACTACCGTGACCTGTGCTCGTCTGGCCGTTACTACCGTGACCTGTGCTCGGTGGGCGCAGCCGTGACCCGAAACCGGCGGGAAGCGTGACCCGGAGCGGCGAAATCCAGGACCGGAGCCGCGGACACCAGGACCGGAGGGTCAGTGCCCTTCGCCGGCATCCCTGGACAGGACCCACACGTTCGAGTCGCCCTGCCGCTCGACCGTGACCGTCGTGACGAGTGCCCGGATCATCGAGAGACCGCGACCTGATTCGTCGTAGTCCTCCAGCAGCGCGTCGTCGGGGAGGGCGGTCAGGTCGGGCCCCTCGAGGTCGGGCACGGGGTCCAGGGGAGCTGCCCCGATCTCGCTGATGACGGCCCGCAGGTACCCGGAGGCCACCGTGAGCTCGACGCCGAGGAGGAGTTCGGAGCCCTGCGCAGCGACGCCGTGGCGGACGACGTTGCTCGCGGCCTCGATCACGGCGGTGCTGAAGGCCATCTGGTCCATGGCCGGCACGAACGCCGCGTCGTGCCACAGCTGGTCGAGCACACCGTGCAGGTCCTCGATCGCCTGTTCGACCGCGGGTTCCTCGAGGGTCCGCCGGGCGAGGATGTCAGTCATTCGGGAAGGCTTCGTCGGGCGTGCCGTGCGGTGTCAGGACCCGGTGCATGCTGGTGAGCTCGAGCACCATGGTGACCTGGGGCTGGACCGCGGCGATCCGCAGGTCGCCGCCGGACTGCCGGGCCAGCTTGAGGCAGCCGATGAGGGCGCCGAGCCCCGAGGAGTCCATGAAACTGGTCTCCGCGAGGTTCACCACGATGCGCTTGCCACCCGCGGCCACGACGTCGTTGATGACCTCGCGCAGCTTGGGGGCGGCCACCATGTTCAGGCGGCCACTGGCTGCCACCTCGGTGTAGCGTCCCTTGTCCTGGGTGGTGAATTCCATCTGTGTGTCCTCTTCCTCTACCTGTCCGTGGGTGTGTGGTCGTGCGTGTGGTTCGCGTCAGTCCTGCGTGCGCCGGAGCACGACGACGGTGACGTCGTCGGCCACCTCGGGCACGTCGGCCATGTCGAGCAGGACGGCGCAGGCGGCCTCCGCGCTGGGCGCCGCCGTGATGACGCCGGCCACGGCCTCGGTGAACTGCTCGACCGTCTCGTAGATGTCGAGCAGGCCGTCGCTGACGATGGCCAGGGAGTCGCCGGGGCCGAGCTTCACCGTGTCCGCTGCCCAGACCTGGTCCGGCCATGCCCCCACCGGCGGTCCCGCCGACTTCAACCGGGTCACGCCACCGTCTGCCGTGACATGCAGTGCCAGTCCGTGGCCGGCATCCACATAGCCGACGACGCCGGTAGCGGCGTCGAGGCGCCCGTGGAAGAGCGTGACGAAGGAGTTCGTCTGCTCCAGGTCGGCCTCGGTGGCGCGCGCCGCCGTCGCGAACGCGGTCTCGATGCTCGGCTGGGGGGCCACCGACCGCATAATGGCGCGCACGGTCGCCGCGACGAGGGCGGCTCCCATGCCCTTGCCCATCGCGTCGGCGACCGTGAGGTGCAGCCCGTCCGGGGTGCCGTACCAGTCGTAGAAGTCGCCGCCCACGCTGCGGGACGGCCGGAAGCGTCCCGCCAGTTCGTAGTCGCGGACCCACAGGTTGTCGCGGGGGAGGAGGTTCTGCTGGACCTCGGCGGCGCGCTGGCGCTCATCGGCGTTGGCGACGTCGGCGGCTGCCTGCCGGCTCTGGCGGCGGAACAGCGAGTTGATGCGTGCCACGAGTTCGCGCGGGCTGAAGGGTTTGCTGATGTAGTCGTCGGCACCGGTCTCGAGTCCGGTCAGGCGCTCGATCTCGTCCGTGCGTGCCGTGATCATGAGGATGTAGGCGTCGGAGAAGGTGCGGACCTCCCGGCAGATCTCCACGCCGTCGCCATCGGGCAGGTTCAGGTCGAGGGTGATCAGGTCCGCGCCGGCGCGCGCCTTCTCCAGCCCGTCGCTCGCCGTCCCGGCTTCCGTCACCTCGAAGCCCTCGCGCTTCAGGATCTGCACGAGCAGGCCCCGGATGTCGACGTCGTCCTCAACGACCAGTGCTCGGCGTTTCTCGGGGGCGACAGTCATGATCCTCATTAAACGCTACGCCGGGCGATGCTCGGCGCCCCTACAGCAGCTTCGCCACGATCACCGGTTTGGTGCGTCGAACTTGAGGTGATCTTGAGGAGCGCAGGCGGATTCCGCACCTTCAATCACCGGGCGGTCGCGCTAGTCTGTGGAAGCCGGCGCGCCGATGCCGCCAGCACCGTCATGCAGCGACGGATTGGCTCGACGACGGAGGGGGGATCGGTCAGCATGGACAGGGTGCTCTCCTACCTGACGCTCAACACCAGGCAGTTCCACGAACTGACCCTGCGGATGCGCGTCGTCCTCAGCCAGCTGCCGCTCTCCCTCACGGTGCTGCTCATCCTCGTCGGCGGGGCACTGTTCCACCGTGATCTCTTCTCGAGCGGGTCCTTCCTCCTCGGCGCAGGGCTGCAGGCAGTACTCCTGGCGCTGTGCGTCGTCGTCCCCTGGGACCGCCTGCCGCACGCCAGTTTTCTGGTCATCCCGCTGCTCGATTTCATCCCCATCGGACTCATGCGCCATGGCGCGGGGACCATGATCACCGGCGTCGGGCTGCTCGCCGTCTTCCCCGTCATCTGGCTGGCGGCCTCGGGGCTCTTCCCGCGTGCCGCCCTGGCCGTGGGGTTCCTCGGCTCGCTCGCGATCGTGTGGGCACCCGTCTTCGGAACCGACGCCGCCGTCACCTCGCAGTCCCTCACACAGTCCATCCTCCTCCCGTTCATCATGCTCGCGATCGGCGTGACCATACGGGTCATGACCGCCAGCATGATGGCGCAGCAGCAGGTCGTCGAGGAGAAGGACCAGGCCCTGCAGATGCTCCTCGAGGAGAGCGCGCGCCGGGAGCGGCTGCTGGAGACCGTGGTCAACAGCGTGGACATCGGACTGATCGCCGTCGACGAGACCGGGCGGCCGATGCTGACCAACCGCAAGCTCGAGCAGTTCCGCGCCCTCGCAGGAGGTACGCGGAACACCGCGGAAGGGGACCTCCGGATCTTCCAGCACGACGGCCAGTCGGTCATGCCCGAGGCACGGAGGCCGACCCGGCGAGCCGCCGAGGGGCAGGTCTTCTCCGACTACCTCCTGTGGTGGGGCGAGCGGCCGGACCAGAGGGTGCTCTCGACGTCGTCGCGCCTGATGACGAACCAGGCGGGCGCGCGTGAAGGATCCGTCGTAACATTCAACGACGTCACGGAACTCGTGACCGCGCTCAACGCGAAGGACGAGTTCGTGGCCACGGTGTCCCATGAACTGCGGACCCCCCTCACCGCGATCCGCGGCTATCTCGAACTGCTGACCGGCATGCCCGACCTGCAGCCCGAGGTCGCATCCGGCCTCGAGGTGGTGTCCCGCAACTCCGAGCGGCTGCACAAGCTCGTGGTGGATCTGCTCTCCACGGCCGAGGGGACCCCGGAGATCACACCGGTCCCCACCGATTTCTCCGAACTGGTCCTGCAGCGCGTGGCGTCCGCCAGGGAACGCTCGACGAACCCCCTCATGCGCTTCGAGGACCGCACCGAGCCCGGCCTCCTGGCGCTGTGCGATGCCCCGCGCATCGGCCAGGTGCTCGACAACCTGCTCTCCAACGCCGTCAAGTACTCACCGGACGGCGGGCGTGTGACGGTCAGTGCCGCGGAGGTCGACGGCGAGGTGGAGTGCAGCGTGACGGATCAGGGCAGCGGCATGTCGGCGGAGGAGCTGAAGGGCGTCTTCTCGAAGTTCTTCCGGACCTCGGCGGCCCGCAATGCCGCCATCCCCGGCGTCGGGCTGGGGCTCGCCATCTCCAAGGCCATCGTGGAGCGCCATGGGGGCACCATCAGCTGCCGCAGTGTCGAGGGCGAGGGCTCCACCTTCACCTTCCGGCTCCCGCTGGCCCGCGCTGACCAGGACCAGCAGCTGCAGCCGCAGCAGCTCTAGCGCCGCGAGGCGCTGCGGGAAGGATCAGGCCGGGCCGAGATCGACGGTGACTGTCGTGCCGCCGCCGGGCGTCTCCGTGAGGCTGATCGAACCGTCGTGGGCGGCCGCGATCCGCGCGCAGGTCGCGAGGCCGATGCCGCTGCCCGCTGGGTCGCCCTCCCGCTGGAGCCGCACGAGCGGTTCCAGGACCCGGTGCCGGTCCGCGGGGTCGATGCCCTTGCCGTGGTCGATGATGCGGAGCACCTGGGTCTGGCCGACGTCCGCGACGACCTCGATGCGGGGAGGAGTCCCTGGGGTCGAGTACTTGATCGCGTTCGAGACCAGGTTCTGCAGGAGGGCGGTGACCTGCGCCTGGTCCACCTCGAGTTGGGCGTCCCGGACGGTCACGACGGCGTCGCAGGCACTGCTGAGCGGCAGCACGTCCTGCAGCACGGCGTTCATCATCGTGTTCAGGCGGACCTTCCGGCGGCTGATCGAGCCGCCGATGCGGGAGAACTCGAGAACCTCCTCCACCGTCGAGAGCATCCGGCTGGCACTGCCCCGGATGATGCTGAAGTAGCGGGCCGCCGGCCCCGAGGTCTCGACGTCGTCGTCCTGCTCGCTGAGCTCGGTGTAGCCGAGGATCGCCGTCAGCGGGTTCTTCAGGTCGTGGCTGACCCGGGCTGCGAAGCCGGCGAGGTCCTCGTTGCTGCGACGGACCACCTCGAGGGCCTCGACGAGCTGGCGGGTCTTGAACTGCAGTTCGAGGACCTCGACCACCTGCCGGGCGAGGATCTCGAGGCCCTCCCGTTGCTCGGCGTCGAAGCCGAGGATCTCGGGGGAGAAGACGCAGAGCGTCCCGAGGGCGTACCCGCTCTCCGCCACGAGGGGGACGGACGCGTAGGACCGCACGAGGGCGATCCCACCGTTCACGAAGGGGTTGTCGGCGAAGCGGGGATCGCGTGACGCGTCCGGGACCGCCGTGATGGCGCCGGAGCGGAAGACCTTCGAGCACATCGAGTCCTCGCGGGAGCACACGGCAGCATCCACCCCGACGGCCGCGATCTGGTGCTGCTGGTCGGCCGTGATGATGTTGATGACGCCCGCGTGCATCCCGCTGACGCGGACGGCGAGCTTCACCAGGTTGAGGAGTTCCGTGGGCGTCTGGTAGTCGAACGCCTCCACCGGAGTGCCGTCGGCCTCCCCGTAGGGCAGGCGGTACTCCTGCAGGATCGCCTGTCGGGCCAACTCCTGCAGGTCCAACTCGTCGGCGTGAAGAAGCGACATGAATACCCCCGAAGAACTGTGAGACCGGTATCTGGTGATCCAACTATCGCATGCGGGGGTGCGGCCCACGTGGTAGGTGCGGAGCGGCCGGAGTGGCCGGGGACCACACGGGGCGCTGTCCGGCGGGCCCGCCGTCCCGCCTCAGCCGAGTGCGCGCACCCGGAGGGCGAGGTAGAGGTGGACGCGGTCCGCCGTGACCGCAGGGTCGTACCCCGTCAACGCCACCACCTGCTGCAGCCGGTACCGGATGGTGTTGCGGTGCAGGTCGAGGTCGGCTGCGACGGCGGCCACGGACCCGTCGAGGTCCAGGTACCGCTGCAGCGTCGCCAGCAGGCCGGCGCCGTGCGCCTCGTCGAAGGCCTCGAGTGGGTTCAGGGTCTCGGCCGCGAGATCGGCGAGCGGAACGTCAGCACTCGCCATGAGGAGGGACGTCAGGCTCAGGCGGTCGGCGAGGTTCAGCGCCTGCCCCCGCTGGAGTGCCTCCCGGGCCTCGAAATAGCTCCAGCGCAGTCCGTTCGGCTGGGCGTACGCCCCTCCCACGCCGATGCGCGAGGTGAGCCCGGCGCCATGCAGGTACTGGCTGAGCTGCGCCGGCTCCGGTGCGGCGGTGGCCGGCAGCACGAGGACGAGGCGGTCCTCGACCAGGGCGGAGGAGACGCCGTCCCAGCCGTCGGGCAGCGGCAGCGTGCGCAGGGCCCGGCGCTGGCCGGAGGCGACGTCGACGATCAGGACGCTGTGCCTGAGCGCGGTGTCGATACCCGAGCTCGCAAGCCTCGCGGCGGCCTCCGGACCCGCGAGGCTTCCCCGCACCACGTCCTCGAGCAGTTGCCCGGCGGCCGTCCGGGCTCCTGTGCGGTTCCGCCCCTGGTTCGTGAGTTCCACCGAGATGAGGCTCTGCGCGTAGTCGACGACCGCCGCCCGGGTGTACGGTTCCGCGATGGCGAGTGTGCAGCGGTCCTTCAGCCCCGTGGCGATGGGCAGCCGATGCCAGGACGTCGGTTCATCGCGGACGCGCCGCGGACCGGCGGCCCCGGCGATGCGTGCACCGTACTGGAAGAGGGCGACGTCGGTGCCCAGCATCCTCGCGAGTTCGGCGAGGAGCGCGCCGAGACCTCCGGCGCCGAGGAGGGCGGACGCGAGGACGGCGTGTCCCTCGAGGAGGTCCTCGAGGCCTGCGTAGTGATCGGCGGAGAGGGCGTCCGCCACCCTCTTCCCGATGGCGATGAAGGGGACCTCGTACGGGACCCGGAAGGCCGGGAGTCCGACGTCGTCCGCCTCGGACAGGAGGGCCGCCGGGATCCTCCGGTGCGTCAGTCCCACGCCGAATCCGATGGCCAGCGCCCCCGCCTCGTGCGCCCGGCGGACGAAGGCACGCTGGGCCGCGCCGGTCTTGAGGCGGACACCCGTCGTGAGGATCACCTCGGCGCCGCTGAGGAATGGGCGCGGATCCTCCAGCTCGGTCACCGCGACCCACTGGATCGGCTGGGCCGGCGGCTCGGAGCGGCCCTCCGCCACGAGGCCGAGGGCCGGGTCGGACAGCAGGTCGGGAAGCGTGATGGCCATGGTTCAAGCCTAGGCCCTACTGTGCTCCTGCACGGCACTTCCCGGTCCGTGCTGTGCAGATATCCGTGGCAGGGGTTACCCCGTCCCGGTACCGTCGATTCGATACCCGTGGCCGGACCTACCCGGACGCCGCGGACACCCCCTCGTGAAAGGCACTGCAGCGTGGCTGAGACCCTTCAGAACTACATCGACGGCGCGTTCGTGACGCCCGCCGGAACCGAACTCCTGGACATCGTCAACCCGACCAACGGCGAGGTCGTGGCGCAGTCGCCCGTCTCCTCCTCCGCGGACGTCGACGCCGCCATGCAGGCTGCTGCCCGCGCCTTCACCACGTGGAAGCGCACCACGCCGAGCCAGCGCCAGCTCCTGCTGCTCAAGCTCGCCGACGCCGTCGAGGCCGCGAGCGACGAACTCGTCGAGGCCCAGCACCGCAACACGGGCCAGGTGCGCGAGATGATCGCCGCCGAGGAGGTCGCGGTCGGCGCCGACCAGTTGCGCTTCTTCGCGGGTGCTGCGCGCATCCTCGAGGGCAAGTCCGCGGGCGAGTACCTCGAGGGCCACACCTCCTACGTCCGCCGGGAACCCATCGGCGTCGTCGCTCAGGTCGCCCCCTGGAACTACCCGTTCCTGATGGCCATCTGGAAGATCGGGCCCGCCCTCGCCGCCGGCAACACGGTCGTGCTCAAGCCGAGCGACACCACCCCCGAGTCCACCCTCGTGCTGGCACGCCTCACGCAGGGGATCCTGCCCGACGGCGTCCTGAACGTGGTCCTCGGTACCGGTGAGACCGGTGCGGCCATG
>NZ_CP024915.1:1999487-1999558 GCF_002953615.1 Arthrobacter agilis | reverse complement strand
ATCGAGCATCCCGTCCCGGGCCTGGTGTCCATCACGGGTTCCGTACGCGCGGGCATCGCCGTCGCCACGAG
>NZ_CP024915.1:1989592-1999387 GCF_002953615.1 Arthrobacter agilis | reverse complement strand
CGCCGCCAAGGGCCTCAAGCGTGCCCACCTCGAGCTCGGCGGCAAGGCGCCCGCCGTGGTCTTCGCCGATGCCGATCTGAAGAGGTCCGCCGCGGCCATCGCAGAGTTCGCGTTCTTCAACGCAGGCCAGGACTGCACCGCGATCACCCGCGTGCTCGTGCAGGAGCAGGCGCACGACGAGTTCGTCGCAGCGATGGTCGAGCACACCGCCACGCTGAGGACGGGCAGTGCGGACGACTCGGAGAACTACTTCGGGCCGCTCAACAACATCAACCACTTCAACGCCGTCAACGCCGTCATCGACGCGCTGCCGGCACACTGCAGCATCGCGACCGGCGGCAGGCGCGCGGGTGACAAGGGCTACTTCTTCGAGCCCACGATCATCACCGGCGCCCGCCAGGACGATCCCGTGGTGCAGCAGGAGACCTTCGGGCCCATCGTCACGGTGCAGACCTTCGCCACGGAGGAGGAAGCCGTGGAGCTGGCGAACGGCGTCGACTACGCGCTCGCGTCCAGCGTCTGGACCACCAACCACGGCACCGCCATGCGGGTCTCCCGGGACCTCGACTTCGGTGCCGTCTGGATCAACACGCACATCATGCTCACCGCCGAGATGCCGCACGGCGGCTTCAAGAACTCCGGCTACGGCAAGGACCTCTCCATGTACGGCGTGGAGGACTACACCCGCATCAAGCACGTCATGAGCGTGCTGGACGCCTAGCCGTCCCTTAGGAAAAGGAATTCCCATGACAACGTTCGCAACCACTCCAGGCTCCGTCGCTCCCGGCTTCCGGCTGGAGCAGAAGCGCCGCATCAACGGCGACTTCCCCGGACCCAAGTCCACCGAGCTGGCCGCCCGCCGCGCGGCGGTCGTCGCGCAGGGCGTCGCCTCCGGCGTGCCCGTGTATGCGGCGGACGCCGACGGCGGCATCATCCGCGACGTCGACGGCAACTCCTTCGTCGATCTCGGCTCCGGCATCGCCGTGACGAGCGTCGGCGCGTCGGATCCCGCCGTCGTCAGCGCCGTGAAGGAGCAGGTGGAGCACTTCACGCACACATGCTTCATGGTCACGCCCTACGAGGGTTACATCGCCGTCGCCGAGCAGCTCGCCGAGCTGACGCCGGGTGACTTCGAGAAGCGCACCGTCCTGTTCAACTCGGGCGCCGAGGCCGTCGAGAACGCCGTCAAGGTGGCGCGCCTGGCCACCGGGCGCAACGCCGTCGTCGCCTTCGACCACGCCTACCACGGGCGCACCAACCTGACGATGGCGCTGACCGCGAAGTCCATGCCCTACAAGACGAACTTCGGTCCGTTCGCCCCCGAGATCTACCGTGTGCCGATGAGCTACCCGTTCCGCGAGGAGAACCCGGACATCACCGGTCCCGAGGCGGCACAGCGCGCCATCACGATGATCGAGAAGCAGATCGGCGCGGATTCGGTCGCCGCCATCATCATCGAACCCGTGCAGGGTGAGGGCGGTTTCATCGTCCCCGCCGACGGATTCCTGCCGGCGCTGGCCGACTGGGCCAGGGCGAACGGCGTCGTGTTCATCGCCGACGAGGTGCAGTCCGGCTTCTGCCGCACGGGCGAGTGGTTCGCGGTGAACCACGAGGGCGTGGTGCCGGACATCATCACGATGGCGAAGGGCATCGCCGGAGGCATGCCGCTCTCGGCCATCACCGGCCGTGCGGACCTGCTCGACGCCGTCCACGCGGGCGGCCTCGGCGGTACCTACGGCGGCAACCCCGTGGCCTGCGCGGCGGCGCTCGGTGCGATCTCCACCATGAAGGAGCAGGACCTCGCCGGCCGGGCGCGCAGCATCGAGGCACGGGTCACCGAGCGGTTCGATGCACTGCAGGCGGACCTGGGGGAGCACAGCATCATCGGCGAGCTGCGGGGACGCGGAGCCATGCTGGCCATCGAGTTCGTGATGCCGGGCGGCAAGACGCCCAACGCGGACGCCACCAAGGCGATCGCGGCGCAGTGCCTCCGCGAGGGCGTCATCGTCCTGACCTGCGGGACCTACGGCAACGTGATCCGCCTCCTGCCGCCGCTCGTCATGCCGGACGAGCTGCTCGCGGACGGCCTCGACGTGCTGGAGAACGCCATCCGCACGGCGAACGCCGGCTGATCACCGACGCACCACGAGAAGGGCCCCGCAGCACGAGCTGCGGGGCCCTTCTCGTGGAACGGGTGGAGCGTCAGCCGACGGGGATGAGTGCCCGGAACTGCGGGTTCTCGGCGAGGAACGTCTGCGCGTGCCGGCAGTAGGGGATGGGGGCGAGGCGACGGCGGTGTGCCTCGAGCAGTGCCTGGCGCACGAGGACCGGTTCCAGGCCCGCCTGGCGGTATGCGGGGCCGACCACCGTCTCCAGCAGGCGGATGCGCCCGGCCCGCATGTCGTACTTCACGTAGCCGACCATCGTGCCGTCGTGGAAGAGCTCGAAGCGCGAGCTCACGGGGTTGTCGCGGAACTTCTCGCGCAGCTTCTGGCTCTCCGTACGCTCGGCTGCCCGCGCCACGCGATCCGTGAGTGCTTCCACCACTGCCTCGTAGTCCTCCTGCGCGCCGAACGGCGGGTAGTCCGAGTCCAGTACGCGGTACAGCTGGTTGCAGAGGATGCGGAGTTCACGCGTGGAGACCGTCGACAGGTCGTGGGGCACATCCGGCGCTGCCGGGCCCAGCGCCGCAGCGGAGTCCGGGACTGCGGCGAAGTCGAGCGCGGCCAGGTCCGGCCACGTGCTCCGGGAGTCGTTGTCGTCCTGGCGGACGGAGTGGGCCGGGGACAGAGGGGCAACAGACATGACGAACCTCGGGTGATCAGAAGAAGGGTGGGCCGTTGCTTGACCGTCCTCAGAACCTAACAGCTAACTCACGATCCGTAAAGCTAGTCCGTCTAACAATCAGTAGGCTCATCAGCGATCCGCCCACCAGGGGCGCCGGCACTCCGTACAGGCGCTGATGCTGACGCCCATGGCCCAGGAGTATCGCCTGATGTCATGCGGTGTCATCAACTCTCTTTCACGACATTGTGTGTCATCAGCGGTACGATAGATGCATGGGTCGATGGGCACCGGACGCAGCGCTGAGGCTCGAGCGCGCGGCGCTCGAACTCTTCGCCGAGCAGGGCTATGCGGCCACCGCAGTACCCGAGATCGCGGCTCGAGCGGGCCTCACCACCCGTACGTTCTTCCGCCACTTCCCGGACAAGCGCGAGGTGCTCTTCCTGTATGAACGGGAGCTCCCCGCCGTCGTGGCGTCCCTCGTGGCCGGGGCTCCGGCGTTCCTGTCACCGCTGGGGCTCGTGATGCACGGGTTCGAGGCAATGGCCGCCGGTCCGTTCGAGGGCCGGAGGGCCGAGCTGCAGGCTCGACGCGCCATCATCGGCTCCGACGAGGGGCTGCGCGAGCGCGAACTGCTGAAGAACGTCCTCCTCGCGGGGGGCATCACCGAGGCGCTTTCCGGGCAGGGCGTGGGCAAGGAAGAAGCACGCCTCGTGGCACGGTACGGGGTCCTGGTGTTCGAGATCGCCCTGAACGACTGGCTCGACGGCAACAGCGACACGTTCTCGGACGTGCTGCACTCCACCGCGTACCGGATGGGACAGCTCGTCCGGCCCGCGCGTCAGGAGGAGTAGGCCGCCAGCTGGAGGCGGAGACCCGCGATCATGCCGTCCAGTCCTGCCCGGAACGCGGCATCGGCCGCCTGCTCCGCTCCCGTCGCATCGGTGGCACTCCTCACCGCGGAGGTGAAGACGGGGAACTGGTGCGCCAGCGTGCCGGAGTCGAAGATGTCCCCGGGGGCGGCGACGTCGAGCGCGGATCCGTAGATGAAGGACTCCAGCGCCACGATCGCGGGCACGATCCGGTCCTCCGGCCAGCCGGCCCGCAGGAAGCCGCGCGCCACCGCCTCGTACATGCGCAGCGTCTCCGCCGCATCGGTCACGGGCATCACGGCGATCACGGGTACGAGAGGAGCGTGCCGCGCGAAGACCTCGCGGTAGGACCACGCCCACCGCCGGACGGCCTCGTCCCACGGCTCCTCGTCGAAGGCGCTGAAGTCCACCATCGTCATGACGTGGTCCTGCACCCAGCTGAGCACTTCATGCTTCGACGCGGCATGGTTGTACAGCGCCGACGGCGCCACCCGGAGCCGCCGGGCGAGGGCTGACATGGTCAGGCCCTCGTAGCCGTCCGAGGCGATCAGGTCCAGGGCGGCCCTGGTGATGCCGTCCCGGGACAGGACGCTGCGCGGGGGGCGGCCCGCACGCCGGGGTGCAGGTGTTGCTGCGGTCATCGATCCTGCTCCTGGGTTGCGGTGGCGTTAACTCTACGGGCGTTCCCTTCCCTCGAGGGGCGCCCATGGCTATAGTAGGGCGAAATAATGAATGCCGTTCATTTTGTGGCCCGCGTCATGCGGGTCCGGGAGGATCACGTGAATACCATCGAGCGCGACGTCGTCATCATCGGAGCAGGTCCTTCGGGCCTCACCGCCGCACGGGAACTGGCCAGGGCGGGACATTCCGTCGCGGTCGTCGAGGCACGGGACCGCGTCGGCGGGCGGACCCACACCGACGTCGTCGACGGCGCGGTGTACGAGGTCGGGGGCCAGTGGGTGTCGCCGGACCAGACCGCCCTCATCGGGCTCCTCGACGAACTGGGCCTGCAGACCTTCTCCCGGTACCGCGAGGGCGACTCGGTCTACATCGGCCCCGACGGAAGGCCCGTCCGCTACACGGGAGAGATGTTCCCCGTGAACGACTACACGCGCGAGGAGATGGAGCGGCTCATCGCCCTGCTCGACCGGCTGGTGGCGGAGGCGGGGCCGGAGGCGCCCTGGAACCACCCCGACGCCCGCGCCCTCGATACCGTCTCCTTCCACCACTGGCTGCGGCAGCAGTCCGACGACGAGGAGGCCTGCGACAACATCGGCCTCTTCATCGCCGGCGGGATGCTGACCAAGCCGGCCCATTCCTTCTCCGCCCTCCAGGCCATCCTCATGGCCGCGACCGCCGGTTCCTTCTCGAACCTCGTGGACGAGGACTTCATCCTCGACAAGCGCGTGGTCGGCGGCATGCAGTCGGTCTCGGAGCGCATGGCGGCGGAGCTCGGGGAGGACGTGATCCTCTCGAGTCCCGTGCGCACGCTGCGCTGGAGCGGGATGGACGGGCGCGACGGCGTGACGGTCGTCTCCGACACGACCACCGTGCACGCACGCTACGCCGTCGTCGCCGTCCCGCCGAACCTCTACTCGCGCATCAGCTACGAGCCGCCCCTGCCACGCCGCCAGCACCAGATGCACCAGCACCAGTCGCTGGGCCTGGTCATCAAGGTGCACGCCACGTACTCCACACCGTTCTGGCGGGAGGAGGGCCTCTCCGGGACGGGCTTCGGCGCGGACTCGATCGTGCAGGAGGTCTACGACAACACCAACCACGAGGACCCGCGGGGCACGCTGGTCGGTTTCGTCTCCGACGAGAAGGCCGATGCGATGTTCGAGCTCCCGCCGCACGAACGCCGCGAGCGGATCCTCGCCTCGATCGCGGGGTTCCTCGGCCCGCTGGCGCTCGAGCCGGAGGTGTACTACGAATCGGACTGGGCCTCGGAGGAGTGGACCCGCGGCGCGTACGCGTCCAGCTACGACCTCGGCGGACTGCACCGGTACGGTCGCGACCAGCGCACGCCGGTGGGGCCCATCTACTGGTCCTGCTCGGACATCGCGGCCGAGGGCTACCAGCACGTCGACGGCGCCATCCGGATGGGGCAGCGAACCGCCGCCGCGATCCATCGCGCCCTGGCGTCGGGGCTGCAGTCCGCCGGCACGACCGCGGGGGCCTGACCGTGCGCTACATCGTCGGTTACACCGCGGACGAGCGCGGGCACGACGCCGTCTGCCTCGCCGTCGCGCTCGCGCGGCGCCAGGATGCCTCCCTCGACCTCGTCCTCGTCACCCCCGAGCACTCGCTCTATGCGGGCACCTATCCGCCGGACAAGGGCTTCGACACCCTCCTCTCCGAGCAGATGCGGGAATGGATGGACCAGGGCCTCGCACTCGTGCCCGACGACGTCGCCGCGCGCGGCGTGGTGGTCCGGGCCGAGTCCAACGCAGAGGGCCTCATCCAGGCGGCCGAGGACACGGAGGCCTCGCTGATCGTCATCGGGGCCAGCTCCCGGGGCCTCGCCAACAGGTTCAACGTCGGCAACGTGGCCCGCAGCCTCCTCCACGCCTCGCCCGTCCCGGTGGCACTCGCGCCCAAGTCCTACCGGCGCACCGAACCCGTCACGCGCCTCACCTGCGCGGTCGGCCGGCGTGCCGGGGCCGACGACGTCATCTCCGTCGCGGTGTCGTCGGCGCAGCGTCGCGGCCTGCCCCTGCGGCTCGTGTCCCTCGTCGCGCTCGACGGCGGCCGGACCGACCCGGATGGAGCGGAGGACGAGGCGAACCGGCGACTCGCGGAAGCGGCGTCGTCGCTCGCCGCGGGAGGACGCGTGAGCGTCGAGACCGCGCGTGGCAGCTCCATCGAGGAGGCCATCGACACCATGGCCTGGGACGAGGGGGAGGTGCTGCTGGTCGGCTCCAGCCGCCTCGCGCAGCACATGCGCATCTTCCTCGGATCCACGGCCAACAAGATCCTGCGTACGCTGACCATCCCCATGGTCGTCGTCCCGCGTACGTACGCAACGCCCGGCACCACTTCCGGCCCGGGCGCCTTACCCACAGAGGCGGACGCATGAGTATCGACGAGACAACACAAAGGGGATCAGGGCTGAGCAGGAAGGGCCTGGACGCCGGGACGGTGGGCCTGCTCGGCGCCGTCGTGATCGGGGTGTCCTCCGTGGCACCCGCCTACACCCTGACAGCGGCCCTCGGGCCCACGGTCGCGGAGGTCGGAGTGAACCTGCCGGCCATCTTCCTCGTGGGCTTCGTCCCCATGCTGCTCGTGGCCCTCGGCTACCGCGAGCTGAACAACGCGATGCCGGACTCCGGGACGTCCTTCACCTGGGCCACGCGGGCCTTCGGGCCCTGGGTCGGCTGGATGGGCGGGTGGGGGCTGATCGCCGCCACCGTGATCGTGCTGTCCAACCTCGCCGCCGTGGCCGTGGACTTCTTCTACCTGATGCTCTCGCAACTGCTGAACGATCCCGCCATCGCGGACCTGACGCTGAACCTGCCGGTGAACATCGCCACGACGCTCGTCTTCATCACGCTCGCCTGCTACGTGTCCTACCGCGGCATGGAGGCGACCAAGACCGTCCAGTACGTGCTGGTCTCCTTCCAGCTCGTGGTCCTCGCCTGGTTCGCGATCGCGGCCTTCATCCACGTCGCGAACGGCACCGCCTTCGACGCGACGAGCATCAGCGCGGAGTGGTTCAACCCGTTCGCCGTCGGCTCCTTCTCCGCCTTCGCCGCCGGCGTCTCGCTCTCCATCTTCATCTACTGGGGCTGGGACGTGACCCTCACCATGAGCGAGGAGGCCGTCAACCCGAAGAAGACGCCGGGCCGTGCGGGCATGCTGACCGTCGTCGTCATCGTGGTCATCTACCTCACGGTCGCGCTCGCGACCCTCGCCTTCTCGGGCGTGGGCGACGGTGAACTCGGTGCCGGCAACCCCGACAACCAGGAGAGCATCTTCGCGACGCTCGCCGGCCCTGTCATGGGACCCTTCGCCATCCTGATGTCCATGGCCGTCCTCAGCTCCTCGGCCGCATCCCTGCAGTCCACCTTCGTCTCCCCGGCCCGCACGCTTCTCGCCATGGGCCACTACAAGGCGCTGCCCAAGGGCTACGGCCGCATCAGCCCGCAGCACAAGTCGCCGAGCTACGCGACGGTCGCAGCGGCGGTCGCGGCCGCAGGCTTCTACGTGTTCATGCGGCTGGTCTCGGAGAACGCCCTCTGGGACACCATCACGGCGCTCGGCCTGATGATCTGCTTCTACTACGGCATCACCGCGCTTGCCTGTGTCTGGTACTTCCGCGCACAGGCCTTCTCGTCCGCCCGGAACATGTTCTTCCGGTTCCTGGCGCCCCTGCTCGGCGGGGTCATCCTGCTGGTCATGTTCGTCAAGACGGCCGTCGATTCAATGGATCCCGAGTACGGCTCCGGCTCGGAGCTGTTCGGCGTCGGCATGGTCTTCATCCTGGGGATCGGGGTGATCCTGCTGGGGGCCGTGCTGATGCTGGTGTGGTCGCGCATCAACCCGGCGTTCTTCCGGCAGGAAGTGCTCACTCAGGGGTCGGCTCCGCAGGAGTAGCACGCGGGCACGGCCGGAAGCGCTGCGTTAGAGTGGACCGACTCCGCGGCGCTTCCGTCCGCGCCGCCCCGCATCCCACCGAGGAGGAGCCCCCGTGCGCTACGTCGTCGGCTACACCGAGAACGACCGTGGGCAGGACGCCCTCGAACTCGCCACCTCGCTCGCGCTCACGCAGTCGGCGGGGATCGACCTGGTCACCGTTCTCGACTGGCCCCAGGACGGCAGTGCGGCCCCCGGGAGCCGGCGTGCCCAGGAGGCACTCGACCGTGCGAGGGACAGTGTGCCCGACGGCGTCGAGGTCACCACGCACGTCCGCCTCGCGGACTCCTTCGCGCAGGGCCTGCTGGAGACGGCGCACGACGTCGATGCCGGCCTGATCGTGATCGGCGCCTCGACCAACGGCCTGCTGCGCCGCTACACCGTGGGCAGCGTCGCCAACGGCGTCCTGCACAGTTCGCACGTCCCCGTCGCGCTCGCGCCGCGTGGCTACCGGCACCGCGCCGAATTCACCCGGATGACCTGCGCCGTCGGGACGAGGGCAGGTGCCGAGGGCGTGCTCGACGTCGCGGTCGAGTCCGCTGCCCGGCGTGGCCTGCCCCTGCGCCTCGTGTCACTCGTCGCACTGGACGTGCACGAGCCCTCCGATTCGGGGGAGGCGATCAACAAGGCGCATCAGCATGCGCATTCGGTGCTGGCGCGCGCCGTCGAGCGGTTGCCGGGAGGCTCCGAGGCATCGATCATCGTGGCGCACGGCCGGACGATCGAAGAGGCCATCGACGACATCGAATGGGACGCGGGCGAGCTCGTCATCGTGGGGTCGAGCCGCCTCGCGCAGCACCGCCAGATCTTCCTCGGCGCGACGGCGAGCAAGATGCTCCGCGCGCTGCCGGTGCCCATGGTCGTGGTGCCCCGCGACTGGGTCCGTACCCCGAGCTGACGCGCGCGATCCCTCCGTCCCGTGGAGGGCGCGACAGGCGCGTGCACAGCGGAGCGATCGCGCGGAGTAATGATGGGTAATGCTGCGGGATTCCTGTCCCGGCGCTGCTCCGCGTGCCTAGGATTCGGCCATGGACGGACATCGCACGCCCGCAGGAAGCGCTGCGCGCCGCGCCGCGCTCGACGTCGTCGAGGAGAAGGCCGCGGCGATGTGCCGCAGCGAGCAGCAGGTGTGCTGGGCGCTGGCTCGTGGCATCGATGCCGCGATGGAGCCGGCCGCCTACAGCGTGCTGGCCGCGGTGCGCATGCTCGGCCCCTGCCGGGTGACCGACCTGGCGGCATCCCTGGGCATGGGGAAGCCGGCGGTCAGCGGACACGTGGCGGCGCTGCACAGGCTCGGCCTCCTCGAGCGCGGGATGACGGACGACGACGAACGATCCCGACCGGTGGTGCTGACGGACGAGGGACTCCGGCGCGTGGACGCTGCACGTGCGCGCCGACGGCGCGACTTCCGGCGGCAGCTCGAGGGCTGGGAGCAGGCCGACGTCGTCGACCTGGTGGCCCTGCTGTCCCGCTTCAACGCGGCCTATCTCGCTGCGGAACTCCC
>NZ_CP024915.1:1972670-1989492 GCF_002953615.1 Arthrobacter agilis | reverse complement strand
GGAGCGGCCCGAGCGACCGGCCTCGGAGTTGTCCGTCCCGCTGTCCGTTGGCTCAAGTTCTCCCAAATTTTGTTAGCGAATCGCAACGAATCGTCGCGGACCCGGGACCGTCCGGCTACCGTTGTCCTTGGTGGTCGGGACTGCGGGCAGTGACGCCCGTCGGATCTGCCACCGGAAGGACCGCTTCTACCAGAGGATTCTCGTGACGCAGGCTGGAAAGCACCGTGGGACACCGCGTGTGCCGGGGCGGATTACTCGCTCCTCCCGGACGAAGATGAAGGCAAGCCTGGCCATGGTCGTGTGCTTCGTCGGATTCCAGGGCGTCGTCCCGCAGTCCTGGGAAGCGGCGTCGGCCGTGTCCGCCACGGCGGCCCACCGGTCCAGCGCTGCGCTGCACGATGATGCACTACCGACGGGAGTCGTCGGGCCCTACCTGTTGTCGCCCTTCGGCGGCCTCGACGCCCTCGATCCGGCCATGCCGCTCCCCGAGGCCGCGGACGGCGCCGAGGTCAGCGCGGACGAGGAGGTCGTCGTCTCGACGACCTCCAGTGCGAAGCGTCCGATGGCCGGCACCCTCTTCTCGCCCCTCGACGCGCTGACCCCGAGCTCCTCCTTCGGCTTCCGCACGAGCCCCATCACCGGGGAGCACGGAGAGTTCCACACCGGTCAGGACTTCTCCGCGCCGTGCGGCACGCCGGTCTACGCAGCCGATGCCGGCACGGTCCGGGCCGTCGGCTGGCACCAGTGGGGAGGCGGCAACCGGGTCGAGGTCGACCACGGCAACGGCCTCATCACCACCTACAACCACCTGCAGGGCATCTCGGTCGCCCTGGGCGACGCCGTCGACGGCGGTGACCCGATCGCCGCGATCGGGACGACGGGATCCTCGACCGGCTGCCACCTGCACTTCGAGACGATCCTGGACGGCGAGCATGTGGACCCCGTGCGGTGGCAGCTCGTCCCCATCGGGCACGGAGCACCCCGAGGTGAACTGACGGACTACACGCCGGGCACCAGCGCTGCCGCCCCGATGCCGGCATGGGCGCAATCCTTCACCCGCTCCGGCGAGCCCGTGCCGACGGCCGGCGCCTACCCGCGACCAGCGGCATCCGCCCCGTCGGGAGGGACCGACGGCCTGGATCCGGGTACCCCGACGGGCCCCGGTGCGCCGGCGGATCCGTCCGGCACGGCGCCCTCCACTCCCGGGAACGGAGTCTCCAGGCCCGGCACCACGCCGAAGCCGGTGCCCACTCCCGGTGCCACCGCGCCCCAGAAGCCCGCGCCCGAATCGACGCCGGGGGCCACGCCGTCTCCGGGCGGGACGTCCACGCCGTCCCCGAGTGCCACGCCGTCCCCGAGTGCCACGCCGTCCCCGGGTCCGAGCGGGAAGCCGAACCCGGGCGCCACGCCGAGCCCGACACCCGATCCGACCCCGAGTGCGACCCCGACACCTGTCCCGACACCGACCCCGACACCGAGTGCGACTCCGACGCCTGTCCCGACGCCGAGTGCGACCCCGAGTGCGACTCCGACGCCTGTCCCGACGCCGAGTGCGACGCCGAGTGCGACTCCGACGCCTGTCCCGACGCCGAGTGCGACGCCGAGTGCGACGCCGACACCTACGCCGGACCCTTGGTGCGATACCGATCCGACGGAACCGGGGGAGCCGGCGCCCGGCTCGGACCCCGCTCCCGTGACGGAACCCACCGGCACCGCGCCCGCGCTGCTGCCGTCCGTCCCCGCCCAGGGAACCGGCGCCGACGCTCAACCCGAGGCGACGACGTGCGAGGACACCGATCCGGCGACGCCTGCCGATCCGGCGCATGGGCCCGTGCCTGGGATCGCGGCGGTACCGACGCGCGAACAGGGCTAGGCGGACGGGCCACCTGGACGCTGCCCCGGCGACCCCGCGGGGTATGCAACGTTGATGCAACCACCGGGCTCCTAGTGTGTGCAGCAGGGACGACGACGTCCTGCACACACGGAGTTCAAGGAGTTGGACAATGACTGTTTACGCCCAGCCTGGCCAGGACGGATCGAAGGTCAGTTTCAAGCCGAGGTACGAGAACTGGATCGGCGGCGAATGGGCTCCACCCATCAAGGGCCAGTACTTCGAGAACATCTCGCCGGTCACCGGCAAGGCCTTCTGCGAGGTGGCACGCGGCACGGCGGAAGACATCGAACTGGCCCTCGACGCAGCGCACAAGGCCGCTCCCGCCTGGGGCAAGACCTCCGTCGCCGAGCGGGCCTCGGTCCTCAACCGCATCGCGGACCGCATGGAGGAGAACCTCGAGATGCTCGCGGTGGCAGAGACGTGGGACAACGGCAAGCCCGTCCGTGAGACGCTCGCTGCTGACATGCCCCTCGCCATCGACCACTTCCGCTACTTCGCCAGCGCCATCCGCGCGCAGGAAGGCCACCTGTCCCAGCTGGACGAGGACATGACGGCGTACCACTACCACGAGCCGCTCGGCGTCGTCGGGCAGATCATCCCCTGGAACTTCCCGATCCTCATGGCGACCTGGAAGCTCGCACCCGCGATCGCCGCCGGCAACGCCGTCGTGCTCAAGCCTGCCGAGCAGACGCCGTCGTCCATCCTGGTCCTGATGGAGCTGATCAGCGACATCCTCCCCGCGGGCGTCGTGAACGTGGTCAACGGATTCGGCGTCGAGTCCGGGAAGCCGCTCGCCTCGAGCAAGCGCATCCGCAAGATCGCGTTCACCGGCGAGACGACGACGGGCCGGCTGATCAGCCAGTACGCGAGCCAGAACCTGATCCCGGTCACACTGGAACTCGGGGGCAAGAGCCCCAACATCTTCTTCTCGGACGTCGCGGACAGCAACGACTCGTTCTACGACAAGGCGCTCGAGGGCTTCGCGCTCTTCGCGCTGAACCAGGGCGAGGTCTGCACGTGCCCGTCCCGCGCGCTCGTGCAGGGCTCCATCTACGACTCGTTCATGGCCGACGCGATCGCCCGCGTGGAGAAGATGGTCCAGGGCAATCCGCTCGACACCGACACGCAGGTCGGCGCGCAGGCCTCCAACGACCAGCTCGAGAAGATCCTGTCCTACATGGACATCGGCACGCAGGAGGGCGCGAAGGTCCTGATCGGCGGCGAGCGGAACATCCTCGACGGCGACCTCGCCGAGGGCTACTACGTGAAGCCCACCGTGTTCGAGGGCACCAACAGCATGCGGGTGTTCCAGGAGGAGATCTTCGGCCCGGTGGTGTCGGTGACGCGCTTCGAGGATTACGCGGAGGCCATGGAGATCGCCAACGACACCCTGTACGGACTCGGCGCCGGCGTGTGGTCCCGGAACGGGAATGTCGCCTACCGTGCCGGGAGGGAGATCCAGGCGGGTCGCGTGTGGGTGAACAACTACCACGCCTATCCGGCAGGAGCTGCGTTCGGCGGCTACAAGTCCTCGGGCATCGGACGTGAGAACCACGCCATGATGCTCGATCACTACCAGCAGACCAAGAACCTGCTGGTGAGCTACTCGGAATCCAAGCTCGGCTTCTTCTAGGAGATGCGATGACCGTCGAAGCCTCGGTGACCCTCCCGGGGGAGACCTCCTCCCGGGTGGCGCTGACGGACAGCGCCGTCGAGCTGCTGGAGAAGCTGTGGCTCATCCACGGGCCGTTGATGTTCCACCAGTCCGGCGGGTGCTGCGACGGCTCGTCGCCGATGTGCTACCCGGCCGGGGAGTTCATCACGGCGGAGGCGGACGTGCTGCTCGGCGTCCTGGACATCTCGACCGTCGGCGACGAGCCTCGCCTCATCGAGTTCTGGATGTCCCGTGAGCAGTTCGAGTACTGGCGCCACACGCACCTGACGGTCGACGTGGTGCCCGGACGGGGGAGCGGCTTCTCGGTCGAGGCACCGGAGGGCAAACGGTTCCTCATCCGCTCGAGGCTGATGGCCCAGCCGTGACGGACAGGGGTCCGGGAACCCGGGCCCCTGTCCGTACCCCTCAGGCATCGACACCCGCTGCCACGACGCAGGTCACTGGTACGGTGGGGTTCCGCGGGCCACCGCCGGGCAGCCCGTCCGGCCCGGACGCGGTGCCGCTGCAGGCAGGGGAGACTTCCATGATCACGGACGACGGGCAAGGGGAGCATCGCGGGCCCTGGGTCGCCCCGCACGACGACGTCGCCGGTCGGCTGAGCGACCTGGCGCGGTCCCTGCAGCAGGAGGACTCCGAGGATGCCGTGCTCGAGCACCTGGTGCGCGCCGCGATCAGCCTCGTACCCGGCGCCGACGAAGGATCGATCACGCTCGTCATGGCGCGCCGCCGGGTCGAGTCCCGCGCACCGTCGGGAGACCTCGCGCGGGCGATCGACGAACTCCAGGAACGGACCGGCGAAGGACCGTGCATGAGCGCGGTGTACGACGAGCAGACCGTCCGGGTGCCCGACCTGCGCACCGAGAGCCGGTGGCCGGAGTTCTCCACGAAGGCGGTCCGGGCGGGCGCGGGCAGCATGCTGTCCTTCCAGCTCTTCGTCGAGGGCGACAACCTCGGGGCGCTCAACCTCATCGGCCGCGCCCCGCACGCCTTCACGGAGGAATCGGACTACGTGGGCCGGCTGGCGGCGTCCCATGCCGCGGTCGCCTTCGCCGACGCGCAGAAGCTCCACCAGTTCAAGGACGCCATCGCCACCCGTGACCTGATCGGCCAGGCCAAGGGCATCCTCATGGAGAGGTACGGCATCACCGCGGGGCAGGCGTTCATCATGCTGGTGAGGGTGTCCACCGAGATGAACCTCAAACTGCTGTCCGTGGCCGACGAGCTGGCGAACACGGGCAATTTCCCGGCACGCCGGAAGGGCAGGAGCTGACGGGCCGCCTCCGCGCCGTCACCCCGTGATGCCGTGCCGCTGGAGCCAGAGCTCCAGCACGCCGAGCTGCCACAGCATGTTGTTGCCGCCCGGGCTGTAGTGTCCGTTCGGCTCGTCCAGCAGGAGGTCGACGTAGTCGGCGCGGAAGAGCCCGCGGTCCTTCGCCTCGGGGGCCCGGAGGGCCTCGCGCACGGTCGTGAGGAGCGGTTCGGCCAGATACTTGACGGGTGGGACGGGGAAGTAGCCCTTGGGCCTGTCGATCACCTCGGGTGGGATGACCTTCCGGGCGATGTCCTTGGGGATGCCCTTCCCGCCCTGCGTGGCCTTGAACTCGGGCGGGCATTGCGCGGCGAGGGTGACGAGGTCCTGGTCGAGGAAAGGGACGCGGGCCTCGAGCCCCCACGCCATCGTCATGCTGTCCACGCGCTTCACGGGGTCGTCGACCAGCAACAGGTGGGTGTCGAGCCGCAGGACGGCGTCGAGTGCGCTGTCGGCGCCGGGAGCGTCGAGGTGTGCCTCCAGCAGCGCACGGCTCACGTCGGTGTCCGTGTACCACTCAGGTTCGACGACGTCGGCGATCTGTTCGTGCGTGCGGTCGAGGAATGCGCCGCGGAAGGCATCGAGCGCCTCCCTGCGGGATGCCGTCCCGGCGGGCTGGTGGTAGGCGTACCCGGCGAACACCTCGTCCGCGCCCTGCCCGGACTGCACCACCTTGATGTGCTCCGAGACCGTCTTCGAGAGGAGATAGAACCCCGTCACGTCCTGGGTGCCCATGGGCTCGGTCATCGCGCCGATCGTGTCCTCGATGGCCGGCACGAGCTCCGAGCCTGCGATGGAGATGCGGTGGTGACGCGTCCCGTACTTCTCGGCGATGAGGTCCGAGTAACGGAACTCGTCGCCCTCCTCCCCGCCCGCGCCGTCGAAGCCGATGCTGAAGGTACTCAGGCCCTCCTGCCCGAGTTCGGCGAGCAGCGCCACGATGAGGCTCGAGTCGACGCCGCCGGACAGCAGCACGCCCACGGGCACGTCCGAGACGAGCCGGCGCCGGACGGCGGTGGTCAGGGACTCGTGCAGCGCGTCCTGCCAGTCGTCGACGCTCCAGTCCGCCTTGCCGGCGTTACGCACGTAGTCGGGCTTCCAGTACACGCGGTCGCGGCGGCCGCCATCGGCGTCGATCACCCGGACGGTCGCGGGGGGCAGCTTGCGGACACCCCGCAGGATGGTCCGCGGGGCGGGGACGATGGAGTGCCAGCTCAGGTAGTGGTGGAGCGCCACCTCGTCGATGGAGGTGTTCACACCGCCGCCGGCCACGAGGGCTGGGAGGGTGGAGGCGAAGCGCAGCCGTCCCGGCAGTTCCGCGATGTAGAGGGGTTTGATGCCGAGGCGGTCCCGCGCCATCACGACGCGCTCGCGGCGCTCGTCCACGACGGCGACGGCGAACATCCCCACGAGGTGGTCCACGAAGTCCTCGTCCCAGCGCTGGTACGCGCGCAGGATGCCTTCGGTGTCGCTCGTGGAGGAGAAGACAGTGTCGCCGCCGAGTTCGGCCCTGAGCTCCGGGTAGTTGTAGATGCAGCCGTTGAAGACGATGGTCAGGCCCGAGCCGGGGTCGTGCATGGGCTGGGCACCCGCCTCGGAGAGGTCGATGACGGTGAGGCGCCGGTGTCCCAGGGCGACCCGGCCGTTGGTCCAGCTCCCGTGCCCGTCCGGGCCCCGCGACGCCATCGCGGCCGTCATGCGCGCCACGGGTTCCTGCTCCGCACGAGCACCCCGGAAGGCTATCTCACCGGCGATCCCACACATTCGTCCTCCACGTCTTCCGCGTCCTGTACTCGGGCTCCACGGGGTGCGGAGCTGATCCGGGAACCGGTCATCATCGGAAGCGCGGTGCTCACCCTCCGGCTCGTCGGAGGGTGTGCGGCTCCAGCTGCGCCGCCGCCTCCCGCAGAGGGTTGCCGCGCGCCTCGACCGGATTGCGAAGCATGCCTACGGTCTACCATCCGGAGGATGGCGGACGGTCGGGAAGATTGCGGTTGCCAACCGCCCGTCGTGCCGACCGCGGCTAGCGGTCGACGCCGGACATGTCCTCGTAGCGGTCGCCGACGGGTGCGGCGACGGCGTCGAGTTGCTCCAGCTGGCCGGCCGTGAGGGTGAGGCCGTCCGCGGCGACGTTCTCCTCGAGGTAGTGCACCTGCTTGGTCCCGGGGATGGGAGCGATGTCGTCCCCCTGCGCGAGGAGCCAGGCCAGGGCCACCTGGCCCGGCGTGGCTCCGACCTGCTGGGCGACGTCGTCCACCTGTTCGACGATCCGGATGTTCGCCTGCAGGTTCTCTCCTGCGAAGCGGGGGTTCCGGCGGCGGAAGTCCGACTCGTCGAGCGCGTCCACCGAGCGGATGGTGCCGGTCAGGAATCCCCTGCCCAGCGGCGAATAGGGTACGAACCCGATACCGAGTTCGCGGACCAGGGGGAGGAGCTCGCGTTCTGGATCCCTGCTCCACAGGGAGTACTCGGTCTGCAGCGCCGTCACGGGATGGACGGCGTGCGCCCGGCGGATCGTCTCCGGTGCCGCTTCCGAGAGCCCGATGTGCAGGATCTTGCCCTCCCGGACGAGGTCCGCCAGGGCGCCCATGGTCTCCTCCACGGGGACCGAGGGGTCCATCCGGTGCTGGTAGTAGAGGTCGACGTGGTCGGTGCCGAGCCGCCGGAGCGATCCGTCGATCGAGAGGCGCACGTTCTCCGGGCTCCCATCGATGCCTCCGGCGTCTCCCGCGGTATGGCGGATGGTGCCGAACTTCGTGGCGATCACGACGTCGTCCCGCCGGTCCTTCAGGGCCCGGCCGAGCAGTTCCTCGTTCGTGTACGGGCCGTACATCTCGGCGGTGTCGAAGAAGGTGACACCGAGATCGAGGGCGCGGTGGAGGGTCCTCGTCGCACCCGCGTCGTCGGTGCCGCTGCCGGTGTAGAACGCGGACATCCCCATGCAGCCGAGGCCGAGCCGGGAGACGTCGAGGCTGGAACCGAGTCGGATGGTCTTCATGGAGCCGCCTTGTGTCGAGGGAAGGGGTGCCCGGCCAGCGTACGCCCGGGGGGCGGAACGCGTGCAGTGAGATTCGGCTGTCCCGTTGTTTGCACGGTGTGCAACTTTGCCTCTACGCTTGACCCGTGCTGAGTACTACCGAGAACGCCGGCCCTCTGGGCCGCCGTGAACAGAACAAGGTCGACACGCGCCGCGCGATCACGGACGCGGCCTTCGACCTCGCCCGCTCCGTCGGTCCGGGAGCCTTCACCGTGGACCAGATTGCCGCGCGGGCCGGAGTGTCGCGCAGGACGTTCTTCAACTACTTCCACAGTGCGGAGGACGCCCTGACCGTGCGGACGGACGGGTTCCTCGAACTCGCGCTCGCCGTCTTCGGGCAGCTACCTCAGGACGAGCCGTTGTTCGACTCCATCGTCCGGGCGTTCTCCGAGACCACACGGATGGAGGGGCTGTCCCAGCACGGCGAGCTCTTCCGGATGGCGGACTCGAATCCCGATCTCCTGCGCGCACAGCTGCACTCGTGGGAGCGGGCGGAGGCCCTGATCGTCGAGGCCCTGCGTCGGCGCCTCGGACCTGCCGCATCCACCCTCTACCTCACCGCGCTGGTGGGGTGCGTGCTGTCCTGCACGAAGGCGGCCATGCGGGACTGGGCCGCCAGCACGCCCGAGTCCGGCGACGACTCGGGCACGCAGCTCGAGGCGCGCATCCTCGCATCGCTGACCATGCTGCGGAACGGTTTCGCCGATCCCACGACCGATCCCATAGCCGATCCCACGACCGATTCCACGGCGGACATCGCCGCGGACACGACGGCGACGGCGCAGGGCACGAGCCCTGTGCCGTCCGTAACTGCCGGTCCCTGACACCACCCCTTCCCCGGCCTCCGCCCCTCACCCCGCAAGGACCACTCCATGGCTTTTCTGCTCTACCGGCTCGGCTCGTTCGCGTTCCGGAGGAGGTGGTGGGTCATCTCCGCATGGCTGGCGATCATGCTCGCGGTGGCGGGGGCCGCCGTCGCCTTCTCGGGAACCCTCACGAACAACTTCACGATCCCCGGGACGGAGTCGCAGCGCATCTCCGACCGGTTGCGGGAGGAACTGCCCGAGGCCGTCGGCGGGACCGGCACCGTGGTCTTCACCACCGAGGACGGGACCGCCTTCTCGCCCGAGCAACGCGACGGGGTCGAGTCCGCTCTGGCAGCGATCGCGGACCTGGACGGTGTGCGCGGTGTCGTCGACCCGTTCGACGTCGCGGACCAGGTCGCCGCCGGTGGTCAGGAGATCGAAGCGGGCCGCGCCGAGCTCACGGCGAGCGAGCAGCAGCTGAGCGCGGGCGAGGCGCAGCTCGTGCAGGGCCAGGCCCAGCTCGACCAGCAGCGTGCGCAGCTCGAACAGGCCCGCGGAACGCTCCCGCCGGCGCAGGTGACCACCACCGAACAGCAGCTCGCGCAGGGACAGGCGCAGCTCGACGCGAGCCGGACCGAGCTCGCATCCGGCCGCGAGCAGCTCGAGTCCGGCAGGGCCGAGCTGGAGCTCGCCCAGCGTCAGCTCGAGGCGACGTCCGGCGTGAGCCTCGTCTCCGAGGACGGCACGACGGCGGTCGCCAGCGTGCAGTTCGAGCAGCAGATCAACGGCGTGTCGCCCGAACTGCGGGAAGCGGTCCAGGAGACGGCCGCCGACGCCGAGACAGCCGGCGTGGCCGTCGACTACAGCAAGGAGATCGTCGAGGACGTATCGGGGATCGTCGGTGCCACGGAGGCCGTCGGCCTGGCCGTCGCCGCCGTCGTCCTGATCGTGATGCTGGGCACGCTGATCGCCGCCGGGCTCCCGCTCCTCATGGCCATCGTCGGCGTCGGGGTGGGCGTGGGCATCACGTTCGCGCTCTCCGGCGTGATCGAGATGAACAGCATCTCTCCCGTCCTCGCCCTGATGCTCGGGCTCGCCGTCGGCATCGACTATTCTCTGTTCATCGTGAACAGGCACCGCACGCAGCTGCTGCACGGGATGGACCTGCAGGAGTCGCTCGCCCGGGCAACGGGCACGGCGGGTAACGCGGTCCTCTTCGCCGGTATCACCGTGATCGTGGCCCTCGCCGCGCTGGCAGTACCGGGATTGCCGTTCCTGACGGTGATGGGACTGTCGGCCGCCGGTACCGTCGCGGTGTCCGTGCTCGTGGCCCTGACCCTCACGCCGGCCCTGCTCGCGGTGATCGGACGGCGGGTCGTCTCGAAGCGCCGCTGGGCCCGGACCCACGGTGGCAGGCACTCGGCCGCCGCACCGCTCGATACGGACAGCGGAACGTCCCTCGCCGACCAACGCGCGGCGCGGGGCGCGGGATGGGGCGGCATCGTCACGCGGCGGCCCGTCCTGACGGTCCTCGCCGGGATCCTCCTCCTCGGCGTCATCGCGATCCCTGCGGCACAGCTCCGCGTGGGCCTGCCCGACGGCGGCACCGAACCCGCCGACTCGACGGCGTTCCAGGCCTACAGCACGATCGGGGACAAGTTCGGCGCGGGCACCAACGGCCCGCTGATCGTCGTGGGGTCCCTGCCCGAGACCGCCGACGACGCCGAGCTGACCGCGTTGCGGCTGGACGTCAACGACCGCCTGCTCGAGGTGCCGGACGTCGCCGCATCCGTGCCCGCGGCGGTCAGCGAGGACGGTCGTACCGCGATCTTCCAGGTCCTCCCGGAGGAGGGCCCGGCGAGCGAGACCACCGAGAACCTCGTCCGGGATCTCCGCGCTCTGACCGACGACTTCGAGGAGGAGACGGGTGTCCCGATCGCCGTGACCGGGCAGACCGCCGCGAACATCGACGTGTCCGCGAAGCTGATGGAGGCGCTGCCGGTCTACCTGGGCATCGTGGTCGGCCTGTCACTGATCCTGCTCCTGCTGGTCTTCCGCTCGATCCTCGTGCCGGTCATCGCGACGGCCGGATTCCTGCTGTCCCTCCTGGCGAGTTTCGGCGCGACGGTCGCCATCTACCAGTGGGGCTGGCTCGGGGACTTCTTCGGGGTCACCAATCCGGGGCCCATCCTGAGCTTCCTGCCGATCATCCTGATCGGCGTCCTGTTCGGCCTCGCGATGGATTACCAGATGTTCCTGGTGTCGGGCATGCGTGAGGCGTACGTCCACGGTGACGACCCGAAGGCCGCGGTGCGCATCGGCTTCAGCCACGGCGCGCGCGTGGTCACCGCGGCGGCGATCATCATGGTGTCGGTGTTCGCGGGCTTTGTCTTCTCGCACCTCGCCATGGTGCGCCCGATCGGGTTCGGACTCGCCTTCGGCGTGCTGCTGGACGCGTTCGTGGTCCGCATGACGCTGGTTCCGGCCGCGATGTACCTGCTGGGACGGCACGCGTGGTGGCTTCCCGCCTGGCTCGAGCGGATCCTGCCGGACGTCGACGTCGAGGGTGCGAAGCTGCTCCGCGAGGAGAAGGAGGAGCGCGTACCGGTCTCCGTCTAGTCCTGCTCGTGCCGGGCGGCGCCGTCGTCGGGGCGTCGTCCGGCCGGTGCGTCCGGCCGGCGGGAGCCGCTACGTGCCGAGGTAGCGCCCGGGCCTGTGGTTGAGGGCCAGGACCAGGTTGAGCAGAACGGCCCCGACGGCGGACAGCAGGACGCCGGCCGGCCCGACCACGATGAGGGCCGTGAGGATGACGGCTGTGTCCAGACCCATCTGGACGTACCCGGCCCGCCAGCCCAGGCGTTCCTGGAGGATCAGCGCGAGGATGTTGAACCCGCCGAGGCTCGCCTTGTGGCGGAAGAGGATCAGGAGCCCCACGCCTGCCAGCAGGTTCCCACCGAGGGCTGCATAGAGCGGATCCAGCATCACGTTCCCGAGCGCGAGGGGATGCAGGTAGGACAGGGCGGAGACCAGTGCGACCGCCGCCATGGTGCGCAGCGTGAAATCCCATCCCTTCTTCCACACGGCCAGTGTGAAGAACGGCACGTTCACGGCGAAGAACAGGACGCTGAAGGGGAGTCCGCCCAGATAGCTCAGGAGCAGTGCCAGACCGGCGGTGCCACCGGTCACGGCGCCACTCGTCTTGAGGAGGAACAGGCCGAGCGACACCGTGAACGTTCCCGTGACGATCCCGAGGACATCCTCGAAGGCCGAATGCCGGACGATCAGGTCCGGTTCGTCGGTCTCGGGTGGGGGCGCCGTGGTGTCCATGGCCGCAACGTACCATCGGGCGTTTCCGCGGATCCAACGGATCGGCATGGATGTGAAGGAAAGCACAGGGACAGGGTCCGGTGGTGGGTCCGCCGACGGTGGTTCAGTGCAACGGGACGCGGAGGTCCACCGGCGACGGCAGGTCCCGCCGGACGGCGGTCAACCAGTCCCGCGCGTCGCCCGCTTCCGCGAAGTACCGTGTCCGGCTGCGTGACTGGGCGATGAAGGCGGCGAGGACCCTGTCCACGGGGTCGCTCCCGATCAGCGCGATGGGCCCGAGGTGGCGGTAGGCCACGAGCATCTGGCGTGCAGGCGGCGTGATGTGCCTGACCAGGGTCAGGTGCACCAGCATCGGGGCGGAGTGCCAGTGCGGGAAATGCGTGATCGTGTTCGCGAGCACGTCGAGCTCGCCGGGCCCGATCACGGCTCCGGGCCGCCACAGGACCTCGAGGATCCCGGCCGCATGCAGGATCCTGAAGTCGTCCACGGTCGGTCCTCCTCCGTCGGTGCGCCGATGTGCAGCCGTTGCCTGCAGTCTCGCACCGCGGCGCCCGGGAGCCTAAACGATGTCGGCCGGGAACCCTAGGCGACGCCGGCCGCGCCCGGCGCGGACCTCCAGGCCTCGACCTCGGCCAGGAGGGCGGCGCGCCGTTCCCCGCTGATGAACGCGGAGCGGAACGAGTTGGCGGCGAGGGTCGCGAGGTCGTCCACGCCCAGTCCGAAGGATTGCCGCAGCGCGGAGAAGTTGTCGTCGACGTACCCGCCGAAGTAGGCGGGATCGTCCGAGTTCACGGATACGTTCAGCCCGCGGGCCAGCATCGCCGGCAGCGGGTGGTCCCGGAGGGTGGCGACGGCGCGGAGCCGGACGTTCGAGAGCGGGCAGACCGTCAGCGGCACCTGGTCGGCGACGAGCCGCTGCACGAGCGCCTCGTCCTCGAGGCACCGGATGCCGTGGTCCAGCCGGTCCACCCGGAGGATGTCGAGCGCCTCCCGGACGTAGCCGGGCGGGCCCTCCTCGCCCGCGTGCGCGATGCACTTCAGGCCGGCGGCGCGTGCGACGTCGTACACCTCGGCGAAGAGCGATGGCGGATAGCCCACCTCGGCGGAGTCGAGGCCGATCCCGATGATCGGGGCCTCCATGGCGAGGAGGTCCCGCAGGACCGCGAGCGCCTCCGCGGCGGGGCGGTCGCGCAGGAAGGCGGCGATCAGCGAGGTGCTGATGCCGTAGTCGGCCTCGCTCGTGGACAGTGCTGCAGCCACTCCGCCGACACAGGTCTCGAGGGCGATGCCGCGGGCGAGGTGCGCCTGCGGGTCCATCATGATCTCCGCGTGCCGCACTCCGGCCGCGGCTGTGCGGCGGAGGTAGGCCCGGGTCATGTCGGTGAAGTCCGCCTCGGTGCGCAGCACGTCCATGTTGGCGTAGTACAGGTCGAGGAACGACTGCAGGTCGGTGAACGCGTAACGATCCGCCAGGTCGGCCGTGTCGGCGTAGGGCAGGCGGATCCCGTTGCGGGCGGCCAGGGTGAAGATGAGCTCCGGCTCCAGGGTCCCCTCGATGTGCAGGTGCAGTTCGGCGCAGGGCAGGGAAGGCATGGTTCCAGCCTAGGGGCCCGCGCCGCTCCGCCGGAGCGCCGCACCTCGGACGGGCGGCGCGGGACACGGGAAAGGGCGGACCCGATCGGGCCCGCCCTTGTCCGTGCATCCCCTAGTAGAGGGCGGCCTCCGACTCGGTGGCCGGCGTGATGCCGTGGCCGAGGTTCGCGGCCAGCTTCGCGCCGAGTTCGGCGTCCACGTTCGCCCAGTACTGGATGGCGCGGGCGCGGATGTCGTCACTCTTCACGCCGCCCACGGCGCCGGTGATCGTCTCCAGGAAGCGCGCACGCTGCGCGTCGTCGAACACCTCGCGGTACAGCGTGCCGGCCTGGCCGAAGTCGTCGTCCTCCGCGTGCAGCGAGTGGGCTGCCCGGACGAGGTCGCCGTCGTTCTCCCAGCCGCCGTGCGCACCGTACTGCGCCGGATCCGCGGCGGGCCCGCCGACGGAGTTCGGCGCGTACACCGGGGTGGAGGAGGAGTTGAAGTAGTAGCGCGCCGCGCCGTCCTTCGAGTAGTTCCGCACCTCGTTCTTCGGCATGTTCACGGGCAGCTGCGCGTGGTTGGTGCCCACGCGGTAGCGGTGCGCGTCCGCGTAGGAGAAGATGCGGGCCTGCAGCATGCGGTCGGGGCTCGCGGCGATACCGGGCACGAAGTTCGACGGCGCGAACGTCGCCTGCTCGATCTGCGCGAAGTAGTTCTCCGGGTTGCGGTTCAGCGTGAGCCTGCCGACCGGGATCAGGGGGTAGTCGCCCTGGGGCCAGACCTTCGTGAGGTCGAACGGGTTGAACCGGTACGTCTTCGCATCGTCGTAGGGCATGATCTGGACCTTGAGGTCCCAGCTCGGGTGGTTGCCCTTCGCGATGTTCTCCGAGAGGTCGCGCAGGTGGTGGTCGGCGTCCGAGCCGGCCAGCGCCTCGGCCTCGTCGACCGTCAGCACCTCGTGGCCCTGGTTGGACTTGAAGTGGTACTTGACCCAGAACTTCTCGTTGGACTCGTTGATCCACATGTAGGTGTGCGAGCCGTAGCCGTTCATGGTGCGCCACGAGTTCGGCAGGCCGCGGTCACCCATCAGCCAGGTCACCTGGTGCGCCGACTCGGGGCTGAGCGTCCAGAAGTCCCACTGCATGTCGGCGTCGCGCAGGTTGGTGCCGGGAAGGCGCTTCTGCGAGTGGATGAAGTCGGGGAACTTGATGCCGTCGCGGATGAAGAACACCGGGGTGTTGTTGCCCACGAGGTCGTAGTTGCCCTCGGAGGTGTAGAACTTCAGGGCGAAGCCTCGGGGGTCGCGCCACGTATCCGGTGAGCCCTGCTCGCCGGCCACGGAGGAGAAGCGGAGGAGGGTCTCCGTCGTCGTGCCCTTCTGGAAGAGCGCCGCGCGGGTGTACATGCTGACGTCCTCGGTGGTCTCGAAGACACCGAACGCTCCGCCGCCCTTGGCGTGGACCACGCGCTCGGGGACGCGCTCGCGGTTGAACTGGGCCAGCTTCTCGATGAGGTAGTGGTCGGTCAGCGGGATGGCGCCGTCGCGGCCAAGGACGGACGAGTTGCTGTCATCGATGACGGGGGCGCCGGACTGCGTGGTGCTGAAGTTCGCGGACATAGTGCTCCTGTTCCTAGGGGTTGGGGATCAGTGGTGGCTGGGGGCTGCCGAGCGGCAGTCGTCGCAGAGGCCCTGGTAGAGGACCTCCGCGATCTGGATGGTCATGCGGCGTGCACCGGGCGACCACTCGGGGGTCAGGCAGGGCGCGTGTCCCACGGCGCAGTCGACGTCCTCGATCCGGCCGCAGCCGGTGCAGATCGCGTGGTGGTGGTTGTCGCCCACACGGGTCTCGTACCGGGCAGGGGAGTGCGGCGTGTCGATGCGGCGCAGCAGGCCGATGTCGGTGAGGTCGGCCAGGATCACGTAGACGGACTGCACCGTGATGTGCGGCAGGTCCGCGCGGACCGCGGTCGCGGCGTCGTCGGCCGTGGCGTGGGGGTACTGCTCGACGGCGGCGAGGACCGCGAGGCGCTGGCGCGTCACGCGGCGGCCGTGGACATGAAGGGCTGCGGACCAGCGGGCCTCGCGGGCCTCCGGTGTCATCGCTGCCTGCATCATGGCTTCAGTGAACCAGTAAATCTGAGTTAGTCATAATAAGGTCCGACTAACTTGCGCACCACGGGTGGCTCGCGATGGGTACCGTGGAAAGAGTGAACCTCTTCGAGCGTGGCCGGGCCTGGCTGCTGGACTACGCCTACGTGGGCTTCTGGCAGGTTCAGGGTTTCCTCTTCCGGGCCGATCCCGCCCAGTACCTCACTCCCGCCGCCGATGCTCCCCGAGGCAAGGCACCGGTGCTCCTCATCCCGGGCATCTACGAGACCTGGCAGTTCCTGCGGCCCGTCGCCGACCACCTGCACCGGGCAGGTCATCCCGTGCATGTCGTGCAGAAACTCGGGTACAACCGCGGCACCGTGGAGGCGATGGCCCAGCTCGCCGCCGGCTACCTCGAGGAGCACGACCTCACCGACGTCGTGATCGTGGCGCACAGCAAGGGCGGGCTGATCGGCAAGTTCCTCATGACCATGTCCGGCGTGGCACCGCGGATCACCCGCCTCGTCGCCGTCAACACGCCGTTCTCCGGTTCCGTCTACGCCGAATTCTTCTTCCTGCCGAGCATCCGCGCGTTCTCGCCGCGCAACCCGACGCTCCGGACGCTCCTGGCCAATCTCGCGCTCAACAGCCGCATCACCTCGATCTACGGGCGGTTCGATCCCCACATCCCGGGCGGGAGCTTCGTGGAGGGGGCACGGAACGTCCAACTGGACACCATGGGCCATTTCCGGCCCATCGCGGACAGGCGGGTCCTGCAGGAGATCGACCGCGCCATCGGGGCAGGGGAACGCGACTCCGCCTGAGGCGTGCCAGGTTCGTTGCTGCAGCGAATCAATGCCCGGCTAGACTTTCCCCGTGCCACGACTCCTCGCCGACATCACCCCGCTGAAGGAATCGCCGGCATTCCGGCGGCTCTACATCGGGTCGGCACTCTCGGCCATCGGCACGCAGCTCACCATCGTCGCCGTCAGCCTCCAGATCTACTCGCTCACCCAGTCCACGTTCAGCGTGGGCCTGCTCAGCCTGTTCGCACTCGTGCCCCTGGTCGTCGCAGGCCTCTACGGCGGGGCGATCGCCGACGCGCAGGAC
>NZ_CP024915.1:1962926-1972570 GCF_002953615.1 Arthrobacter agilis | reverse complement strand
CGGGGTGAGGGGGAACTGTCGGTGTGGGTGCTTCCTGCAGCAGCCTGCCTGGTGCTGGCAGGCATCGCCGATTCGGTCAGCAGCGTGTTCCGCAACACCATCCTGCAGTCCGCCACGCCGGACGCCATGCGCGGGCGCCTGCAGGGCGTGTTCATCGTCGTCGTCGCCGGTGGTCCCCGCCTCGGGGACATGGTGGCCGGCGGCCAGGCCGCCTGGCTGGGGGAGGGCTGGACCGCCGTCGTCGGGGGTGTCGCCTGTATCGTGCTGGTACTCGCCGTGGCCCGTTGGCAGCCCCGGTTCGCGCGGTACGACTCCCGCCGGCCGGAGGCCTGACCGCCGCCCCGGCCCGTCCGCGGTGACGTCCCTCGCCGTACGATGAACGGAACACCGCGCTCCGACCCACCGTTGTACCGGTGGGCGGCGCCCGGCCGTCGTCGTCGCAAGGAGTGACAGTGCACAACCATTTCAACGGTGCCAAGACGGCGTTGTTGTTCGGCGCCCTCATGGGGATCTTCCTCGTCTTCGGCGCGGTCGTCGCCGGAGCCACGCGCAGCTCGGCGTTCCTCTGGATCTTCGCCCTGCTCGGCGTCGGATCGATCGCCTACAGCTACTGGAACAGCGACAAGATCGCCATCCGCAGCATGCACGCCGTCGAGGTCACCGAGCAGCAGGCGCCCGCCATGTACCGGATCGTCCGGGAGCTGAGCGCGCGCGCCGGCAAGCCCATGCCCAGGCTCTACGTCTCGCCGACCCCGGCCCCGAACGCCTTCGCCACGGGCCGCAACCCGGAGAACGCCGCCGTGTGCTGCACGCAGGGGATCCTGCAGCTGCTGAACGAGCGCGAGCTCCGCGGCGTACTCGGGCACGAACTCATGCACGTCTACAACCGCGACATCCTGACGGGCTCCATCGCGGCGGCCGTCGCCGGCGTGATCACGTCCGTGGCCCAGATGTTCGCGTTCGCCGGCATGATGGGAGGCAACCGCAACCAGGGCGGCAACCCGATCGGAGCACTGCTGCTCGCCTTTCTCGCGCCCCTCGCCGCAGGCCTCATCCAGACCGCCATCGGCCGCACCCGGGAATTCGACGCCGACGAGGACGGTGCGGCACTGACGGACGACCCGCTGGCGCTCGCATCGGCGCTCCGCAAGCTCGAGATCGGGACGCAGCGCGCACCGCTCCCGCAGGACCAGCGCCTCGTGAACACCTCACACCTCATGATCGCCAATCCGTTCAAGGGCGCCGGCATGAGCCGCCTGTTCGCCACGCATCCGCCGATGGACCAGCGCATCGCACGCCTCGAGGGCATGGCCGGCCGACCGCTCGGCTGATCAGCCCGGAACGACGACGGCGGCCCCACCTCCTGCAGGTGGGGCCGCCGTCGTCTGTGCCTCATGACCGGGTCAGCGCATGTTCACGAACTGCAGGTCCGCTTCGTCGAAGTTCTTGAGCAGGGCCATCGTGGCCTGCAGATCATCGCGCGACTTGGAGCTGACGCGCAGCTCGTCGCCCTGGATCTGCGACTTGACGCCCTTGGGCCCCTCGTCGCGGATCAGCTTGTTGATCTTCTTCGCGATGTCCTGGGCGATGCCCTCCTTGATGGAGGTCTCCAGCCGGAACTCCTTGCCGGAGGGAAAGGGTTCGCCGGTGTCCAGGGACTTCAGGGAGATGCCCCGCTTGATCATCTTGGACTGCAGTACGTCGAGGACGGCCAGTACACGCTCCTCCGAGTTGGCCTTCATGAGGATCTTCTCGCCGCTGAAGTCCACCTCCGCGCCGACCCCCTTGAAGTCGTACCGCTGCGCGATCTCCTTCTGCGCCTGGTTGAGCGCGTTGGCGACCTCCTGCTTGTCCACTTTGCTGACGACGTCGAACGTGGATTCGCTTGCCACGATTCCTCCTCGGGGTGATGGGATTTCCTGCCCTCAAGACTATCCGCAACCCTCCCGGCCCGCTGCGGTCCTGTTCACAGGCAGCAGTCAGGAGGCGCAGGGGGTAGGCACCGGGTCCGGTGGCACGGTGGGATCACCCGTACCGCTTCCGCAACAGAGAGAACCGAGATGCCTGAACCACGACGCCGGCGCTACCGGATCCGCCTCCGCAGGGCGGTGGCGGGATCGTTCCTCGCCGCCGCGACGGCGGCGTCGCTGACGGGCTTCACGGCGGTACCGGCACTCGCCGTCCCGCCGAGGGCGGTGGCCGCGAGCTCCGAGTCCGTGGACGACGCCGCGAGCGACATCATCCTCGGACTCGATACCGCCTCGCAGGTGAGCGTCGCGTCGCCCGTCGCTGCGACGGACGGTGCCACGACCCCGGGGGAGCGTCTCGCGGGTGTCCGGGCCGACCTCGACCGGGCCGTCCTGTTCCGCATGGTGACGCCCCGGCAGGCGGACGCCTTCTACGCCCAGATCGAGCGCAGGGTGGCCGCAGGCCTGTGATGATCCACCCGATTCGTCACCGGGGCCGTTTGTCTGTAAAGTTGTCTTGCCCGCGCTTGCTGCGGGCGGTCTTCCTGTGAAGACGTTCGGCAGATTACCCGAGCGGCCAAAGGGGGCTGACTGTAAATCAGCTGGCAACGCCTACGGGGGTTCGAATCCCTCATCTGCCACAGCAAGGAGAGGCCGGTACTTCCGCTAGGAACAGCGGAAGTACCGGCCTTTCGCGTTGAAGCCCCCGGGCTCATGCCGTAGCGTCGCGACGAGGGTGTCCTTCCCCTCGGCGCCACCCTTCGAGCCCTGCTACGGGCCGTCGAGCAGCGCGTCGAGCGGTGGCGCGAGGCGGGAGGAGAGGGACCGGACATACGTGGCGGTCAGGTGGTCGCCGTCCCGGTACACGAGGACGTCACCGATGACGGGCGGGCACTCGTCGGCAGGGCAGATGAAGTCGTTCAGGTCGATCAGGGTGGCTCCGGGGAGGCCCCGCACCCCCGCCATCTGCGCCAGCCCCTTGTCGTCAGCTGCTTCGCCCCGGGGCGCGGAGCATTCGCCCAGTGCTGCGGTATTGGCCGCGACGCACTCCGGGACGTCGAACCCGGGCGCGGGGGTGTCCCTGATGACGGCCACCGGGATGTCGTTCCGGGTGAAGGTGCTCCAGGACCTCCGGAACGCCTCCGACATGGCAGCGACGTCGTCGGTCGCTCCGGAGATCCCGGCGCTGGCGGTGTAGCTGCTGGTGATGACCATGCTGAGGAGGGGGTCCTCCTGCAGCAGGTCCTGCATCCGGCCGTTCCAGTCCATGCAGGTCGTGTACACCCTGCCCTTCCGCTCGAGCTCGCCCGTCGCGAAGGGGCAGGCGTCATGGATGTATGCCGTGAGCCTCCAGCCTCGCTCCTGGGCGATCTTCTCGAGGGCGGGGATCCATTGCTTCGCGTGCGAGTCACCCACGAGGGCCACGTGGATGTCCGATGCCCTCTCCCCGTACTCGCAGGAGACGATCTCGGTCTCACTGATCTTGGCCGAGTCGCAGGTGGGGAAGTCCTTCGCTGCGACGACGGGCATCGGCGTGATGTCCTCCGCCGTCGCCTGCGGTTCGAACCCGGCTGATCGCGGGTTCGCCGGGAGAGTTCTGGCGCCGTGGAGGACCGTCTGCACCTGCACACGGACGGCTTCCGCCCTGTCCACTTCCGTGCGGACCGCTGTGACGAGGAGCCCGCCGGCGATGCCGCCGACCACCATGAGGACGAGTCCGGTACAGACGCCGCGGAGGGAGGCGTCCCTGAACGCACTCCACCCGCTGACGGGTTTCTCGACGACGGTGTACGTGAGGTACGCGAGGCCGATCGAGAGCCCGGCGATGACGGTGCCCGTCACGGCGTCGGGTTCTCCGACCACCGCCGTCGCCAGGACGATGAGCGGCCAGTGCCAGAGGTACAGGGAGTAGGAGATGTCCCCCAGGAAGGTCATGGGTCGGGTGCCGAGGACGAGGCCGGGCCCGAGCGGAGCCTGGCCGACGCCCGCGGCGATGACCAGGGCGGAGGACACCGTGGGGATCAGCGCTGCGCTTCCCGGGTACGGGACCGAGCCGTCGATCAGGACTGCGGAGGCGATGATGCCGCCCATTCCGGCCCACCCTGCAATCGTCGCGACAGCGTGGGGGAGCCTCTCGAGCTGCGCGACGGCCACGGCGAGAAGGGCGCCGAGCGCAAGCTGCCAGAACCGCGTCGTCGAGGCGAAGTAGGCGGGCCCGGGAGCTGTCGCGGTGTAGTGGATGGACCAGGCCAGCGACGGCAGGAGCACCAGGGTGAGGGCGACGAGTAGCAGGGGGCGCAGGCGTTCCATCGGGATCGGCCCGCGCCGGCGCCTCTTCCCCGTCAGGAGCCCCCCGGCGGCGATGAGGAGCAGGGGCCAGACCAGGTAGAACTGCTCCTCCACGGCAAGGGACCAGTAGTGCTGGAGGGGCCCGGGGGCCGCGTCACTCGTGAGGTAGTCCACGGAGTCGGCGGCGAGCCGCCAGTTCTGGACGTAGGACGCCGAGGCGATGAGGTCCCACCCGATCGAGGCCCAGCGCGTGACGGGCAGGAGCACAGCGGTCAGCGCGGCCGTGACGACGAGGACGAGCGTCGCCGCCGGCAGCAGCCGCCTGGCCCTTCGCGCGTAGAACCCGACCAGCGAGACACGTCCGTCCTCGACGAGCTGCCGGAGGAGGAGCCCGGTGATCAGGAAACCGGAGATGACGAAGAAGACATCGACTCCCACGAATCCGCCCGGCACGAACGGCACCCCGAGGTGGTACAGCAGCACCGCGATCACCGCCACACTGCGCAGGCCCTGGATGTCCGGCCGGAAAGCCGACCTCCCCGCGGTGGGTGCTGTGCGCTCGGCCGCGCCGAGCAGACTGACTGCCAACAGGAAACCTCCAGAGAAACCGTGCGACCCCCGAGCGCTGTCGATCCCAGCGTAGCGCCGGGGCTTTCCCACCCAGCCGTGCCGCCATCGGCTCGACCTGCCCGGGGAAAGCTGATAGGTCCGCTACCACAGGGACGTCCGAGCCATCCGCGGGTGGCCTGCCCTACGAAGAGTACCTAGGCATGCATACAGTGGAATTCGACGGCAGGGGAGGCGTGATCAGCGATATTCCGGGCGCTCGGATCGCCTGGCTCGACAGCCTGCGCGGTACGGCCATCCTCCTCGTCGTCCTGCTGCACGCAGCGGAGTCTCTCCGGCTGGCCGCCGGGCCGACGCCGGGCGTCGATACCCTGAACCTCTTCCTCGAGCCCTTCCGCATGCCCGTGCTGATGTTCCTCTCGGGGCTCCTGCTGCCACAGTCACTGGCCAAGCCCGGACGGAAGTACGTCGCCGGCAAGGTCTCCCGGGTGGCGTGGCCGTACGTCCTCTGGTCGCTGATCATCCTGGCGGCGAGTGGGGACCTCAGCCCGGGTGGAGTCGCCGAGATCCTCTACCGGTCGCCGACCTACCTCTGGTATCTCTGGTTCATCCTCGTCTTCTATGCGCTCGCCTATCCGCTGCGCCGTATCCCGCAACTCGTCCCCGCAGGTGCGGCGCTCCTGGTCTCGTTCGTGCTGCCGCACGGCAGCCGCCCCGAGACCATGGCCTTCCTGGCGGCCTTCTTCTTCCTCGGGGCGTGGTGTGCCCGGCACGCCCCGCTCCTGGTGAGGATCACCAGCCGGCCCTGGCTGCTGGCACCGGCTTTGGCCGCAGCCGTCACCGTGGGTGTCCTCAACGTGATGGGCCGGGACGTCCTGTACCGGGGGGAGTTCGCCTGGGGAGTAGCAGGAGCCCTCGGCGTCGTGTGCTGGCTGTTCCCGCGGCTCGGTACCAACCGGGCCACCGCGTTCCTCGCATTCGTGGGCCGCTACTCGATCGTGTTCTACGTCGCGCACCTGGGGCCGATCATGGTCACGCTCGCCCTGGCCGACGCCGTCGGCCTCGCCGGCGGATGGTTCCTGCTGCCGCTGCTGCTCCTGCTGGGGATCGGGCTGCCGCTCGGTCTCGCCTGGGTGTACTCGACGAGGGAGCATGCGTCGGTGAACCTCCTCTTCGAGCTGCCGGTACCGGGGCGGCGCCTCCGCGACCTCGGGTCCCGGCTCGGGTGGGCGAGGATCCGGGGGTCTACTCCCGCGTGAGGACGGTCGTCAGCAGGAGATCCTTCGCGGGCCCCGTGACGTCCCACGAGTACTCGACCGTGGTGGCCGAGGTGGCGGTGAAACGGACCCGGTAGGTGTCGGGCGCACATGCGTGCTCGTCGTAGGCCCGGCCCGAGGTGAGGTCGAGCCGGCACAGGAGCCGGCCATCGGGGAAGTGCACGAGGGCTGATCCGTCCCGGACCCTCCGTACCAGATAGGTGCGGACCGCCGGACCCTGGAACTGCGGCCAGGCGACGATCCCCTCCTCCTCCCAGCGGAGGCCGTCGTCGTCGGGCGTGAAGGTGGTGGTCCCGGTGAAGGTGCCCGTCAGACCACCGGCCCTGTCGAGGAGACGGCGCTCGGTGTGCCAGGAGCCTGCCAAAAAGGCCAGCGGGTCGCCGACCGCAGAGGGGGTGGAGTCGTGCCGGTGTGCTACCGCAGCATCCCCGCCGTGGGGCAGGGCCCGCGCCGGGTGGACAGCCGGTGCTGTCTCGTCCTGCATCGTCCCTCCTGGTGTCGGCTGCGTCCCACGCTAGCGGGGCTCGGCACCGCCGTCGATTGAGAACACCGCCCGAAAATGTTAGGCTACCTAACTATGAGCCTTCCTCCGACGGATAAACAGCTGCTGGCCCTCGCGCAGTCCTTCCGCACCACCCTGCGCCACGCCGTCTACCTCAGCCGGTCCATGGACAGCGACGGGGAACTGACCACCATGCAGATGAGCACCCTGAGCATGGCCGCGGACGAACCGCTCCGCGTGAGCCGGGTCGCCGCGAACCTCGGCATCCGCGTCCCGTCGGCGACCGAGCAGATCATCAAGCTGGAGCAGGCGGGGCTCGTCCTCCGGCAGCCCGATCCGACCGATTCCCGTGCCGTCCTCGTCCAGCTGACGGAGACCGGCCGCGAGGCCTGGGAGGCGGCCGGCAGGCGCCGCAACGAACGCGTCGCGGCGCTGCTGGAACAACTCGACGACGACGACCGCGCGACACTGGCCGCCGCCCTGCCGATCATCGAAAAACTGAACCACACAGCCTAGGAGTACCCGAGTGACCACCCACGCACAGGCCGCGCAGCCCGCAACGGTCCTTGCCGAGGAGAAGCAGTCCTTCTTCCGGCAGCCCAGAGCCGTCTGGGCCACAGCTTTGGCGGCCGTCTTCGCCTTCATGGGAATCGGCCTCGTCGACCCGATCCTCCCGGCCATCGCCGAGAACCTCCAGGCCTCACCGAGCCAGGTGTCCCTGCTGTTCACGAGCTACTTCCTCGTGACGGCCGTCGCGATGCTCGTGACCGGCGTCATCTCCTCACGCATCGGCGGCAAGCGGACACTCCTGCTCGGGCTGGGCCTGATCGTGGTGTTCGCCTCGCTCGCCGGCCTGTCCGGCGACGTCGCCACCCTGGTCGGCTTCCGCGCCGGCTGGGGCCTCGGCAACGCGCTCTTCGTGGCCACCGCGCTCGCCGTGATCGTCGGTGTGGCCAGTGGCGGTACCGCGACGGCGATCATCCTCTACGAGGCCGCCCTCGGCCTCGGGATCTCCCTCGGCCCGTTGCTCGGTGCGCTCCTCGGCGGCTGGCAGTGGCGCGCGCCCTTCTTCGGCACCGCCGTCCTCATGGCCGCGGCATTTCTCGCCCTGATCATCCTGCTGCCCGCCACGCCCCGGCCCGCTACCACGACGTCGCTCACTGCACCGCTCGTCGCGCTCGGACACAAGGGCCTGCGCACCACCGCATCCAGCGCCCTGTTCTACAACTACGGGTTCTTCACGATCCTGGCGTTCACCCCCTTCGTCCTCGGCATGGACGCGTACGGGATCGGTGCGGTGTTCTTCGGCTGGGGCCTGATGGTGGCCATCTTCTCGGTCCTCGTGGCACCCGTGCTGCAGCGCGTGCTCGGCACCACCCGCGTGCTGCTCCTGACCCTCGCGGCCCTGGCCCTCGTGCTCGTCGGCCTCACCCTGGCCGCCGAGCGTTCGGTGACCGCCGTCGTCGTCCTGGTGGTCGTCTCCGGCGCCCTGCTGGGCATCAACAACACCCTGTACACGGAACTCGCCATGGGTGTCTCGACCGCGCCGCGGCCCGTCGCCTCGGCCGGCTACAACTTCGTCCGGTGGATGGGCGGGGCGCTCGCACCCTTCGCCGCGACGAAGCTGGCCGAGGTCTTCGATCCCCGCGCCACCTATGCCGTCGCCGCGGTCATGGTGCTCGTCGCGGCGGGCGTGATCCTCGCCGGTCGCGCCTCGCTCACGCACGCCACCGGGACGGGCGAATAGGGCCGGAGCGACGGCGTCAGCCGTCGAGGATCGACGTCGTCGCCTCGTCCTCCGCCCCCGCGTAGTACCGGTCCAGCAGCGCCCTGAACCACGGCTCCTGCGGCCCGGCCCGGTCGAAGAGCGTCATGGAGGACTGCAGCTTGCGGGCATCGATCCCGCCGAGCACCGCCACCGGATCGCTGCCCTGCAGATTGAGGAGGGCGTGGACACTCTCCATGAGGCGGGGGCCCAGGACCCGATGCGCGAGGTAGGCGCGTGCCTCCTCGAGGGAGCCGATGGCGTACCGGACCGACGTCGGGCTGCTGCCGAGTCCTGCCACCTGCGGGAAGACGAACCACATCCAATGCCCCGTCTTCCGGCCGTTCCGCAGCTCGGCGAGGGCCTGGTCGTAGGTGCCGTGGGCGTCCTGCGCGGCGACGAATCGTGCGAGGTCGTAGGGGTCGGTCATGCTGGCCTCCGGAGAAAAGGGGGGTGGGCGGGCACTTCATCGGTAGCGAACAGGCCTGACAAGGGTCCAGGGGGTCGCTAGCGTTGAAGGATGTCGACAATCAATATCACTGAGGCAAGCTTCCCCGAGACCATCGAGGGCAACGACATCGTGTTCGTTGACTTCTGGGCCGACTGGTGCGGGCCGTGCAAGCAGTTCGCACCGGTGTACGACGCCGTCTCCCAGCAGCACGAGGACGTCACCTTCGCGAAGGTCGACACCGAGGCCGAGCAGTCGCTCGCCGCAGCCGCGGGGATCACCTCCATCCCCACGCTGATGGCGTTCCGCGAGAAGGTCCTCGTCTTCTCCCAGCCCGGCGCGCTCAACGCGACGCAGTTCGGTGAGCTGGTCGACGCCGTCAAGGGCCTGGACATGAAGGCCGTGCACGAGCAGATCGCGCAGCAGCAGGCGCAGGGCGACACCGCCGGTGACGCGCAGTAGCCGTCCTTCCGAACGGAAGCCCCGCACTCCTCGAGTGCGGGGCTTCTCTCATTCCGGTGCTAGGCGGCCTGGTCCGACCGCACCATCTCCACGGGCCTGGCCAGCAGGGCGCTCAGCGATTCGCCGAGGTCCTGGACGGCGGGGCCGCGCAGGTGCGTGTCCAGCAGGTCGGTGGACTCCCACTGCTCGGTGAGGACGATGCGGTCCTCCTGCGCTTCGGTGATCTCGTACCGGATGCACCCGGGCTCCTGCACCACCTGTTCGATGGCGATGTCCAGGGCGAGCTTCACGCGGAAGAACTCGCCGTCGAGCGGGGTGAATACTGCGGTGACGTCTACGGGTCGGCTCATGCCTCCACCCTAGCGGC
>NZ_CP024915.1:1957892-1962669 GCF_002953615.1 Arthrobacter agilis | reverse complement strand
GCCCGCCGAGCCGATGACGCGCGATGCGCCGAGCTTCCGTGCCACCTGCCCTGCGATCGAGCCGACGGCGCCGGCCGCTCCGGAGATGAAGACGACGTCGCCCTCCCCGAGCCCTGCGACGCGCTTGAGCCCGGCGTAGGCGGTGAGACCCGTCATGCCGGCCGCACCGAGGAAGACCGACAGGGGCAGGTCCGTCTCCGGCAGAGGCGAGAAGTGCGCCGCGGGGCCCTGTGCGAGGTCGCGCCAGCCGTAGCTGTGGAGCACGGCGGTGCCCACGGGCATCGCGTCGGAGTCGGATTCGACCACCCTGCCCACCGCGCCACCGGTCATCGTCTCGCCGAGTCCGAAGGGCGGGACATAGGACCGGGAGTCGTTCATGCGCCCGCGCATGTAGGGATCGACGGACACGTAGTCGTTGCGGACCCGTACCTCACCCGCACCGAGTGCGGGCAGTTCCGCCGTCACGGTGGCGAAGTCCTCCTCGGTGGGACTGCCGACCGGGCGCCGGACGAGCTGGATCTGTGTGCTGATGGCCATGGTGCTCCTTGTGCTGGTTGCTTCCTGCAGGCGACAAGCAATTATCCGGAGGAATTATTCCGGTTACAGGGCGGCGGCCAGTCGGGCCCGCAGTTCGGCCGCGGGTCCCTCGATGGCTGCGGGTCCTGGCCCGGGTGCACGTCCCCACAGCCAGAGGAGGAGCGGTTCCGCCGTACTCCGGAGGGTCGCCTGGCCGTCCGCGGCGATGTCACGCTCGACGACGGCCCGCCGCCGGTCGAGTCGGATGTCCCAGGAGTGGCCCCCCGCCTCGAGTCGTACCACCGCCCCCGAGGCCGACGGATCGGGGTGTCCGCGCCCCAGCATCACCGTCAGGACCTCGTCGATGCCGTCCAGTACCAGCTTGGCGTCCAGGGGCGTGGTGCCGCCCGCGACCGTGTCCTCGAGGTCGAAGCGGTGGATCGCGGTCTCATGGGTGAGGCGCCGGATCCAGAATCCGACCGTCTGGTCCTCCGGGACCCAGGTCTCGACGCGGTCGCCGGGCTCATGCGCATCGAACTGCTCGATCAGGCTGGCGTAGCAGTGGGCGAGGAGTGCCTGCGGAGGGAAGCTCCCCACACTGACGGGTGGCCAGCCGTGGCTCGGCCTCACGCCCGTCCGGATCGTCTCCGCCTTCTGCAGGAAGACGATCGCGGTGTGGCGTACCAGATCCTCACCGGTCCAGCCCGGGCAGGCCGGCACCGGGCGGTCGAGCGCGGGCCCGACGAGGTTCGAGAGGGTGCGGTACTCCTGGTCCAGCAGTTCCCTGTACCGGCCGAACGGAAGGGCGTGCGGTGAGGGCTGCTCCATCCACCGAGTCTAGGGGGGAGCGACTGGAGGTCACTCATGTTACTGGTGAGTAATATTGCTGCCATGCACCTGATCTTCCGCACGATGCTGCAACTGCTCCTGTCGCGCAGGCGGCCTGCCCTCGGCATCTGGGATTCCAGCAGCGTGACCCTGCGCGTCCTTCCGACGGACATCGACATCGCGATGCACATGAACAACGGCATGTACTTCTCAGTCTTCGACCTCGGGCGCTTCGATCTCATGGTGCGCAGCGGCGTGTGGGCGCAGATGCGCCGCAGGAGGTGGAGCCCGGTTGCCGCCGGCGAGACCATCAGCTTCCGTAAGTCCCTTCAGCTCGGCCAGCTCTACGCGATCGAGACGCGCATCATCGGACTCGATGAGCGAGCCATCTACTTCGAGCAGCGGGCAGTGGCCGACGGCGAGATCTACGCCCGGGCCTTCATCGCCACACGCCTGGTCTCCGGGTCCGGGCCGGTGAGCAACGAGGAGATCATCACCGCATTCGGTGCGCCGCCCGAGGACCTGGTGCTGCCCGAGTGGATCCACGAATGGCGGCTCAACAACGCGCTCCCGAGCACCCGCAGGCCTGCGCCGCATTCCTGGTAGCGCCCGGCGCTGCAGATCGGAGAGCTCTTGCAGTGACCTCCATGCGTCAACTAATGTTGACGTATGGAGGTGGAGCGGATGAAGACACTCGTTGGCTCGATGGATGGGAAAGGGCCGGCAGAATCCCTGCAGGCGATTGCCGAACTGCACCGCGAGGTGGGCCGGGCCGAGGCCGGGCTCGTGCGTGGTGCACGTCAGGCCGGCTTGTCCTGGGAGGCGATCGCGCAGTGCCTCGGGGTGAGCAAGCAGGCCGTGCACCGGAAGTACGGGAAGCAGTAGCGGCGCACGTGCCTCGCCCCTCCTGGCTGCCGTGTCAGCCGGTGGGTTGTGCGAGCTGCAGCAGGTTGCCGACGGTGTCGTCGAGGACTGCCACGATGACAGGGCCCATCATGGTCGGCGGCTGCGTAAAGGTGACACCGAGGGCCGTCAGCCTGTCGTACTCGGCGTGCACGTCCGCGACCCCGAGGACGCAGAACGGGATGCCGTCGGCGGCCAGCGCGTCGGTGAAAGGCCCTGCGGCAGGGTGGCCTTTGGGCTCGAGGGAGATCTGCGTGCCGTCGGGGCGATCGGGATCGATCACGGTGAGCCAGCGGTGCTCGCCCATGGGGATGTCCGCGGACACGGCGAAGCCGAGGTGCTGGGTGTAGAAGTCGAGGGCCCGCTGCTGGTCGTCGACGAAGATGCTGACTGCTTCGAGTTTCATGATTCTGCCTTCCGGGGCGGCCAGCGGTCGAGGATCCCGGCCAGTGGCGAGGTGTCGATGGTGTGGAACCGGTAGCGGCCACTGCGTTCGGAGTGCACGAGCCCGGCCGCCTCCAGGATGTCGAGGTGTTGTGCCACCGCCTGGCGTGACGGGGTGATGCCGTGGTTCATGGCGAGCTTCGAACACAGCTCGAACAGGGTCTGCTTCTCCCGGCCCAGGAGTTCATCCAGGAGCGCCCGCCGCGTCTCGTCGGCCAGCGCCCGATAGATGTCCGTCACGCGAGCATAATAGGTAAGTTCTCGCTTACCTGTAAAGGGGCTCGTCGTCGGGACAGGTGCGGGCTGTGCGCGGGCGGCCGGCCACCTGCCGGGGTGAGGAGGGGAATCGGTTTCCTCCGCCTCATCGCACTCACGGACGTCACGATCGGAATATTTTCCGGTTCAGGACCGATTGTCATTGCGCTCCCACTTCAGGCAGGGTTTCGTTGACGGATGACATTCGACGCAGGGTTTCCCAGGGCAGTGACCGAAGACGTCGGATGGCTGGCGGCCGTCGACGAGGCGATCAACAACGCCTTCGCGAAGCCCACCGAGATCTTCTCGGGCATCGTGTTCTTCCCGATCTCCATCGGGGATGTCAGCTTCCCCGCCGTCGTCGCCTGGCTCATCCTTGCCGGCATCGTCTGCACCATCTATTTCGGGGTCCCCCAGTTCCGCGGCCTGAAGGTCGGCTACGAAGTGGTTCGCGGACGCTACTCCTCCAAGGACGATCCGGGCGAGGTCCCGCACTTCCAGGCGCTCACCTCGGCACTCTCCGGAACCGTCGGCCTCGGCAATATCGCAGGTGTCGGCGCAGCGATGGCCCTCGGCGGCCCGGGAGCCACGTTCTGGATGATCTGCGCGGGGCTGATCGGCATGGCTACGAAGTTCGCCGAGTGCACGCTCGGCGTGAAGTACCGGGAGGTCCACGAGGACGGCAGCGTCAGCGGTGGTCCCTTCAAGTACCTGCCCATCGCGTTCCGGAAGCTGGGCCGCATCCCGGCGAAGATCCTGACCGGCGTCTTCGCCGTCGCCATCCTCATCTTCGGTCTGGCAGGCGGCAACATGTTCCAGGCCAACCAGACCTTCGCCCAGGTGCAGAACGTCACCGGTGGCGAGGACGGGTTCCTCGGGAGCGCCGGTGCTGCCCTCATCTTCGGTGTCGTGCTCGCGTTCTTCGTGGCGATCGTCATCCTCGGCGGCATCAAGTCGATCGGCGCCACGACGTCCCGGCTCGTCCCGGCCATGGGTGGCATCTACGTCCTGGCCTGCCTCTTCGTCATCATCGTGAACATCGAGCAGGTGCCCGCTGCGTTCGGTGCCATCATCGGCGGCGCATTCAACCCGCAGGGCATCGCGGGCGGCATCCTCGGCGTCCTGATCGTCGGCTTCCAGCGTGCGTCCTTCTCCAACGAGGCCGGCGTCGGCTCGGCAGCCATCGCCCACTCCGCGGTCAAGACCCGCCGTCCGGTCAGCGAGGGCTTCGTGGCCCTCTACGAGCCGCTCGTGGACACCGTGCTGATCTGCACCATGACCGCCCTCGCGATCGTGATCGCCGGTGCCCCGAGCCTGCAGGCGGGCATCGATCAGGTCCAGGGTGGCGGGGACACGCCCGATGGCGTCATCCTCACGTCGGACGCATTCGCGACGGTCCTGCCATGGTTCCCCATCGTCCTGGCCGTCGCCGTCGTCCTGTTCGCCTACTCGACTCTCATCACGTGGTCCTACTACGGACTCAAGGCCTGGGAGTACCTCTTCGGTCGTGGCAAGGTGGCGGAGCTGACCTACAAGGTCATCTTCCTGTTCTTCACGGTGGCCGGGTGCGTGCTGACCTTCAGCCAGGTCATCAGCTTCGCCGACGCCGCGCTGTTCGTCTGCGCCTTCGTGAACCTGCTCGGCGTGTACTTCCTGCTCCCCGTCATCAAGCGGGAGATGCGCGACTACCTGGCCGATCGCCGAAGCGGGAAGCTACTTCTCCTCGGCATCGAGAAGGACGAACTGCGGGCCGAGAAGTAGCTGGTCTCCACCCGCCCGGTCCTGGGGCGGATGGACCACCTGCTCGGTGCTGGCGATGGCTGATCGGCTA
>NZ_CP024915.1:1951008-1957643 GCF_002953615.1 Arthrobacter agilis | reverse complement strand
CCGCGCCCGCCGTGATGGCCGCCGATCCGCTGAGCAGGCTCAGCAGGTACAGGGCGAGGACACCCGCGACGGCCTTGCCGACGGCGAGGCCGAGCTCGGACGGGGCGTTCAGGGCGAGCACGGCCGCGAGCAGCACCGCGCACACGACGGCGATCCGCAGCGCGAGGGAGAGGACGGCCTCGAGCGCCACCTGCAGGCGTGTGACCCCGTGCGCCAGGGTGAGTTCGAGGGCTCCGCTCTCCTCCTCGCCACCGATCGCCGCTGCACCCCAGCCGACAGCGGCGATCGTCAGGAGGACGAAGCCGATCAGGCCCAGCAGCGTCGCCTGCGTGTATCCCGCACCCGTGGAGATCGAGTCGAAGCCCAGGGTGGACACGAGTTCCGGGGGCAGGGACGAGACGACGGAGTCGAGTTGGCCGGAGGCACCCATCGACGGATAGATCGGCAGGTAGAGCAGGCTCGCCGCGACGAGGCCGGCCGACCAGCCGGCCATCCCGAGGCGGGAGCGTCGGAGGGTGTGCCGGACGAGGGGCAGGGTGCTAGCGGACATGACGGTCCCCGGCCGCTCCTGCCGGGACGGTCGGGGTCCGGCCGTACAGGCCGAGGACCGCCTGCTCGAGGTCCGGTTCCTCGATCACGACGTCGATGAGCCCGAGGGCCGGGAGGACGTCGATCAGCGCGACGGGCGACCCGGACAACCGCCCTTCCACGACGTTTCCAGGGACCCCGGCGGACGCCCGGTCGACCCCGGGATCGGCCACCTCGAGGCCGGCCGCGAGGAGCGCGGCCGCCTGCCCCGGCGTCAGCGGTCTCTCCAGTTCGAGCCGCACGGTACGGGGCGCCTCGTCACGCAGGTCCGCCACGCGTGACGAACGGACGAGGCGCCCCTCCCGGATCACGGCGACGTGGTCGGCGCACTGCTGCACCTCGGAGATGACGTGGGAGGACAGGAAGACGGCCTGGCCCGTCGACTTCGCCTCCCGGACGAGGGCGAGGAACTCCCGCTGCACGAGGGGATCCAGGCCGGAGGTGGGCTCGTCGAGGACGAGCAGGTCCGGCCGGTGCATGAGGGCCTGGACCAGGCCGAGTTTCTGCTTGTTGCCCTTCGACAGCGTCCCGATGCGGCGCGACGGATCGAGGCCGAGGCGTTCGACGAGCTCGGACCTGTACGCGTGGTCCACGGGACCGGAGATGCGTCCGAGGTGGTCGAGCATCTCCGTGCCGGTGGTCCTGCCGTCGAGCCTGAGTTCCCCGGGCAGGTACCCCGATGCGCTCCCGGAGGCGCGGGCCCGCCCGCCAGGGGTCCGCACCGAGGGTGGTCACCGACCCTGCGGTCGGCTTGATCAGGCCGAGGATCAGGCGCATGGTGGTGGTCTTCCCGGCGCCGTTCGGGCCGATCACGCCCACCACGCTCTCCGGTGGCACCAGGAGCGATACGGCGTCCAGTGCCCGCCGCGACCCGTACGCCTTGGTCAGATCGCTCAGCTCCAGTGCGTGTTCCATGCTTCCTCCGAATGCGGGGGCTCCGGGGCCGGGCAGCGGCAGGACCCGGAGGCGTCAGGCCTTCCGTGAGAGCCAGGAGAGCGTCAGCGCGCCCGCGCTCCGCCGGAAGCCGCTCCGCCCGGAGACGACCTCGAGGACCGCCCAGACCGCCAGGCAGAGGGTGCTCGCCAGGCGCAGGCGCCCGCGGTTCTTCTCCTCGAGCGCCGCGAAGGAGGCGGCGCCGAGCAGTGCCCAGCCCAGGATCGGAGCGTTCGGCTTCTGGGCGATGGTCTGCCGGCCCAGGCTGTCGGTGAAGAAACCCATCACGCGCCCTTCTGCTTGGAGGTGCCGGCCGCCTTCTTGGCTCCGGCCTTCTTCTCGCGGTTCTTCTCGACGCTGCGGCGCAGTGCCTCCATGAGGTCCAGCACGTTGTCGCCGTCATCCTCGCCACCGTCGGCCCCGAACGTCTCGTCGGTGCTGATGGTGTCACCCTTCTCGATCTTCGCGTCGATCAGGGTGCGCAGCTGGACCTGGTACTCGTCGGTGAAGTTCTCGGGGTCGAAGTCGGTGGAGAAGGAGTCCACGAGGGCCGCGGACATCTGCTTCTCCTTGGCGGAGATGCGGACCTTCTCCTCGAGTGCGGGGAAGGAGGCCTCCCGGACCTCGTCGTCCCACAGGAGCGTCTGCAGCATGAGGACGTCACCCCGGACGCGCAGCGCGGCGAGGCGGCTCTTCTGGCGGAGGGAGAACTGCACGATCGCGGTCCGGTCCGTCTCCTCGAGCGTGCGCCGCAGCAGGACGTAGGCCTTGGTCGAGGTGCTGTCGGGTTCGAGGTAGTAGGCGCGGTCGAACATGATCGGATCGATCTGGTCGCTCGGCACGAACTCCACCACGTCGATCTCCCGGCTCCGCTCCACCGGCAGTGACGAGAGGTCCTCGTCCGTGAGGACCACGGTGTGCTCGCCGTCGTCGTACGCCTTGTCGATGTGCTTGAAATCCACGACCTCGCCGCAGATCTCGCAGCGCCGCTGGTAGCGGATGCGGCCGCCGTCCTCGTCGTGCACCTGGTGCAGGGAGATGTCGTGGTCCTCGGTGGCGCTGTAGACCTTCACCGGCACGTTGACCAGCCCGAACGCGACCGCGCCCTTCCAGATGGCTCTCATGGGTCAAGTGAACACCAAGCAGGCTTAGTGGGCCAGAGGAGGCGGGCGGGCCGGCCCTAGACTTGGGAGGTGACTTCCGAGACCGTAGAGCCCATTGTCAGCAAGACGACCAGCGACGACGGCGGTACGGTGCTGCGCCTGGAGTTCCAGTTCGCGTTCCCGCCGACCGTGCTGTGGAAGCACCTGACGGAGGCCGACAAGCTGAAGTACTGGTTCCCCTGCGAGATGGAGTTCGAGCCGCACCCGGATGCGGAGATCCTCTTCCGCTACGCCGACCAGAAGCCTCTGCGCGGAGAGGTGCTCGAGGCGGCGCGGCCGTCGGTACTCGCCTACACCTGGGAGAAGGACAGTCTGCGCTGGGAACTGGCCCGGACGGGCGACAACGGGACCCGGCTCGTGCTGTTCCTGACACCGGGGAGCCCGCGGCACTCCGCGACCATGGCGGCAGGGTGGCACCTCACCATCGCCGGACTCGACGACTTCCTGAACAAGCGCAACCTCGGGCAGGACCCGGCGCTGTGGGATGTCTACGTCGAGCGTTACCGCGAGCAGTTCGCCGACTAGGACACAATCCCTGCCGCCTCCGGCCGGGTGTTCCGACCGAATCGGTACTGGACCACCACCGGCATCCGGTCAAGACTGGGGGAATGGCCCCCCCTCGCTCAGCACGGCAGCAGACCGTCACGGTGGAGGGGCGCACGCTCCGGCTGTCCAGCCTGGACAAGGTGCTCTACCCCGCGACGGGGACCACCAAGGCCGACGTCCTGGCCTACTACGCAGCCGTGGCACCCCACCTGATCCGCCATGCGAGCCACCGGCCGCTGACGCGGAAGCGGTGGGTGCACGGCGTGGGGACGCCGGAGGAGCCCGGCGAGGTGTTCTTCCAGAAGAACATCGACGACAACGCGCCGGCCTGGGTGCCGCGCAACGCGATCCAGCACAAGGACCACACGAACGTCTACCCCCTGGTCGACGACCTCGCGACGCTCACCTGGCTGGGGCAGATCGCCGCCCTGGAGCTCCACGTGCCGCAGTGGCGCTTCGACGCCGACGGCGCCAGGGGGAATCCCGACCGCCTCGTGCTGGACCTCGACCCGGGCGACGGCGTGGGACTCGCGGAGTGCGCCGAGATCGCCCGGCTGGCCCGGCCGATCCTGCAGGGCATGGGGCTGGAACCGTTCCCCGTCACGAGCGGATCGAAGGGCATCCACCTGTACTGCGCCCTCGACGGCCGGCTGACCTCCGAGCAGGTGTCCGCCGTCGCCCACGAACTCGCCCGGGCCCTCGAGGCCGACCATCCCGACCTCGCGGTCAGCGACATGAAGAAGGCGCTGCGGACGGGCAGGGTGCTCGTGGACTGGAGCCAGAACCACGCCAACAAGACGACGGTCAGCCCGTACTCGCTGCGCGGCCGCTTCGAGCCGACCGTCGCCGCGCCGCGCACCTGGGAGGAACTCGACGACGTCGACCTCGGGCACCTCGACTACCGCGCCGTCCTGCAGCGGATCGGATCCCTCGGCGACATCCTCGCCGCCGCGACCCCACCCGCGACCGGCGCAGGAGAGAGGGGAAGCGCACCGACGGACCGGCTCTCCACCTACCGGGCGATGCGCGACGCATCGAAGACACCGGAGCCCGTACCCGAGGCCGTGGGCCCGGCGGGTGGCAACAGCTTCGTGATCCAGGAGCACCATGCCCGCCGCCTGCACTACGACTTCCGGCTGGAGCATGAGGGCGTGCTCGTCTCCTGGGCTCTCCCGAAAGGACCGCCCCTGACGCCCAGCAGGAACCACCTGGCCGTGCAGACCGAGGACCATCCCCTCGACTACGGCTCCTTCCACGGAACTATTCCAAAGGGGGAATACGGCGCGGGAGAGGTCTCCATCTGGGATGCGGGCACCTACGAGCTCGAGAAGTGGCGTGAGGGCAAGGAGGTCATCTGCACACTCCACGGCAGGCCCGACGGCGGACTGGCCCGCGGCGGGACCGCTATCCGCCGCTACGCGCTCATCAACACCGGCGGCGGGCCGAACGGCAGGAGCAACTGGCTGATCCACCTCATGAAGGACCAGCCGGCCGAGGCCCGGCAGGACTCCCCGCACGACCCCGGCGCGTCGCCACCGGTCCCGGCGGACTGCGGCGACACCCCGCCCGTCGAGGTGCAGGGCATCGACCCTCCCGCTCCTGTCCGGGCTCCGGGTCCCGGGTCCGTCCGTCCCATGCTCGCCACCCTCGGCTCGGAGCAGGCCATCCCCGACCCCGACGACTGGGCCTACGAGATGAAGTGGGACGGCGTCCGCTGCATCGCGCTGGTGAAGGACGGCGCCGTCACCCTGGCCAGCCGGAACGGGATCGACACCACCGCGACCTACCCGGAACTCGGGGACCTCGGTGAGTACCTGAGTGCGGACAGCGCCGTGCTCGACGGCGAGATCGTGGCCCTGAACGCGAAGGGCCGCCCCGACTTCGGCCTCCTGCAGACCCGCATGAAGCTGACCCATCGGGCGGAGATCGACGACGCGCGCCGGAAGACCCCCGTGCGATTCATGCTCTTCGACCTCCTGGAGCTCGAGGGCAACGACCTCACCGGGCTGGACTACTGCCAGCGGCGGGAGCTGCTCGAGAAGGCGGTCGAGGAGGCGGAGGACGGCCACGTCCAGGTTCCGCCGGCCCTCGACGCGACGCTCGCGGAAGCCGTCGAGGCGAGCCGCCAGCTGGGCCTCGAGGGCATCATGGCCAAGCGCCTCACGAGCGACTACCAGCCCGGGACGCGGTCGGCGTCGTGGGTGAAGATCAAGCACCTCCACACGCAGGAGGTCGTGGTGGTGGGCTGGCGGCCCGGGAAGGGCAACCGGGCGGCGAAGATCGGTTCCCTGCTGGTCGCCGTCCCCGACGGCGTCGACCTCCGCTACGTGGGCCGCGTGGGGTCCGGGCTCACCGAGCGCGACCTCGCCGAGGTGGGGTCCAGGCTCAGGAAGCTGGCACGGAAGACCGCCCCGCTCGACGACGTGCCCGGCGCCGACGCATCCGATGCGCACTGGGTGCGGCCCGCCCTCGTCGGCGAAGTCCAGTACAGCGAGCACACCGGGACCGGCCGCCTGCGGCACCCCGTGTGGCGGGGCTGGCGACCCGACAAGACGCCGTCCGACGTCGTCGTCGAACTCTGAGATCCGCACCGTCCCGTTGCACCATCCAGGAGGCACACATGGCAAGTCTTGATATCCCGGCACTGGACGCGTGGTGGCGCGCCGCCAACTACGTCTCGGTCGGCCAGATCTACCTGCGGGACAACGCCCTGCTCACGCGTCCGCTCGCGGGCGAGGACGTGAAGGCGCGACTGCTGGGCCACTGGGGCACCACACCGGGGCTGAACTTCGTCTACACCCATCTCAACCGGGTCATCTCCGAGCGGAGGCAGGAGATGCTGTTCGTCACCGGGCCGGGCCACGGCGGGCCCGCCAACGTGGCCAACGCCTGGCTGGAGGGGACCTACTCCGAGATATATTCCTCCATCGGCAAGGACGGGGCGGGGCTGAACGCCCTGTTCAAGCAGTTCAGCTACCCCGGCGGCATCCCGTCCCACGCCGCCCCGGAATCCCCGGGGTCCATCCACGAGGGCGGGGAACTCGGCTACACGCTCGCCCACGCCTACGGCGCCGTCTTCGACAACCCCTCCCTCATCGCCGCCGCCGTGGTGGGCGACGGCGAAGCCGAGACGGGACCGCTGGCCACGAGCTGGCACTCGAGCAGCTTCGTGGATCCCGCGGTGGACGGCGCGGTACTGCCGATCCTGCACCTCAACGGGTACAAGATCGCCAACCCCACGGTGCTGGCCAGGATGCCCGAGGAGCAGCTCCGGCAGCTGATGTACGGCTACGGCTACGAGGCGCACTTCGTCACGGTGTCCGATCCCGGTGCCACCGAGGACGCCCACCGCGACTTCGCCGCCGTCCTCGACGCCTGCATCGACGACATCCACGCCATCCAGGA
>NZ_CP024915.1:1940228-1950908 GCF_002953615.1 Arthrobacter agilis | reverse complement strand
CCGGGCCCGTACCTCGCCGGCAGGCGCTCATCAACGGCTTCCCCGCGAGCGAGCTGCGCGTCATCGACCACGGCCAGGGGGTGTCCCGCGACGACGTGGACACCATGTTCCGCCCGTTCCAGCGCCTCGACGACGCGCCGTCCGGAGCCGGCGTCGGACTGGGCCTGGCCGTGGCGAAGGGATTCACCGAGGTCATGGGCGGCGTGCTCGACGCCGAGCAGACCCCTGGCGGTGGGCTGACGCTCGTGATCCGCCTGCCGATCTCGACCGGGGCGGACCTGTGACGCGGGTGCTGGTGGTCGACGACGAACCGCAACTCCTCCGCGCCCTCGAGATCAATCTCCGTGCCTACGGCTACCAGTGCGTCACAGCCGTCGACGGCGAGACCGCGCTCGCCGCTGCGGCAGAGCACCACCCGGACATCATCGTGCTGGATCTCGGCCTGCCGGACCTCGACGGGGTGGAGGTCATTCGTCGGATCCGCGGCTGGTCGCAGGTGCACATCATCGTGCTGTCCGCCCGCCATGGATCGCAGGACAAGGTCGATGCCCTCGACGCCGGGGCCGACGACTACGTGACGAAGCCCTTCGGCCTCGACGAACTGCTCGCGCGGCTCCGTGCGGCCGCCCGGCGTGCGGCCGTCGAGGCCGACGCACCCGTCCTCGAGACGCCCGATTTCCTGCTCGACGCCGGTGCGCGCCGGGTCGTGAAGGACGGGAAGGACGTCCGGCTGACGCCCACGGAGTGGAAGATCGTGGACCGGCTGATCGCGCATCCGGGCCGGCTCGTCTCCCAGCAGCAGCTCCTTCTCGATGTGTGGGGACCCGCCTACGCGAAGGACGTGCAGTACCTCCGCGTCTACATGGCGCAGCTGCGCAAGAAGCTAGAGCCCGATCCGGGCTCGCCGCGGTACTTCGTGACCGAGAGTGGGATGGGCTACCGCTTCGAACCCTGATCGGGAGCGCGGGTGCGGGCGCCGCATAGGATGGTCGCCATGACCACCGGTATCCTCCTCGCCGTCTGCCGCGTGCACGAACTCCTCCCCACGAAGGACTCGACCGGGGTCACTGCGATCGACAAGCGTGCGGTCGACGGGCCCGTGAACGTCCATCCGCTCGGACTCACCGGCGACATCCAGGCGAGCCGGAAGCACCACGGGGGACCGACGAAGGCCCTCTACGCCTACTCCCAGGACGACGCCGAGTTCTGGGCACAGCAGCTGGGGCGCGAGGTGACGCCCGGCCTGTTCGGGGAGAACCTCCGCGTCGCGGGGATCGACGCCTCCAACGCCGTTATCGGCGAGCGGTGGAGCGTGGGGGAGCAGGTGGTGCTCGAGGTCACGATGCCGAGGACGCCCTGCGTGAACTTCGCCCGGTACCTCGGCGAGAGGTCCTGGGTGAAGCGCTTCGCCGAGGCCAACAGGGTGGGCACCTACCTGAGCGTCGTGACCAAGGGGAGCGTCTCCGCGGGTGACACCATCCGGGTGACCAGCGTCCCCGAGCACGGTGTCACCGCTGCGCAGGTCTACGCGGGCCCCGACGAACGCCAGGCGCACGCACTGCTCGATGCCGCGGCGGCCGGACACCTCGCCCTCACCCCGCAGGTCCGCAAGGCCGCGCTGCAGGCCCTGAAGGTCGCCTCGCCGGCCTGACGTGCCGAACGTCACCTGCCGGATGGCCTCCTCGTGGAGCGCGACGGGGCGTACGTGCCGTAGACTGGAAACATCCCCCACACCGGTATTCCCTTTATTTCCGCCCCTTTCGGGCCGGATAGGTTGTGTTGGGGCTCGGAGCGAAGACTCGCGAGCAGATTCATCAGGGAGCGCCGGCTAGAAGAAACGTCACACATCACTGCTGAGAGAGCAGAGAACACAGTGTGACGAGGAGCTCGGCCTCGGGATTGAAACAGTGCCGGATCCATGTTCATTCGGCTCTGCGGGCTCCATCCTCAGGCCGTCCGGCACCTATCTGGAGGAATTCTTTCCGTGCCTGAAAACCTGTCCGAGCACATCACCGACACCACCCCCGTCACCGAGACCACCGCAGCGGTTCCCGCTCCGGAGTCCGACGACGACGGCGTGACCATCCGCTTCACCGAGCTCAATCTCGACGGCCGCATCCTCGCGGCTCTGAACGACCTCGGCTACGAGAAGCCCTCACCCATCCAGGCAGCAACCATCCCCGCGCTGCTCGAAGGTCGCGACGTCGTCGGCCTGGCCCAGACCGGCACCGGCAAGACGGCCGCGTTCGCCGTACCCGCGCTGTCGAAGATGGCGGAACTCGCAGACGTCAACGGCGGACCCAGCAAGAACACGCAGGTCCTGGTGCTCGCACCGACCCGCGAGCTCGCGCTGCAGGTGGCCGACGCCTTCACCTCCTACGCCAAGCACATGGAGGGCTTCACTGTCCTTCCCGTCTACGGCGGATCGCCCTACGGCCCCCAGCTCAACGGCCTCCGCCGCGGCGCGCAGGTCGTCGTCGGTACCCCGGGTCGCGTCATCGACCACATCGAGAAGGGGTCGCTGGACCTCTCCAACCTCGAGTACGTCGTCCTCGACGAGGCCGACGAGATGCTGCGCATGGGCTTCGCCGAGGACGTCGAGAAGATCCTCGGCTCGACGCCCGCCGAGAAGCAGGTTGCACTGTTCTCCGCGACCATGCCGCCGGCCATCCGCCGGATCGCCAAGAAGTACCTGAACGATCCGGCCGAGATCTCGGTCAAGGGCAAGACGACGACGGGCACCAACACGCGTCAGCGCTACCTGCAGGTCATGGGCCCGCACAAGCTCGACGCGATGACCCGCATCCTCGAGGTGGAGGACTACGACGGCATCATCGCCTTCGTCCGTACCAAGGCGGCCACGGAAGACCTGGCGGACAAGTTGCGTTCACGGGGCTTCACAGCCGCAGCCATCAACGGAGACATCCCCCAGCAGCAGCGCGAGCGCACCGTCGAGGCGCTGCGCGAGGGCAAGATCGACATCCTCGTCGCCACGGACGTCGCCGCCCGCGGCCTCGACGTGGAGCGCATCTCGCTCGTCGTGAACTACGACATCCCCAACGACACGGAGTCCTACGTCCACCGCATCGGTCGTACCGGCCGCGCAGGACGTTCGGGTGACGCGATCCTCTTCATCACCCCGCGTGAGAAGTACCTGCTCCGCTCGATCGAGAAGGCCACGCGCCAGCCCGTCGAGCAGATGCAGCTGCCCTCCACGGCGAAGATCAACGAACTGCGCCTCAGCAAGTTCGCGGACAAGATCACCCAGACGCTGGCAGGCAAGGACGTGGCACTGTTCCGCGACCTCATCGCGAACTACGAGCGCGAGCACGACGTGCCCGCCACCGAGATCGCCGCTGCCCTCGCCGTCATGGCGCAGGGCGGACAGCCGATCCTCGTCCAGGACATCCCCGTCGCTCCCGCCGGCCAGCGCGAGCGGGCCGAGGGCCGCAAGGACGCCTTCGGCTCCCGTGGCCCGACGCGCACCCTCACCGAGGGCAACGCCACCTACCGCATCGCGGTGGGGCGTCGCCAGCGCGTGATGCCGGGCTCGATCGTCGGCGCCATCGCCAACGAGGGCGGCCTGTCCTCCTCGCAGATCGGCGGCATCGACATCCGCGCCGACCACAGCCTCGTGGAGCTGCCCGCGGACCTGTCCACGGACCAGCTGCGTGCGCTCTCCAAGACGCGCATCGGCGGTGAGCTCATCCACCTCGAGCTCGACAAGGGACGCAAGCCCTCGGGTAACCGCGGTGCTGGCGAGTTCAAGAAGCCCTTCAAGAAGGACTTTCCGAAGCGCGACGGCGACACCCGTTTCTCGGGCGACGCCACCCGCAAGCCCCGCTACACCAAGGGTGCGGGAGCCGGAGCAGGACGCTCCAGCGCCCAGTCCGAGCAGTGGTAGGAACTAGCTAGTCGAACCCCGTCGGACCCGCGCCCCGCGCGGGTCCGACGCGGAATCAGGGGTCGGCCCGTTCGGGCCGCTGTCGATTTCGCACCAGCGGCAGGGAACTGGTAAAGTTTGTTGCTGTTGCCCCCCTAGCTCAGTGGTAGAGCGCGTTCTTGGTAAGAACGAGGTCACCGGATCGATTCCGGTGGGGGGCTCATGAATGAGGGGCCCGTGACGATCATCCGATCGGTGCGGGCAGCCTCATTTAGGGCGGTGTAGCTCAGCTGGTTAGAGCGCACGACTCATAATCGTGAGGTCGTGGGATCGAGTCCCACCACCGCTACAGACAAGACCCCCGGAGTCCTCGAGACTCCGGGGGTCTTCTTCTGTCTGCTGACGGCGTTGCTCGTACAGCACCGTCCCTGGGCGCCCTCATCCAGCCGGGGTGCGCCGACTCGTCCTTGTGAAGTGCGACGCCGGCGGCGGGACTCCGAAAGGTCATGGTCGGCCCGTATGCGACCAGGAGTCCGCGCTTGCCGCTCTCGGCGCCGTGCGCTGTCGCGCTCATGGGAAGCGGTCCTCGATGAACGCGAGGACGGCCTGTACCCTCGGTTCGAGCGGGACGTGATGCCCCGGAACCTCACTGCCGCATGTCGCGGCGGTGGGAGGAATGGAGAGCCTCGCTGTCCCGACCCTGGTTATCTATGCCGAGCACGGCAAGTCGACCACCGAGCAGAAGAACCGGTTCGTCGAGAGCGGCCGGAACGCCACGCGTGTCGACCTCACAGGTGTCTCGCCTGATGCCCACCTGGACGCCTTCGACCAATGGATCCTCGCTTCCACAGGATGCATCATCCGCTGAGGGATTCCCGACAGGGCCTCCTTGATGAGGCTGCTCTGGCGCATCCATAGGATGAGGGCATGAGTACGAAGCGGGAAACGGTCGAGTCGGTCCAGAGTGATGCCATCGCCGCCATCGCTCATGTCCGTGTGGTCGCTCAGGCAGAGGGGGACGAGGCGCGAATCCATGCCGCTGATCGGCTCCTTCGGCTGTTCGAGGACATCCAGGGGGAACATCATCTTCGTGAAGCCGCCTCGGATTCCCTGACCCTGTACGGAGGCATGGCGTCGTTCTCCGATGCCGGGACCGCCGAGTCCTCGTTCGCCGTCACCCGATTGGGTGCGGTATTGCGGCATGCCCGCACCTGGTCGACCCGCGATCAGGCGCCGATCGCTGTCCGGGTGACCGCGTACCCTCGCACCACCAGGTGGCTGCGTCGCGAGGTTCGAGGATTCCGCTATGACGCATTGTGGAGCGACGGTCGCGTCGATCGTGACATCGCCATGCTCAGCTCGACGTACGGACTCCCCACGACCGATCACGACACCATGTCGAAGGCTCTGGATGCCACGTGCCCGGTGACCGGGACCGGCCCTTGGATCGAGCACGGGACGGGTAGTCCTATCGAGGGGCCGGCTTAGGCCTCGGAGTCCATCGGTTGCCTCTGGTTCCTCATCGACTGCCCGGCAGGTTCGGGTCACTTCGCCCATCCACCGCTTGAAGCGTCGGCGGTGATGTGGTGCCAGCGTCCGTTGCGGGTGCGCCTCAGCATCCATCGGATGCGGTGACACCAGGAGCCGGCGGCCTGCCTGGTACTTGGTCGACGGGGCTGTGGAACAGGTAGTCACTACTCGTGTGTAACCAGCAGGAACAGTTCAGTGTTAAGACTGTGGCCAACGTGGCACACGATACGGGGAGCTGGGGTAGTCATGGCACAGAACACATCGATGACGACAGACCTTCTGACGGTCGCAGAAATAGCTGCCAGTATGCGGGTGTCGAAGATGACGGTGTATCGATTGATGCAGTCCGGGGCGATGGAGAGCATCCGCTTCGGTCGCTCCTACCGGGTGCCGAAGCTCGCGGTGCAGCGTTACCTCGAGTCAGTCAATTCCGGACACTGATGAATACCGGGGGTTACCAGCACTCGAAGGCACCCGATGATTCCTGTCTTTGACACGACCGCATTGGCGAAGCTCGTCGAAGATCTTGACCTGTACGTCGCACTGGACTTCCTGACCACCTTCAGCGCACTCCTGGCCGGTCGGATAGAGCGCATCGAACAGGCTTATCAAGACCATGACGAAGAAGAGATCACCACGGCGCTTCTGAGCCTGCAGGCCAGTGCGGCGATGGTGGGGGCAGCGCAACTAGAGGCATCAGCAACCCGCGCCCTCGGTCAGCAACCGACGAGAGCGAAGCACTCCGGCGCGTTGATCAGGAGGCTTGAGGGACAAGCCGACGTGTTCAGGGAGACCATCGCCACTCTCCCTATCGCGGCTGTACCGGCGACCTACGAGGCAACGGGGTAGATCTCGCCTGTCGGACCGGGCAAGAATTTATGAGTTCGGCACGGCAGTTGTCGCTCACGGGTTCCCATGATCGCCGTCATATTCTCGGTCAGGACCGGCTCGCGGGCATGAATAGTCATGTCCTCCAGCTCTGAAGCGCCCGATGGTCCTTCCCACTTCATGGGCGGGTTGCTAGGTTGCCCGGATGAGAGCGCAAGCAGTGACCATCGGTGTGCCAGTCCGTGATGTGGAATCAGCAGTTGCCTGGTATACATCAGCTTTCGAGCTTGGGGAGCCCGCGCAGATCCCTCTCGACGGTCTCGTCGAATTCGACCTCGGCCCTTTCTGGCTTCAGCTTGCGCTGGCTCCACAGCTCGCTGGGTGCGAGGGTTTGTCCGTCAACATCAGCGTCGAAGATGCCGCCGAAGAGCACATGAGGTTCAAGGAACTCGGGCTCCGGGTTAGCGAGCTGCGGCGGATTCAGGATGTCGTCGAGTTCTTCGAACTCACGGACATGGACGGCAATAAGATCGGCTTCGTCACGGAACTGAACTGATCCAGAAGTCTTCTTCCAGCGCCGGATGTCGATCCTGATACGGACGTCGGTCGGCCATCGAACGCTGTGAAAGCCACGCCACCCACCGCTGTGATTCACAGCTACAGGTTTTAGGGCTCCACGGGTGACTGGCGATGATCGGATGCGCGTGTAGCGGGTACATTCATTGCGACATTCGGTGTGGCCGGCGTTCCGCTACCCCCGGCGGTCACCGCATCAAGGGGGCTCGATGCTCCAATCCGGAGCTACGCGTCAGAAGCGCCTGTGCCCGTTGATAGCGTCATGACGAGGTAATGCTCTGGCGGCTGTCGAGGGGGCGATGATGCACTTCAAGCAGGCAGCAGCGGCAACAGCCCTGGCTTCGACACTGATCCTGATCGGCGGATGCAGTGGTGCTGAATACGGCATCACGGCCCTGGACCGGGAGGCCACCGCGGCGGACCGGTTACCGGACGTCGTCATAGACGAGAGCGTGAACGCGGACTCGGTCAGGAAGGTGGCCGAGCAGAATCAGGTTGCCTACTTCATAGGAGCGATGAATGACGACCAGGGCTACTGCGCGTACGCGGTCGACAACGACGACTTCATCGGAGGGTGTGGCCGCGGTCATGGTCAATTGGTCACCGTCTCGCCAGGGGGAAGCTGGAGTCTGCCTCAGCTGACGCTGGTCTTGGACTTGTACGACACAGCTGATCTGAACCGCGACAACTGGGTTGAGGTCCACACCAACATCTTCGCCCGGTAGAGCCGGAGGTGACTGCACCTGACGGGATCCCCCGTCGCGCGTCCTACCCTTCGCGTTACCGACGAAGGATTCGCCTGCGACACCGACGATCCCCTCGAGAACACCGCCGCCGATGTGGGCTACACCTCCGTCTACGCCTTCAGCCGAGCGTTCCACCGCGAACGCTCGCTTCCGCCCGGGCGATACCGGACGTGCTCCCGCGCGGATCAGGAGCCCACATGAGACTCAGAACCATTCACCAAGGCAACCGATGAATTCCTGCTGCGCGCTGCGTCTACCGTGTACATGTAGGCAACTGGATGAACCAAGGGAGGTTTTTGATGTCACGGGAACTGGTGTGGACGGGATTCATGTCGCTGGATGGTGTGGTCGATTCCCCCGGTGGGGTCGAAGAGGGGCACCGCGGTGGCGGATGGGTTTTCAGCACCGAGTTCCTTCCTGAGGCTTTCGCCCTCAAAGAGGAGGAGTTGGCGGAGACGACAGCGCTCATGTTCGGGCGCCGCAGCTATGAAGCGTTCGCGCCCATCTGGGTCGGATCGGAGGACCATGCGGCCTACAAGGACCTTCCGAAGTACGTCGTCTCGACGAGTCTTGACGAGCACGCGCTCATCGACGGGTGGGGCCCGTCGGAGATCCTGCGATCCGTCGAGGATATAGCCGCACTCAAGCAGGGCGACGGCGGCGCGATCTTCGTCCACGGCAGTGCCGAACTCGCGCGGGCCCTCGCCGATGCGAATCTCGTCGACCGGTACAACCTCCTCGTGTTCCCAGTCCTGCTGGGTGCCGGGAAGAGACTCTTCAGCACCATGGACAGGGACCGGCAACAGCTGCGCCTTCGCGAGTCCGAGAACTACCCCAATGGTGTCGTGAAGGCCGTCTACGACGTCGTCCACTGAGGCGGGCTCGACGAACGCCTCGACCGGAAAGCGCTCCATGGGTGGATCGGCAGACCCTGGATGGTCGAGCGTCGACTTGCTGGACGGAAGACCTGCCATGAAGGGAAGGTCCGCATGATCGATCGTGACGGTCTGGGCTCGTTTCTGCGACTTCGTCGTGAATCGCTGCAGCCGGAGGACGTCGGCCTGATGAGGGGTCAGCGGCGGAGGACCAGTGGTCTGCGCCGCGAGGAAGTGGCCGGACTGTGCCACATGTCGACCGACTATTACGCCCGATTGGAGCGCGGCACAGGACCTCACCCCTCGGAGCAGATGATCGCCGCCATCGCTCAGGGGCTGCATCTGACTCTCGGTGAACGGGATCATCTCTTTCGCCTCGCCGGACATGCGCCCCCGCCACGGGGCTCGGCGAGCGAGTTCGTGAGCCCCGGGTTGATGAGGATCCTCGACCGGCTGACCGATACGCCGGCGGAGATCATCACCGAGGTGGGCGACACCCTCCGGCAGACCCCGCTCGGCCTGGCCGTACTCGGTGATGCCTCATTGCGTACGGGCCCAGGACGCAGTATCGGGTACCGCTGGTTCACCGACCCGTCAGTCAGGGAAGCATATCCACCTGAGGAACGTGAGCAGCTGTCCCGCGTCTACGCCTCGGGCCTGCGCGAGCTCATCGCGCTCCGCGGGTCGGGTTCAAGGGCCGCTGAACTCGCGGCACTCCTGCAGGACGATGCGGACTTCCGCCGGGTGTGGGACGCGCAGGACGTGGGCGTGCTGCCACCCGAGTTCAAACGGTTCCTCCATCCCACCGTGGGGCGCCTAGACCTGAACTGCCAGACCCTGCTCGATCCGGACCAGTCCCATCGCCTGCTCGTCTACACGGCCGTGCCGGGCAGCGACAGCCACGAGAAACTGCAACTGCTGACCGTCATCGGCACGCAGACCATCAGCAACTGATCGTTCCTCTCCGCATCGTGCGTCGCAGCCCGCGACACCAGGCGTCGCAGCATCGCCTCCTGTCCGCTGTTTCGTCATCCGTGGATCGACAGGTCCTGGCTGGGGTGTGGCAACCGGTACAGCATGAACTCAGGCACCGATTCCGGTGATCACCCGGCCTCTACCGAAGGACCCTCAGATGCCACAGAACCACGACCTTCCCATCCCTGACCTGGCCGGACAGCTCGCCGTCGTCACCGGCGCCAGCGACGGCATCGGCGCCGTCATCGCCGCCCGCCTCGCACAGGCTGGAGCCGAGGTCATCATGCCCGTCCGCAACCCGGACAAGGGGGCCGCCGTGGCCGAACGCATCCGCACGACCATCGACGGCGCGAGCGTCAGCACCCGATCCCTGGACCTGTCCTCCCTGGCATCCGTCGCCACCCTCGTCACCACCCTCGCCGCCGAGGGACGGCCCATCAACATCCTGGTCAACAACGCCGGCGTGATGCGCCCACCCACTCGACAGGTCACCCGTGACCGGTTCGAGCTGCAATGGGGTACGAACCACCTCGCCCACTTCGCCCTCACCCTGGGCCTGTTGCCGCTCCTGAAGGAAGGCCGCGCACGGGTCACCCACCAGAGCAGCGTCGCCGCGAGGAAGGGCTTCCTGAACTGGGACGACCTGAACCACGAGCACAGCTACGACGTCATGACGGCCTACACCGGATCCAAGATCGCCGTCGGCCTGTTCGCCCGCGAACTCGACGCAAGGAGCCGCGTCGAAGGATGGGGTATCAGCAGCAACCTCTCACACCCCGGCATCTCACCGACGAACCTGTTGGCCGCACAGCCCGGGATGGGCCGCGACCGCATACCGCCGGAGCGCCGCCTCATCGGAGTCCTCTCCCGGGTCGGCTTGGCCGGCACCCCGCAGAGCGCGGCATTGCCGGCGCTCATGGCAGCCACTGCGCCCGACCCCAGCGGCGACCAGTTCTTCGGACCCAGGCGCACCACCGGCGGACGCCCCGTCGCCCGGGAACATTGGGCACCCATGACGGACATGAACGACGCGCGCCGCATCTGGGAGGTCTCCGAACACCTCGTCGGCATGAAGGCCCCACACCGCTCATCCTCGTAGTTCACGGAGCACGACGCCCGGGCACGACGACGCCGGGGCACGACGACGCCCGGCAGGCGAACCTGCCGGGCCCCGATCCGAGGATCGCGTGCAGTGCTAGCGCTTGCCCGCCGCCGCGTCCTTCACGGATTGGGGGGTCTTGCGACCCAGTTGCTGGTCGAGGGCCAC
>NZ_CP024915.1:1927498-1939967 GCF_002953615.1 Arthrobacter agilis | reverse complement strand
CTCCTCGATGCCCGAGTAGACGCTGGAATGCACGACGTCGAAACCGGCCAGGTACGCCAGGTCCCCGGGGGAGGGCTGGAGCGGCTCCGCGAGGGTGATGCCGCCTCCGTTCCAGTCCAGGAACTGGCGCTCGCCGTCCTCCAGCCGGATGTTGGTCCAGCCACTCGGGCCGTGCCGGGTGATGGAGCGTGAGATGTCCACGGACTCCGCGAGGAGCGCCCCCCTGAGGAGGTCCCCGAACACGTCGTCCCCGAACACGCCGAGATATCCCGCATCGGCTCCGAGGCGCCGCGCGAACACGGAGAAGTTGACGCTGTTGCCGCCGGGATAGGACGTGCGGCGGTCGATGAAGCGGTCGACGATATTGTCGCCATAGCCGAGAACGCGCATGGGTGCCTTGCTGTTCGGAGGAAGGGCCGCCGGCCGGGTGGCGGGCACCCGGCCGGCGAGGGGGTCTCGCCGTCGGCTCAGGACGACATGGCTCAGTACTCCACGACGCGGTAGTACCGGCGCAGGTCGAGTGAGTGGTCGCGCTGCTTCTCGAGGTGCTTGCTGATCCGGCTGGTGATGGTGTCCATCACCAGCGGGCCCAGCAGTCCCCGGAACTCGTCGTCGATGCCCTCGAGCGGGTAGTCCGCGGTATCGAGGACCGTGGTGGCCTGCGAGTACTTCTCCGAGAACGCGACGACGCGCTCCATCAGCGGGCGGGTCTCGTCCTCGCCCACGAAGAGCAGGACGCTGGTGTCGGGCTCGATCAGCTCCAGGGAGCCGTGGAAGAACTCGGCACCGTGCACCCGGGTGGTGTGCAGCCACTGCATCTCCTCGAGGATGCACATGGAGTACAGGTAGGCATGGCCCCAGAGGTTGCCGCTGCCGACCACGAAGTGGAAGTCCGTCTCCCTGTGCCGTTCCGCGAAGGCCTCCGCCAGCGGCTCCGCCTGGCGGGCCACGCCCACGAGGGCCTGGGGGACGGCCCGGAGCTGGTCGACCAGCTTGTCGTAGCCGGCGAACTCCCCGCGCTCCGACAGGAACCGCGTGGTGAGGAGCAGCAGGCCGAGATCGAACGGCCAGGCGTCGGGTTCAGTGATCAGCGCGTGGTCCACGGCCTGCGCGATGGGGCTCTCGGCGATGCCGGTGAACCCGATGGTGCGGACGCCACGGGCCCGGCAGAACTCGATGCACGCGATCACGTCCTCGGTGGTGCCCGAGGCGGAGGCGAACACGGCGACGGAACGCTCGTTGAGGAGGGCGTCACCGGAGAGGACGAGTTCCGCGGCGATGGCCGACCGGACGGGAACCGTGGTGTTCCGGCGCAGGAGGTGCTCGTAGGGCCACATGGCCGCATAGGTCCCGCCCGACCCGATGAGGAACACGGCGTCGACGTCGGACAGGCCTCCGACGATTTCTTCTATGCGCGGCTGCAGGGCCAGGAAACTCTGTGCGCGTGTGAGGAACTGGTCCTCATCGAACTTCAGCATGACGATCCCTTCGGAGGAGGCGATGATGACCCGAAACTGATACCGGTATCACCGGCACATCGTTGCACGCAGAAATTGAGCGAGTCAACCATCTGTGTGCGCTTCCTCTGGCCGTCCCGTTGCTTTCGCATCTTTGTGGTCGGAGGGCTGGTACCGGTATCAAACTTGCGCTACTGTGATCCGCACCACGCGGAAAGGGCAGGCCCACCGGGCAGCTGCTCCCCACCGCAGCGGAGGCTTCCGGGCACGTCCCGGTCAATCAAGGAGGCTCGGCCATGAAGAACGTCCGACGGAGAGTATGTGCGGTGTCCGCCGCGGCACTGATGGGCCTCACGGCCTGTGGAGGGGGGACCGATGTCGAGGCGGCAGACCTCACGGCCGCGCCCGAGTACGAGGGGACGCTGTCGATCCTCACGAAGTTCGGCGGCGAGCCGCTGTCGCCCTACTTCGAGGACCTCGCAGCCGAGTACACGGCGCTGCACCCGGACGTGGACTTCGAGATCATCCAGGAGACCGACCAGAGCATCAAGGACAAGACCAAGACCCTGGTGGCCTCCTCGGCACTGCCGGACATCTACTTCTCCTGGACCGGCGACTACGCCGACAAGTTCATCGAGGGCGGGTTGGCCACCGACCTCAGCGACGTGCTCTCGCCCGATTCGGACTGGGGCTCCACGTTCGGGGCAGCGTCGCTCGATGCCTTCGCGCAGGACGGCAAGTACTACGCCGTCCCCCTCTACAACAACGGCAAGTTCATGGGCTACAACAAGAGCATCTTCGAGGCGGCCGGCGTCGCCGTCCCCACCACCTTCGAGGAGCTGATCGCAGCCTGCCCGAAGCTGGAGGCGCAGGGGGTGGAGCCACTCGCCTTCGGGAACAAGGACGGCTGGCCCGGCCTGCACTTCCTCCAGCAGCTCTTCGCCTACAACGTGCCCCGGGACGTGCTCGAGAAGGACTTCGTCCCCGCGACGGCCAGCTGGGACCACCCCGGCTACGCGAAGTCGCTCGAGGAGTTCCAGACGGTGGTGCGGGACTGCACGGCCACGGGCACCGACTCCAACGGGGTGCTGTACTCCACGGCGCAGCAGGCGCAGTCCGCCGGCCAGGCAGCCATGTACTTCCAGGAGATCCTGGAGTTCGACTCGGTGGTCACGGACGGCTCGGAGATCACCGCCGAGGACTTCGGCATCTTCGCCCTGCCCGCCCCCGAGGGGGCCGAAGGCGATCCGGCCGCGCTCGAGGGGTCACCCGAGGGCATGATGGTCAACGCGAGGTCCCCCCGCCAGGCGCTCGCCGTCGACTTCCTCAAGTTCGCGACCAGCAAGGCCAACGCGGAGACGCTCGCCGGAGCCCCCTTCAGCCAGCCCAGCACGATCGTCGGTGCCGTCTCCGCATCCACGGCGAGCCCCGCCGTCGTCGAGGGTGTCGCGAAGCTCAACGAGGCCAGCTACCTCCTCGGGTGGCTCGACGCCGTCACCGTCCCCGATGTCGCGGACGCCTGGCTCGCCGGCGGCGAGGCGCTGGTGTCCGGATCCGAGACTCCCGAAGAGGTTCTGAGCAATGTCCGCGCCGCTTCAGACAGCGCCGAGTAGCACCGCACCCGCCGCGCCCCTGCTTCCACGAACCGTCGACGCAGGGGCGCGGCGGCCCCGCAGGCCGCGTGGCTGGGTGTGGGTCGCTCCCGCGCTCCTGGTGCTGGGCGTCTTCGTCTACCTGCCCCTGCTCCAGAACCTGCAGTACAGCGTCATGAAGTGGGACATCTACGCGGGCGGCTCGTCCTTCGTGGGACTGGCCAACTACGAGAAGCTGGCCGGCGACCCCGTGTTCTGGCGGGCGCTGCTCAACAACACGGCCTATGCGGCGGTCTCCCTCGTCTGCCAGGTCTTCGGCGCGCTGCTCCTCGCCGCGCTCGTGGAGGGCCTCCGGTCCGAGCGGTGGCGCCGCGCACTGCGGGCCGTCTACTTCGTGCCGTCCGCCATCTCCCTGACGGTCGCCGGGCTGCTGTTCTACTTCGTGTACGAGCCGGAACTGGGCATCCTGAACGCGCTGCTGAGGGGCGTCGGACTGGATGGGCTGACGCAGGCCTGGCTGGGGCAGGAGGGCACCGCGATCTGGGCCGTGATCACCATGAGCCAGTGGCAGGGCTTCGGCTACTCCACGCTGCTGTTCGCGATCGCCATCCAGCGCATCCCGCAGGACCTCTACGACGCCGCGTCGCTCGACGGCGTCGGCCCGATCCGGAGGTTCCTCCAGGTCACCGTCCCGCTCACGCGTGAGATGACCGGCCTGATGATCATCGTCACGCTCTCGGGCGCGTTCCAGGTGTTCAACGAGGTCATGGTGATGACCAGCGGCGGCCCCAACAACTCGAGCCAGGTCCTCGTGTCATGGCTCTACCGGATGGGCTTCGGCCGCAACGACTTCGGCTACGCAGCCGCCATCGCGACGGTGATCTTCGTCCTCACCCTGGGCGTCGCGCTCCTGCAGCTGGCCATCACACGGAAGAGGAGAGTCGAATGGTGACCCGAACGAGTGTCCTCGGCGTCGTCGCGCGGACCTTCGTCGCGTCGTTCCTGCTGGCCCTTGCCGTCGTCGTGATCTATCCGCTGCTGTGGATGGTCCTGAACGGGTTCAAGACCAACAGCGAGCTGTTCGGCAACCCCTTCGCGCTGCCGCTGCAGTTCACCTGGGAGAACTACGCGAAGGCGTGGAACCGCGGTGTCAGCAGCTATCTGATGACCAGTATCCTCGTCACCGTCACGGCGACCATCGCCACCGTCTTCATCAGCGCCTGGGCGGCGTACGGGCTCACGCGGATGCAGATCCCGTTCAGCCGGACGGTCCTCGCCCTGATCCTCGGCGGCCTGATGCTCGCTCCCGCCGTCGCACTGATCCCGCTCGTCAGGATGTTCCAGGCGCTCGGGCTCTACAACACGTTCTGGGCGCTCCTGATCCTCTACGTGGCGTTCCGGATCCCGTTCACGACCTTCCTGATCCGCGCCTACATGGTGGACCTGCCGGTCGAGATCGACGAGGCGGCAGCGGTGGACGGGGCCGGCAAGGCCAGGGCCTTCTGGAGCATCGTGCTGCCCATGTGCAAGCCGATCCTCGTGTCCAGCGTGATCCTGAACATCCTCTTCACCTGGAACGAATACCTGTTCGCCATGGTGTTCACCAGCGGGGGAGACCTGCAGACCCTGCCGATCGGGCTGACCAACCTGATGAGCAAGCACGGGACCGAATACCCCGTGGTGTTCGCCGGCATGACGATCGCCGCCGTTCCGGTGATCCTGCTCTTCTTCCTCACCCAGAAGTACTTCGTCCGCGGACTCGCGGACGGCGTCGGGAAGTAGGCACCCCGGTCCTGTCCGCGAGGACCGGGGTGCCTGCACCGACCCGACCGGTCCGGTCAGTCGGTGCTGATCTGCCGGCGGAAGGTGTCCCGTCGGGCATGGAGGTCCCAGAGCACGCCGGCGAGGACGGCCGGGTCCTTCTCCGGGTCGCCCTCGATGATGCGGCCGCCGATGATGAGCTGCGAGACGTGGATCCCCTCCTCGCCGAGCACCTCGTGCAGCAGCTGGGCGTAGGCCGCCTGGCCCGCGAAGGCCACCGAGGTGCCGGTGACACCGCGGCCGGGCTTGACCGCGGACCCGCCGTTGACGAACAGGATGGTGCCACGGTTCCCGCCGAGGAACCTCATGCCGGGCAGTACCTGGTGCACCGCCGCGACGGGGCCGTAGATGGAGAACTCCACCGGGCCCCTGAGGTCGGCCGGTGTCGTCTCGAGGACGGGCCGCATGAAGTCCTTCTGCGGCAGGGGGCTGTACTGCAGCACCTCGATGGGGCCCAGTGTCTCGGTGGCGGCCTCGAGGGCTGCGGCGATGGATTCGGGGTTCCGGACGTCCGCCGCGAAACCGCGTGCCTGGATGCCCTCCCTGCCGAGGTCCTCGGCGAGGGCGTCCACCTTGCCCTGGCTCCGGGAGATGAGGGCCACGGAGAATCCCTCCGCTCCGAAACGCCGTGCCACAGCGGCCCCGAGGCCGCGTCCTGCTCCGATGATCGCGAGAGTTGTCATACTCCGTGCAAGCACCCGGGCCGCTCCATCATTCCGACGTGAGCTGATTTCCTCAGCGGAGCGTCCCGAGGATGGTGCGCTGGATGACGACGGCGGCAGCCCCGCGCGCCCACTGGGCGAAGTCCGACGGCTGGCGGCTCAGCCGGATGGGCGCCGCTTCCGGGTCGCGGTGGTAGTCGATCGAGGCCCGCAGTGCCTCGGCTGCGACGTCCGCCAGGTCCATGCCCTCACCGGACAGCACGACGAGCTCCACCATCGTCAGGTTCGCGACCGCCGACACCAGGAGGCCCAGCGCCTCTCCCGCCGCGCGGACGACGGCGGCGGCCACGGGGTGGCCCTCCCCGGCGAGCCCGAGGATCTCGTCGTAGGTCCGCTGCTCGCCGGTGGAGGCGGCGAACTGGGAGCAGATGGCGGGAATGGTCAGCACGGCGGAGGAGCACCCGCGGTGGCCCTCCATGCACCGTGGCCCGGAGGGGTCGAGCGGATAGTGCCCCACGAGGCCGAGCCCGGCATCGGGCGGCGAGATGACGGCGTCGTTGATCACCAGCCCGTAGCCCACTCCGGCGCCGACCGTCAGGACGGCGAAGTCCTTCTCCCCGCGCCCCGCGCCGAACCACTGCTCCGCGATCGTGAGGGCCACGACGTCGTTCTCGACGGCGACCGGCAGCCCGGTCCGCTCCTGGACGAGTGCGGCGAGGGGCACGTCGCGCCACCCGAGGAACGGGGCGCGCAGCACCTCCGCACCGGAGTCCACCTTGCCGCCGATGCTGATGCCGATACCACTGAATCCCGCCAGGGGTCCGAGGTCGGCCACGGCGTCGACGATGGCGTCGATCACCTCCCCGACGGCGTGGCCCGGCAGAGCCGCCTCGCTCGACCCGACGACATCGGCCTTGAGGTTCGTGGCGACCGCGGACGCGGTGTCGCCGGTCAGTTTGACGCCCACGAACCGGTGCGCGTCCGGACTGACCTCGAGCGGGCGGACCGGCCTCCCGATGGCCGCGGCCGCGACCTCGTCCGACTCCCGGAGGACGCCCGCATCGAGGAGGGGCTTGCTCAGCCGCGTGAGGCTGGCGACCGACAGGCCGAGGCGGGCCGCGAGGTCGGCACGGGAGATGGGTCCGCGGATGAGGACTTCGCGCGCGAGCGCCCGGGCCGGGCTGGAGGGTGCGAGCGAGGTGACCGCGTCCATGATGTTCCGTTCGCAGGGGGTACTTATTTTCAGAGTATCGCTAATGGGCTGGCTTTTCGGTGCGGATACTCCTGCGGATACTCCTGCGGATGCTCCGGATGTCGCGTGAGTGGAATGGTTGACACCGCTCTTATTTCTGTCATAAAAATAACCAGTGCCCAGTTCGACACGGACGTGGACACGGCACGCCCTCACACAGCACGAAGGAGAGCCAGTTGTGAAGCAACCCCACGGCCGCGCGAGGCGCGCCGTCCGATGCGCGGCAGGAGCGGCGGCACTCGCGCTGGTCCTCCCGGGATGCGCAGCCCAGGACGACGTCGTCACGCTCGATTTCTTCCAGTTCAAACCCGAAGCGGTCGCGAACTTCAGCGCCATCATCGACGAGTTCGAGGCCGCCAACCCGGGCATCCGGGTGGTGCAGAACCACGTGCCGGACGCCGATACCGCCATCCGGACCCTCCTGGTCAAGGACAAGACCCCCGATGTCCTCACCCTCAACGGCAACGGGCGCTACGGCGACCTCGCGAAGGCCTGTGTCTTCGCGGACCTCTCGGACCTGCCCGTCGTCGAGCAGGTCCGGCCGGCGGTCAGCGACATCATCCGCGACCTCGGATCCTGCGGCGACGAGGTGAACGCGGTCCCGTTCTCGAGCAATGCGAGCGGCATCCTGTACAACAGGGACCTCTTCGAGCAGTACGGCGTCGAGGTGCCGACCACCTGGGACGAACTGCTGGACGCGGCGCGGACCTTCGAGGCCGCAGGCGTCACACCCTTCTACACCACGATCAAGGACGCCTGGACGGTGGGCCCCGCCTTCGTGAACCTCGGGGGTGCGCTCCAGCCGGAGGGCTTCTTCGACCGGCTCCGCGCCCAGGGGCCGGACGTGCAGTCCGGTGAGGTGTCGTTCTCCAAGGACTACCCGGAAGCGATGGAGAAGCTGACGGCGCTCTACGCGTTCGGCCAGGACGACGCCGCAGGCCGGGACTACAACGCCGGGAACGCCGCCTTCGCGACGGGGGAGTCCGCGATGTACCTGCAGGGCAGCTACGCCATCCCCGCCATCCGGGCCGTCGACCCCGACGTGAACATCGGTTCCTTCCCCTATCCGGCGACCAACTCCCCGGAGGACACCGTCGTCGTGTCCGGCGTCGACGTCGGTGTGTCCATCGGACGGGACACGGACCACCCGGCGGAGGCGAGGAGGTTCGTCGAGTTCCTGATGTCACCCGAGGTCGTCGAGCGGTACGCACAGGAGCAGAGCGCCTTCTCCCCGCTGGCGACCGGCGCCGAGACCACGGACCCGGCGCTTGCCGGCCTCGCCCCGTACTTCGACGACAACCGGATCATCGGCTTCATCGACCACCAGCTCCCCGCGAGCCTGCCGCTGCCCCAGTACCTGCAGGAACTCGTGCTCGGCGGACGGACCGAGGACTTCCTGGCCACCCTGGACCGCGAGTGGAGCAAGATCGCAGCTCGGACCATCCCGAACGAGAAGGACTGACATGAGCACACCAGTCAGCAGCCCGGCACGCCCGGGCCCACCGCCGACGGCACTCCGGGGGGAACGGCGCGTGCCGCGGGTCTTCTACCTGATGGTGCTCCCCGCCCTCGCCCTATTCGCCGTGTTCCACACCGTGCCCCTCCTCACCGGGATGTTCTTCAGCCTCACGAACTACGCGGGCTACGGCGAATGGTCCTTCGTGGGCCTGCGGAACTACGCCAACCTCTTCGGCGACGACCGCATCTACGGCGCCTACGGCTTCACGTTCCTGTTCGCGATCGTGTCCACGGTGGCGGTGAACATCATCGCCCTCGCCGTCGCCATCGCGCTCAACGGACGCATCCGCTTCAAGACCGGATTCCGGGGCATCTTCTTCATCCCGAACATCCTGTCCATCCTGATCGTCGGGTACGTGTTCAACTACCTCTTCTCGAACTCGGTCCCGGCGATCGCCGAGGCGCTCGGTGTCACATCTCTGACCACGAGCATCCTGGCGAGCCCCGACACCGCCTGGATCGGCGTCGTCATCCTGTCCGTCTGGCAGGCCGCGGCCTTCAACATCATCATCTACCTGGCCGGGCTGCAGACCATCCCGGGCGAGCTCTACGAAGCGGCGTCCCTGGACGGGGCCTCGCCCTGGAAGCAGTTCACCTCCATCACGTTCCCGATGATCGGCGCGTTCTTCACCATCAACATGGTGCTCAGCCTCAAGAACTTCCTGCAGGTCTTCGACCAGATCATCTCGCTGACCGCCGGCGGCCCCGGGACGTCCACCGAATCGATCTCGCTGCTCATCTACCGGGGCGGCTTCCAGGGCGGCGAGTACGGCTACCAGACCGCCAACGCCGTCCTCTACCTCTTCGTGATCATCGCCATCTCATTCATCCAGCTGCGGATCCTGCAGCGCAGGGAGGCCTCGTTCTGATGACCGCCACATCCTCCTCCGCGGTGCGCCGCGTGGCCACCGACCGCCCTGACGGCGACGACGTCGTCGAACGCGCCTACCGACCGGATCGTCGCCGCGTGAACTGGTGGCTGACGGCCCTCGTCGCCGTGTGCGCCCTGACGGTGCTCATTCCGCTCTACCTCACCGTGGTCACGGCCCTGAAGACGCCCGACCAGCTCGGCGGCACCGGTTTCGGTCTGCCGACGACCGCCCGCTGGGAGAACTTCGCCGACGCCTGGACCCTGACCAGCTTCCCGCGGGCCCTGCTCAACACCGGGCTGGTCACCGTGGGCACGGTGCTGCTGACCCTCGTCACCAACTCGATGGTCGCCTACGCGATCGCGAGGAACATGCACCGCAGGTTCTTCAAGGGGCTGTACTTCTACTTCATCGCAGCCCTGTTCGTGCCGTTCCCCATAATCATGCTGCCGGTGGTCAAGCAGACGGCGATCTTCGGGCTCGACAACCAGCTGGGCCTGATCCTGCTCTACACGGTGTACGGGCTCTCGTTCAACATCTTCGTGTACGTCGCCTACATCCGGTCCATCCCGCTCGAACTCGAGGAGGCAGCGCTCACCGACGGTGCCACCACCTGGACCGTCTTCTGGCGGATCATCTTCCCGCTCCTCGGCCCCATGAACGCGACCGTCGGCATCCTCACCTGCCTCTGGGCGTGGAACGACTTCATGCTGCCGCTGGTCATCCTCTCCGACCCGTCGGCGCAGACGCTGCCACTGGCACAGTTCATCTTCCAGGGGCAATTCAACACCAACTACTCCGTGGCATTCGCGTCCTACCTCATGGCGATGGCACCGTTGTTGATCGTGTACCTCTTCGCGCAGCGCTGGGTCATCTCCGGCGTGATGCGCGGATCCTCCAAGTAACGTCCACATCCCCACTCCTCGAAAGGGACACCTTCGTGACTTCCACCGTCAACCCCGAGGTCGACTCGGCCGTCGACGCCACGTCCGGGCTCTCCGCCGACGCGCTCGCCGAGCGCATGCAGGACCCCTCCTGGTGGCGCCAGGCCGCCGTCTACCAGATCTACCCGCGCAGCTTCGCCGACTCCAACGGTGACGGCATCGGTGACCTGAAGGGCATCACGTCCCGGATCCCGTACCTCAGGTCCCTGGGCATCGACGCCGTCTGGCTGAGCCCGTTCTACCCCTCCGCACTGGCTGACGGCGGGTACGACGTCGACGACTACCGCGACGTCGACCCCAAGCTCGGCACCCTCGAGGACTTCGACGAGATGGTGGCCGCGCTGCACGAGGCCGGCATCAAGCTCATCGCCGACATCGTCCCCAACCACACCTCCGACCGGCACGCCTGGTTCCGGGAGGCACTGGCAGCGCCGAAGGGGTCGGCCGCGCGGGCCCGCTACATCTTCCGCGACGGCAAGGGTCCGAACGGCGACGAGCCGCCGTCGGACTGGGACTCCGTGTTCGGCGGACCCGCCTGGGAGCGGACCGCGGACGGCCAGTGGTACATGCACATCTTCGCCCGGGAGCAGCCTGACCTGAACTGGGACAACCGCGAGGTGCGCGACGACTTCCTGAAGACCCTGCGCTTCTGGTCCGACCGCGGTGTCGACGGCTTCCGCGTCGACGTGGCCCACGCCCTCACCAAGGACATGACCGAACCCCTGCCCTCGAAGGCCGAGCTCGGCGCCGAGGACGAGAACCACAACGGCCGGCACCCGTTCTGGGACCGCGACGAGGTCCACGAGGTCTTCGCCGAATGGCGTGCGGTGTTCAACGAGTACACCCCGCCGCGCACGGCCGTGGCCGAGGCCTGGGTCCATGCCGAGCGCCGCGCCCGCTACGCCAGCCCGGAAGGACTCGGCCAGGCGTTCAACTTCGATCTCCTCAAGGCCGACTGGAACCCGGGCCAGTTCCGCGACATCATCACCAGGAACCTCGTCGAGGCGACGTCCTCCGGCGCGTCGTCGACCTGGGTGTTCTCCAACCACGACGTCGTCCGCCACGCCACGCGCTACGGGCTCCCGCCGGCCGACCCCGACAGCAGGAGCAAGCCCGGGCAGGGCGGGCAGGGCGGCCAGGACGGATCGGCCTGGCTCCTGAGCGGTGGCACCGAGCCGGCCCTGGACCGCGACCTCGGCGAACGCCGCGCCCGCGCCGTCACGCAGCTCATGCTGGCACTCCCGGGCTCCGCCTACGTGTACCAGGGCGAGGAGCTCGGACTGCACGAGGTCGCCGACATCGCCGACGAGGACCGCCAGGACCCGACGTTCTTCCGCAACACGGGCGTCGACGTCGGCCGTGACGGCTGCCGCGTGCCGCTGCCGTGGACCAGGGACGGCGAGTCCTTCGGCTTCGGGTTCGGCGGCGCGCACCTGCCGCAGCCGGAGTGGTTCGGCGAATACGCCGTCGAGGTGCAGGAGGGCGATCCGGCCTCCAACCTCAGCTTCTACCGCCGTGCCCTGGAACTGCGGCGCGAACTGCAGGGCGAGGAGGACTTCGACTGGGTGGCAACGCCCTCCGCCGACGTCCTGCACTTCACGCGTCCCGGCGGATGGCACTGCGTCACCAACTTCGGGTCGTCGCCGGTGGACCTGCCCGCCGGCAGGGTGGTGCTGAGCAGCTCGCCCCTCGTCGACGGCCGGCTGCCGGGGGACACGACGGCCTGGCTCGTCTAGTACCTGCTGTCCGACGGCGGGCCCCTCCGGGGTGCCCGCCGTCGTCGTTCCCGGCGCTCCGGTGGCCGGCCTGCGGCTTCGTGCACGCGTTTCGGTGGCTTTGCTGCGGCTTCGTGCACGCGTATCGACCCAAAAGCCGCGTGTCGCGACGGGACACGCCGTGGAAACGGGGTGGAGCCGTCGGAACGCGTGCACGAAGCCGCCCCGTCGCGCGTGCGACCCCGCGGCGCGAGGCCGTTCGTCCGCAGGAGAATCGGTTGCGGGCCCCTCGGCCCCGTCGGAATACTTGAAGGACCGGCACGAGCGAGGCGGAGGGCAGCGGCATCAGCGGGTCCCAGGAGCACGAGGAGAGGCTGCGCAAGGCGGCCCAGTACCGGGCTGCCCGGGGTGGCGGAGGCGATGCGAGCGATGCACTCGCCGAGCTGGAACGCCAGAACGACGACGGCGACGCACCGAACGGGGAGATGGCCCCGCTGCGCACGGGGGAGGACGAGGTCCGGCGGGCACGCCTCATCGTCGACCGGGCCGTGGCCCGCGGGGAGTTCGACGACCTGGCTCTTGCCGGCAAGCCGATCCCCGGCCTCGGGGAGGCGCACGATCCGGACTGGTGGGTCAAGG
>NZ_CP024915.1:1919234-1927398 GCF_002953615.1 Arthrobacter agilis | reverse complement strand
GACTCATCCAGCGCGAGAACATCATGTCCGGACGGGGCTTGCCGTGCATGTGCTGAATCGGTCATCGGCGCTCTCCTTCGTCCTGGTCTCATTGTCCGGCACCGCCTTCGGGCAGTCCAGCGTCGGGATCCTCCGGATTCGCCACCGGATTGCTCACCCAGATCGCGTCCAGGATCAGGCGGTCCTCCTCGGTCGCCAGATCGCTGTAGGACAGCTGGAGCAGCGCCTCCACCCCTGCTTCCTGCCGGATCGGGTCGAGGGATGTGGCGGCGTCGATGGCCCACTGCGTCCTGCGCCACCATTCGGCCCGGTCGTCCGCACGCCTCTTCTGCTCCAGTGCGGCCCGGTCCGCCGTCGAGCGTTGCCGGAGGGCCGCGAACGCCGTGACAGCCGCGAGTACCGCAGCGAGCAGGACGGCGAGGGGTGCGAGGGCGCCGACGATCTCCCACCACTGCGGCGCATCGGATGCGACGTCCACGACGATCGGTTCGGGCGGCTGCGTGCCGGTCAGGAGCGACATGGCGCCAGCCTAGCCGCCGCCACTCCCGTCCGCGGTGCCGTCAGGGGCCGTCAGTCGCCCTTCACGTTGATGATCTGGCGCAGGGTATGACGGATGTCCACGAGGTCCCGGGCATCCTGCATGACGACATCGATGTCCTTGTAGGCGGCGGGGATCTCGTCGAGGAACGCAGGGGTGTCCCGGAATTCGATACCCTGCATTGCGGCCCGGAGCTGGTCCTGCGTGAAGGTCCTCCGCGCGGCGTTGCGCGAGTACTCCCGCCCCGCGCCGTGGGGTGCCGAGTCCATCGCCTCCCTGTTGCCCCGGCCCGTCACCACGTAGGAGCGCGTGCCCATCGAGCCCGGGATGAGGCCGGGTCGCCCGGGATCCGCCGCGATGGCGCCCTTGCGGGAGAGCCACACGTCCTTCCCGAAGTGGTGCTCCCGGTGCGTGTAGTTGTGGTGGCAGTTGATGCGTTCGAGCTCCTGCACGGGCTTGCCCACCCAGTGCGTGAACTGGCCGACCACGCGGTCCATCATCTCCTCGCGGTTGAGCAGGGCGAACTTCTGCGCCCACAGCAGTTCGCTGATGTAGCGGTCGAACGCGGGCGTTCCCTCCTCGAGGTAGGCGAGGTCCCGGTGCGGCAGCGAGATGGACCGGCCCGCGCAATAGTCCTGCGCCGCTCGGATGTGGCGCTGCGCGATGCGATTCCCGATACCCCGCGAGCCCGAGTGCAGGAACAGCCAGACGTCGTCCGCCTCGTCGAGCGACACCTCGATGAAATGGTTGCCGGAGCCGAGGGTACCCAGTTGGAGCCGCCAGTTCTTCAGGTAGCCGGCAGGGTCGAACCCGGCATGCCGGGCGTCCTCGTCGAGCGCGTCGATGCGCGGCTGGGCGGAGGCGGACACCCGCTTGTTGTTGTTGCCCGCGGAGAGGGGAATGGCTTGTTCGATCGATTCACGCAGCCTCCGCCGGTCCAGGCGGGCGATGTCCCCCGCGGAGTGGTCCGTGCGCACGGCGACCATCCCGCAGCCGATGTCCACCCCGACGGCCGCGGGGATGATGGCGCCGAGGGTCGGCAGGACCGAGCCGACGGCACAGCCAAGGCCCAGATGGGCGTCGGGCATGGAGGCGAAGTGGGGGTACACGAACGGCATGGAGCTGGTTCTGCGGTTCTGTTCGAGGGTCGAGTCGTCGATGATGCTGGCGAAGTTGACGTATCTCTCCGTGATCCACTGCATGCGTCGAGGCTACCGACGGGCCCGGCGGGAAGCACGCGACGGAGAACGCCGCCGGGCCCTTGCGGACGGGTCAGCCGGTCCGTACCGCCTGCAGCACCGCGTCGCTGATGCTCACGTCCCGGCCGTCGGCGGTGCGCTCGACGCGTGGACGCGACTCGCACACCCGGATGTCCCAGCCGTCGTCGAGCAGCCCTGCCATCTCCTCCGGCGTGTAGAAGAGATCGGGTTGGGCAGGCCGTCCGACGCCGGAGTGGAGGTCCGAGGGATCGTGGGCGACGATCAGGAGCGTCCCTCCGACGCCGACCAGGGTCGCCAGGGAGCCGAAGATGCGCGAACGCTCCGGTTCCGGCAGATGTAGAAACTGGACGGAGACGAGGTCCAGGCCCGCGGGCAGGTCCGGTGATGCCAGCAGGTCCACCCGGCGCCACTCGAGGCGTTCGGCGACGGACGGTTCGAGACCCTCCGCGTGGGCCCGGGCACGGGAGAGCGCCACCTCGGACACATCGATGCCGAGGACGGACCAGCCGCGGGAGGCGAGCCAGGCGGCGTCCGCTCCCTCTCCGCAGCCGACGTCGAGTGCCCTTCCCGCAGGGAGGTCCTCCACCACGGCCACGAGCTGGCGGTTCGGCCTGCCACTCCAGATCCTCGGACGCTGCCGGTAGCGGTCGTCCCAGAACTCCTGCGTGTACTCAACCTGCACGGCGCACCCCTTCTCCGGCCCTGTCGCGGACCATCGACCCGACGGGTGCGGAAGCACCCGGGACCCCATCATCGAGCCCGTGCCGGCGCGTGCCGAGGACGCGCGCCGAGACCTCGCTCTCCGACGACGCGGAGAAGGGCCCGCGGTAGCCCTCCACGGCCCAGGCCGTCTCCTCCTCGACGAGGCTCGCGTTGATCGCAGCACCTGCCATGGTGCCTTCTGCCGCAGCCACGACGACCTGCGCGGCGAGATTGGAGACGTTCCCGGCGACATAGACGCCGGGCACCGCCGTCGTGCCCATGGGACCGGGTTCGACGAACCGGCCCATCCCCGACGGATGCTGCTGCTCCGGCAGTCCGAGCGGCGCGAGCAGGCCGCCGTTGGCCTCCATCCGGGTGCCGACGGCCAGGGCGTCCAGCGCGAAAGCCGTGCCGCTGCGCGTCGTCACCCCTGACAGCACGCCGTCGATGGCGTCGACCGATGCGACGGCGCCGTCGACCACGCGGATGGAGCGCGCTGCCAGACGGTCCCATTCCTCGTCCGTCGGCCTCACCGCGTCGTTGAGGAAGAGCGTGATGTCGTCCGACCACTGCCGGAAGAGAAGGGTCTGGTGGACGGACAGGGGCCCGGTGCCCAGGATGCCGATGCGCCGCCCGCGGATCTCGTAGCCGTGGCAGTACGGGCAGTGGACCACGCCCGCACCCCACTGGTCGAGGAGCCCGGGGATGTCGGGCAGGCCGTCGGTGAGCCCGGTGGCGAGGAGCAGGCGGCGCCCCCGGACCACGCGGCCGTCGGACAGCTCCACGACGAATCCTCGGGTCTCGCGCCGCACCTGCACGGCCTCGGCCGCCAGGACCGTGGACCCGTAGGACTCCGCCTCGCCACGGCCGGCGTCGAGCAGCGCGAGCGGATGCATGCCCTCACGTGTCAGGAATCCGTGGACACCCTGCGCGGGTGCGTTGCGGGGACGGCCGGCGTCGAGCACGAGGACGGAGCGGAGTGCGCGGCCCAGGGTCACGGCGGCGCTGAGTCCAGCGGCTCCGCCTCCGACGACGACGACGTCGTACCTGTCCTGCAGGGGCCTGATAGTGGCTGGCATGGTGGTTCTCCTTCTGGTGCGCTGATGAATCCAGCATCGGCGCGATGAGGCAAGATGAGCAAACTTCTTTGCCGGTATGGCAAGATGAACCCATGGCAGCAGACCTCACATCAGTGCTCGACGCCGTCGGACCCCGGCTCCGGGCCCTGCGTACCGAACGCAGCCTGACCCTCGGCGAGGTGTCCGAGGCGTCCGGCGTGTCGGTCAGTACCCTGTCCCGGCTCGAATCCGGCCAGCGGCGCCCCAACCTGGAACTCCTGCTGCCCATCGCGCAGCTCTACGGCGTCCCACTCGACGACCTGGTCGGGGCGCCTCCCACCGGTGATCCCCGGATCCACCTGCGCCCGATCGAGCACCACGGCATCACGGCCATCCCCCTGACGAAGCGACCGGGTGGCGTACAGGCGTACAAGATGGTGCTGGCGGGGAACGCACGCGGCACGGAGCCCGACCTGCAGGTGCACGAGGGCTATGAGTGGCTGTACATCCTCAACGGCTCGTTGCGGCTCGTGCTCGGGAGCAACGACTTCGTGCTCGGGCCGGGCGAGGCTGCCGAGTTCGACACCCACACGCCGCACTGGTTCGCCAGCGCCGACGGGGAATCGGTCGAATTCATCAGCCTCTTCGGGCAGCAGGGCGAGCGCATGCACGTGCGTGCCCGCCCCAAGCGGTCCTAGCGAGGCCGATGGGGAAAATTGCTCAGCTTGCTTATCACTAGGGCGCTTCCTAGGCTGGACACCGTACGACAGCCACGCTCTACGCAAGGGAGAACAGCATGTCCGAACACGACATCTCAGGCAAGAAGGTCGCATTCCTGCTGACCGACGGGGTGGAGCAGATCGAGCTCACGAGCCCGTGGAACGCGGTTAAGGAAGCGGGCGGCGTCCCCACGCTGGTCTCGCCCAAGACCGGGTCGCTGCAGGGCTTCGACGGCATGGACAAGGGTGACACGTTCGAGGTGGACCTCGCCGTGTCCGATGCGACGGCGGACGACTACGACGCACTGGTGCTGCCGGGCGGTGTGGTCAATGCCGACTTCCTGCGGGTCGACAAGGACGCCCAGGCCTTCACCCGGGCGTTCTTCGAACAGCACAAGCCCGTCGCATCCATCTGCCACGGCCCATGGCTGCTGATCGAGGCCGGAGTGGTCAGCGGTCGCGACCTGACGTCCTACCACACGCTCGCCACCGACCTGAAGAACGCCGGCGCCAACTGGAGCGACGAGGAAGTGGTGGTGGACCAGGGGCTGGTCACGAGCCGGAACCCCGGAGATCTCGACGCCTTCAACGACAAGCTCCTCGAGGAGATCGCCGAAGGCCCGCACGAGGGCCAGACCGCCTGACCGCGGGCGCCCCCGGAAGCACCCGCGCCTGCGCCCATAGCCAAGCGCGGGTCCTCTGCGACAGGATCAGGGTATGACCGACCTGCCGTTCCCCGTCCAGCCGATGCTCGCGAAAGCGGTGAATGCCGTGCCCGACCCGGACAGCGTGCCGGGCGGGCTCCTGTACGAGCCGAAGTGGGACGGCTTCCGTGCCGTCGTCAGGATCGAGGACGGCACCTGCGAGATCGGGAGCAGGGGCTCGAAGATGCTCACCCGGTACTTCCCGGAGCTCGTCGAAGCCCTGCTCGAGAACCTGCCCGATCGCTGCGTCGTCGACGGCGAGATCGTGGTGCGGCAGGGTGAACCGGGCGCGGAACGCCTCGACTGGGAGGCACTGTCCCAGCGCATCCATCCCGCGGAGAGCAGGGTGCGGCTCCTGGCGCACGAGACGCCGTCGTCCTTCGTGGCGTTCGACCTCCTCGCGATCGACGACCAGGACCTGACGGATGTCCCCTTCGGTGAGCGGCGGAAGGCGCTGGAGGGTGTGGGCGAGTCCTTCTCCGCACCGGTCCACCTGTCGCAGGTCACGCGCGACGTCGACCTGGCACGGCGCTGGCTCGTCGAGTTCGAGGGCGCGGGCCTCGACGGCGTCGTGGCCAAACCCCTCACGGCCGCGTACGGACCGAACAAGCGGCTGATGCTGAAGGTGAAGCACCACCGCAGCGCCGACGTGGTGGTACTCGGATACCGGGTGCACAAGTCCGGCTCGGGCGTCGGCTCCCTGCTGCTCGGCCTGTACGACGACGGCGGCGGACTCCGCAACGTCGGCGGCATCTCGGCGTTCTCGGACAGGCGGCGGCTCGAACTCGTCGAGGAGCTCGAACCCGAGGTGATGCGCGACGCGGCCGGGGAGATCGAACGGGGCGAGACCGAGCGCAGCCGCTTCGCCTCGGCCCGGGACGTCTCCTACATCCGGTTGCACCCCCGGCGCGTGGTCGAGGTGCGGTACGACCAGATGGAGGGCGACCGCTTCCGGCACACCGTCCAGTTCGAGCGGTGGCGGCCGGACCGCGAAGCACGCTCCTGCACCTTCGGGCAGCTCGACGTCCCCGCCGCCTACGACCTCAGTGCAGTGCTCGCCTGACGCTCCCGGGCGACGGGGGAGCGGCCGCGTCTAGGCTGGAGGTATGGATCCCGTCTCCCTCTGCAGCGGCGTGGACTGGCGTTCCTCGGGGCCGGTCCTGTCACTCCGGGCGGTGCCGGCGGTGGCGACGGGGGTGTCCGGCGAGGTGCCGGGAGCCGTGGCCGATGGCGGATCCGGCGACGACAGCGCCCAGGACATCCGCCTCACGCCCGGCACGAGGCTGGCCTACGAGGTCGCCGCGGAGGGGCGGTACTGCCTGGGGTTCCACCGGGTCCACGGCCGGGAGGACCGGACCTGGGTGCGGTGCGCGGACCAGGCGCCCGCCGAACGGGGCTACCAGTGCGCGCGGTGCTTCGCGCAGATCGTCCGGATCCTCGAGGACGAGGTGACCCGTAGCACCGGGCTCCAGCAGGCGGTCCGCTCCGGGACGAAGGCCGCGTCGCTGTGCGCACCCCTGCCTCCTGTGCAGCTCCAGCACGTGAACGACGGTCTCGCCCTGGCGGCCCGGGGACTGCTCGAGAGCGGCCTGGGACTGGACGGCTTCGAGGTGGTGCACGAGGAGTTCGAACCGCCGGCGGCGTGGTCCGCCGTCCTCGGACGGAGCGGGCTGCAGCCGTACCCGGCGTTCCTGGGCAGCGGGCGGCACGGCTTCACCGTCGGAGAGGTGCTCGGCCCGTCGGCGCTGGTCTCGATCGACGGGACCGACCTCCTGTTCGTCGCGGACCTCTCGCAGCTCAAGGGCCGGCGCATCAGGCCCGGGGCCTTCAGCACGCCGGTGCCCGCTGTCCAGGAAGCGCTGTTCTGAGCAGCGGCCGGTGGAGTCGGCAGTAGAATCGGATCATGCTGAATACGCCCTGGGAGACCGGCACGGACCTGTACCGCAAGCTGGTGGTCTCCGCGCTGGTGACCACGGCGATCGGCATCCTCGTCGCGGTCGTCGGAGCCGCGACGGACCAGCGCGCCCTCGTCCTCACCGGCATCCCGGTCATCGTGGTCGGCATGGTGTGCCACCTCGCCGGCATGGTGGTCCGGTCCCGCGACGTCCGACGCCGCATGAAGGACCTGCGCTGACCGTTCCACTCCCGCGCGGTGCGACGCCGCTCGCTTCGCCACTGCCCACGCCGCTTCCACCGGAGGACCCATGACCATCGACCCGAACCTGCAGGGGCGCAGCTACCCCGCGGGAGAGACCTACTCCGTGGGACGTGAGGCGATCCGCGACTTCGCGCGGGCCGTCAAGGCCACCCACCCGGCACACTACGACGTCGACGCCGCGGCGGCGCTCGGGCACGCGGACCTCGTGGCTCCGCCGACCTTCGCCATCATCGTGGCGCAGCGCGCCGATGCGCAGCTCATCGGCGATCCGTCCGCGGGTATCGACTTCACGCGCGTCGTGCACGCCGACCAGCGCTTCGTCCACCATCGCCCCATCCTCGCCGGGGACCAGCTCGTCGCCGCACTGCACGTGGACTCCGTGCGGGCCATGGGCGGGGGAGCGATGATCACGACGCGCGCCGAGATCTCGACCGTCGACGGAGAGCCGACGGCCACGACGACGTCCTCCATCCTCGTGCGCGGAGAGGACCAGTAGCCATGACGGTATCCATCTCCACACTCGAGGTCGGGCAGCAGATCGGCTCCGCCATCATCGCCCTCACGCGCCAGGACCTCGTGCGGTACGCCGGGGCCTCGGGCGACCTCAACCCCATCCACTGGAACCAGGCCTTCGCCGAGGGCGTCGGGCTTCCCGGCGTCATCGCCCACGGCATGTTCACGATGGGCGCCGCGGTGCAGCTCGTCACCGACTGGGTCGGGGATCCGGCCGCCGTCGTCGACTACCAGACGCGCTTCACCAAGCCGGTCGTCGTCGAGGACACGACGGCGCAGCCGGGGGAGCCGGGGGCCGTCGTCGAGGTGACCGGCGTCGTGGGCGCGATCGACACGGAGAAATCGACGGCACGGGTCGACCTCACGGTGATGTCCGCCGGGCAGAAGGTCCTCGTGAAGGCACAGGCCGTGGTGAGGCTGCCGTGACGGCGCCACTGACGGGCACGCGTCTCGCCGACCTCACCACCGCCCGCGTCGGAGGCCCGGCCCGCACACTCGTGGAGGCCTCGACCGAGCAGGAGATCGTCGAGGCCGTCCGCGCCGCCGATGCCG
>NZ_CP024915.1:1913534-1919002 GCF_002953615.1 Arthrobacter agilis | reverse complement strand
GATGACGGCTTCGACGGTACGGTCGTCCACATCACGTCCACGGGCTTCACGGTGAACGACGACGATGCCACGTGCGGCGGCGTCATGGTGCGCGTCCAGGCCGGCCAGGACTGGGACGAACTGGTCCGGTACACCGTGATGCACGCCTTCTCCGGGCTTGAGGCGCTCTCCGGCATCCCCGGCTCGACCGGAGCCACGCCCGTCCAGAACGTCGGGGCCTACGGCTCGGACGTGTCGCAGACCATCGCCACGGTCCGGACCTACGACCGCGGGACGGACAGTATCAAGAGCTTCACCAACTTCGAGCTGACGTTCGGCTATCGGGACTCCCTGCTCAAACGCAGCACCGTCAACGGTTCGCCCCGCTACGTGGTGCTGGCTGTCGAGTTCCAGCTGGGGCTCGGGCGCATGAGCAAGCCGGTCCGCTATGCGGAGCTCGCCCGGGCGCTGGGCGTCGAAGTAGGGGCCCGCGCCTATGCCAACGACGTCCGCCGGGAGGTGCTCAGGCTCCGCGCCGGCAAGGGCATGGTGCTCGACGCCCCCGACCCGGACACGTGGAGCACCGGATCGTTCTTCACCAACCCGATCGTCCCCTCCGCCGTCGCGGACCGACTCCCGCAGGACGCTCCCCGGTATCCGTCCGGCGAGGAGGGCCGGGTCAAGCTCAGCGCGGCCTGGCTGATCGAGCACGCAGGCTTCGCCAAGGGCTTCGGCCTCGCCGACGACGACGGCCGCGCCGCCGCGGGTGGACGCGCCTCCCTGTCGACCAAGCACACCCTTGCCCTCACCAACCGGGGCGGCGCCGCGGCGTCGGACCTCCTGGCGGTCGCGCGCCTTGTGCGCGACGGCGTCGAACGGACGTTCGGCATCCGCCTGGAACCCGAGCCGCTGCTCATCAACTGCTCCCTCTAGCGGATCCCCCGCCCCAGCGGCGTGCGTTCCCGCAGTCCTACAGCGCGGGGGAGCGGCGGGCCTGCTCGGCGGCAGCGCGGGTCAGGACGAGGTCCCTCCGGCTGTCCTCGCGCGCCACGAGCCGCCGTGAGCACAGCCACTGCGCCAGGCGGGATGCGACGCTGATCTGGGCGAGGCGGTCGTGGAAATCCGGCAGGAGCTGGGGAGGCGACAGGAACTCCGGCAGTGCGTGCAGCAGTTGCTGCGCGCCCATGACCCGCACATAGGGTTCCGTGGTCCCGAACTGGCGCTCGAGGGCCAGCAACTCCTGGTCGACCCTCTCCAACCGGGTGGCCGCGACCGTCTCGAGGTAGTCCCGGAGGTGGCACTGGACCCGCTCGTACCGCAGCAGGCTCTCCGGATGGCGCGTGTGGCCGCTCGCGGCGAAGAAGCGCCGGAGGATGGTGTCTGCGTTCACGGGATCCATGCGCCCATCCTGCCGCGACCCTCCGACCTTTTCCCACCCGGGATGCAAGCACGGGATACCCGCCGGATGTGCCCGCAGGATGTCGGCGGCAGTGGATACGATTGTCCATCCGAACGATCGCAGCGTCATGGCCTGCTGCGGAACCGTTGTGAGCGACAAGGATACGAATGACGGAACAGCGACACGTCACGCGCCGAGGACCGGACGGTTCGGCGAGGTCCCTGCGGGAGAGTGCCTTCGAGGCGTCCACCTCGGGCTATTCCCTGATGGATCTCGACTTCGTCATCCTCGACGTCAACGCGGCGTTCACGGAATCGACGGGTATCAGCCGGGACCAGCTGGTCGGCCGCCAGGCCTTCGATGTCTTCCCCGAGAACCCGGGACAGACCGATGACGCCCCCGCCCGGACCATGCGCCAGTCCCTCGAGCGGGTGATCTCCACCGGGCAGCGGGACAGCCTGCACATCCACCGCTATGACATCCCCGACCCGACGCGGCCCGGCGCGTTCCTCGAACGCTACTGGAGCCCGGTCAACATCCCCGTCCTCGACGAGGACGGTGCGCTCGTCGCCGTCCTGCAACAGGTGGAGGACGTGACCGACTACCGGGACGACCTCGTCAGGATCCTCGGGTATCTGGAGCAGCCGCCGGCGGAGAGCTCTGCCGAGACCTCACGCCGGTTCGTGGAGTACGCCACCACGGCCATGGCGCATTCGAGCCTCTACCACTCGGCCCGCAGGGAGGTGGAGCAGCTCCAGGAGGCACTGACGTCCCGGGGTGTGATCGACCAGGCGAAGGGAATCCTCATGGGGCGTCACCGGTGTGGCAGCGAGGAGGCGTTCCTGCGCCTCAAACAGATGTCCAATGACAGCAACGTGCGGATCCGGGACGTGGCGAGGGCCCTGATCTACCAGGCGTCCGCGCCCGCTTCACCACCGGCAGCAGGGGCGGACGCCGAGGGCTAGAGGTTTCCGGTGGCGATCATCAGCATCCGGCGCAGCGGCTCGGCCGCACCCCACAGCAGCTGGTCGCCCACCGTGAAGGCGCTGATGTAGTCCGGGCCCATCTCGAGCTTGCGGATGCGGCCCACCGGGATGTCCAGCGACCCCGTCGCCGCGACCGGGGTCAGCCCCGCGAGGGTGTCCGTCTTCGTGTTCGGGATGACCCGCACCCACTCGTTGTCCGCAGCGATGATCGACTCGATCTCGCTCACGGGCAGGTCCTGCGTCAGCTTCAGGGTGAGGGCCTGCGAGTGCGAGCGCATGGCGCCCACGCGGACGCACAGGCCGTCGAAGGGGATGCGGGCGTCGGTGCCGAGGATCTTGTTGGTCTCCGCGCCGGCCTTCCACTCCTCCTTGGACTGGCCGTTGCCGAGGTCGCTGTCGATCCAGGGGATGACCGATCCGGCCAGGGGCACGCCGAACTGCGTGGCCTCGAGGCTCGGGTGCCGCTGCTTGGCGAGGATCGCCCGGTCGATGTCGAGGATCGCCGAGGCGGGATCGTCGAGGTTCAGGGCGACGGTGCCATGGAGGGCCCCGAACTGGTTGAGGAGTTCGCGCATGTGGCGGGCGCCGCCGCCGGAGGCCGCCTGGTACGTCATCGAGGTGCCCCACTCCACGAGGCCGTTGCGGAAGAGTCCGCCCAGCCCCATGAGCATGCAGGAGACCGTGCAGTTGCCGCCGATGAAGTCGCGGACACCGTTCGCGAGTCCGGCGTCGATGGCCGACCGGTTGACGGGGTCGAGGACGATCACGCTGTCCTGCTCCATGCGCAGGGTGGACGCGGCGTCGAGCCACAGCCCGGACCACCCGGCGTCCCGCAGCTTCGGGTAGACCTCGGACGTGTAGTCGCCGCCCTGTGCCGTCACGATGATGGGCAGCTTGGCGAGCGTCCCGACGTCGTATGCGTCCTGCAGGGTGCCGGAGCCGTCGGCGAACGACGGTGCGGCTCCGCCCGCGGCCGATGTCGAGAAGAACACAGGATTGATGCGGGCGAAGTCGCCCTCGTCCTGGAGCCGCTGCATGAGGACCGAGCCCACCATGCCGCGCCAGCCCACGAATCCGACGGAGGGCAGGGCTGGGCTGTCGGGTGCTGAAGTCATGCCCTCCAGTTTAGCCGCGGAGGTCCTGCGGACCGCGCTTTGTGACCGGCACCTCCCTGATGCGGGCCGGGCCGCGGGTTCAGCCCTGCTTCGTCCAGAGACTGATGCGGTACCGGGTCCCGCCCGAGGACTCGAACCAGCCGGCCTCGGGGCTCAGCGCCGCGAGGGTCCAGTCGGCACCGAGGGCCGGAGCGACGGTGTCACCCTCCGCGGTGGACTCGACGACGGTGACGAGGGCGGCGTTCGCCCGGTCCATGGCCTCTGCGTAGACCCGCCCGCCGCCGATGATCCAGATCTCCTCGGCGCCCGGTCCGGCCTGTGCCGCTTCGAGGGCGGCGTCCAGCGAATCGACGACGACGGCGCCCGGAAGATCCGTGCCGGAGCGGGAGAGGACGATGTTCGTGCGGTCCGGCAGGGGCCGGAACTTCTCGGGGAAGGACTCCCACGTGCGGCGGCCCATGATGACCGGATGACCCGTGGTGGTCGCCCTGAAGTGGGCCATGTCCTCCGGCACGTGCCAGGGGATGCCGCCGTCCCTGCCGATCACGCCGTTCTCGGTCTGCGCCCAGATCATGCCGATCACGGGGTGCGACCCGACGGCGTCGCGCACGCCGAGGGTGGACGGCGAGGGGGTGCCGCTCATACCGCCACCGGGGCCTTGATGGTGGGGTGGTGCTGGTAGCCGACCACGTCGAAGTCCTCCAGGGTGTAGTCGAAGATGCTGGCCGGCGTGCGTTTCAGCTCGATCCGCGGGTACGGGTACGGCTCCCGGGACAGCTGCTCGGCGACCTGCTCCACATGGTTGTCGTACACGTGCACGTCGCCGCCGGTCCAGATGAACTCCCCGGGCTCGAGGCCGGTCTGCTGCGCCATCATCAGGGTGAGCAGCGCGTAGGAGGCGATGTTGAACGGCACGCCGAGGAAGGTGTCGGCGGACCGCTGGTACAGCTGGCAGGAGAGCTTCCCCGGGCCGCCGTCCGTGCCGGGGCTCACGTAGAACTGGAAGAACACGTGGCACGGCGGCAGCGCCATGTCGGCGATCTCGGAGACGTTCCACGCGGACACGAGATGGCGGCGGGAATCCGGGTTGCTCTTCAGGGCCTCGACCACCTGGGCGATCTGGTCGATGTGTCCACCGTCCGGGGTGGGCCACGAGCGCCACTGGACGCCGTAGACCGGTCCCAGCTCGCCGTCGTCGTCCGCCCACTCGTTCCAGATCGAGACGCCGCGTTCCTGGAGCCAGCGGACGTTCGAATCGCCGCGCAGGAACCAGAGCAGTTCGAGTGCCACCGACTTGAAATGCACGCGCTTGGTGGTGATGAGCGGGAAGGACTCGCTCAGGTCGAAGCGGAGCTGCCGGCCGAAGACGCTGCGTGTCCCGGTGCCCGTCCGGTCACTCTTCGCCGCGCCGTTGGCCATCACGTCGCGCAGCAGATCCTCGTAGGGGGTGGGGATGGGGGTGCTCACCCGATCAAGTCTAGGCGCCGGTAGAGTTCGCCGGAACAATGGAGGGGCACCATGCACGACACCTTCCGTTCACCTTCCGACGGAAGACTCCACCCGTGACCATACCCGCGCCCGGAGCCACCGCCGCGCCCTACCCCGCACAGTTCGCGGCGTCGGCGCTCGCGCCGGCACCCCGTACCCTCCTCGACATCCTGCGTTCGACGGCCGCACAGCACCCCGATGCGTCGGCGCTCGACGACGGGACCTCGGATCTCAGCTATGCGGAGCTCGTCGGTGCCGCGGAAGGATTCGCGGCGACGCTGCACGACGCCGGGGTGAAGCGGGGCGACACCGTGGGGGTGCGCATCCCGTCGGGGACCAACGAGCTCTACATCGCGATCCTCGGCATCCTCGTCGCGGGTGCGGCCTATGTGCCGGTCGACGCCGACGACCCCGACGAGCGCGCCCGCGTGGTCTTCGCGGAGTCACGTGCGGCCGTCGTCGTCGGGCAGGGGCTGTCCCTGACCGGAGGGCCGGTCGGGC
>NZ_CP024915.1:1902210-1913272 GCF_002953615.1 Arthrobacter agilis | reverse complement strand
CCATCCCGCCGGCACTGACGCTGAAGACCGTCGTCGACGCGTCGTACCGCCCCGCCTGGTGGTTCAACTTCCTGACGCACGAGCCGCTCTCGTTCGCCTCGCTCTCCCGCTACTCCGGCACCGTCGCCGACCTCATCAACTCGATGTTCGACCCCACCCTCACGTTCGAGGACCTCGACTGGCTGCGCAGCGTCTGGAAGGGCAACCTCGTGGTCAAGGGGATCCAGACCCTCGACGACGCCAGAAAGGCCGTCGACCACGGAGCGGACGGCATCATCCTGTCCAACCACGGCGGCCGGCAGCTCGACCGCGCGCCGGTCCCCCTGCACCTCCTGCCGCGCGTCGCCGCCGAGCTCAAGGGCAAGACGGAGATCATCCTCGACACCGGCATCATGAGCGGCGGTGACATCGTCGCGGCGCTGGCCCTCGGCGCCGACTTCACCCTGATCGGGCGGGCCTACCTCTACGGGCTCATGGCTGGCGGCCGCAAGGGCGTGGACCGCACCATCGAGATCCTCGGTACACAGACCGCCCGCACCATGCAGCTCCTCGGCGTCAACCGCATCGAGGACCTCACCCCCGACCACGTCCGGCTGCTCGGCGACGCGACGGCCGACGTGAAGCTGCCCGACGCTGCCATGACCCTCTGACGGCCGGACGGGTCCGTCACCGGGTACCCCTTCCGCGGGCCTCCGCCTGCTGTTCCCGGCCGAGTTCCACGAGGCGGTCGTCGTCCGTCCGGTTGCCCTTCAACTCGATCGCGACACCCTCGACCTCCTCGGCGATGGCGCGGACGGCGTCCACCGGAGCCAGGGAGGAGTGCACCTCCGGCAACTCCGGCAGAACGGCGATGCCCGCGCCGCGAACACTCCCGCCGTCGGTCCCTGGCGCGTGTGCTGATCCAGCGAGTGGCCGCTCCGCCTCGAGGGTGCCGCTCGCGTGGCGTACGCAGAGATCCGCGACCTCCCTCGCATGCGCGTGCATGACGGAGTGTGCCGCGCCTTCGATCTCCACGACCGGAGCCCCGCCGAAGGCCCGGCCCAGCCTCGTCACCCAGGCCGGCGGGCACACGGCGTCGTGCTGGCCGCGGATGATGAGCGTCGACGAGCGGACCCGGGTGGCCGTGGTCTCGATCGGGTACGACATCATGCGCGGGAGGATCTTGAAGAACCAGCCGAACCCGCACGTCAGGTAGGCGACGACGGCAAGCAGTTTCACGCGGGCCGGCTCATGGAGGCTCGCCCGCAGGAACCGGAAGGCCTGGACGGCCGTGGAGCGCGCCGCATCGTCCACGACGGGGCTGATGAGGACGAGGGTCGAGAGCTGGGGCCGGGACGCGGCGAGATGGGTGCAGATCTGCGTGCCCATGGAGTGGCCGATGACGACGGGGTCCTCCAGCCCGAGATCGTCGATGGCCTTGCCGACGAGCTCCGCGAACTGTCCGATCGACAGGGCCCTGCGTGCATGCGGGACGCCGCCGAAACCGGGCAGATCGAGGGCGAAGACAGGCCCGAACTGCATCAGGTGCGGCGCGAGCTGCTCGAAGTAGTGCGAGGACACCCCGAGGCCGGAGACCAGCACGAAGGCGCGCTCACCGACCTCACCGACGGAGCTGACGCGGGCCCACACGCCGTTCCCCTGGATCCTCCGGACCGTGATGTCCGGGCCCTGTTCCGTTCCTCGTGAAATCGCCACGCCTCATTCTGTTGTCGGAGGCGGGGAAAGCCTCGGTAGCGGTCTATTATTCATCCTGTGGTCCTGCCTGGGGCGGGTCCGGAAAACATAAGTCTGGGGAGACGAATATGAAGCGTGGGCGGATGCACTATCCGTTGCGTTACAGGCGCGCGCGGTCACTGCTCTACGCGATCGGCCTGTTCTGGCTGTGGCTCTGGTTCGGCAGCGCTGCATCGCTGGAGGTGCTCTACGGTTCGCCCGTGCATGCGGCCCTCGCGATGTACGGTCTCGCCGTCGTCATCCTGGTGTCGATTCCCGCCGCCCTGCTCGCGGTCATCCGGATGGTCCTGACGCGTCCCCGCCGGGACGCCGTCGTCGTCGAGCTCCCTGTCGCGTCGCGGTCGCGCCGACCGCTCGAAGCCACGCACTGGTGGTACGACGAGAAGGCTTCCTGAGCATTCCCCGACTCCGTTCCGCATGACGTCGGCGCCTCCCGCGGGAAACGCCGCCGTCGTCCCGGGGCCGCGGGTCAGCCCTCGCAGTCGCTGCAGTACTGCCGGCCGTCCTTCTCGAGGGCGATCTGGCTGCGGTGCCGGACGAGGAAGCAGGACGCGCAGGTGAACTCGTCCTCCTGCGGCGGGATCACCTGGATGAGGAGTTCCTCACCGGAGAGGTCGGCGCCCGGCAGGTCGATGCCCTCGGCGGTGTCGCCGTCCTCGATGTCGACCGACGACGACTGGGTGTTGCTTCCCCGATTCGCCTGGAGCGCCTCGAGCGACTCCGCTTCCTTGTCCTCGTCGTTGTTGCGGGGTGCGTCGTAGTCCGTTGCCATGCCGATGCCGTTCTTCGTGGGGTTCGTTGTGCCGCGGGGCGCGTGCAGCAATCGAGTCTAGTGGGAAATATCGGGCGTACTGCCGGTTCCGGGCCTCCTCACCGTGATGCTTGTCATAGCGTCGGGATCATGCCGTCGCCCCTGGTCCCGCCTCGTGCCGAGGGGTACTGACCGCCCGCGCCGCCCGCCACGGGGACGCGAAAGTGCTGGACGGGTCCGGGGCGGCGCTGGCACGCTGGGAGCTGTCCGCTTCCCCCGACGACGGGTGCCGCCATCGCTTCGTCCGCCATACCGCCCGTCCCCGCTGCACGGGACGCCGAGGGCCTCCAGCGCCGGAACGTCCTGGTGGGCGTCCTGTTCGGCTGCGGCGCCATCGCCTTCGTCGACGAGGCCGTCTTCCATCAGCTCCTGCACTGGCACCACTTCTACGACCGGTCCACGCCGGCGGCCGGCCTCGTCTCCGACGGCGTGTTCCACGCGTTCAGCTGGTTCGCGACCGTGGCCTCCCTGTTCCTCTTCGCCGACCTCAGGCGCCGCGGAGCCCTGCGGGCCCGGCGCTGGGTGGGCGGTGTCCTCGTGGGCATCGGCGCGTTCCAGCTGTTCGACGGCCTGGTGCAGCACAAGCTGCTCGACCTGCACGAGGTGCGGTACGGCGTCGACCTGCTCCCCTACGACCTCCTGTGGAACGGTGTGGCCCTCGCCTTTTTGGCGGCCGGGGTCCTGGTGCTCCTCGGAACCCGCCGCCGGACGGGCCCGGACGCCGTTCCCCGCCATGGGTGACGATCCGCACCACCTCGGCGAGGCCGTGTCCGGGCACCTTCCGGGAGGGCTCGTCGGGCTGGTCCTCGGCACCGCCGTCGTGCTCGTATGGCTCGGGGCGGCCGCGGCGTACCTGCTCGCCGGCCGCGCCGCCGTCCTGCGCGGACGGACCGGATGGCCTCCCCGCCGGTCCGTGGCCTGGCTGGCCGGCACGGTGCTGGGGCTGGCCGTCACGGTGGGCCCGCTGGCGCAGGCCGCCGGCCGCAGCTTCACGGCGCACACGGCGGTCCATCTGGCCCTCGGCATGCTCGTCCCCCTGCTGCTCGTCCTCGGCGCTCCGGTGAGCCTGTTCCTCCGCGCCGTCCCCGTGTCCGTCGGGCGGCGCTTCAGCCGTCTCGCCGCCTCGGTTCCCGTGCGGCTGGGCACCCATCCGGCGGTCGCCACTCTCCTCGCCACCGTCCCGATGGCACTCCTGTATCGGGACGGGGGCGCCCTCGACCTGCTCCACCACCCGGTGCTCGGGCCGCTGCTGCACGTCCATTTCGTGGTTGCCGGGTGCATCTTCACCTACGCCGTCGTCGGAACGGACCCGAATCCGCACCGGGCTCCGGCGTGGCAGCGCGGCGCGGCGATCGTCACGGCGATCGCGGTCCACGGCATGGTGGCGAAGCACCTGTACGCCGTCGGCGCCGAGGCCGGTTCGCCGGAGGTGGAGCAGGCGGCCCAGCTCATGTACTACGGCGGCGATGCCGTCCACGCGCTCCTCCTCGTGGTCTTCTGCGCACAGGTCTACCGGACCGGCGGACGGCGCCTGGACCGGCGCACGGCTTCCCCGGCATCCTGTGTAGCATTGCCGGAGCGGGCGGGTAGCCCGGCGCCCACCGAAGGATGACCATGCAACGTTTTCCACCCCTCGCGGGACTGTCCCTGGCCGCCCTGCTCGCGGTGGCCGGCTGTTCGTCATCGTCACCGTCACCGTCATCGTCGCCATCACCGTCCGCGGAGGCGGACGGGACGACAACGGCGGACGACGGATCCCGCACGTACTCCTCGGAGGAACTCGCGGCGATCCTGGACACCGTCACCGAGGCGGACGGCACCGCCCTGCAGGTGCTCCCTACGGACCAGATCGACCAGGGCATGGACCAGGCGCGCCGGTTCCTCGAGTCGGTCGTGATCACGCCGGAGGAGTGCGCGGTGTTCGCCTCCAACACCCTCGAGGTGCCCGAGGACGCCGGGTACGCCACGGGTGTCTCCGGCGCCGGTGGTGACGCCGTCCAGACCATCGTCTCGGCGTCGTCGTCCGCGGATGCCGCGTTCTTCCCCGGTCGCATCGATGCATCGTCCGCCGCACTGCAGGCATGCTCGTCCTTCACCGTCGAGGCACAGGGCGTGGTGATCGACCAGACGGTCCAGGACGTCGACGCGGCGACGGACGCCGACCGGAGCTTCGGGAACCTGACGCTGCAGTCGTCGCCGGACGGCGCCCGGCAGGAGACGATGACCGTCATCGGGACGCGGGGGAGCCTGGCCGTGACAGCTGTGCGTACCGCCCGGGACGCCCTACCCCAGGGAACGCAGGACGAGCTCCAGGACCTGATCGACGAAACGCTCGCCGCCGCCGCTGGGTAGCCTCGCCCGGTCCGGGACTCGGCCTGCGCAGGGACAGCAGCAGCACACCTGCGCGACGGACACCTCGCGGTGGTGTGGAGCAACCCGAAGTGGACAGGGCTATGTCAGTCCGCATATAACTAGTTTGTCGAACTAGTTGACAGTAGGGTTCGTATTCTTGATGAAAGGGCGAGCATGACGCAGACAATCAGTGACACCCTGGGCGCAGGAGACACCGCCGTCGGGGCACCCCTCCACTGCGGGGAGCCCATGACCCTGCGCGAGACCTCCTACACCGGCTCCTCCTACGGCATGATCCCGCAGGCTCCGGCCGGGTTCGACGTCGAACTCGTGTGGGCCTGCTCGTGCGGTTTCCAGCTCTCCCACGAGGAGCCGGCCGAGCTCGCACACCCGCTGCCTCCCGCCCTGCGCCGTGTCGCGGCGGCCGCCGCCGACCTCGAGTCGATGCAGTGGCAGCTCGACCAGCTCGCGGGGGAACTCGAGTGCGCCGTACTGCAGGCCGCCGACGCGGGCGCAGCCATCGTCGACATCGCCGACGCCGCGCACCTCGAGCCGGGCGAGGTGCAGCAGCTCGCCTCGGGCGGGCACCTCCTCGTGGACGCGAGCTAGCCGGCCTCCCCGGGCCGCCAGCCGCCCTGCTCCACCCGATCGCCGTACCGAAGGGCAGGACCGCATGAAGGAACCCGACTGGGTCCGGCACGTGATCTGGTGGCACGTGTACCCGCTCGGTTTCGTCGGTGCGGAGAAGACCGCGACGACCGATCCGGCAGCCGCCCATCGCCTGCTGGACCTGGTGCCCTGGCTCGACTACGCACTGGAGCTCGGCGCGTCCGGGCTGGCGCTCGGGCCCGTGTTCGCCTCGGAGACCCACGGCTACGACACCACCGACTACTTCCGGATCGATCCGCGGCTCGGCACGTCGGAGGACTTCGACACCCTCGTCGCCGAAGCGCACCGCCGCGGTCTGCGGATCCTGCTCGACGGAGTCTTCAACCACACCGGGCGCTCCTTCGCCCCGTTCCAGGACGTCCTCGCCGACGGCCCGGGAGCAGCGACCGCCCCATGGTTCCTCCTCGACTGGCCCGACGGTGCCGGGGCCGGCACCGAGCCGGGGTACCGCGACTTCGAGGGCCACCACCACCTCGTGGCGCTGAACCACGACGAACCGGCCGTGGTGGACTTCGTCGCCGGGGTCATGGAGTACTGGCTCGGTCGCGGGGCGGACGGTTGGCGGCTCGATGCCGCCTATGCCGTCCCGGCCCGGTTCTGGGCCGAGGTCACCACGCGCGTCCGGTCGTCCCACCCCGAGGCATGGTTCGTCGGTGAATACATCCACGGCGACTACGGGTCGGAGATCCGGGCCGGCGGGCTCGACTCCGCCACGCAGTACGAGCTGTGGAAAGCCGTCTGGAGCTCGCTCAACGACGCGAACCTCTTCGAACTCGCCGCGGCACTGGAGCGCCACAACGCGCTGCTCGGAAGTTTCGCCCCGCTCACCTTCATCGGGAACCACGACGTCACGCGGATCGCCAGCAAGCTCATCGACCCCGCCCTGCTCCCCCACGCCGTCGTCGTCCTCCTCACGGCCGGCGGCACCCCGTCCATCTACTACGGGGACGAGCAGGGCTATCGCGGGATCAAGGAGGACAGGGCAGGGGGCGACGACGACATCCGGCCGCTCTTCCCACCCTCCCCGGGTGACCTCTCCCCCGTCGGCAGGCCCACCTACGAGGTCCACCAGGAGCTCATCGGCATCCGCCGCCGGCATCCGTGGCTCCACCGTGCGACGACGCAGGTGCTGCAGCTGTCCAACGAACTGCTGGTCTACCGCGTCGCGGCCGACGGCGACGCGCCACTCGTGGTCGCGCTCAACCTCGCGCCGGACACCCGGTCGGCAGAGACCGGCGGCGCCGTCGCCGTCCTCGCCGGACGGGCGACGGTCGAGTCCGGCACGCAGCGGATCCTCCTGCCGCCCCGCACCTGGGCCGTCCTCGGCTGACCCGGTCCCTCGGGACGGGACGGCTGGTCCGCGGAGGGCGGCCAGGCCTGCCACGAGTGGATAATGGGACGACATATCCGCTGCAGAGGAGGTCGCATGGGTCCGGAGGACGCGCCGAGGGACATCGACACGACCGACTTCACCCCGTGGCCGCGACCGGTCCCGGCGCACGTCCTCAACGGCGTGAAGAAGCTGCTGCTCGTCGCCGCGATCCTCGTGGGCGTCCAGCAACTGCTGCCGTCCACGAGCATCGGATCCTCGCTGAGCAGCACCTTCACGCTGCTCGTGGTGATGTCGTGGCTGGGACCGCTCGCCCGGATCCTGGCGGCACGACCGTGGGCGCGGAAGGCTCCCGAGGAGTAGGTCACCGGAGCCGGCCATCTCCGCCACGACGAGAAAAGCGGGGCTCCTGATGACAGGAGCCCCGCTTCGTGTTCCGGACCGTGGAGCTTAGGGGAATCGAACCCCTGACCTTTTCATTGCGAACGAAACGCTCTACCAACTGAGCTAAAGCCCCGGACACCACTTCCGAACACCAACACTCTACCCAAGAGAAGGGCCGAGGCCCAAAGTCACGCCGGGACGGCCTCCGCTCCGGAGAGTCGGCACGCGGGCGTAGTCTTCTTCCCATGTCCAGCAACCCTCCGGCGGAGGCTCGTGCCCCGCTCCAGAACGACGACGTCAGGCCCTGGCCCGCCCTGTGGTCGCTCGTCATCGGCTTCTTCATGATCCTGGTCGATTCGACGATCGTCTCCGTCGCCACCCCCGCCATCATGGAGGGACTGGGAGCCGGCATCGACAGCGTCATCTGGGTGACGAGTGCCTACCTGCTGGCCTACGCCGTCCCGCTGCTCGTGACCGGCAGGCTCGGCGACCGGTTCGGGCCGAAACGCATCTACCTCGTGGGCCTCGTGGTCTTCACCCTCTCGAGTGCCTGGTGCGGTTTCTCCGGCACGGTCGAGGCCCTCATCATCGCGCGCGTCCTGCAGGGCCTCGGCGCCGCCCTGATGACCCCGCAGACCATGTCCGTGATCACGCGGATCTTCCCGCCGGAGCGCCGCGGTGCCGCCATGGGGCTCTGGGGATCCGTCGCCGGCATCGCCACGCTCGTCGGGCCTGTGCTGGGCGGCCTGCTCGTCGACTCCGCCGGCTGGGAGTGGATCTTCTTCATCAACGTCCCGGTGGGCGTCGTCGGCTTCATCCTCGCCGCCCGCCTCGTCCCGGTCCTGCCGACCACGTCCCACCGGTTCGACATGCTCGGGGTGTTCCTCAGCGCGGCCGGCCTGTTCTGCCTGGTCTTCGGGATCCAGGAGGGCGAGACCTACGACTGGGGCACCATCGCCGGCCCTCTCTCCGTCTGGTCCCTCATCATCACGGGCCTCGTGCTGCTCGTCGCCTTCGTGGCCTGGCAGCGCTTCAACCGCGGCGAACCCCTGGTTCCCCTCAAGCTGTTCCGCGACCGCAACTTCTCCCTCGCGAACACCTCCATCACGGCCATGGGCTTCTCGATCACCACCATGACGCTGCCCCTCATGCTCTACGCCCAGACGGTCCGCGGCCTCTCGCCCACGCAGGCGGCCCTGCTGCTGACCCCGATGGCCGTCATCTCCGGCGTCCTCGCCCCGTTCGTCGGCAAGTACGTGCAGCGCAGCAACCCCAAGTACATCGCCATCGCGGGCTTCGCCGGGATGTCCGCCGCGCTGTTCTGGCTGGGCTCCATCCTCACGGTGGACGTCCCGCTCTGGCAGCTGCTGCTGCCCATCTCGCTGCTCGGCCTCTCCAGTGCCGGCATCTGGGCGCCGGTGTCGCTGACGGCCACGCGCAATCTCGCTCCGTCGCTCGCGGGCGCCGGCTCCGGGGTCTACAACACCACGCGGCAGATGGGCGCCGTCCTCGGCAGCGCCGCGATCGCGGCCGTCATGCAGTCGCACCTCCTGGCTAACCTCGGTGGAGGCGGTATCAGCACCACTCCGGGGACGGCCCTCCCCGACGAGGCCAAGGCCGGCTATGCGCTGTCCATGGGGCAGTCGCTCTACCTGCCGGCGATCGTCATCATCCTCGGCTTCGCGGCGGCCCTGTTCTTCGCGAGACCGCAGCAGAACCGGGTCTGGGAGGGCGATGCCGGGGCCGCGGGTGGGAGCCCGTCCGCGGCGGACCGGCCTCGGGAAGCGACACCGGCCGACTCCTGAGCTGTTGCCTCGGGGAACTACCGGTAGTCTTCTGCCATGGCTGATGAGACGCAGGACACAGCGAAGGACACGGACACCGCCGCGGCGAAGGAGGTGTCGGACGACTTCGCCGTCCGGGAGCACACCTCGCCGTCGGGTCTGAAGTACACGACGACGACGGGACGCCTCGTACTGCGGCGCGAGGAGACGAAGGACGGCAAGGCGGACGGCTTCAAGCCGAAGGCCGAGATCTTCCTCGTCGCGTACACGAAGCAGGACGCCGAACCGGACCGGCCCGTGACCTTCGCCTTCAACGGCGGACCGGGCTCGGCCTCCGTCTGGCTGCACCTGGGCCTGCTGGGTCCGCGTCTCGTGGAATCCGGTGACGTCGGGACCATGACGCCCGCCCCCTTCGGACTCGTCGACAACCCCGACAGCCTGCTCGAATCCAGCGACCTCGTGATGATCGACCCGGTCAACACCGGATTCTCCCGGGTGGTGGCGGGCGAGAAGGCCGACGAGTTCCACGCCTTCGTGCAGGACCGCGACCTCGTCGCGGAGGTCATCCGGCTGTGGACCACCCGCAACAACCGCTGGCTCTCCCCCAAGTACCTCGTCGGCGAGTCGTACGGCACCCTCCGCGCCGTCGCGGTGGCCGGACGGCTCTTCGACGCCTACGGCATGGCGGTCAACGGGCTCGGTCTCATCTCCACGGTGCTCAACATGTCCACGCTGCGGTTCTTCCCCGGCAGCGACCTGCCGTACGCCCTGCACCTGCCGACCTACGCCGCCATCGCGCACTACCACGGCCGGCACGGCGACCGGGAACTCGCCGACGTGGTCCGTGAGGCCGAGGAGTACGCGGCCAGGGACTTCGGCTACGCCCTGACGCAGGGCAGCCGGTTGACCCCGGAGGAACTCGACGAGGTGGTGCACCGGCTCCACACCATCACCACCCTCGACGAGGGCTTCATCCGCCGCACGAACCTCCGCTGGGCCTACCACGAGTTCGCCGCCGAGATCCTCCGCTCCGAGGGCCTCGCCGTCGGCCGCATCGACGGTCGCTTCGCCGCGAAGCCCGCGAACCTGCAGTCGTCGAACTCGTTCGACGACCCGAGCATCCGGGCCATCACGGGGCCGTACTCCGCAGCCATGAACCACTACGTCCGCGCCGAGCTCGGCTACGAGAACGACCTTCCCTACGAGATCCTGACGGCCCGTGTACAGCCCTGGAGCTACCGGACGTTCGAGGGCGCCCCCGTGGACGTCTCGGGTGTCCTCGAACGCCTCCTCGTCCACAACCCCGCCCTGCGCGTCCACGTGGACTACGGCTACCATGACGGCGCGACGCCCCACTTCGCCGCCGAGTACGTGTGGGCGCACATGAACCTCGACGACGCCACCCGTGCCCGGTTCACCCACCACTACCACGAGGCCGGTCACATGATGTACCTCAACCCGGTAGCACGCGACACGCAACTGCGCGCCCTCCGGGCCTTCGTCACGCAGGAGCGGACCGGCCAGGAATAGTAAGTAGGATGATGAAGACGGTCGCGGCGACAGCCGCGACGGCCCCTACCTTAAGGACTCGACCATGCTGAAAAGGATCCTCTGGGCCCTGGTGCCCATCATCGCCTCACGCGTACTGAACAACCGCCGCGGCGGGCAGCCCCGGGCCAACAAGACGCGGTACAACGGCAAGTACGGCAGGTAGCAGCGCGCCGCGGGCGGGAGGACCGACGATCGCACTCCGTGACGAGGCCGGCTTCGCCGACATCCGTTCGTACGCCGCCATCGGTGACGGGCGGACGGTGGCGCTGGTCGCCCTCGACGGCTCGATCGACTGGTACCCCACGCCCGACCTCGACTCCACGCCGACGTTCGCCCGCCTGCTGGACGCCGACGAGGGTTTCATCTCCCTCGCCCCCACGGCGGAGTTCTCGGTGGAGCGCCGCTACGCGGACGGCTCCAACGTCCTCGAGACCACGTACACCACGG
>NZ_CP024915.1:1896658-1901950 GCF_002953615.1 Arthrobacter agilis | reverse complement strand
GGCGCGTGTCCACAACCTCGGGCACCCGCCGCGCCGCCTGACGTTCCTCCACCTCGACGGCAGCCAGCACACGCTCCCGGCTCCCGGCAGTGCCGTGCTGAGCGAGGGCCGCACGGTCGGCCGGGTGACCTCCGTGGGCCACCACTACGAGATGGGCCCGATCGCCCTGGCCGTGCTCAAGCGATCGGTCGATGCCTCGGCGGACCTCCTCGTGCAGGACGGCGAGGAGGCCTATGCCGCCGCGCAGGAGGTCATCGTCGCACCGGACGTCGGCCAGGTGGTCGGGCGCGCGACCGGTTTCCTGAGGGCGCCGCGATGAGCGCCGGGGACGACGGGGTTCCGGCGGGTACAGCCACGAACGACGACGACGGCGCAGCCGCTGCGATCGCCCTTGCCCATGCACTGTTCGAGGCCGCCCGCTCCGGCGACAGCGCCACCCTGGTGAGGTACCTGGAGGCCGGCGTGCCCTTCACCCTGACCAACACCGCGGGCGACAGCCTCCTCATGCTCGCCGCCTACAGCGGGCACCCGGCCATCGTGCGCGACCTCCTCGGTCGGGGCGCCGACGCCGACCAGGCCAACGACCGCGGACAGACACCCCTGGCAGGCGCGGTCTTCAAGGGGCATACCGAGGTGGTCCGGCTCCTCGTCGCGGCGGGCGCGGATCCCGACGCCGGGACGCCCTCCGCCCGTGCCGCCGCGGAGATGTTCGGGCGGACGGACGTCGTCGAACTGTTCGGCTGATTCCGGCTCCCGTCACGCAGGGATGCCGGCATACCGGGTCCACCCCGCAGCGCCGGTCCTCAACCCTCGAGGAGCACCGACGTCTGCGTACCGGCGAAGACGAAGCCCGCACGGCGAGCGGTCCGCTGCGAGGCCGTGTTGTCCGTCCTCGCGCGCCACTGGGGCACCAGGCCCGCGGCCATGGCTTCCTCGATCGCGACGGCGGCGATGCGCCCGCCGTAGCCCCTGCGCCGCTCCTCGGGCGGCGTGAGGACCGCGAGGTGCGCGAGGATGCCCTCCCAGATGTCGTAGCCGGCGCCGGACAGGGGAGTGGGCCGGTCCTCCCCGGTCCCGTCCCCCTCAGCGACCAGCACGAACGGATGGTCGACGCCGCCGAGATCGGCCTCCGCGACGTCGTCGGGCGGACACCGCTGCTCGAGCGCACGGACGAGGTCGCGTTCGTCGGAGACGACGGCCGGTGGCCCGTCCAGCTGCGGCAGGGCATCACAGAAGTAGAGCTGGGCCTCGCCGAGCCCGCGGCCGCCGCGCCCATGGCTGAGGGAGAGCAGGGCCGAGGAGCTGCGCAGCTCCGGGGCAGGCAGACCCCGGCCGGCGTCGACCGCCCATCGCGGCCCCCGGAGGACCTCCCGGCCGAACAGCGTCACGAACGAGAGGACGGCGGCATCGTCGTCCACGCTGTACAGGCGGTCGGACCCGCCGTCGCCCAGGGCCCCGTCGTCGAGCCCCAGGAGCCGCGACCAGGCGAGCTGGACGATCGCGATGGTCCCCGGATCGAGTCCCATGGGATCAGCCGAACAGGATGGCGGCTTCTTCGTAGCGGTGCTGCGGAACCCGCTTGAGGTTGCCGAGCGCCGCCTCGAAGCCCACGTGGGCGATCTCCGTGCCGTTGAGCGAGACCATGGTCCCCCAGAGTTCGTCCTTCACGGAGTCCACGGCAGCCATGCCGAGACGGGTGGCGAGGACACGGTCGAACGACGTCGGGACGCCGCCGCGCTGGATGTGGCCGAGGATGGTGGCGCGGGTCTCGATGCCCGTGCGCGACTCGAGCTCGGGTGCGAGCTGGTCGGCGATGCCGCCGAGGCGGGGGCGGCCGAAGGTGTCCAGTCCGCGTTCGGAGTGGGCCTGCTCCATGTGCGAGGGCACGAAGCCCTCCGCGACGACGACGAGGGGCGCGCGGCCTCGGGCGTTGGCGTCGGAGACCCATTCGGCGATCTGCTCGATGCTCGTCTGCTGTTCGGGGATGAGGATGGCGTGGGCACCGGAGGCCATGCCGGCATGCAGGGCGATCCACCCGACATGGCGGCCCATGACCTCGGCGATCATGCAGCGGCTGTGGGACTCACCCGTGGTGCGCAGGCGGTCGATCGCCTCGGTGGCGATCTGCACGGCGGTGTCGAAGCCGAAGGTGTAGTCGGTGGCGTCGAGATCGTTGTCGACCGTCTTGGGAACGCCCACGATCTTGAGGCCGAGGTCCGTCAGCCGCTTCGCGGCGGCCAGCGTGCCCTCGCCGCCGATCGCGATCACCGCGTCGATGCCGAGGCGATCCAGGTTCTCCTTGATGGCCTCCGCGCCGCCCTTGCCCTCGAAGGGGTTGGTGCGCGACGTGCCCAGGATGGTGCCGCCCTGCTTGGAGATACCCCTCACCGCATGGCGGGGGAGGTCGATGACATCGCCCTCGACGACGCCACGCCACCCGTCGCGGAATCCGACGAACTCCTGCTCGTGCACCTTGATGCCCTTGAGCACCGCGCCGCGGATGACGGCGTTCAGTCCGGGGCAGTCGCCGCCGCTGGTGAGGATTCCGATCTTCATGGGGGGTGGGGTTCCTTCGACGAGGTGGATGGTGCATCAGGAGCACGCCATCGGGCCCGCCTATGATTCTAGACACACCAGTGTTGCCGCACCCGTCTGCGTCCTCGAGGTCCGTCGCGGCGGCAGACCGAGGGCCGCCGCGCACCCCGTAGGCTGGGACCATCCGGCGCACGACGGGCTCGAGTCCCGTCGGGTGCGCGCCCAGCCGGTCCGAGGAGGATCCCAGCAGTGCCACAGGCAGGATTTGCGCCAGCGGCGCTGCGCATGGTCTCGATCTCCCGGCCGGTGCTCTGGATCAACACGCTCGGCACCGGTGTCGTCGGCATGTGGCTCACCGGGGTGTTCTGGCAGGAGGAGGCCCTCGCGCTCCTCCTCTGGCTCACGCTGCCGTTCAACCTGCTGATCTACGGCGTCAACGACATCTTCGACCAGGACACCGACGCCCTCAATCCCCGCAAGGGATCGCTCGAGGGAGCCCGGATCCGGGCCTCCGAGGTCCGGGCGATCTGGCTCTCCGTCCTGATCACGAACGTGCCCTTCCTTGCCTGGTTCGCCGTCACCCTGCCGCCTCCGGCGCTCGCGTGGATAGCCGCCTACGCCCTGGTCTTCGTGTTCTACTCCGCACCGCCGCTGCGCTTCAAGGCCCGCCCGTACGTGGACTCGCTCAGCAATGCCGCCTACGCCTTCCCCCTCGTGTTCGTGCCCTACGCCCTGGGCGACGACCCGGTATGGGCCGCCGCCCTCGGCCTCATGGCCTGGAGCGCGGCCAAGCACACCTACGACGCCGTCCAGGACATCGACGAGGACCGCAGCGTGGGCATCACGACGACGGCGGTGCGGCTCGGTGCGCGCGGCGTCGTGGCATGGAGCGGGGCATGGTGGGCGGCATCGACCGTGTGCTTCGCGCTCGTCAACATCCCGGTGGCCGTCGTCAATGCGCTGATCGCCGGCTGGCTGCTGGTCGGTCTCTCCCGGGATCCGCGGCCCGCGACGGGCCACCGGCTGTACCGGTACTCGATCGCCTTCCCCTACGTGGCCGGGACCGTCGCGGGCGTGCAGCTCGTCGTCGCACTGACCCTGGGGCTGTACCCGTGAGCCGCGTCGTCGTCGTCGGCGCGGGGATCGGCGGGCTGGCATCGGCAGCGCTGCTCGGACGCGCAGGGCACAGCGTGACCCTGCTCGAGGCCTCCGACTCCGTGGGCGGCAAGAGCCGTCGCATGGAGGTCGCGGGGCAACGCATGGACACCGGGCCGTCGCTCCTCACGTTCCCGGGTGTCTGGCAGGAACTCCTGCACAGGCTCGACGAGGTCGCGCCGCCGACGTCCGCCCGGGCGGAGGACGTCGCGGCGCTCCGCCTGGAGCGCCTGCCGGACGTCGGCACGTACTACTACCGGGGCGTCGAAAGCGCCCTGCCCGTCCCCGAGGGGCACCCCTGGCACGAGGCCTGGACGCGTTTCGCCGCGGAGCACGGCATCCTCGGCGGGGACGTCTCACAGCTGCTCACGACGGGGCCGATGGACAAGGCGGCCTACCCGGCCCTGACCCGGCTGGCCGGACTGTACGGCCGCCGCCTCACCACGCGCAGCTACCTCGACAGCCTGCCGTGGCTGCCCGACGGACTGCGCGAGGTCATCGCGATCCACACGCTCAATGCGGGGGTGAGCCCCACCCGTACGCCCGCGCTGTACGCGAGCATGCCTGCCATCATGGCGCACGACGGCGTCTGGATCCCGGAGGGCGGCATCTACGAACTGGTGCTGGCTCTGGAGCGGCTCGCCCTCGACGCGGGCGTCGAGATCCGCACGGGGGAGCCCGCGCAGCGCATCGCCCGACGGCGGGTCGTCACGTCCACGGGCACCTACCCGGCCGACGCCGTCGTCAGCGGCCTCGATGCCCACCGGCTGGCCGGCCTGCTGGCAGGCCGGGCACCGCGCACGCCGCGGAAGCTCACCTGTTCGGCCGTGGGGATCTACGCCGTGCTGTCCCGGCCGCTGCCGGAGTGCACGGCACGTCACGGTGTCCTCATGCCGGATGACCCGGCGGCGCTCTACGCGAGCCTCGAGGCCGGGGACGAGCCCGAGCAGACCATGGCGTTCGCCAACTATTATCCCGCGCACGGCGTGTATCCCAACGAGTCGGCGACCCTCGCCCTGCTCCTCACCGCGCCGGCCAACGGCAGGAGATATTCGCTCCAGGATCCCTTCGTGCAGCGTGAACTGGACCGGGCCACGCGCGTGCTGGGCCTTCCGGAGCCGCTCGAGGACTACTTCGACGCGTGCGAGATCCTGGATCCGGGCTACTTCGGCGAGCGCGGCTCGGCCGGTGGTGCTCTGTACGGTGCGGTGCACCCGGCGTGGCTGAGCGGACCGTTCCACCTGCCGCCCTACACGGACCCGCTGCGGCCGTGGTTGTGGCGCGTGGGCGCCTCGGTCCATCCGGGCGGTGGACTGCCCGCCGTGCTCGGGGGTGCGATGATGTCCACCCAGAAGCTGCTGAGCCGGCTGGCCGCCACGGCCTGAACGGCGCTTCGGGCCGTTCGGGTGACACCGTTCAGGAGTGCGGGGCGGGGACCGCGTCCTGCGCGGGAGTGGTGGCGGGTACGAGCTGCAGCCGGCGCCGGACCACCAGGACGATCAGGGCTGCGGCGAGCACTGCGGGGAACATCAGGCCGGAGAAGACGCACACGCCCAGCCACAGGAACATCGAGACGAGCAGGCTGTCGAGCAGCCCCGGCCG
>NZ_CP024915.1:1877442-1896558 GCF_002953615.1 Arthrobacter agilis | reverse complement strand
CAAGGCGGCGCCCGCCGATCCAGGTGACCAGCGCCGAGGCGATCAGCCCGGAGATGAGCCAGCCGCCGTAGTTGGAGAGCGGGACGCCGTAGTACGGGCCGCCGCCGGGCCAGATCCAGAAGCCGAGCGCCACCGCGCCGGGGTCGAGGACGCCGTCGATCACGACGAGCAGGAGGCCTCCGAGGACCGTCCGGCGCAGGGCGCTCCCGCCGGTGGACACGACCGCCACCGCGCCGATCACCAGCGGTACGTAGGAGAGCGGCAGCAGGTACGGGACCAGGCCGAGGATCGTGGGTCCCAGCGGCTCCCCGTAGTAGAACTCGCCGTAGGGGACGCCCGTGGCGACGCCGAACCCCTCGATCAGGTACCCGAAGAGGGACACGGCCACCAGGGCCGCGGTGCCGCGCGCAGCGCCGAACTGCCGCACGAGGGCGACGAACGCAGGCAGCGCGATCAGCAGGTTGAAGCCGTAGGACGCGTAGCTCGCGCCCTCCACGTCGGGGAAGCGCACCACGAAGTAGCCGGAGACGAAGAGGAAGGCACAGGAGGCTGCGAGCAGGCGGGGGAAGCGGCGGGCGGTGGGAGTCTTCGGCACGCCAACCATCCTTGCAGGTCCGCAGCAGCGAAGGGGCATCCGCTGCTGCGGATGCCCCTTCCGGTCGTGCTGTCGGATCCCTAGCCGCGCGGGAGGAGCTGCTCCAGGGCGATGGTGCCGTCGGTCTTCGGCAGCAGCAGCCAGAGCACCCCGTAGAGGGGGAGGCCGATGAACGGGAGCAGGAAGCTCAGGAGCATCGCGATCCGGACGTAGCTCACGCGCCAGCCGTACTGCCGGGCGATGCCGGCGGCGATGCCGCCGAGGATGCCGCCGGGTGCGCGTTTGATGGGGGAGGAGCGGAGGAAGCGGTAGAACGACTGCATGGTGTGCCTTTCGGTTCCGGGAGTGTCGCGTGGGGAGGGCTGGTCAGTAGTCGATGGCATCGGGGTGATCCTGCTCATCGGTCGTCGGCCGGGAGCGCAGCGACAGGATCCCGCCGGCCACGAGGGCGAGGCCGACACCGACGAGCAGGCCGAGGGCCACGACCACCGGGTCGATCGACAGTGCGACGAACTGGCTGACCAGGACGAGCCCGGCGACGACGAGGATCACCGCCCCCCACACGATCGTGGCGACGCGTGGCCGGCGTTTCCGCTCGGTGATCGAGGTGCTCATGGTGTCTCTCCTGTCGGGGTGGTGTCGGTCCGGGGGTCGCTGCCGACGGTGTCGGAGGCGGTGCGGATGGTGACGTCGCTCATCGCGCCCCTCACGTCGAGGATCAGGGCGGCGCCGGCGGCGTCGGGGTTCAGTTCGCCGTCGCTCAATCTGAGGACGCCGCCGTCGCTCCGGAACTCGGGCGACGGGGTACCGATGTCCTCGGCGGTTCCCCGGGCATCGGCGCTGCCGAGGGCCATCCGCGTGCGGACCTCGACGGGCACGTCCTCGGGGACGATCACCGTGACGTCGCTGACCAGCGAGTTCACCGGTACCACGACGTCCCGTGTGGGAGCGGGCAGCCCGGTGAGGTCGATCGTGGTCTCCGCTGCCAGGATGCTGAAGCCGTCCGACGCCGCCTGGAGCGACGCCGGGGTGGTCCTGTTCTCCTGTGCCACCACCCAGGCACCGCCGACGACGGTGAAGGAGGACGCGAGCGCGCCGATCGTCGCCAGGGCTGCGACGAGGCCCACGAGGCCTGAACTCCGGCCCCGTGTACCGAGGGCCACGATGCCGAGGGCCAGGACGATCGCGGCAGCTGCCAGTGCCACCACGGCGGAGTTGACGAGGCCGAGGACCCCCACGTAGTCGAGCGCGAGGAGCACCGCCGCGACGGTGATCGCGCCGCCGATGAGGAGTGCGGTGGCGGAGCCGGAGGGCCGCGTGGAGCAGCGTTGCGGCACGGTCCGCGCGGCTCCGCGGAGCAGGTCCGGCTCGAGCGGACGCGATCCGAGGTAGGCGGTCGGGGAGCCCGACCATGCCGCCTGTCCGGGCTGGTAGGGCAGCGGATAGGACAGGGTGGACCCGACCCGGGCTTCGGGCTGGTACGGCAGGGGGACGGTGTGGTGGATGTCCTCCCCGAACGACGCGTCGCCGTGCATCCGCCCGGCGCCCGGTCCGTCGTCGCCCTGCCGTCCCGTGGGACTGTCGGGCGCTCCGCCGGAACCGCCGGCAGCGCGGTCGGCGGGCCCGTCGGCGGAGCTGTCCGACGGCGCATCGGACGGGCCCTGGGAGGGGTCGGTGCCGCCGGGTGCGGGGCCGGTGGACGAGGGTCCGAAGGGCGCCGGTCCGAAGGGCGCCGGCCCGAAGGGAGCCGGCCCGGACGGGTGCGTGGGTCCGTTCCCGGGTGCGGCAGGGCCTCCGCCCGGCAGGTCCGGACGTGCCCGTCCGCCGCCCGACCGGTTCACGATCCAGTAGACGAAGAGGACGACGGCGCCGATCCAGAACAGCGTCCAGAGCAGTCCGCCGCCACCACCGTCACCGAGGAAGGGGAGGTTCGGCCGCCACAGGCCGATCGCCACGAGGGCGGCGGCACCGCTCAGCCCGGACGTCCAGGAGCCCCGACCGGCCTGCTCCACGTGGATCCGCCCGTCGGGCTCGGGGAGCAGGGCCCACGCGAGTCCGTAGAGCAGCACCCCGATCCCCCCGAAGACCGAGAGGATCACGATCAGTCCTCGGACGAGCGCCAGGTCCAGGCCCGTACGGCGTGCCACGCCGCCTGCCACCCCTCCGACCCAGCGGTCGGGTGCCCGGGTGATGTCGAGGCCGCGGAGCCAGCGGAAGAACGACGACGAGGCGGGACGATCCGCCGGATGCGGTGTGGCCGGATTCTGCTTCCAGGACGGCCCGCCTGGTGATGGTGCTGAGGTCATGCCTCCATCCTTCCGCCGGCCGTCGCAGCCGACCATCGGGACCTACCCTGATTGAACCCTGAGCGGGCCCTGATTGTGCTCCGGGAGCACCCCCGAGAGCCCGGCCGCGTGCTTTCATGAGGGTATGAGACCCCCGCTGCTGCGCAGATCCGACGGCGTGATCGCGGGCGTCTGCGCCGGCCTCGCCGTCCATCTCGGGATACCCCGCTCCTGGGTGCGTATCGGCATGGCGGTGCTGACCCTCGCCTCGGGCGCCGGCGTCCTCCTCTATGCCTGGCTCTGGATCTTCGTGCCGACGGCGGCGGACAAGGCCGCCGAGGCGGGGCGGCAGACGGGGCCCGCCGCCTTCATGCACGGGGTCGACACGAAGATCCTGCACGACGGCGGCGCGCAGGCCGGCCGCGGGGACCAGCGGAACGGCTTCGCGGATCCGGCAGGAGCCGGGACGGGTGGCATCCTCGAACCTGACTCCTGGCGGGAACGGACGGTGCGGGCCGGGCGTCGGGAAGTCCTGTTCGGCACGGCACTGCTGCTCGCCGCGGCCGTCTTCGTGGTGCAGCTGCTCGGGGTGCAGGTCAACTGGGGCTTCCTCGTGCCGATCGCCGTCGTCGCCACGGGCGCCGCCCTGGCGTGGTCGCAGCTGGACGACGTGCGGCGGGCCCGGGTCATGAACCGCGCCGGTGCCGGCCGGGCGGGCGGGGCCCTGCGCCTGCTCGCGGGCATCGTGCTGGTGGTCGCCGGCGTCCTCGTCGCGCTGTCCAGCAGCGGCTCGTGGACCCTGACCATGGCGACCCTCGTGGCGGTCCTCGCCGTCCTCGCGGGTGTCGGCCTGGTCCTCGCTCCCTGGGGGCTGAAGTTCTGGCGCGACCTCGAGACGGAGCGCGCGGCGCGTGCACGCGAGACCGAGCGCGCGGAGATCGCCGCCCACCTGCACGACTCGGTCCTGCAGACGCTCGCCCTCATCCAGAACCGGGCGGATTCCGAGACCGACGTGCTGCGCCTTGCACGGGCCCAGGAACGCGAACTGCGCCAGTGGCTCTTCGCCGATCCGGCGAGGGACCCGGGCAGTCTCGCGGAGCGACTGCGCGCGATGGCCGGCGAGATCGAGGACCTCTACGGTCACCCGGTCGCCGTCGTCGCCGTCGGGGACGCCGCCCTGGGACCCGCAGAGGACGCCCTGGCGCAGGCCGCGCGGGAAGCCATGCTGAACGCGGCGAAGCACGCGGCGGTGGCGGTCTCGGTCTACCTCGAGGCCGGTGCGGATACCGTGGAGGTGTTCGTCCGTGACAGGGGCGACGGATTCGACCCGTCGGCAGTGCCGTCGGACCGCCTCGGCATCCGTGAATCGATCCATAGCAGGATGCTGCGCCACGGCGGCTCGTCGGAACTGCGCAGCGACGGCGACGGCACCGAGGTGCGGCTCCGCCTGCCCAGGACCACGGGGAGCGCCGCCTAGGCCCGGGGCGACCCACCGGTACCGGCCGGAGCGGGACGGCGGCGACGCCGGACGGTGAGGGGCGGGGACGCGAAGGAACGCGAAGGAACGCGCGGGAACGCGAAGGACAGGACCCCGGCAGGACGGCCGGCGAAAGGGACACACGTGGACAGCGAGAACCTCCCCGCGGACGGCGCGGTACCCGGGACGGTGTCCGTGGTCATCGTCGACGACCACGGCATCTTCCGTTCCGGCCTCCGGGCCGCGCTGGGTCCCGTGATCCGCGTCCTCGGCGAGGCTGCGACGGTCGAGGAGGCGGAGTCGGTGATCACCGCGACGGGGCCCGACGTCGTCCTCCTGGACGTGCACCTGCCCGGCGGGCGCGGTGGCGGCGGCGCCGAGGTCATCCACCGCTGTGTCACGCGCGGGACGGCCTCGCGGTTCCTCGCCCTGAGCGTCTCGGACTCGGCGGAGGACGTCGTCGCCGTCATCCGCGCGGGTGCCCGCGGCTATGTCACGAAGACCATCTCGGGCCCGGAGATCACCGACGCCGTGCAGCGCATCGCCTCCGGGGACGCCGTGTTCTCCCCGCGCCTGGCCGGCTTCGTCCTCGACGCCTTCGGGACGGCGTCCGTCGCCGTCGACGACGAGCTCGACCGCCTGTCGGCGCGCGAGCTGGAGGTCATGCGGCTCATCGCGCGGGGCTACAGCTACAAGGAGACCGCGAAGGAGCTCTTCATCTCCGTCAAGACCGTCGAGACGCACGTGTCCGCGGTCCTGCGGAAGCTGCAGCTGTCCTCACGGCACGAGCTGACCCGCTGGGCCACGGAGCGCAGGCTGCTCTGAGCCCGGCCGCGGACGGCCGGGACAGCTAGCGTACGGAGCCGAGGAACTCCTGGAGGCGTCCCACGCCCGTCGCGAGGTCCTCGTCGCCGAGGGCGTAGGACAGGCGCAGGTACCCGCTGGGGCCGAAGGCCTCACCCGGCACGACGGCGACCTCCACCTTCTCCAGGATCAGCGCCGCGAGCTCGGCGGAGGTCGCCGGCGTGACGCCGTCGAAGCTCCGGCCGAGCAGCGCCCGCACATCGGCGTAGGCGTAGAAGGCGCCGTGCGGCGTCGGGCACTCGACGCCGTCGATCCCGTTGAGCGCCGACACCATGGCCCGACGGCGGCGGTCGAACGCCACCTTCATCGCGTCGACAGCCGTCAACGGACCCGACACCGCGGCCAGCGCCGCCATCTGGGGGACGTTCGACACGTTCGACGTCGCGTGCGACTGCAGGTTCGTCGCCGCCTTCACGAGGTCCTTCGGCCCGACCATCCAGCCCACACGCCACCCGGTCATCGCATACGTCTTGGCCACGCCGTTGAGGATGACCACCCGGTCGCCGAGGGAGGGGGCTGCGGTGGCGATCGAGGTGAACGGTACGCCGTCGTACGTCAGGTGCTCGTAGATCTCGTCGGTCACCACCCAGAGTCCACGTGCAGCGGCCCATTCGCCGATCTCGCGGACGGCATCGGCGGCGTAGACGGCTCCCGTGGGGTTGGACGGCGAGACGAACAGCAGCACCTTCGTGCGCGGCGTGAGCGCGGCCTCGAGCTGGTCGACGGTCACGAGGTAGCCCTGCTCGGGACCCGCGAACACCTCGACCGGCACGCCGCCCGCCAGCCGGATGGCCTCGGGGTAGGTGGTCCAGAACGGCGTGGGCACGAGGACCTCGTCCCCGGGATCGAGGAGGGACGCGAAGGATTCGTAGACGGCCTGCTTGCCGCCGTTGGTGACGAGCACCTGCGCGGGGTCCACGGCGTACCCGGAATCGCGCAGGGTCTTCTCGGCGATCGCCTGCTTGAGATCGGGGAGCCCACCGGCGGGGGAGTAGCGGTGGAACCTCGGCTGGCGGGCTGCTGCGATCGCGGCCTCGACGATGTAGTCCGGCGTCGGGAAGTCCGGTTCGCCCGCACCGAAACCGATGACGGGCCGGCCGGCCGCCTTGAGGGCCTTCGCCTTCGCATCCACGGCGAGCGTCGCGGACTCCGCGATGGAATCGATGCGCCGGGAGATCCGGGGGAGGGCTGCGCGGATGGAGTCGTCGGTCGTCGCGTTCATCGGGTCCCGTTCGGTGAGGGTCTTGTGTCGGTTTCCAGCTTAGGCGGTGGTCCCTGTCCGGGTCCGCATCGGGTTCCGGGACGGAGGAGTCGCGGGGCCGCCGAGCGACCGTGGCCACCCGGCGGCGGGGCCGTCGGGACGCCCCGGTTCGACGTTCCGCCGGTGAATGCGTAGACTTGTTCCTCGGTGTTGAAACACCATGATGGTTCGTGCCCTCACCGGGCCGTCCGGAGTGGTAGCTGAACGTTTCGAACCGAAGGGTAGTGGCGCAATTGGTAGCGCAGCGGTCTCCAAAACCGCAGGTTGCAGGTTCGAGTCCTGTCTGCCCTGCGCGTGGCCTTCGCGGAAAGACGGCGAAGGCACGGCAGAAAAAGATCACGAAGCCCCGGCGCAGGCACAGGCCCCGCGCGGCGGTACACATGATCAGCTGGGGGCGCCACTGGTGGTCCTGCTGGAACACCACACAGATTGATGAGGTTGAAGGTGACCGATACGGCTGCGAGCAGCTCCAAGGGAAGCCCCTCCGAGAAGAAGGCTCCCCGGCGCGGCTTCTTCGGACGCATCATGCTGTTCATCCGCCAGGTCCTCGCGGAGCTCGGGAAGGTCGTCACGCCCACCCGTCGGGAGCTGGTTCGATTCACCATCACCGTCCTCGCCTTCGTGGTCATCATGATGCTCCTCGTGACCGCCCTGGACCTCCTGTTCGGGGCCGGCGCGGTGTGGGTCTTCGGCGACAGCTGACGCTGACCCTCCCGGGAATGCACGTTCCGGCGCGGCTGTTGTCGTGTCGGGTTGAGTACAGGCAAGCAAGACAGACTTGCGAAGAATGTCAGAAAGCAGGCGGCTAGGTGTCCGAGCAAGAACTCGAACGGCAGATCACTCCCGAAGATGGTCTGGAGAACGAGGAGTACGGGACGGAGGCGGAGGTCGACGCCTCCGACGTCGACGTGCCTGCTGAGGACTCCGACGAGTACCCCGCCGACACCGACGTCGCGGCCGAGGACGGACTCCTCGCGGACGACGCCGAACTCGATGCCGCCGACGGCGAGATCGACGCGACGGCCACCGACGCCGTGGACGAGGCTGCAGCCTCCGAAGCGGACGAGCCCGGCGACGACGCTCCGGCCGAGGACGTCCCGGCCGAGGATCCCGTCGCGGCCTTCAAGGCCCGGCTCCGCCGCCAGGAGGGTGACTGGTACGTCATCCACTCCTACGCCGGCTACGAGAACCGCGTGAAGGCCAACCTCGAGACCCGCATCCAGACCCTGGACATGGAAGATTACATCTTCGAGATCCAGGTGCCGATGGAAGAGGTCGTGGAGATCAAGAACACCACGCGGAAGATAGTCAACCGCGTGCGCATCCCCGGCTACGTGCTGGTCCGCATGGAACTCACCGACGAGTCCTGGGGTGCCGTCCGCCACACCCCCGGTGTCACCGGCTTCGTGGGCAATGCCCACAACCCGGTTCCGCTGAGCCTGTCCGAGGTGTTCTCGATGCTCGAGCACACCATCGTCCACACGGACGCCGAGTCGGGCAAGCCCGTGCAGCCGCAGTTCACCCCCGCCACCGTCAACTTCGAGGTCGGCGAGTCCGTCACCGTCAACGAGGGCCCCTTCGAGACGCTCCCGGCGACGATCTCCGAGATCAAGCACGAGTCGCAGCAGCTCGTCGTGCTCGTGTCGATCTTCGAGCGCGAGACTCCGGTCACGCTCTCCTACAACCAGGTCACCAAGATCCAGTAAAGCTTCGGCGACTCCCCGTCTGCTCGGCGGGGAAGCACCGTTCGGCCGTCACGCCATGATGGCCACCACCCCGCAGGACGCTCCTGTCCCGCGGGAACGCAATGCAAGAGAAGGACCCTTTCATGGCCCCCAAGAAAAAGGTCACCGGCCTCATCAAGCTGCAGATCAATGCAGGCGCCGCCAACCCGGCTCCTCCGATTGGTCCCGCGCTTGGCCAGCACGGTGTCAACATCATGGAATTCTGCAAGGCGTACAACGCCGCGACGGAATCCCAGCGCGGAAACGTCATCCCCGTGGAGATCACGGTGTACGAGGACCGCTCGTTCACCTTCATCACCAAGACCCCGCCGGCAGCCGAACTGATCAAGAAGGCAGCAGGAGTCGCCAAGGGCTCGGGCACGCCTCACACGGTCAAGGTCGCGAAGCTGACCAACGCCCAGGTCGAAGAGATCGCCACCATGAAGATGGAAGACCTCAACGCCAACGACGTCCAGGCCGCCGCGAAGATCATCGCCGGCACCGCCCGCTCCATGGGCATCACGGTCGAGGGCTGACCACCTTCACCACCGCCCCGTCCCGCACCGTCGGACGGGCACACCACCATTTTCACAGCACGACGACGACGCACCCCGCGGACGCCGGCGTGAGTGGCAGGGCCCAGCGCGGTCCGCAGACCACGACTGCATAAGGAGAACAAGCAGATGGCACAGCGCAGCAAAGCATACAAGGGAGCTGCCGCGAAGATCGAGGCGGACAAGCAGTACGCCCCCCTCGAAGCGGTAGTCCTCGCGAAGGAGACCAATCCTTCCAAGTTCGACGCCACGGTCGAGGTGTCCTTCCGTCTCGGAGTGGACCCCCGCAAGGCGGACCAGATGGTCCGTGGCACCGTGAACCTCCCTCACGGCACGGGCAAGACCGCCCGCGTCCTGGTCTTCGCCACCGGTGAGAAGGCAGAGGCTGCGATCGCGGCCGGCGCCGACTTCGTCGGTTCCGACGACATGATCGAGAAGGTCTCGGGCGGCTGGACCGACTTCGACGCCGCGGTCGCGACCCCCGACCTCATGGGCAAGGTGGGACGCCTCGGAAAGATCCTCGGCCCCCGCAACCTGATGCCGAACCCGAAGACCGGGACGGTCACGGCGGACGTCGCCAAGGCCGTCACCGACATCAAGGGTGGCAAGATCGATTTCCGCGTCGACAAGCACTCGAACCTTCACTTCATCATCGGCAAGGTTTCCTTCGACGAGCAGAAGCTGGGCGAGAACTACGCCGCAGCGCTCGAGGAGATCCTCCGCCTGAAGCCGTCGGCTTCGAAGGGCCGCTACATCCAGAAGGCGACGGTCTCGACCACCTTCGGTCCCGGCATCTCCGTCGATCCGAGTGTCACGAAGGTCTTCACCGTCTAGGTGGACCTCCGGACAAGCCCCGCGGCCTGCGCCGCGGGGCTTTTTCGTGTCCGAGGGCAACAGTGGTTGAGGTATCCCAATCACTGACCCTATGCTGGACCGATGTCGACGATCGCCATCCGGCAACTCCCGATCCCCGCGACGCTCGACGCGGCCGGGGGCGAGGACTTCGCGCAGAGTGCCGCGGTGAGCAACGCCGTGGAGCGCGCCATCTGGGGGCACGACGACCACAGCGTGGACGCGGAGGAGCGGCTCGTGATGCTCCAGGCGACACCCGACCGCGAGTACGTGCTCGGCGTCGCGCGGGACGGCTCGGAGATCGTCGCGAACGCGCGGCTCAGCATCCCCCTGCGGGACAACCCGCAGACCGCCTTCGTACAGATCGAGGTGGCGCCCTCCCACCGCCGCCGCGGCATCGCCACCTCCCTCCTGTCCTTCGTGGAACAGGAGATGGCACACCGCGGCCGCACCATCATGATGTCCTGGAGCGACGCCCGCGCCGGGGACGAGCCGGCGGCGGATGCGCGGCTCGTCCCGCCCACCGGCGCCGGCTTCTTCCCCGCGTCCGACGCCTCCGCAATCTTCGCGCGGCGGTCCGGCTTCGACCTGGTGCAGGTGGACCGCCAGAGCGTCCTCGCCCTCGAAGACGTCGAGGACGCCCTGCGGCTCGAGCATGCGGCCCGGATCATCGGCTCAGGGCACTACGACCTCGTGGAGTGGGTGGACCGGTGCCCCGACGATCTCGTCGAGGACTACGCCCTCCTGCGCCAGAAGATGAGCACGGATCCGCCCCTCGGTGGGTTCGCGCAGGAGGAGGAGGCGTGGGACGCCGACCGCATCCGACGGGAGGAGCAGCGGACGCTGGCCGGCGGTACCTCGAGCCTCGTGTGCGCCGTGCGGCACGCTGCGAGCGGGCAGCTGGTGGGCCACACCATCCTCGAGCGTTCGGAGGCCCGTCCGGCCGTCGTCTACCAGGAGGACACCCTGGTGCTCGACGAGCACCGGGGGCACCGCCTGGGGACATGGCTCAAGGCGGCCAATCTCCGGCGCGCGCGCGACGCCTGGCCCACTGCGGAGCGCATCTACACCTGGAACGCCGAGGAGAACACGTTCATGCTCGACGTCAATGTGGCCCTCGGATTCAGGGCCTCGGGCCGGACCGCGGGCTGGCAGAAGGTGCTCGCCTGACGCCGATTTGGTCGCGCCGGGTGCGTCACGTAGGCTTGAAGCACCAAAGACCGTCGGTCGATCCACCTCCACTCCCCGCTAGCGCACCCGTGCGCGACCAGGAAGAAGGACTCGGATCCGAAAGTTCCCGTGAGGGACGGCCTACGCAGGTGAACGAAGCTCCTCTCCACCGGCCTCCGCCCGTGTCGAGCACAGCCCCGTGCATCTGCGCGGGGCGTTTTTTATTGGGGCTGGAAAGCCGGCGCATATTCCCCGGAAGGAGGGTTATGGCAACGCCAACAAAGGTTTCTGCAGTGGACGAGATCACCACCGATTTCAAGGACTCCACCGCCGCTGTCCTGACCGAATACCGCGGGCTCACTGTTGCTCAGCTCAAGGAACTGCGCCGTGCCCTTGGCGCGGACACCAAGTTCTCCGTCGTCAAGAACACCCTGACCGGCATCGCGGCGAAGGAAGCAGGCATCGACGCGTTCGAAGGCCAGCTGTCCGGACCCACCGCGATCGCCTTCATCAAGGGTGACGCCGTAGCTGCCGCCAAGAGCCTCACGGATTTCGCGAAAGCCAACCCGAAGCTCGTCATCAAGACTGGAATCTTCGAGGGCAAGGCCCTCGACGCATCCGAGGTCGTCGCCCTGGCGGCCCTCGAGTCGCGTGAACTCCAGCTCGCCCGGGTCGCAGGCGTGCTCAAGGCGCCGATGTCCGCCCTGGCCCGCACCGTCGATGCCCTGCGCATCAAGCTCGAGGAGGGAAGCGGCGCTGCACCTGCAGCCGACGCCGACGCTCCTGCTGCCGAGGAAGCCGCTGCTCCTGCAGAAGCTGCCACGGAGGCTCCCGCCGAGGAAGCCGCAGCAACCGAAGCGAACTAGTTTCGCCTCGATCCATACACTCCGGTGCCGTGCACCACTAAAGGAAGGACGCCTCCCATGGCGAAGCTCACCAACGAAGAGCTCATCGAAGCTTTCAAGGAACTGTCCATCATTGAACTCTCGGACTTCGTAAAGCTGTTCGAGGAGACCTTCGATGTCACCGCTGCTGCCGTTGCAGTGGCAGGCCCCGCCGGTGGCGGAGCCGGCGAAGCCGCCGAAGAGGAGCAGACCTCGTTCGACGTCGTCCTCGAGGCTGCAGGCGACAAGAAGATCGCAGTGATCAAGGAAGTTCGCGCGCTCACCTCGCTGGGCCTGAAGGAAGCCAAGGACGTTGTCGACAGCGCCCCCAAGGCCGTCCTCGAGGGCGTCACCAAGGAAGCCGCAGACAAGGCCAAGGAGGCCCTCGAGGCCGCCGGCGCCACCGTCACCCTCAAGTAACACCCGCTGCTCCCGGGTCCGGCACACGCCGGGTCCGTCGCAGACACGAAAAAGCCCCGCTTCCGGTGAAGCGGGGCTTTTTCATGTTTGCACCCGGATGGCCCGACCGGACCCTCAACGCCAGAGGAGCAGGGCCTCTCCCTGACCGCCGCCGCCACAGAGGCTCACGGCGGATCTCCCCGACCCGCGCCGGGCGAGCTCCATGGCTGCATGCAGCGCCAGGCGCGTCCCCGAAGCGCCGATCGGGTGACCCAGGGCGATGGCTCCGCCGTGGATGTTGCACTGCTCCAGCGTGTAGTCGAGGTCTCTGAGGGACTGGACGGCCACGGACCCGAAGGCCTCGTTGATCTCGATGAAGTCGAGGTCCGACGCCGTCCACCCGGCCCGGTCGAGCGCCTGCTTGATGGCCTCGGACGGCTGGGAGTGCAGGGTGTTGTCCGGGCCCGCGACCTGGCCCGGACGTCCGACGACGGCGAGGACTCCCAGGCCCTTCTCCTCGGCATAGGCGCGCGTGGTGACCACGAGGGCCGCCGCGCCGTCGGACAGGGGCGACGAGTTGCCGGCCGTGATCGCCCCGTCCGGGTTGAACGCCGGCCGGAGCTTCGCAAGCGACTCGACGGTCGTCGCGGGCCGGATGCCCTCGTCCGTGGTGAGGACGACGTCGTCGCCCTTCCGCTGCCGGACGGTGACGGGGACGATCTCCTCGGCGAGGACACCGCTGTCGGTAGCGGCCGCCGCGCGCTGGTGCGAGGCCGCGGCGACCGCATCCTGGGCCGTGCGGTCGATCTCGAGGCGTACGTTGCCGCGTTCCGTCGAGGCACCCATCGAGTCGTGGTCGAAGGCATCGGTCAGTCCGTCGTGGGCCACCGAGTCCAGGGCGGAGATGGAGCCGTAGTTCCAGCCCTGGCGGGAGCCGGGCAGCAGGTGGGGTCCACGCGTCATCGACTCCTGGCCGCCGGCCACCACGACACGCGCCTCACCGCTGCGGATCAGGCGGGCCGCGTCGATCACGGCCGTGAGCCCGGAGAGGCAGACCTTGTTGAGGGTGACGGCCGGGACGTTCCAGGGGATGCCCGCCTTCACGGCCGACTGTCGTGCCGGATTCTGTCCACAGCCCGCCTGCACCACGTGGCCCAGGATGACGGCGTCCACGGCGGCGGGTTCGACACCGGCCCGGTCCAGTGCGCCGGCGATGGCGAGCGCGCCGAGCTCGACGGCGGTGAAGGAGGCGAGTTGTCCGTTGAGGCGTCCGAGGGGTGTGCGGGCGCCGCCGACGAGAACGACGTCGTCGGGGGATGGCGTGGGTGTCGCCATGGCGATACTCTCTTTCGTCGTTGAAATGGTGCCGCTACAAGACTATGGCTCCGAGCTGCGGACCCCGGAGCCGGCGTCGTCAGGGGAGGTCGCGGGGCCCGGGGCCCTCGGCGCCCTGCGGGTAGAGCAGGGGGAGCTGGAGGGTGAGCCAGGGGCTGAACGCCCACGGCGTCGCGGTGACGGCCCGCACGAGTCCGGCGGCGTCGGCCCACTGGTAGTCCATGACCTCGTCGGGCAGCGGATCCACGGCGCTGTCCGCCACCGCCGTGTAGACGGGGCAGATCTCGTTCTCGACGATGCCGGACGCATCGACGGCGCGATACCTGAAGTCGGGGAGCGCCGGCCTGATGTCCCTCACGGCGAAGCCGAGCTCCTGGGCCGCACGCCGGTGGACGGCTGCCTCGAAGGTCTCCCCCGGGGCGGGGTGCCCGCAGAAGGAATTGGTCCAGACCCCGGGCCAGGCCTTCTTCGACAGGGCACGGCGCGTCACGAGGATGCGCCCGGCGTCGTCGAACACGTGCGTGGAGAAGGCGAGGTGGAGCGGGGTGTCGGGGGTGTGGACGGTCGCCTTGTCGTGCGTGCCGAGCGCGGTGCCGTCCTCGGCGAGCAGCACCACCACCTCGTGGCCCGTGCCGTCCGCCGCCGATTGCTGCATGGTGCCCGTCTCGCTGGCCATCGTGGCTCTCCTCCGCTGATCGTCCGCACACTGGGCGGGGTCCGCTGCCCCCGGCCGACCGGCCGGGCAGCCTACGCCCTGTGTTTCGTCAGCGGCGCACTATCCGTTGTTTACTTTACCTATGGACATGGACACTCTGCTGGTCGCGCCCGCCGGGCTCGAGCAGGTGGAGGGCGCCCTCGCCCGGTTCTTCGACGAGTCCAAGGTCCGCGCCGCGAAGATCGGACCCGGGTACCACGCCCTGTGGGAGACCCTCGAGCGGTGCACGGCAGGGGGGAAGCGCTTCCGGCCCCGGCTGGTGATGTCCGCCTACCAGATGCTCGGAGGCACCGACCTCGACAACGCGGCCGAGGTCGGCGCGGCCTTCGAGATGCTGCACACCGCGCTGATCGTGCACGACGACGTGATCGACCGCGACTTCATCCGCCGCGGCATCCCCAACGTCTCCGGCCGGTACCGGGCCATCGCGGAGGACGCGGGACTGTCGCCTGACGGCGCGCGCCACATCGGCTTCTCCGCGGGGGTCATCGCCGGTGACCTCGCGCTGTCCAACGCGTACCGCCTGCTCGAGCGGGCCGACGCGCCGGCTGCGACCAGGCGCCGCCTCGGCGAGATCCTCGACGAAGCGGTCTTCGCATCCGCGGCGGGGGAGTTCCTCGACATCGAGACCTCCCTGACCAGCGCGATGCCGCCGCTCGAGGACATCGTGCAGATGGCGCGACTGAAGACCTCCGTCTACTCCTTCGAGGGGCCGCTGCAGGCCGGCGCCGTGCTGGCGGGCGCGGACGAGGAGGTCATCGGCCGCCTCGGCGACTTCGGGCGCGACGCCGGGATCGCCTACCAGATCGCCGACGACCTGCTCGGTGTGTTCGGCAACGAGACGCGCACCGGGAAGACGAACTGGGGCGACCTGCGCGAGGGCAAGCGGACCGCCCTGATGTCCTATGTCGCGGCCCGTCCCGAGTGGGAGAGCATCTCGTCGCTCGTCGGGGACTCGGGGATGTCCGCATCGGACGCCGACCACGTGCGGCGCGTCCTCGTGGACAGCGGGGCGCGGGACTACTCCGTGGACCTCGCCGCTCAGTACGCCGCCCGGGCCCGCGCCCACCTCGAGTCCGACGCCGTGCCCGCCACCCTGCGCTCCGCCCTCCACCCCGTGGTGACGGCCGTCGTGGACCGGGTGCACTGAGTGGGCATCGACGACTCCCTCGCACGCTACGACGCGGCCGCGCTGAAGACCTCCGCCGAGGTGATCCGCTGCTACTCGACCTCCTTCGGGATGGCCTCGCGCATCCTGGACCGGCCGACCCGCAGCGCCATCGAGGCGGTGTACGCGCTCGTCCGGGTCGCCGACGAGATCGTCGACGGAGCCGCCGCGGGCGCCGGGCTGGCGGCGGCCGACGTCGAGAACCTCCTCGACGGCCTGGAACGCGAGACCGAGAACGCGATGGGCACCGGCTACAGCGCCAACCTCGTGGTGCACGCCTTCGCCATCACCGCCCGCGCGACAGGCATCGGGGTGGACCTCACCAGGCCCTTCTTCGCCTCGATGCGGGCCGACCTCACCCAGCGCGAGCACACCCCGGAATCCTTCGCGCTGTACGTCTACGGGTCCGCCGAGGTGGTCGGGCTGATGTGCCTGCGGGCCTTCCTCGTCGACCGCCCGGTGACGGCGGCGGAGGACGCCGTGCTCGTCGACGGGGCCAGGCACCTCGGCGCCGCATTCCAGAAGATCAACTTCCTGAGGGACCTCGCCGAGGACTTCTCGACCCTCGGGCGCAGCTACTTCCCGGGGATCCGCCCCGGCAGCTTCTCGGAGGCCGACAAGATCAGGCTCCTCGACGACATCGACGAGGACCTGCGCATCTCGGCTGCAGCGCTCCCCGGGCTGCCCCCCACCCCCCGACGGGCCGTGGCGCTGGCGCAGGGCCTGTTCACCGAGCTCGCGGCCAGGCTGCGCCGCACCCCCGCGGAGGACCTCCTCCGGGCGCGGATCCGGGTCCCGAACCCGGTCAAGGTCCGCATTTTTGCCCGAGCTTTCACCGGTCGCGCGGTACCGGAACCTGCCGCGCAGGAGAGGACGGCATGACACCTCAGGACAGCGGTACACGCGTGGGCGCCAGGGACGTCGTCGTGATCGGCGGCGGGATCGGCGGTCTGGCGACGTCGGCCCTGCTGGCACGGGAGGGCCACAACGTCACCCTGCTCGAGAAGCGAGGGCAGGTCGGCGGCCGCGCGGGCTCGTGGGAGCAGGACGGCTTCCGCTTCGACACGGGCCCCTCCTGGTACCTGATGCCGGAGGTGATCGACCACTTCTTCAAACTGATGGGCACGAGCGCCGCCGAGCAGCTTGAGCTCGTGAAGCTCGATCCCGGCTACCGTGTGGTCTTCGAGGCCGGGGGAGCGGTCGACGTCCCGGCCGAGCGCGAGGCCGTGACGAAGCTCTTCGAGTCCCTGGAGGCCGGCGCCGGCGAGCAGCTGTCGAAATACCTCGACTCCGCCGAGGACGCGTACGAGATCGCCAAGCGGCGCTTCCTCTACTCGACCTTCCAGTCCTTCCTCCCGTTCCTCCGGCCGGACGTCCTGCGCAGGCTCCCGAGGATCGGTTCGCTGCTCCTGCAGCCCCTGCAGTCCTTCGTGGAGAAGCGCTTCAAGGACCCACGCATCCAGCAGATCCTCGGCTATCCCGCGGTCTTCCTCGGCAGCTCACCCTTCGACGCGCCGAGCATGTACCACCTCATGAGCCACCTCGACCTCGACGACGGGGTGCTCTACCCGATGGGCGGGTTCACTACGCTCATCGATGCCATGCGCCGCGTCGCGACGTCCGCCGGCGTCGAGATCCGCACGGGCGCCGACGTCGTGTCGATCGACACCGAGGCCCGCACACCCGGGCGGTCCCCGATCGACCGGCGGACGGCGACGGTCCGCGGAGTCACCTACCGCGCGGACGGTACGACGACGTCGATCGGCGCGGACATCGTCGTGTCCGCCGCGGACCTCCACCACACCGAGACCACGCTGCTGCCGGCGGACCTGCAGACCTACCCGGAGACGTACTGGGACAAGCGCGTTCCCGGGCCCAGCGCCCTGCTGCTGTACCTGGGCGTGCGGGGCGGGCTGCCGCAGCTCGAACACCACACGCTGCTGTTCACCACGGACTGGCGCGACAACTTCGGACGCATCTTCGGCAAGGAGACCTCGGTGCCCTCGCCGGCGTCGCTCTACGTCTGCCGCCCCAGCGCGACCGACGGATCCGTGGCCCCCGAGGGACACGAGAACGTCTTCGTGCTCGTGCCCATCCCGGCCGATATCACGATCGGCAGGGGCGGCGTGGAGCGCGGGGGAGACGCGCGGGTCGAGGAGCTCGCGGACACCGTCATCGGGCAGATCGCCGAGTGGGCCGGCATCCCGGACCTCGCCGAGCGCATCGTGGTCCGTCGCAGCTACGGCCCCCAGGACTTCGCCGACGACCTCAACGCGTGGCGCGGCACCTCCCTCGGGCCGGCGCACATCCTGAAGCAGAGCGCGTTCTTCCGCGGCTCGAACCGCAGCGCCAGGGTGGGGAACCTGTTCTACGCGGGGAGCTCGACCGTCCCCGGCATCGGGATCCCCATGTGCCTCATCAGCGCGGAGCTCATCGTCAAGCGCCTGCGGGGTGACACCAGTACGGGCCCGCTGCCGGAGCCTGCCGCCGGCTAGGAACGGCTCCTGCCGCCGGATGGTACCGGCCGGTCTTCCTCCCCACCAGGCGTGGCGGGCTTGACGCACGAAGGGGGAGAGGGGTATTGGACTTTTTGCTGCGCGTGCCGTAACGTAGTTCTTTGCGTCTTCCCTCTAAACCTCAGCCTTCATATAGCGGTGGGCTTTGCTCTGCTCTCGTCGTTTAACCTGGCCACATGGTGGGGTTCACGCGGGCGGACTCTGGTGAGCACTGAGATCCCCGCAGCATACTGCGGTGGCGGTGCTGAGGCGAAAGCGCTGACAAGCCTGACGGTCTGTGGAAGGATCCCTCTTGGTCGCCCCGAGCACCTCTAATAATGCAACCGCTACCAGCCAGGTCGACGCCGACGGCGCCGCACCCCGGCTCTCATTCGCAAAGATTCACGAACCGCTTGAAGTTCCCAATCTTCTCGCCCTCCAGACGGACAGCTTCGACTGGCTCGTCGGCAACGAGCGCTGGAAGGCCCGCGTTGAGGAAGCGCTGGAACAGGGACTGCAGGGTCTGGCCACCACCTCCGGGCTGGCCGACATCTTCGAAGAGATCTCCCCGATCGAGGACTTCCAGGGCACCATGTCCCTGAGCTTCTCCGAGCCGGAGTTCGCCGACCCCAAGTACACGATGGCCGAGTGCAAGGATCGCGACGCGACCTACTCCGCCCCGCTGTACGTCAAGGCCGAGTTCATGAACAACAACACGGGCGAGATCAAGCAGCAGACCGTGTTCATGGGTGACTTCCCCCTCATGACCGACAAGGGCACCTTCGTCATCAACGGCACCGAGCGCGTCGTCGTGTCGCAGCTCGTCCGTTCGCCGGGTGCCTACTTCGAGCGCACCGCCGACAAGACCAGCGACAAGGACATCTTCAGCGCGAAGATCATCCCGTCGCGCGGTGCCTGGTTCGAGCTCGAGATCGACAAGCGCGACCAGGTCGGCGTCCGGCTCGACCGCAAGCGCAAGCAGTCCGTCACCGTGCTCCTCAAGGCGCTCGGCTGGACCGAGGGCCAGATCCTCGAGGAGTTCGGCCAGTACGACTCCATCCGCGCCACCATGGAGAAGGACGCGACGGAGACCCGCGAGGACGCCCTCCTCGACATCTACCGCAAGCTCCGTCCGGGCGAGCCCCCCACGGTCGAGGCTGCCCAGACCCTCCTGGACAACCTGTACTTCAACCCGAAGCGCTACGACCTGGCCAAGGTCGGCCGGTACAAGATCAACCGCAAGCTCGGGATCGACAAGGACCTCACCGATTCCGACGCCTCGGTGCTCAACATCGACGACATCGTCGCGATGATCAAGTTCCTGGTCGCCCTGCACGC
>NZ_CP024915.1:1877270-1877342 GCF_002953615.1 Arthrobacter agilis | reverse complement strand
CGGTGACAAGACCCTCGGCGGCAAGCGCGACGGCGAGGACGTGGAGCTCCGCGTCGAGGTCGACGACATCGA
>NZ_CP024915.1:1874258-1877170 GCF_002953615.1 Arthrobacter agilis | reverse complement strand
CCACTTCGGCAACCGCCGCATCCGCGCCGTGGGCGAGCTCATCGAGAACCAGGTCCGCACCGGCCTGTCCCGCATGGAGCGCGTCGTCCGCGAGCGGATGACCACCCAGGACGTCGAGGCCATCACGCCGCAGACCCTGATCAACATCCGCCCCGTCGTCGCCGCGATCAAGGAGTTCTTCGGAACCTCCCAGCTGTCGCAGTTCATGGACCAGAACAACCCGCTCGCCGGCCTGACGCACAAGCGTCGCCTGTCCGCGCTGGGCCCGGGTGGCCTGTCCCGTGACCGCGCAGGCATGGAAGTCCGAGACGTCCACCCCTCGCACTACGGCCGCATGTGCCCCATCGAGACCCCTGAAGGCCCGAACATCGGCCTCATCGGTTCGCTCGCCTCGTACGGCCGCATCAACGCGTTCGGCTTCATCGAGACCCCGTACCGCAAGGTCGTCGACGGCATCGTCACCGACCAGATCGACTACCTGACCGCCGACGACGAGGTGGAGCGCCTCATCGCCCAGGCGAACGCGCCCCTCGACGCGAACAGCACGTTCACCGAGGACATGGTCCTCGTGCGGACGCGTGGTGGTTCCGGTGAGCCCGTGCTCGTCGAGCCCGCCGAGGTCGAGTACATGGACGTCTCCCCGCGCCAGATGGTGTCCGTCGCGACCGCGATGATCCCGTTCCTGGAGCACGACGACGCCAACCGCGCCCTCATGGGTGCGAACATGCAGCGCCAGGCCGTGCCCCTGCTCCGTTCCGAGCGTCCCCTCGTGGGCACCGGCATGGAGAAGAACGCAGCCGTCGACGCCGGTGACGCCGTCACCGCGACGAAGGCGGGCGTGGTCAAGGAGGTGTCCGCCGATCTGGTCGGCGTCCTCAACGACGACGGCACGGAGACGAACTACCCGATCATGAAGTTCGCCCGCTCGAACCAGGGCAACGCGTACAACCAGCGCGTCCTGGTCTCCGAGGGCGACCGCGTCGAGTACAACACGATCATCGCCGACGGTCCCTCCACTGACCAGGGCGAGCTCGCGCTCGGCAAGAACATGCTCGTGGCGTTCATGTCCTGGGAGGGTCACAACTTCGAGGACGCGATCATCCTGTCGCAGCGCATCGTCTCCGACGATGTCCTGACGTCGATCCACATCGAGGAGCACGAGGTCGATGCCCGCGACACCAAGCTCGGTGCCGAGGAGATCACCCGCGACATCCCGAACGTCTCCGAGGAGGTCCTCGGCGCGCTCGACGAGCGCGGCATCATCCACATCGGTGCCGAGGTCGAAGCCGGCGACATCCTCGTCGGCCGTGTCACCCCCAAGGGTGAGACCGAGCTGACCCCCGAGGAGCGTCTGCTGCGCGCCATCTTCGGCGAGAAGAGCCGCGAAGTCCGCGACACCTCGCTGAAGGTCCCCCACGGCGAGTCCGGCACGGTCATCGGTGTTCGCATCTTCGACCGCGACAACGACGACGAGCTGCCCCCGGGCGTCAACCAGCTGGTCCGCGTCTACGTGGCACAGAAGCGCAAGATCACGGACGGTGACAAGCTCGCGGGCCGCCACGGCAACAAGGGCGTCATCTCCAAGATCCTCCCGATCGAGGACATGCCGTTCCTCGAGGACGGCACCCCCGTCGACATCGTCCTGAACCCGCTCGGTGTTCCCGGACGCATGAACGTCGGCCAGGTGCTCGAGATCCACCTCGGCTGGGCAGCCAAGCAGGGCTGGAAGATCGAGGGCGAGCCCGAGTGGCTCAAGAACCTCCCGAACCTCCCCCGGGAGATCTCCTCGACCACCGTCGCAACCCCCGTGTTCGACGGCGCCACCGAGGACGAGATCGTCGGCCTGCTCGGTTCCACGAACGTCACCCGCGACGGAGAGCGCCTCATCGGCGAGTCCGGCAAGGCGCGCCTGTTCGACGGTCGCTCCGGCGAACCGTTCCCGGATCCGATCTCCGTCGGCTACATGTACATCCTGAAGCTCCACCACCTGGTGGACGACAAGATCCACGCGCGCTCCACCGGCCCGTACTCGATGATCACGCAGCAGCCGCTGGGTGGTAAGGCGCAGTTCGGCGGACAGCGCTTCGGTGAGATGGAAGTGTGGGCCCTCGAGGCCTACGGTGCGGCCTACACGCTGCAGGAACTCCTGACCATCAAGTCGGACGACATCCACGGACGCGTCAAGGTGTACGAGGCCATCGTCAAGGGCGAGAACATCCCCGAGCCGGGCGTTCCCGAGTCCTTCAAGGTCCTCATCAAGGAAATGCAGTCGCTCTGCCTGAACGTGGAAGTCCTCTCCACCGACGGCACCACGATCGAGATGCGTGACTCGGATGAAGAAGTCTTCCGGGCCGCGGAGGAACTGGGCATCGACCTCTCACGGGCCGAGCCGAGTTCTGTCGAGGAAGTCTAGGTTTCACCCCGTCGAACCGGTGTTCGAACGCGGCCAACGAAATTTCCGGCGGCCGCGGACGGCCTTGAAATATTGAAGGCCGCTTCCTCGAACACCGGTCCGGCGCAGGGCCTGGACCCCCGCCGCACCCATAAGACTTCAAGAATTTAGAGAACAAAGAGAGAACAGGGACCCTATGTCCAGCGAATCCTCCTTCGGCCTCATGCGAATCGGCCTTGCCACCGCGGACGAAATCCGCGGCTGGTCTTACGGCGAGGTCAAGAAGCCGGAAACCATCAACTACCGCACCCTCAAGCCCGAGAAGGACGGCCTCTTCTGCGAGAAGATCTTCGGCCCTTCCCGTGACTGGGAGTGCTACTGCGGCAAGTACAAGCGCGTGCGCTTCAAGGGCATCATCTGCGAGCGCTGCGGCGTCGAGGTCACCCGTGCCAAGGTGCGCCGCGAGCGCATGGGCCACATCGAGCTCGCCGCTCCCGTGACGCACATCTGGTACTTCAAG
>NZ_CP024915.1:1865746-1874011 GCF_002953615.1 Arthrobacter agilis | reverse complement strand
TCGGTCGACGAGGAGAACCGCCACGCCGAACTGCCGAACCTCCAGGCCGAGCACGACCTCGAGAAGAAGCAGATGACGGACCAGCGCGACGCCGACATCGCCGCGATCGCCAAGGACCTCGAGGACGAGCTCGCCCGTCTCGAGGGTGAAGGCGCCAAGGCTGCCGACAAGAAGAAGGCCCGCGACTCGGCCGACCGCCAGATGGCGAACGTCCGCAAGCGTGCCGACGCCGACATCGAGCGCCTCGTCCAGGTGTGGGACCGCTTCAAGAGCCTCAAGGTCGCAGACCTCGAGGGCGACGAAGGACTCTACCGCGAGCTGCGTGACCGCTACGGACTGTACTTCGAGGGCTCCATGGGCGCCGAGGCGATCAAGAAGCGCCTCGAGAACTTCGACATGCCGGCCGAGGCCGAGCTGCTGCGCGACATCATCCAGAACGGCAAGGGCCAGCGCAAGACGCGTGCCCTGAAGCGCCTCAAGGTGGTCAACGCGTTCCTGACGACGACCAACAGCCCGCTGGGCATGGTCCTCGACGCCGTGCCGGTGATCCCGCCGGAACTGCGCCCCATGGTCCAGCTCGACGGCGGCCGTTTCGCGACGTCCGACCTCAACGACCTGTACCGCCGCGTCATCAACCGCAACAACCGCCTGAAGCGACTGCTCGACCTCGGTGCACCCGAGATCATCGTGAACAACGAGAAGCGCATGCTGCAGGAAGCGGTCGACTCCCTGTTCGACAACGGCCGCCGTGGCCGTCCCGTCACCGGACCGGGCAACCGTCCCCTGAAGTCCCTCTCGGACATGCTCAAGGGCAAGCAGGGTCGCTTCCGCCAGAACCTCCTCGGCAAGCGCGTCGACTACTCGGGCCGTTCGGTCATCGTCGTCGGCCCGCAGCTGAAGCTGCACCAGTGCGGTCTGCCCAAGCAGATGGCCCTGGAGCTCTTCAAGCCGTTCGTGATGAAGCGCCTGGTGGACCTCAACCACGCGCAGAACATCAAGAGCGCCAAGCGCATGGTCGAGCGTTACCGCCCCCAGGTGTGGGACGTCCTCGAAGAGATCATCACCGAGCACCCCGTGCTGCTGAACCGTGCACCCACCCTGCACCGGCTCGGCATCCAGGCGTTCGAGCCGCAGCTGGTCGAAGGCAAGGCCCTCCAGCTGCACCCGCTGGTCTGTGGTGCGTTCAACGCGGACTTCGACGGCGACCAGATGGCAGTCCACCTGCCGCTGAGCCCCGAGGCCCAGGCCGAGGCGCGCATCCTGATGCTCTCCTCGAACAACATCCTGAAGCCGTCCGACGGCCGTCCGGTCACCCTGCCCTCGCAGGACATGATCATCGGTCTGCACCACCTCACCACCAAGCGTGAGGGGAGTGCCGGCGAAGGCCGCGTCTTCACCAGCCCGTCCGAGGCCATCATGGCCCACGACTCCGGTGAGCTGCACCTGAACTCGGTCGTCCGGATCCGCGTCCCCAACTTCGTACCCAGCGCCGACATCGCTGCGCCCGAGGGCTGGGAGCCCGGTACCCCTGCACTGATCGAGACCTCCCTCGGACAGGTCCTGTTCAACGACACCCTCCCCGAGGACTACCCCTGGGTGGAGAAGGTCGCCGACAAGGGCCAGCTCTCGACGATCGTCAACGATCTCGCGGAGCGCTACCCGAAGGTCGTCACGGCCGCCACGCTGGACAACCTGAAGGACGCCGGTTTCTACTGGGCCACCCGCTCGGGCGTCACCGTCGCCATCTCGGACATCTCCGCGCCGATCAACAAGGCCGGCATCATGGAGGGCTACGAGACGCAGGCCGCCAAGGTCCAGTCGCAGTTCGACAAGGGCCTCATCGCCGACGAGGAGCGCCGCCAGGAGCTCATCGACATCTGGAACAAGGCGACCAACGAGGTCGCCGCGTCCATGCGCGCCGCGATGCCGAAGGACAACACCATCAACCGCATGGTGTCCTCCGGTGCCCGTGGTAACTGGCTGCAGGTCCGCCAGATCGCCGGTCTCCGTGGCCTCGTGGCCAACCCCAAGGGTGAGATCATCCCTCGTCCGATTAAGTCCTCGTACCGCGAGGGCCTGTCGGTCCTGGAGTACTTCATCGCGACGCACGGTGCCCGTAAGGGCCTCGCCGACACCGCCCTGCGTACGGCCAACTCGGGTTACCTGACCCGACGCCTGGTCGACGTCTCGCAGGACGTCATCGTCCGCGAGGACGACTGCGGCACCGAGCGCGGCCTGAAGGTCACGATCGCCGTACCGAACGCCGACGGCGAGCTGGTGCTGCACGAGGAGGTCGAGAACTCGGCATACGCCCGTACGCTGGCCACCGACGTCGTCGACTCCAAGGGCGAGGTGCTCGCTGCCGCGGGCTCCGACGTCGGAGACGTGCTCATCGGTGAACTGTTCGAGGCCGGTATCTCGGACATCAAGGTGCGCTCCGTGCTCACCTGCGAGTCCAGTGTCGGAACGTGTGCGCTCTGCTACGGCCGGTCGCTCGCGACAGGCAAGACCGTGGACATCGGAGAGGCTGTCGGCATCATCGCCGCGCAGTCGATCGGTGAGCCCGGCACGCAGCTCACCATGCGTACCTTCCACACCGGCGGTGTCGCCTCCGCGGAGGACATCACCCAGGGTCTGCCTCGTATCCAGGAGCTCTTCGAGGCGCGTACACCCAAGGGTGTCGCCCCGATCTCCGAGGTCGCAGGGCGCGTCACCATCGAGGATGCCGAGAAGCAGCTTCGCCTGGTGGTCACCCCCGACGACGGCTCCGAGGAGATCGCGTACCCGGTCCTGCGCCGTGCGCGCCTGCTGGTCGCCGACGGCGAGCACGTAGAGGTCGGGCAGCAGCTCGTCTTCGGCGCGGTCGACCCGAAGCAGATCCTGCGCATCCTCGGCCCCCGCAAGGCCCAGGAGTTCCTGGTCGACGAGGTGCAGCGCGTGTACCGCAGCCAGGGTGTGGGCATCCACGACAAGCACGTGGAGGTCATCGTCCGCCAGATGCTGCGTCGCGTCACCGTGATCGAGTCCGGCGAGTCGGACCTGCTCCCCGGTGAGCTCGCCGAGCGTCGCCGCTTCGAGGACGAGAACCGCCGCGTGGTGTCCGAGGGCAAGAAGCCGGCCTCGGGCCGGCCCGAGCTCATGGGTATCACCAAGGCGTCGCTCGCCACCGAGTCGTGGCTGTCGGCCGCTTCCTTCCAGGAGACCACGCGTGTCCTCACGCAGGCCGCCATGGAAGGCAAGAGCGATCCGCTGCTCGGCCTCAAGGAGAACGTGATCATCGGCAAGCTCATCCCGGCCGGTACCGGTCTGGACCGCTACACGAAGGTCACGGTCGAGCCCACCGAGGAAGCCAAGGCGAACCTGTTCACCGGTCCGAGCGCGTTCAGCGACTTCGACTACGCCGGTGTCGAGGGCGGCCTGAGCCCCGAGTTCCACGCCATCCCGCTGGACGACTACGACATGGGCAACAGCGACTTCCGCTGATCCCGACTGTCGGCGGAAAGGCCCCGGACCTCCTGGTCCGGGGCCTTTCCCGTCCCCTCGTGGGGTCCCCACCATGCGGGGGAGCGGCCGGCGGGAGGGCTCTCCGCCGATCTCTGGTAGACTTGACAGCAATTGTTTGTGTGGCAGTGGATCGGCGTTGCGAAACGTATCTCCGTGTTGTACGTAAGTTGTACAGCGAATGCCACATTTTCGCACGCCTACAGTCGTTCTGCGGCAGTTCGTTGGTAGGCGAAGCGCCAAACGACTGATGATCCCGATCCCCGGACGGAGCGGCCCTGCGAAGGCGCCGCAACCGCGGATTCGGGCGACAGAGAACACTTCAGACATTACGGAGAACACGAAAGTGCCTACGATCAACCAGCTGGTCCGTAAGGGCCGGACACCTAAGGTCTCCAAGACCAAGGCGCCCGCACTGAAGGGCAGCCCCATGAAGCGCGGCGTCTGCACCCGCGTCTACACGACCACCCCCAAGAAGCCGAACTCGGCTCTCCGCAAGGTCGCCCGCGTGCGCCTCAACGGTGGCATCGAAGTCACCGCCTACATCCCCGGCGTAGGTCACAACCTTCAGGAACACTCCATCGTGCTCGTGCGCGGCGGTCGTGTGAAGGACCTCCCCGGTGTCCGCTACAAGATCGTCCGTGGCGCACTGGATACCCAGGGCGTGAAGAACCGCAAGCAGGCTCGCAGCCGCTACGGCGCAAAGATGGAGAAGAAGTAATATGCCACGTAAGGGCCCGGCCCCGAAGCGGCCGCTCGTTGTAGATCCCGTCTACGGTTCACCCCTGGTCACGCAGCTGATCAACAAGGTGCTCGTCGACGGCAAGAAGTCCACCGCAGAGCGCATCGTCTACGGTGCCCTCGAAGGTGCTCGCGCCAAGTCCGGCGGCGACCCCGTCGCAGCCCTCAAGAAGGCCATGGACAACGTGAAGCCGACCCTCGAGGTCCGCTCACGCCGTGTCGGTGGAGCCACCTACCAGGTCCCCGTCGAGGTCAAGCCCGGTCGTTCGACCGCCCTGGCCCTTCGCTGGCTCGTCGGCTACTCCAAGGCCCGTCGCGAGAAGACGATGACGGAGCGCCTCCAGAACGAGATCCTCGACGCTTCCAACGGTCTCGGTGCTGCAGTCAAGCGCCGCGAGGACACGCACAAGATGGCCGAGTCGAACAAGGCCTTCGCACACTACCGCTGGTAGCAGATCTGCCGGCCGGACCGTCACCCCACCAGGGCCGGCCCGGCCGGCGGTCCAGCAGAACTCCATTCTCGTCATAAGGGAGACACCGTGGCACAGGACGTGCTTACCGACCTCAACAAGGTCCGCAACATCGGCATCATGGCCCACATCGATGCCGGCAAGACCACTACTACCGAGCGCATCCTGTTCTACACGGGTGTCAACCACAAGATCGGCGAGACGCACGACGGCGCCTCCACCACCGACTGGATGGAACAGGAGAAGGAGCGCGGCATCACGATCACGTCCGCCGCCGTCACCTGCTTCTGGGAGAACAACCAGATCAACATCATCGACACCCCCGGGCACGTCGACTTCACCGTCGAGGTCGAGCGCTCACTGCGCGTCCTCGACGGCGCCGTCGCCGTGTTCGACGGCAAGGAGGGCGTCGAGCCCCAGTCGGAGACCGTCTGGCGTCAGGCCGACAAGTACGAGGTCCCCCGCATCTGTTTCGTCAACAAGATGGACAAGCTGGGCGCGGACTTCTACTTCACCGTCGACACGATCATCAGCCGCCTGGGCGCCAAGCCCCTCGTGCTGCAGCTCCCCATCGGTGCCGAGAACGACTTCATCGGCGTCGTCGATCTGCTCTACATGCGTGCCCTCGTGTGGCCCGGCGATGCCAAGGGTGACGTGACCATGGGTGCGAAGTACGAGATCCAGGAGATCCCGGCGGACCTCCAGGCCAAGGCCGAGGAGTACCGTGCGACGCTCGTCGAGACCGTCGCCGAGTCGTCCGACGAGCTCATGAACAAGTACCTCGAGGGTGAGGAGATCACCATCGAGGAGCTGAAGGCCGGCATCCGCAAGATGACGATCAACTCAGAGCTCTACCCGATCCTCTGCGGCTCCGCGTTCAAGAACCGCGGTGTGCAGCCGATGCTCGACGCCGTCATCGACTACCTGCCCTCGCCCCTCGACGTCCCCCCGATGATCGGCCACGATCCCCGGAACGAAGAGGTCGAGCTGACGCGCAAGCCCAGCACGGAGGAGCCCTTCTCCGCCCTCGCGTTCAAGGTCGCCACGCACCCCTTCTTCGGGCAGCTGACCTTCATCCGCGTGTACTCCGGCCAGATCTCGGCCGGCACGCAGGTGACAAACTCCACGAAGACCAAGAAGGAGCGCATCGGCAAGCTCTTCCAGATGCACGCCAACAAGGAGATTCCCGTCGAGGAAGCCCTTGCCGGCCACATCTACGCCGCGATCGGCCTGAAGGACACCACCACCGGTGACACCCTGTCCGATTCGGCGAACCAGATCGTCCTCGAGTCCATGAGCTTCCCGGAGCCCGTGATCTCGGTGGCCATCGAGCCGAAGACCAAGGGTGACCAGGAGAAGCTCTCCACCGCCATCCAGAAGCTCTCGGCCGAGGATCCCACCTTCCAGGTGTCCCTCAACGAGGACACCGGGCAGACGATCATCGCCGGCATGGGCGAGCTCCACCTGGACATCCTGGTGGACCGTATGCGCCGCGAGTTCAAGGTTGAGGCGAACGTCGGCAAGCCCCAGGTGGCCTACCGCGAGACCATCAAGCGCGCCGTCGCCAAGCACGACTACACGCACAAGAAGCAGACCGGTGGTTCGGGCCAGTTCGCGAAGATCCAGATCGCGATCGAACCGCTGGACACCGCCGAGGGCGAGCTCTACTCGTTCGACAACAAGGTCACCGGTGGGCGCGTGCCCCGCGAGTACATCCCGAGTGTCGATGCAGGCATCCAGGACGCGCTCAACGACGGCGTCCTCGCCGGCTACCCCGTGGTCGGCATCAAGGCGACGCTGCTCGACGGCGCGTACCATGACGTCGACTCCTCCGAGATGGCCTTCAAGATCGCCGGTCGCATGGCGTTCAAGGAAGCCGCCCGGATGGCTCAGCCCGTACTGCTCGAGCCGCTCATGGACGTCGAGGTCCGCACCCCTGAGGAATACATGGGTGAAGTCATCGGTGACCTGAACTCCCGCCGTGGCCAGATGCAGTCCATGGAGGATGCAAGCGGCGTCAAGGTCATCCGCGCCCACGTGCCCCTCTCGGGCATGTTCGGCTACATCGGTGACCTGCGGTCGAAGACCCAGGGTCGTGCCGTGTACTCGATGCAGTTCGACAGCTACTCGGAGGTCCCGAAGGCAGTGGCCGACGAGATCATCCAGAAGACGCGCGGCGAGTAGTACCCCTCCCGGAAACGGGACCACGGGGAGCGAGGGCCGGCCTGTCCCAGGGCAGGCCGGCCCTCCTCCCCAGCTGCAGGACCAGTCGGACCGGCAGTGCAGAGCAATTTCATCAAAACCAAAAGCCCCCAGTAGACTTGCATGAGTTTCAGCTGCGAAAAGCGCGGCTGGGAAGCAGATCTTCTCAAACGTTCTAGGAGGAACCCGTGGCGAAGGCAAAGTTCGAGCGGACTAAGCCGCACGTTAACATCGGCACCATCGGTCACGTCGACCATGGAAAGACCACGTTGACGGCTGCCATTTCCAAGGTGCTGTACGACAAGTACCCCACCCTCAACGAGCAGCGTGACTTCGCGTCGATCGACTCGGCTCCCGAGGAGAAGCAGCGCGGCATCACGATCAACATCTCGCACGTCGAGTACCAGACCGAGAAGCGCCACTACGCACACGTAGACGCCCCCGGTCACGCCGACTACATCAAGAACATGATCACCGGTGCGGCCCAGATGGATGGTGCCATCCTCGTTGTCGCCGCTACCGACGGTCCCATGGCCCAGACCCGCGAGCACGTCCTGCTCGCCCGCCAGGTCGGTGTCCCTTACCTGCTGGTCGCCCTGAACAAGTCCGACATGGTCGACGACGAAGAGCTCCTCGACCTCGTGGAGATGGAAGTTCGCGAGCTGCTCAGCTCGCAGGGCTTCGACGGTGACGACGCTCCTGTCGTCCGCGTCTCCGGCCTGAAGGCCCTCGAAGGCGACCCCGAGTGGGTCAAGTCCGTCGAGGAACTGATGGAAGCTGTCGACAACAACGTGCCGGACCCCGTGCGCGACAAGGACAAGCCCTTCCTCATGCCCGTCGAGGACGTCTTCACGATCACCGGTCGTGGAACCGTCGTCACCGGCCGCGCCGAGCGCGGAACCCTCGCGATCAACTCCGAGGTCGAGATCGTCGGTATCCGTCCGGTCCAGAAGACCACGGTCACCGGTATCGAGATGTTCCACAAGCAGCTCGACGAGGCCTGGGCCGGCGAGAACTGTGGACTGCTCCTCCGCGGCATCAAGCGCGAGGACGTAGAGCGCGGACAGGTCATCGTGAAGCCGGGTTCCATCACCCCTCACACCGACTTCGAGGCCAACGTCTACATCCTGGCCAAGGACGAGGGTGGGCGTCACAACCCGTTCTACTCGAACTACCGCCCGCAGTTCTACTTCCGCACCACGGACGTGACCGGCGTCATTACCCTCCCCGAGGGCACCGAGATGGTCATGCCCGGCGACAACACTGAGATGACCGTCGAGCTCATCCAGCCCATCGCCATGGAAGAGGGCCTCGGCTTCGCGATCCGCGAAGGCGGCCGCACCGTCGGTTC
>NZ_CP024915.1:1860786-1865489 GCF_002953615.1 Arthrobacter agilis | reverse complement strand
CCGGTAGGCGACAGGAAGGCCCCCGCCGTATCCACGGCGGGGGCCTTCTCGTCGCCGGGGTGGGGGAGGGGCGTCCCAGTAGCGCAGATCACCCCTACCCCGCTGGGCCCCGGTTCGCAATCATCGCGGTAATCTGCCACACTGGATAAGTTGTTCAAGCGCCGGCGCACGCGGTTCGAGACTTCTTCCCGGTCAGGATAATGCCTGATGCAGGGATCGAGTCCGCCGAGGCGCAGGGCCCAAATATAGTCCACCCCGTTCGGCTCGTCCGAAATCAGCGGACCGTGCGTGTCAGGAAGTGCGACACGCCCGAGCGCGGGGGTCGGAGCCCTGGCAGGGTGAGGAACCCGGATCTGTCCGGATTCAGTCTGCTCAGGAAGCGTCGTACAACGGACGCAGGAAATGTACGTACGTACCGGAACTGCCCAGGCAGTTATGTAGAGAGAGAGTCGAGACGCCATGGCGGGACAAAAAATCCGCATCCGGCTGAAGTCATATGACCACGAGGTCATCGATGTTTCAGCACGGAAGATCGTTGAGACGGTGACGCGCGCAGGCGCAACGGTAGTGGGCCCCGTGCCCCTGCCCACGGAGAAGAACGTTTTCGTTGTCATCCGGTCCCCGCACAAGTACAAGGACAGCCGTGAGCACTTCGAAATGCGTACTCACAAGCGTCTGATCGACATCATTGATCCCACGCCCAAGGCCGTCGATTCGCTGATGCGTCTCGACCTGCCTGCGGACGTGAACATCGAAATCAAGCTGTAAGGGAGAGCGGATACCTATGTCTACTTCACTTACGCGCCAGGTCAAGGGCCTGCTGGGCATCAAGCTCGGCATGACCCAGGTCTGGGACGAGAACAACATCCTCATCCCCGTGACCGTCGTCCAGGCGGACTCGAACGTCATCACGCAGCTCCTCAGCGAGGACAAGGACGGCTACACCGCTGTCCAGATCGGCTTCGGCCAGATCGATCCCCGCAAGGTCACCAAGCCGCTCGCCGGCCACTTCGACAAGGCAGGCGTCACGCCCCGCCGTCACGTGGTCGAACTGCGTACGTCCGACGCCGACACCTACTCGCTCGGCCAGGAACTCTCCGTCGAGATGTTCGAGGCCGGCCAGACCGTCGACGTCATCGGCACCACCAAGGGCAAGGGCTTCGCCGGTGTCATGAAGCGCCACGGGTTCCACGGTGTTGGAGCCTCACACGGTGCACACAAGAACCACCGCAAGCCCGGTTCCATCGGTGGAGCATCCACCCCCAGCCGCGTCTTCCGTGGAATGAAAATGGCAGGCCGCATGGGCGCCGTTCGTCAGACCACGCTGAACCTCCGGGTCCACGCCGTCGACGCCGAGAAGTCGCTGCTGCTGATCAAGGGTGCCGTCCCCGGCGCCCGCGGCCAGGTCGTCCTCGTACGCACCGCCGTGAAGGGAGCATAGCCAAATGGCTGCCAACACCGTAAACGTCGATCTCCCCGCGGAGATCTTCGACGCACAGACCAACGTGCCGCTGCTGCACCAGGTCGTCGTGGCTCAGCTTGCCGCCGCCCGCCAGGGTACGCACAAGACGAAGACCCGCGCCGAGGTCAGTGGCGCAGGCCGCAAGCCGTTCAAGCAGAAGGGAACCGGTCGTGCCCGCCAGGGTTCGATCCGCGCCCCCCACATGACCGGCGGCGGTGTCGTCCACGGACCCACCCCCCGCGACTACAGCCAGCGCACCCCCAAGAAGATGATCGCCGCAGCCCTGCGCGGAGCGCTCTCGGACCGGGCACGCAACGGCCGTATCCACGTCCTCGAGTCCCTCGTTCCCGGCGGCAAGCCGTCGACCAAGGGTGCCATCGAGACCCTGCGTGCGATCTCCGAGCGGCCCCGCCTGCTCGTCGTGATCGAGCGTGCCAACGACGTCGCAGCACTGTCGGTGCGCAACGTCCCCGAGGTACACGTCCTCTATGTAGACCAGCTCAACACGTACGACGTGCTGGTGTCCGACGACGTGATCTTCACCAAGGCCGCCTACGACCAGTTCGTCGGTACGCCTGCTGTCATCACCGAGGAGGATGCCAAGTGAGCGGCACCATCGCAAAGGATCCGCGCGACGTCGTCATTGCACCCGTCGTCTCGGAGAAGAGCTACGGCCTGATCGACGAAGGCAAGTACACCTTCCTGGTCGACCCCCGCTCGAACAAGGAAGAAATCAAACTGGCGGTCGAGAAGATCTTCTCCGTGAAGGTCGACTCCATCAACACCATCAATCGGGTTGGCAAGCGCAAGCGCACCAAGTTCGGCTGGGGCCAGCGCAAGGGCACCAAGCGTGCCATCGTGTCCCTCAAAGAGGGCTCGATCGACATCTTCGGCGGTCCGCTCTCCTAGAGCGGAGACCACTTTAACGAGGAATTGAGTTATGGGAATCCGTAAATACAAGCCGACAACTCCGGGCCGTCGTGGCTCGAGCGTTGCCGACTTCGCTGAAATCACCCGATCGACGCCGGAGAAGTCGCTGGTACGTCCCCTTCCCAAGAAGGGTGGACGTAACAACACCGGTAAGATCACGACCCGCCACAAGGGCGGTGGACACAAGCGTCAGTACCGCCTGATCGACTTCCGCCGCCACGACAAGGACGGCGTCGACGCCCGCGTCGCAGAGATCGAGTACGATCCCAACCGCACCGCGCGCATCGCCCTCCTGCACTACGTCGACGGCACCAAGCGCTACATCATCGCGCCGAACAAGCTCAAGCAGGGCGACTTCGTCGAGGCCGGGGCCGGGGCCGACATCAAGCCCGGCAACAACCTGCCGCTGCGCAACATCCCCGTGGGTACCGTCATCCACGCCGTCGAGCTCCGCCCGGGTGGCGGCGCGAAGATGGCGCGTTCCGCCGGTGCATCGGTCCAGCTCGTCGCCAAGGAAGGCCGCTTCGCCCAGCTGCGACTGCCCTCCGGCGAGATCCGCAACGTCGACGTGCGCTGCCGCGCGACGATCGGCGAGGTAGGCAACGCCGAGCAGTCGAACATCAACTGGGGCAAGGCCGGCCGTAACCGCTGGAAGGGCATCCGCCCGACCGTCCGCGGTGTCGCCATGAACCCGGTCGACCACCCGCACGGTGGTGGCGAGGGCAAGACCTCCGGTGGACGCCACCCGGTCAACCCGAACGGTAAGGCCGAAGGCCGTACCCGTCGCCCCAACAAAGAGAGCGATTCACTCATCGTGCGTCGCCGTCGTTCCGGCAAGAACAAGCGATAGGAGCCTGGAGACATGCCACGCAGCCTGAAGAAAGGCCCCTTCGTCGATCAGCACCTTTATGTAAAGGTCGCTCGCGAGAACGAATCGGGCACGAAGAACGTCATCAAGACGTGGTCCCGCCGCTCCATGATCGTCCCCGACATGCTCGGGCACACGATCGCGGTGCACGACGGACGCAAGCACATCCCGGTGTTCGTCACCGAGTCGATGGTCGGGCACAAGCTCGGCGAATTCGCTCCCACGCGGACTTTCCGCGGCCATGTTAAGGACGACCGCAAGGGCAAGCGCCGCTAGGCGCTGCTCTTACGGCTAAGACGAGAGAAGGAAAGCAATGGAAGCCAAGGCTATTGCGCGTCATATCCGCGTAACGCCTATGAAGGCCCGGCGCGTCGTCAACCTTGTTCGTGGTAAGCAGGCGAATGAGGCTCTGGCTATTCTGAAGTTTGCCCCACAGGTTGCTTCGGAGCCGGTTTTCAAGGTGGTCCAGTCGGCGATGGCCAACGCACGAGTCCTCGCGGACCGTGACGGCGTCGCCTTCGACGAGGACAACCTCATCATCAGCGAAGCATTCGTTGACGAAGGCCCCACGATGAAGCGGTTCCGTCCGCGAGCCCAGGGCCGCGCGTTCCGCATCAACAAGCGGACCAGCCACATCACGGTTGTCGTCGCTACCCCTGAGAAAGTGGAGGTCCGCTAAGTGGGACAGAAAGTAAACCCGCACGGGTTCCGACTCGGCATCACCACCGACCACAGGTCACACTGGTTCGCCGACAGCAACAAGCCGGGCCAGCGCTACCGTGACTTCGTCCGCGAAGACATCAAGATCCGCCAGCTCATGTCGACCGGCATGGACCGTGCCGGCATCGCCAAGGTCGAGATCGAGCGCACCCGCGACCGCGTCCGCGTGGACATCCACACGGCACGTCCGGGCATCGTCATCGGCCGCCGTGGAGCAGAGGCGGACCGCATCCGCGGCGAGCTCGAGAAGCTCACCGGCAAGCAGGTGCAGCTGAACATTCTCGAGGTCAAGAACCCCGAGATCGAGGCGCAGCTCGTCGCACAGGGCATCGCCGAGCAGCTTTCCTCCCGCGTGGCGTTCCGTCGCGCGATGAAGAAGGCCATGCAGTCCGCACAGCGTGCCGGCGCGAAGGGCATCCGTGTCCAGTGCTCCGGTCGCCTGGGTGGCGCCGAAATGAGCCGCTCGGAGTTCTACCGCGAGGGACGCGTTCCCCTGCACACGCTCCGCGCCAACATCGACTACGGCTTCTTCGAAGCGAAGACCACCTTCGGCCGCATCGGCGTGAAGGTCTGGATCTACAAGGGTGATGTCACGGCGAAGGAACTCGCAGCCCAGGCTGCAGCAGCTCCGTCCCGTGGCCGCGGTGGAGACCGTCCGGGCCGTGGCCCCGCCGGCGCCGACCGTGGTGGAGACCGCGGAGGCGACCGTCGTCGCCGCGCCCC
>NZ_CP024915.1:1853706-1860686 GCF_002953615.1 Arthrobacter agilis | reverse complement strand
CGAGCGCTCCGAGGGCCAGGGTGCCGCGGCACCCGCCGAGACCGCCGCAGCTCCCGCTGCGACTGAAGGAGGACAGGCTTAAATGCTTATCCCACGTCGAGTCAAGTTCCGTAAGCAGCACCACCCGGGTCGTTCCGGCGCTGCTACCGGCGGTACCGAGGTCAGCTTTGGCGAGTGGGGTATCCAGGCTCTGAGCCCGGCATACGTCACCAACCGCCAGATCGAGTCCGCTCGTATCGCCATGACCCGCCACATCAAGCGTGGCGGCAAGGTCTGGATCAACATCTATCCGGACCGCCCGTTGACCAAGAAGCCTGCCGAGACCCGCATGGGTTCCGGTAAGGGTTCGCCCGAGTGGTGGGTGGCCAACGTCAAGCCGGGACGGGTTCTGTTCGAACTGTCCGGTGTTTCCGAAGAGGTAGCCCGCGAAGCCCTGCGCCTCGCGATCCACAAGCTGCCGTTGAAGGCACGCATCGTGCGTCGTGAGGGTGGTGAATAGTTATGGCTCTGGGTTCAAAGGAACTGGCAACAGACCAGCTGGACGGCTTCGATAAGGACCGCCTGGTGGAAGAACTGCGCAAGGCCAAGGAGGAGCTGTTCAACCTCCGTTTCCAGTCGGCCACCGGCCAGCTCGAAAGCCACGGTCGCCTTCGTTCGGTCAAGCGCGATATCGCACGCATCTACACGGTGCTGCGTGAGCGTGAACTGGGTATCCGCCCCGAGGTCGTCGCTCCCGTCGAGGAAGCGAAGCCCGCGAAGGCGGACAAGCCCAAGAAAGCCAAGAAGGCCTCCACGAAGGACGAACCTTCCGTGGACACCGAGGCTTCTGAGGAGGACGCCAAATGAGTGAGCAGCAGAGCGAGACGACCGTAGGAACCGAGAAGGCCGTCCACGGCGCCGACTCGCGCGGCTACCGCAAGGTACGCCGTGGGTACGTCGTCTCCGACAAGATGGAGAAGACCATCGTGGTCGAGGTCGAGGACCGCGTGAAGCACGGCCTGTACGGCAAGGTGCTTCGCCGCAGCTCCAAGGTCAAGGCGCACGACGAGCAGAACGTCGCCGGTATCGGTGACATGGTCCTGATCAGCGAGACCCGGCCCCTGTCCGCCACCAAGCGGTGGCGCCTGGTCGAGGTCATCGAGAAGGCCAAGTAGCACCACAGCACGACCCGGAGCCGGCCGCCGGCTCCACCGACGATGCCCCGGACGCGATTTCGCGTCCGGGGCATTGTCGCGATACGATTAGTACCTTGTCTGTCTGGTGGGCTGGCGCATGCCCTCACGAGGTATCTCCGCAGGATCTCCTGCCCAGGACTTCGGCTTGCGGGGCATCCCTCACGGGTTTCCTTCACACCGGGCAAATAGGCAAAAGCCCGATAATCTTGTTCATCACGAAATCCACTGTGCAGAAGATCGACGCGCAGCCGCGCGCCCAGGCGTGCACGTGCTGAGTACCAGTATTACGGGGCCCACCCATATCCGTTCCGCAAGGCTCGACGAGAGAACCGGCGCGACGACAGGAGTAATAAGTGATTCAGCAGGAGTCGCGGCTAAAGGTCGCCGACAACACGGGGGCCAAGGAAATCTTGACCATCCGCGTTCTCGGAGGATCCGGGCGCCGCTACGCAGGCATCGGCGACGTCATCGTCGCCACCGTGAAGGACGCGATCCCCGGCGGAAACGTCAAGAAGGGCGACGTCGTCAAGGCGGTCATCGTCCGCACCAAGAAGGAACGCCGCCGCGCGGACGGTTCCTACATCAAGTTCGACGAGAACGCAGCAGTGATCCTGAAGAACGACGGCGACCCACGCGGTACCCGTATCTTCGGCCCTGTCGGTCGCGAGCTCCGCGACAAGCGTTTCATGAAGATCATCTCGCTGGCGCCGGAGGTGCTGTAGTCCATGGCACAGAAGACAAAGCTCAAGATCAAGAAGGGTGACCTCGTGCAGGTCATCACCGGAGCCAAGCAGGAACGCGGCGGAGACCGCGGCAAGCAGGGCAAGGTACTGAAGGTGTTCCCCGAGACCAACCGCGTCCTCGTGGAAGGCATCAACCGGATCACGAAGCACACCAAGGTCGGGCAGTCGCAGCGCGGCACCAAGACCGGTGGCATCGAGGTCGTCGAGGCGCCCGTGCACATCAGCAACGTCGCGGTCGTCGACCCCGAGACCAAGAAGCCGACCCGCGTCGGATACCGCACCGAGACCGTCGAGCGCGACGGCCGCGAGCGTGTCGTCCGCATCCGCGTGGCCAAGTCATCAGGGAAGGATCTGTAATGACTGTCGAAACCACAGGGACCAAGGTTCTTCCCCGCCTCAAGGCACGCTACGCGTCCGAGATCAAGGCCACCCTGCAGGAAGAGTTCAACTACGCCAACGTGAACCAGGTCCCGCGCCTGGTGAAGGTCGTCGTGAACATGGGTGTCGGCGACGCCGCTAAGGACTCCAAGCTGATCGACGGGGCCGTCAAGGACCTCACCGCGATCACCGGCCAGAAGCCACAGGTCACTAAGGCACGCAAGTCCATCGCGCAGTTCAAGCTCCGCGAAGGAATGCCCATCGGCGCACACGCTACCCTCCGTGGCGACCGCATGTGGGAATTCACGGACCGCCTGATCTCTCTCGCCCTGCCCCGTATCCGCGACTTCCGCGGCCTCAACGGCAAGCAGTTCGACGGCAACGGGAACTACACGTTCGGTCTCACCGAGCAGTCGATGTTCCACGAGATCGACCAGGACCGGATCGACCGCGTACGTGGCATGGACATCACCGTCGTCACCACCGCCAAGACCGACGCCGAGGGCCGCGCGCTCCTCAAGGCGCTTGGCTTCCCCTTCAAATCCGAAGATTAATCTAACTACGTTGCAGGTCCGCTCCAGCCGGCACCCTGAGTGCCGACCGGAATCCGGAAACCGTTTCGAGGAAGGGCAAGAGCCCACATGACAATGACAGATCCTGTCGCAGACATGCTCACGCGTCTGCGCAACGCAAACTCGGCTTACCACGACTCCGTGTCCATGCCGTACAGCAAGCTCAAGGCCCGCGTCGCGGACATCCTGAAGGCCGAGGGCTACATCGCCGGCTGGAAGGAAGAGGAAGCGGAGGTCGGCAAGAAGCTGACCATCGACCTCAAGTTCGGACCGGACCGCCAGCGCTCCATCGCCGGCATCCGCCGCATCTCCAAGCCCGGCCTGCGCGTGTACGCCAAGTCCACGAACCTGCCCCACGTGCTCGGCGGCCTCGGCATCGCCATCCTGTCCACGTCCTCCGGTCTGCTCACGGACCGCCAGGCATCCAAGAAGGGTGTAGGTGGGGAAGTCCTCGCCTACGTCTGGTAACGGGAAAGGGAAAGAAAAATGTCACGTATTGGACGTCTCCCCATCACCGTTCCCGCCGGTGTCGAGGTCAATGTCAACGGCAGCGAGGTCACCGTCAAGGGCTCGAAGGGCGAGCTGAGCCACACGGTTCCCAGCCCCATCGAGATCTCCCTGAACGAGGGCACGCTCACCGTCAGCCGCCCGAACGACGAGCGCGAGTCGCGGTCGCTCCACGGCCTCACCCGCACGCTGATCTCCAACATGATCGTCGGAGTCACCGAGGGCTACAAGAAGAACCTCGAGATCGTGGGCACGGGTTACCGTGTGCAGGCCAAGGGCAGCGACCTCGAGTTCGCCCTGGGTTACAGCCACCCGGTCGCCGTCAAGGCTCCCGAGGGCATCACGCTGACCGTCGACAGCCCCACCAAGCTCTCGGTCGCCGGCATCAACAAGCAGCAGGTCGGCGAGGTCGCTGCAACCATCCGCAAGCTGCGCAGGCCTGACCCGTACAAGGGTAAGGGCATCCGCTACGCAGGCGAGATCATCCGCCGCAAGGTCGGAAAGGCTGGTAAGTAACCATGGGTCTGAGCATCAACAAGAAGCGCAGCTCGAAGAGCAAGTCCGCCTCGCGTGGACGCCGCCACCTCCGGGTACGCAAGCGCGTCTCCGGGACGGCCGTCCGTCCGCGCCTGGTCGTCAACCGTTCGGCCCGCCACGTATTCGTGCAGGTCGTCGACGACACCAAGGGCGTGACCGTAGCATCAGCCTCCACCCTCGAAGCGGACCTCCGTGCATTCGACGGTGACAAGACCGCCAAGGCCAAGCGCGTTGGCGAACTCGTTGCAGAGCGTGCCAAGGCCGTCGGCGTCGAAGCAGTCGTCTTCGACCGCGGCGGTAACAAGTACCACGGTCGCGTTGCAGCAATCGCAGACGGCGCACGTGAAGGTGGGCTGGCACTGTGACCGAGGAGAACAAGGCAAAGGAAGCCCCATTGAATACGGCTACAGAGCAGCCCGCAGCCGAAGCTCCGGCTGCAGGCGCAACTGAGAACGCGTCGGCCGACGCGAACCGTGGCCGCGGCAACACCCGCGGTGGCGAGCGTGGCGGCAACTCCCGCGGTGGCGAGCGTGGCGGCCGTGGTGGCCGTGACGGGCGCGACGGCGGCCGCAACGACGACAAGGACAAGTTCATTGAACGCGTCGTCACCATCAACCGCGTCGCAAAGGTCGTCAAGGGTGGCCGCCGCTTCAGCTTCACCGCCCTCGTGGTGGTCGGCGACGGCAACGGCATGGTCGGCGTCGGCTACGGAAAGGCGAAGGAAGTCCCCTCCGCCATCCAGAAGGCCGTCGAGGAAGCCAAGAAGACGATGTTCCGCGTCCCGCGCATCGGTGGCACCGTCCCGCACCTGGTGCAGGGCGAGGCAGCAGCCGGCGTCGTCCTGCTCCGTCCCGCCTCCCCGGGTACCGGCGTCATCGCCGGCGGTCCGGTGCGTGCGGTACTGGAGTGCGTCGGCATCCACGACGTCCTCTCGAAGTCGCTCGGTTCCGCGAACGCCATCAACATCGTTCACGCGACCGTTGACGCGCTGAAGCGCCTCGAGGAGCCCCAGGCAGTCGCGGCCCGCCGCGGCCTGCCCCTCGACGAGGTCGCATCCCACCAGATGCTGCGCGCGATTGCAGCTCAGAAGGCAGGTGCGTGATGACCGCGATCACTCCGAAGAACGTGCTCGTGAGCTCGGCGAAGCTCGAGATCACACAGATCAAGTCCGCCATCGGCGGCAAGCAGAACCAGCGCGACACGCTGCGGTCGCTCGGTCTGAAGCGGATCGGCCACACCGTGGTCCGTGAAGCGGATGCCGTGACTGTCGGCATGATCAACACGGTTCCGCACCTCTTGAAGGTTGAGGAGGCCAAGTAATGGCAGAGAACAACACTGCGGCTCCCGCCGCAGCCGAGGAAAAAGCAGAGCGCGTCCACGCACTGAAGGTCCACCACCTGCGTCCCGCACCCGGAGCCAAGACGGCGAAGACCCGTGTCGGCCGTGGTGAGGGTTCGAAGGGTAAGACCGCCGGCCGTGGAACCAAGGGAACTGCAGCCCGCTACCAGGTGAAGGCAGGATTTGCCGGCGGCCAGCTGCCGCTGCACATGCGCCTCCCCAAGCTGCGCGGCTTCAAGAACCCGTTCCGCGTCGAGTTCCAGGTCGTGAACCTGGACAAGCTCTCCGAGCTCTACCCCGACGGCGGCGACGTCACGGTGGAGAGCCTGGTGGCGAACGGTGCCGTCCGCAAGAACCAGCCCGTCAAGGTGCTCGGCACCGGCGAGCTGACCGTGGCCGTCAACGTCTCGGTCGACGCCTTCTCCGCATCCGCTGCAGAGAAGATCGTCGCCGCAGGCGGGACCGTCACCGAGCTGTAGGTTCCTGGTCGGCCCTTCCCCGGCGGGACCGGGGGAGGGGCGGCTGTGATCCACGGCACTTTGGAACTAGACTCTTGGTGGGCAGGCTCGACCTGCCCACCGAGGGTCTTTTTTCGGCTGAGGCCACCCCTGCTCCACGCCGGTTCTCTCACACCGGTGACCAACCGTTAGACTCGGTTGTTGTGTACGGTCCGCGTCAGGACCAACAGACCTTCAGGAGGACGCTTGCTTAGCGCTATTGGCCGGGCATTCCGGACGCCAGACTTGCGGCGCAAGCTGTTGTTCACGCTGGGAATCATCACCATCTTCCGTCTCGGGGCCTTCATCCCCGCTCCCGGGGTCGACTACGGCAACGTGCAGCAGTGCCTCGAACTCGGCAACACCGAGGGCGGCCTCTACCAGTTCGTGAACCTCTTCAGCGGCGGAGCCCTCCTGCAGGTCTCCATCTTCGCGCTGGGCATCATGCCGTACATCACGGCGAGCATCATCACGCAGCTGCTCCGGGTGGTCATCCCCCGTTTCCAGGAGCTGCACCAGGAAGGCGCGCAGGGCCAGTCCCGACTCACCCAGTACACGCGCTACCTGACGATCGCGCTCGGCCTGCTCAACGCGACCACCCTCGTGTCGCTCGCCCGCTCCGGCGCACTGCTCGGCAACTGCCCCGTGCCCCTGATCCCGGACGACTCCATCATCACGATCATCCTCCTGATCATCACGCTGACCGCCGGTACCGGCCTCATCATGTGGATGGGCGAGCTCATCACCGAGAAGGGCGTGGGCAATGGCATGTCGCTGCTCATCTTCACCGCCATCGCCGCCGGCTTCCCGACCTCGCTCGGTGAGATCCTGCGCACCCAGGGCGCCACGGTGTTCGCCTTCGTGCTCGCCATGGGCGTCGTCGTCGTCGCGCTGGTCATCTTCGTGGAGCAGTCGCAGCGTCGCATCCCGGTGCAGTACGCCAAGCGCATGGTCGGCCGCCGCACGCTGGGCGGCAGCAGCACCTACATCCCGATCAAGGTCAACATGGCCGGTGTCATCCCCGTGATCTTCGCGTCCTCGATGCTCTACCTGCCCAGCCTGATCGCACAGTTCAACACCCCCCAGGACGGCACCGCTCCGGCCGAGTGGGTCAACTGGATCACCACGTACCTGACCAGTGGCGACCACCCGCTGTACATGGCGCTGTACTTCCTCCTGATCGTGTTCTTCACCTACTTCTACGTAGCCATCACGTTCAACCCGGACGAGGTG
>NZ_CP024915.1:1849708-1853463 GCF_002953615.1 Arthrobacter agilis | reverse complement strand
GTGCGGGCCGTCCCACCGCCGAGTACCTCCAGTACGTGCTGTCGCGCATCACGCTGCCCGGCGCCATCTACCTGGGACTCGTCGCCCTGATCCCGCTGATCGCCCTGGTGGCCATCGGTGCGAACCAGAACTTCCCGTTCGGTGGCACTTCGATCCTGATCATGGTGGGCGTGGGCCTCGAGACCGTAAAGCAGATCGACGCACAGCTCCAGCAGCGTCACTACGAAGGGTTGTTGCGTTGACGAGAATGCTGATCATCGGTCCCCCCGGATCGGGCAAGGGCACCCAGGCCGCACGGATCTCCGAGCGCCTCGGCGTCGTGGCGATCTCGACCGGCGACATCTTCCGCGACAACGTGAAGCGGGAGACCTCGCTCGGCGTCGAGGCGAAGAAGTTCATGGACGCGGGTGACTTCGTCCCCGACAGCGTCACCAACAGCATGGTGCGTGACCGCCTCGCGGCCGACGACGTACGGGAGGGCTTCCTCCTCGACGGCTACCCGCGCACGGCCTCGCAGGTGGCGGAGCTCGACGACATCCTCCGCGAGAACGACCTCGAGCTCGACGTCGTGCTCCAGCTGACCGCTGACGACGAGGAGCTCGTCAAGCGGCTCCTCGGCCGTGCGAAGCTCGACGGCCGTTCGGACGACAACGAACTGGTCATCCGCCACCGCCTCGGCCTCTACCACGACCAGACCGAGGTGGTGGTGTCGCGGTACGACGAGCGCGGCATCGTCACGAAGGTCGACGGCATCGGCAGCATCGACGACGTCACCGAGCGCGTCATGGCCGCCCTCAAGGTCGCGAGCTGACCCCGCATGTTCCGCCAGCCCAAGGTCGAATACAAGACCACCAGCCAGATGCTCGTGATGCGCGAGGCCGGTCTCGTGCTCTCCGAGGCGCTGGACCGGACGGTCGCAGCCGCAGCGATCGGTGTCACCACCGCGCAGCTCAACGAGGTGTTCGAGGGCGTGCTGCGGGAGAAGGGTGCGACGTCGAACTTCCTCGGCTACCACGGGTTCCCGGCGAGCATCTGCACGTCCGTGAACCACGAGGTGGTGCACGGCATCCCGGGTGGGTACACCCTGCAGGACGGCGACATCCTCTCGATCGACGGCGGTGCAGTGGTCCGTGGATGGCACTCCGATTCGGCGCGCACGGTGATCGTCGGATCGGCGCGGCCGGAGGACGTGCGCCTGTCGGACGTCACCGAGGAAGCCATGTGGCGCGGCATCGCGGCGCTCGCATCGGCCCGGTTCGTGGGTGACATCGGAGCGGCGATCGACGACTACGTCTCGTCGGTGCCCGGCCCCGCACTCGGGATCCTCGAGGACTACGTGGGCCACGGCATCGGGACGCAGATGCACCAGGCGCCCGACGTCCTCAACTACCGCAGTTCGAACCGCGGCCCGAAGGTCCGGCCGGGACTGTGCCTCGCCATCGAGCCGATGCTCGTGCAGGGGGAGCTGGAGACAGCCGTGCTCGACGACGACTGGACGGTCGTCACCACCGACGGGCGGCGTGCCTCCCAGTGGGAGCACAGCGTCGCGGTGCACGACGGCGGCATCTGGGTCCTGTCCGCACCCGACGGGGGAGCCTCGCGGCTGGAACTCCTCGGTGTGACCCCGGTTCCCCTGGCAGCCTGACGGCAGGAGCTCCCAACGCCACCGACGACGAAGGTCCCGCACGAGACGTGCGGGACCTTCGTCGTCGATGCCTTGCAGGACTGCACGGCCGGCTCCCGCCCCGATTTAACTATCAGGGGACAGTAGCGTAGAGTTGTCTGTTGGTTGTCTCTGCTTTTCGTGCCCAATTGGGCTCTGGAGACGTCCCCGCGCGAGGAGCTCCGGCCCTCCGCGGGCCTGACAATCAAAACCCCAAACCCGTCCGCCACGCAAGTGGCGGGCATAGACGTTAGCGGAGGATATGGCCAAGAAAGACGGTGTCATTGAGATTGAAGGCACTGTGAACGAGGCGCTGCCCAACGCGATGTTCCGCGTTGAGTTGGCCAACGGTCACATTGTCCTCGCCCACATCTCGGGAAAGATGCGCCAGCACTACATTCGAATCCTTCCTGAGGACCGGGTCGTAGTGGAACTCAGCCCGTACGACCTCACCCGGGGCCGTATTGTCTACCGCTACAAATAAGAATCAACTCGAAGGAAAACCATGAAGGTCAACCCGAGCGTGAAGCGGATCTGCGAGAAGTGCCAGGTGGTTCGCCGCAAGGGCAACGTTCTCGTCATCTGCGAGAACCCGCGCCACAAGCAGCGCCAGGGCTGAGAACCTCTCCCAGAGGCTCTTCCCGCGCGTAGAAGTACATTCAACGGCAGGACAGCATCCCTGAGGGGATGTACACCCCCGGCTCGGAGGCCGGGGACCGGAACACCTGTTCCGGGGACGTCCTGCTTCAGACCTCCGGTATCACCAAAGGAGCACCGCCACCATGGCACGTCTCGCTGGCGTAGACATCCCCCGCGAAAAGCGGGTAGTCATCGCGCTTACCTATATCTACGGCGTGGGCAAGACCCGTGCAGAGAAGACGATCGTCGACACGGGGATCTCCCCGAACACGCGCGTCAAGGACCTCACCGACGCCGAGCTGGTCCAGCTCCGCGACTACATCGAAGGCAACTTCAAGGTCGAGGGTGACCTCCGCCGTGAGGTTGCAGCCGACATCCGCCGCAAGGTGGAGATCGGCAGCTACGAAGGCATTCGGCACCGCCGCGGCCTTCCCGTACGTGGACAGCGTACGAAGACAAACGCACGTACCCGCAAGGGTCCGAAGCGTACGGTCGCAGGCAAGAAGAAGGTCGGACGCTAGTTCCCTAACGGCTCCCTAACCTGGCTCGCAGAGCTCGCCCGGCCAGGGGACCCTCGCCGTCAGGGGCCCTTTAACCAGGAGTCCCGATCAGCCGAATCATGCTTTACCCAATACCTTCGTAGGAGAAGTAATGCCCCCCAAGACTCGTGGAGCGGTTCGTAAGCCGCGTCGCAAGGACAAGAAGAACATCGCGCTCGGTCAGGCGCACATCAAGAGCACCTTCAACAACACGATCGTGTCCATCACGGACCCCAGCGGAGCTGTCATCTCCTGGGCCTCCGCCGGTGAGGTCGGCTTCAAGGGCTCACGCAAATCGACTCCGTTCGCTGCGCAGATGGCTGCAGAAGCTGCTGCCAAGCGCGCCCAGGAGCACGGCGTCAAGAAGGTCGACGTCTTCGTCAAGGGTCCGGGATCGGGACGCGAGACCGCCATCCGCTCGCTGCAGGCCACCGGCCTCGAGGTCGGCTCCATCTCCGACGTCACCCCGAGCGCGCACAACGGCTGCCGCCCGCCCAAGCGCCGCCGCGTCTAGTCCGCTCTTCGGCCACCGCACCGCCTTGCAGGAACCACCGGTTCCGGCAGGGCGGTTCGGTGCCGTTCCGAGCAGCTTTTGAGCCGGCTCACCAGCAGTCCCGCCCATACAGAAGCGTCATATAGCGGATGCTTCCTGAAAGGAAATGTAAGTGCTCATTGCACAGCGCCCCACCCTGACTGAAGAAGTAGTCGCCGACAACCGCTCACGGTTCGTCATCGAACCCCTCGAGCCCGGCTTCGGCTACACCCTCGGCAACTCGCTCCGCCGCACGCTGCTCTCCTCGATCCCCGGTGCCGCCGTCACCAGCATCCGCATCGACGGCGTGCTGCACGAATTCACCACGGTCCCCGGGGTGAAGGAGGATGTCACCGAGATCATCCTGAACATCAAGAACCTC
>NZ_CP024915.1:1838088-1849478 GCF_002953615.1 Arthrobacter agilis | reverse complement strand
CCCAACCGCCGTAGACGCCGAGGACGGCGGCGAGCTTGACGTCGCCCATGCCCATGCCGGCCGGGGAGATGAGCGCGAGGACGAGATAGACCGTGAAGAGCGCGGCACCACCCATCACGGCGCCCAGCAGGCCGCTCCAACGGCCGCTGCCGACCGCGGCAAGGACCACCAGGGGGGCGTTAGCGGCCGTGAACCGCAGCAGGACCGCGTTGGGCAGGAGTTTGGAGCGCGCGTCGATCGCCCCGAGCAGCACGCCGAACGCCGCGAGGACCACCACGAGCGGGAGGTTCCAGGACGGCCCGACGAGCGCGGCGCCTCCTCCCGCCAGCACTCCCGCCAGAAGCGCCAGGGGCAGGCGGAGGGAGCCGGGCAGGTCGATGCGGGCATCCCTGCCGGCGAGGGGGAACAGCGCATGGCCCAGTGCCGCGGCGACGACGGCAGCGGCTACGGCCGTCAGGGCGGGGACCACCTTAGACTGACTCCTCGAGGGAATCCTGGTGCATGCGGCTCACTTCGCCGTTGGCCGGCAGGGTCACCGTGAAGCGGCTGCCCTTGCCCGGTGCGCTGACGCAGTCGATCGAGCCGCCGTGGCTCTCCACGATCGACTTCGTGATGGCCAGCCCGAGCCCGGCTCCGTCGATGTCGGCCCGGCGGGCGGCCGGCGTCCGGTAGAAGCGTGAGAACACCTGCCGGGCTTCCTGCTCCGTCATGCCCATGCCGCGGTCCTCGACGTGGAGGTCGATCGTCGACTCCGTCTCCTCCGCGCGGACGTTCACCACGCCGCCGTCGGGGGAGTACTTGATGGCGTTGGAGAGCAGGTTGTCCAGCACCTGGGAGATCCGGAGGGGATCGATCAGGGTCCAGAGGGGGCTCTGCACGTCGGACTTGAGTTTGACGTTGTTCTTCTGCGCGCGCAGCCGGTTCGACCTGACGCTCATCTCGATCAGGGCTGCCAGGTCCACGGGACGCGGATGCACCCTCACGCGGTCTCCCGCGGTGGAGAGGAGGTCGGCGACGAGGTGCAGCACCCGCTCGGCATTGCGTCCCGCCACGTCGACGTAACCCTTGAGGTGGGAGGGCAGGGGATGCTCGTCCTCCATGACCAGCTCCAGGTAGCCGAGCACGGAGGTGAGCGGGGCATGGAACTCGTGGGAGATGTTGGAGATGAAGGCGTCCTTCGCGGAGACCGCCTCCACCAGTTCGGTCACGTCGCTGCAGGCGATGAGGGCACCGGTGATGCGGCCGTCGGCGTTCTTGATGGGCCGTGCGGCGGTCGAGAGTGCGCGCTGCGCGTCACCGTCGCCCACCCAGATCAGCTGGTCCGCGAACGTCTCACCCGTCAGCGCACGGTAGATCGGCCGCCGGTCCACGGTCAGGGGGGTGGTCCGGTCCGGCCCGAAGAGCAGGCTGCCGTGCTCCTCGTCGTCGTCGTGGCCGGCGGCCAGCCTGTTGAAGAGTTCCTGCTGCCGGTTTGTGAGCGTGGTGTTGCCGTGGGCGTCCACGGCGGTGAGCCCGACGTCGACCGTGTTGAGGATCGCGGTCAGGACGCGTTCGCGGTCGATGGCGGCCCGCAGGAGGTCGTTGAGTTCCCGGTCCTTGCGTTCGATCTCGACCTCACGTGTCTGCGCGTTGAGGCTCATCACGCGGATCGTGACGCCGATGCAGAGCATGACGATCGGCAGCAGCAGGATCCCCAGGTACGAGCGGATGAGCGCCGGGTCGAAGGTGCCCCACAACGGCCACGCCGTGATGAGCAGGGAACCGAGCACGGTGAGTGTCAGGGACGCCCATGTGGGCAGCGAGGAGCGCATGAGCCAGAGGACGGGGAAGATGGCGAGGACGCCGAGAGCCGGCTGGGTCTCCGATGCGCCGGTCCGGATCAGGGCGATCGCGATGAAATCGAGCACGGGGACGATGAGCAGGCTGCCGGCCGGCAGCTCACGCCAGGGGACGACGAGGCAGATGGCCAGCAGCACCAGGATCATCGAGAAGCCGAGCTCGAACGTTCGGTTGGACATCAGTCCGGGCCGGAGGAGGGGCGCCGTGACACCGATGACCACGACGATCAGTGTGAGGGGGATCTGGCACAGCACGAATGAACGACTGATGGTGATCCTCGATGCCGTAGCGCGCAGCCACGCTGCACTGACATCCCTAGGCACGCACTATCCAAGGAAAGGTGAAACCCCGCATGCTGAACAACTTCCCGACGCTGAGACCTACGTACTGCCTACCATTATGTAGCCCAATCCGCGTTTTGACCGGAACCCGGCGCAAATCGGCTGCGGAGACAGGCACAATGGGATTCATGACGGATCGAACGGGCTTCAGAGCAGGCCACATGGGGGCGGGAGTCGAATGAGCGACCCGGGAGTTGCAGTGGTCATCGAGGACGACGCCGACGTGCGGAACCTCGTGGCTGCGGTCCTGAAGCAGTCGGGCTTCACCGTGCACCTGGCACCCAACGGACGGACCGGTGTGGACCTGGTCCGCACGCACGACGCGACGGTGGTGACGGTCGACGTGGGTCTGCCGGACATCGACGGGTACGAGGTCCTGCGGCGCATCCGGAGTTCCAGCAACTGCTACGTGGTGATGCTGACCTCCCGCGGGGACGAGCTGGACACGCTCACCGCCCTGCAGTCCGGGGCCGACGACTACCTGACCAAGCCTTTCCGCCCGCGGGAGCTCCGCGCGCGGATCGCGGCCATGCTCCGACGTCCCCGTGCGGTCCCCGAACCGGTAGCGGTCTCCCCGGCGGCCGTGTCGGTTCCCGCGCCTGCTGCGGCTGCTGCTCCGGCTGCTCCCGCGCCGGCACCTGAGCCGTCCCCGGTCCTCGAACACAACGGACTGGCGCTGAACACCGCCGCCCGCACCGTCGTCGTGGACGGGCGGGACCTGCCGCTGACGCGCAGCGAGTTCGACCTGCTGGCCGAGATGCTGCGGAGCAGCGGGGCCGTGAGGACTAAGGCAGACCTGGTGAGGGTGGTCCGTGGGGACTACTACGGCGAGGACACCTACATCAGCGATTCCGACGAGCGGGCCATCGAGGTGCACATCGGGAACCTCCGCCGGAAGCTGGACGAGGACCCGAAGAACCCCCGGTGGCTGCAGACCGTCCGCGGCGTGGGCTACCGGCTCACGCCTGCCCGTCCCTGATCGCCCTACCCCCCCCACGGCGGCCTGCAGGCGGAACTCTTCGAAGCGATGTCCCAGACGACGTCTCAGGCCGACGCGAGGTAGCGGGACTCGAGCTCGTCGATGGTGTCCATGCCGCAGCGCTCGATCGCGGGAAGTGCCCTCCGTGCCGTATCCAGGTCCGCCGAGGTGACAGCGGTCTCGAAGCTCGCAGCCATCGCGGAGAGCCGCGCTGCGCCGACCATCGTCGACGAGTTGCGCAGGCTGAGGGCGGCATCGATGGCGGCGGGCAGGTCCCGGTTCCCCACGGAGCTGGAGAGGCGGAGGTAGCGATCCTCGAAGCCCGTGATGTAGTCGCGAGCGAAGGCCCGAGCGGGTCGGGGGTCGTTCAGCTGTCGCTCGAGCTGGGACAGCACGGTGAGGTCCACCAGTGGCAGGACCTTCGGGGTAGCGTTCGGAAGCACCATGTCAGGCTACGGCCGGAAGCCGATGAGATAACGGGAATCGGCTGATGCTGAGGGATAACTGCGCAATTGCTTTCCTGTTCTCCTGATTCGGTGCGGAGACGCTTCTGACGAGTCATCGGTCGGTCCCACTACTGGCCCGCGAAAGTATTGATCAGATTGAGGGCCGCAGGACCGAGAATGACGATGAACAGCACCGGAAAGATGAAGAACAGGAGTGGGAACAGGACTGCGACAGGAAGTTTCATCGCTTTCTCCTCGGCACGCTGACGACGCTTCACGCGCATCACCTTCGCCTGCGTGCGGAGGACGGCCGACAGGGAGATGCCGTAGGCGTCCGCCTGCACGATGGCCTTGACGAAGCTGCGAAGCTCAGGGATGGTGCTGCGATTCGCCATGGCGAGGTAGGCCTCGCGCCTGCTTCGACCTACCTGCATGTCCTGCAGCGTGCGCACGAGCTCCTCAGCCAGCGGGCCCTTGCCGGTCTCGCCCGCGCGCTGCATGGCGCTCTCGAAGCCGAGCCCGGCCTCGACGGAGATGAGCATCTGGTCGAGCGTATTTGCCAGCTCGAGGGCCATCGCGTTCTGGCGTTCCTGGCCCTTGCTGTGGAGCAGGAGATCCGGGATGAAGTAGCCGAGTACCGTGATGAAGATAGAGAGCAACACGAAGAGCTTGCTCGGATTGGACTGCACCAGTACCAGCCCCGCAAGACCGCCGGCGAGGCAGAGGAGCGGTTTGGCGGTGAGCACTTTGGCAAGTGGCATTGAGGCGGGCCGCCCAGCAATTGCAAGCAGATGGTCGAGCTTCGCGACATAGAATTCGGGCGTGAGCCGGCGGCCGAGCCGGAGGAGCGGTCTGGACCTTTCAGCCGTAGTGCTCGCGGTGCCTATGCCCTGCCTGAGGTTCTCCTGTACCGTGCGGCGCATCTTCGCGTCGGACGTGAACAGCGACCACGCGAGATAGCCGATGGGAGCCGACGTCAGCAGGAGTGACATGGGCAGGATCAGTTCCACGGATTGGTCTCCTTCAGAACTTCAGATCGATGATTTTGCGCAGCCAAAGTCCGCCTATGGTCATCATGACGACGGCACTCGCGATCATCACCCAACCCAGTGGCTCGGTGAACAGCGGGTCCACATACCCGGGACTGAGGACCGTGAGGATCAGCGTGATGCCGAAGGGCATCGCTCCGAGGATGTAGGCGGAGAACTTTCCTTCTGCCGCGAGAGCCTTGACTTGCCCCTTGATTTCGGAGCGCTCGCGGATGGTGTGGCCCACCTGGTCGAGCACTTCGGCGAGATCTCCGCCCACCTCGCGATTGATCTGGATGGCCTGGGCGATCCATGCGAAGTCCTCGTTCTGCATGCGGTGCGACGTGTCGATAAGGGAGGCGAGCAGGTCCTTGCCGAGACTTGTCTCGGCTACGATCCTGCGCATCTCCTCGGACGTCGGGCTGTCCGCCTCGGTCGCGGCCGCGTCGATCGCCCGCAGGATGCTGTGGCCGGCCCGCAGGCCGCCGGTGAGCAGCTGCAGGGTGTCGCCGAGTTGCGCATCGAAGCGCCGCCGACGGCGACCGGTCAGGAACGACACCACCAGATGTGCTGCGGCAGGGGTCAGCAGCAGTAGCAGTACGCCGGCGACAGGCGCGAGAAGGACCCAGCCGAGCATGAGCAGCGTGATCCCGGACAGGATCACCAACAGGTACACCTCGGCCTGGTTCAGCTTCACTCCCGCCGTCTCCAGAACATTCTGGTTGAGAAATCGTTTCGGGTTACGTCGAAGGTAGGAGTCGATTGCCCGGCCGGCCGCCCCGGCGAAGCGGGACAGCTGCGAGTCCGGCTGATCGACGGTCGGCCGCCGGCGCTCCAGCGGCACTGGTGATTGGCGCGGCCGGACGGCGACAAGGCCGAGCGCGATCGCGCCGAGCAGCAGCGTGAACCCGGCCATGAGCAGGACTGTCATGCGCTTACCTCCCGCGCGAGGGAGATGCGCCGAAGACCGCAGGGGACACCGTGATGCCCATGTCCTCGAAACGCTCCATGAAGCGCGGGCGGATGCCGGTCGGCACGGGCTTCCCGAGGAAACGGCCTTTCTGGTCCGTGCCTGCGGAGTAGTCGAAGACGAAGGCATCCTGAAGCGTGACGACGTCACCTTCCATGCCCTGCACCTCGGTGACGTGCGTGATGCGACGCGTGCCGTCGCGCAGTCTCGAGATCTGGACCACAAGGTGAACGGCGGAGGCCAACTGCTCGCGTATGGCCCGCAGCGGCAGGTCCATGCCCGCCATCAGCACGAGGGTCTCAAGGCGTGCGACAGCGTCCCGGGGCGAGTTGGCATGCACGGTGGAAAGGGAGCCGTCATGGCCCGTGTTCATTGCCTGAAGCATGTCCAGTGACTCGCCCCCACGCACCTCGCCGATGACTATGCGATCGGGCCGCATACGGAGTGAGTTGCGGACCAGGTCGCGGATTGTGACCGCACCCTTGCCCTCGGTATTGGGAGGTCGGCTTTCGAGGCGCACGACGTGCTGCTGCTGGATCTGTAGCTCGACAGCGTCCTCGATGGTAACGATGCGATCACCTTCGGGCAGGAACGAGGACAGCACGTTGAGCAGTGTCGTCTTTCCGGTACCGGTGCCGCCCGAGACGATGATGTTGAGCTTCGCCTTGACGCAGGCGTCGAGCAGTTCAGCCATCTCCGGTGTCAGGGTACCGAAGTCGATGAGGTTCTGGACCGTCAGCGGAACCTTGCTGAATTTTCGGATGGTGAGGGAGGACCCATTGACTGCCAGCGGGGGGATGACCGCGTTGACGCGTGAGCCGTCCTCCAGGCGCGCATCGACGAAAGGTGATGACTCGTCGATGCGGCGGCCGACCTTCGAGACGATGCGCTCTATCACCCGCCGCAGGTGTTCCTCCGAGCTGAACCGGGAATCGCTCAAGGTCAGCTTGCCCTGCTGCTCGACGTAGATCTGATCCATCCGGTTGACCATGATCTCGGTGACCGAGGGGTCGTCGAGGAGCCGCTGAAGGGGTCCGAACCCCAGGACGTCGTCCGCAACATCGCGAATCAGACGGCGTCGCTCGTCGGGGCTGAGCGGTACCTGCTCGGCATCGATGATCTGGCTGAGTTCCTCGCGGGCAATTGCTTTGAGATCCTCCTCCGTGATGGACGTGTCGCTGGCGCGTACACCCATGCGTTCGAAGAGCGCGGACGCAGCACGTTGCTTGAGGCCGGCGAAGACGTCGACCTTCGCCGTCCCGGGCTTCTCCGGGGCGTCAGGGATCGATGCAGGAGCGGGCGCGGCCGAGCGGGGCTCCTCCGTTGTTACGGTGGGTGCCGATTCGATGGTTACGGGGGTGGGGGAGATCCCCGCTGCCTGAATCCGGGCGGCGAGATTCACCGGACCACCACGCGGCGGTGGAGCTTGCGCTGCGACTTGGAGCGCCACGCGTGGTCGAAGCGTTGCACCAGATCGTTGAGGCTCTTCGTCGCGGGGTCGCGGACCTTGTCCTGCAACAGGGGGACGCCGCGGTTCGTTGCAAGGGTGATCCCGCGCGAGCGTGGGATGGACACGTCGACGGGAGCGGCGAGGGTCGCCTCGATGTCCTGGACGGAGAGCCCGGTCCTGGTGTCGGCGAAGTTGAGGACGACGTGGCGGGTCTCGGGCATCAGGTTGAGCTGGTGGAGGACGTCGAGCCCGGTGCGTAGACCGCGGACGCTTGGCACGTCCATCCCGGTGACCCATACGGCGTCCGTGCACTGCTCCAGAGCGGCGAGGCTCGGTTCTGTGAGCCCGGGACCGGTGTCGACGACCACGTAGCGGAATTCGAGCGCCAACTGCTGGATGAGGCGCGTGATCTGCTCGGAGGAGATCCGATCGGCATCGGCGGGATTGCGAGGGGCGCACAACGCATAAATACCCGAGGGGTGCGCGGTCAAAAAGGCCTTGAGCACCATCGAATCCTGTGTGGCGGCGCTCGAGACGGCGTCGAGCACCGAGTATTCGGGATTCAGGTAGAGGCTCATGCCCACATCGCCGAACTGCAGGTCGAGGTCGACGAGGACGACGCTCATCGGGGCGATCTTGCCGAGACCGACCGCGAGGTTGGTGGCGATTGTGGTCTTGCCGACGCCTCCCTTGGGTGAGAAAACGCCGATGACCAGTCCGCTCTGCTGCTCGCGGGGCGACTGACTGTCGGAGCGCTGCCGGGTCGCGAAGGCCTGGCAGGCGCGTTCCAACTGCGCTCGTATGCTCGCGATGTCGGACAGAGGGCTGAGGATGTCCCGGACTCCGGCACGCATCGCCTGAAGGGCCAGGTCAGGGTGGTCTTCATGAACGAGGACGACGCTGATCTCGGGGAACTTCACATCCACGATGACCGCCAGACGGAGAGCGTCCTCCATGGCGATGCCTGGTCCGAAGACCAGGACCTCGGGCCGCTCGAGCGCCAGCTGATCGAGGACGGCGTCCGACCCTCCGGACAATGTGCTCGCAGGCAGGCTCTTCACATGGCCCTGCAAGCCACCGGCGACGGCAAGGCGCAACTTCTGTTCGAACTCGGAACTGGGGGTGATCAGGACGAATCTGCTCATCGGTACAGGTCCTTGTTTCCGATAGTGATGGGTTCAGGGCTTTCCGTTGCTGTGGTCGGTTCCTTGCTGAGCCAGACCAAGCCGAACTCGTTGCCGAAGACGAGTCGGGTTGCTTGGTCCTCCGTGACGGCGACGGTCAAGAGCAGCGAGCCGGATGGAAGCGCCTCGGCTTGTGCACGGGCCTGTTCTTCCGGCGGGGCTGCCGGATCGATCTCGGCTTCGACGGCGGCACGCTGCACGGCCGTGACTAGCACTTTGTGCAGAACCAACTGAGTCGACTCCAGCTCAGAACCAGCCGGTCGCACTCCCGGATCCATGGAAATGAAGATGCCGACGGTATCTCCAGGGGCGATGCTCCCGCCGACCGCGCGGTGGGGTTCGACGCCGAACGAGACCTCCTGTAGTCCCTCAGGTACAGCAGGTCGTCCCGTCAAGTCCGCGTCGTCCAGTTCCACCAGCCGCTCGGTCAGCAGCTGTTCACCCACCACCAGATCGACTGCGGTGACCTTACCCGCAGAAGAATCGAGGTCTTTGAGCGCGGAGCCGCTGACCGCGGTTGCGGGCAGGCTCTGAGTGGTGAGGAAGGGCAGGAGCTCTTCCGATGGCGTGCCGGCCGGAACGGCAGTAGCCACGACCAGCACATCGACGGGTTCGAGGCCCTCGATGGCGCGGGCCTCGGCGCCCTGCGTATAGCTGTAGAGCATCATGGCTCCCACGAGAGCGAGGACGACGGCGGCTACGCCGGCCAAGAGACGGGATTTCATGGTGTTGCTTCCTCGAGGGTGAGTCGGACGACGGCTGTGCCCATCATCGGGTCGTAAGAGCCGAGCTTGTAGGCATCATCAAGGGACACCATCTTGACGAATTTCCCGATGATCCCGATGCATTGCGTGGAGCTGCACCTGTAGCCCGGGTAGTAGTTGTCGCGGAAGGAGTCCGGGAAGACAGAACTGCCTTCCTGCTTGAACTTCCACCCGTGCACTTCGAAGGCCGCAAAACCGATGAGGTGGTACACGGCGTTCGATCCACTGTCGCTGACCTGGTCGTAAATAGGGAAGAGGCCGATGGGAGGGGTGCCCGCTTCGATCTTGGAGCGCCATTCCGTGAGCAACCCCACGCAGTTGAAGGGCGCCCCGGTGTTACCGGTGTTGCTGCCCGAGGCGCTCTTCGTGATATCGACGAGAGCCTCGCACTTCCCGGGCGTCGAATTGAGACTGCCGAACCCGCCGGGAGGACCGCCGGCACAGGCAGGAGTCGAGTCGGCTTTCTTCCGGAATTCGACTACCTGCCAGCCGGACCCGTCCTTGAGTTCACATTCGGAGAAGACGATGGGAAATGGTGCGGGGCCCGCGACGGGGCTACCCCATTCAGCGCTTGAGGTTGCCGTCACCTCACTGGACCCGACGCCGAGGGCGTTGGCGAAAATCAGTGACACCCGATTGGGAGCTTGCCCATCTTCCAGCGCACCTGTCGAGACCGTGACCTTGCGGTCGGCAACGCTTATGACGACGTTCTTGACGTTGCTTTTGGCGTCTACGGCATTGCTGTTCGCGAGGCTTTTCGCGAGGGGCGCCGTCGAACGACAGTCAACGTCACTCGTGTTCAGTGCGCACTTCTGAGCGACTGCGAGGGCACTCGCGTCGGCTCCGTTCTGCAACTGCGTTCTCTCCGAATAGACGAATGCGACATCGACTGCGAGGGCGCTGAAACCGAGGAGGACGACCATGAGTAGGGCCACCAGGACACTCACCCCACCCCGTTCCTGGCTGAGGACTGGGTTATTCGCCATGCCGGTTATCCTCCGCACAGCATGACCGCAGTAGCGCTGATCGTGAAGGGTCCGACTAATCCGGTGAGGGTTCCCAAGTCGTAGCGGATGGTAACGCTCGCCGACGGATTTGTCGTGCTTGCACTGGAGGCACAGTTCTCGATCGTGATATTGGCCGGGCCCAGTGCGGGGTTGAGCGTCGGCGCTGAGGCTACAGCTTTGGCACTCCCGGCAGCAGTGTTACCAGAAATCGCGACCACTCGAACACTTTCGCGTGCCGCCTGATTCAGCACGGCCTGGGTGTTCAATGCCCGCCCGAACTCCATCGTGCCAATCAGGAGAAGGATGAGTACAGGAAGGAGGATGGCCATCTCCACAGCGACGGATCCCCTCTCAGACCCTGAACGACTCATCAGTTTTCCTAACGACAGGAAGAGCAGCGGCCTCGGTGTGATGCCGCCGCTCTTCGTACTGTGCAGAGCGCGAACCGTGTCAATGCATCGGTGCAAGCGCTGTGTGACGAGTGGAGGTTACGTAGTGGTGAGCTTGAGCTTGGTGGCAAGGCCGTTGAAGAAGGTGTTCAGCTGGGTGCCGAACAGCCCGACGCCGACCAGAAGGACGACAGCGATGAGGGCGACCATGATGCCGTACTCGACGGCGGTGGCGCCGGTCTCCTCACGGCGGAGGCGGGACTGGACGGTGAAACCGAGGGTGTGCAGGCTAGCTGCGAGGTGAGCGATCATGATGAAACTCCTGAGGGGACGGAAGTACGGCTGACCCAGCGCCAGCACTGCCAGAAAGCTAGCAACCGAATCCCTGCAGAATCGGTAGTTGATCCGATCCTGAGAGAATCGACGCAATCCTGTACCTGGCATGCGCAGAACCTGCGCTCGCCCTGCCCGTTGGCGGTCCTTGTCCCGTTTCCTGCGGGTTCGCTGGCGCGGCGTCGCACGCCGGCAAACTCGAGTCCGGGCCGCCGCCTGGGCAGCATCGCCGGCCGGCGAACCGACGGACGGGCGAAGGAGCAGGCCATTTTGACCTGGGGCACGGCGCAGGATAACCTTGGTAGTCGTTGTGCGTATCCCAGCTCGATACGTCTGCGCCCCACGGAGCGGTTCAGTTGCAGAACCACCTGGCCCGGGGGCGGAGCCGAGATTTACGGGATAACTGGTCGTATTTCAGCCCTCACCTGAAGTTCCGGTAGCGCATGAATAAGCTGAGCCCGCGGGCACGGAGATCTCCGTGGATGTGGGCGACACCGAAATAGAAACGAAGGCCAACACCGTGCGTACGTACACCCCGAAGCCAGGCGATATCTCCCGCCAGTGGCACGTCATCGACGCCACTGACGTAGTCCTAGGCCGTCTTGCCAGCCAGACCGCAACACTGCTGCGCGGAAAGCACAAGCCGACCTTTGCCCCCCA
>NZ_CP024915.1:1837915-1837988 GCF_002953615.1 Arthrobacter agilis | reverse complement strand
TATCGACATGGGCGATTTCGTCATCATCATCAACGCAGAGAAGGTAGCGCTCACCGGCTCCAAGCTGGAGCAG
>NZ_CP024915.1:1826098-1837815 GCF_002953615.1 Arthrobacter agilis | reverse complement strand
TCGTACGGGGACAGCAAGCTCTTCCTCACGACGTTCGTCGCCGCGCTGGCCCGGCTGCGGCCCGACCTGGTCGCCCACGCGGTCGACCCGGGATGGGTCCCCACCCGCATGGGCGGCCCCGATGCGCCGGACGATCTCGAGCTCGGCCACCGGACGCAGGTGTGGCTCGCGACGAGCGACCACCCCGACGCACTCACGAGCGGCGGCTACTGGTTCCACCGGCAGCAGCGGCGGCCGCACGAGGCTGTCCACGACAGGGCCTTCCAGGACCGTCTGATGGCGGCGCTGGCAGCGGAGACCGGCGTGCGGCTACCGGCCATGCCCTGAGCGGGATGCCGTCCTGCCGACCGGAGGGACGTCAGTAGGACGGCGCCGCCGGCAGCCCGTAGTGCTCCTCGAGGGTCTGCGTCCCGGCGGCCTTCATCGCCAGGGCCACGTCCCTGCCGACGTAGCGGAAGTGCCAGGACTCCGCCGAGAAGCCGGTGATCTCGTGGAACCCCAGCGGATAGCGGAGGATCAGCCCGAAGTCCGCGGCATGCTCCGCAGCCCACTGCGCGGCCGGCGTGTCGCGGAAGCACAGCACGAGCGTGCACGCCCCGTCCGCCTGGCCGATGTCGAACGCGAGACCCGTCTGGTGCTCCGAATAACCGGGGCGGGCCGACACCGTGTCCGCCGCTGCAGGATCACCGTACTCACCCACCCAGTACGTGTACGTCGAGTCCTGGTCGGCGAACGAGCGGTAGCCGCTGACCAGGACCAGCCCGACGCCCTCGGCCGCGGCTGCCGCGAACATCCCCTCCACCGCCGTGGCCGTGTCGGGACGCAGGAGCGCCCTGTCGGTGGCGGTCGCCACCTCGGGCAGGCGCAGGTCGGCGGGGACGTAGTCCAGCGGCACCAGGGGACGCCGCTTGTTCACCACCAGGTCGACGGCGCCGGGATCGGCGTGCCGGGCAGCAGCCGCCGGGGTCGGGCCCGGCGCCGCATCCGATGCAGCGGGCGCTGGCTCACGCTGGGCCGGGGCCGGTAGGTCGCCGGGGGAGGGGATCTCGGCGGCAGCGTCCGGTGGCGGTGCCGCCGTGATCGACCTGGGGGTCGCCGCCGCCGGCTCCGGAGCGGGGGCCGAGCATGCGGAGAGTGCCAGCAGGAGCACCATCGCCGCGCCCGGCACGAGGCGCACGGTCAGGTCTTCCGCAGGAGCATGCGGCGGATCGAGTGGTCGGCGTCCTTCGTGAGGACGAGTTGCGCCCGTCCGCGTGTCGGCAGCACGTTGGCCAGCAGGTTGGGCTCGTTGATCCGCTCCCAGATGCCCTTGGCGGTCTGCCGTGCCTCCTCGTCCGTCAGGTTCGCGTACCGGTGGAAGTAGGACTCGGGGTCGGCGAACGCCCCGGACCGCAGCGACTGGAAGCGGTCGATGTACCACTGCTCGATATGGGCGGTCTTCGCATCCACGTAGATCGAGAAGTCGAAGAAGTCGCTGAGCGCCAGGCCCGTGATGCCGTCGGGTCGCGGCCGTGCCGGGGCGAGGACGTTGAGGCCCTCCACGATCAGGACGTCCGGCCGCCGCACCACCACTTCCCGGCCCGGGACGATGTCGTAGGTGAGGTGGGAGTACCAGGGTGCGGTCACCTCGGCCGCGCCGCTCTTGACCTCGCTGACGAAGCGGAGCAGCCGGCGGCGGTCGTAGGACTCGGGGAAGCCCTTGCGCTGCATCAGGCCGCGCCGTTCGAGTTCGGCGTTGGGGTAGAGAAAACCGTCCGTGGTGATGAGCTCCACGTCGGGGGTGTCCGGCCAGCGCCGCAGGAGCTCGCGGAGCACCCTCGCCGTCGTCGACTTGCCCACCGCCACGGAACCGGCGACGCCGATCACGAACGGGGTCCTGGTGGTCGTCTCGCCGAGGAACGTGTTCGTGGCCGCGTGCAGTTGACCCGCCGCGGCGATGTAGAGGTTGAGCAGGCGGGAGAGCGGGAGGTAGACCTCGCGCACCTCGTCGAGGTTCAGTGCGTCCCCGAGTCCGCGCAGGCGCTGCACGTCCTCCATGTTGAGCGGACTCTCGATCTCATGGGACAGACGTGACCACATGGGCCGGTCCAGCTCGACGAACGGTGTGAAGGATTCGGCACTGGTGGCCTGCTGCGTACCCGTGCTTCTGTCACTCACCCGACGATTCTGCCCGGTGGCCTGCGCATTAACCAATCCTGCCACCGGTACGATTGGAGGCATGTGTGGAATTGTGGGGTATGTAGGCCGGGACCACGGCCAGGGATCGTCGGCGCTTGACTCAGTCGCCCCGGCGTTCGGGCAGGAATCATCCGAAGCGCAGCACGGCGCGCTCGACGTCGTCATGGAGGGGCTGCGGCGGCTCGAGTACCGCGGGTACGACTCCGCGGGCGTCGCCGTGATCACCCCGGCCGGCATCGAGTCGCGCAAGAAGGCCGGCAAGCTCACCAACCTCATCGACGAACTGGCCGCCGACCCGCTGCCGCGCTCGCTGACCGGCATCGGCCACACGCGGTGGGCGACCCACGGCGGACCCACCGACCAGAACGCGCACCCGCACCTGGCCGACGGCGGCCGGCTGGCCCTGATCCACAACGGCATCATCGAGAACTACGCCGAGCTGAAGGCGGAACTGACCGGTGAGGGCCTCACCTTCCTCTCCGACACGGACACCGAGGTCGCGGCAGGGCTCGTGGGCCTCCTGTACCGCAGGCTCGTCGACAGCGGCGCCCAGGGCGACCTCCTCACCCTGGCCCTGCAGCAGGCCTGCCAGCGCCTCGAGGGTGCCTTCACCCTGCTCGCTATCCACCAGGACCAGCCCGGCACCGTCGTCGCCGGCCGCCGCAACTCCCCGCTCGTCGTCGGACTGGGCGACGGCGAGAACTTCCTAGGCTCCGACGTCTCGGGCTTCATCGACTTCACGCGCCGCGCCGTCGAGCTCGGCCAGGACCAGATCGTCACCATCACGCCCGACGACGTCGCGATCACCGACTTCTTCGGCGCGCCCGCCGAGGGCACCGAGTTCCACGTCAGCTGGGACGCCGCGGCGGCGGAGAAGGGCGGCTTCGAGTCCTTCATGGAGAAGGAGATCCACGACCAGCCCGACGCCGTCGGACAGACGCTCCTCGGCCGGTCGGACGTCTCCGGCAACCTCGTGCTCGACGAGCTGCGCATCGACGAGTCCATCCTGCGCTCCGTCGACAAGATCGTGGTGCTGGCGTGCGGTACCTCGGCCTATGCCGGTCAGGTCGCCAAGTACGCGATCGAGCACTGGTGCCGGATCCCGACCGAGGTCGAGCTCTCCCACGAATTCCGCTATCGCGACCCGATCGTGAACGAGAAGACCCTCGTGGTCGCCATCTCGCAGTCCGGCGAGACCATGGACACCCTCATGGCCGTGCGATACGCCCGGGAGCAGGGCGCCAAGGTCGTGGCGATCTGCAACACCAACGGCTCCACGATCCCGCGCGAATCGGACGCCGTGCTGTACACGCACGCCGGCCCGGAGATCGCCGTCGCCTCCACCAAGGCGTTCCTCGCCCAGATCACCGCGGCGTACCTGCTCGGCCTCTACCTCGCACAGCTGCGCGGCAACAAGTACCGCGACGAGATCGCCGACGTCCTCGCGGACCTCTCGACCATCCCCGCCAAGATCCAGTCCATCCTCGACGATGCCGACAAGATCAAGCAGCTCGGCGCGGACATGTCCAACGCGAAGTCCGTGCTGTTCCTGGGCCGCCACGTGGGCTTCCCCGTGGCCATGGAGGGCGCGCTCAAGCTCAAGGAGCTCGCGTACATCCACGCCGAGGGGTTCGCCGCCGGCGAGCTCAAGCACGGACCGATCGCGCTCATCGAGGAGGGCCAGCCCGTCGTCGTGGTCATGCCGTCGTCGACCGCCCGCGACTCGCTGCATGCCAAGGTGGTCTCCAACGTCCAGGAGATCCGAGCGCGCGGTGCCGTGACGATCGTCATCGCGGAGGAGGGCGACACCTCCGTGGAGGCCTACTCGGAGCACGTCTTCTACGTGCCGGCGTCGCCGACGCTCCTCGCACCGCTGCTCACCACGGTCCCGCTGCAGATCTTCGCGCTCGCCCTCGCCAGCGCCAAGGGCTACGACGTCGACCAGCCGCGCAACCTGGCGAAGTCGGTCACGGTTGAGTAGTGCCGTCCCGGTGCCGCCGCGGACTCCCGTGGCGGCACCTGTCGGGCGTGCGGCGTGATCGTCGGCATCGGGGTCGACGTCGTCGACATCGAACGCTTCCGTCAGCAGCTCGAGCGGACCCCCGCCCTGGTGGAGCGGCTCTTCGTCCCGGCCGAGCGCGGGCTCAACACCCGTTCACTCGCTGCGCGCTTCGCCGCCAAGGAGGCCATCGCCAAGGCCCTCGGTGCACCCGTGGGCATGAACTGGCAGCACTGCACCATCGCGGTCGATGACGCCGGTGCCCCCTCCGTCGTCGTCGAGGCGACGGTCGCGGCCGCGGCACGTGCCCGGGGCGTCGAGACATGGCACCTGTCGATCAGCCACGACGGCGGCCTCGCGACGGCCATGGTGGTGGCGGAGGGCCGCGCCACCTCGGCCGGCGAATAGTAACCGTACTGATTATCTGTCGGCTTACCGCTAAGCTCGATCATATGCTCAACGCCTTTTCCGGGGGTGACGTCCGCGCTGCGGAGGCACCCCTCATCGACGCCGGCCAGGGGGACACCCTCATGCAGCGGGCTGCCCACGGCCTGTTCGGCGTGGTGCTGGGGCTGCTGCGCGACGCCGGCCGCGGCACCTACGGAGCCACCGCCGTCGTGCTCGCCGGCAGCGGCAACAACGGAGCGGACGCCCTGTACGCGGGGGAGCGGCTCCTGCGCCGGGGGGTCGGTGCGACGGCGGTCCTCACCTCCGAGCGCGTGCACGCCGACGCCCTCGACGCCTTCGTCCGGGCCGGCGGTACCACCGTCCGCCTCGACGGCGCCGACGTCTCCGACCTCGCAGCGCACGCCGCAGCGGCCGACGTCGTCATCGACGGCATCCTCGGCACCGGTGCGAGCGGAGGGCTCCGGGGCACGGCCGCGGACCTCGTCCGGGCGATCGACGCGGCGGCCGGGCCCCGCGCGGCCCGCTCCGCGCTCGTCGTCGCCTGCGACCTGCCCAGCGGGATCGGGGTCGACACGGGACTCGTCCAGGGTCCGGTCCTCGCCGCCGACGCGACCGTCACCTTCGGGGCCGCGAAGCCCGGGCTCCTCATCGGCGACGGTGCCGTGGCGGCCGGTCAACTGCACGTCGTCGACATCGGCCTCGACCTCGCCCCGTTCCCGCCTGCGGCACGCACCCTGCTCGATGCCGACGCCGCCGCGCTGCTCCGCGTCCCGGGTGCCCGGGACCACAAGTACTCGCGCGGCGTCCTCGGTGTCGCCGCCGGGTCCATCCGCTACCCGGGGGCAGCAGCACTCGCGGTCGGCGCGGCCCTCGCCACCGGCGTCGGCATGGTGCGCTACCTCGGACCGCCCGCCGTCGCGGCGCTGATCCACCAGCGGAACCCCGAGGCGGTGGCCTCCACCGGCCCCGTCGCGGAGGCCCGCTCCCAGGCCTGGCTGGTGGGTCCCGGAGCCGTCGACGACGACGACCAGCGCACACGCGCCCGCGACGCCATCACCTCGGGACTGCCGGTCGTCGTCGACGCCGGTGCGCTCACCGAGGTACCGGAGCGCGTGGGACCCCAGGTCATCCTGACGCCCCACGCGGGAGAGCTGCGCGAGGTGCTCGCCGCGCGCGGCGTCGAGGCGGAACGATCCGCGATCGAGGCCGAACCCGCACACTTCGCGCTGAGGGCCGCCGAGGCCACGGGCGCCACCGTCCTGCTCAAGGGGTTCACGACGATCGTCGCGGCCCCCTCCGGCGCGCTGTTCGTGCAGGCGGACGCCACCCCCTGGCTCGCCACGGCGGGTTCCGGGGACACGCTCTCCGGGATCGTCGGGGCACTCGCCGCGACGCTCGCGGAGGACGACGGCGCGGCGGAACGCATCGGCGTGGACCCGGTGGACCTGTGGGCCGCCGTCGCCGCAGCCGGCGCGCTGATCCACGGCCGCGCCGGCCGTCGGGCGGCACGCCGTGGGCCGGTGGTGGTCTCGGATCTTCCCGGCGACATCGGAGCGGTCGTCGCGGACCTCCTCGAGGAGCGTCGCCTAGCGATGTGAGCGACACGGTTAACCAGTACGACAGACGAATGCGCTATGCATGAAGCAGGAGATCGGGGTCCGAGGACCCCGACGACCGCGAGTATCGCCGTGGCCGCCCCCGAGGCGCCCACGGCAGAAGACATCAAGGAGAACTCATGGAACTATGGCCCGGCGACGCGTATCCCCTCGGCGCGACCTATGACGGCACGGGAACGAACTTCGCGCTGTACAGCGAGGTGGCGGACCTGGTGGTCCTCTGTCTCTTCGACGACGACGGCACGGAAACCCGTATCGAGCTCAAGGAGGTGGACGGCTACGTCTGGCACGGCTACCTCCCCCAGGTGACTCCCGGACAGAAGTACGGCTACCGGGTGCACGGCCCCAACAACCCGGCCGAGGGTCACCGCTGCAACCCGAACAAACTCCTCCTGGACCCCTACGCCAAGGCGATCGCCGGCGACCTCGACTGGGACCAGGCCCTGTTCGGCTACAACTTCGGTGACGAGCACTCCGTCAACGACGAGGACTCCGCGGCGCACATGATGCTCGGCGTCGTCGTGAACCCGTTCTTCAACTGGGACGGCGACCGCATGCCGCGCACGCCGTACCACCAGTCCGTCATCTACGAGGCCCACGTCAAGGGACTCACGCAGCTGCACCCGGATGTCCCGGAGGAGCAGCGCGGCACCTACGCGGGCATCGCGCACCCCTCCGTGATCGCACACCTGCAGAAGCTCGGGGTCACGGCGATCGAGCTGATGCCCGTGCACCAGTTCGTCAACGACAGCACGCTGCAGGAGAAGGGCCTGTCGAACTACTGGGGCTACAACACCATCGGCTTCTTCGCCCCGCACAACAAGTACACCTCCACCGGTGACCAGGGCGAGCAGGTCCAGGAGTTCAAGGCCATGGTGCGCGAACTCCACCTCGCCGGTATCGAGGTCATCCTCGACGTGGTCTACAACCACACGGCCGAGGGCAACCACATGGGTCCCACGATCTCGATGCGCGGCATCGACAACGCGTCCTACTACCGCCTGGTCGAGGACGACAAGCAGTACTACATGGACACCACCGGCACGGGCAACTCGCTCAATGTCGGCAACCCGCACTCCCTGCAGCTGCTCATGGACTCGCTGCGCTACTGGGTCACGGAGATGCACGTCGACGGCTTCCGCTTCGACCTCGCCTCGGCCCTCGCCCGTGAGTTCTACGAGGTGGACCGCCTCTCGGCCTTCTTCGAACTCGTGCAGCAGGATCCGATCGTCTCGCAGGTCAAGCTCATCGCCGAGCCCTGGGACGTCGGTCCCGGCGGCTACCAGGTGGGCAACTTCCCGCCGCAGTGGACGGAGTGGAACGGCAAGTACCGCGACACGGTCCGCGACTTCTGGCGCGGAGAGCCCTCGAGCATCGGCGAGTTCGCCTCGCGCCTCACCGGTTCGGCGGATCTCTACGAGCACTCGATGCGCCGCCCCGTCGCGTCCATCAACTTCGTCACGGCCCATGACGGCTTCACGCTGCGCGACCTCGTGTCCTACAACGAGAAGCACAACGAGGCCAACGGCGAGGACAACAACGACGGCGAGTCGCACAACCGTTCCTGGAACGGCGGCGTCGAGGGACCGACGGACGATCCCGAGGTGCTCGCCATCCGCGTGCGGCAGCAGCGCAACTTCATCGCGACCCTCCTGCTCTCGCAGGGCGTCCCGATGCTGCTCCACGGCGACGAACTGGGCCGGACGCAGGAGGGCAACAACAACACCTACTGCCAGGACTCCGAACTGAGCTGGGTGCACTGGGACAAGATGGACCAGCCGTTGCTCGAATTCACCGCGGCCGTCAACCGCCTGCGGTCCGAGCACCCCACGTTCCGCCGTCGCCGGTTCTTCGACGGGCGCCCCGTGCGCCGCGGCGAGGGCGAGGCGCTGCCGGACATCGTGTGGCTCGACACGTCCGGCGAGCTGATGGCGCCCGAGGACTGGAACAGCGGCTTCGGCCGCTCGATCGGGGTCTTCCTCAACGGCCAGGGCATCCAGGGCCGTGACGCGCGCGGACAGCGGATCGTCGACGCCAACTTCCTGCTGTACTTCAACGCCCATGACGAGGCCGTGGACTTCACGATCCCCTCCGACGAGTACGGGACCTCCTGGGACGAAGTGATCGACACCGCCGGCAAGTACGCGGACAGCGAGGCCATCCCGGCCGGCGCCACGATCTCGATCGAGGCGAAGTCCATGGTGGTCCTGCGGGCGCACACGGAGGTCGAGGACGCTGACCATTCCGTCGCGGCGTCCCTGGCGATCCTCGCCAACGAGGTCACCGCCAAGACCGGCACCCCCTAGCACCACCCCGACAGGTACACCCACCCCCGTCCCAGGAGGACTTCCACGTGTTGACACCGAAATCGACCTACCGGCTGCAGATCCGGAGCGGGTTCGACCTGCATCGGGCCGCGGCCCTGGTGCCGTACCTGCACGACCTCGGGGTGGACTGGGTGTACCTGTCGCCGATCCTCACGGCGGAGAAGGGATCGGGCCACGGCTACGACGTGACCGATCCCACCGCCGTCGACCCCGACCGGGGTGGTCCCGGCGGCCTCGCGGCACTCAGCGAGGCCGCCCGGGCCGCGGGGATGGGCGTGCTCGTCGACATCGTCCCCAACCACATGGGCATCGAGACGCCCGCCGACAACGCCTGGTGGTGGCAGCTGCTGAAGGAGGGACCCTCCTCCCGCATGGCGGAGGCGTTCGACGTCGACTGGGACGCCAACCACGGACGGATCCGGGTACCGGTGCTCGGCGACGGCGACGGCGAGCTGGACCAGCTCACCGTCGTCGACGGCGAACTGCACTACTACGACAACCGGTACCCGATCGCCGAAGGGACAGCGCATCCGGGTGACACCGGAGCCGAGGTCCACGAGCGCCAGCACTACGAGCTCGTGAACTGGCGCCGCGCCGACAGCGAGCTGAACTACCGGCGCTTCTTCGGCGTGAACACGCTCGCGGGCCTGCGCGTCGAGGTGCCGTGGGTGTTCGAGGAGAGCCACAGCGAGGTGAAGCGGTGGTTCGACGAGGGCCTCGTGGACGGCCTGCGCATCGACCACCCGGACGGACTCGCGGATCCCAAGGGCTACCTGGACGATCTCCGTACCCTGACCGGCGGCGCGTACGTGCTCGTGGAGAAGATCCTCGAGCCCGGGGAGAAGATGCCGGAGGACTGGGCCACGGAGGGAACCACCGGCTACGACGCCCTCGCCGACATCGACCGGCTCTTCACGGACCCGGCGGGCGAGCACGCCCTCACGGCGTCCGTGCCCGTGGATCCGTTCCACGAGATGATCCACGGCACCAAGCGCGGCATCGCCGACGGCATCCTCCGCTCCGAGGTGCTGCGGCTCACGCGGCTCGTCCCGGCGGACGCGGGCCTCGATCCGGAGGCCGCGGCGGACGCGATCGCCGAACTGCTGACCTGCTTCCCGGTCTACCGCAGCTACCTCCCGGGTGGCTCGGAGTACCTCGCCGAGGCGGTGCGGGACGCGCAGGTGCGCCGGCCGGACCTCGCGGACACCATCACCGCGCTCCACCCGCTGCTCGATCCGTTCCTCGACGGCGGTCCAGGGAAGCTGACGGAACTGGCCCGCCGCTTCCAGCAGACCTCCGGCATGGTCATGGCGAAGGGCGTCGAGGACACCGCGTTCTACCGGTACTCGCGGCTCGTCTCCCTCAACGAGGTCGGCGCGGATCCGGCCATCTTCTCGCTCGACCCGCTGGAACTCCACCGACGGCTGCTCGAACGGGAGACGGACAGCCCGCTGGCCATGACCACCCTCAGCACGCACGACACCAAGCGCAGCGAGGACACCCGCTCCCGGATCTCCGTCCTGTCCGAGCTGCCCGAGGTCTGGACCGACGTGCTGTCGGGGCTCGAGGACCTCGCGCCCATCGGCGACCCGACGTTCGCGCCGCTGCTCTGGCAGTCCCTGATCGGGGCATGGCCGCTGAGCCGCGAGCGCGCCCACGCCTACGCCGAGAAGGCCTCGCGCGAGGCCGACCTGAGTACGCACTGGACGGCGCCGAACGAGGAGTTCGAGCGCGGCATGCATGCCGCCGTCGACGCGGCGTTCGACGACGCCTCGGTCAACGCCGTCATCGAGGGCCTCGTCGCGCGGATCCAGCAGGCGGGCTGGTCGAACTCGATCGGCCTGAAGCTGCTCCAACTGACCATGCCGGGGGTGCCCGACGTCTACCAGGGCACGGAGTTCTGGGACACCTCGCTCGTGGATCCCGACAACCGCCGGGAGGTGGACTACGACGCGCGCCGTCAGGTGCTCACCGACCTCGCCTTCGGCGCCCTGCCCCAGGTCGGTGCCGACGCCGCAGCGAAGCTGCTCGTGGTGACCCGCGCCCTGAAGCTCCGCCGGGACCGTTCCGAGCTGTTCACCGGCTACACCGCCATCCCGTCCTCCGGTGAGGCCGCGGACCACGTCTTCGGCTTCGACCGCGGGGGTGCCGTCACCCTGATCACGCGACTGCCCTACGGACTCGAGCAGCGCGGCGGGTGGGGGGACACCACGCTGGACCTCCCGTCCGGCACCTACACGTGCGCGCTCACCGGCGCCACCGTTGCGGGCGGCACCGTCCGCGCGGCCGATCTCTTCACCACCTTCCCCGCAGCGCTACTGGTCCAGGAGGACGCATCATGAGATCACCGTTCGACGTCTGGGCGCCCCGCGCCGAGTCCCTCACGCTCGTGGCCGACGGCACCGAGTACCCGATGACCCGTGGCGAGGGCGACTGGTGGCATCCGTCGGACGCCCCGCCGTCGTCGTCCGACGTCTCCTACGGGTACCTCGTCGACGGCTCCGACACCCCCGTCCCCGACCCGCGCTCGCGCCGCCAGCCCGAGGGCGTCCACCAGCTCTCCCGCACCTTCGACCCGGGCGCCCACGACTGGCAGGACGAGTCGTGGCAGTCGCCGGGCCTCAACGGCGGCGTCATCTACGAGATGCACCTCGGCACCTTCACCCCCGAAGGGACGCTCGACGCGGCGATCGGCAAGCTGGACCACCTCGTGGACCTCGGCGTGCAGTACGTGGAGCTCCTGCCCGTCAACGCCTTCAACGGGACCCACAACTGGGGCTACGACGGGGTCCTCTGGTACGCGGTCCAGGAGACCTACGGCGGTCCGGCCGCCTACCAGCGCTTCGTGGACGCCGCGCACCGGAAGGGCCTCGGCGTCATCCAGGACGTCGTCCACAACCACCTCGGCCCGAGCGGGAACTACCTCGGGCTCTTCGGCCCCTACCTCACGGAGGGCCTCTCCAACACGTGGGGCGACGCACTGAACCTCGACGGACCGCAGTCGGACGAGGTCCGCGAGTACGTGGTCGAGAACCTGCTCATGTGGTTCCGGGACTACCATGTGGACGGCCTCCGCCTCGACGCCGTGCACGCCCTGCACGACGAGCGCGCCGTGCACATCCTCGAGGAGTTCAGCACGCGCACCGACGAGTGCGCGGCGGAACTCGGCAAGCCGCTGTTCCTCATCGC
>NZ_CP024915.1:1825927-1825998 GCF_002953615.1 Arthrobacter agilis | reverse complement strand
GGAATCGGACCTCAACAACCCGCGCCTCATCCAGGGCCGCGACGTCGGCGGGTACGGACTGGCCGGCCAGT
>NZ_CP024915.1:1818696-1825827 GCF_002953615.1 Arthrobacter agilis | reverse complement strand
GGAGCGACGACTTCCACCACGCGGTGCACGTCAACCTCACGGGGGAGACCGAGGGGTACTACCTCGACTTCGACTCGGTCGGGGCACTCGCGAAGGTCCTCGAGAAGGGGTTCTTCCACAACGGGACCTACTCGTCGTTCCGCGAACGCCACCACGGCCGGGAGATCGACCCGTCCCGCGTCTCGCCGCTCCAGCTGGTCGTCGCGACCCAGAACCACGACCAGATCGGCAACAGGGCGGCCGGAGACCGCATCAGCGCCTCCCTGAACCCGGCACAGCTCGCGCAGGCCGCCGTGCTCAACATCCTCGGTCCGTTCACCCCGATGCTCTTCATGGGCGAGGAGTACGGGGCGTCCACGCCCTGGCCCTTCTTCACCTCCCACCCCGAACCGGAACTCGGCAGGGCCACGGCCGAGGGGCGGCTCAAGGAGTTCGAGCGCATGGGCTGGCGCCCTGAGGACGTGCCCAACCCCCAGGATCCCGCGACGTTCGCCTCCGCGAAGCTTCAGTGGGCCGAGGCGGAGCAGGGTCACCACGCCGAACTGCTCGCCACCTATCGTGAGCTCATCCGCCTGCGCCGTTCGCGCCCCGAACTGCGCGATCCCGACTTCGGCAGCATCTCGGTGGAGTTCGACGAGGACAGCCGCTGGATCGTCCTGCACCGCGGCAGCACCGCCGTCGTGCTGAACCTGGCCGACACGATGGCGACCGTCCCGGTGCGCGGGGCCGACGCCGAGGTCCTGCTGTCCACGGTCGACGGCGTCGGGCTGCTGGCCGACACCGTGCAGCTGCCGCCCCATGCAGCGCTCGTCCTCAGCCTCGCCGCAGCGTAGCCCGCGGACTCTGCAAGGGTTACGACAGGAGGGGCGCCCGGCGGGACGAACCGTCGGTGGACTCCGGCATACTGGGCGGGAGATCTTCCCCGAGGGGAGGCGGATCCCGCCCACGTGGGTGCGGGGATCCGGAAGGCACGAGGCGGCAGGAACACCATGACCCTGGACATCACGACACTGCGGGTGGCTTTCGGGGCCATCGCCATCACCCTCTTCGTGCTGTTCTACACCGTCGCCTTCCGCCAGACCCGGTCCGCCTACAGCGCATGGTGGTGCGCCGCCGTCGCCTTCTTCTTCATCGGATCCTCCGGCTACCTGCTCGACGGTACCGGGCACCAGGTGTGGGCCAACCCGCTGTCCAACACGCTGCTGGTCCTGGGGACGGTCAGTGTATGGGCGGGCGCCCGGACCCTGCGGACCAGCAAACCGGCCTGGCTCCAGCTGTCGGCGGCACCGCTCCTGACGCTGCTCGCCTCGGCGGTCGACAACCCCGCCACCAATACGTGGTCCGGTGGTCCGGTGTTCCTCGGCATGATGTCGCTGACCATCGGACTCGCCTCGTGGGAGCTGTGGCGGCTGCCCAGCAGCTACAGCAGGGTGCAGGCTCCGCTGGCGGTCGCCTCCGGCTTCCTGGCGCTCCTCTACCTGGGCCGGTGCATCGCCTTCGTGGCCGGCGGCCAGGACGGGTACGCCTTCACCACCTACTTCGGCTCGGGCATCACCACCCTGATCACCATGCTGCTGCTCGTCGTCGTGTCCTTCAGCGCAGCGGCGCTGAGTGCCGAGCAGATCGCCACGGACCTGCGCACGCGTGCCGACCGGGACGCGCTGACGGGGCTGCTCAACCGCTCGGGGTTCCTCGACCTCGCATCCGTGCAGACGGATCGGCTCGCCCGGACGGACCGGCCCGGGACGCTGATCCTCGCTGACCTCGACTTCTTCAAGAGCGTCAACGACACCCACGGCCATGCCGCGGGGGACACCGTCCTCAGGGCCTTCGCCGCGGCCTGCGCCGAGACGGTCCGCTCCACCGATCTCGTGGGCCGGTACGGGGGCGAGGAGTTCATCTTCCTGCTGCCCGGAGCCTCGGTGTCCAGGAGCGAGGACATCACGCGGGACGTGAGCATGGCCCTGCGGGGACACTCGACGCCGGGCGGGTTCGAGATGCCGACCGTGAGCTACGGCGTCGCCGCCGTCGAAGCGGCGGACTACGATCTCGACGCGGCGATCGCCGCGGCCGACCAGGCGCTCTACGCCGCCAAGGCCAGCGGGCGGAACAAATCGGTGCGCGCCATCCGCCCGGCGGGGAAGGGGCCGGGCTCATCGGCCGAGCCGCCTCCGGGTCCGCTCCGGGTCCCGTTGGCCCCCACCGTGCCTCCCCGGGGGAAGCAGCGTCCGCTCGCCTAGGATGAGGGGATGACCTACCACCCCGCTGATGACCGTTATGAGAAGATGCCGTACCGCCGAGTGGGACGGAGCGGACTGCAGCTTCCCGCCGTCTCCCTGGGCCTGTGGCACAACTTCGGTGATGACAAGCCCTTCGACACGCAGCGGGCCATCCTCCGCCGGGCGTTCGACCTCGGCGTGACCCACTTCGACCTCGCCAACAACTACGGCCCGCCCTACGGCAGCGCGGAGACGAACTTCGGCCGCCACCTGAAGGACGACTTCCGTCCGTTCCGCGACGAACTCGTGATCTCCAGCAAGGCCGGGTACGACATGTGGCCGGGCCCGTACGGCAACTTCGGCTCCCGGAAGTACCTGCTGGCGAGCCTCGACCAGTCCCTCGAGCGCATGGGGCTGGACTACGTGGACATCTTCTACAGCCACCGCCCCGACCCCGAGACGCCGCTCGAGGAGACGATGGGCGCGCTGGACACCGCGGTGCGCTCCGGACGGGCGCTCTACGCCGGGATCTCGTCCTACTCGCCCGAGCGGACCCTGCAGGCCGCCGCGATCCTGGCGGATCTCGGCACGCCGCTGCTGATCCACCAGCCCTCGTACTCGATGCTGAACCGGTGGGTGGAGAACGGGGAACCGAACCTGCCGGAGGCACTCGAGGCCACGGGCGCCGGATCGATCGCCTTCTCGCCGCTGGCGCAGGGCCTGCTGACGAGCCGCTACCTCGACGGGGTGCCCGCCGACTCGCGCGCCGCCGCCCAGAAGTCGCTCTCCGAGGACCACCTGTCGGAGGACAACCTCCGCCGGGTGCGGGGGCTGAACGCGATCGCCGAGGGCCGCGGCCAGAGCCTCGCCCAGATGGCCATCGCCTGGATCCTGCGTCCGCAGGTCAAGGGTTCACCCATCACGTCGGCGCTCATCGGCGCCTCCAGTGTCCGCCAGCTGGAGGACAGCCTGGCAGCCGTGCAGAACCTCGACTTCACCTCGGAGGAGCTGCACGCGATCGACGAGTTCGCCGTCGATTCGGACATCAACCTCTGGGCACGGGCACTGGACGCCTGACCCGGTCATCGGGCCGGCGGGCGGAAGCGGGGCGCCCGCCGGCCGGGGACGCACGCGCTTCGGGGACGCCCCGGCGCGTCCCCGAAGCGCGGGTCCGCGTGCCACCCCGGCGCCGTCGAGCCCGGTCGAGGGTGACAATGGGGGATGACTGACGGAATGCCTGGCCGCGACCCGGTGCTCGGCGTGTGGGCCACCCTCGGCGAGCCCCGACTCGCGAACGCACTGGCGGCGGCCGGCCTCGGCTGGGTGGGCCTCGACGCGCAGCACGGTCATTTCGACGATCGTGGGCTGCGGGACACCCTCGGTCGGCGGTCGGCGGGCGACGCCCCGATGCTCGTGCGGGTCGCAGCCAGTGACGCCGCGCTCATCGGCCGGGCGCGGACGGCGTCGTCGTGCCCCTCGTGGACACCGTGGCCGACGCCGAAGCGGCTGTGGCCGCCAGCCACTACCCTCCCCTCGGGGCCAGGAGCTGGGGGCCGCTCCACGGCGCCCGGCCGGTCCACCAGCCGGGCTCCGACGGCGGACGGCACGCCGTCCCGCTGTGTTCGGTGATGATCGAGACCGCCCGCGCCCTGGAGGCGGTGGAGGGGATCGCCGCGGTCCCCGGGGTGGACATGATCTTCGTCGGTCCGTTCGATCTGTCGCTCGCCCTCGGGCTGGAGGTCGACGACCTCCTCGCGTCCACGGGGGAGCGCGCTCCGCTGGAGAGGATCATCGGCGCCTGCAGGGTCGCGGGGATCCGGGCGGGTGCCTACGCGGGCACGCCCGAACGCGCGGCGATCCTCGGCGCGGCGGGCTTCTCCTGAATCGCGGCCACGACGGACACCGGCCTGCTGCCCCTGGGAGCGGACGAGGTGCGGCGCCGCATGCACGCCGACGGTCGGCATCAGCCGGACCAGGACGCTCCCAGCGCGGGGAACGCCTCCTCGTAGCCTGCAAGGACCCTCCCGGCGGAATGGAACGAGTCGACCAGCGGATGGCCCGCGAGTGCACGAAGGGCCGAGTCGCGGTCCCCGTGCACCGCGGCCCGGACGGTGTCCTGCTCCACGGCCTTGACGCCCGCCATGAGGCCGAGCTGGTGCAGCGTCAGCGGCGCGGCGGCCAGTGGACGGGCGCCCGAGCCGTCGACGACGGACGGGACCTCCACGACGGCGTCCGGAGGCAGCCCGGGGAAGGTCGACGCGTTGCGGACGTTCAGGATGAGCTCCGCGCGGCGGTCCGTGAGCAGGGCGCGCATGACCTCGAGGGCCACGCGCTCGTACCCGCCGCCGGCGAGGTCCGCCTCGTCGCGCTGTTCGTCCTCGCCGCGCGCCTCGGCGAGGTAGCCGGACTCTCGTTCCCGCCGGGCGTCCTCCCACACGGCGAGTGGTTCCGCCGCGGCGAGCAGGCGCGGGTACAGGTCCTGCTGCTGGTCGCGGAGGATCTCCCCCCGCGTCCTGTCAGCACTCCGGATGGACCGCAGGGCCTCCCGGTGGAAGTAGTAGTAGAACAGGTACTCGTTGGGCAGGGCACCGAGGGTCCTCAGGAGGTCCGGGCCGAACAGGCGTCCCTCCTCGAAGCCGGCGAGCCGCGCGGGATCGGCCAGGAGTGCGGGAAGGCGGTCGGTCCCGTCCGCGGCCAGGCCGCGGAGCCAGCCGAGATGGTTCAGGCCGACGTAGTCGACGCCCGCGAGCGAGCCGTGCAGGTCCACGCCGGCCGCCCGGGCGGCCCGCGTCACGAGGCCCGACGCCGAATCGCAGATCCCGACGACCCGCGAGCCCAGGACTGCCGAGACCGCCTCGGTGACCATCCCCGCGGGGTTCGTGAAGTTGATCAGCCAGGCGTCGGGGGCATGGTCGCGCATCAGGGTGGCGACACGCATCATGTCCGGGATGGACCGCAGGGCGTAGGAGATCCCGCCTGCTCCGACGGTCTCCTGTCCCAGCAGGCCGGCGGCCAGGGCCACGCGCTCGTCGAGGATGCGGCCCTCCGCTCCGCCGCTCCGCACCGCGGCGAACACGATGTCCGCCCCTGGCAGCGCGTCCTCGAGACGGGACTCCACGCGCACCGACGGCGCCGGGCGGCCGGCGGGCTTCGGCAGCGCACCGAGCACCCGGGCGACGGCGTGCGCGCGCTCCGGTAGCGCGTCGAGCAGGACGACGTCGGACACGAGCCCGGCGAACGGTCCCTCGAGAAGTGCGCGGTAGACCAGCGGCACCCGGAAGCCGCCGCCGCCCACGATGACCAGGCGTGCGCCGGTTCCGTCAGTACTGGGCAAGGCTCGACCCGCTTCCGTGGTGGGTGGTCCGCTGCGGTGCGTGCCCGGCGGCGGTGCCGTGCACGGTGTTCGATGGCGCCTGCCGCCCCGCGACCGGCGCCTTGGAAGTATTCTGCCGTACATGGCCCATCAGCACCGCTTCGATCCGCTGGCGGCCACACGCGCGCCGGACAGTCCCGAGTTCGATCTCCTGCTCGCCGGGCAGGTGTTCTTCGACATCATCTTCACCGGGCTCGACCAGCTGCCCTCACCGGGCACGGAGGTCTGGACCGACGGCATGGGATCCGGGCCCGGGGGCATCGCGAACCAGGCCATCGCCGCGAGCAGGCTCGGGCTCCACACCACGCTCGCCGCGGCCTTCGGCGACGACGGCTACGGCCAGTTCAACTGGGACGTGCTGCAGGACCAGGAACACGTGGACCTGTCGAGGTCGCGCGTCTTCGGGCAGTGGCACTCGCCGGTGACCGTGTCCCTCTCCGTGCACCAGGACCGTTCCATGGTGACGCACGGTCACCCCGCACCACTGCGTGCATCGGAGCTGATCGGGACGCCGCCGTCGTGCCGCGCCGCCATCGTGGGCGTCGAGCCCGAGGTGGAGCAGTGGGCGCGGGCGGCCGCGGCCCAGGGGACGAAGCTGTTCGGCGACGTCGGCTGGGATCCCGCGGGGGAGTGGGCGGCGGAGACGCTCGAGTCGCTCGAGCACTTCTACGCGTTCATGCCGAACGCGGTCGAGGCGATGGCGTACACGCGCACGGACGACCCCTGGACCGCCCTGTACTCGCTGGCGGACCGCGTGCCGGTCGCCGTCGTCACGGTGGGCCAGCAGGGCGCCATCGCCATCGACTCGGTCACGGGTGAGGAGGAGTGGGTGCCGGCACTGCCGGTGTCGGCCTACGATCCGACCGGTGCGGGCGATTGCTTCGGAGCGGCCTTCGTGATGGCCGACCTCGCGGGCTTCTCCCTCGCGGACCGCCTCAGCTTCGCCAATCTCTGCGCGTCGCTGTCGGTGCAGCACGTGGGAGGATCCCTGGCCGCGCCGGGGTGGGGCGATATCGCGGACTGGTGGCACCGCGTCAGCGAAGGGCGCGACGGAATACGGAAGCAGTGGTTGCGCCGGTACGCCTTCCTCGAGGACCTGGTGTCCGACGTCCCGTCCGAGGCGTTGCGCCGGGCGACGGCGACGATCGCGCGGCACTCCGACGCGTCGCCGCCGACACGGCCGCCCGAGCCCTGCTCGGACGGGATCGGCTGAGCCGCCCGCACGGGACGAGGCGGACGGCAGGGTCGGGACGATCGCCGGCGGGGCGTCACCCTCGGAGGGCGGCTGCCTCGCCGAGCCAGCGGGCGTACCGCGCCCAGGGATCAGTGACGCCGGCGGCGAGCCGGCCGACGTGCTCCTCGATCTCCGGAGCGCCCGCGAACCACTCGGACCGGCCGAGGCGCCAGGCAGCGAACTGCTCGTGCCGTCGGTGCTCCACCAGGCGGTCGCCGCGCTCGAAGGCGAGGACCTCGTCGTGCCAGATCCGGGCCAGCCGCTGCCGCGGGTTCGCCGTTGTGCCGATCTTGATACGGTCCCGG
>NZ_CP024915.1:1806780-1818444 GCF_002953615.1 Arthrobacter agilis | reverse complement strand
TGCTCGAGGGTCGCGAGCCCGAAGCGCAGCGCGGCCAGGGGGCTCTTCGGGATGCGCACCACGTGGTTCAGCGTGAAGGCGAGGATGGCCCGCTCGCGCTCGCTCAGGGGCTGCATCAACCGGCGGTAGGCTTCGCCGTCCTCCCCGAGGCCCTCCACCGTCCTGTCCAAGCTGCGGTACGCGATACCCGCGCGGCCGCCGTCGAGCGGATGGGCGAACGACACCTCGGGGACCGCGAAGCCGATGCGACGGCTCAGCTCGAAGTCGCGGAAGAAGGGGGAGGCGAGTGCCATCGGATGGACCGCCGAGCAGAAGTCGTGGAGGTGCCCCTCCTGCATCAGCTCGATGGAACGCGAACCGCCCCCCAGCGTCGCAGATGCTTCGTGGACCCGGACGGACAGTCCCGCCCGTGCCATGACGACCGCGGCCGCGAGACCGTTCGGGCCCGCACCGACAACCTCGACATCTGGCATGGCACTTCCTCTCCTGCCGTGCGGGACCACCCCGCCCGGCGCTAGGTCTCCGCGGTGGGTGTACCGGGAGCGGTCTGCCCCGTCCGGAACCGCCGCACGAGGCCCGCGGCACGCCGGACGGCACCCCGCAGGGTACTCGGGCCCGTCCGGCGCACGGCGAGCAGCGACGCGACGACGGCATATCTTCTGGGGTCCAGCGGGATGTCGTAGGTCGTGGGAACCACCACGACGTTCTTGGAGAAGTTCCGCTTGAAGGTGGTGACGTTCGCGAGTCCTGGGTAGTTCTCGCTCACGATGCCCGTCAGGCCGCACGCCGTGTTGCCCGCGGCCCTGAGCACCCTGAACGCCTCCCACAGCAGCAGGTACGGCGCGAAGGTGCTGCGCGCCTCGTGCGTGCTTCCGGCGAAGTAGTAGACGGAGTATCCGCGGTACTCGGTGGTGATCAGCCAGCTCAGGGGTGCACCGTCCCGGTAGGCGACCAGGAGCCGCAGATGGTCCCCCAGGACCGTCAGCAGCGTCTCGTAGTAGGCCGAGTCGAAGGACTGGAACCCGTCCCGCTCCGCGGTCTCCTGCATGATCGGGAACAGCTGCGCCGCGAAGACCTCTTTCCATTCCTCTCGGGGAATGGAACGCACCTCGACGCCGTTGCGCTGGGCCCGACGGATGCTGTTGCGGGCATTCGGCCGGAAACTTCTCAGCAGGTCCGCTTCCGACGGCGTCAGGTCCACGACGATCTCGCGCTCGTACCAGCCGTGCTCGATGGGACCCGTGGCCGGCGCCTGCAGGGTGGCCACCTGCATGCGGACGTACAGGGGATGGGCGTCGGCGGAGTCGCGGAACTGCCGGCGCACCGTCTCCATCAGGACCCGTTCCGCGGCCGGGGTCCGCTCGGCGAACCACACCGGACCGTTGACGACCACCACCGACTCCCTGAAGCGACGCACGATGTGCACGTAGCTGGCGGTCGCCACCAGGGTCCCAACCTCGTCCCGGTAGGACCAGATCCCCAGGGGCGAGCGCCCGAGCGCGCGTTCGAACTCGACCCAGTCGGGCGTCTGCTCGATGGGGATGACGACGTGCGGATGGGCGTCGGCGATCGCGGCGAAGGCGGTCCCGTCGAGCTTGCTGTAGTTCAGGGGTGCTGCAGTCACTGATGGTCTTCCACTGGTCCTGATGATGGCGCGCGGGCGGCCGATGTGCGCTCCAGTGCCGGCCCGGGACCGAGATCCGCCGGCACGGGAACGGCTTCCCCGCGGTCCTGCCAGCCTATCGGAGCAGCGCGGGCGGAGTTCTTCCGTGCCGTCCCGACCGGTGTCGCCGGGACCGCCCGCCCGCGCCCGCGCCCGGCGGCTCCGGTCGACACCGTGCCGGATCGCAGGACGAAGCGGTCGACGGCCCCGTCGAAGGGGCCTCCCTGGGGGTCGTCGATGCCGACACGCCGCACGATGTCCCGCTCGGGCGCCAGGATCTCCCCGACGACGACAGCCAGGACGTATGCCGTAGCGAGAATATGAGCGAGGACCGCCCAGGAGTACATACCGAGCCCGAGGTTGTGTTCGGGGGCGCCACCGCTCGTCCGACCCCCGAGGTACAGCCAGACGGCGATCCAGTGGAGCACTTCGACGAGCTGCCAAGCGAGGACCACGCGCCAGCGGGGTACGGCGAGGGCGATCAGGGGCACCAGCCAGAGCGCGTACTGGGGTGAATAGACCTTGTTGCAGAGGATGAACGCGCCAACGATCAGCAGGGCGAGCTGAGCCAGGCGCGGGCGCCGTTCGGCTCGCAGGGCGAGCACTGCGATCCCGGCACAGGCGAGGGCGAAGAGGATCATCGCGCCCGCCGTGATGGCTGCGGGAGACAGCGTCGCCGCGCCGGCCCGATCGGCGAGGGCGTTGTAGACGTACCAGCCCGAGGAGAAGCCGGCGTCGCGCGACTCCGAGAACGTCAGGAAGTACGCCCACCCTTCCGGGTCGCGGAGCAGGAAGGGCACATTCACCGCGGCCCAAAACGCCACCGCGCCCAGGGAGGCGGAGAGGAACGGCCGGATCCGCCCCGACCGGAGCGCGAGGACCAGGACGGCACCGAGCAGCAGCACGGGGTACAGCTTCACGGCAGCGCCGAGGCCCCAGAGAGCGCCCGCGAGGACCGGGCGGTCTCGGGCGAAGGCCAGCATCCCGGCCGTCGCGAGCAACACGGCCCACAGGTCCCAGTTGATGGTGCCGGACAGGATGATGACGGGTGCGGTCGCGACGACGACGGCATCCCACGGCCTTCGGTTCGCCAGCCGGAGCGTGGCGAGCACCGTCAGGATCCATATGCCGGTGAGGAGCACCGCGTTCAGGTCGAAGTAGAGGAGCGACTTCGTGCCGGGCGCGGCGCCGCCCGCCAGGAGGTCCACGAGGACGGCGGTGCCCGAGGCCAGCAGGCCGAGCAGCACCGGGTACTCGAAGAGCACCCCCGGTGTGATGAAGGGCAGGATCCCCTCGCCGAGGCCGCGGCTCTGGTAGAGCTCCGCCCAGTCCGAGTAGCACGCCCGGTAGAAGTAGTCGGGGGAGGACCACCCCTGGAGCCGACACGGGTTCTTGACCACCACGGCCAGTACGGCCGCGGCGACCGTGAGGAGGATGAGGACCCGCTCGACCGTGAACCATCGGGGAGCGATCCGGCCCGGATCGGCGTGCCGTCCCAGGGGCCCGCCGACTCCCTCGACCAGTGGCCCGAGGACGGGGTCCGAACGGGTGGGGACGCTGATGCGGTACGGTCCGCGTGTCCCCGTCCCCGACGTCATCCACCGAGCCTAGCGGCAGGCCGGCGCACCCCGGTGCGGACGGGACGCAGCTTGACGCGCCCCGTCCGGGAAGGCAAGGAATGGAGGAGCACGCGGCGGAGTTGGATACTGAACGTAGACTGGCATTTCCTGCCGACCGCGCCCGGAGCGATGACGGTCGGGGCATATTCAACTGGCTTTCGAGGAGAACTGTGGGACAGAACCCCATTCGCGTGGCAATCATTGGAGTCGGCAACTGTGCCGCGTCACTGGTGCAGGGAGTGCACTACTACCGCGACGCGGATCCGGCGGGAACGATTCCCGGCCTGATGCATGTCGAGTTCGGCAAGTACCACGTGGGGGACGTGCAGTTCGTGGCGGCGTTCGACGTCGACGGCAAGAAGGTCGGTCACGACCTCGCGGAGGCGATCGGCGCCAGCGAGAACAACACCATCAAAATCGCCGACGTGCCCCCCACCGGCGTGATCGTCCAGCGCGGTCACACCCTCGACGGCCTGGGCAAGTACTACCGCGAGACGATCGTCGAGTCCGACGAGGAACCCGTCGACATCGTCGCCCAGCTCAAGGCCTCGAAGACCGATGTCCTGGTCTGCTACCTGCCCGTGGGCTCCGAGCACGCCGCGAAGTACTACGCGCAGTGTGCCATCGACGCCGGCGTCGCGTTCGTCAACGCCCTGCCCGTGTTCATCGCCGGCACCAAGGAATGGGCCGACAAGTTCACCGATGCCGGGATCCCCATCGTGGGCGACGACATCAAGAGCCAGATCGGCGCCACGATCACGCACCGTGTCATGGCGAAGCTCTTCGAGGACCGCGGCGTCACCCTGGACCGCACGTACCAGCTGAACGTCGGCGGCAACATGGACTTCAAGAACATGCTCGAACGCGACCGCCTCGAGTCCAAGAAGATCTCCAAGACCCAGGCCGTCACCTCCAACGTCAAGGCCGAACTGCACGCGGACGACGTCCACATCGGCCCGTCCGACTACGTCGCCTGGCTCGATGACCGCAAGTGGGCGTTCGTCCGCCTCGAAGGCCGTAACTTCGGCGATGCCCCTGTGTCCCTCGAGTACAAGCTCGAGGTCTGGGACTCCCCGAACTCGGCCGGTGTCATCATCGACGCCATCCGCGCTGCGAAGATCGCCCTGGACCGCGGCATCGGCGGTCCGATCCTCTCCGCGTCCAGCTACTTCATGAAGTCGCCGCCGGAGCAGTACGCCGACGACATCGCCCACGAGAAGGTCGAAGCCTTCATCCGCGGCGACCTCGACCGCTAGGCAGGACACTGAGCAGGGCCGGGACGCCGTCGGCGTCCCTGCCCTGCTCATCCGGCCCTGCTCATCCGGCCCTGCTCATCCGGCCCTACCTGTCGGGCCCTTGCTGCGGCAGGTACCGCCGGATCGCATGGCTCGCCTGCGCCAGGGCGACCAGTTCCAGGATGAGCTGGTGATGCATGTGCATGCCGATGGCTGCCGTCAGGATCATGCCCTCCAGGTCGTCCTGCGCCGCGGTGAACGACAGCTGGGCATCGGCGATGCCATCCGCCGCGCGCCCGTACGCTGCCAGCACGTCGACGTCGGGGCCGAGACCCACGGCATCCATGGCGGCGACCTGCTCGTCGACGGCGAGACGGGCGTCGCTCTGTTCGTGCGGCCAGCCCATCGCGCGCACGAGGGCGTCGACCTTCGGTTATAGCTCGCCCCGCCGGCCGCCGAGGCCCAGGACCACCGACTGCACTGTTGAGAGCAGCGCCAGGCGCTGCGTGTCCGAGGCGCCCGCCCCGGCTGCGGCGCCCAGGATCCGCCGGATGTCCTCGAGCCCCAACCCGACCGTGGAGCGCAGCCCCTGGATCAGCTGCAGCCGGCGGACGTGCCTCTCCCCGTAGTCGGCCCGCGTGGGGTTGATGGCCTTCCCTGCCTCGAGGAGCCCCGACCGGAGGTAGAACTTGATGGTGGCGGGCATCAGCAGCTTCGGGATCGTGTCCGACGGGCACTTCAGCTGGCGACACGGACTCTCCGCCTTCACCACGGTGACGGTCAGCCTGGGCATCGCCGCGGCGGTGAGGGGCAACATCCTGGGGCACCTGCTGAACATGGTGGGCAGCTCCTTCGGCCTGCTCGTCGCGTTCGTCTTCGCGGCCGCTGTCCCGTCCCGGGCGATCCCCCGCCTGCTGGTCGGCGATCCGTCGACCGCGTGGCTGGTCGCCGCGTTCGTGGCCGGCAGCGTGGCGGCCCTGTACCTCGCCGTGAGGCCGCGACGGCGTCGCCCCGCGCTCCGTGTCGGGCGCGTCCGTGTCCCGTCCTAGAACAGGCCGACGGCGTTCCCCTCGCCGTCCACGTCCATCCGCAGCGCGGCCGGCTCCCTCGGCAGCCCGGGCATGGTCATGACGGACCCCGTCAGGGCGACGATGAAGCCGGCTCCCGTCTTGGGGATGAGATCCCGGACATGCACGGTGAAGCCCTTCGGTGCTCCGAGGAGGCTCACGTCGTCGGAGAACGAGTACTGGGTCTTCGCCATGCACACCGGCAGACCGGACCAGCCGTTGGCCTCGATCTCCTTGAGGCGCCGTAGCGCCGGGACCGAGAAATCGACGCCGTCGCCCCCGTAGATCTCCTGCACGATCGTGCGGATCTTGTCCTCGACGGAGAGTTCGAGGGGGTACAGGTGCGAGAAGCTCACGGGACGTCGGAGCGCATCGAGGACCTTGGCCGCGAGCTCATCGCCGCCGGGCCCGCCGCCGCCCTGCCCCCACACGTCCGCGACGGCGGCCTCGATGCCCTCGCCCGCACACCATGCCAGCAGCCAGTCGAGCTCCTCCTGGGCGTCGGTGGCGAACCTGTTGACCGCCACGACGGGCGGGATGCCGAACTTCTCGATGTTGCGGACGTGCCGGAGGAGATTCGCGGTGCCCGCCTGGAGGGCATCCACGTCCTGCTCCCCGAGGTCCTCCTTCGCGACCCCGCCGTGCATCTTGAGCGCGCGGATCGTCGCGACGATCACGACGGCGTCGGGGGCCAGGTCGGCCGCACGCGCCTTGATGTCCAGGAACTTCTCGGCGCCGAGATCGGCGCCGAAGCCGGCCTCCGTCACGACGATGTCCGCCAGGCGCCGGGCCGTCCGCGTGGCGATGACGGAATTGCAGCCGTGGGCTATGTTCGCGAACGGACCGCCGTGGACGAATGCCGGCGTTCCCGCGATGGTCTGGACGAGGTTCGGCTTGATGGCGTCCTTCAGCAGCAGCGCCAGCGCGCCCTCCACCTGCAGCTCGCGGACGGTCAGCGGCGTACGGTCGTAGGTGTAGCCGAAGGTGATGTTGCCGAGTCGCTCCTTCAGGTCCTCGAGGTCCCGGGCCAGGCAGAAGACGGCCATGATCTCCGAGGCCACCGTGATGTCGAAGCCGTCCTGACGCGGCGTGCCCTGGGCGGGCCCGCCGAGGCCGATGACCACCTCCCGGAGCGCCCTGTCGTTGACGTCCAGGACGCGCTTGAAGGTGATGCGCCGGGGATCGATGCCGAGTTCGTTGCCCTGGTGGATGTGGTTGTCGATCAGCGCGGCGAGCGCGTTGTTCGCCGAGGTGATCGCGTGGAAGTCGCCGGTGAAGTGCAGGTTGATCTCGTCCATCGGCAGCACCTGGGAGTACCCGCCTCCCGTGGCTCCGCCCTTCATGCCGAGCACCGGACCGAGGGACGGCTCCCGCAGGGCGATCATCACGCGCTGCCCGGCGCGGGCGAGGGAGTCCGCGAGGCCCACGGTACAGGTGGATTTGCCCTCGCCGGCAGGCGTGGGGCTCATGGCACTGACCAGGACCACCCTGCCGGGTGTACGACCGTCGTCCGGCAGCAGGCGCGGATCGATCTTGGCCTTGTAGCGGCCGTGGAATTCGAGCGCCTCCCGCGGGATCCCGGCGGCATCCGCGATGTCCTCGATGGGCCGGATCGAGGCAGCCCGGGCGATCTCAAGATCGGTCATGGGGAAAACCTATCAGCGGTTGCGGATCAGGCCGGGGGCAACCCGGCACGTTCCAGGACGTAGGCGATGAGTGGTTCGTACAGCCCGGGCCATACGTTGTCGTCGAGCGGGACGGCGACCTCCACCTGGCCCTGGGCTTCCGAGACGAAGAGCCCGGGGTCGTTGCAGTCGGCGAATCCGATGGTCGGCAGCCCCGCACTGGCGGAGTGTCCCGCCCACCCGTGATCGGCCACCACGAGGTCCGGCGGCTCGAGCCCCTCCGTGGCGAGCGTATCGAGGCTCAGCCGCATGGGTTCCGGGAAGTGCGTGTGCATGAGTCCGCCGTGCTGATGCCAGACGAGGACGCCGAAGACCTGGCGGATGTCCCCGGCTCCGAAGCGTCGCCCCTCCGGTACGCGGACCACCGTGGCACCGGCCGCCGCGGCGGAACGGGCGAAGGCCGCGTGGACGGGCAGCAGGCCTGCGGGGTGGCCGGTGGCGAAGAGGATCCGTTCGCCGCGGTGCGCGGAGGAACCGAGGCGGTCCGCGAACCGGTCGAGCGCCGCGACGCATCTGGCGGCATCGATGGTGTCCTGGCCTTCGGTGTGGGCCGGATCCCCGCTCGTGCCGACGCGCTCGTGCATGAGGTCGAAGACCTCGTCGAACGACCAGGGTCGCGTGCGGGTGACGCCGAACTCGAGGTGCTCGTTCCCCTCGAGGAAGAGGCGCATGTGCTTCAGGTTGTCCTGCCGCGGAGTGGCCACCTTGCCGGTGATACGAACGGAATCGAGGTATTCGGCGAGTTCGGTGGGGTTCACCCGTCCATCCTAGGCGCCGCGGGAGGCGTGCTTCAGCGCGCGGTGGCCGCGGGGAAACGCTCGACGGCGGTGCGGTAGCTCTGTGCCGTCAGCAACGCCGTGCGCTGCCAGCCGAAGGCGAGGGCGTGCATGGCGGCTCCGCGTCCGAGCGTCGCGCGCAGCTCCGCGTCGTCGTGCAGGCGTTCCAGGGCGGCCGCCCACGCGGTCGCGGAGTGCCCGTCGACGAGGAGGCCGCTCCGGCCGTGGCTGACGGCCTGGGGCAGGCCGCCGACATTGGCGGCGACCACCGGGGTGCCGCACGCCTGGGCCTCGAGCGCCACGAGTCCGAAGGACTCGCTGAAGGACGGCATCACCACGGCATCCGCGGACCGGAACCACTGGGCGAGGTGGGCTGCCGTCACGGGCGGGTAGAGGCGGATGTCATCGGTGAGGCCGGCGCCGTCGATGAGGGGCTGGAGCTTGAGGGCTTCGGAGCCGCTGCCCGAGCCGAGGATGCTCACCGCCAGGGGGATGTCCGGCCGCCGACGGCGGAGTTCGGCGGCTGCCGCCACCAGGACCTGGGGTCCCTTGAGTTTCTGGATCCGCCCTGCGAAGACCACGTGGAACTGATCCGGCGGGAAGGCGAGGGCCGTGCGCGCAGCGTCCCGGTCGCCAGGGTGGAAGGTCGACAGGTCGACGCCGGGGGCGACGACGTCGACCCGGTCGCGGGTGGCGCCGTACAGGGAGACCAGTTCGGCGGCCTCGGTCCTCGTGTTGGCGATGAGCCGGGCGGCGCCGGTGACGATGTCCTGTTCCCCGGCGATCCGCTCGGCCGGCTCCGGTGAGCTGATCGCCTTCATGTGCAGGTTCTTGACCTTGGCCATGGTGTGCATGCTGTGCACGAGCGGCAGGTTCATCTCCCTGCTGAGCGTGAGTCCCACGGTTCCGGAGACCCAGTAGTGGGAGTGCAGGACGTCGAAGTGGCCGTCGGCGAGCAGCCCGGCGACATCCGTGATCGCATCGGCGAACGTGGTCTTCAGCCCTGGCAGTGCCTCCTTGGGGATACGGTGGCGTGGACCGGCATCGAGGTGGTGCACCACCACGCCGTCTCCGAGGATCTCGCGGCGCGGCCGCCCCTCACCGGCTTCCCGCGTGAAGATCTCGACCTCGATGCCTACCCTGGCGAGTTCGAGCGCCGTGCTGCGGACATAGACGTTCATGCCGCCCGCGTCGCCCGCGCCGGGTTGCTCGAGCGGGGAGGTGTGCAGGGACAGCATGGCCACGCGCCGGACGCCGGACACACCCTCTCCTTTCCGACCGGCTGTGGGGAAGGACCGGTCGAGTGACCCTCACGACCCTATAACGCCCTGTCAGCGCGCCCCATTCCGCTCGCGCCGCCCTCCGGCACACTGCGGATACGGGATGGAGGAGGCGGAAGCCCACGCTGGACAGTGCGGGCTTCCGCCTCCGCTCGGGAGAGACACTCCGAAGGTCCTGTCTCCTCGGGACGGCAGGGTTCGGACGGCCGGGTTCGGACGGCCGAGCACTGGCAGCACGCCGGGATCGCTGTGGTGACCGCCGGCAGGGCATCGCTTCCGACCGGCTGTCCACCGCCGGTCACTTGATGTACATGGTGTGCTGGGGCAGCGTGAGGCGGTGGGAGGAGTCCCAGGCTCCGCCCGACCGGTCCGGCCAGATCCGTCCCCAGAGCGAGGTCCTGTTCCGCCATCTCCTCAGCATGCGTCGCACCTCCTTCCTCCGCTGGAAGCCGGGCACGGGATCGGCAGTCGTACCCGGCAGCTCCGGACCGGTCAGCGGCGTCAGTGATCCGCTCAGAATGAATTCGCCCCGGCCGGGACGAATTGTTCCTCCGGGTCCGGGTATTGCGTTCGTATCGGGTGAATGGGCAGGGGGTAGCGGTGAATTGGGCATGACGGACCTTCGATAGGTGAAAGGGGCAGGGAATTGCCGATAAAGGGCGCTGCCGGGAAAGGAGACACGAGGAAGCCGCGCACGGGTGCGGGGATGATGCTGGACCAGCCGGCTACTGCCGGTGCGCCGACTTCCTAGTGCGTACGGCGAACGAAGGCGGGATTGGCGCTGCGGGCAAAGGCTCCGCTGAGCATGGTGTTCACAATCTCCACCTCCATTTCATCGAGTGCATTGACGGTCGCGTGGCCCGGGCGTCCCTCGTCGATCGAGTCGGGAAGGCCCAATGGCACGTGAGTAAAGTTACCCCACGAAATGCACTGCGGCATAGACCTTTTCGTGAATTGATCGGACAATTCACGAAAAGGTGGGAGAAGGGGGCGTTCCGATGGCGTCCGCGGGTCGCTGGAGGCTAGAGGTTCCAGTGCACGATCGCGGGTGTGCGCTTGTCCCAGCCGAGCGCACAGACCGCGGCGGTCCCCAGGACGAAGTGCCGTCCTTCGATACCGCCGAACTGCAGCCATCGGGCCGCGACGATCCGCAGGAAGTGACCGTGTGCCACGAGCAGCGCGTTCTCGACGGGCTTCGCCGCGGGCTCCCTGTCCGCCGGGGTCCCGCAGCCTGCCTGGACCCTGGCGATGACGCTGTCGGCCCGCTCGGACACCTGGTCGAGCGTTTCCCCGTTGGGGACGCCGTCGTTCCAGATCAGGTAGCCGGGGTTCTCCTCGCGGACCACCGCACTGTTCCGCCCCTCATTGTCGCCGTAGTCCCACTCGTGGGCGAAGGGCAGGACTTCCGCGTCCGGGAAGCCGGCCAGCTCCGCCGTCCGGACGGCCCGTTGCAGGGGTGACGTCACCACGAGATCGAAGTCGATGCCCTGGAGGTGTTCGCGCGCGGCGAGCGCCTGTTCCTCGCCGTGCGGCGTCAGCGGGAGGTCGGTCAGGCCCGTGTACCGGCCGTCCCTGGACCACTCCGTCTCGCCGTGCCGCAGCAGCCACAACCTGGGGAGGGGGGTTCCCGCCGGAGTCAGGTCCGGTGCTGCCGCGCCTGTCATGGGCTTCATGCTTCGCTCTCCTGGGATTCGGGCTGCTCGCTCCACCACTGGCGGAGCTTGGCTTCGGCTGCTGCCGGGTCGTGGGGTCCGTGCTCCATGCGCTCCTCGAGGAGGAACCGGTAGGCGCGGCCCACGACGGGCCCCGGGCGGATGCCCAGGAGTGTCATGATCTGTTCGCCGTCGAGGTCCGGCCTGATCGACGCCAGTTCCTCCTGCTCGGCGAGCGCGGCGATCCTGGTCTCGAGATCGTCGTAGGCGAACGCGAGCCGCTCGGCCTTGCGCCGGTTCCGCGTGGTGACGTCGGAGCGGGTCAGGCGGTGCAACCGCTCGAGGAGGGGGCCGGCATCGCTCACGTACCGCCGTACAGCGGAGTCGCTCCAGCCCGCTTCCCCGTAGCCGTAGAAGCGCATGTGCAGCTCCACCAGGCGGGCGACGGCCTTGATCGTGTCGTTGTCGAACCTCAGTGCTCTGAGCCTCTTGGAGGCGAGCTTCGCGCCGACGGCGTCGTGGTGACGGAAGCTCACCGCCCCTCCGGGTTCGAACTTCCGCGTCGCGGGCTTCCCGATGTCGTGGAGGAGCGCGGCGAAGCGCAGCACGACGTCCGGTGCCGGCACGGGCCCGTCGTCGCCCGTCTCGAGGGCGCAGGCCTGCCGCAGCACCGTCAGCGAGTGCTGG
>NZ_CP024915.1:1769138-1806680 GCF_002953615.1 Arthrobacter agilis | reverse complement strand
TAGACGTCCTTGTGGCGGCACGCCCCGGCCCCGCCGTTCCCGAAACCGCGACACCGTGGCGGGCTACGTCTTCCTCTCCCCGTGGCTCCTCGGCTTCATCGGCCTCACCCTCGGCCCCATGGTGGCTTCGCTGTACCTCGCGTTCACCGACTACAACCTCTTCACCGCTCCCGAGTGGACCGGGCTCGAGAACCTCACCCGCATGGCCGGGGACGAGAAGTTCTGGAGCTCGGTGCGGATCACCCTGGTCTACGTGCTGGTGGGAACGCCCATCAAGCTCGCGGCCGCACTCGGCGTGGCGATGCTCCTGAATTACAAGGCACGCGGCACGGGCTTCTTCCGCTCGGCGTTCTACGCACCGAGCCTCATCGGAGCGAGCGTCAGCATCGCCATCGTCTGGCGGGCCATGTTCTCCACCGACGGCCCCGTCGACGGCACGCTGAACCTCTTCGGCATCAACCTCGGCGGGTGGATCGGCAACCCGTCGCTCATCATGCCGATGATGATCCTCCTCGCGATCTGGCAGTTCGGCGCCCCGATGGTCATCTTCCTGGCCGGGCTCAAGGGGGTCCCTGCCGAGCTGTACGAGGCGGCATCGGTGGACGGGGCGCGCGCCTGGCGCAAGTTCCTCAGCGTGACCGTTCCGATGCTCTCGCCGGTCATCTTCTTCAACCTGCTGCTCGAGATGATCAATGCCTTCCAGGTGTTCGCCTCGGCCTACATCATCGGTTCCGGCACAGGCGGCCCGGGCGGCGCCACGAACTTCTACACCGTGTACCTCTACACGAGGGCTTTCGCCAACAACCAGATGGGCTACGCCTCGGCGATGGCATGGGTCCTGCTGCTCGCCGTCGGCGTCCTCGCCTTCATCCTGTTCCGCACCTCCAGGAGCTGGGTCCACTACGCAGGAGACTCCAAGTGACCACGATCGAATCCAACCCTGCCGTCCCCGTCCCGGTGAACCCCGACGATCCCACCATGCGGGCGCCCCGGCGCCGTCCGATGCGCCGGCACATCCCGACCGCGATCTGGATCATCGGCATCGTCGCGCTCACGGCCATCGTGCTGTACCCGCTGCTGTGGATGGTCTCGGCGTCGCTCAAGCCGAACTCCGAGTTCGGCAGCAACCAGGGCTTCCTCCCCGAGAATCCGACCTTCGACAACTTCGTGAAGGTGATGCAGGGCATTGCCGGGATCCCGACCTGGAAGTTCTTCCTCAACTCCCTGCTCCTCGGCGTCGGTGCTGTCATCGGCACGGTCATCTCGTCCTCGATGGCCGCGTACGCCTTCTCCCGCATCAACTTCCGCGGCAGCAAGATCCTCTTCGCCGCCATGATCGGGACGTTGCTCCTGCCCTTCCACGTGCTGATCATCCCGCAGTACATCATCTTCCGGAACCTCGGACTGATCGACACCTTCTGGCCCCTGCTGGCCGGCAAGTTCCTGGCCACGGAGGCGTTCTTCGTCTTCCTGATGGTCCAGTTCATCCGCAACCTGCCCCGGGAACTGGACGAGGCCGCGCGCATCGACGGCTGCGGTCACGCGAGGATCTTCTTCTCCATCACCCTGCCGCTCATCAAGCCCGCCATCATCACCTCGTCGATCTTCGCGTTCATCTGGAGCTGGAACGACTTCCTCGGCCCACTGCTCTACCTGAACTCGCCGGACAAATACCCCCTGCCGCTCGCCCTGCGCATCTTCAACGACCAGACGAGCACCTCCGACTACGGCGCGACCATCGCGATCTCCGTGCTCGCACTGCTGCCGGTCATGCTGTTCTTCGTGATCTTCCAGCGCTTCCTCGTCGACGGCGTCGCCACCCAGGGCCTCAAGGGATGAGCCGGCGCCGGCGCGAGGCCGTTCGCGGGCGGGAAGCCGCCACCCGCGACGGAAGCGGCCTGCGCTGGCCCGGGGCGTCCGCCCGTTTCGCCCTGTTCGGAGAGGTCCTGTGGGTCGGGGTGCTGTGCTGTGTGGCGGGCCTCGGGATCGTCACGATCCCTGCGGCCTTCGCTGCCGGTTCGGCCCATCTCCACCGTTTCCTCCGCGCCGAGGACTCCTCCCTCCGCCACTTCGCCGCGGACTTCACCGCAGCCCTGCGGACCGGCTGGCTCGTGGGTCTGGGCGTCGTGCTGGGCGTCGCGCTCCTGCTGCTCGACATCGTCGTCGCCGCTGCGCGGATCCTGCCGGGGTGGCAGTTCGTCCTGGCGATGGGCGTCGTCCTGCTGGTCGCCCTGCTGGCAGCCCTTGCCGGGACGACGGCCCGCTGGCAGGACTCACGCTCATGGCGCACCGCCGGGATCCAGTGGGTCCGCGACGTGCGGCGCGACCCGGCGGGCGTCGTCTGGCTCGCCTTCGCGGTGGGCCTGACGGCGATCGTCGCATGGCAGCTGCCACCGCTCGTGGTCCCGGGCATCGGATGCCTGGTGTTCGCGGCGCTGGCGACCTCCGTGCGGGACCGCCCCACCCGGTCCTGACCATCCTTCCGACCACCCCGACTACCCCTGGAGCTCGCGTGCATTACGGCGGCGATTACAACCCCGAACAGTGGCCCGAGGACATCTGGCCTGATGACGTGGCACGCATGCGCGAGGCCGGGGTGACGATGGTCAGCCTCGGGATCTTCTCGTGGGCCCGGATCCAGCCGTCCGAGCACGAGTTCGACTTCGACTGGCTGGATCGCATCATCACCCTCCTGCACGACGCCGGTATCGCCGTGGACCTGGCCACCGCGACGGCGTCGCCACCACCCTGGGCGACCGTCGCCTACCCGGAGATGCTGGCCGCGGACGAGCACGGGTCGCCCTACTGGCACGGCAGCCGCCAGCACTACGCGCCGTCGTCGCCCGCCTATCGGAAGCTCGCCGCCGCACTCGTGACGAGGATCGCGGAGCGCTACGCGCAGCACCCCGCCGTGGTGCTCTGGCACGTGAACAACGAGTACGGCTGCCACCTCAATGTCGACTACTCCGATGCGGCTCGGGATGCCTTCCGCCTCTGGCTGGAGAAGCGCTATGTAACGGTGGACGCTCTGAACGAGGCCTGGGGCACCATGTTCTGGTCCCAGCGCTACGGCAGCTTCGGCGAGGTCTTCCCGCCCCGCCACGCGCCCTACAGCCACAACCCCGGCCAGCTCCTCGACTACCGCAGGTTCACCTCCGACATGCTCCTCGAGTGCTACCGGATGGAGCGCGACATCATCCGCGCCGCGGGCGCGACGCAGCCCGTCACCACCAATTTCATGGGCGCCTTCAAACCGGCGAACTACGCACAGTGGGCGCCGGAGCTGGACGTCATCAGCGACGACCTGTACCCGGACCCCAACGACCCCGAGAGCTTCCGCGAGGGCGCCTTCCACGGGGACCTCATGCGGTCGCTCAAACCGGGCACCCCGTGGCTGCTGATGGAGCAGGCGTCCAACGCCGTCAACTGGCGGCCGTCGAACGCGCCGAAGGCGCCGGGGCAGCTCGCGGCCCAGAGCATGCAGGCCGTGGCCCGTGGAGCCGACGGCATCCTGTTCTTCCAGTGGCGCCAGTCGCGGGCGGGGTCGGAGAAGTTCCACTCCGGTATGCTGCCGCACGCCGGGACGCAGACGCGGACGTGGCGGGAGGTGGTGGCACTCGGGCAGGAGCTCGACCGGCTGCCGGGACTGCCCGCCGACGACGGTTCCTCGCGCGTCGCCATCCTGCTCGACTGGGAGAACTGGTGGGCCATCGAGAACCCCGACCACCCCACCTCCCTCGACTACCTGTCCCTCGTGCGGGGCTGGTACGACACCGCACACCGCCTCCATGTGCAGGTCGACATCCTGCCGCCCACGGCAGACCTCACGACGTACGACGCCGTCATCGCTCCGCACCTCTACCTGCTCACGGACCAATCCGCCGGCAACCTCGTCGCCTTCGTGGAGCAGGGCGGACACCTGCTGGTCACGGCCTTCAGCGACGTGGTCGACGAGAGTGACCGCTTCCGTCCGGGCGGGTTCGGCATGCAGCTGCGCGACCTGCTCGGGATCGTCGTCGAGGACTTCGGCGCGCTCGTCGCACCGGACTCGCAGGGGCCCGGGCAGCAGCAGGCGCGGATCGCCGGCCGCGGGTTCGGCTTCGCGGGCTCCTACCTCGCGGAGGAGGCCCACGTCGTCGACGCCGAGGTCCTGGCGACCTTCGACGGGGCCCGCCAGCACGGCCGGCCGGCACTGACAGTGCGCCGCGAGGGGGCAGGAGCCGCCTACTACCTCGCCACGGTGCCCGACGACGACGGCGCCCGGCAGGTGCTCGGGCACTTGTTCGCAGCGGCGGGCGTGGAGCCGGTGCTGCCCGGACTGCCGCCGATGGTGGAGGCGATCCGCCGTGGCCGGTTGCTGACCGTCATCAACCACGGCGTAGAAGCCACGGAGATCGAGGTGGCGGGCGAGGACGCCCTCACGGGCCTCGCCGTGGACGGCGTCACGCTGCAACCCTTCGGCTACGCCCTCGTACTGACCGATCGCTGACGCCGGTCGAAGAATCGCCCTCCCGGTACACCGCACTCCCGGCAGGTGCAAGACGGGAGTGCGGCTTCCACGGGGGCTGCGGGGGAGCCGGCGGCGGGCCTACGCTCGGGATCATGGACCAGCCGACTGAAGAACATCACCTGAAGGATCTCGGCAGCACCGAGGGGATCGATCCGACCGACGTCGGCCAGATCCAGGACGGGCCGCTGACCGCTGCGGACGAGGTCGACCTCATCGCGAATCAGGCAGTCCCGGACGGCGACCCGTCCGTCGAGACGCTCGCGGGCAACGTCGGACTCGAGGACTCGCCCGCGGACAACCCGACGACGGACGACCGCTTCACCGGGGGCTCGCGCTAGCAAAGGCCCGAGGGGAGACCCTCCCTGCCGCAGGCGGTTTGCCGCGGGACCACAGCCGTGATCCCGGAGCGGCTCAGGACTCGCGGACCGCTCTCTCGCCCGTCTCCTCGGCCGTCTCCTCGGCCGGAGCGTCCCGGATGGCCTGACGCCGATCCAGCTCCTCGCGGAGCTCGTGGTGCTGGCCCTCGGTCTCGGCATCCACCTCATGATGTTCGACGAACTGGCGGTCCCGCGACCGGTGGTTCCTGCTGTTCAGGATGTCCAGGTCGTCCCTGTCCACGGTCGACAGGTCCTCCGGGAAATCCTTCGCCGGATCCAATCTGCTGCTGTCTGCCACTGTCCAACTCCTCATGGGCGCGCTGATCCATCTTCCCCGAGTCTAGGGTCGAAGCCCGTGTTCCGCCCACCGCGACAACCCACGAGCCGGATCGGCTCCGAAGACCAGGCTGCTACCGAGTCGTTTCGTCGTCCCGGAAGCTGTAGATGACGTCCACCGGGCAGGTGACAGCAGGGCACACTCGTTCCTGGTCCACCGGGGCGAGCGGCTTGCCGCAGACGAGACCGTTCCCGTTGCCTTCGGCGTCGACGTGCGAGGGAAGCCGGTAGCCATCCAGGGAGAGTTCTGCGACTGTCAGGCGGTGTCGCGCTCGTCATGCCGCGGTGTGGACGGTGCTGTCAGGGGGTCCGGTGAACGGCGTGCGCGCCCCTCATCACTGACCGTGGCGAAGCCCTCGCGGGACCAGTACTCGAACCCGCCGATCAGTTCGCGCACATTCGTATAGCCCAGCGACGCCAGGTTCAACGCGCCGCGGGTGCTGCCGTTGCAGCCCGGTCCCCAGCAGTAGACGACGATGGCGGCATCCAGGGCGGGGGCGACGTCGGTGATGCGTGCTTCGAGCTCTGCGTTCGGAATGTGGGCGGCACCCGGAATGCGGCCCTGCCTCCAGGAAGCGGCCGAGCGGGTATCGATCACGATCGGGCCGAGGCCAGATGCACGCTCAGCAGCCAGGTCCGCAGGGTCGGTTTCATAGGCGAGCTTCGCAGCGAAGAAGTCAGCGGCGGAAAGAGAAGGAGGCATGCATCTATCGAATCTCCTCCGACGCTCTTCTGGAACAGCACATCGATTGTGCAGAAGCGCCGACGGCCGTGGAACCACGGTACATTCACCGTTATGCCATCGAACCCACGGTTGGACCTCGACGCAACCGATGAAGCGATAGTGCGCCACCTGCAGCAGGACGGACGGACGAGCGTCGCGCAACTCGCCCGGGCCATCAATCTCTCACCGAGCGCGACCAGCGATCGTCTCCGGCGCCTCACCGATGGCGGGGTCATCACCGGGTACTCCATCACCGTCGATCCTGAAGCTCTCGGGTACGCGGTGACAGCGTTCGTGCGACTGGCCTACCCCACCGGCAACTACAAGCCGTTCCATGACCTCGTCGACGCGATGCCCGAGATCATCGAAGCACACCACGTCACCGGAGCGGATTGCTTCATCATCAAGGTGCTGGCACGCTCGATGCGCGACCTCGAACGCATCACCGGTCGCCTCGCTACCCTCGGTGGCATCACGACCAGCGTGGTCTACTCGAGCCCGATTCCCTCGCGACACATCACTCCTGCCTGACACGGGAGGCATCGCCCACTTCGACCGTCCTGCTCACGAATCCAACTCACCCGTGTACGGAGAGGGATCCCCACCGTCACCTACGAAGCCGGACGCAGGTCCACCGGCTTCCGGGCGGCTGAAAGATCTCGGTGGATGGCGGCCTGCGGAGGTCCGCCTTTTCCATGAGGACCGGTTTGTTGTTGCAGCACCGCCCCGGTAGACATAGGCCATGACCTCGAACCCCCCTGTCGCGAAGACGCTATTCATCATCAGCACCATCGTCGCAATAGGCATCCTTACTTACCTGTGGGTCCACTTCGACAACACACCCCTGGTGATCAAGGTGTTCTTCTCACTGTTCATGGTCGGCATCGTCAGCTTCAACGCGCGACGAGCGTTCTCACGCCGTAACCCCTGACCCGTATCCGGCCACGCCGTCCCCTACTCCCTCGGAGCAGGTCACCATGTGCAGGAGAACACCGTCGTCTCAGCCGTGACGCGCACGGGAACAGCTGCCATGGAGGCCGCATGAACTACTCCATGGTCGAATGGATCGCAGCCTTCAGGGCATCCTTCGACCACATCTCCGCCACCCCACGGGACGAGTGGAACCTCGTCGCCGTATACCCTTTGGACGACGAGACGCTCGCTGTCGTCGTGGATCAGGGGCCCCATCAGTTCGGCCGGCGCTTCCGTCTCGAGTCGCTGAACAACGATGGCTTCCGGGGCCTCCGCCACCCTGGTGAACTAGCCGCCATCCTCATTCTCGGTGAGGTCCTGGAGCCACACTCGTTGAACAGTCGTCCCAGCTCACTGGTTGCCGAGGGCATCTACCCGAAGGCGATCTGGGGTGGGGAGCAGCCCGAAAACGACGACGATGCAGCGACGGACTAGCTTCTGACGCCGTCGGTGAGGAGCCGTGAGCGTACAGCTAGGCGTCTGGGTGGAACGTCGCACAGCTCGCCGGCCTGGCCACTCCCTCCTGCGCCCGACACCGCCGGCGTCGAGCACGAGGACACTGCAGCCGTGCGAGGTTCAAGCGTCCAACCCAGTGACCGCTCGCTGACAGCGGACCGCCGTTGACAGCCCGTTCACTCACGCGCACCCTTTAGGCACGACGTGACGGCGACTCCGCTGCCCCGCCCTTCCACGAAAGGCAGCCGTCATGAAGAATCCCCGCCTCCTCGTGCCCGTCGCCGTGCTCGGCCTGTCCTTGACGGGTGCCTCTTCGGTTGTCGCAGCCGGACCCGAACGCGATCCGGTGACGGTCGACAGCTACGACTTCCAGTTCAGCTGCGGCGATGACTTCGACGTCCGAATCAGCGGAACCTCGAGCACGAAGTCTCTGTTCTGGCTCGACGAGCAAGGCAACGTGACCCGATTCAGGATGCAGGTGTCGGCACCACGCGATGTCCTCACGAACCTGGACACCATGACGTCGGTCGAAGTGGGGGCACACTTCGTCCAGACCTACACCCGCGTACCCGGCACCAACGAATACACCGTCACGGTGGTGGGACACAGATACCTGGCCACTGATCCTGGCGCCGGCATCATCATGCGCGACGTGGGCAGGATCGTCTTCTCCGATCCCTCCGAACAGACTGTCACCTTCGAGGCGGGCGTCCACGACGCCGCAGATCCAGACCTCCTGGGACTCGCCCTGTGCGGTGTGGTCGACTGACGCGGGACCGCCTTCGCCGGCAACAACGCGCGGCTACCCTCCGCTCCAGCTGATCTCGCTCGGCCGGCGGTGGCCGAAGTCTCGGACCCGCGCGCTACGCTCGAGCATCTGATCGTTCACCGATGGGGGTAGCTGTGCGTCTGGATGGATTCTCGTTCCTGATCGTTCTCGTCGTCTGGGTCATCGTGCCGGTGATCTTCGGGCTGGTCCTGTACTGGATCATCCGGCTCGGAGTGAAGCACGGACTGCGGTCGTATCACTCCGACGCCAGCGGGAGCTCTCCCTCTGCGGAAGAGCTGACGTCGAGCGACTCTCGCCCGCAATGTTTCCCGTTTCGGCCCCCGCTTGAGAAAGTAGCGGCATGACCCTGGACATCGCGGCCTTCCGCGCGCACTTCCCCGCCCTACGCACCGGTACCGCGTACTTCGACGGCCCCGGCGGGACGCAGGCCCCCGCCGTCGTAGGAGCCGCGATAGCCGACGCCATCACCGGGCCGCTGTCCAACCGCGGCCTCGGCATGGGCTCGGAGAGGAACGCCGAATCGGCGGTCAGCGGATTCCGGGCGGCGATGGCCGACCTGCTCGGGGCGCATCCCGGCGGGGTCGTCTACGGGCGGAGCGCAACGCAGCTCACCTACGACTTCTCCCGCCACCTCGCCAAGACGTGGCAGCCGGGCGACGAGGTCGTGGTGTCACGGCTGGACCATGACTCCAATATCCGCCCCTGGGTGCAGGCAGCCGACGCGGTCGGCGCCATCGTACGCTGGATCGATTTCGAGCCGGACACCACGGAGATTGACCAAGCGTCCGTCGCGACCGCGATCACCGAGCGCACGAAGCTGGTGGCGATCACCGCCGCCTCGAACCTGCTCGGCACGAAACCGCCGGTGCGGCGCATCGCCGATGCCGCGCACGGGGTCGGCGCTCTGGTCTACGTGGACGGCGTGCACTACACCGCTCATGCGGCGGTCGACGTGAAGGCGCTGGGAGCTGACTTCTTCGCCTGCTCGCCCTACAAATTCCTCGGACCCCACTGCGGTGTTCTCGTGGCCGACCCGGAGCTGCTGGAGTCGCTGCAACCGGACAAGCTGCTGCCGTCCACGAACGCGGTTCCGGAGCGGTTCGAGTTCGGCACCCTCCCGTACGAGATCATGGCCGGAACCACGGCGGCCGTGGACTTCCTGGCAGCGATCGCTCCGGGAACCGGGACCGGCCGCCGTGCGCGCCTTCTTGCATCCGCTCATCTGGTCGACGAGCACGAGCTCGCGTTGCGCTCCCGCATCGAGGCAGGGCTGGCGGAACTGGGTGACGCCGTCGTGCTGCACTCGAAAGCCAAAGATCGGACACCGACACTGCTGGTGACGTTCCCGGGCCGGTCCTCCGCGGACGCCTACCGATTCCTCGCGGATCGCAACATCCTCGCGCCGGCGGGGTCCTTCTACGCCTACGAAGCCTTCCGTCGCCTTGACCTCGAGGACAGCGCCGCCCTGCGGGTCGGCTTGGCTCCCTACAACAACGACGACGACGTCGATCGCCTCCTGACCGCGCTCGGCGAGTTCGTCGCCTCATGACGCGGGTGTAGGTCTTCACGTCGCACGGGATGGGCCGATGCCGGCGACGACGACGAGCAGGATGCCACCGGTTCGGCTGTGCCGTAGCAGGATCCTTCGCCGAACGCTGACGCGGATCCTCAGGTGCGGACAGCGGCCACGGCTTCGATCTCCACGAGTTGGTCCTCATATCCAAGAACCGTCACGCCCAACAGGGTGCTCGGTACGTCATGGGCACCGAACGCTCGGCGTACAACCTCCCAGGCGTCGACGAGATCACCCCGATCGGTCGATGCCACGAGCACGCGGGTGCTGATGACGTCTTCGATAACCGCTCCAGCTGCGTGGAGAGCCGTCGTCATGTTTCGAACGCACTGTTCCGCCTGTGCTGCGTAATCGCCTTTTCCCACTGTTGCCCCGGTTTCATCGAGGGGACAGGACCCCGCGAGGAAGATCAGTCGCGCATCGGCCGGCGCGGTGGCGGCGTAGGCATACTGGGCTGCGTCCGTCAGCGCGGTGGATCGGATCAACGTCACTGCTGAAGCCATCAGATCCTGCTTTCCCTCGTGCCGACCAAGCAAGCTTCCCATCATTCACCCACCATGGAGGATCCTTCCCCCTTGATGGTGTCCGTCCTCCTGCTCCTGGGCTTCATCGCCTCCACAGGCATCGTGATCCTGTTCGGTCGCGCATGGAGCCGTGGACGCCACCGTCCCGAGGCCGCCCGGATCACTGCTGTGTCAGTCGGTCTCGTCGGCCTGGTGAGCGTGCTCCTCACGGGAGCGTTCGGACGAGGAATCGCCGTGGTAGACGCCGGACGGTCATCGTGGCTGGTCGACACGCTGTTTCTGGTCAGCGCCATCGGCATCCCCACGCTCTTCCCGTCGGGCTGATCGCCTTCTCGAGAACCCGCCGGGAACAGCATCCGGTGCCCCTCGTCCGCTGGGGGATCCGAAAGCGGGCAACCATGCGTCCGGATCGTCGGGTGCACTTTCCCGACGCCGCGCAGCTCGCCTGCCCAGCCACTCCTCCCTGCAGGCATCGGTCTTCGCGGCGTCCGCGGTACCCGCTGCCGCGCCGTCGTCCAGGGGGAATACGTAGAACACCGACAGCATGACCAGGGCGCCTAGGGCTCGACCGAAACCGGCGAGGAAGGAGACGACCCCACGGATGAGGAGGATCGCGACGGCTGCCGTCCAGCCGGACATGTGGGCCGGTGCTTCCGGTCGCGGTGGAGGCGCCGTGGCCGGTGTCGGTGCCCGCTACTCGCGCAGCTGCTGCACCATGTCCAGCACGACGGCGCGCAGGTCGCCGTCGTGCTCCTCGGCGATGCGCCGCTGGCGCTGGTACCCGGCTCCGCGCTGCATGATGCCCTCGACGTCGGCCAGCTCGCTGCTGCAGCCGAGTCTCGCGGCGATGGGCTCCAACCGGGTGAGCACGTCGGCGAGGTGGTCCGTCACAAGCTGCTCGTTGCCGTCGGCGTCGAGGATGATGATGGCGTCCAGCCCGTAGCGGGCGGCCCGCCACTTGTTCTCCTGGATGTGCCAGGGCTGCATGGTGGGGATGCTGCCGCCCGCATCGAGGATCTGCGAGAACTCGTGGACGAGGCACTGCGTGAGGGCGGCGACGGCACCGACGTCGCGCAGCGTGGACAGGCCGTCGCACACGCGCATCTCCACCGTCCCGAGGTTCCCGACCGGGCGGATGTCCCACCGGATCTCGCTGACGGCGTCGATCACTCCCGTGGTGGACATGTCCTGGACGTAGGACTCGTACGCCGCCCAGTCGTCGAAGTGGAAGGGCAGGCCCGCCGTGGGCAGCTGCTGGAACATGAGCGCGCGCTGCGAGGCGTAGCCCGTGTCCTCGCCGCCCCAGAACGGCGACGACGCCGAGAGCGCCTGGAAGTGCGGGAAGTAGTTGGTCAGGCCGTCCACCACAGGGAGCGCCTTGTCGCGGTGGTCGAGGCCCACATGGACGTGCACGCCGTAGATGACCATCTGCCGGCCCCACCACTGCGTGCGGTCGATCAGCTTCGCGTACCGTTCCTTGTCCGTCACCTGCTGGGAACGCGGCGCACTGAAGGGATGCGAACCGGCGCAGAACAGTTCCACGCCCATCGGGTCGGTGACCTCCCGGACGGCGGCGAGCGAGCGGGACAGGTCCTCCTTCGCCTCGTCCACGGTGGTGCAGATGCCGGTGACGAGTTCCACCGTGTTGAGCAGCAGTTCCTGCTTGATGTGGGGGTGCTCGTCGTCGTCCTGCAGTTCCGGGTGGTTCGCGCTGACCCCGCGGAGCACCTCGTTGGCCACGGGGACGAGCTCCCCGTTGTAGCGGTCCACGAGCGCCAGTTCCCACTCGACGCCGAGCGTGGACTGGGCTGACTGCGCAAAGTCGATCTTCAAGGAAGCGGCTCCTGACGGGTACGGGCTCATCGATTGGTGCCTCGGGACGCGCCGTCGCGGAAAGAGACTCGTCCCTATGCTAGTGCTTGGCGCGGCGCGGAGCGGGTCCGCTCGCCCGCGCGGGCATGCTGCTGGAAGAATATGCACCGTGCCCATCCTGAACAAAGACATGACCCTCTGCATCTCCCTGGCCGCGCGGCCGAGCAACATCGGGACGCGCTTCCACAACTACCTCTACGAGGAGTTGGGCCTGAACTTCATCTACAAGGCCTTCACCACCCCGGACCTGCCGGCGGCCATCGCGGGCCTGCGGGGTCTCGGGATCCGGGGCTGCGCCATCTCGATGCCGTTCAAGGAAGACGTCATCGCGCTCGTCGACAGGTTGGACCCCTCGGCGAAGGCGATCGATTCCGTCAACACGATCGTGAACGACGACGGCGTCCTCACCGCGTACAACACCGACTACCTCGCGGTGGAGCGGCTCCTGCGGGAGCATGCCGTGCCGACGTCGCATTCGGTCCTCGTGCAGGGGTCCGGGGGCATGGCCAAGGCCGTCGTCGCAGCCCTGCGTGATTCCGGGTTCACCCGGGTGACCGTCGTGGCCCGCAACGAGCGCACGGGCCGGGCTCTCGCGGACCTGTACGGCTTCGCCTGGCAGCAGGCGGTGGGGGAGTCGACGGCCGACCTCATCCTCAACGTGACGCCGCTCGGCATGGCCGGCGCGGACGCCGACGCCCTCGCCTTCCCGGCAGCCGCCATCGAGGCGGCACGGGTGGTGTTCGACGTCGTCGCCTCCCCGTCGGAGACGCCGCTGATCCTCGCCGCCCGGGCAGCGGGCAAGCCGGTCATCACGGGTGCGGAGGTCGTCGCACTGCAGGCCGAGGAGCAGTTCGTCCTCTACACAGGTGTCCGTCCCACGGCGGAGCAGGTCCGGGCTGCGGGGGAGTTCTCGCGCCGGGAGGCGTAGCAGGCGGGTCGGGCGGCGGCGTGTCCCTGCGCCGGCAGGCGGTGCCGACGGGGCCCGGGCCTAGACCTCGGCGCGGACCCTGAACCAGCGCACGCCGTGCGGTTCGAGGGTGATACCCGCTGTCAGGTGCGCCCGCCGCCCGGTGATGAGTTCGATGACCCTCTCCGGCAGGCCGGAGAGGGTCCGGGCGCTGACATCCTGCGGGGTGTCGGCGAAGTTGGCGAGGACGAGGACGGTGGAGTCCTCGCCGTCGAGCAGGCCGGGCCGCTGGTAGCCCAGGACATGCGGGTTGTCGGTGTGGAAGGGGACCAGGCGGCCGCCGGTGAACTCGGGGGTGTGCTTGCGCACCTCGATGAGGCGGACGAGGCCGGTGTGGACGGCCCCGGCGTCCGTGGCGGGGTCCTGCCGGGTGGCGTAGCGGTCGACCGGGTAGGCCGGCCGGCCGACCCAGCGGCTGTCGCCGGCCTTCGCAGGGTCGGAGAGGTAGGTGTAGTCGTTGAGCTGCCCGACCTCGTCGCCGAGGTAGAGCAGCGGGATGCCGCCGGTGCTGAGGATGATCGAGTGGGCCAGCAGGATCCGCGCGACGGCGGCACCGGGGGCCTCCTCCGTGCCTCCGGTCTCGGCCGCTTCGAGCCCGGCGAGGGACGCGGTGGTGCCGGAGATGCGGCAGTCCCCGGTGCGGGGGTTGTCCTGGAACGGCACGCCGCGGGCGAAGCTACCCGGGAACCGGTTCACGTAGAAGGCGTTGAGGAACCGGCGGTGGTCGTGCCCGTTGATGCCCAGTTCGGCGGCATCCTCGTCGGAGAAGGTCCAGCCGATGTCGTCGTGGCTGCGCACGTAGTTCACCCAGGCGGTGCCGTCGGGGATGTCGTGCCGGCGTTCGAGGGCCTGGGCGAGGAGGGACACCTCCCGGGTGGCCAGGGAGTTCCAGATCAGGGCCATCTGCAGCGGGTTGTAGCTGAGCTGGCACTCACCCGGGTCGATGTACTGGACCACTTCGTCGGGGTGGACGATCGCCTCGGACTTGAACAGCAGCGACGGTGCTGCGAGCCGGCAGACGGCGTTGAAGGCCTGCAGGAGCAGATGCGCTTCGGGGAGGCTCTCGCAGGTGGTGCCGAGCTGTTTCCAGATGAACGCGACGGCGTCCATGCGCACGATGTCCACGCCCTGGTTCGCGAGGAAGAGCATCTCCCCGGCCATGGCCCGGAAGACCCGGGGGTTGCGGTAGTTGAGGTCCCACTGGAAGGAGTGGAACGTTGCCCAGATCCAGCGGCCGTCCTCGAGCTGCACGAAGGAGCCGGGGTGGTCGTCGGGGAAGATCTCGCGGACCGTCCGCTCGTAGGCGTCGGGCATGCCCCGGTCGGGATAGATCCAGTAGAAGTCCTCGTAGTCCGGGTCTCCGGCGACGGCTCGGCGCGCCCAGTCGTGCTCGTCGGAGGTGTGGTTGAAGATGAAGTCGACCACGAGGGCGATGCCGTTCTCCCGCAGTTCGCGGGCGAGGTCCGCGAGGTCGTCCATGGTCCCGAGCGCCGGGTCCACGTCGCGGTAGCTCGAGACCGCGTAGCCGCCGTCGGAGTTCTCCGCCGGCGCCAGGAACAGCGGCATCAGGTGCAGGTACGTCAGGCCCAGCTCGCGGAGGGAGGGGATCCGGTCGCGCAGTCCGGCGAGGTTCCTCGCGTACAGGTCCACGTAGCAGACCCCGCCGAGCATCCGGTTCGAGGCGAACCAGTCCGGCGCCATGGCGCGGGCGGCGTCGAGGGCCTTCAGGTCCGCGGGCCGGTCCTGCCAGGACGCTGCGGCGTCGAGGACCACCTGCAGGAGCTCTCCATCCGCTCCCGGACCGTAGATGCGATGGAACAGGGCCTGCAGGCGCGGGAACTCGGCATCGAAGCGCGCCAGGAACGAGGACCAGTCCGCGTCGGACGTTCCGGAGAGGCGCGATGCCTGCACCTCCGCGCGGACACGGTCTTCGGGGAGAGGCTGCGGGGAGCTCATCCGGCAAGCCTATTGCAGCGGAGCGGCCAGGGGCGGAGCACGTCCTGCCGTACGTGGGCTGCAAGAGCACGGAGGGCGTGGACGTCCGGGAACGCCGGGTGCTGCCGCCCGGCCTCGACGGGAGCATCCGCGAACCGCAGGAGCACGCCGTCGACGCGCGAAGCGCCGCGCCCCTTCCGGGACGCGGCGCTTCGGGACGTTCCGGCAGGTGCGCCGGTACTACTCGGAGACGGGGATCGACTGCGATTTCAGCGAGTCGACGGTCTTCTGCTGTCCGTTCTCGAGGGCGTCCATCAGGGTGCCGGAGCCACCGATGGCAGCACCGAATCCATCCGAGACGTCCGTGTAGGTCTGCGTCATCGTGGGACCCCAGGTGAAGTCGGGGTTCACGTTCGCGGAAGCGTCGGCGAAGACGTCGTAGATCTTCTGCCCACCGTAGTACTCGACGCCGCCTGCGAAGGCCTCGAGGTCGGTGGCCGACTTCGCTGCGGGGTAGAGGCCGCCGAGCTCGTTGGCCAGCGCGAGTGCTTCGGGATCGGTGTTCAGCCAGAGCGCGAACTTCGCGGCCTCGGCCGGGTGGTCCGAGCCCTTCAGGACCGCGGTGGAGGAACCGCCCCAGTTGCCGGCGGCCTCTCCGCCGTCCTCCCACTGCGGCATCGGGGCGACGGCCCACTTGCCGGAGGTGTCGGGCGCGCCGTCGGACAGGGTGGTCGCACCCCACACGGCAGAGACCCAGGTCCACTGCTGGCCCGTGTTGAACGAGGCGTTCCATTCGTCCGAGAACGACGGCAGCGTGGAGACGAGGTCCTTGGACAGCAGATCCTGCCAGTAGGTGGCCACTTCCTCCGATTCGGGGCTGGTCAGGTTGACGTCCCAGTTCTCGCCGTCGTTGGCGAACCACTGGCCGCCGTTCTGCCAGACCATGCCCGCGAACCAGTTGACGTCCGTCTTCGGGAAGTTGGTGATGTAGGAGCCCTGCGCCTTGATCTGCTCCGCCGCCGCCGCGTACTCCTCCCACGTGGTGGGAACCGCGATGCCGGCCTGCTCGAAGAGGTCCGCGCGGTAGTACATGGCCATCGGGCCGCTGTCCTGCGGGACCGCGTAGACCGAGCCCTCCTCACCGAAGGTCACCTGGCCCCAGGTCCAGTCCACGAACTGGTCCTGGGCGTCGGCGATGCCCTCGCACTCGGCGATGTTCTCGAGACCGTCCTGTACGCGGAAGTTGGGCAGGGCGTCGTACTCGATCTGGCCGAGGTCCGGTGCGTTGCCCGCCTGGATCTGGTTGAAGAAGTTCTGGTAGGTACCGGAGTTGCCGTTGGGGCCGGTCTGCACCTTCACCTGGATGTCAGGGTTCTCGGTGTTCCAGAGCTCGGCCACCTGGTCCATGCCCGGGACCCAGGTGGTGAAGCTCAGTTCGACGGGTCCTTCGGAGGCCTCGCAGGGGACGGCTTCGGCCCCTGCCTCGGAGCTGTCTCCGCCGGCTGAACAGCCGGAGAGAGCCAGCGCAGAGATCATGGCAAAGGCCGCGGTGACTTTTCCGTAATGCGCGCGCATTGTCTTTCCTATCGGTTGATTGAGCAGTGCGGTGCGGGGCGGACGCCGGCGCACCAGGAGTGCTGGTCGGGGAGTGGTGCTACTTGACGCTGCCGGCGCCGAGCCCGCTGCTCCAGAAACGCTGGAGTGCGAGGAAGGCGATGATCAGCGGGAGGATCGAGACGAGCGCCCCGACGATCACGAGGGACCGCAGTTCGGGGATCTGGCTGATCTGGCTGTTCCAGGCGTACAGGCCCAGCGTCACGGGGAAGAGGTCCTGGTCGCGGAGCATGATCAGGGGCAGGAAGAAGTTGTTCCAGATCGCGACGAACTGGAACAGGAAGATCGTCACCAGCGCCGGTGCCATGAGGCGTGTGGACACCGTGAAGAAGGTGCGGATCTCTCCGGAGCCGTCGAGCCGGGCCGCCTCGAGCAGTTCCCCCGGCACGCTGGCGGCGGCGTAGATCCGTGCCAGGTAGACGCCGAAGGGACTCACGAGGCTCGGCAGGAACACCGCCCACATGGTGTTGGTGAGGTTCACCTGGCTGAAGATCAGGAACAGGGGCAGGGCCAGGGCGGTCGCGGGGACCAGGACGCCGCTGAGGACGATGTTGAAGATCGCCTCGCGTCCCCTGAACTCGTACTTGGCGAGCGCATAGCCGCACATCGCGGCGATGATCGTGCCGATCAGGGCGCCCACGCCGGCGTAGAGGGCGGAGTTGAGCAGCCAGCGGCCGAACAGTCCGTCGCCGTAGGAGAAGAGCCGTCCCAGGTTGCCGAAGAACGTCCCGAGGGAGTCCGCGGTGAACCACAGGGGTGCGGTCGAGGTGACCTCGCCGCCCGTCTTGGTGGACGTGGTCAGCAGCCACCAGATAGGTGTCAGGAAGTAGAGGGTGAAGACCCCCATGATGAGCATCGCGGCACTGCGGGACATGACGCTCTGCCGTGGTCCGCGGGTGCGGGTGTCGGCGCTGTTCGCCGTCGAACTTCCCCCGCGCTGGCGCTTGGGGGCGGTGGCTGGGGCTGCCGTCACTGGGTGACCTTCCGCTGGGTCGACTTCAGGAAGATGAAGGAGAGGATGAATGTGGCGAGGGCCAGGACCACGGAGAACGCCGCGGCGAGGTTGTAGTTCGGCACGGACGCCGTGGTGTAGACCGCGAGGTTCGGTGTGAAGGTGCTGTTGATCGCCGAGCTGAAGCTGCGCAGCGTCTGCGGCTCGGCCAGGAGCTGGAGCGTCCCGATGATGGAGAACACGGCGGTGAGGATGATCGCGGGGATCACCAGGGGGATCTTGATGCGCCAGGCGATCTGGATGTTGCTCGCACCGTCGAGCCGGGCCGCCTCGTAGATCTCGGTGGGGATGGCGAGCAGCGACGAGTAGATGATGAGCATGTTGTAGCCCACGTAGACCCAGGTCACGATATTCGCGATGGCCCAGAGCACGAGGTTGCCGGACAGGAAGTCGATGTTCGAGGTGACCGCGCCGAAGGGGGAGAGCGACGGCGAGTACAGGAATCCCCACATGATGGCGGCGATCACCCCGGGCACGGCGTAGGGCGCGAAGAACGCGAGCCGGAAGAACTTCTTGCCCTTGAGCAGGGGCGAGTCGAGGAGCAGCGCGAACAGCAGGGCGAGGCCGAGCATCACCGGCACCTGGATCGCGCCGAAGAGCAGCACGCGTCCCACGGATTCCCAGAACGCTGTGTTCTGGAACACCTGCTCGTACTGGACGAAGCCGCCGAAGACCTGCCGTGGCTTGCCGAATGTGCCCTCGCGCTCCACGGTGAGCAGCGACTGGACGACGGCGTAGACGATCGGGATCGCGTAGAAGGCGAGGAACAGGATCGCGAAGGGTGCGATGAACAGGGCCACCGCGCGGCGCTGTGCCCCCGACGAGCGGTTCTTCCTCGTGGCCGGGGGCGCCTTCGGGGCCTCCGCCGGCGTACTAGTGACTGTCATTGCCTGCATCCTTTCGGCTCTGCGACGAGCCGTCGGTGTCGGGACGTGCTGGGGTGGTGCGAACGACGCGGACGGCGCCGGCGGGAACGACGACGACGTCGGCCACGGCCTCGGAGGTCAGCAGTTCCAGGCCGTGGACCCGGTGCTTGCGGTCCTCGGCGGAGTGGTTGATCAGGAAGAGGTAGTCGTGCGCGTTGCCACGGCGGGTCACGGCCTCGAGGCCGGACTGCGCCTCGGTCAGCCGGACCCCGGCGGTGACGGCGGCGCGCAGCAGCAGGTCCTTCAGGACGCTGCCGTCGAGCACGGTGCCGACGTACCAGGCCTCGCCCGTGCCGAAGCGGTTGCGGGTGACGGCGGGTGCGCCGGCGTGATGGCCGGTCGCATAGCCGAGCACCGGCTCGGCGGTGGTCAGGCGCAGCGCCTCCGACCACAGGGACGCGGGCGAACCGTTGTCGAGTGTAAGCGGATGCGCCGGATCGAGAGGGAAGAACTCCTCGGAGCGGACACCGAGCAGATCCCGGAAGGCCCCGGGATAGCCTCCGGGCCGCACCCGCTCGTTCTCGTCGACGATCCCGCTGAAGAAGGTGACGAAGGCAGAGCCTCCGCTCTCCACGAAGTCGGTGATGACGGCGGCGTGCTCGTCGCGGACCAGATAGAGGTTCGGGACCACCACGAGCCGGTAGGCGGAGAGGTCGGCGCCGGGCGGCACGACGTCGACGGTGATCCCGGCATCCCAGAGCGCCCTGTAGGCGGCATGGATCTGCTCGATGTACCGCACGTCGCCGGACGGGTGCGAGTCCTGGTCGTGGGCCCACCAGGCCTCCCAGCTGAAGACGAGCGCCACCTCGGCATGCACGGTGGTGCCCGCGAGCTCGCGCAGCTTTCCGAGCGAGGAGCCGAGTTCGACGACGTCGCGCCAGATCTGCGAATCGGTGCCGGCATGCGGCACCATCGCGGAGTGGAACTTCTCGCTGCCCTGCAGGGAGGCCCGCCACTGGAAGAAGCACAGGCCGTCGGCGCCACGGGCGAGGTGGGTGAGTGAGTTGCGGATCATCTCGCCGGGGCCCTTGGCGATGTTCCGCGGCTGCCAGTTCACGGCTCCGGTGGAGTGCTCCATGAGCAGCCAGGGCCGGCCCTGCGCGAGCCCGCGCGTGGTATCGGCGGCGAAGGCCAGCTCGGCCAGCGGCGCGTCGAGGCGGTGGTCGAGGTAGTGGTCGTTCGCGATGACGTCCATCTCCGGTGCCCACGTCCAGTAGTCCTGGTTGCGGATGTGCGCGGCGACCATGAAGTTGGTGGTCACCGGGGCATCGCTGTTCCGGCGGAGGACGGCCTCCTCGGCCGAGTAGTGCGCGAGCAGTTCGTCCGAGCTGAAGCGGTTGAAGTCGAGCGTCTGCGTCGGGTTGGTGGCCGAGAGGGTGAGCCTGGGGGGCAGGATCTGCTCCCAGGCGGAGTAGCGCTGGCTCCAGAAGGCGGTGCCCCACGCCGCATTGAGCGCATCGAGATCCCCGTAGCGAGCGCGGAGCCAGCCCCGGAACGCCTCGGCGGAGACATCGCAGTAGCACAGGGAGTTGTGGCACCCGATCTCGTTGGAGACGTGCCAGATGCGCAGGGCGGGGTGGCTGCCGTAGCGCGCGGACACCTTCTGCACGAGGGCGAGGGCGGAGTCCCGGTAGACGGGGGAGCTGGGACAGAAGGCCTGGCGGCCGCCGGGCCAGCGGACGGTGCCGTCGGCCGCGCGGGGGAGGATCTCGGGATGCGCCGTGGTCAGCCACGCGGGGGTCGACGACGTCCCGGTGCCGAGGTTGACGCCGATCCCGTTCTCCGCGAGGAGGTCCATCACCGCGTCGAGGTTCTCGAAGCGGAACGTGCCCTCCTCGGGCTCGAGCTCCGCCCAGCCGAAGATGTTGACGGCGACCAGGTTGACACCGGCCTCCTTCATCAGCCGGACGTCCTCGTGCCACACGGACGGGTCCCACTGCTCGGGGTTGTAGTCGCACCCATACACGAGCTGTCCTGTGCCGGACAGTCCTGCGACGGTGGTTGTGCGTGCCAAGCCTGCTCCTCGGTGGGGGTGTGCCGAATCCCTGCGACTGCGTGAGGGAGAAGACGAGCGGCGTTCTGTGAACGCTCCCAGAATTGGGCGGCCGAGCTCTCCATCGAGAATCTGTGAACGTTCCCAGAGTAACTGCGGTCACATCGGCTGTCAACGGCGACCCATGCTCCGTCCCTTCAGCCAGTACATCCCTGCCTGCGCGGCGACGTCCGCCCTGGACCTCCGCAGCAGCGGGAGTATGGCTCTCGGCCACCGTGGAGTTGTACCGTTCTCGAACCACTCTTCTTCCTGGGAAGGTTTCGATGATGAGACGTTTTCTCCGTAGCTCCGCCCTGCTCGCCGCCACGGCGGTCGCCCTGTCCGTCGCCGGCGCGTCCCCCGCGTCGGCCATCACCGGGGGGCAGCCGGACGGCGAGGAGCACCCGAATGTGGGGCTGATCCTCGCCTACGGTGACGATGGCGGCCGGTACCGTTGCTCGGCGACCCTGATCGAGCCGACCGTCCTCCTGACCGCGGCGCACTGCACCGACGGGACAGTGGGAAGCACCCTGGTCACCTTCGACTCCGTGGTGGCTGTGGCGCCGCCCGCACCGTTCCCTGACGCAGCGGACCCGTCGGTGGGATACACGGACGCGGAGATCACCGGCGCCGGCTACCTGTCGGGCACCGCTGCCACCCATCCCGGGTACTCGGACTTCACGGATGTCGACAACTGGAACGACGTCGGCCTCATCGTCCTCGACGAGCCGGTCACCGATATCGAACCGGCGACTATTGCGCCGGTCGGGTACCTCGACCAGTTCGCGTCGCCCGCGCTCAACCGGACCCTCTTCGAGGTCGTCGGCTACGGCACGGAGGTGCGCAAGCCGGAGGCCGGCCCGCAGAAGCCCCAGCCCATGTCCTACCCGCTGATCCGTCGGAACACCACATCGCCGGGCCAGAAGCTGACGCCGCAGATCCTGCAGTTGCAGGGCAACCCGAACGACAACCGCGGCGGAGGCGGCACCTGCTTCGGTGACTCAGGCGGACCCGTCTTCCACGGTGACTACATCGTGGCCGTCACGAGCTACACCTACACCGCGAACTGCCGCTACCTCGGCGGCTACCAGCGCGTGGACATCCCCGTGGTGCAGGACTGGCTCGCCGACGCGCTCTGACACCGTCCTGCCGGGGTCAGGCCCCGCCGGTGATCCTCGACCGCAGGACCGGCACCCCTGGCCCCGACAGGTCGGCGAGATACGCCGGGCGTCCGGCGAGGCACATCACGAGGGCGAGCAGGCTTCCACGGACCTCGGGCCCCTCGCCGGACGCGAAGGGGGCGTCGGTCGCCTCCAGCCGCAGGCCGGAGGCGACACGGCGACTCGGGACGGTGAAGTTCCTCGCGACGAAGAACTCCGCCACCGGCAGCAGGGCGTCGACGCCGGGCTGCGTGGCGATGCCCAGCGGCCGCCGGATGTCCTGGGCGTGCACCACGATCTCCCCGAGGTATGCCGGCAGGTGCGGCGACGGTGCGATGGACAGGTTGACCACGGCGCGGAACCGGTCCAGCGTCGCCGCGGCGGTGGGGCCGCGGTGCTCGGACAGCCTGCGCCGGTTGTGAACGGCAGGGCGGAAGCCCGCGAGGAGCATGCTCCTGATCCACATCCGGCCACCGACGGAGGCTGCCGCCGAGAGATGCGCCGTCACCTCCTCGACGCTCCACTCGCCGCAGAGGGTGGGCAGGTCCCACTGCTCCGGGGAGAGCGCGGCGAGGTCGTCCGCAAGGGACGCACGCTCCGCATGGGCCAGGTCCCACAGCGCGTCACCGGCAGTCACGACCGCGCGGCCGCCGGTGCCGGAGGCCGCGCGTCGTCGTGCCGGCCCGAGGCCCGGCGTCATGCCGGCTGCTGCTCCCCGTACTTGGCCTGGACGGCTTCCCAGTCGCCGGTCCGGGCGATGGGGTCCATCCACATGATCTCCCAGTTGTGGCCGTCCGGGTCCGCGAAGGAGCGCGAGCGCATGAACCCGAGATCCTGGGCCTTGCCCTCGGTGGCGCCGGCCGCGAGGGCCCTGTCCACGAGGGTGTCGATCTCGGCCGGGTCCTCGACACTGAGGGCGTTGATGACGGCCGAGGTGGTGCGGGTGTCGGCGACCGGCTTGTCCGTGAACTGCGCCCAGTGATGGTGCCCGAGGATCATCAGGTAGATGGTGTCGCTGATGGTGACGGCCCCGGCGTCGTCGTTGGAGAAGTTGGGGTCGAGCGTCCAGCCGAAGCTGGTGTAGAACTCCTTCGACGTCGCGAGATCACTGACGGGGAGGTTGATGAAGACGTTGGTGGACATGGCCGCTCTCCTGTTCCTGTGGTGGCCCTGCTGGGCCCTTGGTACCTCTGAGACGGACGGTAGCTCGGGAAATCATCTGTGCCGGACGGTCGATCCGGCAAGGGGTACCACGGCAGGGGCGCGACGGCGGTCCTCTCCACGCCCGCGGATTTCTCGTGCGCACCCCTTGCTAAGCAGGCTGATCAGGGCCACAGTGAGGTGGAAAACCACAGGGGAGGCCGACCATGAGTACTTCTGCCGAGCACGTGTCCGACGCACCCGCCACCACCGGGGAACCGGAGCTGAAGCGGGTCCTCGGACCCAAACTGCTCCTCCTGTTCATCGTCGGGGACATCCTCGGGGCCGGCGTCTACGCCGTGACGGGCACCATGGCCGGCACGGTCGGCGGCCTGGTCTGGCTGCCGTTCCTGCTCGCCTTCATCGTGGCGACGCTGACCGCGTTCTCCTATCTCGAACTCGTGACGCAGTACCCCCAGGCCGCGGGGGCCGCGCTCTACACCCACAAGGCGTTCGGCATCCACTTCGTGACCTTCCTGGTGGCGTTCGCCGTCGTCTGCTCGGGCATCACCAGCGCCGCCACGTCCGCGAACGTGCTCGCCCAGAACTTCTTCGGCGGACTCGAGATCAACGGCTGGCTGGACATGCCGGGCCAGGGTGTGATCACCGCCGTCGCGCTCGGCTTCATGGTCCTCCTGGCCGTGATCAACCTCCGCGGGGTCGGCGAGAGCGTCAAGTTCAACGTCGTGCTGACCCTCGTGGAGGTGGCCGCACTGTGCATCGTGATCGGTGTCGGGTTCCTCGCGATGGCGCAGGGCAACGGCAACGTCGGTGAGATCTTCGTCTTCACCGACTACCAGGACAAGGGCATGTTCCTCGCGGTGACGGCCGCGACGTCCATCGCGTTCTTCGCCATGGTGGGCTTCGAGGACTCCGTGAACATGGTCGAGGAGACCCAGAACCCCGAGCGCATTTTCCCCCGGACCATGCTGACCGGCCTCGGCATCGCCGTCATCTTCTACATGCTGGTGGCGATCTCCGTGGTCACGGTGCTCAGCCCCACCGAACTGGAGGGCATCCGGGAGGCCGAGGGAGCGGCCCTGCTCGAGGTGGTGCACAAGGGTTCGCCCGATTTCCCGATCGACAGGATCTTCCCCTTCCTCGCCGTCTTCGCGGTCGCCAATACGGCCCTGATCAACATGCTCATGGCGAGCCGCCTGATCTACGGGATGGCACGGCAGGACGTCCTGCCCCGTCCGCTCGCCAAGGTCCTGCCCGTGCGCTGCACGCCCTGGGCCGGTATCGCCTTCTCGACCGTCCTGGCCCTCGGTCTGATCCTCTACGTGACCAGCGATCCCGACAGCAACATCGTCGCGAACCTCTCGGGCACCACGGCGTTCCTGCTCCTGTGCGTGTTCACCATCGTGAACGTGGCCTGCGTGGTCCTGCGCCGCAAGCGGGACGTCAATCGGAAGGTGTTCTTCACGTCCCCGGGCCCGCTTCCCGTCGTGGCGGCACTCCTGTGCGCCTTCCTCGCCGGTCCGTGGGTGGGGCGCGACGTCGTCCAGTACCAGATCGCCGGCAGCCTCATGGCGATCGGCGTCGTGCTCTGGCTCGTGACCTGGCTGATCAACCGCAGGACCAATACCGAAGCGGGCGACCCGACGGCGGTCGACGGCTGAAGCAGCGCCCGGCTGCCAGTAGCATCGCAGCATGGAGATCCTCCGCTACGCAGCCTTCACCGACCGCGCCGACGGCGGGAACCCGGCCGGGGTGGTCCTCGACGCCGACGGCCTGACGGCCGGGGAGATGCAGGCCATCGCCGCCCGCCTGGGCTATGCGGAAAGCGCCTTCATCTCGGAGCGGTCCGGCGGCGCGGCCACGATCCGCTACTTCGCACCCGAGGCCGAGATCCCGTTCTGCGGCCACGCGACGATCGCCACGGGAGTCGCGATCGCGGACCGCGAGGGGGCAGGGACCCTGCTCCTGTCGACGCCGGTCGGCCCGCTCGGCGTCGACAGCAGGAACGTGTCCGGCCGGTTCGTCGCGTCCCTCGTGACGGTCGAGCCGCGGGTCGAGGTCATCGCGCCCGCCGTCCGCACGGACCTGCTGCGCCACCTGCGCCTGGGCGAGGACGACCTGGCCCCTGACCTGCCCGTGATGCTGTCCTTCGCGGGGAACATCCATCCGATCGTGCCCGTGCGCAATGCCGCCGTCCTGAGGAGCCTCGACTACGACTACGACGGGCTCAGGCGGCTGATGGCCACGCAGGGATGGAATGCGACCGTCGCCGTCGTGCACCGGCTCGGTCCCGCGGTCTTCGAGGCCCGCAATCCGTTCCCTCCCGGCGGGATCCGCGAGGACCCTGCGACCGGGTCCGCGGCGGCATCCCTGGGCGCCTACCTGCGGGCACGGGGCGAGGTCACGCCGCCGGCGACCCTCACTGTGCACCAGGGAGCCGACGTCGGCCGTCCCTCCGTCATCACCGTCGGCATACCCCGCACGGGCGGCGTGACGGTCTCGGGCGGAGCCGTGTCGATCGGCGCATAGGAGCGCACGGAGATCTGCGCGCTAGGGTCCTGCGATGGGTGCCGAGAGGGCGTTCGTGGCGGACATGAGATCGGCGGGCGCCAGCTCGATGTCCAAGCCGCGCTGGCCCCCGGACACGAACACCGTCGGATGGTCGTGGGCCGACCGGTCGATCACGACAGGGGAGGGCTGCCGCTGCCCGATGGGGGAGATGCCGCCCAGCACGTAGCCCGTCCGCCGCTGGGCCAGTGCGGGATCGGCCATCGCGGCCTTCCGCTTGCCGAGCGCGACGGCCAGCGCCTTGAGGTCCAGGGATCCGCTGACGGGCACGACCGCGGCGACGAGAGTGCCGTCGACGCTCGTCATGAGCGTCTTGAACACGCGCTCGGGTGGGACTCCCAGTGCGGCGGCGGCTTCCAGCCCGTAGGAGGAGACGCCCTCGTCGTGCTGGTAGGGCCGGGCGGTGAAGGGGATGCCGGCCGCGGTGAGGGCGGCTAGTGCGGGGGTGCTGCGGGACCCTGCGACCTTCCTGCCCACGGCACCTCCTCGGGTGTTACGACGCTGCGGCGACGTCTCCCGCCGGCTCCAGCTCCCGGACGTCCGGGTGGCCCCAGGCGCCGGTGAAGTCGCAGGACAGGATGAAGTCGGTCATCACCGGGCCGGTGAGGACGAGCCCTTCGAGATAATCTACGCCGTCGCGCTGGGCCGGTTCCACTCCGCGGGACCGGAGGGCGTCGAGGACGGCACTGGTGTCCGTCGGGTCCGCTTCGTCCGTCCCGTCCGAGGTGGCCACGGCTCGCAGGGAGGACCAGTAGAGGTAGAGGCCCTCGACCTCGTCGAGGGATGCGAGGGTGCCGTCGGCGGTGACGGTGGTGCATTCCTGGAGGAATTCTTCGATGTGCTGCGTCATGGTGGTGATCCTTTGCAGTGTCTGGAGAGCAGTGCCGGTGAAGGATGGGCCGGCGGAGGGGACCGCTCGAGCGTGATGTGCTCGGGAGCGATCGGGTGCGGGAGTGCGAGGTGCGCAGTCACCGCGTCAGGGCGCTGAAGAGCCCGCGGGAAGGGGTTACGTCGTCAGGACAGCGCGGCGCATGCCGGGGCGTGGACTTGACGTGGGCGCAGGTCGGGATGCTGCACCGCCTGCGAGCGGCTGTGGAAGAAGGGCTTCGTGGTTGCTCATGATGCACTCCCCCTATCGGGGATGGTGCTCTGCTGTTGCGTGCCCGGCGGTAGCACCGGGGGAACGAAGAGAAGAACCGGGGGCAGCCGCCTTCTTCTAGACAACTGCCTTCACCCTACGCCCTTTCCGCGCCGATGGCCCGGAGAGGCTCGGCTACAGTACAGATATGCCCCCTCGCACCCGTAACCGCCGGGCGACGATCAACGACGTCGCGAGCGCCGCGGGGCTCTCCCGGGGCACCGTCTCCCGGGTCGTCAACGGCGAACGCTACGTGTCGGACGAGGCGCGGACAGCCGTCGAGGAAGCCATCGCCCAGGTGGGATACGTGCGCAATTCGGCCGCGAGGAACCTCGTGACCCAGGAATCCCGAGCGATCGCCCTGATCATCCACGAGCCGCACTCGCTCCTGTTCGAGGACCCGAACATCGGCTCCATCCTCCTCGGCGCCAACGCCGTGCTCTCGAAGGCCGACTACCAGCTCGTCTCGCTCATCATCGACTCGGACCGGGACAGCCGCAGGGTCGCCGACTATCTCCGGGGCGGGCTGGTGGACGGTGCGGTGATCGTCTCCGCCCGGGCGTCGGACCCCATCGCGTCGGCGGTGCGGGATATCGGTGTGCCGGCGGCCTTCGTGGGGCATCCCCCCGGCACGCCCGACCTCCCGTACGTCGCCATCGACAACGCGGCGGCGGCCCAGGCGATCACGCGGCGGCTCGTGGAGACGGGCCGCAAGCGGATCGGCATGATCGCCAGCGCGATGGACCGGGACTCGGGACATGACCGGTTCACCGGTTTCCGGAACGCCCTGGGCGGGCGCTTCGACGCCTCGCTCGTGGTCGAGTACCCGCTCTACACCTACGCGGCGGGCCTCGAGGGGATGCAGGAGCTGCTGCGTCGCTGCCCCGAGATCGACGGCGTCTTCGCGGCGTCCGACGCCGTCGCCGCGGGGGCCATGACAGCCCTGCAGGAATCGGGACGGAAAGTGCCCGACGACGTCGGGATCGTGGGCTTCGACGACAGCAGCTGGGCGCTGCGTACCCGCCCGCAGCTGTCCACGGTCAGGCAGCCCGCGGACCTGCTCGGCAGCACCGCCGCAGAGCTCGTCCTGGCCCAGATCAGGGGGCTGCCGAGTCCGGTACAGGTCCTGGAGACCACCGTCGTCTGGCGTGATTCGGCCTAGGCCGGGTAGCGCCCAGCCCAAGGAGGACCGCCATGTGGATCGGGTTCATCGAGTTCGACGTCCTGCTCGGCGACGTGCATTCGCTGAAGGGCAAGCGCTCCGTGGTGCGTCCGCTGGTGTCGGACCTGCGCCGCACGTTCGAGGTGTCCGTCGCCGAGGTCGGGAACCAGGACCTGCACCGCCGGGCCGTCGTCGGGGTCGGCATGGTCGGGGGCGACCGGCAGCACCTGGTGGACGTGCTGGATCGCGTGGAGCGATACGTCGCCGCGAGGCCGGAGGTGGAGCTCCTGAGCGCCCGGCGGCGGCTCCTGAGCAGCGAGGACTAACGCCGGCAGGCGGGCGGGTGCGGACACCGGTCCGCCCCGCCGGGTGCCCGCCCGCGCGCTGCCCTCAGGAGGTCGCGAGCCTGTGCAGCGCGCCGTCGTCGAACGCGTCGAGCAGCGCCCGGATGTCCTTGTACACCTCGACCGCCCCGGCGTCGCGCAGCTCGGCCTCGCTCGTCCCGCCCGAGGCGAGTCCGATCGTGGGGATCTTCAGGTCGGAGGCGGCGCGGACGTCCCACACCGAGTCCCCCACGAACACGGCGTCTGCCGCATCCAGGCCGCCGGCGTCGAGCGCCGCCCGGAGGATGTCCGGGGAGGGCTTGCTGTTCTCGGCGTCGGAGGAGCTGGTCGCGGCGCTGATCGCCTCGTCGGCGCCGATGATCCTCCGCAGCACGCCCAGTTCCTGCTGGGAAGCGGACGACGCGAGGACCACCGTGAGGCCGTCGTCGGCGCAGCGGCGCACGAGGTCCGCGGCTCCCTCGAAGGAGCGGAGGCCGGGCCAGTAGGTCGAGAAGACCGCGCCGTGCGTCGCGTCGAGTTCGGCGTCCTGGTCGGCGTCGCGGTCCTCGCCGAGGAGGTGCGCCACGAGTTTGTCGCCGCCCATCCCGATGGCCCGGTGGATCTCCGCCATGGGGACGTCGTGGCCGAACCGGCGGAACGCCTGCCACCAGGCGAGGGTGTGCTGGTAGTTCGAGTCGACGAGGGTCCCGTCGACGTCGAAGAGCACGCCGTGCCGTCTTCCCGATGTCTCCGCCGTGCCGTCCGCCATCTGCTGCCTCCCGCTCGATCCGTCTGTCCTCCCACCGAGTCTAGGAACGCGGACACCCGGACGGTGCGCGGCACGGTCGGTTGCGGGCAAGGGCGATGTGTGGCCTGCCGTCACGCCGGGCCGGCGGGCTCGACGACGACCGCCACCCGTTCGTCGCCGATGCGGGTCAGCACGAGAGTGGCCTTCTTGCGTCCCTTGCCCGATCCCGTCAGCAGCTGCTTCCGCACCTCCTCCGGCGTCACGGACGTGCCGCGCTTCTTGATGTCGAGGACGCCGATGCCTTCCGAGCGCACCCATGCCCTGAGCGCCTTCACGTTGTAGGGCCGTACCTGCAGCACGCGGTAGGCGCGCGCGAAAGGAGTGTCGGTGAACGACGGCGCGCAGATGTAGGCGATCATCGGGTCCAGCAGGTGCCCGCCGAGCTGCGCTGCGAGGTCCGCCACGAGTTCGGCGCGGATCACGGCGCCGTCGGGCTCGTAGAGGTAGCCACCGGGCTCGCCGACCGCGGCGGTGGGGCCCTCGCCGAACTCCGCCCCCGACACCATCTCCGCGGCGCCGCGGGGACCGATGACCAGCGCAGCCCGCCGGACGCCGTCGCGGCGGAGCGCGTTGAACCAGAGGCCCACCTCGGTGACGTCCCCGTCCACGGAGATCCACTGCGCCTCGCACGTCGACGGGATCGCCCCGTGCGGCATTCCGGGGCCCATCTTCACGCCGACGGGCGTCCCGCCGTCCGCCAGGCGCTGCACGAAGGACAGGGGAGGCGAGAACGCCTCGGGGTCGAAGAGTCGCGACGTACCCGACGTCGTCGTGGTCCGGCGTGCCGGATCGAGCCACACGCCGTCGTAGTCCGCGGTGTCCACGGATGCTGCGTCGGCGTTCACGACGCGCGCGTTGGGGAAGGGCAGCAGGTTCATGGTCGCCGCCGCGGCGGTCGTCTCGTCGAGTTCGACGGCGGTGACCTCGCGATCGAGGGTGGCCAGGGCCATGCTGTCCGCGCCGAGTCCGCAGCCGAGGTCCGCGACCCTCACGAGCCCGGCGTCGACGAAGCGCTGCGCATGGCGTGCCGCGACCATCAGGCGCGTGGCCTGCTCCAGTCCGGTCGAGGTGAACACCATGTGCTCCGCGAACGGCCCGAACTTCGCGGACGCCTTCGCGCGCAGGCGTGACTGCGTGAGGGCGGCGGCGACCACCTCGGGGGAGTGGCCGGCCTTCCGCAGCTGCTCCGAGAGGCGCAGGCTGTCGGCCTCGGTGTAGGGCCCGAGCGAGTTCAGCAGCTCCCAGCCCTCGGGCGTCAGGATGTCCGCGATGTTGTCCGAAGCCATGCTGCCAGCCTAGGCGAAGTAGACGCCGATCCTGTTGCCCCGGATCCGCTCCACCTGGATGTCCACGTCGTACACGTCCCGCAGCACCTCCGGTGTCATGATCTCCTCCGGCGTGCCCGAATGGATCAGCGCGCCGTCGCGCATCGCCACGATCGTGTCCGAGTAGCAGGAGGCGAAATTGATGTCGTGGATCACCAGCACCACGGTCTTCCCGAGGTCGTCCACGAGCCGGCGGAGCAGACGCATCATGTCCACCGAATGCCTCATGTCGAGGTTGTTGAGCGGTTCGTCGAGCAGGATGTAGTCGGTGTCCTGCGCCAGCACCATGGCGATGAACGCCCGCTGGCGCTGCCCGCCCGAGAGCTCGTCCACGAACCGGTCGGCCAGGTCGGTGAGGTCGAGGTAGTCGAGCGCCCGGTCGATGTGCTCGCGGTCGACCATGGTGGGCCGCCCGTTGTTGTGCGGGAACCGGCCGAACCCCACGAGGTCGCGCACGGAGAGCCGGACCGTCAGCTGGTTCTCCTGGCGCAGGATGGACAGGGTCCGCGCGAGGGCGGGTCCGGGCGTGGTGCTGACGTCCAGCCCGTTCACCCGGACCGAGCCGGCGTCGAGCGGGAGGAGCCGGCTCATCATCGACAGGAGGGTGGACTTCCCGGCGCCGTTGGGTCCGATGATCGAGGTGACACCCCCGCTCGGGATGGTGCAGGTGACGTCGTCCACCACGGTGGAGCTGCCGTAGCGCTTGGTGGCGTGGTCGATGGTGATCACCGGATACGGCCTTTCAGGAGGAGTGCGAGGAAGACGATGCCGCCGGTGAACTCGATCACGATGCTGAGCGCGGTGTCGAACTCGAAGACCTGCTCGAGGACGAGCTGCCCGCCCACGAGGGCGATCACGCCGAGCAGCACGGCGATGGGAAGCACGACCGCGTGCCGGAAGGAGCTGCACAGCTGGTACGCGAGCGCGGAGACGAGCAGGCCGAAGAACGTCGCCGGTCCTACGAGGGCCGTCGAGACGGCGACGAGCACAGAGCAGATCACGAGGACCAGCGTCACCGTCCGCCGGTGGTCCACCCCGAGGCCGACCGCGGTGTCCCGGCCCAGGGCCAGGACGTCGAGGCGGTGGCGCAGGCGCCAGGCGGGTACGCAGAGCCCGGCGACGACCACGGCGGAGATCAGCAGGAGCATCGGGTCCACGCGGTTGAAACTCGCGAAGAACAGGTCCTGCAGGATGATGAACTCACTCGGATCCATCAGCCGCTGGAGCAGGGACGAAGTACCCCGGAAGAAGACACCGAACACGATCCCCACCAGGAGCAGCAGGTGGAGGCTGTGCCCGCCACCGGTGAAGAGCCACCGGTACAGCAGCCAGGAGAAGGCGACCAGGAGCGTGACCTCGACGGCGAAGCGGAGGGGCGCGCCCAGTGTGAGGAGGGTCGAGGCACCGAGGGCGAAGGCGAGGACGGTCTGGATGAGGATGTAGAGCGCATCCAGCCCCATGATGGACGGCGTCAGGATCCGGTTGCCGGTGACGGTCTGGAACAGCACGGTGGAGACGCCCACGGCGGCGGCGACCAGCACCATGGCTCCGACGCGGTTCAGGCGCCGCGGCAGCACGTAGGCGAGGTTCCCCTGGAGGTCGACGAGGAGGAAGGCCGCGACGAGTGCGGCGGCGGCGATGCCGAGCACCACCAGCCAGGCGGCGGGCGGGAGGGTCTTCGCGGGCTTCCGCCCGGTCTGCACGACGGCGGTGGGCAGGGCGGTGGTCCTAGCGCGCACGGGCGGTCCTCCGGACGAGCAGGGCGATGAACAGGGCGCTGCCGACCACGGAGACGATCACGCCGACCGGCACCTCGTAGGGGAAGCGGATGATCCTCCCGAGGATGTCGCAGGCGAGGACGAAGCCTGCGCCGAAGACGGCGATCCAGGGCACGGACCGGCGCACGTTGTCCCCGATGAGCAGTGACACGAGGTTGGGGACGATCAGCCCGAGGAACGGGATGGCTCCCACGACCACGACCACGACGGCGCTGATCAGGCTGACCAGCACGAGTCCGAGGTTCATGGTGCGCCGGTAGTCCAGCCCGAGGTTGGTGGTGAACTCCTCGCCCATGCCGGCCACGGTGAAGCGGTCCGCGCACACATAGCCGACGACGGCGAGGACGGCGACGATCCACAGCAGCTCGTAGCGGCCGCGGACGAGGCCGGAGAAGTCCCCGATCATCCAGGTGTTGAGCGTCTGCAGCAGGTCGAAGCGGTAGGCGAAGAAGGTGGTCACCGCCGCGATGACGCCGCCGAGCATGATCCCGACGAGCGGGACGATCAGGGTGTTCCGCAGCGGGATACGCCGCAGGACGGCCAGGAAGAGTGCGGTCCCGGCCACAGCGAAGACGGCCGCGATTCCCATCTTCGCCACGATCGGCGCACCGGGCAGGAGCAGCGTGGCGACGAGGATCCCGGCTGTGGCCGATTCCACCGTGCCGACGGTGGAGGGCTCCACGAACCGGTTGCGGGCCATGAGCTGCAGGATGAAGCCGGCCACGCTGAGGGCGACGCCTGCCAGGATGATCGCCAGCGTGCGGGGGACCCGGCTCACCAGGAAGGTCTGCCAGACATCGGGGTCGCCGCCCAGCAGGTCGGCGGGGGAGACCTCCGAGACTCCGACGAAGAGGCTGAGGACGGCAAGCAGCAGCACGGCTCCGCCGGCCGGCCAGAGGGCCGGCGATCGGGTGGAGCCGTGCTGCTGTGCGGCCCGCTGGGGCCGGAGGGAGAGTGCTGCCATGGGGGCGCCGGCCGTGGGTACGGCGGAGCGGATCAGGCCGCGACGGCCTCGTCGACGGCGGAGACCATGGCGTCGAGGTTGTTCAGGCCGTAGCCGATCAGGTACCAGCTCGCGGAGTCGAGGTAGGTGATGGCGTCGTTCTTCGCTGCGTCGGTCCCGTTGACGAGTTCGTTGTCCAGGACGGCGGATCCGGCCGCGCCTGCCTCGCCGACGGCGGCGTCCCGGTCGATGACGAACAGGTGGGCCGGGTTGACCTCGGCGATGTATTCGAAGGAGACGGCCTCGCCGTGCGTGCCCTCGTTCTTCACCGCGGCTGCGGGCTCGACGCCGAGCACGTCGTGGATGAGGCCGAAGCGGGACCCGGTGCCGTAGGCGGTGACCTCGCCCGCGCTGGTCAGCAGGATCAGGCCGTCGCCGGCGGATGCTGCCGCTTCCTTCGTCTCGGCGATCCGGGTGTCGAGCGCGTCCAGGCGCTCGGCGACCTCGTCCTCGGCGCCGAAGATGCGGCCGAGGGATTCGGTGTGCCCGGTGAAGCTCGCGATGGGATCGGTGGCGTCCACGCTGAGGTCGATGGTCGGCGCGATCTCCGAGAGTTCGCCGTAGGAGTCCGCGACGCGCCCCGAGATGATGATCAGGTCCGGTGCGGCGGCGGCGATGGCCTCGAAGTCGGGCTCCTTCATGGACCCGATGTTCGTGGTGTCGCCGCCCTCGTAGGCCGAGAGCTGCTCGGGCAGCGTTCCCTGCGGGACGCCTGCGACGTCGACGCCGAGTGCGTCCAGCGTGTCCAGTGCGCCGAGGTCGAACGTGAAGACGGTCTCGGGGTCCACGGGCACCTCGGTGGTTCCCTGTGCGTGCTCGATCGAGACGGTCGAGGCCGCTGCCGGCTCGTCGGCAGCTTCGGAGGAACCACCGCAGGCCGTCAGGGCGAGGGTGGCCGCAGCGGCTGCGGAAAGGACGGCGAGGCGCACGTGTGCCATGGGATGAACTCCGAGTGGAAGGGGCCGGCCCGGCCCGATGTCGTGGAAGTAAGGGGTGCCTTACCTCTACGAATCTAGAGGGAAGCTCGGGAATTACGCAACCGAAGCATGCCCTATTCGGAGTGACGTCTGTCACCATTTTGCCTCCGGCCTGTCAACGCTGGCACTCGCCTTGACCGAGTGCCAGCCCTTGCATACAGTCGGAGTTGGCACTCGCTCCCTGCGGGTGCTAATCCAGAGGGAAGCGTTCGCCGGCACCGCGACGACGGTTCACGCCAACCCGACGGCCTACATTCCATTGGTAACGAACGCAAAGGAGAGCCCGAGTGTCGGTCTCTATTAAGCCTCTTGAGGATCGCATTGTTGTCCGCCCCCTCGAAGCGGAGCAGACCACTGCTTCCGGCCTCGTCATCCCGGACACGGCCAAGGAGAAGCCCCAGGAGGGCGAGGTCGTAGCAGTCGGACCGGGTCGCGTCGACGACAACGGCAACCGCGTCCCCGTCGACGTCGCCGAGGGCGACATCGTCATCTACTCGAAGTACGGCGGAACCGAAGTCAAGCACGGAGGCCAGGAATACCTGGTGCTGTCCGCCCGCGACGTCCTCGCCGTCGTCGTCAAGTAGTACCCCGATTGGAAAGCCCCGGCCCGCAGTGGCCGGGGTTTTTCTCGCTGCACAAGCCTGAAAGGAATCAACAATGGCAAAGCAGTTGGAATTCAACGACGCCGCCCGCCGTGCCCTCGAGGCCGGCGTGGACAAGCTCGCGAACACCGTCAAGGTGACGCTGGGCCCCCGCGGACGCAACGTCGTACTCGACAAGAAGTGGGGCGCCCCCACGATCACGAACGACGGCGTCACGATCGCCCGTGAGGTCGAGCTCGACGACCCCTACGAGAACCTCGGCGCGCAGCTGGCCAAGGAAGTCGCCACCAAGACGAACGACGTCGCCGGTGACGGAACCACCACCGCCACCGTCCTCGCGCAGGCACTGGTCAAGGAAGGCCTCCGCAACGTGGCCGCCGGAGCCGCACCCGGCCAGCTCAAGCACGGCATCGAGGTCTCGGTCGAGGCCGTCGCCAAGCGCCTCCTGGAGAACGCCCGCGAGGTCGTGGGCCAGCAGACCGCCAGCGTCGCGTCCATCTCCGCCCAGAGCACCGAGGTCGGAGACCTCCTCGCCGAGGCGTTCGACAAGGTCGGCAAGGATGGTGTGATCACCATCGAGGAGTCCTCCACCACGCAGACCGAGCTCGTCCTCACCGAGGGCATGCAGTTCGACAAGGGCTACCTCTCGCCCTACTTCGTGACCGATGCCGAGCGCCAGGAAGCCGTCCTCGAGGACGCGCTCATCCTGATCAACTCCGGCAAGATCTCCTCGCTGCAGGAGTTCCTCCCGCTGCTCGAGAAGGCCCTGCAGGCCGGCAAGCCGCTCTTCATCATCGCCGAGGACATCGAGGGCGAGGCCCTCTCCACCCTCGTGGTCAACAAGATCCGCGGCACCCTGAACGTCGTCGCCGTCAAGGCCCCGGGGTTCGGTGACCGCCGCAAGGCCATGATGCAGGACATCGCCACCCTCACCGGTGCGCAGGTCGTCTCGCCGGACCTCGGCCTCAAGCTGGACCAGGTGGGCCTCGAGGTGCTCGGCTCCGCACGCCGCATCACCGTGACCAAGGACGCCACCACCATCGTCGACGGCACCGGCAGCGAGTCCGACGTCGCCGACCGCGTGGCGCAGATCCGCGCCGAGGTGGAGCGGACCGACTCCGACTGGGACCGTGAGAAGCTCCAGGAGCGCCTCGCGAAGCTCGCCGGCGGCATCGGCGTCATCAAGGTCGGCGCTGCCACCGAGGTCGAGCTCAAGGAGAAGAAGCACCGCATCGAGGACGCCGTGTCCTCGACGCGTGCAGCCCTCGAAGAGGGCATCGTCGCCGGCGGCGGGTCCGCGCTGGTGCACGCCGGCAAGGCACTCGACACCGATCCCGACGTCCTCGCACTCGAGGGCGACGCGGCGACCGCCGTCGGACTCGTCCGCCGCGCCCTCGCCCAGCCGCTGCGCTGGATCGCCGAGAACGCCGGACACGAGGGCTATGTCGTCGTCGCGAAGGTCTCCGACCTCGAGGTCGGGAACGGCTTCAACGCCGCGACCGGCGAGTACGAGGACCTCGTGGAGGCGGGCATCATCGACCCGGTGAAGGTGACGCGCTCCGCACTGCGCAACGCCGCCTCCATCGCGGCGCTGGTGCTCACCACCGAGACCCTCGTGGTCGAGAAGCCCGAGGAGTCCGACGGCGAAGAGGGCCACGGCCACTCGCACTAGGACCCCTGGGCTCCGAGCCCGTCCCGTTCGACAGCAGCACCCCGGCTCCTCCGAGCCGGGGTGCTGCTGTGTGTCAGCGGGCCCGTGGCGTTTCGGTGTCGACGGGAGCGCCCACTGATCGGCCCGCGCCGGTGGGAATGCTCGGACATGCCCACCGGAGGGCCGTGATCAGTGGGTCGGTCCACACACCAGCACGGTCGGCGGTCGCTGTCGGGCCAGGTCGGGCACTGTCGGGCGCTGTCGGGCGGCCGGACGACGAAGGCCCCGGTACTCCTGGGAGTACCGGGGCCTTCGGGGTGCTGCCGGGGATCAGGCGTCGACGACGATCGCCGAGACCACGGGCTGGCGGTTGTAGTACCGGCGCATCCAGTTCGCCGTGGCCCGCTCGATGATGTCCTCCGGGTCCTGGCGGCGGCCGCCCTGGCGGTTGGAGGCGGAATCCCGCAGCGCCTTCTCGACGGCGGCGCCCGCCTTGTCGAGGTCCTCGTCGGAGCAGGAGAAGCCCTTGGTGAAGAACTCCGGCGCCTCGACGATGTCCCCGTTGTCGGGATCGATGATCGCGAGGACCGTGACGACACCCTCCTCGGCCAGGCGGCGGCGCTCACGGAGGTCCTCCTCGGTGATCCCGCCGACGCTGTCGCCGTCGACGAAGACGAGACCGGCCTCCACCTTGCCCGAGAGCGTGGCGCGACCGCGCACGAGGTCGACCGTCACGCCGTCCTGGGCGATGACCACGTTGCGGGGGTCGACGCCGGTGGCGACGGCGATCTCCGAGTTCGCCCGCAGGTGGCGCCATTCGCCGTGCACCGGCATGACGTTGCGCGGCTTGACGATGTTGTAGCAGTACGCGAGCTCACCGGCGCTGGCGTGCCCGGAGACGTGTACCTTGGCGTTGCCCTTGTGCACCACGTTGGCGCCGATCTCGGTCAGCGCGTTGATGATGCCGTAGATGGCGTTCTCGTTGCCCGGGATGAGGGAGCTGGCCAGCAGCACCGTGTCACCCTCGCTGATGCGGATGGCGTGGTCCTTGTTGGCCATGCGCGAGAGGGCCGCCATCGGCTCCCCCTGCGAGCCGGTGCAGATGAGGACCACCTTGTGGTCGTCGCTGCGCTCGAGCTTCTTGAAGTCGACGAGCAGGCCCTGCGGGATGTTGAGGTAGCCGAGGTCCGCCGCGATGGTCATGTTGCGCACCATCGAGCGGCCCACGAACGCCACCTTGCGGCGGTGCTGGTGTGCGGTGTCGAT
>NZ_CP024915.1:1764178-1768879 GCF_002953615.1 Arthrobacter agilis | reverse complement strand
CGGTGCGGAAGACCGCGTCGATCGCCGGCGCGAGATCCTTCTCCGAGGTCGTGAACCCGGGGACGTCGGCGTTGGTGGAGTCCGTGAGGAACAGGTCCACGCCCTCGGCGCCCAGGCGTGCGAAGGCGCCGAGGTCGGTGATGCGGCGGTCCAGGGGGAACTGGTCCATCTTGAAGTCGCCTGTGTGCAGCACCATGCCGGCCGCGGTGCGGATGGCGACGGCGAGGCTGTCCGGGATGGAGTGGTTCACGGCGACGAACTCGAGGTCGAAGCCGCCCATGGTCCGACGGTCACCCTCCTTGACCTGCACGGTCTTCGGGGTGATGCGGTGCTCCTTGAGCTTCGCCTCGATGAAGGCGAGTGTGAGCCGCGAGCCGACCAGGGGGATGTCCGCGCGTTCCTTGAGCAGGTACGGGACGGCGCCGATGTGGTCCTCGTGCCCGTGCGTGAGCACGACGGCGACGACGTCGTCGAGCCGGTCCCGGATGTAGGAGAAATCGGGCAGGATGACGTTGACGCCGGGCTGGTGCTCCTCGGGGAACAGGACACCGCAGTCCACGATCAGCAGCTTGCCCTCGAACTCGAAGACGGTCATGTTTCTGCCGATCTCACCGATGCCACCGAGAGCGACGATGCGCATGGCTCCCTTGGCCAGTTCCCGTGGTGCTTTCAGTGCGGCAGGTCTCTTATTCACAGATCAGTTATCTCTCGTTCATGCGGGGGCGGGGCGGCGGCCCTCGGACGTATGTCGGGGCCGGCAGACCCGGCGATTCCGTTCGGGTGGTCCCCGGCGTTCCCGGGGAGATACTCCTTCTAGGGTACGTGCTACGCGGGCGACCGGACGGATCGGGCTCCCCGGGCACCGGCATCGCCGAAGATCACGAAACGGTAAACTGGGATTTTGCGTCCGCCCAATCCCCAGGCCTCCGAGGAGGAACAGCATGGTTACCGCCTCGCAGTCCCCGCCGTCCGTGGCCCTCGGGGAGCAGCCGGCCCGCCCGGATGAGCGCCGGTTCCGGCCGGAGGTCCAGGGACTCCGGGCGCTGGCCGTCGGCATGGTGGTCGTCTACCACGTGTGGCTCGGGCGGGTGTCGGGGGGTGTGGACGTCTTCCTGCTCGTCTCCGCCTTCCTCCTCACCGTCACGTTCACCCGGCGCCTCGAGGCCGCGCAGCCCCTCGACCTGGCCGCCTACTGGCTGGGGCTGCTGAAGCGGCTCCTGCCGGCCGCCGTCGTGGTCCTGCTGTCCGTCCTCGCGGCAACCGCAGTCCTCGTGCCCGGTTCGCGCTGGCGATCCGTGTTCGATCAGACCTGGGCATCCCTGACCTACCGGCAGAACTGGCAGCTCGCGGCCGACGCCGTCGACTACTACGCGCTCGACTCCAGCGCGGCCAGCCCGCTCCAGCACTTCTGGTCCCTGTCCATCCAGGGTCAGGTGTTCCTGCTCTGGCCGGTCGTCTTCGCGTCCGCCGCCGTCCTCGTCGCGGTCACCCGGCTGCGGCCCCGGCCCGTCCTCCTGGTCCTGTTCGGCGCCGTCTTCGCGCTGTCGCTCGCGTTCTCCGTCTGGCAGACCGGCGCGGACCAGGCGGCTGCCTACTTCGACACCCGCGCCAGGCTCTGGGAATTCGCCCTCGGCTCGCTCGTGGCGCTGGCCCTGCCCTATCTGGTGGTGCCGGCGCGGGTCCGGGTGGTGCTGGGCTGGGCCGGCGTGGTCATGATGCTCGCGTGCGGCGTCCTCCTGCAGGTGCAGCAGCAGTTCCCGGGCTACATCGCCCTCTGGCCCACGCTCGCCGCCGCCGCCGTGCTCGTCGCGGGCCGCACGGACAGTCCCGCGGGCGTGGACCGCTGGTTGTCCTCGGCGCCGCTCCTGCGGCTCGGCAACGTGTCCTACGCCCTGTACCTGTGGCACTGGCCCGTCCTCGTCCTCTGGCTCGTCGTCGCCGACAAGCCGAGAGCCGGGATGCTCGACGGCGGGATCGTCATCGCGGCCTCGCTCGTCCTGGCCGTGCTCACTATGCGCTTCGTCGAGGAACCGATGCGCGCCTGGCAGTGGCCGACCGTGCAGCGCAGGCGGACCGGCCTCGTCGCGGCGCTGGCCCTCGCGCTCGTGGCCGTGCCCCTCTCGGGGTGGGAGTACCGGGTCCAGGCACAGGAAGCGGCGGTGCAGCAGCAGACGGACGACGACAACCCGGGCGCCGCAGCCCTGGCGCCCGGCTTCCGGTTCCGGGGCGCGGAGGACGCGTTGGTGAAGCCGCTGGCCAGCAGCCTCGGCGCCGAGTGGGCGGAGGTCGACGGGCCCTGCCCGGACGCCCTGATGCCCGCTGATCCCCGGTTGTCCTCGTGCGTCCGCACGGGGGACGAGTCGACGGCGGAGCGGACCATCCTGGTGCTCGGCGACTCCCATTCCCAGATGTGGATGACGGCGCTCGGTGCCATGGCGACGAAGAACAACTGGCTCGCCGTCTCGGTGCACAGGCCCAGCTGCCGGTTCGTCGATGCTCCGAGCACCGTCGATCCCGAGTGCCGGGCGTTCAACGACGCGGTCCGCGACTACGCGCTCGAGCTCGCGCCGGACGCCGTCCTGACGGTCGGCACGCGGACGGACTGGAGTTCGCCGGCGGAGGAGGTCCCGGCCGGGTTCGAGAAGGGGATCGCGCCCCTGCTCGCGGCCGGCATCCCCGTCGTCGGCCTGCGGGACACGCCCCGCTTCGAGGACGACATGGCCGAGTGCACGGCGCTCAACGCCACCGACCCCTCGGCCTGCGACGTCCCCCTGGCCGAGGTGCTGGCGCCGTCGTCGCCGCTGGCCGCCGTGGCCGACCGCGTGCCGGGACTCGAGCACCTGGATCTCACCGACCTCGTCTGCGCCTCGGCGACGTGTTCCGGCGTCGTCGGCAACGTGCGCGTGTTCATGGACCGGGACCACCTGTCCAAGACCTACGTCTCCACCACCGCGCCGGCGTTCGAGCAGCGGCTGAGGGCCGTGCTCGGCTGGTGACGTGAGTGGTGTCACCGGAATAGGGCGCCCCTGCGATCCGTTCTAGACTGGCAGAGCCCGCCGGCGCAGCCCGCCGAAGGCCCCCAACCCACTCCCATCGGGCGACACCGAAAGAGGCGCAGCAGTGAGCGAGCAGTCCGGCCAGAACGAGACCCACGACCCCTTCGGATTCATCGGCCTCACATACGACGACGTCCTCCTGCTGCCCGGCCACACCGACGTCATCCCCTCCGAGGCCGATACGTCGTCGCGCATCTCCAAGCGCATCACCGTGAAGACGCCACTGCTCTCCTCCGCGATGGACACCGTCACGGAGTCGCGCATGGCCGTCGCCATGGCGCGGCAGGGCGGCCTCGGCGTGATCCACCGCAACCTGTCCATCTCCGACCAGGCGGACCAGGTGGACCGGGTGAAGCGCAGCGAGTCGGGCATGATCACCAACCCGCTCACCATCGGCCCCGACGCCACCCTGCAGGAACTCGACGAGCTCTGCGGTCACTACCGGGTCTCGGGTCTGCCCGTGGTCGACGGCACCGGCCACTTGCTCGGCATCGTCACCAACCGCGACACGCGCTTCGTGCTGGAGCGTGACTTCCCGCGCATCCTGGTCCGCGACGTCATGACGAAGATGCCGCTCGTCACGGGGCACGTGGGCATCAGCGGCGACGACGCCATCAACCTCCTCGCCGGCAACAAGATCGAGAAGCTCCCCCTCGTCGACGACGAGGGCATCCTCCGCGGCCTCATCACGGTCAAGGACTTCACGAAGGCCGAGCAGTACCCGCTGTCCACGAAGGACGACGACGGCCGCCTCCGCGTCGGCGCTGCCATCGGCTTCTTCGGCGACGGCTGGGAGCGCGCCATGACCCTCGTCGAGGCGGGCGTGGACGCCCTCTTCGTCGACACCGCCAACGGGCACAGTGCGGGCGTGCTCGAGATGATCTCGCGCCTGAAGGCGGAGAAGTCCGCGGCGCACGTGGACATCATCGGCGGCCAGGCGGCAACCCGCGAGGGTGCGCAGGCACTGATCGACGCCGGCGCCGACGGCATCAAGGTGGGCGTGGGACCCGGATCCATTTGCACCACGCGCGTCGTCGCGGGCGTCGGCGTCCCGCAGGTCACGGCCATCTACGAATCCGCGAAGGCGGCGATCCCCGCAGGCGTGCCCGTGATCGCCGACGGCGGCCTCCAGTACTCCGGCGACATCGGCAAGGCACTCGTGGCCGGCGCCGACACCGTGATGCTCGGATCCCTCCTGGCAGGATCCGCCGAGGCGCCCGGCGAACTGATCTTCGTCAACGGCAAGCAGTTCAAGACCTACCGCGGCATGGGATCGCTCGGTGCCATGCAGACGCGCGGCAAGAACACGTCCTACTCCAAGGACCGTTACTTCCAGGCCGACGTGACCGGCGACGACAAGCTGATCCCCGAGGGCATCGAGGGCCGCGTCGCGTATCGCGGGCCGCTCGCGTCCGTGGCGTACCAGCTCGTCGGCGGACTCCGCCAGACCATGTTCTACACCGGTGCTCGCACCATCCCCGAGCTGAAGGCCAAGGGCAAGTTCGTCCGCATCACGGCTGCCGGTCTCAAGGAATCCCACCCGCACGACATCCAGATGACGGTGGAGGCACCCAACTACGGCTCCAAGTAGCACCTCGCGTCGTATCGGCCGCCCGATCCCGAGCACCTCGGACGGGAGGCCGAT
>NZ_CP024915.1:1757146-1763939 GCF_002953615.1 Arthrobacter agilis | reverse complement strand
GCCGCAAGCTCCGGCTCGGGCCGTATGCCCGTGCCGTCGGGCAGGTCCTGGTGGTCAGCGCGAAGGCGTCACCGGGCGCCGTCGCGATGAAGGTCGCGGGCTCGCTCATCTCCGCGGTCCTGCCGCTGGTCACCACGTACTTCGCGGCCCTGACGACGACGGCGCTCGCCGCCGCCTACGCGGGCGACCCCGGCGCCGGGCGGTCCGCCGTCGTGTACGTGGTCGTGACGGCCGTCCTCGGGCTGCTCTGGGGAGCCTTCACGAGCATCGACCGCTACATCCAGCAGGTCCTGAGCTTCCGGGTCGGCGCGATCGTGGGCGACCGCATGTACGAGCGCTTCCTCGCGCTCGAATTCTGGCGGTACGACGACAAGGAGACGGTGGACCTCTACGACCGGGCGCGCCGCTTCTCCGACTCCTACGCGCGGGTGCTGGACCGCATCGCGGCGATCTTCACGCAACTGGTGTCCGTGGTCCTCGCGATCGGGGCGCTGCTGCTGGTCAGCTGGTGGATCGCCCTGATCGTGCTCATCGCGATCATCCCGAGCGTCTATCTCCAGTTCCGGCTCTCCCGGGAGCAGATGGCGCACTGGAACACCCAGGTGGACTCCCGGCGGCAGCGCCGCATGATCGAGACGAACCTGATGAAGCCGCAGCACATCGCCGAGATGCGGCTCTACGGCATCGTCCGGTATCTCATGGACCTGCGCTCGACGCTGCGCGACGCCGACGAGAAGCGGCGGCTGGACTTCCAGAAGCGGTACATCCCGAAGCAGCTGCTCGCGGACGCCCTCCAGTACGGGGCCGAACTGCTGGCCCTCGTCTGGATCGTGGGTCAGATCATCGCCCGCGCACAGCCCGTGGGGCAGTTCCTCTACGTCCAGCAGATCGTCAGCCGGGCGCTGAGCACGGCCAACAACCTCGTGTCCTCGCTCAGCTCCATCGACGAGGACCTCGCGAACCTCAAGGACTACGAGCAGTTCATGGACTTCCCGCTGTCCACCGGGGCTCCCGGCCGGCTGGAGGGTGCGCCGTCCGCCGTCGAACTCCGCGACATCCACTTCACCTATGCGGGCGGTGAGGTGGAGGTGCTCAAGGGCATCTCCATGTCCTTCGACCGCGGCACCCACGTGGCCATCGTGGGGGAGAACGGTGCGGGGAAGTCCACGCTCATCCGGGTGCTCGCCGGGCTGTACCGGCCCAGCAGGGGAGAGGTGCTGCTCGACGGACGGGACCTGCGCGGGATCGGCATCGACGACTGGCACCAGCACCTGGCGGTCATGTCCCAGGACTTCCTGCGCTACGAGTTCGCCACGGCCGCCAACAACATCTACTTCGGCGACGTGCACCACCCCCGCGACGACGAGCGGGTACTCCGGGCGGCACGGGACGCGGAGGCCGCCGAGTTCATCGAGAAGATGCCGAGCGGCTTCGACAGCTACGTCAGCAACTGGATGGAGGACCCCCGCGGGCGGAAGGGCAGCGGGCTGTCGGGCGGGCAGTGGCAGCGCCTCGCCATGGCCCGCAACTTCTACCGGGACGCCCCGTTCATCGTGATGGACGAGCCGACCTCCGCCATCGACGCGCTCGCCGAGCACCGCATCTTCACGCGGCTCTTCGCCGATCGCTCGAGGACGATCATCGCGATCAGCCACCGGCTCGCCACCATCGAGAAGGCCGACGTCGTGTACATGCTCGAGGACGGCCGCGTGGTGGAGTCCGGCACGCATCGGGAGCTCGTCGCGCTGCGCGGACGGTACTACCGGATGTTCGAGAGCCAGCTGCCCGAGGACTGAGCCGCCGACCCTTTGTCCGCGACCACGCCGGGCGTATCCTCGAGGCCTGCAACCATCCACGGAGGATGGCGCAGGGATCGGTCTCCCATCAGCGCCCGACTCGTCGTGCGCGTCGACAACCGGCTTCTCCGGATCTCATGACAGCGGGACGAGGATCCATGGTGGGTACCAAACGAGCCACCGCCCTTCCGGGATCGCAGCCACCCCTGCGTCGCCGGACCCGCGTCGTCGCGGCCACGGTCGTCGTCGTTCTGTCGGGCGCAGTCGGCGCCTGCACCGCGCCCGAGGAGACCGGCGCGGAGAATGTCTGGCCGATGACGGGGCCGGACGCCTCGGTCGGTGGTGTGGACGTGTCCGCCGAAGGCGGCGCCCGATGGACCGACGCCGGATTGCAGCTGAGCGGGGACGTCTACGCCAGCACCTGGACGGTCAGCCCGATCGTCACCGACGCGAGCTTCTCGGTGAGTGCCTGGGCCCGTCCGACGGGGCGGCCCGGGGAGTACGCCGCCGTCCTCAGCGAAGCAGGAGACGTCGCCGGATCATTCTTCCTGGGCATCGCCGAGGGGTTCTGGTCCTTCTCCGTCAAGCCCGAGGACGGCAACGGGAGTGGTTTCGTGACCAATCGCGACCGGGCAACACGGGTGGACGTCGAACCGGACGTGTGGGTGCATCTGGCGGGAGTCTACGATTCCGATGCCGGGCGCGCCCGGTTCTTCCTCAACGGATACCCCGTGAGCGAGCAGGGGATCGCCACGGACGCGGTCTATGCAGCGGAAGGCCCGCTCCTGTTCGGTCGCGCCCAGGCCGATCGCCGGGCGTCCGACTTCTTCACGGGCACCGTGGCCGACGTGCGGACCTGGCCGCGGGCACTCAGCCCCGGCGAGGTCGCCGCCGCCGCCCGTGCCGATACACCGGCAGGCGCCACCCTCCACCCACCGGAGGAGTCGGCAGCCTTCGTCTGCCCGGACCCGCACGGCGGGGTCTGCCTGGGCACCCTCATGGCAGGGACCTACTCGACGACGTCCTTCGAGCCGGCACTCTCGTACACGGTCCCCGCGGGGTGGACCAACGGTCAGGATCTGCCGGGCAATCTGCTGCTGAGCAGGAGCGTGGATCCAGCGGGAGGCATCTGGGGCGGGAGCTACATCGGCGTCTACCAGGACATCCGCGCTCCAGCGCTCTGCGGGGAGGAGGTGCAGCCCGGCATCGGTACGAGCGCCGCCGAGCTCGCAGCGTGGTATCGCAGCGTTCCGGGGCTGCAGATCACGCGCGACGTGCCCGTGACGGTCGGCGGGCTGTCCGGTGTGGCGCTCGATCTCAGGGTGGGCGCCGACTGGAGGAGCCCGTGCCCCCTCATGCGCGTCGCCCACGTGATCCCCGTGCTCATCGGCGGCGGGGTCTCCACCCTGCACCACGTCATCGGCGCCCCGGTGGAGATGCGTCTGTACCTCCTCGATCAGGGTGGAGGGAATGTCGCGATCGAGGTCACGGCAGTGCTCGAGCAGCACAGCCTGACGGACTACCTCCGCGAGGCGGACGTGGTCGTCGGCTCGTTCGAGTTCGAGTCCTAGCGGTCGCGCGCACTCCCGGGCGAACGGGCATCGCCGCCCGGCCGATGCCCGTTCCTCGATGCCCCCGCTCCACGCATCGATGCCGTACCAGTACCCGGGCGCCGACCTAGGTAGCGGAGCCAGTATTTGATCGGGGCGACCCGGTGGCCCTGCGTACTCCGGACGGTGAAGACGCGTAAGCCCTACTCGTGTAGGACGGGCCGGCGGTTCGTAAGGTCGATGTCAGTACAGGTTGGGACCCTCGCGCTGCGTTTCCTGAACCTGCCTGAGGAGGAAGCGATGGATGCTCTGCCGTTCCGGGGCCGGTCACTGCGGATCGCCCCCGTCGGAACACGCAGCAGGCCGGCGCGCCACCGTGGGCCCGTCACCCGTGCAGGGAAGGCCGGGCGGCAGCCCTCGGCCACCGGCTCCTGTAGCGCCTCCTCCGCGAAAGGGCCGACGCCGTGACCTCCCAGCCCGGGAAGCCGGGGAGGATGTCCAGGGGACAACGGGCCGCAGGTGCTGCGGCCCTGATCACTGTGCTCGGTCTGACCGGGTGGGGCGTCGCCGCTGGTTCGCTGGCTCCCGAGCCGACGACCCGGTCGGCGCAGATCGAAGGCCCCTCCAGCGCCCCGTCCGGCGCTTCCGGATCCGCTCCCGCCGAACCAGGATCCGAAGCGGACCCACCCGCACCGAACGGACCCGCATCCACGCCGACGTCCTCCGGCCCGACGTCCTCCGACCCGGAGGTTCCCGCCACCGAGGTGCCGGCTGCTCCCGACCCGGGATCGGACGCCTTCGCCCCGCCCACCGCCACCGGGAAGATCATCGACGAGCCGCCGCCCGTCGCCACCCCGCAGACCTTCGATGAACCAGCCGATGTCGCCGAGGGCGTTGCTGCCAGGGTGGCAGCGATGAAGGCCGTCGACGGCGAGGCCCGGGGCATCGGCGAGGTGGACGGTCCCGCGGTGCAGTTCACCCTCGAGATCACCAACAGCACCACGGAGTCCGTCTCCCTGGCGGAAGCAGTCGTGAATGTCGAGGCAGGGACCGACCGATCCCCGGCCGGTCAGCTGAGCGGCCCTGGAGCCACTGCCTTCCCTGCCGATGTCGCCCCCGGACAGACCGTCTCGGGGGTCTTCGTCTTCCAGATCCCACCGGAACAGCGCACAGCCGTCCGCGTCCTGTTCCACTACCAGGCAGTTTCACCCGTCGCGGCCTTCGAAGGCCCCGTGCCACTGCAAGGAGAGGCACCATGATGAATCACAGCATCCCGCCGGTGGCATCGCAGGACGAAGCCACCGGGCGCCAGGGGTACCGCGGCGTACTCCGGAAGACCCTTGCGATGGCAGCCGCCTGTGCCCTCGCCGTCGTGGCGACCGTCGCCGCCGGCCCGATGGCCGCTGCGGACACGGCACCCGATCCGATCACTGCCGCGAACCCGCCCACGGTGTCGGCCGATCCGCTGCCCACCGTGCAGGTCAACGGCGTCGTCTGGCAGCAGGTGATCATCGGCAACACCGTCTATGCGGCCGGCAACTTCACCACGGCCCGGCCGGCCGGGGCCGCAGCCGGAACGAACACCGTGTCGCGCAACCACATCCTCGCCTACGACATCAGGACGGGGGCGCTCATCCAGTCCTTCGCCCCGAGCCTCAACGCGCAGGCCCGTTCCATCGCGGCGTCACCGGACGGTTCACGGATCTACGTCGGAGGCGCCTTCACGGCAGTGAACGGAGCACCTGCCTCCCGGATCGCCGCACTCGATCCGACCACCGGTGCGGTGATCAACTCCTTCAAGCCGGCGCCCAACTCGCGCGTCGATGCGATCGTGGCGACGGCGGACGCCGTCTACCTGGGCGGCTGGTTCTCCGCTGTGGGGTCCACCTCGCGGCCGAGGCTCGCTGCCGTCGATGCCGGCACCGGGGCGCTGCGCAGCTGGAATCCGCAGGCCGCAGGAGGGGACGTCTGGGCGATGGTCCTGTCCCCTGACCGCCAGAAACTCGTCGTGGGCGGCAGCTTCACGACCCTCAATGGGTCCGCGAACCCCGGGTACGGACTCGCCGCCATCGATGCGACGTCGGGCGCGCTGAGGCCCTGGGCGGTGAACGATCTGGTCCGTAATGGGGGAGCGGATGCCGCCATCACCTCGCTGTCCACCGACGGCACGAATGTCTACGGGACCGGCTACGTCTTCGGTGCAGGTGGCAACCTCGAGGGGACGTTCTCCGCGAACTGGTCGGACGGGTCCGTGAAGTGGGTCGAGGACTGCCACGGCGACTCCTACGGCGTCTCTCCCATCGGTGAAACCATCTACACCGTGGGGCATGCCCACTACTGCGGGAACATCGGCGGGTTCCCGGAGTCCAACCCCCGGGACTGGCAACGCGCCATCGCGTTCAGCAGGAGCACGACCGGAACCGTCAAGCGGAACAGCGTCGGGAGATACTTCAACTTCGAAGGCAATCCCGCCCCGTCGCTCCTCACCTGGTTCCCGCGGCTGACCGCCGGCACGTTCACGGGTCAGGGCCAGGCGGCCTGGACGGTCACGGGCACCTCCGACTACGTGGTGCTGGGCGGGGAGTTCCCCCGGGTGAACGGCGTGGGGCAGCAGGGCCTTGTGCGCTTCGCGGTCCGCAACATCGCGCCGAACAAGGTGGGACCCACCGTCACCGGTGCCGGGACCAACCCCACGCTCACCTCCACGGCAGCCGGCAAGGTCACCGTGCAGTGGACCTCCAACTGGGACTTCGACAACGAGAAGCTCACCTATCGGGTGATCCGCGACGGCCAGATTGCCACCCCGGTGCACACGGTCTCGCAGCTGTCGAAATTCTGGCAGCGGCCCGTGCTGACGTTCGAGGACTCGGGTCTCGCCCCGTCCTCGACGCACACCTATCGGATCTTCGCCACCGACCCCTTCGGCAACGAGGTCCGCTCGGAGAGCGTGAGCGTCACCGTCATGGCGGGCACGGCGGAGAACACCCCTCCCACGGCACGGTTCACGGAGACGGTCAGCGGCCTGGCGGCGTCCTTCGACGGTTCGACCTCGACCGACGCCGACGGCACCATCGCCTCCTACGCCTGGGACTTCGGTGACGGGACCACGGGTGCAGGGGCGAAGGCTTCGAAGACCTACGCCGCGGCGGGAACGTACACGGTGAGGCTGACGGTGACCGACAACTCAGGTGCCGTCCACACGGCGTCCAGGGCCGTCACGGTCACGGCGGCTCCGCCCGCGAACACCCCGCCCACGGCAGCGTTCACGCAGACCGCGACCGGCCTGGCAGCGTCCTTCGACGGTTCGACCTCGACCGACGCCGACGGCACCATCGCCTCTTACGCCTGGGACTTCGGTGACGGGACGACGGGAGCGGGGGTGAAGGCTTCGAAGACCTACGCCGCGGCGGGAACGTACACGGTGAGGCTGACGGTGACCGACAACGC
>NZ_CP024915.1:1745748-1756886 GCF_002953615.1 Arthrobacter agilis | reverse complement strand
TGAGCTCGCCCGGGACACCTTCAGCCGGACCGTCACCGGAGGCTGGGGCACCGCCGAGGCGGGTGGGACCTGGGCGGTCGGCGGATCCACCGGCAAGTACTCGGTCGACGGCAGCAGGGGCCTGCTGAACCTGGCGGCCGCAGCCTCGAGTGCTACCGCGCGACTGGACGGCGTCTCGTCGCTGACCACCGACACCCGCTTCACCGCGAAGCTCGACAAGGCGCCCAACGGCGGTGGCCTCCACCTGACCGTGATCGGCCGCAACGTCGCAGGAGCAGGTGACTACCGGGGCAAGCTCCTGGTGTCCGGCACCGGTGGGCTGTCGCTCATCACGGAGAAGGCCGTCAACGGTACGACGACCCGCCTCGGGAGCGCTTCGGTGCCCCTCACCTTCAGCGTGACCGACACGTACTCCATGCGGGTGCGGGTGTCGGGTACCGCCCCGGCGACGGTGCAGGCCAAGGTGTGGAAGGTCGGGACGGCGGAGCCTGCTGCCTGGCAGCTCACGTCGACCGACTCCGAGCCCGTCCTGCAGAAGGCAGGATCGGTGGCCGTGGACGCCTACCTCTCCAGTTCGGCGACCGTGGCACCGGTGAAGGTGGCGTTCGACGACCTCGTGGTGCAGCAGTAGGTCGCACCTCCCGCGGAGGCGGCCGCACGGCGGTGGAGGGATGGGGCAACCCATCCCTCCACCGATGACCGGTGCGTGATGGCGCCGCTTTGCAGTCCGGCCGTCCTCCTGCGAGGATAGCCCCGCACGAAGTACAGGGAGCAAGGACGAATGAGCATGCTACGGACCGCCAGGGCCCGGATCGCGGTAAGCGGGGTGGCCGCTCCGGCCTGCTGTGCGCCCGCGCCGCAGCCGGCCTTCCAGCATGCAGCGGACAGCCCCTCCAGCTGAACTCCCGCATCCACCGCCCAGAGCGGGTCGACGGTGCCGTCCCACCCACGGCACGGTTCCTTCGCATGCCTCCAGCCGGCAGAGCTCGATCACTCCGATCCTCCGACTGCTAAGGCACTCTCCCATGCAACCCCTTTCCATCAAGGACATCCGCTCCTCCTTCATCAATGCCACGCGATCCGAGACCGCGAAGCTCACACCGCCCAGGAATCTCGAGACCCTGGACTGGGACCACCTCGACTTCCTCGGCTGGCGGGACGAGAAGATGCCGCTCCGCGGGTACCTCGTGGTCCCCACCGCCCAGGGCCTGTCCGGCATGCTCCTCCGGGCACCCGACAGCGGCGCCCGGAAGAACCGGTCCGTGCTCTGCGAGCTCTGCCGGGACGTGTTCTCGAAGGAGGACGTCCTCCTCTGGGTCGCCCGACGTTCCGGCCGGTCCGGTCGCGACGGCAACACCGTCGGCACCCTCATCTGCGCGGACTTCATCTGCTCCTCGAACGTCCGCAGGGAGCCTCCTGCCGGCGAGATCCATCCCGACCCCGCCGTCGTCGTGCGTCGCCAGGTCGACGAGCTCCGGGAGCGGTCCGAACGGTTCCTCAGCCGGGTGCGGCAGCGCTAGCCCGCACCTCGATGAACGGCATGCCCGCCTGCACACCCGCGGGCGGGCATGTCCCCCTCCGCGGAGCAGGACGTCCACCGGGGACGGCGGCCGCGCTGGGCTAACCTAGAGCAGTGACTTACGAGATCGAGATTGGCCGAGGCAAGCGCGGACGCAGGGCATATTCGCTGGACGACGTGGCGGTGGTGCCCTCCCGGCGCACCCGGGATCCCCTCGACGTCTCGGTGAACTGGCAGATCGACGCGTACCAGTTCGAGATGCCCGTCGTCGCAGCGCCCATGGACTCCGCCATGTCGCCCGCCACGGCCATCGCGATGGGGCGGCTCGGCGGCCTCGGTGTCCTCAACCTCGAAGGGCTCTGGACCCGCTACGAGGACCCGCTGCCGGTGCTCGAGGAGATCGCCGGCCTGGGCGCGGGGAACTTCAGCCCCGCGGCGACCCGACGCATGCAGGAGCTCTACGACGCGCCGATCCAGGCCGACCTGATCACCAGCCGGCTGGCCGAGATCCGCGAAGCGGGCGTGACGGTCGCGGGCGCACTGACCCCGCAGCGCACCCAGCAGTTCTACAAGACCGTCCTCGCTGCCGGCGTCGACATCTTCGTCATCCGCGGCACCACGGTGTCCGCCGAGCACGTGTCCAAGAACGAGCAGCCGCTCGACCTCAAGAAGTTCATCTACGAACTCGACGTCCCCGTGATCGTCGGCGGCGCCGCGGGTTACACCCCCGCGCTCCACCTCATGCGGACCGGTGCGGCAGGCGTCCTCGTCGGCTTCGGCGGGGGAGCGACGACGACGACCCGCCGCGCACTCGGCATCCACTCGCCGCTCGCCTCGGCGATCGCCGACGTCGCCGGCGCCCGCCGCGACTACATGGACGAGTCCGGCGGCCGGTACGTCCACGTGATCGCCGACGGCGGCATGGGCGCGAGCGGCGACATCGTGAAGGCCATCGCCATGGGTGCCGACGCCGTCATGCTCGGTTCCGCGCTCGCCCGCGCCGAGGAGGCTCCGGGCCAGGGCTGGCACTGGGGCCAGGAAGCGCACCACCATGAGCTTCCGCGCGGCGACCGGGTCAACATCGGCACCGTCGGACCGCTCAAGGAGGTGCTGTGGGGGCCGTCGCACCACACGGACGGCACCTCGAACCTGATCGGTGCGCTGCGCCGGGCGATGGCCACCACCGGTTACTCGGACCTCAAGGAGTTCCAGCGGGTGGAAGTCGTGCTTTCCCCGTATGTCTCCACCGACTGAACCTCGAAAGGCACACCGTGAGCCAGAACTCCCTCGAGCTGCACGACGCCGAGCTCACCACACCGGATCTCGTGATCCTGGAGATGGAGGCCGCATCCAAGGAGGATGCAACGGCACAGCTGGCCGCACGCCTGCATGCGGCCGGCCGGATCTCCGACCTCCGGGCGTTCCTCGACCAGGTCAACTCCCGCGAGCACCAGATGGCCACCGGTCTCCCCGGTGGCGTGGGCCTCCCGCACGCCCGCAGCGAGTACGTGAACCAGACGTCGATCGCCGTCGGGGTCACGCGCTTCGGGTACAGCCTCGACTTCGGTGCCGTGGACGGCCCTGCCACTCTCGTGCTCCTCATGGCGACGCCCGCACAGTCGTTCTCCGAGCACCTCGAAGTCCTCGCCACGATCGCGCGCAGCCTGTTCAAGGAGAACTTCCGGGAGTCGCTGCGCCGCGCGCACGACGCCGAGGTCATCGCCGAGCTGATCAACTCGTCCCTGGTCTTCTTCGACCACTAGGACCTGCGCGCCCCTACTCGCTCCGCCAGGAGTTCCAGAGCGAGGCGTAGGCGCCGCCGAGCGCCAGCAGTTCGTCGTGCGAGCCCAGTTCCGCGATGCGGCCCTCCTCCACGACGGCGACGCGGTCGGCGTCGTGCGCCGTGTGGAGCCGGTGCGCGATCGCGATGACGGTGCGCCCCTCGAGCACCGCGTTGAGGGACCGCTCGAGGTCGCGAGCCGCCTGCGGGTCGATCAGCGACGTGGCCTCGTCGAGGACCAGGGTGTGCGGGTCCGCGAGGATCAGCCGCGCCAGGGCCAGCTCCTGCGCCTGGGCGGGCGTCAGCTCGTGGGCGCCCGAACCGACCTCCGTGTGCATGCCCTCCGGCAACTGCTGCACCCAGTCGAGCGCACCCACGCTGCGCAGCGCATCCTCGATCTCCCCGTCGCCGGCATCCGCGCGGCCCAGGCGGACGTTGTCGGAGACCGACCCCACGAAGACGTGGTGCTCCTGCGTCACCAGGGCCACCTCGCGGCGGAGATCGTCGAGCGGGCGGTCGACGAGGGGCACACCGCCCACCGTAACCGATCCCGACGACGGCGGATGGATGCCGGCGATCAGGCGCCCGAGCGTCGACTTCCCCGCTCCGGACGGGCCGACGACGGCCAGGCGCTCGCCGCGCACCAGGGTGAGGTCCACGCCGTGCAGCACATCGTGCCCCGGCCGATACGCGTAGCTCGCCGCGGACAGCACGATGTCCTCGTTCGCCGGCTCCGCCGTCGTCGCCCGGCGGTCCGGTTCCACGTCCTTGATGCCGACGATCCGCGCGAGGGAGGCCGCACCGACCTGGATCTCGTCGGTCCACATGATGAGCAGGTCCACCGGGTCGATCAGGCGCACCGCGAAGAGTGCCACGGCCGCGACGGCGCCCGGCGTGACGACGCCCTGGCCCGCCAGCCACCCTCCCCAGAGGAGGACGGCGGCAGCGGGCAGCCAGAAGGCGATATCGGCCGCCGGGAACAGGACCGAGCGGAGCCACAGCGTGTAGCGCTCCGCCCGGTAGCTCGTGCCCAGGGCGCCGTCGAGGTCCTCCCGTCGCAGCCCGCCGAGGCTCAGGGCATCGACGGTGCGCGCGCCCTCGATGGTCTCGGTGATCGTCCCGTTGACGACGGCGTACGTCTCGCGTTCGCGCATGTAGCCTGCGGCGCTGCGCCTGAGGTACCAGCGCGTCACGGGCCACAGCAGCGGCAGGCCGACCAGCAGGGCGACGGACAGGACGGGCGAGGTGACGACGGCGGCGCCGAGGGTCAGGATGATCGTCACCACCGACACCACGACCTGCGGCACGCCGAAGCGGACGGTGTGGGACACGGCCTCGATGTCGTTGGTCGTGCGGGCCACGAGGTCCCCGGTGCCCGCCTTCTCCACGGTGGAGAGCGGAAGCGCGGTGACGTCCTCCAGGAAGTCCTCGCGCAGCTCCGCGAAGACGCGCTCCCCGAACACCATGCCGGAGCGGACGGCGTACCGTCGCAGCACCGACTGCACGGCGAGGAAACCGAGCATCCCCAGCGAGACCGACGCGACGAAGCCCGCCGTCGTGCCCGCCGACACGGCGTCGATGAGGATGCCGAGCAGCAGCGGCCCGGCGAGTCCGGCGACGGCCGATCCGACGTACAGGGCGATCACCGCGCCGAGCCCCCGCCGGTGGTGCCGGATGAGCCGGGAGGCCTCGTCCCGGACGGTCCTGGGCTCCGCGACGGGGAGCTTCGCGGTACTACTCACTGCGGATCACCACATTTCGATAGGCGGGACTGGTGGCCATGAGGTCGCGGTGGCTGCCGCGGGCCGCGACCCGGCCGTCCTCGAGGAACAGCACCCGGTCCACGGCCCGGAGCATGAGAGGGCTCGCGGTGACGATGACGGTGGTCAGGCCGGCGTGGCGCCGCGCTCCCGGCAGGCGCGCGGCGATGCGCTGTTCGGTATGGGCGTCGACGGCGCTCGTCGGCTCCACGAGCACGAGGTTCTCCGCTCCGGTGAGGTAGGCGCGCGCCAGGACGAGGCGCTGCCGCTGGCCCCCGGAGAAGCCCCTCCCACGTTCGGTGACCTCGTGCCCCAGGCCGCCGTCGATCCCGTCCAGGATGTCCAGCGCGCTCGCGGCCTCGAGGGCCGCGAGGATCGCGCCGTCGTCGTGCCTACCGTGCGGGTCCAGTTGCCGGCGCAGGGGCCCGCTGAACAGTTGGGGGCTCGCCTCGCTCACCACGATGCGGGCACGGATGTCGGCGAGCGGCACGTGCCGGAGATCGGCGGCACCCCACCGGACGGTCGCTTCGGCGAGCACGGCGTCCTCGAACCGGCCGAGGCGTGTGACGGCCGCGGTCGACTCCGCCGGTTCCCGGGACACGACGGCGGTGAGGAGCCCGGGTTCGACGACGACTCCCGACCGCTCGTCCACCAGGGCCGAGCCCGACGGCGGTGCCGGGACCGGCGTGCCGCTCTCGGCGACATCCGCGTCCACGGACAGTACGGCGATGATCTTCCGGGCACCGACGTGCGCTCGGATGAAGCGGGCCACCGAGTCCGCGGCGGCGCGGATGGGCGTCATGAGGAAGATGGAGAAGCCGTACAGCGCCACGAGCTCGCCGGGCGTGATCTCGCCCGCGAGGACCAGTGAGGCGCCGACCCAGGTGAACACGACACTGAAGGTCCCCGCGATGAACACCTGAGAAGCTTCCAGATCGGCGAGGGAGCGGGCCACGCGGATACCGGAGTCACGGGTGGCCGCGGACTTCACGCGGTACCGGTCCACGAAGATGTGTTCCCCGCCGATGCCGCGCAGGACGCGCAGGCCTGCCACCGTGTCGGCGCCCACCGCTGTCATCCTGCCCGAGGCCTCGCGCTGCTCGCGCTGCCGCGCCTGCATGGGACGCACGACGAAGAGGAGCAGCCCGCAGCACACGGGCACGCCGAGGAGCACCACGAGGCCGAGCAGGAGGGAGGTCTGCCAGATGAGCACCGTCACGACGAGCCATGCCGCCGCAGCACCGGCGAGGCGCGTCAGCACCTCGTACACCTCACCGAGCCGGAAGACGTCCGACGCCGCCGTCGACACGACCTCGCCCGTCGAGAGGGCCGTCGGCAGGGCATCGCCCGTGCGGCTGATCTTGTGCCCCACGAGGCGTACGGAGCGGAAGGCGGCCTGCATCCAGTTGCTGACCCCGGCCCGGTGCGTCGCCGTGTCGGAGACGGCCTGGACGACCATGAGGCCCAGCAGGGCCCCGGCCCAGCCGAGGAGCGCCCGGGAGTCACCGCCGATCACGCCGTCGTCGATGGCCCGGCCGAGGACGAAGGGCATGACCGCCTGCGACGCCATCCAGACCGCACCGAGCAGGATCCCTGCGGCGAGCGTCGCCTTCTGGAAGCCGCCCAGCCAGAGCAGGTAGCGCGTGGGCGAGCGCAGGTCCGGAGAGCCGGTCAGGGGATAGGGAAAGGCACGCACGAGGACCAAGCCTAGACCGCATCGGACCGAAGCGATAGGGATTCACCAATCACTTTCCCGGGCCGTGCCACGGGCGCGTCCGGCACCGGCGGCATTCGTTGTTCTACAGAGTCACGAAGTACCTTTAAGGAGTGTTGAAGACCGCCCTGAAGCCTCGTTGGATCCTCATGCTGATCCTTGCGATGACGATCGCCGCGGTCTTCGTGCTCCTCAGCCAGTGGCAGTTCAACTCGTCGCGAGAGACCGCCCCGCCCGCGCCGAGTACCACCGAGAACATCCGTCCCCTGACCGACGTCCTTGAGCCCATGAGCCCCCTCTACGCGACCGTCGCCGACCAGATGGTCTCGCTCGACGGCGAGTTCCTGCCGGGCACCAGGATCCTCGTCCAGGACCGGTTGCTCGAGGGCGAGGAAGGGCTGTGGGTCGTCCAGGGCTTCGCCGTCGACGGGGCGGAGGACCAGGCCCCCGGCGAGATCCCCGTCATCCCCGTCGTCCTCGGCTGGGTGCCCACGGCGGACGACGGAGCGGCCGTGGCGGAGCAGCAGGGCGCGGCCCGGGTGGTCGGTCGCCTGCTGCCGCCCGAGGCGCCCGAGGTCCAGCGGCCGGTGGAGGGGCAGGTCCCCACGCTGGCCACGGCGGAGCTCGCCAACCTCTGGGACCGGTCCTCCTACGCAGCCTTCGTCGTGGCCTCGGACATCACCGTCGGCGGCGCCGGGATCCCCTTCGCGGCCGACATGGAGCGCGTCCTGGTCGGTCCGCAGCCGCAGGAGACACCCATCAACTGGCTCAACATCTTCTATGCCATCGAATGGGTCGTCTTCGCCGGATTCGCGTTCTTCCTCTGGTGGCGGCTCGTGGCCGACGATCACCGCCGCACCCTCGAGGACGAAGCCGACGCAGCGGAGGCGGCAGCCGAAGCGCACGCCGTCCATGCCGACGGCCCCGTCGTCGTCCCCTCCACCCGTCCCGTAACCGATCCCGAAAGCGGTGCACACCGTGACTGAACCTGCCCTCGACCCGACTGCCGGATCCGGAGGCCCACGCTCCAAGGGCACGCCGAAGAGGCGGTTCGGTGGAACCCACGCGCAGATCCGCTCGGCGTTGGCGTTCTACAGGGTGCTGGCCTACGCCACGGGCGTCATGCTGCTGCTCGTCGTCGTCGAGATGGTCGCGAAGTACGGATACGGGTCCGAGATCGTGGCCGGCGGTGGCGCCGCCATCCAGTTCCTGCCCGAGGTCGTCGCCGAGACCGCCGGCGGATTCAACCTGTCCACCGCGGTGCTGATCGTGCACGGCTGGCTCTACGTGGTCTACCTCATCGCGGACTTCCGGCTGTGGCAGTTCCTGCGGTGGCCATTCAGCCGTTTCGTCCTGATCGCGCTCGGCGGCGTGGTGCCCCTGCTCTCGTTCTTCGTGGAGAAGCGGATCCACCGCCAGGCGGAGCAGGACCTCAGGGAGCACCCCGAGGCCGCCTCCCGCTACTGAGCCGTTCCGTCCGCACTGCCGTCGCCCGTCCGACGGTCGCCATCGGTTCCTTCCCGACGTCGTCCCGAAGATGTGCGAGGCCCGTGCCCGCGGACTATTGTTGATGGGTGACTACCCCCGAGAACGGCTCTGAACACCGCCCTGTCCTCGTCGTGGACTACGGCGCACAGTACGCCCAGCTGATCGCACGCCGCGTCCGCGAGGCCGATGTCTACTCCGAGATTGTCCCGCACACGCTCAGCACCGAGCAGATCCTCGCGAAGAACCCCGTGGCGATCATCCTCTCGGGCGGCCCCTCCAGCGTCTACGCGGAGGGGGCCCCGCGTGTCGAGCGCGACCTGTTCGAGGCCGGCGTGCCCGTCCTGGGGATCTGCTACGGCTTCCAGGCCATGGCCTCCGCGCTCGGTGGTACCGTCGCGAAGACCGGCCTGCGGGAGTACGGGTCCACGGATGTGCGGTCGGACGGCGAGTCGCGCTCCATCCTCAGCGGGACACCGGATCAGCAGAACGCCTGGATGAGCCACGGCGACAGCGTCCAGGCCGCCCCCGAGGGGTTCGACGTCCTCGCCAGCACGGCCGGTGCCCCGGTCGCCGCCTTCGCGAACGAGGAAAAGGGCCTCTACGGCGTGCAGTGGCACCCCGAGGTGAAGCATTCGCAGCACGGCCAGGCCGTGATCGAGAACTTCCTCTTCCGGGGCGCGCGGCTCGACCCGAACTGGACCACCCGCAACATCCTCGAGGAGCAGGTGGAGCGCATCCGCGAACAGATCGGCGACGCACGCGTCATCTGCGGGCTCTCCGGCGGTGTCGACTCGGCCGTCGCCGCTGCGCTCGTTCAGCGGGCCGTGGGCGATCAGCTCACCTGCGTCTTCGTGGATCACGGCCTTCTCCGCGAGGGTGAGGCCGAGCAGGTCGAGCGCGACTTCGTGGCCGCGACCGGCGTCAAGCTGTACGTCGCGAACGAGCAGAAGCGATTCCTCGATGCGCTGGCCGGCGTCTCCGACCCCGAGACCAAGCGCAAGATCATCGGCCGCGAGTTCATCCGGGCGTTCGAGGAGGCCGAGCGTGCCATCATGCGCGAGGCCGAGGCCGAGGGCGAGCCCATCCGGTTCCTCGTCCAGGGGACGCTCTATCCCGACGTCGTCGAATCCGGCGGCGGCGAGGGTGCCGCCAACATCAAGAGTCACCACAACGTCGGGGGCCTGCCCGAGGACCTCCAGTTCGAGCTCGTCGAACCGCTCCGGACGCTCTTCAAGGACGAGGTGCGCGCGGTGGGCGCCCAGCTCGGGCTGCCCGCGGAGATCGTCGGACGCCAGCCGTTCCCCGGCCCCGGGCTCGGTATCCGCATCGTCGGAGAGGTCACGGAGGAGCGCCTCGAGCTCCTGCGCAAGGCCGATGCGATCGCCCGCGCCGAGCTGACGGCGGCCGGGCTCGACAACGAGGTGTGGCAGATGCCCGTGGTCCTGCTCGCGGACGTGCGCAGCGTGGGCGTCCAGGGCGACGGGCGCACGTACGGGCATCCGATCGTCCTGCGTCCGGTCTCCAGCGAGGACGCCATGACGGCGGACTGGTCGCGGCTGCCGTACGATCTGCTGGCTCGGATCTCGAACCGGATCACCAACGAGGTGGACGGTGTCAACCGCGTGGTGCTCGATGTGACCAGCAAGCCGCCGGGAACCATCGAATGGGAGTAGGCGGATCCCGGAGGCGGGGCAACCAACCTCCGGTCCGCCCGGGCCGCGTTGCTATCCGCGGGGTCCGTGTGCTTTTCGGATAGTTTGGAAGACATGCCCATCTGGTCGAGATCAGCACGTGATAATGCAGGGAAGAAGGCTGTCGTGCCGGAGCAGGACCAGCAGGATGCGCCGGAGATGCCGGCCGGCAGGCCGCAGGAGGATCCGCAGGACCATCAGCAGGAGGTCCAGCAGGAGGTCCAGTCGGATCAGCAGCCGGCGTCCTCCGGGGGCACGCCGTCCGCCGACCGGTCCGCCGAGGAGTCGTCCGCTGGCACGCCGTCCGCCGACCGGTCCGCCGAGGAGTCGTCCGTCGGCACGCCGTCCCCCGACGAGCCGTCAGCCGGCACGCCGTCCGCCGAAGAGTCCCTCGTGCCCTGGCTCGAGGGGCTCGGCCCGCAGGCCAGCGGAGACACCCTGCTCCACTTCCGGCCCTCGGCCGGCACGAGCATCGATCTGACGCACGCCCACCCGTCCGGACTGGCCCAGCTCCTCGCCGGGCGGCGCACGCGGCTGTCGACCCTGCTGCGCGACCCCGTGCAGTACAGCGCGGCCAAGGCCGCCGCCCGCGCCCTGCGTGCGAAGATCTTCGAGCTCGGGACCGAGCGGGGGATCGATGTGGGCTACCTCGCCGCGGGAACCGCATCGTGGCGTGCGGTGGACGACTCGGGTCGCTCCGAGACCCTGAACGCGCCCGTGCTCCTCACAGCGGTGTCCCTCACGGTCCACCCCTCGCAGGACGACTACGAGCTGCAGATCACGGAGCAGGCCCGGATGAACCCGGCGCTCGTGCGCCACCTGCGCCATCACCAGGGCCTGCAGGTGGATCCGGCCGGTATCGCCCGGCTGGCCTACGGCACGGCCCGCTTCGACCCCCACCCCGTCCTCGAGCGCATGCGAGCGCTGAGCGAGGGCGTCCGCGGGATGTCCGTCGAGCACCGGATCCTGGTCGCGACGTTCGCCGACCTCGCCGGTGTCACCGGTGACCCGGCCCTCCGCAGCGACCACCCGATCCTCGCCGCGCTGCTGGCCGCCGCCACCGGCGAGGGGGAGACTGCTCCGACGCTCGCCGCCGCGGCGGACGGACTCTCCTTCCCTCCTGCCGACGAGCGGGAGCCGGCCGACGAACTCCTGGTCCTCGACGCCGACCGCGCCCAGCAGGATG
>NZ_CP024915.1:1740122-1745512 GCF_002953615.1 Arthrobacter agilis | reverse complement strand
CGGAGCGGAACGCCTGCAGGGCGGGTCGACGTCATGCACGGACCCTAGGCGGGAAGCCGTGTCACCGGGCCCGGCCGGACGCTATGTGGACATGATCGGTGGCCGCGGTGTGCCGAGCGGCAGCTCGGTGCCGGGGAAGCGCCGCGGGCGGCAGCTCAGGACGCGGCTGCCGCAGCCCCGCTGCTGGTTGCTCCCGCGGTGCTCGGAGACGCGGTGGAGGACGAGCTGGATGCCGTCGAGCTCGACGCGTCGGAGGTCGGCTTCGCAGCGGAGCTCGCGGAGCTCGAGCCGGCGTCCGTGCTGGTCTTCGTGTCCCGGGAGTCGTTGCGGTAGAAGCCCGAGCCCTTGAAGACGACGCCCACGCTGTTGAACTTCTTGCGCAGCGATCCGCCGCACTCGGGGCACACCGTGAGCGAGTCGTCGGAGAACGACTGCTGGATGTCGAAGGCGTGGCCGCAGTCCTTGCAGGCATAGGCGTACATGGGCATGGAAATCCTCCTGGACGAACAACGTGGTCCCCGGATGGCTCACCGACACTGCTTTGGCACTCTCCGGGGTCGAGTGCCAGTCTACACTGCGCGGTCTCGGGTCCCGAAGCGCAGCAGCCCGTCGGGCGTGAAGGCGCCACCCAGAGGCTGGTCGTAGGGCTCGGAGGGGACGGCGCCGGCGGGAAGGACCTCGGTCCGGTACACCATGCCCAGCCGCGGGACCGCCCCCGGTCCGTCGACGGGACGGTCGGCCAGGAACCGGTCGTAGTAGCCCCCGCCCTGACCGATCCGGTTGCCCGTCCGGTCCACGCCGAGGGCGGGTACCAGGATGAGGCCCACGTCCGGCAGGTCGTCGAATGCGAGCCTCGGTCCGACGGGCTCCTGGACGGGAGCGCGGACGGACCGCTGCAGCGCGACGCCGGGGACCCAGCGGACCCAGGACAGGCGGTAGGCGGGCTCACAGACGGGCACGACGACGCCGAAACCGAGGCGGCGCAGTTCTCCGACGAGCCGTTCCGTGGCCGGTTCCGGGTCGACGCCGAGGTACGCGGCGACCGTCGGCAGGGGAGAGTCGAGGCGCCCGGCGGGCCGGTATCGGTCGGAGAGGTACTGCACCACGACCCGGCGCAGACCGTCCGACTGGTCCTCCCGGTCCGAGGCCTGCAGGGTCGCCCGGGAGGCGCGGAGGGATGCGCGCAGGCCGGCCTTGTCCGTATCACGAGCTGAAGCGGTCATTCCACCATTGTGCGCAGCGCCCGAGGAATCCAGTGCCTTTTATGTAATGTGGTGCTCATGACTCTGCAATCACGTGTGACGAAGGCCGTTATTCCTGCGGCCGGTCTGGGGACCCGCTTCCTTCCAGCCACCAAGGCCATGCCGAAGGAAATGCTTCCTGTCGTCGACAAGCCCGCCATCCAGTACGTCGTCCAGGAGGCCGTCGACGCCGGACTGTCCGACGTCCTGATGATCACCGGGCGTAACAAAAGGGCCCTCGAGGACCACTTCGACCGCGTGCCGTTCATCGAGCAGACGCTCGAGGCCAAGGGCGATCACGACAAGCTGGCAGCGGTGCGCCGCCCCTCCGAGCTCGGTGACATCCACTACCTCCGCCAGGGCGACCCGAAGGGCCTCGGGCACGCCGTCCTCCGCGCCAAGCTGCACGTCAACAACGAGCCGTTCGCCGTCCTGCTCGGTGACGACCTGATCGACGAACGCGATTCCCTGCTCGAGACCATGATCGAGGTCCAGGCCAGGACCGGCGGCTCCGTGATCGCCCTCATCGAGGTGGACCCCGAGCAGATCAGCGCCTACGGCTGCGCCGACATCACGGCGATCGACGGCGAGAGCCACGTGCGCGTGAACCAGCTCGTCGAGAAGCCGTCCGTCGAGGATGCGCCGTCGAACCTGGCAGTGATCGGACGCTACGTCCTCCACCCGCGGGTCTTCGAGGTCCTGGAGACCACGAAGCCCGGTCGGGGCGACGAGATCCAGCTGACCGACGCACTGCAGACCCTCGCAGCAGCCGACGGGGAAGGCTCCGGCGTGTACGGCGTCGTCTTCCGCGGCCGCCGGTACGACACCGGCGACAAGCTGAGCTACCTGAAGGCCGTCGTGACCCTGGCGTCGGAGCGCGAAGACCTCGGTCCGGACCTCCGTGCCTGGATCAAGGACTTCAGCAAAGAGCTCTCGGACTAGCACGCCGTGTGGTCGGCAGCCAGCTGGCCCGTGACCCTCAGGACCGGATCCCTGGTCCTGAGGCCCATCCGCCACCGCGACAAGGCGGCGTGGACGGCCCTGCGCCGCCGCAACGCCCCGTGGCTGGCGCCCTGGGAGGCCTCGAATCCTGATCCGAACGGTTTCCTCCCCACCTATCACCAGATGGTGCGGTCGCTGACGTCCCAGGCCAGGGCCGGCTCGGCGCTGCCGTTCCTGATCACCGAGCAGGGCCCCGGTTCACGCGACGCCCGGCTCGTGGGGCAACTGACGGTCTCGGGGATCACCTGGGGCTCGGCGATGTCGGCCACGCTCGGGTACTGGGTCGATTCCGAGCGGGCCGGACGGGGAATCGCGCCGACGGCCGTGGCCCTCGCGACCGACTACTGCTTCGGTGATCTCGGTCTGCACCGGATGGAGATCAACATCCGCCCGGAGAACCGGGCCAGCCTGCGGGTGGTCGAGAAGCTGCACTTCCGGGATGAGGGCCTCCGCCCGCGCTACCTCCACATCGCGGGGCAGTGGGCGGACCACAGGAGCTTCGCCCTGACGGCGGAGGAGGTTCCGCGCGGGCTGCTGTCACCGTGGCTCGAGGGCGGGACTCCCCGTCCGGGCTGACCGATCCAATTCCGGAAGGAGCATATTAGGCTCCGACACACCGGCGGCAATGCCGGAGTCGTGGTACGACTGCTTCTACGGTTCTAAGTGTGGTCTTCTCCCTGGACAGCTCGTTGGTGCTCGCCGCAGTCGTCGGCGTGTGGCTGCTCTGGGTGGCCCCGATTGTGCTGCGAAGGACCAGGCCGGCCACCGCCGGCAGTACACCCCAGATGCCGAGAGCCAGGACCGACGTCCCCGTGGAGAACATGATGACAAGTAACGCGCCGCACGACGATGCAGCCGCCACAGGGGACGACGCCCTGCCGCCGGCACGGACCACGCCGGATGCCGATGGTGCGCCCGCCCGCTCGGTGGCCCCCCGCACGATGACGGTGACGCCGTACCGGGGTCGCATGGCCGTGGCGGCCGTGGGCCTCGTCGCACTCGTAGCCACCCTGGTCACCTTCGCACTCGCCCTGTTCGGAGCCGTCTCGCTGCTCCTTCCCCTCGCGTGCATCGCAGTGGTGGCCCTCGCCGTGGCCGCACTGCGGCTCCTCGCCGTCCGTGGCCGGCAGGCTCGCGTCAACCGTGCGTTCGCCCACGCCATGGCGCCGGTCCGCGAGATGGCCCCGGAACGCTCCGCGGTGGTGCTGCCCGCACCTGCCGCGCCCAGACGCCCCACCACGCTGTTCGACGCCCAGGAGACTGCCGCGCGACCCTTGTCCGCCATGGAGCTGCGGACCGCGGCACTCGCCGTGGCGCACGGTTCGTCCGTAGTGGATGTCCGCGCAGCGGCGTCGTCCACCACCGTGGACGCTGCTCTCCCGCCGGCCGGTACGACGGCGTGGGCGCCTGTCGAGGTGCCTCGTCCCACCTACGTGGACGCTGCGAAGGCGGAACGCCAGGCTCCCGCCCCCCTGGATCTGCCGGAGGCCCCGAAGCCCTCCACGAAGACCCCCATCAAGGCCTCCGAAGCCGCGGCTCGGGTTGCCGAAGCAGCGGAGGACGCCGAGGCAGCGGCCGTCTCGGCTCCGATGACGGGACGCATCAATCTGGACGACGTCCTCCAGCGTCGCCGCGCCTGACGCCTCCGTCATGGGGGCAGCCGGGCCGCGCTCGATGACGGTCGCACGCATTTAGGTCCCGGATGAGGGCGAGGGACGTACGCATCATCAGCGAGCAGGAGACCATCGCTCTCCTTGCATCCGATGCGCCCGGAGAGCTCCTGCAGACCACGCTCGCCGCCGCGGGGTGGGACCTCCTCTCCTGGCGACCGGGCCCGGTCCACCACCGCCCCGGAGCGGGGGTGACGGGCGTCTTCTCCATCGAGGTCCGTAGGTCCGGCCCGTCCGGTCGCGCGCCGGGGACATCCGTCCCGACCCACGCCTGCATCACCTCGTCAGCCATCCCGCAGCCCGGGAACCGCGTCTCCTCGTTCTCCCGCAGGGGAGCCGGCGCACTGTCCGTCTGGGTGCACCCAGACGATCCGCAGCTGCCCGGACTGCCTCTGGCCCTCGACCCGGTGCGCGTCACCCCGTTCGCCTTCGGCCGCGGGCACGCCGCCGACGCGACGGTGCTCGACCTCAGGAGCTACCGTCCGCTCCGGCGCGCCGTGGTCCTCGCGGTCAATGGGAGCGACCGCCGCTACCTGAAGGTGCTCCGCGCCCGGACGGCAGGGCCGCTCGTCGAACGGCACCGCATGCTGCGGGCCGCAGGGGTGCCCGCGCCGGTCCTCGCAGGGGATCCCCTGCAGGACGTCGTCGCGATGCACCCGGCGCCGGGTACGCCACTCGCGGAGCTCCTCATGCGGACCGGAGCGGCGGACGTCGATCCCCACGCGCTGGTGCGGGTGCTCACAGCTCTGCCCGCGGCCGTCCTCTCCTTGTCGGAGCGACCCCCATGGGCGGCGCGGGTCCGGGACTACGCCGAGGGAGCGGTCGCGGCATTGCCCTCGGAGGCGGATCGCATCCGCCGCATCGCCAAAGGCATCGACCATGCGGTGCGTTCGACCGACGCCGGACCGCTGGTGCCCACGCACGGTGACTTCTACGAGGGCAATCTGCTGATGACGGACGGAGCCGTATCGGGACTCCTCGACGTGGATGCGCTCGGCCCCGGACACCTCGTGGACGACCTCGCATGCTTCCTCGGCCACATCGCGGTCCTGCCCGGGCTGCATGCCGGCTACGAGCACGTCCCCCAGGCCCTGCTGCGATTCCTGCAGGCGTTCGACCAGCACGTGGACCCCGCCGCCCTCCGGAGCCGCGCCGCGGCGGTGAGCCTGACCCTCATCGCAGGAGCGCGACGCCAGGCGGTGAGCGAGGGCGGCGTCATCGAGGCGCTCTCACGGCTGGACGTGGCCGAGCAGTTCCTCGTGGAAGCGAGGATTCTCGGCGCGGGGCGGTAGCCCGGCGTCGCCCTGATCGGATCCGGTTCGTCAGGAGGCGTCCACCGCTGGATCAGGCAGATTTGGCATACACGGCTGCGCTCATGACCTCGTAACCCACGAACGTCTCGTCGTTCCCGACCCAGGCATCATGACCGGCGGGGATCGAATAGGCGTCGCCGGCGTGGATGGTGGCGCGGCTGCCG
>NZ_CP024915.1:1732128-1739891 GCF_002953615.1 Arthrobacter agilis | reverse complement strand
ACGAAAGGCACAGCTGACATGACCTCCTTCGAGCAGGACTCCGCCCGCCCCATGATCCGGTTCCGCAGCGTGACGAAGACGTACGACAGCGGGCGCCCCGCCGTGGCCGACCTCTCCCTGGACATCGACCGCGGCAGGATCACCGTGTTCGTCGGGCCCTCGGGCTGCGGCAAGACGACATCGCTGCGCATGATCAACCGGATGGTCGAGCCGACCTCCGGGCAGATCCTCCTGGACGGCACGGACGTCTCGCAGCAGAAGGCCGCGGAGCTGCGGCGTTCCATGGGGTACGTCATGCAGTCCTCGGGCCTCCTCCCGCACCGGACCGTGCTCGACAACATTGCGACGGTCCCGCGCCTCAACGGCGTCGGGAAGGCCGCCGCACGCAAGCGGGCCAGCGAACTGCTCGACGTCGTCGGGCTCGCGTCCGAGCTGGGCGGCCGGTATCCCGGGCAGCTCTCCGGCGGGCAGCAGCAGCGCGTCGGTGTGGCACGGGCCCTCGCGGCCGATCCGCCCGTCCTCCTCATGGACGAGCCGTTCAGCGCCGTCGACCCCGTGGTCCGCGCCGAGCTGCAGGAGGAACTGCTGCGCCTGCAGCGGGACCTCGCGAAGACGATCGTCTTCGTCACCCACGACATCGACGAGGCGACGATCCTCGGCGACAAGGTCGCCGTCTTCGCGGTCGGCGGCCGGCTGGCCCAGTTCGCGGCCCCCGAGGAGATCCTCCGCGCCCCGGTGGACGATTTCGTCGCGGGCTTCGTGGGACGTGACCGCGGTTTCCGCCATCTCTCCTTCCAGCAGGGGGACGGTGTCGCCATCCACCCGATCGAGACCATCGAGGTGGACCGCCTCGCGGACCCGACCGTCTCGGTGCGCTCGCCCTGGACGCTGCTCGTCGACTCCGAGGGTCGGCCCCACGGCTGGGTCCCGCAGGCGACGCGCGAAAGTATCACGAAGCAGGCCGAAGCGGTCCCGGGAGGCTCCCTCTACACGCGCGGCGACACCCTGCGCCGCGCGCTGGACGCCGCCCTGTCCTCGCCGTCAGGCCTGGGCGTGACGGTCGACGGCGACGGGCGCGCCGTCGGCGTCGTCCGAGCCGCGGAGGTCTTCGAGCTCATCGAAGCCGCGAGGCTCGACCGGGGCCGCTCCGACCACAACACGGCGGTGTAGCCATGGACTGGTTCCTCGCCAACCTGGACTTCGTCTGGCTGCACACGCGCCTCCACCTGTTCCAGGCCATCGTCCCGCTGCTCCTCGGCGTCCTCGCCGCCGTGCCCATGGCGCAGCTCGCCCGGCTCAACCCGGTGATCGGTTCGATCCTGCTGACCGGTTCGTCGATCCTCTACACGGTCCCGTCACTGGCGATGTTCGTGTTCCTCCCCGTGGTTCTCGGCACCAGGGTGATCGATCCCGTCAACGTGATCGTGGCGCTGGCCGTCTACGCCTTCTCCCTGCTCGTCCGGTCCACGCTCGACGCGCTCGATTCGATCGACGACGACGTGCGCCAGGCCGCGGTCGCCATGGGCTACAGGCCCGTGCGCCGGTTCCTCACCGTGGACCTGCCCCTGTCGCTGCCGGTGCTCTTCGCCGGCCTGCGCGTCGTCTCGGTCACCAACATCTCGCTCGTCAGCGTCGGCGCACTGATCGGCGTCCCGAGCCTCGGGACCCTGTTCACGGACGGACTGTTCCGGTCCTTCCCGACCGAGATCGCCGTCGGGATCGGCATCATCCTCCTGCTGGCACTCGTCCTGGACCTCCTCCTCGTCCTCACGGAGCGCCTCCTGACCCCGTGGACGCGCAGGGTCTCCGCCGGCGGCAGGCCGGCGGACGAGATCGTCGCGCTCGAGGCGAAGGTGGCGGGCGCCTGATGGACTACTCGAGCAGCAACCTCTTCGTACAGATGGGGGAGTGGCTGACCGCTCCCGCCAACTGGGCGGGCGACCGCGGCATCCCCACGCGCGTCGTCGAGCACCTGGGCTACACCGGACTGACCATGCTGGTCGCTCTGGTGATCGCGGTGCCGATCGGGCTCTACGTGGGGCACACCGGTCGCGGGCGCGTCGTCATCGTCTCCGGCGTGGGGATCCTCCGCGCCCTGCCGACGCTCGGCATGGTGTTCCTGTTCGTGCTCCTCGCGGGCCTCGGCCTGATGCCGCCCATCTGGGCGCTCGTGCTCCTCGCCGTCCCCCCGCTGCTGAGCGGGATCTATGCCGGCATCTCCTCCGTGAACCGGACCGTGGTGGATGCCGCGCGGAGCATGGGCATGAGCGAACTCCAGATCCTGTTCAGGGTCGAGGTGCCCAACGGCCTGCAGGTCATCCTCGGCGGAGTCCGCGCAGCGGTGCTGCAGGTCATCGCGACCGCCGCCGTCGTCGCCTTCATCAACCTCGGCGGGCTCGGGGTCTTCCTCGTCGAGGGAACACAGCTCGCGGACTACGGACGCCTCTTCGGCGGCGCCGTCGTCATCACAGTCCTCGCGATCACCGTCGATCTGCTTCTGGGACTGCTGCAGAGATTCGCCATCTCACCGGGACTGCGCGTCTCCGGTCCGGGACGGGCCCAAGGATCTGGCCGGCAGAAGGCCGTCGCCAGTGCACAAGGAGGAACAACATGAAGAACCTGTCAGCACAACGCGCCGGGCGGCGCGCTTTGATGGGACTGGCTGGCGGCCTGACGGCCGCGCTGGCGTTGACTGCCTGCGGTGCCAACAGCGACCCCCAGGGTGAATCGGAGGACACCGCGTCCGCGTCCGCCGGCGGAGCCGTCGTCGTCGGTTCCGCTGACTTCCCCGAGAGCCAGATCATCGCCGAGATCTACGCCGGTGCGCTCAACGCGGCCGGCGTCGAGGCGACGACCCAGCTCAACATCGGCTCGCGGGAGATCTACTACACCGCCCTCGAGGACGGCTCGATCGACATCATGCCCGAGTACGGCGGCAACCTGCTGCTGTTCGCCGATCCTGCCGCCACGGCGGAATCCGCCGAGGACATCGCCGCGGCGCTGCCCGATGCGCTCACCGCGAAGTCGCCCGACGTGAAGCTCGGTGTGCTCGAGCCCTCGGAGGCCGAGGACAAGGACGCGCTCGTCGTGACGGCCGCCACGGCCGAGAAGTACGACCTCACATCGATCGCGGACCTCGCGGAGGTGTGCGGTGAGATCACCATCGGCGCACCGAGCACCTTCCAGGAGCGCGCCTACGGCCTGCCCGGCCTGAAGGCGAAGTACAACTGCGAGCCCGGCGGCTTCGAGGCCATCAACGACGGCGGCGGGGACATCACGCTGAAGGCACTGCTCGACGACACCGTGCAGGCCGCCGACATCTACACGACCACGCCGTCCATCGCGGACAACGACCTCGTGGTCCTCGAGGACCCGGAGGACAACTTCATCGCCCAGCAGGTGCTGCCGCTCATCAACACCGACACCGTGGGCGATGAGGCGCAGACCGTCCTCAACGAGGTGTCGGCGCAGCTGACCACCGAGGACCTCCTGGCGCTGAACCGCGAGGTCAGCGGCGACGAGAAGCGCAACCCCGCGGACGCGGCCGCGGACTGGCTCGCCGACAAGGGGCTCGCGGGCTAGTTCAGCAGTACCAGGTCCGTCCAGCAGGGGCCCGGCGCCCGGCAGACATATGCCGCGTGCCGGGCCCCTGCTGTGGCATCCTGATCCAATGGCCACCTACAAGCAGTCGGAAAAGCTCCGTAACGTCCTCTACGACATCAGGGGGCCACTGCTCGAACACGCCATGACCATGGAGGCCCAGGGCCACCGCATCCTGAAGCTCAACATCGGCAACCCGGCGCCCTTCGGCTTCGAGGCGCCCGACGCCATCCTCGTGGACATGATCCGCAACCTGCCCGAGGCCCAGGGCTACAGCGATTCGCGAGGTATCTTCTCCGCGCGGACCGCCGTCGTGCAGTACTACCAGGGTCGCGGCATCAAGACGATCGACGTCGACGACGTCTACCTCGGCAACGGTGTCAGCGAGCTCATCACGCTCTCCATGCAGGCACTGCTCAACGCCGGTGACGAAGTGCTGATCCCCACGCCGGACTACCCGCTCTGGACCGCGTCCGTCGCGCTCGCCAGCGGCACCCCTGTGCACTACCTCTGCGACGAGGACAACCACTGGTGGCCCGACCTCGAGGACATGGCCTCGAAGATCACGCCCAACACCAAGGGCATCGTCCTCATCAATCCGAACAACCCCACCGGTTCGGTCTACCCCCGGCCCGTCCTCGAGGGGATCGTGCGCCTGGCACGCGAGCACGGGCTCATCCTGTTCGCCGACGAGATCTACGAGAAGATCCTCTACGACGACGCCGTCCACATCAACGCGGCATCCGTCGCGGGCGACGACGTGCTGTGCCTGACCTTCAGCGGCCTCTCCAAGGCATACCGGATCGCCGGGTTCCGCAGCGGCTGGATGGCGATCTCCGGACCGAAGCGCGACGCCGCGAACTACATCGAGGGCATCAACCTGCTGGCCAACATGCGGCTCTGTGCGAATGTCCCTGCGCAGCACGCGATCCAGACTGCGCTGGGCGGGTACCAGAGCATCAACGACCTGATCCTGCCGGGGGGACGTTTGAAGCAGCAGCGCGACAAGGCCGCGCAGTTGCTCAATGCGATCGACGGCGTGAGCTGCGAGGTGGCTCAGGGTGCCCTGTACCTCTTCCCGAAGCTCGACCCCGAGGTCTATCCCATCAAGGATGACGAGAAGTTCGCCCTCGACCTCCTGAAGCAGCAGAAGATCCTGATCTCGCACGGCAGGGCCTTCAACTGGATCAACCCGGACCACTTCCGCATGGTCACGCTCCCGAGCGTGGAAGTCATCGAGGATGCCCTCGGGAGGCTCGCCGAGTTCCTGTCCACGTACCGGCCCTGACCGCAGGAGGGTCCATGTCCGTGACAGCCGACAGCAGTGCCGAGATGCGTCGCCTCCTCCTGGCGGGGCCGGACTTCTCGCTCGCGGGCGTGGATCCCCGGTCGACACCGGGCTTCGAGGGCGGCAAGAAGGAGGGCGCCGCATCGCTCTCCGCCGGCGCTGACACTCTCTCCTCCCTGCAGGCGAAGCTCTTCGCCGAGAGCCGGGCCGGAAGCGAGATCGCCGTCCTGCTCGTCCTGCAGGGCATGGATGCCTCGGGAAAGGGCGGCATCGTCCGTCACGTCGTGGGGTTGGTCGACCTGCAGGGAGTGCAGCACCACGCCTTCGCGGCGCCGACCGAGGAGGAGCGGCGGCACAGCTTCCTCTGGCGGATCCGCCACCAGCTCCCCGGGCCCGGGATGCTGGGAGTCTTCGATCGGTCCCACTACGAGGACGTCCTGGTCCACCGTGTGCGCGGACTATCCCCGGCGACGGAGATCGAGAAGCGGTACGGAGCCATCTCGCGGTTCGAGGAGGACGTCGTGGCCTCGGGGACCCGCGTGCTCAAGGTCATGCTGCACATCAGCAAGGACGAGCAGAAGGACAGGCTCTCGAAGCGCCTCGATCGGAGGGACAAGTACTGGAAGTACAACCCCGGCGACATCGACGATCGCGGCTACTGGCAGCAGTACCAGGAGGCGTACCAGGCCGCGATCGAGCGGACGAGCACGCCCGACACGCCGTGGTACGTCGTTCCCGCCGACCGCAAGTGGTATGCACGCCTCGCCGTGCAGCAGTTGCTCACCGCGACGCTGGAGGACATGCAGCTGAGCTGGCCCAGGGCATCCTTCGACGTGGAGGTCGAGAAGCAGCGCCTCGCCGCGTCCTGACCGTTCTGATGCTGCGGACCGCAACCGTCCGCATCTGCTCCTAGCCTTGAGGCTCCACCACCGCCAGGAGGCTCCCATGGACTGGAAGATCGAACTCATCGCGCTGCCCGTCACCGACGCGGACAGGGCCATCTCCTTCTATCGCGACCAGGTCGGGTTCACGCTGGACCACGACCACCGTGTGAGCAGCAGCCTGCGCTTCGTGCAACTGACCCCGCCGGGGTCCGCCTGTTCGATCGCACTCGGCGAGGGCATCAGCGACATGGTGCCCGGATCGCTGCACGGCATCCAGGTCGTCGTACCTGATGCGGCGAGAGCCCGTGCAGGGCTGCTCGAACGCGGCGTCGCAGCGAGCGACGTGGACGCGCAGCCGTGGGGCCGCTTCGTCTACTTCTCCGATCCGGACGGCAACTCGTGGGCACTGCAGGAGCTGCTGCAAACCCCCGACGCGTAGCGGCGCCGCATCGGGCCCTGCCGGCCGAAGCAGGGCGACGGCCTGCTACTGGCCCTCGGCCTTGTCCCGCGCAGCCGCGAGCCGCACCTTCGCGCCTTCTAGCCACGCCTCGCAACGATCGGCCAGGGCCTCGCCGCGCTCCCACAGCGCCAGCGATTCCTCGAGGCTCACACCTCCGGCTTCGAGCCGCGAGACGACGGCGACGAGTTCCTCGCGCGCCTGCTCGTAGGACAGCGAGCCGACGTCGGACTGTCGCTGCTCCGGTGGGATGTTCTCCGTCATGGCATCTTCCTTCTCCACGGTGTTCCTCGTCTGCTGGTCGGCCCGTGTCCGGGCCTGCTGTGGCTGTAGCGTCATGCAGGTTCGTGCGGTGCGGGTGTGCCCTGGGCGACGGCGCCGAACTGGCCGCCCGCGACCCGGACCCGCAGGACCTCGCCGGTCGGCACGTCCTCCGGCGTCCGCACCACGTGTCCGTCCTCCTTCTGCACCACCGCATAACCGCGGTCGAGGGTCCTCTGCGGCGAGAGGGACCGTACGCGTTCCCGCAGGTGGTGCACGGCGACGGCACCGCGTTCCACCCCTGCGGCGGCAGAGCGCAGGGCGCGGGACCGGAGCCGCTCGATGTCGGCTTCCCGCACGTCGATCATGCCTTCGGGCTTCGCCAGGGACGGCCGGGAGCGGAGGTTCGCGAGGCTTTCCGCCTCCCGGTGCACCAGGACCCGGATGGAGCGTTCGAGCGCGGCACGCGCCTGCCGGATCCGGGCGAGTTCCTCGGATACGTCCGGGACCACGCGCTTCGCCGCATCGGTGGGCGTGGAGGCGCGGAGATCGGCGACCTCGTCGAGGAGCGGCCGATCCGCCTCATGGCCGATGGCGCTGACGACAGGAGTGTTCGCCATCGCGACCGCGCGGACCAGCGACTCGTCGCTGAAGGGCAGCAGGTCCTCCAGCGCTCCACCGCCCCGCGCGATGATGATGACGTCGACCCGGGGGTGGGCGTCGAGCTCCGCGAGGGCCACGGAGACCTGTGCAACGCTGCTCACGCCCTGGACGGCGACCTCGCGGACCTCGAACTCGACGGCCGGCCACCGCAGGGCGGCGTTGCGCATCACGTCCTTCATGGCATCGGAATCGCGGCCCGTGATGAGCCCGATCCGGTGAGGCAGGAGCGGCAGCTGCTTCTTGCGAGCTGGTGCGAACAGCCCTTCCGCGGCGAGCGCCTGTCGCAGCCTCTCGATGCGCGCCAGGAGATCGCCGATCCCGACGGGACGGATGTCGATCGTCTGCATGGACAGCCGCCCGGTCTTGACCCAGAAGTCGGGCTTGAGGCGTGCCACGACGCGGGAGCCGCGATCCAGGGGCATGGATACCCGGTCCATGACGGAGCCGTAGACCGACAGGGAGAGGGACACCTCCGAATCGACGTCGCGCAACGTGATGTAGCACATGCTCGCGCGGCGGTTGAGTTCGATGACCTGTCCCTCGACCCAGGCTGCCGGCGCCCGTTCGATGTGGGCCTTGAGCTTCTCCGACAGCAGATGGAGCGGCCACG
>NZ_CP024915.1:1731962-1732028 GCF_002953615.1 Arthrobacter agilis | reverse complement strand
GCGATTCGGGTGATGTCTCGGCTGCCGTGACCGGCACCGTCGATGCCGGCGGGGGATGATCCCGCC
>NZ_CP024915.1:1722876-1731862 GCF_002953615.1 Arthrobacter agilis | reverse complement strand
GGGTCGAGCGCGGTGGCGGACGTGTTCGTCCGAGGGTTGGCGGAACAGGCCGGAGCAAGCGTCGCCGAGGCCGGCGTGCCCGTGGTCGTCGGTGGGCTGGTGGCCGTCGTGGTCGGCGCCGTCGCGCAACTGGCGCTCGGTGGTCGGCGTCGTCGGGACGATCGGCGCCCGGTGTAGGCTCAGCTCACAGCGGAGAGGACTGCGATCAGCAGGTCGAGCAGCACCCACCCGGTAGAATCGGATCATGACCAGTACCACCGTTCAGGTCCCCATGCCCACCATCCCGCGCAGGCGTCGCTCTCCGGAGGACGTCCTCGCAGCCGCACCGGTGCCGGGGGAGAAGAAGGTACTGCTCGCAGCCCCCCGGGGTTACTGCGCCGGCGTGGACCGCGCGGTCATCGCCGTCGAGAAGGCCCTGGAGCACTACGGACCCCCGGTGTACGTGCGGAAGCAGATCGTGCACAACCTGCACGTGGTGTCGACGCTCGAGGCGAAGGGCGCCGTCTTCGTCGACGAGACGGACGAGGTGCCGGAGGGCGCGCTGGTTGTCTTCTCTGCTCACGGGGTCTCACCCGCCGTCGTCCAGTCCGCCGAGGACAGGGGTCTCCGGACGATCGACGCGACCTGCCCGCTGGTGACGAAGGTGCACAAGGAGGCCCAGCGTTTCGCGCGCGACGACTTCGACATCCTCCTGATCGGCCACGAGGGCCACGAGGAAGTCGAGGGCACGGCCGGCGAGGCGCCCGATCACATCCAGATCGTCAATGGGCCGGAGGACGTCGACAAGGTTCAGGTACGCGATCCGGAACGGCTCATCTGGCTCTCGCAGACCACACTGAGCGTCGACGAGACCATGCTGACCGTGAACCTGCTCAAGGAGCGCTTCCCGACGCTGCAGGATCCTCCGAGCGATGACATCTGCTACGCCACGTCCAACCGCCAGGCGGCCATCAAGAAGATCGCGCCGCAGACGGATCTCGTCATCGTGGTCGGATCGGCCAACTCGTCGAATTCCGTGCGACTGGTCGAAGTGGCGCTCGAGTACGGTGCGAAGGCGGCGCACCGCGTGGACTTCGCCAATGAGGTGAACGAGTCCTGGTTCGAGGGCGTGGCCACCGTTGGCATCTCATCCGGTGCCTCCGTCCCGGAGAACCTCGTCCAGGATGTTCTGAGACTGCTCGCTGAGTACGGCTACGGCGAGGTCGAGGAGGTCGTGACGGCCCAGGAGGACATCATCTTCTCGCTGCCCAAGGAGATCCGCGCCGCGCTGAAGGCGATGGGTGATCCGTCCCAGGGTCGCGGTGGCCGGGGCCAGCGGGAGGATCGGACGTCCCTCAACTGAGGCTCCAGGCACGTCTGCCGTTCAGGGCGGGCGGCACGACGGGACAGGGATGGATGCACCACCGCAAGGGCCTGGCGCCTCACCCGGTGTAGCATCTCCTGCCGCCGGCTCCGCCGAATCCCACCAGGGTCTGCTGGGGCGGCGCCTGTCGGGACCGTCCGGGGAGTTGTCCCTCCGCCGGTAGGAGCGTGCCCGGCTACCCGTCGGTCCCGTCGAGCAGTTCGTGGGCGGTCAGGGAACGCGGCGTCGCGTCGATCGCCGACGCAGCGGTCCCGGAGCCCGCAGGCACGCTGCCTGCGCGCTGGGCGCGGGCGGTGCCGAGCAGGCTCACCTCCGCCTGTGCCTCATCCACTCCTCCCGCTGCCGCGTCGACGACGTCCAGGGATGCGGAGTCGAAGGCGCCGATCCGGCGTGCCGTGGGGAGCACCCTGGATTCGAGGGCGCCGACGAAGGAGTTGTAGCGCTCCACGGAGGTCTTCAGGGACGCTCCCAGACGGGTGACATGCCCGCCCATCGTCCCGAGGCGTTCGTACAGCTGCTTCGACAGGTCGAACAGCTCGCGTGCATTGTCGGTCAGGACGGCCTGCCGCCAGCTGAACGCTGCGCCCTTCAAAATGCCAAGAAGCGATACCGGCGATGCCAGGGCGACGTTGCGGGTGAAGGCGTAGTCGAGGAGTTCAGGGTCGGCCCGTAGCGCTTCTGCAAGGACCGACTCCACCGGTATGAAGCAGATGACGAGTTCGGGGGAGTTGGAGGCGCCTTCCCAGTACTTCTTGCGGGCGAGCGCATCGATGTGTGCACGCAGCGCCTTGCCGTGCTGCTTCAGCAGCTCGGCATGACGGGCTTCGAGGCCGGCTTTCTCACCCCCTCCTGCGTCCGCCGCCGGTCCCACCAGTTCCTGAGCCTCGAGGAACGCGCTCAGGGGTACCTTCGCGTCGATGACGAGCTGCTTGTCCCCGGGCAGCTGCACCACCATGTCCGGGCGGGCGCGGTCGCCGTCGTTCCCGGTCGTGTAGGAGACCTGCTCCAGGAAGTCCACGCGCGAGAGCATGCCGGCAGCTTCCACGACGCGCCGCAACTGGACCTCGCCCCACTGGCCCCTGGCGCTGGTGCTGCGCAGGGCGCCGGCCAGCGAGTGCGTCGTCGAGAGCAGCCGGGCGTCTGCTTCGCGCGCTTCCTCGAGCTGCCGCGCGAGCTGGCCGTACTGTTCTATGCGGTCGCGCTCGAGCAGCCCGACCTGCCGCTGCACCTGGGTCAGTTTCTCCGCCACCGGTGCGAGGGCCCGCAGGACGTCGTTGTCCGTCGATGTCTTGCCCGTCAGTTCGCGGTTGTGCTGCTGCAGGAGATCGCGCTGAGCCGCGGCTGCCGCGAGCTCCGTCGTCGTGCTCCCCAGCCGGGCTGTGGCGTCGTCGAGCTCGCTGCGCAGCTCGTCGTCGCGCAGCCGTACTGCGCGGTACACCAGGAATGCACCGACGGCGCACCCGATGAGGAAGGCGAGGAGGACGAGGAGGACGGCGGTTGTACTCATGCCCACACTGTCGCAGGAACCTCCGACAATCGGCGGACTCGACACCGCCGGTCGGTCCTCCGACGCCCGGTAGACTTGTCTCCCGTGGCTCTTACTATCGGCATCGTCGGACTGCCCAACGTCGGCAAATCAACACTCTTCAACGCGCTGACGCGCAACAACGTCCTGGCGGCGAACTACCCGTTCGCGACCATCGAGCCGAATGTCGGCGTGGTCAGTCTGCCGGACCCGCGCCTCGCACAGCTCGCCGAGGTCTTCGGGTCGAAGCAGATCCTGCCGGCCACCGTCTCCTTCGTCGACATTGCCGGCATCGTCAAGGGCGCGTCGGAGGGTGAGGGCCTCGGCAACCAGTTCCTCGCCAACATCCGCGAGGCCGAGGCGATCGCCCAGGTCATCCGTGTGTTTGACGACCCCGACGTCATCCACGTCGACGGCAAGGTGGACCCCCGCTCCGACATGGAGACCATCAACACCGAACTGATCCTCGCCGACCTGCAGACGCTCGAGAAGGCCATCCCGCGCGTCGAGAAGGAAGTGAAGATCAAGAAGCGCGAGGCCGCACAGCTGACCGCCATGCAGGCAGCGCAGTCCGTCCTCGAGCGCGGCGACACGATCTTCTCGTCGGTCACCAGCGACAAGCTCGAGATGGAACACCTCCGCGAGCTCAGCCTGCTCACCGCCAAACCGTTCATCTACGTCTTCAACGTCGACGACGCCGTGCTCGGCAGCGCCGAGCGTCAGGAGGAGCTGCGCCGGCTCGTGGCCCCCGCCGACGCGATCTTCCTCGACGCCAAGCTCGAAGCCGACCTCGTGGAGCTCGACGAGGCCGAGGCGCGCGAGATGCTCGAGATGAACGGCCAGGAGGAATCCGGCCTCGACCAGCTCGCGCGTGTCGGCTTCCACACCCTCGGCCTGCAGACCTACCTCACGGCAGGTCCGAAGGAGACCCGTGCCTGGACGATCAAGAAGGGTGCGACGGCGCCCGAGGCCGCCGGCGTCATCCACTCGGACTTCCAGCGTGGCTTCATCAAAGCCGAGGTTGTTCACTTCGAGGACCTCATGGAAGCCCGGACGATGGCCGAAGCCAAGTCCCGCGGGAAGGTGCGCATCGAGGGCAAGGAATACGTGATGTCCGACGGCGACGTGGTTGAATTTCGATTTAATGTCTAATTGCATGGCTGATTTGTAGGCTCTATCTATTGGTCGTAGGGCCTGGTGATCCTCATTCGTAGAATTGGGCAAGGCTTTTCTTTCCTCCCGGATGCGCGTCGTTTCGCTACTCCGCGTACGGGGTGTTTCTGCTGAGTCGAGAGCGTTCGGTTCTACACGTGGGAATCTGTCAGGAGGACGAGGATTCGTGGACCTGCCGCGTGGTCGTTCTTGCCGGTCTAGATTCACCGGGTTGGTGTTGGTAGGGTCATCAGCGTCCGCTCGCCGGCGTTTCTCTCATCCGGCATTGAAGCGGTGGTCTCTTGGGGAAGATATTTTTCATGTCGCGTGTGTTGTCTACCGAGCAAGCGAAGGCTGCTATCGGCCAGGTCCAGTCGATCATCAATGGTGGTTTCACCGATCAGATCTCGGCGCTGGATGCGCAGGGCAAGATCCTGTCGGACCCGAATGTCTGGGACGGACCGCTGGCCACGCAGTTCCGCGGGTCCACGTGGCCGGAGACGAAGGCCGCACAGGACAAGGCCCGCCAGGAGCTCGAGGAGCTGCGCACGCAACTGCAGAAGATCTCCCAGGACATCTTCTCCGCCGGCGGCGGCGCCTGAGCAGGAGCCTTTCGCGGTGAGGTCCCGCTGACCGCGCCACGTGGTGGAGTGGTGCGGTCAGCGGGATCGTCACGGAAACAGAGGTTCCCCGGTACTGGCTCTCCCGGACCGGGTCTTCGCTGAGCGGGTCTTTTCGCGTTGTTCTGCCGTGGGCGGGGTGTCCTCCGCCGGTCGTGGTTGTCGCAGGTCTTTTTTGTAGGTCTCTTCTTGTTGTAGGTCTTCTTTTCGTGCTTTTTCCCGTGCGGGCCTCTGCCCGGCGGATGTGCTGATCTTTCCTGTTGTTTTCTTGCTGGGACTACCGGCTCCGCATGCTCCTCGCCGCCGGTGGCTTCGAACAATGACTCCTACCGGATTTCGAAGAGCCGCACACGCAGCTCCGGGCAGCAACTGGCCTCCTTCGAGTCCGGGATGCGCACTGACCCTTACCTGAACGGTGCCGAACAAACCGGCATCGGGCACAGCTGGGGCCTGGCGAACGTCACCAGCTCTGAAGTCGCCGGAGCCCGGTATGACAAGGTGATTTCCCTCGCCGGGGCCGGGATGCTCCCGGATTGGGAACCACGGCCGACTACGGAATACTCGAACCTGTACTACGACGATGTGCTCATCCATGGTCAGGGCGCTACCAACCTCTTCACGAATAGAGGGGTTGTGTGGGATGGGAACAACCCGATTCATCGCGACGAGTTCGACCAGTACTTCTACCGCGGACCCGACGACGACGAACTCGACGGTGCGATCAACAGCGTCGAAGAGGGGAACATCATCATGGATAACCACAGCCTCATTGCCACCGACAGCGAGGACAACTTGAAAGCGCTTAACAACATGCTGAAAATTGTTGGTCGATGAGGGCGCGTAGCGGGTTCATGACGTTGTTGCTGGTGGGTCTGATCGGGCTTGCCGGTTGTGCCGGGAACCCGAATGCGGATCCGGCCGCGCCACCTGCGCCAACGGCCGCTCAAATACAGGAGGAATCGATGGACGCTGAACTCACCTGGCAGGAAGCCAAAGCCCACACCCAGGTTATGGAAGGGGAGATCGCCGCTCTGATCCCGAAGGATGCTGTTCTCTCGATTGATCAACTGCAGACGGGCACGCTTCTGTCCTGCAATGAGACCCAGCACAGTTGGGCTGGTGCAACGACGGTCACGGTCGCTGAAGGAACCGAGATAGAGCCCATCGTGAAAGCCATCGAAGCCCACTACCGGGCGAACGGAACCGAAGTATCCGTCGATAGGGATGTAGATGAAAACTATCAGATCCAAATCGACCCGCCTGCTCCAGGGGAGAGTTATCTCGTCTCCGACGGACTCTCCCCGAACGAGATCCGTATTGCATCAGGATCCGCGTGCTTCATGCTGCCCGAGGGCATCTACCCGGGCGGCGATTTCTGAAGGCCCGGTTCGTGGAGGATGGTAATTCTCGCACTGACCATCCCGGCCGAAAGACCTCGACCTGTTCCACCCTGCTTTCGCCACGCCTGATCTGACGACGTTCTGCCGCCTCGAGGATTTGCGGGAGGTTCTTCGGCGCCTTCAGTTGGGCGCCATGCAAGCGGACTTTAGCAAGAGTCATTGCTGATGAACGAGGGGCGCTGATGGTAAGCGAGAGTCCGCGAGGCGAATCGCGCAGGCAAGGATTCGGGTGGTTGTGGAACCTCCTCGGGTGAGAGAGCCGTATCTCAAGGTAATCGAACACACGCGCATGGGCGTTTGGCCTGAAGCATCACCGGACGTATCTGCTCATCGACGGTCAGGGGAAGGAACGAAGGCTGCACAGTACGGGCGAGGCGCGCGACGCACTCGAGTCCCGGCACGGTCGTCAGGATGCTTATCTGTGGTGCATCGAGCCGCGGATCTTTTTCGTGAGGGGCGGTCGGGGTGGATCGGATTTCCCTCAGGAGCTTTCGTCGTGGACCCGATCGAGTCGCATTGACGCCGCGATGTACAGGGCCGGTGGGTCCGCAGTACAGGCCGAAGCCCACGCGGATGAACGATCTTTCCGGGGCCGACGACCGCGAGGTGGCCGCAGCAGCGCACGGTGAACCCGCTTAGCACGCGTGAGGTCACCAGCATGATCCGCTGGTCAGTGGTGCAACATACGTTAGTCGGCTACGGAACGTGGTGGAGTTCCGCTTCAACGTATAGCCCTTGCCGGCCCGAACCGTGGGCCGCGTGTGCCGGACTGACTCAGAGTGTGCTCTGCCGGTTGCATACGGTGAAGGCACGGAGGAGGAAGCGCCCCGTGCACGACGCGATCGCGAAGCGATCCGCCGGTGACGCTGGCGGGTGGCCCGGTCCTGCACGGCGCCGGCGTCGGAGGTCTCTTCCGCTGGGCGGGTTCTTCTGCGAGATCTGGCGGGAACGGCTCACTCCGGCAGGCGCCGCCCGACCTCGTCCGCATTAAGGCGCTGGCGCGCGGTGTTCAGTCCCGCTCCTACCGGTACATGGCCCGTGGCCGCTGCCAGTCCGAAGACGGGCATGTCGCTGTACACGCTTTCCCTGCCACCCGGCATCGTCTCGTATGTTTCGTGCCACACGCCGACGTCGCCGGTGCCGGCGGATTCGCGCATGAACCGGCGCCAGGGCTCCAGGTGCGGCGCCGACCGGTCGGCCGCGAACCGCTGCAGATGCTCCGGGCTCTTCCAGTAGCTGACGATGATGGTGGTCCGGCCGATCCACTGCTGGTAGCTCAGAAGACCGGCCTCCGGCGTTGCGGCCAGATGGGCGAGCATCCTCGGCATGGCCGCGCCCACCCGTGCCACCGTCCCGAACTTCCACCATCGGTTGACGCGCATTCCGATCAGGAAGACCGTCACCGGGCCACCCTCGGGGTCTGCTGTGAAACGTCCTGCGTGCACTTGGTTCGTCATGTGCTTCTCCTGTCATAACGCTGTTATGAAACAGTGTTATGGAATACTGGTCCCATGGCAAGACCCATCGCCCATGACGAGACCCTGCGACGCAGGCTGCTCGACACCGCAGCCTCCCTCATCGCCCGCGACGGCGCCGCCTCCGTGTCGCTGCGCACCATCGCCGCTACTGCCGGGACGTCGACGACGGCGGTGTATTCACTCTTCGGAGGCAAGGCGGAACTGTTGACTGCCGTACTCGACGACGGCTTTGCTTCCTTCGCGGCCTCCCAGCAGGAGGCCGCGGCGGGCGGCCTCGAAGCCCTGGGCCGGGCCTACCGGACCTGGGCGCTGGAGCATCCGATCCTCTACGGCCTGATGTTCGCCGGCCCTCTGGCCGGCCAGGTGCCGTGTCAGCCGACGCTGGCTGCCGCCGAGCCGTCGATCATGCCGTTGTTCAGCGCGGTTGCCGCAGCATTGCCTGGAGCAGCGGATCATGAGATCGCCTCGATGGTCGGAGTCGTGTGGGGGCAGGTCCACGGGCTGGTGTCACTGGAGCTGGCCGGTGCGCCGGCGGCGGGCTGGACCTGGGACGAGGCCTACGATGCCGCCATCCGGAAGCTCGGTCGCTCGCTGGGGCGCTAGGGACCCTCGATTCTCGAGGAGCCGTGGTGGCACGCTCCCACGGGGGTCTCCCGCGACGACTGCATCCCCCCAAGACGGCACCATCGCTGATGGTCACGCCCGGCGGCACTGCCAGATCGACCCTGAACCACGCGCACGACATCGTGCCTGGCCGCACGAGCCGGGGTACGGGCTGGCTGCCCGGCCGAGCGTCAGGACCCGCGCGCCGGTGCAGGTGGTTCTGTTCAACTGGCGCGTGGTGCTCCGAGGAGGACGGGAGAGAGCGGCGTCCGGTGGAGGGTCATCGCGACGGCCCACGGCAAAGCCAGTGCCGCGATCAGCACCCAGAACGGCCGCTCCGTGTCGGGGACAGCGAGCAACCACAGCACGTAGGTGTGGGTCAGCACCACCATCAGGCAACCCGCGGCGAGCCTGGTGGACAGGACGTGGACCCGTGCCGGCAGCCGGGCGAACACGCCCTCGAGGATCAGGACGAGGCCGGAGCTGATGAGCACCGCCACGACGATGCTGAGGACCGGTGTGCCGAGCTCGTTGTACTTCATGTCCAGTGGCGCAGACACTCCGGCGACGACAGGTGTGGCCCCCGCGACGAGGCACGCTGCGCCGAACCGGATCGGCGCTTCCACCCGACTCCGGACGCGCCGGAGTCCCTGACCGGCGAGCAGGAAGATCAGCGCGGCGCCGGCAACCCCGAGCGACAGGGGGAGCCGGGCGAGGACGTCCCCGAACAGGTAGGTGACCGCCGTGATCGTCGCGATGAGTGCGACCCGGAGGGCAAGGGGAACACGCTCCAGCGCCCGGAACATGACGGCCGAGACGAACAGGGCACTCATGAACCAGTAGGC
>NZ_CP024915.1:1711948-1722776 GCF_002953615.1 Arthrobacter agilis | reverse complement strand
ACCGAAAGGCCCCGCGTTGAGGGACCCGCCGATGAGGGGCAGTGTCACGGCGTCGGTCGTCAGCGTGCCGCGCTTGATGTGGAGGGGGACGTGGACGAGGAGGGTCAGGACCAACCATGCGACGTAGGGCGTCATGATGGTCCTGAAGCGTTTCTTCGCCTCCGTTGCGACAGCCCCTCGTAAGTGCGGTTCGCGGTTCTTCCAGAGGTACCCGGAGAGCACGAAGAACGCGGGGACGTGCCAGGTGTAGAGGCCGGCGTCGATGAGCGGTCCCGCCCACACGTGACCGGTCACGACCGCGACGACCGCGAGGACGCGGAGGGCGTCGATGGCTCCGGATCGGGTCGACGGAGCAGCCGGTGCGCGTGTGTGCAGGGTCGCCAAGGATGCCTCCGTGGTCGAATCGGTCAGTCCCAACGGTAGACCAAGCCCCGCCGCCCCGTCGGATTCCGTCGCATCGACCGCCGACGTGTACTCCCGCTCCGCGAACCGCTCCGCGGAAGCTACCGGACGGCCTGACCGACGCCGGCGGGAGCCCACCCGAGAGCCGGCCCCAGCTTTCCGGCGATGTCGGTGAGGATCTGGACGTAGTCCTCGTGGTCGAAGCTGAAGGGCAGGGCGAACGCGACCTCGTCGACCTCCTGGAACCCCGCGTGCGCGTACAGCTGCTCCGCGATCTCAGCGCTGGTACCGATGAGGTCCGGGGCGAACAGCATGCCCTTGGGCCCCTGCGGCGACCTCGTGCGGGGCACGCGTGCATCGACGTACCGCTGGTGCTTCTCGCGCTGGTCCGATGACGCAGAGTCGGTCGGGATCACCACCAGGCCCTGCGAGACGCGAGCCGGACCAGGCGCGGCGGATGAAGCCGCGGCGGCTTCGCGGTAGGCGAGGATCTGGGCTTGCTGGATGCGGGCGAAATCCGGTTCCTGGTCCTGGTCGGGGAAGATCACGCTGCTGGAGAGCAGGTTGAAGCCGTTGGCCCCGGCCCAGACTGCCGATCTGCTGCTGCCCGCTCCATACCAGAGACGTCGACGCAGTCCGGGGGAGTGTGGCTCCACGCGGTCGGAGAACTCCTCGACGACGCCCTGCCGGCCGGAGAACTCCCGGACCGGCTCCCCCGCGATCATCCGGGCGAACCGTTCCACGCGTGCGTAGCCGAAGTCCTCCAGATCCGCCGAGTCCGGGTACAGCTCGTCCTTCACCGTGTCGTAGTGCATCGGTTCCCCCACGCTCAGGCCGGGGTTGATCCGCCCACCGGCGAGCAGGTCGACGGTGGCAAGGTCCTCGGCCAGGCGCAGCGGATTCTCCCAGCCCAGCGGGGTCACCGCGGTGCCGATCTCGATCCGGGAGGTCCGCTGGCTCGCAGCGGCCATCATCGCGATCGGGGAGGAAATCCCGAACTGCAGGTGACGGTGGCGCAACCAGGCGCTGTCGAACCCCAACCGTTCTCCGAGTTCGATGATCCGCAGGGTCGACTCATGCCCGGCGGCCGGATCCACCGGATCGAACAGGCCGATCGTGAGGAAGCCGAGCTTGCGCAGCGGGCGAGGACTGACGGGCATGGCTTCCTCCGGAAGATCGGGTCAGTGGACGACTGATCCCAGCCTATGCGCCGGATGCCACGCCGGCTGGGAGAACGGCGAGGGCCGGCTCCTCACCACATGCGGCTGTTCGTCTCCGAGACGAAGCCGCGGCCGTCCGAGAACCAGTGGATGGTCGGGCTGTTCCGCGCGGTCGGCGTCGTGAGCTCGGCGAACAGGTCGGCGTTGAAGCGATTGCTCAGCTCGGGGGAGCTGAGCACCGTCTCCCTGGTGATGACGAAGACCGGCCCCTTCAGGCCCCTGCTCTGGATCGACAGGTGCACCTCGGCATGCTGGTCCAGCCGGACCTTGAGCGCTCCGATCGCCGCCTGGACATCGGCGTCGTCGTCCCAGACCGCCGCGTGCTTGTCCACGAAGAGCCACGCCATCCCGCTTCACGTCCGTCCCGTGTCGTCGACAGTGCGCCGCTGCAGCTTCCTCGCACGACGGCGACACCCGGCCGGCTGTGCCGGCCTCCCCAGCAAAACACCGCGCACAGCGCCATTTCAAGCAGGAGTCGCCCTCAGCACGCCGGGGACCGAAGAGACGACCAGGTGTTGCCGCAGATGCAGTGGCGAAGGCCTCTGACCATTTGGTTGCAGCTCGATAACAACACTCGGGCGGATGTCCCAGAGGTACCTGTTAGTAACAGAGTGCACTTAGGCTTTTGCTCACGTGAGTGGCGTCACCCTCTCGGGTCGCGTGTCGGCTGTCATGCAACACCGCGTGAAGCTGGAACCACACTATGAATTAGGAGGCGGAATGCGTTTCGGACGTACTTCCAAAGCTTTGGGCGTCGCTGCTGTCGCAGCACTCGCATTGAGCGCCTGCGCTGCCAACACGGGTGCTGAAGCACCCGAGGAGAGCGCCGAGGGCGAAGCGACGGGCGGAAATATCCGGGTCGTCGAGGTGAACGGCTTCAGTTCGTTCAACTCGAACAGTTCCGAGGGTAACTCGGACATCAACGGCCGGATCGCCTATGCGACCCACTCCGGGTTCGTCTACATCGACAATGACCTGAAGGTCGTCAAGAACGAGGAATTCGGCTCCATGGAGGTCCTCTCCGAGGACCCGCTCAGCGTCAAGTACACGGTCAACGAGGGCGTCAACTGGTCCGACGGCGAACCGGTCGACGGCGGAGACCTGCTGCTCTCGTGGGCCATCGGATCGGGATACTTCAACGACTCCACCACCGACGAGGCGGGTGAAGTCGTGTCGGGTGCGACCTACTTCGACTACGCGGGCGACACAACCGGTCTCGCCCTCACCGAGCTCCCGGAGATCGGCGACGACGGCCGCTCGATCACGCTCAACTACTCCGAGCCCTTCGCCGACTACGAGGTCGCCTTCGGCCTCATGAGCGAGGGCGGCATCTCGACGCCGGCGCATGTCGTGGCCGAGAAGGGCGGCCTCGCCGACGAGGACGCGCTCATCGAGCTCATCGAGACCACGCCGGCAGGCGACCCTGAGAACCCCGTCGAGCGCCCCGAGGTGCAGGCACTGGCCGATTTCTGGAACGCCGGTTTCGACACGAAGTCGCTGCCGACCGATCCGTCGCTGTTCCTCTCGAACGGTCCGTTCATCGCTTCGGCCATGACTCCGGACCAGTCCATGACGCTCGTTCGCAACGAGGACTACACCTGGGGTCCCATCCCGAAGGTGGACGAGATCACCGTCCGCTACATCGGTGAGGCTCCTGCCCAGGTCCAGGCCCTGCAGAACGGCGAGGCGGACATCATCGCGCCGCAGGCGTCCGCTGACACCGTCGAGCAGCTGGAAGCCGTCGAGGGCGTCACCGTGTCGCGGGGCAACGAGCTGTCTTACGACCACCTGGACCTCAACTTCAGCGGCGTCTTCGCAGAAGAGAGCGTCCGTGAAGCCTTCATGAAGACCGTGCCCCGCCAGCAGCTGGTGGACTCGATCATCAAGAAGCTGAACCCCGACGCGGCGCCGCTCGACTCGCAGCTGTTCCTCGCCGACCAGGAGCCTTACGAGGAGGCCGCCTCGACCAACGGGTCCGACGCCTACGACGAGGTCGACATCGAGGGCGCGAAGGAGCTGCTCGACGGGGCGACACCCGAGGTCAGGATCATGTACAACCGCGACAACCCGAACCGCCTCAACGCCTACACGCTGATCGCGGAGTCGGCCTCGCAGGCCGGCTTCAAGATCGTCGACGGCGGGCTCGGTGCCTCCGACTGGAGTGCGGCGCTCGGCAACGGCACCTACGATGCAACTATCTTCGGGTGGATCAACTCGGGTGTCGGTGTGTCCGGCGTACCGCAGATCTTCAAGTCGGGCGCAGGCTCCAACTTCAACGGGTTCTCGAGCCCCGAGGCCGACGAGCTGATGGACGAGCTCGTCGTGACCACGGATCCCGACAAGCAGGACGAACTGCAGGTCCAGATCGACAAGCTCATCTGGGACTCGAAGTACGGACTGCCCCTGTTCCAGGTGCCCGGTGTGGACGCGTACAGCGACAACGTCAGCGGCATCGAGTACATGCCGAACCAGACCGGCATCTGGTGGAACCTCTGGGATTGGGAAATCACCCAGTAGCTCGACCACCGGGACACCCGCTCTGATCGAGAAGGCGCCGGGACAGGAGAACTCGCCTGTCCCGGCGCCTTCGTCTGTGGCCCCTACAGCGAGGGTGCCGCCCGGTCGGCGCGCGAACAGAGGTTCCCGGAGGTGCGGGATCGGGCGCGTCCCGGCGGCCTGAAACCCTGCACTACACTTCTGCGATAGCACGGGAATGACCCATCGAATCCGATATTGAGGCTCGAAATCTATGGTGACCTACATCGTTCGGCGTCTGGTGACGGCCGTCCTCATCCTGTTCGGTGCGTCCTTCGTGGTCTACCAGCTCACGGCGCTCTCCGGCGATCCGCTCGAGGAGCTCCGGGCCAGCAACGCCCCGAACCGGGAGCAGCTCATCCAGGCGCGGACGGAGCTTCTCGACCTCAACACTCCGGCGCCGCTGCGCTACTTCGGCTGGCTGGCGGGTGCCGCGAAGTGCCTGATCCCTTTCGCGGCGACCTGCGACCTCGGATCGAGCATCCAGGGTGAAGCTGTGACCACGGCACTCGTCCGCGCGATGGGCAACACCATCACGCTCGTCACCACGGCCACCGTACTGGCGATCATCATCGGTGTCTCGCTGGGCATCATCACCGCCCTGCGCCAGTACAGCGGACTGGACTACGGCGTCACGTTCATGTCCTTCCTGTTCTTCTCCCTGCCGATCTTCTGGCTCGCCGTCCTCCTCAAGGAGTTCGGCGCCATCGGCTTCAACAACTTCCTCGCCGATCCCCGGATACCGGGTTCGACGATCCTCGTCGTCGCCATCGCCAGCGGCCTCATCTGGGCGCTGTTCGCCAGCAGGTCATGGAAGCGCAAGGGGATCGCCTTCGTCCTGGGCGCCGTCGTCGCCGCGGCGCTCCTGTTCGTGCTGGACCTCGTCGACTGGTTCTCCTCGCCGGGGCTCGGGCCGATCGTCATTCTCGTCACGGGCGTCGGTATCGCCTTCGGCATCGTGCTGCTGACCGCGGGGCTGCGCAACCGCAAGGCCCTGTACTCGTCCCTCATCATGGTGGCGATCGGCCTGGTGGCGTACTACGTCGTCAACCCGATCCTCAACGCCGCGACGATCTGGATGATCGTCGTCCTCGCGATCCTCACGGTGCTCGTCGGCATGGCGGTCGGCTACGTCATGGGCGGGTACGACCGTGGTCAGAGTATGCGGGCGGCGGCCATCACCGGCCTGCTCATGGGCCTGCTGATCGTGGTGGACCGTTTCATGGTCACGTGGCCGTCCTACGTCAGCAACTCGCGCGTGCGGGGGAGGCCGATCGCCACCGTGGGCGCCGAGACGCCCGGGCTCGAGGGGACCTTCTGGGTCACGGGTCTCGACACGTTCACGCATCTGCTCCTGCCCACCCTCGCACTGCTGCTCGCCTCGCTCGCGAGTTACAGCCGGTACTCCCGGGCATCGATGCTGGAGATCATGAACATGGACTACATCCGCACGGCGCGCGCGAAGGGCCTCAGCGAGCGGACCGTGGTCATGCGGCATGCCTTCCGCAACGCGCTCATCCCCCTCGCGACCCTCGTCGCGTTCGACATCGGCGCCCTGATCGGCGGTGCCATCATCACGGAGCAGGTGTTCGCCTTCGCAGGGATGGGGCAGCTCTTCGTGCAGGCGCTGCAGCGCACCGACCCGGATCCGATCATGGGCTTCTTCCTCGTGGCCGGCATCCTGGCGCTGGTCTTCAACCTGGTGGCCGACATCGTGTATTCGTTCCTCGATCCTCGTGTAAGGGTGAAAGCATGAGCACTCAGACTCCCTCCGACCTGCCCGGCGGAGAAGCGGGGACCATCACCGGTCCCACCCACCCCGCCCCGGAGGCCGAGGCGAAGGGCCTGTCCCAGGGGCAGATCGTCCGCAGGAAGTTCTTCGACAACACGGCCGCGATCATCAGCCTCATCGTGTTCGCCATCATCTTCGTCCTCGCGTTCACGTCCGTCGGGTTCGCGGGCATCCCCGGCTGGTGGAAGTACAACCACACCGAATTCGTCGCCCTGCTCAACGGAGGTGCCCCGACCGTCACCGGGCCGTTCAGCTGGGGTGAGCACCCGTTCGGGCAGGATTCCATTGGTCGCGACTACTTCGCGATGACGATGCGCGGAGCGCAGAACTCGATCATCATCATGTTCCTCATCGGCGCTCTCGCGTGCCTCGTCGGCGTCGTGGTCGGGGCGTGCTCCGGCTACTTCCGGGGCTGGACCGAGGCGGTGCTGATGCGCTTCACCGACATCATCATCATCATCCCCCTGGTCCTGATCGCGGCGACGCTGGGCGAGTCCGTCAACCGGTTCGTCGGCAGCGGCGCCCAGGTGTGGCTGCTCGGCATCTTCCTCGGCCTGATCGCCTGGACGGGCCTCGCCCGCCTGGTCCGCGGCGAGTTCCTCACGCTGCGGGAGCGCGAGTTCGTCGACGCGGCGAAGATCGCCGGCGCGTCCAACACCCGCATCATCTTCAAGCACATCCTGCCGAACGCCGTCGGCGTGATCATCGTGAACACCACGCTGCTCATGTCCGCGGGCATCCTGCTCGAGACAGCCCTGAGCTACATCGGGTTCGGCGTGAAGGCACCCGATGTGTCCCTGGGCCTGATCATCAGCCAGAACCAGGAGGCGTTCCAGACGCGTCCGTGGCTGTTCTGGTTCCCCGGGCTGTTCATCGTGCTCATCTGCCTGTGCATCAACTTCATCGGCGACGGACTGCGCGACGCCTTCGACCCGCGGCAGAAGAAGTTCAACGCCAACCGGGCCAAGGACGCAGAGAAGCCCGCCGCGGCGTGAGGAGCTTCCTAGGACGCGAGGTTCAGCGACGCGGCGCCCGCGGCGAAAAGGACCACCGCCACGGCGAGATGCGGGAGATTCCAGGAGCGTCGGGCGCGTTCCGGGTGGTCGACATCGAGCGCGCCGCTCTCCACCAGGTCCTGCCAGCGCGAGCGGACCAGGTACGCCGCGTAGCCGGAATCCGTGTTCTTAAGATCGCCCGGGCGGATGGACCCTCCGGGGCCGTAACTCGTGGACGGCAGATTGGTCACGTGCTCGGGCTTCCCCGCGTGGGTTCCCCAGACTCCCGGAGCAGGCGCGGCCCAGGCGGTGAAGGCACCGGTGGGCGTCACGAGCTTCAGGGCGTACTTGGTGTCCACATCGATCAGCGCGGCCCAGGGGACGCGGACGGTCGCCAGCGGGTTGCGGAGGGTCACGGCGTCCTCCGCCACGACGACCGCCGGGTACCAGAACAGCCACCAGCCGAGGTAGGCGACCCCGACGAGCGGCCAGCCCGCGAGCAGGCCGCCCGCGCCCTCGGTCGCCACGACCGACGCGAGTCCGCCCGCAGCGACGAGGACAGCGACCCCCGTGAACCAGACACCGGTGCGCGGTTTGAACACGGTGGCCCCTGCCACTTCCCTCGAGCTCTCCATGGCTCAATAGTCCCAGCACCGCAGCCGCGCGCGGCAATCCAGGAGGCTGCGCGCCCGCGCGGTGCCTCCGTCACGAAGGAGATCCCCTCATGAGTACCCAGGTAATCGGCGGCACCGGTGACACCGGCGCGGACCGCGACGCGTCCCAGGGGCCCGTGCTCGAGGTCCGCAACCTCAGCGTCGACTTCGGCGTGGACAAGAAGTGGGTCCCGGCGGCGATCGACCTCAACTACGAGGTGAGGGCCGGCGAGGTGCTGGCGATCGTGGGGGAGTCCGGCTCGGGCAAGAGCGCCAGCTCCATGTCGCTGCTCGGGTTGCTGCCCTCCAACAGCCGCGTCACGGGTGAGGTGCTGCTCAACGGCAAGTCCGTGCTGACGATGTCGCCGGCGAAGCTGCGGCAGATCCGCGGCAACGACGTCGCGGTCATCTTCCAGGAGCCCATGACCGCCCTGAACCCCGTGTACACCGTCGGGTTCCAGATCGTCGAGACGCTGCGCCTGCACAACGAGATCTCCCCGGACGAGGCCAGGCAGCGGGCGTTGCGCCTGCTGCAGATGGTCGAGCTCCCGGATCCCGACAAGGCGTTCCGCTCCTACCCGCACCAGCTCTCCGGCGGCCAGCGTCAGCGCGCGATGATCGCCCAGTCGCTGTCCTGCGACCCCAAGCTCCTGATCGCCGATGAGCCGACCACGGCCCTCGACGTCACCGTGCAGGCCGAGATCCTCGACCTCATGCGCAACCTGCGGAACCAGCTCAACAGCGCGATCGTGCTGATCACGCACGACATGGGCGTGGTGGCGGACCTCGCCGACAGGATCGCCGTGATGCGCAAGGGACGCATCGTGGAGACCGGCACGGCGGAGCAGATCTTCAACGCTCCGCAGCACGAGTACACGAAGGCGCTGCTCGCCGCCGTGCCCCACCTCGGGCAGGGGGACGGGGACGACGACGTCGACATCACCGCGGCGCTGGCGGCGGCGACCCACACGGAGCTGCAGACGATCGATCACGACGAGCTGGAACGGCGTGAGCAGGAGGTCCTCGCCCAACTCCCGGCCGAGGACGCGGTGGCCCCTCCGGCCGCCGCGCCGGTGCTCGAGCTCGTCGACGTCGCCATCGAGTACCCGAAGCAGGGTCGGGTCCCGGCCTTCCGGGCGGTGGAGGGCGCGAACCTCACCGTCTACCCCGGCCAGGTCATCGGGCTCGTCGGCGAATCGGGCTCCGGCAAGACCACCATCGGCAGGGCCGCCGTCGGCCTGCTGCCCGTGGCCGCCGGGTCGCTGAAGGTCGTGGGTACCGACATCTCCGGCCTCCGGCCCACCTCCAGGGAGCTCGTGGCGGTGCGTCGCCATGTCGGGATGGTGTTCCAGGACCCGTCGTCGTCGCTGAATCCCCGGTTGCCGATCGGCGAGAGCATCGGTGAGCCGATGTTCCTCGCGGGTGAGGCCAAGGGCGGTGAGCTGCAGAAGCGCATCGAGACGCTGCTCGACCAGGTGGAGCTGCCGCGCTCCTACCGCAACCGGTATCCCCACGAACTCTCCGGCGGTCAGAAGCAGCGCGTGGGCATCGCGCGGGCGCTGTCGCTGAAGCCGAAGCTGATGGTCGCGGACGAGCCGACGTCAGCCCTGGACGTGTCGGTGCAGGCGAAGGTCCTCGAGCTCTTCCAGAACCTGCAGCGCGAACTCGGTTTCGCCTGCCTGTTCGTCACCCACGACCTCGCCGTCGTGGACGTGCTCGCGGACTACATCTGCGTGATGAAGCGCGGACGGATCGTGGAGCAGGGCACCCGTGACCAGATCCTCCGCAGCCCGCAGGACCCGTACACCCAGCGGCTGCTGGCGGCCGTTCCGCTGCCCGATCCGGCGAAACAGCGCGAGCGCCGTGAACTGCGGGCGAAGCTCCTGGCGTCGACCGACTAGCCGCCCCGCACCAGCGAGGAGCCCGTCCTGCCTGCCGGCGGGGCGGGCTCTCCCGTGAGCTCCCTGCAGGTCCCGCCGTGGCCGGCGCTGCAGGGATCCGCCGCGTCGTCCTGCCGCCGGTACAGAGCCGGAGTGCCAGTTTTCGCACCCGTTATCAAAGCGTGATGCCGCGCCCTTCTCCCCGCTGGCCTGCGGAAATACTGGAACGGCTGCCGAAGCTGAAAGCCGGCTGGGAGCCTTCCCCGACAGGATGTTCAGGGAAGCAACAGAACGGGCATAGAATCTTCCGGTGTGAGTTGGCTCTCGCTACCTGCGGGACAACTATCCGGCCACATCAACGCCGGAACGACCCAGATACCTAGGAGGCGGAATGCGTTTCACGCGCACTTCCCAAATGCTCAGCGTCGCGGCCATCGCCGTTCTGTCGCTGAGTGCATGCGGCGGCGGAAGCACTGAATCCAGCATGGGCGGCGGCACCACGGACGCCGTCATCGTGGTGGACGGATCCGAGCCCCAGAACCCGCTGATCCCCACCAGCACCAACGAGGTGGGTGGCGGAGCGATCCTCGACCTCATCTTCGCGGGCCTGGTCAGCTACGACGCCGACGGCAAGCCCCAGAACGAGATGGCAGAGTCCATCGAGACCGAGGACGCCCAGAACTACACGATCACGCTCAAGGAGGGCAAGACCTTCACCAACGGTGACCCCGTCACCGCGAACTCCTTCGTGGACGCGTGGAACTACGGTGCCGCAGCGAAGAACGCCCAGCTCTCGAGCTACTTCTTCGAGAGCATCGAAGGCTACGACGAGGCCAGTGCCGAGGGCTCCACAGTGGAGACCATGAGCGGCCTCACCGTTGTCGACGACCGCACGTTCACGGTCAAGCTGGCCCAGCCCGAGTCCGACTGGCCGCTGCGCCTCGGGTACAGTGCGTTCTTCCCGCTGCCCGCCGCCGCCCTCGAGGATCCTGCAGCCTTCGGCGAGAACCCGATCGGCAACGGTCCCTACAAGTTCGCGTCCGAGGGTGCCTGGCAGCACAACCAGCAGATCGAACTCGTGCCGAACGACGAGTACGAAGGCCCCCAGGCCGCCCAGAACGGCGGCGTGACGTTCAAGATCTACCAGAACGACACGACGGCCTACCAGGACCTGATCTCGGACAACCTCGACGTGCTGAAGACGATCCCGACGAGCGACATCAAGAACTTCAAGAACGACCTCGGCGAGCGCTCCATCGAGTCGCCCTACGCGGGTAACCAGACGATCGCCGTGCCGTACTACCTCCCGAACTGGGAGGGTGAGGCGGGCAAGCTGCGGCGCCAGGCGCTC
>NZ_CP024915.1:1707210-1711695 GCF_002953615.1 Arthrobacter agilis | reverse complement strand
TGAACCTGCGAAGGACTTCACCGCTCCCGTCCTCGAGGGCTACAGCGCGGACCTGCCAGGCAGCGAGAACCTCGAGTACAACCCGGAGGAGGCCAAGAAGCTCTGGGCCGACGCCGAGAAGATCGCGCCCTACGACGAGTCGCAGCCCCTGACCATCGGCTACAACGCCGACAAGGGCGACCACAAGACGTGGGTCGAGGCCGTGGTGAACAACATCAAGAACAACCTGGGCATCGAGGTCGCGGGCAAGCCGTACGCGACCTTCAAGGAAGCGCGTACGGAAGCCACGGAGGAGACCCTCACCGGTGCCCTGCGTGCCGGCTGGCAGGCCGACTACCCGTCGCTGTACAACTTCCTCGGACCGATCTACGCCACCGGCGCCGGATCCAACGATGCCCGCTACAGCAACCCGGAGTTCGACCAGGAGCTGACCGACGGACTCGCCGCCAGCTCGGTCGAGGAGGGCAACGAGGCCATGAACAAGGCCCAGGAGCAGCTCCTCGAGGACCTCCCGGCCATCCCGCTGTGGTACCAGGTCGCCCAGGGCGGCTGGAGCAACAACGTGGACAACGTCGAGTTCGGCTGGAACGGTGTTCCGCTCTACTACGCCATCACCGGCAAGTAACCCGTAACGGACTCGGGGCCTGCCCGGCACAGGGCAGGCCCCTTTTCCGTGCCAACGAAAAGGTTTTCCACCTCATGAGCAACCCCCACCTGCGTCCCGTCCGGACGCACGCCGCACCGGGAGGTGCGCGCTGATGGCCTGGTACATCGTCCGACGCTTCCTGCAGCTGATCCCGGTCTTCCTCGGCGCCACCCTGCTGGTGTACTTCCTCGTCTTCAGCCTCCCCGGCGACGCCACCGCCGCCATCTGCGGCGAGCGTGGCTGCACCCCGGCCGTCGTCGCGGGTCTCCGCGAGCAGTACAACCTGGACCAGCCCTTCTGGATCCAGTACCTGCTGTACCTCAAGGGCGTGCTGACGTTCGACCTCGGCACCAACTTCTCGGGTCGGCCGATCGCCACCATCATCGCCGAGGTCTTCCCGACCACGGCGAAGCTCGCCGTCATGGCCCTTGTCATCGAGGCCGTCTTCGGCATCGTCTTCGGCCTCATCGCGGGCCTGCGCAAGGGCAGGCTGTTCGACTCCTCCGTCCTCGTGCTGTCCCTGATCGTGATCGCCGTGCCCATCTTCGTGCTCGGCTTCCTGATGCAGTTCCTCATCGGGGTCAAGCTCCAATGGACCAACCCGACGGTCAGCGGTGACGCCACCTTCACGGAGCTCCTGCTTCCGGCGGTCGTCCTCGGCCTGGTGTCCTTCGCCTACGTCCTGCGCCTGACTCGTACCAGCATCATCGAGAACGTGAATGCGGACTATGTCCGCACGGCGACGGCCAAGGGCGTCAGCCGCCGGCGCGTCGTCGTCGTGCACGTCCTCCGCAACTCGCTGATCCCCGTGGTGACCTTCCTCGGAGCCGACCTCGGCGCCCTCATGGGCGGCGCGATCGTCACCGAAGGAATCTTCAACGTCAACGGCGTCGGCAACACCCTCTACCGTGCCGTGCTGAACGGAGACGGACCGATGGTCGTCTCGATCGTCACGTTCCTGATCCTCATCTTCTGCCTCGCGAACCTGCTGGTGGATCTCCTGTACGCGTGGCTGGACCCAAGGATTCGATATGCCTGAACCAACACCCACCTCCACCGGGACGCAAGCTCCCACCGAGGCACCCACCCCCGTGGCACGCACCAAGAAGTCCGCCTACCCGATCGAACACTTCGTGGCGGACCCCGACGAGACACCGGTGCGGGCAACCGACAGCGCGGTGTCCGACGCCGCGCCCCGCAGCCTGTGGGGCGAGGCGTGGCGCAGCCTGCGCAAGCAGCCGCTGTTCCTCATCAGCGCCGTCCTGATCCTCGCAGTGGTCTTCGTGGCGCTGTTCCCCGGCATCTTCACGAACGAGCCGCCGAACGAGAACTGCCTGCTCGAGAACTCCGACGGCGGGCCGGCCCCCGGCCATCCGCTGGGCTTCACCGTGCAGGGCTGCGACATCCTCTCGCGCGTCGTCTACGGCACGCAGTCCTCCCTCACCGTGGGTCTGTTCGCCACGCTCGGCGTGGTCCTCATCGGAGGGCTGATCGGCGCGCTGGCCGGCTTCTTCGGCGGCTGGGTGGACGCGGTCCTCGCCCGCGTGGGCGACATCTTCTTCGCCCTGCCGCTGATCCTCGGTGCGATCGTCGTGGTGCAGCTTCCCGTCTTCCAGCAGAACCGCAACGTGTGGACGCTGGTGGTCATCCTCGTGACGTTCGGCTGGCCGCAGATCGCGCGCATCACGCGTGCGGCGGTCATCGAGGTGCGCACCGCCGACTTCGTGACGGCCGCGCGGTCCCTCGGCGTCTCGCCGCTGGGCTCCCTCGTCAAGCACGTCATCCCGAACGCGCTCGCACCGGTGATCGTCATCGCGACGATCTCCCTCGGCACGTTCATCGTGGCGGAATCGACGCTGTCGTTCCTCGGCATCGGACTGCCGCCGGACGTCATGTCGTGGGGGAACGACATCTTCTCCGCGAAGCCGTCGCTGCGCAGCAACCCCATGGCCATCTTCTGGCCGGGCCTCGCGCTGTCGATCACCGTTCTGAGCTTCATCATGCTGGGCGACGCCCTGCGTGACGCTCTCGATCCGAAGGCACGCAAACGATGAGCCACAGCACCAGCAACGCAAGGGCCGCAGCGCGGTCGGGCATGCCGCAGCCGCTGCTCGAACTCCGCGACCTCGCCATCACCTTCTCGACGTCGAACGGGGACGTCCCGGCGGTGCGCAACGCGCACCTGACCGTGATGCCCGGCGAGACCGTCGCGATCGTGGGGGAGTCGGGCTCCGGCAAGTCGACGACGGCGCTCGCCGCCATCGGCCTCCTGCCCGCCAACGGCCGCGTCTCGAACGGCAGCATCATCTTCGACGGGGAGGACATCACCTCCGCGTCGGAGAAGCGCATCATCGAGCTCCGGGGTTCCTCCATCGGCATGGTGCCGCAGGACCCCATGTCCAACCTGAACCCGGTGTGGAAGATCGGTTTCCAGGTCAGGGAGACCCTGAAGGCCAACGGCCTGCCGAGCGGCCCGCAGGACGTGGCGAAGGTGCTCTCGGAGGCGGGCCTGCCCGACGCCGAGTCGCGCGCGAACCAGTACCCGCACGAGTTCTCGGGCGGCATGCGCCAGCGTGCCCTCATCGCCATCGGACTGTCCTGCCGTCCGCGGCTGCTCATCGCCGACGAGCCGACGTCGGCCCTGGACGTCACCGTGCAGCGGCAGATCCTCGACCACCTGGACACCATGACCGAGGAGCTCGGCACCGCCGTGCTGCTCATCACGCACGACCTCGGCCTCGCGGCCGAGCGCGCGCACAAGGTGATCGTCATGTACAAGGGGCAGGTCGTCGAGGCGGGTCCCGCCCTCGAACTGCTGACCAACCCGCGCCACCCGTACACGCAGAAGCTCGTGGCGTCCGCGCCGTCGATCGCGTCCCGCCGCATCGAGTCGGCGAAGCGGGCCGGCATCGAGACGGAGGACCTGCTCGCCCCGGCGTCAGCGAAGAGTGCTTCACCGGACAAGGTGATCGAGGTCGAGGACCTGACGAAGGTTTTCAAGATCCGCGGGAACTGGGGCAAGTCCACGGAGTTCACCGCGGTGGACAAGGTGTCCTTCTCGATCGCACGCGGCACCACGACCGCCGTTGTCGGCGAGTCCGGCTCGGGCAAGTCGACCGTCGCGAAGATGGTCCTCGGGCTGGAAGGGGCGACCTCGGGCAGCATCCGCTTCGACGGCGTGGACATCACCACGCTCGGACGCAAGGAGATGTTCGACTTCCGCCGCCGTGTGCAGCCGATCTTCCAGGACCCCTACGGTTCGCTCGATCCGATGTACAACATCTACCGGACCATCGAGGAGCCCCTCCGTGTCCACGGGGTGGGGGACGCGAAGAGCCGGGAGAAGAAGGTACGCGAGCTGCTCGACCAGGTGGCACTGCCGTCCGCGATGATGCAGCGCTTCCCCAACGAGCTGTCCGGCGGCCAGCGCCAGCGCGTGGCGATCGCCCGCGCCCTGGCCCTGGACCCGGAGGTCGTGATCTGCGACGAGGCCGTCTCGGCGCTCGACGTGCTGGTGCAGGCGCAGATCCTGAACCTGCTCGCCGACCTGCAGTCCGATCTCGGCCTGAGCTACCTCTTCATCACCCACGACCTCGCGGTGGTGAGGCAGATCGCCGACTCCGTGGCCGTCATGGAGAAGGGCAGGCTCGTCGAGCAGGGGACCACGGACGAGGTGTTCGACAACCCGAAGACCGCCTACACGCAGGCGCTGCTCGCGGCGATCCCCGGCGCCGGACTCGTGCTGCCTCCCGAGGTCGCATAGCGGCCCACCACGGCGGCGCCCACCGCGCCGACCGGAGGACGACAGCGGCGGTTCCCTTCCCGGGGGCCGCCGCCAT
>NZ_CP024915.1:1704570-1707110 GCF_002953615.1 Arthrobacter agilis | reverse complement strand
TGTGCGCCCACAGCGAATCCGGACGCCGATTGACAGGGCGCATTAGGTCTGTTTTTACCTCTCGCCTAGACTGGTAGGAGGGCGCGCACTGCAGCCGCCGTCACTTTCCCCGCAGTTGATACTGAATTGAGTCCTTACGCATGTCTGAAACCACAGGCAACACCGCTGTCCGCAGCGATCTCCGCAACGTAGCCATCGTGGCCCACGTTGACCACGGAAAAACCACCCTGGTCGATGCCATGCTGAAGCAGACCAACTCGTTCGCTGCGCACGGCGACGTCGCCGACCGCGTCATGGACTCGGGTGACCTCGAGCGCGAGAAGGGCATCACCATCCTCGCCAAGAACACCACGGTGTTCTACGACGGTCCGTCCGCCAAGGGCGAGACGATCACCATCAATGTCATCGACACCCCCGGCCACGCCGACTTCGGGGGTGAGGTCGAGCGCGGCCTGTCCATGGTCGACGGCGTCGTCCTCCTCGTCGACGCGTCCGAGGGCCCGTTGCCCCAGACCCGCTTCGTCCTCCGCAAGGCCCTCGCGGCCAAGCTCCCCGTGGTGCTGCTGGTCAACAAGACCGACCGCCCCGACTCCCGCATCGAGGAGGTCGTCAGCGAGTCCATGGACCTGCTCCTCGGCCTCGCCTCCGACCTCGCGGACGAGGTCCCCGACCTCGACCTCGACGCGATCCTCAACGTTCCCGTCGTCTACGCCGCCGCCCGCGCCGGTGCCGCCTCGCTCGAGCAGCCGGCGGACGGGACCGTGCCGTCGAACGACAACCTGGAGCCCCTGTTCCAGACGATCATCGAGCACATCCCCGCACCCCGCTACAACCCCGAGGGTGTCCTGCAGGCACACGTGACCAACCTGGATGCCTCGCCGTTCCTCGGCCGCCTCGCCCTGCTGCGCATCTTCAACGGAACGCTGCGCAAGGGCCAGACCGTCGCCTGGGCCCGCCAGAACGGCGAGCTGAAGTCCGTCAAGATCACCGAGCTCCTCGCCACCAAGGCGCTGGACCGTGTTCCCACCGACTCCGCCGGACCCGGCGAGATCGTCGCCGTCGCCGGCATCGAGGGCATCACCATCGGCGAGACCCTGACCGACGTCGACAACCCGCAGCCGCTGCCGCTCATCACGGTCGACGATCCCGCGATCTCCGTGACCATCGGTATCAACACCTCGCCGCTCGCCGGCAAGGTCAAGGGCGCCAAGGTCACGGCCCGCCAGGTCAAGGACCGCCTCGACAAGGAGCTCATCGGCAACGTGTCGCTCCGCGTGCTGCCCACCGCGCGCCCCGACGCGTGGGAGGTCCAGGGCCGCGGCGAGCTCGCGCTGGCCATCCTCGTGGAGCAGATGCGCCGCGAGGGCTTCGAACTCACGGTCGGCAAGCCCCAGGTGGTCACCAGGACCATCGACGGCAAGATCCACGAGCCGATGGAGCACATGACCATCGACGTCCCCGAGGAGTACCTCGGCGGCGTCACCCAGCTCATGGCCGCCCGTAAGGGCCGGATGACCAACATGGCCAACCACGGCACCGGCTGGGTCCGCATGGAGTTCATCGTCCCGGCGCGAGGCCTGATCGGCTTCCGCACCCGCTTCCTGACCGACACCCGCGGTGCCGGCATCGCGGCGTCGATCTCCGAGGGCTACGAGCCGTGGGCCGGTGACATCGAGTACCGCACCAACGGTTCGATGATCGCCGACCGCGCCGGCGTCGTGACCCCGTTCGCGATGATCAACCTGCAGGAGCGCGGCTCCTTCTTCGTGCAGCCCACCTCCGAGGTGTACGAGGGCATGATCGTCGGCGAGAACTCACGCGCCGATGACATGGAGGTCAACATCACGAAGGAGAAGAAGCTCACCAACATGCGTGCGGCCTCCTCCGACACCTTCGAGAACCTGACCCCGCCCCGCAACCTCACGCTCGAGGAGTCCCTCGAGTTCGCCCGCGAGGACGAGTGCGTCGAGGTCACGCCGGAGTCCATCCGTATCCGCAAGGTCATCCTCGACGCCAACGAGCGCATGCGCGCCTCGCGTTCACGCGCCCGCGCCTAGCTCCACCAGCACCATGGCACACGACGACGCCGGCGCCTCCCCAGCGGGGGAGGGCCGGCGTTCGGCGTTCCCGGGGACGGGGGACTCCGGCCCGATCTCGCGGGCGGACCCGTCCGTGCCGGACGCATCGGCCGCCGGACGGTACGGGAGCGACGACGATCGACGGGCGGCTGCGGCAGCGGCCGCGGCTCCTGGCGCCCGGCCCGGGTCGTCGGGCCCCGCGACGTCCGCTCCGGGCCGCCTCGTGGCCGTGGTGGGGGCTGCCGTCGCCGGGATCACGGCAGCGGTGTTCGGGACGCTGCTGCACGCGCACGTGCTCTTCGTCGCCGGTACGGCGCTGCCCGTGGGCGCGGTGGCCGCACTGGCGCTCGCCGGCAGCCTGTTCCTGCTGAGCGGGCTCTGGGCGCGGAGCGTCGCGATGACGGCGGTGGCAGGAGTGGTCGCCTACGGCGTGGTCGCCCTGCTGTCCACGTCGTCGAAGAC
>NZ_CP024915.1:1686020-1704470 GCF_002953615.1 Arthrobacter agilis | reverse complement strand
GCTGATCCTCACCGGCTCGTCGGAGGTCGCCCCGGGGACCGCCGCCGCGGGCAACCTCTGGCTCTTCGGTGTGCTCGCGATGACGCTCGTCGCCGTGACGCTGGGCGCCGTCGTGCTGCGTCCGCAGCGGCGCCGCTAGCAGTCCCGCGAGGTCAGTCCGCGGTGCGGTCCAGGTGGTGCGCGAGCATGATCGAGGTGGCCGTGCCGTCCTCGTCGGGGTCCCGCCGGGCGTACTCCTCGAACACGTCACGGATGCGGCCCATCATCTCGGCGCGGTGCTCGTCGTTGAGCCGGACGCCGAGGCGCCAGACGTCGATCTCGGACGGCTGCAGGCCCTCGATCTCCTGCAGGAACGTCTCCACGAGCACGGGCGCCGCATTCGGGATACGGCTGTGCCAGGACAACCCTGTGGCGCGATAGGGGATCTCCTTGGCGCCACGGTTGCCGGTGCGGGCGTCGTCGGCCGCGAGGAAACCGGTGGACAGGAGGGTGCGCACGTGGTGCAGCGCCGTCGCCGGATTGAGATCCAGCGTCTCGGCGATCTCCTTGTTGGTCCTCGCCTTGTGGAGGCACAGACGCAGGATGCGGAGCCTGACAGGGGAGCTGAGCGCCCGGCCTCGGGCCTGGAGATCCTCGTCTGTGTCCATCCGCCGATTGTACGGGACTTCGACCTATCGATTGATAGGTCCCAATCACTGTTACGCCGTTCCCCGGCGGGGGGCCCTGCGCGGCGGAGGCGGCGGCACCGTCTTCGCGGCCGCCACATCGGAGAGGAGGACGACGTCGTCCCCCCTGCGGGTGCGCACGGTGCAGCTGGTGCCGTCCCGCGCGATCAGGTCGCCCAGCGAGTCGGTGAAGCCGTCGTCGAGGCGGCGCCGCACGACGACCCTCGTATTCAGGGGGAGCGAGGCGAGGAGGTCGAGGGGGCTCTGCACCCGTCAAGGGTAGACCTCCGGGCGCGTCGGCGCGGCCGACCCCGGGCGGGGAGCGGGTGGTCCTGCCGGAGGGAGGCGTTGCGTTAAGCTGGAGACCGCACCTCGGGTGCGCAGCCGACCCAGCTCCAACGAAAGGCGTGGGAAGTGACCTACGTAATCGCGCAGCCATGCGTGGACGTCAAGGACAAGGCCTGTATCGAAGAGTGCCCTGTCGACTGCATCTATGAGGGCGAGCGGTCGCTCTACATCCACCCCGACGAATGCGTGGACTGCGGCGCGTGCGAGCCCGTCTGCCCGGTGGAGGCCATCTACTACGAGGACGACACTCCCGAGCAGTGGGCCGAGTACTACAAGGCGAACGTCGAGTTCTTCGACGACCTCGGCTCGCCCGGCGGTGCCGCGAAGGTCGGCAACACGGGCTTCGACCACCCCATCATCGCGGCCCTGCCGCCCCAGAACCAGCCCGCGTAGGTGGTGGCCGGGAAGCCGAAGCCGTTCGGCCTGCACCTGCCCGACTATCCCTGGGACGCGATGGCGCCCTACCGGGCGATCGCCGCCGAGCACCCGGCGGGCGTGGTGGACCTGTCCATCGGGACGCCCGTCGATCCGACCCCGGAACTGATCCGGTCCGCGCTGGCCGCGGCCGCCGATGCGCACGGGTACCCCACTACGCACGGCACCACAGCGCTGCGGGAAGCCATCAGCGCCTGGTTCGCGCGCCGCCGCGGCGTGCCGGGCCTGGATCCCCTCGACATCCTGCCCACCGTCGGGTCCAAGGAACTGGTCGCGTGGCTGCCGCTCCTGCTGGGACTCGGCGAGGGGGACGTCGTCGTCCGTCCGACGGTGGCGTACCCGACCTACGACATCGGAGCCCACCTCGCGGGCGCGACGCCCGTCCCGGCCGATTCCCTCGCGGAACTCCCCGGGGACGTGCGCGCCCGGGTACGCCTCGTCTGGATCAACTCGCCGGGCAACCCCACGGGGGACGTGCTCGACGTCCACGCCCTGAAGGCGATCGTCGACGACGCCCGCTCCCTCGGAGCCGTCGTCGCGTCGGACGAGTGCTACGGGGAACTGGGCTGGGACGCCTGGGATCCCGCGGAGGGCGGCGAACCCGTGCCCAGCGTCCTCGACCCATGGGTCTCCGGCGGCTCGCACGAGCTCCTGCTGGCCGTCTACTCACTGAGCAAGCAGTCCAACCTCGCCGGGTACCGTGCTGCCTTCACGGCCGGCGATCCGGCGATCATCGCCAACCTCGTCAACTCGCGCAAGCACGCCGGCATGATCGTGCCCTATCCGGTGCAGGAAGCGATGCGCGTGGCGCTCGGCGACGACACCCACGTGGCGGAACAGAAGGACCTGTACCGGCGACGCCGTGCCCTGCTGGTCCCGGCCCTCGAGGCCGCCGGATTCACCATCAGCGGTTCCGTGGCCGGCCTGTACCTCTGGGCGTCCGACGGCGAGCCCACCTGGGACACCATCGGCCGGCTGGCCGGGCTCGGCATCCTCGCGGGCCCCGGCACCTTCTACGGGGATGCGGGTTCAGGTTTCATCCGGGTCGCGCTCACGGGCAGCGACGAGAGGATCGGGGCGGCGGTCGCCCGCCTCGCCGACCTGGTCCGCTGAGCGGCGCTGATCGCCGGTGCACGGCGAAGGGCAGCAGGATTAGTGATCGGGCCCCGCTGGCGGTAGCGTTTCAGCTGAATGTGCGTTTCCCGGAGTGACGTGTGTCCTCCTGTGTTGCGATGACGATATGTGGCGACGACCTCGCTCCAGCTCCTGAAGGAGAATCGATGACCGAGCAGAATGCTGCTTCCCTGCACTACGGCGGTGGCGAACTCAGCCTCCCGCTGGTGCCCGCCGTTGAGGGCAACAACGGCTACGACGTGTCGAAACTGCTGAAGCAGACCGGCCAGGTCACCTTCGACCCGGGCTTCATGAACACAGCGGCCACCACGTCCGCAATCACCTACATCGACGGCGACGCCGGGATCCTGCGCTACCGCGGCTACCCGATCGAGGAACTCGCGAAGAACTCGAGCTTCCTGGAGGTCTCCTACCTCCTCATCTACGGCAACCTGCCGACGCCCGAGGAACTGTCCGCGTTCGACGGGCGGATCCGCCGCCACACCCTGCTGCACGAGGAGCTCAAGGGCTTCTTCGGCGGGTTCCCCCGCGACGCGCACCCCATGCCCGTGCTGTCCTCGGCGGTCTCGGCGCTGTCCACGTTCTACCAGGACTCCCTGGACCCCTTCGACGACGAGCAGGTGGAGCTCTCCACGTTCCGCCTCATGGCGAAGCTGCCCGTCATCGCGGCCTACGCGCACAAGAAGTCCATCGGCCAGCCGATGCTGTACCCGGACAACTCCATGAACCTCGTGGAGAACTTCCTGCGGCTCTCCTTCGGCCTGCCGGCCGAGCCGTACGACCTCGATCCGATGATGGTCAAGGCCCTGGACCTGCTGCTCATCCTGCACGCGGACCACGAGCAGAACTGCTCCACGTCGACGGTCCGCCTCGTGGGCAGCTCGAACGCGAACATGTTCGCGTCGGTCTCCGCGGGCATCAACGCTCTCTTCGGCCCGCTGCACGGTGGCGCGAACGAGGCCGTGCTCAACATGCTGCGCGACATCCAGGCCAAGGGCATGCAGCCCGAGGACTTCATGGAGAAGGTCAAGAAGAAGGAAGACGGCGTGAAGCTCATGGGCTTCGGGCACCGCGTCTACAAGAACTACGACCCGCGCGCCAAGATCGTCAAGGCCACGGCCCACGACATCCTCAACAAGCTCGGCGGCAACGACGAACTGCTCGACATCGCCATGCGCCTCGAGGAGAAGGCGCTCGCGGACGACTACTTCATCGAGCGGAAGCTCTACCCGAACGTCGACTTCTACACGGGGCTGATCTACAAGGCGATGGGCTTCCCGGAGAAGATGTTCACCGTGCTGTTCGCGATCGGGCGCCTGCCCGGCTGGATCGCGCAGTGGCGCGAGATGATGCAGGATCCGCAGACCAAGATCGGGCGCCCGCGCCAGCTGTACACGGGCGAGGGAGAGCGGCACTACCCCGCGATCTGAGCCGCGGGACGAGCTTCCCGCACCCGGTACGGAAACGGCCGCCCACCATCAGGTGGGCGGCCGTCGTCGTTCCGGGACGAGGAGGTCAGGCGACCGGGGCCGTCGCGTAGCCCTGCGGGTTGTTCTTCTGCCAGCGCCAGTGGTCCTCGCACATCTCGGCGAGGGTCCGCGTCGCGGACCAGCCGAGGTCAGCCAGGGCGGAGGAGGGGTCCGCGTAGCTCACGGCCGCGTCGCCGGGCCGGCGGGGAGCGAACTCGTAGGGGATGTCCCGGCCCACCGCGGCCGAGAACGCCGTGAGGACCTCGAGGACGGAGGAGCCGTTGCCGGTGCCGAGGTTCCACGTGTGCACGCCGCCGCGCGCCACGAGGTAGTCGAGCGCGGCGAGGTGCCCCTCGGCGAGGTCGACCACGTGGATGTAGTCGCGCACGCCCGTGCCGTCCGGCGTCGGGTAGTCGTTGCCGAACACCATCACCTTCTCGCGCCGGCCGACGGCCACCTGCGCCACGAACGGCAGCAGGTTGTTGGGCACGCCGGTGGGGTCCTCACCGATGGTGCCCGAGGCATGCGCGCCCACCGGGTTGAAGTAGCGCAGCAGGGCGATGTTCCACCGGGGGTCGGCGGCACCGAGGTCCGAGAGGATGTCCTCGATCTGCTCCTTGGTGCGCCCGTAAGGATTCACGGCGTCCAGGGGGAGCTTCTCGGTGAGGGGTACCTCCTCGGAGGCACCGTACACGGTGGCGGACGAACTGAAGACCAGCGTGCGCACGTCGGCGTCGTCCATCACACGCAGCAGGTTCAGCGTGCCCCCCACGTTGTTGGAGTAGTAGTACAGCGGCTTCTCGACCGATTCACCCACGGCCTTCAGGCCCGCGAAGTGGATCACCGCGTCGACCTTCTCCTCCGCGAAGATGGACCGCAGCCGGGGCTCGTCGAGCAGATCGGCCTGGTGGAACGTGGGTGTGCGGCCGGCGAGGGCCGCGACACGCTCGAGCGAGGTCTCGGTGGAGTTCAGCAGGTTGTCGACGACGACGACGTCATGGCCGTGTTCGAGCAGGGTCAGGACGGTGTGCGAGCCGATGTAGCCACTGCCACCGGTAACGAGGATCTTCATGCTTCCATCCTAGGTCGGCGTCCCACCCGACTCTTCCACCGCGTCGTCCTCCGGGCCGCCCTCCGCGTGCGGTTGCACGCGTCCAGGGAAACGGGCACGGCTCTGGAGCGGCCGCGGGTGCGGGGTCTACTCTGGGAGCCAGCCCGACCGGTCCCGAAGGAGGCCCATGTCGTACCCCGGGTACAGCACGTACTTCACCGTGGACACCTCCCAGGTGCTCCTCGTGGCGCTCTACCTGCGGGACTGCGCCGGGCTGCGGGGGGTCGGACTCCCCGCGCTGCCGCCGGTCGTCCCGTCCGTGCGGACGGTCGAGACTCGGCGCCTGACCGAGCCGGCGGGTGGTGACACGGCACTGCGGGTCGAGTGGGAGGCGTGGTGGCACAGCCTCCTGGGAGGCCGTATCAGCGACGCCGTCCTGCCCCTGCCGCCACGCTTCGAGGCGCTGGACGGCATGGAGGCGCTGAAGGCGCTCATGCGGGCCCACGTCGGGGCAGCCATGGACTGGGCCGAGGAGCGGTGCGCGGAGTATGCCCTCCACGCGGGGGCGAGGGGCGCCGACAGCATGGAGTACCTGCTGGCGCGGATCGTGCAGGAACGCGAGCTTGAACTGGGCCGGGCCGCCCGCCACTTCACGCTGCAGGTCATCGAACTCCCGCTGGGCGTCCACCGCGCGTGGTGGGTGGAGCCGGACAAACTCCTGATGTGCCAGGAGCTGTTCGACGACGAGCGGTCCTTCCGCAGCTATGTGGAGCCGGTGGTCAGGGCGCTCGCCTGAGCCGTCCACCGGTCAGGGCGTCATCCCCGCGACGGTGACGACCAGGGTCCCGGGGTCCGTCGGCGTCGGAGTCCACCCGCCGTCGGACCTGACCCATGCGAGGCCCCCGTAGGCGACCGAGGTGATGTGCAGATGGGCGGCATTCGCGACGGCCCACTGCGCGGCCGCCCAGCCCGTCGTCCCGCTCACGCCCAGGGTGAGGGTCTTCCCGTCGGCGACGCCCCCGAGCGGCCCGAAGACCTCGTCGGCGGCGTCGGACACCGCGAGGGTGTCGCCGTCCGTGGCCGGTTCCCGGAGCATGCAGTCGAGGGCGGCAGGGGAGTTGCCCGTCAGCGCGGAGGCGAAGGCACGTCCTTCCGGCTCGTGGTCCGCGTACGCCTCGGGGTAGGCGGACCGCTGGACCGTCTGCGCCGCCTCGGTGATGGGCAGTGTCTCGTAGCCCGGTACCTCCACCAGGGCGTCGTAGAAGGCGCCGGTGGCGTAGAGCGGCGTCATGACCTGCTCCTCCGTGCCCCAGCCCTGCGAGGGCCGCTGCTGGAACAGCCCGCGGGAGTCGGGGCCGGCGTCGTCCCCGTAGCCGATGTTCTCGAGCCGCGACTCCTGGATGGCCGTGGCGATCGCGATGGACGCCGCCCGCGCAGGCAGGCCGCGCTGGACGGCGACGCCGGAGATCAGGGCGGCGTTCCCGGCCTGCGTCGGGCTCAGCTCGAAGGTATCGGCGCCCACCGTGGCACTGCAGCGTTCACGGACCAATACCTCGCTGTCCTGGAGCTGGTCGAGCGCGAGGACGCCACCGCCGACGACGACGATCCCGAGGGCGGCGAGCATGGCACCGGTCCGCAGCCGGCGCCGGCGGCGACGGACAGCAGCGGAGGGGGGCCGCGGCGCCACGGGCTAGTTGGCGTGCAGGGCCGGGTTGAGCGCGATCCCGTCGCCGGCGCGCGGACGTGCCTCGACCGCACCGGTGGCGGAGTTGCGCAGGAAGAGGATGCCCGGTTCACCCGAGAGGTCCTTGGCCTTCACGAGCGTCCCGTCCTGAAGGGTCACCTTGGTGCCGGCCGTGAGGTACAGGCCGGCCTCGACCACGCAGTCGTCCCCGAGGGAGATGCCCACACCGGACTCGGCGCCGAGCAGGCAGCGCTCACCGATGGTGATGCGTTCCTTGCCGCCACCCGAGAGGGTGCCCATGATCGAGGCGCCGCCGCCGATGTCGGAGCCGTTGCCCACCACCACACCCGCGGAGATACGGCCCTCGACCATGGAGTGGCCGAGGGTGCCCGCGTTGAAGTTCACGAAGCCCTCGTGCATCACGGTGGTGCCGTCGGCGAGATGGGCACCCAGGCGGACACGATCGGCGTCGGCGATCCTCACGCCTGCCGGCACCACGTAGTCCACCATGCGCGGGAACTTGTCGACGCCGTGCACGGCCACGGGTCCGCGCGCCCGCAGGGCGGCCCGGACGGTCTCGAAGCCCTGGACGGGGGCCGGTCCGTGGTTCGTCCAGACCACAGTGGCCAGGAGCCCGAAGATGCCGTCGAGGTTGATGGTGTTGGGCTCGACGAGCCGGTGGGAGAGCAGGTGCAGCCTCAGGTACGCGTCCTCGGTCCCGGCCGGGGCGTCGTCCGGATCCACGGCGAGGTCCACGACCCGCTGGGTCACCTGCCGCGCGTCGTCGGACCCGGAGCCTGCGAGCGTCTCGAGGGTGTTGCGCAACTCCTGCTGCGCGGCGGCGTCCATCGGATCGGCTCCGAGCCAGGGGGCGGGGAACCACGTATCCAAGACGGTGCCGTCCGAGGCCACCGTCGCGAGGCCGATGCCACCGGCCACACGCTGGGAGGCTCCGGGCAGGGAAGGGCTGGGCGTAGGAGGAGTCATGGGCAGCAGTCTACCGAGGGATAGGGTTGCAGCATGATTCAGACACCCTCCGTGGAGCTCGACCTGGCCTCCGACGTCGCCCAGCTCACAGCCCGACTGATCGACGTCGAGAGCGTCTCGGGCAACGAGGCGGGCATCGCCGACGCCGTCGAGCGGGCCCTGCGACCCCTGCAGCACCTCGAGGTGGTCCGCGACGGCGACTGCGTGCTGGCGCGGACGCGGCTCGGCCGCGCCGAGCGGGTCATCCTCGCCGGTCATCTGGACACCGTTCCGCTGCCCACCACCGCCGGGTCGAGGGGGACGGTCCCGTCCACCTGGGAAGGGGATGTGCTCTTCGGCCGGGGAGCGACGGACATGAAGGGGGGCGTGGCCGTGCAGCTCGCGCTCGCCGCCGCGCTCACCGCGCCGAGCCGCGACATCACCTTCATCTTCTACGACCACGAGGAGGTCGAGGCCTCGCTCAGCGGGCTGGGCCGCGTGGCCGTGTCCCATCCGGAGTGGCTGGAGGCGGACTTCGCGGTCCTCCTCGAACCCACGGACGGCACGGTGGAGGGAGGGTGCAACGGCACCGCGCGCTTCGACGTGCGCGTCACCGGGAAGGCATCGCACTCCGCCCGCGCCTGGATGGGGGAGAACGCCATTCACGGGGCCGCCGAGATCCTCGTCCGGCTCCGCGACCACGAGCCGGCGACCGTCCATGTCGACGGGCTCGACTACCGGGAGAGCTTGAACGCGGTCAAGATCAGCGGCGGCACGGCCGGCAACGTGATCCCGGACAGCACGGTCATCGAGGTGAACTACCGCTTCGCGCCGGACAAGACGCCCGAGCAGGCGGAGCAGTACGTGCGGGCGCTGCTCGAGGGCTTCTCCGTCGAGCGGACCGACGCCGCCGCGGGAGCGCGGCCCGGTCTCCACCATCCGGCGGCGGCGGCCTTCGTGGCGGCTGTCGGCGCCGAGCCGAAGCCGAAGTACGGCTGGACCGACGTCGCGCGGTTCAGCGCCCTCGGCATACCGGCGGTCAACTTCGGTCCGGGCGACGCACTGCTCGCGCACACGGACGACGAACACGTGCAGGCCGACGCGGTGCGCGCATGCCTCCGCGCCCTGACCACCTGGCTGTCCTGACCCGACCGCACACGACGAAGGGGCCGGCTGGTGCCGGGCCCTTCGTCGTCCAGGGGTGCAGTGGATGCCTCCTCAGGTGGAGGCGGCATCCATGGCGATGGCGCCCTTCGCGGCCGGTTTGCGCCCCTTCGTCCGGAAGCTGAGGAGCGTGGAGAGCCGGGTCGCCAGCGTGGAGAGCGCGAAGTTGATGGCGATGAAGATCGCTGCCGCGACGAACAGCGACGGGATCACGTTGCCCTCGCCCACCCCCAGGCGCCGCGTGAACTGCAGCAGCTCCGGGTAGGTGATGATGAAGCCCAGCGCGGAGTCCTTCAGGATCACCACGAACTGGCTGATCAGGGCCGGCAGCATGGCGATCAGGGCCTGCGGGACCTCGATGGAGCGCAGCGACTGGTTCCGGGTCAGGCCGATCGCCATGCCCGCCTCGCGCTGGCCCTTCGGCAGGCCGTGGACGCCGGAGCGCACGAGCTCGGCGATGACCGACCCGTTGTAGAGCGTCAGGGCGATGATCACGGCGATCAGTGGTGCGTCCTGCGGCTGGACGGCGCCCGAACTGCCGAGCGCCAGCCAGAAGAAGATCATCATGAGCAGCACGGGGACCGCGCGCAGGACCTCCACGACCAGGCCGGCGAACCAGCGGATCGGCGCGGCGTGCGAGAGCCTCCCGACGCCGAAGATCAGCCCGAAGAGGACCGAGGTGACGATCGAGATGCCGGCGGCCTTCAGGGTGTTGAGCAGCCCGGGCAGGATGAAGAACTCCCAGGTCCTCGACTCGAGGAAGGGTGACCACATGCTCCCGGTCAGCTGGCCCTTGTCCGCCAGGGCGGAGACCACCCAGGCGAGGATGCCGAGGACGACCAGCACACCCACGATGTTGCCGATGAGGATGTTGCGCCGGGCGCGCGGGCCGGGGGCGTCGAACAGGACCTGTTGGACGCTCATCGTGCCACCGCCAGTTTCCGTGAGGCCCAGGTGGTCAGGAGACCGATCGGGATCACCAGGATCACGAAGCCGAGGGCGAAGGTGAGGAAGATCGGGATCACGAGGTCCGACCGGAACTCGATCATGGTCTTCATGAGGCCGGAGGACTCGGTGGCGACCGAGCCGGCCGCGGCGACGGTCGAATTCTTGATGAGGGCGATCAGGACGTTGCCGAGCGGGGCGATCGCCCCGCGGAACGCCTGGGGCAGGATGATGAGGCGCGCGGCGGGGAGGAAGCTGAGTCCGATGGCACGCGCCGCTTCGGCCTGGCCGAGCGGAACCGTGTTCACGCCGCTGCGGATCGCCTCGCAGACGAAGGCGGCATGGTAGAGCGCCAGTCCCACGATCGCGATCCGGAACAGGCTGAGGTTGAGGTCACTCGCCAGGCTGATCTGCATGACGGAGAACAGACCGAGGAACCCGAACGCGAGGATGATCGTCAGCGGGGTGTTACGGAAGATGTTGACGTAGGCCGCCCCGAACCACTGCAGGCTGGGGATGGGGGAGATACGGAACAGTGCCAGCACCGTACCGATGGCCAGGGCCCAGATGGCGGCCCAGAACGACAGCTGGATGTTGACCCAGAACGCTGCGGGCACGTCGTAGGTCTCGAACAGCGACAGGTAGTTCTCCACGGTTCACCTCTTTCCTGGTGGGGAACATGGCATTGGTGGGGTGGTCCGTGCGGACCACCCCACCAATGATTGCGGTGCTACGCGCAGGGCGCCGGGGTCGGCGGGTTCAGCTCTGCGTTGAAGGTGTAGTCGGCACCCTCGGTGTTGCTGGTGATCGCTTCTTCCCAGGCACCGTCGTCGATCATCTTGGTGATGGCCGCATTGATGTCCTCGCACATGTCGCTGCCCTTGGGGAGCCCGACGCCGTAGTTCTCCTCGGAGAACGTGTTACCGACGACCTTGAACTTGCCGGCGTTGGACTCCTGCGCGGCGAGGCCGGCGAGGATGATGTCATCCGTGGTGACGGCGTCGATCTGGCCGCCGCCCATCGCGGTGACGCACTCCGCGTAGCCGGGCTGCTCGACGAGCTGCACCCCGGGGTACTGGTCCTTGATCTTCTGGGCGGAGGTGGAACCGGTCACGGAGCACAGGTTCTTGCCCTCGAGGTCCTCGGGGCCGGCGATGTCGCTGTCCGTGGGGACGAGGAGGTCCTGGCCGGCCACGAAGTACGGACCGGCGAAGTCGACGGTCTCCTTGCGGGTGTCGGTGATGGAGTACGTCGCGAAGATCATGTCCACCTGGCTGTTGGACAGCAGGTTCTCGCGGTTCGCGGACGGGGCTTCCACGAATTCGATCTGCTTCTCGGTGTACCCGAGCTCGTTCGCGACGTACTTCGCGACGTCGACGTCGAAGCCCGAGTAGGAGCCGCCCTCGTCGTAGCCGAGGCCCGGCTGGTCGAACTTGATGCCGATGCGGACGGTCTCGGCGCTGCCGCTCTCGCCGCCCTCCGACTCGGCGCTGTCGCCGCCGCCACAGGCGGACAGCGTCAGTGCGGCCACCGCAGCTACCGCGGCTGCTGCATATCGGGTCTTCTGCATTGGTTCTCCTTGCGTTGGGGCCTTCCGGAGGCCTTCTGGTATGCGGATGGTGCGGGGGGTCAGTGCGAGAGGATCTTGCCGAGGAAGTCCTTGGCGCGCTCGCTCTGCGGATTCGTGAAGAACTCCTCAGGCGTGGCCTGCTCCATGATCTGGCCGTCCGCCATGAAGATCACGCGGTCGGCGGCCCGGCGGGCGAAGCCCATCTCGTGGGTTACCACGATCATGGTCATGCCCTCCCTCGCGAGGGCCACCATGGCGTCGAGGACCTCGTTGATCATCTCCGGGTCGAGCGCCGAGGTGGGCTCGTCGAACAGCATGACCTTGGGCTTCATGGCGAGCGCGCGGGCGATCGCGACGCGCTGCTGCTGCCCGCCGGACAGCTGCGCAGGGAGCTTCTGCGCCTGGTTGTCGACGCCCACGCGCTTGAGCAGCGACATCGCGAGCTCCTTCGCCTCGCCGCCCTTCATGCCCCGGACCTTCACCGGACCGAGCGTGACGTTCTCGAGGATCGACTTGTGGGCGAAGAGGTTGAACGACTGGAAGACCATCCCGACGTCGGCGCGGAGTTTCGTCAGGGCCTTGCCCTCTGCGGGGAGCACCTTGCCGTCGATGGTGATCTCGCCGTCGTCGATGGTCTCGAGCCGGTTGATGGCGCGGCAGAGCGTCGACTTCCCGGAGCCGGAGGGGCCGATGACAACCACGACCTCACCGCGGGCGACGTCCAGGTTGATGTTCCGAAGGACGTGCAGGTCCCCGAAATGCTTGTTCACGTCCCGGAGGGAGACGAGGGGAGTTCCCGAGGACGCGGGCGCAGCCGGTTGCGGTTCACTTGTCATGGGAGAAATCTAGCGAACTATTCCCTGCCAGCAATACACAGTGGGGCAAAGGCACCGATTGTGATTAAAGAGCAATCAAAAGCCGCCCGCCGGCCTTTCCGTTGGCTAGCCTAGGGAAATGTCTCCCTCCCAGCACCCCTCGGCCAGCAGCGACACCGGGACCACCACCCTGCACGACGACGGCGCCCTCGCCGGATCCGGGCCGTCCGGATCCCCCGACACGGACGGCACGTCCGGCAGGCGTGCGACCGATCCCGCGGGAGCGGGCCGGGCCACCCGACGGAAGGGCTCGGTCGAGTTGAGGCGCGGCCAGGCGACGGTCCCGCAGTCGGACAACATGCTCCTCGACGCCGACGAATCCGGAGGCTTCACCCGCACCGACCCGTGGCGCGTGCTGCGCATCCAGAGCGAGTTCGTGGAGGGCTTCGGGACGCTGGCGGACCTCGGTCCGGCCATCAGCGTCTTCGGTTCGGCCCGGACCGCGCGCGACTCCTCGTACTACGCGATGGGCGAGGAGGTGGGCCGCAGGCTCGTGGAATCCGGCTACGCGGTCATCACGGGGGGTGGCCCGGGCGCGATGGAGGCGGCGAACAAGGGCGCCTGCGAGGCCGGCGGTACCTCCGTGGGCCTGGGCATCGAGCTGCCCTTCGAGCAGGGGATGAACGAGTGGGTGGACCTCGGCATCAACTTCCGCTACTTCTTCGCGCGGAAGACCATGTTCGTCAAGTACGCGAGCGGTTTCGTCGTGCTGCCGGGTGGCTTCGGTACCCTCGACGAGCTGTTCGAGGCGATGACCCTCGTGCAGACGGGCAAGGTGACCTCCTTCCCGATCGTGCTGATCGGGAAGGACTACTGGCGCCCCCTGGTCGAATGGATCGAAGGCACCCTGCTCGCCGAGGGCACCGTCTCCCGGCAGGATCTCTCGCTGCTGCAGCTGGTCGACACCGCCGAGGAGGCCGTGCGGATCGTGGCCGCGTCGGCCGGTCACGAGCACCGCGGCTGAGGGTTGCTCCGGAGGAACTCTGACACCATAGCGCTGTGACTATCTTCCTGGTGATCCTCGCCATCCTGCTGGTGGGAGGGACCGCGGTCCTCGCCTCGGGGCGTGCGCTCCCGGCGGCCCTGCACGGGTTCGCGCCGGCTACCCGCGCCGCCGACGGGCCGGACGCCGCGGCCGTCGCCCGCACCGGGTCCGGCGCCCCCCGGATGCAGGGGGACGGGTTGGGACTGGTGCAACCGGTGGCGTCGCTGCCGCCCGTCCTGCTCCCCGACGTGCCCGCCGCAGCGGATGTCGATGCCGTCCGCTTCGGTCTCGGCCTCCGCGGCTACCGGATGGACCAGGTGGACGAGGTCCTCGACCGGCTGGCGGCGGCGCTCGAGGAACGCGACGCCCTCATCGGGGACCTGCGCTCGCGGCTCGCCGCGAAGGACGCCGGATGACCGGTTTCGCGGTCCCGGGATCGGACGGCCGGCTCCGGTGCGGCTGGGCTGTCTCCAGCGCGGAGTACGAGCGGTACCACGACGAGGAGTGGGGGAGGCGCGTCCCCACCGAGGCGGGGCTCTTCGAACGGCTGAGCCTCGAGGCGTTCCAGTCCGGCCTGAGTTGGATCACGATCCTGCGCAAGCGGGAGGCGTTCCGCACGGCCTTTGCCGGCTTCGACCCGGCGGCCGTGGCACGGTTCGGCCCCGGGGACGTCGAGCGCCTGATGAACGACGCCGGCATCGTCCGCAACCGGCAGAAGATCGAGGCCACCATCTCGAACGCGGCGGCGCTGCTGGCGTTGCCGGACGGCACGACCCTCGGATCGCTGCTGGAGGCCCACCGACCCCTGCAGGAAGCCGTGCCCGCGACCCTTGCGGACGTCCCTGCCATCACGCCCGAGAGCACGGCACTGGCTCGGGAGCTCCGCAGCTTCGGCTTCCGCTTCGTGGGACCGACGACGGCGTACGCGATGCTGCAGGCCACGGGCTACGTGGACGACCACCTCCGCGACTGCTGGGTCCGGATGGCGGCAGGGCCGGCGGTGCTCACCTCCCCGGACTCCCCGGACTCCCCGGCTGACCCGGCCGACCCGGCCGATCCGGCCGTCGCCTCCCCGACCGTTCCGTGAGCAGCACGGGGACGGCCGGGGTGCGCCGGGCATCGCTCCGCCGGGTGCCCTGGCCCGTGCCGGTGCTGGCGGTCTTCCTCGCCGGGCGCCTCGTCTCGACCGTGATCCTCCTCCTCGCTGCGTCGCGCCAGGGCGCGAGCCCCTGGTCCGGGCCCTCACCCGCCTACGGCACCTTCATCGACTACTGGGACAGCGGCTGGTACGAGCGTATCTTCACGGAGGGCTACCCCTCCGATCTGCCGCGGGACGCCGGCGGCACGGTCCTCCACAACCAGTGGGCGTTCCACCCGCTCTTCCCGGGACTGGTCCGCGCGCTCGATGCCGTCACGGGCCTCGGCTGGGGGATCCTCGCGCCCTCCGTGTCCATCGCGGCCGCTGCCGGTGCTTCCCTCGTGGTGTACCGGCTGTTCCGGCTCCGCTCCGACGCCGCGGGGGCCCTCGCGGGCGTCGCGGTGGTGTCCTTCGCGCCCGTCGCCGCCATCCTGCAGGTGCCCTACGCGGAGTCGCTGCACCTGCTGCTGCTCGCCTCCGCGCTCTACCTCGTCGCCACGCACCGCTACTACGCGGCGATGCCCGTCGTCGTGCTCATGTGTTCCGCGCGTCCTGCCGGAGTGCCGTTCGCCATCATGGTCGGGATGCTGTTCCTCCACGCGCTCCAGGTCGCGCACCGGTCGGACGACGCCGCCGGGCGCAGCGCCGCAGGGCGGGTGCGGCCGCTGTTCCTGCTGGGGGTCGTCGCCTCGCTCTCCGCCGTCGCATGGCCCGTCGCCGCGTGGGTGGTCACCGGCCAGCGCGACGCCTATGTCGCGACCGAGACCGCCTGGCGCGGAGAGGCGCTGGCACCCTTCGTGCCGTGGTTCGAGGCGCCGGCCGCCGTGCTGGGACCCGCGGCGGGAGCGCTGGTGGTCGTGGCGCTGGTGATGGGCGGCGTCGCCCTCTTCCTCTCACCGGCCGTGCGCTCGATCGGGCTGGTGCTCGGCGCCTGGTGCGCCGGCTACCTGCTGTACCTCGCGGCGTTCTGGGATCCGCAGTCCAGCACCTGGCGCATCCTGCTGCCGCTCTTCCCCCTGGCGCTCGCGGCCGCACGCCTGGGCGGCGGCCGCGTCCTGTGGGTGCTCCTGCCGGTGTCGGTGGTCCTCCAGTTCCTCTGGGTGGACTGGCTGTGGGCGTGGACGCCGTCCGGGCCGAACGGTGATTATCCACCCTGAGTGTGATCCACGCCGCACCTGAATTAGCAGGAGCAGGCCTTGTGCTGAATAATGAAGGGGATGACGTGCACCACCGGGACCCTCATCGGGCCACCGGGTCAGGCGCACCGTTTACTGTCGCGCTGCCGCTGACCGCGGTTGCGCCCTGTTGAAAGGGACACTCCCCATGGCTGCCATGAAACCGCGTACCGGCGATGGACCGATGGAAGTCACCAAGGAAGGGCGCAGCCTCATCATGCGGGTGCCGATCGACGGGGGCGGACGCCTGGTCGTCGAGCTCAACGCGGAAGAAGCGGGCAAGCTCAAGGACTGCCTGCTCACCGTCACCACCTAGGCGGCAGCGCCGTCAGGCGCGCTGCTTCACCGCCAGCAGGAGCCCGGTCCCGGTCGGCAGGAGCGCCGACACGAGGGACTCGTTCTCCCGGATCATCCGGCCGACCTGGCGCAGTGTGTTGGTCGACTGCTCCCGGACGGCCGGCTCGGCCACCCGGTCCTGGTCCAGGGCGTCGTTGACGATCATGATCCCACCGTCCTTGAGCAGGCGTGTGGCCTGCTCGACGTAGGCCGGGAGCCCGGGCTTGTCCGCGTCGATGAAGACCAGGTCGTACGCGCGGTCCGTCAGGCGCGGGAGGACATCGGCGGCGCGGCCCGAGATGGTGCGCGTGCGGTTGGACGGGATGCCGGCCTCCGAGTAGGCCTCGCGCGCGGCGCGGAGGTGGTCCACGTCGGAGTCGATCGTCGTCAGCACCGCGTTCCGTCCGAGTCCCCTCAGCAGGCAGACGCCGGACACGCCTGCGCCGGCGCCCACCTCGACGGCGGTGCTCGCCTTCGACGCCGCAGCCAGCACGGTGAGCGCCGCGCCGACCGCAGGCGTCACGGGGGTGACACCGAGTTCGTGGGAGCGGTCTCGGGCCCGAAGGAGGATGTCGTCCTCGTCGGGGAGTCCTTCCGTGTAGGACCAGCTGCTGTGTTTGTCGGCGGCCATGGACGTCCGTTCTATGGTTCTCGGGGATGCGGGCTGGAAGGGGCGGAAGCCCCGCCCCAACCCTACTGTGCGGCGCAGCAGGACTTCCATGCGGCGCGTCCTGTACCGGGGCGGACGGTGCGTGACCCACGGCACCGGGGGAGAGCGACGTCCACGGATCTGCCAGCGAGTTCCCAGCTTGGTACGAAAGACTTTTCTCTCGGGACATCCAGCAGCAGCGCAGTCCCGAATCCCCGGTACTCCCGCAGGTCGTGCGCCCGCGGGACGCAGCCTGTTCGGGATTCGCGGCGAGAAGGGGAACATGATGTCTAGTGTCAAGGCGGGGCAGATCGCCGTGGAGGCCGGCACGGGCGCGGACGAGCCGCTGCTCGACGAGCACGGCAACCCCTGGGTCGCACCATCCTGGGAAGAAGTCGTCACCAACTACTCACCGAAGGTCTATCGCCTCGCGTACCGGCTCACGGGCAACAGGTTCGACGCCGAGGACCTCACCCAGGAGGTCTTCGTGCGGGTCTTCCGTTCCCTCGCGAATTTCAAGCCCGGAACGCTCGACGGCTGGCTGCACCGCATCACCACCAACCTGTTCCTCGATCAGGCCCGACGGAAGACGCGCATCCGGTTCGACGGACTCACCGAAGAGGCCGAGAGCCGCCTCCCGAGCAAGCACCCGGGCCCCGAGCGCAGCTTCGAGTTCAACAACCTGGACATCGACGTGCAGTCGGCACTGGAGGAACTGCCGCCGGACTTCCGCGCAGCCGTCGTGCTCTGCGACCTCGAAGGCCTCGCCTACGACGAGGTGGCGCAGGTGCTCGGGGTGAAGCTCGGTACCGTCCGCTCGCGCATCCACCGCGGCCGCACCATGCTGCGGGAGAAGCTCGCCCACCGCGACCCGCGCCGGTCGGGCGGGAACGGTCCTGCCCTCGGCGTGCCACGGATCGCCGGTCTGGGCTAGGCCGATGCTGCATCCCCATCGCTCGCTGCAGGACCTCGTCGACGGTGAGTTGTCCGACAGGCGCCGCATCGCCGTGGAGCGCCATGTCTCCCGCTGCGCCTCGTGCGCTGCGGGCGTGGCCCGGCTCCGACGTCTCAAGAGCGCGCTGCTGGGACTGCGCAACCCGTCACCCGACCCGGACCTGCAGCGCAGGCTGCTGTCGCCCGGGTTCGGGTCCGCCGGGGTCCAGGAGCGGACCGGCTCGAGTGCGGCCTTCGTACGCGCCCATCACGAGCGTACCGGTCCCGTCCGCAGCCGCCGCACGCTGGTCGCCACGGCCGGTGGGTCCGCCGCCGTCGTCGCCGCGCTCCTGGCCAGCGCCTACGTCATCGGATCGGAGACCCGGCCCGCGACGGTCGCCGAGGCCGGCGGCACCACCGCGTTGCGCGCCGGCTGGGAGGCCGTGGCACCCCGGACGCCCACCTACCTGGACACCGACCAGCTGGAGACCCTGCGGGCCGGCGGCTGGTACTGCCCGGAACTCGAATCGCTCGGCTTCGACCTCCGCAGCGCCGAGGGCATCACCGTCGACGGCACACCGACCCTGGAACTCGTCCTGGAGAACGACGGCGACACCGTGACCGTCTACGAACAGCGGAAGGTCGGCGGCGCTGTGGATGCCGCTGCTCCGCCGCTGAACGCCGTCACCGGGAACATCGTGACGCAGGACGGCTTCGAGCACGTCGGCGGTGCAGGCCAGGACGTCTGGGTCCTGTCCGGCCGGCCCTGGCAGGTCGTCCTCGATTCGCCGTCGGTCACCTACACCGTGGTGTCCGACCTGCCCGCGGCCGCCATGCCGCAGACGCTCAGCCAGCTCGTGATGGCGGAGCACGCCCAGCTCGCGCTGGCGCCGCAGGGCGGGGACGACTCCATGGTGGAGCGCATCCT
>NZ_CP024915.1:1679136-1685758 GCF_002953615.1 Arthrobacter agilis | reverse complement strand
GGTGGCGGCGAATGTGGTCGGCGCAGGCCGGGAAGGTAGTCTTTTCACGTGTTGGGAATCAACGGCCTCGAACTCGTGGTCCTGGCGATCATCGCCGTCATGGTGCTCGGCCCGGAGCGTCTTCCGGAGTACGCCGCCCAGCTCGCCCGTCTCGTCAAGGGCCTGCGCCGCATGGCCTCGGGTGCGCGCGAGCAGCTCCGGGAGGAAGTCGGTCCGGAACTGGACGAGGTCGACTGGCGGAAGCTCGACCCACGCCAGTACGATCCCCGCCGGATCATCAAGGAAGCCCTCCTCGACGACATCGAGGACGTCTTCAAGCCCGTGAGCAGCGGCGCCCCGAAGGCCGCCCCTGCTCCCGCGGTGGCAGCCGCCGGTGCCGTCCGTCCGGATGCGACCGTGCCGTTCGGCCCCCGCCTCGGGTCGGGGCAGTCCGCTCCGTACGACCTCGAGGCCACCTAGACCCGGGGCATGGCGCTCCGCTCGGCGGCGCCTCTCGTCAGCGCGGGCTGAGCGGCAGCTTCAGTCCGTCCAGGCCCCGTGGGCGACGGGCGAGCACAGCGGCGATCGCCTCCAGCTCCGCACGGGCCCTCGAGCCGTCCCGGCTGAGGACGAGAGGAGTGCCGGCGTCGCCGCCCTCGCGCAGGGCCATCTCCAGCGGGATGCTGCCGAGCAGGGGGACCTCGGTGCCGAGCGTGTCCGTCAGCCTCGCTGCGAGGGTGCTTCCACCTCCCGCGCCGAAGAGTTCGAGCCGCCCGCCGTCGGGCAGCTCGAGCCAGGACATGTTCTCGATGACGCCGGCCACTCGCTGACCGGTCTGCGCGGCCATGGCGCCGGCGCGTTCGGCGACATCGGCGGCAGCGCTCTGCGGGGTCGTGACGACCAGGAGCTCCGACGACGGCAGCAGCTGGGCCACGGAGATGGCGATGTCGCCCGTGCCCGGCGGCAGGTCCAGGAACAGGGCGTCCAGGTCACCGAAGTACACGTCCGTCAGGAACTGCTCGAGCGCCCGGTGCAGCATCGGCCCGCGCCAGGAGATGGGCTGGTTGCCGTCGACGAACATGCCGATGGAGATGACCTTCACGCCGTGGGCGACGGGCGGCAGGATCAGCTCGTCGACGCGGGTGGGCTGCTGCGTGATGCCCAGGAGGGCGGGGACCGAGAACCCGTAGACATCGGCGTCCACGATCCCCACGCGGAGCCCCTGCGCCGCCATCGCGACCGCGAGGTTCACCGTCACGCTCGACTTGCCGACACCGCCCTTCCCGCTGGCGACCGCGTAGACGCGCGTGAGGGATGACGGCTCGTTGAACGGGATCCCGCGACGGCCGCCGGCGCCCTTCAGCTGCTCCTTCAGGGCGTCGCGCTGGGCCTGGTCCATCACGCCGAGCTCCACCTCGACGTCGTCGACGCCCTCCACGACGGACAGGGCAGCCTCGGTGTCCCGCCGGATGGTGTCCCGCAGGGGACACCCGGCGATGGTCAGGAGGACCCGGATCCGGACGGTGCGCCCCTCGACGGCGACCGCGTCGACCATGCCGAGTTCGGTGATGGGACGGCGCAGCTCGGGGTCGATCACCGAGGTGAGGGCGTTCCGCACGGCCTCCTCGACGGGCAGGGCGGCACTCACCGGACGGGTTTCCTCCCGGCAGGCTGGACCTTCGGCAGCGCCACCGTACTCTCCGAGGGCTTCCGGGGCCTGCGTTTCTGCAGGGTCAGTTCCTGTCCGTCGGTCGTCTCGAGCAGCTCCTCGAGGACGGAGCGCAACTCGGACCGGACGTAGTCGCGTGTCGCCACCTCGCGCAGGGCGATGCGCAGCTCCGCGATCTCCCGCGTGAGGTACTCGGTGTCGGAGAGGTTCCGCTCCGCCCGCTGGCGGTCCTCACGCATGGAGACGCGGTCGCGGTCGTCCTGGCGATTCTGCGCGAGAAGCAGCAGCGGTGCCGCATAGGAAGCCTGCAGGGAGAGCATCAGGGTCAGTGCCGTGAACCCGAGGGCCGCGCTGTCGAAGCGCAGGTTCGCCGGAGCGACGGTGTTCCACGTCAGCCAGACCGCGACGAAGACCGTCATGTAGAAGAGGAACTGCGGCGTGCCCATGAAACGGGCGATGTTCTCCGTGCCGCTGCCGAAGCGGTCCGGGTTCGGTCGCAGGCGCGGGAGGAAGCGTTTGCGCGTCTCGCGCGGCGTATCCAGTCCGCGTGAATTCGACTTGATCCTCTCAACCACGGCGGTCACCTCGTGTCGGTCCGGATGTGTCGTCCTGGGCCCGCCAGTCGTCGGGCAGCAGGTGATCCAGCACGTCGTCGACGGTCACGGCGCCCACCAGCCTGCCGTCGGCGTTGACCACCGGCAGCGAGTTCAGGTTGTAGGTGGCGAGGATCCTCGACACCTCGCTCACGTTCGCCTGGTCGCCCACGGCCTCGAGGTCCGTGTCGATGATGTTGCCGAGCGGCTCGGGCGGCGGGTAGCGCAGCAGCTGCTGGATGTGCACGACGCCGAGGTAGCGCCCCGTCGGCGTCTCGAGCGGCGGGCGGCAGACGAAGATCGAGGAGGCGAGGGCCGGGGTCAGCTCCTCCCGGCGGACGTGCGCGAGCGCCTCGGCGACGGTCGCCTCGGGAGGGAGGATGACGGGCACCGTGGTCATGAGGGAACCGGCGGTGTCCTCCTCGTACTCGAGCAGGCGGCGCACGTCCTCGGCGTCGTCGGGCTCCATGAGCTGCAGGAGCTCCTCCTTCTGCGCCTCGGGGAGCTCGTTGAGGAGATCGGCCGCGTCGTCGGGGTCCATCTCCTCGAGGACGTCGGCCGCGCGCTCGCGGGTCAGGGACTGCAGGATCTGGACCTGGTCGTCGTCGGGCAGTTCCTGGAGGACGTCCGCGAGGCGGTCGTCCTGGAGCTCGCCGGCGACCTCGATGCGCCGTTTGTCGTTCATCTCGTGGAGCGCGTCGGCGAAGTCGGCGGGCTTGAGGTCGTCGTGCTGGGCGACGAACTGGGTGGCGCCCTGCGGTTCGTCCGTGGTGCCGTGGAAGGCGTCGAGCCAGTCGATGATGAGGCGCTCGCCGCCGCGCCGCAGGCCGCGCAGGGGGGAGGTCGATCCGCCGCGTCGCACGAACAGCTGGGAGACGTGCCAGTCGCCCGCACGGTTGCGCTCCATCGCGATGTCCTCGACGACGGCGCTGCCGCTTCCGTCACGCAGGGTGAGGCGTCGGTCGAAGAGCTCGGCCACCACCAGCATCTCCGCACCACGCTGCTCGAAGCGGCGGAGGTTGACGAGGCCGGTGCAGATGATCTGGGACGGGTCCATCGAGGTGATGCGCGTCATGGGGACGAACACGCGCTTCTTGCCGGGAACCTCGACCACGAGGCCCACGACCTGCGGAGGCCTGGTCGGGCCGCGGTCGAGGACGACGGCGTCCCGGAGGCGGCCGAGGCGGTCACCCAGGGGATCGAACACATCGAGCCCCAGCAGTCGGGCGACGAAGACGCGGGTCGGGTTGTTAGTCACAGCTCTAGGCTATCCGCCGCCGCACGAGGGGACGGCATCGGGACGGCATCGCGACGGTCGGTCGGACCGCCGGCGGCGGTACGGCATCTGCGGCGGGCCCTCCCTGCCGGTGGCGGGGGAGGCGGGAGTTCACCGCGGGCGATACTCCTCCCACGTGATCGAGCAGTACGCAAGAATGGGATGCATGTCGACACCACCTCTCGGAACCACTGCCTCCCGCGACCTGGGCCGGGTGCTGCCCACGGGCGAGACCATCGGCCGGTACACGGGGTACCTCGATGCCCAGAAGGCCGTGGACTACCTCGCCGACCACAAGTTCGCGGTCGAGCGGGTGGCGATCATCGGCAACGACCTCAAGACGGTGGAGCGCGTCACCGGGCGCCTCAGCTACCCGCGGGTGGCGCTCGGCAGTGCCGCGACCGGCGCCTGGTTCGGCCTCTTCGTGGGTGTGATCCTGAGCCTCTTCGCCGGCAGCGAGACCGGCGTCACCATCACGTCGTCGATCGCGCTCGGAGCGATCTTCTGGCTGCTGTTCGGCGTCATCACCTACGCGTTCCAGCGCGGCAAGCGTGACTTCACCTCCACGAGCCAGGTCATCGCGACGAGCTACGACGTCATCGTCGATCCGAGCGTGGCGGCCGACGCACGCCGGTTGCTGCAGCAGCTCCCGATGAACGGGCAGGCCCAGCACCCCGGCGCGAACCCCTCCGCCTGGGGACAGGCACCCGGCCAGGCACCCGGGCAGACATCCGGCCAGGCGCCCGGGCAGGCGCCCGAGCGGCCCGCGTCGTGGAACGATCCCTTCCCGGGGCAGCAGCAGCCGCAGCAGGCGGGGACGGCCGAGGGGCAGACCGCCCCTCCCGGCACGAGCGGTCCGCGCAGGGGGCAGTTCCCCGACCTTCCCGACGGCCGGCCCCAGTACGGTGTGCGCGTCGAGGACCAGCCCGGCGCGCCGGGGGCCACGGAGGCCCCGGTGCAGTCGGCGGACGACGGGCAGGACGGTCCCGTGGAGGACGGACGGCCCGGGACCCACGGCTCCAGCTCGGCCGGGGGACCGCACCAGGGGTAGCAGCGGCCGGACAGCAGCGGCTGGGGAGCGACCGACGACGACCGCCGGACGGGGCCGGAGAAGGCAGTTCCGAAAGAAGGCAGGGACCCTCGGGTCCCTGCCTTCTTTCATGAACGGGGTGGGCTCCCGCCCCGGGGCTATTCGCCGGTGCTGCCCCAGATGCCGGCCATCCAGTCCTCGACGTCGTCCGGGCTCCGGGGCAGGGCCGCGCTCAGGTTGACGGGCCCGTCGGCGGTCATCAGCACGTCGTCCTCGATGCGCACACCGATCCCGCGGTACTCCTCGGGGACCGCGAGATCCTCCGCCTTGAAGTACAGGCCCGGTTCGATGGTGAAGACCATGCCCTCGGTGAGGATCCCGTCCAGGTACAGCTCGCGCTTGGCCTGCGCGCAGTCGTGGACGTCCATGCCCAGGTGGTGGCTCGTGCCGTGCGGCATCCAGCGACGGTGGTGCTGCCCCTCGGGCGAGAGCGCCTCGTCGAGGGATACCGGGAGGAGTCCCCACCGGTCCAGGTTCTCCGCCAGGACCGTGACGGCCGCGAGGTGGACCTCCCGGAACTTCCGGCCCGGCTGTGCCGCGGCGAAACCCGCATCGGCGGCATCGAGCACGGCCTGGTAGATCCTGCGCTGCGTCTCGGTGTACCGCCCGTTCACGGGGATGGTGCGCGTGATATCGGCGGTGTAGAGGCTCTCCGCCTCCACCCCGGCGTCCAGCAGCAGCAGTTCGCCGGCCCTGACCTGGCCGGTGTTGCGGATCCAGTGGAGCGTCGTCGCGTTGTTCCCCGATGCCGCGATGGTGTCGTAGCCGAGGTCGTTGCCCTCCTCGCGCGCCCTGGCGAAGAACGCGCCTTCGACCACGCGCTCGCCCCGGGGATGGGTGATGGCCCGGGGGAGGGCGCGGACCACCTCGTGGAACCCGCCGACGGTGGCGGCGACCGCCGCCTCCATCTGCTCGATCTCCCAGGCGTCCTTGATGAGCCGCAGCTCGGACAGCGCCTCGGCGAGCACCGCATCGAGGGCGTCCGCCTTCTCGAGGTCCACTCCGGTGTTGATCCGGGAGGTGTCGACGAGCGCATCGGCATTGAAGTCGACCTCCCGGAGCAGGCGGATGCTCACCCCACCGATCTCGGGTACGCCGGCATCCTTCGTGATCGCCACCTCGAGCTCGGCGAGGTCCGCCGTCGCGAGGGCGAGCTGGGCCCGGATCTGCGCCATCGAGAGGCGCTGGCCGATCCAGAACTCGCCGTAGCGCGCATTCGCGTAGAACTCGGCGCTGTCGCGTCCCGCGAGTTCCCGGAAGTACAGCGTGGCCGTGTGGTTCCCGCCGTCGTCCCCCGTTCCCTGTTCCACCGGTTCGAGGACCAGCACGGCGTCGGGTTCGTGGTCGAGGCCGAGTCCGGTCAGGTGGGCGAATCCGGAGTGCGGACGGTAGCGGTAGTCGGTGTCGTTGGAACGGACCTTGAAGGGGCCGGCCGGGATCACGATGCGCTCGCCGGGGAAGCGGTCGGAGACGGCGCGACGACGGCGGGCGGCGTGCGCCGCGACGGGCGCTGCGGCCGGGAGGTCCTCCGACGCCGGTGCCCAGCTGCTGGCCATGAAGGCCTTGAAGGCGTCCGAGTCCGGCCGCTGGGAGCGGTTCTCGTTGCGGTCGGACAGCGGCTGGCCCTCCGGCGAGTCGGTGGGGTTTAGGGATGCGGGGGCGGTGTCGTCGGTGCTCACCCCGCCATCGTCTCACCGTCGCCGTACCGCGGGAAAGTCCGTGCCCCGCGGCGACGCCGTGCCGCAGGCAGGCCTGAACCCCGCCGGCGCGTAGATTGGGTCCGGTGAGAATCGACCTGCACACCCACTCCAACGTCTCGGACGGCACGGAGGACCCCGATGTCCTGATCGCGTCCGCCGCCGCCGCGGGCCTCGACGCCGTCGCCCTCACCGACCACGACTCGACGGCGGGCTGGGACCGGGCAGCGGCGGCGGCGGCGACGCTGGGCATCACCTTCGTCCCCGGCATGGAGGTCTCCTGCCGCACCGACACCGGCATCAGCGTGCACGTGCTGT
>NZ_CP024915.1:1675582-1678905 GCF_002953615.1 Arthrobacter agilis | reverse complement strand
CCGCGAGGAGATCGGGAAGTCCCGCACGGCGCGCCTCACGCGCGCCCGCCGCATGGTCGAGCTCATGTCCGAGGACTTCCCCATCACCTGGGACCTGGTCGAGGAGCATGTGACCGAGGGTGCGACGGTGGGCCGCCCCCACATCGCGGACGCCCTGATCGCACTCGGCGTCGTGACCACGCGGTCCGAGGCCTTCGACCGCATCCTGACCGCGCGTTCCCCCTACTGGGTCAGCCACTACGCGCCGCACCCGGCACACGCCGTCGCCCTCATCCGCGCTGCCGGCGGCGTCCCGGTCTTCGCGCATCCCTCGGCCTTCAACCGTGGGGCGGTGGTGGGGGGCGCCGTCATCGACGAGATGATCGACGCCGGCCTCCTGGGACTCGAGGTGGAGCACCGCGACAACCCGGAGGGTGCACGCGGAGAACTGCGGACGATCGCACGCGAGAACGGGCTGCTGGTCACCGGCTCCAGCGACTACCACGGAAGCGGCAAGCCCAACCTGCTGGGCGAGAACGTCACGACCCGTGAGACGCTCGAGGCCATCGCCGGGCTCGCCACGGGGACGCCGCTGGGCTAGGTCCTCCGGTCCGCCCCGGATCCTGCGGCCCCCGGACCCGGACTACGCCGGACCCGGCAGCCGGCCGTGCGTGTCAGGTCCAGGGCGCCAGGCGCTCGCGCATGACCTCGATGGCCTGCGGGTTCCTGTCCACGCAGACGAAGCGCCGGCCGAGCTTCCCGGCCACCGCTCCGAGGGTTCCCGACCCCGCGAAGAAATCCAGCACCCAGTCGTCCTTCCGGCTGCTCGCCGCGACGGCGCGCCGGAGCAGGCCCTCGGGCTTCTGGGTGGGGTAGCCGGTCTTCTCGCGGCCCGTGGGGGACACGATGGTGTGCCACCAGACATCCGTGGGGAGCTTGCCGAGCGCAGCCTTCTCCGCCGTCACGAGTCCGGGCGCCATGTACGGTTCGCGGTCGACCTCGTCGCTGTTGAAGTAGTACGCCGAGGGGTTCTTCACGTACACCAGGATGTTGTCGTGCTTCGCGGGCCACCTGCGCTTGGCCCGGGCACCGTAGTCGTAGGCCCAGATGATCTCGTTCAGGAAGCAGTCGCGCCCGAAGAGGACGTCCAGCATCACCTTGGCGTAGTGCACCTCGCGGTAGTCGAGGTGGAGGTAGAGGGTGCCGTCGTCGGCGAGGAGCCGCCACGCCTCGGCGAGCCGGGGCACGAGGAAGTCCCAGTAGTCCTCGAAGGCGTCGTCGTAGCTCGCGAGCATGCCCTTGACGGTCGAGTAGGAGAGCCCCTTGAAGCCCACGCGGTCGCCCGCGCCGTCGACAGCCCGCACCATGGTGGTCTGCTGGCGTCGCTGCGCGCGGCCGGTGTTGAACGGGGGATCGACGTAGATCATCGTGAAGGCCGCATCCGGCAGCGTCGCCAGGTACTCGGCGTTGTCCGCGTGCACCACGAGGTTCGCGCCGTCCGCCCTCCAGGTGGGAGGCGCGGACGGCGCAGGGAGTCCGGTCACCGAGGGCTAGTCCTCTGCGTCGCCGGCCGGCTTCGCGACGACCTCGCCGTTGCGCCGGCGCGTGCGGCTGCGGCGCTGCCGGTCGCCCGCGGGAACCTCGGCGTCGGAGCCGGGACGACGGCGGTGTCCGCCGGACTCGACGGCGTCACCCGAGGGTGCCGATGCCGCCGGTGCAGCAGGTGCGTCCGCGGAACGGTTACCGCCCCGACCACGGCTGCGTGGGCTGCGCGGGCCGTCGGCGGAGTCGCCGGCCGTCCCACCGTCGCGGCGCTGGCTGCCGCGTCCGCCCGAACGCCCGCGTCCGCCGTCGCCCCCGGCACTGTCGGGGCGTGCACCGCCGCCGCGCTTGCCGGTCTCGCCCAGGTCCTCCAGGACCTCCGCGTTGATGCCGGCGAGCTTGCGGTCCTTGCGGGGCAGGCGCCCCTTGGTGCCCTCGGGGATGTCGAGATCGGTGTAGAGATGCGGCGACGAGGAGTAGGTCTCCACGGGCTCCGGCGTGTCGAGGCCGAGGGCCTTGTTGATGAGGCCCCAGCGGGGGACGTCGTCCCAGTCGACGAAGGTGACCGCGGTGCCCTTCTTGCCGGCGCGGCCCGTGCGGCCCACGCGGTGCAGGTAGGCCTTCTCGTCCTCGGGGCACTGGTAGTTGATGACGTGCGTGATGTCCTCGACGTCGATGCCGCGCGCGGCGACCTCCGTGGCCACGAGCACGTCGATCTTGTCGCCGCGGAAGGCACGCAGTGCCTGCTCGCGGGCACCCTGGCCCAGGTCGCCGTGGATCGCGCCGGCCGCGAAACCGCGGTCGATCAGTTCCTCGGAGAGCTTCGCCGCCGTGCGCTTGGTCTTGCAGAAGATGATGGCGCGGCCGCGGCCGCGGGCCTGCAGGATGCGGGCCACCACCTCGGCCTTGTCCAGGTTGTGCGCCCGGTAGATGACCTGGCGGATGTCCTTCTTGGTGATGCCCTCGTCCTCGGGATCCGCGGCGCGGATGTGCGTGGGCTGCGTCATGTAGCGGCGGGCCATCGCGATGACGGGGCCGGGCATCGTGGCCGAGAACAGGAGGGTCTGGCGCACGGGAGGGGTCGCGGCGATCAGGGTCTCGACGTCGGGCAGGAAGCCGAGGTCCAGCATCTCGTCGGCCTCGTCGAGCACCACGATCTTGACATTCTTGAGCACCAGGAGTTTCTGCCGGTACAGGTCGATCAGGCGGCCCGGTGTCCCGACGACGATCTCGACGCCCTTCTTGATGGCCTCGATCTGGGGCTCGTACGCGCGGCCGCCGTAGATGGTGACGATGCGCGCGTTGCGCTTCTTCGCCGCCGTCGTGAGGTCGTTCGCCACCTGGACGGCGAGCTCTCGCGTCGGCACCACGACGAGGGCCTGCGGGGCGCCCGGGACGGGGAGCTTCTCGTAGCCGGCGTCGTCGGGACCGACGACGCGCTGGATCGCGGGGATGCCGAAGCCGAGGGTCTTGCCCGTGCCGGTCTTCGCCTGGCCGATGATGTCGTGGCCGCCGAGGGCGATCGAGAGCGTCATCGCCTGGATGGGGAAGGGGTGGGTGATGCCGGCGTCGCTCAGGGACTCGACGATGTCGGGGCGGACGTTGAAGTCCGCGAAGGTCTCGGCGACGGCCGCGTGCGGCTCCTCCGTGGTGACCAGGGTCTCCTCGACGTCGATGGCGTCGGAGGAGTTGTCGGCGACGAGGTGGTGCGTGTCCGTGGCCGGGGTGTTGTCTGCGTTCGTGTTGTGCACGTTCTACCGTTCATTCAGGCCGAGCGGCCGCCGAGGCTCGACGCCGGGATG
>NZ_CP024915.1:1667218-1675349 GCF_002953615.1 Arthrobacter agilis | reverse complement strand
GGGGCGTCCAGTGGAAGCCGATCGCGGGCTTGCAACTGCGTGCGGGCTGCGGAGGGAGACCTGCGCCCGCGGGAAAACTCGGGATCGAGTAGGTACTGCGGGTTATCGACGGATTGATAACGACCGGGCATCCATTACTACACCCTCAGCCTACCCTGCCGGTCCGTGCGGGGCCTCATCGCAGGTCCCGCTGGGGCGCGTCCGTCGGTTTGACCTCGAAGCGGAGACGCCGCCGGGCGATGTCCGCTTCGAGCAGGACCACGGTGACGCGCTCTCCCGCCACGAGTTCGCCGTAGCACTTCGCCTCCAGCGGGGGTTCGGTGACCTGCACCGTGCCGGACAGGCGCGGGGCCTGCCGGCCGGGCGCGTCCTCGACGGCGGGCGGGGAGCCCTGCAGGACGACGGCGGAGAAGGCCTCGCCGATGCGGTTGCTCAGCAGCGCCGCCTGCACGGCGTCCATCGCCCCGGAATCGAGCCGCGAGGCCGTCTGGTTCGAGGACGCCATCAGCGCATTGAGGTCGGGGAGGGCGGCACGCACCCACTCCGGGACCTCCTCGCCGGCGCACAGCGCTGCGCACGTGACGAGCACGAAGCGGTCCACGAGGCGCCGCAGGGGAGCGGTGGTGTGCGCGTAGGGCGCCGCGATGGCCGACTGCACGACGGCGTCGGGCACCGCGCCGTCGAACGCGGTGTAGCCGGCGCCGCGGAAGAGCGAGGCCGCGGCGTGCATCAGGGCGAGCTGCCGCGGGTCGGCGACGTCGAGCGTGCGCAGGAAGGCGCCGTACGGCATGTCCGGGGGCCAGGGGTGCTCGAGTGCCTCCGACTGGCGGCGGAACTTGCCGAGTGCGCCGTCGTCGGGCTCGGGCATGGTGCGCAGGATGCCGATGCCGCCGTCGATCATCATGCGGGCCGCGGCCATGCCCGTCATGAGCGAGATCTGCGCGTTCCAGTCCTCGCACGGAAGGGACGGCTCGGTGATGATGGCGTAGCTCTCGCCGTCGTGCGTGATCTCCTGGCGCGGCAGGTTGAGGCTCGCCCCACCGCGGTCCAGTTCCTGCTGGATGCGCCGGAGCCCGATCTCGCGGAGGAGGAGGAGCTGCTCGTCCGCGGTGCCCGCGTCGATCGCCGCCTGGACCTCGGCGTAGGTGAGCTGGCGGCGGCTGCGCACCGTGGCTCGGCGGACGGTGACGGTCCGGACGACGGCCCCGGCGTCGAGGTCGAAGTGCCACACGAAGGCAGGGCGGTCCTGGTCGGGAAGGAGGCTCGCGGCGTCCTCGGAGATGGTCTCCGGGTGCAGGGAGATCCGTCCGTCGGGCGCGTACAGGGTCTGGCCGCGGAGCCTCGCCTCTGCGTCGACCGCGCCCCCGGCCCGGACGAAGAGCGGTACGTCGGCGATGGCGTACCAGACCTCGTAGCCCGCGCCGGGTCCCTGCCCGGGATCGTCCGACCTGCCGGACCCGGCACTGCGCGCCAGGTGGACGGCCTGGTCGAGGTCGGTGGAGCCGGGTGGGTCGATGGTGAGGAAGGGCAGGTCTCGCAGGTCGGCGTCCGGCAGGCGGGAGGCCGCTACGGCCTCGGCCGCCTCGCGGAGCACGTCCTCCGGGAAATCCTCACGGATGTCGAGTTCCTCGCGGAGGGACCGCAGCGACTCGGTGAGCCGTTGCTGGGACTCGCGGTCCCTGAGGTCCATATGCTGTGCTGGCACACGCCTTACGGTAGTGCACGTTCACGACATCGGGCAGGGCGGATGTCGGAGCACCTGTCCGCGCCGTCAGGAAGGCGGCGGGCGGAGGGAGTCCACGGCCCTGAGCACACGGCGTCGGCGCGTGTCCGCGCCCTTCGCCTGGACGATGGGCAGCACCAGGGCCTTCCTGCGGCTCACGGAGAGCGCATCGAACGCGCGGACCAGCGCCGGATCGTCGGACAGCGCGACGGCGAGATCCTCGGGGACGTCCACGGTGCGCTCCTCGGTGTCGAGGTCCAGCCCCACGGTCACCGTCCGGCCGGCCTCGATGCCGGCTGCCGTGCGGTGCTCCGCGCTGACCGGGATCATGGGGCGCCCGTCCATCGACCCGACGGTGGTGCGGTACGTGTAGGTCCCGATCGTGACGCGCACCGGGGGACGCCTGCCCCCGCCGAGCGCGGCCAGGACCTGCTCGGGCACCTGCAGCCCGGTGGCCGTGCGGCCCGAGAGTTCGAGGACGGCGGAGAAGTCCACGGGTGCCTTCCTTCCATCCGGCTGCACACCGGAGCGTCGGGAACCGGACAGCAGCGGGATCCCGCTGTCCGGACTGGGACGAGCCTAGGCGGCGTCGCCGTTCCGCAACAGGTGCCGGGCGCCGTACGGCGGGTTGCCCCACCCCTGCGATTGCGTACTCTTAGCAGAATGAACAACGGCTCCACCGACCGCACGGCCCTTTCCACGTCCGGCCAGGACCGTACCGTGTCGCCGGCCCCTTCGGCGGTGCGCACGACGCGGCCGGAGCCTCCGACGGCGTCCGACGGGCAGGACGCCGTCGTCCGGCCGGCAGCGGGCGGCCCCGCGCCCGACGCCTTCTCCGACCCCCGCTACGCCCGCTTCGTCACCGACCTGCTCGGTGTCATCGCCTACGGGGAACTCTCAGGCTTCGAGCGGTTGTCGTCGGACGCCCGTTTCTCGCCCAGCCTCGCGGACCGCGCGAACCTCGGTCGGCTCGCGGTCCGGGAGTTCGAGCACTTCGAGTCGGTGACGGCCTTCCTGGGCCGGCGGGGCGTGTCCGTCGAGGACGCGATGACGCCGTTCCAGGCATCCATCGATGCATTCCACGAGCGCACGCGGCCCGGCGACTGGTACGAGTCGCTCATGAAGGCCTACGTCATCGACGCCTTCTCCGGGGACTTCTACCGGGCCCTGGCCGACAGCCTCGACCCGGCCACCCGCGAACTCATCGGCGCCATCGACTCGGGCGAAGGCGCCGCCCACCTGCAGCGGCGCCTGAAGGAGGCGCTCTCCGACGATCCGCGCCTCGCCTCGCGCCTCGCGCTCTGGGGGCGCAGGCTCGTCGGGGAAGCCCTCACGCAGGCGCAGCGCGTCGGTATCGAACGTGAGTACCTGGCGGGACTGCTCTTCGCCGCCGAACCCGACCACGCGCAGCACACCACGGCCCTCTTCGCGCAGCTCACCCGCAACCACTCGCGGCGCATGAGCGCACTCGGACTCACCGCGTAGTCCGGCGCCCCGCACAGGAAGACCCGCGGGCCACACCTTCCGGCGTCGCCCGCGGGTCCTCGTCCGCGTCCTGCTGTCCGCCCGGGACTAGAGCGCGCCGAAGCCCACGCGGCGGGTCTCCTCGGCGCCGATCTCGACATAGCCGAGGACCGACGTCGGAACGATCACCTGGCGGCCCTTGGAATCCTTGAGGCGCAGTTCGGTACCGCCGCTCATCGCCGCGGCCACGAGCTCCGCGATCGCGTCGGCGCTCTCGGCGGAATCGAGGATGATCTCCCGGTTGACGTTCTGGATACCGATCTTGACTTCCACGGCGCATGCCTCCTGTGTAGTGAACCTGTGATTCGTACCGAAACCTACTCTAGATTTCCTTGGGGAAGCGGCTGATTCCGCGCCAAGCTAAACGGTAGATCAGCTCCGCGGCGGCATCGATGTCGAGGCTGCCGTCGGTCTCCAGCCAATATCTGGCGCTGATCTGCGCCATCCCCGCCAGGCCGCGGCCCAGCAGCGTCGCCTCCACCAGGGACAGCTGGGTGTCACCCGCGATCACACCGGCGATGTCGTTGGCGAACTGTGCGTTGAAGGCCTCGAGCCGGCTGCTCACGTCGGGCTCGTTGCTGATGTCCGACTCGAAGACAAGGCGGTGCGCCCTGCTGTCCTGCGCGATGAACTGGAAGTAGGCACGCATGGTCGCGTGGACGCGGAGCTTGTTGTCGTCCGTGGAGCGCAGGGCATCGACGAGCAGCTGCGTCAGCTCGGCGAGGTGGCTGTCGAGCAGGGCCAGGTAGAGGTCGCGCTTGCCCGGGAAGTGCTGGTAGAGCACCGGCTTGCTGACCTTGGCCGCGACGGCGATGTCGTCCATCGCCGCGCCGTGGTAGCCGCTCCCCACGAAGACCTCCTGCGCCGCTGCCAGGAGCTGCCGGCGGCGTTCGTCCCGCGGCAGCCGGAGGGACTTTCCTGAGGCGGTCGGTTCTGCACTCACGTAGGGCGATCCTCGGTTCAGCGGTCGGTGGACGTCCGCCCAGTTTACCCACCGGTCTCCCGGTCCACCCGTTCCGGGTCGCGGGTTGTCCCCGTCCCCGCACGCCGGTCGCTGGCCGGTGCGCGGGGAAGCGGAATACCCTTGGGCATGACCGCTTCCCCGTCGTCGCCGCCCGTTCCCGCACCCGTTCCCGCACCCGTTCCCGCACCCGTGTCCGGCGCCGCTGTGCCCGCGGCGGAACCGATCCCGGAGCCGTCGGAGCGATGGCAGGGAGGGGCGCCAGGACTGCCTCCGCTCGTCGACGCGACCGGGAGCCTGACGCAGGAGGAGAGCTCCCGCTACTCCCGGCACCTGATCATCCCCGGTTTCGGGCCCGACGCGCAGCTGCGCCTCAAGAACGCGCGCGTGCTCGTGATCGGGGCCGGCGGTCTCGGCTCGCCCGCGCTGCTCTACCTGGCTGCGGCGGGGGTGGGGACGCTCGGCATCGTGGACGACGACGACGTCGAGCTCTCGAACCTGCAGCGCCAGGTGATCCACTCGATGCCCGACATCGGACGGTCGAAGGCCGAATCGGCCCGCGACAGCATCCTGGCGTTGAACCCGCTGGTCGGCGTGGTCCTGCACCGGGAACGGCTCGACCGGTCCAACGCCCTGACCCTGTTCGCCGGCTATGACCTCATCATCGACGGCACGGACAACTTCGCCACCCGGTACCTCGTGAACGACGCCGCCGCGATCCTCGGCAAGCCCTACGTGTGGGGTTCCATCCTCCGGTTCGACGGGCAGGTCAGCGTGTTCTGGCAGGATCATGGACCCACCTACCGCGATCTCTATCCCGAGGCGCCGCCGCCGGGATCCGTGCCGTCCTGCGCGGAGGGAGGCGTGCTGGGCGTGCTCTGCGCGCAGATCGGCTCCGTGATGGTCAACGAGGCGATCAAGCTCATCACGGGGGTGGGCACCACCCTCCTCGGCCGGGTGCTGGTGTTCGACGCGCTGGACATGAGCTGGCGGGAGGTGCGCGTGCGTCCCGACCCGACGGCGGCGCGCATCACCGAACTGATCGACTACGAGCAGTTCTGCGGGTTGCCGCCTGCCAGCCCGACCGCCGCACCGGACGGTCTCGGCGGCGAGGACCGGGTCCCGACGATCACCGTGGACGAACTCGCGCGGCTCCTCGCCGAGCGGTCCGCGGACACGGCCGATTTCGAGCTGCTCGACGTCCGTACCCCGGAGGAGTACGCCATCGTTCACATCGACGGCGCGGTGCTGGTCCCGAAGGACACGATCCTCGACGGCGACGCCTCCGTAGACACCGGCCGGACCGTCTACGTCCACTGCAAGTCGGGCGTCCGGTCGGCCGACGTTGTGCGCTTCCTCCGGGCGCAGGGGCACCCGGACGCGCGGTCGGTGGACGGCGGGATCATCGAGTGGGTCCGCAGGATCGAACCTGCGAAGCTGACGTACTAGGCGGACGGATCAGGGCCCGTCCCGGGCGTCCGCCGACAGCGGCAGGGGACTAGGCGCTGCGGGCGGGCCGCTCGTGGTCCACCGGGCACACGGCACCGTCGGCATGCGTGTGGTGCAGCCGGGCGGCCGGGACCACGGCGGCGGACGCGGTGGCTCCCTCGGCGGTCGCCGGGGCGGCGGGCGCCTTCGGGGCGGCGGGCGCGACGTCGATCCCGTACAGGGCCTCCAGCGCGGCGGTGTAGTCGTCCTGGCGTCCCTCGGCGGCGAGTTCGCGGGCACGGACGGTCGGTACGTGCAGGAGCTGGCGGACCATGCGCCGCAGGGCGAACTCGACCTCCTCGGCAGCCGCGGTGCAGCCGTGCTGCGCCCTCACGCGTTCCATCTCGGAGTCGAGCACGGCCTGGGTGTGCTGCCGCAGCGCGACGATCGCGGCGTTCATCGCCCGGGTGTTCTGCTGCTCCTCGAAGGACCGCGCGGCCTCGCGCACGAGGTCGCCGGCCTGCGCGAGGGCGTCGGCCTGCTCCTCCGGTGCAGCTGCGCGCACGGACTCGAGGGTGATGAGCTCGACGTCGTCGAGGGTGCCGACGGCAGGATCGAAGTCGTGGCTCAGCGCCAGGTCGATGACCACGAGCGGGCGGTTGCTGCCCTCGCGGACCCGTTCGATGTCGGCGGCGTCGATGCGTGCGTCACTGCCGCTGCACCCGATGACCACGTCCGCCCGGCGCATGGCACCCGGCAGGTCCGCGGCCGCGACGGCCGTCCCGCCGCGTGTGGCCACGAACGCGTCCGCGCGTCCCGAGGACGAGAAGACGGAGATGTCGGTGCAGCCCCGATCCTTGAGCGCGGCCATCGTGGCCCCCGCGTAGGCGCCGGTGCCGAACAGCACCACGGCCTTGCCGGACCAGTCGGCGTCGTCGGAGATGTCGCCCGCCAGTTCGAGGGCGACGGAGACGATCGAACGCCCGCGGCTGCCGAGCGCGGTCTGTGCCCCGACCTCCTTCGCGGTCTTCGACGCCGCCTGGAAGAGGCGTACCAGTCCGCCGCTGGCCGCTCCCGAGCCCTGGGCCTCGGTGAGTGCGCGCCGGACCTGTCCGGCGATCTCGCGTTCCCCGATCACGGCGGAGTCCAACCCGGCGCCGACGGCGAACAGGTGTTCTGCGACGTCCTGGCCCGTGTGCGTCTCGAAGGAGGCGGACACCGACTTCTCGGGAATCCCGGAGTACTCGCTGATGGTGGAGACGATCGCGGACCGTGCGGCCTCCACGTCGTCCTCCGACGGGGCCTCCGCGTAGATCTCGAACCGGTTGCAGGTGGCGAGGACCACGGCGCCCGACACCGACCTGTCGTCGGCGAGCGCGACGGAGGGGACCTGGGGCGCCCCGACGCTCAGTCGGGCAACGGTTTCCAGGTCGACGTTCGAGTGTGTCGCTACAAGTGAAAGAAGTACCACAGCCCCTCAATCATACCGAGAACGACCCCCGTTCCCTGAATAGGTGATCCTTACCGGCGCTTGCAAACCGCGGAATCCTGCGGGATCGTGTCCCTCCACGAGCAGGTGATGTTGCCCACGCCCGGCCCGGCGCCCGGCGGCCCGGTTAACCATCGGCCGGGATCTTCGGCAGAATCTGCGGTATGGACCTTGGAGCATCGCACCCGCTGGTCGACGGACGCACGTCCGGCTCGGCCCTCATCTCCGCGTATCGCGGGCTGACTCCGCACCGCCGGCCCGTGTGGTTCATGCGCCAGGCGGGACGGTCCCTGCCCGAGTACCGTGCGCTGCGGGAGGGCACGAACATGCTCGAGTCCTGTCTGGACCCGGAGATGGCGTCCGAGATCACCCTCCAGCCCGTCCGCCGGCACGACGTCGACGCCGGCATCTTCTTCTCGGACATCGTGATCCCGCTCAAGCTGGCCGGGGTCGACGTGGACATCGTCCCCGGTGTCGGTCCCGTCCTCGGCAAGCCCATCCGGTCCGCAGCCGACGTGGCGGCCCTGCCCCGGCTGACCGACGAGGCGCTCGAGCCCATCCGGCAGGCCGTCGCCCTCACCGTCGCCCAGCTCGGCTCCACACCGCTCATCGGATTCGCGGGTGCCCCCTTCACCCTGGCCGCCTACATGGTGGAGGGCCGGCCGTCACGCGACCACCTCGGTCCGCGCACCATGATGCACTCCGACCCGGACACGTGGCGAGCGCTGACGGAGTGGGCCGCGGATGCCTCGGGCATGTTCCTCCGCGCCCAGCTGGAGGCCGGTGCGAGCGCAGCGCAGCTGTTCGACTCGTGGGCGGGCTCGCTGGGGCTCGCCGACTACCGTCGTTCCGTCGCACCGGCGTCGCGCCGCGCCCTGGACCACGTCCGCGGCCTCGGGGCACCCCTGATCCACTTCGGCACCGGGACCTCGGAGCTGCTCGTCGCCATGCACGAGGTGGGAGTGGACGTCATCGGTGTCGACTACCGCCTGCCCCTCGACGAGGC
>NZ_CP024915.1:1655376-1666978 GCF_002953615.1 Arthrobacter agilis | reverse complement strand
ATCGACCCGGCCCTGCTCCCCGCACCCTGGCCCGTCCTGGAGCAGCACGTCCGCGACGTGCTCGAGGCCGGTTCGTCGGCTCCGGGCCACGTGGTGAATCTCGGGCACGGGGTCCCGCCGGAGACGGACCCGGACGTCCTGACGCGCGTCGTCGAGCTCGTCCACTCCGTGGAGCCGTAGGCATGACGAGGCGCGGGGACCGCGACGGGGCTGCCGGGCCGCACGGGGACCCGATGGCGCAGGAGCGGGTCCCGCGGCGCCGGACCGTCGTCGTGATCGGCGGGGGCATGGCCGGCCTCGTGGGCGCCCGCACGCTCCTGCAGCGGGGCTTCCACGTCACCCTGCTCGAGCGGTCCGGCCGTTTCGGAGGGACCGTGGACGGACGCGTGCTCGGCGGTCTCCAACTGGACAGCGGTGCCGAATCCTTCTCCACCCGCTCCGCCACCGTGCCCTCGCTCGCCGAGGAACTCGGGCTGGGCGACCGCATCGTGGCCCCCGACGCGACCGGCGCCTGGGTGCAGCTCCCCGGCAAGGACCTCGCGGCCTCGGCGCAGCCGCTCCCCAGCTCCGGGGTGCTCGGCATTCCCGCGGATCCGTCGGATCCCTCCGTCACCGCGGTGATCGGCCGGGCCGGCGCCCTCCGGGCAGCCCTCGACAGGGTGCTGCCGGTGGGCCCGCTCGCGACCCGCACCAGGGTCAGCCTCGGTGAGCTCGTCCGCACCCGGATGGGGGATGAGGTCCTCACCCGCCTCGTGGCCCCCGTTGCCGGCGGCGTGTTCTCGGCGGACCCCGACGACCTCGACGTCGACTCCGTGGCACCCGGGCTGCGCGCCACCATGGGTCGCCTCGGCTCCCTGGGAGCGGCGGCCGGAGCCCTGCGGCAGGCGGCGCCGGCCGGTGCCGCGGTCGGCGGTCTCGCCGGAGGCATCGCGCAGCTCCGCGACGCCCTCGTGGCGGAACTCGTCGCTGCCGGCGCCGACCTGCGCACCGGCGAGCAGGTCACGGCGATCACCCGCTCGGGCGCGGCGTGGACCGTGACGACGGAACACTCGATCCTTGCGCGACGGATCCCGGCCGACGGCGTCCTCGTCGCGACCGAGGGCCGTGCCGCCGTCGACCTCCTCGGTCCGGCCATCCCTGCGGTGGCCGGCGAGCGGCCGGACCCGGTGCCGGGCGTCGCCCTGGTCACGCTGATCGTCGACGTCCCCGAACTCGACGCCCGCCCGCGCGGCACCGGTGTGCTGGTGGCCCGCGGCGTGGAGGGAGTCGCCGCCAAGGCGCTGACGCACGCGACCGCCAAGTGGGCGTGGCTGCGCGACCAGGCCGGACCCGGCTCGCACGTGCTCCGGCTGTCCTACGGACGCGTGGGGGACACCCCGGCCGATGTCGGACTGGCCACGCCGGACGATGCCCTCTACCGCCACGCGCTCGCCGACGCCTCGTCCCTGCTCGGCGTCCCGATGCAGGAGGCGGATGTGCTCGACTGGGACGTGGTGCGCTGGGCCGGTGCCCTGCCCCACGCCTCCGTGGGTCACCGGGAGCGCTTGGCACGCATCCGTGCGCTCGTCGCCGACCAGTCGGAATCCCTCGCCGTCACGGGCGGCTGGCTCGCCGGGACGGGCCTCGTCGCCGTGATCGACGATGCCAGGGCGCGCGCCGGCGTGCTCGCCGACGCCCTCGATGAGGCCGCTCCCGACGCCCCGATGTGACATTCCTCGCTTCTACCGCGTGTAGAAGAAGAGGATTTCGGATCGTCTCCGGGCAGGGGGCAAACTAGTACCATGACTGAGCTAACCGGTAGCAGGCCCGTCCACGCTCCACAGCAGACCGGGGAGGGCGCCGACGCCCCCGGTGAGCTGTTCTACACACTCTGGACCGTCTTCCGGCGGGGAACCGCGACGACGGATTCCGGCACCCCCCTTGAGGAGGTCCTCGCCTCCTTCGAGGAGGACGGCGTGGTGCTCCGCGGTTTCTACGACGTCTCGGCCATGCGCGCCGACGCCGACATCCTGGTCTGGCTGCACGGCCCCCGTCCCGAGGCGCTGCAGGCCGCGATCCGCAGGCTCCGCCGCACCGGGACGTTCGCCGGGACCTCCATGGTGTGGTCGGCGATGGGGGTCCACCGCGACGCCGAGTTCTCGAAGTCCCACAGTCCGGCCTTCTCCCGCGGGGTGGCGCCGGCCGAATGGGTCTGCGTGTACCCGTTCGTCCGGTCCTACGAGTGGTACATCCTCCCCACCGAGGAGCGCCGCGAGATGCTGACGGACCACGGCATGAAGGGCCGCAAGTACCCCCAGGTGATCTCCAACACGGTCTCATCCTTCGCCCTCAACGACTACGAATGGATCCTGGCACTCGAGGCTCCCGAACTCGTGGACCTCGTGGACCTCATGCGGTACCTCCGGGAGACGGAAGCACGCCGCCACGTCCGCGAGGAAGTGCCCTTCTACACGGGCCGGCGGATCCACCACGACGAGATAGCAGAGGTGCTCAAGTGACGACACAGGCTTTCAACCCACTCGACGGGGTCGACGCGGACGGGCGCATGGCCCCCAAGGCGTACGACGCCGTCGTGCTCGCCTCCTTCGGCGGTCCCGAGGGGCAGGACGACGTCATCCCCTTCCTGCGGAACGTCACGCGCGGCCGCGGCATCCCGGACGAGCGCCTCGAGGAGGTCTCGCACCACTACCGCGCCTTCGGCGGGGTCAGCCCCATCAACAGCCAGAACCGCGCGCTCCGCGCCGCCATGGAGGCGGAACTGCGCCGGCGCGGGATCGACCTGCCCGTCTACTGGGGCAACCGCAACTGGGAGCCCTTCATCGCGGACACGCTGCAGGAGGCCTACGACGCCGGCCACCGCAAGGTGCTCGCCGTCACCACGAGCGCCTACTCCTGCTACTCGAGCTGCCGCCAGTACCGTGAGGACCTCGGGATGGCCCTCGTGAAGACCGGCCTCGAGGGACGGCTGGAGGTGGACAAGGTCCGGCAGTACTTCGACCACCCCGGGTTCGTGGAGCCCTTCGTCGAGGGCGTGGCGGCCGGGCTCGCCACGGTCCGTGCAGGACTCGCCGAACAGGGCACGCCGGACGCGCCCGTGCACATCATGTTCTCCACCCACTCGATCCCCATGGGCGACGCCGAGGCGGCAGGACCCCGCAACGGGGAGGGCGGCCCGGCCCACGAGGAAGGCGCCTACGTGGCGCAGCACCTCGCGACCGCCCAGGCCGTGCTGGACAGGATCCCGGAGTCCGAGGGGGTCGAATGGTCGCTGGTCTACCAGTCCCGCTCGGGTGCACCGCACATCCCGTGGCTCGAGCCGGACATCAGCGACGCCCTCCGGGACCGCTACGAGAACGGGACGCGCGGGGCCGTCATCGTCCCGCTCGGATTCGTCTCCGACCACATGGAGGTGGCGTGGGACCTCGACACCGAGGCGATGGAGACCTGCGGTGAACTCGGGATCGTCGCCGATCGCGTGCCCACCCCGGGCACGCACCGGAAGTTCGTCGAGGGCCTTGTCGACCTGATCCTCGAGCGGACCATCGACAACAACATCGCCGACCGCCCGTCGGCGACCGCCCTCGGCCCCTGGTACGACGTCTGCCGACCGAACTGCTGTGCCAACCGCCGCGGCGAGAAGCCGACCATCGCGGCGGTCGACTCCACCGTGGGGACGCCGCTGCCCAACCCCGGTACCGAATGACCGGGCACATCCGGGTCGGGACGCGGGGCAGCGCCCTGGCGATGACGCAGACGACGACGGTCGCGGAGCGGGTCTCGGACCTCGCAGGCCTGCCCTACGACCTCGTCCGCGTCCGCACGGAAGGGGACGTCTCCAAGGGGTCGCTCTCGCAGATCGGCGGCACCGGCGTCTTCGTCGCCGCCCTCCGGGACGCACTGCTCGAGGAGCGGTGCGACATCGCCGTGCACTCGCTCAAGGATCTGCCCACGCTCCCGGCTCCAGGGCTCACCGTGGCCTCGGTGCCCGAGCGTGAGGACGTCCGTGACGCCCTGTGCGCACGGGACGGACTGACGCTCGCCACTCTTCCCGACGGCGCACGCGTGGGCACCGGTTCCCCGCGGCGCGCCGCGCAGCTGCGGTCGGCGCGGCCGGGGCTCGAGGTCGTCGACATCCGCGGGAACGTCGACACGCGCCTCGGACGCGTCGCCGGACTCGTGATCGGTGCGCCCGGTGACCTCGACGCCGTCGTCCTCGCCGCGGCAGGACTGCGGAGGCTGGGACGCCAGGACGCCATCACGGAGTTGATCGACACCGACGTCATGCTGCCCGCGCCCGGCCAGGGCGCCCTCGCGGTCGAGTGCCGCGAGTCGGAGCCGACACCCGAGCTGCGCGGAGCCCTCGCGGACTACGACCACCTGCCGACCCGGCTCGCGGTGACCGCGGAGCGCGCGGTCCTGCTGCAGCTCGAGGCAGGCTGCGCGGCACCCATCGGCGCCCTCGCACACCTCCGCGGCGACGAGCTCGCGCTGGAGGCCGTGGTGTGCAGCCTCGACGGCCGGTCGATCCTCCGGCTCACGCGCTCGGCACCCGCGACGGACGCCGTGGCCGCCGCGCGGCTCGGGCTCGAACTCGCAGAGGAGCTGCTGGCCGCCGGCGCAGCCGACATCGCGCCGCTGAACAGCTAGGCCCGCATGACCCACGATCGGGCGCTCCCGTCGGTGATCATCCTCCGGCACCCCGAGCGGTCCGCCCGGATCGCCGATGCGCTCCGCGCGGCGGGCCTGCGTGTGTTCGCCCTGCCACTGACCGACACCGAACTGCCCGCGGACGTCGCTGCCGTCGCCGCGGAACTGGGTGCGCTCGGCAGGGGGGCGTACGAGTGGCTGGTCGTGACCAGCGGGAACGCCGTCCGGGCGCTCGAGCTCGTCGCGGCGTCCGGGCCCACGTCCCTCCCGGAGCTGGTCCGCGCGGGCGGTACGAGGGTCGCCGCCGTCGGCTCGACCACCGCGCGCCTGCTGGCGGACTACGACATCGAGGTCCACCTGGTGCCGCGGGACGCGTCGTCGGCCGGCCTGCTGGGGGAGTTCCCGCACGGTACCGGCGCGGTGCTCGTGCCACAGGGGGACCTCGCCCCGGGGGACCTGCAGGCCGGCCTCGCCGGACGCGGCTGGGCAGTCCGTCGTGTGGAGGCCTACCGCACCGTGCCCTACCCCGCCGACGCGGCGCGGCGGGTCCCGGCGATCCAGGAGCCGGGAGTGCAGCCGCCCCTGCTGTCCCGTCGGGATCTCGCCGCGCTGGCCGCCGATGCTGTCCACCCCGCCGTCGTCTTCACGGCGCCGAGCACGGTCCGGCAGTTCCATGAAAAGCTGGGGAGCGGGCCACTCGCCTTCTTCCCGGTCGCCATCGGGCGCACGACGGCCGCAGCCCTGCGCGCGCAGGGCTGGGAGCCGGGAGCGACGGCGGCGGAACCCACACCGCAGGGGATCGCCCGGGCCGTCCGGGAGGCCTTCTCCCGGGCCGAACCCACCTACCTGCACCCGCACCACTGAACGGAGATCAGCCATGAGTTTCCCCCAGCACCGCCCGCGGAGGCTGCGCTCGACGCCGGCCATGCGACGCATGGTCGCCGAGTACCGTGTCCATCCGTCCGAGCTGATCCTGCCCGCCTTCATCCGGGAAGGACTCGACGAGCCTGTTCCCATCCTGTCCATGCCCGGCGTGGTGCAGCACACCACGGACTCCCTCAGGCGCGCGGCGTCGGAAGCCGTGGAGCGCGGCGTCGGCGGCATCATGCTCTTCGGCATCCCCGCGCACCGTGATGCGACGGGCAGCGCGGGCATCGACCCGGACGGCGTCCTGAACCGCGCGATCGCGGATGTCCGCTCCGAGGTGGGCGACGCCCTCGTCGTGATGAGTGACGTGTGCCTCGACGAGTTCACGGATCACGGGCACTGCGGCGTCCTCGCGGCCGACGGCTCCGTGGACAACGACGCGACGCTCGGACTCTATGCGCAGATGGCCGTGGAGCAGGCGAGGGCCGGTGCGCATGTCCTCGGCCCGTCGGGCATGATGGACGGCCAGGTGGCCGTCATCCGCCAGGCGCTCGACGAGGCCGGGCACCAGGACACCGCGGTGCTCGCCTACGCGGCGAAGTACGCCTCCGCGTTCTACGGACCGTTCCGCGAGGCCGTCGACTCCCAGCTCACGGGTGACCGCCGGACCTACCAGATGGACGCGGCGAACCGCCGGGAAGCGATCCTCGAGGTCGAGCTCGACCTCGAGGAGGGCGCCGACATGGTGATGGTCAAACCGGCCATGAGCTACCTGGACATCCTGGCCGACGTCGCAGAGATGTCGCCCGTCCCCGTCGCCGCCTACCAGATCTCGGGGGAGTACGCGATGATCGAGGCCGCGGCCGCCAACGGCTGGATCGACCGCCGCCGCGCCATCGAGGAGTCCGTGCTCGGCATCAAGCGCGCCGGCGCACAGATGATCCTCACCTACTGGGCCTCGGAGCTCGCGCTCTGGCTCGACGAGACCGACCACTAGAACCAGCCAAGGACCGTCATGACGACTTCTGAGAACCTGTACGAACGCGCCCGCGCCCTCATGCCCGGCGGCGTCAATTCGCCCGTGCGGGCCTTCGGGTCCGTCGGCGGTACCCCGCGCTTCCTCGTCGACGCCCACGGGGCCTACGTCACCGACGCCGACGGCACGGAGTACGTGGACCTCGTCTGCTCGTGGGGACCGGCCCTGCTCGGGCATTCCCACCCGGACGTCATCGCGGCCGTCCATCGCGCCGTCGACCACGGACTCACCTTCGGTGCCTCGACGCCCGCCGAGGCGGACCTCGCCCAGCTGGTGAAGGAACGCGTGCCCGCCGTCGAACTCCTGCGCATGGTGTCCACCGGTACCGAGGCCACCATGACGGCGGTACGCCTGGCGCGCGGCTTCACGTCGCGCAACCTGATCGTGAAGTTCGCCGGGTGCTACCACGGGCACGTGGACAGCCTCCTCGCGTCCGCCGGTTCCGGCGTGGCGACCCTCGCGCTGCCCGGTTCGGCCGGTGTCACGGAGGCCACGACGGCGGAGACCCTCGTCCTGCCCTACAACGACGTCGAGGCCGTCGAGGAGGCATTCCGCACGCACGGCGAGCGTATCGCCGCCGTCATCACGGAAGCGGCCCCCGCGAACATGGGGGTCGTGACCCCGGCTCCCGGTTTCAACGCCTTCCTCAGCCGCATCACCTCCGAGCACGGGGCCCTGTTCATCGTGGACGAGGTCATGACCGGATTCCGCACGCATGCCGGTGGCTACTGGAAGCTCACCGGAGGGGCGGACGACGCGGAGCACCCGTGGACGCCCGACCTGCTGACCTTCGGCAAGGTGATCGGCGGCGGCATCCCCGCGGCGGCGCTCGGCGGTCGCGCGGACGTGATGAACTACCTCGCTCCGATCGGCCCGGTCTACCAGGCCGGCACCCTGTCCGGCAACCCGATCGCCATGGCGGCAGGCGTCGCCACCCTCACGGCGGCCACGCAGGACGTCTACCGGCACGTCGACGCCCGCTCGCTCGAGGTGGGCGACGCCCTGTCGGCGGAACTGTCGAAGGCCGGCGTCGACCACTCGATCCAGCGGGCGGGGAACCTCTTCAGCGTCGCGTTCGGCACCGCCGAGCACGGCGTGTGGAACTACGCCGACGCGCAGGGACAGGAGGTGTTCCGCTACGGGCCGTTCTTCCACTCCATGCTCGACTCCGGCGTGTACCTGCCGCCCTCGGTGTACGAGGCCTGGTTCCTCTCCGCGGCGCACGACGACGCGGCGATGGAGCGCATCCACGCTGCGCTTCCCGCGGCGGCGCGGGCGGCAGCCGAGGCCGTCCCGGTCGACTAGCCGGGCGGTCAGGCGGGAGTGGCCACCGGATGCAGCGGCGGAGTCGCGGCGTCGGCGGGCCGGACAGTCTCGATGGCGGGTCCGACAGCGTGTCCGGCAGGCTCGACGCCGGGTACGTCGGGCTCGACGACCGGCCAGGCCCGTTCGATCACCGCGGTCGGTTCCGTCCGGCGCAGGTACTCCTCGAAGCCGGCGGCCTGACGTTCGGCCCAGCCGATCAGCGCAGTGTGGAGCTCAACGGCGGGCCGGCGCAGGAAGGCGTACCGTTCGGCGAGGACCCTCGCCACCTGCAGCGTCGCGAGGACGTCGGCCGCGGAGGTGTGGGCGTTCTCGAACCGGATGCCGTAGTGCTCGCAGAGCGCCGTCAGCGTCCGTTTGCCGCGCCGGTAACGATCCGCCTGCTTGTCCAGGATGAACGGATCGATCACCGGCATGGGAGGGGGGACCGCCACGGCGTGGCGGCGGCCCTCCTGCGCGAGCACCGTGAAGTCGTACCGCGCGTTGAAGGCGAGGACGGGCACGCCGGCGGTGAAGAGCCGGGCGAGGACCGCGGCGATGCCGCGGACCACCTCGGCGGCGGGCAGGCCGTTCGCCCGGGCGTGGGCCGTCGTGACCCCGTGGATCGCAGCGGCGTCGTCCGGGATCTCGATGCCCGGATCCGCCAGCCACTCGTGGTGCTCGAGCACCTCCCCGGCGCCGTCGACGAGCACGATGGTCGCGGTGACGACCCGGGCCGTCAGCGGGTCCCGTCCCGTCGTCTCGAGGTCGAAGGCGGCCCTCGGACACTCATGCCAGCTGGTCATGGCCCCACGGTACCGGCGGGGTCCGACCAAACGGCCCCGGCGCCCCGTTCCGCGGGCCGGGCTAGGGTTGGCGGATGCAGCCACGAGTCCATGGCGTCGCTCCTGCCCGCAGCGACGCCGTCGTCCCCGGTCCTGTGCACCGCCGGCACGGTGATCCCGCGGTGTACGCGGAGGCGGTCCTGCGCATCGCCGAACTGATCCCGCAGGGCATGGTCCTGACCTACGGCGACGTCGCCGAACTGTTGGAGGCGGGCGGGCCGCGCCAGGTGGGGAGGGCGTTGTCGCGCAGCACCCGCGCCGTCCCGTGGTGGCGCGTCCTCCGGGCCGGAGGGCTGCCGCCCCGCGGACTGGAACTGGAGGCCCGTGCACGCTACGACGCCGAGGGCACCCCTCTGTCGGTGCCGTCGGTGCCGTCGGACCCGGAGGACTACCGCGTCGACCTGGGGCGTGCGCGGTGGTCGCCGTCCGTCGGGGAACTGGCCCTGGTGGCCGCTGTCGGCGCGTCCCTGAGCCACGCCGGGCAGTAATACAGGACACCCCCGCGCATGCCCTCGATTGTCCGTGGGATGTGATGGTCTAGGACCATGACCAGCACGCTCCATGACGCCCCGACGGCGTCCTCCGGCACTACCGTCGCCGGGCCCGCAGCGGACCCGGCGCACGGCTACGACGCCGTCCTCGAGTCGCTGCGGGACGTCTCCGGCCAGGTCCTGGTCCTCGGCGCCCCCGGGAGCGGGAAGTCCTCGCTGCTCACGGACCTCGCGGTCCTGCGGATCGGGGAGGGGCGCGTGGATCCCGAGGGGCTCCTCCTCCTCGGCCCCACGCGTGCCGCCGCGACGAGGCTCCGCGACGAGCTGACCGCCAAGCTCGAGCGCAGCATCAGCACCGCCCCTGCCCGCACCTGGGCCTCCTACGCCTTCGATCTCATCCGCCGCGCCCGGGCCGAGGGCCGCACCCCCGCCATCACGAGGCCGCCCCGGCTCCTGTCCGGGGCCGAGCAGGACCTCATCATCAAGGAACTCCTCTCGGGGCACGGACGCGACGGAGCCCCCGAGCTCACCTGGCCCGCGAGCCTGGCCCTCGCGCTGCCGACGCGGGGCTTCCGGCAGGAGATCCGCGACCTGTTCGACCGCGTGAGCGAGTACGGCGTGCCGGCCGACGACCTGGCGGCCTGGGGCGAGCGGTTCGACCGGCCGGACTGGGTGGCGGCGGCCGCGCTGTACCGCGAATACCGCGACGTCCTCGACCTCCGCATGCCCGAGGCCTTCGACCCGGCGGGAATCCTCACGGCGGCACGGGCGCTCCTCGAGACCGACCGCGACTTCCTCGACAGGGAGCGCAGACGCCTGCAGCTCGTGCTCGTCGACGACTACCAGGAGGCGAATCCCGCCGTCCACGCACTGCTGGGCCTCATCGGAGCGGGAAAGGACGTCGTCGTCACCTCCTGCCCCGACACCGTGGCACAGGGCTTCCGCGGAGCCCGTCCCGAACTGACCGGGCGTCTCTCCACGCTCTTCCGGCGGGGCGGCGGCCTGACGACGGTGACCCTGCCCGCGTCGCTCACGCTGCACGGCCGGCTGGCCGAGGCCTGGAGCAATGTCGCCGCGCGCATCTCGACCACGGGCGTGAGCACCGCCTACCGGTCCCATCCGCACCGGCCGGAGGACGCCGACGCGGACGCGGACGCCCGGCAGCATCCACGCCAGGACGCCGCGCCCGACGACGTGACGGCGGGGCGCGGGGCGCCCGGCCCGACGGTGTCCGCCCATGTGCTCGACAGCGCCTTCCACGAGCAGCGCTTCGTCACGCAGCGGGTGCTCGAGGCCCATCTGTTCGGCGGACGCAGCCTCGACGACATCGCCGTCATCGTCCGGAACGGCGCACAGGTGTCCGCGGTGCAGCGCTTCCTGACGGCGCAGGGCATCGCCGTCAACGTGCCCGCGGCGGAGACGGCCATCCGGGAGGAACCCGCCGTCCGTCCGCTGCTGGACCTGTACGCGGTGGTCGTGGGACGCGGTGAGCTCGACACCGAGCTGTGCATCTCGCTGCTCACGTCGCGTATCGGCGGCGCGGGCAGCCTGGACCTCCGACGCCTCCGCCAGGTCCTGCGGCGTACGGAACTGCAGCAGGGCGGGGGCCGCACGAGCGACGAGCTCCTGACAGCCCTGTTCGCCTCGCCCGAGGAGATCGCCGCGCTGCCCTCCGAGGGTGCCCCCGTGCGGCGCCTGCACCGGATGCTGGACGCGGGGAGGGCGGCGGCCGCCGATCCCGGGAGCGATCCGGAGACCGTCCTGTGGGCGCTCTGGTCGGCCTCCGGCCTCGCACAGCAGTGGTCGGGCGCGGCCCTGTCGGAGGGCCCGTCGTCGACGCGCGCCGATCGGGACCTGGACGCGATGATGGCCCTGTTCCACACGGCGGAACGCTTCGTCGAACAGATGCCGGGTGCGGATCCGGGCCTGTTCCTCGACTACATCCTCAGCCAGGACATTCCCATGGACACCCTCGCGCAGCGCACCACCCGCCAGGCCTCGGTGTCGGTGCTCACGCCCGCGAGTGCGGCCGGTCGTCACTGGCCCCTCGTGATCGTCGCCGGTGTGCAGGACGGTGTCTGGCCGAACCTCAGGCTGCGCGGCGAGCTCCTCGGATCCGGTGAGCTGCGCGCGCTGCTCGACTACGGCGAGTCGTTCCGGAGCAACCGGGACCCCGTGTCCCTGCTGCAGGACATCCGTTTCGACGAGTTGCGCACCTTCTCCCTCGCCGTGTCCCGCGCCACCCAGGAGCTGGTGTGCTGCGCGGTCGCGTCCCAGGACGAGCAGCCGTCCCAGTTCCTCGACGTCCTGGATCCGCTTCCTCCCGGCACCGCCGAGCGGGCACGGACCGAGGTCCTGCGACCGGTCACGCTGCGCGCCCTCGTCGCCGAGCTGCGCAAGTTCGCCCAGGACCC
>NZ_CP024915.1:1655207-1655276 GCF_002953615.1 Arthrobacter agilis | reverse complement strand
GCAGGCCGGCGCCGCACTGTCCGGCGAGGCGGTGCGGCATCTCGGCCGGATGGCGGTCCTCGAGCCGCC
>NZ_CP024915.1:1652932-1655107 GCF_002953615.1 Arthrobacter agilis | reverse complement strand
TGCGGTAGCGGCGGCCGTCCTGGCCGGGACCTGGAACTTTATCCTCGCCTGACCGGGAGGCGCCGGACATGCCACAGGGGCTCCGCGGATGCGGAGCCCCTGTGGCATGCGAGCGGATCCCGGCCCCGGCAGGACCGCTAGAGGACGTCCGAGAGGAACGACCTCAGGCGGGGCGTCTGCGCGTCGTCGAAGATCGCGGACGGTGGTCCCGACTCCACGACGACGCCGCCGTCCATGAACGTCACGGTGTCCGAGACGTTGCGCGAGAAGCCCATCTCGTGCGTGACGACGACCATGGTCATGCCCGCCGAGGCGAGGTCCGCCATGAGGGCGAGGACGCCCTTCACGAGCTCCGGGTCCAGCGCGGACGTGGCCTCGTCGAAGAACATCACCTCGGGGTCCATGGCCAGCGCCCGGGCGATCGCCACGCGCTGCTGCTGCCCGCCGGAGAGGTTGCCCGGCCGGACGTCGGCCTTGTGCTTGAGGCCCACCAGGTCGAGCTGGGCGAGGGCCTTCTCCCGTGCTTCGCCGGCGGACATCTTCCGGAGCTTGCGCAGCGCCAGGGACACGTTGTCCAGCACGGTCTTGTGCGGGAAGAGGTTGAACTGCTGGAACACCATGCCGATGCGGCGGCGCAGCTCGTCCGGGTTGTCCTTGAGGACGGAGCGGCCGTCGAGCAGGATATCGCCCTGGTCGGGTTCGATCAGCCGGTTGAGGACACGCAGCAGGGTGGACTTCCCGGAGCCGGACGGCCCGATGACCGACGCCGTCGTCCCCCGTTCCACGTGCAGGTCGATCCCGCGCAGCACGTGGTTGGACCCGAAGGACAGGTGCAGGCCCTTGCCCGTCAGTGTTCCCGATTCGATGGTCTTCATGCCTTCGCTCCTCCGCTCGTCGGAATCACCGCGGCCAGTTCGTCCGGTTCCGGTTTCTGCTTCCTGCCCACGCGGAGCCTGGTGTCGATGAAGTTGACCAGGTGCGTCAGCGGGATGGTCAGGCACAGGTAGAGCACGCCGGCCGCGATCAGGGGCGAGAGGTTGCCGGTGTTGCTCGCGGCGTCGTTGCCCACCCGGAAGAGCTCGCGTTCACTGGCGACGAGGCCGATGAAGTAGATGAGCGACGACTCCTTGATGAGCGAGATGAACTGGTTGACCAGGGCGGGCAGCACGCGCCGCACGCCCTGGGGCACCACCACGAGCTGCATGGATGCGCCGTAGCTGAAGCCCAGTGCACGCGAGGCCTCCAGCTGCCCCTTCTCCACGCTCTGGATACCGGAGCGGAAGATCTCCCCGATGTAGGCCGAGGCGATCAGCGACAGGGCGAGGATGCCCAGCGGGTAGGGGCTGGTGCTGCCCGTGACCTGCCGGAGGATGGGCCCGAGGCCCAGTCCGATGAGCAGGATGATCACGACGGCGGGGAGGCCGCGGAAGATGTCCGTGTAGATGCGTGCGATCCACCGGAGCACCCGGTTGCGGGAGATCCCCATGATCGCGAGGAGCATGCCGACGATCGTCCCGATGATCCCCGAGGCCAGGGCGAGCAGGAGGGTGTTGGGCAGTCCGACGGTCAGGAGGTCCGGCAGGACCGCGGCCATCGCCTCCCAGTCGAAGAACGTCTTGCCGAGCTGTTCGAGGGCATCCATGCAGGGCCGGCTACTTTACGTCCACGGCTTTGCTGCCGGGCTTCCAGTCAGTGGGCATCTCGCGGTCCGGGTACCACTCCTTGGTGAGCTCGGACCAGGTGCCGTCGGCGATCACCGCGTCGAGGCCCGCGTTGAGGGCGTCGATGAGGGGCTGGTTCTCGCTGTTGACCGCGTACGCCGTGAAGTTCTCCGTGTTGATGATGGTCTCGGCGATCGTGGTGTCGTCGCCCTCCTTCACCTGGCCGGTGGCCTGCTGCGACGGGGCGACCCAGGCGTCCACCTGCCCGTTCTTCACGTTGGCGTACACCGTGTTGTAGTCCGGGAAGCGCACGGGCTCGAGGCCGAGGGTGTTGGAGACGTAGTCGTCCTGGACGGTGCCCTGGACCACGCCGATGCGGGTGCTCTCCGAGAGGGAGTCGAAGCCGCTCACCGAGGAGCCGTTCTTCGTGACGACGGCCATGTAGCCGAAGTCGTAGCCGTTGGTGAAGCCGACGTTCTCGCGGCGGGCCGCCGTCGTCGAGATCGAGGAGGAC
>NZ_CP024915.1:1646666-1652832 GCF_002953615.1 Arthrobacter agilis | reverse complement strand
CCGACGTCGAACTGCTTGTTCTGGAAGCTCGTGGGAGCACGGTCCGGCGGCGCCGAGTTCTTCCTCGCGCCCGCAGCCAATTGCGACGAGGTGACCGGCAACATCCCCGACGGCCTGACGGTCGTGAAGGTCGGGACGCTCGAGGACGCCGTGGATGCCGTCGAGGCCCTGGGAGCGGGCGGGGTCCCGGCCGGGCTGCCCTCCTGCTGAGCGGAGGCGCCGACGTGTCCGGAGGACACAGTTCAGGAACGATCCCGGGCGGGTGCGCAGACGACGGGAACCTAATTGGTCGGGCCAGACGTGAACAGGGCAGAATGAAACCACGAAGGGCGTGACTGCACGCTGTCTTCTGCCCGTGTCCGGGCTGGGGAGCGGAGCGGAAGACCGGTCATCGTGACCCGCAGCAGCTAACGATGAGGTAGATGTGACATCCGGACCAGACCGTCCGTTCGGCAGTAGGCCGAGCCCAGCAAGTGCAGCAAGAAGCCGGCGCCGCAGCCCGCTGATCCCGACGATCATCGTCGTGGCGGTGATCGTCATCGCCTTCGTCTATCTGTCCCAGGTCTACGCGGACGTGCTCTGGTACCAGCAGCTCGGGTTCCTCGAGGTGTTCGTCACCGAGAACCTGTCGCGGATCGTCCTGTTCCTCGTCGCGTTCCTCGTGATGGCGGGCGCGGTCTTCTTCAGCCTGCGCATCGCGTTCAGGAGCCGGCCGATCTACGCCCCCGACAGTGCCATCCAGGACAACCTGAACCGCTACCAGGCGCAGCTCGAGCCGATCCGCCGCCTGCTGATGCTCGGTATCCCCGTGGTCCTCGGTGCGTTCGCCGGCACGGCCGCGTCCTCCCAGTGGCAGGAGGTGCTCCTCTTCGTCAATCAGGAGCCGTTCGGCAAGTCCGATCCGGAGTTCGGCATGGACTACGCGTTCTACATGTTCACGCTGCCGTTCCTGAGCTTCGTGACCGGCTTCCTGATCAGCGTCGTGATCATCAGTGCGATCGCGACCGTCCTCACGCACTACCTCTACGGCGGCATCCGGCTCGAGGAGAAGGGCCTCTTCACCACGAAGGCGGCCCGGATCCAGATCGCCGTCGTCGCGGCGCTCTTCCTCGTGCTCCAGGGCGTCAACTACTGGCTGGACCGCTACGACACGCTGCTCAACCAGGGCACCTGGGCCGGTGCGCTCTACACCGACGTGAATGCGGTCATCCCCACCAAGGCCATCCTCGCCGTCGCCGCCATCATCGTGGCGGTCCTCTTCGTCGCCTCCGCGTTCATCGGCCGCTGGCGCCTGCCGCTGATCGGCACCGCGATGCTCATCATCACCGCCCTCCTCGCGGGCGGGGTCTATCCCTCCGTCGTCCAGCGATTCCAGGTACGCCCGTCCGAGCTCAGCCTCGAGGGCGAGTACATCGACAGGAACATCGACATGACGCGCGAGGCGTACGGACTGGACGCCGTCGAGGTCGAGGCCTACAACCCCGAGGACGTCCCGCAGGCGGGAGCCCTGGGCGACGACGGCGAGACGACGGCGAACATCCGCCTGCTCGATCCGAACCTCGTCTCCGACGCGTTCAGCCAGCTGCAGCAGTTCCGCCAGTACTACCAGTTCCCGGAGACGCTCAACGTCGACCGGTACGAGATCGACGGTGAGGTGCAGGACACCGTCATCGCGGTCCGTGAGCTCGACACCAACGGTGTCCCCGCGGGCTGGGTCAACGAGCACGTCTTCTACACCCACGGCTACGGCGTGGTGGCCGCCGCCGGTTCGACCGTGCAGCCCGATGGCCGCCCGTCCTTCCTGCAGTCCGGCATCCCCTCCACGGGTGTGCTCGGTGACGAGTCCACCTACGAGCCGCGCATCTACTTCGGCGAGGATTCTCCCGAGTACTCCGTCGTGGGCGCACCCGAGGGGCAGGCGCCGGCCGAGATCGACCGCCCGCAGAACGAGAACTCCGACGACGAATCGCGTACCACCTTCAGCGGCGAGGGCGGGCCGAATGTGGGCAACGCCTTCAACCGCCTCGTGTACGCGCTGAAGTTCCAGTCCACCGACCTCCTGCTGTCCAACCAGGTCAACAGCGAGTCCCAGATCCTCTACGACCGTGATCCCGTGGAGCGCGTCCGCAAGGTCGCTCCGTACCTGACGCTCGACGGCAACAGCTACCCGGCGATCGTCGACGGGCGCGTGAAGTGGATCATCGACGGCTACACCACCAGCGCCAACTTCCCGTACTCGACGCAGCAGGAACTGGAATCGGCGACACAGGATTCGCAGACGGCCGAGGGCCTCGCCACCGCACTGCCCGCGGAACAGGTCAACTACATCCGCAACGCGGTCAAGGCCACGGTCGACGCCTACGACGGCTCGGTCAGCCTGTACGCCTGGGACGACCAGGATCCGGTCCTGAAGTCGTGGCAGAACGTCTACCCGTCCTCTCTGCAGCCCTTCAGCGAGATGTCGGCCGACCTGATGGCGCACGTCCGCTACCCGGAGGACCTCTTCAAGGTGCAGCGCGAGCTGCTCGCCCGCTACCACGTCACCTCGACGGACGAGTTCTACAACAACAGCGAGGCGTGGAACGTACCGGCCGATCCGGGGGAGAGCGCCGACGGCGCGGCGACGACGGCGGCGACGGACCGCCAGCCGCCGTTCTACCTGACGCTGCAGATGCCCAACCAGGAGGAGGCCGCGTTCTCGCTGACCACGCCGTACATCCCCTTCGTGCCCGCCGGCCAGACCCCGAGGAACGTGCTCTACGGCTTCCTCGCGGCGAACGGCGACGCAGGGACGGGCGAGGACGGCGTCAAGAGCGAGAACTACGGCCGACTGACCCTGCTGGACAGCTCGGGCCGTGACTCCGTGGTCGGCCCCGGCCAGGCGCAGAACCTGTTCAACTCGGACACCACCGTCTCGCAGGAGCTCAACCTGCTGCGCCAGGGTGCGTCCGAGGTCATCAACGGCAACCTGCTGACCCTGCCCATCGGCGGCGGGATCGCCTACGTCCAGCCGGTCTACGTGCAGTCCTCGGGCAGCTCGTCCTTCCCCGTCCTTCGTCGGGTCCTCGTGAGCTTCGGTGACAACGTCGGCTTCGCGCCGACCCTCGCCGAGGCACTGGACCAGGTGTTCGGCGGCGAGTCGGGAGCGACGACGGGCGACCAGGAGAACGTGGGCGAGACTCCGGAGGATCCCGCGACGCCTCCGGTGGAGGGTGAGGGCGAGGGCGCCACGCCGACGCCCACGCCGACCCCGTCCGAGGGCGGAACCCCCGGCGGTGCCACGGGTGACCCCGGGGCCGACCTCCGGACCGCGCTCGACGATGCCAACACGGCGATCCAGGATGGCAACGAAGCTCTCGCCGACGGTGACTTCGCAGCCTACGGCGAAGCGCAGGACCGCCTGCAGGACGCGCTGCAGCGGGCGCTGGACGCCGAGGAGCGTGTCTCGGGGACCACCGGGGAGTAGTCCTCGGAGGCCGGGCAGCTGCTCGATTTGCCTCTTGGCCCCGCGGCCGGTAACGTTAGTTACACGCCGCGGGGTGGAGCAGTTCGGTAGCTCGCTGGGCTCATAACCCAGAGGTCACAGGTTCAAATCCTGTCCCCGCAACGAAAAGAAGTCCGGTCCACCACTCGGTGGGCCGGACTTTTCGTTTGCCCCGCCGCAGGTCCCGGCCGACGTCCGGTCCGATACACCCCTCCCGCGCCCCCGGCACCGCTGTCGGGGGGCGTTACCAGGGTCGGGGGAGTAACTCAGGCCGGTCAGCCCTCCGACAGGGCCTTGTAGGCGCTCAGGGCCCGCTGGCGACTCTCCTTGAGGTCGACGACGGGATCGGGATAGCCCGGGGCCGTCCCCTTCCACGGCTCGTGGATGTTGTCCGCGTCCGCCAGTTCCGGCACGAACCGCACGAGGTACCGTCCCTCGGGATCGAATTTCCTGCTCTGCAGGACGGGGTTGAAGATGCGGAAGTAGGGGCTGGCATCGGCTCCGGATCCGGCCACCCACTGCCAGCTCGCTGCATTGCTCGCCGCGTCGGCATCGACGAGGCAGTCCCAGAACCACTTCTCGCCCACACGCCAGTCGATCAGGAGGTTCTTGATGAGGAAGGACGCCGTCGCCATGCGGACGCGGTTGTGCATCCAGCCGATCTCCCACATCTGGCGCATGCCGGCATCGACCAGCGGGTAGCCGGTCCGTCCACGCTGCCAGGCTTCCAGCTCCGACCTCGTGGAGCTCTCCCAGGCGAAGGCGTTGAACTCGGGCCGGTAGTTCACGGTGGCGAGCTCGGGATTGAAGTACAGGAGCTGCCAGCTGAACTCGCGCCAGCCGAGCTCGGAACCGAAGACGCGGATGTCCTCGGCCGTCGAACTGTCCTGATGGTCCTGGGCCGCGTGCCAGACCTCGAAGGGGCTGATCTCGCCGAACCGCAGGTGCGGCGACAGCATGCTGGTGCCCTGCACCCCCGGGCGGTCGCGGTTGTCCTTGTACCCGGAGGCGGCGCCGTCGAGGAAGTCGTCGAGCCGGGCGTGCGCGCCGGCCTCTCCCGGCGTCCAGGTGCGGCGGAGGCCCTCGGCCCAGTCCGGCGACGTCGGAAGCAGGCCCCAGGCGCCGAGGTCGTCCGAGGCCGGCGCGGGGCCGTGCAGGCGGTCCGGCGCGGAGAGCGGCCTGCGGGGAGGGCGGAAGGACAGGCAGGCCCGCCAGAAGGGCGTGAAGACCTTGTAGGCCTCGCCGGAGCCCGACGTGACCTCCCAGGGCTCGAACATCAGGTTCGCCTGGAAGCTCGTCACCTCGAGGCCGTCGTCGGCGAAGGCGGCCTTCAGGGTCGCGTCCGTGGTGCGCTCGACCAGGCCGTAGCGGCGGTTCCACACGACGGCACGGGCGGAGCACTCGTCCACCAGTCGCGGCAGGACCTCTCCCGCCGGGCCGCGCCGCAGGACGAGCGGCACGCCGAGTTCCGCGAGGGACGCGGTCAGTGCCGCGAGCGAGTGGTGGAGCCACCATCTGGAGGCACCGCCCAGCGGACGGATGCCCTCGGTGTCCTCGTCGAGCACGTAACAGGCGACGACGTCGTCCCCGCTCTCGGCAGCGGCCGCAAGCGCCGGATTGTCGGAGACGCGCAGGTCGTCACGGAACCACACCAGTGTCACAGCCATCTGCTCAATCTACCCGCGTGCACCGACACGCGGGCTCCTGCACCAGCAGGGGAACCGCAGCCGATGGCTGCGGTTCCCCTGGCGTGCCGACCGGGTTCGGGCCCGATCAGTAGGTGATCTCGCCCGTCGTGGACGGTGTCTTGGCGTCCGTGGCGGTTCCCGCGCCCTGTCCGATCGCGGACTGCGAGCCGGAACCGGACTTCAGGGCAGCGAGGCGTGCCTCGATCTCGGTCTGCTCCCCGAGGTCCTCGAGGCTCTCGAACTGCGCGTCGAGGCTCGACGACGCGAGCTCCTGCTGTCCGCGGACCTTCGCCTCCTCGCGCCGGATCTTCTCCTCGAAACGGCCCACCTCGCTCGTCGGGTCCATGAAGTCGATGCTCTTGACGGCGTCGTGCACCTGCTGCTGCGCCTGGGCCGTGCGGGCGCGGGCGATCAGCTGGTCCCGCTTGGCCGTGAGCTCGCCGAGCTTGCCCTTCATCTGGTTGAGGCCGTCCTTGAGCTTGTCGACGATCTCCGTCTGCGACGCGATGGTCGGCTCGGCACCCTTCGCCTCGTTCTCCGCCGCCATCTGGCGCTGGATGGCCACCTTCGCCAGGTTGTCGAACTTCTGTGCGTCGGCCGTGTCGCCGGACGTGCGGTACTCGTCCGCCTTGCGGGACGCCGCGAGGGCCTTGTTGCCCCAGCTGCGTGCGTTCTCGACGTCCTCGTTGTAGTCGTCCTGCATCATCCGCAGGTTGCCGATGGTCTGCGCGACGGCGCTCTCGGCCTCGGCGATGCTGTTGGTGAAGTCGCGGACCATCTGGTCGAGCATCTTCTGCGGATCCTCGGCCTGGTCGATCAGAGCATTGATGTTGGCTCGGGTGAGCTGGGCGATCCTGCCGAAAATTGACTGCTTTACCATTGATTTTCCTTTCGATTCTTCGGAAATAGTCTCTGAGTCTGCTGCGGGAGGCTGTCGGAGCGGCCTAGAAGTCGCCGCCGCCACCTCCGAAGTCGCCGAAACCGCCTCCACCGC
>NZ_CP024915.1:1643852-1646405 GCF_002953615.1 Arthrobacter agilis | reverse complement strand
GCCGTAACCGCCACCGAACCCACCGCCGAAGCCGCCGCCGTTGAGGATGGACCCGAGCAGGATGCCGCCGAGCAGGGCCCCGCCCATGCCGTCGCCGCCCCGTCTCCCGTACATGCCGCCCATCCCCATCCCACCGCGGCCGAAGCCCTCGACGTCCTGTTCCGCGAGCTGCGCGGCGTGGTCGGCGAGCAGAGCTGCCTGCTGGGCGTGGGAGAGCGCGGTCACGGGATCGGATCGCTGGAGGTCGACGGCGTGGTCGAGGTTGCGTTCCGCCTCGGCGAGACGCGTACGCGCCTCACTGCCGACGCCGCCGCGCCGCGCCCGGATGTAGTCGGCCGTGCCCGAGATGCTCGACTGCGCGGCGATGATCGCGTGCTGCAGCGAGTCCTGGGCGCGACGGGAGTTCTCGGCCTGGTCGCGGACGCCGCCGAGGGCTGCATCGAGCTGGGCGTGCGCGGCTTCGAGGCGCTGCAGCAGGGCGAGCGGATTGCTGCGCGCGTTCTGGCGCTCCTGCCGGACGGTCGTGACGGCGGCCTGGAGGGCGGCGACGGGACCGGCGAGGTCGCGGTACTGGCCGGCGCGGTCCATCGCCGCCGCCTGCGCGAGGTCCTGCTCCGCCTCGGGGAGCGCACGTTCGAGCTCGCGCTCGGCCCCGGCCAGTTCGTCGGCCCGCTTGTCGATGGCATCGAGGAGGACGGTGCTCTGGTGGACCGCCTCCTCGGCTGCACGCACCGCGACGACGGTCCGTCCGGTGTCACCGGCGGCCATGCGCGACTGCGCTTCGGAGGCGGCGCTCTCGACGAAGGAGAGGCGCTCCCGAGCCTGCTCGATGTTGTCGGCGACCTGGGAGGTCGCCGTCTCCAGGTAGCGGCCCTGCAGTGACCGGAGGGACTGCTCGGCCGCCTCGAACCGGCGGCCCGCATCCGCCGCGGCGGACTGCGCCCTGCGGAGCGCCTCGGGGGCGTTGCGCTCGAGCTCACGCAGGGCGTCGAAGTCCTCCTTGTGCGCCTGCAGCGAGGCATTCACGTCCTCGCAGCGGCGGATGATCTCCCCGAGCCACTGGCGCTGCTGCTGCTCCGTGTCCGGGATGTGGTCGTCGAGCTGCTGCTGCAGCTTGAACGATTCACCCATGTGCTGCTTGGCGGCGGCGATGTCCTGCGAGAACGTGGTGATGGCCTCGCTGCCGTACTGGGCTTCGGCGAAGCCCAGTTCCTGCTCGCTGGACTTGATGGCGTCGTCGGCCGCCACGAGCAGGCTGCCGGCGCGCTTGCGCAGGTCCTCGACGCTCAACGAGGCGAGCGGGTCGACCACCTCGCCCTCGGCGGAGGGCACGGGCCCGTAGCCGTATTCCTCGCGTTTGCGCTGAGCACTGCCACCGCCGCGGTTCTTGAGCAGCAGGTACCCTCCCGCGCCCGCGACGGCGACGAGTCCGCCGACGAGGGCCAGTCCACCGAGGGCGCTGCCGCCGGTCGTGGTTCCGCCGGTCGTGGTCCCTCCCGCTCCGCCGTTACCGGTCCCCGTCAGGGCATCCTCCGTGCCCTCGACGGCGGCGAGGCCGGCCTCGGCGAAGTTGCCGGCGCGCAGTTCGGGCTGGATGTACTCGTCGTAGAGCGCCTGGCCCTGTCCGCCGATCTCCGATCGGTTGCCCGGCGCGTACCCCGCCTCGCCCTGCTCCACGCCGACGGCGAGGACCGCCTCGTCGGCGCTCGACGCGTTGAGGCCGGCGGTGGCGGACGCCCACTGCTCGGCTCCGGCCGGATTCTCGAACGTGTCGACGTAGGCGACCCGTACGGTGAATCCCTCCTGCGAGCGCAGGTCCTCGATCGCGGCCTCGAGCCGGCTCTCCTCCTCGGGAGTGAGGACCCCTGCGGTGTCGGTGACGTAGTCACCGGAGGGGAAGGTGACCGGTTCGTCGGCCAGAGCCGCGGTGCTCGACAACAACGGAATCGCCACGACGGCGCCCAGGACAGCAGAGACGCGGGTGCGCCTGCTCATCATTCGCATTTCCGACCCTTCAGCATGTCCCCCGGACCCGACCGGTCCCAGGACTGGGGTCGGCGGACGCCGGAGGCTCCCTGTCCTCCCGATTCTATGGTTGGGGTCCGGGAGCGTCCACCACCACATCTATGCCCCTAGCGAAAGGGGCCCCGGATCGGACGGGGGCAGGGCGGAGGATACTGGGAACGCCCGGACCTCCCGTCCGGGGCGACCGTCCCAGCTCCAGCAACTTCTCAGAAACCGCACAGCGAATGCATGCTTGAGGCTCAGCGAAGGTTGCCATGATGTGGTCAACAGCAACGAAAGGACCTCCCATGAACGAGCAGCCAGGCTTCCAGGGCGACGCCGAACGCCCGCTCCCTCCGCAGCCCCAGAACCCGCCGTCGTGGGGGACGGGTCGGGACAACCGGCAGTCAGCCGATCAGCGGGACGGCCGGCCGGCGGACCAGGACGGCCGGCAGTCCGATCGGCAGCACCACGGATCCGCCCAGGATCCGTCGGTCTCCCACCCCGCCTATGCCGGGCACCAGCCCTTCTACGGCGAGCAGGGCGGGG
>NZ_CP024915.1:1634082-1643612 GCF_002953615.1 Arthrobacter agilis | reverse complement strand
CGGAGAGGCCGCCGCTCGTCGCGGCACCGTCGGCGGCCGCGACGAAGTTGAACCGGACATAGGGCCGGTCGATCGCGGGATACGCGTAGACCCGGTACAGCGCGGCGTCGTCGACCTCGTCGGGCGACGGCGGGAGGAGGGAGGTGATCACGGCGCCGCCGGTTCGTTGACGTCGCCCATGTTGTGCCGGAGGTAGGCGGGTTCCCGCCACCCCAGGACCGCCTCGGTGAGGTCCACGGCGGCGCGGGACGCGGGGACGTTGTGCATGCGGACGACGCGGGCCCCGCCGAGGATACAGATCACGGCGGCCGCGAGCGAGCCCTCCACGCGGTCACGCTTCGGCCTGTCGAGGGTCTCGCCGATGAAGTCCTTGTTGGACACCGCCGCCAGGGCGGGGAAGCCCAGGCCCGCGATCTCCGCGAAGCGGCGCGTGATCTCGAGCGAGTGCAGTGTGTTCTTGTTGAGGTCGTGGCCCGGGTCCAGCAGGATCCGGTCCTCGGGGATGCCGAGCCGCACGGCGTCGTCCACCTTCCGGAGGAGGAAGTCCGCGACCTCGCGGACCACGTCGCCGTAGGTGGGCCGCGGGTACACCGAGCGGGGCTCGGCCAGGCTGTGCGTGATGACCAGGTGGGCGCCGGCCTCGGCCACCACGGCCGCCATGTCGGGGTCCCGCAGCCCCGTGGTGTCGTTCACGACGCTGGCTCCTGCGGCCAGCGCCTGGCGGGCCACCTCGGGCAGGAAGGTGTCGGCGGAGATGATGACGTCGGATGCCGCGCGCACGGCGCTGATGACGGGGACGATGCGGTCCGCCTCCTCCGACGCCGGGATCGGGTCGCCGGGCGCGAAGGGCGCTCCGCCGATGTCCACCCAGTCCGCGCCGTCGGCGACCGCCTGCAGGGACGCATCGACGGCGGCCTGGAACGCGAAGGTCGTCCCGCCGTCGTAGAACGAATCCGGCGTCCTGTTGATGACGGCCATGAGCGCGACCTGGCGGTCGAAGTCCAGCGTGCGGGGACCGAAGTCACGCACCGCGTGGCGGAACGCCGGACGGTAGGTCCCGGAGGATGACGGAGGCGCTGCACGACTGTCCACCCTGCAGTTCTACCACCGCGGGCCGCGTGCCCGGCTCGTGGTCCGGTGCGTGACGCGGACCACCGGAATCGGCGGTACGGCGTGGCGCCCGTAGAATCGGTATGTGCCCGTGTATGTCGACCACGCGGCGACCACGCCCATCTCGGCGCCGGCGCTCGCCGCCCTCACCCGCGAACTCAGCCGGAGCGGTAATCCTTCCTCCCTCCATGGCTCGGGCCGGCGTGCCCGGCGGTCGGTGGAGGACGCACGGGAGACCATCGCAGCGGCCGCGGGTGCACACGCGTCCGAGGTCGTCTTCACCTCCGGCGGGACCGAGGCCGACAACCTCGCGATCAAGGGACTCTACTGGGCCCGGCGGGCCGCCGCCCCGGAACGCAACCGGATCCTCTGCAGCACCGTCGAGCACCACGCCGTGCAGGACACCGTCGAGTGGCTCGAACGCCACGAGGGCGCCGAGGTGGTGTGGCTTCCCGTGGACGGGACCGGCGTCGTCTCCCTCGAGGCGCTGCGGGCAGCCCTGGCCGAGGCGCCGGAACGGACGGCGCTCGTCACCGTCATGTGGGCCAACAACGAGGTCGGCACCATCCAGCCGGTCCACGCCGTCGCGGCGGAGGCCGCGCGCTACGGCGTGCCCGTCCACAGCGACGCCGTGCAGGCGTTCGGGTCCGTCCCGGTCTCCTTCGCGGACTCGGGACTCGCCACCATGGCCGTGAGCGCGCACAAGATCGGCGGCACCGTGGGCGTCGGCGCCCTTCTTGTGGGGCGCGCCGTCACCCTCACGCCGGTACAGCACGGCGGAGGGCAGGAACGGGACATCCGGTCCGGCACGCTCGACGGCGCGGGGATCGCGGCGTTCGCCGCGGCGGCCGACGACGCCGTCGCGCACCTGGGTGACGAGGGCCCCCGGTTGGCTGCGCTGCGGGACCGCCTGATCGACGGCATCCGCCGGGAGGTGCCGCAGGCCGTGCTCCGCGGCGTGGACCACCCGGCACCCGAGGGGACACGGCTGCCCGGCAACGTGCACTTCACCTTTCCCGGCTGCGAGGGGGATTCGCTCCTGTTCCTCCTCGACCTCGCGGGTATCGAGTCGTCCACCGGCTCGGCGTGCACGGCGGGTGTGCCGCGGCCGTCCCACGTCCTGCTCGCCATGGGGCTGAGCGAGGACGAGGCCCGGGGCGCCCAGCGCTTCAGCCTGGGGCATACATCCACCGCCGACGACGTTGACGCCGTGGTGGCCGCCATCGGTGGTGCCTACGCACGGGCGCGCGCCGCAGGCATGGCAGGACACGCATCATCCATCCGAACAGCAGGAACGGGTTTTTTCTCATGAGGGTACTGGCAGCGATGAGTGGCGGCGTCGACTCCGCAGTGGCGGCGGCGCGCGCGGTGGAGGCAGGGCACGACGTCGTCGGGGTGCACCTCGCGCTCTCGCGCATGCCCGGCACGCTCCGGACGGGCAGCCGCGGCTGCTGCACCATCGAGGATTCGCGGGACGCGTGGCGCGCCTGCGACATCCTCGGCATCCCGTACTACGTCTGGGACTTCTCCGAGCGCTTCAAGGCGGACGTCGTCGACGACTTCGTGGCCGAGTACGCGGCGGGACGCACGCCCAACCCCTGCATGCGCTGCAACGAGCGCATCAAGTTCGCGGCCCTGCTCGAGAAGGCCCTCGCGCTCGGGTTCGACGCCGTCTGCACCGGCCACTACGCCAAGGTCGTCGAGGACGCCGACGGCAATCCGGAACTGCACCGGGCGGCCGACTGGGCGAAGGACCAGTCGTACGTGCTCGGTGTCCTGACCCACGAGCAGCTCCGGCACTCCATGTTCCCGCTGGCCGAGACGCCGTCGAAGGCTGAGGTCCGCGCGGAGGCCGAGCGGCGCGGTCTCTCCGTCGCGAACAAGCCCGACAGCCACGACATCTGCTTCATCCCCGACGGGGACACCCGCGGCTGGCTCGAGGAGCGCATCGACCTGACGGAGGGCGACATCCTCGACGTCGACGGGGAGAAGATCGGCAGCCACCCCGGTGCGAACGCCTTCACCGTCGGCCAGCGGCGCGGCCTCAAGCTGGGCACCCCCGCGGCGGACGGCAAGCCCCGCTTCGTGCTCGAGATCCGGCCCAAGCAGAACGAGGTCGTCGTCGGACCGGAGCACCTGCTCGCCATCGACGAGATGCGGGGGATCAAGGTGTCCTGGGCAGGCCTGCCCATCGACGAGGTGCTCACCGGCGAGGAGTTCGACTGCATGGCGCAGGTCCGGGCGCACGGAGACCCGGTGGCGGCGCGCGCCTCCGTCGGATCAGCCGACGGCGCGCCGCAGCTCGTGGTCCGGCTGGTCGAGCCCATGCGCGGCGTGGCACCGGGCCAGACGGTCGTGCTGTACCAGGGCACGCGCGTCCTCGGGCAGGCGACCATCGACTCGGCGCGCTCCGCGCTCCGCCCCGAACCGGCGGGCCTGCAGGGCTAGTCGCGGTTTCCGGACGCCCCACGGCTTCTGCTTGACTGGAGTCATGACGCACCCACGCAGCGGCTTCGACCCGGCAGCCAGTTCACTCGCAGGAGACGTGGCCCCCGAGGTCATGGCCGAACTGCTCTCGGTGAGGAGCTCGATCGACAACATCGACGCCACCCTCGTCTACCTGCTGGCCGAACGCTTCAAGGCGACGCAGCGGGTGGGTCACCTCAAGGCCGAACACGACCTCCCCGCCGGTGATCCGCAGCGTGAGGCGGCGCAGATCGCCCGGCTCCGCATGCTCGCGGAGGAGGCGCAGCTGGACCCGGCGTTCGCCGAGAAGTTCCTGAACTTCATCATCTCCGAGGTGATCCGGCACCACCAGGCGATCTCCGAGAACCGCAAGCCCCCCACCGGCCCCGCGGCCGACACGTCCTCGACCGGTGCCGCAGGGGAGCACGGCGTCCATGACTGACGCCGACCGGCGGCCCGTCGGCGCCACGGCTGCCGGTGACTGGCCGGGGACCGATCCCCTCGAGGCGAACCGCGCCGCCCGCGGTGAGCTCGGCGGTGCGAACCTCCCCTTCCTGCCGTCCCTGCCCGGTCGCGGGCCCGGCAGCGACGCCGTCGGGCGGACCCTCGGCATGCTCGTCGAGCTTCCCTTCGACCTGCAGCCGCACGGCTGGCGGCTCGTCCAGCGGCCGGGCCGCGACCAGCGCCGGGCGGAGTCGGCCCTGTCCTCCGACATCAATGCCCTCGGCGACATCGCCGGCGCGGAAGAACGGCCCGCGCCGCGCCTGAAGCTGCACCTGCAGGGCCCGCTGTCACTCGCCGCGGGGGTGCACCTGCACAACGGCGAGCGGGTCCTCGTCGACGCCGGGGCGCGCCGCGAGCTCTACGAGTCGCTCGCCGCGGGCGCCGCGGACCTCGTCCGCCGCGTCACCTCGGTGGCCCGGGGAGCAGAGCTGGTGCTCCAGCTCGACGAGCCGGATGCCGGAGCCGTCCTGGCCGGACGCGTGCCCACGGCGAGCGGCTATCGGACGCTTCGCGCGATCGACCGGCGCGAGGCGACCGAGGCGTGGGACTCCGTGACGGCGTCGGCGATCGCCGCCGGAGCCCGCGGCACCGTGCTGGCCCCCGGCGGCGGCGACGTCGTCCTCGACGCGGCGCGTGCCGGCACGGCGGCGCTGTGCCTGGAGGGTCGGGGGATACCCGATCGCCATTGGGAAGCGCTCGCGGAGGACATCGAATCCGGCCGGGAGCTCTGGCTCGGGGTCCTCGATCCCGCGGCGGACCTCCTCCAGGTCCGCACCCTCGTGGAGTCCGTGCTGGGCCCCTGGCGGCGGGTCGGGCTGCCCGTCACGGCACTCTCGGCGCTGACGGTGACCACACTCCCGGGGCTGTCCCGCCGGGCACCCGCCGACGCCGTCCGGGCCGTCGCCCGGATGGCGCAGGTCGCCGACGCGCTGGAGCAGGTGCGGGCGGAGGGCTGATCCGCCCTGCCGACCCTCCCGGACGCCGTCAGACGCGCTGCTCCCAGCGCGCGGGCCGGGCCTCGACGGGCAGCACGCCGTCGAACTCCTCCACGACGTAGTCGAACCGCCCGGCGTACACGAGCAGGGTCGCGAGCTGGCGGTGCACGACGCGGGTCTTGATGCGGAACGAGCCCGCCGCGTCGTCCCACCACTGCTCCACGTAGGCGAGCGCCCCGAGGGCATCGGGCAGCGGGAGGCGCACGCCCGCGAAGACGCGGGTCCGTGACGACACCATGCGGATATGCCCCTCGTCGGTGGCGCTGCAGGCCAGCAGCGTGGCCATCCGGCGGTGCCGGCCCACGTAGTCGGTCAGGATGCCGTCCTGCAGGGACGTGGTGTCCTCGAAGATCCGCAACGTGGTGCCGAAGTCGAGTTCACGCCGGGCGGTGAGGGCCGGGCGCCCGAACGGGTCGACGTGGGGGTAGTTCCGGATGGTGAACGGTACGTCGCCGGCGTACTCGGGGAAGAACGCGTTCTCGAGCGCGGTGAGCCGGAACGCCGGGCGCGCGAACCAGGCCGGGCAGCCGGCGACATCGAACACCCCGCGCCCGTGGCCCGACAGGCCGCTCTCCGTGGAGAGGCCGAAGTAGTCGCGCAGCTCCGGCTGCAGGCGGCCGAAGTCGCTGCCCATCGCCTCCTGGTAGATCGAGGTCATGCCGCCCACTTCCTTTGCTCGGGCACCCAGTCAACCACGGGGACCACCGGTTGCATGGCGGTCCGGGTGAACCGGGTCGCTCGAGGCGCCCCCGCTCAGAGACGCCCGGCTGCCTTGAGCCTGATGTACGTGTCGGCGAGCAGCGGCGGAAGCTCCGCGGGAACCGCGTCGACCACCTCCGCACCGAGCAGCCGGATCTGGTCCGCCACGGCCGCGCGATCCAGGAGCGCGCGTTCGGCCGCAGCCGCCCGGTAGGTGGCCGCGGCCGTCGAGCGGTCCGCACCCATCTCCTCGAGCCTCGGGTCGCGCACCGAGGCCACGACGACGACGTGACGTCCGGTCAGTCCCGGCAGTGCGGGCAGCAGCCCCTCCTCGACGGCGCCGGAGTCCAGGGACGTCAGCAGCACCACGAGGGAGCGGTGCGGTGAGGCCGCACGCACCTGGGCGGGCACCCGCGACCAGTCCGCCTCGATGAGCTCCGCCTCCAGCGGCGCCATGGCCGTCACCAGGGAGCCCAGGAGGTTCCCCTTCGCCGTCGAGTCGACGCGTGCGCGGACCCTGCGGTCGAACGCCAGGAAGTGCACCTTGTCGCCGCCCCGCTCCGCGAGGACGGACAGCAGCAGCGCCGCTTCGATACCGGTGTCCAGGCGTGGTTCGTCCACGATCCGCGCAGCGGACGTGCGCGAGGTGTCGAGCACGACGACGACGCGCCGGTCGCGCTCCGGCCGCCACGTCCGCACCACGGTGTCGCGCCGGCGGGCCGTGGCCCGCCAGTCGATGGACCGGACGTCGTCGCCCCGGACGTAGTCGCGCAGGGAGTCGAACTCCGTGCCGGCGCCGCGGATCTGCACCGCCGACTGGCCGTCGAGTTCACGCAGCCGGCGGAGCTTGGACGGCAGGTGACGCTTGGAATGGAAGGGCGGGAGGACCCGGAGCACGCCGGGGGCCGGGATCGTGACCTGCCGGGCCGCGACCCCGAGCGGACCGGCGCTGCGGATGGTGACCGTCTCCACGCGGAGGATCCCGCGCCGGGCCGGACGCAGTGTGACGGCCAGGCGCCGCGCTTCGCCCGGCGGTACGGCCACGGACTGCTCCGGGTCCACGGCACCGGCCGACGGCTGCCACGCCTCGCGGACGGTGCCGCGCAGCGGTCGGCCGGTGTCGTTGCGCACCACCAGGGCGCTCCGGCACTCCTCACCGAGACGGACGCTGTCCGGCAGCACCCGGGTGATCCCCACCCGGCGCGGCGAGGCGGCGAGGGCCAGGTCGAGTGCCCCGACCGCGGCGAGGAGGGCGGCCCACAGCAGGATCGACGTCGTGCCCGGATACAGGATCACGGGCACGACGCCGAGCAGCGCCAGCAGGACGAAACGGCCGGTGATGACCACGGCGAGCTCCTCTCGGGTCCGGGCAGGGATCCTGCCCGGAACGTGCGTGCGGGGTGCGCCGCTACCGCGGGACGGGGACGGTGCCCAGGATGCCGCCGAGCACGTCGTCGACGTCGACGCCGTCCATCTGGGCCTCGGGCCTGAGGGCGACGCGGTGCCGGAGCGCCGGGAGGGTGAGGGCCTTGACGTCGTCGGGCGTCACGAAGGACCGGCCGGAGAGCCATGCCCATGCACGGGAGGTGTTGAGCAGCGCGGTGGCACCGCGGGGTGACACCCCGAGCTGGAACGACGGGGACGACCGCGTCGCACGGACGAGGTCCACGATGTAGGCCAGCACCTCCGGGGCGATGGCCACGCGGGCCACGGCGGCCCGGGCGCGGTCGACGTCCTCCGCGCCGGCGACGGCCCGCACGCCGGCGGCACCGAGGTCGCGTGGATCGAAGCCCACGCTGTGGCGGCGGATCACCTCGATCTCGTCCTCGCGCCCCGGGAGGGGCACGGTGAGCTTGAGGAGGAAGCGGTCGAGCTGTGCCTCGGGCAGGGGATAGGTGCCCTCGTACTCCACCGGGTTCTGCGTCGCGGCGACGAGGAACGGCGCCGGCAGGCGGCGCGAGACGCCGTCGACGGAGACCTGCCGTTCCTCCATCGCCTCCAGCAGGGAGGCCTGTGTCTTCGGCGGAGTGCGATTGATCTCGTCGGCGAGCAGGATGTTCGTGAAGACGGGACCTTCCCGGAAGGTGAACTCCGAGGTCTTGGATTCGTAGATGAGCGAGCCCGTGATGTCGCCGGGCATGAGGTCCGGCGTGAACTGGACGCGCTTGGTATCGAGGTCCAGTGCGGTGGCGAGGGTACGGACCAGCAGGGTCTTGGCGACGCCCGGGACGCCTTCCAGCAGCACATGCCCGTCCGCCAGGAGCCCGATGAGGAGGCCGGTCACGGCCGCGTCCTGACCGACGATCGACTTGCCCACCTCGTCGCGCACCCGCAGGAGCGCGGCGCGCGCGGATCCGTCGTCGGGCACCGCCTGCTGCGGGGCCTCCGGCGCACGGTCCTGGACGCGCGTCCCCTGGTGGGCACCGCCCGCCGTCGTTCCCGGCTGCGCCTCCAGGACGCCGTCCTGCCGGTCTGTGGATCGGTTCATGATGGAATCTCCTTCTCGAGGTCGAGGATCTCCTGTGCCCACAGCACAAGCTCGCGGTTCGTGGTCGGTGTGTGGTGGAACAGTCGTCGCTCGAGCTCGATCCGGGGACGGCCGCCCTGCCGCGAGGCCGCGTCGAGGACCTCCACCGGGGTCGCCGAGCGGTCCACGCGGAGGCGGCGCGCGAGCCGGGCGAGCGTCGCGGCGCGCAGGTTCGCCGCGGCGTGAGCCACCGAGCCGGAATCCTGGTACAGCCGCGCACGTCCCTCCGCGGTCTCGGCTGCACGCACGACGACGGGCAGCGGCTCGGCCGCCAGCGGTCCCAGCCGGCGTCCCCGCCACAGCATGGCCAGGACCGAGCAGGCGAGCAGCCACACGAGCAGGTGGTCGACCCAGGCGGGCAGCAGCGTCAGCGGGTCGATGCCCTCGCCCGAGGCCACGACGTCCGCGCCGGTCGGTTCGTACCAGACCAGCGTCGGGAACGACCCCAGCACCCCGAGCGCGAGGGCCGCGTGGCCCTCGTCCGGCATCATCTCGTTGGACAGGATCCCCGGCGCTCCCAGGACGGCGACGGAACCGTCGGCGCTCGTGACGTACAGTCCGCCCTCCGTGCCTCCGATCGTCGTCGGGAAGCACTCGAGGATGCCGGAGTAGGCCGTTCCGGTCATCGACAGGGTACCCGCCGCCGTCGCATCGGGATCGGAGCAGTCGGCCTGCAGCCCAGGCTCGTCGTCGCCGAGGTCGAACGGCACGGCACCGAGCTGCTCGAAGCCGTCGTCGAGGGCCGAGAGCTGGCGCGCGCCCGGCGCGGCGAGGACGGCGAGGTCCGCCTCCTCGCTCAGGTGGGCGACCTGCGCGGCGCTGAGGTACGCCTGGGCGTCATTGAGGAACAGCGTCGCCGGGCCCCCGTCCAGCGCCGCGAGGGCGTCCTCGTAGGAGGTCGCGCGGACGACGTCCACTCCCTGCGCCGCGAGTACCTCCGCCACCGCTCGCGCACCGTCGGGTGCCGGATTGCCGGGGGAGAGGGGGCGGTCGTCCTTCTCGGGGCCGGGCAGCAGGTTGAGCAGGACGATCACCGCGAGCACCAGCGCACCGATGATGACGGGTCGTGCGCGGCGCAGGCGCGACCTCGCCGTGCCGGCTGCGGAGCCGCCGTCCCCCATCACCTCGCCCTGCACGGGAGGCGGCTCCGCCGGCGAGCCCGGGAGGACCGCGCCCGGCGCTCCGAGGTTCCTCTCGCTGCGCGTCACCGAGGCGCCGCCATCGTCGTG
>NZ_CP024915.1:1601324-1633982 GCF_002953615.1 Arthrobacter agilis | reverse complement strand
GTGCCCGTCGCCCGCCCGCCCCGCGCCCTTCCCGCCGGTGGCGCCATGGACACGGCCCCGGCAGAGGATGCCGGGAGCGGAACGAGGGAGAGCAGTGCCAGGAACTAGCACGATGACACGGAACCGGCCCGGCCGTCGGCCCGGTGGCCCGGGTGTGCCGGCGCGGGTCCTCGCCGCACTGCTCGCGCTGTGCTTCCTGCTGGTGGCGGGCTGCTCGGCCATCCCCACGCAAGGACCGGTCGGCGTGATACCGGCGGCCGAGGGTGAGCCGGACGCCGTCGCACCCGCCTTCGATCCGCAGGGTCCCGCGTCCGGCGCGACGCCCGAGCGGATCCTCCGTGACTTCATCACCGCGGGCACGGGTGCGGGCGACGGCTACAGCGTGGCCCGCCAGTACCTGACGCCGGAACTCGAGAAGACCTGGAAGCCCGAGGAGCGGATCGTCCTCTTCCGGTCCGACCCCCGCGTGGAGAAGCGCGAAGCCGAAGGCGTCTACCAGATCCAGCTGGAGACGACAGGCACGGTGGACGGCCGGGGGCTGCGGACCAACAGTGCCGTCCCGGCGACCGAGACGCTGGGCGTGCGCATGGTCCAGGTCAACGGGGAGTGGCGGATCGGTGAGATCCCCGACGGGATCATGCTCGCCCAGAGCAGTGCCCAGGACCTCCTGATCTCGCACGACCTGTACTTCTACAGCAGCAACTACCGCTTCTGGGTGCCCGATGCGCGGTGGTTCGTCCGCAGGACCGGCGTGACCGCGAGGATCGTGGGCGCCATGCTGGCCGGCCCTGCTCCCTACCTGCAGGGCTCGGTGACCAGTGCGTTCCCCGAAGGGGTCACGCTCGCCCGGGACTCCGTCCCGATCACCTCCGGCAGGGCCTCGGTCGAGCTCTCGTCCGAGGTCCTCGAGAACGCCACCGACCTCGGCCTGCAGCAGATGAACCAGCAGCTGCAGGTCAATCTGCTGGGCCTCAACGACGTCACCTCCGTGGAGATGACCAGCGGACGGCCCATCGAGCTCGGGGCGACCTCCGCGGACCTGGTCGTCCCCGAGCTGACCCCCGACGTCGGCGGCGAGCAGGTCGGTATCGCCGGTGGCGAGCTGGTGCGGGTCCGCAACGGCGCCGTCGTACCGATCGAGGGACTGCCCTCCGTCGCCGGGCTCCAGCCCCGTGACCCGGCGGCATCGGTCTCCGGAAGTGCCTACGCCTTCGTGAACGCGGACAGGACCACCCTGTACGTCACCGCTCCGGGCAGCCAGGCACGCAGCGTCGGCAAGGGCAGCGCCCTGACGCAGCCCTCCTTCGACCCGGAGAACTGGGTGTGGACCACCAGGGCCGTCGCGGGACGCCGTGAGGTCATCGCCATCCCGCCGGGTGGGACCGAAGCGAACGCCTCCGTCCTGGCCGCCGGCTGGCTCGGCGACCGGACCGTGGAGGAGCTGCGCGTGTCGCGGGACGGGTCCCGCGCGCTGGTCGTCACCGAGCGGGGCGGAACCAGTGAGGTACTGCTGGCCGGCATCATCCGCTCCACCGAGGGCGTGCCGCAATCGCTCACCACGCCGCTCACGCTGCCGACCGACGGGACCGTCGACACGGCGAAGTGGGCCGGCCAGAGCACGATCGTCGCGTCGTCGACCGGCGCGGACGAGGAGGCCACCCCGGTCATCCTCCAGCTCGACGGCGAGCAGGAGACCATGGCCGCACTCGACGGGGTCCTCGGCATCAGCGCGGGCTCCGACGCTGAGGACACCTTCTACGCGCAGGCCGGCAGCACCCTCTACCGGCGCATCGGCAACAGCTGGGTGGACGAGCAGCTCCAGGTGCTCGACCCAGCCTTCCCGGGGTAGGGCCTTCCCCGGGGTAGGGCCTTCCCCGGGGTAGGTCCGGCTCCCCCCGGGGAGGGATGTCCACATAGCGGGAACCGGCCTTCGCCCGCCGGCGCCGGGGTGATGGCATGGGCCCATGCGAGCTGCCGTCCTCTCCCCGGTCCTGGACAGGCTCGTCTTCGGACGGACCTGCCGGCGGCTCGCCCGCGCCGTGTCCGCCTTCGGTGCCCTGCTCCTGCCGTCGTCGTGCGTGCTCTGCGGCGCGTGGGACACGTCGCTGTGCGGCGGGTGCCTCGCGGCGTTCCGCAGGGCGACGGCGCGTCCCTTCCGCGCCGACGACGGCGCGGAGTCGCTCCCGGACGTCGAGCTGGGCGCGCCGGGGGAGAACGGGCGCCTGCTGCCCGGGCCGAGCCACGGACCGCTGCCCGTACTCGCCGCTGGCCGGTACGGCCGTGCCGTGTCGGTGGTCCTGCTGGCCTACAAGAACCACGGCCACGTCGACCTGGCCGCACCCGTCGGGGCAGCCCTCGCGGGCGTCCTCCACGAAGCGGCCCGTGCCTTCCGGGTCCCGGAGCCTGCCGGGGCGCAGCCCGTCCTGGTCGTCCCGGTGCCGACCCGCCCGTCGTCCCGACGGCGGCGCGGCTACGATCCGCTGATGCTCCTCCTGTCCAGGCTCGACCGTGCGGGACACCTGCCCGCCTCCGCGGTCCTCGCCCCCTGCCTGCGGCAGGTCCCGCAGTTCGCGAGGTTCGCGGCCACCGTCGGACAGGGCGGGATCCCCTCCCTCCCGGCGGCGCTCGCAGGGGTGCGGTCGGGGTGGGGCGGCGGGCAGAAGGGCCTCGGCCGACGGCGGCGCCGTACGAATGTGCTGCACACGATGGAGCTGCCCGCACGCAGCCGGGGTGCCCTGGCCGGGAGGGACTGCATCATCGTCGACGACGTGCTCACCACGGGTGCGACCATCGGGGAGGTCCACCGTGTACTGGTGCTCTCCGGGGCGCGCGTGCTCGGCGCGGCCGTCATCGCCGCCACGTCCTCGCCGGTCGGGGACGCCGCCCGACGCGTGCAGGTGCCCCCGGCCGTGCCACCGATGGTGTCCTGAGAGGCGGCCGTCAAGCCACCGCAAGTTTCGGAGCACCAAGGGATGAATAACGGACAGTCGTGAACTACCGTGAAGTACGGGTACCAGACAGTGACGACACGTACCCGTCGGCGGTGGCTATGCATCTCGCCAGGCCGCCGTCGTGTCACCTAGTGATGTGGAGGGCACCATGGAATTTGTGATCAATGGTCGGAACCTGGCGGTATCGGACCGTTTCCGTGAGTACGCGACGGAGAAGATCGACAAGATAGAGCAGCTCGGCGACAAGGTACAGCGCGTCGACGCGAAGATCACCAAGGAACCCAGCGCACGCATGGCGGACACCTCGCTCACGGTCGAGCTGACCGTCCTCTGCAAGGGCCCGGTCATCCGGGCCGAGGCCTCCGCCGCCGACAAGTTCGCCGCCTTCGATCTCGCCTACGGGAAGCTCCTGGAGCGCCTGCGCCGGGCCCGCGACCGGCGGAAGGTCCACCACGGCCGGCACACGCCCGTGGCCGTCAGAGTGGCCACGGCCGACCTCGAACCGGCGGATCCCGCGCAGCCCATCTATCTCGAGACGCCGGTGATCGAGCCGACCTCGCACGAGCCCGTTCCCCAGCCCGCGACCGAGCCCGAGGACGTCGACGCCTACTCCACGCCGGACGACGTCCCTGCCGGCGACTCTCCCGTGCTGATCCGCCGCAAGGTCTTCTCGGGTACTCCCATGACGCTCGATGACGCGGTCGACAACATGGAACTGGTCGGCCACGCCTTCTACCTCTTCGTCGACTCGGCGACGGGCGCACCGTCCGTGGTCTACCGGCGGCAGGGCTGGACCTACGGCGTCATCACCCTCGATTCGAAGTGCGCCGAGGGGACCGAGGAACCCCATGAGGAACTCCTCGCCTACCGGGCGAAGGAAGCAGCGTCAGCCTAGGAACGACCACCCCCGCGCCGGCTCCCGCCGGTCGCGACGACCGATACGGAACTGCCCCCGCCCTGCGCGGGGGCAGTTCCATGCAGGAGCCCATGCCGAACCTCACCACCGCACAGGCCCGGCGCATCGTCCTCGCCGCCCAGGGCCTGCACCGCCCCCGTCTCCGGGCGCCGTCGTCCCGCCGCGCCGTGAACTCCGCCGTCCAGCGCCTGCAGGTCCTCCAGATCGACTCGGTGAACGTCCTCGCCCGATCGCACTACCTGCCCCTGTTCTCTCGCCTCGGCTCCTACGACCGCAAGGACCTGGAAGACCTCTACTCCACGGGACCCCGCACGCTGGTCGAGTACTGGGCGCATGAGGCGAGCCTCGTTCCCCCGGCGTTGTTCCCACACCTGCGGGTATGGCAGCGGCGCACCTGGATGGGAGCGGCCGGCGTGCCGGACGCACTGCGCCAAGCTCTCGAAGCCGCCATCCGCGAGCTCCTCGACGAGGGGACGCCGCTTCCCGCCTCGGAGATCCAGCGACTCCTCGGAGCGGATACGACACGTCCCGAGGACGGCTGGGGGTGGCGGTGGACCGCAGCGAAGCGGGTCCTCGAGGATCTCTTCGCGCGGGGCGAGGTGGGATCGGCGGGACGGACGGCCCAGTTCGAACGCCTCTACGCGCCCATCACCCAGGTGCTTCCCGATGCGTCTCTCGCCACGGCGGGACCGGACCGGACCGACGCCCTCGCCGTCCTGGCCGAGCGCGCGCTGGGAGCCCTCGGCGTCGCACCCGCCCGCTCGGTCGCCGACTACTTCCGGACACCGGTCCGGGAGACACGGGCCGTCCTCGACGGGCTCGCGGGCGCCGGTGTCGTGGAGACCGTCGTCGTCGACGGAGGGACGGAACCCTGGTACCTGCACCCGGCGGCGGCCCTGCCCCGCCAGGCCAGGGGCAGGGCGCTCCTGAGCCCGTTCGATTCCCTCGTCTTCGAGCGCGACCGGCTCCACAGGCTCTTCGACGTCCACTACCGCATCGAGATCTACACCCCGGCGGAGCGGCGCATCCACGGCTACTACGTGCTGCCCTTCCTGCTCCGCGACACCATCGCAGCCCGGGTGGACCTCAAGGCCGACCGGACAACAAAGCGCCTGCTGGTCCGGGCCAGCCACGTCGAACCCGGCGCCCCCGGGGACACCGCCGCCGAGCTGGCCGACGAACTGCGCCTGCTCGCGCAGTGGCTGGGCCTGGTCGAGGTTGTCGTGGAGGATCGCGGGAACCTCGCGCCATCACTCGCCGCTCAGGTCGGCACGCTACTCTGAGCGGACACGCGGTCCCGCGCCGCCGGGCAGGGACGCAGGGAACGGGATCGGGATCCCGAACGTCCCTCACGTAGACTAGATACGCCATCTTTGGGCAGCATCAGATTGGGAGCAGATACCAGTGCCATCACTTCTTGAACGAGTACTACGCACCGGCGATAAGAAGACACTGAAGCGACTCCGCAACTATGCCGACGCGATCAATGTCCTGGAGGACGAATTCCGCGGGATGACCGACGCAGAGTTGCGCGGTGAGACCGATCGGCTGAAGAAGCGCCACGCGGACGGCGCCACCCTCGACGAGCTGCTGCCGGAAGCCTTCGCCGCCGTGCGCGAGGCGTCGAGCCGCACACTCGGGCTCCGCCACTTCGACGTCCAGCTGATGGGCGGAGCCGCCCTCCACCTGGGGAACATCGCCGAGATGAAGACCGGAGAGGGCAAGACCCTCGTGGCGACCGCCCCGGCCTACCTCAATGCGCTCACCGGCAAGGGCGTCCACGTGGTCACCGTCAACGACTACCTGGCCGAGTACCAGTCGGACCTCATGGGCCGCGTCTACCGGTTCCTCGGGCTGACCAGCGGCTGCATCCTGTCCAAGCAGGATCCGGCCACCCGCCGGGAGCAGTACGCGGCGGACATCACGTACGGCACGAACAACGAGTTCGGGTTCGACTACCTGCGCGACAACATGGCATGGAGCGCCGCGGAGCTGGTGCAGCGCGGCCACAACTTCGCGATCGTCGACGAGGTCGACTCGATCCTGATCGACGAGGCCCGCACGCCCCTGATCATCAGCGGTCAGGCCTCCGGCGACGTGAACCGCTGGTACAACGAGTTCGCGAAGGTCGTCCAGAAGCTCTCCGTCGACACCGATTACGAGGTCGACGAGAAGAAGCGCACCGTGGGCGTCCTCGAGGACGGCATCGAGAAGGTCGAGGACTACCTCGGCATCTCCAACCTCTACGAGTCCGCGAACACGCCGCTGATCGGGTTCCTGAACAATGCCATCAAGGCCAAGGAGCTCTTCAAGCGCGACAAGGACTACGTGGTCCTCAACGGCGAGGTCATGATCGTCGACGAGCACACCGGACGCATCCTCGCCGGCCGGCGCTACAACGAAGGCATGCACCAGGCCATCGAGGCGAAGGAGGGCGTGGAGATCAAGGCGGAGAACCAGACCCTCGCGACAGTCACGCTGCAGAACTACTTCCGCCTCTACGACAAGCTCTCCGGCATGACCGGAACGGCCGAGACCGAAGCAGCCGAGTTCATGTCCACCTACAAGCTCGGTGTGGTGCCCATCCCCACGAACAAGGACATGGCACGCAAGGACCTGTCCGACCTCATCTACAAGAACGAGGTCGCCAAGTTCGACGCCGTCGTGAAGGACATCGTCGAGCGCCACGAGAGCGGACAGCCGGTCCTGGTCGGTACGACGAGCGTCGAGAAGAGCGAGTACCTGTCCAAGCAGCTCGCGAAAGCGGGCGTCCGCCACGAGGTGCTGAACGCGAAGAACCACGCGCGCGAAGCCGCGATCATCGCGCAGGCCGGCCGCAAGGGTGCCGTCACCGTGGCCACGAACATGGCAGGCCGCGGCACCGACATCATGCTGGGCGGCAATGCCGAGTTCAACGCCGTGGCGGCCCTCGAGAAGCTGGGGCTCGATCCCGCGGACAACCCCGAGGAGTACGAGGCCAAGTGGCCCGACGCCCTCGAAGCCGCGAAGGGAGCGGTCAAGGCCGAACAGGACGAGGTCCGCGAGCTGGGCGGCCTGTACGTGCTCGGTACGGAGCGGCACGAGTCGCGCCGCATCGACAACCAGTTGCGCGGACGGTCCGGACGCCAGGGCGACCCCGGCCGGTCACGCTTCTACCTGTCGCTGACGGACGACCTCATGCGGCTGTTCAACTCCGGAGGCGCCGAGCGCATCATGAACAGCGCCACCATGCCCGACGACGTCGCCCTCGAGTCGAAGCTGGTATCCAAGGCGATCGAGAACGCGCAGGGCCAGGTCGAGGGCCGCAATGCCGAGCAGCGCAAGAACGTCCTGAAGTACGACGACGTCCTGAACCGCCAGCGCGAAGCGATCTACGGCGACCGCCGGCGGATCCTCGAGGGCGGCGACCTCAAGGAGAAGGTCCAGTTCTTCCTCGAGGACGTCATCACCGCGATGGTCGACGAGGCGACGGAACAGGGCCACGGCGACGACTGGGACTACGAGGTCCTGTGGACGAACCTCAGGACGCTGTACCCCATCACGCTGACCGCCGACGAGGTCATCGAGGAAGCGGGCGGCAAGTCGAAGCTGACGCGCGACTTCCTCCACGACGAGATCCTCTCCGATGCCAAGCTGGCCTACCAGGCGCGTGAGGAGGCCCTCGGCGAGCAGACGATGCGGGAGCTCGAGCGCCGCGTGGTCCTCTCGGTGATCGGCAGGAAGTGGCAGGAGCACCTCTACGAGATGGATTACCTCAAGGAGGGCATCGGCCTCCGCGCGATGGCCCAGCGCGACCCGCTGGTCGAGTACCAGCGCGAGGGATTCATCCTGTTCCAGGCCATGATGGAGTCGATCCGCGAGGAGAGCATCGGGTACCTGTTCAACCTGGACGTCGAGGTCTCCGCCCCCGCGCAGACCGGGCTCCCGGGGGTCACCGACGGACGCGGCGTCGTCCAGGCTCCGACCATCAAGGCCGCGGGGCTCGACGCACCGGCGAAGCCGGCCACCCTCAACTTCACGGCGCCCAATGCGCAGGGCGACGCCGAGATACACGTGGAGCGCAACAAGACGCAGCCGGCTGCGGCGGGCGGCAAGAAGGCCCGGAAGAAATAGTCAGCCGATCTCCAAGGCGGTCACCCGCCACGCCCCGCGCCGTAGCTCTATCCGAAGAGCGACGGCGCGGACGCGTTTCTGGTCGAAGGCGACCACCGACGCCTCGAAGACGCCCGGACCGACCGGACATACCCTCGCCGAGCGGACGACGATGTGCCGGTGTGCGCTCGCCGCGGGCAGGCCCGCAGGGGACGCCGGTGCAATGCCCACGCATCGGACCAGATTCGTCCTCAGCTGCAGCCGTTCGTAGTTCTCCTGATCGAGCCACCGCGCCATCTGCTGCAGCGGGCGTGATCCGCCGAGCACCTCGAGGGCGCCCTGGGCGACGGACCGGGCGATGCCCGAGATCCTGCGGGACAGCTCCTGGTCCTCAGCGGAGACTCGGTCGCTGCGGGCAGAAGGACCACCGGGGAACGAATCGGGCGCGGTCCCGATCCCGGGCCGCAGGGGTATCACGGGAGCCGGCACCGCGGGCTGTCCCGGCGGTGTGAGGAGCGGACGCGGAGCTCCGCTGACCTGGGCGAGCTGCGCTGTCGGACTGCGGTGGAGCTGGGTCGTAGCGGGCATGGCGGATCCTTTCCTCGGACGGGTACCAGGACGTGCTGATCGACCGGCCGTGCGTCGCCGGGACGGGCGGCTGATCCGGGCCGGCCGTGCCGCGATGGCCGATGCGGCGGAGTTCACGGGAACGGGGCGTGCAGGACCTGGCCGGGCAGAAGGAGCGATGGATCGTCCCCGATGACCGAACGGTTCGCGGCGAACCAGCCCGGCCAGGCTTCTGCGACGTCCGCCGCGGTCGCGAGCGGTCCGAGCCTGGCCGCGACGATCGACCAGAGCGAGTCCCCGGGTGCGACGACGACCTCGGCCGCGCCGACCGGCGCCCTCGTCGCCGGTCGGACCAGGAGGCTCCCGTCGGCCGGCATCGGCGCCGGCTCCCAGCCCGGTGGGACCGGGGACCCGGGTGGCTGCCCCGTCTGCTGCCCGTCCGCGACGGCGGGGGAGGGAGTCGGCACCCAGTAGGGCGAGATCCCGCGCTCGGTGTCGCCCTCGGCGTCGCCTCGGGTGTCGCCTCGGGTGTCGCCTCGGGTGTCGGTGCCGAGCAAGGAAGCCGCAGGAGGTGCGCCGGTCCCCGTCGGCCCGCCGACGTCGGACGCCGTGCCGCCCGGTGCTGCAGAGGCCATGGCAGGCAGCGCGAGGAGATTGATGCCGAGCAGGACGGCCGCGAGACGGCGCATGACCGGGGGAGCGCATCCCGCAGCGAGGTCCGCGGCGGCCGGCCGGCCGTGCCGGCGCAGGAGTTCGGCCAGGACGGCGGCTCCGAGCGCGAGCACCCACCATGCGAGGATGGCCGTCCCGAGCGCGGCCAGGCCGATCCCGAGCGTACTCTCCAGCCCGGGGCGGCCCGACGCCGGCCGGGTCCGGAGCAGAACCGAACCGGCGCCGGCCAGCACCAGGCCGCACACGAGGATGACGCCTGCCTGGACGGCTGCGGAGGTCTTCATCGGCTCGATCCCTTCCTCGTTCGTGTCAGTTTGATACAGTTTGGTGCTGTTTGTCTACAACTGATTCTCTGGATGTTCAGTGCTGAAGGTTGACCCCTGCAGCACTGCGACCTACCGTGGGGCGATGCGCTGGGATGCCCTGTTCGCCGACCTCGAATCGCAACTGCACGCGGTGGCCTCCGCCCAGCAGGAGAGCGAGATCCGTGAACGCACGCGCGGGGAGCAGGCCCGCCTGACACTGGTGCAGCGCCTGTCGGGGCAGGTCGGGCGACAGGTCGGTGTCTCCACGCGAGGAGGCCGCTCGGTCACCGGGGTCCTCACGAATGTCGGCGCGCAATGGCTCGCCCTGGCCGTGGAGGGACGGTCGGTCGTCGTGCCGCTGCCCGCCCTGCGGACCGTCCGGGCGTCCGGCCGTGCGGTCGGCCAGCCCCTGTCGGGGATCGAGGCAAAGCTCGGGCTGGGGCCGGTGCTGCGCGCCCTGTCCCGGGACAGGGCGCAGGTGGCACTGTGGGTGACGTCCGCGGATTCCGGCTGCTTCGGCGTGATCGACCGGGTGGGCTCGGACTTCCTGGAGTTGGCGCTGATCCCGCGTGGGGACGAACGACGCGCCGCAGAGGTCCGCGAGGTGCTGACGGTGCCCTTCAGCTCCATCGACACGCTCGAGTCGGAGTCGTCCATCGAGTAGCGGCGCGCCCGTTGCCGGCACGACACGCGGAAGGCCCTGCGGCCGGTGGTCCCGTCCCCGTCGTGGGGGGAGGAGATCAGGCGAGCGGAGTGCTCCCCGCCTCGCTCCTCAGCGCCGACGCGGTCCTCTCGTACGCCTGCGCGATGTACTCCTCGAGGACGCGCGTCTCCACGCGCCACTGGCCCCGCCCCCCGACCTGGATCGCGGGCAGTTCACCGGACCGGACAAGGGCGTATGTCTGGGACGCACTGATGTTGAGCACCTCGCCCACATCGGCGAGGGTGAGGAAACGCCGCTCGGCCACGGGTCCGCCTTTCCTGGTTGTTCCGGTATGCGTCCAGTGTGCCACCGGGCCCGGTCGCTGATCCGGATTTCCACAGTTTGTCCCGTTTCGGCGCCGACCGGTTCCCTTGGTGGTTCCCGTGCACAACAATTGCTGCCAGGAGGGGCCGTCCGCCGGGCGGCCCACGTTCTCTGGGGGCGACAGTGAGTAGTGACGCACGCGTGGTGCACCTGCAGGGTGAGGCCCCGCGGCTGAAGAAGCCGTCGTGGAAGGACCCGCGCCTGCTCATCGGACTGATGCTGGTGCTCGCGTCGACGGCCGGGGTCATCGCACTGCTGGAGAGTCAGGACAGCACCACGGAGGTGTACGCGGCACGGGAGGACATCCCCGTCGGCTCCGCCCTGTCGCTCGAGGACGTCGTCGCCGTGCCGGTGAATCTCGGGGACTCCGCCGACGCCTACCGGCCGGTCGACGAGGGCTTTCCCGACGATTCCATCGCGACGAGACTCATTCCGCGGGGTGAACTCATCCCGGCGTCCGCGATCGGCCGCGCCGATGACCTCGACCGCAAGCCCGTCGGCCTCACCGTCGAGGATCCGCTGCCTTCCGGTACCGCCGCCGGTGACAGGGTGGACGTCTGGGTCTCCCTCCGGGCGGACACGAACACGTACGAGGAGCCGCGGTTGCTGCTCGAGGCCGCCGAGATCGCCGAGCTGACCGTCGGGGAGTCGGCCCTGGGTGGAAGCGCGTCGACCCTCGTGCAGGTCCTCGTCGATGACGCCGCCATGCCCCAGTTGCTCGACGCGCTCTCCAACGAGGCCCGGATCGCCGTCGTCCTCGATCCCGGCGCCGGATCGTGAATATCCCCGTCCTCACGCTCGGGCCGGCCGCGAGCGCATGCGTCCCCGGGCTCGAACGCCTGAGGGGTCCGGTCACGGTCGTCCGCCGGTGCGAGGAGCTCGCCGAACTCGTGGCCGCCTGCCAGTCCGGTCTCGCACGCGCCGTGATCATCGCGTCCGGCGCCGTCGAGCTCACCGCCTCACTGGTCGACCGGCTGCTGTTCGCGGGTGTCGTCGTCGTCGTGCTGACCGACGGGTCACCGGAGGGTCCGGCGATTCTCGACGGAGCCGAATACGTCGCCGCATCGGTGGACCCCGCCGCACTGGCAGAGGCAGTGTCCCGGGCGGTCGACAGGTTCGACGCCGGATCTGCCGGTTCTCGGGGATCGCTCGCCTACGCCGACCCGCGGGACGTGCCCGACGTCGCCGTCCCCGTGCAGGCCGATCCACCGCAGCCGCCCGGAGACGGACGGATCACGGCGGTCTGGGGGCCACCCGGCGGACCGGGTCGCACCACGGTGGCCCTGAACATGGCGGCCGAGCTGGCCGCGGCGGGAACGTCGGTCCTGCTGATCGATGCGGACACGTACGGTGCGAGCGTCGGTGCCGCGCTGGGGCTCCTCGACGAGTCGGCGGGGCTCCCCCAAGCCTGCCGGATCGCGGACCAGGGCGGCTTCGACGGTACGGCCCTCGCCAGGATCGCCGTGAACGTGGCCATCAAGGGCGGCCGGCTCAGGGTGCTGACGGGCATCACGCGGCCCGACCGCTGGCCCGAGCTGCGCCCGGCCGCCCTCGGTCAGGTCCTCGAGGCCGCCCGATCGATCGCCGACGTCACGATCGTCGACTGCGGATTCTGCCTGGAGACGGACGAGGAGCTGAGCTTCGATACACTCGCACCCCGCCGCAACGGTGCAACGCTCCGTTGCCTGGACGCCGCCGACTCGCTCATCGCCGTCGGGGGAGCGGACGCGGTCGGCGTCCCCCGCCTGGTGAAGGCGCTCGCCGAACTCGCGGACGTGGTGCCGACCGCCGCACCGCGCGTCGTGTTCAACAAGGTGAGGGCCACGGCCGTCGGCCGGGCACCCGAGAACCAGCTGAGGCAGGCATGGGAGCGCTTCGGGCCGGCGGCGGGGATCTCGGCCTTCCTCCCCGTGGACTACGCGGCCGTCGACCAGGCGCTCCTCGCGGGTACGGCCCTGCTCGAGACGGCACCGGCCTCGCGGCTCCGGCTCGCGATCGCCGAACTCGCCGAGGTGCCCGTCGCCGGGACGCGGAGGGGCGCCGGGGCAGCGACCCGGCGACGTGAAGTTTTCCGGCAACCCCGATAGGCTTCCTTGGTAAGAGGTCGCAACGGAGCGGCCTTTCATTTCGTTACGGAGGCCATCCCCATGTCGTCTGGATCCAGGACAACGGATCAGTTCAGCTCGGACACGTCAGGGGAGGAATTCGTAGAGCACTACTTCGAGCATCTCGCACTCGAGGACGCTGCCGGCTACGCACCGATCGACCTCCGCCAGCGCGCCTTCGCGCACCGCGATCTCGCCGGGTCCCGCGAGCCCGGAACCGCCGCCGTCGGTGTCATCGACCAGGGCGCCTCGAGCATCGTGATGATCGTCACCGACGACATGCCCTTCCTGGTCGACTCCGTCACGGCGGAGCTCGTGCGGCAGAACGCGGCCATCCAGCTGGTGGTCCACCCGACCTTCGTCGCGGTCCGCGACGAAGGGACCCACGCGCTGGCAGCACTCAAGCGCGTCCCGTCCACGGCCGGCGCCTCCAGCGGTGACACCGCCGCCCTGCCCAACGTCGGGGACATGATCGGCATCTCCGGCAGGGCCGCCCACATCGAGTCCTGGATGTCGGTCGAGGTCTCGCGACTTCCCGACGCGGCGGCCCGGGACTCGGTCGTCGACGGACTGCATCGCGTGCTGGGTGATGTCAGGTCTGCCGTCGAGGACTGGCCCGCCATGCGCGACATGGTGCGCTCCATCGAGTCGACCCTGGGCTCGATCGCGGGGGCCGAGGACATCCCCGACCTGCGGCAGGCACAGGAGCTCCTGCAGTGGCTCGACGACGGCAACTTCACCTTCCTCGGCTACAAGGAGTACGACCTCGTGACGGACGAGGGAGGCGCCGACGCCCTGCGGGTCCGTGACGGCAGCGGACTGGGCCTGCTGCGGAACGGGACCGGCGGAGGGCACCTCCAGCAACTCACCGCGGCGGGCCGCGCGAAGGCCCGTGAACGCCGCGTCCTCGTCATCACGAAGGCCAATTCCCGGTCGACGGTGCACCGCGCGGCATACCTCGACTACATCGGCATCAAGAGCTTCGACGCGCAGGGCAACGTGAACGGTGAGCGCCGCTTCATCGGACTCTTCGCCACCAGCGCCTACACCGGCTCGGTCCGCAACGTCCCCCTGGTCCGCGACAAGGTCACCGAGGTGCTGCGCCGGTGCGGCTTCCCGTCCGACTCGCACTCGGGGAAGGATCTGCTGTCCATCCTCGAGACCTACCCGCGCGACGAGCTCTTCCAGATCGAGGTCTCCGACCTGGTGTCGACCGCACTCGGGATCCTGCGGCTCCAGGAACGCCGGCGGACGCGGCTGTTCCTGCGCCCGGACGTCTACGGACGCTTCATGTCGGCCCTCGTCTACCTTCCCCGCGACCGGTACACCACGAGCGTCCGGCTGCGGATCGAGGAGGAACTGAGGACCGCGCTCGACGCGGATTCGATCGATTTCGAAGCCCGGATGAGCGAATCCGCCCTCGCGCGGCTGTTCTTCCGCATCCGGCTGCAGAAGGGAGCCGAGATCCCCGCGGTCGACGCCACGGAGCTGGAGGACCGTCTCGTGCGCGCCGCCCGGTCATGGTCCGAGGGCATCGTCGAGGTCGCGCAGGACAGGTTCGAGCAGGACACGGCCCAGCGCCTCGCGGCGCTGTGGGCGGAGTCCTTCCCGCCCAGCTACCGCGTCGACTACGAGGTCGAGGACGCGCTGGAGGACATCTCGCGCTTCGAGCGTCTCCCCGCAGCGCAGGCCGGGGCGCTCCAGCTGCACGTCTACGTGCCGGAGCGGCAGGATTCCGGCACGGTCGAGGACGCTCGCCTCAAGCTCTACCTGGCGGAGGCGAAGAGCCTCACGCAGATCCTGCCCTACCTCCACAACCTGGGTCTCGAGGTGCTGGACGAGCGGCCGTTCGAGATCACGCGGTCGGATGATCGTTCGTTCTTCCTCTACGACCTCGGCCTCCGGTACCCGGCGGGGATCTCGCCGCTCGGAACCGCACCCCTGCTGCAGGACGCCTTCACCGCCGCGGTGACCGGACGCAGCGAGTCCGACCAGTTCGACCGCCTCGTGCTGAGCGAGGAGCTCGGGTGGCGCCAGGTGCTGATCCTGCGCGCCTACGCGAAGTACCTGCGCCAGATGGGCAACACCAATTCCTACGGCTTCGTCGCGGACACGCTGCAGCGCAATGCCGTCGTCAGCCGTGCCCTCGTGGCGCTGTTCACGGCGCGTTTCGATCCCGACCTCGACGGGGACAGGGAGGTCGCCACGGCGGCCGCCCGGGCCGCGCTCGACGAAGGACTGGAGGGCGTGGCGACCCTCGACGCCGACCGCGTGCTGCGCACCTTCGCGAACCTCATCGAGGCGACCCTCCGGACCAACTACTTCCAGGACAAGCGCCACGTCAGCTTCAAGTTCGACACCGCGCGTATCGACGGAGCGCCGTTCCCCCGGCCCAAGTTCGAGATCTGGGTGTACTCGCCCCAGGTCGAGGGCGTGCACCTCCGGTTCGGCAAGGTGGCCCGCGGCGGCCTGCGCTGGTCCGACCGCCGGGAGGACTTCCGGACCGAGGTGCTCGGCCTGGTGAAGGCGCAGACGGTCAAGAACGCCGTCATCGTGCCCACCGGGGCCAAGGGAGGCTTCTTCGCGAAACAGCTCCCCGATCCCGCGGCCGACCGGCAGGCCTGGCTCGCGGAGGGGCAGGCGAGCTACCGGACCTTCATCCGGGGCCTGCTCGACATCACGGACAACGTGATCACGAACGGTACGACCGAGTCGGTCCTGCCTCCCGCCCGCGTGGTGCGGCACGACGACGACGACACCTATCTGGTGGTGGCGGCCGACAAGGGCACGGCGTCCTTCTCGGACATCGCCAACGAACTCTCCGCCGAGTACGACTTCTGGCTCGGTGACGCCTTCGCCTCCGGTGGCTCCGTCGGCTACGACCACAAGGCCATGGGCATCACCGCCCGCGGCGCCTGGGAGTCCGTCAAGCGGCACTTCAGCGAGTTCGACGTCGACACCCAGACCGACGACTTCACCGTGGTCGGTGTCGGTGACATGAGCGGCGACGTCTTCGGCAACGGCATGCTCCTGTCCGAGCACATCCGCCTAGTCGCGGCATTCGACCACCGCCACATCTTCCTCGACCCTAATCCGGACGCGGCCGCGTCCTTCGCCGAGCGGCGTCGGCTGTTCGACCTTCCTCGCTCGAGCTGGGAGGACTACGACACGGCGCTGATCAGCGAGGGTGGCGGGGTCTACCCGCGGCAGGCGAAGTCCATCCCCGTCTCCCCGCAGGTGCGGGAAGCACTCGGGCTCGAGGACGGCGTGTCGAAACTCAGTCCGCCGGAGCTGCTCCGCGCGATCCTGCGGGCGCCTGCCGACCTGCTCTACAACGGCGGCATCGGGACCTACGTGAAGGCGACCGACGAGACGCACGGCGAGGTCGGGGACCGCGCGAACGATGCCATCCGCGTCAACGGCAGTGAACTGCGCGCCCGCGTGGTCGGCGAGGGCGGCAACCTCGGCATGACCCAGCGGGGCCGGATCGAGGCCGCACTCGCGGGCGTCCTGCTCAACACGGACGCCATCGACAACAGCGCCGGGGTCGACTGCTCGGACCACGAGGTCAACATCAAGATCTTCGTCGACCGGATGGTGCGTGCCGGGCGCCTGCTGCCGGAGGAGCGCGCGGAGTTCCTGCACTCGATGACCGACGAGGTCGGCACCCTCGTGCTCCAGGACAACATCGACCAGAACGTCCTGCTGCTCAACGACCGCCAGCGGGTCATCGAGTGGAGCCCGAGCTACGAGCGGATGATGGACTGGCTCGAGAAGAAGGCGGATCTCGACCGCGACCTGGAAGCGCTACCGTCGACGGCCGAACTCCGCCGTCGCCTCGACGCCGGCCAGGGCCTCACGTCACCGGAACTGTCGGTGCTGGCCGCGTACGCCAAGATCGAGCTGACGAAGGTCCTGTCCGCCAGCGCCCTCGCGGACGACCCGTACTTCAGCGGCACCCTGCGCCGCTACTTCCCGCGCCGGCTGGTGGAACGGTTCGACGACCTGCTCGACACGCATCCGCTGCGTCGCGAGATCATCTCGACCGTGATCGCCAACGACATCATCAACCTGGGCGGCATCACCTTCGCCTTCCGCGTGATGGAGGAGACGTCAGTGCCGGAGCCGGTCATCGCCCGCGCCTTCGTGGCTCTGCGCGAGATCTACTCGCTGGACGAGACCGTCGATACCCTCGCTGCCCTCCCCGCGGACTTCCCGACGGACCGCTGGACGACGGTGCACCTGGACCTGCGCCGCCTGCTCGACCGCGCGGTGCGCTGGTTCGTCAACCACGTGGAGCCCGGCACGACGGTGGACGCCGACATCGCCGCCTTCCAGCCGCTCGTGGCCCCGTTCCGGGCCCGGCTCTCGGAATACCTGCGAGGCTGCGACCGGGAGCGTGCGCGCGAAGCGATGGAGACGGCGACCGAATGGCACCTGCCGGAGGAGCTCGGCCGCCACTGGGCCGAGCAGTTCGAGTCCTTCGCGCTGCTCGACATCGCATACAGCACGCGCCGGGTGGACGAGCCGGTCGAGAACATCGCCAAGGTGTACTACGCGGTCTACGACCGCTTCGAGGTGGACGACCTGCTGGAGCGGATCACCACGCTGCCGCGGACGGATCGCTGGCAGGCCCTGGCACGTGCAGCCCTGCGCGACGACCTCTACTCCACGATCGCCGACATCTCCGTCGCCGTCCTGCGGGCCTCGCAGGACCTGCAGGACCGCGATGCGGGTGAGCGCCTCCTGGCCTGGCAGGAGCAGAACGCGGACCAGTTGCAGCGGGCCAGCAACATGTTCGCGGAGGTCAACCAGCTGGAACAGGACGACATCTCGTCCCTGTCGGTCGCGCTGCGCCTCCTGCGGTCCATCGTGCGGTAGCGGAGCCCGCCCCGGCGGCCCGGGCGGGGCGATCGGGGTGACAGACTGGACCTGCGGCACACTGCGCCGCAGGTCCGGTCCGTCCCGGGCTCCGACCGCGCCGACGTACTGACCCGAGCAACAGAGAGACTCCATGGCTATCTTCACTGACCCGATCCGCGAGTACGCAGGATTCGAGCCCGGCGACGCCGAGTGGCTCCATCTCCTCGTGGGGGACTGGCAGATGGTGGCCGACCTCGCGTTCGCCGACCTCGCACTGTGGTTCCCCCTCGACGGCGGAGGCTACGTCGCCCTCGCCCACGCGCGGCCCTCGACCTCGCACACCGTCTTCCACAGCGACTTCGTCGGGGAGCGCATCCGCGCGGACCTCCAGCCCCTCGTCGACATCGCCTGGGAGTCGCAGAAGATCGAACGCTCGGGCGAGACGAACTGGACCACCGAGATGGCGATGCGCGTCGAGGCGGTCCCAATGGTGCGCAACGGCCGTACCCTCGCCGTCGTCACCACGCACATGGACCTCTCCAGCTCCAGGATGCCGTCGAGGCTCGAGCTGACCTACCGGCAGTGCGCCTACGACCTCCTGCGCATGGGGACCCTCGGCCTGTGGCCCGACTTCGCGACGCCGACCGGTTCCCGGCGGGGCGCTCCGCGCGTGGGTGACGGGTTGATCCGCCTCGACGTCGACGGGATCGTGCAATACGCCAGCCCCAACGGTGTGTCCGCCTTCCGACGGTTGGGCGATGTGGAGACCCTCGAGGGACGGCCCCTCGCGGAGATCACGACGGCGCTCCTCAAGGATCGGAGGATGGTCGACGAGACGCTCCCGCTGGTCGTCACCGGCCGGATGCCCTGGCGCACCGAGATCGGGTCCCGCGGCGTCAGCCTGTCGCTGCGGGCCATCCCGCTCCGCGACGAGAAGGAGCGCTTCGGCGCCCTCGTGCTCTGCCGGGACGTGTCCGAGCTCCGACGCCGCGAGATGGAGCTCGTGTCGAAGGACGCGACCATCCGGGAGATCCACCACCGCGTGAAGAACAACCTGCAGACCGTCGCGGCGCTGCTCCGGATGCAGTCCCGCAGGATGGTCAGCGACGAGGGGAAGCTCGGACTCGAGCAGGCCATGCGACGGGTGTCGACCATCGCCCTGGTTCATGAGACGCTCTCGCAGGGCCTGGCCCAGAGTGTCGACTTCGACGAGCTGATCTCCCGGCAGTTCCGCCTGTCGGCGGAGGTCGCCTCACCGTCGCAGGCGGTGCGCACCGAGCGCAGCGGCGACTTCGGGGAGCTGCCGAGCGATCTCGCGACACCGCTGGCCCTGGTGATCAACGAACTGGTCACGAACGCCGTCGAGCACGGCTTGTCAGGACGCGCAGGGACGGTGTGGCTGATGGCGAACCGCCGGACCGAGCCGGACGGCGAGGAGATCCTCCGGGTGACGATCGAGGACGACGGCGTCGGGCTGCCGCCCGGAGGGCACGCGGAGGGCCTCGGCCTGCAGATCGTCCGGACGCTGGTGACGAGTGAACTCGGCGGGACGATCGAGTGGAGCATCCGCCCCGGCGGCGGAACCTCCGTCACACTCGAGCTGGGACTGCACCTCAACCAGAACTAGCGCCCTCACAACCAGCACCGCAGGAACGACGAAGGGCCGCCCGATGGGCGGCCCTTCGTCGTACCGGTTCGTGTTCCGGCGCCGGCCGGATGATCCGGCGTCGGTCAGGAGGCGCGGCGGGCCCGAGCGGCCCGGCGCTTGAGCGCACGGCGCTCGTCCTCACTCAGTCCACCCCATACTCCGGCGTCCTGGCCCGACTCGATGGCCCACTGCAGGCAGGTGTCCTGCACCTGGCAGCGTCGGCACACGCTCTTCGCCTCTTCGATCTGAAGCAGCGCCGGTCCGGTGTTGCCGACCGGGAAGAACAGCTCCGGGTCCTTGTCCAGACAGGCCGCGCGACTACGCCAATCCATGGTGATCACATTCTCCTCTAGCCTCGCTCACCGTGAGTTTGTGAAAACATTCACGAGGGGGCTCATAGTAAAGGGGCCGACGTGGGCCCCCGGGTTTGCACTGCTTTTAAGGCTGTCACGTTACTACTGGGTAAACAAGGGGTTTTACCGTCCTAATTGATCGGATGGGTGAGTGGTTTGTCACAGCACCGCCGCCTTTCGTCGGCCAGGAGGGCGCCCGGCCCGTCGGGTAGGGTTCGAGAGTGGCCACAGACCCAGCCCCGCATTCCTCGAACCGACCTCGCGGCGTCGTCCTGATCGCCGCCGTCCTGGTCCTCGAGGCGGTAGCGCTCGTGGTCCTCGCCGTCGGTTCTCTCGGGACGGTCTTCGCGGCCGATCCGGTGTCCGTGGGAGGCTCGGTCTTCCTGGCTGTCCTGCTGCTGCTGGTCGCCGCGGCTCTGGCCGTGATGGCCCGCAAACTCGTCGCCGGCTTCCGGTGGCCCCGGTCCCCGTCACTCGTCGTCCAGCTGTTCCTGGTGATCCTCGCCTTCCCCTTCTTCTCCTCCGGGAACCCGGTGATCGGGCTCGCACTCATGGTCCCCGCCGCCGCCGTCATCGTGACCCTGTTCTCGAAGCCGGTCGTCGGTTTCACGGCGCGGCCCACGGGGGACGGGCGGACCCTGTAGGCCTGCTCGGAGGCGGGGGACCGGGTGTCCACCGCGTGGCGGCGCAGGCGACCTGGACCTCGACGGCTCCCGCCGGATCGCAGGCGTATCCCCGTCCGGGTACGGGTGGCGTGTCCAGGTCGAAGCGGGCCCCGAAGAAGTCGCCGTCGCCCGACGACCTCGGCGCCAGGACGAAGCCCCGGCCTGTGCTGCGCGCCTGGAGCGAGAGCGGCACACGCGCCATCAGCATGGGCCCGGGTGCCGCGGACAGGACGGCCGCGGCACCGCGGGCGACGAACTCCGAGAGCACCCGGTGCACATCGGCCGGAAGGGTGTCCGCGTCGTCGACCACCAGGATGCAATGCTCCGGCCGGCAGGCAGCGGAGCCGGGGTCCGCGATGCCCCGCCAGAACTGTGCGGCTCCGATGCCCGGCGGTGGTGCCACCGGGACGCGGTGGGATCCGCTGGACGCCGAGGCCGCGGAGAGCACCTCCAGGGCATTCGTGCGGCCGGAGGATGCACGCCCCAGCACCAGGTACGCCTCGCCCGGGTTCAGGGAGACGAAGTAGGGGTACAGGTCATCGCCGGAGACTCCCAGCAGGAGGTCGTGCCGTCCGCCCAGATCCCCGCCACCCCGGTGGACGAGCGCTTCGAGCATGACGGTCCGCGGAAGCGGATGGACCGGGAACGGGCGGCGGGCAGGAGGGCGGGAAGCGTGACGGGCGGGGGAGGGCCCGAGCGCCAGCTGGCATGCTGCATCCCCCCAGCTGCCCGTGATGCGTCCCTGGGCGAGCCCGCGACCCGCCACCTTATCGAGCGCCGGTATCGTCGGCCAGGTCAGCGTGCTCTCGGCGTGCGCGCCGAGGGGCAGGTAGACGCGGTTCGGCAGCAGGGCGAAGAACCGCGACGTGGTCAGGTCGCGGTCCCCGGCGACGAGCACGGCCACCCCGATCCTGCTGCCGTCCCGCGCGATCGTCAGGAGGTCCTCCTCCGCCCGTGCGGAACGACCGCTGCGGAACTGGCTGCTCCACCGGCCCCATCCGGTGATGGCGAGGACGATCCGCGGGAGGTCCTCCGGCGGCTCGACGTGCAGTGCGGCGAGCCGCTCGAGCACCCGGGCGGCACGCCGCGTCTCGAGTGACGGCACATGAGCGCCGACCTGGGGCAGGAGCGCGGATCCCGACAGGCTCCCGTCGCCGTCGAGCAGGTACAGGTGGAGATCCGGGTCCGCGTCCAGCAGGGATGCCACCGCTCCTCCGAGAGCCTCCGTCCCACCGCTGCCGGGCAGACCGACCAGCGCCAGGTGCGAATGGTCCGCCGGCCGCCACTGCAGGATTCGCTGTGCCTGGCGGTCGGGGAGATCGGCGATGCCGAGCAGCGCACCCGCTGCGGACGCCGCTTCCCGTGACGGGTCGGCCGGCAGGAGGGCGGCGCACGCAGCCGGTCCGACGGAGGTCGGCAGCGGAGGGAGGATCGGCCGAGCCGGACGCCCGGCCGCCATGCCGGCTGCGGCCTCGGCGAGCGCCGCCGCCGCATGCTCGAGGGCGCCGCGATCCTGACCCGATCCAGGGGTGGCGCGTCCCGTCCTGGTCGGTCGCCGATCGGAGGGTGGCTCCCGTCCGCTGCCCGCGGCAGGGCGCGGTTCCGCCGGTTCTTCGCGTGCGCCGCCGCCGAGGTAGGTGACCAGGTCCTGCCACCCGGCGGAGAGGTCTGCCGCGGCGGTGCTCGAGCAGGATGACACCTGGAAGGCGACCGGCGGCTCCGCCCCCCGGCGCAGGAAAGCCCTGCCGGGGGTGCCGACGGGCAGATCGGCTGCCACCCCGGATCCGAGCAGCTCCTGGGACTCCATGGCCGTCTGGACCCTCAGCAGCACTGTCGAGGTGAGGTTCGCCCGCATATCCGGCGGAACCGCGCCCTGCACCCGCTGTGTCGCCAGGACGAGGTGGACGCCCAGGGAGCGGCCGAGCGCGGCGAGCTTCAGGAGGTCGGCACCGGCCGAGGGGACGTCGTCGCTCAGCATCCGGAACTCGTCGATCACGACGACCAGTCGTGGCGGACACGAGGACGGCGACACCCCGCGTAGTTCGTCCAGGTCGGAGGAGGCGTGGTCGGCGCACAGGCGTTCACGGCGTCCCAGCTCGGCGCGCAGCGAGGTGAGGGCCCGAGCCGTCGACTCGACGGACAGGTCCGTCAGGCTACCCACGCAGTGGGGAAGCGCTGCGAGCGGACCCAGGGCTGCGCCGCCCTTGTAGTCGATCAGCAGCAGTGCCAGCTGCCGGGGCGGCTGGTCCACCGCGAGTCCCAGCACCAGGGTCCTCAGGAACTCCGACTTCCCGGAGCCGGTGGTGCCGGCGACCAGGAGGTGCGGGCCGTCCACCACCAGGTCGATGAGGACGGGGCCGGTCGCCGACTCGCCGACGTGGGCGACCGGTCGTCCGGCGTCTGCCGTCGACCAGCGGCGTCGTGCTGTTCGGACGAGGCTGTCCGGGGTGAGCTGCCCGTCCCAGAAGGAGACGGACCGCGGGACCGTGCCACGGACCGACCGGACATCGGGCCGGTCGACGCCCGCGGATCCTGCTCCGTCCGCTGCCGCCCGTGCCAGTGCCCGTGCCGTCCGCTCGAAGACCTGCGCGGAGACGCCGTCCGGCACCACGTCGTACTCGCATCCACCGATGGAGGCCCGGGCAGTTCCCGCACCGATGGTCAGGTGCCCACCCGGCGGTGCCGCCTCCGCGGCAGCGCCCCGGGCAGCGAACCACACCAGGGGCAGCCCGGTGAGCTCCGGCAGGTCGGGCAGGTCGTCGGAGAACTGGAGGACCAGCCGGACTCCGTGCTCCCCGAGGAGCGAGGCGAGCACGACGGGATCCCGCGTGAGGCGGACGTTCGGGAGGAAGCGGGCGGCCTGCGGAAGATCCGGGACCGATCCCCAGCAGATGATGGGCGCGCCGCCGGACGCCGGATGAGCCACCTGCAGGAGCACGGCGCGAGCCAGGGCCTGCACGGCCCCGTCCTCGCCCGAGATGGTGACCTGCTGGCTGCCAGGGGCATCCGTCCGCGCGGGACACGGCAGGTGCAGCGGCAGTCCGGGAAGGATCGGCGGGACGAAGGGCGCACCGGTCGGCCCGGTCGCGAGGCGGGCCGGCTGATCCGCCGTGCCGAGCCTCAGCAGGAGCGGGTCCGGTGCGGGCGACCGTGACCGCGGTGGAGGTCCAGGTCGCCGGCGCAGCGCCCGCAGGGCGTCCAGGGCCGTCTGGCCGGGTTCGGGAACAGCGCGGGTACGCCGGTCGCGGTCCCGTTCCGCGGCGGTTCGCACGGCGCACGCGAAATCCCGGGACTGACGGCGGTACGCGAGCAGGGGTACGAGGCCGGTTCCGGCGGACAGGGCGCTGAAGGCGAGGAAGAACCACATCCCGGTGGCAAGGGCCAGGACGACACCGAGGACGAGCGGTAGCAGCGCGGTGAGGACCATGGTGCGGGATGGGCGGCGGGGGAGGTCCTGTCCGACGGCCAGGGGCTCGAGGATGTCCGGCGCCGGTCCGGGCACCCACCCCGCATCGTCCATGAGCTCGATCCGGCACCGGCTCGCGCCGAACCGGAGCCCCGCGGAGACGGTGATGCCGGCGCCGATGATCCGCTCGTCGTCGACGAACGTCCCGTTCGCCGACCCCAGGTCCTCGAGCAGGATTGAGTCCGCCGTGATGGTGAGGAGGGCGTGCCGCCTGGAGAGGGACGGATCGGCGATGACGATGTCGCTGCCGGCACGTCCAATCGTGTAGCCACCCCGCGTGAGCGGGATCACCTGCCCCGCGTCGGGACCCGCGCGCACCACGAAGACCAGGTGGGGGACGGGCGGCGGTCCGGGTGCTCGCCCGAGCGGCCCTGCCACGATGATCGCCCCGTCGACGAGGGCTCCGGTGTGCGGCACCAGTGTGTCCAGGGGCCGGCCGTCCACCGAGAACGGTCCGCTGTAGCCGGCCGCCTCGAGCTGGTCGGCGAGCGCGCTGCCGGTCCCCAGCACCTCCGGGTCCACGACGATCTCCCGCGTGGGAGAGCTGTGCGGGGGACTGCTCGCGAGGGTGACGTGCAGGTCCATGGAGCCTCCTGGGACGACGGTGCCTCCGAGGCTAGGGTCGGTCCGGGTGTGCGTCGGGCCGGCAGGGTGCGTTGTGGACAAGGGCCGGGGCGTCATCGGAGCAGGCCGGGTGCCGTCGGCGCCGAAAGCCGGGGGCGCCTTGCCGGGATCGTGGAGGTCCTCCCGGTACAATCGTTCATCGTGCCTACCCTGAAAGCCCGCCATGGCAGTCGTTGACGTCAGTCCTGCTGCCCTCTCCCGCAGTGGGAGACGCAGCAGCGATCGGGGTTTCCGCCCCGAAGTGCAGGGCCTGCGGGCCCTGGCCGTCCTGATGGTCGTGTCCTACCACGTCTGGTTCGGCCGCGTGTCGGGCGGCGTGGACGTCTTCCTCCTGATCTCGGCCTTCCTCCTGGCCCTGTCGTTCCTCCGCAAGGTGGAGTCGGGGAAGCCGCTGGACCTGGTCCGGCACTGGCTGCACCAGTTCAAGCGGCTGCTGCCGGCCGTCGTCGTCGTCATCGTGGGTGTCCTCGGGGCGAGCTACGTGCTGGTCCCGCAGTCGCGCTGGCCGGGGATCATCGAGCAGTCGTGGGCCTCCCTGTTCTACGCGCAGAACTGGGTGCTCGCGTCCGATGCCGTCGACTACTACGCGGAGGACCACAGCCTCGCGAGCCCCCTGCAGCATTTCTGGTCGCTCTCGGTCCAGGGACAGGTGTTCATCCTGTGGCCCCTGCTGTTCCTGGCCAGCTCCGTGCTGGCGCGGCGATACAGGCTGAAGTTCCGCGGTGTCGTGCTGCTGGTGTTCGGGGCCCTGTTCGTGGCATCGCTCGCGTTCTCGGTCTGGGAGACCTACACGAACCAGGCCTACGCCTACTTCGACACGCGGGCGCGTCTGTGGGAGTTCGCCTTCGGCACCCTGCTCGCCCTGGCCCTGCCCTTCATCCGCCTGCCGCGCGCCCTGCGCATCGGAGCAGGGTGGGCCGGCGTCGCGGCGATGCTCAGCGGCGGGTTCCTCCTCGACGTCCAGGGCCAGTTCCCGGGATACGTGGCACTGTGGCCCCTGGTGGCCGCAGCCCTCGTGATCGTGGCCGGACAGACGGACAGCCCGATGGGAGCAGACCGCTTCCTCTCCTCGAAACCCCTGGTCCGCATGGGCGATCTGTCCTACGCGCTGTACCTGTGGCACTGGCCGGTCCTCGTGCTGGCGCTCGTCTGGCAGGACAGGACGTCACCCGGCGTGCTCGGTGGGTTCCTGGTCATCGCGGTGTCCCTGGTGCTGGCCTATGCCACGATGCGTTTCGTCGAACGGCCGATGCGGGCACTGGCGTGGGCGGACAGGCGACGCCGTCGCGCGGTGATGGTGCTGGTCGTCAGCGTGGCGCTCGTCGCGGCACCGCTGACCCTCTGGCAGCAGGCAATCACGCAGCAGGCCCGGGAGATCGCCGCGAATGCCGACACGAACAACCCGGGTGCGCTGGTGCTGGACCCGCTCCTGAACCTGTCCGCTCCCGAGAACGTGCCACCCATCCCCGCGACCACCGAGCTGAGCAAGGAGTACTTCCAGCTCGACCGGTTCTGCGACGGGGAGGACGAACCCGACGACGAACTGCTGCGGAAGAACTGCAACGTCATCATGCCGCCATCAGCACCGGTGCTCGACATCGTCGTCGTGGGCGACTCGCATTCCCAGCAGTGGTCCGTCCCGCTGGCCCAGATGGCCCAGGAGCGGGGATGGAAGATGACCTTCGTGCTCCTCGGAGGCTGCAAGTACGGTGCGGGCCCGGAGGGACGCACGCCCGAATGCGAGCAGTGGAATGCAGCGGTCACCGACTATGTGCTCGACCAGTCACCCGACCTCGTCTACACGGTCGGGACCGTCGCGCGCAGTGACGACCCCCAGGACGTCCTGCCGGCCGGTTTCGCGCAGACCGCGAGGATGCTCGACGACAACGGCATCCAGGTGGTGGCCGTCCGTGACAACCCGCGATTCACGACCGACAGGGTCCTGTGCGTCGAATCGCAGGGGGCGGAGAGCCCGGACTGCAATCCTGCCCGCACCGCGACCCTCAGCGATCGGCCCCCGGTCGACGAGCTGCTCGAGCAGGCTCCGGACGTCGCATTCCTCGACTTCACCGACTACCTGTGCCGGGCCGAGGACTGCCCGGCCGTCGTGGGCAACATCTTCGTGTACATCGACGAGAACCACGTCAGCGCCACCTACCTCCGATCCCTGACGCCGATCTTCGCCCAGAGGTTCGACGAGGCAGTCCAGCTGTAGGCCGGTCGCAGGTCCGGTGGCCGTGCAGGCGCACGCCCACCGACTCCCATCGTTGGAAGGTCCGTGGCTCCCGTCGGGTAGCCTTGAACGGGCATGTCCGTTGTTCGAATCAACCCAGGAGCATTTGTGAACGTTGACCTCGTTGTCGTTGGATCGGGCTTTTTCGGCCTGACCATAGCTGAACGGGCGGCCACCCAGCTCGGCCTCAAAGTCGCCGTGCTCGACCGGCGTCACCACATCGGTGGCAATGCCTACAGTGAGAACGAGGCCCGGACCGGGATCGAGGTGCACCGCTACGGCGCCCACCTGTTCCACACCTCGAACGAGCGGGTGTGGGACTACGTCCACAACTTCACCGAGTTCACGAACTACGTGCACAAGGTCTACACCCGCCACAAGGGCGAGGTGTATCCCATGCCGATCAACCTCGGCACGATCAACCAGTTCTTCCGCTCGGCGCTCGGCCCCACCGAGGCGCGCGCCCTCATCCAGGAGCAGGCCGGAGAACTCGCCGGGACGGATCCGCAGAACCTGAACGACAAGGGCATCCAGCTGATCGGGCGCCCCCTCTACGAGGCGTTCATCAAGTACTACACGGGCAAGCAGTGGCAGACCGATCCCAAGGACCTCCCGGCCGAGATCATCTCCCGCCTCCCGGTGCGGTACACCTACGACAACCGGTACTTCAACGACAAGTACGAGGGCCTGCCGGTCAACGGCTACACCGCCTGGATCGAGCGGATGGCTGACCACCCCAACATCGACGTCCACCTGAACACGGACTTCTTCGACGAGGGCCACGAGTACTCCCGCTCGACGACCCTCGGCCAGGTGCCCGTCGTCTACACCGGACCCGTCGACCGGTACTTCGACTTCGCCGAAGGCGACCTGTCCTGGCGCACCATCGACCTCGAGGAGGAAGTCCTCCCGATGGAGGACTTCCAGGGCTGCTCGGTGATGAACTACCCCGACGAGGACGCCGCCTTCACCCGCATCCACGAGTTCCGCCACTTCCATCCGGAACGGGACTACACCAAGGACGCGACGGTCATCATGCGCGAGTACTCCCGGTTCGCGGAGAAGGGCGACGAGCCCTACTACCCGATCAACACGACCGACGACCGGGCGAAGCTCCTCGCCTACCGCGACCTGGCGAAGGGCGAGAAGTCGGTCCTGTTCGGCGGCCGGCTTGGGACCTACAAGTACCTCGACATGCACATGGCCATCGGATCCGCCCTGAGCATGTTCGACAACAAGGTCACCCCCCACTTCACCAGCGGGCAGGCATTCGAGAGTGGCGGAGTCGACGCGTGACCATCGGAGCGACCCAGGACAGCAGCAGCAGGACGGGATCCGACAGCGCCGTGCTCCAGGTGGTCCATAAGGTCGTCCTCCCGGTCGAGGGCGACACCGACGTCCTTCCCCTGTACGTGGACTTCAGCCCCGCGCGACGGGTCGTCGACCCCTCGCGCCGGGCGATCCGGCAGGGGGCGCCGAAGACGGCAGCCACGCCTCCCGCCCTGAGCCACCAGCGGTCCGACTTCATCGTCGGTCGATCGAGCCTCAAGCTGCCGGCCCACCAGCGGGTCTCCCTCGGGACCTACTTCAACGCCTTCCCGGCCAGTTACTGGCGCCGTCACACCCCGGTACGCTCCGTCCGCCTGCGGGTCGAAGTGGGCGTCGAGGACGGCGCGGAGGCGTCGGTCATCGTGTACCGGTCCAGTCCACGCGGCACGTCGAACAGGGTCGACAGTGCGACGACGACGGGGAACGGCGAGCTGGTCTTCGATCTGCCGCTGACGGCATTCGTCGACGGCGGCTGGTACTGGTTCGACCTCGTCGCGCACGACAAAGAGGTGCTGCTCACCCGGGCCGACTGGTCCGTGCCCGCCGCGTCGGCGCGCAGCCACGGGTCCCTGTCCATCGCCGTGACGACCTTCAACCGCCCCGAGTACGCGGTACGGCACATGACGACGCTCGCGGACGATGCCGACCTGCTCGAGGTCCTGGACCGCCTGATCATCGTCGACCAGGGGAACGATCTGGTCGCGGACCAGGACGGCTACGCGTCGGCAGCCGCACGGCTGGGCGAGAGGTTCCGCCTCGTCGAGCAGGCGAATCTCGGTGGGTCGGGCGGTTTCGCGCGAGGGATGGAGGAAGCCCTGCGGGCGGACGACAGCGGCTATGTCCTGCTGCTCGACGACGACGTGAGCATCGAGACCGAGGGCATCCTCCGCGCCCTGCACTTCGCGAACTTCACCACCGACCCCACCATCGTGGGTGGCCACATGTTCAACCTCTACGAGAGGTCGGTCCTGCACACCTTCGGCGAGCAGGTGGACCGACGGAGGTTCTTCTGGGGACCCGCGGCGAAGAGTCTCGAGGGCCACGATTTCGCCGAGCGCAATCTGAGGATGACGCCCTGGATGCACCGCCGGGTGGACGTCGACTACAACGGCTGGTGGATGTGCCTGATCCCGCTGGAGATCGTCCGCGAGATCGGGCTCGCCCTGCCCGTGTTCATCAAATGGGACGATGCGGAGTACGGGGTCCGGGCGCAGAAGGCCGGCTTCTCCACGGTGACCCTGCCGGGTGCAGCGGTCTGGCACATGCCCTGGACGGAGAAGGACGACACGATCGACTGGCAGGCGTACTACCACCAGCGCAACCGGTGGGTCGCGGCGCTCAGCCACTCACCCTTCGATCGCGGGGGCCGGATGCCCTTCGAGAGCTTCGCACTCGACGTACGGCATCTCCTCTCGATGCAGTATTCCGCCGTCGCCGTCCGCGTCAAGGCGCTCGACGACGTCCTCGAGGGACCGGGACATCTCCACGCGACCCTGGGGGAGCGGCTGCAGTGGGTCCGGACGACCCGTCGCGACTTCACGGATGCGCGCGTGCTGCCGAACATCTCGGACTTCCCCGAGGTCCGGGAACGGAACAGCCACCAGAACATCCAGGAGCCCGCGACGGTCCTCGAATCTCTGGTACGTGCAGCTCTCGCCATGGCGTCCCAGCCGCGGCGGGTGTCCGCCGACGCCGCGGAGCGCCCCACCGTCGAGGTGCCGGCCATGGATGCGCGGTGGTGGCGCCTCACCCGCTTCGATTCCGCGCTGGTCACCGCGTCGGACGGGACGGGAGCGTCGTGGTACCGCCGCGACCGGAAGATGTTCTTCTCCCTCCTCGGCCAGACCGTGTCACGGCACTGGAGGCTCGTGAGCAACTGGCCCGAACTGAGGGGACAGTATCGGGAAGCCCTGCCCGGGTTCACCAGCCGCCAGGCGTGGAACGAGACCTTCCGGCGGTTCTCGAAGGAGACCGAGGGAGACACGGCAGATTGAGCAGCGGCATGCGAGGATCCGCAGCAGGTCCGCCGAGTGCCATGCAGACACCCGGTGCCGGTGGCGGGCTCACCGCCGTCCTCCGGAATCGGTTCCTGCTGCGCCTGCTGGTCCGAAAGGAGATCCGGGTCCGCTACCGTGGATCGGTGCTCGGCCTCCTCTGGTCGTACCTGAAGCCGCTCCTGCAGTTCTCCGTGTACTACGTCGCACTCGGCATCTTCCTGAATCTGCAGGGCACGACGGAGAACTACGCCGTCTACCTCTTCTCCGGGATCGTGCTCATCAACTTCTTCACGGAGGCTTTCGGCAACGCGACGCGGTCGATCGTCGAGAACCGTGACCTCATCAAGAAGATCTACCTCCCTCGGGAACTGTTCCCCATGTCGGCGGTCTGGGTCTCGGCCGTCCACTTCTTCCCTCAGGTGCTCGTCCTCGGAGGTGCCTGCCTGATCGTCGGCTGGCGTCCGGACGTCCTGCAGCTGTTCCTGGTGCTCGTCGGGTTCCTCATCGTCGCCTGTCTCGCCACCGGGCTCGGGTTGCTGTTCGGGGCCGTCAACGTCTACTTCCGCGACGCCGAGAACCTCGTCGACATGATCCTCATGGTCGTCACCTGGGCGTCCCCGGTCCTCTACAGCTGGAACCTGGTCAGCGACGCCCTCGGCCCGTGGTTCTTCCTCTACCAGTTGAATCCCATGACCGTGGCGGTGGAGCTGTTCCACTACGGGTTCTGGGTCCCCACGCTCGACGCCGCATCGGCCGGCCCTGCGCTGATGCCGGACATCCTCGCCGTATGGGTGCCCACGGCCGCGGTCGTGTCGGTGCTGATCCTCCTCCTCGGCCAATTCGTCTTCCGGCGCCTGTCGGCCAACTTCGCCCAGGAGCTCTGAGAATGCCTACCGATGCGATCGTCGCCACCGGACTCCAGAAACGCTTCGTCCTGCGCCACACCCGATCGCTGAAGGAGGCGTTCGTCTGGTTCGTCCGCGGGCGGCACGGTGATCTCGTGCAGAAGTTCAACGCGCTCGACGACATCAGTTTCACCGTGCGGAGCGGTGAGACGGTCGCGCTGCTGGGGCTGAACGGGTCGGGCAAGTCGACCCTCCTCAAACTGATCTCCGGGGTGCTGCAGCCGGACGCCGGGGTGATCCGCACGAGGGGCCACCTCGCGGGGCTGATCGAGGTCGGGGCCGGTTTCCACCACGACCTCAGCGGCCGGGAGAACGTGTATCTCAACGGCGCCATCCTCGGCATGTCCCAGCGGGACATCGAGGAACGGTTCGCCTCCATCGTGGAGTTCGCCGAGATCGGTGAGTTCATCGACACCGAGGTCAAGTTCTACTCGTCCGGCATGTACCTCCGGCTCGCGTTCTCGATCGCCGTCCACACCGATCCGGACATCTTCCTGGTCGACGAGATCCTCGCCGTCGGGGACGAGCCCTTCCAGCGGAAGTGCCTGGCGAAGATCCGGGAGCTGGCGGCGGCGGGCAAGACCCTCATCGTCGTCAGTCACGACCTCGACCTGGTGTCGAGCGTCTGCGAACGCGGGATCCTCCTGGAGAACGGCCGGCTGGTGAAGGACGGCGAGGTGTCATCCGTCGTCTCGGAGCTGAGACAACGCGCGAGGGACCACTAGGAGGTCCCCACCAGACGGCGTCCGCCGTCGGGCACCTCGGGAATCGCCGGGACTGCCAGGATTCACGAGAGGAAGATCTGTGAGAGACGAGAGCGCCCGCAAGGCATCTCCTGCGATGAGCCGTCGGACCGTCATGCTGGGGATGCTGGGGTTGCCGTTCGTCGTCAGTGCGTGCACCGGCGCCGGCGAGGAACCGGGGAGCGACGCGGGTGCCTTCCCGGTCGACATCGCCCACCGGTTCGGGACCACCACCGTCCGGAAGCAGCCCCTGCGCATCGCGACCTTCGGCTTCGCCGCCGCGGACGTCTGCCTGGCGCTCGGGATCGCACCGGTCGGCATGCCGGGATCGAACGCCACACCGTGGTACAACCTCCGGCGCATCGCCGAGGAGACGCTGATGCCGGTCCTCTACGCGGACGAGCTCGACCTCTCCCTCGCCGCGATCGAGGAGCTCGAGCCCGACCTCATCTTCACCCTCGGCGCCGACATCACGCGGGCCCAGTACGATCAGCTCTCGGAGATCGCCCCGGTCGTCCACGGCACGACGGCGGGGAAGCCCACCTGGCGTGAGACGGTCGACGTCGTCGCGCGGGCGATCGGACGTGCCGACGAGGGCGCCGACCTCGTCCGGGACACGGAGCGGACGATCCCGGCGTCGGTCTCCGATTACCCTGATCTGGCAGGGGTCACCGTCCTGGTCGTCGAGGCCTTTCCCGTGGCCGGAGCCGATCTCGCCGTCTACGGTGAGGCGTCCGGCCCTGCGAACCTCCTCGGCGAATTCGGCCTGCGGCCGGCACCACTTCCGACCGGCATCGAGAACGCCGGCGAGGTCGAGGACGACGTGTTCGGTCGTGTCGGGCAGCTCCGCTGGCCACGCGCGCAGGCGGAGGAACTCCGGGCGGAGGTCCTGGTCCTCGTCGCGGAACGACAGCGGTCCCAGGAACTGGCCGACGAACTGGGCCCTGATCTCGACGAGGCGACCCAGGTCGTCATCGCACCGAAGGACGAGATGGGTGCGGCCATGATCATGGAGTCACCCCTCAGCATCGAGTGGCTGGCCCGGAACTTCATCCCGGTCCTGGCGGAGGCAGCCTTCAACGCGCAGCAGTAGGCCTGCACCGCCGGGAGTCCGGCGACAACGTCGGCCGGACGACGGCGCCGGCTCCCGTCCGGAGACGGGGGAGGAGCGGCCCGAGGCGGCCGGCCCTGCTCGGT
>NZ_CP024915.1:1591258-1601077 GCF_002953615.1 Arthrobacter agilis | reverse complement strand
GCCATAGCCTGCCATTGCCGGACCAGGCGGACTCGACGAAGATGAAGTCCAGGCGTTCGGCCTCGCACTGCTCCTGCCAGCGGCGCGGGTCGAGGGGCACCAGGCTCCACTCGTACCCGAAGGCAAATGACGAGAACTCGTCGAGGATGACCCCTACGCGGAGTTCACTTCGACGGGGAGGCCTGCGGCCGGCGGGCATCGCCGCGAACGAAAGGTGCCTGCGGCTCCCCCGTCCACTCCAGGCTCCCTCTGCCCCGCGCAGTCCACCGGGAATCGCGTGGGAAAGATCGGCCTTCTCCCTGGCGCTCCAGGTCCGGAGTTGCTTCAGCCCCCCATGGCGCAGATGCCAGAGTGCACGACGGAGGTGGGCCGGAGTGGCTGGAACGCCGCCGATCATGCCTTCCTGCGCCCCGAACCCTGGGTTTCCACCTCGGTGACGACCAGGGTGCTTCGTGCTTCCTCACGTAACGTCGCCGCGGTGTCGAAGTTCCCCTTGGTGAGCTGGCGCGTGTACTCCAGATAGGCCGCGGTGACCAGCGCCGGGTCCCCGTCCATCACGAGATCGCCCTGGTCCAGCCATAGGGTACGGGTGCACATCTCCTTGATGGTGCCCAGGCTGTGGCTCACGAGGAAAACGGACCCCGCTTTGGCTCGGAGTTCGTTCATCCGCTCCTTGCTGCGTTCGCGGAACTGGGCGTCTCCGGTATTGAGGGCCTCGTCGATCAGGAGAATCTCGGGGTCCACGCTGGCGGCGATCGCGAAGCGCAGCCGCGAGGACATCCCGGACGAGTAGGACCGCATGGGGAGGTGGATCGCCTTCTCCAATCCGGACAGGTCGACGATCGACTCGAACTTGTCGTCGATCTCCGCCCGGGTAAGTCCCATGGCAAGGCACCCGAGGATGATGTTGTGATCTCCCGACAGCTCCGGGACCAGGGCTGCATTGACCCCAAGCATCACGGGAATGCTCGACGCGTAGACCGCTCCCCTCGTCGGGTTGCTCTGCCCGCTGATGAGCCGCATGAGCGTGCTCTTCCCCGAACCGTTGCGTCCGACGATGCCGATCGACTCTCCGTGCTGGGCAACGAGGGACAGGGTCTTCAGGGCATCCACCGGAACGAGCGGGGTCCGGCCGAGCAACTTCCGTGCCAGCCCGCCGACCCCGCCACCGGGTACTGCCTGGTGCGCCTCGGTCGAGGGTACGTGGTAGCGCATGCTGACCTTGTGGACGACCACCGTCGGACGGATGCGCCCGCCGTCGCCATCCTGCTTATTCTCGGACATAGGATTCCTCTGCCTTCCAGAAGAACACGATGCCGATGATCAGCATGCCGAAGGCCCATGCGGCCAGAATCGCCCAGGATTCCCAGGACGGCAGCGTGGCGTACAGCACGCAATCGCGGACGATGTCGAGGACGTTGAACAACGGATTGAGCTTGACGATCGTCAGGAGTGTTTCGTGCTCGATGAAGCGCTCGTAGGAGAAGAACACCGCCGACGCATACATCCACACCCGCAGCGCGAAGCTCAACAAATGGGTGATGTCGTTGATGCGCGAGATCATCCGGGCGAGAATCAGCCCCACTCCGAGGTTGAAGACCGCCTGGAGGAAGAGCGCCGGGAGGATCAGGAGCCATCGCCACGTGATGTCCTCGGCCGGCGGGAAGATGAGGATGAGGATCAGCATGGTGATGAGTACCGGCACCGAGGCGAGGATCTCACGCACATTCACCGAGATCGGCAGCGTGGCCCGCGGGAAGTTGAAGGCCTGGATGACGGCCTTGTTCGCCTGGACGGACCGGGCTCCGTTGGTGATCGCCCTCGCGCTGATCTGGAAGAGGAAGACGCCGATGATCAGGTAGCCGATGAAGTTCTCGATGCCCCGGCTCGTGTTCAGCAGCAATCCGAAGATGAGGTAGAAGGTCAGACCGTTGAGGATCGGATTGAGGATCATCCAGGCACTGCCCAGACGGTCCCTCCTGTTGCCGCTGCTCACCCTGGCGCGCGCATCGTAGACGATGAAGCCTCGGTGGCTCCAGATCTGCTTCAGGTATTCGAGGAGGCCGGGCCGGGCTCCGATACGCAGCAGCCCCGCCGTCGAGACGGGCACCACCTCCACGCCGGCTGGTCCTGGCGTCGCCTGCCCGTCCTGGGCACCATTCGCCATCAGGAGGACAATTCCAGGTGCTGGTAGGCGTCGGAGAGCTCCGACGCATTGTGCGACCAGATGCGCGTCGCCAGTACTTCTGCACGCCCACTCGCGCCGAAGCCGACACGGACCGACTCGTCGTCCACCAGGTGCCGGATCGCCCCGGCGAGTTGGTCCGGATCCTCAGGCCGCACCAGCAGACCGGTGACGCCGTCCCGCACGATCTCGCGGAGGGCCGGCAGGTCGCTCGCGACGACGGGGCGGGCACATGCCATCGCTTCCACCGGCTTGAGCGGCGTGACGGCGCTGGTGACGTCGAGGTCCCGGCGGGGAACCACGAAGATGTCCAGGGCCTGGTGATAGGACCGCGCCTGGTGTCGGGGAACACGACCGGTGAAGGTCACCAGCGACGCGATGCCCAGCTCGACGGCAAGGGCCCTCAGCGACGGTGCCGCGGCGCCGTCGCCAACGATCAGGCAGCGGAGTTCGGGGTGGGTCGGAACGAGCAGCGCAACTGCCCGGAGGAGGGTGTGCAGTCCCTCGTAGTCGACGAGGCTGCTGACGGTGCCGACGAGGACCCCGTCTTCGGGCAGACCCAGCAGGCGCCGCGCCTCAGCCGAGGACAGGGGGTCCTCCAGGTACTCGTCGCCCACCGCGTTGGGGCTCAGCAGGATCTTTTCCTGCGGCACTCCGCTACGCATAATCCCCTGCTTCATAGCCTCACCTAAGGTCACCACGAGGCTGGCATTGCGCATCACCTGTGCTTCTCGATCAGTGAAGAGCTTATAGCGTTCGCTGGCTTTCACGTGTGCCGGGCGGGTGGAGGCCCAGGTGTCAGCCAGTTGGCCACGCGCTTCGTAGACCCATGGAATGCGCAGGGCGTGCGCCACCTGCTCCACCACGATCCCGTTCAGGAAGGGCGTTGTCACATGCAGGACGGACGGTCGGAGGTCCAGGGCGAGCTGGAGGAGCTCTTCGGCCTGCTGCTGCAGGCGCTCGTCGAAACCCCTTGCCATCGGCACGGGAAGCAGGCGGTGGTAGCTGACGCCGTCCAGCAGGTCCACGTCGTCCGCGAGGAGCTCCCCCACCTGAACCGGGTAGCCGATCCGGGTTGCCGCGTGCACGGTCCAGCCGGCGTCGGCCTGCGCCGTGAGGAGGGAGTGGGTGCGCTGTGCGTAGCCGCTCCCGGTATGGGGCAGCGAGTTGGTCAGAAGGTGGAGGACCGTCCTTCCCGCCGGCTCGTAGCCTTCCACGTCGCCGAGGGTCGGCGTCCAGCCCTCGAAGACACGCACCTCGCCGGCAAGCCGTTCCGCATGCCGCTTCCGTCCTGCTTCCCGGAGGACGTGGACGGCGCCGGTCATGGCGCCGTCGTACCAGTACCGGCGCGCCCGCTGGCCTGCCGCTGCAGGACCGGAGCCGGCAAGGGCCAGGAGCGCGTCGGCCTCGTCGAGCATGCCTGCCGCGAGTGCGACGTCGGCCAGGCGGCGCGCGGATCCGGCGGGAGTGCCGCCGGCAGCAGCTCTGTGGAGGATCGAGCCCACGGTGGCGCTCCGGCCCAGCAGGTGGGCGCACAGCGCCTCCACGACCGGCAGGTGGATCCACGGAGCCGCGGATATCCTGCCGGTTGCGCCCGCTACCCGGCGGACCAGGCCGTCGGGAAGCCTGCGGCTGACCTGCATGGCGAGAAGAACAGGATCGTCGCTGAGATGGGCCACAGCGGTCGACGCGGCGAGCCGGACGTTGCCGATCAGTCGGGTTGCTCTCACCGGCGGGGCTGCCCCGCTACCTCGGTGAGGAGGTCGATGTAGGTGCGGCTCAGGGCCTGGACGTTGGCGTTGTTCTCCACCCAGATCCTCCCCTGCACACCGACCCGGAGCAGTTCACGGTTCTCGGCGAGGGTGATCCACAGATCGGCGACCGCCCTGGCCTCGGAGGCCACGACGTGCCCGGCCTCCGCCTCCTCGAGGATGCTGCGTGCTTCTCCCCTGACGATGCCCGTGACATGACGGCCCACCGACAGCACCTCGTAGGTCTTCGAGGGGATGGTGGTGTCGAAGGACTTCCAGTCGTCCCGCAGCGTGACGATGCAGCTGTCCGCGCGCTCGTAGTAGTCCATGATCTGAGGGCCGTGGACCGGAGGATGGAACTCGACGGGGGCATCGAGCTGCCTCGCGAGGGCCATGAGCCCGTTCCGCTCCACGCCGTGACCCACGAGCGTGAGCCGCATCCTCGGACCGACGAGGGCCGCGGCCCGGATAGGGACGTCGAGCCGCTGGCTTTCGCCGTGGTTCCCCAGGTAGAGGACCTCGAGCCGGTCCTGCCGGCTGGCAGGGGGACCCAGGGGCCTGATGGACGCCATGTCGATGCCGTTGGTGACCGTCGCGACGTTCTTGAGCCCGCGCTCGCGAAGGGTGTGCGCGAAGCCGTACGTCACCGTCACCACGAGGTCCGCGCGGTCCTGGATGGCGATGATCGCCCGCTCGGCGAGACTCTTCGCGCTCCCACGCACGATTCGTGCATCCCGGGCGATGTCCGGCCAGGCATCGCGCATGTCGACGACCAGGGGCCGCCGCAGCATGCGGGCGACGACGAATCCCGCCCCCAGGATGGGAAGACTCGGCACGGTGACGATGACGACGTCGGGCCGGGGCGCGAGCGCTGCGGCCGGGATGCTCATCGCAGCCGAGAACAGGTGGTTGATGAGCCGTCCGCTCCGGGTGGTCCGGTGCCACAGGAAAGGCACCCGGCGGATCTTCTCGCCGAAATCGCCGAGGTCGGTCCGGAAGGGGCGGCCCGCCTGTCGCCGTGCGAGGGTCCGCCTGCCGTGCGGGGCGTGCGCCACGGGGGTCACGACGTCGATCTCCCAGCCCGCCGCCCGGAAAGAGCGGACGAGCTGCGTCCAGCGGCGCTGCGGAGGGCTGTGTTCAGGAGCATAGGAGTGCGTGAGGAGCATGACGCGCAACCGACTAACCCCCAAGCGCGGATCGAGACCAGATTATCCCGCTCATCCTAGCGCTACCCGGGACGATAGCGTCATCGAGCGGCCTGATTGGACCGCAGCCTCCTGTAGTACAGCGCACCGAGCACCAGGAGCAGGAGGATGACGAGCACCCGGGTCACCGGATGCGTGCCGATCGATTGGCTGGAGGCCTGGTCCATGTCCGAGTTGGCCACCGCTGCATCCGTTGCGGACGCTGTAGGTGTCGCGACGGGACGGGCGGGCGCTGTCGGTGTCGGCTTCTCCGTCGTCGGCCTTGCGGTCGGCGTCGTGCTCGGCCCTGTCGACGGCGAGGCAGACGGCGACGGCGACTCCTCCTCCTCCTCTTCCTCCTGGATGTCCTCCACCAGGTCGGTCGCCGGATCCCAACGGAACGAGGTGTAGGCGAGGGACCCGGGGATCACCAGGACGTTCGTTCCCGGCTCGATGAGGAATCCGGTGGGCGGGTGGATGAGCCATCCCGTTCCGGGGTCGATCTGGAAGCCCGTCGCCGGATCGACATCACGTGCGGGATCTTCTGTCGGCGACGGCTCCGGCGACGGAGTCGGTGCAGGTGCAGGTGCGGGAGCGGGCGCAGGGGCCGGAGCGGGCGCCGGCGCGGGGGCTGGGGCCGGCGCGGGGGCGGGCGCGGGGACCACTACTGGCGGAGGGGTGACCGGAGCGGGGGTGACGGGAGCGGGTGTGACCGGCCCGGGCGTGACTGGAGCGGGATCTGCAGGAGGGAGCTCGTCAGCCACCGCAGGCGCCACAGGCGCCATCAGGAGGGACAGCCCGAGCAGCGCAGCCCCTACTGTCCGCCGCGCCGCCCTTGCGCGCGTCACGACGAGGCTTCCGGATTGGCCGCCAGGTAGTCGGCCAGGGTGTCGCCCTGCAGCGCCTCGGCAACCTGCGCGATGGCGGCGTCGTCCTTGATCACGATCGACTGCCCGTCCGCCGAGGTGCCGGTCCCGAGGTTGGGCAGCGTGAAGAAGTCGATGTCGCCGCCTCGCACGCCGCGGAGCGACACGGCCAGCGATCCGACTGCCCCGGCGTCGAGGGATGAGTCCACGGCCACGAACGGCGACACCTGGTCGACGACCTCGTAGACCTTCTGCGGATTGGTCAGCGTATCCGCGGTGAGCACCTTGCTGATGACCGACTTGACGAACAGCTGCTGGTTCTTCACCCGCTGGTAGTCGCCGTCGCTGAACGCATAGCGCTCGCGGACGAACTTCAACGCCGACTCGCCCTGCAGCGTGATCGGTCCCGCCGCGAAGGACTCGCCCTCGCTGCCGCTCGACTGGAACGCGACAGGATTGTCCACCTGCACCCCGCCAAGAGCGTCCGTGAGGCCCTTGAACCCCTCGAAGTCGATACTGGCAACGTGGTCGATACGTGTGCCGAACAGGCCTTCGACGGTCTGCACCACGAGCGGTACGCCACCGAGAGCCATGGCGGCATTGACCTTGGCCTCACCGTGCCCCGGGATGTCCGTCCAGGTGTCCCGCATGATGGACATGACCTGGATGTCCTGGCGGTCCGCGGGGATGTGCATCAGCATCATGGTGTCCGCGCGGCTGTCCGAAGGATCAGTGGATGCCGTATCACCCAGCTCTTCCGGCGTCGCCCGTGAATCGCTCCCGAGCAGCAGGATGTTGACCGCACCCTCGGCCTCGGGGGCCACCGTGGGGCGAGATTCCTCCGCGGGGAAGGCCGTCTCGATCGTCTCGGACCCTGCATCGAAGGATCGCGCGAGCGAGAACAGGTAGCCGCCGGCCACGAGGGCGGCGACGACGACGAGGGCACCGAAGACCAGCAGGGTGGTGCGCACGGGATGGCGCTGACGCCTTCGTTTCACGGGCGCGTCGGTGTCGTTCAGTGCCATCGGGGTCCCCAGTCGAAGAGCTGTGGTCGGGTCGGATTCGGGTCAATGATACGGGGCCGGGCTGAGAGGACCGCCCAGCCCGCCGGAGATCCTAGCCGGTGAGTGCGCGGACATAGGCGCCGAGTCGCTGTGAAGCCGGGGCCGGCGCGAAGCCCGATGCCTTGATCCTGGACAGGTCGAGCGTGCTCTGCAGGGGCCGCGGCGCAGCATCCTTGCCCGCGAAGTACTCCGCCGTGCTGACGCCTGTGACGTCGGTGCGATCCCTGCCGGCGAGTGCGTACACCTCGGCCGCGATGTCCGCCCAGCTCTGCGCGTCACCGTCGTTGGTCACGTTGTAGGTGCCGTACGGCGCTCCCGTGCCGAGCAGGTGCAGGATGGCACCGGCGATGTCCCCGGTGAAGGTGAGGCGGCCGATCTGGTCGTTCACCACGCTCGGCGAGATGCCCCGGCCTGCGAGGCCCGCCATCGTCCGGACGAAGTTGCTGCCCTCCCCGATGACCCAGCTGGTGCGGAGGATGTAGTGGCGCGGCACGGTCGCGACGATCGCGTCGCCTGCCGCCTTCGTCTGTCCGTAGACACCGAGTGGGCTGAAGGGCTCCCCCTCGTCGTGGAGCTCCCGCGATCCGTCGAACACGTAGTCGCTCGAGATGTGGACGAGGGTCAGGCGGTGGGCGGCGGCCACCCGGGCGAGTGCTGCCACGCCGGAGACATTGACGGCCCAGGCGGCCGCGCGGCCCTCCTGTGTCTCGGCGGCGTCGACGGCGGTGTACGCGGCCGCGTTGATGATGGTGTCGTAGGCCGCCCAGGGTCGTGCGCCGTCGAGGTCGCCAGCGAGGAGGTCGAGCTCGGCGCGTCCGGCGAATTCGACGGAGGACTGGTCCGCGAGGGCGCCGCGGAGCGCCCGGCCGAGCTGCCCGTCGGCACCGACGACGAGCATTCTGCGCGGGGCGAGCGGCGTGACCTCGGCAAGGCGCGGGTGCTTCCGGTCCTTCTCGGACAGTTCCGCATCGCCCAGCGGGATGGGCCAGTCGATGGCGGCCGTCTCGTCCGCGAGGTTGAGGAACACGTACTGGTCCTGTGCGTCGGCCGACCAGTGGTCGTTGACCAGGTAGGTGTAGGCGGTCCCGTCCTCGAGGGTCTGGAACGCGTTGCCGACGCCTCGTGGAACGAAGATCGCCGTCGACGGATCCAGCTCGGCCGTGAAGACGGCACCGAAGGACGGCCCCTCGCGCAGGTCCACCCAGGCCCCGAACACGCGTCCCGTGGCGACCGAGATGAACTTGTCCCACGGCTCGGCATGGATCCCGCGGGTGGTGCCCGCGGTCTCGTTGAACGAGATGTTGTTCTGCACGGGACCGAAATCGGCGAGCCCGGCAGAGGTCATCTTGGCGCGCTGCCAGTTCTCCTTGAACCAGCCCCGGTTGTCACCGTGGACGGGAAGGTCGAAGAGCACGACGCCGGGGATCGGCGTCTCCCGCGCGGCCAGCGGCTTCGAGAAGGTGGGGCCCATCGTCACTGCCCCAGCTCGGTGTACCTGGACTCGGTGATTGCCTTCTGCGGACGCCACCAGTCCTCGTTGTCCCGGTACCAGGCGATGGTGTCGCGCAGGCCCTGCTCGAAGTGGTGGAACTGCGGGCTCCAGCCGAGTTCGGTGCGCAGCTTCGTCGAGTCGATGGCGTAGCGCAGGTCGTGGCCGGCGCGGTCCACCACGTGGTCGTACGCGTCGGCGGGCAGGCCCATCTCCGTGAGGATCAGCTCCACGACATCCTTGTTGTTCCGCTCGCCGTCGGCCCCGATCAGGTAAGTGTGTCCGATCTCTCCCCTGTCGAGGATCGTCCATACGGCCGAGGAGTGGTCGTTCGCGTGGATCCAGTCGCGCACGTTCAGACCCTCGCCGTAGAGCTTGGGACGGACGCCGTCGATCACGTTCGTGATCTGGCGCGGGATGAACTTCTCCACGTGCTGGTACGGCCCGTAGTTGTTGGAGCAGTTGCTGATGGTCGCCCGGACGCCGAAGGAGCGGACCCAGGCGCGCACCAGCAGGTCCGAGCCGGCCTTCGTCGACGAGTACGGGCTCGAGGGGTTGTAGGGCGTGCTCTCGGTGAAGCGTGCGGGATCGTCGAGCTCGAGGTCGCCGTACACCTCGTCGGTGCTGATGTGGTGAAACCTTGTGCCGAACCTGCGCGCGGCCTCGAGCAGCGTGTAGGTGCCGATGATGTTCGTGTCCAGGAAGGGCCGGGGGTCGTGCAGCGAGTTGTCGTTGTGCGACTCCGCCGCATAGTGCACGACGGCGTCGGCCCGTTCGGTCAGCGGATCCACCACGGCGGCGTCCGCGATGTCCCCGACCACCAGTTCGAAGCGGTCGGCGGGCAGTCCTTCGAGCGAGGCGTGGTTGCCTGCGTAGGTCATCTTGTCCAGCACCGTGACGGAGACTTCCGTGTGCTCCATCAGGTAGTGGACGAAATTGGACCCGATGAAGCCGGCGCCGCCGGTGACCAGAAGATTTTTCACAAATCGCACCTTACCGGCAGCGCTCGGGCGTCAGGACTGGTGGCGTCCGCGTCGGCGCGCGGCCAGCACACCGATGACGGCGAGCGCGACGGCGACGACGCCGGCTCCGATCCAGGCGGCGGGTGCCAGGGACGACGTGCGCTCCTCGTCGACCGCAGCCTCCGGGCTGCTCGAGGGCGTGCGGGTGCTCGACCGGCTGGGCCGCGGGGTCGGACTGGCCGAGGCGGTCGCCACGGGAGCGACCGACGTCGCGACGGGTACGGGAGCGACCGTGGGAGTGGGTGTGACCGTGGCGGG
>NZ_CP024915.1:1563680-1591158 GCF_002953615.1 Arthrobacter agilis | reverse complement strand
TGCGGTGATCTTCAGAGCCAATTTTCCACGCGAGATTGATTTTCTTCGGAATGCGAGCGAATACAGTAAGGATGAAGACGATCCTGTCTCGTTGCTCAACTTTCGACCGTCCAAACTTGGACTCATACCCTACGTTGCTATCGATTTGACCAAGACTACAGGTGTGCACGCCGGGAGACTTCCGCTTACGGAAGTTGTACTTGGACCCTCCAGCAATCCCAACTTGGCCCTAGATTCGCTCATGCTTTACATGGAGGCACGCGGATATGACGAGGACAAGACGAGCATCCAAACTTCGGGAATTCCTCTTCGGAGGTGATCTCGAGCGTGCCAAAAGCAGATGCGCAGACTGACACTGGAGGACGCATCTGAGCAGTAGTCCGGATTTCTAAGTGATACTCGTCTTATGAGTCCTACATCTTCTTGCCTCGACAGATCCCTGGTATGTGCCGTCTATGAAGTTGCACAAGCGGTACAAGAGGATCCATCGTTCTTTGACTGGTTGGCGCTCGGTGTTATACCGCTCGTATCGGCTCTCGCGTCAGTCTGGGTGCTTCTTTTTTCGGTACGAACAGCTCGCGCTGCCGAACAGCAAGCGGAACGAACGGAAGCAGCACGCCTGAAGGCAGAAGCGGATCGGAGCGAAGACGAGAGGCGCCGGCGTATGAATGCTGCACTTAGCGCCTTCCTCGGCGAGTTGGCGGTTAACCTTGAGGAGCATCGTGAGTATGACCGACTGCATTCTCGGGAGCGGTTGGCAAGCGATTTGAAACCTGCTTTGCCCTCAGCGTCCCCGTTGCTCGTCCGCATCGGTGTCGCAAAGATGGACGCGCGACCTTCTGAGATAGAGTTTCTGCAAAATCTTGCGACAGTGGTCATCCCGCCTCACAATCTTGCGAATGAGCAGGTTCGTCTCCGTTTGCGACTACTCCCTGACCTCGTGGCTGATTGGGCGCGTGAGTCAGGCGAGTCAAAGGCGCTGGCGGGCCAGGCGGTGAACCAGCTATCGCGCGCCAGAAGTGAATCTCAGATCCGAGCCGTTCAGCAGCAGTACCGAGACCAAACTGGAGCAAATACTATTTCGATCGCATAGGATGATGACCACCGCGCAAATCGAAGATGTTTAGGCTCTTACTTGTTCGCTTCGTTGTATGCGTCGACAATCGACTGGTTGATACGCCCGCGGGAGCTTGGGTTGTGCCCGTTCTCCTGGGCCCACTTCCGAATCTCCCGCGTGTTTTCGCGGTTGTTGCGCCCTGAAGACTTCGTGCCGCCCTGGCTGCTCTTACCAACACTGGCTTTACGGCCCTTCTCCACGTACTCCGACAAGACGGAACGCAGCTTGTCAGCGTTCTCCGAAGTCAGATCGATCTCATACTCAGTACCTTCAAGCCCGAAGCGGATGGTCTCCTGAGCTTCCTCACCGTTGAGGTCATCAATTAACTGAACCTGTACACGCTGCGCCACAATAAACTCCTAAGTCATCGATTACTAATGACCCCCATGTGTATCGACGGTACAGGCTAGAAGGGCGCACGCACAAAGAGCCGTTGAGTCACTCAAAGATCTCATCCGCAATCTCAGCCATTTTTCGATGCTCCTCTGGCATGAGGTGCCCGTACACGTTGACGGTCATTTTGATGTCCTTGTGTCCTAACCGGCGGGAGAGAGAGTGCATGTCGGCGCTGCCGTGGAGGAACATGCTCGAGCTGGTGTGCCGGATGTCGTGGATCCGAGGCTTGTTCTCTTCAGTGAAGCCGGCAGCTATACAGGCCGGGCCCCAGTGTTTGTGGATGGCCGATGACTGGATTGGTGTGCCGATCATGTTCGTGAACACCAGCCCACCGCCCGCCTCTTTCACGAGCGGCACCAGCATCTTCGCCAATGAGGTGTTAAGGGCCACCTTTCGTCGCGAGCTTGCCGTCTTAGGAGGCCCGATGACTCGACCGCCCTGCCCGTCACGCTTCCATGCCTTCGACACGTTCACGAGCACTGTTTCGCCGCCGTACTCGAAGTCAGTCCCACGTAGGGCTGTGGCTTCACCGAGCCGCATTCCGGTCACGCGTAGGAACTGAAAGAACAGTCGATAGTGCGGGTCCATCTGAAGCATGATCCGGCCCCACTCCTCGGTGCTTATCACCTTCACCGGAGCCTCGATGCTGTTTGGGCCCGGAAGTCTGACCCCGTAGCAGGGGTTGTCTCTCCGCCACCCGAGGCGGATGGCGGTCTTGAATGCCGATGACAGGAAGCCGAAGTAGTTGCGGATCGTCTTCGGGGCAAGACGTTCGTTGATGGTCAGGTCGTTGACCCACCGAGCAACCCACTCGAAATCGATGTCCTTCACCAGGGCCGCACCAACCTGGCCTCCAAACTTGGTGTTCAAGCTCTTGCCATACCGAGTCAGGGTGTAACCACCGACCGCTGTACGAAGCTCAATGTGCTTCTCCAGCAGCTCCCTCAACGTGGCTGTCTTGTTCTTCTTCATGCTTCCTCCGTTAGCTGAATGAGCAAGCATCGTCTCGACAACGACGGGGGAGAAACGACCCAACCAATCCTTGTTACGTCGATGCCGATCGGTTCGTAGAGCAGCTTTCCTCACCTAAACCGCTCGCTCACTTCACATGTGCTTTCAGGACAGCAGACATGCCTTTGGCGACTGTTAGTGAGAGTGAGGTAGAGCTACGCAAACGAAAATCCGCTCGCCGGCGGAATGTTACGAGGACCGAGCGAAGGGAAGCAGTGGCAATCAGTCCGCAATCAGTCCGCAAGAACCTCACAAAGCTCCGCTTAACGGCTACTGCTGGCAACCAGAAATTCGCCGTCAGCCTGCGGAACTCAACTGGTAGCAATCACTCACAAATCCCTGGCCCGAGTTCTGGATCAATGCGCCGTCGGAGGTGTATGTCGCGCGGAACGGGGAATCCGAACTCACGGCGCTGTCGCTGAGCGAGCAGCAGGTGCGGGACCTCGTCGAGAAGATGCTGAAGTCGAGCGGCCGTCGCCTGGATCTGTCCTCGCCCTTCGTTGACGCCTCCCTCCCCGACGGGTCACGGCTGCATGTCGTGATCCCCGACGTCACCCGCAAGCACTGGTCCGTGAACATCCGGAAGTTCATCGCCCGGGCCTCCCGGCTGGAGCACCTGGTGGAATTGGGCACCCTGTCCCCACAGGCGTCGCGGTTCCTCGGAGCGGCCGTCGCGAGCGGCCTCAACATCCTCGTGTCCGGGGCGACCCAGGCAGGGAAGACGACGATGCTGAACTGCCTCGGTGCGTCGATCGGTCCCCGGGAGAGGGTCATCACGGTCGAGGAGATCTTCGAACTGCGATTGCCCCTGCGCGACGTGGTCGGCCTGCAATGCAGGCAGCCCAATCTCGAGGGCCACGGTGAGATCCCCCTGCGCCGCCTCGTGAAAGAGGCACTGAGGATGCGGCCGGACCGGCTGGTCGTCGGCGAGGTCCGGGAGGCGGAGTGCCTGGACATGCTGATCGCGCTGAACAGCGGCCTGCCGGGGATGTGCAGCGTCCACGCCAACAGCGCCCATGACGCGGTCACGAAGATCTGCACGCTGCCGCTTCTCGCCGGTGAGAACATCTCGAGCAGTTTCGTGGTGCCGACCGTGGCCTCCTGCATAGATCTCGTGGTGCACTGCGCGCGGCTGACGGCTGGTCGGCGTCGGGTCACGGAGATCATGGCCCTGGGCCGACGCGTCGAGAACGGTGTCATCGAGTCCTCCCATGTCTTCCGGCGGGTCGACGGGATTCTGGAACTGACGGCCAGCGGGATGCCGGCGGAGGAGAAGTTCGCCGCCGCGGGAGTCGATGTGTCGTCGCTGCTCGGAACCAACGCATGAGCACGGCGCTGGGGGTCGCCCTCGGTGCAGGGCTCTTCCTCGTCTGGTGGTCCTGCTGGGAACGACCGGCTGAGGCGCGATCAGTCCCGGTCCGGCGACGGCTGCTGGACGATCTCCTCCTGCGTGCCGGCGTCGAGCGGGTCTCCTCGAACGGGCTGATCGCGTCCTGCGCGGCGGTGGGCGTCGCCGTCCTGCTGCTCGGCTTCATCCTGACGGGATCCGCGCCGATCGCCCTGTGCTTCGCCCTGTTCGGCGCGTTCCTGCCGTTCTCGATCGTGCGGTGGCGGGCAGCGAAGCGCACCGCGTCACTGCGCGAGGTGTGGCCGGACGTGGTGGACCACCTCCGGTCCGCGATCCGCGCAGGGCTGTCGCTCCCGGAGGCGCTCATCCAGCTCGGCGAGAAAGGGCCGCTCGAACTGCGGCCGGCGTTCCGGGCCTTCGGGGCGGACTACCGGGCAGGAGGGCGGTTCGACGACGCGCTCAACCGGCTCAAGGAGCGGTTGGCGGATCCGGTGGCGGACCGCATCGTCGAGGCGCTGCGGATGACGCGGGAGGTCGGCGGATCGGACCTCGGCCGGCTTCTCGGCACCCTCTCCGAATTCCTGCGGGACGCCGCGCGGACGCGCAGCGAGCTCGAGGCCCGGCAGTCGTGGACCGTCAACGCGGCCCGCCTCGCTGTCGCCGCTCCCTGGTTCGTCCTCCTGCTCCTGTCGACCAGGCCGGAGGCCGTCCGGGCGTACAACTCCGCGGGCGGCGCGGTGGTCCTGCTCGGCGGACTCGTGGTCTCCGTCGTCTGCTACCGCATCATGCTCCGGATCGGCGCGCTACCAGAGGATCAGCGGGTCCTCCGGTGAATCCCGTCAGCGCCCTTGCCGCACTCTGCGGACTCGTGTTCGGTACGGGCCTATGGCTGGTCCTCGTGCGGCTTCCCGTCATGCGGGCGACGAGCCTGACGCAACGCGTCGCGCCACAGCTGCGCGCGGTCGATGTTCAGTCGCGCCTCCTGACGGATTCCCCGGCGAATGTCACGCCTTTCGGGCCGCTCGAGCGCATCCTCCGCCCACTGCTGGCGGACGCCGTGTCCTGGTCCCACCGTTTTAACCCGGCGTCGGCGACACTCGCACGCCGGCTGGCCCAGGCGGGCCGCGGCCAGACGACGACGGACTTCCGCGCCCAGCAGCTCCTGTGGGCGGCGGGAGGGCTGGCGGGCTCGACGCTCGTCATGGTCCTCCTCGCGGCGTCGGGGTCGGCCGATGTGCCGCTGGCCGTGATCATCGTCCTCGGCTGCGCGGTGCTGGGCTTCGTCGGGAGGGACCACGTCCTGTCGGCCGACATCAGGCGGCGCGAGACCCGCATGCTCGCCGAGTTCCCCAGTCTTGCCGAGCTGATGGCACTCGCCGTCTCGGCGGGCGAGAGCACGACGGGTGCCCTCGAGCGGATCTGCAGGACGGCGACCGGGGAACTCGCCGGCGAGTTCGCCCTCGTCCTGGCCGCCACGCGGGCGGGGAAGCCCCTCGTCGACGCCCTCCAGGAATTCTCCAACAGGACGCGCCTGGCCCCGCTCGCGCGATTCGTGGACGGCATCACCGTGGCCGTGCAGCGGGGGACACCGCTGGCCGATGTGCTGCGGGCCCAGGCCCAGGACGTCCGCGACCTCGCCAAACGCGAGCTGATGGAATCGGCGGGCAGGAAGGAGATCGCGATGATGGTTCCGCTGGTCTTCGGTGTGCTCCCGCTGACCGTCCTGTTCGCCGTCTATCCGGGGATCGCGCTCATCAATCTCGGTTTCTGATCCACCAACCACTCCATCGAAGGGGACACCATGAAGATCCTGACCAGCGCACCGCGCATCGCCCTGCTGTTCCTTGCGGCAACTGCGGCACTGTTCCGGGCGACGGAGGATCGCGAGCGGGGGGATGTCCCGGGGTGGGTCATGATCACCCTGATGTCGGCCGTCCTCGTCGCCGCCCTGCTGGCGATCGCCGGTCCCGCGCTGGAGGGGCTGTTCAACCAGGCGATCGACCAGGTCTCCCCCTAGTGGTGCTGCGACACCGGAGGATGCCCCGGCACGACCCGGGCGATTCCTCGGATACCGAGCACGGCGCGGCCGTCGTCGATTTCGCACTGGTCGGCGGACTCCTGACCGTCGTGTTCATCGCCATCATCCAGCTGACCCTCGTGCTCCATGTCCGCAACACGCTCATCGACGCGGCCGCCTCGGGTGCTCGGTACGGCACACTCGCGGACCGGGACCCGCAGGACGCGGTGGGGCGCACCGAGCAGCTGATCCGCGGCTCACTGGCCGATGCATACGGGTCCGACATCTCGGTCGGGGAGAGCACCGTCAGCGGTGTCCGTACCCTCGAGGTGGTGGTCCGGGCGCCCCTGCCGGTCATCGGCCTGATCGGGCCGGCCGGAGTCCTGGAGGTACGCGGCCATGCCGCCCTTCCGTCGTGACCCGGCAACCGTCCCTGCCCAGGGCCGGCGTGGCACTCGGAGCGCTGCCTGGCCCGGAGGGTTGACGCGTGGCCGGACGGCGGGCCGGCGCCGGCACGAGGGGGAGAACGGCAGCGCCGTCGTCGAGTTCGTGTTCCTGGGCGTCCTGCTACTGGTGCCGGTCGTGTACCTCGTGCTGACCGTGGGCGCGCTGCAGGGTGGTTCGTTCGCCGTGGTGGGTGCCGCCGACCAGGCCGCGAGGGTGTACGCGGATGCACCGACCGCAGGGGCAGGGGATGCGAGGGCCCGCGAAGCCGTCCGGATCGCGTTCTCGGACTTCGGCTTCACGGCGGACCAGGCCGACGTCGACATCATCTGCAGCGAGGCGTGCCTCACGCCGGGTTCCACCGTGACCGTCGTGGTGCGCCTGGACGTCCCCCTTCCGTTGGTCCCCGCCATCGCGGGGTCCTCCCCGTCAGCCGCGACGGTGGACGCGACATCCACCTCGATCGTGGAGCGGTTCGGGTGATGCGGGCCCGGAGACCGGAGGCCACCCCGGCACCCGGCGCGGGGCGGTCCGACGACGGGCAGATCGGGATCCTCGTCATCGGCTACCTGCTGATCTCCCTGCTGGTCGTCACCGTCGTGCTCGCCGTGACCGCCGTATATATAGAGCACAAGAAACTGCTGTCGGCCGCCGACGGCGCTGCGCTCGCCGCAGCCGACGACTACAGCATCGACGTCCGCGTCGGAGCGTCGACGACGCCGCTCCCGGTCCTGCAGGACTCCGGCGTCGAGGACTCCGCCGCCGGCTACCTCTCGACCACCGGGGCCGACGCCCGCTTCGAGCAACTGGGCATCGATCCCGCTACGGGAGCAGCCGACGGGCGCACTGCCAGGGTCGTGCTCACCGCCGTCGTCCGTCCGCCGATCGTCAACTTCCTCGTTCCGGCCGGGATACCGATCATCGCCCAGGCCGATGCCCGTGCCGAGCTCACGCGCTGACGCGCAGCACGCCGCGTCGTCGTCCCCGCGCGGGCGGCCAGGGCGGAGCGCGGTCGCGGCGCGGGGCATGACGTAGGCTGGAAGAACCATGGCAACCACTGATTTTCCCGCAGAGATCCGCGCCCTCCGCGCGAAGTACCAGTCCATCGAGCAGGTCTCCGACGTCGAGGGGATCCGCAAGGACATCGAGGAACTGAGCGAGGAAGCCGGTGCGCCGGACCTCTGGGACGATCCGGCGGCGGCGCAGAAGGTGACCTCCAAGCTGTCCCATCGACAGTCCGCCCTGGAGCGCCTCGAGACCCTGGAGAGCCGTATCGACGACCTCGAGGTCCTCGTGGAACTGGCGCAGGACGAGAGCGACGAGGACACCCTCGCGGAGGCCGAGAAGGAACTCGTGTCGCTGAGCAGGTCCCTCGACCAGCTGGAGATCGTGACGCTCCTCGCCGGCGAGTGGGACGAGCGCGAAGCCGTCGTCACCATCCGTTCCGGAGCCGGGGGAGTGGATGCCGCAGACTTCGCCGAGATGCTCCTGCGGATGTACCTGCGCTGGGCCGAGCGCCACGGCTACCCGACCTCGGTGCTCGACACGTCCTACGCCGAGGAGGCCGGCCTGAAGTCGGCGACGTTCGAGGTCAAGGCCCCCTACGCGTTCGGCACGCTGTCGGTCGAGGCCGGGACGCACCGCCTCGTCCGCATCAGCCCCTTCGACAACCAGGGCCGCCGGCAGACGTCCTTCGCGGCCGTCGAGGTCATCCCGCTGATCGAGCAGACGGACGTCATCGAGGTCCCGGACAACGAGATCCGCGTCGACGTCTTCCGCTCCTCCGGTCCGGGCGGCCAGTCCGTCAACACCACGGACTCCGCGGTACGCCTGACCCACCTGCCCACAGGCACGGTGGTGTCCATGCAGAACGAGAAGTCGCAGATCCAGAACCGGGCCGCCGCCATGCGCGTGCTGCAGTCCCGGCTCCTGCTGCTCAAGAAGGAGCAGGAGGACGCGGAGAAGAAGGCGTTCGCGGGCGACGTGAAGGCGTCCTGGGGCGACCAGATGCGCTCCTACGTCCTTAACCCGTACCAGATGGTCAAGGACCTGCGCACCAACCACGAGGTGGGCAACACCTCGGCGGTGTTCGACGGCGAGATCGACGACTTCATCGACGCCGGGATCCGCTGGCGGACGAACAACCGCAACGACGAAGCCTGAGCGGACGTACACCCGGCCCGACGCGCACCCGGCTCGACGCACGCACCCGGCCTGCTGTGCAGCCGGGTGTCGCCGCAGCCGGGACGGACGGCCGACCTAGGGAGCGGGCGTCGCCACCCGGGCCTCGCGGCGGACCAGATCCTGCAGGTACTGCCCGTAACCGCTCTTGAGGAGCTTCTCAGCGCGGACCATCAGTTCGTCGTCGGTCAGGAGTCCCCGTCGCCAGGCGATCTCCTCCGGCACCCCGATCTTCAGGCCCTGCCGGTGCTCGATGGTCCGTACGAACGTCGACGCGTCGTTCAGCGAGTCGAACGTGCCGGTGTCGAGCCAGGCCGTGCCGCGCGGCAGGACCTCGACCTTGAGCCGCCCCGCCTCGAGATAGGTCCGGTTGACGTCCGTGATCTCCAGTTCTCCGCGGGCAGAGGGCTTCAGTCCCTTCGCGATGGAGATGACGTCGTTGTCGTAGAAGTAGAGGCCGGGCACCGCGTAGTTGCTGCGCGGCTCGGACGGCTTCTCCTCGAGCGACAGGGCCCTGAAGTCCTCGTCGAACTCGACGACGCCGTACTGGCGCGGGTCGACCACGTGGTAGCCGAAGATCGCGCCGCCGTCGATGCCCGCGAAGCGGCCCAGGGTGGCGCCCATGCCCGGCCCGTAGAAGATGTTGTCGCCGAGGATCAGGGCGACGTCGTCGTTCCCGATGTGCTCCTCGCCGATGATGAAGGCCTGCGCCAGCCCGTCCGGCGCCGGCTGCGTCGCGTAGGTGATGTTCGCCCCGCACCAGGACCCGTCGCCCAGCAGGGTCTCGAACTGCACGGCATCCCTCGGGGTCGTGATGATCAGGATGTCGCGGATGCCCGCCAGGAGCAGCGTCGACAACGGGTAGTAGATCATCGGCTTGTCGTACACCGGCACGAGCTGCTTGCTGATGCCCAGGGTGATCGGATGAAGCCTCGAGCCGGTTCCGCCGGCCAGAATAATTCCGCGCATCGCTTCATTCTGGCGTAGTTCCCGACGGTCGGGCGGGTAGGGCCGGCTCGTGTCGCTGCGCGCTCCGCAGCGGCGGTACCCGCCGGCCCGGCAGGACCACCCGGCGATCAGGTGCGCGATGTGCGCCGGCGCCGTGCGCGCGACACACCGCCCGGGTGACGGGCGCTCCGTTGCGCCGTCGTTATAGTCGAGAAGCCGGCGCTCCCTTCCCCCCAGCAAATGCCCGTGCCCGGCGCACACATGGGCGCAGAGTGATCATGATCAGATTCGACAACGTCACGAAGAACTACGACTCCAAGTCGCAGCCCGCCCTCGACGCCGTCTCCCTCGACGTCGACCGCGGCGAGTTCGTCTTCCTCGTGGGCGCCTCGGGCTCCGGCAAGTCGACCTTCATCCGCCTCGTCCTCAAGGAGGACCGGGCGTCGAGGGGCGCCGTCTACGTGGCCGGCCAGAATGTCGCGAACATCCCCTCGTGGCGCGTACCCCGGCTGCGGCGCGGCATCGGCGTCGTCTTCCAGGACTTCCGCCTGCTCCCCAACAAGACGGTGTTCGCCAACGTCGCCTTCGCGATGCAGGTCATCGGCAGGAGCCGTGCCGTCATCCGCGAGACCGTTCCCGACGTCCTCGCGACCGTCGGCCTCGAGGGCAAGAACAACCGCATGCCGCATGAACTCTCCGGCGGCGAGCAGCAGCGCGTCGCGATCGCGCGCGCCATCGTCAACCGTCCCGGCATCCTGCTGGCCGATGAGCCCACCGGCAACCTGGATCCGACGACGTCGATGGGCATCATGAAGGTCCTCGACAGGATCAACCAGAACGGCACCACGGTGGTCATGGCCACGCACGACGACGACATCGTCAACACGATGCGCAAGCGCGTCGTCGAACTCCGCAACGGATCCGTGGTGCGCGACGACGCCCAGGGCATCTACGTGGGCGAGACCGGGGTACTGACCGGATGAGGCTCGCCTTCATCCTGTCCGAGATCGGCTCGGGCATTCGCCGCAACCTGTCCATGGTCACTTCCGTGATCCTCGTGACCTTCATCTCGCTGACCTTCGTCGGCGCCGCCGGGCTGTTCCAGCTGCAGATCAACCAGATGAAGGGCTACTGGTACGACCGCGTGCAGGTCACCCTCTACCTCTGCGTCGACAACTCCTCGGAGACGAGCTGTGCTGCGGGGCCTGTCACCGACGAGCAGCGCGAGGCGATCCAGGCGAAGCTCGAATCCGAGCAGTTCGCTCCGTACGTCGACACCGTCACCTACGAGTCGCAGGAGGAGGCGCTCGGCCACTTCCGGGACCAGTTCGCGAATTCGCCGATCGTCGACTCGGTGACCGCCGACCAGCTGCCCGAGTCCTACCGGGTGAGCCTCGTGGATGCGGAGAAGTACGAGGTCATCGACGAGGCCTTCTCCTCGGAGCCCGGCGTGGATGCCGTGAGCGACCAGCGCGACTTCCTGGAGGCGATCTTCCGCTACATGAACTGGGCGTCCGTCGTCGCGCTCGTGATCGCCGGGATCATGACGTTCTGCGCGATCCTGCTGATCGCCACGACCATCCGGCTCTCGGCCTTCAGCCGCCGCCGCGAGACCGGCATCATGCGCCTCGTGGGCGCGTCGAAGGCGGTCATCCAGCTGCCGTTCATCCTGGAAGGAGTGATCGCCGCCGTTCTCGGGGCGGTCCTCGCGTCGGCGACGCTCTGGGCAGCGTCGAAGTTCGTGATCGACGGCTGGCTCGTCGACACCTTCCCGCAGACGGCGTTCATCTCGTCCCAGCAGGTACTGCTCCTGGTTCCCGCACTCATCCTGCTCGGGGCTGTCCTCGCAGGACTCTCCTCCCTGCTCACCCTCCGACGATACGTAAAGGTCTAACCGCATGCCGCTCAGCGCCAGGGGACACGTGCGCCCACCAGGAACCTGGTGGGCCCGGCAGGACACGAGGACCTTCGTCGTCCGCGGTACCGCAGGCACCTCGATCGCCCTCGTCGTCGCGCTCGCGCTCGGATTCAACACGCCCGTCGTCGCGGACGAACTCGACGACCGCAAGAGTGCGCTCGAGAACGAGATCACCGAGGTCCAGCAGTCCATGGAGTACCTGGACGCCGACATCGCCGAGACGATCGGCGCGCTGAAGACCTACCAGGGGCAGTTGCCGGCGGCGCAGCAGTCCCTCGCCGATGCCCAGGGCAAGGTCGAGACCGCGGTGGGGGAGGTCGAGGCCCTCGCGGTCCGCGTGGATCTCGCACAGGAGACCAGGAACAAGATCACCGAGGAACTCCGCGCCGACCAGCAGGAGATGGAGGAGACCCGCGAGGTCATCGGCCAGATCGCCACCGAGGCCTACAAGAACGGCGGGATTCCCACCAACGTGTCCCTGCTCCTGGGTGCGGAGGGGGTCGAGGACTTCACCGAGTCGATGGATCTGGTGGACCAGGCCCTGCGCAGCCAGAACGCCGCCATGGAACGCCTGTCCGAGCAGAGCGCGACCAACGCCGACAGCAAGGCCCGCCTGGTCGCCGTCGAGGCCGAGATCACGAAGCTCAAGGACCGGGCCGACGCGGCGCTCGCCGCCGAGCAGTCCGCCCGCGACGCCGCAGCGGGCGAGAAGGCGAAGGTGGACAAGCTCGTGGCGGACACCTCCGCCCTGTCGGCGACGCTGCAGGAGCAGAAGCCCGTGATCGAGGCGAAGCTGGCGAGCGTGGAGCAGGCCCAGCAGCAGGTGAACGCGGACATCGCCGAGCGGCAGCGCCGCCAGATCGAGGAGGCCCGCAAGGCGGAGGAAGCGCGCCTGAAGGCCGAGGCCGAGGCAGCGGCCCGCGCGGAGGAAGCGCGCCTGCGCGCGGAGGCGGAAGCTGCCGCAGCGGCGGAATCGGCACGGCTGGCAGCCGAGGCCGAGGCCGCCAACCGGCCGGCACCGGCACCTGTTGCGCCCGCCCCGGTGGCGCCCGTCGTCCCGCAGGTGCAGGCTCCGGTGGCCACGGCACCCAGCTCGTTCGGCCTGAACTCCCCGGTCAACGGCCCGATCTCCTCCGGGTTCGGCTGGCGTCCGACGCCGGTGGGGACCATCGACTTCAACGGCACGGGCGGCTACACGCACACGGGGATCGACTACGGTGTGGGCTGCGGGACGCCGCTCTACGCCCCCGCCGCCGGCGAGGTCTGGTACGCGGACTCGAACGTCCTGCCGGGCGCGGGCAACCGGATCGTCCTCAACCACGGCGTCGTGGGCGGCAACGCACTCGCCACGAACTTCTACCACCTGACGAGCTTCCTGGTCTCGCCGGGCCAGCGCGTCAGCGCCGGCCAGCTGATCGGCTACACCGGGACCACCGGCAATTCGACGGGCTGCCACCTGCACTTCGAGACGATGCTGAACGGCACACTCGTGGATCCGATCGGCCTGCTCTAGGTCGTAGGATGGAAGGCACTGTCCTCCCGCGGACCGCCGTCCGCAGCAGTGCCGCAAGAAGGAGTATCGCCGTGCCGAAGGAAAGTGGCCGGAAAGTGGTGGCCACCAATCGGAAGGCCTTCCACGACTACGCCGTGCTCGACACCTACGAGGCCGGCATCGCACTCATGGGCACCGAGGTGAAGTCGCTGCGCCAGGGGCGCGCCTCCCTCGTCGACGGCTTCGCGATCTTCTACGGCGACGAGCTCTGGCTCGAGGGCATCCACATCTCCGAGTACTCGCAGGGCAGCTGGACCAACCATGCCGCGCGCCGGAGGAGGAAACTCCTCCTGCACCGCGAGGAACTCACCAAGATCTCACAGAAGATCCGCGAGTCCGGCTTCACCCTGGTCCCTCTGCAGCTCTACTTCCTGAACGGCAGGGCCAAGGTCGAGATCGCGGTGGCCCGCGGCAAGCGTGACTACGACAAGCGCCAGACCCTGCGCGAGAAGCAGGACAACCGCGAGGCGCTGCGTGCCATGCGTGAGAAGAACCTGGGCGCGTGAGTGATGTCTTCTGGTCGGCGCAGGACGACGACGAGGAAGGCGAGCCCTCGGAGCTGAGGTACAGGCGGCCGTGGTGGGTGACCGCCGGCGCACTGGTCGACCTGCTCCTGCTGCTGATCGTGGTGCCCGCAGGAATCCTCTCCCTCCTCCCGTTCGTCTTCCTCGTCTACGTCTTCTTCGCGCAGGTCCTCGTCTGGATCTCCCCGGTGCTCATCCTGCTCAACGCGGCGATCTTCTGGTGGAGCTTCCGGCGGAAGCAGGCCGCGACCACGGCCCTGGCCGCACTCGGCATCGCCTTCGTCCTCCTCGCGTTCGTCGTCGTCCGGCTGTGGCAGTCGCCCGTCGTCGTGCTCGGACTCACGCTGGTGCGATAGGCGTTCTCCCTGGGCGAAGCGCCGAGCCGCACCCGGGCGGTGGGGTAGACTTGAGGAACCGCTCCGCCATCGGCGGAACGGCGCAGGGATCACTTGATAACTGAACATGGGGATGACAGGTTTCGACGATGTTAGTCGCGACAGGGGAAGCGGGCCGAGGATACAGGGTTATCTCGTAAACGCTCCTTGTAAAACAATAAGTGCCAAATCATCGCGCACTGACTTCGCTCTCGCTGCCTAGGCAGCCTAGCTAGTCCGTCAGACCGGGTTCGCTCTCGCCCCGGATCCTGGCGTCATTTAGAGGGCCACTGCTCCCGGTCCTCGTTGTAGGGACCGGGGGGACTCTTATACAACTGGGCTTGGCAGCCACTTGTTTGCACGATGGCTGGAGCCGAGAAAAACCGACGCAAACTGCGCCCGGAGAAGCCCTGACTACACTGCATCGGACGCGGGTTCAATTCCCGCCATCTCCACCACCACGAAGCGCCCCGCCGGTCATCGGCGGGGCGCTTCGTCGTGTCCACGGAACACCCTTCCGGGTCTTGTCGCTTCCGGTGGCCGGACCTACCCTTGACCTGATACTCGATGACCAGGGGCTACCCATGCGGCGTGTATTCGCGCATCTGCTCGTTCTGCTGTCCGCTGTGCTCCTCGTGGCCGGTGGCCTCACCACCGCACCCCCGGCTCAGGCGGCGACAGCCATCGAGACGAAGTACGCGGAGCTCGGCGGCAGCGGCGGGAACCTCGGTGCGCCGACGAGCGCGGAGGTCTGCGGACTGCGGGGCGGAGGGTGCTACCGGAACTACCAGAGGGGCGCGATCGTCTGGTCGCCCGCCACCGGAGCCCACCCCTCGTGGGGTGCCATCCGCGAGACCTGGCGTTCCTACGGGTTCGAGACCGGCGGGCTCGGGTACCCGACCACGGGGGAGATCTGCGGACTGCGCAATGCAGGGTGCTACCAGAGCTTCCAGGGCGGGGCGATCGTCTGGTCTCCCGCCACCGGTGCCCGCATCAGCGTGGGTGGGATCCGTACCGCATGGGCCGCGTCGGGATTCGAGAACGGGGCACTGGGCTACCCGACCACGAACGAGGTCTGCGGGCTGCGCGGCGGCGGCTGCTACCAGAACTACCAGGGCGGGGCGATCATCTGGTCGCCCGCCACGGGAGCGAGGATCTCCATCGGCGGGATCCGGGCGGCGTGGGCCGCCACCGGTTACGAGAACGGTGCCCTCGGCTATCCCGTGTCGAACGAGTCCTGCTCCGGCGGCACCTGCAGTCAGGCCTACCAGCGGGGCAGGATCTCGTGGACCGCAGCCGGTGGGGCCCGGGTGTTCCGGGACATCGACGTCGCGGCGTCGGTCGTCGTCGTGGTCAACAAGCGGCGGCAGCTGAACCCGGCGCGTCACGTCCCCGGTCCGCTCGTGGACGTCGGGGGACCACTGCTCCGGAGCGACGCCGCCCAGCAGTTCTCCCGCCTCCTCGCGGACGCGCGGGCCGGCGGCATCGCCATGGTCCCGGTCAGCGGCTACCGCTCCTACGACACGCAGGCCTCCCTCTACGCCTCGTACGTCGACCTCTATGGCCAAACGGCGGCCGACCTGATCTCCGCCCGCCCGGGATTCAGCGAGCACCAGACCGGTCTCGCGATCGACATCGGCAACGCCAACGGGGCCTGCGGGCTGCAGGAATGCTTCGCAGGAACTCCCGCCGGAGCCTGGGCGGCCCAGAACGCATGGCGCTACGGGTTCATCGTCCGCTACCCCCAGGGCCAGACCCCGGTCACCGGCTACGCGTACGAGCCGTGGCACCTGCGCTACGTCGGGCCGACGGTCGCCTCGGAGATGCGCACCCACGGACTAAGGACGCTGGAGCAGTACATGAGCCTGCCGGCAGCGCCGTCCTACTGAGCACCTCCGGTGCACCGTCCTCTGCGCTCCTCCTGTACGCCGGAGCGCGAACTACACTTGGGCGATGAGCTGGACTGACAGGCCGCCGTCGTGGCTCCCGCCACTGCCGCCGCCCCATCGGGGACGGGCCCTGATCGTGCTCGGCTGGATCCTCGTCGGGGGGACGTTCGTGTACATCTTCGTCATGAGCTACCTGGGCGGCACGCACACACTCTTCACCCTGGTGCCACTGCTGCTCGGGCTCCTGTGCCTGATCGTCGGCCTTCTCCGGCGTGACACGCGCGAGCGGTAGGGCGTGCTTGCCGCCTACTTAGTTTCGCGATAAAAAGAATCATGACCTCCTCTCCACTCCATCTCTCGCGCGGCGGTACGAGCGTGGTGCTCGAGCCCCATCCGCACGGCCTGCCGGTCCTCGCCTACTGGGGTCCTGCCCTCGGTGACCTCTCCGCCGACGAGTTGTCGGCCGTCGTCGCCGCCCAGCAGCCGCAGCGCGTGTCCGGCGGCATCGACGTCCCGGCCCGGCTGACCCTCCTGCCCCTCGAGTCCGCAGGATGGCAGGGCACACCCGGCCTCACCGGGGACCGCGGGGGAGCCCACCTGTATCCGCGCTTCACGGTGGTCGCCGGAGAGTCCCGGCACGACGGCGGGGTGGTGATCGAGGCACGTGACGACGGCGCCGGGCTCGCCCTGACCGTGCACGTGGGCCTGACCGCGTCGGGCCTCCTCACTCAGCGGCTCGTCCTCACCAACACGGGCGACGACGAGTACGAGGTGCGTTCGCTCAGGACCTTCTTCCCGCTGCACCCCATCGCCGCCGAGGTCCTCGACACGACGGGGCGCCATCTCCGGGAGCGGTCGCCGCAGCGGCACGAGCTGACGACCGGCACCTATGCGCGGGCGAGCCGACGCGGCCGCCCCGGTGCCGATGCGACGGTGCTCCTCGCGGCAGGGGCGAAGGGCTTCGGCTTCGAGCACGGCCTGGTGCAGGGCATCCACCTCGCATGGAGCGGCAACCAGGAGGTGCTCGTGGAGAAGACGCCGGCCGGGCAGGCCTTCCTGGCGGCAGGGGAGGTCCTGTCGCCCCGCGAGGTGGTGCTCGCACCCGGTGGGAGCTACTCCACGCCCGAGGCGATCGGCTCCTGGGGAGACGGCCTCAACGAACTGTCCGGCCGCTTCCACCGCGACGTCCGGTCGAGGGCGTCCCATCCGCAGCGTCCTCGTCCGGTCACCCTCAACACCTGGGAGGCCGTCTACTTCGATCTCGACCTGCCGCGCCTGCAGGCGCTCGCGGACCGCGCGGCCTCCCTCGGCGTCGAACGGTTCGTGCTCGACGACGGCTGGTTCCGCGGACGGCGCGACGACACGTCGAGCCTGGGGGACTGGTACGTCGACGAGACGGTGTGGCCCGACGGGCTGGCCCCCATCATCGACCACGTGCGGGGCCTGGGCATGGAGTTCGGCCTCTGGTTCGAACCGGAGATGGTCAACCCCGACTCCGACCTGGCGCGGGCGCATCCGGACTGGATCCTGCAGCCCGAGGGACGCCTGCCGTTGCCCGGGCGGCAGCAGCAGGTCCTGAACCTGGGCCATCCCGACGCCTACGCGTACATCCTCGAACGCCTCGACGACATCCTGACCGCGAACGACATCGCGTACGTGAAGTGGGACCACAACCGGGACCTGCTCGAGGCGGCGGATGCCCGGACGGGGCACGCCGCCGTCCACCGGCACGTCGAGGCGCTGTACCGCCTGCTCGACGAACTGCGCCTCCGGCACCCCGGCCTCGAGATCGAGAGCTGCGCCTCGGGTGGAGCCCGCGTCGACCTCGGCATCCTCGCCCGGACGGACCGCATCTGGACCAGCGACTGCATCGATCCGATCGAGCGGCTCGTCAATCAGAAGTACACGGGCCTCGTGGTGCCGCCCGAACTGCTGGGGATGCACGTCGGCGGCCCGGTCTCCCACTCGACCGGGCGGGCCCATACGCTGCCCTTCCGGGCAGCGACCGCCATCTTCGGCCACTACGGCATCGAATGGGACATCTCCGACCTGACGGACGGGGAGTACGAGGTACTCGGGCGCTATGCCGGGCTCCACCGGTCCTGGCGCGACGACCTGCACCGCGGCGCCGTCGTGCACGCGGATCTCGTGGATCCCGCCATGGACCTGCGCGGTATCGTCTCCGAGGACCGGCAGCGGGCCCTGTTCGCCTACACGCTGACGGGCTCGAGCGCGAGCTACCCGCCCGGGCGGCTGACCTTTCCGGGGCTGGAGGCCGACACGCTGTACTCCGTGCAGCTCGCAGTCCCCGAGGAGGGACAGCCGGGGAACGGCCAGTCGGCGCTCGCCTGGCTCCGCTCGGCGCTCGACGGCGAACCGCTCCGGCTGTCCGGGCGGGTCCTGGCGCAGGCAGGCCTGCAGGCTCCCGTGCTGCTGCCCGAGCAGTCGCTCCTCATCGAGCTCCGCGCCGCGCGATCCTAGACCGGTCCCCGCCCGCCGGAGCGGGCGGGGCCCCGCCTACGGCTCGTAGGTGAGGGTCCGCCCGTACAGGTCCAGCAGTGCGTCGCTGCCGCCGTCGCGCATGGCCCGCCGCTGGCGGTCAGCTCCCGTGCCCCTGTCCGCGATCGTCGCCAGACCGGCACGCACCCAGTCCGTGTCGCCCTCGGCGTCGAGGGCCGGGCCGACGTGCTCCAGGAAATCCGCGAGGAGCGCCCGGGCGGGCACGGGCTCCGCCGTGGAGAGATCCACGAGGGAGCCGGTGAGCCCGTCGCGGGCGGCCTGCCAGAGGGCGGCGTCCAGGAGTTCGGGATCTGGGACGAGCGGCGCGGCGTCCGCCTCCGCCTCGTGCAGGGCCGTGACGACGAGCGCACGCGTGAGTGCGCCGAGGAGGACGGAGTCCTGCGCCTCGAGCTGCACGTCGCATGCCCTGAGCTCGAGGGTGGGGTAGTGGTCCGACAGGCGTGCCACCCAGGTGAGGACCCCGCGGTCCAGGATCGCACCGCTCGCACCGAGGCGCGTGATGCGGCGCTCGTAGTCGGCCGCATCCGCGAACCACGGCGCCACGCCCTGGACGGCCCAGCGGCGGTAGTGCACCACGCGCCAGCTCCCGAAGCCGCTGTCCCGTCCCAGCCAGTAGGGCGAATTGACGCTGAGGGCGGTGAGCAGCGGGATCCAGGGACGGATGCGGTTGAGTGCCTGGACGCCGCGCTCGGGGTCGGGGATGCCGACGTGCACGTGCAGCCCGTTGACGAACTGGTCGCCCACGATGCCGGGGGCGCTGGCGCGCAGGTCCTCGTAGCGCTGCTTGTCGGTCAGTTCGGGATACGCCTGCCGCATCCAGGGCGAGGTCCCGGTGGCCGCGCCGAGGATCCCGGTGTCGGCCGCTGCGTCCGCGAGCTTCCTGCGGAAGTTCAGGAGTGACTCCTCGGCCTGGGTCAGCGTGTCGCACACAGGGGTGGCCGTCTCGATCTGGCAGGACAGCAGCTCGCGCTGGATGTCGTCCCTGCCGACCTCCGGCGTCGCTTCGAGCAACCCCTCCACCTCGTCGGCGCGGTGGGCGGGCAGCCCTGTCTCCGGTTCGAGGAGCAGGTACTCCTCCTCCAGTCCGAGAGTGGTCATGGATGGACTCCGTTCGTGAGGTTCAGCGGACGAGGCGGGCAGGGACGGCCGGGACTGCAGGCACGTGGCATGTCGACCAGTCTAGGAGCGGCACGGGGGAGGAGCGATCCGGCGCCGCGACGAGGACCCCGGGCCGGTCCCTCCTGCACCCGGTCCCGATCAGGAGGCCCCGGCGTCGATGGCGCAGTCCTGATGGGGTACGGTGCTCTCGATCCAGAGCGCTCCGGCCACTGCCGGATCGACGGCGAGGTCCCGGGAGGAGGCGGCCGTGCCGTGGCGGAGCTCCAGCTGGGACCCTGCGCGACGGCGGGTCAGCTGCAGGTCGTCGTCGAGCGAGATGCCGCTGCGGTCGAGGAAGCGCAGCACCTCCGGGTCGTCGTCGCTCACGCGCACCAGCCTGCCGGCGTGTCCGTCGTCGAGCCTGTCGAGCCGGTATGCCCTCGGGTACAGGACCGTGCCGTCCGCCGCCGGGATCGGGTCCCCGTGCGGGTCCCGGCGCGGGTGGCCCAGCTTCGCGTCGAGCCGCTCGACGAAGGCGTCGGAGACGGTGTGCTCGAGCAGTTCCGCCTCGTCGTGCACCTCGTCCCACCCGTAGCCCAGCGCGGTGACGAGGAATGTCTCGATGAGCCGGTGCCTGCGGACCATCGCGAGGGCCAGCGCCCGCCCGGAGGGTGTGAGGCCGATGGGCCCGTACTTGCGGTGGTCGGCGAGTCCGAGGTCCACCAGCTTGGCGACCATCCCGGTCACGGAGGAGTTGGCGACCGAGAGTCGCGTCGCGAGGTGGGTGGCCGTGACGGCGTCGCCCTGCCATTCGGTGAATGCGTAGATGGCCTTGACGTAGTCCTGCACGCTCGTGGATTCGATGCTGAGGACGGCGCCCCTGCGGCCCGCCATCAGGCGTCCCCTCGCACCGAAGGGCCGGACGCGGGCAGTGGGGGATCGGACGCGGACGGGGCCGTGCCGGAGCCGGCCTGCGCCGGGGCCGGGCCGACGGCGGCTGCCCCGGTGCGGTTCCGTCCGGCCCGGGTGTGTCCGGTACGGGTCCGCGCGGCGGTGCGGCGCCGTCGTGCCTGCCAGATCACGCCGTCGGGACGCGCGAAGAGGTAGACCACGGCGAAGACGATCGCCTGGCAGAGCACCACGGCGGCGCCCGTGGAGATGTCGAGGTAGTAGCTGGCGTAGACGCCCGCCAGGGAGGCGGTGACGGTCAGCACGACGGCGATCACCAGCATGCGGTCGAAGCTGCGGGACAGCAGGAACGCCGTGGCGCCGGGCGTGATGAGCATGGCCACGACGAGGATGATCCCGACGGCCTGGAGCCCGACGACGACGGTGAGCGCGAGCAGGCCGAGCAGCAGTGCGGACAGCAGTCGTGTGTTGAGCCCGATCACGTGGGCGTGCGTGCGGTCGAAGGCGAGCAGGGTGAGGTCGCGCCGCTTGAACAGCAGGATGGCGAGGGTCAGCAGGCCCAGGAGGAGGACCTGCCACACGTCACCGGCGGACACGCCGAGGACGTTGCCGAAGAGGATGTGCATCAGGTCGATCTGCGACGGCGTGGCGGAGACGATGGCCAGCCCGGTGGCGAAAAGTGCGGTGAACACCACGCCGATCACGGTGTCCGCCTTCAGCTTGGTGGTGGACCGGACGATCCCGATGAGCGCCACCGCCCCCGCGCCGAAGACGAAGGCGCCGATGGAGAAGGGGATGCCGAGGATGTAGGCGAGGGCCACGCCGGGCAGGACGGCGTGGGACACGGCATCGCCCATGAGCGACCACCCCATGAGGATGAGCCAGCAGGAGAGGACGGCGGCCACGACGGCGGCGGCGAGGGTGACGGCGAGGGCCCGGGTGAGGAAGCCGTACTGCAGGGGCTCGAGCAGGAAGGTGACGATCTCCATGGTCAGGACCCCCCGTCCGGAGCGGCGGAGGCGGCGGAGCGCACCGTCGTGGTGGACGGCGCGGGACCGAAGGCGCGTGCCAGGTTCCCGTGGGTCAGCACGAGCGAGGGATCGCCCTGCGCGAGCACGCGACGGTGCAGGAGGACCGCTTCGTCGCACAGCTCGGGCACGCCCGCGAGGTCGTGGGTCGACACCAGCACCGACCGCCCCTCGTCCCGCAGTGTCTTCAGGAGTGCGGTCATGGTGCGCTCGCTCGCCTGGTCGACACCGGCGAAGGGCTCGTCGAGCAGCAGCAGCCGTGCGTCCTGGGCGATGCTGCGGGCGATGAAGACCCGCTTGCGCTGGCCACCCGACAACTGGCCGATCTGGCGCCTCCTGAGGTCGGCCAGGCCCACGCGTCCGAGCGCGTCCTCGACGGCCGCGCGGTCCGGTGCGCGCAGACGGCGGGAGGGCCCGAGCCGCCCGTACAGGCCCATGGCGACGACGTCGGAGACGGAGACGGGGAAGGTCCAGTCCACCTCCTCGGCCTGCGGCATGTAGGCCGCGAGGCCCTGCTTCCGGGCGCTCGCAGCGGACCTGCCGAACAGCTCGACGCTTCCGGTCCCCGGGACCAGCAGCCCCATGAGCGCCTTGAACAGCGTCGACTTGCCCGAGCCGTTGACGCCGATGAGTCCGCAGATCCGTGCCGCGTCGAGGGTCATGGAGACGTCGTCGAGCGCCTGGACCTCCCCGTAGCGCACCCCGAGGTTGCGGACGTCGAGTGCCCGCCGGGTGGACGGGGCGGCAGAGGCCGTCATCGCGAGAGTCCTTCCGTGATCGTCTCGAGGTCGTGGCGGATGAGATCGACGAACGTCGGTACCGGCCCACCGGCTTCCGACAGCGAGTCGACGTAGAGCATGCCGCCGAGTTCCGTGCCCGTGGCGAGGGCGACCTGCTCCTGCGCCGAGGGATTGACCGTCGATTCGCAGAAGACGGTCGGCACGTCGTTCTCCTCGACGAATCCGATGACGTCCCTGATCTGCCGCGGCGTGCCCTCGGCGTCCGCGTTGACCGGCCAGAGGAAGGCCTCCTCCAGGCCGGCGTCCCGTGCGAGGTACGAGAAGGCACCCTCGCAGGTCACGAGTGCGGCGACGTCGAGGGCGGCGAGCTCCTCGCGGAACCCCGCGAGGAGCCCTGCGAGGTCCTCCTTCAGCCGGCGGCCGTTGGCCTCGAAGTCGGCGGCGTGCTCCGGAGCCAGGCCGGCGAGCGCCGCCACGGTGTTGTCGACATAGGTCTGCGCCGCGAGGGGCGACATCCAGGCGTGCGGGTTCGCCCGGCCGGTGTAGTCCCCTGACCGGATGTCGACCGGTTCGACGCCGTCCGACAGCACCACGTGCGGGGCGTCGACGGAGTACAGGAAGCGCTCGAACCAGCGCTCGAGGCCGAGCCCGTTGTCCAGGATGAGGTCCGCGTCCTGTGCCCGGACGAGATCGGAGGGCGTCGGCTCGTAGCCGTGGATCTCGGCGCCGATCTTCGTGATCGACTCCACGCGGACGTGCCCTCCACCAACCGTGTCGGCGAGGTCGGCGAGCACGGAGAAGGTCGTGAGGACCAGGGGTCGTGCGTCCGTCCCGGCGGCCGGCGCCGTATCGACGGCGCAGCCCCCGAGCAGGAACGCCGCGGCGACGCACCACGCGGTCGCCGCGGGGTGCGTCCGTCCGCACTGGGTGGGAGGCATACCTAAAAGTAGCGTTTAGGCATGCCGAAATCTAGGGGGTCGACAGGGAGGCGCGCCATGCGTGGGTGTAGTACGGGATCCTGATGGTGGCCGCCGGGTCGAAGGCGAGGTAGTCGGTGAGGTACCAGCGCAGATTCGACTCCACGCGCGCCCGGAGCGCCGGTGTGGCGCGCTGGTAGTAGCTCCGCGACCTCGCGAGGTCGAGGACGTCGGCGACCGGCAGCTCCTGGGCCCAGTGCACCACGAGGTCCTCCGGCGGCCCGAAGGCGGCTCCGAGGTCGGGCCGGTACGCGGGCGAGTAGACGTCCCCCGCATGCATGATGCGGGACAGGCGGTGCACCCAGGGGAGCGAGACGTCGAGCTGGTTCCACACCAGTGCCAGGCGTCCGCCCGGCACCAGGACCCGAGCGGCCTCGCGGAGCGCGGCGGGATGGTCGCACCAGTGCCACGTCTGCGCCAGCGTGAGCAGGTCGACGGACCTGTCGGGCAGTGTGGACTCCTCCGCGGTGCCCTGCACCACGGGTACACCGGGCAGGCGCGCCGAGAGGACGGCCAGCATGTCCTCGGACGGGTCGACTGCCGCCACCTCGAGTCCGCGCTGCGCCAGGAGGGCCGTGAAGAGACCGGTCCCGGCGCCGATGTCCGCCGCGCGACGGGCGTTCTCCGGCACGATCCAGTCCGCGACCGGTGCGGGATACCCGGGACGGACACGGTCGTAGCGGCCTGCTCCGGAGAGGTAGGCGCGCGCCATCTCCAGGCGCCGTTGCTCGTCGAGCCGAGGGCCGGAACTCACCGGATGGCCTGCGGCCGGAGGACTGCGCGGCTAGAGCAGGTCATCCACGTCCGGGTTGAGGGTCCGCAGGACCTCGCTGTGCAGGGTGCCGTTCGTCGCCAGGGCGTTGCCGCCGAACGGGCCGTCCTCGCCGTCCAGGGAGGTGAAGCGTCCCCCCGCCTCCGTGACGATGGGGACGAGCGCCGCCATGTCGTGCAGGTTCAGTTCGGGCTCGCAGGCGACGTCGACGGCGCCCTCGGCCACGAGGCAGTAGGACCAGAAGTCCCCGTACGCCCTCGTGCGCCAGACCCGGTCCGTCAGGTTGACGAACTCGGCGAGCGCCCCGCGCTCGCGCCAGCCGGACAGGCTGGAGTAGGACAGCGAGGCATCCTCGAGCCGGGAGACGTTGGACACCCGCAGGCGTTGCGCCGCCGCGAGGGACTTCCCGGTGTACGCGCCGGTACCCTCGGCCGCCCACCAGCGTTTGCCCAGGGCGGGCGCGCTGACGACGCCGACCACGGGCCTGCCCTCGTCGATCAGGGAGATCAGGGTGGCCCAGACGGGCACGCCGCGCACGAAGTTCTTGGTGCCGTCGATCGGATCGATGACCCAGCGGCGGGAACCGGACCCGGTACTGCCGAACTCCTCGCCGAGCACGGCGTCACGGGGGCGGGCACGCGAGAGCTGGCCCCGGATCGCCTCCTCCGCGCTCTTGTCCGCGTCGGTGACCGGGGTGAGGTCCGGTTTGGTCTCGATGCGGAGGTCGAGTGCCTTGAAGCGCGACATGGTCTGGTCGTCGACCGAATCGGCCATGATGTGGGCGAGACGGAGATCGTCGTTGTAGCCCTGCGTGAAACTCATATCCATCAACCTATCGTCTGGGTGGCGCATCGGGCACGGGGACGCGGGACGGGAGGGCCGTGACAGCAGAAAGCCACCGCGGGCTCGCGCCGCGCGGTGGCTTCCTGTCCGGCGCCGCAGAGCGGCACGGGGAGAATCAGAGAACGGTGATGTTCTCGGCCTGGGGGCCCTTGGGTCCCTGGGTGGTCTCGAAGTTGACCTTCTGGTTCTCTTCGAGGGAGCGGTAGCCGCTCGAGTTGATCGCGGAGAAGTGGGCGAACACGTCAGCGCCTCCGTCGTCGGGAGCGATGAAGCCGAAGCCCTTTTCGGCGTTGAACCATTTCACTGTGCCTGAAGCCATGATGTATTTCCTAACCTGGGAGAGCGTTCCGACGTTCGGGCGCTCATCGTGGTGTTCGTTACCCGCTTATCGTCAAAAGCTGTCGAACTCCAGGTGGAGGGTCAAGGCTTGAAATTTAATGCGCAAACAACAACAGCACCCAGCCTACCAGTGATCGGGCGGATCACTGCTGCCCCAGTTCCTTGGCGTCATGGGCACTGCCCCGCGGGTCGGCCATTCCGGCGTTGAGGAGGCGTCGGAGGGACGCGAGGCGGACCGGCCCGGACTCACCGGCCAGTCCTTCCGCGACATAGCTGTCCAGTCCGCAGTCGACCGCCTGGCCGTCGTGGCGGCAGCCCCGCTCGCAGCGTTCCGTGCCCGGTTCGAGGTCCGGAAAGGCCTTGAGGATGCGGTCGGCGTCCACGTGGGCGAGTCCGAACGAGCGGATGCCCGGGGTGTCGATGATCCAGGTGCCCGGGGCGGCGTCGGCCGCCTTCAGAGCGAGGGCGGACGACGACGTGTGCCGGCCCCGCCCGGTCACCGCGTTGACGCCCCCCGTGGCGCGTGTGGACCCGGTCAGCGCATTGACCATGGTGGACTTCCCGACGCCCGAATGGCCGAGCAGCACGCTCACCTGGCCGTCCAGCTCGTCGCGCAGGGCGTCGACCGCGCCGGAGGAGAGGCGCGCCGACTCGCCGTCGTCGGAGGTCGCCTCGATCCCCACGCCCTCGTCCGTCCGGCTGATGATCACGCGGAGGTCGAGGTGCTCGTAGTTGGCGAGCAGCGGGGCGGGGTCGCGGAGGTCGGCTTTCGTGATGCACAGCAGCGGCTCGATACCGGCGTCGTAGGCGGCCACGAGCGCGCGGTCGATGAAGCCCGTCCTCGGCTCCGGGTTGGCCGCAGCGACGACGATCACGAGCTGGTCCGCGTTGGCGACGACGACGCGTTCCACGGGATCGGTGTCGTCGGCGCTCCGGCGCAGGACGGTCCGGCGGTCCTCGATCCGTACGAGGCGCGCGAGAGAGTCCGGGCCGCCGGAGAGATCTCCGACGAGGGCCACGAGGTCCCCGGCGACGACGGCGCTGCGCCGCAGTTCGCGCGCGCGCGCCGCGACGACGATCCGCTCGTCGGGGGTGTCCTCGTCGACCACCGTCGTGTAGCGCCCGCGGTCGACCGTCACCACGCGTCCCGTCACGGCCTCGTCGTAGGCGGGCCGGTTCTTCGTGCGGGGGCGCGTGCCCTTCTTGTTGGGCCGGATCCGGACGTCGGACTCGTCCCAGGCCCTCGAGCCGCGGCGGTTGCCGGCCTCGCTCATGCCCGTGCCACCGCGTCCGTCGGGTCCGGGGAGCCGGCCGTGCCTGCGACGACCGCCCAGAGGTCGGGGAACTCCGGCAGGGTCTTGGCCGTGGTGCCGATGTTCTCCACCTCGACGCCGTCGACGGCCAGCCCGATGATCGCGCCGGCGGTTGCCATCCGGTGGTCGTCGTAGGTGCGGAAGACTCCTCCGTGGAGCGGTGCGGGTCGGATGACGAGGCCGTCCCCGGTCTCCTCGGCGTCGCCGCCGAGTCCGTTGATCTCCGCCACGAGCGCCGCGAGGCGGTCCGTCTCGTGGCCGCGGAGGTGGGCGATGCCGGTCAGCGTCGACGGCGAGTCCGCCAGCGCGCACAGGGCGGCGACGGTGGGGGCGAGCTCGGAGGTGTCGGCGAACACACCTCCCGAGATGGCCGCTCCACCCGTCACGGTGAGCACGTCGCCGTCGAGTTCCGCCTCCGCTCCCATGAGGGGGAGGATGCGCCGCCACGCGTCGCCGACCTGGGTGGTGCCCCGGGGCCAGTTGCGTACGCGGACCGTCCCGCCCGTGACCACGGCCGCGGCCAGGAAGGGGCCGGCGTTGGACAGGTCGGGTTCCACGGCGACATCGAAGGCGCGGATGGGGCCCGGGGAGACGCGCCAGTGGTTCGGCACCGTGTCGTCGACGGATACGCCGACCGACCTCAGGGTCTCGACCGTCATCCGGACGTGGTCGAGGCTGGGGACCGGCTTGCCCACGTGTTCGAGGTGGAGCCCGTCGGCGAACCGGGCGCCCACGAGCAGGAGGGCCGACACGAACTGCGAGGACGCCGAGGCGTCGATGACGAGGTGCCCGCCCCGGACCGTCCCGTTCCCCTGCACCGCGAAGGGCAGGGAGTCGGCGCCGTCGTCGTCGACCGCAATGCCGAGTCCTCGGAGGGCGGCGATGATGCTGCCCATGGGACGGCGGCGTGCGTGCGGGTCGCCGTCGAAGGTCGTGGTCCCCTCGACGAGGCCGGCCAGCGGGGGGACGAAGCGCATGACGGTGCCGGCGAGGCCGCAGTCGACCGCGCGGGCCCGTCCGTCGCCCGTGCCGGTCCGGAGGGGTGAGACGTGCAGGTCCGGACCGAAGTCACCGTCCCCCGGAATCTCGTCGATGACGGCGCCGAGGTCGCGCAGGGCTGCGACCATCAGCGCGGAGTCGCGGGAGTGCAGGGGCCTCCGGATGGTGCTCGGCCCGTCGGCGAGGGCCGCGAGGACGAGATACCGGTTGGTGAGGGACTT
>NZ_CP024915.1:1544956-1563436 GCF_002953615.1 Arthrobacter agilis | reverse complement strand
GTCCAGCGGCAGGAACCCGTGGCAGGAATAAGGGTGGGAGGGTGCGGGTTGAAGCAGAGGTGAAGGACGGGCGAACGGGAGAGGAATGGCACGGATGACGGGGATACGGACCGCGACGGTCGAACGACCGGATTTCCAGCTCTCGACCTCGGTTCCGCGGAACACCACCCCGGCGCCGCGAGGACCGGGACGCGTAGACTTTGGCACGATGAATACAACAGCCCCAGCAGGTAGCAGCCAGGCGGAAGACGCCGAGCTGGACGTGTCCACGGAGTCGGAAGCCGACCGCAAGGCGCGCTTCGAGCGCGACGCCATGCAGTATGTCGACCAGCTCTACTCGGCTGCCATGCGGATGGCGCGGAACCCCAGCGACGCGGAGGACCTGGTCCAGGAGGCCTACACCAAGGCGTTCTCGGCGTTCCACCAGTACAAGCCGGGCACCAACCTGAAGGCGTGGCTGTACCGCATCCTCACCAACACCTACATCAACCTGTACCGGAAGCGGCAGCGCGAGCCGCTGCAGTCCCATTCGGACACGATCGAGGACTGGCAGCTCGCGAAGGCCGCCGAGCACACCTCCAGCGGACTCCGCTCCGCCGAGGCCGAGGCACTGGACCACCTGCCCGATTCCGACGTGAAGAGTGCCCTCCAGGCGATCCCGGAGGAGTTCCGGCTCGCGGTCTACTTCTCGGACGTCGAAGGCTTCGCGTACAAGGAGATATCGGAAATCATGAACACGCCCATCGGGACCGTCATGTCCCGGCTGCACCGCGGCCGCAAGCTGCTGCGCGAACTCCTCGCCGAGTACGCGCACGAGCGGGGCCTCGGTGTCACCGCAGGTGCTGGCACCAAGACCCGGGTCGCGACGGGTGCAGCGGGCAAGGAACAGGAGATGAAGAAATGAGCGATTGCGAGAGCATGGGCGATTGCGCCGACTCGAGGATCGAACGGCTGTACGAGTACCTGGACGGCGCGTTGTCCCACCAGGACCTCGTGGAGATCAAGGACCACCTCGACGGCTGTCCGCAGTGCGCCGAGGAACACGATCTCGAGTGCGTCATCCGCTCGGTCGTGAAGCGGTCCTGCACCGAGGTCGCACCGTCGACACTGAAGACGAGCATTCTCGACCGCATCAGCCAGCTCAGGACCGTCGACCACTGACGACCCGAAGGCCGGCGGCGGTCGTGCCGATCGTCGTGCCGGCCGTAGAGACGAGAGAACCTCCGTACCCTGTGGGTGCGGAGGTTCTCTCGTCGATGCTGTAACGCCTGGACTCAGGTGTTGGGGCGCTTACCGTGGTTTGCGCCTCCACGCTTCCGGTCGCGACGCTTGCGTGCTCGCTTGCTCATGGCTGCCTCCTTTTTCTTCAGGCACTGTAGTCGTGCAGAACTGCACCCAAGTCTCCCATACTGCAACCGGCGTCACCTAAACAGCGCCCGGGGCCGCGGGGCCGGGCGCCGCAGGCCCGCCCCTAGGATGGGTGGACATCCGCGACCGAAGGAGCTTACGTATGCGCGCCGCTTATGCAGCAACCCAGTCAGGAGCCGATCCGCTCGCCGGCCTCACCGTCGGTGAAGTCGATGCCCCCGATGCACCCGCCGGATTCCGGCGCGTGAAGGTGGTCGCCTCCTGCCTGAACCACCACGATCTGTGGTCGCTGAAGGGCGTGGGCCTGCCGGCGGACCGCCTGCCCATGGTGCTCGGGTGCGACGCCGCGGGGATCGACGACGACGGCAACGAGGTGATCGTGCACGGCGTCGTGTCCTCGCCGGACTGGCAGGGCGACGAGACCCTCGACCCCCGGCGCTCCCTGCTCTCCGAGCGCTATCCCGGCACGATGGCGGACTACGTCTGGGTGCCGCAGCGGAACCTGGTGCCGAAGCCCGCGGCGCTGTCCTTCGAGGAGGCGGCGTGCCTGCCGACGGCCTGGCTCACCGCGTACCGCATGCTCTTCACCGTCTCCCCTGCGGCCCCCGGGTCCACGGTGCTCGTGCAGGGCGCAGGGGGCGGCGTGGCCTCGGCGCTGATCGCGCTCGCAGCCGCCGCAGGGTTCCGCGTATGGGTGACGAGCCGGAGTGCGGCGAAGCGGGAGCGGGCGCTGGGGCTCGGCGCCGAGCAGGCCTTCGACGCCGGTGCCCGCCTGCCGGAACGGGTGGACGTCGTGTTCGACTCGGTGGGGGAGGCCACGTGGGCGCACTCGCTGAAGTCCCTGGTGCCCGGCGGGACGGTGGTGACGTGCGGCGCGACGAGCGGACCGGCGCCGTCCGCGGACCTGAACCGGGTGTTCTTCCTCCAGCTGCGTGTCCTGGGTTCCACCATGGGGACGCGGGAGGAGCTCGTGAGGCTCACCCGCTTCCTCGTCGCCACCGGTGTTCGCCCCACGATCGACACCGTCCTGCCCCTCGAGGACGCGGAGCAGGGCTTCCGACGCATGCTCGACGGCGACGTCTTCGGCAAGATCGTCTTCCGGCACTGAGCCCGCGCCGGACGGACAGGGCACCCGCCGCCCGCGCGGTGCCCTGTCCGTCGTCGGTGCTGCCGTTACTCGGCGCCCGCGGCGAGGAGCGCCGTGCGCTGCTCGCGGCGCAGCGACTGCTCGCCGGGGTCGGGTACCGGAGCGGCAGCGAGCAGGCGGCGCGTGTACGGGTCCCGGGGGTACTTCAGGATCTGCTCGGTGGTGCCCTGCTCCACGAGGTTCCCCTTGTTGAGCACCGCGATATGGCTCGCGAGGAGCTCGACGACGGCGAGGTCGTGGCTCACGAACAGGCAGGCGAAGCCCCGCTCCCTCTGCAGGTCCTGCAGGAGCTGGAGGACCTTGGCCTGCACGGAGACGTCCAGGGCCGACGTCGGCTCGTCGGCCACGAGGAGGTCCGGCTGGAGCGACAGGGCCCGGGCGATGCCGACGCGCTGGCGCTGCCCGCCCGAGAGCTCGTGGGGGTACCGGTTGCGGAAGGCCACCGGCAGCTGGACGTCCTCGAGCAGGGACGCGACGCGCTTGTCCAGCTCCGCGCGGCCCGGCTTCTCGTGCAGCAGCAGGGGCTCGCCGATGCTGTCGCCGATGGAGAGCCGCGGGTTGAGGGACGCCGCCGGGTCCTGGAACACGATGGCGAACTTCTTGCGCAGCGGCAGGAGCTGGCGGGCGGTCAGCTCCGTGATGTCGGTGCCGCCGATTCGCACCGTGCCCCCGGAGGTCCGGATCAGTCCGGTGACGGCGCGGGCGATGGTCGACTTGCCCGAGCCGGACTCGCCCACGAGACCCAGGACCTCGCCCGGGTTGATGGTGAGGGAGACGCCGGTGACCGCCTTGAAGGGCGGCTGGCGGAAGCGGCCCGGGTACTCGATGTCGACGTTCGTGAGCTCGAGCGCCGGGACGACGCCGCTCGCCGTGTGCGTCTCCTGCGCACGCAGCGCCGCCTCCGCGAACTCCTCGTGGATGCTCAGCCGGCCGTCCACCACCTCGACGTCGGCGAGGACACCGCCGACCTTCGACCCGAGGTGCGGTACCGCGCCGAGGAGCTGCTTCGTGTAGGCCTCGGCCGGGGCCGCGAACAGCTGCGCCGTCGGCGCCGCCTCGACGATCCGCCCGCGCTCCATGACCACCACGTGGTCGGCGAGGTCGGCGACGACGCCCATGTCGTGGGTGATCAGCAGGACCGCGCTGTTGAGCCGCTTGTTGAGCTTGCGCAGGAGGTCCAGGACCTCGGCCTGGACCGTGACGTCGAGCGCGGTCGTGGGCTCGTCGGCGATGAGCAGCATGGGGTCGTTGGCCAGGGCGATCGCGATCATGGCGCGCTGGCGCTGGCCGCCCGAGAACTGGTGCGGGAAGGAGTCGTACCGTCGCTCGGCCTCGGGGATCTCCACCATGCGGAGGAGTTCGATGGCGCGTTTCCTGGCCTGCGCTGGCGACAGCTCTGTGTGCTGCTCGACGGCCTCCCGGATCTGCTCGCCCACGGTGAGCACCGGGTTCAGCGCGGTCATGGGCTCCTGGAAGATCATCGCGATCTCGTTGCCGCGCACGCGCCGGAGGGTCCCCTGGGGTGCACCGATGAGCTCCTTGCCCAGCATCTTGGCGCTGCCGGTCGAACGTCCGTTGCGGGGGAGCAGGCCGAGCAGGGCCATGGAGGACATGCTCTTGCCGGAGCCCGACTCACCGACGATCGCGAGGATCTCGCCGGGGTGGATCTCGTAGGAGACGTCCTCGGCGGCCATGACCCACTCGTTGTCGACGTTGAACTCGACGCCGAGGCCCCTGACCGCGAGGATGGGGCCGTTGCCGACGGGTGCCTGCTCGTCGGAGATGATGACGGATCGGGAACTCATTATTGCTTCACCCTTGTCTGCTTGGGGTCGAACGCGTCGCGCAGGCCGTCACCGATGAAGTTGACGGCGAGGGCGATGCCGATGATGAAGGCGCCGGGCCACAGGAACAGCCATGGGCGGACGGTCAGCGCCGAACGGTTGTCGTTGATGGCCTTGCCGAGCGAGGTGTCCGGCGCCGTGACGCCGAGTCCGAGGTAGCTCAGGGCGGTCTCGAGCAGGATGGCTCCGGAGATGGCCAGTGTCGTGGAGACGATGATGACGCCGACGGTGTTCGGGAGGATGTGCCGGAAGATGATCCGCACGGAACTCGCGCCGACGGACTTCGCCGACTCGACGAACTCCTTCTCGCGCAGCGAGAGGAACTCGCCACGGACCAGGCGGGCGAGCCCCGTCCAGGTAACGAGGCCGAGGAAGATCGCGAACGGGATGATCCCGGCCTTGGCCACGATCCCGGCCACTGCGGCCGCGATGACGACCGTCGGGATGGTGATGACGACGTCGGTGATGCGCATGAGGAACGCCTCGGTCCAGCCACGGAAGTAGCCGGCGACGGCGCCGACCGTGGTGCCGATGACCATCGCGACGAGCCCGACGATGAACGCGATGATCAGGGAGGTCTGGGTGCCGCGCATCGTCAGCGCGAAGTAGTCCCGGCCGAGGACGTCCTGGCCGAACGGATGCTCACCGAGGCTGAACGGCCACAGCGTCAGGGTGGGCCGGCCCTCGTTGAACCGGGCTGCGAGCACGTCGTATTCCTTGTTCCACCAGCCGGGGAGGCCCGCGAAGCCGATGGAGCTGAAGGCGAGCAGGAAGATCAGGGCGAGCAGTGCGATGCCCGCAAGCGCTCCCTTGTGGCGGAAGAAGCGCTCGCGGATCAGCCGGCCCTGGCTCTTCGCCTCGGTGGTGCGGATGCGGTCCGTCTGGCCCCGCGTGGGGGTGGCGGTCGCGATGTCGGTGTCCTGGCTCTGTAGCGTCATCTCGGACAGCTCCAGGGACGCGCGGGAATCGTCCCGCTGGTTCTGGTGATTGCTCATGGGGTGTCCTAGCTCAGGGTGATGCGCGGATCGAGGAACGCGTAGGCGATGTCGGCGAGCATGTTGAACAGCACCGCGGCCGTGCCGACGACCAGGAAGAAGGCCATCACCGGCCCCGGATCCACGTTCTGGATGCCGTCGACGAACATCTTGCCCATGCCGTTCCAGCCGAAGACCTGCTCGGTGATGACGGCACCGCCGAGGACCCCGGCGAAGTCGAACGCCATCAGCGTGGTGATCGGGATCATCGCATTGCGGAAGGCGTGCTTGACGAGGACGGTCCGCTCGCTGAGGCCCTTGGCCCGCGCCGTGCGGATGTAGTCCTGGTTCATGACGTCGAGCTGGCTGGCCCTGGTGTACCGGGTGTAGGTGGCGAACGAGATGAGGGTCAGGGCGATGGTGGGCAGGATCAGGTGCAGCGCGTAGTCCAGGTTGATCTCCCAGAACGTGCCCTCGAGATTCGCGGACTGCGATCCCGTGGTCGGGATCGGCCGGCCGCCTGCTTTCGCGGACAGGGTCGGGTAGGCCTGGAGGAGGCGGTCGAGCACGATCAGCAGGCTCACGGACACGGCGATCACGGCGCCGATCTTCGCGGCCTGGGCGCGGAACGGTCCGCCGACGAGACCGGCGACGACGTACGCGACCGCGGTCATCACGACCACCAGGGCGAGCACCGCGAGCCAGTTCGGGTCCTCGAGCAGAGGGATCGAGGCGAGGTAGCCGAGGAAGCCCACCGCGGCGGCGGCGAGGGCCGCGTTCAGCACGCGGCGGCGCCGGAAGCCGGCGAGCAGGGCCGTCCAGAGGACGGCGACGCCTGCGGCCGAGACCAGCATGCCGACGACGCCGAGGCCGGGATCCACGAACCAGCCCGTGACGAGCAGGAGGTAGAGCGCGAGTGCGGTCGCGACGGCCGCGACGCCGAACACGACGAGCCTGCGCCTGCGGTCGCCGCCCACGGCGACCGCCCAGACGACGCCGGCGACCACCCCTATCAGGGCGATCGTCGCGTACGAGAACTGCGGGTTCGCCAGCCACGTGTTGAGGTCGATCGCCAGGTACTGCTTGAGGAGCGTCGAGAGCCAGAACAGGGGCAGCGAGAAGAGCAGGAACGAGATGAAGGTGACCGAGTAGTCGAACGTGCTGTACTGGCGGATCGCGGTGACGATACCGACGACCACGCCGAGGACCAGGGCGAGCACTGTCGCGACGACGACCAGGCGCAGGGTCGAGCCCATGGCGTTCTCCAGTTGCGGGAGGACGGCGGCACCGGTGCGGTCCTGGCCGAGCGTGCAGCTCACGCCGCCGGGGACGAGGCAGTGGCCGACGTCCTGCAGCCAGAGGAAGTAGCGGGGGATCGGCGGCACGTCGAGGTTCATCGCGGCGGTGCGGGCCGCGATGGTGGCGGCTTTCTCGGGGCCGCTGGTCTCGCCGAGGTCCTCGAAGGGGTCACCCGAGGAGATGGTGAGGAAGTACATCAGCGTGGTCGCTGCGAGCATGATGAAGAACGAGATGATGGATCGCTTGGCGATGAAGTAGAACACGTGGGGCTCCTAGGAAACGGTGCAGTCTGTCGCGGGTCCGAGCAGAAGGACGGGCAGGCCAGGAGGCCTGCCCGTCCTTCTGCAGATCCGGAAGGATCCGATCAGTTCTGCTTCGTCCAGCTGTAGGCATTCCAGGTGATGCCGGTCTGCGTCGGGTTCAGTTCCACGCCCTCGAGCTTCGAGGAGTAGCCGGCGATGTTCGGGTTGGCGTAGAGGACCACGTTGTACTGCGTCTCGGCGAGGCGCTGTTCGAGCTCGGCCTTCAGCGGGACGACCTTCTCCGTGTCCGTGTTGGTCACGATCTCGCTCCAGATGCGGTCGACCTCTTCGTCGGCGTAGCCACCGAAGTTCTGCTCACCGCCGGAGACGTAGATCGATTCGCCGGAGGCGACGAGGCCGGAACCGGCCCACCCGAAGACGACCGCGTCCCACGCGCCGGGCTGCGAGAGCTTGGCGCTCCACTCGGCCTCGGGCTGCGGGGTGATCTCGAAGCCGGCCTTGTCACAGGAATTCTTGACGAGGGCGACCTGGTCGGCGCGCAGCTGGCTCGTCGACGCGAACATCATCGAGACCTTGACGGGCTCGGTCTTGCCGGCCTCGGCGAGCAGTGCCTTGGCAGCCTCGATGTCGGCGACGCCGTCGCTCTTGGCCGCGGGAGCGCCCTCGAGGACGGTCTCGTAGTCGGCCTGCGCCGGCTGGTACTCGTGCAGGTTGAGGACGGAGCCCTCGGGGTCGACCGGGGTCACGAACTTGTCCACCATGTCGGCGGTGGGGATGCACTTGGCGAAGGCCTGGCGGACCTTGAGGTCCTCGAACACGGCGCCGGGGCGCTGGTCGAGATCGACGTGCGAGAAGGTCAGCGACTGCCCGGTGTCGACGGTGACCGTCTCACCGATCTGCTCGAGGGCGGTCTTGGTGTCGACGGTCGGGCTGGAGGGCTCGATGATGTCGACGTCGCCGTTCTGCAGCGCCTGGACGGCTTCCTCGTCGACGATGGTCTTGAAGACGATCGTGTCGGTCTTGCCGGCACGTTCCTCGCCCCAGTACTGGTCGTTCTTGACGAGCGTGAGGGTGCCGTTGGTCGCGTTGTCCAGCGTGTAGGGGCCGGACGAGGGGAGGAGCGCCGTGTCCGGCAGCGTCGGGAGGTCGGCTTCGTAGTTCCAGCCGGTGTTCCAGAACTCGGCGACCGGGCCGAGGGCCGCGCGGTCGTCGGCCTGGATGGCCTCGATGAGCTCCGCGCCGTCGCCCTCCGCGGACAGACCGGCCTGCTCGGCGGCGATGTGTGCCGGCATGAGTGCGCCCGACATGACGGACTCCCAGTCGGCGTAGGGCTCGGTGTAGACGACCTCGAACTCCTTGGCGCCGGGCTCGCCCTCGGGCATCTCCATCTGGCCGAAGCCGTTGGTGGAGGACGCGAGGAAGAGATCCGCTTCCTCGCCGGTCTCCGCATCGGTCGTGCCGCTCGGGTGCGTGCCCGAGAAGGCGGCCCACTGCAGGAGCACGTCGTCGAAGTCGATCGCCGTGCCGTCCGACCAGACAGCATCCTCGTTGATGGTGTACTTGACGGTCAGCGGGTCGTCGCTCGTCTTCTCGTAGGTGCCGAACTCCTCGTTCTTCTCGAGGTTGCCGTCGGCGTTGAACGCGACCCAGGAGCTCGTGGTCAGGTTGTTCACGTACGTGTTGTAGACCGCGTTGGTGGCGGCCGTCCCGTCGTTGTAACCGGTCGGGGCCTGGCTGATCGCGATGTTGATCGTCGTGGCCAGGTTCTCCGCGGCACCTTCCGATGCCGGGGTCTCTGCGGTGCCGCCCGCGGATCCGCAGGCGCTCAGGGTGAGCGCTCCGATGGACAGTGCGGCGAGCGTCAGGGTGCGCTTATTACGCATTCGTTAGTCCTTACTGTGCTGGGCGCGAGGGACGCGAGAAAGTCCTCCGAGGCGGATTGTCGCCGTGACGGCAATCACACTCGGACAGCATAACCATGGAAAGTTGCCTTCGGACACTCAGTGAGCCATTGATAACCCATTCGTTACCTCGTGGAAATACGGGGTCCCGGGGCAACAGAAAAGCCCCGGAAACGGCGTGTCTCCGGGGCTCCAGGTCCTGCGTCTGCCTTACTCTGGCGCGGGCACGTCCAGCCACTGGAACCAGCCGCGGTGGAGGACGAGCCAGGCCATCAGGCCGTAGCCGGCCTGGCCGGGACCTCCCCCGTTCGCTGCCAGGTCGTGGCGCCACTGCTCGTGGGCGAGCAGGGGGGTGAAGGTGTCGACGAACACGTGCTTGCGGCGCGTCGTGACGTCACCGAACGCGGCCGAGAGGTCCGCGAGGCGACGGTTGCGCTCCGCGTCGAGGCCGGGGGGCGGCCCGACGACGAGGACCTTGACGCTCATCTGCGACGCACCGTCGAGGATGTTGGCGAGGTTGAGGCGGCTCCTCGCCGTGGACAGGTCGAGGTCGAGGTCGCGGTCCGACAGTCCGATGACGAGGCGGTTCTCGAATCCGTCGCCGAAACGCCGTCCCACCTCCTGCAGCCAGCGGTTGGCGAGGGCTTCGGTCCCCTCACCCGGGGCCGCGAGGCTGTAGGCCTCGACCGAGGCGTTGTCCGGCCGGGTCCGGGCCATCACGCGGCCGAGCCAGCCCAGCGCCCGAGGATCACCGAGCCCCGCGAGGAGTTCGTCGCCCACTGCTGCTAGCCGGATTCTGCGTCGTTCCACTGGTCCCTCGGTGTGCTGGTCGTCGGTGCTGGTCGGGTGCTGCTCGGGTGCTGCTCAGGGCCGTACCGGGCCGCCGGGGAACCCGCGCGAGCCATCGACCCGTCCTTAAAGACGTCAGGTGGGGCCTGAGCCCCACCTGACATCATACTGATGGCCTTACTACTGGCGGCCGAAAGCCCTCTTGATGAGGAGTTCCTGCTCCACCGCGTGGTTCTTTGCGGATCCGGTCGCGGTCGAGGCCGAGGCGGGACGCGAGGCCAGGCGCACGGGTCGGTCCAGTTCCTGCGGCAGGTTGAGCCCGATGAACGGCCACGGCCCCTGGTTCGCCGGTTCGTCCTGTGCCCAGACGATCTCCGCGTTCGGGTAGGTGGCCAGTGCTTCGCGGATCTCGTCGAGCGGCAGCGGGTACAGCTGCTCCACACGCACGATCGCCGTCCTGCCGTCGTCGAGCTTCTGGCGTGAGGACAGCAGGTCGTAGTAGAGCCGTCCGGAGACCAGGATCACGCGCTCGACGTCGTTGCCCGGCGTCTCCAGCGTGTCGGGGATCACGGGACGGAAGGTCCCCTGTGTGAAGTCCTCCACCGAGCTCGCGGCCGCCTTCAGGCGCAGCAGCTGCTTCGGGGTGAAGATCACGAGCGGCTTCCGCGGGCGGTGGTACGCATGCCGGCGCAGCAGGTGGAAGTGCGACGCCGCCGAGCTCGGGTTGGCGACGACCATGTTCTCCTCGGCGCACATCTGCAGGAAGCGCTCGATGCGTGCGGAGGAGTGGTCGGGGCCCTGGCCCTCGTAGCCGTGCGGCAGCATGAGCACGAGGGAGGAACGCTGTCCCCACTTCTGCTCGGCGGAGCTGAGGAACTCGTCGATGACGATCTGGGCGCCGTTGACGAAGTCACCGAACTGCGCTTCCCAGATCACCAGGGCGTCGGGGCGCTCCACCGAGTACCCGTACTCGAAGCCCATGGCGGCGTATTCGCTCAGCAGGGAGTCGTAGATCCAGAACTTCGCCTGGTCCTCGCTCAGGTCGTCGAGGGGGAGCCACTCGTGGCCCGTCGCGCGGTCGTGGAAGACCGCGTGCCGCTGTACGAAGGTGCCACGGCGCGAGTCCTGGCCGGCGAGGCGCACGGGTACGCCCTCCATGAGGAGCGAACCGAAGGCGGCGATCTCGCCGAAGCCCCAGTCGATCCCGCCCTCGCGGGACATCTGCTCGCGCTTGTCCAGCAGGGCCTTCAGCTTCGGGTGCACCGTGAAGCCCTCGGGGATCGCGGTGTGCGCCGCGCCGATGTGGGCCAGGGTCTCCGTGCTGATCGCCGTCTGCGGTGCCTCGGCCTCGCCGCCGTCCGCCTGCTGGGCATACGGGCGCTCGATGTCGGAGACCGCCTGCGGGTCCTTCGTGACGATCGGGATCGGGGAGGTCTGCGCGGCGTGCGTCTCCGCGAAGACGCGCTCGAGCCGCTCCTGGTAGTCGCGCAGGGCCTGCTCGGCCTCCTCCTGCGTGATGTCGCCGCGGCCGATCAGGGCCTCGGTGTACAGCTTGCGGACCGAGCGCTTCGCCTCGATCAGGTTGTACATCATGGGCTGCGTCATCGAGGGATCGTCACCCTCGTTGTGCCCGCGACGGCGGTAGCAGACCATGTCGATGACGACGTCCTTGTTGAACCGCTGACGGAACTGGTACGCCAGCTGGGCCACACGGACCACGGCCTCGGGGTCGTCGCCGTTCACGTGGAACACCGGGGCCTGGACCATCTTCGCGACGTCGGTGGAGTACACCGACGAGCGCGACGACGTCGGGCTGGTGGTGAAGCCGACCTGGTTGTTCACGATGACGTGGATGGTGCCGCCGGTGCGGTACCCGCGCAGCTGCGACAGGTTCAGGGTCTCGGCCACCACGCCCTGGCCCGCGAAGGCCGCGTCGCCGTGGATGAGGATCGGCAGGACCGGGAAGGTCTCGCCCTGGTCGAGGAGGTCCTGCTTGGCGCGGACGATGCCCTCGAGCACCGGGTCCACCGCCTCCAGGTGGGACGGGTTCGCGGCGAGGTAGACCTTCGTCTCGTTGCCGGCGTCGGAGGTGAACGTGCCCTCGGTGCCGAGGTGGTACTTCACGTCGCCCGAGCCCTGGACGGAGCGGGGGTCCTGCGTGCCCTCGAACTCGCGGAACACCTGGGCGTAGGTCTTGCCCGCGATGTTCGTCAGGACGTTCAGGCGTCCACGGTGGGCCATGCCGATCGCGACCTCGTCGAGGCCGTCGTCCGCCGCACCGGAGATCACTGCGTCGAGCAGCGGGATCAGGGATTCGCCACCCTCGAGGGAGAAGCGCTTCTGGCCGACGAACTTCGTCTGCAGGAACGTCTCGAAGGCCTCGGCGGAGTTCAGCTTGTGCAGGATGCGCAGCTGCTCCTCCCGGCTCGGCTTGGAGTAGGGGTGCTCCAGCTCGTCCTGGAACCACTGCCGCTCGGCCGGGTCCTGCAGGTGCATGTACTCGATGCCCGTGGTGCGGCAGTACGCGTCGCGGAGGACGCCGAGCATGTCGCGGAACTTGAGCATCGGCTGGCCGCCGAAGCCGCCCGTCGGCCACTCGCGGTCCAGGTCCCACAGCGTGAGGCCGTGGGTCCGGATGTCGAGGTCGGCGTGCTTGCGCTGGACGTACTCGAGCGGATTGGTGTCCGCCATGAGGTGGCCGCGCACGCGGTAGGCGTGGATGAGCTGCTGGATCCGGGCGACCTTGTTGATCTGGTCCATCGGATCGACCTGGATGTCGGCGCTCCACCGCACGGGCTCGTAGGGGATGCGCAGCGACTCGAAGATCTCGTCGTAGAAGCCCTGCTCGCCCAGCAGCAGCTGGTGGATGATCCTCAGGAACTCGCCACTGCCCGCGCCCTGGATGACGCGGTGGTCATAGGTCGAGGTCAGGGTGATGGTCTTGCTGATCGCGTGCTTCGCGAGGGTCTTCTCGCTCGAGCCCTGGAACTCCGCCGGGTACTCGAGGGCGCCGGCACCGATGATGCAGGCTTGGCCCTTGGACAGGCGGGGGACCGAGTGGACCGTGCCGATGCCGCCGGGGTTGGTGAGGGACACCGTGGTGCCTGCGTAGTCGTCGGCGCCGAGCTTCCCGGCACGGGCCTTCTTCACGAGCTCCTCGTAGGCGTGCCAGAACTCCGAAAAGTTCATGGTCTCGGCCTTCTTGATGTTCGGCACCACGAGCGAGCGCGTCCCGTCGGGCTTCGGCATGTCGATCGCCAGGCCGAAGTTCACGTGGGCGGGCTGCACCGCGGAGGGCTTGCCGTCGATCACGTCGTAGTAGACGTTCTGCGACGGGAACTGGGCGAGGGCCCGGATGATCGCGTAGCCGATGATGTGGGTGAAGGACACCTTCCCGCCACGGGCACGCGCCAGGTTGCTGTTGATGACCACGCGGTTGTCGATGAGGAGCTTCGCCGGGATCGCTCGCACGCTGGTCGCGGTGGGGACGCTCAGGCTGGCTTCCATGTTGGTGGAGATCGCCTTGGCCGGTCCGCGCAGCACGCTGACCCTGTTCTCCTCCATGTCGGCGTTGCGGTCCGAGGCCGGCAGCTGTGCCGGGATGGGCTTGGTCCCCGGCTTCTCCTCCCGCGACGTCTCCGGCTTCTTCGCCGGTTCGTTGGGGACGGGCGGCTTCCCGCTCTGCTGGGTGCTGGCGGGCGACTCCCCGGAGGCCTTGGGTGCGGGAGTCTCGGCCTGCACGACCGGGAGTTCCTTGGTGGGGGGATTGGAGGCCGCGGGTGCCGCGGCTGCCGGGGGGGTGCTTCCGTTCGAGGGGCGGGACTCCGGGGTGGTGGCCGCCGGGGCGGCTGCCGGGTCCTCGGGCCTGTCGGCCGCCGTGCGGCCGTTCTCCGCCGACGATCCCTCCGCGTCGAAGGAGTCGAACAGGTCCCACCACTTCTTGTCGACCGAGTGGCGATCCTTCTGGAACTGCTCGTAGAGCTCGTCAACAAGCCACTCGTTCCCGCCGAATTCTTCAGGTAGACGGTGGCTGGTTTGTTCTGGCACTTGGTATACGCCTCTTCCGTAAGTTGCCCTGAGCGCGGTGCGGTCGGCGAGATCGGCGGAAAGCCGTGTCTGGACCCTGTCCAAGTGTAGTGACAGGAGTAACGAACAAGCCAATCAGGCGTGTCCTGCCGAGCTGCGCCGTGCGATACTGCGGGCCCGCACGCACTAGACTCTTTGCGGCCCTCGAACCGGCCGTCGATCCAGGGAGAACCATGCGCTTCATCAATCCGCCCACCACGGACCTCACCTACTCGGACGTGTTCCTCGTCCCCTCCGCCTCGGAGGTCCTCTCCCGCTTCGACGTCGACCTGTCCTCCGACGACGGCACCGGCACCACGATCCCGCTCGTCGTCGCGAACATGACGGCGGTGACCGGGCGGCGCATGGTCGAGACCATGGCGCGGCGCGGCGGCATCGGCGTCCTTCCGCAGGACGTCCCGGTCGAGGTCATCGCGGAGGTCACGTCGTGGGTCAAGGACCGCCATCCGGTCTTCGAGACGCCGTTGAAGCTGCAGCCGGGCAACACCGTGATCGACGCGCTGCACCTCATGCACAAGCGCGCGCACGGCGCGGTGCTCGTGATCGACGACGGCGGCGCGTGCGTCGGGGTGGTCAATGCCTCGGACTGCGAGGAGGTGGACCGCTTCGCCTCGCTCGAATCCGTCATGCGGCCGGCTCCGGCCGCCCTCGAGGCGTCGTTGTTCGACGAGGACCCCGCCGCCGCCCTGCAGAAGGCCTTCGAGGACCTCGACGGAGCCCGCGTGCCGCTTGCGCCCGTGGTGCGCGACGGCGTGCTCCAGGGCGTCATCACCCGGACGGGCGCGCTGCGCTCCACGATCTACGACCCCGCGCTCGACGCCTCGGGCAGGCTGCGCGTCGCAGCGGCCGTCGGCATCAACGGGGACGTCGAGGCGAAGGCCGCCGCCCTGCTCGACGCCGGTGTCGACGTGCTCGTCGTCGATACGGCCCACGGCCACCAGCGCAAGATGCTGGACGCGCTCGCCCTCGTACGCGGCCTCGACCCGAAGGTCCCCATCGTCGCGGGCAACGTGGTCAGCGCCGAGGGCGTCCGCGACCTCGTCGCCGCGGGTGCCTCCATCATCAAGGTGGGTGTCGGCCCGGGCGCCATGTGCACGACGCGCATGATGACCGCCGTCGGGCGTCCGCAGTTCTCCGCCGTCCACGAGTGCGCCCAAGCGGCCGCCGAACTCGGCGCCCATGTCTGGGCCGACGGCGGCGTCCGGTACCCGCGGGACGTGGCCCTCGCCCTGGCCGCCGGTGCGAGCCAGGTCATGATCGGATCCTGGTTCGCGGGCACCTACGAGAGCCCCGGCGACCTGCAGACCGACAGCAACGGCCGCCGGTACAAGGAGAGCTTCGGCATGGCGTCCGCCCGTGCGGTGCAGAACCGGACGCGGCGCGACGACGTCTTCGCGCGTGCCAGGAAGGGACTGTTCGAGGAGGGCATCTCGACCTCGAAGATGTACCTCGATCCGGCCCGTCCGGGTGTGGAGGACCTCCTCGACATGATCACGGCGGGCGTCCGCAGTTCGATGACCTACGCGGGTGCCGCATCGCTGGCCGAGTTCCGGGAGCGGGCGCTCGTCGGGGTGCAGTCGGCAGCAGGGTACGAGGAGGGGCGGCCGCTCCAGCAGAGCTGGTAGGTCCGTCCGGCCGTGCGGCCCTGCGCCGTCGGAGGAATTCCCGTGCGGCGGACGGCGACCAGCCGATAGACTGGTCTCCTTATGGACAGTCCTTCTAGGGGCCGGCTCGACGCCGGCGCACCCTCTCCTCTTGCCCATCCCCTGCCCGAGCCCGGTCTCCCGCGTCCTGTCGACGCCGGCCCCGATCAGGACGCGGAGACCCTCCCGTCCGACGCGGCGGACCCCCTCAGACGCGGACCGCTCCGTCCCCGTCCCGGTTCCACCGGGGAGGGGATGTAGCGGTGGAATGGATCTACCTGGCCGCAGGCCTCCTCCTCGTCGTCGGGACCGGATTCTTCGTGGCCGTCGAGTTCGCACTCGTCGCCCTCGACCAGACCTACGTGCAGCGGGCCGTCGATGACGGCGACACGAAGGCCGAACCGCTGCTCCGGTGCCTGAAGTCACTGTCCACCCAGCTCTCGAGCTGCCAGCTGGGCATCACCCTGACGACCCTGCTCACCGGGTATGTCATGGAACCGTCCGTCGGGCGGCTGCTCGAGGCGCCGCTGGGCTCCCTCGGGCTGTCGGAGGCGCTGGTCGCCTCGACGTCCCTCATCATCGCGATGATCCTGGCGACCCTGCTGTCCATGCTCATCGGAGAGCTCGTTCCCAAGAACCTCTCCATCGCGCTGCCCTTCAACGTGGGCAAGGCCCTCGCCCGGCCCCAGCTCCTGTTCACGGCCGTGTTCAAGCCGGCCATCATCGTGCTCAACGGCTTCTCCAACCGGGTCCTCAATGTCTTCGGCCTCGAGGCGAAGGAGGAGATCTCGGGCGCCAGGACGCCGTCGGAGCTCTCCTCCCTGGTGCGCCGCTCCGCGGAGATGGGCACGCTCGACCAGGGGACGGCGAACTTCCTCGCCCGGACCTTCAGTTTCTCGGAGCGCACCGCGGCCGACGTCATGACCCCCCGGATCCGCATGGAGGTCATCGACTCGGACCAGACCGTCGCCGACGTGGTCGAGGCCGCGCGCCGCACCGGCTACTCCCGCTTCCCCCTGATCGGGAATTCTGCCGACGACATCCGCGGAGTGGTCCACGTGAAGAAGGCCGTGGCCGTGCCGCGCCACAAGCGTGCGGAGCTGCCCGCGGGCACCATCATGACCGACGTCCTGCGCGTGCCCGAGACCGTGCACCTCGATTCGCTGCTGAGCGAGCTCCGTGACGCGAACCTGCAGCTCGCCGTCGTACTCGACGAGTACGGGGGCACGGCCGGCGTCGCGACGCTCGAGGACCTGGTGGAGGAGATCGTCGGCGAGGTCAAGGACGAGCACGACAAGCTCAAGCCCGGCGTGCTGCAGAGTGCCGCGGGGGACTGGTTCTTCCCGGGCCTCATGCGGCCCGACGAGCTCACGATACAGATCCCGGGACTCGTGGTGCCGGACGAGGCGGGCTACGAGACGGTCGCCGGTTTCATCATGGCCGAGCTGGGCCGCGTGGCGGCGCCGGGCGACCGGGTGGAGGTGCCGGCCGGCACCCTCACCGTGGAGCGCATGGACGGACGTCGGATCGACCGCGTCCAGTTCGTGCCCGCCCCCGCGGCCTCGCAGGAGCCCGGGGGCGCGGCGGACGACGCCGTCGTGCCCGAGCACCAGGCGGTCCCGCAGGGCACGCACGGTGTGCCGGAGGTCCGTCCCGCCCTGGCCGGCAGTACGGCCGTACGGAAGGATGGTCGATGAGTGACTGGGTAGGAATCGTCTGGCTCGTCGTCCTCCTGATGGGCAACGCCTTCTTCGTGGCGTCCGAGTTCGCCATCATGTCCGCGCGGCGCAGCCAGATCGAGCCCCTGGCCGACGAGGGCTCGAAACGCGCACGGACGACGATCTGGGCCATGGAGCACGTGTCGCTCATGCTCGCCTGCTCGCAGCTGGGCATCACGGTCTGCTCGCTCCTGATCCTGCAGGTCGCGGAGCCGGCGATCCACCACCTCTTCGTGGTGCCGTTCGAGGCCCTGGGGGTTCCGGAGGGACTCGCCGACGGCGTCGCCTTCGCGCTGGCCCTGGTCCTGGTCACCTTCCTTCATGTGACGTTCGGCGAGATGGTGCCGAAGAACATCTCGGTCTCCGTCGCCGACAAGGCCGCTCTCCTCCTGGCGCCGCCGCTCGTGATGATCGCGCGGGTCGTCAACCCCGTGATCTCGTCGCTCAACTGGGCGGCCAACCACATCCTCCGGGCCCTGAGGGTCGAACCGAAGGACGAGGTCTCCTCGACCTACACGCTGGAGGAGGTGCAGTCGATCGTCGAGGAGTCGACCAAGAGCGGCCTCGTGGACGACGAGTCCGGCCTGATCACGGGAGCTCTCGAGTTCTCGGGCCAGACGGCCGAGACCACCATGGTGCCCCTCGGCGAGCTCGTGACCGTCCGCACCGACGCCACCCCGGAGGACTTCGAACGTGCCGTCGGGCGCACCGGGTTCTCGCGCTTCGTCCTGGTGGACGAGAACGGCAACCTCACGGGCTACATGCACCTGAAGGACATCATGTCGATGCCGCAGGCGATGTACCGGCGGCCGATCACGGAGAACAAGGTGCGGACGCTCGCGAACCTGTCGCTGGGCGACGAGATCGAGGACGCGCTGACGGTCATGCAGCGCACCGGGTCGCACCTGGCGCGCGTCCTGGGCCCCGACGGCTCCACGCGTGGCGTCCTCTTCCTCGAGGACGTGATCGAACAGCTGGTCGGCGAGATCCGGGACGCCACCCAGAACCAGGGCGCCCGCCGCACCGGTGAGGGGATCGGCGGCACGGAGACACCGGTCCGGTGACGATCACGAGAATGCGAACCGTTCGCGTTTTGGTTATGCTCGAACCGCTAACGTAAACAATTCTCATTAGTCTGATCGAGGTCCCGATGCCCGTCTCCCGCCGTCTCGCCGTGCCCGCCCTCCTGGCGGCCTCCGCCCTCGCCCTCGCAGCCTGCGGGGACGGGGCCGCAGCGGGTGCGTCCGGCGATGCCGGTGCGGGGGAGCAGCTCAGCATCGTCACCTCCACCAACGTCTACGGCGACATCGCCGCCACGATCGGCGGGGACGACGTCGCCGTGACGTCGATCGTCGACAGCCTCAGCCAGGACCCGCACTCCTACGAGGCGACTGTGCAGGACAAGCTGTCGGTGTCGGAGGCCGATCTCGTGATCGAGAACGGCGGGG
>NZ_CP024915.1:1540540-1544856 GCF_002953615.1 Arthrobacter agilis | reverse complement strand
GTCCTCGGTCCAGGGCAGCTCCTCCGGGACGAGCTTGTCGATGGCGGCCAGCGAGCAGTCACGGATGAGTTCGGCGACACTGCCGTGGGGGTTCTGGCTGAACGTGAGTTTCTCGGTGTTGCTCAGGTGCTCCAGGACGTACTTGGCGGGGCTCGGGATGCGCAGCGACAGAAGCCGGATGACGCCCGCCCGCATGACGGTCGACTGCTGGCCGGCGTCCGGGAAGACCTTCAGGCCCACCGACGTGCCCTCGTCGACGACGGCGGGGAAACCGGTGACGCGGTGGCCGCCGATGGTGCGGGACACCTCGCGCTCGATCGTGCCGAAGGCCCACGTGGTCTCGCCGGTCCGCTCGGCCACCGCGGGTGCCTCCGCCACGACGAGGCCGCCGCGGGCCGGTGCCCCGCCCGGGGCGGCCTGTCCGCCCCGGGCGGCGGCGTCCGCGGATCCGGCGTTCCGCGCGGCGCCGCGTCCCGCATGGTCGGTCCTGCCGTTCCGGCCGGCGGGTGCGGTGGCGGCCTTTCCCCGCCCACCACGGCCGGGTCCGCCCGCGGGTCGCGTGCTGCCCGGGGTGGCGCCCAGTGACTGCGCGATGGCGCGGCTCACCGCGGGCGCCAGGGACGCCTTGAGCGCTTCCAGGTCGCGGGACTCGTCGAGCACGCGACCCTCGGCGTCGACGATGCGGAACATCATCAGCAGGTGCGGGGGGACCGCCGACCAGTTCCACGACCCCGGCGGGACGATGTGCCCGCGCAGGCGCCGCAGCGCGAGTTCGAGGGACGCCTCGAGGTCGTCCTGCGCCGGGTCGAAGTCGGCGGCCAGGGCGGCGACGGCGGTCCGGGCGACGTCGGGCGCCGGCACGAAGTTCTTCCGCACCTGCTTCGGCAGCGACTTGATGAGCGCCGTGACGAGTTCCACGCGCTGGCCCGGGATCTGCCAGCGGAAGGGCTTCGGGTCGAGCTGGTTGAGGAACAGGACCGGGATGGTCACCGTGACGCCGTCGTGGGCGCCCGGTGTCAGGGGCGAGAACTCGTAGGTCAGGGGCAGCTCGAAGCCCGCCTGGTGCCACACACTCGGGAAGGCCGCCTCGTCGAGCTCCGCGGCGTCCTCGCTGAGGAGTTTCTCCGGATCGAAGTCGAGCAGGTCCGGCTGGTCCTGGCGCGCGGTCTTCCACCACGAGTCGAAATGGCGCTCCGAGACCACCTCGGTGCCGATCCGCTGGTCGTAGAACTCGAAGAGCGTCTCGTCGTCCACGCGGAGGTCCCGCCGCCGGAGGCGGTTCTCGAGCTCCTCCACCTCGGCGAGGCGGGCCTGGTTGCGGCTGAAGAACGTGTGGTGCGTCTTCCAGTCGCCCTCGACGAGGGCATGCCGGATGAACAGCTCCCGCGCCACCTCCCGGTCGATCCGCCCGTAGTTGATGCGGCGCTGCGGCACGATCGGCACGCCGTAGAGCGTGACCTTCTCGTACGCCATGACCGAGCCCATCTTCCTCGACCAGTGCGGCTCGCTGTAGGTGCGCTTGACGAGGTGCGGCGCCACCTGCTCGGCCCACAGCGGGTCGATCCGGGCGACGACACGCGCCCACAGCCGCGAGGTCTCCACCAGCTCGGCGGCCATGACCCAGTCGGGCGACTTCTTGAACAGCGCCGAGCCGGGGAAGACGGCGAAGCGGGTCCCGCGGGCACCGGCGTACTCCCGCTTGCGCTGGTCGTAGAGGCCGATGTTGCTCAGCAGACCCGAGAGCAGGCTGATGTGGATCTGCTCGTGCAGCCCGACCGGGTCCACGGGACCGGCGGGCAGGGTGATGCCGAGCGGCTTCGCGAGCTGGCGCAGCTGCTGGAAGAGGTCCTGCCATTCCCGGACGCGCAGGTAGTTGATGAACTCCGCCTTGCAGAGCTTCCGGAACTGTGTCGAGGACAGCTCATCCTGCTTCTCCTGCAGGTACCGCCACAGGTTGAGATAGGCCGTGAAGTCCGAGTTCTCGTCCACGAAACGCTTGTGTTTCTCGGCGGCCTGCTGCTGCTTCGCCGGCTGGTCCGCCGAGGGCCGCTCGCGCGGGTCCTGGATGGTCAGCGCGGCGGCGAGGACCATGACCTCCTTCACCGAGCCACGCGAGCCCGCCTCCACGATCATGCGCCCGAGGCGGGGGTCCACGGGGAGCTGCGCGAGCTTGCGGCCGACGGCGGAGAGGCCACCGTCGTCCTTCAGCGCCCCCAGTTCACGCAGCAGGGCGACGCCGTCGTTGATCGCCTTGGTCTCCGGCGGCTCCACGAAGGGGAACTCGGCGATGTCCTTGGGACTGCGCGTGACACCCATCGCGGCCATCTGGAGGATGACCGCCGCGAGGCTCGTCCGCAGGATCTCCGGCTCGGTGAAGGGCCTGCGCGACGCGAAGTCCTCCTCGGAGTAGAGGCGGATCGCGATACCGTTCGAGACACGTCCGCTACGGCCGGAGCGCTGGTTCGCCGACGCCTGCGAGACGCGCTCGATGGGCAGCCGCTGCACCTTCGTGCGGTGGGAGTAGCGGGAGATGCGGGCGGTCCCCGTGTCGATCACGTACTTGATGCCGGGTACGGTCAGCGACGTCTCGGCGACGTTCGTCGCGAGGACGATCCGGCGGTGACTGCCGGTGGGACGGAACACCCGGTGCTGCTCCTCGAGCGAGAGCCGGGCGAACAGGGGCAGGACCTCCGTGCCGCGCAGGCGGGCCGTGGACTGGATCCGTGCCCGGAGGGCATCGGCGGCGTCGCGGATCTCGCGCTCGCCGGAGAAGAACACGAGGATGTCCCCGGGGGCTTCGAGCGAGAGTTCGTCCACGGCGTCGCAGACGGCATCCAGCGGGTCGCGCTCCTCCTCGAGCTCGCTGTCCGCGCCGCCGTCCCCGTCGTCGAGCCCGCCGGGCGGCTGGTCGAGGGGCCGGTACCGGATCTCGACGGGATAGGTGCGCCCCGAGACCTCGATGATCGGGGCGGGGGAGGTGTCCTCGACGGCGGCGTCGGCCGCGAAGTGGGCGGCGAAGCGCTCCGGGTCGATGGTGGCCGAGGTGATGATGACCTTGAGGTCGGGCCGTTCGGGCAGGATGCGCCGGAGGTACCCGAGGATGAAGTCGATGTTGAGGCTGCGCTCGTGGGCCTCGTCGATGATGATGGTGCTGTACTTGCGCAGCATCCGGTCGTGCTGGATCTCGGCGAGCAGGATCCCGTCCGTCATCAGCTTGATCTTCGTCTTCCGGCCCACCGACCCGGTGAAGCGGACCTGGTAGCCGACCTCCTCGCCGAGGTCCACCTGCAGTTCCTCGGCGATGCGCTCGGCGACCGTACGTGCCGCGAGGCGCCGCGGCTGGGTGTGGCCGATCAACCCGTGCTCGGCGAGGCCCAGCTCGAGGCACATCTTCGGGATCTGCGTCGTCTTACCGGACCCGGTCTCGCCGGCGATGATGGTGACCTGGTTGGCCGCGATCGCGGCCATGATGTCTGCCCGGCGTTCCGAGACGGGAAGGTCCGCGGGGTAGGAGATTGTCAGTGCCATAGTTGCCTGCCAGTCTAGTTGCTCGCACCCGGCGGCAGGCGGGCGTTCACTGAGGGCAGGCCTCCGTCACTCGTGGGCGTCGGCTCCGGAGCGGACACCGGTCGCAGCGGAACGGCGCAGTCGCTCGGCCACGACGAGGGCGCGCTCGCGCATCTCGGCGGGCTCGAGGACCTCGAAGTCGATGTCCCAGCTCGCGAGGTAGGCCAGCGGGAAGTCGAGGGAGTCGAAGCCTGCCCGGAGGAGCGTGTGCCCGTCGCCGTCCGCCTCGAGCGTGCCGGTGCTCGACGGGACGCGCGCCTCGAGTTCCGCCAGGGGCGCGGAGAACCGGATGACGGCGTCGTACGAGTAGGGCGACCGCGTGATGGACTCCTGGACGTAGGCCGCGAGGTCCGCGGCGGGCAGCGGGCGGGGCGCGAAGCGGTCCCTCGCCACGGGGACGCTCTGGCAGCGATCCACGCGGAACGTCCGCCAGTCCTCCCTCGAGCGGTCGAAGGCCACGAGGTACCAGCGCCTGCCCGTGTCGACGAGGCGGTAGGGCTCGACGATCCGCCGGGACGATTCGCCGTCGTGCCGGTCGTAGCGGAACGCGACGCAGCGCCGCTCCGTGATGGCCGCCGAGAACGCCGTGAGCACCTCGGGGTTGACCGGCGTGCTGGCCGCCGCCATGCGCGTCACCGCGGAGCGGAGGCCCGAGAAGCGCGGGCGCAGGCGGGGCGGCAGGACCTGTTCGAGCTTCGTGAGGGCGCGGACGGACGCTTCCCCGACCCCGGAGACGGGGCTGGCCGTCA
>NZ_CP024915.1:1540372-1540440 GCF_002953615.1 Arthrobacter agilis | reverse complement strand
CCGCCGTCAGCCCGATCGCGACCGCGAGCGCCTCGTCGTCGTCGAGCAGGAGCGGCGGGAGCTGCGCG
>NZ_CP024915.1:1537208-1540272 GCF_002953615.1 Arthrobacter agilis | reverse complement strand
CCGTTCGTCCCCACGTTCCCCCCGCCGGTAGGTGCTGGTCCGGCCCCGGGGGCCGCATCCTGTGGAGCCTACCAAAACAGAACCGCCGCCGGCCTGGTGGCCGACGGCGGTGGACTCTGCGTGAGTCGTGTGTGCCCTCGATAGGATTCGAACCTACGACCTTCTGCTCCGGAGGCAGACGCTCTATCCCCTGAGCTACGAAGGCGGACACGGGAACTCCCGTACCCGTTAGGGACTCGTAGAGCTTATCAGGTGGCGGTCGGGTCGGGAAAACGCTCGTCGGTACCGACCGCGTCGCCGCCCCGTCCGGGTGTCAGTAGCCGAGGAAGGCATCGGTCCGGATGCGCGCGACGCCGGCCCTGCGTACCTCCGAGCGGATCCGCCCGAGGAACGCCGGCGACCCCGAGGCGAGCACCCTGCGTTCGGCGAGGTCCGGCACCGCGGCGAGGAGGGTGTCCGAGGTCGGCTCGGCGCCACCGTGGATCCACCGTTCGGGGAGTGCCGGCGCAGGCCCCGCCGTGGGCATGAACAGCACCACCCGCGTGCCGAGCTCGAGCAGCTCGTCGCGGAAGGCGATCTCCTGTTCGCTCCTGACCTCGTAGGCGAGGACGACGTCGCGCTCCTCGCCGCGCGCGGCGAGGTCGCGCAGCTGGCTGATGAAGGGGGTGACCCCGATCCCGCCCGCGGCGAGGAGCAGGGGGACCGACGGATCGCGCGGGAGGCTGAAATCGCCGCCCACGAGTGTCCCGGTGATGCGGGCCTCCTTCGGCAGCTCGAGGAGTGCCTTCTTGAAGGAACTGCCCGATGCGGTGGTCCGCAGGCCGAAGGAGAGGGCTTCCCTGTCCTGCGGGGCGGAGGTGATGCTGAAGATCCTCCGGCTGCCGCGGCTGTCCGCGCCGCGGTGCGGCATGGAGAGCTCCATGTACTGCCCTGCCCGGAAGCGCACGGGGCGGGCGGGTTCGAAGACGAGCTCGGTGCTGGTGGGTGTCAGCTGCCGCGATCCGGCGAAGGACAGCCGTACGCCGCGCCGCTGGCCCATGAGGAACGCGACGGCGTTGCCGATCAGGAGGGCGAACTCCGGGCCGAGGAAGACCGGTCCGACGGACAGCTGGAGCGCGAAGACCGCGGCGACGGTCCCGGCGAACAGCCACTGCTGCCAGCGGAGCGGAGGCAGGGTGAGCGGCTCCGTCATCATGAAACCGAGCAGGAACAGGACGGGGTACGACGTCAGGACGAGCTGCAGTCCGGTGCCCGGTGTCATCCCGGACCGGGCGAGTCCGTAGAGCAGGATGCCGATCGCCACGAGCAGGAAGACCGCCCCCATCGGGAGCTTCCGCGTGCGGTACAGGAGAAGCGCGGCGCCCAGTGCGACGACGGGGAGCATGTAGGGGTTGGCGACCCACCAGGCCGCGGCACCCACGCCGAGCAGGGTGGCGACCACGGCACCCGTCGCCGCGGGGTTGAAGATGTGCCGTCCACGGAAGGCCAGGAGGAACTTCGACGCACCGGCGGCGATTCCGGCCGCGAGGATGCCGCCGAGCCCGGACGCGGTGCTCGAGGGGAACATGATCAGGAACACGATCAGTCCCGTGATGAGCGACGAGTCGGTGTGCGGACGCAGCCGCAGGATCAGGGCCATCAGCCGGGTCCCGATGATCGTCCCGCCGACCGCGGCCACGAGCGTCCCGCCGAGCTCGGCCGGGGTGTAGGCGAGGAGGCCCGTCAGCGACAGCGCGAACGCCTCCACCGTCAGCACCAGGAGCAGGATCAGCGTCAGCCGGTACATGGTCATGCGGCCCAGCAGGCCGTCGAGTGCTGCGGTCATGAGAACAGGGCTCCTGCGAGGGGGTCGGAATAGCGGGCGCGTCCGTCCGAGTACATCAGGACGAAGTCGAAATCGAAGGTTCCGGCGAGGTCCGCGGGGTCCGCGACGAACAGGGCGGTGCACAGGCCGTCGGCCGTCATGGCGTCCTCGGCGAGGACCCAGGTGGCGACGACGGAGTCCACGGTGCGGCCCGTCCGGGCATCGAGGACGTGGTGCAGGCCGTCCCCCCACACGCGGCGGTTGGCGGCCGAGGCGCACAGCGCGCCGGCGCCCAGTTCCACCGTCCCGATGGCCGACGACGGATCGTAGGGGTGCTCGAGGCCGACGGTGATGGTACCGGCGCCTGCCCGCCGCATGTCGCCGCTGGCGTCGACGACCACGTCCTCGTGGCCGGCAGCGACGAGGGCGCCGAGCATGAGGTCCACGAGCTGGCCCTTGCCCGCGGCTCCGACGTCCAGGAGGGCCGGCTCGAGCAGCGTGACGCCGTCGTCCGTCCACTCGAGGACGTCCTCCCAGGCCCGCGCCGGTGCCGGCGCCTCGGTGGGGACGAAGGAGTAGGCGGCGTCGTAGCCCTGGGCGGCGAGCCGCTCACCGACCAGGGGGGAGACGCCGCCGCCGGTGAGGTCGTACAGCGAGCGCAGGAGCCGGCCGAGGGGCGCCCCGTGGTGGGGCAGGCCGAGTCGTCCTCCGGTCCGCGCCAGCGCCGTGATGCCCGAGTCCTCCCGGAACCGCGAGTAGACGGCGTCGTACTCCTCGGCGAGTCGCAGCAGCCCGGACCTCTGCTCCGGTGCCAGGGGCGAGGCGCTGTCCACGCGCCACCGGGTGCCGATCGCGTCGAAGCCGAAGGTGTCCGCCACGCCGATCGGCCTAGAGCCGGGCCTCGCTCTTGATCTTGCCGGTCGCCTCGTTGAAGCCTCCACTGGTCAGCGAGGACCCGGCCACCTTGTCCACGGAGAGCTCGTCGAGCTTCTTGCCGACGATCGCGTCGGAGATCCCGCCCGCGAAGCGTCCCTGGTACGTCTTCGTGGTCGGGTTGTCGGGCATCGGCTCGACCTCCACGGCTGTGACGACGTCGGCCTCCAGCGTGAGGGTCACCCCCACCTCCTCCGGACCGGCGGGGGACTGGTAGGAGCCGTCCTGGGTGTAGGTGCCGTCCTTGTAGACCTGGCCACCGGTTCCGGCCCCGCCCGGAGTCCCGGGGTCGGCGGGTGCCGCCGACCCGGCGTCGGGGTCGCCGGC
>NZ_CP024915.1:1533606-1537108 GCF_002953615.1 Arthrobacter agilis | reverse complement strand
CGCGGACGTCGCAGGAGCAGCGGCGGGTGCCTCGTCGGCAGGTGATCCGGCCTCGGCGCCGGCGCAGCCCGTCACGCCGAGGATCGAGACGGCGGCGAGAGCGGTCAGCACCCGTTGGTGGATGGAGAACTCCGAGCGTCCCCGTGTTCCGGTCGGGGATGTCTCCGTCAGGCCTGTACTGGTCATGTGGTTGCTCCTGGTGATCGCCGGGCGGAACGCCCGCGCCGAAGAATTGGTTTAAACCGAAAGTAACGCGTCCGTACCGTTCAACGTCCTATTGCGGGATTCGTTTCTGCGCGCGCCGGAGACGGGCCTCGCAGGCCTGCTCGGGCCCGTGCCCCCTGCGGAGGCGGCGCATCCAGGAGCCGACATGGGCCGCGTCACGAAAATCAGGGTGCCGGGGACGGCGCCGCTATGCTTGACGGGTGACTCCCGAAGAACTCTCTGCCGCTATATCCGCATGCCTGAAGGCCGCCGTCGAGGCGGGTGACCTCAGCGTCGACCTCCCCTCCGAGGTGCGGGTGGAGCGACCGAAGAACCGGGAGCACGGCGACTGGGCGACCAACATCGCCCTCCAGCTCGGCAAGAAGGCGGGCATGAACCCGCGGGCCTTCGCCCAGCTCCTGAGCGACCGCCTCGCCGCGATTGATGGCGTGAAGAGCGTCGACATCGCCGGTCCGGGCTTCCTCAACATCACGCTCGACGCCGGGGCCGCGGGCGAGCTGGCCCGCACGATCGTCGAGGCCGGCCCCGCCTACGGCACCAACGAGGCACTCGCGGGCCACACCATCAACATGGAGTTCGTATCGGCCAACCCGACGGGTCCGCTGCACCTCGCCCACACGCGGTGGGCCGCCCTCGGTGATTCCATCGCGCGCGTACTCCGGGCCAGCGGTGCACAGGTGACCACGGAGTACTACATCAACGACGCCGGCACCCAGATGAACAACTTCGCAGCCTCCGTGCTTGCGACCATCAAGGGCCGACCGACGCCGGAGGGCGGTTACCCCGGCCAGTACATCGCCGATCTCGGCCGCTCCGTCCTCGCCGACCGCCCCGAGGTCGCGGACCTGGACGACGACACCGCGCTCCCGATCGTGCGCGCCCTCGCCTACGAGGCACAGATGGCCGACATCAAGGAGACGCTGGCGGACTTCGGAGTGCACTTCGACGTGTTCTTCTCCGAGTCCGCACTGCACGACGGCGGCGCCGTGGAGCAGGCTGTCGACCGCCTGCGCGGGCAGGGCCACGTGTTCGACGAGGACGGCGCCGTCTGGCTCCGCACGACCGACTTCGGCGATGACAAGGACCGCGTCCTCATCAGGGCCAACGGCGAGCCCACGTACTTCGCCTCCGACGCTGCGTACTACCTCTCCAAGAAGGACCGGGGCTTCCCCGAGAAGATCTACCTCCTCGGAGCGGACCACCACGGCTACATCGGTCGCCTCAAGGCCATCGCGGCCTGCGCCGGCGACGACATGGAGGAGAACATCCAGGTCCTCATCGGCCAGATGGTGTCCGTGAACGGCGCCCGGCTCTCCAAGCGCGCCGGCAACATCATCGAGCTGCGGGACCTGCTCGACTGGCTCGGCAAGGACGCGTTGCGCTACTCCCTCGGACGGTCGCCGGCCGACTCGGCCATGTCCATCGATCCCGAGCTGCTGCGGAAGAACACCAACGAGAACCCCGTGTTCTACGTGCAGTACGCCCACGCCCGGACGCACGCCGTCGCGCGCAATGCGGTGTCCGCGGGAGTGGATACCAGCACCTTCGACGCCGCGTCGCTCGCCCACCCCACGGAGGGCGAGCTGCTGGCGGCGCTCGGACAGTTCCCCGGCGTCGTCGCGCAGTCCGCGACCTTCCGCGAGCCGCACCGCGTGGCCCGGCACCTCGAGGTCATCGCGGGGACGTACCACCGCTGGTACGACGCGTGCCGGGTCGCCCCGCTCGGCGACGCCGCCGTCGAGGACGTGCACCGCTCGCGCCTGTGGCTGAACAACGCGACACAGCAGGTCCTGGCCAACGGCCTGGACCTCCTCGGCGTGTCCGCGCCGGAGAGGATGTAGCCGTGGCTGCCGAAGCATCCCCGCTCGCACCGGACTGGCTGTCCGTCCCCGCCGACCAGGCCCGGCTCGATGCCAAGCTGTGGGCCGAGGACGTGGACCGCGGGACGGACGGCGTGCTGCAGGTCGACGGGATCCCCGTGACCGAGCTCGCCCGGCAGTACGGCACGCCCCTCTTCGTGATGTCCGAGCGCGACTTCCGGACCCGTGCCGCCACGTTCCGCGACGCGTTCGATGACGCCTTCCGCGACCTGTGCGGGGGAGTGGACGTGTTCTACGCCGGCAAGTCCTTCCTCTGCAGCGAGGTGGCGCACTGGGTCCGCGAGGAGGGCCTCGGACTCGACACCTGCTCGGGCGGGGAGCTCGCCGTGGCCCTGCGCGCCGGGATGCCGGGACACCGGCTCGGGCTGCACGGGAACAACAAGTCGGCCGCCGAGATCACCCGCGCCATCGATGCCGACCTCGGCCGGATCGTCGTCGACAGCCTGCAGGAGGTCACCCTGGTCGGCGACCTCGCCGTGCAGCGCGGCCGCAGGGCGAACGTCATGATCCGCCTGACGCCCGGAATCCACGCGCACACGCACGAGTTCATCGCCACGGCCCACGAGGACCAGAAGTTCGGCCTGTCGCTCACCACCGAGCAGGGCCCGGGACAGGACGACGGGCAGGACGACGTGCAGGACGACGGCGCGTCGTCGCCCGCTGCCCGCGCGGTCGCCGACGCCCTCGCCCACCCGGGCATCAACCTCCTCGGCGTGCACTGCCACATCGGGTCGCAGATCTTCGAGCCCGAGGGCTTCGAACTCGCGGCGCAGCGGCTGCTCGGTTTCCTCGCCGGAGTGCGTGGCCGGCACGGCGTCGAACTGCCCGAGCTCGATCTCGGCGGCGGCTACGGCATCGCCTACACCGAGGCGGACGAACCTCGGCCGGCAGCGGAGATCGCCCGTGCGATGGCCGCCGTCGTCGGATCCACCTGCCGTGAGCTGGGGCTGCGGGTACCGCGGATCTCGATCGAGCCGGGCCGCGCGATCGTGGGTCCCACCACCTTCACCCTCTACACCGCCGGCACCACGAAGACCGTGCGCGTGGACGCGGCCGCGAACGGATCCGAGGTCGTCCAGGACACGAGCGTTACGCACCCGCGCCGCTATGTGTCGGTGGACGGCGGCATGAGCGACAACGCCCGTCCGGTGCTCTACGGTGCGGATTACTCGGCCGTGCTGGCCTCCAGGACGTCCGCAGCCGATCCCCTGCTCTCCCGCGTGGTTGGGAAACACTGCGAGAGTGGTGACATTGTGGTGCGGGACGTCTACCTCCCGGAGGACACCGGAGCCGGCGACCTCCTCGCCGTCCCGGGCACCGGAGCCTACTGCTGGGTGTTGTCGAGCAACTACAACTACCTTCCGCGCCCGCCCGTCGTGGCGGTGGCCGACGGGGCA
>NZ_CP024915.1:1530866-1533357 GCF_002953615.1 Arthrobacter agilis | reverse complement strand
ACGTCCAGCGCGAACCCGCCGTACCCGTCCCGGATCCAGGAGCTTCACACACCGCATGAATGCACCAGCAACGACCCCCGCACCCCTGCGCGTAGCCCTGCTGGGCTGCGGCAACGTCGGCTCCCAGGTGGCCCGCATCCTCCTCGAGAACGCGGAGGACCTCGGCCGCCGCGCGGGCGCGCCCCTCGAACTCGTCGGCGTCGCCGTCCGCACCCTGGACGCGCGCCGCGACGTCGAGCTCCCGGAGGGACTCCTCACGACGGACGCGGAGTCGCTCGTCGAGGACGCCGACATCGTGATCGAGCTCATGGGCGGCATCGAGCCGGCCAAGTCCCTCATCCTCCGGGCGATCCGGCACGGGGCCACCGTCGTCAGCGGCAACAAGGCCCTCCTCGCGCAGGACGGGCCGGAGCTCTACGAGCAGGCAGACGCCGCCGGGGTGCAGCTGTCCTACGAGGCGGCCGTCGCCGGAGCGGTGCCCATCCTCCGGCCCATCCGCGACAGCCTGTCGGGGGACCGCATCACGCGCGTGCTCGGCATCGTCAACGGCACCACGAACTACATCCTCGACCAGATGGACTCCACCGGGGCATCCTTCGCGGACGCACTGAAGGCCGCCCAGGACCTCGGCTACGCCGAGGCCGATCCCACCGCCGACGTCGAGGGCCATGATGCCGCCGCGAAGGCCGCGATCCTCGCCTCCCTGTCCTTCCACACGCGCTTCGCCCTCGAGAACGTCCACTGCGAGGGCATCACGACCGTCACTGCCGACGACATCGCCGCCGCGACCGAGGACGGCTACGTGATCAAGCTGCTGGCCATCGCGGAGATGCTCACGGACGACGCCGGCGCAGCCGGGGTCGGCGTGCGCGTCCACCCGACCCTCCTGCCGCGGTCGCACCCGCTCGCAGCGGTCCGCGGCGCCTTCAATGCCGTCTTCGTCGAGGCGGAGAACGCCGGCGAACTCATGTTCTACGGTCAGGGAGCCGGTGGTACCCCGACGGCGTCGGCCGTGCTCGGCGACGTCATCAGCGCCGCGCGCCGCATGGTGCTCGGCGGTCCCGGCCGCACCGAGACCACCACCGGCCACGTCCCGCCGCTGAGCATCGACACCGTCCGGACGAGCTACTGCATCGGCTTGCAGGTCGCCGACCAGCCCGGGGTCCTGGCGCGCATCGCGCAGATCTTCGCCGAGAACGGCGTCTCCATCGAGACGATGCGCCAGCGCATCCACCAGGGCGGTGCCGACGGCGGCACCACCGCCGAACTGAGGATCGTCACCCACCGTGCCCCCGAGGCGTCGCTCGCGGCGACCGTCAAGCAGGTCGCGGCGCTCGACGTCATCACCGCCGTCTCATCCGTGCTCCGAGTAGAGGGAATCTAAGTGGCCCACCAGTGGCGCGGAGTCATCCGCGAATACGCCGAACGACTGCCCGTGACGGATGCGACCGAGGTCATCACCCTCGGTGAGGGCGGAACGCCCCTCGTGCACGCACGGCACCTGTCCGAGCTGACGGGCTCCACCGTCTACCTGAAGGTCGAGGGCATGAATCCCACCGGGTCCTTCAAGGACCGGGGCATGACGATGGCCATGACCGCCGCCGTCGCGGCCGGCGCGAAGGCCGTGGTGTGCGCATCGACGGGCAACACCTCCGCATCGGCCGCCGCGTACGCCACGCAGGCGGGCATCACGTGCGCCGTGCTCGTACCGGACGGCAAGATCTCCATGGGCAAGCTCAGCCAGGCCATCGCCCACGGCGCCCAGCTCCTGCAGGTCAACGGCAATTTCGACAACTGCCTCGACGTCGCGCGGAAGCTCGCGGAGGCCTATCCCGTCTTCTTGGTGAACTCCGTGAACCCGGCGCGGCTCGAGGGGCAGAAGACCGCGGCCTTCGAGGTCGTCGACACGCTGGGCGACGCCCCGGACTACCACCTGATGCCCGTCGGCAACGCCGGTAACATCAGCGCGTACTGGAAGGGCTACAAGGAGTACGCGGCGCCCTACGCCTCCATGCACCATGGTGAGCTGCCCGCCGTCGCCACCCGGACGCCGATCATGTGGGGTTTCCAGGCGGAGGGCGCGTCGCCGCTGGTCAAGGGCCACCCGATCACGGAACCCGACACCATCGCCACCGCCATCCGGATCGGCAACCCCGCGTCGTGGGACTTCGCCGTCGCCGCCCGCGACGAGTCCGGCGGACTCATCGAGGCCGTGACCGACGAGGAGATCCTCGACGCGCACCGCTGGCTGTCCTCCCGCGAGGGCGTGTTCGTGGAGCCCGCATCCGCCGCAGGCGTCGCCGGGCTGATCAAGAAGCACGCCGAAGGGCTCGTGCCGTCGGGCAAGACGATCGTCATCACGGTCACCGGCCACGGCCTGAAGGACCCGCAGTGGGCGCTGCGCACGGCGGACGGCGCCGACGTGGAGCCCACGAAGGTGGAGTTCGACGTCGTCAGCGTCGCCGCCGCGCTCGGGCTCGAGGACTGACAT
>NZ_CP024915.1:1507728-1530766 GCF_002953615.1 Arthrobacter agilis | reverse complement strand
GGCGGGCCTCCTTCGGCCGGGCGGATACTTCGTGATGGAGCACGCGGAGGTGCAGGCGCCCTGGGTCGCCGCCTTCCTCGAGCAGGCGGATGTCTGGACGACGATCCGGACGCACCAGGACCTCAGCGGACGGGACCGCGCGACGAGCGCCGTCCTCCGCGCCGGCACGACGCCGGCCACCACCGGGAAGGCAGCGCGATGACCGAACGCACCACGGGCCCGGGAGCCGGCGGCCCCCTGACGGTACCCGACGCGACACCCGACGGCGCCGCGACCCGCACCGACACCGTGGCGGTCGCCGCCGTGACCTACGACCGGCACGAGGAACTCGCGCAGCTCCTGCGCTCCCTGGCGGCGCAGAGCGCCCCGATCGCGACGGTCGCCCTCGTCGACTCGGGCACCCGGCCCGCGACCGACGTCGTCGAGGCCGCCGGCGGGACCATTCACTACCTCCGCTCGGAAGCCAACCTCGGCGGAGCCGGCGGCTTCGCCTTCGCGATCCTCGCGGCGATCGCGAGCGGCGCCCGGTGGATCTGGCTGATGGACGACGACGGGCACCCCGAGGACGAGCGCTGCCTCGCCGAACTGCTGCGTGCCGCCCACGACCACGACCTCGACATCGTCAGCCCGCTCGTCGCCGCGACGTCGGATCCCTCCCGGCTGTCCTTCAACTTCCGCATCAACGGCCTCCTCACCAACGACCGCGCCACGCTGGAGCCGATGGGCTATCTGCCCGACATGGTGCACTTCTTCAACGGTGCGCTGATCCGGGCGGAGGTGTTCGCCACGATCGGCCTGCCGGACATGAAGTTCTTCATCCGGGGCGACGAGGTCGACTTCCTGGCCCGCGTGCGGAAGGCGGGCCTGAAGTACGGCACGCTGGCAACCGTCGCCGTCCGCCACCCGGCCACCTGGTCCGAGATGAAGCCGATCTTCGGCGGCTTCATCACACCCGTCATCCCCGAGGGCGAGTTCAAGCGGTTCTCGTACTTCCGGAACCGCGCCTACCTGGCGCGCAAGTACCGCAACCTCCGCTGGTTCGGCGCGGACGTCATCGGCTTCCCGTACTACTTCCTCACCCAGCGCGACCTCAAGGGGCTCCGCGCCTGGTTCGCCGCCTACTCGGCCGGTCTGCGGGGCACGGGCTTCGGCCCTCCGCCGTCGTCCTGACCTGCACCCCGCCTCGCCCCGCCCTGCCTCGCCGGGCAGCACGATGTGCGGAGCCGCCTGCCCGGATGGAAGGATGGGCAGGTGACAACGAGCTACGACTGTTCCGATCCCGCCCAGCGACGCGACGGCCTCACGGCCGCCCAGCGGGCGGTGTCGCTCAAGCAATGCGTCGTCCTGCCCACGGACACCGTGTACGGGATCGGCGCGGACGCCTTCTCACCGCAGGCGGTGGCCACCCTCCTCGCGTCGAAGGGCCGCGGCCGGAACATGCCCCCGCCCGTCCTCATCCCGCGTATCCAGACGCTCGACGGACTGGCGACCGATGTGCACCCGGACGCCCGTCGGCTCGCCGAAGCGTTCTGGCCCGGCGGGCTCACCCTGATCTGCCACGCCCAGCCCTCCCTGACGTGGGACCTCGGCGACACCCTGGGGACCGTCGCCCTCCGCATGCCGGACGACGACGTCGCGCTCGAACTGCTCGGGCTCACGGGCCCGCTCGCGGTGTCGTCGGCGAACAGGACCGGCGCGCCGGCAGCGACGACGGCGCCGGATGCCGCGGCGCAGCTGGCCGAATCGGTCGCCGTGTACCTCGATGCCGGTCCACGCACCGCCGCCGAGGGGACCGGATCCACCATCGTGGACGCCACCGGGGAGACTCTGCGGGTGGTGCGGCAGGGAACCCTCGCGCTGGACCGCCTCCGGGAGGTCGTCCCCGGCATCCTCGACATCGACGGGCATGCCGCGGACGGTGGCCCCGCCGCGCGGGACGACGCCGCCGACGACGGTGCTGCAGGGGGCCAGGCCTCCGCCTGAGCCGCGTCAGTCGATGGGTGCTCCGCCGTCGTCCGCCCGATCCTGCGCGCGTGCGAGGACCTCACGGACCCGGGGGGCGGGCGGGATGCCCTGCTCCTCCGCCCAGCCCGGTACCTGGTCCTGGCCGAACCACATGAGCTCCACCCGGCGGACGTGCCCGTCGAGCCGGCCGCCCAGCAGGCCCGACAGTGCGTAGCCGCTTCCCACCGCGAGGCGGCACAGCGCCGCGGGCAGGATCCGGGGCCGTCCGCCGGCCGCCTCGAGGACGGTCCGCACGGTGAGTCCTTCCCACGGCTGCAGCACCCTGGACGGGACCGGCCCCGCGTAGCGGCCCACGGCGAGGACCAGACCGGCGAGGGCCTCGACGGACGTGATGGGCGACCTGGCGCTGCCCGGGGAGGCCACCGAGGCGAGGGGCGAGCGCGCGAGGCGGGCCAGCGCCGCCGTCGTCGGCCTGCCGCGCCCCTGCACGGACGTGGCACGGATGGTCACCACCGACAGCGCCGGCTCGTCCGCGGCCACGCGATCGATCGACTGTTCGCCGAGCGCCTTGCTGCGCGAGTACGCCGAGAACGGGTGCACCGTGTCCGTCGCGTCCAGTACCGGCGTCCTGCCCTGCACCGCGGCACTGCTCAGGTGGATGACGCGACCCACGCCCGCGGCCGCCGCGGCCCGGGCCACGACGGCGGGCAGCAGGGCGTTCGCACCCAGCAGTGCCTGCACGTCGCCGGATGACGGGGTCGCGAGTCCGGCGGCGTTCACGACGACGGAATGGCCCGCCATCGCGGCGCGGAGGCCGGCGCCGTCGAGGAGCGCCGCTTCAGCGACGAGCGCCTCCGGTGTGTCCGCAGCCGTCACCAGGCGGGGTGCCGCAGCGGGCACCGCGTCCACGCCTGCCGCGCGGAGCGCCCGGAGGACCTCGGAACCGACGAAGCCCGAGCCGCCGAGGACGAGCCAGCTCATTCGGTGCCTCCCTGGCGGCCCGACGGACCGGACAGGGGCGCGAGGGGCGGCTCCGGCTGCCAGTCGGGGTCCTTCAGGATGACCCTGGCAGCCCGCCAGCCGCGCCAGAGGGCGGACAGGCCGGAGAGTGACCGCTCCACCGCCACCAGGCGCAGGACCTCCTTGGCGGCCGAGAGGAAGGTCCCGACGCCGAACGCCACGGCGCTGTGGCGTCCATGGAGCCGGAGGTAGCGCGCGAGGTGGCCGCGGTTGCGCATGCCGCAGAACCGCGAGAGGTTGCTCGAGTCGTTGAGATGCCGGACCCGGAGGTCCACCTGGCGCTGGGCACGGGTCTTCCGCAGCACGAAGGCGTCGACGTACGCGACGGGATGCCGCTGCGAGATGAGCCAGCCGTACGTCAGGTCGTCCCCGTTGAGGAAGAACCGTGCGTCGGGGAGTCCGGTCTCGCGGACGACGTCGGCCGCCACCAGCATGCCCTCGAAGCAGCCGACATTCGTGTGGAAGACGCGCGACCGGGCGAAGACGTCGCCGCGGACCGGCAGGTGGACGCCGAGGGCCTCGTTCAGGATGTGCTGCCAGAAGAAGGGCTCACCCGCGGAGTCGTACCGGCGGCCGTGGATGCACGAGTAGCGGGGCATCCACGGGGCGAAGGACGCGAGCGCATCGGGGAACACGACGACGTCGTCGTCCATCAGCCACAGCCATTCGGCGCCCTCGGCCAGGGCCCTCGCCATCCCGGCGGCGAAACCACCGGCGCCGCCGGCGTTGTCCGGCAGACGGTGCACGATCAGCGGAACGGGCAGGTCCAGTTCGGCGAGCAGGTCCGCCGTGCCGTCCGTGCTGGCATTGTCGACGACGACCACGCCGGCCGGCGCCGGATCGAGCACCGCGATGGATGCGAGGAGTTCCCGGAGGTGGCCCACCCGGTTGAAGGTGGTGACGACGATGAACACGCTCGGAGAAGCGGCGTCAGGGACGTGCAACGTGTTCCTTCCGGGCCGCGCCAGGGCGGTGCGCAACGGACCAGGCAGAGGCAGTGCAGTTAGTATTCTCGGGTAGTAGCAGTCTATTACACCGTGTTCCGGTCCCGACCGGGCCAGTCCTGCACAGCCGGGCCGGGCAGCCCCCGGCGGTCGCGCCTCCGGGTGGAACGCGGTGTCGGCCTGCATGACACCGTTAGGAATCATGGCACTCAACGAAGGCCGGGCACCCGCCCGGAAATCCGGCTCCACTGCAGCGGCTCCGTCCGGCGACAAGCCGGCGATCTGGTTGTGGTCGCAGTACCTTCTCGACGCTGCGGCCTGGATCGTGGCCATCCTCCTCGCGCTGATCCTCCGCTACGAACTCCTCGTCAAGGAGGTCAACGTCCCCGGGATCGCGGCGTTCTGCGCCGTGGCCGTCGTCGCCCAGCTGGTGGTGGGACTCAGCTTCGCGCTGTACCGGGGACGCTACAGTTTCGGCAGCTTCCACGAGGCGAAACTGCTCGTGATCGTCGCGGTCCTCGTCGCCGTGATCCTGGTGCTCGTCAGCGTGGCGTTCTTCACGGTCATCGAGGTGCCGCGCAGCATCGGCGTCATCGCCTTCCCGTTCGCCTGCATGTTCCTGGCCGCCACGCGCTACCTCAAGCGCATGTACGTCGAGAGCAAGGCGAAACCGGGGGAGGACGCCCAGCGCACGCTGATCTACGGAGCAGGCTTCCTCGGCAACTCCCTCGTCGGCCGCATGATGCAGGACCCGGGATCGCCCTACTTCCCCGTCGGCCTGATCGACGACGATCCCGCCAAGAAGCACCTGCGCCTGGCGTCGGTGCCCGTCCTCGGCAGGATCGACGACCTGCGCGACGTCGCGGCCCGCACCCAGGCCTCCGTCCTCGTCATCGCCTTCGCCGACGTCGAGGCCGCCCAGGTGCGCCGTGTCTCGGACCTCGTCGCGGGCCTCGGCATCAAGGTCCTGGTCCTGCCGCCGCTGCGGGACATGCTCGGCGGCGCCGGCGCGGGCATCGCCGACTTCCGGGAGGTCGCGGTCGAGGACCTGATCGGGCGGCGCCCGGTGGACATCCACCCGGACGAGGTCGCGGGCTACGTCACCGGGAAGCGGGTCCTGGTGACCGGTGCAGGGGGGTCGATCGGGTCCGAACTGTGCCGCCAGCTCGCCGGTTTCCTCCCCGCGGAGCTCATCATGCTCGACCGCGACGAGACCGGCCTCCAGTCGACGCAGATCTCGCTCACGGGCCGGGGACTGCTCACGGGCCGCGACACCGTCCTGGCCGACATCCGCGACGCGGACGCGCTGCTCGACATCTTCGAGGACCGCAAGCCGGAGGTCGTCTTCCACGCCGCGGCCCTCAAGCACGTGTCGCTGCTGGAGCAGTATCCGGAGGAGGCCTGGAAGACGAACGTACAGGGCACCCTGAACGTGCTCCGGGCATCCTCGGCCGTCGGCGTGACCAACTTCGTCAACATCTCCACGGACAAGGCGGCCGACCCCACCAGCGTGCTCGGCCACTCCAAGCGCGTCGCGGAGAGGCTCACGTCCTGGCAGGCGGAACGCACCGGCCAGAAGTACGTCTCCGTCCGCTTCGGTAACGTCATCGGGAGCCGCGGCTCCATGCTCCCCCTCTTCACGGAGCAGATCCGCAACGGCGGACCGATCACGGTGACCGATCCCGAGGTGACCCGGTTTTTCATGACCATCCCGGAGGCCTGCCAGCTCGTCGTGCAGGCCGGGGCCATCGGCAGGGGAGGGGAGGTGCTCATCCTCGACATGGGGGAACCCGTGAAGATCCTCGACGTCGCGCAGCGCATGATCGCGATGTCCGGCAAGGACATCGACATCGTCTTCACGGGCCTGCGGCCCGGCGAGAAGATGCACGAGGACCTGATGGGCGCCGGCGAGGACGACTCCCGTCCGCTCCACCCCAAGATCTCCCACACCTCCGTCGCACCGCTCGACCCCCAGCGGCTGAGCCTCCGGGAATGGAAGGCCGAGGGCGGCTTCGACGGCCGGCGGAGCATCGCAGCCGTCGGCGGCGAAGGCGGTGCCGGACCGGCATCACCGGGCGGAGCGAGCGCCTCCCCGTCCCGCTCGGGTGCCGGCGGGCCGGCGTCATGACCGGACTCCTCACCCTCGTCGCTCTCGTCGCGCTGGGTCTCTCCCTGGCGCTGCCCGTCGTCGTCAAGCCGTTGCTGAGGACGCTGGGCGTCATCGACATCCCGAACGACCGCTCCTCGCACAGCACGATCGTGATCCGCGGCATGGGAGTGGCCGTGGCAGTGGCGCTCCTGGTGGCGCTCGCGCTCTCCCTCGCGACGGGTCTGGTCGCCGTGGACCGGTCGCTCATCCTGATCATCATCTGCATGGTCGGCGCCTCCGCCACCCTCGGCTGGATCGAGGACTTCCGCGGCCTGTCCATCCGGGTGCGCCTCTCGGCGCAGCTGCTGGTCGGCGTGATCGGCACGGCGGCGCTGGCCACCACCATCGACGACAGCAGCTACTGGTGGGTCCCGATCGGGGCGATCGCCCTCGCCACCTACATCAACGCCGCGAACTTCATGGACGGGATCAACGGGATCTCGGGCATGCACGGCCTCGTCGTCGGACTCTTCTACTCGCTGGCCGGCGTGCTCAGCGACCAGCTGTGGCTGACGGTCGCGGGCCTCGTGGTGGCGGCGGCCTTCGCCGGGTTCCTGCCGTGGAACCTCGGCAGGGGATTCGTGTTCCTCGGCGACGTCGGCAGCTACCTCCTCGGTGCCTCCATCGCCGCGATCGCGGTCACGGGACTGCTGGCGGGGGTCTACCTCGAATACCTGCTCTCGCCCGTCCTGATCTACCTCGCCGACACCTTCACCACCTTTCTGCGCCGTGCCCGCCGGGGCGAGCGCCTGTACACCGCGCACCGGCAGCACGTGTACCAGCGGCTCACGGACACCGGCCTCAGCCATGTGCAGGTCTCGATCCTCGTCAGCGTCCTCTCCGCCCTGACGGCGGCGGCGGGATTCGTGCTCGCCACCGCGACGGCGCCCCTCGCCGTCACCTCGTCCCTGTTCGCCGCAGCCGTCGTCGCGCTGTACCTGTATTCGCCCCGGGTCTTCCGCGCCCTCGCGCGGCGGCGGGTGACCGACCGGGCCTGAGGCCCGCGGCCCGTCTTCGTGGTGCTGTAGAATTTCAGGCGCCGGGTGCGACGACGACGGATCGCGCGGACCCGCACCAGCCCTCCCGACGCCGTCGACGGAGGACCAGCAGGGCGCCGGACGGCGCAGCCGACAGAGCGGACAGCACGTGCCACGACCGGAGCACCCGGCGACCGGAGCCGACCACCCGAACCTCGTGACCGCCTCGGAGGCCACCGCGTCCCCCTGGCTCGGCATCCTCGCGCTCAGTGCCGCCGCAGGCGGTGCCGTGGCGCTGGTGCTCGCGGCCGCCGCAGCCCTCGCGACCGCACCCGCCGCGGGCCTGAGCGTCGTCTTCGGCGCCGCACTCGTCATGGCGTTCTTCGGTATCAGCCTCCTGATCGGGCACTTCACCGGCAGGACCAATCCCTCGGGTGCCCTGGGCCTCTTCGCCGTCACCTACGCCATCAAGGTGGTCGGGTTCGCCGCGGTCCTGTTCTTCCTCGGGACGCCGGGCTGGCTCGACCGCACCTGGTTCTTCACCGGAGCGCTCGCCACCGTCATCGCGTGGCAGGTCGCCGAGGTCCTCGCGTTCTCCAGGCTGAGGACGCCCCTCTACGACGAGAGTGTTCCGGCAGCGACCGGTGCGCCGACGGCGTCCGACCCGGCAGAGGGGCACTGAGATGGCAGGCACCGACCGGGGCCCGGACGAGGCCGCCGCCACGCCCCCGCAGGATATCGACGCCCGCTTCTCCAACGGCGGCTACAACGCGGGCATGGCCGTCTTCAGCTACATCATTGGCGGGATCCTGGTGTGGAGTTTGATAGGCTGGGGGCTGGATAATCTCCTCGACACGCGCTGGTTGGTGCTGGCGGGAGCGTTCTTAGGTGCAGCAGGGGGTTTCTATCTCTCCCACATGCACAATCTCACCCGGAACCATGCAGCGGACCCGCACAGGGGCTCGCCGGCTACGTCCCGCGCCGAGGCCGAACCCGAGTGATTCCCCATAACTTAACGAGTCGGACCAGTTCCACTGCGACCGAACAGATCTTGCCCAACGATGGACACTGCAGAGAGGAAACGCGTTGATCGCGCTTGCGCTCCCGGCCGCAACTACCGAAGAGGGATTCGTAGCCCCGACGATCGAGGATACCCACTACCGGGACATCCTCCCGTGGGGCGGCGAGTACGGCGTCCTGCTGGACCCCGGTTTCGGGAAGCAGATGCTGCTGACCATCCTCTCGGTCGTCCTCATCGCCACGTTCTTCCTGATCGCCTCCCGCCGCCGGCAGCTGGTCCCGGGGAAGGTGCAGTTCCTCGGTGAGGCCGCGTACGGTTTCGTGCGCAACTCCATCGGCAAGGACATCATCGGCGGCCGCGACTTCCTCAAGTACGTCCCCTGGCTCTTCACCGCCTTCTTCTTCGTGCTGGTGAACAACATCTTCGGGGCCGTCCCGTTCCTGCAGCTGCCGACGTTCTCCCACCCGGGCAGCGCCTACGGCATCGCCGCCATCTTCTTCCTGCTCTGGGTCGGCATCGGCCTCAAGAAGCACGGCATCCGCTACTTCAAGCTCGCCGTCGTCCCGTCGGGCGTCCCCTGGTACATCCTCCTGATCGTGGTGCCGATCGAGATCATCTCGAACTTCATCGTCCGGCCGGTCACGCACTCGCTGCGACTCTTCGCGACCATGCTCGCCGGCCACCTCATCGTGACCCTGGCCGGCTCGGCCATCGAGTACATGATGATGACGGGGAACATCCTGCTGCAGGGCACGAGCGTGCTGGTCCTCGTCGGATCGGTCGCCATGTACATGCTCGAGGCGCTGATCATGATCCTCCAGGCCTACGTCTTCACGCTGCTCGCCGCGATCTACATCGAAGGCGCACTGCACGCCGACGCCCACTGATTCACACAAGTCTTCCCCGTCGGGGATGATCCCAAACAACCTGTCGCACCAAGGCGGCATCTTGAAAGGAACACAATGGAAGTACAGGGTAGCCTCAACCTCGTTGGATACGGTCTCTCCGCAATCGGCGGTGGTATCGGTGTCGGCCTCGTCTTCGCGGCCTACATCAATGGCGTAGCTCGCCAGCCTGAGGCACAGCGTGTCCTCCAGCCCATCGCCTTCCTCGGCCTTGCACTGACCGAAGCCCTCGCGATCCTGGGCCTCGTCTTCGCCTTCGTCATCGGCGCCTGATCAAGCCGTCCTGACCGACCGAAGACACGTTGAAGAAAGACGGGTGAAAAATGCTTAACGCAGCGATTATGGCGGCGGAAGAGGGCTCCAACCCTCTGATCCCTAACCTCTGGGAACTGCTGGTGACCGTTGTCGGCTTCGCCGTCCTGCTGTTCATCGTCTTCAAGTACGTCATGCCGGCGTTCGAGAAGACATTCGCAGAGCGCACCGAGGCGATCGAAGGCGGTATCGCCAAGGCAGAGGCCGCACAGGCCGAGGCCAACGCGGCCCTCGACGAGTACAAGCAGCAGCTTGTCGATGCTCGCACCGAGGCGAACCGCATCCGTGAGGAAGCCCGCGCCGAAGGCGCTCAGATCCTTGCGGACCTCAAGGAGAAGGCGGCGGCCGAGTCCGCTCGCATCACCGAGCAGGCTCACGTGCAGATCGAAGCAGAGCGCCAGGCCGCAGTGGTCTCGCTCCGCGCCGAGGTCGGTACGCTCGCCACCGACCTCGCGAGTCGCATCGTCGGGGAATCGCTCGCCGATGACGCCCGTTCGTCGCGTGTCATCGACCGGTTCCTCGCGGACCTCGAGACCTCGTCGCAGAGCGCAGGTGCAGCGAAGTAATGGCAGGAGTATCGAGCCTCTCCCTCGCAACGGTCCGTGAAGGACTGGAGTCCCGGCTGCCCGGCACAAGCCTGGCGCTGGCCGAGGACCTGTTCGGCGTGCTGTCGATCCTCGACCGCAATGCCGGCCTGCGCCGCGCGCTGACGGATCCCTCGCGCACCGGCAAGGACAAGGCCGTGCTGGTGGACCAGCTCATCGCCGGTCGCGTCTCGTCCGAGGCAGCCGGCGTGGTCCGTGACCTCGTCAACGAGCGCTGGGCGAATGCACGCGACATCGGCGATGCCCTGGAGACCCTCGCGGCCACCGTGGTCATCTCGGTGGCCGAGCAGGGCAGCGGTGTGGAGGGCTTGGAACAGCTCGAGAACGAGCTGTACTCCTTCATCCAGGTCGTGGCCTCGAACCACGCCCTGCAGAGGGCACTGTCCGAAGCACAGGCGTCGTCGGAGTCGAAGGTGGCCCTCGGCCTCAAGCTCGTGCCCCAGGCCGGCCCCGCCGGCCGGCTCCTGATCGCCCAGGCCGTGCGGTCGCCGCGCGGACTGAAGCCCGCGGCCCTTGTGGAACGATTCCTCGAGCTGGTCGCCGCACGCCAGCAGCGCTGGATCGCCGACGTCAGCGTCACCCGTCCGCTGACGGCGAGCCAGCTCGAGAAGCTGGAGTCCGGGTTGAACACCATGTACGGCCGCGAGCTCAAGGTCAACGTGAAGATCGACCCCTCACTGATCGGCGGAGTCCGTGTCAGCGTCGGAGACGAAATGGTCGACTCCACGGTGATCACGCGCTTGTCCGAGCTCCGCCGCAAGCTGGCGGGATAGGCGAACGCGCCTCGTGACATCCGTGTCACATCCACAGAATCACACACCGGTCGCCACGCATCCCACGGGGACCAACAACACAGGAGAGCAGGGACTGAGATGGCCGAATTGACCATCAACGCCGAAGACGTCCGTAGTGCGTTGAACGACTTTGCGGCGTCCTACGAGCCCGGAAACGCGGAGCGCGTCGAAGTCGGCCGCGTGACCACCGCCAGTGACGGCATTGCCCGTGTCGAGGGTCTTCCCTCCGTCATGGCCAATGAGCTGCTGCGGTTCGAGGACGGCACGCTCGGACTCGCCCAGAACCTCGACACCCGCGAAATCGGCGTCGTCGTCCTCGGTGACTACAACGGAATCGAAGAAGGCCAGGAAGTGCACCGCACGGGGGAGATCCTCTCCGTTCCCGTCGGTGACGCGTTCCTCGGCCGCGTCGTCGACCCCCTGGGCCAGCCCATCGACGACCTCGGCGAGATCGTCGCCGAGGGCCGCCGTGCGCTCGAGACCCAGGCTCCCGGCGTCACGCAGCGCAAGTCGGTGCACGAGCCCATGCAGACCGGGCTCAAGGCCATCGACGCGATGATCCCGATCGGGCGCGGCCAGCGGCAGCTGCTCATCGGCGACCGCCAGACCGGCAAGACCGCGATCGCCGTGGACACCATCATCAACCAGAAGGCCAACTGGGCTTCCGGTGACGTGAACAAGCAGGTCCGCTGCATCTACGTCGCGATCGGCCAGAAGGCATCGACGATCGCCGCCGTCCGCCAGACCCTCGAGGACAAGGGTGCCCTGGAGTACACGACCATCGTCGCGTCCCCCGCATCGGACCCCGCAGGCTTCAAGTACCTGGCGCCCTACGCCGGTTCGGCCATCGGCCAGCACTGGATGTACGGCGGCAAGCACGTCCTCATCGTGTTCGACGACCTGTCGAAGCAGGCTGAGGCCTACCGTGCGGTGTCGCTCCTCCTGCGCCGTCCGCCGGGACGCGAAGCCTACCCGGGCGACGTCTTCTACCTGCACTCCCGCCTCCTCGAGCGTTGTGCCAAGCTCTCCGACGAGCTCGGTGCCGGTTCGATGACGGGCCTGCCGCTGATCGAGACCAAGGCGAACGACGTGTCCGCCTACATCCCGACCAACGTCATCTCCATCACCGACGGCCAGATCTTCCTGCAGTCGGACCTCTTCAACGCCAACCAGCGCCCCGCGGTCGACGTAGGTGTGTCCGTGTCCCGCGTCGGCGGTGCCGCGCAGGTGAAGTCGATGAAGAAGGTCTCGGGCACGTTGAAGCTCGACCTCGCCCAGTACCGCGACATGCAGGCCTTCGCGATGTTCGCCTCCGACCTGGATGCGGCCTCGCGCCAGCAGCTGACGCGTGGAGCCCGCCTGATGGAGCTGCTCAAGCAGGGCCAGTACTCGCCGATGCCGGTCGAGCAGCAGGTCGTCTCCATCTGGGCCGGAACGAACGGCTACCTCGACGACGTACCCGTCGAGGACATCAACCGCTTCGAGACGGAGTTCCTGGAGCACCTCGGCCACACGTCGCCGATCCTCACCACGCTCGCTCAGACGGGCAAGCTCGAGGACTCGACCATCGACGAGCTGAAGACGCAGATCACCAACTTCAAGCAGGGCTTCTTCGGAGCCGGCGCGAACGGTGTCCACGCGGGCCACGAGGAGCACGAAGCGATCGACGCCGATTCGGTCGAGCAGGAAAAGATCGTTCGACAGAAGCGCTAGCGGACCTGCCGCCGGGAGGGTGAACCCCCTCCCGGCGGGCAGGACCCTGGCCTGATCGCTTCCCCCACCGGGAGCGGAGGAAAGGACAAGAATGGGAGCCCAGATCCGGGTCTACCGCCAGAAGATCGCCTCGACCACGTCGACGCGCAAGATCTTCAAGGCGATGGAGCTGATCGCGACTTCTCGCATCGGCAAGGCACGCGCACGTGTCGCATCGGCCCTGCCGTACGCGAACGCGATCACGCGGGCCGTGTCGGCCGTATCGTCGCAGTCGGAGATCGACCACCCGCTGACCACCGAGCACGGTCAGGTGCGTCGCGCAGCGGTGCTGGTGCTGACCTCCGATCGCGGCCTCGCAGGTTCGTACTCGGCCAGCGCCCTCAAGCAGGCGGAGGGGCTCTTCGAGACGCTCCGCTCCGAGGGCAAGGAGATCCAGGCCTACCTGCTCGGACGCAAGGCGCAGTCGTACTTCGACTTCCGCGGACGCGGCTACGAGCGAGTCTGGACCGGCGGCACCGATGCTCCCGAGTTCAGCACCGCCCGCGAGGTCGGTGAGGCTCTCCTGTCCACCTTCCTGAAGGACTACGAGGACGGGGGCGTGGACGAGATCCACGTCGTCTACACGAAGTTCCGCTCCATGGTCGTGCAGGAGCCGTCGGTCATGCGCCTGCTGCCGCTCGAGGTCGTGGACGAGCAGGTGCCCCAGGACGGCGAGCTCCTCCCGCTCTACGAATACGAGCCGGAGCCGGAGCAGGTCCTCGACGCACTCCTTCCGAGGTACATCGAGTCGCGCATCTTCGCTGCCATGCTGCAGGCCGCCGCGAGCGAGCTCGCCGCACGCCAGCGGGCCATGAAGTCCGCGGGTGACAACGCGACCGAGCTCATCAAGAAGTACACCCGCCTCCGCAACACCGCACGCCAGGCGGAGATCACCCAGGAACTCTCGGAGATCGTGGCCGGCGCGGACGCGCTCAACGCGTCCTGACGCTCCTGCCCATCCGGGCCCGCGAGGGCGCCGGGTGCACCGCTAGACTTAGTTCCACGCCATCTACGTAAATGAAGTGAGAGAGATGACTGCCCAGACTGTTGAACACGGTACGGACTCAGTTGCCCCCGGCGCCACCGGCCGTATTGCACGTGTCATCGGCCCGGTTGTCGACGTCGAGTTCCCGGCCGACGCAATCCCCGCAATGTACAACGCCCTCACCACCGAGATCACTCTCAACGGTGAGACCCGCCTGATCACCTTCGAGACCTCGCAGCACCTCGGCGACAACCTCGTGCGTGCCATCTCGCTGCAGGCCACCGACGGCCTCGTCCGCGGCACCGTCGTGCAGGACACCGGAGCAGCGATCTCCGTGCCCGTCGGCGACGGCGTGAAGGGCCACATCTTCAACGTCCTGGGCAAGCCCCTCGACGTCGAGGAGTCGGCGCTCGAGATCACCGAGCGCTGGCCCATCCACCGCAAGGCGCCCAGCTTCGCGTCCCTCGAGGGTTCGACGGAGATGCTGGAGACCGGCATCAAGGTCATCGACCTCCTGACCCCCTACATCAAGGGCGGCAAGATCGGACTGTTCGGTGGTGCCGGTGTCGGCAAGACCGTCCTCATCCAGGAGATGATCACGCGTGTCGCCCGCAACTTCGGTGGCACCTCGGTGTTCGCCGGGGTCGGTGAGCGCACCCGTGAGGGCAACGACCTCTGGGTCGAGATGGAAGAGGCCGGCGTCCTCAAGGACACCGCCCTCGTGTTCGGCCAGATGGACGAGCCGCCGGGAACGCGCCTCCGCGTGGCCCTCTCGGCGCTGACCATGGCCGAGTACTTCCGCGATGTGCAGAACCAGGACGTGCTGCTCTTCATCGACAACATCTTCCGGTTCACGCAGGCCGGCTCGGAGGTGTCGACCCTCCTGGGCCGCATGCCGTCCGCCGTGGGCTACCAGCCCAACCTGGCCGACGAGATGGGTCTCCTGCAGGAGCGCATCACCTCGACCAAGGGCCACTCGATCACGTCCATGCAGGCGATCTACGTGCCCGCGGACGACTACACCGACCCGGCTCCGGCAACCACCTTCGCGCACCTCGACGCGACCACCGAGCTCTCCCGCGAGATCGCGTCCCGTGGCCTGTACCCGGCCGTGGACCCGCTCGCCTCGACCTCGCGCATCCTGGATCCGCAGTACATCGGCCACGACCACTACAACACGGCCGTGCGCGTGAAGCAGATCCTGCAGAAGAACAAGGAACTGCAGGACATCATCGCGATCCTCGGCATCGACGAGCTCAGCGAAGAGGACAAGGTCATCGTCGCGCGTGCGCGCCGCATCCAGCAGTTCCTGTCGCAGAACACCTACACCGCCAAGCAGTTCACCGGCGTCGAGGGTTCGACGGTCGCCATCAAGGACACCATCGAAGGCTTCTCGGCGATCTGCAACGGCGACCTCGACCACATCGCGGAGCAGGCGTTCTTCAACGTCGGTGGCCTCGACGACGTCGAGCGCCAGTGGGCCAAGATCCAAGAGCAGACCGGTAAGTAACGCCGATGGCATCACACGGCGAACTCGAGGTCGAAATCGTCGCGGCCGACCACTTCGTGTGGTCGGGCGCGGCGCGTACGGTCAACGCGCGCACCGCCAACGGGCAGATCGGGATTCTTCCCGGCCACGCCCCGATCCTCGCGATCCTCGAAGCGGGGGAACTGTCGGTGGAACCGGTCAACGGCGAACGCCTGGTGGTCGGTGTGGACGGTGGTTTCTTCTCCGTCGATTCGAACCGCGTCGTGATCGTGGCGGACAACGCCAAGGTCGGCGGTTCGGTGACTCCGGAATCCGTCTAGGCTTCCCTGCATGGAGGCACTCGGTGTGACGTTCATCTGCCTTGCGGTCGTCTTCGGCCTGCTCGTGCTCGTGATCGCCGCGTTCCTCCTCCGTCGCTACCAGCTCAACCGTGCCCTCGGCACATTCGACGCCTCCATCCGCCTCCCTCCCAAGGGCTGGCGGGTGGGGGTTTGTCGTTATACGGACAAGAACCTGGAGTGGTTGAGCCTCCTGTCCCTGAGCCCCATCCCGAGATTCCGCTTCCTCCGCAGCTCGCTGGAGGTCGAGGGGTGGCGGGCGCCCACCGAGGCGGAACGCGTCCGGATCCAGCCGGGGGCGATCATCGTCCAGCTGGCCTACGAGGGCGAACCCTTCGACCTCGCCATGAAGTACGACGTCTACGCCGGGCTCTCCTCCTGGATCGAGGCCGGTCCGGTCATCGGTATCGGCACCTGGCGCTGAGCGGACGCCTCCCGAGGCAGCCGGGCCGGGCGGCTCAGATGTCCAGCGGCCGGACCCACGCGCCGGCGCGGAGCACGCCCCTCAGTTCCAGGTCCGGCGACACCACGACGGCGTCGGCACGCAGCCCGGTGCGCAGGCTGCCGAGCTCGTCGGCGAGTCCCAGGACCACCGCCGGGACCGCGGCCGCGGAGCGGACGGCGTCCGCCAGGCCCACGCCGGCCTCCACCGTGCAGCGCACGACATCGAGCAGGCTCCCTGAGCCCCCGGCGAGTGCTCCCGTCGCGGTCAGGACGGCGGAGTCCCCGACGAGCGAGATCTCGCTGCGCCCCAGGCGGTAGGTGCCGGTCGCGCACCCCGCCGCCGCCGTCGAATCGCTGACCAGGCAGATGTTCTCCGACCCCGCGATCGTGAAGGCCATCCGCACGGTCTCCGGGTGCAGGTGCACGTTGTCGGCGATCAGCTCGACGGCGATCTCGCCGGCTCGTGCCCGCTGCAGGAGCAGGGGTACCGGGCCGGGGGAGCGGTGGTGGATGGCCGGCATCGCATTGAAGAGGTGCGTGGCGGTCGGGCGTCCGCTGAATCCCGCGAACCCCGTGGCTGCCAGCTCCTCGTTGATCAGGTCCAGCCCCGCCGTGGCTTCCTCCGTCGTGCTGTCCGTATGGCCGATCGACGGGATGACCCCGTGCATCACGAGTTCGTAGACGAGCACGTCGCTGCCGGGCAGTTCCGGGGCGTAGGTCATGGAGGCGAGGTGCCCCCTGCCCGCGGTCACCAGCCGGGCGACGTCCTGCTGCGTCGGCAGGAGGAGGAACTCCGGGTCGTGCGCCCCGTTGCGCCGGCGCGAGAGGAACGGGCCTTCCGCGTGGATGCCGGCGACCAGCCCGGACTCCGCCGCGGCGGCGAGCCTGCCGAAGGCCGACTCGAGGTCCTCGAGGGGCGCGGCGCAGGTACTGGCGAGCACCGTCGTCGAGCCGCTGCGATGCAGGTGGGCGGCAGCCGCCTCGATGTCGGCGGCGGACCCCGAGGTGAAATCGCCGCCGCCCGCGCCGTGGCAGTGGAGGTCGATGAGCCCGGGCAGGATCAGGAAACCCTCGGGCAGCTGCTCCACCGCCTGGTCCTGGTCGTCCACCCCAGCGCCGGTGATGCGCGTGCCTTCCCAGCGCAGGACGCCGTCCTCGACGATCCCCGACTCGGTCACCAGTCGTCCGGACAGGGCAGTGGGCGTTCCGCTCGCGAGGGCCATGGTCCGATTCTAGGGCGTCGGCCCCAGGGCCGTGCGGGCTAGAAGAGCCGCGACGCGCTGTCGTCGACGCCGCGCATGGCGTCGTAGTCCAGGGTGAGGCAGTCGATGCCCCGGTCCAGCGCGAGCACGCGGGCCTGCGGCTTGATCTGCTGGGCGGCGAAGACGCCCCGCACCGGCGACATGAGGGGATCGCGGTTCAGCAGCTCGAGATAGCGCGTGAGCTGCTCGACGCCGTCGATGTCCCCGCGGCGCTTCAGTTCGATGGCGACGGTGCGCCCGGCCGCGTCCCGGGCGAGGATGTCGACGGGACCGATCGCGGTCATGTACTCACGGCGGATCAGGGTGAAGCCCGTTCCCAGCAGTTCGATCTGCTCTGCGAGCAGTCTCTGGAGGTCTGCCTCGACCCCGTCCTTGACGAGTCCCGGATCCACCCCGAGGTCGTGCGAGGAATCGTGCAGTTGCTCACGGATGCTGATGACGAGCCGATCATCGCTCTTGGCGTGCTGCACCGTCCAGACCGCGGTGATGCCCTCGGCGCGATCCGCGTCGTCGGGCTCGCTCACGCGGAGCGTCGCGGGCGGGCTCATCCAGTTGAGGGGTTTGTAGGAGCCGCCGTCCGAGTGCACCAGGACCGACCCGTCCGACTTCACCATCAGGAGCCGGGTGGCAAGAGGGAGATGCGCCCGGAGGCGGCCGACGTAGTCGACGGAGCAACGGGCTATCACTAAACGCACAAGCATCCTTCAGATCTACCGGACGGACCGTCCTGCGGGCGATGGACCATCGGTGCGCAGGACCTGTCCATTCTAGGGGCGCATGGCACGCCCACCGAACCCGACGGGTACCGTCCACGACCTCGTGAGTGGCGTGCGGGCGAGAGGCCAGTAGCGCCGGCCGCAGAATACGCGCCCCTCCGGGGAAGACGAGTATCTGCGGGCGTTGTCCGCACCATCCTGCCCGCTCAGACTTTAGGGGAGCCGCCACGCAGGAATCCGATGCGATCGTTCTCCTTCGCCTGGTCCTCCCCGAAGATCCCACATGAGCCGACTACCCGCGACGTCGCGAGGCAGGAACACAACCATGAGATCACGCAGATTCGCGACCAGCGTCGCCGCCGTCGCTCTCCTCGTCGGCGGTGCGGTGGGACCGCTCGCGCCGGCCGCCCATGCCGACCACACCCGGCAGCACACCTGCGACCAGGCCGGCGGCCAGTTCACCCAGGGTGCACTGCCGGGACAGGACCGCTGCGTCGTGGTCGTGACCACTTCGATCACCGGGCCGTTCGGCCGTCCGACGAGTTCGCTGGGCGATCCGGTGCCCGTGAACTCCCCGTTGACGACCGAGACGCCTGTCGTCCCGACCGGTGCACCGGGCGTGCGGACGGAGACGCGCGACGTCGGGGACCCCGTCGTCGTCGAGGGTGAGCGTCGCGGCGAACCTGAGGTGACCTCGGAGGAGGTCGACGCCGGCGAGGCCACGGCAACTCCGGTCGTCGTCGCCGGGACACCCGAGGTCGCAAGCCGCACCGAGCGTGGAACACCCATCAGCACCGACGCACCCGGCACGCGCAACTGCGAGCGGGTCAACAACGAGAACGGGACACGGGGCGTCGAGCGGTGCGAGCGGACCGTCGTGACCACCACGACCACCCCGACGACCGTCATCACCACCACCACCACGCCCCAGCAGCGCGTCACCACGACGACCCAGCCGAGGCAGACCGTCATCACGACGACGACGCCGGTGACGGACGTCTTCACCTCGACCCAGCAGCAGGAGTCGTGCGTCACCACCACGCAGCCGACGTCGTTCACCAGGACCAGCACCCAGCTGACCACGCAGTCGCAGATCGTGACCTACCAGCAGCGGACCATGACGACGACGACCACGAGCACCTTCCGGTACGTCGGCGGCGGACCCGGCACGCTGGAACTGGTCGTCTTCCCGGTAGCCCCCAATCCGCGGGTGCAGACCTCCACCACCGCCGCGGAGCCGCTCGTGGCGACGGTCGGACTGATCGCCGGTCCGCCGCAGGTCACCGTCGAGACGCTGCCGGGCCAGGACATCGTGACCACGACCTGCGCCCCTATCGCCCCCGAGATCACGACGGCCGACGGCGAGACCACCGAGGACGTGGAGAGCGTCTCTGCTCCGGCCGCCCCCGTGATCACGGTCGCACGAGAGGATCTGGACCCGATCGTCACCGAGACCACCGTGCCCGGACCGCCCGTCGTGACCGTCAGCACCCGCGGAACCGGCAGCACCTGCTTCAACAATCCCTCGACGGCGGCCCAGCGCGCCAACCGCTGCTGACAGGGTCCCCCGACGCGCGACCCTTCGCGTCCCCACCAGGACCGGGAGGGGCGCCGACGGACGCAGGCTCCGGTAGCACCGGTCCGCGCATTCCCCGTCGATCGTGCAGACTGGGACGGTGCCCCGTTCCAACCGTCCGAACCGCCCGCGTGGTTCCGCCCGACCCAAGTGGGCCGCACCGCCGGAGGTGGACCTCGAGCGGGCCCGCGCGGGACTGCCGCTCCGTGAGTCGGCTCCCGACGGCGAGTGGTCGGTCCGGCGCATCACCGAACGGAACGCGGCCAAGACCTACACCTGCCCGGGCTGCAACTCGGCCATCCTGCCGGGCATCGCCCACCTCGTCGTGTGGCGCGAGGATTCGCTGTTCGGACCCGAGACGGCCCTCGCGGACCGGCGGCACTGGCATGTGAGGTGCTGGCAGACGCGGAGCTTCCGCTACTGACGCGCTACTGATGCGCTGCCGGTCGTCCTGCCGACACGCTACTGATGCGCTGCCGACCGTGCAGCCCGTCGTCCTGCCCGTTGTCCTACCCGTCGTCCTGCCGGTCGTGCAGCCGGGCGGAACGCGGCCGACCTAGACTGGGGGGATGGCCAGCGATACCCCCTCCTACACCTTCACGACCAGCGACGAGGCGGTGGAGATCCGGGCGTCGACGGTACTCCCCGCGGACCGCCGGAACATCGAACTGCGCACCGCGGACGGCCTCACCCTCGTGGGGGAGTTCGCGGCGCCCGCAGGACGCGCCCCCGCCGCCACCCTGGTGACGCTCCACCCCCTGCCGACGCACGGCGGTTTCATGGACTCCCACGTGTACCGGAAGGCGTCCTTCCGGCTGCCCGCCCTCGCCGACATCGCGGTGCTGCGCTTCAACACCCGCGGCACGTGCTCGCCGCGGGGCTGCAGCGAGGGGGCGTTCGACGGCGGCGACGGGGAACGCCTCGACCTGCAGGCCGCGGTCGACTGGGCGGTGGCGCAGGGACTCCATCACATCTGGCTCGTGGGCTGGTCCTTCGGGACGGAACTGTGCCTGAAGTACGGAGCCACGGATCCGGTGGCGGAACTCATCGAGGGGGCCATCCTGCTCTCGCCGCCGCTGCACCGCGCCGACGACGGTGATCTCGATGCCTGGGGCGCGAGCGGACTGCCCCTGAAGGTCCTGGTCCCCGAATTCGACGACTACCTGGTGCCCGACGACGCCGCGGCACGCTTCTCGCGGGTACCGCAGGCCGACGTGACGGGCATCGACGGGGCCAAGCACCTGTGGGTGGGGGAGAAGTACGCGGCCCGGGCGCTCAACGAGATCGTCGGCGTCGTCCGCCCCGAGCTGTCCCTGCCGCTGCCCTCGCAGTGGCTGGGACCGGCCGCCGTCGCGCCGTCACCGGCAGGCTGAGCTCGGAAGCGGTTACTGGCTGTCCTGGCGCGCGATGAAGACTTCCTTCAGGAGCAGCATCACGGCCGCCGCCGTCGGGATGGCGATCAACGCGCCGAGGACGCCGAGGAGGCTGCCTCCCGCGATCACCGCGATCACCGCGACCGCGCCCGGTACGGCGACTGCGCGCTGCATGATGCGCGGTGAGATGAAGTACGCCTCGAACTGCAGGTAGGCCACGTAGGGGATCGCGAACAGCAGGGCCGTGTGCCAGCCGACGGTGAGCGCGATCAGGCTGACCAGGACGGCGGCGATCGTGCCGCCCACGAGCGGGATGAAGGCGAGGAGTGCGACGACGAACGCCAGCAGCACGGAGAACGGGACGTCGGCGAGCGACATCACGATGAACGCGAAGGAGCCGTTCAGCAGTGCCACGCAGGCCTGCCCGATGACGTACATGCCGACGCTGCGCGTGATCTCCTCGGAGAGGACCTCGACGCGGGGCCTGCGCGAGCGGGGGGCGAGCCTGTACGCCCACTTCTTGATGGAGGGCAGGGATGCGAGGAAGTACAGCGCGAGGACCAGGATCACCAGGGTGCCGAAGAGTCCGTTGAGGATCACGGTGCCCACCCCGAGGACGCCGCCGAAGATGCCGCCGACCGCCTCGCTGTTGGCGAAGAACCTGTCGATCTCCGAGCTCACGCGGTCCCGCAACTGGAACTGTGCGTCCACCGTGGTGAAGAACTCCGACTTGAGGAAGTCGTCCGCGTAGCCCGGGGCCCGATCGACGATCTGCGAGGTCTGGCTGACGATCGTCGGGATCAGGAGGGCGAAGAAGCCTGCCACGATACCGACGAGGATCGAGAGGGACACCGCGATGCCCGCCGGCCGCGGTACGTGCTTCGTCTCGAGCCACCGCACGATCGGGTCGAGTCCGAGCGCGATGAACAGCGCCGCCCCGATCCAGACGAGGAGTTGGCCGACGTTCGTGATGATGAAGAACGCCAGGAGCGCGAGCCCCACGCCCACGCTCATCATGAAACCGAAGTGGATGGGGTGCGCGCGCATGCTCCGGGGATAGGCGCCACCGAACTTCAGCCGTTCGTCGCTCAGCGACACGTCCGGGTCCACGGCGACAGGATCGGGCTCGCGCTCCGGCGGGAACTCGAAGCGCGGCCGGGGCTGGGCCGACGGGAGCGCCCGGCGTGCGACGGCGAAGAGCGACCGCAGGGTCGACGGAGGGGTTCCACCGATCGGAGGACCCGCAGGGAGCGGTGCGTCCTCGCTCCCCGTCGGCTCGGGCCGCGGGAGCGGCTGGTCGAGCGGGACGTCCTGGTGGTCTGTCAACGAAGAGCTCTGCTTTCACGTGTCCGGTGCTGTCACCGCGGGTGGTCCGACTAGCGAAACCCTAACAGTGAGGGGGATCCGGACGGCGTTCTTGACGAACACGGTCCCGCGCCGTGTGCCGCGCGCCCCCGGACCACTCTGGTGCGGGTGGGCCTGTGCGCGTGACCGGTCCGGCCGGGCGATGTTCGTTACCATTGGGTGACTATTCCTGAGTGGCCTGGCGCGGCATGCTGCGCCGGGCCATCAGAGCGGAAGGGGCCATGCGGTCCGCCGTAACGGACGACGATAGGCAATCAGTGCGCGGAAAGACAGCAGTACCGATCATCGTGGCAGGGCTCCTGCTGATGCTCCTCGGCATCGGCCAGCGGACCGTGTGGGCTCCCGCCGAGACCGTGACCGCGAGTCTCGCGCAGGACACCCAGGCGGCACCCGTGACGGTGATCGAGTCCGGCGCGCGCGGTGGGACGAGCGGACCCGTGGAGGTCACCGTGGAGGCGGACGGCCCCTTCACCCTCGCCGTCGGCCGTGCCTCCGACGTCGAGGCATGGGTGGGGGCGGCCGCCCACCTGAGCGTCACGGACATCAGCGAGGAGACGCTGACCTCGGAGTACTCCGACGGTGAGGCGAGCGTGCCCGATCCCAGTGGCAGCGACCTCTGGGTCAGCGAGGAGCCCGGCGACGGCACGCTGACCTACCGCTGGAGCGAACCGGCGGAAGGCGACTGGTCCATCCTGCTCGCGGCCGACGGCCAGAATCCTGCGCCGAGCCAGGTCTCGGTCACGCGACCCAATGACGAGTCGACGCCCTTCGCCCTGCCGCTGGTCATCGGCGGCGCGCTCGTCACCGTCCTCGGCATCGCGCTCCTGTTCATCGCACCGCGGAGTCGGGGCGACCGCGGGACCGACGCGGCCGAGGGCACCCGGGCCTACGCCCGCAGGCACGCACAGGCCGGCAAGGGGGGCGCGACGGCCACCATGGCAGCGCCCGGTCCCGTCCTGATCGTCACGGGCCTGGTCGGTGCCGGATCGCTCCTGGGCATCGCGCCGGGGATGGCGACGACGACGCCGTCGCCCTCGGTCACCCCG
>NZ_CP024915.1:1494802-1507628 GCF_002953615.1 Arthrobacter agilis | reverse complement strand
TCCTCCACGTCCACCGCCTCCGCGCCTCCGCGTCCACCGCCTCCACGTCCACCGCCTCCCCGACCGCGGCTGCCACCGGCGCGCCGTCGGCCGGCAGCGAGGCCAGCGGTCCGCCGGTCGTCGTCGAGAGCCAGCTCGAACGCATCCTCGATGCCGTCGCCTCGACCGTGTCCGACGCCGATGCCGCCGCCGACGCAACACTCCTCGCACCCCGGGTCGCCGGTGCTGCGCTGGACCTGCGCACCGGTTCCTACGCCGTCCGCGCCAAGGACCAGAACGCTGCCGTTCCCGCGCCCGTCGCCGCCGACCCGGTCCTGCTGGACATGATCCCGACCGGCGCCGAATGGCCCCGGACGATCGTCGCGCTGACGCAGGGCGACGACAACGCGGTGCCGCAGGCCCTGCTGCTCGTGCAGGACACGCCCCGCGACAACTACAGGCTGACTTCCGCGGTCCAGATGCTCCCGGGCAGCACCTTCCCGTCGCCGCCGGCGCCGGGCGCGGCCGGCCCGATCCCGCTCGACGCGTCCGGGCCACTCGCGGTCGCGCCGCAGGGTGCCGTCGCCTCGATCGCCGACTTCCTCACGACCCCTGCGGGTGCCAATGCCGGCACTTTCGAGGAGAACTCCTTCGCGGAGGCGATCACGGGGTTCCAGGCCGGCGTCGTGGCGGACCCGGGCAACACGGCCGCGAACATCACCTTCACGCACCAGTCCCAGGCGGACCGCACCCAGGCGCTGCTGACGGGCGACGGCGGGGCGATGGTGTTCGGCTACCTCACCCACACCTACTCCAGCGTGCCCAAGGCCGCCGGTGACACGATCGACCTCACAGGCACGGTGTACCAGTCCCTGACCGGCACCGACACCAGCGAGAAGGGGATCGACGTCAACTACGGCGAGGCCGTCATGATGTACGTACCACCCGCAGGCAGCGACGATAGGATCCGGGTCATCGGCGCCGCCCAGCAGTTGCTGTCCGCCACGCTCCGCTGAGCCGAACCGGCAGGATGCGACCCGGGTCCCACCACCAGCAGTCAGAGAAAGGCAGAGCATTGTCCACACCAGCACAGCGCGGCGGGATGCCGCCGTCGAGCATGAATCTGCGGGGAGCGGTGGACCTGTCCGCGCTCAAGGCACGCGCCGACGCCGCCGCACGCCCTGCAGCGGCGCGACAGGCGTCCGCGGCGCCCAGCCCGTACATCGTCGAGGTGACGGAGCAGACGTTCCCGCAGCTGGTGCAGCTCTCGTCCCAGGTGCCCGTGGTGGTGAACCTCCGGGCCACCTGGAGCGAGCAGTCCAACCAGGTGACGGCCGTCCTCGAAGCCGCGGCCGTGGAGTTCGACGGACGGATCCTCCTGGCCAATGTGGACCTCCAGGCGCAGCCGCAGATCGCCCAGGCGTTCCAGGCGCAGGGCGCTCCCACGGTCGTCGCCGTGGTCAAGGGACAGCCGGTACCCCTGTTCGAGGGGGTCCTGCCCGACCCCCAGATCCGTGCGTACCTCGACGAGCTCATGAAGGTCGCCGAGGCCAATGGCGTGACCGGAACGCTCAACGACGGTTCCCAGCCCGGTCCTGCCGACGCGGAGGAGCCGCCGCTGTCGCCGCTGCACCAGGCGGCCTTCGACGCCATCGAGGCGGGCGACTATCCGGCTGCCGCGGCGGCCTACCGCCGGGCGCTCGCCGAGCAGCCGGCCGACGCCGACGCCAAGGCCGGGCTCGCTCAGGTGGAACTGATGCAGCGCGTCCAGGACCTCGACGCCGCGGACGTGCGGCAGCGCGGGGCTGACGAGCCGGACGCGGTCGACGCCCAGCTCGCCGTCGCCGATCTGGACATCACGGGTGGCCATGTCGAGGACGCGTTCAACCGCATCATCGCCTTCATCGGACGCACCGCCGGCGAGGACAAGGAAGCGGCGCGCAAGCGCCTGCTCGAGCTGTTCGACGTCGTGGGCGTCACCGACCCGCGCGTGACCAAGGCCCGCGCGGCGTTGGCCCGCGCCCTGTTCTAGGCGTCGTCCGGGCCCTGTCCCGATCCACACGTTCCGACCCAGTTCCCGATCCCGAGGATGGCATGACCTCTCCAGCTGCAGCGGCCGGTACCTCCGGCCTCTTCGACCCCATCTCGCTCCGATCCCTCGACCTCGCGCACCGCGGCTGGGTCGCGGCCATGTGCCAGTACTCCTGCGATCCAGCCGTCGCGGCCGGCGTGCCGACCGACTGGCACCTCGTGCACCTCGGCCAGTTCGCGACGGGCGGTGCGGCGCTGATCATCACGGAAGCCGCGGCCGTCAGCCATGAGGGGATGATCAGCCCCCGCGACGCCGGCATCTACACGCGCGAGCAGGCCGAGGCGTGGCGCCGCATCAACGACTTCATCCACGAGCACAGCGCCGTCGGGACGAAGACCGCCGTGCAGCTCGCCCATGCGGGCCGCAAGGCGTCGACCTACTGGCCGTTCAGCGGCAGGAACGGCTCGGTGCCGGAATCGGAGGGCGGCTGGCAGACGCTCGCTCCCACCGACGAGGCGTTCGGCAGGTACGCGGCGCCGCGCGCCATGACCGAGGACGATATCGAGAAGGTCGTCCGCGACTTCGGAGCAGCCGCCGCACTCGCCGTCGACGCCGGCTTCGACGCCCTCGAGATCCACGCAGCCCACGGCTACCTGCTGCACCAGTTCCTCTCGCCCCTGGTGAATACCCGGACGGACGGCTGGGGTGGCTCGGAGGAGGCGCGTTTCCGGCTGACCCTCGACGTGATCCGCGAGGTCCGCCGCACCGTTCCGGAGACCATGCCACTCCTGCTGCGCATCTCGGCGTCCGACTGGACCGAGGGCGGACTCGACGGCGCCACCTCCGCACGGCTCGCGAAGCGGGCTGCCGAGGAGGGCGTGGACTTCGTCGACGTCTCGTCCGGTGGCGCGGTACCGTCGGCGTCCATCCCGGTCGGGCCGGGTTACCAGGTCGCCCTCGCGGAGGAGGTGCGCACCTCCGGCGTGCCCACCGGTGCCGTCGGGATGATCAGCGAGCCGGCCCAGGCGGACGAGATCATCCGGAACGCGCGTGCCGACGTCGTCCTGATCGCACGGGCGGCGCTGCGGGATCCGCACTGGTGGATGCGGGCGGCCCACGAGCTCGGCCAGGACCTGGTGCCGGCGCCCCAGTACGAACGCGCGGGATCGTTCTGACGGGCGTGCCTTCTCCTCCTTTGGGATGACGAGAGGCGCGAGGGCGCGTTGCTAGCGTGGAAGCATGAGTTCCCTTGTGCCACCACCGTCCGACGAGAACAATCCCGAGGCGAAGGCCGGCACGGCTGCGTTGAGCATCCGCGGACTGGCCAAGCGCTTCGGCGAGAAGATCGCGGTCAACGGTGTCGATCTCGAGGTGCCGCCGGGTTCGTTCTACGGGCTCGTGGGACCGAACGGTGCCGGCAAGACCACCACCCTGTCGATGGCGACGGGCCTGCTGCGTCCCGACTTCGGGCAGGCCCTCGTCCACGGTGTGGATGTGTGGGCCGAGCCCCTCGAGGCCAAGAAGTTGATGGGCATCCTGCCCGACGGCGTGCGGCTCTTCGACCGGTTGACCGGCGAGCAGCTCGTCACCTACGCCGGGTTGCTGCGCGGCATGGACCGCGAGACCGTCATGGAGCGGACAGGGGACCTGCTGCGCGCCCTCGACCTCACCGGTGACGCAGGAACGCTCGTAGTGGACTACTCGGCGGGCATGACGAAGAAGATCGCGCTGGCGTCGGCGCTCATCCATGCCCCGAAACTGCTGGTGCTCGACGAGCCCTTCGAGTCCGTCGATCCCGTCTCGGCGGCGAACATCCGTGACATCCTCGCGGGCTACGTGCACTCCGGTGGTTCGGTCATCGTCTCGAGCCACGTCATGGACCTCGTGCAGCGCATGTGCGACCACGTCGCCGTCATCGCTGCGGGCACCGTCCTCGCCGCAGGGACGGTGGACGAGGTCCGCGGAGAGGCGACGCTCGAGGAGCGCTTCGTCGAGCTGGTCGGGGGACGCAACACGTCGGAAGGGCTGTCGTGGTTGCGGACCTCCTGAAGCTGAAGCTCCTCCTGCTGCGCAATTCGTTCAAGCGGAGCACCGCGCAGCTGATCGGCGTGATCCTGGGTGGCCTGTACGGCCTGGGTCTGCTGTCCGTCATCGTGGTCGCGCTCGTGCTCCTGGGCACCGCGGACGTCTCCCTCATCCGCACGATCCTCGTGATCGGCGGATCGGCGGCGGTGCTCGGCTGGATCATCATCCCGATCGCAGCGACCGGCATCGACATGACGCTCGATCCGGCGAGGTTCGTGACGTTCGCGATCCCGATGCGGCAACTGCTGGCCGGCCTCGTCCTCGGCGGGCTGCTGGGTATCCCCGGAGTGGTGACGCTCATCGCCGCACTGGCGCAGGTGGCCACCTGGATCCGTTACCCCGCCGCCGCCCTCACCGCGCTGGTCTGTGGCCTTGTGGCCGTCCTGCTGTGCGTCGTCGCGTCGCGCCTCGTGACGACGGCCGTGTCCTCCATGACGGGGTCGCGCCGTTTCAAGGACGTGAACGGCATCGTGGCGTTCATCCCGCTGATCTTCCTCGGACCGATCATCGGGGGAGTGACGGCCGGTTTCCAGAATTCGCCCGGCTTCGCCGCGTCCCTTGCCGACGTCCTCGCCTGGACTCCACTGGGCGTCCTGTGGGCGGCCCCGGCCGATGTCGCCGCGGGGGAGCCCGGGCTCGCCGTCGTACGCTTCCTGATCGGTGCGGCGACCCTGGTGCTGTTCCTGGTGCTGTGGAGCCGCAGCCTCGGTCACGCCCTCGTCACTCCTCCCTACAACGCGGTCACCAAACGAGCGGGTGGCAACCTCGGCTGGCTCGGCCGGTTCCCGTCGACGCCCGCCGGTGCCATCGCTGCCCGGGCCCTGACCTACTGGCTGCGGGACCCGCGGTATTTCGCCTCGCTCATCGTCATCCCGTTCATCGCCGTGTTGCTCTACTTCTCCGGAGGGGCATCGGGCGGCGGGTTCGCCTTCCTCGGACCCATCACCGCGTTCCTGCTGGCCTGGTCCATCTCCGCCGACATCTCGTACGACAACACCGCCTTCAGCCTGCACCTCTCCACCGGGGTGAGCGGACGTGATGACCGTCTGGGCCGGGCGGCGGCCCTGCTGGTCTTCGCGCTGCCCATCACTCTGGTGTTCACGGTGGTGCCGCCGCTCATCACGGGGCGTGCCGAGGACCTGCCGGTCCTGTTCGGCCTGTCGATCGGACTGCTGCTCACGGGGACGGGACTGGCCAGCGTCGTGTCGGCCCGGTACACCTACAACGTGCCACTGCCCGGCGAGAGCGCCTTCAAGACGCCGCCGGGGACGAATTTCACGATGTTCGCCGTGCAGTTCATCGGCTGGTTCGTGATGCTGCTGCTCGCGTTGCCCGAGATCATCCTGGCCATCGTGTACTTCGTCACGGGAGACGCGCTGTTCGGCTGGCTGACCCTGGTCATCGGATCGGTGCTCGGCGTGATCCTGCTCGTCGTAGGGATCCGCTCCGGAGGTCGATGGTACGACCGCAGGGCTCCGGAACTGCTGCTGTCGGTGTCCGCCAACCGGTGAGTGCTAATCGGCCCGGCGGGGTCGAAGCACCTGAGCGGAGTCGGTACGGCTGGCGAGGGTTGCTCCGGACGTCGGAATTTTCACGGATTTGGTCTGTGCATAACCTGTAGCTGCCCGATGGCTCGGGGCTATGCTAGGGCGATTCCGGGTAGGTGACCGACTTCGATGGGGGCGTGCCGTGTTCTCTGTGGGTGCAAGGAGCCGGGAGCGGGGAACGCCGGCGCTGGCGGGAGCGGTCATCGCGGTGATGCTGCTGACGGGATGCCAGGGCGACGGCGATCCTTCAGCCAATCAGACGACTGCGAAGGCGTCATCGCCGGCAGCACCCACCACGGGTGCGCCAACCCCCACAGCTCCGGTGGCCCCAGCGTCGTCGGCCGGTCCTGCTGCCAATGTCCCGGTCCCCGTCAAGCCTGCTCTTGCGGACGAGAACTCGAAGGAGGGCCTGGAGGCCTTCACCAAGTACTGGTTCGAGTTGTTCTCCTATGGCTACGAAACAAATGACTGGGCACCATACGACGAAGTGACCGACCCGGGGTGTCAAACTTGTGCTCAAACTCGCCAAGTCGTTGGGGATTTCTACTCGGACGGCGGTTGGATGACTGGGGGCAATTTCCAGGTTATCGATTTCGAGACTGATTTCCGCCTTAATACATCCGGATCGGTTCAGTCCTTTGTTAACTACCAGCAGACCGACCTCACCTATCATGAAAAATCCGGGATCAAATCTCTCGGTAATTCCCCGGATGCGTCTGTGAACGTAACTTTCTCCATCTTTGAGAACGGCGCTTGGCTAATGCTTGATTTCGGGAGACCGGAGGGAACGTGATGCGACCAAACACTGGTATGCGGCTGTGGGTAGTTGTTCCTGTGCTGATATTGCAGCTCGTCTCTTCATCTTTTGCCTCAGCGCAAAGTGGCGTTCCGTCTGCGTTCGCCGAGGATAATGAGTTTGGAGCTTCTAATTCATCGCCATCGCAAACACCGGCAGGCTCCGCGTCCCTTGGTTCGCGGACAGATCCAATCGTGCCTGCAGTCGGGGCCGCGGCGCTGCCGACAAGTGACGGCATCGATTATGTATACGAGCGAGCCTGCACTGCCTCGGTCGGGAGCGATCTGGACCCCGCAACCTGTCCTACTATGAACGCCCAGTGCGATGCCCGCGACGGCGGCGTCCTCGTCAATTGGATCGAGGTGAACAACAACGTGCAGCCCGCGACCGAGACCCCTACTGGTCGCTCGTCGTGCATGTATCCGGGCGAGGTGCCCGAAGCGCCGATCGCGGGAGCCCCTGCCGCCGAGGAAGCGCCGATCGTGATCACCCTCGAGGAGTTCCAGAAGCGGCCGGTCCTGGCCGCCACGATCATCTCCCAACCCCTGAATTTCGGTCTACGGAACGCCCACTCGAACATCTACGCCGAAGCCCAGGAGCAGGAGTTCACCTTCGAGTTCCAGGACGCGACGATCGTGCTCAAGGCCCGGCCCGTGACGTATCAGTGGGACTACGGGGACGGAACGACAGCGACGACCACGACTCCCGGTGGGCCGGTGGAGGGCGACGCGTTCGACACCAGGACACCGACCAGCCACCAGTACGCGCAGACGGGCGACTTCGATCTCACACTGACCACCTACTTCGCCGGCGATTACTCGGTGGACGGAGGCCCGTTCCAGCCCGTTGCAGGCGAGGCTGCTGTGGTGTCCGCGCCACACCTCATGAGCATCTGGCGTACCAAGGGCCACAGCGTCAGTGAGAACTGCATCGAGAACCCAGCAGGTATCGGCTGCGAAGCGCCCACCCGCTGATTCGGCACGCGGAACGCGCTTCAGATGCACGACCCATGAGCAGGCACATCTCTCCGCGACATCCGCGCTAGAAGGGTGGTGGTTCGGGTTCGCTGGTATACGTGCGGCCTGTCGGTGACGTTGCGGTGAGGGTGCCGGCGTCGGACTGTCGGTAATGCCAGATGCCCTCGCTCTTGAGCATGTGGTGCTTGCGGCAGAGGTGGGCGAGATTGGTCTGCGTCGTGGTGCCCTGCTGGGACCAGGGTTGGGTGTGGTCGAGTTCGCATCGTGACGCCGCGACGTTGCAGCCCGGGTGCCGACAGGTTCGATCGCGGACACGCAACCACTTCTTGAGGTCCGCGGGCACGGCGTAGGTGGTCCGACCGACACTCAGGACTGCACCCGTCTCGGGGTGCGTGAGCAACCTGGTGAAGGAGGGGGCATGGGCGGCGAGGCGCCGGGCGATGTCCGCGGGGACGGGACCGTATCCTTCGAGGTCTGCAGGTGCGTCGTCGACCCCGAGGAGTGTCAGGACCGGCACGGTGACGTTGATGGAGGCACGGACCCTGTAACCGTCTGCGTGTAGCCGGCACCCGGTACCACCGTCATGACCAAGGCTGGAGCGAGCACCTGCGCCGGTTCCGGCACCTGTGGCCGAATCAGCCCCTGCTCCTGCTCCTGCTCCTGCTGGAATCGTTCCTTCCGCGGCCTCCGTGGTGGGACAGGTGCAGTCGGCGAGGAGGAGGTCGGTGAACACATCGGTGCGGAGCTGGGGCAGGGTGCGGTGTTCGCCGGGTGATTGCAGAGCCCGGGCGGTCGTGGTGAGGCGTGTGTCGATGGCTGCCGCGTCGGTGGCGGGAAGCTGGATGTGGAGCCAGGCCATGGCGTCGTCGGCGGGTTCGAGGTCCACGCGCCGGTGATCGACCGCGTTGCGCGCGCGGGTCTCGAGGGTAGTGGGATGGGCCTGCGTGCGGAGGCGGCGGGCCCGGTAGGACAACCGGGGCACCGTGGTGGCGGATGCCACGGGTAGCAGGGCGTCCTCGATCCGGGCGGCAGTGCCGGCGGGCAGTCCGGCGTACTCGTGGAGGAGCGTGGTGGCGTGTGCCCAGGTGATCGTGCCGGTGCGCAATGCCGTCAGTGTCCTCGGGTGATGCTGGGCGAGGAGTGCCGCGTGCTGGACGAGGCGGTGGGCGGACCGTTCGCTGATGCGCAGCAGGCATGCGATCTCGGTCGCGGTTGCCGTATCGGCGAGGTTGGTCCGCCGCCGTCGTGAATCCCCCCGCCCATTCTCCGGGGGTAGCTTCGGGGTAGGAAAATCCTGCAGGAAACGGTCTTCGAGGAGTTCACGCAATTCATTGGCGGCGTCGACCAGCTCTGCGTCGATCCGGGCTTTCTCGGCGCTCAGTGAGGTGATGCGGTCGTTGATCCGCCCCATGTCCCTCAATTGCTCCGCCGAATTTCTCATACCGCTATTGTCGCCTCCACCACTGACAATTCGGGGAGGGAATGAACCGGTCGACGGGCGGCCGCACGAAGAATCGGATATGACAGCAGAATTGTTTCCGCGGCCGTCGACGGCGCGTCATCCCTCGCGCCCCTGCCTGTCGCCCGGCCGAGCGATAGACTGGACGCATGACGATGCCTGCAGACCCCTTCGCAAACGATCCCCTCGACGCCGGCATGGGCGGCTCCACGGCGACCATCGAACGTGAGGAAGTACGCCAGGAAGTCGAGCCCGGTGACGCAGAGCGGTTCGCGCACTACGTCCGCAAGGAAAAGATCATGGAGTCGGCCTTCACCGGCGAGCCAGTGATCGCACTCTGCGGCAAGGTGTGGACCCCGGGCCGTGACCCTGAGAAGTTCCCCGTGTGCCCCGAGTGCAAGGAGATCTACAACGGCCTCCGCCCGGGGAACGACAAGCCCGAGGGCTGAACAGGTTCCACCCAGCGCTTCCGGGAGGAAGCGTCGGCCGGGGCGTGCCCGCAGCGAGGAGCGCCCACGGTCGTCACGGCCGGCCTGAGGACGGCGGGTCCCAGGACCGAAGCGACACCGGCCTGACCGAAGACGCACACGGAAACGCACCCGGAAACGCACCCGAGCCTGACCCGAAAGTCGAGTCCGAAATTCGAGCCCGGACACGCACCCGAGCCCGGATATGCACCCGAGCCTGACCCGGAACTCGAGCCCGGACACGCACCCGAGCCTGACCCGGAACTCGAGCCCGGACACGCAGCCGCGCCCGACCCGGAACTCGAGCCAGGACGCGCACCCGAGCCCGACCCGGAACTCGAGCCAGGACCCGAACAGAGTCCGACGACACACACGTACCCGGACACGAACCCGAACAAGCAGGACAAGGTGGCATGAAGAAGACCGCGAGCAAGGCCGCCGGAGCGATGTCGCCCGAGCTCCGCCCCCTCACCATCGGGATCCTCGCGATCATCACCTGCGCCGCGTTCGAGGCGATGGCGGTCATCACCGCCATGCCCGTGGTCGCCGATGAACTCTCGGGCGAATCGAGCTACGGGCTGGCCTTCTCGATGTACTTGACGGCGTCGCTGCTGGGCACCGTGGTGGCCGGGTCCTGGTGCGACCGCAAGGGACCGCGGCCGGCCCTCGCCGTCGGGATGTCCCTCATGATCCTTGGGCTGCTCGCAGCAGGAGCCGCCCCGGATTTCTGGCTCGTGACCGTGGGGCGGGCCGTGTCCGGCCTCGGTGGCGGATTCATGATCGTGGCGGTCTACGTCGTGATCGGCCGGTCCTTCCCGCAGCGGGCCCAACCTGTCGTGTTCGGCTGGCTGGCAGCCGCGTGGGTGCTGCCGGCACTCATCGGCCCGGTGGTCGCCGGCTTCGTGACGCAGCAGTTCGGGTGGCGGTGGGTGTTCCTCGGCGTCGCCCCGGTGGTGATCGCCGCCGTCGTGATCGTATGGCCCAAGACGAGGGAGCTCGGGGCCATGGCGGCGGCCGACGCCGCTCCGGCGAAGGCGCGGGTGGTCCGTGGTCTCGCGCTGGCCGGCGGGGTGTTCGCCGCGCAGTGGGCGGTCGTCCGGCTCGCCGACACCGATGATCCTGGAACCGGAACCCTGGTGGGACTCGTGGTCCTGGCAGCCGCTGGGGTGGTCGTCGCGCTCGCGGTCCTGCCCGCGCTCCTGCCCCGGGGCACCCTTGTCCTGGCCCGCGGGCTTCCCAGCATCATCGCGACGCGAGGCATCGTCAATGTGGCGTTCTTCGGGACCGAGGCCTTCATCCCCCTGATGCTCGTGAGTTCCCGCGGTATCGACCCGGGAACCGCCGGCCTGACCCTGAGCGCAGGTGCCCTCGGCTGGAGCGCCGGGTCCTTCGTGCAGGCCCGGGTCACGTTCGGCCGTCAGTGGCTGCTCGTCGCCGGTTCCTCCGTGCTGTCCCTCTCGCTCGGGGGATTCGCCCTCGCCACGGCCACGGAGGCCCCGCTCTGGGTCCTCGTCGTCGTCTGGGGGCTGTCCGGCTTCGCCATGGGGATGACCCTCTCGAGCACCTCGGTCCTGGTGCTGAAACTCTCGGCCGCCACCGAACAGGGACGTAACTCCGCGGCCCTGCAGATCTCCGACCAGCTCGGCGGTGTGGCAGGCACCGCCGGCGCGGGTGCGCTCTTCGCCCTCCTGCACGACCCGGCGGATCCAGGACACGTGCCCACCTTCGTTGCCATTTGGCTCGCTCTGTGGGTGTTCACGGCAGCAGGTATAGTTTCGGGTCTGAGAGGGGCCCGGTCATCGGATGACGGCCCCGGCCTCACCCCCAGCAAGTCAATGGAAGGTACTGTCCCGGCGTGAGTAGTGACACCCTGTTCGGTACCGGCGCAGCCCTGCCTCCCGCATATCCGGAGCGCGCAGCCTGGGGGACCGCCCCCAAGCTGCGCCAGTGGCAGAGCGAAGCGCTGGAGAAGTATTTCCGGGAGTCCCCGAGCGATTTCCTCGCCGTGGCGACCCCGGGCGCCGGCAAGACGACCTTCGCGCTCCGCGTGGCCACCGAGCTCGTCGACCGGGGCATCGTCAACCGCATCACGGTCGTCGCTCCGACCGACCACCTCAAGCGCCAGTGGGCCGACGCCGCGGCGCGGGTCGGTCTCGCGATCGACCCCAACTTCAAGAATGCCGACGGCCGCCACGGTGGCGCGTTCATCGGTGTCGCCGTGACCTACGCGCAGGTCGCCAGCAAGCCGATGCTGCACCGCGCCAAGACGGAGGCGGCCCGCACCCTCGTGATCCTCGACGAGATCCACCACGGCGGTGACGCGCTGTCCTGGGGCGACGGTATCCGGGAGGCCTTCGAGCCCGCGGCCCGACGCCTCGCGCTCACCGGGACGCCGTTCCGGTCCGACACCGCCGCGATCCCCTTCGTCGAATACGCCGAGGACCGCGACGGGATCCGCCGATCGCGCGCCGACTACACCTACGGCTACGGCCAGGCGCTCCGGGACCACGTGGTCCGGCCCGTCATGTTCATGGCCTACTCGGGCCAGATGCGCTGGCGGACGAGCGGCGGCGAGGAGATGGCGGCGTCGCTCGGCGAGGCCGCGGTCACCAAGGACATCACGGCCCAGGCCTGGCGCACGGCGCTGAACCCGGCGGGCGAATGGATCCCCGCCGTCCTCGCGGCCGCCGACAAGCGGCTCACCGAGGTGCGGCGCACCGTGCACGACGCCGGGGGCCTCGTCATCGCGACGGACCACGACGACGCGCGGGCCTACGCCGGCCAGCTGAAGAAGATCACGGGCGAGTCCCCGACGGTCATCCTGTCCGACGACGCCAAGGCCTCCTCCAAGATCGAGGAGTTCTCCGAGGGGGACAAACGCTGGATGGTCGCGGTCCGCATGGTGTCCGAGGGCGTCGACGTCCCGCGACTGGCGGTCGGCGTCTATGCCACCTCGACGGCGACGCCGCTGTTCTTCGCCCAGGCCGTCGGCCGGTACGTCCGTGCACGCCGGCGAGGCGAGACGGCGTCGATCTTCCTGCCCTCGGTGCCGAACCTCATGGCGCTGGCGAATCAGCTCGAACTCGAACGCGACCACGCCCTCGACCGCCCCGAGAAGGACGACGAAGGCTTCGGCCTCGAGGACGGGCTGATGGAGGCCGCGAACCGCGAGGACAAGGCGTCGGATGCCCTGACCAAGCAGAAGTTCGAGGCCCTCGAGTCGCAGGCGTCCTTCGACCGCGTCCTGTTCGACGGCGGCGAGTTCGGCACGGGCGGCGAGATGGGCAGCGAGGAGGAGCTCGACTTCCTCGGGATCCCTGGCCTGCTCGACGCCGACCAGGTGGGCCAGCTGCTGCGCCAGCGCCAGCAGGAGCAGCAGTCCCGCCGGAAGGGCAGGCCGACGGCAGCTCCTGCAGCCGAGCCGATCATCGTCGACCACCGGCAGCTCACGGAACTGCGGGGGCAGCTCGCCAAGAACGTCTCC
>NZ_CP024915.1:1484440-1494557 GCF_002953615.1 Arthrobacter agilis | reverse complement strand
CCGCCTCGAGATTGGACGTGCTGGCGAAGCCGCCGATGATCGCGGAACGCGCGCAGGCCACGGCTGCCTCCTCGTGCGTGCGCCGCGAGCCCATCTCGATGCAGGGCCGGCCCGCTGCCGCACCCGTCATGCGGGACGCCGCCGACGCGATGGCGCTGTCGTGGTTGAGGATCGAGAGGATGAGCGTCTCGAGGATGCACGCCTCGGCGAACGTCGACTCCACGGTCAGGATCGGGGAGTTCGGGAAGTACGCCTCGCCCTCCGCGTAGCCCGAGATCGAGCCCGAGAACCGGAAGCCGGCCAGCCAGGCGAGCGTGGTGTCGTCGACGATCCGGTGATCGCTCAGGAACGCGAGCTGCGCGTCGTCAAAACGGAACGTGGCCAGTTCCTCGAGCAGGCGTCCGGTCCCGGCGACGACGCCGTACCGCCGGCCCGCGGGGAGTCGGCGGGCGAAGGCCTCGAACACCGAGCGGCGGTGCGCCGCCCCGGAGTGCAGCGAGGCCTGCAGCATGGTGAGTTCGTACTGGTCGGTGAAGAGCGCGCTGTTCGCCGCGTTCACCGCCGCGGGCGTCGGACCGGCGTCGGCCGGAGGATCTGTGGTCAGGGCTTTGGTCACCCACAGAACGATAGCCGGGCGTCCGCCGTGAGAGTACCCGGCCACCGGGGCCGGGTCATCACACCTAGAATGAGGGATATGACCGTAGGCTTTGCAACCGGCACCGACACCCAGGAAGAGGTGCGGACGGCCGAGAAGACCGACCTGGACCAGCCCTGGGTGGTGGTGGTCTGGAACGACCCCGTGAACCTCATGAGCTATGTGAGCTTCGTCTTCCAGACCTACTTCGGGTACAGCGAGGCCAAGGCGCGCACGCTCATGCTGGAGGTCCACGAGCAGGGCCGTTCCGCCGTCGTCTCCGGCAGCCGGGAGAAGGTGGAGCAGGACACCGTCGCGCTCCACTCGTACGGACTGTGGGCGACCTTCGAAAAAGCCGGAAGCGAGTAGGCCCCTTGGCGAAACCGTTCAAATCGACGCGCCGCGGCATCACCGGTGCGCTGGAACCGGGCGAGGCGCGGCTCCTGGGCGCCCTGCTCGACGACGTCATCTCGATGCTGGAACCCGAGACGGGCCCCAGCGAGGACCCCCTGGCCGCCCTCGTGGGCATGTCCGGGGCGGACGCCGAGGCGACAGCACCCGACGATTCGGCCGTCCGGCGCCTGCTGCCCGACGCCGTGCGCGGCGACGACGACGAGGCGCTTGCCTTCCGGCGGCTGACCGAGCGGTCCCTGCGCGAGCAGAAGATCGGCGCGCTGCGCGGCACGGCGCTCCTGATCGAGTCGAGCCCCATGACGCTCAACGACGAGCAGGCCCGCCTCTTCGCGCAGGCACTCAACGACGTCCGCCTGGTCCTCGCCGACCGGCTCGCCATCGAGACGGAGGAGGACGCCGAGCGGCTCCATGACATCGCCGACTCGAAGGACGTCGACAACGTCGAGTCCTATCTCGCGCTGGTGTACAACTTCATCACCTGGCTGCAGGAGTCACTGGTGCAGGCGATGCTGAAGGCCGCCCGGCTCGAGCGCTGACCCGCCCGGGCCCGCCGGGGAGTCCTGTGACATACCCCACGGGTCGGCGGATAGTTTTCGGGGGCAGCACGTCATATTCTCAGAGGATCATGAGCCCAGAGCGAGCGAACACGGACCGCAGCGAAGCGCCGATCGGCATCTTCGACTCCGGCGTCGGCGGACTGACGGTTGCACGAGCCGTCATCGACCAGTTGCCCCACGAATCGATCATGTACGTCGGCGACACCGCGAACGGCCCCTACGGACCGCTGCCGATCGCCCGGGTACGCGCCCACGCCCTCGGGGTGATGGACGAACTGGTGGACTCGGGCGTCAAGCTCCTCGTCATCGCCTGCAACTCGGCCTCGGCGGCCGTGCTCCGCGATGCGCGCGAGCGCTACACGGCCCGCTACGGCATCCCGGTGATCGAGGTCATCCAGCCCGCCGTCCGCAGGGCCGTCGCCGCCACCCGCTCGGGTCGCATCGGCGTCATCGGCACGACGGCGACCGTCGGATCGCGCGCCTACGACGACACGTTCGCGGCCGCCCCGCATCTCGAGGTGACCTCCGTGGCGTGTCCGGCGTTCGTCGAGTTCGTCGAGGCCGGCATCACCGGCGGTCCGGCCTTGCTGCGGACGGCCGAGGAGTACCTCGAGCCGCTCAAGGAGGCGGGCGTCGACACCGTCGTGCTCGGCTGCACCCACTATCCGCTGCTCACCGGCGTCATCTCCTACGTCATGGGCGACGCCGTCACCCTCGTCTCCAGCGCGGAGGAGACGGCCAAGGACGTCTACCGTGCGCTGGTCTCGCACGACCTCGAGCGGGACAGCGTGGATCCCGCCGTGCACCGCTTCATCGCGACGGGCGACGCCGGGAGCTTCGAGGTGCTGGCGCGCCGGTTCCTCGGCCCCGAGGTGCTGAGCGTGCAGCATGTGGACCACGTCGCCGCGCAGTACCCGACCGGCAGCCTCGCCCGGATCACCCCCGAGATGATCGCCGCCGCCGGCTTCCCCCGGGCATGAAACTCACCATCGTGGGGTGCAGCGGGTCCTTCCCCGGCCCGCAGTCACCGGCCTCCTGCTATCTCCTCAGCGCCGAGTGGGAGGGCCGCACCTGGCGGATCCTGCTCGACCTCGGCAACGGATCGCTCGGCGCGCTGCAGCGGTACATGGACCTGCGCGAGATCGACGCGGTGTTCCTCTCACACCTCCACCCGGACCACTGCATGGACCTATGCGGACTCCACGTCGCCGTCCACTGGGATCCGGCGGGCTGGGGCCTGCCCCGCATCCCGGTCTGGGGGCCGGCCGCGACAGCCGATCGGATGGCGAGCGCCTACGGGCTCGAGCTCGACCCGGGCATGCACGAGGACTTCGACTTCCAGCCCTGGCGGGATCGGGACCCGGTGACCGTCGGTCCCTTCACCATCACGCCGTTCCAGGTCCTGCATCCCATCGAGGAGGCGTACGCGCTGCGCGTCGAGGTCGCGGAGACGGACGAGCACGGTGTCCTCCGCCCCCATGTCCTCACCTACTCGGGGGACACCGACGCGTGCGACGGACTGGTGGAAGCCGCCCGGGACGCGGACGTCTTCCTCTGCGAGGCCGCGTTCCACGAGGGGCGCGACGACGCCATCACCGGTGTGCACCTGACCGGTAAGCGGGCAGGGGACGTGGCGACCCGCGCGGCCGCCCGACGGCTCCTGCTCACCCACCTGCCCGTGTGGAACGACGCGAACCTGGCCGTCAGCGAGGCCCGCCAGAGCTACGACGGCCACCTCGCCGTCGCGGTCGCCGGGGTGTCCTACACCGTCTGAACCGGCAGGCAGCCGGTCGCCGGTCGACCGTCCACTGCGGCACTGCCAGCGATCTCCCATGTGCTCCCGTCTAGACTGGAAGTCATGACCCCCGCGAATTCCCCCTCCCTGCCTCCCTCCGCCGGCACCGCTGCCCCCGTGCTGCGGGCGGACGGACGGACGCCCGACCAGCTGCGCAACATCAGCATCACCCGCGGCTGGTCGAAGCAGGCCGAGGGGTCCGCGCTGATCGAGTTCGGCAACACGCGCGTGCTCTGCACGGCGTCCCTGACCAGCGGGGTGCCCCGGTGGCTCAAGGGCGAGGGCAAGGGCTGGGTGACGGCGGAGTACGCCATGCTGCCGCGCGCCACCAACACCCGCTCCGACCGCGAGTCCGTCAAGGGCAGGATCGGCGGCCGCACGCACGAGATCTCCCGGCTGATCGGACGCTCCCTGCGCTCGATCATCGACACGAAGGCGCTGGGTGAGAACACGATCGTCCTCGACTGCGACGTCCTGCAGGCCGACGGCGGAACGCGTACGGCGGCGATCACGGGCGCCTACGTCGCGCTCGCCGATGCGATCCGCTACGCGAAGGACAAGAAGCTCATCCCGGCGTCGGCCTCCCCGCTGACGGACACCGTCGCCGCAATCAGCGTCGGGATCATCGACGGCGTCCCCATGCTGGACCTCCCGTACGTCGAGGACGTGCGCGCGGAGACCGACATGAACGTCGTCGTCACCGGATCTGGCACGTTCGTCGAGGTGCAGGGCACCGCGGAGGGCGCCCCCTTCGACCGCGCCGAACTCGACGCCCTGCTCGACCTCGCGCTCCTCGGCACCGCGCAGCTCGCCCAGATCCAGCTCGACACCCTCCGGGACTCCTCCGGTGGCTGATGCACCCCGGCTCGTCCTCGCCACCCGCAACGCCGGCAAGCTGCGGGAACTGCGCGAGCTGCTGCGCGGCCAGGTGCCGGGGCTCGACGTCGACACCCAGGTCGTCGACGCCGCCTCGGCGGGCGCGCCCGACGTCGTCGAGAGCGGTGTGACCTTCGAGGAGAACGCCCTGCTCAAGGCGGAGCAGACCGCGCAGGCCACCGGGCTCATCGCGGTCGCCGACGACTCGGGCCTCGCCGTCGACGTCCTCGGCGGAGCGCCCGGCATCTTCTCGGCCCGCTGGGCCGGGCGGCACGGCGACGATGCCGCGAACCTCGAACTCCTCCTGGCGCAGCTCTCCGACATCCCGGCCGACCGCAGGGGAGCGGCGTTCGTCTGCGCGGCGGCCCTCGCACGACCGGGTGCTTCCGGCGGGAGCCGTGCGGAGCGCGGAGAGCTGCGCGGCACCCTCCTGACCGCCCCCCGCGGGGCAGGTGGCTTCGGCTACGATCCGATCCTCGTGCCCGAGGGGCTCCAGCGCACCTGCGCCGAACTCGCGCCGGAGGAGAAGAACGCCATCAGCCACCGCGGCATCGCCTTCCGGGCGCTGCTGCCGCACCTCGTCGACGCCCTGTCCTGAGAGCGCCGGGCAGGACGGCAGCGCAGCACGAACCCGAGTAGACCAACCAGCACCGCACGCCGTCCGTCCAGCAGGACGGACAACGAGAGGGACGAATACCACCGTGAGCATCATCCAGACTGTCCAGGCCGTCCAGGCGACGACGGCGAGCCCCACGTCGGACGGATCGGCCCTCGGCGCAGTCACGGACTGGGCCGTGAACCTCATGGAGACCATCGGCGCGCCCGGCGCCGGGCTCGCCATCGCCCTCGAGAACCTCTTCCCTCCGCTGCCGAGCGAGGTGATCCTGCCCCTCGCCGGGTTCACCGCCAGCCGGGGCAACTTCTCGCTGTTCGAGGCGATCCTGTGGACGACCCTGGGCTCGGTGGTCGGAGCCTACGCGCTGTACGCCCTCGGCGCGTGGCTCGGCCGCGACCGCATGCGCCGCCTCGTCTCCAAGGTCCCGCTCATCGACATCGAGGACGTCGACAGGGTCGAGGACTGGTTCAACAGGCACGGGTACCGGGCCGTGTTCTTCGGCCGGATGATCCCGCTGTTCCGGAGCCTCGTCTCCATCCCGGCGGGCATCGAACGCATGCCCGTCGGCAAGTTCCTCCTGCTCACGACCGCCGGCAGCCTGATCTGGAACTCCCTCTTCGTGCTGGCCGGGTTCTACCTCGGGGAGAACTGGCACATCGTCGAGCAGTACGCGGATGTCTTCCAGAAGATCGTGATCGTCGCCGTCGTGCTGTTCGCCGTGTACTTCGTCGTCTCCAAGGTGCGCAAGCACCGCGCGGACAAGCGCGTGCAGTGACGCCGGCCCCGGGCATGGTCGACGCGACGGACCCGCTCGTGCAGGTCTGGCCGCTGTTCGGGCTGGAGATCGCCACGCCGCGCCTGGTCCTCACGCCGGTCCGGGACGAGCACCTGCCGGGGCTGGTCGACGCCGTCCTCGCCGGGATCCACGATCCCGCCGAGATGCCCTTCAGCGTGCCCTGGACGGACGCGCCCCGCGACGTGCTGATCACGGAGACCGCCAAGCACCAGTGGCGCCTGCGGGCGGGCGTCTCGGCAGGGGAGTGGACCGTCAACTTCGCGGTCCTGCACGAGGGCCGCGTGATCGGCGTCCAGGACCTGGCGGCGCGCTCGTTCCCGCTGCTGCGCCGTGTCGAGACGGGATCCTGGCTCACCCGGGCCGCCCACGGCCGGGGATTCGGGACGGAGATGCGCGCCGCCGTGCTCCAGTTCGCCTTCGACCACCTCGGCGCGACGTCGGCCGTGTCGGGAGCGGTCGCGTGGAACGCCGCGTCGCTCGGCGTGTCGCGCCGGCTCGGCTACGTCCCGAACGGGACCGCGCTGGCCGAGGCCAGACGGGGAGAGGTGCAGGTGCTCCAGAACCTGCTGCTCGCGCGGGAGGACTTCGTCCGGCCCGACTGGGTGGCCGAGGTCCGGGGACTGCAGGCCGCGCTGACCCTGCTCATTCCCGGGTCGCTGCGCGGGGCGGCAGGCTGAGTTCCGTCCCCGGCGCGGGCGCCACGGCGGACAGGACCCGGTCGGGCGCAGGTCCTGCGAGCACCCGCGCGAGATCCGACGCCGGCTCGAACAGCCGGGCGTCGAGGCCCAGGGCGCGGGCCGCGGCGACGTTCGCCGGGGTGTCATCCACGAAGGTCACGAGGCCCGGCTCCACCGCCAGCTCCGTGAGCACATGGTCGAAGACGGCCGTCGACGGCTTGACGAGGCGCAGCGACGAACTGAAGAAGCGGTGCCGGAACAGCCGGGTCCAGCGGGCGTCGCCCAGCTGGGCCACCATGGCCGCCGGCATGTTCGACAGCAGGGCGAGGCGCTCGCCCCGGCTGTCCAGGTCCTCGAGGACATCCAGGGTGTCGAGGTTCAGGTGCGACCACTGGTTGCCGTCCAGGACGTCGAGCCAGGCGGAGCGCGCGCTGCCCACGCGCCCGCCCGTGACGAGGGACCAGTAGTCCTCGGAGGTCAGCGCCCCGATGTCGTAGGCGTGGCGGTGCTGCCAGTAGGTCGACGCCTGCCCGTGCAGGCCCTCCACACCGGTCGCCTCCGCGAGCAGCTCCCAGTCCTGCGGCGTGGGGGCGGTGGAGACTACGTTGCCGTAGTCGAAGAGGTACCACCGGCGGGAGCTGTCGATGCGGGCCATGACTCAGGGTAGGACGCCCAGCCGTCGAGAGGACCCCGCCACCGGTGAACATCGGGTGAACGGGCGGGACGGGCAACGGCGGTAAACTGGCTGCGTGGGAATCGCATTCACGGCCATCGACTTCGAGACTGCGAATGGCTTCCGTGGCTCCCCGTGCGCCGTCGGCCTGTCGAAGGTCCGGGACGGCCGGATCGTCGAGGAGGCATCCTGGCTGATGCGCCCGCCGGAAGGCCACGACCACTTCGACTCGCGGAACATCGCCATCCACGGCATCACGTCGGGCATGGTCCAGGACGCACCCCGCTTCGGCGAGCTGTTCCCCGAGATCGGCGGCTTCATCGGCTCCGACGTGCTGGTGGCGCACAACGCGGCCTTCGACCTCGGCGTCATCCGGTCCGCGCTGGAGGTGTCGGCTCTCGCCGGCCCTGCCTGGGACTACGCGTGCACCGTCGCGCTCTCCCGCAAGAGCTACTCCCTGCCGTCCTACTCGCTGCCGTTCGTCGCGGAAGCGGCGGGGGTCCCGCTGCTCAACCACCACGACGCCGTCGAGGACGCGCGCGCGTGCGCCGGGATCATGATGGACCTCGCCCGGCGGTACGAGGCAGGCACCGTCGAGGACGTCCTCGGGTGCCATGGCCTGCCGCTCTCTCGGGCAGAGGCCTACGCGCCGGGCGTGGACGAGCTGTCGAAGGCCACGCGCACCGCACTGAATCGCGGCTCGTCGCCGTCGGGCTGGTCCGGCTGGCCGGAGGAGGGCGCGAATCCGCACGCCAATCCCCAGGCCGATCCGCGCCACCCGCTGTACGGACAGACGGTCGTCTTCACGGGGACCCTCGGCATCCCGCGGCCGCAGGCCAAGGAACGGGCAGCCCACCTCGGCGCACAACCGGCGAGCTCCGTCACCCGACGGACCACCGTCCTCGTGGTCGGGGACGGCTTCGTCGCATCCGACCTGCGCAACGGACGCGTGACCGGGAAGGCCCGGCGCGTGCTGGAACTGCACGAGCGGGGCCAGGCCATCGAGGTGCTCTCGGAAGCCGAGTTCCTGCAGATGACCGGCGACCGCTGGCCCGCCGCGAGCCCGGCGGCCGGCTAGAGACGCAGCGGGACGCCGGTGAGTCGGGCCGACAGGTCGATCAGCCGCGACGCGGCATTGCGCTCACGGGCGTGCGGTTCCGCCGGGACGAGGGCCGGCGGTCCCGTGAGCTGGAATCCGCCGCCAGGACCGCAGTAGGCACCGTTCGGGATCCCGGGATCGGCCGTCGCGCGGACGAGGGGCCACGCCCCGGCGTCCTTCCCCTGCGCCACGTGCGCCAGGACGGTCCGCCGCCACCGGGGCGCGTCCTTGCGGGCCGCGACGCCCGGCCGGTCCGGCGTGAGCATCCCGAGTGCGAGGCCGGGATGGGCCACGACGCTCGTCGCCGCGCTCCCTGTCGCATCGAGGCGCCGGGCCAGCTCGAACCCGAAGGCCGTGACCGCCAGCTTCGACGTCGCATACGCGACGGAGCCGCGGTACGACGACGGCTCGAGGAACGACGGCGTGAGGCGTGCCCAGCGGTGGCTGATGCTGCCGAGGTGGACGATCCTGGTCCCGGCGGCGGCCAGCGCGGGGAGGAGCAGGGCGATCAGGGCGTAGTGGCCCAGGTGGTTGGTACCGAACTGGAGCTCGAAGCCGTCCGCCGTCGCGCGCTCCTCGCGGGACCCGACCACCCCGGCGTTGGCCAGCAGGCCGGTCAGGGGCGGGCCGGCCGCTATCGCCGCGGCCGCGCCCCGGACCGATGCCAGGTCCGCGAGATCGAGGAGCTGGAAGGTGACGTCGGCGCGGGGGTGGACGCCCCGGATGGCGCTGATCGCGCGTCGTGCCCTGTCCTCACTGCGTGATGCCAGCACCACGCTCGCGCCCGCTCCCGCGAGTTGCTCCGAGGCGAAGTAGCCGAGACCGGCGTTGGCGCCCGTGACGAGGAAGCGACGGCCGTCCAGACGGGGGAGGGCGGACGGATCCCAGTCCGAGGCGTCCGAGCCGTCCCGGCCCGTCGTCGGGCCGCTGCCGCCGTCGCGGGCCCGCCGCGGCACTCAGGTGCCTGTCGTCGCGGACAGGAGTGTCCGGGCCATGGAGCGGACGACGGCGGGAACCCCCGGCGAGGTCAGGTAGCCGGCCGGCAGGGCGCGTGTGCCGTGCAGTGCGCCGACGATCCCGCCTGCCAGGGACGCCGCGACCACCGGGGAGGCATCGGGCCTGCCGGCGTGCGCCGCATGCCGGAGGGCCGCGACGAGATGGTCCCGCGGCGACGAGGACTCGTCGGCGCCCTCGACGGCCGCCTGCAGTGCCGCCTCGAACGTGCCGGCCGCCGTCGCTCCGTCGGCTGCCGTGCCGTCCGACCCGGCACCGGAGGTGTCCGCTCCGTCGGCCAGCGCGCGGCCTGCATCGTGCCCGGCGTCCGCTGCGGAACCCCGCTCACCGGTGCGGGCGGTGGTGACCGCCTCGTCCAGGGTCGTCCCCTCGATCGCCAACGAGCGGATCACGGCGCTGAGGAGGCCTGCCGTGGCCCGGGCGGAGTGCGAGCCGTGCGTCAGCGCGGCGGCGTCGAGCGTGAGGCGCTCGACCATGCTGGCGGGGATCCGGGGGACCAGCCCGAACGGGGCCGAGCGCATCAGCGCACCCGGTCCCTGCGCCCGGAGGTTCAGGGGGCGGCCGAACGTCCCCATGTCGCCGGTGAGGAGGGCGCGGACGGTCTCGGCGTCGGGATCGTGGACGGCCACCAGCTCCTCCTGCCGGTCCAGCCACCTCGGCGGAGGAACCGGTGCGTTCGGCGGCAGGTGCTCGCCCTGCCGCGAGAGCCAGCGGAGATAGGCGAGCCACACGCAGGCGGTCTCGTCGGCGGCGACGCCGTCGTTCGCCCACTCCAGTGCCTCCACGAGGGCGTCCACGGTGTAGAGCGTGAGCTGCGTGGCGTCGGAGACGGCCACGGCTCCCGGCTCGTCGAGGGCGGTCGCGGGATCGTCGCCCGCCACGGTGAGGACACCGTAGGCGTCCCCGGCCATCGTGCCGAGCAGGCACCCCAGGACCCGATCCTCGTACGTGTCCGGCGTGGTGTCC
>NZ_CP024915.1:1479998-1484203 GCF_002953615.1 Arthrobacter agilis | reverse complement strand
AGACCGCCGGTCCCGGCGGCTCGAGCACGGTCGTCGACCCGTCGGCCTTCGCGACCATGACGACGCTCCGCAACTCCTCCACGTCGGTGGAGCAGGCATGGCACAGGCCGAGGTGCTCCCGTGACCATGAATCGAGGGGCTCGTCGAGCGCAGCGAGACCGACGAGGTCGGGGTCAAGATGCTGCATTCCATTCCCCCAATCGTTGCCGCAGGTGCACAAGGCTTCTCCGTATGTGGCTCTTGACGGTCCCCAGGGGGAGATTCAGGCGGGCCGAGATCTGCTGGTGCGTCAGGTCTTCGTAGAAGGCGAGCTTGAGGATCGAACTCTGCGGCTCGCCGAGCAGTTCGAGTTCGGACCCCAGGACCACCCGGTCAGTGATCGTATCAACCCCGTGATCCCGGGTGACGCCGGTTTCGGGGGTTGCCGCCGAGTGCATCACCAATCGCTGCTGCCTGCCCTTCGCCGACAGGGAGTCGAGGACGACGTTCCTGCAGATCCCCAGGATCCATCCCGGTACCGTGCCGGACTCCGGGTCGAAGCTGCTTCTGAAGCGCCAGGCCCTGACGAACACGTCCTGCGTGATGTCCGCAGCCGCCGCCCGGTCACCCGTCGACCTGAGCGCGATCGTGTGGACGAGGGGCGAGAAACTCCGGTAGGCAGCCGCCATGGCACCCTCGTCTCCTGCAGAGAACTCGAGGTCGAGCTCCCTCGTCCACTCAGGGCCCGGAGGTGCCACGGTCCACTCCTCAAGCGCGGGGGCCGCACCGGCGCGGCGTCCTGCGATCCTACGCCCTCACCGCGGCAAGTCAGAGGGGCAGGGCAGTGAGCACGACATTGTCCTCGTAGTCGCCTTCGTCCGGCAGCCATTCCCCTCCGCACGTGATGATCCTGAGCTGGTGGTCGCCGTCGCGGGCGAAGATCTCCGATCCGTCCAGCGTCGCCTTCGGGATGTTCCGCACGTCGGAGACCCGGTAACCGAGGGACCGCCCGTCGTCGAGGGTGATGGTGACGATGGTGCCGATGGGCACATCCTTCAACCGGGCGAAGGGCATGACCTCCGTGAGGCTGTCCACGTGGGCTGCCAGGACAGCGTTGCCGGCTTCAGCCCCGGGGGCGGGTCCGTACCGGTACCAGCCGGCCTCCCAGAAACTGTCGGGTATCTCCATGGCGTCGTTCGCATCGATCCCGACGTCGACGACCCTCACCGAGATGTCGGTGCCCGCGATGTCGAGTGCCACGGGAGCCGCATCCGCCGGCCTGAGCGCCGCATCTGCAGGCTGGACGGGAACGCCGGTGGCGCCCGTCGCCGGGGCCGCCGGGTCGGCCGCGGGAGCAACCGGTGCAACCGGTGCAACCGGTGCAACCGCCGAGGGTGACGAGATGGACGGCGCCGGCTCCGGGGGTGCCGAGGTGTCGCCCGGCGCGCACCCGGCGAGGACGACGGCGGCGAGCAGGGCTGCGGTGATTCCTCGCTGACTGGACTGCACTGTCTCGGATCTTCCTTTCGAGAACGGTTCCGCGGGGTGGGGAGGCGACGCCGCCTCCCCACCCCGCACGGCTAGCTGGAGACCCGGACGGCCCGCCGGCGGGAGGCCGCTGCCGCACCGCCGAGCAGCACCAGCAGGAAGGCACCGATGCCGACGGCGGCTCCGTTGTCGTCCTCTGCCGCGAGGCCGGACTGACCGCCGGGGACGGCACCGGGAGCGGAGTGGAGGCCCTCGATGACCTGTGTGGCCAGCGCGAGGTTCCCCGCCTCGAGGCTGCCCCAGGCGTAGACGATCGTCGATGTGCCTTCGGGGAGGGTGAGGTCCGCAGGGCCGATCACCGGAGCGGTGGTGCCCGTGGCAGCCACCGATGCCGACACCGTGCCGGCGTCCGTGGTCAGGGATGCCTCACCCGGATTGCTGAGGTTCTGGAGGATCGGCGCTCCCCCTGCGAGGACGTCGACGGCGGGGGCGGCTGCGACATGGCGGACCGTGACCCTCGTCTTGCCGGCCTCGACGGTGGAGAGGTCGTTGGTGTAGAAATTCGCGGTGGGGTTCCCCTCGGCATCGAGATTGGCGGTCGCGGTGTAGTTCCCGCCCGCCGCCAGGTTGACGTCGACAGGACCGATGAGCGGCGCGCTCGCGTCGGCTGCATCCGCCGCCGTGACGGCCAGCTGGTAGGCCCCCGCCGGCAACTCCAGCGGACCGGCCAGCTCGCCGGGAGCGAAGTCGTCCAGCGTGAGGGCACCGTTGACGTACACATCGACGGTGAGATCAGGAACGCCGTGAAGCACCGACAGCGATGCGACGGCTGGTGTTTCTGCGGCCGTTGCTGGAGCAGCGATGGACGCTGCTCCCACGACTGCGGCGGCTCCTACGGCGTACAGGCTTCTTTGCATGACATCTCCTCGACCCGGCCCCTTCGGGGGCTGTTTCCACTGACATCCGGTAATACCCGGAGGCGCAGCCGTTTGGATGCAGGAGGACGAGGAATCTTTCCGGCTCAGGCGTTCCAGAGACCGTAGGAGTCGGCGAGCGAGGAGATCTTCTGCGCCCGTGCGAGGCGGGGGAGGTAGGAGCCGTCGCCCACCACGGCACCCGCGGCGTGCTCACGCAGCAGTTCAGCAGCCCAGTTGATCTCTGATTCGCTGGGCGACAGTCCCCGATTGATGGTGTCGGTCGCGTCCGTGAGCAGGCACAGCTTGCCGGTCATGCCCATGGAAGCCGTGACCTTGCAAGCCTCGAGCAGCTCCTCTCCCAGGGCGCCGACCGTCGGGCCGTCGATCGGGCCGGGCAACTGCCCGACGCGCGAGGCGACCACGAGCTTGGAACGCGCATAGGCGAGCGCCATCGGATCATCGGACGCACCGGTGTCGCGACGGAAGTCGCCGACGCCGAAGGCCAGGCGGAAGGTACCGGGCGCGCTGGCGATCGCCGTCGCGTTCTCGATGCCGAGCGCGGACTCGATCAGGGCGAGGACGGGCGTACCCGCCTGGAGGCGCATGGCCGTGTGGGTCACCTGCTCGGGCTTCTCCGTCATGGCCAGCATGACGCCGCGGAGACCCGGTGCCTTCGAGAGGGCCGCGAGGTCCTCGGCCCAGTACTCGGTCTCGATGCCGTTGACGCGCACCCAGGCCGTCATGCCGGTGGACAGCGCCTCGACCACGCGCTCGCGGGCCTCGGCCTTGCCCGCCGCGGGAACGGCATCCTCCATGTCGAACACCACGGAATCGGCCTCGGACGTGAGGGCCGGGATGAACGTGTCCTCGGAAGCAGCGGACGCCAGCAGCCAAGATCGGGAGAGCTTCGCGGGAAGCGCGGCTGCGCGGCTGTTTCTGAGGGAGGTGGCCATGCTCAAACAGTACTGAGGACTGTGGGGCATTATCCACCGGAGACAGGGTGCGGTCCGTGAACACTACGACCAAAAGGGCTCTTCGGAGCGGCGTCCGGGTTCCCGGCGTCCCGGCGAGGGCGGGGAAGGACCCTTGACCGCTCCCTGCACGGAGCCTACCATTCGTATACGATTTCGTACTCGATGGCGCCCCGGCGCCTCCTCCGGACGTCGACCGCCCGGGAGGATCAGCAGCACGCACCGAAAGACAAAGGGGTTTTTCATGGCATTGGCTTCAGAACGGGCAGAGCCCACCGGACGGCGGGGCATGAGCGCTGCCGACCGCAAGGTCCTCGCGGGGACGATGGTCGGCACCACCATCGAGTGGTACGACTTCTTCATCTTCGCTCAGGCGGCGGGACTCGTCTTCGCGACCGTCTACTTCGGCCCCCTGGAGACGGAGAGCCCCGGGCTCGCCCAGCTCGTCGCGTGGGCCACGATCGGTATCAGTTTCTTCTTCCGGCCCCTGGGCGCGGTCATCGCGGGCCGACTGGGCGACAGAATGGGCCGCAAGGCGATGCTCGTCTTCACGCTCATCATGATGGGCGCATCCACGGCCCTGATCGGGCTGCTGCCCACCTACGCGCAGATCGGCGTCTGGGCGCCGATCCTCCTCATGCTGCTGCGCATCCTGCAGGGCTTCTCCGCCGGCGGGGAGTGGGGCGGCGCGGCCCTCATGGCCGTCGAGCATGCACCCGTGGCCAAGCGCGGCTTCTGGGGGGCCTACCCGCAGATCGGCGTCCCGGTCGGCATGATCCTGGCCACCCTGGTCCTGTTCCTGCTGCGCAGCTCCCTGTCCCCCGAGGCGTTCCTCGAATGGGGCTGGCGC
>NZ_CP024915.1:1479826-1479898 GCF_002953615.1 Arthrobacter agilis | reverse complement strand
ATCCCGTTCCTGCTCTCCGTCGTCCTGATCGTCGTCGGCTACTTCATCCGCGCCGCCGTCGCCGAGTCTCCC
>NZ_CP024915.1:1461422-1479726 GCF_002953615.1 Arthrobacter agilis | reverse complement strand
AGGAGTAGGACGGACCAGAGCCACCGGAGCTCCCAGCAGCCGTGCAGACTAGGATGGAAGGCTTGTCCGCGGCCCGGACCCTCCGGGCCGTCCCACTGCAGCACCGATCGAAGGAATGCGCATCCATGACCCACCACACGACGACGGCGGACGCCGTTCCCACCGGTACCGCTCAGGACGGTACCCGGCGTGCACCAGGACTCGCGGCACGCTCGATCGCCGAGGGGGTCGGATCCTTCCTCGTCATCCTCGTCGGCCTCGGAGCCACGATGCTGGCCACCGAGACGTCGCTGCAGCCCACCCTCGTCTTCGGGTTCGCCGTCGTCGCCGCGATGATCGCGTTCGGCCACGTCTCGGGCGGCCACTTCAACCCGGCCGTCACCGTCGGATCGGCGGTGGCGGGGCGGACCGACTGGAAGTCCGTGCTGCCCTATCTCGTGGCCCAGGTGCTGGGCGCGGTCGCCGCATCGGGGCTCATCTGGCTGGTCCTGAGCGCCAACGCTCAGCTCTCCGACATCGGAGGGTTCTTCAGTTCGGCCTCCAACGGGTTCGGTGAGCACTCGGCGGCGCAGTTCCCCCTGACCAGCGCCTTCCTGCTGGAGGTCGTCGCGGCGGCACTCCTCGTCGCGGTCTTCCTCGGGGCGCGGTCGCAGCGCGGCGGGCGCGACCTCGCGCCGTTCGCCGTCGGCCTCACCTACGCCGGACTGCTCTCCTTCCTCCTTCCCGTCACGAACGGCGGCGTCAACCCGGTCCGCTCCACCGCCTCGGCCGTCTTCGCCGAGCCGTGGGCCCTCCAGCAGCTGTGGCTGTTCTGGGCCGCACCGGTGGTCGGCGGCGTGATCGCGGGACTGGTCTACCGCAGCCTGGACTCGGGCCGCCCGTCCCGCACGGAGGGGAAGACCGTTCCGGCGACGCCGCATGGCGACAGCGACGGCGCCGTGCACCAGCAGGATGCGCAGCAGGACGCGGAGCAGCCCGTGGCCCAGCCGGGCACCTCCCAGTACGACGCCCCCGGGGCCGGCGGCACGGAGCGCCCTGCCGGCGACGCCGAATCCTTCTTCGATGCACTGCCCTCCTCGGGACACGACGCCTCCCGGGGCGACGATTCCCCGAGCGGGCCGGTGCGCTGACCCGGATTCCGGGCCCGCCGAGCGCTGATCCTCCGAATGTCGGCATGCGGCGGTAGCGTGAAATCCATGAGGATCCTCCATACGTCAGACTGGCACCTGGGCCGGTCCTTCCACGGGACCGGGACCCTCGACGCCCAGCGGATCTTCGTCGACAACCTCGAGAAGACGGTGCGCGAGGAAGCAGTCGACGTGGTCCTCGTGGCGGGGGACGTCTACGACCGAGCACTGCCGGCGGTGGACGTCGTCGCCCTCTTCGACGAGACACTGGACCGGCTCACCGTCGCAGGCGCGCAGGTGGTCGTCAGCAGCGGGAACCACGACTCGGCCACGCGGCTCGGCTTCGGCGGCCGCATCCTCGCCCGCGGCGGCGTGCACCTGCGCACGCGCATCGAGGACATCGGCACGGCTGTGACCTGGCCGCTCGGGGCGGAGGCCGAACTCGCGATCTACGGCGTACCGTACCTCGAACCCCGCGTCGTCGCGGAGGCGCTGCAGGCGGACGGCACCACGCACACCGCCGTGACCCGCGCCGCCCTCGACCGCGTGCGCGAGGACATCGCGCTCCGGAGCAGGGAGCGCCGCGTGGTGTCCGTCGTGATGGCCCATACCTTCGCTGCCGGGGGCGAGGGCTCGGACAGTGAGCGCGACCTCGCCATCGGCGGCCTCGGATCCGTGCCGCTCGCGCTGTTCGAGGGCTTCGACTACAGCGCGCTGGGCCACCTGCACGGCAGGCAGAGGCTGTCCGAGACCGTGCGCTACTCGGGGTCGCCCCTCGCGTACTCCTTCTCCGAGGCGAACCAGCACAAGGGCGCGTGGCTCCTGGACGTCGGCGCGGACGGGATCGGTGCCGTCCGGCCCGTCGAGTGGCCGGCGCCGCGCAACCTCGCCGTGCTCACCGGCACCCTCGACGAGCTCCTGGAACGCGACGACCTCGCCTGGGCGGAATCGGCCTACTGCTCCATCACCCTCACCGACCGTGAGCGGCCGGCGCGCGCCATGGAGCGCCTGAGGACACGGTTCCCCGACACCCTCGTACTCTCCTTCGCCCCGGAGGGCGGGGACCGACAGGACGCGCGGACGTACAGCCAGCGGATCGCCGAGGCGCGGGACGACGCCGAGATCTGCTGCGGTTTCCTCGACCATGTCCGCGGCCGGAGTGCCTCTCCCGAGGAGCAGGCGCTCATCCGCTCGACCGTCGACGCCGCGTTGACCCTCGCCCACGAACGCTAGGACGCGCGCATGAGACTGCACCACCTCGAGATCCAGGCCTTCGGCCCCTTCGCCGACCGGCAGAGCGTCGACTTCGATGCGCTGTCCAGCCAGGGCCTGTTCCTCCTGAACGGTCCCACCGGGGCCGGGAAGTCGAGCGTCCTCGACGCCGTGTGCTTCGCACTCTACGGGTCGGTCCCCGGCGCCCGTCAGGCGGCGAAGAGGCTCCGCAGCGACCATGCTGCGGAATCGGTGGCTCCGGAGGTGTCCCTCGAATTCTCGGTCGCGGACCGTCGTTTCCGCGTGGTGCGGTCACCCGCGTGGGACAGGCCGGCGCGACGCGGGAACGGGACCACCACGGAACAGGCCCGCACCCTCCTCAGCGAACGGGTGGACGCCGAGTGGGTGCAGAAGTCGGCGCGCAACGACGAGGCCGGACTGGAGCTGCAGTCCCTCCTCGGCATGGACAAGGAACAGTTCACCAAGGTCGTGATGCTTCCGCAGGGCGAGTTCGCGGCCTTCCTCCGGGCCGACGCGAAGCCCCGACGGGAACTGCTGCAGAGGCTGTTCTCGACCACGCGGTTCGAGGATCTCGAGAGGCTCTTCACCGAGGAGAGTCATCGCACCGCGCGGAACCTCGCGGACCAGGAGGGCAAGCAGCGGCACGTGTTCCTGCGCGCGGTCGATGAGGCCGAGCGCCATGACCTCAGCCTTGCCGAGACGGGGATCGACCCGGACAGCCCGGGCGGCTGGTCCGAGGCCCTGCAGGCACTCGCCGCGGCCCTCCACGACCGCCGGGACGCGGCAGCCCTCGAGAGCACCGAGCTCGCGGAGCGGAGTGCGCTCGCGGACGGCGCATCGGCAGCGCTGAGGCAGCGCCGGTCCCGCTGGACCGCACTCGGCGACCTGCGGAGGCAGCAGGCGGACCACGACGCACGCTCCGACGGGATCGCGGACCTGATGGAGCAGGCACGGCTGCACGACCAGGCCCGCGGGCTCGCCCCGCGCCTCGAACTCGAGTCCGAGGCAGGCATCGGGGTGGAGGGCGCACGTGCCCGGCACGGCGAGGCCCTCCAGCGGCTGCGGAACAACGACGCCGTCCGGGACTATCTCGACGTCGATCCCACCGTCCAGGACGAGGTCCCGCGGAGCGTCCTCACCGGCGGCTGCACGGCGTCGTCCTCCGCGCTGGGGGTCCTGCGCGCCGCGCTGCCCGACGAGCAACGGTTGCTGGACGTGCGGTCAGAGCTCGACGACGGGTCGGCCGGGGTCCGGCGGCTCGACGAACGGCTCACCGTGACGGGCGAAGCCATCATCGCGCTCCAGCATCGGCGCGCGGCCGATGTCGCACGCGTCGCGCCCCTGCGGCTGGCCGCCGACGGCCTGGTCCACCTGCGGGCGGACCTCGCCGCCGCCGTCACGGCCGAGGAGACGGTCCGGCAGTACCGGGCGGCTGAACAACGCCGCGGTGCCGCGGACGCCGGGTACGACGCCGCATCGGGGCGCTTCCTCACGCTCAAGGAGGACTGGCTCACCAAGCTGCAGCTGCGGCTGGAACAGGCTGCCGAGGAACTCGCCGAACAGCTGGCGGACGGCGAGCCGTGCCCGGTGTGCGGCAGCGCGGAGCATCCCGCACCCGTGGCGTCGCCGGGCGGCGAGAGGATCACCCTGGAGGAGGAACAGGCTGCGCGACGCCTGCAGGCCGAGGCCGAGAAGGAGCTCCAGGACCTCCGGGAGGTCCGGGACCGTGCGCGCCTCGACGTTGCCGACCTCGCCGCCCGGGGCGGTGAGCTGTCACCCGAGGACGCTGCTGCGTCCAGCCTCGCGGCGCGGACCAGGGTCCAGGCCGCCGAGACGGCCCAGGCCGAGTGTGAGCAGATCGAGGAGCGCATCCTGCGCGCCACCGAGGACGAGGAACGGATCCGCGCCGAGCGCGACGTGCTGCGGGAGGAACGGGCCGCCGCCGAGTCGCGGCGGTCGTCGCTGCTCGACCAGGAGGCCGTGCTGGCGCAACGGCTCGCCGGGCTCCAGGGCGATGCGCCGTCGCTGACGGCCCGCATCGGCGACGTGCAGCGCGCGTTCGACGACCTGGAAGCGGCGCGGGACGCCCTGGATGCGCTCACGTCGGCCGTGGGCCGCCGGCAGGATGCCGTGCAGCGCGTCGAGGACGCGCTGCACGGAACCCCCTTCGGCTCGTCGGACGAGGCCCGCGCGGCGCTCCTCCCGGAGGACCGCCGCAGCCGGATGGCCGAGGCGGTGAAGGAGCACGAGGCGCGCGGGTACCGACTCTCCGGCGCCTGGGAGGACGGCGCCGTCCGGGAGACCCTTCGGGAGGAGCAGGAAGGCGTGGAGCCACCCTCCCACGAGGACGAGCGCGCCGCCGCCACCGGCGCCGACGAACTCCGGGTGCGCGCACAGCGGGCCGGTATCAGTGCCGAGGTGCTGGGGCACTCGGTCGCCCAGCTCGAGACCTACTCCCGGCAGTTCGACGACCTCGAGCGGCAGATCGCACCGCTGCGCGAGGAAGCGCGGCTGGCGGCCGCCGTCGCCGACACGGCCCGCGGGGGTGGGGAGAACCTGTACAAGATGTCGCTGGCCACCTACGTCCTCGCCTCACGCCTCGAGCAGGTCGCGGCCGCCGCGACGGAGCGGCTGCTGCAGATGTCCGACGGCCGGTACGCGCTGGTGCACAGCGACGCCACGGCGGGCAACAAGCGCTCGGGACTCGGGTTGAACGTGATCGACGGCTGGACGGGGAACCGCAGGGACACCTCGACGCTGTCCGGCGGGGAGTCCTTCATGGCCTCGCTCGCCCTGGCGCTCGGGCTCGCCGACGTGGTCCAGCAGGAAGCGGGCGGGCTCGACATCGAGACCCTGTTCGTGGACGAGGGATTCGGTTCACTCGACGACCAGGCACTCGAGCAGGTCATGGATGCGCTCGAGGGCCTTCGGAGCGGCGGGCGCGTCGTGGGACTGGTCAGTCACGTGCCCGAACTCAAGCAGCGGGTCAGCGCGCAGCTGCAGGTGGTGAAGGGCCGCCAGGGCTCGGTCCTCCGCTACGTGGAGCAGCCTGCCAGCGTGTAAACTCGAGCCGTTACCGGGTCGGGCGCATCGGGAGGGGGGACGATGCGCGCTTGATGCACCCGGAAAGCGCATGTACAAGAATCCCTCACCGGCGTCGCCGGACTCTTCCCCGTCCCCTCTGCCGGGTCCCGTCCGCTCCCGGCGGTCCCGACTCGGCAGGTTCGGTATCCTCCCGGACCTCGCGGGCACCTCCTTCCTCCTGATCGGCCTCTTCGCGCGGCTGCCCCTCGCGATGCTCACGGTCGGCGCCCTCACGCTCGTCACGACCGCCAGCGGCTCCTACGCCGCGGGAGGTTTCGCGGCCGGAGCGGTCGGGCTCGGCTCGGCGCTCGGGGCCCCGCTGCTCGGCCTCCTCGCGGACAAGCACGGACAGCGCATCGTGCTCCTGGTCTCGGCGGTCCTGAACACCCTGGCCATCGCGGGCGTGCTCGTCGTGACGCTGCGCGGCGGAAGCATCACGGGCAGCACCCTCGCCCTCGTCCTCGCGGCGTCACTCGCCATGGGGTTCACGTGTCCCCAGATCGGCCCGCTGGCCAGGGTCCGCTGGATGGCGATGACCCGCCGCAGCCCACGCTCGGCCCTGGACACCGCCCTCTCCTACGAGGGGACGGCGGACGAGCTCACCTTCGTCCTCGGCCCCGCCCTGGTCGGCCTGCTCGCGAGCCTGATCGCCCCCTGGCTCCCACTCGCCCTGGCCGCGGTGCTGACCATCACCCTCGTCAGTGCGTTCGCCGTCCACCCGACGGTCGCCTTCAGCGATGCGGGCCGCGATCCCGGTGCCGACGGGAACGGGCACGACGGCGATCAGCCCCCGGAGTCCGCGGAGTACCGCCCCGCGCTCGTCCTGCTGCCCGTCGCCGGGATGATCGCCATGGGGACGTTCTTCGGCTCCACGCAGACGTTCCTGACCGCGTTCGCGGGGCAGTTCGGGGCAGCCGAGTCCTCCGGGCTCCTGTACGCGGTCATGGGCCTCAGCTCGGCCGTGGCCGCACTATCGGTCGCCTACTGGCCCGAGCGCTTCGGCCATACATGCCGGTGGATGGTGGCTGCCGCAGCCATGGCGGTGGCCGCCGCCGCGCTGGCCCTGCCCGGCTCGATCCCGACGATGCTGGGAGTGCTCTTCCTCCTCGGCATCTTCGTGGGTCCCACCATGGTGACGATCTTCTCGATCGGCTCGATGGTCGCGCCGGCACACCGGCTGGGCACGGTCATGACGCTGCTCGCCTCCGGGATCGTCACCGGCACGGCGACCGGTTCGGCGCTGGCAGGGGCGCTCGCCGAAGCCTCCGGGCCGGCGGGCGCCTCGGTGGTCCCGGCAGCGGCAGCATGCGTCCTGCTGCTGCTCGGAGCGGCATCGGCCGTCGCCCTGCGGAGCACCGGCAGAGCCTGAGGCAGGTTCATCAGCCGGCTGTGCAACCGCCCGGGCCGAGCATAGGATCGAAGGACATCCAAGACGCAGGAGGACGCATGAGCACCGAAGGCAGCAAGCAGAACGACACCGAGGATGCGACCGGCGGATTGGGTCCCGAGGGGACGATCCCGGTCAGTGACGACGGGGTGGCCGCGGGATCGACGGACGAGGCGAGCAACTTCGAACCCGAGGAGGACGACGGCGACGGTTCCTAGGCCGCCCGGGCGTCACCGGATGCTGGGGGCCCGATCGGGCGGTTCGGGAATCCGGACGTTACCCGTGAAGACTCCGCCGGTGACGCTCTCCGCCTCGGGGGAGACGGAGGCGGACAGCACGGGCCCGGCGGCTCCGGCCGCCGGCCCCGGGGCTCCGAGGTGCTCGTCGGCATAGTTCCGCAGCTGCAGTGCCACGTCGTGCGCGTACGGCCTGGCCGAGGGATCCCGCGATGTCATCCTCCGCAGCAGGGCACTCCAGTCCGGTCCGAGCGAATCCGGCACCTCGGGATCCCGCAGCAGCCGAGCGAGGGCAGCCTCGACCACGGGTCCGGGGAAGGCCTTCACTCCCGTCAGGCACTCGAGGAGGACGAGCCCCAGCGAGTAGATGTCACTGCGCTCGTCCAGCGGACCGCCCTCGGCCTGTTCCGGGCTGAGGTAGTTGGCGGTGCCGATCGTGGCTCCCGCGGCGGTCGCCATGGTGGCCTCCACCATCCGTGCGATGCCGAAATCCGTCAGCTTGGCGTACAGGCGGGTCGCGTTGTCCCCGCTGTGGAACATGAGGATGTTCGCCGGTTTCACGTCCCGGTGCACCACGCCCTCGGAGTGGATGTAGGCCAGTGCATCGGCGAGGTCCGCGCCGAGCTGGGCCACGTCCTCCGCGGGGAGGGCGCCGCGCTTGAGCAGGTGCCGGAGGTCCTCGCCGTCGACGAGTTCCATCACGAGGAAGCCGGTGGTCCGTCCCGTGTCGTCCTCGTGGATGCCTGCGTCGTGCAGCGTCACGAGGCCCGGGTGGTTGAGGGTCGACAGCAGCATCGTCTCCGTGTGCTGGCGCCGGTAGTTGTCGTCGTCCGCCGTCGTCGGATTGAAGATCTTGATGGCGACGTCGCGTCCGAGGTTCCGGTCGACGGCCCGGTAGACCGACGCGGCTCCGCCGACGCCGAGGAGTTCCATGGTCTGGTACCGGTCAGCAAGGAGCACATCCATGGGTGTCCTCCCGCAGCAGATTGGAATTGTGGATCATCGCCGAGCCCCACCATAAGGCTGCTGATCAGTTCCGAGTATACCGGCCGCGCTCCTGCACGGGCAGCGACGCGCGCACCGCCGGAGCCCGGTCCGGCTCTCAGGAGAGGAATGCGAGGGCTGCATCCTTGAACAGTCGCGAGGTGATGGCGTTCGAGTGGCTCCTGCCGGGCAGGGTCGCCGTCTCGGCGAGCGGGGCCCAGTCGGCGAGGTCGCCGATACCGCGGGCGTAGTCGTCCTGGTCCCCGGCGACGAGGAGCAGGGGCATCTTCGGGACGGCGCCCCGGGGGTCGAAGGGTTCCGTCTTGATGGCCGAGACCATGGCAAGGAGCGAGGGCAGGTCGTTGCCGGACCCCGCCTGGGCCATCCGGAGGAGGTCCGCCGTCGTCGCGTCCTGCGGGGCGGGCCCCCCGGCGAGGTGGCGTTCGGCTCCCTCGAGGTCGAATGCGGCGAGAGGGTCGTCGCTGCCGGGCCCCCCGAGCACCATCCTGCGCACGAGCTCGGGCTGCGTCGCGCCGAACTCCCAGGCGAGGCGGGATCCCAGGGAGTAGCCGAGCAGATCGACGCCGGAGGCGGGGTCGTCCTCCCGGAGGGGGGTGATGCGTTCGTCGAAGAGCGCCTGCAGGATGTCGGCGCGCATGCGGCTGGGTGCGTAGGCGCTGGCGTCGTCCGGCGCCGCGCTGTCACCGTGTCCCGGGAGGTCCACCATGACCACGGAGCGGCCGGCGTCGTTCAGGAAGCGGACCCAGCCGGTCTCCACCCAGTTCTGCCGCGACGAGGAGCCGAACCCGTGCAGCAGGAGGATCGGGGGCAACGCTCGGGGAGTGTCCGCGTCGCTGCGGGTGATGGCCAGGCGGGGATCGATACCCTCGACGTCGTGAACGGAATGGTGGTCCATGACCCCATCGTAAGGGCGGCAGAGATATGTGCGTCCTTGAACACATCTCCGCCGCGCGGCCCCTGCGGACCGACGACTGTGACTTTAGACACTTTCGGGAGCGGTGGCAACCCGCTGACTGAGGCTCCCCGTCCCGAACTCCTCGACGGACCATGACCGTCGGCGGCCTGCCATGAGTTATAGTCATCCTGACTCTAACAAGGCGTCGACGATCACCCAGGCGGAAGGCCGGTCATGTACAGCTCCGCCAACGTCTCGGAACGGCAGGGCCAGGCGCCCTCCCTCGCCATCTCGACCGTCATCTTCGCGCTCCGGACGGATGCGGCCTCGGACCGATCCGAGATCTGGCTCCCGCTCGTCCGCCGTATCCGCCAGCCGCACCTCGGGCGCTGGGCGCTGCCGGGCGGCCCGCTCGACGGCCGCGAGTCCCTGCAGGACGCCGCGGCACGGAATCTGCGGGAAACCACGGGGCTCGAGCCGACCTACCTCGAGCAGCTCTACGCCTTCGGCGGGCTCGATCGTTCGGCGACGCAGCGCCTGGTGTCGATCGTCTACTGGGCGCTCGTGCGCCCGGACCAGGCCGATCTGGCGCAGGAATCGGAGAACGTGCGGTGGTTCCGGGCCTCCGACGTCGTCGGGCTCGCGTTCGACCACGACGAGATCGTCGCCTACGCCCTCGAACGGCTCCGCGGCAAGATCGAGTACGGATCGGTCGCCTACCACTTCCTCGGTGACCGTTTCACGCTGGCGCAGTTGCGCGGCGTCTACGAGGCGGTGCTCGGACGGCACCTCGATCCGGCGAACTTCCGGCGACAGCTCCGCTCCGCGAAGGACATCGCCGCCACGGACGAGGTGCTCCAGGGCGGGCGCAACCGGCCGCCGCGCCTGTACAGGTACACCGGGCCGCACGCCGGACGGCCTCCGTCCTAGACGGGTCCGACGCCCGGCCCCGGGCGATGCACCTCGAGCCCTGCAACCCACCCCGTCCACGACCCCAGTCCGCCGCCCAGCCCGGCGCCGGCCCATCGAGGGAGAAGCCCGTGTCCGTTTCCACCGCCATCCAGCTCATCTCGCGAGGCGAGGCAGGATTCCCTGCGCCCGCGACCACCTGCACACCCGACCTGGCGCGTGATCCTTGGGTCTTCGACGCTCTCCCTCTGCCCGACTACGGCCCCGGTGCTTCCATGCACGACCCGGTCCCTCCCACGACCCCGCGCCAGGGTGAGCTGCCGGAGGAGTTCCGGACCGCTTCCGCCGACGACCTCGATCGGAGGATCCTCGCCGCCAAGGAGACGCTGGGGGAGTCCGTCGTCGTCCTCGGCCACTTCTACCAGCGCGACGAGGTGGTGAAGTACGCGGACTTCGTCGGCGACAGCTACCAGCTCGCCCGCGCAGCCACCGAGCGCAGTGCCGCGGAGGCCATCGTCTTCTGCGGTGTCCACTTCATGGCGGAGACCGCGGACATGCTGTCGACGCCGGAGCAGGCCGTGATCCTGCCCAACCTCGCGGCGGGGTGCTCCATGGCGGACATGGCGGACATCGACTCGGTGACGGAGTGCTGGGACCAGCTGACCGCGCTCTTCGGATCGGAGCCCGACGCGGACGGCCGGCGGCCCGTGATCCCCGTGACGTACATGAACTCCTCCGCGGCGCTGAAGGGATTCTGCGGAGAACACGGCGGGATCGTCTGCACGTCGTCGAACGCGGCTGCCGTGCTCGAGTGGGCGTTCGAGCGGGGGCAGCGCGTGCTGTTCTTCCCCGACCAGCACCTCGGCCGCAACACCGCTAAGGCGATGGGCGTCCCGCTCGAGCGGATGCCCCTGTGGAATCCCCGCAAGGCGTGGGGCGGCACGGACGAGCAGACACTCCGCGACTCCCGGGTGATCCTGTGGCACGGGTTCTGCTCGGTCCACAAGCGCTTCACCGTGGCCCAGATCGAGAAGGCGAGGGCGGAACACCCCGGAGTGCGCGTGCTCGTGCATCCCGAGTGCCCGATGCCCGTCGTCGACGCCGCCGACGAGGCGGGCTCGACCGACTACATCCGGAAGGCGATCGATGCAGCCGCACCGGGCAGCACCTTCGCCGTCGGGACGGAGATCAACATGGTGAACCGGCTCGCCGCGCAGTACCCGCAGCACACCATCTTCTGCCTCGATCCCGTCCTCTGCCCCTGCTCGACGATGTACCGCATCCACCCCGGCTACCTGGCCTGGGTGCTGGAGGGCCTCGTCGAAGGACGCGTGCCGAACCGCATCACCGTGCCGGAGAGCGTCGCCGGGCCGGCACGCGTGGCCCTGAACCGGATGCTCGCGGTCCGCCCGTGACCTCCGGACGCGTGCGGGAGGAGCCGGACGCCACCCGGGGGCCGCTCCGCGTGGTGATCGTGGGCTCCGGCATCGCCGGTTTGCAGACGGCACTCGCCGTGCGGCGGCTCGCCCCCCCGTCCGACGTCGTGCTGGTCTCCAAAGCCGCGCTCGGCTCCGGCAACACGGGCTACGCGCAGGGCGGCATCGCCGCGGTGCTCGCGGCCGGGCACGGTGCGTCCGGCCGCCCGTCCGGACCGGCCGGCGGCCGTCGCGACTCGGTGGAGGCACACATCGCGGACACCCTCGCGGCCGGCGCCGGGCTGGCGGACCCGGAGGCGGTCGAAGTCCTCTGCCGGGGCGCAGCCGAGGGGATCGACGCCCTGCAGCGGGCCGGGGTGGTCTTCGACGCCGCGCCGCACGACGCGTCGTCGCCCGCACTGGGCCGCGAGGCGGCTCACTCCGCGGCACGGATCCTCCACCTCGGCGGTGATGCGACCGGCGCAGGACTCATCGCCTCCCTCACGGCGGCGGTGCGCCGGGACCCGGCGATCCGGGTCCTCGAGAACGCCTTCGTCGAGCGGATACTGCTCGACGGCGCCGGGGGATCGCCGCGTGCCGCCGGCGTCGAGGTGCTGCAGGACGGCATCCGGCGCCCGATCGCGGCCTCCGCCGTGGTGCTGGCGACCGGTGGGGCCGGCCAGCTCTTCGACCGCACGACGAACCCGGCGATCGCCACGGGCGACGGTGTGGCGCTGGCATGGCGGGCCGGTGCGGTGGTCGCCGACCTCGAGTTCTTCCAGTTCCACCCCACGGCGCTCGACGTCCCGGGGAACCCGCTGATCTCGGAGGCCGTGCGCGGCGAGGGCGCGCGCCTCGTCGATGCCCGTGGTCACCGGTTCATGGCGAACTACCACCCGGACGGCGACCTCGCGCCGCGGGACGTGGTCTCGCGCAGCATCGCACGCCACCTCGCCCAGGAGCCCACCGACGCCCCGGGCGTCCGTACCGGGGCCGCGGCCGGTGACCGCAGGGCACGGTGCGTCTACCTGGACGCGACGGCCCTCGGCGCCGACTTCCTCGCCCGGCGCTTCCCGTCGCTCACCGCGCTGACGGCACGGCACGGGTACGACTGGTCCGCCGCCGTCGTCCCGGTGGTCCCGGCCGCCCACTACTGGATGGGCGGCGTGCGGACGGACACGGACGGGCGCACCTCCGTCCAGGGCCTCTTCGCCGTCGGCGAGGTGGCGCGCACGGGTGTGCACGGCGCCAACCGGCTGGCCTCCAACAGCCTCCTCGAGGCCGTGGTCTTCGCTACGCGGTGCGCGGCGGCGCTCTCCGACGGAGACGGCGCGGCGCCGGTCTTCGAGGCCGAGGTCCTCGACCTCGACGCGGAGACCGGAACCCACCCCGTGACGCGCCGCGAGCTCCAGGCGGTGATGACAGACCACGCCGGCGTCCTGCGGACGGGCAGCGGTCTGGACGTCGCCGCGAAGCAGCTCGCGTCCTATCGCGTCGGCACCGATCCGGAGACGGCGAACCTGCTGCTGTGCGCGCGGCTGCTCGTGCGCGCCGCCTCGGACCGGCCCGGGTCCTGCGGAGCGCACCACCGCTCCGACCAGCCGGACCCCGCACTCCGCCGGCCCGCCCCGAGCCGGTCCTACCTCCGAATCCCCGAAGGGACACAGCCATGACGCAGACCGCCGACAGCCCGCTGGACACCGCCGCAGCGCCGGCGCGGCCACCGCAGCACCTGGTCGACGCCATCGTCGCGGCGGCCCTCGCCGAGGACGCGCCGTGGGGTGACGTGACCTGCCAGTCCCTGATCGACCCCGATCTGCTGACGACGGCGGCCGTGACCGCACGCGAGCCCGGCATCCTCTGCGGGACCGCGGCGATCGAGGCGGCGATGAGGCTCACCGACCCCCGCATCCACGTCGCCTTCCCGAGGACCGACGGCACGCCGTTCGGGACCGGCGACTCGATCGCGTACCTCAGCGGGCCCGCGGCCGGCATCCTCACCGCGGAGCGCACGGCCCTCAACATCGTGCAGCGCCTGAGCGGGATCGCGACCATGACGCGGGCCTTCGTCGACGCCGCGGGTGGTACGCGTGCCCGCATCGTCGATACCCGCAAGACCACACCGGGGCTGCGGGTCCTGGAACGCTGGGCCGTCCGCTGCGGGGGCGGATCGAACCACCGCGCCGGTCTGTCCGACGCCGTGATGGTCAAGGACAACCACCTGGCGCTGCTGGCGGTCGACGGGCCCGCCGCACTCACGGCCGCACTGCGGTCGGTGAGGTCCCGGCTGCCCCACACCGTGCACGTCGAGGTCGAGGTGGACGGGCTGGACCAGCTCGAACCGGTCCTCGCCGCGGACGTCGACACGATTCTGCTGGACAACTTCACCGTCGAGGACCTCGCGGAGGGAGTGCGGCGGGTGGCCGGCCGGGCGCTCGTCGAGGCGAGCGGCAACGTGCGGCTCGACACCGTGGCGGCCATCGCCGCCACCGGCGTGGACATCATCTCCGCAGGGGCACTCACCCACAGCGTCCGATCGCTCGACCTCGGCCTGGACTTCGTCCCGCCGGTCCACCAGCCCCCGGTCGGCGGCCATGCTGTACCTTGACGCCGCCGCCACGGCACCGGCACGCCGCGAGGTCCTCGAGGAGATGTGGCCCCTGCTGACGTCGACCTTCGGCAATCCGTCCAGCCACCACGCCTACGGCGAGGCAGCCGCGAACGCCTTCGCCGCGGCCCGGTCGAGGATCGCGGGTCTGCTCGGATGCCGTCCCGCGGAGATCATCTTCACCTCGGGCGGCACCGAGGCCGACAATCTCGCGCTCAAGGGCATCGCCCTGGCTGCGCCTCGCGGACGCCACATCGTCACCAGCGCCATCGAGCACCCGGCAGTGCTGGACGCGCTGTCCTACCTCCGGGACTTCCACGGCTTCCGCATCACGACCCTGCCCGTCTCCGGAACAGGACGGGTCGCCGCGGAGGAGCTGGCGGCCGCGCTCGAAGCCGGGACGACGCTGTGCACCGTCATGTACGCGAACAACGAGGTCGGCACGGTCCAGGACATCCCGGCGCTGGCGGCGGTCTGCCGGAACGCCGGAGTTCCCTTCCATACCGACGCCGTGCAGGCGGCGGGATGGCTTCCCCTCGACGTCGACTCCCTGGGCGTCACCGCGCTCAGCATCTCGGGCCACAAGCTGGGCACCCCGAAAGGCATCGGCCTGCTGTACCTGCGCGCGGGCACCCCCTGCGAACCCGTCCTGCATGGCGGCGGCCAGGAGCGCGGCCGTCGCTCGGGAACGGAGAACGTCGCCGGAGCGGTCGGGCTGGCGCGAGCGCTCGGCCTCGCGCAGCGCGCCCTGCCGGCCGCGGCCACCCGATCGCGGTCGGCGCAGGACGCGCTGGTCGCCGCCGTCCTCGCCGCGGTGCCCGGCGCCTTCGTCACGGGTGACCCCGACGCGCGGCTCCCGAACCTCGCCTCGTTCTGCTTCCCGGGGGTCGGCGGTGAGGCGGTCCTGCTGGAACTCGAGCGCCGCGGGGTCGTCTGCTCCAGCGGTTCGGCCTGCGCCGCCGGTTCGTCCGAGCCGTCGGCCGTGCTGCTGGCACTCGGGATCGACGAAGGGACCGCCCACTCCGCCGTCCGGCTGTCCTGGACACAGGACACCCCGCCGACGGATCTCGCGGAGGCGGCACGCGCCGTGATCGCGTCGGTCGAGGCGGTGCGATCGCTCGGCGCGGCGCGTGGAGCCTAGACTTGCGGCACCGGATTCCGCCGGGGAGGGACGCCATGGACAACGGTAGTGCGGCACGGCTGTCGGTGCGGCGCGTGCTCCGGGCCGTCGCCGGCGGGGCGCTCGCAGCGCTGCTGCTCACAGCGTGCACCGGGAGCCCGGAGGGTGGAAGCGCTGCGCCGTCGTCGGACGCCCCCTCGGCCACCCCGACGGTGCCGCCGGTGCCCCTGCGCGAGGCGCGCGAGGGCTGGAAGATCTTCACCGACCCCGGCCGGCTCGTGAGCTTCGAACTGCCGGAGGCCTGGGTGGTGCAGCCGCTGGAACCCGCACCGGGCGCCTACGCCCCGGACTCGCTGCACTATGCCGTCCGTACACCGGAGGGAACGACGGCGGCCGAACTGCACTCCGGCATCCTGACGCCGGAACCGCCCTGTCCCGATGCCGAACGCACCTCCTACTACGTGATCGGCAGCGAGCCGCTCGCGCTGACCGGGGGACCGCCGGCGGACACCGGCATCGAGCCACGCTTCGTGGTCCGCCTGATCACCGGCTTCCGCTTCTTCGGCTCCTACGGCATCACGGACCAGGTGGGCGGCGCGGACGGCCTTGCCTGCTCCCTGCCGAACACCGTGCAGGGGAGCGAGGCACTCGGCCGGTTCAGCTTCGGCGACCTCGAGGCGCTGGCGCCGAAGGCACCGGCGAACACCGGTCCGCAGACGGTGTCCTTCGGCACCCTCGGGGAGGCCGAGGCCTACTACGCCACGCCGGACTTCGCGATCATCCGCGAGATGATCCGGTCCGTGCAGGTCGCCGCCGAGCCCGCGGCCTAGCTGAGGGTCAGGTGGCGGGCTGCAGGGCCGCGAAGTCCACCCCGGTCAGCTCGACGCTGCGATTCCAGAGCCGCACGGCGATGTCGTGGTCCAGCACCCGTGCCACGGGGGCGACGAGGCGGGGAGCGCCGCGCGTCTCGCCCGGGCCGGAGGGCCCGTAGTAGTCGCCGCCGCGGACATCGTCGGCGGTTGCCGCGTACAGGGTCGGCAGGGCTCCCGCGGCGTCGGACTGGCTCATCAGTCTGGAGAAGCCCGCGAGGACGTCGAGCACGGCGGGCGCCTGCATGCCTGCCGTCAGGTTGGTGTCGGCGAGGCCCGGGTGGGCGGCCACGGAGGTCAGGTCCCAGCCGGCGGCGCGCGCACGCCGATCGAGCTCGACCATGAAGTACAGGTTCGCGATCTTGCTCTGTCCGTAGGCGCGCCACCTGCGGTACCTGCGCTCGGACTGCAGGTCGTCGAAGTCGATGCGTCCGCCCTTGTGGGCGAGGCTCGACAGCGTGACCACGCGCGCCGGACCCGCCTCCCGGAGATTCGGCAGCAGGAGGCCGGTGAGCGCGAAGTGACCCAGGTGGTTGGTGCCGAACTGCAGTTCGAAGCCGTCAGCCGTCGTGGACTTCGGCGTGGCCATCACCCCCGCGTTGTTGACGAGGATGTGGACGGGACCCGTGACGTCGGCCGCGAAGGCCCGCACGGAGGCGAGGCTCGCGAGGTCGAGGAGGCGCATCCCGACGCGCTCGCTGCCGGACAGGGCCCGGACCTTCTGCTCGGCGTCCCGCCCGCGCTGTTCGTTGCGGCAGGCGAGGACCACGTCGGCGCCCCTGCGGGCCAGGGCGACGGCGGTCTGCAGTCCCAGCCCGCTGTTGGCGCCGGTGATGATGACACGCCTGTCCGTCAGATCGCCGATCGCGTCCGCGGTGAAACTGCTCATGGGGAGCCTTCCGTGCTGGTGCGTCCTGCCCGGCCGGATGATGCCGGCCGGCGTCGAGGGTCGCCGCCTCCAACAGCTTAGAGTTGGAGGCGATCACGCCGCCTACCGGGAGCAACGAACCATGCGACGCACTGTCTCCGCCGACCTCGGTGCCACGACGATCGCCGGCACCGAGGTGGTCCTGTCGATCGCCGTCGCACACCCCGGGGACTACCGCGAGGTCGACGAGCGCCTGTCCGTCCTGGTCGACGGGCAGCCGGCGGAGGTCCGCGAACGGCAGGCCGGGGACGGCACGCGGCTGCACCTGCTCACGACGCCGCACGCGTCATCACTCGAAGTGGAGTACCGGGCCACCGTGACGGGGACCTCGGAGCGGTCCCCCGGAGACGACGTCGACCTGGTGCGGTACGTGCGACCCAGCCGGTACTGCGAATCGGACAGGATCCTCCCGACGGCGTACGCCCTCTTCCCCCGCCTGCAGGGCGCCGAGCTCGTCCAGGGTATCCGTGACTGGGTGTCGGGTGAACTGTCCTACGTCCCCGGGTCGTCCCGTTTCACCGACGGCGCCGTGGACACCCTCCTGTCCCGGAGGGGGGTGTGCCGGGACTACGCCCACCTGGTGATCGCCCTCCTGAGGTCCCGCGACATCCCGGCGCGGCTGGCGTCCGTCTACGCGCCCGGGCTCAGCCCCATGGATTTCCACGCCGTCGTCGAGGCCTGGGCCGACGGCGGCTGGCACCTCCTGGATGCGACCGGCCTGGCCCCTCGTGCCTCGATGCTTCGCATCGCGACGGGCAGGGACGCGACCGACACCGCGTTCCTCTCCACGGTCGGCGGCTCGCTGCAGCTGACCCGCCTGACGGTGACCGCGACGGTCGACGACCTCCCGCTGGAACGGACGGGCGAGAGGCACTTCCTCCGCTGACCACGCTCCGGGGGAGCGCCGTCGGGATCAGGCCAGCGCGGCGTTGATTTTGTCGGTCAGCGCCTTCAGCTGCGCCATCTCGGCGGGATCGAGGACGGGCGCGAGCACCTGCTGGATGCGGTGGACGTGGGCGGAGCCGATGCGCCGCTGGAGGGCCCGGCCCTCGTCCGTCAGAGCGAGCTCGACGCCGCGCTGGTCGGTCTCGGCGGGCCGGCGCCGCACGAGCCCCTTGGCCTCGAGGCGGTCCACCATGCGGCTGAGGCTGGGCTGGCTGATGAGCAGGTGGTGGTTCAGCTCGTTCAGGCGCGTCCACCCGGTCGGGCAGCGGCTGAGGTTGAACAGGACGTCGTACTCGCCGATCGGCAGTTCCCGGAACACCGGATCCTGCCGAAGACGGCGCATGACGCCGACCTGGGCACGGAAGAGCGATTCCCAGCTCTCGGAGGCCTGCCGCACGGAGGCGCTGCTTCCGTCGTCGCCGGTCGCCACCGCCTCCCGCTGCTCCGCCGCGGCGTCCACCTGGTCAGCCATGACTGCTTCCCGCCTCCTGCCGGCGAACCGGCAACTAGATGTCTTTGCATCTAGTATACGCTCGGCGGCGG
>NZ_CP024915.1:1461250-1461322 GCF_002953615.1 Arthrobacter agilis | reverse complement strand
TTGCGCGGCAGGTGCATCAGCCCGCGGGCGTCGCCGCCCGGCGCAGGGCCCGTTCCTCGCGCCGCCCCTCGA
>NZ_CP024915.1:1452836-1461150 GCF_002953615.1 Arthrobacter agilis | reverse complement strand
GGGAAGCGCGGCCCGCCGCTGCTTCTCCCGCCACATTATGCTAAGCGTGCTGATGGATGCGCCGGGCGCAGAAATCGGCCGACGGCGTGTGTGAACACGCGGGAGCGGGGTACGGGACCACTAGCCGCGTGGTGGAACGAGCTGCGGCGGTACACGACATCAAGGAGCGCAATGTCCATCAACTCCCAGGCACACATCGTGCTTGATGTGCAGGACGACACGTCCCTCACCATCCTCGATCCCCGGGACGGCAGCGAGGTGGGGACCCTGCCCTGCGCCGTCCGCGAGCAGGTGTCCCTCGCGGTCTCGCTGGCCCGCTCCGTGCAGCCCGAATGGGCGGCCACGCGCCCGGCCGATCGCGGTGCGGCCCTGCGCCGTGCGGCCTCCGCACTGCGGGACGGCGCGCAGGAACTGGCGGAACTGAACACCCGGGAGACGGGCAAGCCGCTGGCGGATGCGCTCGGCGGCATCGAGGCCGGCATCTCCACCCTCGAGCAGTACGCGGAACTCGGGCCGGTCCACCGTGGCCTGAGCCTGCGGGGAGCTGTGACGGCCACGGACTACACCGTCGCGGAACCGCGCGGCGTCGCGGCGCTCCTGACTCCCTGGAACGACCCGGTGGCGGTTGCCGCCGGACTCATCGGCGCTGCCCTCGTGACGGGCAACACGGTTCTCCACAAGCCCAGCGAACGGTGCCCGCACGTGGGTGAGCTGCTCGGGCGGCTGCTGCAGCCGGCCTTCCCGGACGGTGTCCTCACGACGTTGACCGGTGGCGCCGAGGTGGGCCAGATGATCACGATGGAGGCGGACGTGGACGTCTTCGCCCACGTCGGCTCGAGCGCCACCGGCTCCCGGATCGCCCGCGCCGCGGTCCTCACGGGCGCGCACGTGATCCGCGAGAACGGCGGCAACGACCCGCTGATCGTGGACGCCGACGTCGACCCGGTCTGGGCGGCGGGCCAGGCGGCGCTCGGAGCCTTCGCCAACGCGGGCCAGATCTGCACCTCGGTGGAGCGCATCTACGTCCATCGGGCCATCGCGGAACCCTTCCTGGCGGCCCTCACCCTCGAGGCCCGGCAGCGCAACGGGAGCGGGACCTTCCCGCCGCTCGTGGACCGGCGCATGCGCGAGTCCGTCGACGCGCAGGTCGGCGAGGCCGTCAGCCTCGGTGCGGAGTGCCTCGAGGGTGGAGTCGTGCCCGCCGGCGCAGGATCGCACTACCCCGCGACGGTGCTCGCGGGCTGCACGGAGACCATGACGATCATGGCGGAGGAGACCTTCGGACCCGTTGCGCCCGTGACCGTCGTGGACAGCTTCGACGAGGGGCTGCGCCTCGCGGCGGCGGGTCCCTACGGGCTCGCCGCATCGGTCCTCACCGGCAGCATCGCGCACGCGCAGCGGGCGATCGCCGGGCTGTCGGTCGGCACCGTGAAGGTGAATGCGGTGTTCGGCGGCGCACCCGGCGGCTCCGCGCAGCCCCGCGGCATCAGTGGGGCCGGCTTCGGCTACGGACCCGAACTGCTCGACGAATTCGCCCTCGTGAAGGTGGTCCACATCAGCGCTCCGCCGCAGGACGGCGCCTGATGGGTGACGAGCTGCAGGACCACCCCGAGGGCGGCCGCGACGGGGCCGACCTCTCGGACGTGCGCGGACTCGCCGCATGGGTGCCCGCCGCGATCGCCGACCGTGCCCCGCACGTCACCGTGGTCGGGGACGCGATGCTCGACGGCTGGTGGAGTGGCACGATCGAACGCTTCTGCCGTGAGGCCCCCGCGCCCGTCGTGGACATCACCCGACGGGACTACGCCGCCGGCGGTGCCGCCAACACGGCGATGAATCTCGCCGCACTCGGGGCGAGGGTGCGGATGTGCGGGCTGATCGGCACGGACGACGCCGGGCGACGCCTCCGCACGATCCTGGACGACGCCGGAGTGGACACCACCGACCTCGTGCAGGACCCCCGCGTCGGCACCACCACGAAGTACCGGATCCTCGGCGGTGACCAGGTCATGCTCAGGATCGACGACACCCCCGAGCAGCTGTCCGCGGCAGCCGTCACCGCGTTCGCCGCACGGATCCCCGGCGCCGTCGCCGGCGCGGACGCCGTCGTCGTCTGCGACTACGGGTCCGGCGCCCTCGGCGAGGAGGTGCGCGCGGCGCTCGGCCGTGCGTCGAGCATCGACCCGGGGACCCTCGTGGTCGTGGACGCCCATGACACCGCGGGCTGGGCCGTACTCGGACCGGACATCGTCACGCCCAACGCCCAGGAGGCCGCGCAGGTCCTGGCGACGCGCCTCGATCCGCGGTCCGACAGGGCCGCGACGGTGACGGAGCGGCGCCGGGAGCTCCTCGCGGCGACGAACGCGGCAGCCGTCGTCGTGACCCTCGACCGCGACGGCACGGTGCTGCTAGGGCAGGACGGCGAGGAGCACCGGACGTGGGCCAAGCCCGCGACCGAGAAGCAGGCGTCCGGCGCGGGTGACACCTTCGTCGCCAGCCTCACCGCCGCGCGCGCGGCAGGGCTTCCGCTCACCACCAGCCTGGACCTGGCCCAGGCCGCGGCCGACGTCGTCGTCCACCGGCCCGGTACCTCCGTGTGCACGACCGCAGACCTGACCGGGCACCTGCAGCAGTTCGCGGACACCGCGCTGGCCACCGCGGACCTGCTCAGGAAGGTGGAGGAGGACCGCGCAGCCGGCCGCCGCATCGTCCTGACCAACGGCTGCTTCGACGTGCTGCACCGCGGGCACACGCGCTACCTCAACCAGGCGAAGCAACTCGGCGACGTCCTCGTGGTCGCACTCAACGACGACGACGGCGTCCGTCGGCTCAAGGGTCCCGACCGGCCGATCAACCCCATCGCCGACCGGGCGGGCATCATCGCGTCCCTGAGCTGCGTCGACTACGTCACCGTGTTCGGGACGGACACGCTGGTCCCCCTGATCGAGCTGCTGAAGCCCGACGTGTACGCGAAGGGCGGCGACTACACCGCCCAGATGCTCGAGGAGACCCCGGCCGTGGAGGCCTGCGGCGGACGGGTCAGCATCCTGGACTACGTGCCCGAACGGTCCACCGCCGCCGTGGTGCGGAAGATCCGGTCCACCCCGCTCGCGGGGGACGTGCCGTGACCAGGCGCTGGTCGGGGGAGTGGGCCCTGGATGCTTCAGGCGACGATCCCGTCGTCGACGTGCTCATCACCTCCTTCGGCCGGCCCGCGGAACTGGCCGTCACGCTGTCGGGGCTCGCCGCGCAGGAGGGTGTGCCGTTCCGCGTGATCGTGAGCGACCAGACCGAGGGGGAGGCGGAGTCCTTCCTCCAGCCTGCCGTGAGCGCGATGGTCCGGGTGCTCCGGGCGCAGGGGCGGGAAGTGCACCTCGAACGCCACCTGCCGCGCAGGGGGCTGGCGGAGCACCGGCATTACCTGCTGGACCTGGCCAACGCCCCGTTCGTCCTGTTCCTCGACAACGATGTCTGGCTCGAGCCGGGCTCGCTGGACCGTATGTACCGGGCGCTGCGGGCGGCCGGGTGCGGATTCGTCGGATCAGCGGTCCAGGGCCTGTCCTACCTCCCGGACTCTAGGCCGCACGAGCGCTCCGGGCTGTCCCTGTGGCCGGGCGACGAGGTGTCGCCCGAGCGCATCCGCCCGGGCTCGGAGGGCTTTGCCCGCTGGCCGCTGCACAACGCCGCGAACCTGGCACACGCCGCAGCCGAGCTCGCGATCCCGCCGGGCGGGTGGCGCCTCTACCGCGTCGCGTGGGTCGGAGGATGCGTGCTGTTCGACCGCGCGGCACTCGTCGAGTGCGGGGGATTCGACTTCTGGGACCAGCTCCCACCCGGGCACGCGGGCGAGGACGTCGCCGCCCAGTGGCGCGTCATGGAACGCTACGGCGGAGCAGGCATCATCCCCTCGGGCGCCGTGCACCTCGAGGCGCCCACCACGGTGACCGACCGTGCCATAGACGCTGCCCACGTGATCCTGGGCCAGTGACGGTGCTCCCGCACCGGGAGCACGTGCAAGGGAACAGAACCGAACCGATACGAAGGAGCGCACCATGGCAGATCCGAGTCCGATCGACATCCAGAAGGCACTGGGCGGCATGGACTACCCCGCCTCGAAGGAGGACCTCGTCAAGCACGCAGAGGACAAGGGGGCCGACGACGCGGTCCTCGAGACGCTCAGGAACCTTCCCGACCGCGAGTTCGACTCGCCGACGGATGTGAACAAGGAAGCATCCAAGTAGCACCCGACCGCCGGCGGCACTCCTGCAGGAGTGCCGCCGGCACCGGGCGTCCCGGAAGGACGGCATGAAGAACCAGGCATCCCCCGCAGCGCAGGAGGCACGGTCCGGCGAGAACGGACCGCGGAAGGAGTCGCCGGGTGGCGAGGGCCCGCTGACCGTCGTCATCGCCTTCGTGGCCAACTTCCTCGTCGCTGCCGCGAAGACGGTGGCAGCGGTCATCACCGGCTCGGCCTCGATGACCGCCGAGGCGGCCCACTCGTGGGCGGACACCGGCAACCAGATCTTCCTCCTGATCGCCGAACGCAAGTCCAGACGCCGACGGGACCCCTCCCATCCCCTGGGCTACGGGCGCGAGGCGTACGTCTGGTCCATGTTCGCGGCGTTCGGGCTGTTCACGGCCGGCGCCGTCGTGTCCATCACGCACGGGGTCCAGCAACTGATCGAGCCCGAGCCGGCCGCGGACTACGGCATCGCCTACATCGTCCTCGCGCTGGCCTTCGTCCTCGAGGGAGTCTCCTTCACGCAGGCCTTCCGCCAGGCGAGGAAGGCGGGCCAGGAACGGGGCACCAGCACGCTGGAGAGCGTCTCCACGACATCGAACCCCACCCTGCGCGCCGTCTTCGCCGAGGACTCCGCGGCGCTGATCGGGCTCGTCATCGCGTTCCTCGGGATCCTGTTGCACCAGCTCACCGGCTCTCCCGTGCCCGATGCGGTCGGCTCCATCCTGGTCGGCGTGCTGCTCGGCGTGATCGCCGTGATCCTGATCGACCGCAACCGCCGCTTCCTCGTCGGCCAGGCCGTCTCGCCGGCCCTGCTCGAGTCGGTCGCGCAGCGGTTGGGAGCCCACGACAGCATCGAGCGCGTGACCTACCTGCACCTCGAGTACGTCGGGCCGGAACGCCTGTACCTCGTCGCTGCCGTGGACCTGGTGGGCGACCGCCCGGAGCACGACGTCGCCGTCGTACTCCGCGCGGTGGAGCGCGACATCGAGGATCACGAGCGGATCGAGGAGGCCGTCCTCACGCTCTCCACGCCGGACGAGCCCACACTGCGCTTCGAGGCGGGCGCGGCCTCCTGACCTCAGACGCCGCTCGGCTCGCCCACCGCGTCGGACCGGGCGCCGGTGCTCCCGTCCTCCGACGCACCGGCGGCAGCCGGAGCGCCGGCGATGTTGACCATCCACGTGACACCGAAGCCGTCGATGCACATGCCGAAGCTGTCGCCCCAGGGCGACTGCGCCAGCGGCACGATCTCGCTGCCGCTTCCGGCGAGTGCCTCCCAGTAGCCGCGGAGTTCCGCCTCGTCGTCGCCGCTGACCGACAGCGAGTGCCCGGCGGGAGCGCTGTACTCCATGCTGTTCGGTGTATCCGCGGCCATCAGGACCTGACCCGACGGCGTCGTCAGCATCGAGTGCATGATCTTGTCCTGCTCCGCCGGGTCCTCGCTCACCTGGTACTCGGCGAACGTGCTCCGCTGCAGCTCACCGCCGAAGACGGACTGGTAGAAATCCATCGCCTGTGCGGCGGTGTCCTTGAAGTTGAGGTAGGTGTTGATCGTCGCTGCCATGGTGTCCGCCTCCTGCCGGGTGGCTTCCGCCACGCCCCTGTCATGATGCTGGAATTATTGTCCAGCACGGGCAGGGAGGGAAGGGTGCCGCTGGGCTCACGACGGTGAGGGCTCAGGGCGCGGACCGATCGCTCCGGCCACCTTCTCCTCGAGCGAGGTGATCGTGGCATCGGGCAGCACGATCAGTCCGTCGAGCTCCCGGCGGGCACGGCGGTAGGCGGTCTGGCGTTCCGCGGCCGTGGCGGCGTCGTCGACGGCAACCGTCACGAGCTTCCGGGCCGTGTCCAGACGCTGGCGCTCCTGCACGCTGAAGCCGCTCGCGCGGACACGCCGGGCCTCGGTCTCGGCGATCTGGAACGCGACATCGTAGGACGTGACGGCGGATCGGTAGGCGGCGAGGTCCTCCGCCGAGACCGTCGAGGGGTCCTCGGGACGGAGGGCGTCGGCTTCGCGCTTCGCCCGGAGGAACGCCACCGTGAGCGGTTCCCGGACGTCGGTCATCATGGGGTAGTCGATGAGTTTCGCCGCATCGAGTTCGTAGGACAGCCATCTCCTGTCGACCTCGTCGTGCATGCGCTCGACGTGCTGCACGTCGCGCTCGGGGCGGCGCACAGGTTCGGATTGCCCGGCCTGCACGTGCGCGCCGTGCAGGGCGCCCGGATGCTTCAGGCGGTACAGCTCCATCTTGCGCTGGTGCCGTCGCTCGCTCGCCTCCGACCAGTGCCGCCCCCAGACGGCGAACACGCCGGACAGTGGGAAGACGAGCCACCAGTAGCTGCCTGCGAAGGACAGGATTTCGTTCACGCGTCCATCGTAGGCCCGCGCAGGGCGGGGCCGGGGGAGTCAGTCGTTCGCGTCCTCGCGGTGGGAGTGCTGCCTGCGGGCCCGTCGGAAGAACGAGACGAGGACCAGCACGCTGACGAGGAAGTGCAGGAAGGACAGGGAGGGCAGGACCGTCAGGAGGAGGATCATCACCAGCGTGAGCAGCGCCGCGACCTGCAGGAACGCGAGGTACTGCGCCGGGATCGGTCGCGGCCAGGGATGGAATTCGATGGTGGGCGGTCGATCCGCCGCGTTCCTGAACATGGTGGTCCTCCGGGAGTGGGATACCAGCCATCGTGCACGCGCCCGGAAAGCCGGTGCAACGCGCGGTGGAACCGGAGAGGGCCCTTGACGGGCGGCAGGGCGGCGTCCCGCGGGTCGACGGCCCGATCGCGCGGTGGGGGACCGCGGTGGGACATGCAGCGCGTGCTTACGCACCCGAAAACTCCGACGGGGCTCCGGTGTGCTGCGGGCCGATCGCTGTACAGTTCCTCCAACGGCTCTCGCAGCCGGTGCCGGTCTCCTCTTTCTCCTCGCACGATGGGTCTCAGCCATGAAGGAATTCGCCACCCTCGCCCAGTTCCGCCTGTCCTCCCCGGGCGGCAACGATCTCGACCACAAGGCGGCCCTGCTCCTGTTGCTCGCGCTTCCCCGCGCCATGGGGGAGGACGGCTGGCAGAACCAGCCGTAAGGGGCGCGTCCCGGCGCGGTGGCGGTCATGCACGGCGCGGCCCGGAGGTCGAGCAGTGCGTTCCCAGCGGGCGCCGAGGTTCTTCCGCTATAAAAGACAGGGGGCTTACTGTCGGTACCGGGAGAGGTTGGTCGAGAACGATGAAGTTTCTGAGAAGGGGCACTATCGCCCTCAAGCGGTGGATCCGTGGAGTGCGGAACAACGCCGTGGTCCTCGCAGGACCCGACGAACCGCTGTACTGATCCGGCCCGTCCTGTCGAGCACGAACGCGCCCCATCGTCCGCGGAGGATGGGGCGCATTCGTGCTGGGCAAGACAAAACCCCGCATCCCAGGCGGCGAGACCTGGAACGCGGGGTCCTGTTGTGCACCCCCCGGGACTTGAACCCGGAACCCATTGATTAAGAGTCAATTGCTCTGCCAATTGAGCTAGAGGTGCGTGGCGTTTTCCCTCCCGATTTCACCGGTTCAGGTCATCCGCAACAGCATGAAACTCTACCAGCACTTCGGCGGAAACATGAAACCGAGCCGCTCGGCCCCGATCTCAGCCGGTCCGGACGCGCAGGATCCTCGCGTTGCCGGGCTCGTTCGTCGCGACCAGCAGGGAGCCGTCGCTGCCGGCCACCACGTCCCGCAGCCGCCCGTAGGATCCGTCGAAGTGGCTCACCGGCTCGCCCGCCGTCCCGGCGACCAGGGGGACCTGCCACAGGCGCTGCCCCCGCAGGCCGCCGATGTACGCCACGTCGTCGACGATCGCCATGCCGCTCGGCGAGGACGACGCCGTCGACGGCCACACCACCTGCGCATCGACGAAGCGGGAATCATGCGGCGCCCCCGTGACGTCCGGCCAGCCGTAGTCGGCCCCGGGTTCGATGAGGTTCAGCTCGTCGTCGACCTCCGGCCCGAACTCCGTGGCCCAGAGCCTGCCCGCCGAGTCCCACGCGAGCCCCTGCACATTGCGGTGGCCGACGCTGTAGACCGGGGAACCGGGCGTCG
>NZ_CP024915.1:1450392-1452605 GCF_002953615.1 Arthrobacter agilis | reverse complement strand
CACTGTACCGGAGCGGAATCGGGCAGCACGAGGAGTCACGCCGCACCGCGCAGGCTCTTCCACGGACTCCGCAGGAGGCTGTAACAGCGGGGTCACATGGCGAAACCCGCCTGCAACACGGGCTTAGGCTTTGACCATGACCGTGGAAACAACTCCAGACATCAAGCCAAGAAGCCGCGTCGTCACGGACGGCATCCACGCGGCACCGTCCCGCGGGATGTTGCGTGCCGTGGGCATGGGCGACGAGGATTTCGCCAAGCCCCAGATCGGCGTCGCCAGCTCCTGGAACGAGATCACCCCCTGCAACCTGTCCCTCAACCGCCTCGCGGAGGGAGCCAAGGAGGGCGTGCACGACGGCGGCGGGTTCCCCATGCAGTTCGGCACGATCTCGGTGTCCGACGGCATCTCGATGGGCCACGAGGGGATGCACTTCTCGCTCGTCTCCCGTGAGGTCATCGCGGATTCGGTGGAGACGGTGATGCAGGCCGAACGCATCGACGGCTCCGTCCTCCTCGCGGGCTGCGACAAGTCCCTGCCGGGCATGCTCATGGCTGCTGCCCGCCTCGACCTCGCCTCCGTGTTCCTGTATGCGGGAACGATCATGCCGGGCTTCGCGAAGCTCGAGGACGGCACCGAGAAGGAGGTCACCCTCATCGACGCCTTCGAGGCGGTCGGCGCCTGCGCCGCGGGCAAGATGAGCCTGAAGGACCTCGACAGCATCGAACGCGCCGTCTGCCCGGGTGAGGGTGCCTGCGGCGGGATGTACACGGCGAACACCATGGCCTGCATCGGTGAGGCCCTCGGGATGTCCCTGCCCGGCTCGGCAGCGCCGCCCTCGGTCGACCGCCGCCGCGACATGTACGCGCGGAAGTCCGGTGAGGCGGTCGTGAACCTGCTGCGCCTCGGCATCACGGCCCGCGACATCATGACGAAGAAGGCCTTCGAGAACGCCATCGCGGTCACCATGGCCTTCGGCGGCTCGACGAACGCCGTCCTCCACCTCCTGGCGATCGCCCGCGAGGCCGAGGTGGACCTCACGCTCGACGACTTCACCCGCATCGGCGACCGGATCCCGCACCTCGGCGACCTCAAGCCCTTCGGCCGCTACGTCATGTTCGACGTCGACAAGGTGGGCGGCGTGCCGGTCATCATGAAGGCGCTCCTGGACGCAGGACTGCTGCACGGCGACTGCCTGACCGTGACCGGCAAGACGCTCGCGGAGAACCTCGCGGAGATCGACCCGCCGGACCTCGACGGCAAGATCCTTCGCGCGCTCGACAACCCGCTGCACAGGACCGGTGGCATCACCATCCTGCACGGCTCCCTCGCCCCCGAGGGTGCCGTCGTCAAGAGCGCCGGCTTCGACGCCGACGTCTTCGAGGGCTCCGCCCGCGTGTTCGAGCGTGAGCAGGGCGCCCTCGACGCGCTCGATGCCGGCGAGATCCAGGCGGGTGACGTCCTCGTCATCCGCTACGAGGGGCCCAAGGGCGGCCCGGGTATGCGAGAGATGCTCGCCATCACCGGCGCCATCAAGGGTGCCGGGCTCGGCAAGGACGTCCTCCTGCTGACCGACGGCCGGTTCTCCGGAGGCACCACCGGCCTGTGCATCGGGCACGTGGCGCCCGAGGCGGTCGACGGCGGCCCCATCGCCTTCGTGCGCGACGGCGACCGCATCCGCGTCGACATCGCGGCGAAGAGCTTCGACCTCCTCGTGGACGAAGCGGAGCTCGAGCAGCGCAGGGTGGGGTGGGAGCCGCTCCCGGCCCGCTACACGAAGGGTGTCCTGGCGAAGTACGCGAAACTCGTGCACTCCGCCTCCATGGGCGCGTACACGGGCTAGGGGCGTCGCAGGCGAGGTCCGGGCCGGAGGCGATCTCCGGCCCGGGCGCCGCTCGCGTTAATGTCCACTAACTGGACGCCGTGTCCATCATGTGAGACAGGAAGGGGAGCGTTTGACACCCTTTCGCGGGGGCGTGGAAACTACAGGTATGCAGCTCCAACCCGTAGTCGTCGTCCTTACCCAGCGCGTGGCCTGAAGCCCGTCCGGTAGACGACTGCAGTCACGCGCAACCCCTCGCAGAGCCCGACAAGGCTGAGGGGTTTTTTTGTCGACACACCCTGTCAGCGAGGAAGAAGCGCGCGGAAGTCCGTCCGCAGTCAGAACTGCAGCAGTGCAGCGAACGCTCCAAAGGAAGTCGAAGATGTCCAAGGGA
>NZ_CP024915.1:1450220-1450292 GCF_002953615.1 Arthrobacter agilis | reverse complement strand
TCGCCCATCAGTCCAGCGTTGCTGGCAGCAAGGCCAGCACCTCCCGCAGCACCCGCGCGTGAGACTCCGCCC
>NZ_CP024915.1:1440844-1450120 GCF_002953615.1 Arthrobacter agilis | reverse complement strand
GCCGCACCGGCGAGTGCGGTCCGCGGACCCAATCGTGTCGTGGGCCCCGTCGAGATGCTCGGCTCCGCGGCGATCGTCCGGTCGCTCGAGGAACTCGGCGTCGACGACGTCTTCGGCCTTCCCGGCGGCGCGATCCTCCCGACGTACGACCCGCTGATGGCCTCCACGAAGCTCCGGCACATTCTGGTGCGGCACGAGCAGGGCGCGGGACACGCGGCCCAGGGCTACGCCATGGTGACGGGCCGGCCGGGCGTCTGCATCGCGACCTCGGGCCCCGGGGCCACCAACCTCGTGACCGCCATCGCGGACGCCCACATGGACTCCGTTCCCATGGTGGCCATCACGGGTCAGGTCTCCAGCGCCTTCATCGGCTCCGACGCCTTCCAGGAAGCGGACATCGTCGGCATCACCATGCCGATCACCAAGCACTCCTACCTCGTCACGAACGCCCAGGACATCCCGCGCGTCCTCGCCGAGGCGTTCCACATCGCCACCACGGGACGCCCCGGCCCGGTGCTGGTCGACGTCGCCAAGGACGCCCAGCAGTCGAAGATGAGCTTCTCCTGGCCGCCGAAGGTGGACATCCCCGGCTATCGACCGGTGGTCCGCGGGCACTCCAAGCAGGTGCGCGAGGCCGCACGCCTGATCAGCGCCTCGCAGCGCCCGGTCTTCTACGTGGGCGGCGGCGTCGTCAAGGCCCATGCCGCGGCCGAACTGAAGGAACTCGCCGAATTCGTCGGCGCGCCCGTGGTCACCACGCTGATGGCCCGCGGCGTCTTCCCCGACTCCCACGACCAGCACGTGGGCATGCCCGGCATGCACGGCTCGGTGTCGGCCGTAACGGCCCTGCAGCAGGCGGACCTCCTGATCACGCTCGGCGCACGCTTCGACGACCGCGTCACCGGCGTGCTCTCCAGCTTCGCCCCGAACGCGAAGGTCATCCACGCGGACATCGATCCCGCAGAGATCTCCAAGAACCGTATGGCGGACGTCCCGATCGTCGGCTCGGTCAAGGAGATCATCCCCGAGTTGACCGCCGCGGTCCGTGACTCGTTCGAGGCGCAGGAGCGCCCGGACATCTCGGCCTGGTGGAAGACCATCCGCCACCTGCGCGAGACCTACCCGGTGGGCTTCACCCAGCCCGACGACGGCCTGTCGGCTCCGCAGCAGGTCATCAAGCGCATCGGCGAGCTCACGGGGCCCGAGGGCGTCTTCGTCTCCGGCGTGGGCCAGCACCAGATGTGGGCGGCGCAGTTCATCCAGTACGAGCGCCCGCACGCCTGGCTCAACTCCGGCGGCCTCGGCACCATGGGGTACTCCGTGCCGGCCGCGATGGGCGCCAAGGTCGGCAACCCGGACCGCGTGGTCTGGGCGATCGACGGCGACGGCTGCTTCCAGATGACCAACCAGGAACTGGCCACCTGCGTCATCAACAACATCCCGATCAAGGTCGCGGTCATCAACAACTCGTCCCTCGGCATGGTGCGGCAGTGGCAGACCCTCTTCTACGAGGGCCGGTACTCGAACACCGACCTGAACACGGGGCACGACACCGTCCGCGTCCCCGACTTCGTGAAGCTCGCGGACGCCTACGGCTGCGTGGGCCTGCGCTGCGAGCGCGACGAGGACATCGACGCCACCATCGAGCAGGCCCTGGCGATCAACGACCGGCCCGTCGTCGTCGACTTCGTGGTGAGCCGCGATTCCATGGTGTGGCCGATGGTCCCCTCCGGCGTCAGCAACGACCTCATCCAGATCGCCCGCAACATGACCCCGACCTGGGAGCAGGAGGACTGACATGGCACGACACACCCTTTCCGTGCTCGTCGAGGACGTACCCGGCGTCCTGACCCGCGTGGCCAGCCTGTTCGCTCGGCGCGCGTTCAACATCAACTCGCTTGCGGTCGGACCGACCGAGGTCGCGGGCATGTCCCGCATCACCGTTGTGGTGGAAGCCGAGGGAGACCTCCTCGAGCAGGTCACCAAGCAGCTGAACAAGCTCATCAACGTCATCAAGATCGTCGAACTGACCACCGAGCAGTCGGTGCAGCGCGACCACGTCCTGATCAAGGTCCGGGCCGACGCGGCCACGCGCCTGCAGGTGACCCAGGCCGCGGACCTGTTCCGCGCGTCCGTCGTCGACGTGGCGATCGACTCGCTGATCATCGAGGCGACGGGAACGCCCGAGAAGCTCTCGGCGCTCCTGTCCGTCCTCGAGCCCTTCGGCATCCGCGAGATCGTGCAGTCGGGCACCCTGGCGATCGGCCGCGGCGCCAAGTCGATGAGCGACCGCGCCCTGCGCAGCGCCTGACGATCCGTTCCACACCTTTCCAGCAGCACCCACCCCAAGGAGAAATACCCGTGACCGAGTTGTTCTATGACGACGATGCAGACCTTTCCATCATCCAGGGCCGCACCGTGGCCGTCATCGGCTACGGCAGCCAGGGCCACGCCCACGCGCTGAGCCTGCGTGACTCCGGCGTCGACGTGCGCGTCGGGCTGAAGGAAGGATCCGCGTCGCGCGCCAAGGCCGAGGCCGAGGGGCTCCGGGTGCTCTCGGTCGCCGAGGCGACCGCGGAGGCCGACCTCATCATGGTGCTCACGCCCGACCAGGTGCAGCGCCACGTGTACAAGGACGACATCGCGCCGAACCTGCAGGCCGGCGACGCGCTCTTCTTCGGGCACGGCTTCAACATCCGCTACGGCTACATCCAGCCCCCGTCCGACGTCGACGTCGCCCTCGTGGCACCCAAGGGACCCGGACACATCGTCCGCCGCGAGTTCGAGGCCGGCCGCGGCGTCCCCGATCTGATCGCCGTCGAGCAGGACGCGTCCGGCACCGCACGCGACCTGGCCCTGTCCTACGCCAAGGCGATCGGCGGCACCCGCGCGGGCGTCATCGAGACGACCTTCACGGAGGAGACCGAGACCGACCTGTTCGGTGAGCAGGCCGTCCTCTGCGGTGGTGCCTCGCAGCTCATCCAGTACGGGTTCGAGACGCTGACCGAGGCCGGGTACAAGCCCGAGGTCGCGTACTTCGAGGTACTGCACGAGCTCAAGCTGATCGTCGACCTCATGGTCGAGGGCGGCATCGCCAAGCAGCGCTGGAGCGTCTCCGACACCGCCGAGTACGGCGACTACGTCTCCGGCCCGCGCGTCATCACCCCCGAGGTGAAGGAGAACATGAAGGCCGTCCTCGCGGACATCCAGAACGGTGCCTTCGCCCAGCGCTTCATCGACGACCAGGACGCCGGAGCGCCCGAGTTCACCGAGCTGCGCAAGAAGGGCGAGGACCACCCGATCGAGAGCACGGGCCGGGAGCTGCGCAAGCTCTTCTCCTGGATCAAGACGAACGACGACTACACCGAGGGTTCCGTAGCGCGCTAGCGCCCGCCCTCCCGCCGGCAGGACACGTGGTCAACGCTCAGCGACGAGCAGGTGTCCTGCCGGACGTATGTCCGGCCCCTGAACCGGGCCGGATCCGTCCCGCTTGAACCGCCGAAATCCGCAGAAGGAACCTCCCGTGACCCCCAAGCCCGTCGTCCTCCTCGCCGAGGAACTCTCACCCGCCACCGTCGAAGCACTCGGCCCGGACTTCGAGATCCGCAGCACCGACGGAGCGGACCGCTCCCAGCTGCTGGCAGCACTCGCCGACGTCGACGCCGTCCTCGTCCGCTCGGCGACCCGGATGGACGAGGAGGCCATCCGCGCGGCACCGAGGCTGAAGGTCATCGCCCGCGCGGGAGTGGGCCTCGACAACGTCGACATCAAGGCGGCCACACACGCCGGCGTGATGGTCGTCAACGCACCGACGTCGAACATCATCTCCGCCGCCGAGCTCACCGTCGGGCACATCCTGAGCCTGGCCCGGAACATCCCGCAGGCCAGCGCCGCCCTGAAGGCGGGGGAGTGGAAGCGGTCGAAGTACTCGGGCACCGAGCTCTACGAGAAGAACATCGGCATCATCGGCCTCGGCCGCATCGGTGCCCTCGTGGCTGCACGCCTCCAGGGCTTCGGCACCCAGATCCTCGCGTACGACCCCTACGTCACCTCCGCGCGGGCTGCACAGCTCGGCGTCCGCCTCGTGTCCCTCGACGAACTGCTCCGCGAGGCGGACTTCGTGACGATCCACATGCCCAAGACGCCCGAGACCGTCGGGATGCTCGGCGCGGAGGCCTTCGCCCTCATGAAGGACACCGCCTACGTTGTCAACGTGGCACGCGGCGGCCTCGTCGACGAGGAAGCACTGCACACCGCACTCGAGCAGGGCCAGATCGCCGGAGCCGGCGTCGACGTCTTCGTCCAGGAGCCCAGCACCGACCTGCCGTTCTTCGCGCACGACAGCGTCGTGGTGACACCCCACCTCGGGGCGTCCACCGAGGAGGCCCAGGAGAAGGCCGGGATCTCGGTCGCCAGGTCCGTCCGCCTGGCCCTCGCGGGCGAGCTCGTGCCCGACGCCGTGAACGTCGCGGGCGGGGTGATCGATCCGGCCGTGCGTCCCGGCATCCCGCTCATGGAGAAGCTCGGCCGCATCTTCACGGCGCTGACGCATGCCTCCCTGACCCGGATCGACATCGAGGTGGCCGGCGAGATCGCCTCGCTCGACGTCAAGGCCCTCGAACTGGCCGCGCTCAAGGGCGTGTTCACCGACGTCGTCTCGGAGCAGGTCTCCTACGTGAACGCGCCCGTCCTCGCGGAGCAGCGCGGCATCACCTCCCGGCTCGTCACCACGCCCGAATCGGAGGAGTACCGCAACGTCCTCCGGCTGCGCGGGGCCCTCTCCGACGGCAGCCAGATCTCGGTGGCCGGGACGCTGACCGGACCGAAGCAGGTCGAGAAGCTCGTCGGGGTCAACGGCTACGACCTGGAGATCCCGATCAGCGACCACCTGCTGGTGCTGCTGTACACCGACCGCCCCGGCGTGATCGGAGCACTCGGGCGGCTCCTCGGTGAGCGGGACATCAACATCGCCGGCATGCAGGTGGCGCGGAACAAGGAGGGCGGCCAGGCGTTGTCCCTGCTCACCGTCGACAGCTCCGTGCCGCAGGACGTCCTCGACGCGATCCGCGCCGAGATCGGTGCCACCGTGGCCCGCGAAGTGGACCTCCAGGACTGAGGGGACCCTTCATGGCCACGCACCACCTCGCAGCCGAGCAGTCGACCGCGGTGCAGGTCCTGTCGCTGGACACGCCGCCCGTCCTCCGCATCGACCCGGGGGACCGCGTGGTCGTCGAATCACTTGACGCCTGGGGGCACCTCGAGCGGCAGCAGTCGCCGGGAGCCGTGACACCCTACCGCTTCCCGGACCGGCGCGGACACGCCCTCACCGGCCCCATCGAGGTCATCGGGGCCGAGCCGGGCGACGTGCTCGCCGTCCGTCTCGACGCGCTCGAGCCCGCGGACTGGGGCTGGACGGTGACCGGGAAGCGGGACGACGCGTTCACGCGCAGCCTGGGCCTCGAGGGGACGGACCCGGCGTGGCTGCTGTGGGGCCTCGACCGGGACGCCGGGACCGGGACCAACCAGTACGGGCACGTCGTCCGCCTCGCGCCGTTCCTCGGCCTGGTGGGGCTGCCGCCGGCTGAGCCGGGGGAGCATTCGACGACGCCGCCGCGGGCTGCGGGGGGCGGCAACATCGACTGCCGGGAACTGGCGGCCGGCTCCACCCTGTTCCTGCCCGTCACGGTCCCCGGCGCGCTGCTCCACCTCGGCGACGGGCATGCGGCGCAGGGCGACGGAGAGGTGGGCGGCACGGCCATCGAGTGCGGCATGACGACCACCGTCACGGTCGACCTCGTGCGCGATGCGCCGCTGGCGAGCATCCACGCGCTCACCCCGTCGGCCCGCATCACCTTCGGGTTCGATGCGGACCTCAACCGGGCGACGGCGCAGGCGCTCGGCGCCATGCTGACCTGGCTCCAGCAGTTGTACGGTTTGGAGCGGAAGGCGGCCCTGGCCCTCGCCAGCTCCGTCGTCGACCTCCGGGTCACGCAGATCGCCAACCAGACCTGGGGTGTCCACGCCGTGCTCGGGCTCGACGCCGTCGGGGTGGCCTGACGCCGCGCTTGGGCAAATCCGTGCGGGCCGGGGTAATTTCATAGGGTGACCTCCGCAGCTGACGCAAAGCCCTCGTTCTACATCACCACGGCCATCTCCTACCCCAACGGGGTGCCGCACATCGGGCACGCCTACGAGACCATCGCCGTCGACGCCATGGCGCGCTTCAAGCGCCTCGACGGCTTCGACGTCATGTACCTGACGGGCACGGACGAGCACGGCCTGAAGATGCAGCAGGCGGCGGACCGGGAGGGCATCCCGGTCCGGGACCTGGCAACGCGCAACGCGCTGGCGTTCCGGGAGATGAACGACGTCGTCGGGACCTCCTACGACCGGTTCATCCGGACCACCGACGAGGACCACTACGCCGCCGCGACCGAGATCTGGAAGCGGATGGAGGCCAACGGGGACATCTACCTCGACAAGTACGCCGGCTGGTACTCGGTGCGCGACGAGGCCTTCTGGGCCGAGGACGACACGGAGGTCCGCGAGGACGGCGTGCGGTACGCGAAGGAGACGGACACCGAGGTCACCTGGACCGAGGAGGAGAGCTACTTCTTCCGGCTCTCGGCCTACCAGCAGAAGCTCCTCGACCTGTACGCGGCGCAGCCCGAGTTCGGTGCGCCGCAGCCCCGGTTCAACGAGGTCATCTCCTTCGTGCGGCGCGGCCTGGAGGACCTCTCCATCAGTCGCACCACCTTCGACTGGGGCGTCCCGGTCCCGGGCGATCCCCGGCACGTCATGTACGTCTGGGTCGATGCGCTCACCAACTACCTGACCGGCGTCGGATTCCCCGACACCGAGTCCGAGCGCTTCCGCAGGTTCTGGCCCGCGGACGTCCATGTCATCGGCAAGGACATCTCCCGCTTCCACGCCATCTACTGGCCCGCCTTTCTGATGTCCGCAGGCATCGAGGTGCCGAAGCGCGTCATGATCCACGGCTTCCTGCACAACCGCGGGGTGAAGATGTCCAAGTCGCTCGGCAACACCGTGGCACCGGCGGACTGGGTGGATCAGTACGGCCTGGACTCCGTGCGCTTCTTCCTCCTCCGGGAGGTACCGTTCGGTGCGGACGGCTCGTACAGCCACGAGGCCGTCGTCGGACGCATGAACTCCGACCTCGCCAACAACTTCGGCAACCTGGCCCAGCGCTCGCTCTCGATGGTCGCCAAGAACTGCGGCGGCGCGGTACCGGAGCCCGGGGAGTTCGGGTCCGCCGACACCGCGATCCTCGACCAGGCCCACGCCCTGCTGGAGGCCAGCCGGGCGGCCTACGACAGGCAGGAGTTCTCCCGAGCACTCGAGGCCGTGTGGACCGTGCTCGGCGACACGAACGCGTACTTCGCCGACCAGCAGCCATGGGTTCTCCGGAAGACCGATACCGAGCGCATGAACACGGTGCTGTACGTGACCCTGGAGGTCCTGCGGGTGGTGGCGATCCTGGCCCAGCCGGTCATGCCCGGCAGCGCGGGGCGGATCCTGACAGCCCTCGGGCAGGGGACGGAGCACAACGACGCCTTGCGCCGCTTCGCAGCACTCGACCGGCGGATCGAGCCCGGGACGGACCTTCCCGCACCGTCCCCGGTCTTCCCCAAGTACGAGGAGCCGGGCGAGTCCTGAGGCGCCAGGGCCGCTGGGTCCGGGCCGGCCGGGGATCAGGTCCGGAGGAACCGAGCTGCCGCAGTCTCCGTCATGACTCGCGCCACCGTGTCCTGCTGACGCTTCGAGGCGACGAGCAGGCGCTCCAGGGCGGGCCGGTTCAGCACGGGATCCCCCGGCGCGGCGTCCGCGGACGGCGAGAGCGCGAGGAGTGTGGACCAGAGGGACTCCTTCCCACGGAGCAGTGATTGCAGGGCCTCGAGTTCCAGCTGCGCACCGGTCGTGGCCCTGCGCCTCTGCGGGTTGAGCGGGTCCAGGTCCGCCACGACGGACATGGCTCGCGCGAGGGTCATCTTGACGACGCCAGGGCGGTGCCCGAGTGCCCGGATCAGTCTCTTCAGGAACGCACGCTCCTCGCGGATCTCGTCCCGCAGTCGGGCGAAGTCCTCCTCGTAGGGCGTCCCGGCCCAGGAGACCCGAGCGGCGCTGAACAGCCGGACGCCGTTGGTGGCGCCGACCAGGTGCAGGTCGAGATAGGGCAGAAGCGTCTCCAGATCCAGCTGATGGACCGGGATACCGACCGCGGCGCGCGTCATGGGGTGTTCCTTCCGGGATGTGTGCGGCTCATCAGCCTACGGCAGCGGGATTCAGCAGCGGAAGCGTGATGGCGACCGCCGTTCCGGCGCCCAGCCTCGATTCGACCGTGATAGTCCCATGGTGTGCTTCGAACGTCTTCCGTGCGACGGAGAGCCCCACACCGGCGCCCGGCAGCACCTGGTTGGAGTTCGCGGCCCGGTGGAACGAGTCGAAGAGGTGCGGCAGGTCGTCCGGCGGGATGCCGATCCCCGTGTCCCTGACGAGGACGACCACGTGCCCGTGCCCCGGATCGAGGGTCAGGCCGACCGCCACGCTGCCGTCCTCCTGCGTGAACTTGATCGCATTCGACAGGACGATGGCGATCGCCGCCGAGAGCTGGTCGCGGTCACCGGAGACGGTGATGGCATGGTCCGGCAGGGTGCAGTCGAGGGTGAGGCCGCCCGCCGAGGCCTCGAGCACGGCGCGGCTCGTGAGCTGGGACACGAGGTGGACGATGTCCACGGGCCCGTAGTCGGACGCGTCGGTCTCCCGGGAGGAGAGGGCCGAGATGTTCTCGATCAGCTCGCTCAGCTTCGTGGTGTTGCGTTCGACGGCGTGCAGCATGGTGCTCGCCTCCGGCGGCAGTTCCCCGCCGACGCCGTCGATGATCATCTCGAGGTATCCGGCGATCGACGCGAGCGGCGTCCTCAGCTCATGGTTGACGGTGCCGACGAAATCGCTCTTCGCCTGGTTCAGGGCGCGCAGCTTGCGCACGGCCTGCTGCTGGCGGGAGATGAGCTGCGCCTGGATCAGGCCGTGGGCGAGGTTACCGAGGACGTGGTGCGTCAGGGCGCCCTCCACCGAGGACCAGACGAGCGGGGTCCCCTCGCGGATGATCCAGAGCAGCCCGAAGGGGGTGTCCCCTTCACCGAGGGCCGCGACGACCCCGCTGACCGTGCGCTCCCGTCCGACGGCGTCGAGGAGCCACCCGGGGGTGCGGATGGTTCCGGCCTCGGGGGCGGCGTCGGGATCCGCGGCGGGTCC
>NZ_CP024915.1:1435688-1440744 GCF_002953615.1 Arthrobacter agilis | reverse complement strand
GGCACGGAATCCGGCGGTGGCGGCCTCCCACAGTTTCAGGGCGAGGGTGAGGGCGGAGTCCTGCTGCAGGTGCGACGGACCCGCGAGGGACGCCCTCGCCGTGACCTCCCCGCTGCTCCAGGTGCTGCTGCGGGCTGCGACACGATCGTCGTCGAAGACCTGGAGCGCGAGGTGGTGAGCGCCGAGGGCCCGACCGACGGCTGGGAGGAACTGGTCCACCATCACCACGGGATCGTTCGTGGCCCTGATCCGGGCGGAGATGCGCCTCATGTCCTCCCGCAGTCGTGCAGAGGATGCACGCTGCTCCTGATGGCGCCGCCGTCGTGCGATGGCGGCAGTGAGCCTGTGGAGCAGCTCGGCGGGTCGGACCGGGCGGAACACGACGTCCGACACGTAGGGCGCCAGGCCGGCCGGGAGCGTCCCGCCGCCGCCCTCGGGGAGCAGGAGGATCACCGGAAGGCCGGTGAGGTGTGCATGCTCCGCGACGATGCCTCCCAGGGTGCCCGCGTAGGCCGCCGCGATGGACAGGTCCACGAGGAGCACGTCCGGGTGGATCGCCAGGACGTTCTCCAGCAGGGCCTCCGGGGAGGTGACGGTCCGGGCCGAGAGGCCCTCCGCCACGAGGTGCGCCTCGAGCTCAGCGCAGTCCTGCAGGGACGGCGAGGCGATGACGGCCAGCGCTCCGTGTCCTGCTGTCTCGTCCTGCCCCACGACGTCCTTCCGACCCACTGCTGCGATCTCCCTAATATATGCCGGTGGCAGCGGGAACCGAGGACGCCGTGCGGGGTCAGTCCATCGCGAGTCCGGCGACGGGCGAGAGCCGTGCCGCCCGGCGGGCGGGGAGCACGGAGGCCAGCAGCCCCGCGGCGACCGCCACGGCGAGGACCGCTGCGATCTGGCCGACCGGCACCGACGCGCTGACCGCCGCGATCCCGCCCAGCGCCGACTGCGCCCCGAGCCAGCCGTACAGGACGCCGAGGACGGTGCCCAGGAGCGCCGCGACCCCCGCGACGAGCACTGCTTCGACCGCCAGCATCCCGCGCAGCTGGGCCCGTGTGAGGCCGAGGGCGCGGAGGAGGGAGTTCTCCCGGCGCCGCTCCAGCACGGACAGGGACAGCGTGTTGGCGACCCCGATCAGTGCGATCAGGACGGCGACGGCGAGCAGGGCCGTCACGATCAGCAGCAGCACGTCGATGATCTGGTTGTAGGCCGCCCGCTCGGCGGCTGCTCCGGTGACCTGGTACTCGGAGACCCCGGTGGCCGCCACGATCCGCGACTGGACGTCAGCTACCGTCGCGGCGTCCCGCGCGTCGTCGAGTCCGAGCCAGAAGGTCGGGCCGACGTAGGTGGAGAGCGACCCCTGCACCTCCGCCGGGTCCGTTGTCCCATCGGTCCCCAGGTAGGTGGACAGGGCGCCGTCCGGGGTGCCTCCGAGCGCCTCCGCGGTGGCGGTGGTGATCAGCGGGAGGAAGAACGTGGAGTCGGTGGGGGTGACGGGAAGGGTGGCAGGACCGTTCGCGCCGTCCACGGTCACGTCGCTCTGGATCCAGTCCTGGGGCGCAAGGACCATCCCGTCCGTCAGTGCGACGCCCTGGGCCCTCAGCACGTCGGCAATCGCCGCCGGATCGGCGGCATACACCAGGGACCCGCCGTCCTCGGCGCTCGTGAGCAGCACGGGGGTCAGTTCGACGGCCGTCCGGACGCCGTCCACCTGCAGCAGCGTGGACGCGTCCACGCGCGTACCGGGCACCGCGGCCGCAGTGCCGAGTCCCGAGACCTCGAGGTCCACGGCGTAGTTCCCGTCCAGCTCGCGGTCGAACGACGTCCGGGCGGTCTGCGCACCGACCATCATCATGGTCACGAGGGTCACGCCGACCATCAGCGCCGCCGACGACGCGGTGGTCCGCGCCGGATTGCGGACGGCGTTCACGGATGCGAGGGTGCCGGCGACCCCGAGCGGGCGGGCCGACCTGCCGACGGCGGCCACGCTCACGGGGACGAAGAACGGGGCGAGGAGGATGATGCCGAGGAAGGACACGGCGCCCCCTGCCACGGCCGGCAGGATCGCGACCGACACGGCGCCGAGGAGGAGGAGCGCCGCCCCGCCGCACACGGCCACCACGCCCGTGAGAACGCGGACGCGGCCGCTCGTGCTCCCGGTGGTCGGCGGGTCCGACGGACGGAGCGCGGCCAGGGGCGCGACGCGTGTCGCAGCCCGCGCGGGTACGACCGCCGCGAGCAGCGTCATCAGGACCCCGACGCAGACGCCGATCACCGCGGCCGACGGCGGAACGGCCAGGACGGCGAAGGACCCGAAGCCCGTCCGGCGGGCGAGCCCCACGAGGACGGCCATGACGCCGACGGCGAGCAGGACGCCGAGCACCGACGAGACCAGGCCCACGAGGGCGCCCTCGGCCAGCACCGATGCCCGGACCTGACGCCGCTCGGCGCCGATGCAGCGCAACAGGGCCAGTTCACGCGTCCGCTGCGCCACCAGCACCGAGAACGTGTTCGAGATGACGAGTCCGGCGACGAGGACGGCCACGGCGGCGAAGGCGAGGAGGATCCCCGTCAGCGAGTCTCCTCCGTCCGAGAGCGCCGCGACATCCGTGAGGGTCTGTTCGGCGGCGGTCCGCACCACCAGCTCCGAGGCCCCGTCGGTCGATGACGCGGCGAGGGAAGCGGTGACGGCCGAGGCGACCGCCCCCGGATCGGCGTCGGGCGACAGCGCCAGCTGGACGGAGCGGTAGGTCGCCTCACCCTCCTTGAGCTCGCGCACCACGGAGGAAGGCGCGAGGACCTGCGCAGCCCCGGCGAGCATGGGATCCGCACTCGGTGCGGTGAGTCCCGTGACGGTGAGCGCATGGCCCGGGGAGGTGGGCGCGGCTCCGGAGTCGACGGCGAGCGTGTCGCCGGGGACGACGCCCAGACGCGCTGCCGAGGCCTCGTCCAGTGCCACGTCACCCGGTCCCGAAGGGTAGGAGCCCTTCGTCACCCTCGTGGTCTCGAGCCGGTCCGGTGCCGTCGCGGTCAGGACGGCGAGCGCTGTGGCAGACCCGGTCGTGACCCGGGTGTAGGCGCGCTCGAGCCCGTGGACGACGTCCACCCCGGGGACGGACGCGAGCTCCCCGACGATCCCGGCGGGCACCTCCGGGCCCTCCTGCCCGGACACCACGAGGTCAGCCTTGGCATAGGAGGCGCCGATGCTCTCGCCGAGGCTCGCCCTCGTGGTGGCACCGACCATGAGGGTCGCGGCGAGGAAGGCCACGCCGAGCATCACGGCGAGGCCGACGGCGAGAAAGCGCCGTGCGTGGACGCGGACCTGCGCCAGGGCTACCTGCAGCACGCTATGCCCCCAGCTTCGCGAGTGCACCGAGGATGGCCTCGGGGGTGGACTGCTCGAGTTCGCCGACGAGCGCGCCGTCCTCGAGGAGGACCACGCGGTCGGCGTAGGAGGCCGCGACCGGGTCGTGGGTGACCATGATGATGCTCTGGCCCATCTCGCGGCAGCTCCGCCGCAGGAGGGACAGGACCTCCGCGCCCGTCGTCGAATCGAGGTTGCCCGTCGGCTCGTCGCCGAAGATCACGTCGGGCCTCGTCAGGAGGGCGCGGGCGACGGCGACCCTCTGCTGCTGTCCGCCGGAGAGCTCGTGGGGGCGATGGGACAGCCGGTCCGCCAGTCCGAGGGAGGACGAGATCTGCTGCAGCCACGCGGTGTCCACGCTGCCACCGGCGAGGGCCACCGGCAGGGTGATGTTCTGCTCCGCGGTCAGGGTCGGCACGAGGTTGAAGGCCTGGAACACGAAGCCGACGCGCTCACGGCGCAGTCGGGTGAGCGCGGTGTCGGGCAGCCCGGTGATGTCGGTCCCGCCGATCCAGAGCCGTCCTGCATCGATGCTGTCGAGGCCGGCGAGGCAGTGCATGAGGGTCGACTTGCCGGAGCCGGACGGACCCATGATCGCCGTGAAGCGTCCCCGGTCGAAGTCGACCGAGACGTCGCGAAGTGCGTGGACGGCGGTCTCGCCGCGGCCGTAGCGCTTGGAGACGCCCCTGGCGGAGACGGCGGCTGTCGGAGCGGGCGAGCCGTCCCCGGGAATCGCCGTCGAGCCGGCGGGATGCATGGAAGTAGTCATGCCTCCACGCTATGGACGCTCGGGGCCCTGCGGATCGGCGCCAGGTCCGGGATTGTGGCGCAGCTCCTCATACCGGGGGATGAGCGGGACGGGCCGGGACCTACGACCGTGCCTCCCGGTACCTACGGCTGTACCGGGAGGCACCCTGCCGTCCGGGGCGGTGTCAGGGGCGGACGATGCCCGTCTCGTAGGCCATGACGACGGCCTGGACGCGGTCCCGCGCCTCGAGCTTGGCGAGGATGTGGCCCACGTGCGTCTTCACCGTGGCCTCGGAGAGGAACAGCTTCAGGGCGATCTCCGGGTTCGAGAGCCCCTGGGCGATGAGTTCGAACACCTCGCGCTCGCGGGTCGTCAGCCGCGCCACCGCTGCCGCGTGCGCGTCCTGCGTGGCCGAGGGCAGGCGCAGGAGCGGCGCCACGTGGTCGAGCAGCCGGCGCGTGGTGGACGGGGCGATGACGGCGTCCCCCCGGTGTACGGTCCGGACCGCCTCGAGCAGTTCCTCGGGCGGGGCGTCCTTGAGCAGGAAGCCGCTCGCCCCGGCGTGGATCGCGGACAGGGCGTACTCGTCGAGGTCGAAGGTCGTCAGGACCACGATGCGCGGGCCCGCATCCCCGCCGCCGGACGGGGTGGACGCGGCCGGTGGACGGCGGAGGTGCTCTGTGAGGATACGGCGCGTGGCCTCGATGCCGTCCATGCCCGGCATGCGCACATCCATCAGGACGACGTCGGCCCGCGTGATCGCCAGGGCACTCACCGCCTCCTCCCCGTTCGCGGCCTCGGCCACCACCTCGAGGTCGGGCTGCGAATTGATCAGCATGGCGAAGCCGCTCCGCACCAGGTGCTGGTCGTCCACGATGGCGATGCGGATCGGAGACGGGGCGTCGACGGCCGACGGGATGCCGGACGGGGCGGTGCTGCTGGCG
>NZ_CP024915.1:1430754-1435588 GCF_002953615.1 Arthrobacter agilis | reverse complement strand
GTGCTGTCCACGGTGGTGTCGCTCTCCTGTGCTGTCCTGGGTGGGCTGCTGGGCGGTCTCCCCAGCCTAGGCCTGGGTGTACGGGATGAATGCCTCCACGCGGTAGCCGCCCCCGGTGCGCGGCGCGGCCGAGACCGTGCCGTCGTAGAGCCGGACCCGTTCGGTCATGCCGATGATGCCCTGGCCCGCCCCCGCCGTGGCAGGATCCGGAGCGGCCCCGCGCCCGTCGTCGTCCACCGTGATGGTCAGTCCGCGCGGGCCGTACTCGAGCGACACCTCCGTGGACGTGGCCGATCCCGCGTGCTTGAGCACGTTCGTGAGCGATTCCTGCACCACCCGGTACGCCGTGAGCTCGGCTCCGAGCGGCAGGGGCCTGCGCGGCGTGCCGATGCGGCGGCAGTCGATCCGCACACCGGATCTGCGGACCGACTGGATGAGGGAGTCGATGTCGTCGAGCGTGGGGAGCGGCCGGGTGGACGCACTCTCGTCACCGCGGAGGACGCCGAGCAGCCGCCGCATCTCGCGCAGCGAACCCCGCCCGGTGTCGGCGATGGTACCGAGCGTCCGGACGGCGATTTCGGGTGCGTGCGCGCTCGCATACCGTGCGCCGTCGGCCTGCGTGATGATCACCGACAGGGAGTGCGCCACGATGTCGTGCATTTCCCGGGCGATGTGGCTGCGCTCGTCGGCCGCGGCGAGGTCGCGCTCCTGCTGCCGCTCGACCTCGAGCCGCCGGTTCCGGTCCTGGAGCGCACGGTACGTGAGCCGCCGGGACCGGGCGAGGTCGCCCATCGTCCAGGCGAGGAGCGCGAGGGACTCCACGAAGAACAGCAGGATGAGGAACAGGGGCACCGTCGTCAGCACGGAATCGCTTCCGCTCACACCCAGCAGGTCGCCGTACCGGACGAGGCCGATCGCGGCCCCGGCGATGGCGAGGCCGAGGCCCCCGAGGCTCGCCCACCGCGGGCCGAAGGCCGCCAGGGTGTAGATCGTGACGAGGATGACGAACTGGGCGGGGACCGGTTCGATGCCGGTGACGAGCTGCAGTACGGAGACGCCCGCGATGACCGAGGCAGAGAGCACCACGCGCGAACGGCGCCACGCGAGGGGGAGCACCAGGGCCACGGACACGACGACGGTCGGGCTCATGCCCCCCACGCCGCTCGCCGCGAACGGCAGGACGAGGAAGACGAAGATCCCCAGCGCGAGCCATGCATCGATCGTCCCGGGGTGCGCTCGGACCCAGCGTGCCAGCCGCAGGTGGATGTCCATGGGGACCAACTCTAGGTGGGGCCCCGCCGTCGTACATCCGACCACGGGTGGAGCCGTCTCACCCTGCGGACGGATTGTCGCGGGTTCTGGCGCTTTCCTACGCTGGGAGCATGACTGATGCCGCGCACCACATCGACCTCGCCGTCATCCCCGGAGACGGGATAGGACCCGAAGTGACCGCCGAAGCGGTGAAGGTCCTGCTGGCGGCCGTCGGGAACGCCGTCGATGTCGCGCTGACCGAGTACGAGCTCGGCGCCGAGCACTGGCTCGCCACAGGGGAGACCCTGCCGGATGCCACCCTCGAGCGACTGCGGAGCCATGACGCCATCCTCTTCGGGGCGGTAGGTGCCGCCCCGGGCGACACCCGCATCCCCTCGGGCCTGATCGAACGGGAATTCCTGCTGAAGCTCCGCTTCTCGCTCGACCACTTCGTGAACCTGCGCCCCTCGAGGCTGTACCCGGGCGTCCCCAGCCCGCTCGCCGCCCCCGGCACCATCGATTTCGTCGTCGTCCGTGAGGGCACGGAAGGTCCCTATACGGGCAACGGCGGAACGCTGCGTGGCGGAACACCGCACGAGGTGGCCACCGAGGTCTCCCTCAACACCGCCCACGGTGTGGAGCGCGTGGTCCGGGATGCCTTCGTGCGGGCCTCGGGACGCCGGAAGAAGCTCACGCTCGTGCACAAGCACAACGTGCTCGTCTACGCGGGCCACCTCTGGAAGCGCACCGTCGAGGCGGTCGCCGCCGACTTCCCCGACGTGAGCCACGACTACCTGCACGTGGACGCGGCGATGATCTTCCTCGTCACGGATCCGTCGCGCTTCGACGTCATCGTCACCGACAACCTGTTCGGTGACATCGTCACCGACCTCGCCGCCGCCGTGTCGGGAGGGATCGGCCTCGCCGCGTCCGCGAACCTCAACATGGACCGCACCGCGCCGTCCATGTTCGAGCCCGTCCACGGATCGGCCCCGGACATCGCCGGCCGACAGGTGGCCGATCCCACGGCCGCGATCCTGTCCGCGGCCCTCCTGCTCCGGCATCTCGGCCACGACGCTCCCGCGGAGCGGATCGAGCAGGCCGTGGAGCAGGACATCGCCGCCCGTTCCGGGGCCCGCAGCACGTCGGCCGTCGGCGATGCTATTGCCGCTGCCGTGTCCTAAGGTGGTTACACATCATTAACCCAGTGCCGGAGCACTGACCACCGACGGGCGACGGCGGCCACGCCGCACGTGCAGTCCGTTCCAGCGCGGAGGAACCATGACAGCCACCGATACCCAGTTCGCCCAGCACCTGTCGACGCAGCGGGCGTCGGCCGAGGAGCGCGAGGCGGTGCTGGCGAATCCGGGCTTCGGCAATTTCTTCACCGACCACACGGCCGTCGTCGACTTCCGCGTGGACGAGTCCGGCGTCGGCGGCTGGCACGATGCACGACTCGAGCCCTACGGTCCGATCGCGCTCGATCCGGCGGCCGCCGTCCTGCACTACGGCCAGGAGATCTTCGAGGGGATGAAGGCCTACCGTCATGCCGACGGTTCGGTGTGGACGTTCCGCGCCGATGCGAATGCCGCCCGCCTCAACCGCTCCGCAGCCCGCCTGGCACTGCCCCAGCTGCCCGAGGAGCTGTTCCTCGAGTCCCTGCGCCAGCTCGTCTCGGTGGACGCCGACTGGATCCCTTCCGGGGACGGCGAGAGCCTCTACCTCCGGCCGTTCATGATCGCCACCGAGGCGTTCCTCGGGGTCCGGCCCGCCCGCGAGGTGTCCTACCGGGTCATCGCATCACCTGCGGGCAACTACTTCGGCGGCGAGGTGAAGCCGGTGGACATCTGGGTGTCGCGCAACTACGCCCGGGCCGGGCGCGGCGGAACCGGTGCAGCGAAGGCCGGCGGCAACTACGCCTCGTCGCTCGCCGCCCAGCTCGAAGCCGAGGCGCACGGCTGCAAGCAGGTGCTGTTCCTCGACCAGTTCAACGACAACGCCGTCGAGGAGCTCGGCGGCATGAACGTCTTCTTCGTCTTCCGGGACGGTTCGCTCGTCACTCCTGCCCTGTCCGGCACCATCCTGGAGGGCATCACCCGGTCCTCGATCATCCAGCTCGGCCGCGACCGGGGGCTCACCGTCAGCGAACGCAAGATCACGCTCGACGAGTGGCGTGACGGCGTCGCCGGCGGCGATATCACGGAGGTCTTCGCCTGCGGTACGGCGGCCGTGATCACGCCGATCGGACAGCTGCGCGACGGCGACGAATTCATTGGCGCCGCCGGCACGCCCGCCGGAGAGGTGACCATGTCGATCCGCAGCCAGTTGCTGGGCATCCAGACCGGGACCGTCGAGGACACGCACGGCTGGCTCACGCGCCTGGTCTAGGAGCCACCGCGAACGGCGCCCGTTCCACCCGGAAGGGCTGGGCGGGCGCCGTTCCCGTACGTCGCGGTACGACCGTCGCGGGGGAACGCGGTCCGGTTCCGTCCCCGTTCGTGCGCAGGGATCAGCGCGACGGAGCGGTCTCCGGGCCGTCGACCCCTTCGCCGACCCGCAGGTAGCGCGTGGTGGACAGGAGCGCGCCCGTCTCCTCCGCAGGCATCGGGCGGCTGAAGTAGTAGCCCTGGCCGCTCGCGCAGCCCAGTGCCCTGAGCTGGTCCGCCTGCTCCCGTGTCTCGATGCCCTCGAAGACCGCTTCGAGTCCGGCGGCCCGGATGAGCTGGAGGATCGCCGCGACGAACTCCAGCTGCCCCGCCCGGGTGTTCAGTTCGACGAGGAGCGAGCGGTCCACCTTCACCATGCTCACGGGGAGTTCCCGGAGGTAGCTGATGGAGGAGTAGCCGGTACCGAAGTCATCGATCTCGATGCCGACACCGAGCTGCTGCAGGCTCAGCAGGGAGTACATCTCCACTTCGCCCCGCGTCACGATCGCCGTCTCCGTGATCTCGACGACCAGGTTGCGGGCGGGCAGGTCGAGCTCGCGCAGCAGGGTCCGGATGTGGTCCACGAGGTCGAGCTGTTTCAGTTCGACGGCCGAGAGGTTGACGCGCAGCTGGAAGTCGTCGTCGAGGACGAAGTCCCTGCGCCACTGGGCGAGCTGCCGCAGCGAGGCGGACATCACCCATCGGTCGAGGTCGTGGATGACCCCGATCTCCTCGGCCAGGGGGATGAACGTGTCCGGCGGGATGAGTCCGCGCAGGGGGTGCTGCCATCGCACGAGGACCTCGACGCCGAGGATCCTGTTCGTCGCCAGTTCGACGACGGGCTGGTAGTGCAGCACGAGTTCGTCCGAGCTGATGGCGCCGCGCAGTTCCGTCGCCATCTGGCTGCGGAGTTGCCGGGAGTACAGCATGACGGGTTCGAAGACCTTGATGATGCTGCGGCCCTCGCGCTTCGCGGCATACATGGCGGTGTCCGCGTCCAGCAGCAGTTCCTCGGCCGTCTGGTCGGCGGTGCCGAGCCGGACGCCGATGCTCGCGCGGGAGTGGACGTAAAGGGAGTCGAGGCGGATCTGCTCGCCGAGGACCTCCAGGGCCCTCCGGGCGACCTGCATGGCGATGTCCATGGTCGCGGCCGGCAG
>NZ_CP024915.1:1428558-1430654 GCF_002953615.1 Arthrobacter agilis | reverse complement strand
CAGGATCGCGAACTCGCAGCAAGGTGGTGGGAATCGGCAGGAACTATGCGGACCACATCCAGGAGATGGGCAGTGAGACGCCTGCCGCACCGCTGATGTTCCTCAAGCCCAACACGTCGGTCATCGGTCCTGGCGACCCGGTCATGCTCCCGTCCTTCTCCGACCAGATCTCGTACGAGGCGGAACTGGCCGTCGTGATCGGCAGGATCTGCAAGGACGTCCCGCTCGAGCGGGTCGACGACGTCGTCTTCGGGTACACGTGCGCCAACGACCTGACGGCGCGTGACGTGCAGAAGACGGACGACCAGTGGGCGCGGGCGAAGGGCTTCGACACGTCCTGCCCGATCGGTCCGTGGATCGAGACCGACCTCGATCCCGAAAACCTCACCGTCCGCGGATCGCTCGACGGCGAACTCCGCCAGGACGGCTCCACGAGCGACATGATCTGGGGCGCGCGGGAACTCGTCGCCTACGTTTCGCAGGCGTTCACCCTCCTTCCCGGAGACGTCATCCTGACCGGGACGCCTGCCGGCGTCGGTTTGATCACGGACGGCCAGCGGTACGACGTCGAGATCGAGGGCATCGGCCGCCTCTCCAACCCGGCCCGCCGCTGACGGTTCCGCGCCTGGCCGCTGCGCGCCTCCTGGTCCGTCGTCGGCCACTCACTGTCAGGCCCGACGACGGACCCGCGGCTCGCGCGGCGCCTGATGGTCCCACCTAGACTGGGACCATCATGACTACTGCCGCAGAGATCCCCACCGTCACCGATGCCACGTCCGTCCGCGTCCGATTCTGCCCGTCGCCGACGGGTACGCCCCACGTCGGGCTGATCCGGACCGCCCTCTTCAACTGGGCCTACGCGCGCCACACCGGTGGCAAGCTCGTCTTCCGCATCGAGGACACCGACGCCGCTCGGGACAGCGAGGAGAGCTACCAGCAGCTCCTCGAGGCCATGAGGTGGCTGGGCATCGACTGGGACGAAGGCGTGGAGGTCGGCGGACCGCATGCCCCCTATCGCCAGTCGCAGCGCGGCGAGCTGTACCAGGACGTCATCGAACGGCTCGTCGCCGCCGGGCACCTCTACGAGTCCTTCTCCACGCCGGAGGAGGTGGAGGAGCGCCACCGCGCAGCCGGCCGTGACGTCAAGCTCGGCTACGACAACCACGATCGTGACCTGACCGACGAGCAGAAGGACGCATTCCGGTCCGCCGGGCGGCCCGCCGTCCTCCGCCTGCGCATGCCGGACGAGGACATCACCTTCACCGACCTCGTCCGAGGCGACATCACGTTCCGCGCCGGCAGCGTGCCCGACTTCGCCGTCGTGCGTGCCAACGGGGCGCCGCTCTACACGCTCGTGAATCCGGTGGACGACGCGCTGATGGGCATCACGCATGTCCTGCGCGGAGAGGACCTGCTGTCCTCGACGCCGCGCCAGGTCGCGCTCTACCGTGCGCTGATCGACATCGGCGTGGCCCGCTACATGCCGCTGTTCGGACACCTGCCCTATGTCATGGGCCAGGGCAACAAGAAGCTGTCCAAGCGGGATCCCGAGTCCAACCTCTTCCTGCACCGTGAGCGCGGCTTCATCCGCGAGGGGCTGCTCAACTACCTGTCGCTGCTGGGCTGGAGCCTGTCGGCCGACGAGGACATCTTCTCCGTGGAGCAGCTCGTCGAGAAGTTCGACGTGCGCGACGTGCTCGCCAACCCCGCGCGCTTCGACCTCAAGAAGGCAGAGGCGATCAACGGGACGCACGTGCGGCTCCTCGATCCCGCCGAGTTCCGCTCCCGGCTCCTGCCCTACCTCGCCTCCGCCGGGCTGATCGCCGCTGAGCCCTCCGAGGAGGAGCTGCGCATCATCGCCGAGGCCGCCCCGCTCATCCAGGAGCGCATCACGCTCCTCGGCGAGGCTCCCGAGATGCTGGCCTTCCTGTTCAAGGCCGACGACGCCGTGGACGTCGCCGACGACGCCCGCAAGGGCCTGCCGGACAACCTCGGCGAGGTGCTCGACGTCACGCTGGAGGCCCTCGAGGGCTGCGAATCCTGGGACGCCGAAGCGCTGCAGGCCGCGCTCCGGGGTGCCCTGGTCGACACGCTCG
>NZ_CP024915.1:1425252-1428458 GCF_002953615.1 Arthrobacter agilis | reverse complement strand
GACTCAAGCCGAGGCTCGCGTTCGGACCGGTCCGCACGGCGATCTCCGGACGCAGGATCTCCCCGCCGCTCTTCGAGTCGATGGTGATCCTCGGCCGCGGGTCCTCGGTCGCGCGCGTGCGTGCGCTGCGCGCCACGGTGGACTGACCCGTGCCTGATCCGGCAGCCGAGGCAGCGGGGGGCATCGGCCCCGGGGTCGACGGCGTGCTCTTCGACATCGACGACACCCTCGTGGACCTCGAACAGGCCATGGGGCGGACGCTCCAGGCGATCCCCGATCCTGCGCTCAGCCACCTCACCGATGACGACTGGGCGCGCTACAAGGCCCTCTACACCGGCGACCCGCACAGGCACTACGACCGCTTCCTCGCGGGGGAACTGACGTTCGAGGAGCAGCGCGTCCACCGCGTGCGCCACGCACGCTCCGCATTCACCCCGGAACCCTTCCTCGGCCGGGTGGCGGACGAGTGGGTCCGTGAGTACGAGCGCACCCTGCCGCTGCATTTTCGGGCGTACGACGACGTCGGGCCGCTGCTCGACGAGCTCGACGCGCGCGGGATCCCCTACGGAGCGGTGAGCAACAACGTCCACGACTACCAGCGGGCGAAGCTGGACCGGGCGGGGCTGTCCCGCGTCGAGGTGCTCGTGGGCATCGACACCGTCGGGGTGGCCAAGCCCGAGCCCGGCATCTACCTCGAGGGCGCACGACGGATCGGCACGACGCCGGCCCGCACCCTCTACGTCGGCGACAACCGGCTGGTCGATGCCGTGGGTGCACGGTCGGCGGGACTGGTGGGGGTCTGGCTGGACCGCGCCGGGACGGGGCGGGAATCCGGGACCGATTCCGGGGCGGGCGCCGCGGCGGACGGGCCGTCCGGGGGAGTCCCGGTACCGGGCCGGGCCTCGGCGGAGGACGCCCTGGAGGTGCCGCGGATCACCGGGCTGACGGCCGTTTTGCAGTTCCTGCCCTCTGTCCGGTAAAGTTATATCTCGGCGCGGAGCGGTTACGCGATCGAAACCCAGCACCATCGGGGCTTCGGGAAGTGCCATTGGGGTATGGTGTAATTGGCAACACACTGGTTTCTGGTACCAACATTCTAGGTTCGAGTCCTGGTACCCCAGCGCACTCCGGTCCTCGCGGACGGGATGGCACAAGCAGTAGAAAAACAGTAGTAGGATGAAAAGTACTGGCCCCATCGTATAGCGGCCTAGTACGCTGCCCTCTCACGGCGGTAACGCGGGTTCGAATCCCGCTGGGGTCACAACGGTCCGCAAGGACACGACGGGAAGTCCCGGACATCAACACGATGTCCGGGACTTCTTCGTTGGTGGGGTGCGTCTCCGGGCGGCTGGCATGATGGAGCCATGAGTGCACCGATCACCGCCGGCGAGCCCCGCGGGCTGTCACCGCTGCTGCGGGAGGTGCGCGCCGCGCTCGAGGACCTCGTGTTCCCCCTCGCCCTGCCCGGTTCCGTGGAGGCACGCGAAGCGGCCACCGCAGCCCGGGCCCAACTGAACGACTACATCCTCCCGCGCCTCGCCAGCCTCGACGCGCCGCTCATCGCCGTCGTCGGGGGATCCACCGGTGCTGGGAAGTCCACCCTGGTGAACACCCTGGTCGGGCGGCCCGTCTCGGTGACGGGTGCCGTGCGGCCCACAACGCGCCAGCCCCTCCTGCTCCACCATCCCGAGGACGGCGTGTGGTTCGACGACACACGCGTGCTGCCGACCCTGAGCCGCGTGCGGATCGCGGACGACGACGGAGCCGACCCGGATCCGGACGGGCCCGCGGCCCTGCCTGCCCGCATCGGGCAGGCAGCCGACGCGAACACGCTATTGCTGCGACCCACGCGGTCCCTGCCGGCAGGGCTCGCCCTGCTCGATGCCCCGGACGTCGATTCCATCGCCGACGAGAACCGCAGGCTCGCCGGACAGCTCCTGGCAGCTGCGGACCTCTGGCTCTTCGTCACCACCGCCAACCGCTACGCGGACGCCGTGCCGTGGAAACTGCTGGCCGAGGCGGGCAGGCGCGACGTCCTGGTGGCGATCGTCCTGGACCGCGTCCCGCCCGGGGTGGAGGAGGAGGTCAGGAGCGACCTGCTGACACTCCTGTCCGCCGAGAACCTCGGGCACGCACCCATCTTCGTCGTCCCGGAGACGCCCCTCGTGGGCCCGGCGAAAATGCTGCCCGTCGGCGCCGTCGAGCCCATCACCCGCTGGCTCCAGGCCCTGGCCGCCGACGCGGAGGGGAGGCGGGACATCGCACGGCGGACGGTGGGTGGTGCGATGCGCGCGCTGGCCGGGCGCATCGACTCGATCGCTGCTGCAGCCGCGCAGGAACAGGCAGCCGGAGACGCACTGCGCGCGGCGGTGGACGGTGCGTACCGTGACGCGCTGGCGGACGTCCTCGCGGCGACCGAGGACGGCAGGCTGCTGCGCGGCGAGGTCCTGGCGCGCTGGCAGGATTTCGTCGGCACGGGCGAATTCATGCGGGGGCTCGAGTCGAGGATCGGACGCGCGCGTGATCGCGTCAGTGCCTTCTTCACGGGAAGGCCGGCTCCTGCGGCGACCGTGGCCGAAGCCATCGGGAGCGGCCTGCAGACGGTCATCGTGGAGCAGGCGGCCCGGGCAGACGAGGTGGCGAGGCGACGCTGGCGGGCGGAGCAGGCCGGGACCGCGCTGCTCGCCGGCGTGCCGTCCTGGCGTGCCGAGGACTTCTCCACCGCGGTGGCCCGCGAGATCCGGGCATGGCAGCAGGACCTCCTGCAGCTCGTCCAGGCCGAAGGAGCGGACAAGCGGTTCACGGCGCGCATGCTGTCCTTCGGCGTCAACGGGATCGCCGTGGCCCTGATGGTGGTGGTGTTCGCGTCCACCGGCGGACTCACGGGAGGCGAGCTGGGCATCGCGGGCGCATCGGCGATCGCCGGACAGAAGCTCCTCGAAGCAGTCTTCGGTGACGACGCCGTGCGGCGCCTGACCGTCACGGCACGCAGGAACCTGTCGCAGCGCGTCGAAGGACTGTTCCGCCAGGAACGCATCAGCTTCGACCGCTGCCTCGACCCGCTGGCACACCAGACGCCGGCGGAGACGCTGCGGGTACTGGCCCGGCAGCTGCGGACAGCACTGCCGGGCGGGCAGCAGCCGACGACTATCGAGGACGACGCATGAGCCGACCGGGGGACGCGGCGGTCCAGACACCGCTCGCGT
>NZ_CP024915.1:1417432-1425152 GCF_002953615.1 Arthrobacter agilis | reverse complement strand
CATCGCTCACGGACGCCCTCGGCCGGTTGGGGACGGCCTACGACCTCGGTGTGGACCGGTTGCCGCCGGAACGGCTCGAGCGGCTGCACGCCACACTCGACCGCGCCGGCTCCCGGCGATCGCTGTCCGGGAACCACACGGTCGTCGGCGTCTTCGGGCCCACCGGCAGCGGGAAGTCCTCCCTCGTGAACGCCCTGAGCGGGACGGACGCCGCATGGGTGGCAGTGCGGCGCCCGACGACGTCGGAACCGCTCGCCCTGGTCTGGGAGAGCGCGGGAAGCGGCGAGTTGCTCGACTGGCTGGGCGTCGGCCAGCGCGTGGAACTGCCGGCCGGGGCGCCGCTCCTCCGGGGGCTCGACCTGCCGGGACACGACGGCGGGACCCCGGACGCCGAAGCGTTCACGCCGTCCGCCCTCCCGCGGGAGGAACCGGACGGTGCGCGAGGCGCCGGCGACACGCGACGGGGACCGGCCAAGGAGTCCCGCGGAGTCCTGCGCAGGATCTTCGGCCGGCGGCGCAGGGGCGCCGTGCCGTCCCGACGGGACGATACCTCCGGATCAGCGGCGCCAGCGGCGGCAGCTGACGCCGCAGGTTTGATCCTGCTGGACCTCCCGGATTTCGACTCCACCGCCGCGGCGCATCGCGACGTCGTGGAACGGCTCGCCCGGCAGGTGGACGTCCTGCTGTGGGTCGTCGATCCCCAGAAGTACGCCGATGCGGCGCTCCATCACGGTTTCCTCCGTGGACTGGCGTCCCACGAGGCCGTGACCCTGGTCGCGCTCAACCAGGCGGACCGGTTGGAGCCGGCGGACCTCGACGCCGTCACGTCATCGCTGGCCGGGATCCTCGCGGGGGAGGGGCTCCCCGGCGTGGCCGTCCTGCCGGTGTCCGCACGCACGGGAACGGGCCTCGACGCGCTCGCCGCGGCGATCAGGGCCCATGCCGAGAGCCGCGCCGCCGCCACGAGACGGCTGTCCGCCGACGCCGCGGGAGCGGCCACCGAGCTCCTGCCCTTCGTCGCGGAGGAACCGGTGCCGCTGCCCGCAGCGGACGCGAGGTCCGCGCTGTCGGACGAACTCGGTGTCGCCGCCGGTGTCCCGGTGGTCGTCGACGCGGTGCGGGCCGCCTATCGCCGGGACGCGCACGCCGCCGCGGGCTGGCCCGTGACGCGCTGGCTGGCGAGGCTCCGTCCCGACCCCCTGCGACGCCTCAACCTCCGGAGCCAGGATGTCGTCCCCGAGGTGCGCCGGTCGTCGCTACCGCTCGGGCAGCCTGCCCAGCGCGCACGCGTGGACCACGCACTGCGGGTGTTCGGTGATGCATCGGCGCAGGGCGCACCCGAGCCTTGGCACACCTCGATCAGGGACGCGGCCCGCGGGACGGCGGGGGAGCTCACGGATGCCCTCGATGCCGCCGTCACCGGCACGGACCTCGAGACGGATCGACACTGGTGGTGGGGGGTCTTCGGTGTCCTGCAGTGGGTCGCCTTCGCGGCGCTCGTCGCCGGACTGGTGTGGCTCGGCGTCCTCGCCGTCCTCGGGTTCCTGCAGCTGCCCGCTGTCGACGTGCCCCGCGTCGAGGGGTTCCCGGTTCCCACGCTCCTGATCCTGGCAGGCGGCGCGGCCGGCATCCTGCTGGGGATACTCGCCGCGCTGCTCGCGCGGTGGGGAGCCGCCCGGCGCGCGACACGGGTGCGCCGGCGACTCCTGGCATCGTGCTCCCGCGCTGCCCGGGACATCGTGATGCTGCCCGTGGAGGGCGAGGTGGGGCGCTGCAACGACTTCCGGGCAGCGGTCCTCGGGGTACTCCGGCGGACCTAGTGGCTGTCCGGCCCGGTCGGTCCTACTGCGGTGGCCGAATCCGGCCGGCAGGCCCTCGTGCAGCAGGCGGGACCACGCCGGGTAGGGGGCCGACCGTCGAGGCGGGTCATGGCGTCTGCGCGCTCGTCCGTGCCACCGCGTTGTGGCCCGAGCAGATCCAGTCGACGGAGCCCGAGCGGATGCGCTCGGCGAGCAGCTGGACGGTGCGTGCGGCCACAGGCTTGTCATTGATGACGATCGCGTAGAAGTCGCTGACGGTGCCGTCCGCCGACACCTTCGCGGCGTCGCCGGTGAAGAGCACCCCACGCCACTGGTACGCGTAGTGGCCGGGCGTGTGCCCCGGCGTCGGGAAGTACTCGAGTCCGGAGAAGATCTCGCCCGACCCGTCCAGCTCCCGGGCACCCTCGGGGAAGGGGACGCGCGCCACCTTCTTCAGGACCTTCCGGAAGACCGTCCTCGGCTCGACCCTGCCGCGAAGGATGTCGGCATCGGCGGCGCCGATCCATACCGTCGCCCCGAGCGTCTCCTGCAACCGCTGCGCGACCTGCGCGTGGTCGGCGTCGTAGTGGGTCAGGACGATGTCCGTGATCGGCCCGGTCGTCGACTCTCCGGCGCGCAGTTCGGCGACGATGCCGTCGAACCCGGAGGACATCCCCGGGTCGATCACCGCCGCGCGTCCGGCTCCCGCGACGACGAACCCGTGCGAACCCTTCTGGTGTTCGAGCTGGTAGCAATCCTGGGCGATGAGGCGCATGGGTATCCTTCGGCTGGTCCTGGGGCTGCACGAACACTATTAACGCAGTCCCGTGCCCGGCACTCCCGTGCTCAGGCGAGGAGACGCAGCACCTTGTCCACGGTGTTGATGTTCCGCGTCGTTGACGTCGACGCATACCGGGCGCGGGCGAGGAGCTTCGCCACGGGCACCTCCGTCGACTGACCCTTGGGGGAGAACCAGCTGATCGCCGTGCCGCCCGGGAGCACCGTGGGCTGTTCGGCCAGCGCCGCGGCGTCACCGAGGAACCCGTCCCGTTCGGCGCGACCGGTGAAGAAGGTCACGTAGGTGTGGACTCCTCCCGGCGGTCCCGGCGGTCCCGGCGGCTCGGGGACCGCGGCGGCGATGCCCACCAGGTCGGCGCGCTCGACGACGATCACCCACGCCTCGTAGCCGAAACGGCGACGCAGCGCCTCCTCGATGCGTTCCTTGAGATCGGCGGGCGCCAGGGAGGAGGAACAGGTCACATTGCCGCTGGCCAGCACCGTGGCCACCTCCGTGACGGGAAGACCGGTGAGTTCGTCGCGGACGTCGGCCATCCTCAGGGTGACCCCTCCGACGTTCACCCCGCGGAGGAAGACGGCGTACCGGAACCCCGCAGCGGGTTCTGCCATGTCAGTCCGCCGCCTTCGCGACCGCGAGGGTCAGCTGGCGCGCGGCGTCGGAGACGACTTCCGCGTGTATCCGTCCGGGCTGCCGCGTGAGGCGTTCCATGGGCCCGGAGATCGAGACCGCGGCGATGACGCGCCCGGACGGGCCGCGGACCGGTGCCGACACCGATGCCACGCCCGCCTCACGCTCCCCGAGGCTCTGCGCCCAGCCCCGCCGGCGGACGCCGGCGAGGACCGTCGGGGTGAAGCGTGCGTTCTGCAGTCCCTTGAGCAGCCGGTCGTGGTCCTCCCACGCCAGGAGGCACTGCGCCGCCGAGCCGGCCTTCATGGACAGCTGGGTGCCCACCGGGATGGTGTCGCGCAGGCCCACCGGGCGCTCCGCGGACGCGACGCAGACGCGCCAGTCGCCCTGCCGCCGGAAGAGCTGGGCGCTCTCGCCGGTGGCGTCGCGCAGGCTCAGGAGGACGGGCCCTGCTGCCGCGATGAGCCGGTCCTCGCCCGCAGCGGAGGCCAGTTCCACGAGCCGGCTGCCGAGCACGAAGCGACCCTGGATGTCACGGCCCACGAGGCGGTGATGGGCGAGGGCGAGGGCGAGCCGGTGCACGGTCGGTCGGGCGAGGCCCGTCGAGGCAACCAGTTGCGCGAGGGTGGTGGGCCCGGCCTCTAGGGCGTCGAGCACGAGGGCGGCCTTGTCGATGACTCCGACGCCGCTAGAATTGTCCATAGGATGATATTGCCGTCTCATAATCTGAGACGCAAGCCGTCGGACTGGCACTCGCCGACGCGTGGCTGGTTGAGTTGATGCACCAAGGGTCGGGACGGCGGACACCCCGCCGCCGTGGTCCACCGGAACAGAGAAGGACGATCGTATGGGCAAGACACTGGCAGAGAAGGTCTGGGACGCGCACGTCGTCCGCAAGGGCGAGGTCGTCGGCGCGGAAGCGCAGCCCGACCTCCTCTACATCGACCTGCACCTGATCCACGAGGTGACCTCTCCGCAGGCCTTCGAGGGCCTCCGCCTGGCGAACCGGCCCCTGCGCCGTCCGGATCTGACGATCGCCACCGAGGACCACAACACGCCGACCCTGGACATCGACAAGCCCATCGCCGATCTCACCAGCCGCACGCAGATCGAGACGCTGCGCGCGAACTGCCGCGAGTTCGGTGTCCGGCTGCATTCGCTCGGCGACGCCGAACAGGGCATCGTGCACGTCGTGGGACCCCAGCTCGGTCTGACGCAGCCCGGACTGACCGTGGTCTGCGGCGACTCCCACACCTCCACGCACGGGGCCTTCGGAGCACTCGCCATGGGCATCGGCACCTCCGAGGTGGAGCACGTGATGGCCACCCAGACGCTCTCCCTCAAGCCCTTCAAGACCATGGGCATCACGGTCGAGGGCACCCTCAAGCCCGGCGTCACGTCGAAGGACATCATCCTGGCGATCATCGCGAAGATCGGCACCGGCGGCGGGCAGGGCTACGTGCTCGAGTACCGCGGCTCGGCGATCCGCTCCCTGTCGATGGAAGCCCGCATGACCATCTGCAACATGTCGATCGAGGCGGGGGCGCGGGCCGGCATGGTCGCGCCGGACGAGACCACCTTCGACTACCTGCAGGACCGGCCGCATGCGCCGCAGGGTGCCGACTGGGACGCCGCCGTCGCCGACTGGCGGAACCTGCGCACCGACGACGACGCCGTCTTCGACGCCGAGGTCTTCCTCGACGCGGACGACCTCGAGCCCTTCGTGACCTGGGGGACCAACCCCGGCCAGGGCGTCTCCCTCTCGCAGGCCGTGCCCTCACCCGACGACTTCGCCGACGAGAACGACAAGGCCGCGTGCAGCCGGGCGCTGGACTACATGGCCCTGGAACCGGGCACCCCGATGAAGGACATCCGGGTGGACACCGTCTTCCTCGGCTCGTGCACCAACAGCCGCATCGAGGACCTCCGCATCGCGGCGGACATCATCCGCGGCCGGGAGAAGGATCCCGCCGTGCGCATGATGGTGGTCCCGGGCTCGGCGCGCGTGCGCCTGCAGGCCGAGGCCGAGGGACTGGATCGCGTGTTCAAGGACTTCGGCGCCGAGTGGCGCTTCGCCGGCTGCTCGATGTGCCTCGGCATGAACCCCGACCAGCTGGCACCGGGGGAGCGCTGTGCGTCGACGTCGAACCGGAACTTCGAGGGACGCCAGGGCAAGGGCGGTCGTACCCACCTCGTCTCGCCCGTCGTCGCCGCCGCGACCGCGGTGCGCGGCACCCTCAGCTCGCCGTCGGACCTGGCACCGCGTCCCGGTACCGGCGCGCATGCCGCCGAGTCCACCGTCCCAGCAGCCTAGGAGAGCGCCATGGAGAAGATCACCACGCACACCGGCATCGGCGTCCCGCTGCGCCAGAGCAACATCGACACCGACCAGATCATCCCCGCCGTGTACCTCAAGCGCATCACGCGTACGGGCTTCGAGGACGCCCTCTTCGCCGGCTGGCGCAAGGACGAGGACTTCATCCTCAACCGGGAGCCGTACTCGCGCGGTTCCGTCCTCGTGGCCGGGCCGGACTTCGGGACCGGTTCGTCCCGTGAGCACGCCGTCTGGGCACTGAAGGACTACGGCTTCAAGGCCGTCCTGTCCTCGCGCTTCGCGGACATCTTCCGCGGTAACTCGGGCAAGCAGGGCCTTGTCGCCGCGCAGGTCGCGCAGGACGACATCGAGCTCATCTGGAAGATCCTCGAGAACGAGCCGGGGGCCACGGTCACGGTGGACCTCGAGTCGCGGATGGTGCACTGCGGGTCCGTGAGCGCACCCTTCCAGCTCGATGACTACACACGCTGGCGGCTGCTCGAGGGTCTGGACGACATCGGGCTCACCCTGCGGCAGGAGGAGCACATCACCGCCTTCGAGGCCAGCCGCCCCCGGTGGAAGCCGACGACGCTCCCGGCTCGCACGTAGGCGCCGCGCGCCGGGAGCAGCCGGACCCGGCGGGAGCCGCTGTCGTGCAGATCACGCCGCCGGGACCCGTCCGCGAGGAATGGCGACGCACCCGCGCTGGTTCCTCTCTGGAAACAGGGAGTGCACGAAGTACCCTTGTATTTCTGTCTGCTCCGTGGTTCTCCTATGCTTGGAACGAGCATTTTCGAGTCCGCAGGGGTTCAACGTAGAAGGAAAATAGGTATTCATGGGTAGCGTTCTGACCATCCGCGGCGGCATCCCGCTGACCGGCAAGGTATCCGTCCGCGGTGCGAAGAACCTGGTCCCGAAGGCCATGGTCGCCTCCCTGCTCGGCAACACGCCGTCGGTGCTGCGCAACGTCCCGGAGATCAAGGACGTCGACGTCGTCACCAGCCTGCTGCAGCTGCACGGTGTGACAGTGACCAAGGATCCTGTGACGGGCGACCTCACCATGGACCCCAGCGACGCCAAGATGGCACGCTCCAAGGACATCGACGCCCACGCCGGCGACTCCCGCATCCCCATCCTCTTCTGCGGGCCCCTGATGCACAGCATCGGCGAGGCCTTCATCCCGGACCTGGGCGGCTGCAAGATCGGCGACCGCCCGATCGACTACCACCTCGAAGTCCTCCGGAACTTCGGCGCCGTCGTGGACAAGCGTCCCGGAGGCATCTCCATCTCCGCGCCCAAGGGTCTGCACGGCGCGAAGCTCACGTTGCCGTACCCGAGCGTCGGTGCCACCGAGCAGGTGCTCCTGACCGCCATCCGCGCCGAGGGCATCACCGAGCTGTCGGGTGCCGCCGTCGAGCCGGAGATCATGGACCTCATCGCCGTCCTGCAGAAGATGGGCGCGATCATCACGGTGCAGACGGACCGCGTCATCCGCATCGAGGGCGTGAAGGAGCTGACCGGCTACAACCACAAGGCCATCTCCGACCGCAACGAGACGGCGTCGTGGGCCTCTGCCGCTCTGGTCACCCGGGGAGACATCTACGTGGAGGGCGCGCGCCAGCTCGACCTCACGGCCTTCCTCAACACCTACCGGAAGATCGGCGGCGCCTTCGACGTCGACGACGACGGCATCCGCTTCTACCACCCGGGCGGCGCGCTGAAGCCGCTGGTGCTCGAGACGGACGTGCACCCCGGCTTCATGACGGACTGGCAGCAGCCCCTCGTCGTGGCCCTGACCCAGGCCACCGGCGTGTCCATCGTGCACGAGACGGTCTACGAGAACCGCTTCGGCTTCACGGAGGCGCTGATCCGCATGGGCGCCAACATCCAGGTGCACCGTGAGTGCCTCGGCAGCGTGCCGTGCCGCTTCGGCCAGCGCAACTTCCTCCACTCCGCGGTGATCTCCGGGCCCACCCAGCTCCACGGCGCCGACATCGACGTGCCCGACCTGCGCGGAGGCTTCAGCCACCTGATCGCGGCCCTCGCGGCCGAGGGGGTCTCCCGGGTCACCGGCATCGAGCTCATCAACCGCGGCTACGAGCGCTTCCAGGACAAGCTCGAGGGCCTGGGCGCCGACTTCGACATCACGGAGGACGCCCCGGCTGCCGCCGTGGCTCTCTC
>NZ_CP024915.1:1417264-1417332 GCF_002953615.1 Arthrobacter agilis | reverse complement strand
CTAGGCGACCCGGCACATGGGGGAGTCACGGGGCTCGCGCGCCATGTTCAGGTTCCTCGCCTCCTGGG
>NZ_CP024915.1:1414766-1417164 GCF_002953615.1 Arthrobacter agilis | reverse complement strand
GTGGGGATCTGCGAGGGTCGCCGCATGGGCGACAACACCAAGGCCTCCGTGATTACGCGCGGACTCGCCGAGACCACGCGCCTGGCCGTGGCGCTGGGCGGCAAGCCCGAGACGATGGCAGGCCTCGCGGGCATGGGCGACCTCATCGCCACCTGTTCCTCGGCGCTCTCGCGCAACCACACCGCCGGGCACCTGCTGGGCCAGGGACTGACCCTCGAGCAGGTGACGGTGCGGATGAACCAGACGGCGGAGGGCATCAAGTCGGCCCAGGCCGTGCTCGACCTGGCCACCCAGCTCGGCGTCGACATGCCCATCACCGGCAGCGTGGTGGCCGTCCTCCAGGGGCACCTGTCCGTCAACGACCTCGGGCCACGCCTGCTGGCCCGCAACCTCAAGCCGGAAGGCGATTCCGCACCGTGACCACCGTGACCACCGAGACCCCCGCCTCCTCCCGCAAGCCGCGCGTTCTCGTCCTGTTCGGCGGACGGTCGAGCGAGCACGCCGTGAGCTGCGTGACCGCCGCCGGTGTGCTGGAGGCCATCGACCGCACGCGCTACGACGTGGTGCCGGTGGGCATCGCCAAGTCGGGGCAGTGGTCCCTCGTCTCCGCCGACCCGTCCACGTGGTCGCTGCGCTCCGACGTCCTGCCCGAGGTTCCCACCACAGGGCACGCCGTGGTGATGGGAACGGCGGCCGACGGCAGCGCGGGCCAGGAACTGCTGGTCGCCGCCCCCGGGGCGGTGCCGCGCAGCATGGGCGGTGTCGACGTCGTGCTTCCCCTCCTGCACGGTCCGTTCGGCGAGGACGGCACGCTGCAGGGCATGCTGGAGATGGCCGACATGCGGTACGTCGGTGCCGGCGTGCTGGCGTCCGCGGTCGGGATGGACAAGCACTACATGAAGGTCGTCTTCTCGGCGGCCGGCCTCGAGGTCGGCCCGTACGAGGTGGTGACGGACCGCCAGTGGCGCACCGACGCCGAAGCCGCCCTCCAGCGCGCCGCCGCCCTCGGCTTCCCGGTGTTCGTCAAGCCGGCCAGGGCAGGGTCCTCCATGGGCATCAGCCGGGTCGAAGGGATCGGCGACCTCCGCGCCGCCATCGAGGCCGCGCGGGTCTTCGATCCCAAGGTCGTCATCGAGGCCGGCATCGAGGGACGGGAGATCGAGGTGGCCGTCCTGCAGGGCCGCGGCCTCGACGCACCGCGCACATCCCTTCCGGGCGAGATCGCGATGCAGCCCGGCGACCACGCCTGGTACGACTTCGAAGCGAAGTACGTCGACGGCGCCGCCGCGGAGCTGTCCTGCCCCGCGGACCTCCCGCCCGAGGTGATCGACCGCGTGCGGCGGCTCGCAGGCGAAGCCTTCGACGCGATCGGCGGCGAGGGTCTGTCCCGCGTGGACTTCTTCTACACGCCCGACGGCCGCCTGGTCATCAACGAGATCAACACCATGCCCGGGTTCACGCCGATCAGCATGTACCCGCAGATGTGGGCGAAATCCGGACTCGGCTATACGGAACTCATCGACGAACTGATCGGCCTGGCCCTCGACCGCGGTACCGGACTGCGCTGACGGTGGGCCATCCGGGTCCCTGAAGGGATGCCCGAGCGGCATCCGGACGAAGTGCCTAGGCCAGCGCCAGGACGCCGAGGAGCGAGACGCCCGCCAGGAACAGCGTCGACACCGCCCCCACAGCTGCGAAGCGCCCGCCCGTGCGGAGCAGGCGCCGGACGTCGATGCCGGCCCCGAGACCGAACATCCCGGCAGCCAGCAGGATCGTGGTCAGCGTGCGTCCCGCATCGAGGACCGGTCCGGGCAGGACGCCGAGCGACCGCACGAGGACCATGGCGAGGAACCCGACGACGAACAGTGGCACGAGGGGTGTGCCCGGACGCAGGGAGAGCCGCCCGTCGTCGGTCCCCTCGGTCCCGGCCGCCGCGGCCGCGGTCGCCCGCCGTCGTTCGCCGATGCTCGCCACCGCCGCGACCGGTGCCAGCATCAGGACCCGGCCGAGCTTGACCACCGTCGCCGCTGCGAGCGCGGTGGCCCCGGCGGTGCTGGCCACGGCCACCACCTGCGCCACCTCGTGGACGGCGAGCCCCGACCAGATCCCGAACTCCGTCGCATCGAGGCCGAGGACCGCGTTGAGCAGCGGCAGGACGAGGATCATGAGGGACCCGTAGAGCGTGACCATCGCGACGGCGGAGGCCACCTCGTCGTCGTCGGCGTCCACGATGCCCTGCATGCCCGCGACGGCGGACGCGCCGCAGATCGAGAAGCCTGCTGCCATGAGCAGCGCGCCCGCGCGGCTGAGGCCGAGCCGTCGGCCCACCCACTGTGTGGTGTAGAAGCTGCCGGCGACGCACGCGACGATCAGCAGGATGACCTGGGGGCCCAGGGCC
>NZ_CP024915.1:1410028-1414522 GCF_002953615.1 Arthrobacter agilis | reverse complement strand
CGCGGGGCGGGCCAGGGCGGCGGCCAGTGCCGTGGTCTCCTCGACGAACCGTCCGAGCCACTCCAGGGCGTCGAGGTCCGGCGTCGATTCGGCCATGGTGACGTCGGCCTCGGAGCACTGGGAGATGTTCGTGGAGGCGCGTGTCACGTGGTAGGTCGAGGTGACGACGACGATCCTGTCCCAGCCGCGGTCGCGGGCGAGCGCGGCGATCGCACGCGCCTCGCCCCTCGTGGTCAGGGGATCCGAACGGAAGCAGGTCGTGCCGGCGTCGTCCGCGGCGCACAGGGCGTCGGCCGCGGAGTTGCCCGGCAGCCCCGTCGAGGAGAGCACGAGTTCGTCGGCGACGCCGCGCTCGATCAGCCGCTGGCCCGCGGGAAGCCTCTCGCCCGCGGCTCCGGCCAGCACCACCACCGCATCGGCCGTCCCGACCGTCCGCAGCGGAGGGTTGTAGAACAGCACATAGGCGAGGATCAGCCACGCGAGGAGACAGGCGGTGGCGATCCCGGCCGCTGTCCGCAGGGCGCGGACCGCCCGACGACGACGCGGGTCGGCCGGTGCCGGGCGGGGATCGGACGTCATCGTCCGAGCGTAGACGGGTCCGCCCGTTTTGGGACTGCCCGCCTCATCGGGCTAGGATGGTACGTCGGTCATATGTTCTACAGGAGTCATCATCAACAGCGATCTCAGTTCGCCTTTGACTTTCAGCGTCAAGGATCTCGGACGCAGTCCGGGAAGCATGCGGACAGTGGAAGAACATGTACCGGCACCGAAGGATTTCGGCGTTGCGCTGATCGGCGTGCAGGAGGGTTCCGAGATGGAACTGGACCTGCGTTTCGAATCGGTGCACGAGGGAATCCTGGTGTCGGGTACGGCAAACGTCGAGGTAACCGGCGAGTGCGGCCGTTGCCTGGAGCCCCTGCGGTTCGACCGTGAGGTGGACGTCCAGGAGCTCTTCTTCTACAGCGACTCCGAGTCGCTGTCGGTGGAAGAGGAAGAAGATCAGCACAGGGTGGAGAACGATTCGGTCGATCTGGAACCCGTGCTGAGGGATGCAGTGGTTACGTCGCTGCCATTCCAGCCGGTGTGCCGGGAGGATTGCAAGGGCCTGTGCTCCGAATGCGGAGCGCAGCTCAATGACGATCCGGACCACCACCATGAAGTTTTGGACCCTCGCTGGTCAGCCCTTGCAGGGCTGACGGGCACCGCCGCCGGTAACGACGCGGCAACCAAGTCAGAGTCAGACGAGAGAGAAGAGAGTTAGCCGTGGCTGTCCCGAAGCGGAAGATGTCCCGCGCGAATACCCGTGCACGCCGGTCCCAGTGGAAGGCAACCGCCCCCAAGCTGGTCAAGACCCTCGAGAACGGTCGCGTCACCTACAGCCTCGCCCACCAGGCCAAGGTTGTCACCGATTCAGCCGGTACCCCGCTGTTCCTCGAGTACAAGGGCCGCAAGGTAGCCGACGTCTGACAACGGGGTGCGGCCTGCTGCATGCCCGGTGCTGCAGTGGGCACCCGTTCGATGCTGGATCAGCTGATGCGGTTGTGAAGAATACAGAAGAACTCACGAGGCGTCTCGGTGTCGATATCGACACCGAGACGCTTCGTCTTGCCCTGACGCACCGGTCCTACGCCTATGAGAAGGGCGGGATCCCCACCAACGAGCGGCTCGAATTCCTGGGTGACTCGGTGCTCGGCCTCTCGGTGACGGACGCCCTGTACCGGGACAACCCCGACCTCTCCGAGGGTGAGCTCGCCAAGCGGCGGTCCGCCGTCGTCAGCACCAGGGCGCTCGCCGGAGTGGCCCGCACGCTCGACCTCGGCAGCCACGTGCTGCTCGGACAGGGCGAGAAACTCACCAACGGCCGGGACAAGGCATCCATCCTCGCGGACACCATGGAGGCCGTCATCGGTGCTGCCTACCTGAGCCACGGGATCGAGATCGCGAGGGCCATGGTCATGAGGCTCATCGGGCCGCTCCTGCGCGACTCCGCTGTCCTCGGCGAAGGCACGGACTGGAAGACCCGCATCCAGGAGACCGCGGCCGCCCGCCGGCTCGGCCTGATCGACTACCAGGTGGTGGGCGCCGGTCCCGACCACGCCCGTACGTTCACCGCGCGCCTCGTGATCGGCGGCGTCGAGTACGGCTCCGGGTGCGGCCACTCGAAGAAGGAGGCGGAGCAGGAGGCTGCTGCCGCCTCCTGGAAGCTGCTCGCACCCGGGGCCGGGACGACGCCCGACGGCGAACCGCACGACGCGCCCGCAGCGCCCCCCGGACCCTGAGTGCCTGAACTGCCCGAGGTCGAGGTGGTACGGCGTGGGCTGGCGCGCTGGGTCACGGGCCGTACCGTCGAGGCCGTCGAGGTGGTGGACCGGCGGTCGCTGCGACGCCACGTCGCAGGCGTCGAGGACTTCCGCGGCAACGTCACCGGAGCACGCGTCACGGACGTGGTGCGGCGCGGGAAGTTCCTCTGGATGACCCTCCAGGACCCGGACGCCCCCCGTGACGTCCCGCACGTCGCACTGATGGCGCACCTCGGCATGAGCGGTCAGCTGCTCATCGAGGAGCCGGAGGCCCCCCTCGAGAAACACCTGAAGGTTCGCCTTCGGCTCTCCACCGCCGTCGACGACGAGGGTGCACCGCTCCCCGCCGACCTCCGCTTCGTCGACCAGAGGATCTTCGGGGGCATGTTCGTCGCCGATCTCGAGCCCACCGCCGACGGCGCGCCGGGTGGTCGCGGAGACACGGATCTGCCCCTCATCCCGCACCAGGCCGCGCACATCGCGCGTGACCCGCTGGACCCCTCGTTCTCCGTCGAATCCTTCCACCGGCGTCTCCGCGAGCGGAGGACGGGCCTCAAGCGTGCCCTCCTCGACCAGGGCCTCATCTCGGGGATCGGCAACATCTACGCGGACGAGGCGCTGTGGGCGGCGAGACTCCACTACGCGCGCCCCACGGACACTCTGCGCCGTCCCGACACCCTCCGTATCGTCGAGGCGGTCACCACGGTCATGACCCGGGCCCTGGACGCCGGTGGCACGAGTTTCGACGCGCTGTACGTCAACGTCAACGGCGCGTCGGGCTACTTCGCCCGCGACCTCGAAGCCTACGGCCGTGCCGGGCAACCTTGCCGTCGCTGCGCAGCCAAAGGGCGCTCGACCCTCATCCGGCGCGAAGCCTTCATGAACAGGTCATCGTCCCTCTGCCCGTACTGCCAGCCGAGGCCGCGGAACGCTCGGGCCTAGTCGGCGCGGGGGAATTATGGCACCATCGGCGCCGTAACCCAAACGTGACAACCGGAAGCTCAACGGGTACCGTTGACCCCGCGCCCGCTCCACAACGGAGGGGCGCCCCTCCTCACTCTGCCTAACCCTGTCGATGAGGACGGACCGTTCGCACTACACATTCGACAGGGGCGGGGGAACCGATAGCGGACTCAGTCCTGAGTCCTAGGGGTAAAGACGCGCGTCGACCAGCGCATGTTCGCTGGAACGAGAACAGCACGTCCGGATGTCCCATCCGAACCCGACAGCTAACTTCGCAGGCATTGGGAAAGGCATGATCATGTCCAAGAGCACTTCAGCGCGCCACCGGGCCGTCCCCACGCGCACCAACCCCCTTCTCACCGCCTCCCGCGCGATCTCCGCGAGTGCCTCGGTGGCCGGCAAGCCCGCCGCCGTCGTCGTCGCAGCATCCGGGATCATGTTCGGCGCAGCGCTCCCCGCGAGTGCCGCAGGCGAGATCACCCTGCAGGCCGCACCCGAGCAGGTCGCGGCGTCCACCGTCGCGGCGGGCACCTACACCGTCCAGGCCGGCGACACGCTGGGCAGCATCGCTGCCTCGCACGGCGTCAGCCTCGACACGCTGTTCACGGCCAACGGACTCGGCTACAGCTCGGTCATCTACCCGGGTCAGGCCCTCGCGCTCACCGGCACTGCCGCTCCCCAGCAGTACTCCGCCCAGTCCGCAACGATCGTCGCTGCCCCCGCAGCGATCGCGGCACCGGCACCCGTGGCGGCACCCGCACCCGTGGCAGCACCCGCGGTCTTCTCGGGGAACACCACCGGACTCAGCACGCAGTCCGCCTCGATCAGCCCCGCCGGCGGCGGCATCGTCGGCACGGCCATGCAGGGCATCGGCTCGGGCTACGTGTACGGCGGAACCTCGTTCGGCGGCTGGGACTGCTCCGGCTTCGTGCAGTGGGTCTACGCGCAGAACGGCATCAGCCTGCCGCGCACCACCTGGTCGCAGTTCGCTGCTCTCACCCCCACCAGCAACCCGCAGCCGGGCGACCTGGTGAGCCAGAACGGTGGAAGCCACGTCGGTATCTACCTCGGCAACGGCCAGATGGTCAGCGCCCTGAACCCCTCGCAGGGCACGCTGGTGCACTCGGTCAACGCCATGTCGGTGGACGGGTACTACACCCGCTAGGAATCGCGACCGGCGTCAGCCGGTCGTCCCAGGTACAGGTACGCAGAAGGGCGGGATGCGGGGCAT
>NZ_CP024915.1:1405660-1409782 GCF_002953615.1 Arthrobacter agilis | reverse complement strand
GGCCTCGGCCATGGCCTTGGCTCCCGCCTCGATCGCGGCGTCGTCGAAATCGGACCCGGGAGACCACCAGCGCCGTTCCGTCACCCCGGCCACGCGTTCGAGGAGCCTCTTCGAGAGGCGGAGCCTCTTCAGGCTGGGGGCCAGTCGTTCGTCGAACTCGGCGGAACTGACGACTACCGGCGCCTCCACACTCGTGACGGCGAGCAAGGCCGTGTTTTCATGTCGAAACGTCGCGTTACCGGTCAAATTTCCTGCCTCGTCAACTGGTCAGCGCCGGTGGTTGGCCGTGAGGGACCCACGAATGGATCGGCCCGGACGCCTCTGAATACTGGATACTGCTGAAACTTTTGTAAGCCTACTTCTGATTGCATCGGGCGGTCACGCCGAAATCGTGCGCGTCCATGGTGTTGCCTGCCCAATACTCCGCACAGTCGGTGCGTTCCAGTAGATTGGGGAGGTCCCATTCCACCTGGAGATCCTGACACTGTGCATCTGAAGAGTCTAACCGTGCGGGGGTTCAAGTCTTTCGCCTCGGCGACCACCTTCGACTTCGAGCCCGGCGTGACCGCCGTCGTCGGTCCGAACGGCTCGGGCAAGTCCAACGTGGTCGACGCCCTCGCCTGGGTGATGGGGGAGCAGGGCGCCAAGACCCTGCGCGGCGGCAAGATGGAGGACGTCATCTTCGCCGGGACGTCCGGCCGTGCCCCGCTGGGACGGGCCCACGTCTCGCTCACCATCGACAACGCGGACGGCGCCCTGCCGATCGAGTACTCCGAAGTGACCATCTCCCGCACCCTCTTCCGCGCCGGCGGGTCCGAGTACGCCATCAACGGCAAGAACTGCCGCCTGCTCGACATCCAGGAACTCCTCTCGGACTCGGGGCTCGGTCGCGAGATGCACGTGATCGTGGGCCAGGGCCAGCTCGACAAGGTGCTGCACGCGACACCCGAGGAGCGCCGGGGCTTCATCGAGGAGGCCGCCGGCATCCTGAAGCACCGCCGCCGCCGGGAGAAGACCGTGCGGAAGCTGGACGCGATGCAGGCCAACCTCGCGCGGCTGTCCGACCTCACGGCCGAACTGCGACGGCAACTGACCCCGCTGGGGAAGCAGGCCGAGGTCGCCCGCCGGGCGCAGCAGGTGCAGTTCGCGGTCCGCGACGCGCGATCCCGGCTGCTCGCGGACGAGCTGGTGACCCTCCGGTCCGGTTTCGAGCGGGACGTCGCCGCGGAGGCGGCGCTCCAGGCGCGTCGCGAGGAGGTCGAGAAGACCCTCGGCGCCGGGCAGGAACGCCAGGCGGACCTCGAGCGGGCCGCGGCGGCGTCCGTCCCGACCCTGAACAGGGCGCGGGAGACCTGGTACGCCCTGTCGAGTGCGCGCGAGAGGCTCTCCGCGCTCGCCGCCCGCGCAGAGGACCGGGGGCACCTCCTCGGCCAGGGAGGCACGGAACCCGAGTCGGGGCGTGACCCCGACTCCCTCGACCGGCAGGCCGAGCGTGTCCGTACCGAGGTGGCCGCGCTGCAGGACGAGGTGGCGTCGCTGGGACGCGTGCTCGAGGAGACACTCACTGCCCGCCGCGTCGCCGAGGACGCCGCATCGGCCGAGGATGCCCGGCTCGCCCGGCTGCTCCGCGCCGCGGCCGACCGGCGCGAGGGCGATGCGCGGCTCGCGGGCACGGTGGGAGCCGCACGCTCCCGCGTCGAGGCAGCCGTCGCCGAACTCGGCCGCCTCCGCGCGTCCATCGCTGCTGCCGAGGAGCGTCGCAGCACCGCCGAGCGTGACTTCACGGCGCTCGAGAGCCAGGTGGCCGGGGACGAGGAGGGCGAGGAGGGCCTCGACGCCGAGTACGAGGAGGCATCGGCCGTCCTCGCGTCCATCACGGACGGGCTGCGGATCCTCGTCGATGAGGAACGCTCCGCGGAGCGGGACCGCGGCGCACTGGCCGCGCGGCTGGAGGCGCAGCGCGAAGGCCTGCAGCAGCGTGACGGGTCCGGTGCCCTCCTGGCCGCCGGGCTCGACGGCGTGTCCATGCCGCTCGCCCAGCTGCTGCAGGTCGCTCCGGGCTTCGAGAAGGCCGTCGCCGCTGCCCTCGGTGCGCGGGCCGACGCCGTGACGGTGGAGGGCATCGCCGCTGCCGTCGACGCCCTGCAGCTCCTGAAGACCGAGGACGCCGGTCAGGTCTCGCTCGTCGTCGCCACCGGCGCGGTGGAGGGCGGGCTCCAGGCGAAGGCGGAGTTCGGGCCGGCGCTCCGGGATTCCGACGACCCCGTCCCCGTGCTGTCCGTCGTGACCGTTCCGCCGCCGCTCCGGGCCGCGCTCGAGAGCCTGCTGGACGGCGTCGTCGTGGTCACGGACCTCGGCCACGCCCGGGGTGTGATCGAGGACGGCAGCACCCCGGTCGCCGTCACGCGCGACGGGGACGTCCTGTCCCGGTATTCCGCAACGGGCGGCACCCCCGGCGCGGCGGGCTATCTCGAACTCCGCGCGGCCGCCGAGGAGACGGAGGAACGGCTCGCGCAGGCGGTCGCCTCGACCGAGCGCCTGCGCTTCCGGCTCTCGGGGGCGAGGACCGAACGGGACGCCGCGCAGCAGCGGGTGGACGCCGCGCTCGAGCGACTCCACGAATCAGATGCGCGGATGGCCGCCGTCGCCGAGAGGCTCGGCCGGCTCAACGCGGGCCTGCGTTCGGCCTCCGGGGAGGCCGAACGACTGACGACCCTGATGCACGCAGCCGAGGCGAACCTCGCCCAGGAGGAGACACGACTCGAGGAGGCGGCGCGGCGACTCCGGGAGCTGCAGGAGCAGCCCGTCGAGGCCGAACCCTCCACAGGGCAGCGCGACGCCCTGCACCGTGCAGCGGTCGACGCGCGCCAGGCCGAGCTGGAGGCCCGCCTCGCCCTGCGCAGCCGCGAGGAGCAGCTGTCCGCGCTCGCCAACCGGGCAGCATCGCTGGAGCGCGCGGCGCAGTCCGAGCGCCGCGCGCGGGAGCAGGCCGCGGAGAAGGCGAGGATCCGGCGGGCCCAGGCGCTCAAGGCCGCCGCCGTCGCGCGGGCCGCCCGCCACGCCGAACGGCTCGCCGCAGGATCGGTCGAGGTCGCCGTGCAGCAGCGGGACGCCGTGGAGCGCCTGCGTGAGCAGCAGGACGCGGAGCTGCAGGAGGTCCGCGCGACGAACGCCGACCTCGGCGTCGAGCTCGCCCGCCTGACCGACTCCGTGCACCGCGACGAGCTTGCACGCACGCAGCAGAGGCTCCGTATCGAAGCGCTCGAGAACCGGTCCATCGAGGAGCTCGGCCTGACGCCGGACCACCTCGTCGACGAGTTCGGTCCGCACCTGCCGGTGCCGGAGGACTCCGCCGGCGGTGACAAGTGGGCTGCGCTGCGGGCACCTGTCGACGACGACGGCAATCCGGTGCCGCAGGGCGTCCCGTTCGTCCGCGAGCAGCAGGAGAAGCGGCTGAAGCGTGCCGAACGCGACCTCGCGGCGCTGGGCAGGGTCAATCCGCTCGCCCTCGAGGAGTTCGCGGCGCTCGAGGAACGCCACCAGTTCCTGAGCACCCAGCTGGCGGACCTCAAGGCGACCCGCAAGGACCTCCTGGACATCATCCGGGAGGTCGACGAGCGCGTGGAGCAGGTGTTCACGGCCGCCTACCGCGACACGGCGGAGCAGTTCGAACGCGTGTTCGCGACCCTGTTCCCGGGCGGCGAAGGCAGGCTCGTGCTCACGGATCCCTCCGACATGCTCACCACCGGCATCGAGGTCGAGGCCCGGCCCGCGGGCAAGAAGATCAAGCGGCTGTCGCTGCTGTCCGGCGGCGAGCGGTCGCTGACCGCCGTGGCGCTCCTCGTGGCGATCTTCAAGGCACGGCCGTCGCCGTTCTACGTCATGGACGAGGTGGAGGCCGCCCTCGACGACACCAACCTCGGCCGCCTGATCACGATCTTCCGGGAGCTCCGGGAGTCGAGCCAGCTGATCATCATCACGCACCAGAAACGGACGATGGAGGTGGCCGACGCGCTCTACGGAGTCACGATGCGCGGCGACGGCGTGTCCACCGTCATCAGCCAGCGCCTCGCGGCCGAGGTCGAGCAGGTCCTCACCTAGCCGTACCGCCCCTTCCGCCCC
>NZ_CP024915.1:1398702-1405429 GCF_002953615.1 Arthrobacter agilis | reverse complement strand
GCCAGCAGGCCTCCGAGGATGGGACCGCCGATGCTGCCGAGCAGGAAAGCGGTGGCGTAGGCACCGGAGACGCGGCCGCGGATGGCGGGTGGGGCCAGCCGGACGATCAGGCCCATGGCCGAGACGGTGAACATCGTCGACCCGATACCGCCCAGTCCGCGGAACACCAGCAACTGCCAGTAGTCGGCGGCGAAGGCGCACGCGGCCGTGGACAGGGCGACGATGAGCAGCCCGAGGATGTAGACCGGGCGCTCGCCGAGCCTCTCGACGAGCCAGCCGCCCGCCGGTGCGAAGAGCAGCCGGGTGAGCGCGAAGGCGCTGACGATCACGGACGCCGCGGTCACGCCGACGTCGAAACTCTGCGCGAACTGCGGGAGGACCGGGGCCACGAGCCCGAAGCCGATGGCGATCACGAAGGCCGCGGCGATGAGGACACGGATCTCGCGGGGGATGCTCTCGCGCACCGGGGCGGGTTCCTGCGTCCGCGGGACCCGACGGCTCCCGGGGAGGAACCGGAAGGGGGAGTGCTTGCGCGCGCGAGGGAGTCCGGCCATGGTCCTCGCATTCTGCCACTGCGTCGACAGGATCCTCAATCGGCCCGTATGAGAAGGTGGATCAGTGAACGACATCCTTCTGCCTGTCATCTTCGTCATCCTCGCGATCGCCGTGATCGGGTCGCTCGCGATCCTCCTGGTGCGCGGCAGGCGCACGCCGCCGGGGCTCTACTCCTCACCGCGCGACGCCGACGACCAGGTGGCGGGCCCTGCCCACGGCGCCACGTCGCTGGATGTCCTCGACCAACCGGACGGTGTCACCACGGATGTCCTGGTGCCCGACGACCTCAGCGGCCTCGAGGAGGCTCCTCCCGCCGAGCGCCTCGACACCGTGGACCCGGTCCAGGGCCGGCTGGCGCGACTGCGTGCCCGCCTGGTGCGGTCGAACAACGCCCTCGGCAAGGGCCTCCTCGCCCTGCTGTCCAGGGACAGGATCGACGAGGACGTCTGGGACGAGGTCGAGGAGACGCTCCTCCTCGCAGACCTCGGCACCGAGCCGACCCTGGAACTGGTCGATGCCCTGCGCGAGCGGGTGAAGGTGGCCGGCAGCCGCAACCCGGCCGAGGTCAAGGACATGCTCCGCGAGGAACTGGTGAAGCTCGTGGACCCGTCGATGGACCGTTCCCTCGCCACGCAGCGCCATGCCGACCGCCCCGCGATCGTGATGGTGGTGGGCGTCAACGGTGTCGGCAAGACCACCACCGTCGGCAAGCTCGCACGCGTGCTGGTGGCCGATGACAAGGATGTGCTCCTGGGGGCGGCGGACACCTTCCGTGCAGCCGCCGCCGAGCAGCTGGCCACGTGGGGTGCCCGGGTCGGCGTGCCCACGGTCAAGTCCGACGTCGACGGCGCCGATCCGGCCTCGGTCGCCTTCGAGGCCGTGAAGGCGGGCATCGAGCAGGAGGTGGACGTCGTCCTCATCGACACGGCGGGACGGCTGCAGAACAAGGTCGGCCTCATGGACGAACTGGGCAAGGTCAAGCGCGTGGTCGAGAAGCAGGGCACCGTCGACGAGGTCCTGCTGGTCCTGGATGCCACCACAGGGCAGAACGGGCTCAACCAGGCGCGGGTGTTCGCCGAGGTCGTCAACATCAGCGGTATCGTCCTGACCAAGCTGGACGGCACCGCGAAGGGCGGCATCGTGGTGGCCATCCAGCGCAGCCTCGGGGTGCCCGTGAAGCTGATCGGACTGGGCGAGGGTGCTGACGACCTCGCACCCTTCGACGCCGAGAGCTTCGTCGACGCACTGCTGAACTGAGCCCGGGCGGGGCGCCCGGTCCCCGATCGGACGCCGGCAGCGATCCGACGCAAGGGAAACCTGCCGGAAACATCGGTGTCACGCGTCTTTTACGTCGGTGAGAGTGTTGTAACTTGCCGGCAATGTGATGCCCCAGGGACGGAAACACGATCATCGCATTCTGGAGGAGCGGGAAGTCCCCGCCCCTTTGGAAGGATCGTGTTTGATGGATCTGACAGCAGGTCACGTCTGGGTGATGATCTCAGCCGCCCTCGTACTCCTCATGACCCCCGGCCTCGCCTTCTTCTACGGCGGGATGACGCGCGCCAAGGCCGCACTGAACATGATGATGATGAGCTTCGTCGCCGTCGGGCTCGTGGGAGTCGTCTGGGTCCTCTGGGGCTACTCGATGACCGGCGGGGACGGCGTCGCACAGCTCTTCGGCAACCCCTTCGCCTCCTTCGGGCTGAACAGCCTGATCGGGACCGAGGACCTCATCGGCGCCGGCTACGGGGCCACCTTCGCCATCATCACGGTGGCGCTCATCAGCGGGGCGATCGCCGACCGCGCGAAGTTCGGCGCCTGGACACTGTTCGTGCCGATCTGGGTCACCCTGGTCTACTGCCCCCTCGCCTTCATGGTCTGGGGTGGCGGACTCCTCAGCGCCGACGGCGCCGTCGGTGGTGCCGTCGGTGAGGCCATCGACTTCGCGGGTGGCACGGTCGTCCACATCAGTGCCGGCGTCGCCGCACTGGTCCTCGCGCTGATCCTCGGCAAGCGGCAGGGCTTCGGCAAGGACCCCGCGCAGCGCCCCCACAACATCCCGTTCGTCATGCTCGGCGCCGCACTCCTGTGGTTCGGCTGGTTCGGCTTCAACGGAGGCGCCGCGGGCACGGCCGAGGAGGCCGGCCTCATCTGGGTCAACACCATGGCGGCCCCCGCGGCCGCGATGGTCGGCTGGCTCATGACCGAACGCATCCGCGACGGCCGCCCCACCTCCCTCGGTGCCGCATCGGGGATCGTGGCCGGACTCGTCGCCATCACCCCGGCCTGCGCCAACGTCAGCCCGATCGGCGCCGTGGGCCTCGGGATCGTCTCGGGAGCGGTCTGCGCCCTCGCCGTCGGCATCAAGTACCGCCTCGGCTTCGACGACTCGCTCGACGTCGTCGCCGTCCACCTCGTCGCCGGTATCGTCGGCACGCTGTCCCTCGGGTTCATCGCACTGCCCGTCGAGGGCGCGGGTGGCGGACTCTTCTACGGCGGTGGCGTCGGCCAGCTCGTCGCCCAGATCGTCGCGGCGGCCATCGCCATCGCACTGTCCGCGATCATGACCGCGATCATCGGACTCGCGATCCACAAGACCATCGGGTTCCGCGTCAGCTCCGACAACGAGGTGTCCGGCATCGACCTCTCGGAGCACGCCGAGACCGCCTACGAATTCGGCGGCCTGGGAGTGGGCGGATCCTTCCACCCCTTCGCCGAGCAGGCGCTGTCCCAGCAGAAGACCGCGCAGCCACAGACCACCCAGCAGAACGTCACGGAGGGCATACATTCATGAAACTGGTGACAGCAATCGTTCGTCCCGACAAGCTCGACGGCGTCAGGGGCGCCCTGGAGAACTACGGCGTGCAGGGCCTCACGGTCAGCCAGGCCAGCGGCTACGGCCGCCAGCGCGGCCACACCGAGGTGTACCGCGGGGCCGAGTACACGGTGGACCTCCTGCAGAAGGCGCGCGTCGAGGTCCTCGTCGCCGACGCCTGGGTCACCGACATCGTCGACGTCCTGGTCTCCACGGCCAACACGGGCCGGGCCGGCGACGGCAAGGTGTGGGTGATCCCCGTGGAGGAAGCGGTCCGCGTCCGCACGGGCGAGCGCGGAGAGGCCGCACTCTAGGGACGGGGAAACACCGGGACACCGGTCATACACAACGAAGGGCTGCCACGATGTGGCAGCCCTTCCTTTGCGTATGCCTTTGCGTATGCGTCGGGCCGGCGGCTAGGCCCGGCCGTGCGAGGACGGCCAGGACTCGGGCCCGCCCGACCCCGCCGGGTACTCCTCGAGCGGCACCCGGTCCTCCGACCAGGCGCGCAGGACCGGTTCCACGATGCGCCAGCAGTCCTCGGCGGTGTCACCACGGACGGAGAGGGTCGGATCTCCCGCGAGCACGCCGTCGAGCACCTCGCCGTAGGGGAGCAGGTCGGTCTCGTTGAGGTCCGCACTGAGGGTCGCCCGGTCCAGCGAGAAGATGTCGCCCGGTCCGTTGACGTCGAGTTCGAGCTGCAGGGTGTCGGGGCCGAAGCCGATGCGCAGCTTCGTCGGGGCGTCCTGCCCGGTGAAGCCGACGGGGAGGTGGCTGACGGGCCGGAACGTGATGACCGCCTCCTTGCGCTTGACGCCGAGGGCCTTGCCGGAGCGGAGCACGAACGGGACGCCCGACCAGCGTTCGTTGTTGATCGACACGGTGACCTCCGCGAGGGTCTCGGTGCCCCGCGACGGATCGACGCCGGGTTCCGCGGCGTAGTCGGGGATCTGCCGGTCGCCGATCGTGCCGGCGGTGTACCGGGCGCGACGGCTGCTGCCCGGGCTGTCGAGGTCCACCGAACTCGCCCGGAGGATCGAGCCGATATGGTCCCGCAGGTCGCGTTCGTGCAGGGTCGACGGCGCGTTGAGCGCCAGGAGGGCCATGACGTGCAGCAGGTGGCTCTGGATCATGTCCCGCAGGGCACCCGCGCCGTCGTAGTAGCGCGCGCGGTTCTCGAGCGCGAGATCCTCGTCGAAGATCACCTCGACCTTCTCGATGTGGAGGTTGTTCCAGACGGGTTCGAGGATCCGGTTGGCGAAGCGCAGCCCGAGGATGTTGAAGACCGTCGCCTTGCCGAGGAAGTGGTCCACGCGGTGGATGTTCTGCTCCGGGACGAGCCCGGCCAGCTTGTCGTTGAGGCTGTGCGCCGACGCCTGGTCCGTCCCGAAGGGCTTCTCCATGACGAGGCGCGTGCTCTTCGGCAGCGAGTCCGGCCCCAGGGCGCTGCAGGCCTTCTGGCTGATGGCCGGGGGCAGGGCGAAGTACAGCGCCACCGGCCCCTCCAGCGTCTGCACCAGGTCGGCCAGGCCGTCCTGGGTGACGTCGATCAGGTGGTACGAGCTGTTGTCCCGCACCTGCTGGAGCGACGCCCGACCGGCGTCGTCGGCCTTCTCCAGGGCCGCGGCGAACGCCCCATCGACGCGTTCGCGCCACTGCTCGTCCGTCCAGTCATCGGATCCCGCGCCCACGAGCTTCAGCCCGTCGGCGCGCCCGAGCCGGATGAGCCGCGCCAGACCCGGGAGCAGCAGGCGCCCCGTGAGGTCCCCGGACGCCCCCAGGATGAGGAGCGTCTTGACCCGGGTGTCGGCCTCGGCGGGAATGGTGTCATGTTCTGCGAGAGAGTGAGTATCCACCTCTTCACCTTGCCACTTATCCCTGTGCCTGTCCCGCACTCGGGCAATGCGTCGCCGGTTGCGCTCCCGGGACGTGGTGCACCGCCGCCTGCCGCCGGAAGGACACCCCTCGGCGGACCCCAGTTGGTAGGCTTGGGAGTTGGATCTCCAAATCTCCCGATGAAAGTAGTTCACGGCACGTGTTCAATTCACTCTCCGACCGGCTGACTGCGACCTTCAAGAACCTCCGCGGCAAGGGCCGCCTCACCGAGGCGGACATCGATGCCACCGTCCGCGAGATTCGTCGAGCCCTGCTCGACGCCGACGTCGCCGTCCCCGTGGTCAGGGCCTTCACGGCCGCCGTCAAGGAACGCGCACTCGGCCTCGAGGTGTCCCAGGCCCTGAACCCGGGCCAGCAGGTCGTCAAGATCGTCAACGAGGAACTCGTGGGGATCCTCGGCGGCGAGACCCGGCGCATCAAGCTCGCGAAGAACCCGCCGACCGTCATCATGCTGGCCGGCCTCCAGGGCGCGGGCAAGACCACCCTCGCGGGCAAGCTGTCCAAGTGGCTCAAGGGCCAGGGGCACAGCCCGCTGCTCGTCGCCTGCGACCTCCAGCGCCCCAACGCCGTGCGCCAGCTCCAGGTCAACGGTGAGCGCGCCGGTGTTCCCGTCTACGCCCCTCACCCGGGTGTCAGCTCCGACTTCGAGGCCGCGACCGGCGATCCCGTCGCCGTGGCCCGCCAGGGTGTCGCCGAGGCGCGCGCCCGCCTGCACGACGTCGTCATCGTCGACACGGCCGGCCGCCTGGGCGTGGACGCCGAACTGATGCAGCAGGCCGCAGACATCCGCGCGGCCATCAGCCCCGACGAGGTCCTGTTCGTCATCGACGCGATGATCGGCCAGGACGCCGTCAACACGGCCCTCGCGTTCAACGAGGGCGTGGACTTCACCGGCGTCGTCCTGACGAAGCTCGACGGCGACGCCCGCGGTGGCGCGGCGCTCTCGGTCGCGTCCGTGACCGGCAAGCCGGTCATGTTCGCCTCCACGGGTGAGGGACTGAACGACTTCGAGCTGTTCCACCCGGACCGGATGGCCTCGCGCATCCTGGACATGGGCGACATCCTGACACTGATCGAGCAGGCGGAGCAGTCCTGGGACAAGGACGAAGCGGCCCGGATGGCGAAGAAGTTCGCCGACCAGGAGGACTTCACGCTCGACGACTTCCTGGCGCAGATGCAGCAGATCCGCAACATGGGCTCCATGAAGAAGATGCTCATGATGATGCCCGGTGCCGCCAACATGCGCGAGCAGCTGGAGAACTTCGACGAGCGGGAGATCGACCGCGTCGAGGCGATCGTCCGCTCGATGACACCGCACGAGCGCGTCGCACCCAAGATCATCAACGGGTCCCGCCGCGCGAGGATCGCCCGTGGCTCGGGCGTGCACGTGTCCGAGGTGAACGGCCTGCTGGAACGCTTCACGCAGGCCCAGAAGATGATGAAGAAGATGGCTTCCGGCGG
>NZ_CP024915.1:1388562-1398447 GCF_002953615.1 Arthrobacter agilis | reverse complement strand
GACGAAGGCGGCTGCGGCCAAGGGCAAGAAGAAGCCCCGCTCGGGCAATCCCGCGAAGGCGGCCCAGGAGCTGCAGGACGCCGAGGCACGCCGTTCCGCCGCCCGTACCGCGGCACCCACCGGTGCCGCGTTCGGCGGCGGGCAGCCGGACTTCGACCCGTCGGCCATGAACCTCCCGAAGGGCTTCGAGAAGTTCCTCGGGAAGTAGCGCGGGCGGTGCCGAACCTCGAGCGGGTCGTCTTCGTCCACGGCAGCGGCAGCTTCGGCGCCGCGGCCTGGCCGAAGCAGCACGGACTGTCGCTCGACTTCGACTGCCTGTACCTGCGGCGGCACGGGTTCGCCCCGGATGCGGATCCGCTGCCGACCGACCACGGCCGTGACCAGGAGATCGTCGCCGAGGCTCTGGGCGACGGCGGCCACGTCGTCGCCCACTCGCAGGGCGCGGTCTGCGCGATGATGCTCGCCGTCGAACGCCCGGACCTCGTGCGCTCCCTCACCCTCGTCGAGCCGGCGTGCCTCTCCCTGACGGCGGACCTCCCTGCCACCCGTGCCCACATCGAGCTGATGGCGCCGCTGTTCGCCGAGCGCCACGCCCTGTCCGACGAGGAGTTCCTCCGCGCGTTCGTGCGCCGCATGTTCTCCGCGGACGCGCGGCCGGCCACCTCGGGGGAGGAGCGTCGGGATGCCGCGAGGCTGCGGCTGCAGAGCCCGCCGTGGGAGGCGCCGCTGTCGATCGTGCCCGGGGTGCAGACCCTGGTCCTCACCGGGGGCTGGGAGCCGCTCTACGAGGAGGTCGCCGAGTACCTCGCCGGGACCGGGGCCGTGCACCGCGTCGTCCCCGGCGGCCACCGCCCCCACGACACGCCGCAGGGGGACGCACTGATCCGGGCCTTCCTGCGCGCCGGTACCGTGCGGGCGGCGGCGTGACCGCCGTCCCGGCCCGCCGGGCGCCGTGACGCATCCCGAGGGGTTCCTCCACCTCACCGGTACGGTGCTGCTGTCGCCGACGCGCACGGTGCCCGACGTCTACGTGCAGCACGGCCGGTTCACCTTCGCGAGGCCGCCCGGCACCCCCGTGCAGACCCTCTCGGGCTGGGTGCTGCCCGGCCTCGTCGATGCGCACTGCCATATCGGGCTCGACCGGCGGGGCCGTGTGCCGGACGCCCTGGCCGAGCAGCAGGCCCTGCAGGACCGCGACGCGGGGACGCTCCTCGTCCGCGACGCCGGCGTCGTCAACGACACCCGGTGGGTGCAGGGCCGCGCGGACCTGCCGCGCCTGGTGCGGGCCGGCCGGCACGTCGCCCGTACCCGGCGCTACTTCCGCGACTACGCCGTCGAGGTGGAACCCGCGCAGCTGGCCGGCGCCGTGGCCGACCAGGCGAGGCTCGGGGACGGCTGGGTGAAGATCGTGGGGGACTGGATCGACCGGTCCGTCGGAGACCTCGTCCCCGCCTTCCCGCCCGCCGCGCTCAGGGACGCCGTCGACGCCGCCCACGCCGAGGGGGCGCGCGTCACCGCCCACTGCTTCGCCGCCGCGACGCTCGACGGCATGCTCGACGCCGGGATCGACTGCATCGAGCACGCCACGGGCATGCTGCCCCGGCACGTCCCCCGTTTCGTGGAGCAGGGCGTGGCGATCGTGCCCACGCTCGTCAACGTCGACACGTTCCCGGTCATCGCCGACGGCGCGCAGCAGAAGTTCCCCGACTACGCGGCGCACATGCGGCGCCTGTGGGGCGGGCGGGAGGAGATGGTGCGCCGTGCCTACGACGCCGGCATCCCGGTCTACGCGGGAACCGACGCCGGCAGCGTGATCGCGCACGGCCGGCTCCCCGACGAGATCGCCGCGCTCGCCGGCGCGGGTCTCGGGGCGTCGGCGGCGCTCGACGCCGGCTGCTGGGCGGCCCGGCGCTGGCTCGGCTTCCCCGGCATCGAGGAGGGTGCGAGCGCCGACGCCGTGGTGTGCTCCTCCGATCCCCGCCAGGACATCGGCACCCTCGCCTCCCTCCGGGCCGTCGTCCTGCGCGGAGCGGTGGTGCGGACCGCGGCAGCGGAATAAGTTGAAGCTTCAATTAGTTGTACGGGGTGACCCACCGTCGACCCCCCGAGGAGCCGCAATGCACCCGCAGGACCTGTTGCCCACCGACACCGCCATGGGAACGCTGACCCTCAAGGTCGGCGACCTCGCCCTCCTGTCCACCTACTACGCCACGGCACTCGGCCTCCAGGTGCTCGAGGACGGCGCCGACGCAGTCGTCCTGGGGCGCCGGGGGAAGGCCGTGGTCCGCCTCGAGGAGGCCCGGCACCTGCATCTCCCGCCGCGCGGGGAGGCTGGACTGTTCCACACGGCGCTCCTGTTCGCCGACCGTTCCGACCTCGCAGCGGCCGTCGCCTCGGCCGCCCGGCACCCGCTCAGCTCCTTCGTCGGCAGCGCCGACCACCTCGTCAGCGAGGCGTTCTACTTCACCGACCCGGAGGGCAACGGTATCGAGCTGTACTTCGACCGCCCGAGGGACACCTGGGACTGGTCGCAGGACGCGCGGGGGAACCGTTCGGTCGTCATGGACAGCCTGCCCCTGTCCCCGCAGGCGTACATCGACGAGCACCTCACCGAGGCGGCCGTGTCCGACGCCGCATCGAGGAGCGCGGACGTGGGCCACGTGCACCTGCAGGTGGGCGACGTCGACACCGCGCGCCGGTTCTACGTGGACGTGCTCGGCTTCGAGCGGACTGCGGGCTGGCACGACCAGGCACTGTTCGTGTCTGCCGGCGGATACCACCACCACATGGCCATGAACGTCTGGAACAGCAGGGGAGCCGGACCCCGCAAGGACACGCTCGGCCTGGGCGAGGTCCTGATCAGCGTGCCGTCCGCCGACGAGGTGGGCGCCCTGGCCGACCGGCTGTCCTCCGCGGGCGTCGCGAACCACTCCACGGGGGCCGAGCTGCGCTTCGAGGATCCCTGGCGCAACCGGCTGCGCGTGGCCGTCCCCGGCCAGGGCGGCGGAATCGCCTAATTTCCCGCCGTCTGGCACAATGGTCTCGTACTCGATCCGTGCAGCCCCTCTCTCTGTGCGTGAATTGTGTCCTTTGAACCCCTCGAAATGGCCCGCCCCACGGGAGCAGGACGACGGGTTCGCCCCTTTTCATTTACAAGGAGTGACCACACAAGTGGCCGTAAAGATTCGCCTCAAGCGCATGGGCAAGATCCGCGCACCTTTCTACCGTGTCGTCGTCATGGATGCACGCTCCAAGCGTGATGGCCGTGCCCTCGAAGAGATCGGTAAGTACAACCCCACCGAGGAGCCCTCGTTCATCGAGATCAACTCCGAGCGTGCGCAGTACTGGCTCGGCGTCGGCGCCCAGCCGACCGAGCAGGTCTCCGTACTGCTGAAGATCACCGGTGACTGGCAGAAGTTCAAGGGACTCAAGGGCCAGGAAGGCACCCTGAGGACCAAGGCAGCCAAGGAGTCGTTCGTCGCCCCCGAGAAGGGCTCGGTGATCGTCCCCGAGGCCATCACGCCGAAGGCGAAGAAGAACGACGACGCCGCCGCGGAAGCCACCGAGGCAGAGTAAGTTGCTGGCCGAAGCTCTGGAGCACCTCGTCCGCGGCATCGTCGACAACCCGGACGACGTCCGGGTCTCCGCGAAGAACAACCGTCGCGGCGAGACGCTCGAGGTGCGCGTCCACCAGGAGGACCTCGGCCGCGTGATCGGCCGCCAGGGGCGCACCGCCCGGGCGCTGCGCACCGTGGTCGCCGCCCTCGCGGACGGCGAGCCGGTACGGGTCGACGTCGTGGACACCGACCGCCGCCGGGGCTGACCCCGCCAGAGCTTTCACGGCACGAACTTCCGATCGGCCCCACTACCAGTACCTGGTGGTGGGGCCGATCTCATGTACACCGACCACACCCAGCAGGAGCAGCGCGATGGAAGTACTGGTAGCCAGGATCGGCAAGCCCCACGGCATCCGGGGCGAGGTGACGGTCCAGCTCTTCACGGACGCTCCCGAGGACCGTTTCGAACCGGGCGAGACCTTCCGGGTCGAGGACGCCGCGGTGACCGAACTGACCGTGGTCAAGGCGCGCTGGAACAAGGACATCCTGATCGTCGGTTTCGAGCAGGTCCCCGACCGCAACCAGGCCGAGACGCTGCGCGGCGCGAAGCTCTTCCTCGATACCGCCGGATCGGAGGACGCGGACGACGACGCCTGGTACGAGCACGAGCTCGTGGGACTGGACGTCCGGGTCGACGGCGAATCCGTGGGCAAGGTGACGGGCCTGCGGACCATGGCCGTCCAGGACCTCCTCGTCGTCGAACTCACCACCGGCCATGAGGCGCTCGTCCCGTTCGTCGGCGAGATCGTCCCCGACGTCGATCCCGAGGCCGGCTTCGTGACCATCGTGCCGCCGGCCGGGCTCTTCGACCTCAACACCCCGGGCTCCAACCAGGCGCCCGACGACGGCGACGACGTCGCAGCACCCGAGGGCGGGGCGCGCGGCTAGTGCGGATCGACGTCGTCTCCATCTTCCCGGAGTACCTCGCCGCCCTCGACCTGTCGCTCATCGGCAAGGCGCGGCAGGACGGCGTCCTCGACGTACGCGTGCACGACCTCCGCTCTTTCACGACGGACCGGCACCGGACCGTCGACGACACGCCCTACGGGGGCGGGGCGGGCATGGTCATGAAGGCCGAGCCCTGGGCGCAGGCCCTCGAATCCGTCCTCGACGGAGCCCCCGCGGCGGAGCGGCGCCCCACCCTGATCGTCCCCTCGCCCGCCGGCGCGGTGTTCGACCAGGCCATGGCGTACGAGCTCGCCGAACTCGATCACCTGGTGTTCGCCTGCGGCCGCTACGAGGGCATCGACGAGCGGGCGATCGACTGGGCGCGCGGGGACTTCGACGTCCGGCCCGTCTCGCTCGGCGACTACGTCCTCAACGGCGGGGAGGTGGCCGTCCTCGCCATGGTCGAGGCCGTGGGGCGCCTGATCCCCGGCGTCGTCGGCAACCCGGAGTCGCTCGTCGAGGAGTCCCACTCCGACGGACTGCTCGAGTACCCGGTGTACACGAAACCCTCGTCCTGGCGCGGCCGGGACATCCCCGAGGTCCTCCTCAGCGGGAACCACGCGAAGATCGCCGAGTGGCGGCGCCTCGAGCAGTTCCACCGGACGGCCGAACGGCGCCCGGACCTCCTGGCAGGCGTCGACACCGGGGCACTGACGAAGGCGGACCTCCGGGCCCTGCGCGCAGCGGGATTCGACGTCGTCGACGGCAGGCTGACCCGGCCGGCGCATTAGCAGTCTGCGCCGCCCCTGTGGAATAATCGTAGATTGTGTCCACTGGGCCGGACCCTGCCACAGGGGGAGTCCAGCCAACAGTTCCACACACCGGCCGCCGGACCTCCGGACCGACCGGGAATCCTTTCTTCGACGGCATTGCCCGGGTCCACGCCCGGTCCTTGACCGTCGTGACCAACGTGAATGACCTGTGGCGTTCACCAGGAGCATCAACATGCATATTCTCGATTCCGTTGACGCCGGATCGTTCCGCGACAACGTCCCCGACTTCCGCGCCGGCGACACCGTCAACGTCCACGTCAACATCATCGAAGGCAAGAACACCCGTGTTCAGATCTTCAAGGGCTTCGTCGTCGGCCGCCAGGGCGATGGCATCCGCGAGACCTTCACGGTCCGCAAGGTGAGCTTCGGAGTCGGCGTGGAGCGTACGTTCCCCGTCCACAGCCCGGTGCTCGACAAGATCGAGGTCGTCTCCAAGGGCGACGTGCGCCGCGCCAAGCTGTACTACATGCGCGAACTGCGCGGCAAGGCAGCCAAGATCAAGGAGAAGCGCGACCCCAAGACGGTCAAGTAACCTCCTGAAGGTGCACGAAACCCCCGCTTCCCGGTCTCCGGTCGGAGAGCACACGAAACGCCGGTCCCGCTGTACGGGCTGGCGTTTCGTGTTCTCCGCCGTCCTCGTCGCGGCCCTGCTCACGGGCCTCGTGCGCGGCTTCCTCATCGACGTCTACTTCATCCCGTCCGCGTCGATGGAACCCCTGCTCACCGAGGGTGACCGGGTGCTCGTCAGCAAGTTCGAGGACACGCGTGGCAGCGTGCGGCGCGGCGACGTCGTCGTCTTCGACGGCCGGGGGTCCTTCGACCCGATCACCGATCCGCGCAGTCTCCCCGAACGGATCGTCGCCGGGACTGGGCAGTGGCTGGGTCTCAGCGGCAGCGACACCGTGTACGTGAAGCGTGTCGTGGGTGTCGGCGGTGACCACGTGGTGTGCTGCTCTGTGGACGGTCGCCTGACCGTCAACGGGGACGGGCTGGACGAGCCGTACCTCCATCCGGGTGACGCGGCGAGTGAGAACGCGTTCGACGTCGTGGTGCCCGAGGGCCGCGTCTGGCTCCTCGGCGACCACCGTTCGGCCTCGATGGATTCCCGGTCCCTCCTCGGCGCGCCGGGAGGCGGGCTGATCGCGGAGGATCGGATCATCGGGCGTGCCTTTCAGCTAGTCTGGCCCCTTGACCGGTTCGCGCCGATCGAGCGCCCTGCCGGCTGATCCGGGAGGCCGGACCGGCGCTCTCGTAGAACTTCCTCCGGTGGGTGGCCGCCGGGTATTCCGACCACAGAGGACACCAGCACATGGCACGGAGCTTCCGCAGGAAGTCACCCTCGGGCGCAGAGGCCCCCGCGACCAATGCACCCGATCCGGACACGGAGAGCGCCCCGGGGACCGCCGCCGACGACGCAGGCGACACCGGGAGGCCCTCGAAGCGCCGCAAGAAGGACGCCGACCACGGTTTCGGCGCGTGGCTGAAGGAGATCGCGACGATCGTGGTCATCGCGCTCGTGCTGTCCTTCCTCATCAAGACGTTCCTGTTCCGTGCGTTCTTCATCCCGTCGGGCTCCATGGAGGAGACCCTCGAGATCGACGACCGCATCTTCGTGAACCAGCTCGTGCCGCAGCCCTTCGACCTGCAGCGCGGCGACATCGTCGTCTTCCGCGACACCGAGGGTTGGCTGCCGCCCCAGGCCGCGGTCCAGGTGAGCTGGCTGAAGGAAGCGCTCATCTTCATCGGGCTCGCTCCCGACGAATCACAGCAGCACCTCGTGAAGCGCGTCATCGGGCTGCCCGGCGACCACGTCATCTGCTGCGATGCCGAGGGCAGGCTCACGGTCAACGGTGAGCCCCTCGACGAGCCCTACCTCTTCCCCGGCGCCAATCCCTCCGACCTTCCGTTCGACGTCGTCGTACCCGAGGGGAAGGTCTGGGTGATGGGTGACCACCGCAACGCCTCCGCCGATTCGCGGGCGAACCGGGACAAGCCCGGGGAGGGCTTCGTCGCGATCGAGAACATCGAGGGCAAGGCGGCCGTGATCGCCTGGCCGCTGACCCGCATCGGATTCCTGGGCAACCACCCCGACGTGTTCGGCGGTGTCCCCGATCCCGAGCCCGCGGCACAGCCCACCCCTGCAGGACCATGACCACTCTCCGTAAGAAACGGTCCAGCGCCCCGAACCTCGGCGTCGAGAAGTCCTTCGCCGTCGACGGGCACCGTTACATCGCCGGATGCGACGAAGTGGGCAGGGGAGCGCTGGCCGGTCCCGTGTCCGTCGGCATCGTCGTCGTCGACCTGGCTGCCGCCACGGGCCTGCGCGGGGTCCGCGACAGCAAGCTGCTCCAGCCCGGGGAGCGTGAGGCGCTGGTCCCGCGCATCCGCCGCTGGTCCGTCGCGTCCGCCGTCGGGCACGCGACGGCGGCCGAGATCGACGCATTCGGCCTGATGGCCGCCCTGCGCGCCGCAGGGAGCCGCGCCTGGGCGACGGTGACGGAGGTCGTGACGCCCGACGCGGTCATCCTCGACGGCAACCACGACTGGCTGTCCGCCCGGTCGCAGGGCGCGCTCTTCGACACGGACGGCCGAACGGCGCCGGTCGAGTCGGTGGGCTGCACGGCGCCCGTCCACACCAGAATCAAGGCGGACCTGAAGTGCCTGAGCGTCGCTGCGGCGAGCGTGCTGGCGAAGGTGGAGCGCGACGCCCTGATGGTCGCACTCGCGGGGGACCATCCGGCGTTCGGCTGGGACGGGAACAAGGGGTACGCCACCGAGGGCCACCGCTCGGCCATCGACGCCGTCGGAGCGAGCGAGTATCACCGGAAGACGTGGCGCCTGGGAACCTCGGCGGTACCCGGCATGCCACGCGTCGAAAGTGGGGGATGATTGTCGAATGAGTGCCGAGGATCTTGAGAACTACGAAACCGACATGGAACTGCAGCTCTACCGCGAGTACCGGGACGTCGTCGGGTTGTTCAGCTATGTCGTGGAGACCGAGCGCCGGTTCTACCTGGCCAACAACGTCGACCTGCAGGCGCGCTCGGCCGACGGCGAGGTCTACTTCGACCTGACGCTGCAGGATGCCTGGGTGTGGGACGTGTACCGTTCGGCGCGGTTCGTCAAGAACGTCCGCGTCATCACGTTCAAGGACGTCAACGTCGAGGAGCTGTCGAAGTCCGACGACATCGCGCTGCCCAAGGACGGCACGCTGGGCTGACCGGAGTGCCGGCCGCTCACGCGGTCGGGTCGTCGTCCGTTCCGCCGTGGGGGAAGGCGTCCTCGCCGTCCAGCGGGACGTCGGCCGCCTGTTCGAGCCGGTCAGCCTCCGATCCGCCGGTGCCCTCACCGGCGATGCCGCCGCCGGAGACGTCGTCACCCGACGCGGCTGAGATGCCCTGTTCCTGGAGGTCCGCCTCCGAGCCGCCTGTCCCCGTCCCGGTGCGATCCGCGCCCGCGCCGGCTCGGACGGGTGCCCCCTGCTCCTGCCGGTCCGCCTCGGATCCGCCTGGCAGGATGTCGCTCGACTCTGACATGGTGTCCTCCGTTCTGCATCCGGGGCGACGCCGGATGGATGACGTCGTTTCTCCGTCCACGGTACGAGGGGCGGGGAGCCTCTGCCACAGCTTTCTTCCCCGGGTCCCCGGCGCCCGGCACCACCCGTTGTCCACATAGCCCCTCCCCCCACGATGAACGTGCGCCGCTTCCCCGACGCTGGGGGAGGAGGTGGAAGCCATGGTGGCAAAGGATCAGCTCGGGCGTCGCGGGGAAGCGACGGCGGCGGTCTTCCTGGAGCAGGCGGGCCTGAGGATCGTCGACCGGAACTGGCGGTGCCCGGTCGGGGAGATCGACCTCGTCGCGGTCGACGGATCCACGCTCGTGATCGTCGAGGTGAAGACGCGCAGCTCCGACGATTTCGGACAGCCGTTGGAGGCCATCACGGCGAGCAAGCTCGAGCGGCTGTACCTGCTCGCGTCCAAATGGGCCCGGGCCCACGACCTGAGGTTCAGCGGCTTCCGGATCGACGCCGTGGGCGTCCTGGACGACGGTTCCGGCACCCCGCGGATCGAGCATGTGCGGGCGGTCATCTGATGGCGCTCGGACGGACCTACGCCGTATCGCTCATCGGTATGAACGGACACGTCATCGAGGTGGAGGCGGACATCGGGCAGACCCTGCCGGCCTTCGTCCTGCTCGGCCTGCCGGATGCATCCCTCAACGAGGCCAAGGACCGCATTCGCGCGGCAGCCCGGAACGCAGGAGTGCCCCTGAGCCGCCGGAAGATCACCGTGAACCTCATCCCGGCATCGCTGCCCAAACGCGGGTCAGCCTTCGACCTCGCGATCGTCATGTCCGCACTGGCGGCGGCTGGTGACGTCAGGAGCTGCGGCTCGACCGTCTTCCTCGCCGAACTGGGGCTCGACGGACAGCTCCGACCCGTCCGCGGCGTGCTGCCCGCCGTGATGGCCGCCGCGGGGGCTGGACACCACCGGGTGGTGGTCGCCGAGGAGAATGCGGCCGAGGCCGCACTGGTCGCCACCGTGGAG
>NZ_CP024915.1:1380494-1388331 GCF_002953615.1 Arthrobacter agilis | reverse complement strand
CCGAGTGACCCGCCACGACCGTGGCTGCGGTCAGCGTGTGGCCTTCGAGGAGGAGCCGCGCCGTCACGAGGCCCGCGGCGACGATGAGCGGCTGGGCGACGGCTGTGTCCTTGATGGTCTCCTCGTCGGAGACGGTGCCGTGCTTCACCAGGTCGGTTCCGGCACGGTCACTGAGCTGTTCGAGGTGCTCCCGTACTCCCGGTAGGTCGAGCCAGGGGCTCAGGAAGCCCGGGGTCTGTGAGCCCTGTCCGGGGCAGGCGATTGCAAGCACTCTTCCAGCTTTCCAAATCGGCGGAGCATTATCGGGTGTTCGGCTGAACCAAGCTGGCTGCGCCTCGTTGTAGGAAGTCTACAAGGCGGCTGTCTTCCCTGCCGTCGCGGAAGCGCCCCTCTCGGAGGCCGCGACCCGGGGCGTCCGACCATTGCCCGCGCCCGCACCCCCGGTGCCGGCGGCAGAGGCGGAGGGCATCGCCGACAGGCGTCCGACCACCAGGGCGGTCTGCAGGACGTAGGCCTCGCGGGGGATGAGCGGGTCCCAGCCCGTGACGTCGCAGACGCGCCGGAGGCGGTACCGCACGGTGTTGGCGTGCACGAAGAGCGACCGCGAGGTCGCCTCCAGTGAGTGCCCGAGGGTCAGGTAGGCGGACAGTGTCGGCTCGAGGCCGTTGGCGGCGGCGAGGAGCGGCCGGTAGATGGTGCGCACGAGAGCCCGGCGGGCCGTGTCGTCGCCGGACATCACCCGTTCGGGCCACAGGTCCTCGGAGGAGACGGGGCGCGGCGCTGCCGGCCAGGCGCGCGCGGCCGTGAGTCCCGCGAAGGCGGCCTGTGCGGAACTGCTGGCCGCGACGAGCGATTCCGCCTCCGGCCCGAACACGACGGCGCCCTCCCCGAAGAGCTCGCTGATGCGCGGGTAGGCCTTCGCGGCATCCCGCACGCCGCCCAGGACGAGGATGAGCCGCTCGCCCTGGATGCCGACCAGGACGTCCTCGGCGAGGCGTCCGGTGACGCGGCGGAGTTCGTTGAGGAATCCGACGTTCGGTTCCTGCGGGGCGCTGCCGACCATGACGGTGATGCGCGCCTGGGATTTCCAGCCGACCGCGGCGATGCGCGAGCGGAGGGCGTCGGAGCTCTCCCCGCGGAGGATCGCATCGACCACGAGTGCTTCGAGGCGCGTGTCCCACGATCCGCGGGTCTCCGCCGCGCGGGCGTAGACATCCGCTGCCGCGAACGCCACCTCGCGCGAGTACCGCAGGACGGCTTCCCGCAGCGGACCCTGGTCCGCGGCGGGGGCGAGGAACGGCACATGGTCCTCGACGACCTGCACCACCACGCGGATGAGCTGGAGGGCCTTCTGCAGGCTGATGGACCGCGTGAGTTCGGTGGGTGCGGTGCCGAAGACGTCGCTCAGCACCCATGCCGGGGAGACGGGCTTCTGGTACCAGTTGACGAAGGACGCGATGCCCTTCTGCGCCACCATGCCGAGCGCGGACCGTTCGTCGGGGCGGAGTCCGCGGTACCAGGGCAGGTCGGCGTCGAGCTGCTTCAGGGTCGCGGTGGACAGCGACCCGATCGTCGCGCGCAGCTTCTCGACGGTGGCGGGGTCCGGGGGAGCGATCCCTGCGTTCGTCGCTCCGGGTGCGCTCCCGGCACCGGTCGGGGCTTCTGCGGGCTGCGGCATCCTCCGAGCATACGGTCTCGGTGCTGCGCGCTTCCATTTGTGGGGAGGCTACAAAAAGGGCGACGGCGGGAGCAGCGCTGATGCTGCCTCCGCCGTCGCCCCCCCTACCGGGCGGGTGGGGTCAGGATTCGCCGCCGGCGTTGCCGGTGGTTCCGGCGTTGACGTCGAGCAGGCGGTACTTCTCGATGGCTTCCTTCGGCGCGTTCGCGTCGACCTCGCCACGGCGGGCGAGCATCTCCAGGGCGCGGACGACGACGGAGTGGCTGTCGATCTTGAAGAACCGTCGTGCTGCCGCGCGTGTGTCGGAGAATCCGAAGCCGTCGGCTCCGAGGGTCGCGAACTCGTTGGGCAGGAACTGGCGGATCTGGTCCGGGACGGCCTTCATGAAGTCCGAGACCGCGACGATCGGGCCCGTGGCTCCCTCGAGCTGCTGCGTGACGAACGGCTTGCGCGCGTCGGCTCCGGGGTTGAGGAAGGCTTCCTCCTCGGCGTCGAGGCCGTCGCGGCGCAGTTCATTCCAGGACGTCACGGACCAGACGTCCGCGGAGACGCCCCAGTCCTTCGCGAGGATCTTCTGTGCCTCGAGCGCCCACGGCACAGCGACGCCGGAGGCGAGCAGCTGCGTGCGGGGCCCGTCGACCTTCGCGGGCTTGAGCAGGTAGATGCCCTTGAGCAGGCCCTCGACGTCCAGCTCCTCGGGCTCGGCGGGCTGCACGAACGGCTCGTTGTACACGGTGATGTAGTACATGACGTTGCGGAAGGACTCGGGCTTGTCGCCGATGTCCCCGTACATCCGGTTCAGACCGTCGCGGAGGATGTGCCCGATCTCGTAGCCGAACGCCGGGTCGTAGGTCACCACGGCCGGGTTGGTGGAGGCCAGGATCGGTGAGTGCCCGTCGGCGTGCTGCAGGCCCTCACCGGTCAGGGTGGTGCGCCCGGCGGTGGCCCCGATGATGAAGCCGCGCGCCATCTGGTCCGCGGCGGCCCAGATGGAGTCACCGGTGCGCTGGAACCCGAACATCGAGTAGAAGACGTAGATCGGGATCAGCGGCTCCCCCTGCGTGGCGTAGGCCGTGCCCGTCGCCGTGAAGGCGGCCATCGAACCGGCCTCGTTGATGCCTGCATGGAGGATCTGACCCTCGACGGACTCCTTGTACGCCAGGACCAGGTCGCGGTCCACGGAGAGGTAGTTCTGCCCGTTGGGGTTGTAGATCTTCGCCGTGGGGAAGAACGAGTCCATGCCGAAGGTGCGTGCCTCGTCGGGGATGATCGGCGCGATGCGCTTGCCGAACTCCTTGTCCCGCATGAGGTCCTTCAGGATGCGCACGAACGCCATCGTGGTGGCGGCCTGCTGCTTGCCGGATCCACGCTTGCCCATCTCGTACGCCTTGTCGCCCGGCAGGACGACCTCGGCGTGCTTGGTGCGGCGCTCCGGCACGAAGCCGCCGAGTTCGCGGCGGCGCTCCAGCAGGTACTTGATCTCCGGGGAATCCGCGCCCGGGTGGTAGTACGGCGCATTGTAGAGGTCGTCGTCGATCTGCTCGTCGGTGACCGGGATGCGCAGGTGGTCGCGGAACGCCTTGAGGTCGGCGTTGGTCAGCTTCTTCATCTGGTGGGTCGCGTTGCGGCCCTCGAAGTGCGGGCCAAGGCCGTAGCCCTTGACGGTCTTCGCGAGGATGACGGTCGGCTTGCCCTTGAACTCCGTGGCCGCCTTGTACGCCGCGAAGACCTTGCGGTAGTCGTGCCCGCCGCGCTTGAGGTTCCAGATCTCGGCGTCCGAGAGGTCCTCGACCATGGCCTTGGTCTCGGGTGACTTCCCGAAGAAGTGGTCCCGGACGAATCCGCCGGACTCGGCCTTGTACGTCTGGTAGTCGCCGTCCGGGGTCTGGTTCATGATGTCCACCAGCGCGCCGTCCTTGTCCTTCTCGAGCAGCGAGTCCCACTCGCGCCCCCAGACGACCTTGATGACGTTCCAGCCCGCGCCGCGGAAGAACGCCTCGAGTTCCTGCATGATCTTGCCGTTGCCGCGCACCGGCCCGTCCAGGCGCTGCAGGTTGCAGTTGATGACGAAGTTCAGGTTGTCCAGCTTCTCGTTCGCCGCGAGCTGGAGCAGACCGCGCGATTCGGGCTCGTCCATCTCACCGTCACCGAGGAACGCCCAGACCTGCTGCCCGGAGGTGTCCTTCAGGCCACGGTTGTGCAGGTAGCGGTTGGCCTGCGCCTGGTAGATCGCATTCATGGGGCCGATGCCCATCGAGACCGTGGGGAACTCCCAGAAGTCCGGCATCAGGCGGGGATGCGGGTAGGAGGACAGTGCATTGCCCTCCTTGGACTTCTCCTGGCGGAACCCGTCGAGGTCCGCCTCCGTAAGGCGCCCCTCGAGGTAGGCGCGGGCGTACATCCCGGGGGAGGCGTGCCCCTGGAAGAAGACCTGGTCGCCTCCGCTGGGGTGGTCCTTGCCCTTGAAGAAGTGGTTGAAGCCCACCTCGTAGAGCGTCGCCGCGCCGGCGTAGGTCGAGATGTGGCCACCGACCCCGATCTCCGGGCGCTGCGCGCGGTGGACCATGACCGCGGCGTTCCAGCGCATCCATGCGCGGTACTTCCGCTCGATCTCCTCGTCGCCCGGGAACTCCGGCTCCTGGTCCGCCGGGATCGTGTTGACGTAGTCCGTCGTGGTGACCATGGGCACGCCCACGGACTGTGCACCGGCACGCTGGAGGAGCGAACGCATGATGTACTGCGCGCGCTCGGTGCCCTGGGTGCGAATCAGCTCATCGAGGGATTCGATCCACTCCGCGGTCTCCTCGGGATCCCCATCGGGCTTGCCGACGGTCAGACCGCTCAGAATATCCGCCGTACCTTGTTCTGCAGCCACGCGATATCTCTCCACTTCCACAGATCTTGTCTGTGTCGCTTTATGCCTGCGCACGACTCGTGGGCCCGCGCAGAGATGCATGCTCGGCCGATGGGCGTTAGCGCCGCGGCCATATACCGATTCACTCTATCGCCGCCATGCCGCCGATGCGTAGCGGGATCGGGGCGGCGGGACAGATTACGCCGAGGGCGTGCCTCCGGTCCTGCTCCCGCCGGATGTCCGGGACCGGTCCGCCGCCGGGCGCCAAATCACCGCATCGGCTTGATGCTTGGCGTATAAAGGTGTTGGCTGGTAGCCATGCATATCTACACGGGGGCGCGTCAGGCGACAGTCCCGTCTTTCCAGGAGGAGCTAAGTGAGCGAGGCTGAAGCCGCCACTGCGGTCGACGTGGCAGGCAAGTTGGGTTTCAAGGATGGAGACCTTGTTCAGGAGCTCGGTTACGACGACGACGTCGACTTCGACTTCCGGGAGGCCCTGGAGGACGGCGTCGGGTCCGAACTGCTCACGGAGGACGACCAGGACGTCGTCGACGGCGTGATCCTGTGGTGGCGCAGCGGCGACGGGGATCTCGTCGACGCCCTCGTCGACGCGTTGACCTCGCTCGGTGTCGGCGGCGTCGTCTGGCTCCTCACCCCCAAGTCCGGTCGCCCGGGCTACGTGGCGCCCGCCGACGTCCAGGAATCGGCACCGACCGCCGGACTCCACTCGACGTCGTCGGCAGGCGTCTCCAAGGAATGGGCCGCGACCCGGCTCGTCAGCCGGCGGAAGCAGTAGCCTTGCCGCTCGAGGTGGGGTCGGCAGCCCCTTCGTTCGCCCTGGCGAACCAGTTCGGCGAGACCGTAGCGAACACATCACTCGTCGGGGGATCGGTGGTCGTGTTCTTCCCCTTCGCCTTCTCCCGCGTGTGCACGGACGAACTCGGCCAGCTCCGGGACAACCTCGAACTGTTCGACGCCGCGGGTGTCTCGCTCGTCGCCGTGTCCGTCGACCACAAGTACACGCTGCGCGCCTTCGCGGATGCGAACGACATCTCCTTCGACCTCCTGGCGGACTTCTGGCCGCACGGTTCCGTGACCCGGGCTTTCGACGCGTTCGACGAGGTCCACGGTTACGCGGAGCGGGTCAGTTACGTCCTGGACGGTTCCGGGACGGTGCGCGCCGTGGTGTCCTCCCCGCACGGCCAGGGCAGGCCGATCGCCGACTACGCACGGGCAGTGGGTTCCGTCGAAGCTGCACTGTGACCCGAGCGGAGGACGGTCGACGCGAACGGGATCTTCCCGGGCCCGAGTCCAACCCCCGGCTCGGCCTCACCGGCTTCGTGAGCGACACCCCGGCGTCCGGCCTCGCTGCGCTGGGGCCCGAGGACCGGGAGCTCCTCGATCAGGCCGTCGCCGTCCTCGCGGGTCTCCGGCTCGCTGTGCTGACGGGTGCGGGTCTGAGCACCGACTCCGGCATCCCGGACTACCGGGGCCCGCAGTCCGTGCCGCGGAATCCCATGACCTACCAGCAGTTCGTGGGCGACGAAGCGCTGCGCCGGCGCTACTGGGCTCGGAACCATGTGGGTTGGCGCCACCTGCGCCGTGCCGATCCGAACGCCGGCCATGCCGCCGTCGCGACGTTGGAGCAGCGTGGGCTGCTGACCGGACTGATCACGCAGAACGTGGACAAGCTGCACTCGTCGGCGGGCAGTGTGAACGTGATCGACCTGCACGGCACCTTCGACCGCGTGGTGTGCCTGCAGTGTGCATCGGTCTTCCCGAGATCGCGCATCGCCGAGATCCTCGAGGACCTGAACCCGGGCTACCTCGAGCGCGCGTCCGACGCCGGGGACGTCGCGCCGGATGCCGATGCGGACGTCGACGACACCGGGGACTTTCAGATGGCGCCGTGCCCGGTCTGCGGGGGCATGCTGAAACCCGACTTCGTCTATTTCGGCGAGAACGTGCCGAAGGCCCGCGTCGCCGAGGCCTACGCCATGGTGGACGCTGCGGGGGCGCTCCTGGTGGCCGGCTCCTCCCTGACGGTCATGAGCGGGTTGCGGTTCGTGCGGCACGCCTTCAAAGCGGGCAAGCCCGTCGTCATCATCAACCGAGGATGGACACGCGGGGACGAGTTCGCCTCGCTGAAGATCGAGACCGGCGTCTCGGAGGCGCTCACCTATCTTGCCGAGCTTCTCCCGGACCTTCCTCCGCAGTAGGTGGTTTCTACCCGGTTCATACAGGTAGTCCGGTCCGAAAGCGAGTATTGATTACTGTCGCTCTGCTCCCTCTATCGCCATAGGTTCATCTCATAGGTCTCTAACGTGGGGTGAAATAATGCGTTCTTCAACCAGGTCTCTTCTCATCGCTTTCGGCACGGCGGCAGCGGTCGCCGTCGTCCCTCTCGCACTCGACCAGGGCGGACAGGCGTCGGACGAACACGCGGTGGCTGTGGTGGACACCACTCCGACGCTGTCGAAGGTCACCGACGTGTCTGCCGGCAGCAGCGCCGTCCCGGCGGGGGACGTGCAGGAGCCCGTTGCCGGGGGCCCCGCCGTCGCCTCCTCGCCGGCTTCCGGTCCGAGCACTCCCCCCGGCGCGACCGGGAGTGCAATGGGGGGCGACCTGGCGCCGGAACTGCTGCCCCTCCCGCCGTACCCGCAGTGCCCTGTCACCGACGCCGGGGCATGGTGGACCGACCCGGCGGACCCGTACACGTGCCTCCCGCCCGGGTCCGTGCCCTTCCACGAGCCGACGCCGCCGGGCATCGACCCCGAGCTCCTCGAGCCGATCTTCGAGGAGCCCGGCACCCCGTCCGGCCCCGGTGATGACTGCCGCACCATCGGAGCGCTTCAGTGCACCGTCACGATCATGGGTCAGGAGTACGTGGTCACTTTCTCGGACGGGAAGCCCGTGGGGGTCATGGAGGCGCGGCAGTAGTCCGTGCGGTCAGGACGCCAGTGGGCGCTGCCTAGACTGGGACCATGAGGAACCGACGCCGATGGGACCGCCGAACCGGGATGCTCGTGGCCGGTGCCGCCATGCTCGCACTGTGCGTTGCGGCACGCAGGCTGGGTATCGGCGTCGGTGAAGCCGGTTCCGGGCCGTCCCTCTGGCTGGCGCTGCTGTTCATCATCGGGGCAGCACTCGTGCTGGTGGTCCTGGTCGAGCGGCTGGTCGCGATCCTGCGGAAGCGCTGAAGGGCCGCAGCCAACCCCTCGACGACAGAACCCCGCCGCATCAGGGCTCTCCCTGGAGCGGCGGGGTTTTCTGTCGTGGGTCCGACCGAAATCGGTTCGATGACG
>NZ_CP024915.1:1378298-1380394 GCF_002953615.1 Arthrobacter agilis | reverse complement strand
TGCACGGTGGGAGGAGCTCGTCTCGGCGATGTTCCCGCCGCTCCTGACGGAGGTGAAGCGGCTGACCACGGACAACGGCGACACCATCAAGTTCCTGTGGCGGCTGTTCGACGGCGCCCTCGTGGAATCGGTCCTGATGCGCTACCCGGGCCGGGTGACCCTGTGCGTCTCCTCCCAGGCCGGCTGCGGCATGAACTGCCCGTTCTGTGCCACGGGCCAGGCGGGCCTAACCCGCAACATGTCGACGGCGGAGATCGTGGACCAGGTGGTCGCCGCGAACCGCGCCCTCGCGGAAGGCGCCCTGGGCGACCTGCGCACCGATGGCGGGCACGACGCCGACCGCGTCACGAACATCGTCTTCATGGGCATGGGTGAGCCGCTGGCCAACTACAAGCGCGTGATGGCGGCACTGCACCGCTTCGTCGACGACTCCCCCGAGGGCCTCGGCATGTCCGCCCGCAACATCACCGTCTCCACGGTGGGGCTCGTGCCGGCCATCAACAAGCTGGCGGCCGAGTCGCTGCCCGTCACCTTCGCACTGTCCCTCCACGCACCCGACGACGAACTCCGCGACGAGCTGATCCCCGTCAACACGCGCTGGAAGGTCGACGAGGCCCTCGACGCGGCCTACAACTACTACCGGACCACGGGGCGCCGCGTGAGCATCGAGTACGCACTGATCAAGGACATGAACGACCACGCCTGGCGTGCGGACCTGCTGGCGAAAAAACTGAACCAGCGCGGCCGTGGCTGGGTGCACGTCAACCCGATCCCGCTCAACCCGACGCCGGGCTCCATCTGGACGGCGTCGGAGAAGAGCGTCTCGACGGAGTTCATCAACCGCCTCCGCGCCGCCGGTATCCCCACGACCCTCAGGGACACCCGTGGCAAGGAGATCGACGGTGCCTGCGGGCAGCTCGCGGCCGGCGAATAGCGCCACCCGGATTGGCGCGATCCTGCGGCAAGCCGGTATAGTCGATCCTCGTGATGGCGCCCGATCGGCAGGAGCCGGTGGCGGCATCACAGGACGAGGGTCTTTAGCTCAGCTGGTAGAGCGCCACGTTTACACCGTGGATGTCATCGGTTCGATCCCGGTAGGACCCACCACGAAGAACCCCGCCGCTCCAAGGGCCAGAGCCCGGAACGGCGGGGTTTTTCCTTGTCCTGGGCGCATCGCGCATTTGTTCGTATGTGCAACGCTTCCCGATTTTCCGCTGGAGCAACTGATCCGTTCCCGAACCGCTGAAGGGTGGTTGCGGCATCAACTCACCGAAGGGGACGGCGACGCCATTCGGGTCCCGGTCGAACCGGCTCGCGTACACGCCGAGAGCTGCCGCCGCTATCGGCTCCTGCAGGCAGCCCCATGCCGTCATATTCGCCCAGTTCCGCCGACTCACGTGACATCATCGCTGCACCAGAATCCCAGGTGCCGGAGGAATGCCGTGAGGGCGGACGACCAGAGACGACAGTTGGCACAGATGGTCATCGAGGAGGGACTGAACGTTCACGACCTGTGGCTGCGCTATCTCATGAACGGTGGCAGCGCCGGCGACGACGAACTGGCCCGCTATCTCGCCGGCGAGCTTCAGCTGGAGGAACTGCAGCGAGACCTCCTGTCGATCGCCGTCCGGGAGCTGGTATCCGAGCGCCAGGAATCGCTCGGACTGCGTGACACGGGGAAGCGACGGCATCCTGACGGCGATGACAGCTAGGCGAAACAGATATTGCGACGGCCCGGTGGGTCCCCGTTCGACGCCGTACGGCGCTATAGCGCAGCCGTATCGGTACCGGTCTCGCCCAGGCGGCACAGCTGGACGTCCTCCACAGGAGCACCGCCCATCGGCGTGAACGGGGGCGCACCTCTGGGATCAGCCGCAGGCCGTCAGTAGGTGAGCTCGTCCGGACCGGCAAGCACCTCGAGGTTGGTCCGCACCCGATCGATGCACTGTCTGACGATGCCGATGCTCTTCTTCACGATCACCATGGCTACTACCCGTTCCTTCGTCGTACTGCCGGTGAGACCACACCACCTGTCTACCCGACGAACAGTGGCGCCAGGCGAGAGGAACCTGATGGGTGGGTGAACGGAGGATGAC
>NZ_CP024915.1:1367862-1378041 GCF_002953615.1 Arthrobacter agilis | reverse complement strand
GCCCGGCCTTCGGGAGATCGCTCATCGCCGCGGGATCCGTGGTGTAGTGCGAGAAGTAGTGCTTCGACAGCTGCTTGGCGCGGAAACCCGGGTGTCCCAGCTCCTTCAGCCGGTCCTGCCGCTCGGCCAGTGTGAGGTCGGCGAGGTGCACCGGCGGCTGGCTGACCCGGGGGGACTTGAACTGCAGCAGCGGCCGGCCGTCGCTGGACACGATCGGCTCGGCGCCCTCGACCTCAGGGCGCACCTGGGGGCGCGAGGAGACGGGAGCGGGGGCAACGGGGGTAACGGTAACGTCGGACATCATTACCATTCTTTCACGGATGGCACCAGCGGCCCAGTCGACGGCGTGTCGGCCGCGACACGTCCGGTGGCTGGAAGCGGCCGAAACATGACGGCGCCGAGGGCGGTCGGTGTGGCGGCGGGCGATACGTCGGTAATAGTGTGAAAGCGATCGGATGGCCCGCGCGGGAACGCGCCGGAAGCACCGGCACATGCAGTGCTATGCATGCAGCTGACAAACGACGGAGAACACATTGAGCGCACAGATCGGCGTCACAGGCCTGGCAGTCATGGGAGCGAATCTCGCCCGGAACCTGGCCCGCAACGGCTACACCGTGGCCCTGCACAACAGGTCCATCGAGAAGACCGACTCGCTGCTGGAGAAGCACGGCGCCGACGGTGAGTTCATTCGCACGGAGTCCCTGCAGGAACTGGTGGACTCCCTCGAGAAGCCCCGCCGGGTGCTGATCATGGTGAAGGCCGGCAAGCCGGTGGACTCGGTGATCGATCAGCTCACTCCGCTGCTGGAGCCGGGCGACATCGTGATCGACGGCGGCAACTCGCACTACGAGGACACGCGCCGCCGTGAGGCCGCGCTGTCGAAGCAGGACCTCCACTTCGTCGGCGTCGGCGTCTCCGGCGGCGAGGAGGGTGCGCTCCTGGGCCCGTCGATCATGCCCGGTGGCTCCCGTGAGTCCTACGATTCGCTCGGGCCGATGCTCGAGAAGATCTCCGCCAAGTACAACGGCGAGCCCTGCTGCCGCTGGATCGGCACGGACGGCGCCGGTCACTTCGTGAAGATGGTGCACAACGGCATCGAGTACGCGGACATGCAGGTCATCGGCGAGGCCTTCGACCTGCTGCGCTCGGGTGCGGGGATCGAGCCTGCCGAGCAGGCGAAGATCTTCAGCGACTGGAACTCCGGCACGCTGTCCTCCTTCCTGATCGAGATCACCGCCGAAGTGCTGGGCCACACGGACGAGCGGACCGGCAAGCCCTTCGTCGACGTCGTCGTCGACGCGGCAGGGCAGAAGGGGACCGGCCGGTGGACCGTGGTCTCCGCGCTGGAACTGGGCAGCCCGACGTCGGGCATCGCCGAATCGGTGTTCGCCCGGGCACTGTCCTCGCAGAAGGACCAGCGCGTGCTGGCCCAGGACCTCCTGCAGGGCCACGAGGACACCGTCGAGCTGCCCGACACGTTCGTCGAGGACGTCCGGCTCGCCCTCTACGCCTCGAAGCTCGTGAGCTACGCCCAGGGCATCGACATGCTCACGTCCGCGGCGAAGGAGTACGGCTGGGAGCTCAAGCTCGACGAGATCGCCTCGCTGTGGCGTGCCGGTTGCATCATCCGCGCAGAACTGCTCGACGACATCATGAAGGCCTATGCCGTGGCCGACGAGCGTCCCGCCAACCTCCTGCTCGCACCGGCGTTCACCGAAGCCATCGCCGGCGCGGTCCCGGCCTGGCGCCGGGTGGTCGCCACCGCCGTGCAGCTGGGCATCCCCGTTCCGGTCTTCTCCGCGTCGCTGGCCTACTACGACGGCCTGCGCCGCACGCGCCTGCCGGCCGCGCTCACCCAGGGCCTGCGCGACCTCTTCGGCGCGCACACCTACAACCGCGTCGACACCGAGGGCACGTTCCACACCCTCTGGGGCGAGGACAAGTCCGAGATCGAAGCCGTCGACACCCACTGACAGCACCCCGAACGCAGGGAAGCCCCGGACCGTGGTCCGGGGCTTCCCTGCGTTCGGGTCAGATGTAGATGGCGGGGTCCACGTACTCCGCGGGGTCGACCGCCGGCTGCGTCTCGCGCCGCGAATCGCGGTGGCGGAACGTCGCCGGGATGCCCGTCACGATCGAGTCGGGCGGAGTGTCCTTCACGACGACGGCGTTCGCGCCGACAGCGCTGCCGGCACCGATGGTGATCGGACCCAGCACCTTCGCGCCCGCACCGATGGTGACGCGGTCCCCGATCGTGGGATGGCGCTTCACCTTCTCGAGCGAGCGTCCGCCGAGGGTCACACCCTGGTAGAGCATGACGTCGTCGCCGATCTCTGCGGTGCCGCCAATCACGATCCCCATGCCGTGGTCGATGAAGAACCGGCGCCCGATGGTGGCCGCAGGGTGGATCTCGACCCCGGTGAGGGCGCGCGCGAGCTGCGCCAGGGCACGCGCCGGGAAGCGCAGCTTCTCGTTCCGCCACATGCGGTGGGTGAGGCGGTGCATCCAGATGGCGTGGAGCCCGGAGTACACGACGGTGTTCTCGAAGGAGCCGCGGGCAGCCGGATCGTGGGTGCGCGCGGTCTCGAGGTCCTCGCGCAGTCGTTCTAGAAAGCTCACCGGCTACCTTCTCGTGGGGGTGTCATGGGGTTCAGCAGTGTCGGAGGGTCCTCCGCGGCGGGATCAGCCGCGGATGTCGTCGAAGAGCACCGTGGAGATGTAGCGCTCGCCGAAGTCGCAGACAACAGCCACGATGAGTTTACCGGCGTTCTCCGGGCGCTTCGCGAGTTCGAGGGCGGCCCAGACGATCGCCCCCGACGAGATGCCGCCGAGGATGCCCTCCTGGGTGCCGAGCGCGCGTGCCACCCGTACGGAGTCCTCGACGGTCGCGTCGAGCACCTCGTCGTAGATGTCGCGGTCGAGGTTCTCGGGGACGAAGTTCGCGCCGAGGCCCTGGATCTTGTGGGGACCCGGTGCGCCACCGTTGAGGATGGGGGAGTCCGCGGGCTCGACGACGACGATCTGCACGCCGGGCTTGCGCTCCTTCAGCACCTGGCCCACTCCGGTGATGGTGCCACCGGTGCCGACGCCCGCGACGAAGATGTCCACCTCGCCGTCGGTGTCCTCCCAGACCTCCTCGGCCGTGGTGGCACGGTGGATGGCGGGGTTCGCGGCATTGGCGAACTGCTGTGCCCAGATGGCGTTCTCCGTCGTCGCGACGATGTCCTTCGCGCGCTCGACGGCGCCGCGCATCCCTTCGGAGCCCGGCGTCAGGACGATCTCGGCGCCGTAGGCCCGCAGCATCACACGGCGTTCGGTGGACATGGTCTCCGGCATGGTCAGCACGACCTTGTAGCCGCGTGCAGCGCCGACCATGGCGAGGGCGATGCCGGTGTTCCCCGAGGTCCCCTCGACGATCGTGCCACCCGGGCGAAGCGCGCCGGCCTTCTCCGCCGCGTCGATGATGGCCACGCCGATGCGGTCCTTGACGCTGTTGGCAGGGTTGTAGAACTCGAGCTTGACGGCTACCTGCGCATCCAGCCCTTCGGTCAGACGGTTGAGGCGGACGAGGGGGGTCCGTCCCACCAGCTGGGTGACGTCGTCGTAGATCTTTGCCATGCGCGGGAGCCTGCCTGTTCGGGGGTGGAGGGATGCGGCGTCGGCCGGGGCACTGTCAGGGACTGCCCGGGACCGACGGCGGTCAGCTTAACGGGTGGGGTTCGGTGAGCCTACGCGGCGAGCCACTGGGCGTAATATTTCCGGGCCTTCGACAGCTTGGGGTTGATGATCACCTGGCAGTAGCCCTGCTCGGGGTGCTTCGCGTAGTAGTTCTGGTGCCAGTCCTCCGCCACATGGAACTCCGGGAGCCTGCTGACCTCGGTCACGATCGGGTTCTTCCAGTTCTGCTGGTTGCGGCTGATCGCGTCCTCGAACAGTGCCTTCTGCTCGGCGTCCTGGTAGTACATGACGCTGCGGTACTGCGTGCCGACGTCGTAGCCCTGCCGGTTCAGCGTGGTGGGGTCATGGGACACGAAGAACATGTCGAGGATGACGTCCTCCGGGATCACGGACTCGTCGAACGTCACCGCGACCACCTCGGCGTGACCGGTCATGCCGGAGCAGACGGAGTCGTAGTCGGGGTGCTTCGTGTGGCCTCCCGTGTAGCCGGACACCACTTCGGTGACACCGCGGGTCTTTTGGTAAAGGGCATCGAGGCACCAGAAACAGCCCCCTCCAAGCACGAAAGTCTTCATGTCCTTGTCAATGCGTGGCACGCTCCGATGATTCCCGGTGCCGATCAGCCCCCAGCGGACGGTGCTGAGTTGGAGGGGCCGCCGGCGGCGGGTATTACTGGTGTCATGGAACAGCACGAGCACGGCCGCGGTGTCGCTCCGTCCGGCACTGCGTGGGCCTCCCGCAAGGGCGACGGTGCCGCGCAGGGAGTCCCGGCGCCGACCGTGGGAGACGTCCTCCGTGCCATCGAGGAGTTGTGGCCGGAGAGCCTCGCCGAGGGCTGGGACGCGGTCGGGCTCGTCGCGGGCCGGTCGGGGAACCGGGCGGCGAAGATCCTGTTCACCGTCGATCCCACCGCTGCCGTCCTGGACGAGGCGCTGGGCTGGGGAGCCACGATGATCGTCTCGCACCATCCCCTCCTGCTGAAGCCCGTCTCCTCCGTCGCCGCGTCCGGCTTCAAGGGCGAGGCGGTCCATCGCCTGATCGAGGCAGGGTGCGCCCTGGTCACCGTCCACACCAACGGGGACAGCGCCGTCGGCGGCGTATCTGACGTCCTGGCGGACGCCCTCGGGCTGCGTGATGTCAAGCCCCTGGTTCCCGCTGCGGACGGGCTGCCGGAGGAAGGAATCGGACGCGTCGGGGACCTCGAGGAACCGGTAGCGCTCGGGGCCTTCGCGGAGGTGGTCTTCTCCATCCTGCCGGCCGTCGCCGGTGGCGTGCGGGTCGCCGGGGACAAGGACGCGCTGGTCCGCCGGATCGCGGTGTGCGGAGGCGCGGGAGACTCCCTGTTCGAGCACGTCCGGGCCAGCCATGCCGACGTCTACGTGACGGCCGACCTGAGGCACCATCCTGCCTCCGAAGTGAGGGAGGCGGCCGCCGGCGGTACCCCCTACCTCGTGGACGTCTCCCACTTCGGCAGTGAATGGCTGTGGCTCACGCCCGCCGCCGACGCCCTGGGCACGATGCTCTCCGACCAGGGCTTCGCGACCGACATCCGGGTCAGCGGGGTCAACACCGACCCGTGGGACTTCGTCCTCACTCCCGGTCACTGACGACCGGGAAGGGCGCCGTGGCCTAGGCTGGGACGACGCCCACGCCCGCTCGTCGTGCCCCGTCCGTCCCATCTGGAGGTTTACCGTGGCCAAGGCTGCACCCGAGGAACAACTCCGCCTGCTCGACCTGCAGGCCCTCGATTCGACCCTCAACAAACTCACACGGCAGGCCGCTGCTGCGCGGGGCAATCCCGAGCTCGGCGTCGTCGCCGCCCGGGTCAGTGAGGTCGACGGCGAGCTCGTGCGCGCCACCACCGAGCTGGGCGACCTCCAGCGCGAACTGACGCGTGCGGAGGACGAGGTGCAGTCGGTCGTGAACCGGCTGGAGCGTGACGAGAAGCGGCTGAACAGCGGTACCGGCACCTCGAAGGACCTGACGGCGCTGCAGCACGAGGTCGCGTCCCTGACGAAGCGGCGCTCGGACCTCGAGGACGTCGAGCTGGACGTCATGGAACGGGTGGAGGCGGCGCGCACCGCGCAGGCCGAGGTGCAGGGCCGCACGGATGCGGTCCGTGCCGAGCTCCGCGCCCTCGAGGAGGCACGCGACATCGAGCTCGCCGACATCGAGCTGCAGCGGGTCGACGTGCAGGCACGCCGCAACGAGCTCGCCTCGACGTTCGACTCCGGGCTCCTGGCCATCTATGAGCGGATCCTCGCCAAGCGCGGCGTCGGTGCCGCCCGCCTGTTCCACGGCAAGTCCGAGGGGTCCGGGATGCAGCTGAGTCCGGGTGACCTCGCCGACATCTCCGGTGCGGCACCCGACGACGTCGTGCTCTGCCCCGACTCCGGGTGCATCCTGGTCCGTTCCGGCGACTGGGGGAACCAGTAGCCGTGACGGAACAGCAGTTGTTCGACCCCCATGCACGCGACGACGAGGCGACGGCGGGTGCGCCCACGCGACTCGTCGTCGAGGCGGACGGCGGGTCCCGTGGCAACCCCGGGCACGCCGGGTACGGTGCCCTTGTCCGCGATCCCGACACCGGCCGGATCCTGGTCGAGAAGGCCGCCTACATCGGCAAGGCCTCGAACAACGTCGCCGAGTACTCAGGCCTCGTCTCGGGACTGGAACTGGCACGCGAGATCAACCCCGGCGCGTCCGTGCACGTGAAGATGGACTCCAAGCTCGTGGTCGAGCAGATGTCCGGGCGCTGGCAGATCAAGCACGCCGACATGCGCGTGCTTGCCGCGAAGGCGCGGAAGGTCCTGGATCCCCGCCGGGTGACCTACGAATGGATCCCGCGCGAACGCAACAAGGACGCCGACCGGCTCTCCAACGAGGCGATGGACGCCGGCATGGCCGGCGTCGAGTGGAAGCCGCGCGCTGCGGCGAGACCCGCCGCGGAACCGGAGGCCGCCGCGTCGGAGGAGCTGCCGCGACCGGCGGGCAGGCTCCATCACCTCGAGGTGTGGACCCAGGATCTCGCTTCCGCGGAGAAGAGCCTGGGCTGGCTGCTCGAACGGCTGGGCTTCCCGCGCGGGGAAGCCTGGAAGGACGGTGTCCGCTATGGCTCCGACGAGTTCTACGTCGTCCTGGAGAGCGGACCCGACGTGGTGCCGGGCGGTTCCGACCGCCGTCGTCCCGGGGTGAACCACCTCGCGTTCCGTGCCGGGTCCAGGGCCGACGTCGACCTGCTGGCGCGCCGCGCGGCAAGCCACGGGTGGTCGCTGATGTTCGCGGACCGGCACCCGTTCGCCGGCGGACCGGACCACTACGCGGCCTACCTCGAGAACGCCGAGGGCTTCGAAGTGGAGCTGGTCGCGGACTGAGGCTCAGTCGAGCACGATGTCGAGCTGGGCCGGTCTGCGCGCGGTCGCCGGTACGAGCTCCGCCGTCCACTTCTCGCGGGCTGCCCGGAGCAGGGCCTCGGGCGTCGCCGGTGCCGCTCCCCGCCGCGTCAGCAGGTGGCGGGCGAGTTCGCCGCGCGTGTGCTTGGCGAAGTGGGAGACGACCGTGCGCTTCCCGCCGCGCACCTGGAACACGTTGACCGCGGCACTCTGCAGCGGTGGGGGAGCCCAGGCCGCGGCGTAGGTGCTCGACCGGCAGTCGACGACCAGCCCGGTTCCCGCGTGCTGCGCCAGGGCGTCACCGAGGTGCTTCCGCCAGTAGCCTGCGAGCCGCCCCGTGCCCGGCAGGTCCACCGACATCGACAGCCGGTACGCAGGGATCGGGTCGCCGAACCCGATGGCGCCCCACAGTGCGGAGACGACGACGCACCACTCGCGGGCCTTGCGCTTCTGCACCGGCGTCAAACCGGCGTACCCGAGGGCGTCGTAGAGGACTCCTGCGTAGACGTCGTGGGCCGGTGCGGCGGGGGCGACGTCGAGCACCAGATTCCGCGCCACATCGGCGGCCAGGGATTCCCCGACGCCGAGCACCGCATGCGCGTCATCCGCACCGCTGGCGTCCTTCAGGGCGGCGAGGACCGTCCGGCGGGCGGGATTCAGGTCGGGGAAGTGCAGGTTCTCCAGCCGCACCGGGTCGCCCCTGCGGGCGGCGGACTTACCTTCGGACGGGGGAAGCAGGATCAGCACCGATCCACTCTACCCAACCCGTGCAGCCCTTGGCCCCGTGCACCCGGCTCCCGGCCGGGCCGCCTAGAATGGTTCCTGGATGGGTCGACCAGGCGGCCGCGTTGGACGGTGTCCGCACCGCTCCACCGAGGAACGTCCGGGCTCCGCAGGGCAGGGTGGTGGGTAACGCCCACTCGGGGTAACCCGCAGGCCAGTGCCACAGAAAAGAGACCGCTGACCGCTGAAGGCTTCGGTCCTCACGGTCAGTAAGGGTGAAAAGGCGGTGTAAGAGACCACCAGCATGCCGGGTGACCGGCATGGCTCGGTAAACCCCACCCGGAGCAAGGCCAGACAGTGCACGTTCGAGGGCTGCCCGCCCGAGTGCACGGGTAGGCCGCTGGAGGGCGTCGGCAACGGCGTTCGTAGATGGATGGCCGCCACTCGCGCGACGGTAACGCCGCGCGATGACAGAACCCGGCGTATCGGTCGACCCATCCCGCACCGGCCCCGATAGAACGCTGATTGCGGCGCCTTCCCCGGGACACCTCCAACGTCTCCGGTCATCGATGAACGGTGCTGGGCCCATCACGGGGTCCACTCGCTCAGAGCGGCGTCCCGCCGAAGGTAGAGCGGGTGACCGGGGTGGCCGTTCTTGGTCCTGCCCCGGCACTGGAGGGTGATGCCGTGGGAGGCTGCCATCGCGTGGACTGCCTTCGCTCTGTCGATGGCGAAGTCGTCGGCTCCCCAGGCTGCGACCATGAAGTCGACGGGAAGTGTCTGCATGCAATGAGTGAGGATCTCGTCATTGCGCGGCCCGATCGGGTCTGCGTGGATGCGGAGGCCTTGAGGATCGGTGGAGCGAAGCGCGAAGAGGTTGATGACGCGGAGTCCGTCCAGGCCGAGGGCTCGCGCGTAACCGATGCAGCGCCGGATCGTCGGGAAGTCCTGTCGAGTCGGCGTACCTATGCCGGTCATCTCGGACCCTCGCTTCCGGTCGCGGCCCGGCTATGCACGCCGTGCCGGGCCACTCGCCGGTCGACCTCAGCGCAGTAGCCGCGCTGAGTAAGCAGGTGTCCGCCGTGCGCTTTGGAGTGGCGACTACTCGCTCTTTCCGCAGAATTCGGGCGTACAAACAGGGGAGGGGCTTACTCCCGGCAACTCGAGGGAAATGCGGAGATCAATGGAGATCTTGAAGAAGTGCGTCATGGGCGTCACCCGATGTGTGCGTCGGCTGAGGAACAACCTCGTGGTGCTCGCGGGACCCGACGAACTGTCGTACTGACGCGCTCCCTCCCGCACGGCACGACCCGCCGGCGGATACCGAATCGGCAACAGTCGGGCGTCCGGCGCGTCGCACGTTGTTCCGCGCCGCAGGTCGGCCTACTCTATGGGAACCGCCGTGGGTCTCGTACGCAAACGCGACGGTATGAACGGGCCGGCCCACTGCTGGGGCTTCGGGGTTGGCCCGTTCACCTCGGCAACGGCCGTGCCCGGGCGGAAAACGGTCCCCCGTACCCGGTCTCAAGAGGTAGGGGGACCGCCCGGCGTCTATAGCCGCCTCTGGAGGTCATCCACAGCGGTACTGCTGGGGAACGACCGCGGGACGGCCTCCACGCTCCATTTTCCGCTTCCCGTCGAGGCTCGGCAATCGGATCGGGCCCCGGTAAGCCAAGGGAGGAATCGGGAACTTTCCGATGGGAGTCCGAATGGTCATTGCCGAAACGAACTATTATCGGTCGTGCTCCTCCGGCGGTCAAGAGCTGCCGAAGTGGAGCCGTGCATTGGACCATTCCGTCCGGAGACGGCACGCCGCCTCGACTAGGGTGATCGGATGAGCGCTGGCGGTACCGGAGACAGACACCTGCTGGTGCGCAACCGCAACTTCCGCGCCCTCATGGTCTCGAGCACCTCGGGCGTGCTCGGGAACGCCGTGGCAGCCGTCGCGCTGCCGGTGATCGCCGCAGTGGAACTGCAGGCCGGCAACTTCGAGGTCGCGGCGCTCGCCGGGATGACCTTCCTTCCCTGGCTCCTCCTCGGCCTCGTCATCGGCGTATGGGTGGACCGGCTGCCCCGGAAGCCGGTGATGCTCGCCTCGCTCGTCGTGCGGGTCCTCGTGCTCGGTCTCCTGCCCCTCGGGTACTGGCTGGGGTTCCTCAGCGTGCCGCTGCTGTTCGGAACGGCATTCGTCGTGGGAGTGACGTCCGTGTTCTTCCAGCTGGCCGACGCCGCCCTGGTGCAGCAGGCCGTGACGCCGAATGAGCTGATGGAGGGCAACGGGCTCATCACCGGTTCCGGGGCCGCGGCCGACGCGGCGGGTCGCTCCGTCGCGGGGTGGCTCACGAGCTCGGCGGGGGCATCGAACTCCCTGCTCGTCCAGGTGGCG
>NZ_CP024915.1:1361718-1367626 GCF_002953615.1 Arthrobacter agilis | reverse complement strand
GACGTCAAGGAGGTGGTGCAGCCGCAGAGCGACCGGAGGATCCTGCGGGAGATGTACGACGGCCTGCGGTACACCTTCAGCACGGGCCCCCTGCGGGCCATCCTCTTCAACGCCGCCCTGTGGAACCTCGGCGGCAACATCGTGGCCTCCCTGCTGGTCCTGCTGGTGCTGAGGACGATCGGGGAATCGGAGGTGTGGCTCGGTCTCCTGTTGGCGGCTGCCTCTCTCGGCGGAGCGGTCGGCGGGGTCACCGCCAATGCGCTCGGGGAGCGTTTCGGCTCCGGCCCGCTCTGGCGCTGGTCGATGGTCCCCGGCGTCCTCGGCTATGCCTCGCTCCTGATCCTCACACCCGGGTGGGGGATGACGTGGGGGATCATCGGGATGTTCGTGATGGGCGCGAGTGTCGCCTGGAACATCGTGGTCGGCTCCAGCTTCCGGCAGCGGGTCTGCCCGCCGGGGATGATGGGCCGCCTCGGTGCCGCATCCCGGACGGTGAGCTGGGGGATGCTCGCACTGGCGAGCCTGATCGCCGGCATCCTGGCGGAGACCGTCGGGATCCGCGATGGGATCCTCATCGGCGTCGTCATCGCGTGCGGCGCTCCGCTCGTCGCCCTGCTCGGGCCGCTGCGCCGTGTCCGGCGGCTGGAGGACCTCTCCGAGGCTCCCGTGCCCGCCGACACCGCCGATCGTCTCGGCGCGTCCGAGAACGCCTGACCGGGATGAGCGGGCCCACGCGGGACCGGTGTCCTAGTGGCCGAACGGGTCGGGATCGACGCCGGGCATCCAGGTGAGCCCGGGCACGCCCCACCCGTGGTTCTTGAGGGCTTTCTTGGCCTTCCTGGACTGCCGGTTGTCGAGGCGGTCGACGTACAGCTTCCCGTCCAGGTGGTCGTACTCGTGCTGCATGCACCGGGCGAACCAGCCCGTCGCCTCGAACTCGACCGGGGCTCCGTCGCCGTCGAACCCGGAGACCCGTGCCCAGTCGGCGCGCTTGAGCGGGAACGCCTCCCCGGGGACGGAGAGGCAGCCCTCGGACTCCTCGTCCGGGTCCGGATCGGATCCGGGCACCTTCGAGGTCACGAGCGTCGGATTGACGAGCACGCCGCGCGCGGCGACGCCGTCGTCGTTCTCCATGCCGTAGACGAAGATGCGCAGTCCCACGCCGATCTGCGGCGCCGCGAGGCCCACGCCGTTGGCGACGTCCATGGTCTCGAACATGTCGGCGATCAGCGTGCGCAGCTCGTCGTCGAAGGCCTCGACCGGCTGGGCACGCCGATGGAGGACCGGTTCGCCCGTGATGGTGATGGGGTGGACAGCCATGGGACCTACCTGTTCTGCGTGGGGCGGCCGGCGATCGACCGCCCGATGGACTCGCGCATGATCTCGCTCGTGCCGCCGAAGATGGTCAGCAGCCGCGCGGCCAAAAAGGCCTGCGACACCGGATACTCGAGGATGTAGCCGTAGCCGCCGTGCAGCTGCAGGCACCGGTCCGTGATGGACTTGGCCCGCTCGCTCGCCCACAGCTTGGCCTGCGCGGCGGCCGTGGGGGTGAGCGATCCGGCGTTGAAGGCCAGCACCGCCCGGTCGACGAAGGTCTCGGTCACCTCGACCTCCGTCAGGACATCGGCGAGGACGTGGCGCGTCGCCTGGAAGTCGAGCACACGCTCGCCGAAGGCACTCCGGTCGGTCACGTACCGCACCGTCTGCTCGTAGGAGGCACGTGCGAGGGCTGCGGCCGCGACGGCGATGCCGAGGCGGCCCTGGGGTATCTGTTCGAGGCTGTAGCGGAGACCCTGTCCCACCTCACCGACGAGATCGGCGCCGGGCACGCGCACATTGTCGAAGAACAGCTCGGCGGTGTCGGAGGCCCGCAGCCCCATCTTGTCCAGTTGGCGGCCGGGGGTGTACCCCTCGCCCCTGCGCACCATGAACAGGGAGAAGGAGTCGCTGGAGCCGCGACCCGAGCTGCCGTCCGTGCGGGCGAGGACGAGTGAGGCATCACCGCTGATGCCGTTGCCGATGAAGACCTTCTGTCCCGTGATGAGCCAGTCGTCGCCGTCACGCACCGCCTTGGTGCGGATGCCGCGGAGGTCGCTGCCGGCGCCGGGCTCGGTCCACGCGCAGGACGTCACGATCTCGCCCGAGACCATGCCCGGCAGCCAGCGCTCCTTGAGGTCGTCGGAGCCATGGGCCAGCAGGTGCGGCAGGACGAGGTCGTCATGCAGGTGGAAGGCGAGTCCGACGGCGAGGTGGTTGCTGCGGGCGAATTCCTCGTCGAGCACGGCGCGGAACCGGTAGTCCGGCATCCCCGCGCCGCCGAACTCCTCGGGGACGGCCAGTCCGAGCAGTCCCTGCTCTCCCGCCGCCGTCCACACCGACCGGTCCATCATGTGCTGCTGGTCCCAGCCCGCGTAGTGGGGGGCGACGGCGCGTTCGTTGAATTCGCGGGCGACATCGCGGAAAAGCTCGTGATCTTCTTCGAACACCGTGCGTTCCATCGTTCTTGGTCCTTCGTTGCTGTCGACCGGAGGATCACGCAGACCGTCATGGCTGCCCTCCGGGGCGGGCGTGCTGGGCCGGAAATACATATGCCGTCCCGGACGGTCTCCGGGACGGCATATGTGGCCAGGGTCTTCCCTGGCAACTGAGGGTGAGTAACGGGGGTTGAACCCGCGACCTCCTGGACCACAACCAGGCGCTCTGCCAACTGAGCTATACCCACCATGTGTCTTCGCCGCCAGCCAGACCGAGGATCTCCGGCCAGGCTGTCTGCGAAAGGCAGCGGATACAAGTTTACACACTTTTTCCCGTGCTCCGGACCGCCGGTGGAGCGCAGGGCGTCAGGGAGCGATCGTGCGGGCGATGGCCTTGCTGGTCGCGGAGTCGGGTCCGGGTGCGGGAACGAAGACGGCGGCGCGGTAGTAGCGCAACTCCCGGATCGAGTCCTCGATGTCGCCCAGGGCGCGGTGCCCACCGGTCTTCGCCGGGGCCTGGAAGTAGGCGCGGGTGTACCAGCGGCGCGCTAGTTCCTTGATGGTCGACACATCGATGATCCGGTAGTGCAGGTGGTCGACGACGCTCGGCATGTCACGCACGAGGAAGTTCCGGTCCGTGCCCACGGAATTGCCGGCGAGCTGGGCCTTGCGCGGCTCCGGCACCCATGTCCGGATGTAGTCGAGGACCTGCTGCTCGGCCTCCGCCATGGGGATCCCGCCGTCGAGCTCCTCGAGCAGGCCCGACGTCGTGTGCATGTTCCGCACGAAGTCGCCCATCTGGGCCAGGGCCTCGGGCGTGGGCTTGATCACCACGTCCACGCCGTCGCCCAGGATGTTGAGCTCGGCGTCGGTGACGAGGACGGCGACCTCGATCAGGGCGTCGTTCACGAGGTCCAGCCCCGTCATCTCGCAGTCGATCCAGACGATGTGTTCACTCGATATCGGCATCCGACCAATGTACCGCCCGGTAGGGACGCTTCCCGGCGGCGGGAACCGCGGTGTCGGCCCACGTGTCGGCCCACGTGTCGGCCCACGCATCGGCGGGCCTGTCGACGGGGATGGGCCCTGTGCCCTTCCCCGGCAGCCCCTAGTGCCGGTGCTAATATTCGAACAGTTCGCTCAGGGCTGCGGGGAGATCTGGGTAACCCTGCTGCTTCCGGCCAGGGCACCGCTCTGCGGTATGCCCGCCGTCCAGCCCTCGGCTGACGGCCTGAGGACATGGGCGTTCCCGCCCCTTCTGCTTGCCGACGATTGGATTTCCCAGATGCCCGCCCAGGTCCCGCTCACCGAGGTCGAGACGCAGCCGGGCCCGCATCATCCCAATGTCGCCGTGGTGCAGGGGTTCATCGGATCCCTGCTGATGTGGATGGGGTCGCTCGGCGTCGGCTGGCTCTCCCTCGCCTCGGCGGAGCTCCGCCGCAACCCCGTGATCATCTGGCTCCGTTTCGAGCCGGCCGGTGCCGTGCTGTCCGTGCTGCTCCTGGCGCTGGGCGGCATGCTCCTGATCCGGGCGTGGCTCCGGCTGGGCCAGCGGCTCAACGGCTGGTCGGACGAGACCCGCCCGTACCTGCTCCGGGCGATCATCGCGTGGACGATCCCGCTCGCAGCCGCGCTGCCGCTGTTCAGCCGGGACGTCTTCGCCTACATCGCCCAGGGCCAGGTCATGGTGGCCAAGCTGAATCCCTACGTGGACGGCTACTCCCAGATCTCCAACTATCTGCAGATCGGCGCCGACGATCTCTGGGCGCAGAGCCCCACGCCCTACGGGCCGGTCTTCCTCTGGATCGAGGAGGGGATCGTCCGCATCACGGGCGGGCACCCGGACACCTCGATCATCCTGTTCCGGGTCGTCGCCCTCATCGGTGTGGCCCTCTGCGTCTACATCGTCCCGAAACTCGCGCAGCTCCACTCCATCAATCCGAACCGCGCGCTCTGGCTCTCCGTCGCCAACCCGCTGTTCCTGATCAACTTCGTCGCCGCCATCCACAACGATTCCCTGATGATCGGACTCGCACTCGCCGGGCTGTACCTCGCGGCGACGAAGCGGCCGCTCCTGGGCATCCTGTTGATCACCCTGTCCGTCGGCATCAAGCCGATCACTCTGATCTTCCTGCCGTTCGTAGGGCTGATGTGGGCGGGCAAGGGTGCGTCCTGGCCGAGGCGGTTCCTCTACTGGTTCCTCACGGCCGGACTGTCCCTCGGCATCCTGTGGGTCATGGGCCTCGTGAACACCTTCGGGTTCGGCTGGGTGGGTGCGCTCAGCACTCCCGGCAGCGTCTGGATCTGGTACGCGCCGATCGGGTTCATCGGGCTGGTCATCGCGACGCTCGGCGACGCCGTCGGCCTTCCCGGCTGGGACCTCGCCGGCGTGTTCCACACCCTGGCGCGGCTGGGCTCGCTGGTGATCATCGCGCTCCAGATCTTCCGCGGCGACCACAGCCGGCTGGTCCGCCGGCTCGCCATAGCATTCGCGGCCGTCGTCGTCCTCTCGCCGATGATCCAGTCCTGGTACGTGGTGTGGCTCATCCCGCTGTTCGCGGTCACGGGTATCCGGAACGACTGGCAGGTGAAGTTCCTCTACCTCACGGTGGCCTTCTTCATGGTGTATGCCATCACGGACCAGCTGGACATCTTCCCGTACTTCGACCTCAGCCTGATGATGGCACGCCAGGTGGCAGCCGTCGTCGCGCTCGGATTCGCGCTCTACCTCGTCTTCGTGGACCGCAGCACGAAGGTCCTGTTCCGCCGTCGTTACCGCCCGCTGTCACCCGGGCAACTGCGCTGACTTGCCCGCGCAGCGAACCCGCCGTACCGCCCTCCGTCGGATTCCGGCATGCGGTACGGGCGATGAGCGGCAATACTATGCAGATGATTGAAACAGGAACGACGACGTACAGCGGCGAGTTCGAGATCACCGCCTGGGACGCCGAACCCTACTCGGAGCCCGGCAGCACCGGAGAACTGTCACGCGTGCGCGCCGCGAAGGTGTTCGAGGGGGAGATCAGCGGCACGAGCACCGCGGAACTGCTGATGGCCGGGAACGACGTCGGCGCAGGCTATGTGGCGTCCGAACAGTTCGTCGGGACGGTGGGGGACAGGACCGGCTCGATGACCGTCCAGCACTGGGGTGTCGCCGAAGGAGCCGACGCGGCCAGTTCGGGGCACATCATCCCCGGCTCGGGGACGGAGGGACTCCGGGGTATCTCGGGCAAGGCGATCTACTCGCAGGATCCGGACGGCCAGCATCGCCTCGAGCTGAGGGTGGCCTTCGCCGAGGACGAGGCATAGCGTTCCCCAGGGCCGCCGTCCGCGGGCCTGGGACGGGCCGGAACGGCCCATAGTAAACTGGACGGACTGCCTCCGTAGCTCAGGGGATAGAGCAGGGGCCTTCTAATCCTCTGGTCGCAGGTTCG
>NZ_CP024915.1:1358264-1361618 GCF_002953615.1 Arthrobacter agilis | reverse complement strand
AATCCTGCCGGGGGCACGGCTACACCGTAGGGATCCTCCTGCAGGAACCGCCCCTGAACGAGGAGAAGACCGTACTCGGCAACGTCCAGGAGGGCGTCGGCGAGATCTACGGGAAGATCCAGCGGTTCAACGAGATCTCCGAGGAGATGGCCAGCCCCGACGCCGACTTCGACACGCTGCTCGACGAGATGGGCAAGCTGCAGGAAGCGATCGATGCCGCCGACGCCTGGGACCTCGACTCCCAGCTCGAGCAGGCCATGGATGCACTGCGCTGCCCGCCGCCGGAGGCCGATGTGCGTGTGCTGTCCGGCGGTGAGCGCCGCCGTGTGGCACTGTGCAAGCTCCTGCTGCAGAAGCCGGATCTCCTGCTCCTCGACGAGCCGACCAACCACCTCGACGCCGAGAGCGTCCTCTGGCTGGAGCAGCACCTGAAGTCCTACGCCGGTGCCGTCCTGGCCGTCACCCACGACCGGTACTTCCTCGACCACGTGGCCGAATGGATCGCGGAGGTGGACCGGGGGCACCTCTACCCCTACGAGGGCAACTACTCGACCTACCTCGAGAAGAAGCGCGCGCGCCTCGAGGTCCAGGGCAAGAAGGACCAGAAGCTGTCGAAGCGTCTCACCGAGGAGCTCGAGTGGGTCCGCTCGAATGCCAAGGGCCGCCAGACGAAGTCCAAGGCACGCCTGAACCGCTACGAGGAGATGGCAGCGGAGGCCGAGCGCACGAGGAAGCTCGATTTCGAGGAGATCCAGATCCCGCCGGGCCCGAGGCTCGGCAGCCAGGTCATCGAAGCGCGCAACCTGCGCAAGGGGTACGACGACCGCGTCCTCATCGACGAATTGTCCTTCTCGCTGCCCCGCAACGGCATCGTCGGCGTCATCGGTCCCAACGGCGTCGGCAAGACCACGCTGTTCAAGACCATCGTGGGCCTCGAGCCCCTCGACGGCGGGGAACTGCGCATCGGCGAATCGGTGAAGATCTCCTACGTCGACCAGTCGCGTGGAGGCATCGACCCCAACAAGTCGCTGTGGGAGGTCGTGTCCGACGGACTCGACTTCATCCAGGTCGGCCAGGTCGAGATGCCGTCCCGCGCCTACGTCTCGGCGTTCGGCTTCAAGGGACCCGACCAGCAGAAGAAGGCGGGCGTGCTCTCCGGCGGTGAGCGCAACCGCCTGAACCTCGCGATGACGCTCAAGCAGGGTGGCAACCTCCTGCTCCTCGACGAGCCGACCAACGACCTCGACGTCGAGACGCTCTCGAGCCTCGAGAACGCACTGCTCGAGTTCCCCGGCTGCGCCGTCGTCGTCTCGCACGACCGCTGGTTCCTCGACCGGGTGGCAACGCACATCCTGTCCTACGAGGGCACCGAGGACGACCCGGACAACTGGTACTGGTTCGAGGGCAACTTCGACGCGTACGAGCAGAACAAGGTGGAGCGGCTCGGACCGGACGCCGCGAAGCCGCACCGCGTCACGCACCGCCGCCTCACCCGCGACTAGGGGCACCGCGACCGGACACGAGGAGGGACACGGCATCATGCCGTGTCCCTCCTTTCGTATCCGCTGGTATGCGCTCGGATCCGCGCCCTGCAAGCCCGCGGGCACCGGCGGGACCTGGCAGAATTCCTCAGGCGGACGGGATCCTGACCATACCCTCCTGCGCCACACTGGCCACGAGGTCGCCGCTGCGGTTGTAGATGCGTCCGGCGGCGAGCCCGCGGGCTCCCGACGCGCTGGGGGAGCTCTGGACGTAGAGCAGCCAGTCGTCGACGCGGACCGGGCGATGCCACCACATCGCGTGGTCGAGGCTGGCCACGCTCATGCCGGGCTGGATCCAGCTCAGCCCGTGCGGCCTCAGGATGGACTCCAGGAGGGTGTAGTCGCTCGCGTACGCCAGGGCCGCGCGGTGGAGGTCGGGGTCGTCGGGCATCGGCCCGAGGCTGCGCATCCACACAGCGTTCCGTGGCTCCCGCGACCCCTCGTTGGACAGGTACAGGGGAGCGTCGATGTGCCGGATGTCGAAAGGACGGTCGAAGGCCCAGGCGCGGGCCACGGGGTGGTCGAAACCGCCGAGGAGATCGACCGTCGAGGGCAGGCTCTCGGGGTCCGGCACGTCCGCCGGCATCGTGTCCTGGTGGACGATCCCGTCATCCGGCTCCTGGAAGGAAGCGATCATCGACAGGATGGGCACGCCGTTCTGGTAGGCGTGCGTGCGGCGCGCCGAGAACGAGCGCCCGTCCCGCAGGCGCTGCACCCCGAACGTGATCGGCTGGTCCGCATCCCCGGCACGCAGGAAGTAGGCGTGCATCGAGTGCACGTCCCGGCTGGGCTCCACGGTGCGCATCGCCGCGACGAGCGACTGCGCGAGCACCTGCCCCCCGAAGACGCGGCGGCTCGGCTGCCGGACCGAGGTCCCGACGAAGATCTCCTCGTCCGTCTGGGCGCCCTCCGCACTGCTGAGGTCGAGGAGGTCCAGGAGCGTCGCCGTCGGATCCTTCCGCGGTCCTCCCTCCGCCGGTGCTTCAGCCGGGGGCGCGTGTTCTGCCATGGTTCGGTGTCTCCTCGTAGGGCGGCGTCTGGTGCAGTGGAGCCCGGCAGCCGCGCGAGGCGGTCCCGGGCATCTACTGACAGTAGACGCCGTCCCACCGGCGCTCAACATGCCGGTCGCACGACGGCATGGCGTTGCTCACACCGGAGCCTGAAGGGGACCTGCGGATCGCTCCGGCCGAGCAGCTTTTGAGAGTATGGCCCTATGTCTCCCGTGCACACCATCCCCCTCCAGCTGCGGTTCGGCGACGAGGACTCCTACGGCCACGTCAACAACGTCCGTTTCCTGCAGTTCCTCGAGGACGCGCGCGTACTGCTGATGAGCGAGCCCCGGCCCGGCGGGTCGTTCATGGACCTGGTCGATGCCGATCACTTCACGCTCGTGGGCCGGCAGGAGATCGAATACCGGGCCCCGCTGAACTTCAGCATCACACCCGCCGCCGTCGACCTCTGGGTGACCGCCGTCGGCGGCTCCAGCTTCGAACTGGGCTATGCCGTGCGGGACCGCATGGAGAGCGAGGGAAGCACCACCAGCGCGATCGCTGCGACCACCATGGTGCTGGTCAGCCGGAGCACCGGGCGACCCGTTCGCCTGTCGGAGGCGCAGAAGCGCATCCTTTCCGCCTGGGCCGGCCCTGCCGTCCCGTTCCGCCGCGCGCGCAGCAAGTAGCACCCGGATGACCTCCCCCTTCGTGCGCCTCGCGGACCCGCAGACCGTCGCCGACTTCCGGACCTTCACCGCGCGCGCCAGGGCCAACGACGACGGCGGCATGCGGCTCGTCGCGGCGGGCCCGGTCCTGGCAGC
>NZ_CP024915.1:1346152-1358164 GCF_002953615.1 Arthrobacter agilis | reverse complement strand
CTATGTCTGCACCCTCCGCCCCGCCGATCGCCTCGTAGAAGTTGTCCGTGTACTGCGGCTGGCTGAACTGCTGCCCCGCCACGACGAGCCGTTCGGCCGGTAACGGGGGACGGACGCCGGAGACCGGGAGCGGGAGGCCGGGAGCGGGAGGTACCTCGCCCTGCGGCCTGTTCTCGCCCGGGGAAGCTGCCCCGTCGTGCTCGCTGGTGCTCATGCCCGTCCCTCCGTAGCAGCGGCAGCGGGCGCTGCCCCTTCGGCCGGCGGTGCCACGTAGTCCCCCTGCGACCGGTTGCCCACCTTCGTGATGTCTCCGTTGCGCACGTACCAGATGGCTCCGTCGGCATCGACCATCCGGGTGATCCGGAGGCCGAGGGACTGTACGACGCCCACCGTGTCTCCTACCTCGATGGTGTCGCCGATCCCGTACTGGTCCTCGATGGTGATGAAGAAGCCGAGGAAGGCGTCACGGATGACCTCCCTGGCACCGAAACCGATCGCGATACCGACGATGCCGACGCTGGCCAGGATGGGACCGATGTTGAAGCCGAGGGTCTCGATGGCCATGAGGATGGCCACGATGGCGATGGTCCCGGCGGCGATGCTCGACATCAGGCCGCCGATCGTCTCGGCCCGCTGCACGCGCCGCGCGCTGTCGAACGGGCGGAGGGCCGGCTGCGCCCACTTGAAGTGCGGCTTCTTGAAGACGCTGTAGCCGTCCTGGACACGCTTGACCGACCGTGCGATGAGGAAGCGGACGACGAGCCACAGGAGGAGGGCGCCGATCAGGATGATGACGGCGCCGATGACCTGGCCGCCGTAGCCGAGGGAGGGAAGGAATGTCATGTTGTCGCTTTCGTGCAGGCGCCCGGGTGAGGTCCGCTCGGGATCATCGGTCGATGACCGGGGCGCGGGGACGCCTTAACAGGCTACAGCGACGGCAGGGCGGTCCCACGAGGTGGTGCGTCCCTTACCCCTGGGCGCCCGCGGTGCTGCTCGAGGGGCCTGCCGAGCTCGGCTCGTGGTGCACCGGGAAGTCGAGGGACCGCGCGATGAAGCACAGCCGGTTCGCCTCCGCGTGCAGGGAATCGGCCAGGGCGGTCTGGGCGGCGTCGGCCACCTCCACGTGCGGGTGCAGCGTGATGCCGGTGAACTCCCCGCTGCCGTCGCTGTTCAGGCGCAGCGTGCCGGTCGCTGCGTCCCGGTATCCGGTCACGACGACGCCGGCCTTCACCGCGACATGGAGGTAGGACAGCAGATGGCACTGGGCCACGGCGGTGAGCAGCAGCTGTTCGGGGTTCCACCGGTCCTTCGACCCGTGGAAGGTGGGATCCGCGGTGCCGGCCAGGGATCCGGGCCCGTCGACCTCGATCTCGTGGTCACGGCTGTAGGACCGGTAGCCGGAGGTCCCCGAGCCGAGGTTGCCCGTCCAGCGGACCCGCGCCGAGTAGTGGTGTTCCTGCAGGTTCATGGATCCAACCTAGTACGCGGCGCGGGCCCGGACACGGGGAGGAGCGGTGTCCTCCCCGTGCCGGGGCCGCCTACCTGTCCGCGGCCTGCGCCGCGAGTGCGCGCACGACGCCGTCCCGGCTCTCGAGGATCAGGCGCCGCAGCGACGGCGAGTCGGTCCCGAGTCCCGCCAGGAAGGCGTCGGTCCGCTCGAGCGTCGCCGGCGTGGTGAGCAGCGAGGGGTAGAGCCCCACGACGATCTGCTGGGCGATCTCGTGGGTACGGGTGGCCCAGACCTCCTGGATCGACGCGAAGTACCGGTCGACGAACGGTTCGAGGAGGGAGCGGTCATGGACCCGCGTGAACCCGGAGATCATCGAGCGCTGGGTGGCGTTCGGCAGGTCCGTCGCGTCGACGAGTGCCGCCCAGCCCGCTTCCTTCGCCTCCGGGGTCGGCAGTGCGGCCCGGGCCGCTGCTGCCGCGAGCTGCCCGGTGGCCGTCGAGTCGCGGCGCAGTTCCGCGTCGATGCCGGCCTCGCCGGAGCGCCCGCCCACCACGAGGCTGGTGAGCAGCTCCCAGCGCAGGTCCTGGTCCACGGTGAGGCCCTCGGGGACCTGCGCGCCAGTCAGCATCGCCGACACGGTGTCCAGCTGGGATGCCGTGCGGGCGTGCGCCGAGAAGGCCCTCGTGAACTGCAGCTGGGCGTCGGAGCCGGCATCGGCGGCCAGGGCGAGCTCGAGGAGGCTGTCCGCGGCAGCGTCGCCCATCGCCTCGCGGTCGTCGGGGTTGACGTAGAACGCGAGGGTGGAGGCGAGCTGCCGGAGCAGGACCAGGACCACGGAGGAGTCGGACTCCGCCCCGATGTTCTGCAGGACCAGTTCGACGTAGTCGCGGGCGGCCGTCTCGCCGTCGCGGGCGGCGTCCCAGGCCGACGCGAGCACGAGCGTACGGGGGAGGGAGTCGCGGAAGTCCTTCACGTGCCGCACGGAGGTCTTTAGGGAGGCGGGATCGAGGCGGATCTTCGCGTACGCGAGGTCGTCGTCGTTCAGCAGGACGAGCGCCGGGCGCGCGAGGCCCACGAGCTCGGGCACCTCGGTGCGCTCGCCGTCGACGTCGAGCTCGAGGCGGTGGACGCGCACCAGGGCGCCGTCGTCGTCATGGTCGTAGAAACCGACGGCGAGCCGGTGCGGGCGGATGGTCGGGAAGGCCTCGATGGCCGTCTGGAGGATGGCGAACGAGGTGATGGTGCCGTCGTCGTCCGTCTCGAACTCGGGGCGGAGGGTGTTGACGCCGGCGGTCTCGAGCCAGAGGGCCGACCACGCCTGGAGGTCCCTGCCGCTGGCGGCCTCGAGTTCCGAGAGGAGGTCGGCCAGTTCCGTGTTCTGCCAGGAGTGCTTGGCGAAGTACTGCCGCACGCCCTGCATGAACTCCTCCTGCCCCACCCACGCGACCAGTTGCTTGAGGACGGAGGCGCCCTTGGCATAGGTGATGCCGTCGAAGTTCACCTGGACGTCCTCGAGGTCGTTGATCTGCGCGACGATCGGGTGCGTCGAGGGGAGCTGGTCCTGGCGGTACGCCCAGCCCTTCTCGAGGATGGCGAAGGTCGTCCAGGCCTGCTCGAACTCCGTCGCCCTGGCCGCGGCCAGCGTGGACATGAACTCGGCGAAGGACTCGTTCAGCCAGAGGTCGTTCCACCAGCGCATCGTGACGAGGTCGCCGAACCACATGTGGGCGAGTTCGTGCAGGATCGTGATGGCACGCCGCTCGACGGTCGCATCGGGCACCCGCGAGCGGAAGACGTAGGTCTCGACGAACGTGACCGCGCCCGCGTTCTCCATGGCGCCGGCGTTGAACTCGGGGACGAACAGCTGGTCGTACTTCTCGAACGGGTACGGTGCGCCGAACTGCTCCTCGAAGAAGGCGAAGCCCTGCCGCGTCAGCGCGAAGATGTTCTCGGCATCCATGTACTGCATGAGCGACTTCCGGGCGAAGACGCCGAGCGGGATGGTCCTGCCGTCGGAACTCGTCAGCTCGCTGCGCACGGACTGGTACGGGCCCGCGATGAGGGCCGTGACGTAGGACGACAGGACGGGCGTGGGCTCGAAGTACCACGTCGCGCAGGCGCCGCCGTCCGCGCCGGCCCCTGCCTGGACCGGTTCCGGCGTGGTGGTGTTCGAGATGACGTCCCAGTGCGACGGCGCCGTGACGGCGAAGCGGAACGTCGCCTTCAGGTCCGGCTGCTCGAACACGGCGAAGACCCGCCGGGAGTCGGGGACCTCGAACTGGGTATAGAGGTAGACCTCGCCGTCCACGGGGTCCGTGAAGCGGTGGAGACCCTCGCCCGTGTTCATGTAGAGCATGTCGGCCTCGACGACGAGCCTGTTGGTGGCGGCCAGCACGGGCAGCTGGATCCGGACACCGTCGGCGACCTCCGCCGGGTCCAGTTCCACGCCGTTCAGCTCGACGCGGTGGACCGTGTCCGTCACGGCGTCGATGAACGTCGAGGCGCTCTGCTGCGCGTCGAAGGAGATCACCGTCGTCGATCCGAACACGCGGTCGCCGCGGGTCAGGTCGAGGGTGATCTCGTAGGAGTGGACAGTGAGCAGATCGGCGCGTGTACGAGCTTCGTCGCGCGTCAGGTTCAGACCGGGCAAGGATCGCCTCCAGGGTGGTGTGCGGGTGCTCGCAGGTGACCGCGGCGTTTCGTATTCTCTCAGACGACCGGGCGCCGGCGTGAGGGTGGCCCGGTGCGCAGCGGGTCCGGACTAGGCTGGAAGGGTCCTGCCACGCTGGGCGGACGTATCCCGCAGCCACCGCCGGCTCTTCCCGGCGCCACGAGAAGGAACAGATCGCCATGCGCGTCCACCTCGCCACCGACCACGCCGGCATGGAGCTGAGCGCCCACCTGCTCTCCCACCTCACGGCGGCCGGCCACGACGTCGTCGACCACGGTCCGACGTCCTACGATCCCGAGGACGACTACCCCTCCTTCTGCATCGACGCCGCGCAGGCCGTCGTCGATGATCGCGCAGCGGGGACCGAGGCGCTCGGGATCGTGCTCGGCGGCTCGGGGAACGGTGAGCAGATCGCAGCGAACAAGGTACGCGGGGTCCGGGCGGCACTCGCCTGGAACCTCGACACGGCGCGCCTCGCCCGCCAGCACAACGACGCGAACGTCATCGCCGTCGGCGGCCGCCAGCACTCCGTGGAGGAAGCCACCGGGATCATCGAGGCCTTCCTCGCCGAGCCGTTCAGCGGCGCCGAACGGCACAGCCGCCGGATCGGCCAGATCGCGCGCTACGAGGAGACGGGCAGCGTTGCCTGAGGGCCACTCGGTCCACCGGCTGGCGCAACAGTTCTCGTCCGTCTTCGTCGGCGAGACGCTGGCCGTGTCCAGTCCGCAGGGCCGCTTCGCCGCGGGCGCGGCGCAACTCGACGGCGGCACCCTGCTCAGCGCCCTCGCCCACGGGAAGCAGCTGTTCCTGCGCTTCGACAACGGCCGCGTGCTGCGCGTGCACCTCGGGCTGTACGGCGCGTGGACCTTCGGCGGGGACGCCACGTTCCGTGGGGCCTCGAGCATCGGAGCGCCCCGCCGCGTGGGGGAGTCCGAGCAGCCGTCGGAGGGCGGTCCGACGGCGTATGCGGGACCACCGGAACCCGTGGGCGCTGTGCGTGTCCGGTTCGTGTCCGAGCACGGCTGGGCCGACCTCCGCGGGCCGACCGCCTGCGAGGTGATCACGACCGCTGACGAGACGACGGCCCGCGCGAAGCTCGGCCCGGATCCGCTCCAGCCCCGGCCGGACGGGTCGGCCTTCGTCGCGAAGGTCCTGTCGAGCATCACGCCCGTCGGGATCCAGCTCATGAACCAGGCGGTCATCGCGGGGATCGGCAACATCTACCGCGCCGAGGTGCTGTTCCTGCAGGGCATCAACCCCTGGCGCCCGGGGAAGCAGCTGAGGGAGGACGAAGCGCTGGGGATCTGGGCCGACACCGTCCGGCTGATGAGGGACGGCGTGCGCGAGGGCCGCATCATCACGACGACGGTCGAGGCCCGTAACGGGAGGCCGAAGCGATCGGCTCCGAACTACGTCTACAAGAGGACGGGCGAGCCCTGCCGCCGGTGCGGGACCACGGTCCTCAGTGCGGAGATGGCCGCGCGCACCGTCTACTGGTGCCCGTCCTGCCAGCCGGACTGACGCCCCCGCGGCCGCCAGGCGGTGTGCTCGAAGCGGAGTACTTAAACAGGAACACCCGGACGAGGAGTCCGGGTGGGCCGCTTCACAGCGGAAGGAGAGGGGATGACGGGAATCGAACCCGCGTAATCAGTTTGGAAGACTGAGGCTTTACCATTAAGCTACATCCCCGCAGCGGGCCCCTCTCGGGACCCCGTGGAACGCATATAACTACACCACAGCTGCCGCGCGATCGCCAAATGTGCGCGGTGGACGTAAAGGTGCGTAGACTGACACTCGCACTTACGGGGTGTAGCTCAGCTTGGTAGAGCGCCTGCTTTGGGAGCAGGAAGTCGCAGGTTCAACTCCTGTCACCCCGACTCTGTCGTGTGATGAGGAAAGTGCCTCCGCTGCAGAACCAATCCCAATCATCTCAGGAGTCCTACGCTGTGAAGAGCGCTGTTGAAACCCTTTCCCCCACCCGGGTGAAGCTGAACGTCGAGGTTCCCTTCGAGGAACTGAAGCCCAGCATCGACGAGGCCTACAAGACCATCGCCACCCAGGTCCAGGTTCCAGGGTTCCGCAAGGGCAAGGTTCCGCAGCAGCTCATCGACCAGCGTGTCGGCCGCGGCTACGTGATCGAGACCGCCATCAACGACGGCCTGAACGGCTTCTACCAGAGCGCCGTGCAGGAGACGGGAATCCGTCCCCTCAGCCGCCCCGAGGTCGAGATCACCGAGGTCCCCGATCCTGCGAAGAAGGATGGCCAGCTCACCTTCACCGTGGAACTGGATGTCCGTCCCGAAATCGAGCTGCCCGACTACAAGGGCATCGAAGTCACCGTCGAGCCCGTCGAGGCGTCCGACGAGGACATCGAGAAGGCGATGGATGAGCTGCGTGGGCGCTTCGGCACCCTGGCCGCCGTCGACCGCCCCTCCAAGGACGGCGATTTCCTCACGATCGACCTGACCGCAGCGGTCGACGGCGAAGAGGTCGACTCGGCGCAGGACCTGTCCTACCAGATCGGCTCCGGCACGATGCTCGAGGGTATGGACGAGGCCGTCACCGGGCTGTCCACGGACGAGACCGCGATCTTCGAGACCAAGCTCGCCGGTGGTGAGCACGCCGGCGCCGACGCCCAGGTCACCGTGCTCGTCAAGGCCGTCAAGGAGCGCGAGCTCCCCGCCGTCGACGACGAATTCGCCCAGCTCGCCTCCGAGTTCGACACCGCCGAGGAACTGCGGGCCGACCTCGCCAAGCAGGCCTCCGAGTCCAAGCTCATGGACCAGGGCGTCGAGGCGCGCGACAAGGTTCTCGACCGTCTCGTCGAGCTCGTCGCCGTGCCCGTCCCGGCCAGCGTCGTCGAAGAGCAGCTGGAGCAGCACTTCAACGGTGAGAACGCCCACAGCGCCGGCGAGGACCACGACACCGAGGAGCACCGAGCCGAGGTCCGCACCAACACGGAGCGCGCCTTCCAGAACGAGGTCATCCTCGACGCCGTCGCCGAGAAGGAAGAGGTCGGCGTCAGCCAGAGCGAGCTGATCGACTACATCGTCTCCACCGCCGGCCAGTACGGCATGGAGCCGAACCAGTTCGCCCAGATGCTGGACCAGAGCGGCCAGGTCCCGATGATCGTCGGAGAGGTCCGCCGCCGCAAGGCCCTCGCCAAGGTCCTCGAGTACGCCACGGTCACCGATACCAGCGGTGCCGCCGTCGACCTGAGCGAATTCGTCCGTCCCGCCGGGGACGACGCCGAGACGATCACCGTCGACGACGTCGAGACCGAGCAGGACGCCGTCGAGGGCATCGAGGCTGGCGAGTCGGAGACCGCTGAGGCTCCCGAGGCTGCAGAGGCTTCCGAGACCGCCGAGGCTTCCGAAGCCGCAGAGGCTCCTGAGGCAGCCGCAGAGGCCGAGACCGAAGCAGCTCCGAAGAAGAAGGCACCCAGGAAGAAGGCCGCCACGAAGTAGCCTTCCTCCGCAGCGCCGACAGCGGTGCCGCAGCCTCCGGGCGGCGGCACCGCTGTCTCGTTAAGCGCTGCCGGAGCCGTTTCCAGGCCCCCGCGAAGCGGCTCCCGGGACCCCGCCCGCCACCGTGCGCCGTCAGCGAACAGTTCGCGGTGCGGGAGCAATTCACCGCCGCAGCGGGTTAGTGTCCAAGGAGAGACAAACGGACGGGTCGGCCGAAGTGGCAGCGGCCCGCCAGAGTGAGAGGTTAACGCAATGGCAACCGAACCAAGTACCCCGAGCATGGCCGGTCCCGAGATGGGCGGACGTGACGAGTACATCTACACCCGGCTCCTCAAGGAGCGCATCATCTGGCTCGGTTCCGAGGTCCGCGACGACAACGCGAACGCCATCTGCTCGCAGCTGCTCCTGCTGTCGGCCGAGGACCCCGAGCGCGACATCTTCCTCTACATCAACTCCCCGGGCGGCTCCGTGACCGCGGGCATGGCCATCTACGACACGATGCAGTTCATCCCGAACGACGTCGTCACCGTCGCCACGGGCCTCGCCGCCTCCATGGGGCAGTTCCTGCTGTCCTCGGGTACGAAGGGCAAGCGGTACGCGACGCCCCACGCCCGCATCCTGATGCACCAGCCCTCCGGCGGTATCGGCGGAACGGCCACCGACATCCGCATCCAGGCAGAACTCATCCTCCACATGAAGCGCGTCATGGCCGAACTCACGGCGGAGCAGACGGGCCAGACCGTCGAGACGATCCTCAAGGACAATGACCGCGACAAGTGGTTCACGGCCCAGGAAGCCCTCGACTACGGCTTCTTCGACCACATCTCCGCGCACTCGGGCTCCGTCGCCGGCGGCGGCGGCACCGAGCAGAACGCGTAGTCCGCAGCAGCCTTCCACCAGTCGTCCTACAGGAGACACCATGAACCACGATTTCCAGGCAGCAGCGGGATCCACGGCGCAGAACCTGCCGACCAGCCGCTACATCCTTCCCCAGTTCGAAGAGCGCACGCCGTACGGCTTCAAGCGCCGGGACCCCTACACGAAGCTGTTCGAGGACCGCATCATCTTCCTCGGCACCCAGGTCGACGACGCGTCCGCGGACGACGTCATGGCGCAGCTGCTCGTGCTCGAGTCCACGGACCCCGAGCGCGACATCACCCTGTACATCAACTCGCCCGGCGGATCCTTCACCGCGATGACGGCGATCTACGACACCATGCAGTTCATCCGGCCCGAGGTGCAGACCGTGTGTCTCGGCCAGGCTGCCAGCGCCGCGGCCGTCCTGCTGGCTGCAGGCGCACCCGGCAAGCGCCTCGCGCTGCCGAACGCGCGCGTGCTGATCCACCAGCCCGCGCTGTCCGGCGGCCAGGGCGGGCAGGCCTCCGACCTGGAGATCCAGGCCAACGAGGTCATGCGCATGCGCACCTGGCTCGAGGACACGCTGGCACTGCACTCGGGCCGCACGGCCGAGCAGGTCAACATCGACATCGAGCGCGACAAGATCCTCACCGCCGCCGACGCCGTCGAGTACGGCCTGGTGGACGAGGTCCTGACCTCGCGCAAGATCACCCCGCCGAAGATCAACACGCCCTAGTCGGCAGGGCGGATCCGATGGCCCAGGGGGCCGTCGGATCCGCCCGATCGTCCGGTCATCGCCCGTGGCGCCGCAAGGCACCACGGGCATTTTGATACCGGCTACCACGGCCATGTGGCCTAGAGTGGTTCTAGCAATCGCGTAATACCTAAGGGGATTGAACCATGGCTCGCATTGGTGAGAGCACGGATCTGCTCAAGTGCTCCTTCTGCGGGAAGAGCCAGAAGCAGGTGCGGAAGCTGATTGCCGGCCCCGGCGTGTACATCTGTGACGAGTGCATCGACCTGTGCAACGAGATCATCGAGGAGGAGCTCTCCGAGGTGGCCGATCTCGGTACGTTCGAGCTGCCCAAGCCCCGTGAGATCTTCGACTTCCTGCAGGAGTACGTGGTGGGCCAGGAGCCCGCGAAGCGTTCCCTCGCCGTCGCCGTCTACAACCACTACAAGCGCATCCAGTCCGGCAGCGGTCCGCGTGCGGCGGGAACCCTCGCCGATGCGGCCGAGACCGAGGACGTGGAGATCGCCAAGTCGAACATCCTGCTGATCGGCCCCACCGGGTGCGGCAAGACCTACCTCGCCCAGACCCTGGCACGCAGGCTGAACGTCCCGTTCGCCGTCGCCGATGCGACGGCACTGACGGAGGCCGGTTACGTGGGCGAGGACGTCGAGAACATCCTCCTCAAGCTCATCCAGGCCGCCGACTACGACGTGAAGAAGGCCGAGCAGGGCATCATCTACATCGACGAGATCGACAAGATCTCCCGCAAGAGCGAGAACCCCTCGATCACGCGCGACGTCTCCGGCGAGGGCGTCCAGCAGGCGCTGCTGAAGATCCTCGAGGGCACGGTGGCGTCGGTGCCGCCGCAGGGTGGGCGCAAGCACCCGCACCAGGAATTCATCCAGATCGACACCACGAACGTGCTGTTCATCGTGGCCGGGGCGTTCGCGGGGCTCGAGGAGATCATCGGGTCCCGGGCGGGACGGAAAGGCATCGGCTTCGGCGCGCCGCTGAGCTCCCTCAAGAACGAGGAGGCGAGCTACGGCGATGTCATGCCGGAGGACCTGCTGAAGTTCGGGCTGATCCCCGAGTTCATCGGCCGACTGCCCGTCATCACCACCGTCACCCACCTGGACCGTCCGGCGCTCATGCAGATCCTGACGGAGCCGAAGAACGCGCTGATGAAGCAGTACCAGAAGATGTTCCTGCTGGACGGGGTCGAGCTCGTCTTCGAACCGAAGGCGCTCGAGGCCATCGCCGACCTCGCCCTCGACCGTGGCACGGGCGCCCGGGGACTGCGCGCCATCATGGAGGAGGTCCTCCTCCCCGTCATGTTCGACCTGCCGAGCCGCGAGGACATCGCCACCGTGGTCATCACGGACGACGTCGTCGCCAAGCGGGCGGAGCCCACGCTCATCTCGCACGAAGTGGTCGCGAAGCGGCGGAACAAGTCGGCCTGACCCCGCGGCGGACAGCGACCCGACAGGAAAGGCCCGGCCGATCGGCCGGGCCTTTCCTGTGTCCTCAGGCCATGGCGCCCGCGGTGGCTCCGGCGTCCGCCTGCGGGTAGCTCGGTGGGTGGACGGCTGCCATCTCCTCCATGACGCGGACGACCTGGCAGCTGTAGCCGAACTCGTTGTCGTACCAGACGTAGAGGACGAGGTGGATGTCCTCGGCGATGGTCGCGAGGCCGTCGACGATGCCGGCGCGGCGGGAGCCGACGAAGTCGGTGGAGACGACTTCGGGGCTGTCGATGTAGTCGACCTGCTTGCGCATGCCCGAGTGCAGGGACATCTCCCGCAGGTAGGTGTTGACCTCCTCCTTGGTGGTGCCCTGTCCGAGGGTGAGGTTCAGGATCGCGATGGAGACGTCCGGGGTGGGCACGCGGATGGAGCTGCCGGTGAGCTTGCCCGCGAGTTCGGGCAGGGCCTTGGCGACGGCGGTCGCGGCGCCGGTCTCGGTGAGGACCATGTTCAGGGCCGCGGAGCGGCCCCGGCGGTCGCCCTTGTGGAAGTTGTCGATGAGGTTCTGGTCGTTGGTGAAGGAGTGCACGGTCTCGACGTGGCCGTGCACGACGCCGTAGCGGTCGTTGATGGCCTTCAGGACCGGGGTGATGGCGTTGGTGGTGCAGGACGCCGCGGTGATGATCCGGTCGGTGTCTTCGATGGTGCCGTGGTTGATGCCGTGCACGATGTTCTTCAGTGCGCCTTTGCCGGGTGCGGTGAGCAGGACCTTGGCGACGCCGGTGCTCTCGAGGTGCTGGGAGAGGCCCGCCTCGTCGCGCCAGCGGCCGGTGTTGTCCACGACGAGGGCGTCGGTGATGCCGTAGGCGGTGTAGTCGATGGAGGCCGGGTCGTCGGAGTAGATGACCTGGATGCGGGTGCCGTTGGCGGTGATGGTGTTCGACGCCTCGTCGACCTGGATGGTGCCCTCGAAGGATCCGTGCACGGAGTCGCGGCGCAGCAGGCTGGCGCGTTTGGTGAGGTCGTTGGCGGAGCCGCGGCGGACGACGATCGCGCGCAGGCGCAGGCCGTGGCCGCCGCCGGCCTTCTCGATGAGCAGGCGGGCCACGAGCCGGCCGATGCGCCCGAAGCCATAGAGGACCACGTCGGTGCTGGTGCGCTCGTCGTGCCCGCCCTGGCCGACGATGTCGGCGAGCTCGGTGCGCAGGAACTCCTCCAGGGAGCGTTCGTCCCCGGCGGCGGTGGAGGCGTCGTAGGACAGTCGCAGGCGCCCGATGTCGATGGCGGCGGCGCCGAGGTCGAGGTCGGCGAGGATCGCGAGCATGGGGGCGGTATCCTCGAGGCGGAGTTCCTCGGTGGTGATGCGGCGG
>NZ_CP024915.1:1342672-1345914 GCF_002953615.1 Arthrobacter agilis | reverse complement strand
GTTGATGAGGCTGCGTCCGTGGATGCTCGTGACCACGTTGTTCTTCCGGTACAGGCGTCCGATGAGCGGGATCATGGCTTCGGCGAGTTCCTCGCGGTCGAGCCAGCCGTCGTGGGTGTCGGCGGGGGTGTCGGCGTGGTCCTCGGTCCGGTGCTGCTGCAAAACGGCGTCCCTTCCATCACCGGGAAGTCCGGTGCGAACTCATCCAGCCCGATGCGACGCAGGGATAGCGCCAGGCACCGTCGGCTGGTCGTGTCCTTTCATTAGACCGCCTCCGGCAGCACGGCACCAACTCGGGGCGGAATACGACGTCGACAGGGCGGGTTGCACGGAAGAAGGCTACGGCCTCCCAATCTCAGAAGGAGTACTGCATGAGCGAGTCCACGACCGTCGAGAAGGCCGATTTCTGGTTCGACCCCCTGTGTCCGTTCGCCTGGATCACGTCGCGCTGGATCGGCGAGGTGGAGCAGGTCCGCGACATCTCCGTCGACTGGCACGTCATGAGCCTGTCCGTCCTGAACGAGGGACGTGACCTGCCGGAGGAATACCAGGCCATGATGCTGCAGGGCTGGGGGCCGGTCCGGGTCATCATCGCCGCTGCGGAACTGCACGGGAACGAGTACATCAAGAAGCTGTACGACGCGATGGGCACCCGCATCCACATCGGGCAGGACAAGGACTTCGGGCGGGTCATCCGCGAGTCCCTCGAGGAGGTAGGCCTGCCGGCGGACCTGGCCCGGTTCGCCACCACCGACGAGTACGACGAGAAGCTCCGGGCGTCCCACAAGGACGGCATCGATCGTGTCGGCGACGAGGTCGGCACCCCGGTGGTCGCCTTCAACGGCACGGCGTTCTTCGGTCCGGTCCTGACGAGGATCCCGCGCGGCGAGGAAGCCGGCCGTATCTTCGACGGCGCCGTGCTGCTGTCGGAGTTCCCCGAGTTCTTCGAGCTGAAGCGGTCCCGCACGAAGAGCCCGACGTTCGACTAGTCCGCAGGACAGACGGAAGGGGACCCACCGTACGGTGGGTCCCCTTCCGCGTTCTGCGCCCGGGAGGCCTATTCGGCGGGCTGGGCGACCAGTTCGACGTCGGAGACGGCCAGGGTGCCGTCTCCTTCCGCGAAGCGGAGGTCCCTGGCGTTGCCCGCGGCGAGGAGGTCGGACAGCCCGGCACGGACCTGCTCCACCTGCACCGACGGTGCCGTCACGACGGCGGTCTCGACCTCGGTGCGCTGTTTGACCTTCGCCTCGGACTTGGCCTTGCGGATGCCTCCGAGGGCCAGCGCGACGGAGGTGAGGACACCGGCGTCGGCAGTGTCCGGCAGGCCGGCCAGCGCGTCCGCGCTCGGCCAGGCCGCCCGGTGGACGGAGCCCTGGCGCCACCAGCTCCAGACCTCCTCGGTGGCGAACGGCAGGAACGGGGCGAACAGGCGCAGCAGGGCATCGAGCGTCGTGGCCAGCGCTGTCTGGACGGACTGCGTGCCCGCGTCCGCGGAGTCCCCGTAGGCACGGTCCTTGACCAGTTCCACGTAGTCGTCGGTGAAGGTCCAGAAGAAGGACTCGGTCAGCTGGAGCGCGCGGGCGTAGTCGTACTTCTCGAACGCCGCGGTCGCCTGGTCGGTCACGGTCCGTAGCTGTGCCAGCAGGGACAGGTCCAGGGCGTTGGAGACGCGCCCGACAGCACCCTCGCCCACCGACGCCTCGGTGACGCCGAGGTTCAGGACGAACTTGGAGGCGTTGAGCAGCTTGATCGCGAGGCGCCGGCCGATCTTCATCTGGTTCACCTCGTACGCGGTGTCCGCGCCGAGCTTGGCGGATGCCGCCCAGTAGCGCACGGCGTCGGCACCGAACTGCTCGAGGACGTCCGTGGGTACCACGACGTTGCCCTTGGACTTGGACATCTTCTTCCGGTCGGGATCGAGGATCCAACCCGAGAGCGCCGCGTGCTTCCACGGCACCGAGTCCTGCAGCGCGTCGGCGCGGACCGCCGTCGAGAACAGCCAGGTCCGGATGATGTCGTGTCCCTGCGGGCGGAGGTCGAAGGGGAAGACCTTGCCGAACAGGTCTTCGTCGCGGGCCCAGCCACCGACGATCTGCGGTGTGAGGGACGAGGTCGCCCAGGTGTCCAGGACGTCGTTGTCGCCGATGAAGCCGCCCGGCTGGTTGCGTGCGGATTCCTCGAAGCCCGGGGCGGGGTCGGCCGCCGGGTCGACCGGGAGGGACTCGAGCGCGGGAACGACGGGATGGTCGTACTCGGGTTCGCCGTCGGCGTCGAGGCGGTACCAGACGGGGACGGGGACCCCGAAGAAGCGCTGCCGGGAGACCAGCCAGTCGCCGTTCAGGCCCTCGATCCAGTTCTCGTAGCGCGAGCGCATGAAGGCAGGGTGGAAGTCGATCTCACGGCCGCGCTGGATCAGTGCGTCCCGCTTGCCGGCGTCGCGTCCGCCGTTGCGGATGTACCACTGGCGGCTGGTCACCACTTCCAGGGGCTTGTCGCCCTTCTCGTAGAAGTTGACCGGGTGCACGATCTTCTTCGGTTCGCCGTCGAGGTCCCCGCTCTCGCGGAGCAGTGCGACGACGGCCTCCTTGGCGCTGAAGATCGTCTTGCCGGCCAGCTGCGCATAGTTCTCGCGGGCGCGCCCGGTGGCGATCCACTCGGGGGTCTCCGAGCGGATGCGCCCGTCGCGACCGACGACCGCGCGGGTCGGCAGCTGCAGCTCGCGCCACCACGTGACGTCGGTCAGGTCGCCGAAGGTGCAGATCATGGCGATGCCGCTGCCCTTGTCGGGCTTCGCGAGGGGGTGCGCCTTGATCTCGACCTCGACGTCGAACAGCGGGGAGGTGACGGTCGTGCCGAAGAGGGGCTGGTAGCGCTCGTCGTCGGGGTGCGCGACGAGGGCGACGCATGCCGGCAGGAGCTCGGGCCGCGTGGTCTCGATGTGGATCTGTCCGCCGTCGGGTGTGGAGAAGGCGATCCGGTGGTAGGCACCGGGCTGCTCGCGGTCCTCGAGCTCGGCCTGCGCGACGGCGGTACGGAAGGTGACGTCCCACAGGGTGGGCGCTTCGGCGAGGTAGGCGTCCCCGGCCCTCAGGTTCTCGAGGAAGGCGCGCTGCGAGACGGCCCGTGAGGTGTCGTCGATGGTCCGGTAGGTCAGGTCCCAGTCGACCGAGAGGCCGAGCGTGCTGAACAGGTTCTCGAAGACCTTCTCGTCCTCGACCGCCAGCTCCTCGCAGAGCTCGATG
>NZ_CP024915.1:1338526-1342416 GCF_002953615.1 Arthrobacter agilis | reverse complement strand
CGGCCGGTAGTCGGGGTCGTAGGCGACCGACGGATCGCAGCGCACCCCGTAGTAGTTCTGGACGCGGCGCTCGGTGGGCAGACCGTTGTCGTCCCAGCCCATGGGGTAGAAGACGTTGGCGCCGCGCATGCGCTGGAAGCGGGCGAGGACGTCGGTCTGGGTGTAGGAGAACATGTGCCCGACATGCAGCGATCCCGACGCCGTGGGCGGGGGTGTGTCGATCGAGTACACCTGCTCACGCGTGGTGGCCCGGTCGAAGGAGTAGGTGCCGTCCGTCCGCCATTGGCGGGACAGCCTCTCTTCGAGGCCCTCGAGGGCGGGCTTGTCGGGAACGGAAACGGGCTGGGGTGAGGGCGTGTCTGTGCCCTGGGTCGTGTCGGCCATGCCTCCATTGTTCCCTACGGCGGCGGGCCCGCCGTGCGCGGTGCTCCCGCGGCTCAGGCGCCGAACTGTCCGCGCAGCCGGTCGCGCATCGACGCGGACGCCTCGTTGAGGCCGACGACGGCCACCTCCGTGCCGTGGGAGCGGTACTTCTCCGAGACGGCATCGAGGGCGGCGATGGTCGACGCGTCCCACAGGTGCGACCGGCGCAGGTCGATGGTGACGTGGTGGGGGTCCGCCGCGTACTCGAACTGCATGTAGAGGTCGTTGGAGGAGGCGAAGAACAGCTCGCCGTCGATCACGTAGGTGACGCGCCGCTCGCCGTCCACCGTGTCCTCGGTGCGGTGGACGGTGACGAAGTGGGCCACGCGGCGTGCGAAGGCCACCATGGCCACGAGGACACCCACGCCGACGCCGATCGCCAGGTTGTGCGTCCAGACGGTGACGATCACGGTGGCGAGCATGACGGTGGTCTCGCTCCTGGGCATGCGCCTCAGGGTGGCGGGGGTGATGCTGTGCCAGTCGAAGGTGGCGATCGAGACGAAGATCATGACCGCGACGAGCGCGGCCATGGGGATGAGCGCGACGATGTCGCCGAGGGCGACGACGAGGACGAGCAGGAAGATCCCGGCGAGGAACGTCGAGATGCGGGTGCGGGCCCCTGAGGCTTTCACGTTGATCATGGTCTGGCCGATCATGGCGCAGCCGCCCATGCCGCCGAAGAAGCCGGTGATGATGTTCGCGGCACCCTGGCCCCACGACTCGCGGGTCTTGTCGGACCGGGTGTCGGTGATGTCGTCCACGAGCTTGGCGGTCATGAGGGATTCGAGGAGTCCGACGGCGGCGAGCGCCAGGGCGAAGGGAGCGATGATCCGCAGGGTCTCGAGGGTCAGCGGGACGTCGGGGAGGAACAGCGAGGGCAGGCTCTCGGGCAGGTCTCCCTTGTCGCCGACGGTCGGCACGGGCACGTCGGCGAGGATCGTGAACAGTGTCAGGACCACGATCGCGACCAGGGGTGCGGGCACGGCCCTGGTGAGGCGGGGCAGGCCGAAGACGATCAGCAGGCCCACGGCGACCATCGGATAGACGAGGAGGGGGACGCCGAGGAGTTCGGGGACCTGGGACACGAAGATCAGGATGGCGAGGGCGTTCACGAAACCGACCATGACGGAGCGGGGGATGAAGCGCATGAGCCGTGCGACGCCGGCGATCCCGAGGATCACCTGGATGAGCCCGCCGAGGATGACGGCCGCGATGAAGTAGTCGAGGCCGTGGCTGTCCACCAGGGGTGCGATGACGAGGGCGACCGCGCCGGTCGCGGCGGAGATCATTGCGGGCCGGCCGCCGAGGAAGGCGATGGAGACCGCCATGGTGAACGACGCGAACAGACCGAGCCGGGGATCCACACCGGCGATGATCGAGAACGCGATGGCCTCGGGGATCAGCGCCAGCGCCACGACGAGGCCGGCGAGCACCTCGGTCTTCAGGAGCCGCGGGGTCTGGAGCGCCAGCCTCACCGAGGATCGTTCCCTGGGCGAGAGGGGGGTGTCCGTGGTGGTGCGTCCTGCGGATGTCATGGTGCGTCGGTTCCTTCTGGTGGGACAGCGGAGGGCACAAGAGCGCGGGCCCCGCTCAACGTTACCTGCGCGCGGCCTTCTCCGGGTCGGTCCACCGGAAGCACAGGACCGCCCCGGGATGGCTACAGTGGCCCCATGACCCAGACATCCCCGGCGCCCCTCGGCGCGCCCGCCGACCCGGCCCCCTCCGCCCTGCGCGCCATCGTCACCGGAGCCAGTTCCGGCATCGGCGCGGCGACCGTGCGCGCCCTCCGCCGCGACGGCTGGGACGTCGTCGCGGCAGCCCGCCGGGTGGACCGGCTCGAGGCCCTCGCGGCGGAGACCGGCGCCACGGCCCTCGCCCTGGACGTCACCGACCAGGCGTCCGTCGATGCCTTCACGGCCGCGGCGACCGCCGGCGGCCCCGTGCACGCGCTCGTCAACAATGCCGGCGGAGCCTTCGGGGCCGACCCGGTGGGGCAGTCCGTCATCGAGGACTGGCAGCGGATGTACGACGTCAACGTGCTCGGCTCGATGCGCATGACCCGCGCGCTGCTGCCGGCACTGCGCGACGGCGGCCAGGGCAGCGTCCTGTTCCTGACCTCCACCGCCGCGCTCGCGGCCTACGAGGGGGGAGCCGGGTACTGCGGCGTGAAGGCCGCGCAGGAGTCGATGGCGCGTTCGCTGCGGCTGGAGGAGGCCGGGAACAACATCCGGGTCATCGAGGTGTCCCCGGGCATGGTGCGCACGGAGGAGTTCTCGCTCAACCGACTCGGCGGGAACCAGGGTGCAGCGGACAGGGTCTACGAGGGCGTGGAGTACCCGCTGACGGCCGAGGACGTCGCCGATGCCGTGGCCTTCACCCTCAACGCGCCCCATCACATGAACATCGACCAGCTCGTCCTGCGCCCGCTGGCCCAGGCGGCGAACCACAAGGTGCTCCGCTCCACTACCTGATCGAAAGTATTTGCCAATCCGGAAAGTAGTTGCGATAGTGGTTCCATCAGCAACTACTCGGAAGGGGCACGACGATGAGCGATACCACGAAGACCGGTCACCCGGGCGCGGGGGAGGCGCAGGCACTGCTCGCGCAGGCGGACCAGATCGGCGCAAGTGTGAGGACCGGTGCGGGCTGGCCGCAGATCGCCACGTTGCTCGGTCTCGGCGCCGTCTCGGCGATGGGCGTCGTCGCCCTTGGACTCGCGGCGCAGGCGCCCGGCACGCCCGTCGTCCTCCCGATCGTCACCATGATGGTCTGGATCCTGATCTTCACGACGATGGCCGCCGTCTTCACCCAGGCGAACAAGCGCGGTTTCGGCGTCCGATGGGCGTACTACATCGGGGCGTGGGCCCTGCTGTGGGTGGCGGCGATGGTGCTCGGTGGCACGGTCCTCGAGGGTGAGCTGTGGTTCTCGGCCCTCATGGCGGCGCTCATCACCCTCACGACGACGGCGTGCGCCTGGTACGAGGCCCGCAGGTGAGCACGCAGGGCACGCCCGCCCACCCGCGCCACCAGCTGGACGACACGCTGGGCCACCCGGTTCGGTTCTCGTTGATGGCCGCGCTCGCCCAGACCCAGGAGATCGATTTCGCGACCCTCCGCGACCACCTGCAGGTCTCGGACTCGGTCCTCAGCAAGCAGGTGGCGGCGTTGGAGGCCGCGGGCTACGTCGGCGTCCGCAAGGGCTTCATCGGGAAGCGCCCCCGCACCTGGCTGACCATGACGAAGGCCGGGGACGCCGTGTGGCGGAACCATCTGGCGGCGCTGCGGGAGATCGCCGGCACCTTCTGAGCCGGGCGGCAGAGCTCTCCGCCACGGAGGGCCCTGCCGCCCGCTGCCGATTCCGTCCGGCGCTCCCCGACCCGGAGTAGGGTGCCTGTGGGCAGGTGTTGCACCGACAGGGGGACGGACAGCGTGGACGATCAGCCGAGCGGGACGGACGTGGCAGCATT
>NZ_CP024915.1:1332678-1338263 GCF_002953615.1 Arthrobacter agilis | reverse complement strand
TCTGCCCGCCGATGCTCGTGGAGCTGAACGGCATGGTGTCGCTGAGCCGCGGTGCCCTGCACCGGTTCGCCTCCGGGCTGAACATCGCAGCCATGGCCCTGGTGGGACCGTCAGCCGTCGACCGGACCCTGACCGAGTTCTTCACGCGGGTGCACCGGCCGCCGTACCCCACCCGTCATTTCGAGGACTCCGACCGGGCGCGGGCCTGGCTGGGCGATCATCCGCACAGCGGAGCCGCGACCTGAGGACTGCGTCCCCGGAGTCCCCGGCCGGAAGGTCGGCGGGTCCGGGAGGAACGCCGCCTGCCCCTCAGGCCGGAGGAGCCGTGTCGTGGGCGCTCGTCCGCGACACGACGCGCAGGCGCACCGAGAAGTTGTCCAGGGTGCCGGGCAGGGGGCGGGCCGGATCGAGGGCCTGACCGTCCTCGACGCCGAAATCGTGCCCGTGCACCAGCGAGGCCAGCGCGGCGCTCGTCAGGAGGAGCACCAACTGCTTCCCCGGGCACACCACCGGTCCGTCGCTGAACGGCACGAGGGGCCAGTCGTCCTGCTCGCCGGACAGCCAGCGCCCCGGCGAGAAATCGTGGGCACCCTGGACGTGGCGCTCGTCCCGGTGGAAGTACGGCGAGTAGATCAGGACGCCGCACTTCGCGGGCATCCGACCCTGCGCCCACTGCACGGGCGCGGTCGTCTGCCGCAGGATCATCGGGGTGGTCGGCCAGAGCCGGAGTGATTCGAGGACGACGGCTCGCAGGTAGGGGAGGAACCGGCGCCCCGACTCGTCCCCGTCCACCTCGTCCCGGGCGACCGCCATCGCCCTTCGGGGCGGCGGCCAGCACCGCGGCGAGGCTCCCGGGTTCGGCGTGGGCGAGCTCGTGCCCGACGCGGGCCAGGAACCGCTCGCGCGTCCTCCTGCGCACCGGCCTCAGGAACGCCCAGTTGCCGTCCTTGCGCAGCCGGATCACCATCGCGGTGAGTTCCTTGTCGTCCCGCGCGTGGTCCCCGAAGACCACGCGGCGGACCACGCGGTACCACACATCCAGGAAATCGCTCCACGGCAGGGACCCGCGGGACGAGGCTTCCGCGAGCAGCTGCTGCATCTCCTCCTCCACCACCGGGACGAATCGATCCGCGAGGTGGTGTACCGGATGGCTGGTGTCGAGGACCTGCTCCTGCAGGGCGCGCCGGACGGTGCGGACCGGCCCCTGGCAGATCAGGACGTTGGCGGGCTGGAAGTGGGACAGGGCGGCGCGCTTCTCGGTGGTCGCAGGCGAGAACGGCTCGGGCGATCCGGTCAGGACGGTGTGGACGTCTTCGGGCGCCAGCACCACCGCCTGCTTCCGGATCGGGAGCTTCAGCATCAGGGGGCCGGACGGATACTTCGCGTGGATCGCCTGCAGGATGCGGACGGCCCTCGTGTCGAGGCCGAGGCGGGCGGAGAGCCCGACCACCCTTGGACGCCGGATGATGGGGCCCTTCGCGACGGTCGGCAGGAAGACTCCCAGCAGCAGCCGGGCGGTGTCCGGTGCGGACGCGGTGGGGAGGGTCGGGGTCGGCATGCGGTATCCATCCTGTCGCGGTCGAAGTCCCTTCCAGCCTGCCGCGCGCGGGTGGGGACCACAACGCCTTTCGCAGCACCCGCCGGCCCGGCGGATGTGCAGGTTCCCTTTCGACAAGGAAATCGCGGCGGCGCTAGACTGGGGGCACAAGCGTCGACCCGGCGATCACCGGTGAGCTTCCGGAAGAAAGGCCGCCCTCCGTGGCGGCCCGTAGAACCGGACGGGTGGCCCGTCACAGCCGGAACGAGCGGCGGCCCCGGCTGCCGTGCCAGTGGCACGGCGGACGACGGCGGCAAGTGAGGTGGTACCGCGGGTCCTGGACCCCCGCGGCCGGTCAGGCAACCGGCAGTGGGCGGAAGGGGAACCGTCCTCACGGCAGGATTCCTGCACTCCCCGACGCCGCCGCACACAGGATGAGAACCATGCCGCAGATCTACCCGAAAGCCGTGTCGCCCGACGACAGCGGTGCCTCCGCCGGAATTAGCGCCTCGCCGCGCTTCCCCGAACTCGAGGAACGCGTGCTCCGCTACTGGCAGGAGGACGGCACCTTCCAGGCGTCCATCGACGCCCGAAATCCCGGCGTCGACGGCTCCAACGAATTCGTGTTCTACGACGGCCCGCCCTTCGCCAACGGCCTCCCGCACTACGGACACCTCCTCACCGGCTACGCGAAGGACCTCGTGGGCCGCTACCAGACCCAGCGTGGGCACCGCGTCGAGCGCCGCTTCGGCTGGGACACGCACGGCCTGCCCGCCGAGCTCGAGGCCATGAAGCAGCTCGGGATGACGGACAAGCAGCAGATCCTCGCCATGGGTATCGACAACTTCAACGACGCCGCCAGGGCCTCCGTCATGAAGTACGCGGGGGAGTGGCGCGACTACGTGACCCGCCAGGCCCGCTGGGTGGACTTCGACAACGACTACAAGACCCTCAACCCGGAGTACATGGAGTCCGTCCTCTGGGCGTTCAAGACGCTGCACGAGAAGGGCCTGACCTACAGCGGGTACCGGGTCCTGCCGTACTGCTGGAACGACGAGACGCCCCTGTCCAACCACGAACTCCGGATGGACGAGGACGTGTACCAGGACCGGCAGGACCAGACCGTCACGGTCACGTTCCCGATCCTCGCCGGCGCAACGGCCCTGTCGAAGGACCTCGCGGGCGTGCAGGCCCTCGCCTGGACCACGACGCCGTGGACGCTGCCCACCAACGCCGCGCTCGCCGTCGGGCCCGACATCTCCTACGTCGTCGTGGTCGGGGAACGCGACGGCAAGGCCGGCCGCTACCTGCTGGCGGAGGACCTGCTGGGCAACTACGCCAAGGACCTCGGCTTCGCCGACGCCGCCGCCGCACGCGAGGCCGTCACGTCCCGCCACCTCGGGACCGAGCTGGAAGGGCTCACCTACGAGCCGCTGTGGGACTACCTCGCCGACCCCGAGGAGGGCGGCTACCGCAACGCCTTCCGCATCCTCGTGGCGGACTACGTCACCACGACGGACGGCACCGGCCTCGTCCACCAGGCACCCGCCTACGGCGAGGAGGACCAGAAGGTCTGTGAAGACGCCGGCATCCAGGTGATCCTCTCTGTCGACGAGGGCGCGAAGTTCCTGCCGATGTTCGGCAGGGGCCCGCTCGCGGAGATCGTCGGGCTGCAGGTCTTCGAGGCGAACCGGCACATCACCCGCGTGCTGAAGTCCGAGGGACGCCTCGTGCGGCAGGCCAGCTACGTGCACAGCTACCCGCACTGCTGGCGGTGCCGCAACCCGCTCATCTACCGCGCCGTGTCCTCGTGGTACGTCGAGGTGACGAAGATCCGCGACCGCTTGGTGGAGCTCAACCAGGACATCACCTGGATTCCCGGCAACGTCAAGGACGGCCAGTTCGGCAAATGGCTCGCCAACGCGCGCGACTGGTCCATCAGCCGCAACCGCTTCTGGGGCAGCCCCATCCCGGTCTGGGAGTCGGACGACCCCGAGTACCCGCGCACCGACGTGTACGGCTCGCTCGCCGAGCTGCAGGCCGACTTCGGCAGGCTCCCGCTGAACAAGCAGGGCGAGGTGGACCTCCACCGTCCATTCATCGACGAACTCACCCGGCCCAATCCGGACGACCCGACCGGCCGGTCCACGATGCGCCGTGTCGAGGACGTCCTCGACGTCTGGTTCGACTCCGGATCCATGCCCTACGGCCAGGTGCACTACCCGTTCGAGAACGAGCAGTGGTTCGACACGCACAACCCCGCGGACTTCATCGTCGAGTACATCGGGCAGACGCGCGGCTGGTTCTACATGCTGCACATCCTGTCCACGGCCCTGTTCGACCGTCCGGCGTTCCGCAATGTCATCAGCCACGGGATCGTGCTCGGCTCGGACGGGCAGAAGATGTCCAAGAGCCTGCGCAACTACCCGGACGTCTCCGAGGTCTTCGACCGCGACGGCTCCGACGCCATGCGCTGGTTCCTCATGGCCTCGCCGATCCTCCGCGGCGGCAACCTCGTGGTCACCGAGCAGGGCATCCGCGACGGCGTGCGGCAGGTCATCCTGCCTCTGTGGAACGTCTGGCACTTCTTCAGCCTGTACACCAACGCGGCCGCCGGCGGCGCGGGCTACGAGGCGAAGACCGTGACACCCGAGGCCGCGGCACGGCTGCGTGAGCCGATCGACCGCTACATCCTCGCGAACACCGGCAACCTCGTGCGCGACATCACCGAGTCACTCGACGCCTTCACGATCAGCGACGCCTGCGAGTCCCTGCGCCGCTACCTGGACACGCTCACCAACTGGTACGTCCGCCGGAGCCGCCAGCGGTTCTTCGACGAGGACACGGACGCCTTCGACGTGCTCTACACGTGCCTCGAGGCCGTGTGCCGCGTCGCGGCGCCCCTGCTTCCCCTCGTGACGGAGGAGATCTGGCGAGGGCTCACCGGCGGTCGGTCCGTGCACCTCACGGACTGGCCCGAGGCCGCCGCGTTCCCCGCCGCCCCTGACCTCGTCGAGCAGATGGACCGCACGCGCCAGGTGTGCTCCGTGGGCTCCAGCCTCCGCAAGGCCGCGAACCTGCGGGTGCGCCTGCCGCTGCGGGAGCTGACCATCGTCGCGCCCGGCGCAGCGGACCTCTCGGGCCAGTACTCCGCGATCATCGCGGACGAACTGAACCTGAAGGGCGTCCGCCTGGTCGACTCGGCCGATGCCGAACCGGCCGAGTTCGGGATCACCCAGCGCCTCGTGGTCAACGCCCGCGCCGCCGGCCCGCGCCTCGGCAGGAACGTGCAGAGCGTCATCAAGGCGTCGAAGTCCGGCGACTGGTCGGCGGACGAGGACGGCGGCGTCACCGCCGGTGGCCTCGGACTGGAGCCGCACGAGTACACGCTCGACACCGTGGTGGAGGGCAACGACGCCGCGTCGAAAGCCGTGACGGTCCTGCCCGGCGGTGGATTCCTCGTCCTCGACACCGAGGTCACGGAGGAGCTGGCGGCGGAGGGCACGGCGCGCGACGCGATCCGCGCCATCCAGCAGGCACGGCGCGACGCCGACCTCGACATCAGCGACCGCATCACCACCACCATCGGTGTCGCGCCCGGGCAGGTCGGGGCACTCGAGGCGAACGCCGGCCTGATCCGGGCGGAGACCCTCACGGTGGAGCTCCGCATCACCGCGGCCGAGGACGCCGGCAGCGATTTCAGCATCACCGTCGGAAAGCGGGAACAGCAGCATGGATGACACCAACGGCACCGGGGGCGGCCCAGGACTGGACGCCTTCTCGGTGGAGAGTGTGTACGCGGAACTCCTGGGCCGCGCGCCGGAGAACAGGATGGAGCCGCGCATGGCCCCCCTGCACCGGGCCATGGAGATCCTGGGGGAACCGAACCGGGCCTTCCCGATCATCCACATCACCGGCACCAACGGCAAGACGTCGACGGCCCGCATGATCGAGAGCATCCTGCTGGCGCACGACCTGCGGACGGGCCGTTTCACCAGCCCGCACCTCTCGCGTGTCACGGAGCGCATCAGCATCGACGGTGAGCCCG
>NZ_CP024915.1:1332505-1332578 GCF_002953615.1 Arthrobacter agilis | reverse complement strand
TCGACGACGACACCTTCGTGCGCGTCTGGGACGAGATCAAGCCCTACCTCGACATCATCGACGGCGAGCTCCT
>NZ_CP024915.1:1322390-1332405 GCF_002953615.1 Arthrobacter agilis | reverse complement strand
GCCGACGCGCCCGCAGCCGACGCCGCAACCGCTGCCTCACCCGCCGACGCGCCCGACGCAGTCGGAGCGGACGCCGCCTCGATCCCCGCCGTTCCAGCCGAGGAGAAGCCCGCACGGGCGCGCCGTACCTCGACGAGGACCCGCAGCCGCAGGGCGTCGGAGCCCGCGCAGTCGGACGACGCCGCAGTGGCGGAACCCGTAGCAGACGGCACTCCCGCAGCAGCCGACACTCCCGCAGGGCGCCCGGACGCCGCGTCCGAGTCCCGGCAGTCCGCGCAGCCCCAGGACGGAGCCGCGCAGGGCGACATCACGCAGGTCGATGCCGGCCAGGAGGACATGCCGTCGGACGAAAACCGGTTCGATCCCTTCGCGGTCCCCGAGTCGCCGCTGTCGCTGCTCTTCCACGCACCGGATCTCAGCACCGTCACCGTGCCGTCCGTGAAGGTGGCGCCGCCGCAGGAGGACACGGACGAGGAGGAGTCGGACGAGTCCGGTCGTCGCTCGCGTCGCAGCCGTCGGAGTCGCACGCGCAGCCGCAGCGATGCCGGCCAGGCCGACGCCGGAACCGACGACGGCCAGACAGAGGGTCCTGAGGACACCGACGGACGGTCCCCGGCGAACGGCCCCGAGGAGGGCGCGGGCGTCACGTCGCGCCGTCGTCGTCGTCGCCGCCGTGGAGACCAGGACCTCGAGCTGACCGGCGGCGAGGACGACGATCCGCCCAACACCGTCACGCGCGTGCGGGCTCCCCGCCAGTCCAGCGAGCCCGTCTCGGACCGAGTGACCAGCGTCCGCGGCTCCACCCGGCTGGAGGCCAAGAAGCAGCGCCGCCGCGAGTCCCGTGACACGGGCCGCCGCCGCCAGGTCATCACCGAGGCCGAGTTCCTCGCCCGCCGCGAATCCGTGGACCGCCAGATGATCGTCCGCCAGCGCGATGACAGGATCCAGATCGGCGTCCTCGAGGACGGCATCCTCGCGGAGCACTTCGTGTCCAGGACGCAGCAGGACTCGCTGATCGGCAACGTGTACGTCGGCAAGGTGCAGAACGTGCTGCCGAGCATGGAGGCGGCGTTCGTCGACATCGGACGCGGCCGCAACGCCGTCCTGTACGCCGGAGAGGTCAACTGGGACGCGGCCGGCCTCGACGGCCAGCCGCGCCGCATCGAACTCGCGCTGAAGTCGGGCGATCCCGTCCTCGTGCAGGTCACGAAGGACCCGGTGGGCCACAAGGGTGCGAGGCTCACGAGCCAGATCTCCCTGCCCGGCCGCTACCTCGTGTACGTGCCCGGCGGCTCCATGACCGGTATCTCCCGCAAGCTGCCCGACGTCGAGCGCAACCGCCTCAAGCGGATCCTCAAGGACCGCCTGCCCGAGAACGCCGGCGTGATCGTCCGGACGGCGGCGGAGGGTGCCAGCGAGGAGGAGCTGACGCACGACATCAACCGCCTCCGTGCCCAGTGGGAGGAGATCGAGCGCAAGGCCGGCTCGACCAAGACCCTGGCGCCCGAACTCCTCTACGGTGAGCCCGACCTCACCATCAAGGTGGTCCGCGACGTCTTCAACGAGGACTTCTCCAAGCTCGTCGTCTCCGGCGAGGAGGCCTGGGACACCATCGAGGCCTACGTCATGTACGTGGCGCCGGACCTCGTCGGCAGGCTCGAGAAGTGGACGGGCGACGAGGACATCTTCGCCGCCTCGCGCATCGACGAGCAGATCTCGAAGGCCCTGGAGCGCAAGGTGTTCCTGCCGTCGGGCGGCTCGCTCGTGATCGACCGGACCGAGGCCATGACCGTGGTCGACGTCAACACGGGCAAGTTCACCGGCAGCGGCGGCAACCTCGAGGAGACCGTCACGAAGAACAACCTCGAGGCGGCCGAGGAGGTCGTGCGCCAGCTGCGGCTCCGCGACATCGGCGGGATCATCGTGATCGACTTCATCGACATGGTGCTCGAGGCGAACCGCGACCTCGTGCTGCGCCGTCTCGTCGAATGCCTCGGCCGTGACAGGACCAAGCACCAGGTCGCCGAGGTGACCTCGCTGGGGCTCGTCCAGATGACGCGCAAGCGCATGGGCACGGGCCTGCTCGAGGTCTTCGGCGAGGACTGCGAACACTGTGCGGGCCGCGGCGTCGTCACCCACATGGAGCCCGTGGAGCACCGCCGTTCCGTGCCTGCGCCCGACAACCAGCAGCAGCTGCGCCAGGACAAGCCGTCCCGGAGCGAGCGCAAGCGCAACCGGGGACGCGGCAACCAGCAGGACGAGGGCATCGCACTGCCCCCGGCCCCCGTGGCCGAGACCCCTGACCGCGCGGCGAAGGCCGAAGCGGCCCGGGCCGCCCTCGCCAGCATCGCGGCCGCCACGCACCACGCCCACGAGGAGCACGCGGAGCAGGCCCCTGCCGACGCCGACGTCCAGGTCACGGAAGCCGTGCTGACGATCAACGGCGAGACAGTGACCCTGCCACGGGCGGAGAGCCGTCGGCCGGCCGTCGAGGAGGCCCAGGAGGCACCCGCGACGCGCCTGACGCTGGACAGCCTGAGCGAGGCCTTCAACCGCCGGCCGGCCGATGTGGACGTCCCGGCCGTCGACGTCGCGCCCGCTGGCGACGGTGCCGCGGCAGACGGCGCCGCGGCAGACGGCGACCGCGAGGAGGCCGCCGACGTCCGGGCGGTCCCCGCGACCAGCGCCGCGCCTCCCGTCGTCGTTCCCGCGCCCGAGGCGCCGGCGCGCCGGTCCCGGCCGCGACGCCGGGTCGCCCGCAGCGCGCAGGGCGCCGCGGACACCACGATCGAGACCCAGGGTGCCGAGACCGCCGCCGAGCCCTCCGGGACGCGGCACGTCGCCAAGGCCGGGCCGATCGCGCGGAAGCCGGAGCCGTCCGGTGCGGAGCCGCTGATCTTCGGCGTCGGCGTGCCGGCGTCGGAGCTGTAGCAGCTCCACGCACGACGGATCGGCAGGCACGCGAAGGCCGGAGTCCCCAGGGGCTCCGGCCTTCGCGTGTCCCGTCCATGGGCGCCCGGCTGCTATAGGCTGGTCGGTGACACGGGGTGCCCTGCCGGATGCAGGGCTGAGATCACACCCGTCGAACCTGATCTAGTGGGCCTCGCGCCCGTGCCTAGCGGAGGGATGTCAGTCATGGACACTGCCCGAACAGCGTGCGATCCGATCTCCGGGATCCCCAACATCCTGAGCATCGCCGGCTCGGATCCGAGCGGCGGCGCCGGGATCCAGGCGGACATCAAGAGCATCAGCGCCACGGGCGGGTACGCGATGGCCGTGGTGACCGCCTTGACGGCGCAGAACACCCGCGGCGTGACCGCGGTGCACACCCCGCCCACGGACTTCCTCCGGCAGCAACTCGACGCCATCGCCGAGGACGTGCGCATCGACGCCGTGAAGATCGGGATGCTCGGGTCCGCCGCCGTGGCGCGCTGCGTCGGCGCATGGCTCGACCACGCCCGCCCGCCGGTCGTCGTGCTCGATCCGGTCATGGTCGCCACCAGCGGTGCGCGGCTGCTCGACGACGACGCGGTACGCGCCGTCGTCGACCTCGCCCGGCGTGCGTCGCTGGTGACCCCGAACATCGCGGAGCTCGCCGTCCTCGTCGGAGCGGATCCTGCCGCCTCCTGGTCCGCAGCGCTCGAGCAGGGGAGGGTCCTCGCGGTCCGGCTCGGCACCCGGGTGCTGGTGAAGGGCGGGCACCTGCCCGGCGAACGATGCCCGGACGCCCTCATTCCCGCCCCGCAGGACGCAACGGGCGGCCCGGACACCGTGGTCCTCGACGGCTGCCGGGTGCCGACCGAGAACACGCACGGTACGGGCTGCTCGCTGTCGTCCGCGATCGCCACGCGGTTCGCCGTGACCGGCGACTGGCCCACGGCGGTTCGGGAGGCGAAGTCCTGGCTCGAAGGGGCACTGCAGGGCGCCGACCTGCTGGACGTGGGAGCAGGCAGCGGACCGGTGCACCACTTCCACGCCGGACCTGATCCTCGCGCGCACCAGCGCTTCACGGAGCTCGCCTGGCGCGACATCGGGGAACTGCGCAGGAACCTCCTGGAGCTGCCCTTCCTCACCGCGCTGATGGAGGGGGACCTTCCCGCGACCGACTTCGCCTACTACCTGCAGCAGGACGCGCTGTACCTCCGCGACTACTCCGCCGTCCTGGCCCGTGCCGCCGCCATGGCGCCGGCCGAGGACGAGCAGCTGTTCTGGCTGTCCGCGGCGACGTCGTGCCTGCAGACCGAGGCGGAGCTGCACCGGACCTGGCTGTCGGGGAAGACCGGCATCCGGGCAGGGGAGGGCGATGCGGGTCCCGTCACCCGCGCCTACTGCGACCACCTCCGGGCCGTCGCCGGGCGGGGATCGTACGCGGAACTCGTCGCCGCCGTCCTGCCGTGCTTCTGGCTCTACGCAGCGGTCGGCGACCACGTGCAGGAGAGGGTGCAGGAGAGGGTGCAGGAGAGACCGCAGGGAAGACCCGGAGGCCACGGCCCGTCCGGCCCGCATCCCTACGCCGCATGGATCGCGACCTACGCCGACCCCGGCTTTGCGGAGGCCACCGCGCGCGCCAAGCAGATCGCCGACGGCGCGCACCGACGGGCGTCCCCGGTCGAACGCACGGCGATGCTTGCGGCCTTCCGCTGGTCCGCCGCCTATGAACGGGACTTCTTCGACGCCCCGAGGGCCCGCGCTGCCGCGCGCCGAGCGCCCGCTGATTTGCGGGAGGGCGCTGTACTGGCGTAATCTGAACCCTCGGTGCACTTGCCTGTCAACCGGCATGTCCGGCGGCAACTGCGCAGGATTCGCAGACTGGGATGTCCAGCAGACACGAGCGGCCTCCGGGCGGCGACGTCGAAGGCACCAGTGCGGGTCTCGCACGACGAGCAACCCCAGGATTGCCGCCGAGGCGCACCCAGGTTTTTTCATCAGAAGTCAAGATTGTCGAGAGAAGTGAGTTCCCAAGTGGTGTACGCGATTGTCCGCGCAGGCGGCCGCCAAGAAAAGGTTTCTGTAGGAGACCTCGTTACCCTTGACCGCGTCACCGGTCAGGCAGGAAGCACGTTCAAGCTTCCCGCCCTCCTTCTGGTAGACGGCGCCAAGATCACCTCCGCAGCGGAGGACCTCGCGAAGGTCACCGTCACTGCCGAGATCGTCGAGAATCTTCGTGGACCGAAGATTGTCATCCAGAAGTTCAAGAACAAGACCGGCTACAAGAAGCGCCAGGGTCACCGTTCGGAACTGACCCGCGTCAAAATCACAGGCATCGCGTAGTCCCTTCGGGCTACCGATCGGTCACGTAGACACTTCAGCGAAGGCAGGCATAACTCATGGCACATAAGAAGGGCGCAAGCTCCACTCGCAACGGTCGCGACTCGAACGCACAGTTCCTCGGCGTCAAGCGCTTCGGCGGCCAGGTCGTCAAGGCCGGCGAGATCATCGTCCGCCAGCGCGGCACCCACTTCCACCCGGGCGCCAATGTCGGCCGCGGCGGCGACGACACCCTGTTCGCACTCGAGGCAGGTGCCGTGGAATTCGGTACCCGTCGTGGACGCAAGGTCGTCAACATCGTGGGCGCGGCAGCAGAGTAGTCTCTGCCAGCGCACGGTGCACCAAGCATTCGGGTGGGGTGAGCCTCTATGGCTCGCCCCACCTTCTTTTAAGCCGACCCGACTCGGCACAGTGAAGCATTTGTAGAAGGAGACCGACGTGGCGAGTTTCGTTGACCGCGTAGTCCTGCACGTATCCGGAGGCACCGGCGGCCACGGCTGCGTCTCTGTCCACCGCGAGAAGTTCAAGCCCCTCGGTGGGCCCGACGGCGGTAACGGCGGCGACGGCGGTAACGTCATCCTCCGCGTCGACCACCAGACCACCACGCTCCTCGACTACCATCACGCCCCCCACCGGCATGCCACGAACGGCGGCAACGGGATGGGTGACTGGCGCGGCGGCAAGAACGGGGAGACTCTCGTCCTGCCGGTGCCGGACGGCACCGTGGTCAAGTCGAAGGACGGCGAGGTCCTCGCCGACCTCGTCGGTGAAGGCACCGAGTTCGTCGCGGCGGCCGGCGGCCAGGGCGGCCTCGGCAATGCCGCGCTGTCCTCGCAGAAGCGCAAGGCACCGGGGTTCGCGCTGCTCGGCATCCCCGGTGACGAGCGGGATGTCGTCCTCGAGCTCAAGTCCATCGCGGACATCGCCCTCGTGGGCTTCCCCTCCGCCGGAAAGTCCAGCCTGATCGCCGCGATGTCGGCGGCCCGCCCGAAGATCGCCGACTACCCCTTCACCACGCTCGTGCCGAACCTGGGCGTCGTCGAAGCGGGTTCCACGCGCTTCACCATCGCGGACGTCCCCGGCCTGATCGAGGGTGCGAGCGAGGGAAAGGGCCTCGGCCACCACTTCCTGCGCCACGTGGAGCGCTGCGCCGCCCTCGTGCACGTGCTGGACTGCGCCGCCCTCGAGACGGACCGCGATCCGCTGAAGGACCTCGGCATCATCGAGCGTGAGCTCGAGAAGTACTCGGTGGACATGAGCTACGCAGGGCCCGACGGCGACGTCGTCCCCCTCAACGAGCGCCCGCGCCTCGTCGCCCTCAACAAGGTGGATGTGCCGGACGGACGGGACATGGCGGACTTCGTCCGTCCCGAGCTCGAGGAGCGCGGCTACCGCGTCTTCGAGGTGTCCGCGTCGAGCCACGAGGGACTGCGCCAGCTCGGGTTCGCGATGGCGGAGATCGTCGAGAACGCGCGCAGGACCGTTGCCGCCGCACCTCCGAAGGTCGCGCCGCCCGTGCTGCGCCCCCGAGGCGTCAACGCCGCACCGTTCCGGATCCGCCTCGAGGAGAAGGACGCCCTTCCCCTCTTCCGCGTGCTCGGCGAGAAGCCCGAACGCTGGGTCAAGCAGACCGACTTCACCAACGACGAGGCCGTCGGCTACCTCGCGGACCGCCTGGCCAAGGTCGGTGTCGAGGAGGAGCTGTTCAAGGTCGGCGCCAAGCCCGGCGACACCGTGGTGATCGGCGAGGGCGACGGCGTCGTCTTCGACTGGGAGCCCACGATGATGGGCGGCGCCGAGCTGCTCGCCGGACCGCGCGGTTCCGACCTGCGCCTGGCCGAGTACGTCCGGCCGACGCGCGAGCAGAAGCGTGAGGAGTACCAGGAGCGCAAGGAGGCGAAGGCTGCCGCCCGGGCCGATCTCGAGGCGGACCGCAAGGCCGGCATCTGGACCGAATCGGTGCAGAAGCGGATGCGGCCTGCCCCTACGCGGCAAGAAGCGGACGGCGAGTCCGAGGGCTAGCCATGGGCCTGGACACGTCACTGCATCCGCTGGCCTCCCGGGCGGGACTACCGTCCGCGCGGAGGATCGTCGTCAAGGTCGGTTCGTCGTCCCTGACGTCCGTCTCGGGCGGCATCTCCGGCGAGGCACTCGTGGGCCTCGCCGATGTCCTCGCCGCGCGGCGCACCGCGGGGACCGAGGTGATCCTCGTGTCCTCCGGTGCGATCGCGGCAGGTCTGGCGCCGCTGGGTCTCGCCCGGCGTCCCGCGCAGCTGTCCACGCAGCAGGCCGCAGCGAGCGTCGGCCAGGGCCTGCTGATGGCGCAGTACTCGCAGGCCTTCGCCGCGCACGGCGTGACCGTGAGCCAGATCCTGCTGACCGCGGACGACCTGGTCCGGCGGTCCCACTACGCCAACGCGCACCGGGCGATGGAGCGGCTCCTGAACTTCGGCGTCGTGCCGATCGTCAATGAGAACGACACCGTGGCCAGCCATGAGATCCGCTTCGGGGACAACGACCGCCTGGCCGCCCTCGTCGCCCACCTCGTCAAGGCGGAGGCGCTGGTGCTCCTCAGCGACGTCGATGCGCTCTACGACGGCCCACCCAGCGAGGGTGCCCTGCGCATCCCGCTCGTGGAGTCGCCGGCCGACCTGGACGGTGTCACGATCGGGCGTGCAGGCAAGGCGGGCGTCGGCACGGGCGGCATGGTCACGAAGGTCGAGGCCGCCACCATCGCGGCGGCCTCCGGCATCCCCGCGCTCGTGACGTCCACAGCGAATGCCGCCGCTGCGCTGCGCGGCGAGGACGTGGGCACCTGGTTCACGGCGACCGGCAAGCGGCAGCCCATCCGCCTGCTCTGGCTGGCCCACCTCGCGAGGGTCCTCGGCACCCTCGTGCTCGACGACGGTGCCGTCCGCGCCGTGGGGGAGCGGCGGCGGTCCCTCCTCCCCGCGGGAGTGGTCGGCGTCTCCGGCGTCTTCGAGGCCGGTGACCCCGTGCAGCTCGTGAGCAGCGACGGGACCGTGGTGGCGCGCGGACTCGTCAACTACAGCTCGTCCGAGCTGCCGCGCATGCTCGGACGCTCCACGCATGATCTCGCGGAGGAGCTGGGCGCCGAGTACGAGCGTTCCGTGGTGCACGTGAACGACCTCGTGGTGCTGCGGCCTGCCGCCGCGTCATAACCCGACCTCCGGGCGTCCTCCGAACCGGCTCCTCGCTAGACTGCTGGGATGACCGATCTGCAGGCTGAGCCCACGACCGCCCGGACCGACGACACGCCGTCGCTCACCCCGGAACAGCTCACCGCGGCGGTCCACGCGATCACGGACCGGGCCAGGACCGCCTCGAGGATCCTCGGCCGGGCAAACCGCGCCCGCAAGGACCGCGTGCTGCTGGCGATCGCCGACGCGTTGGTCGCCCGGCGGGACCTCGTGCTGGCCGCCAACCGGGCCGACGTCGAGCGCGGCCGTGCCGCCGGGACCTCCGACTACCTGCTGGACCGGCTGAGCCTGGACCCGGAGCGCATCGGCCGGCTCGCGGATGCACTCGCCCAGCTGGCCGCCCTTCCTGATCCCGTCGGGACCGCCGTGCGTGCGGAGACCCTGCCCAACGGGCTCCGGATGCGGCAGGTCCGGGTGCCCCTCGGCGTGGTCGCGGCGATCTACGAGGCCCGCCCGAATGTCACGGTCGACATCGCCGGCCTGGCCCTGAAGAGCGGGAATGCCGTGATCCTCCGCGGGGGCAGCGCGGCCGCCGCCACGAACGCGGCGCTCGTTGGCATCATCCGGGACACCCTCGAGGACCACGGGCTGCCCGATGACGCCGTCCTCACCATCGACGAGTTCGGGCGGGAGGGCGCCCGCGTGCTCATGGAGGCCCGCGGACGCGTGGACGTGCTGATCCCGCGCGGCGGACGCGAGCTCATCCAGTCCGTCGTCACGAACGCCCGGGTCCCCGTGATCGAGACCGGCGAGGGCAACGTGCACATCCTCCTCGACGAGAGCGCCGACGAGGAGATGGCCGTCGACATCCTGCTCAATGCCAAGACGCAGCGCCCCAGCGTCTGCAACACGGTCGAGACCCTCCTCGTGCACAGCCGCTCCGGAGCCGCTCCTGCAGTCCTCGCCGCCCTCTCGCGCGCCGGGGTGACGCTCCACGTCGACGACCGCTCGCGTGCGTTCCTGCCCGAGGGGACGGCTGCCCCGTCGGCGACCGACGACGACTGGAACCGCGAATACATGCAGCTCGACCTCGCAGTCCGCACCGTGGACAGCGTCGACGAGGCGCTGCAGCACATCCGACGCTGGAGCACCGGGCACAGCGAGGCCATCATCACCAACAGCCTCGCGTCCTCCGAGGAGTTCGTGGCCGGCGTGGACTCCGCCGCCGTGCTGGTCAACGCATCGACACGGTTCGTCGACGGCGGCGAACTGGGCCTCGGGGCCGAGGTCGGGATCTCCACGCAGAAGATGCACGCGAGGGGACCGATGGGGCTGGCCGAGCTCACGACGACCAAGTGGATCGTGCAGGGCGAGGGGCACGTCCGGCGCTGACGGACCTCCCGTCGGCGGAGCCCCGTGCCCCGTTGCGCGTACCATTGGAGGAAATGCCCACGCCGGACCGGAACCACCGGCAGAACCTGACCCGACAGAGGAACCACGATGCTCTACTCCCTCGGCAGCGCACTGCTGGCGAACGAAGCCATGGAAACCCACTCCGAGCTGCCGATGCCGGCGATCGCGTACGG
>NZ_CP024915.1:1314174-1322164 GCF_002953615.1 Arthrobacter agilis | reverse complement strand
CCCTGATGATCGTGACGATCTCCTTCTCCAACGTGCGCAACCGCCACGAGGCCGTCGAAGAGCACATCGACCCGCACAAGCAGCACGCGAACAACCACGATCACGGCGAAGCGAACCGGCACTAGCAGTCCTGGTGGCAGAGGGTATCGAGCGGGACGTCATGGGTGGCCTCCGGCAGCGGCATCGTGATGGTTCGCCGTGGCGCCTCGGCGTCATGGGCGGCACCTTCGATCCGATCCACCACGGTCACCTCGTGGCCGCCAGCGAGGTCGCATCGGTCTTCGATCTGGACGAGGTGGTCTTCGTCCCGACGGGCCAGCCCTGGCAGAAGGCCGACAAGGACGTCACGGCGGCCGAGCACCGGTACCTGATGACCGTGATCGCCACGGCGTCGAACCCCAGCTTCACGGTGAGCCGCGTGGACATCGACCGGCCGGGCCCCACCTTCACGATCGACACGCTGCGCGACCTGAAGGTCGAACGGCCGGATGCGCAACTGTTCTTCATCACCGGCGCGGATGCCATGGCCCAGATCCTCACGTGGAAGAACGCCGAGGAACTCTGGTCCCTGGCGCACTTCATCGGGGTGACGCGGCCAGGGCACGAGCTGAACGGCCGCGGGCGCGACGTGAGCCTCCTGGAAGTGCCGGCCATGGCGATCTCCAGTACCGATTGCAGGCGCCGTGTGGGCGAGGGCAAGCCGGTCTGGTACCTGGTGCCCGACGGCGTCGTGCAGTACATCGCCAAGCACCGGCTCTACCGGCGCGACATCCGGCAGGAGGGCGCACCGTCCTCGGGCGTCGAGGGCGAGAAACAACCGACTGGATGAATCAGCGATGAGCAAGGCAGAGGACGCCGTACGGACGGCCGGGTCGCAGGAGACCGACCGTCCAGCGCCAGGAGCGCAGGAGTCGGAGATCTCCGCACGGAACCGGGAAGCGCTGGGGGCCCTGCGCGCCCTGGCCGAGCACCAGGCCGCCCTGCTCGAGGGTGTGCGCGTCGAACTACCGACCCGCAGGCAACTGAGGCTGCTGCGGTCGCAGGGCAGGGCTGTCGCCCCCACCGCCGACGGCGTGTCGGCGGTCGCCGTCGACCCGTCGGTCCGGCCGGACGCGGCGGGCCCTGCCGTCGGCTATGGTGCGTCCCTGGCCGTGCGCTCCACCGAACCGTTGCCGGGCGGGCGCAGGGACCGCCGTCGGCAGCAGCAGGCACAGGCGGACGACGGCGCGCGGCGGCCCCTCGCCGATACGGCCTCCCGGGGGACGGATACGCGCCGCGTCGAGGACATGAGCATCGAGGAGGCCCTCGCCAGGCGCAACGCGCTGATCGAGGACGCCGCCGCGCACGCGGCCGGCCTGCAGGCCGCGGCCACCGACGACCCGTTCTCCGTGGACCCCGCGATGCTGGCACGCCAGCAGGCGCTGGCCGAGCGGGCGGCTGCCCTCAACGCCCGCGCCCGTAACATCCAGCAGGTCGCGGCGCAGGGTCCGCCGCAGCCGTCCGTCCCCCATGATCCGACCGCGGCACACAACCTCTCGTTCGTCGCGCCACCCGAGTTCGTCCGGCTTCCGGGCGGCACGCGATCCGTCCTGCGGGCGCCGTCGACCTCGCTGATACCGGTGGTCATCCCGCGTCCCGAGCGGAACCCCGCCACGGGCGAGGGCGTGTCTGCAAGCTCTTTAGACGGCGGCCCGACGGAACCGATCGGGGCCCGGAGCGCGTTCGGCCTGGAGCCACTCGACGCCATGACCGCCGGCCTCGGACGGCTGCGCCGGCTGCGCTATATCCAGTATTCGTTGCTCGGGGTGGGCGCAGCAGCGCTCGCAACCGGGATAATGATGACCGTCAGCTCCCTCAATGGGTGAAACCGCTGGCACCACACAAGGAGATCAGTGAGCGCTACCGAACAGTCCATCGGCATTGCCCGCACCGCGGCGCACGCCGCGGCGGACAAGATCGCCCAGGATATCGTCGCCCTCGACGTCAGCGACAGGCTGGCGATCACGGACGTCTTCGTCATCGCGTCCGCGCCGAGTGAGCGGCAGGTCAATGCCATCGTCGACGGCATCGAGGAGGAACTGTCCAAGCAGGGCCTGAAGCCCGTGCGGCGTGAGGGGCGCAGTGAGGGCCGCTGGGTCCTCCTCGACTACGCCGAGGTGATCGTCCACGTCCAGCACGAGGAGGACCGGGTGTTCTACGCCCTGGACCGGCTCTGGAAGGACTGCCCGTCCGTGGACCTCCAGCTCGAGGGTGAGCTGCAGACCTCACCACAGGTCTTAGCAGCCGACGACGCCGCGGAGTGACGCGGAACCCCCACACCCATCCGGCGGCCCGGCGGATCATCTTCTGGCGCCACGGGCGCACGGAGTGGAACCGGTCCGGATTGTTCCAGGGCCAGGAGGACATCGACCTCGACGACACGGGTCGTGAGCAGGCTGCGCGCGCCGCAGAGGTCCTCGTCACGCGGCAGCCCTCGATGATCATCTCGTCCGACCTGCGGCGCGCGGCCGACACCGCCGCCGCACTGGCCGGTCTCAGCAGCATGGACGTCTCCTACGACGTGCGGCTGCGTGAGACCGACGCCGGCGAGTGGCAGGGACTGTCCTTCGCCGCCATCGACGAGCAGTTCGCGGACGACAACGCCGCCTGGCGCGGGGGAGACCCCGAAGTGCGGGCCGGTGGTGCGGAGAACCGGATCGAGGTGGGACAGCGCATGCTCGCCGCGGTGACGGATGCCGTCGCCAGCATCGCGCCGTCGGAGACCCTCGTGGTCGTCAGCCACGGTGGAGCGATCAGGGCGGCCCTGGCCGCCCTGATGGGGCTGCCCCCGGAGCGCTGGGGTGCCCTTGCGGGACTCTCGAACTGCCACTGGTCGGAAGTGCACGAGGTCGTCGGCAGATCCGGAGCGCTGTTCTCGTGGCAGTTGACCGAGCACAACGTGGGTCTGGGGTCGCTTCCCGTGGAGCCCCTGGAGGGCTGAGATGCCCGAACGGCCGATTTGGCGAAGTCGCGAGAATTTACTAGACTGGTCAAGTTGCTTCGGCGGGGTGAAGGCCTCCTGGAGCAGCACGGCACGGGGCTATGGCGCAGCTGGTAGCGCACCTGCATGGCATGCAGGGGGTCAGGGGTTCGAATCCCCTTAGCTCCACCACGAACCGCTGGAATCAGGGTGAAGGTCCTGACTCCAGCGGTTTTTTCTTGCCCTGAACTACGGGATGCAATCCTTCTGCCATCCCCGACGAGGTCCTGTTCGAGTGATGCCCTCAGCCTCCGACGCCCGATCCTGTTCCCCACAGCGGATGACTCGCGATCACCACGCCAAGAAGGAGGGTCGTCGCTCCGACACTGCAAGCGTCCCAGCGACTGACGGACCGATGAGCGTGAAGCTGCACGCCCAGCGTCACCAGCTGGGCACCCAGGAGCAGTAGTGCCCAGACGATCACCACCCACCCTCCGAGCCACAGAAGCGTCGAGACCTGCTCGGCCGCCTCACTGATGAAACCGATCCGCTCGGCCATCAGGAGAGCTGCCCCACCACCCAGGGCCAGCACCGGCGCAACGACCGGCACGACCGGCACGACCGGCACGACCGGCAACCGACTCGCAGGGGCTCGATCCATGCAGTCAACCTACGCTCGAGCTGTGCGTCGAGCAACGGTATGAACGGTGCACGCGTCACCCTCCGACCCGACCCGGTAACCCTGCCCGACGGCGCTGCCCGTGCCCGTGCCCGGCACGTAGGACGTAACGCGACTTCCCACCGGCTGACGATTCCGCTCGAAAGCGGTCAGAGCGAGTCCAGCCGGCGCAGCAATGGCCGCAGTTCATGACGATCGATCTGCACCAGGGATTCGACGTCGCGGCCGAGGAACTGCCGGAGGACTCGGCGATAGTCCGACGGGGACAGACCCGTGTTGTGCAGGGCCTGCCGTACGTGGACTGCCTCGGCCAGTCGGAGCCCGACAGTGATGGAACGCGAACGTCCTGCTGCGTGGACGGTCGATCCTGCCGCGAGGACCGACAGGGCGTGAACAGGACGAAGATCGAGATCGAAGCTCATGGGTCCGACGGTAGGCAGGGATGCTGACAGCCATCGGGAGATCACGTGTCAGCGGCGTGAACGCAGCCTGTACTGATGGGAACCGAATTCCGGCTGATCACGGTGTCCGTGGAACGGTGCCGCTACGCTGCCCGTCACGATCGGTGCATCCGGGGACCGAAAGCGTGGGCGAGGAGATTCCCGGCATGAGGATTGGGCAACCACAGCAGCTTGTGCTCACGTCCGTCGGTCATCCTGATGTGCAGGCGGGAAGAGCTGATTCCGTGCCGATAGTCGAGGGAGTCGATATCGTCGCGGCCGAGAATCAAGGCCTTCGGCTGACCGTCGAGCTCGCCCTCCCAGGTGTCCTTCTCGACCTCGACCACCGCGCCGGGTGCGGGTCGACCACTGGCGAATTTCTTGTCCGCCGCCTGCACTGCGAGGAGTCCCAGACCTCCTGCCGCAGCGACGGCACCGCCCATCGCACCACCTTTCGCGGCGGACCTCAGGGTGAGCTCACGCCGACCGATCCGCACCACGTGATGCGGCGTCAGCCACAGTTCACCATGGCCCCAGTTCAGCCAGCCCGTCGTGCAGGAGTCCGCCAGGAGGGTGATCCTCATGCCTGCTCCCGCCCAGAAGGTCCTGACAGCATAAGAGAAGTAGGCATCGAGCTCCATTCCGAGCGGGACTGTCGAACAGGGACGCTCCCGGCACTCCCGTGCACGGGAGCCGGCGCGGGCGCCCTGGTGCTGTAGAAGCTACGGGGGGGACCTGCAGCGCGCACGAGTACCACCCACCCCACCGGGCCAGCCGGATACCCGTATCTCCCGGCCCACTACGTCCTGTGCGCACCAGCAACAGCCCGTATCCCAGGGGCGGACGATCTCGTACCGCTGGCGTCCAGGCAGCTGGCCCACGGACCAATCGACGTCGGGACGAGGACGCAGGACAGGACTCACCCCCGGCTCCGCCCGCCTCAGGTGGTCGTGAGGTGAGCTCACCAATCGACACCGTCAACTCCGGGTGATGGTCAAGTCTCCACGTGACGTCCGTTATCTCACACGCTCCTGTCGGTCGTTACTGGAGGGCGAGGCGGGGGTCGAGTCCGTAGTGGGCGGGGGCGCCGAGGTGGTCGCGGAGAGTGGCGCCGTCGTAGTCGTGGTGGTAGACGCCGCGCTCCTGCAGGAGGGGGACGACCTCGTCGACGAAGGTGTCGATGCCGTCCTCGTTCACGTCGATGGACACCCAGAATCCGTCGCAGGCCCCGGCTTCGAACCATTCCTGCAGGTGGTCCGCGGTCACGGACGCGGTACCGACAGGGGTGGGGTGGTAGTCGATGACCCCGTGGGCGAGGATGTCGCGGAGCGTCCATCCCTCGCGTGCAACCTCCAGGGCTCGTGGGGAGCGGGGGTCGAACGGGCTCGGCGACGCAGCCGCCAGCTGCTGAGCAGTCAGGGGTTCGTCGATCTGGCTTGGACCGAGTTGAAGGTTGAGCATCGAGCCGAGGTAGGGGACGCGGGATGCTGCCGTGAGCTCTGCCAGCTGCACGCGCCGGTCCAGGGCGTCACGCTTGGTCTTCCCGATGGCGGGCATGACTCCGGCGAAGAACTTGATCTCGTCGGGGTTCCGCCCTGCTTTCGCTGCGGCCTCGCGGTAGGCCTGGCGTTGCCTGCGGGCGTCGTCGATGGTGAATGTGGCGCCGATGACGCCGTTGGCGTAGCGTCCGGCGATCTCGAGCCCGTTGGCGCCTCCTCCGGCGGAGAAGATGACGGGCTGGCCCTGCTCGGACGGTGGGATGGGCAGCGGTCCGCGGGAGGCGACGTACTCGCCCTGCATGTTGATGGGCTGGATCTTGTCGGGGTGAGCGAACCGCCCGGTCTTCTGGTCCTTGATCCACGCGTCCTGCTGCCAGCTACCCCAGAGGGCCTGGGTGATCTGGATAGTCTCGTGGGCACGCTGGTATCGCTGCGGCCGGGGCGCGATGCCCTGGCCGAAGTTCGCTGCAGCATTGGGGTCGCTGGTGGTGACCGCATTCCATCCGGCGCGTCCGTGGCTCATCACGTCCAGGGCCTTGAACTGGCGGGCGATGTTGAAGGGCTCGTTGAACGTCGTGGAACCGGTGGCGACGAGCCCGATGCGCTCTGTGGCCCGGGCGATCGCCGCGAGGGTCATCATCGGATCGAGGGTGATCTGCGGTGCTTCATGATCCACGTCGGCCTGTAGTCCGGGGAAGTCCGGGAGGAACAGGAAGGCGAACTTCCCGCGCTCGGCGGCCTGCGCGTACCGGACCTGCGCGTCGAAGCTCGCATAGTTCGCCGGGTTCACGTTGGGGGCCCGCCAGGCTGAGCTCTGGGACCCGTAGCCGTTGCCCAGGTGCATACCCAGGATCATCTGCGACTTCTTCAAAGGTTCTCCTCGTACACGTGGTCGTTACCAATGCCAGATGCTCGTAGCGCGTGCTGGTCGCTCCGGCCATCTTGATAAGTGTCAACGTTGCCACTAATGTGAAGGTCAAATCGGCGGTTCCGATCACATGTCCCGGAGGTCCAATGCGTATCGGCGAGCTCGCCCAGAAGACGGGCGTTCCTGCCCGGATGCTGCGGTATTACGAGGAGCAGGGCCTCATCTCGCCCCGGCGTCTGGACAACGGGTACAGGACGTACGACGACTACCTGGTGGACCGGGTGAAGAAGGTCCGTGGGCTGGTGGACTCGGGAATCCCGACGCGGATCATCTCGAGTATCCTGCCCTGCCTGGACCAGCCGCAGACCATCGTCGTGAGGAACGCCGAGCCCGGATTGCGGGAGCTGCTGGTGACCGAGCGGGACCGCATGTCGGAGAAGATCGATTTCCTCACCCACAACCGCGACTCCATCACCCGGTACATCCAGGCCATCGACGAGGCCGGCTCCCAGGAGCGGCCGCTCAGAGCAGGGTGAGCCTGTGCTGACACAGCACGGGGCTAGTGGTCCGCTGTCTTCGTGAGATCCACGCGGATCACCCGTCATGAGTGGCGCGGGCCTTGCTGACGAAGAGCGCGCCGACGACGGCGCCGAGGGCGAGGATCGCAGCGACGGTGAAGGCGGCCTGTCCGGCGTCGATGCTCTGGGCGGCGCTGAGGGCACCCGCCTGAGGAGCGTTCGCGCCGATGGTGAAGGCGGAGATGAGGATCGCGCCTCCCGCCGCGCCGGCCAACTGCTGGACGGTGGAGAATGCGGCGGTGCCGTGCGGGTAGAGCTCCGCCGGCAGTGAGCCCAGAGCGGAGGTCGTCATCGGCGCCCACATCAGTGCCTGCGTTCCGGTCATGACGAGGTAGACGCCCAGGACCAGCCACACACTCGTGTTCTCGTCGATGGTCGTGAGGAACCAGATGGTCCCCACCCAGATGATGGAGCCGGGAATCGCCAGTGGCTTGGGCCCTACCCTGTCGTAGATGCGTCCGCCGAGTGCGGAGACGATCGCGATCATCGCCCCGCCCGGGAAGAGGAACAGGCCCATCTGCAGGCTGTCCAGTCCGAGGACGGCAGTCAGGATCAGCGGCAGGACCAGGACCACGCCGAAGCCGTTCAGCGCGACGAACGTCATCACGATCGTCGGCATGACGTAGGCGCTGGTGGAGAAGATCCGCATGTCCAGGAATGCACTCCCGTTCTTCTGCAGCTTCACCTGCCGGTGGACGAAGGCCGCCACGCCGGCCAGGCCGATGAGGATGGGGATGGCGGGCGCGACCGGTGCGTGGCCGGAGACCGATTCGCCGATCGACGCCAGGCCGAAGACCAGCCCGCCGAACCCGACGACGGACAGCAGCAGGGACACCACGTCCAGGCTCACCCGCTCGGGTGTGGTGACGTTCCGTAGCTTCAGCGCGCCCAGGATTAGTGCTATGACGACGATGGGCAGCATGAGGATGAACAGCCACCGCCAGGACAGCTGGGACAGGATCACTCC
>NZ_CP024915.1:1305070-1313934 GCF_002953615.1 Arthrobacter agilis | reverse complement strand
CTTGATCCGCATTGGGGGTCCTCCTCGGACGCTGTGGAAGCCCGCGAGCCGACGCCCACGCCTGCCCCGACGGTACGGACGGCGCGAGGACGCATGCAATACGGAACTCAGCGGCCCGAGGTGGGTGCGTATCCCGGCGCCGTGTGCTTGGGGCCGATGCTCTGGCTCCGGAGGATCTCGGCCAGCTGGTCCATGAACAGTCGCACCCTGGCGTCGTCGGCGTCGCCCGTCCGCAGGGCGAAGATGCTGCGGGCCAGCCGGATCTCGGGAACGTCGAGGGCCACGATGCCGTCGGGCCGGTTGACCATGGCCAGTTCCGGCACCAGCGCAGCTCCCAGGCCCGCCGCGGTGAGTTCGAGGCTCGCATTGAAGTCGTCGCAGTACGCCGCGATGCGCGGATGGAGGTTGCAGCTCGCGAACAGCCGTTCGATGACCGTGGCGTCCGCCGTGCCCGGGTGGTGCATGATCCACGGCATGTCCGCGAGCTGGTCGGCGGTCACGCGGGAACCGCTGCGGATTCCCCAACTCGCCGGCAGGATGACCCGGAAGTCGTCGTCGCCGATCCATTGCCGACTGAGCGTCGAGGGCCAGGCCAGGCCGGCCTGACCGACCTGGTAGACGAGGGCGAGGTCCAGGTCTCCGCCGGTCCGCAGCCCCTGGATCGTGTGAGCGGGTTCGCCGACGAACACGCGCAGGGAGACACCCAGCCGCTGCCACTCCGGCATGCGGAGCAGCCGCGGCAGAGCGAACGTGGCGAGGCTCGGGAAGATGCCGAGCCTGAGTTCGTGCTCCGGTCCGCTGCCGGAGCGCGCCGTGGAGGCGAGCAGCGCGTCGATGTCCGTGAGCACCTTCGCCGCGTGCCGGGACATCGCGACGGCTGCGTCCGTGGGGACGGCGCTGCGGGCGGACCGCGTGAACAGCGTGGCGCCCGTGTCACGCTCGAGGGCCGACATCTGCTGAGAGACGGCGGACGCCGTGTAGCCGAGACTCGTGGCGGCCCCGCTGAACGATCCATGGCGTATCACCTCGAGCAGGGTCCGCAGGTGGATCGGGTTGACCAAGTAGCACTCTCCCGGTGGTGGGACTCCCGTCGCGAGCCAGCTCGCGTGATGTGACCCCCACCAGCGCCACCGCCGGACGAGGCGCCCCGGGAGGACGAACGGATCCCGTCGAGCCTACCCGTGGCCACCAGAGATCTCCTGCGTTCCCGCCGTCCACGTGTCGCCGGCCGGCCTGATGTCCCAGCGTTACGTGGCGCTGGAGATCCTCGGGCAGGAGATTAGACTCTGGCGACGGCGGCTACCCACCAGCAGGGAGCGCTTGTGGACCCGGGAGGTAGTTCGATGAGCACCACAGTTGTTCCTTCGCAGGCGTACGTCGATCCGGCGGTCTGGCCGGGGATCGCCGGCGTCCCCGCCGGAGCGAGGAACAGGATCGCCGCGACGATCGCGGAGAAGATCTTCTCCGCCGCGGTGAACACCCTCCAGCTCCGGGTCATTCACGACGACGGCACCGTGCTGGGCGCGCCCGGCGGCGGACCGCGGCCGGAGATGCGCATCCACCGGCCCGCCGACTTCTACGCGAGGCTCGGGGACAACGGCCTGATCGGCCTCGGCGAGTCCTACATGGCGGAGGACTGGACGGCGTCGGACCTCACCGAGGTCCTCGAGGTCTTCGCCGCGCGTGCGGCGCACCTCGTACCCGTCCCGCTGCAGAAGCTGCGCGGTCTCTACCTGCCCAAGCCGCCCCGCCGTGAACGGAACAGCACGGCCAACACGCGCTCGAACATCTCCCGGCACTACGACCTGTCGAACGAACTCTTCGCCCTCTTCCTCGACCCGACCATGTCCTACTCGAGCGCCCTGTTCGACGCGACCGGCAAGGACCTGCTGCACGTCGAGTGGCACGAGCTCGCCGCCGCGCAGCAGCGGAAGATCGACCGCCTGCTCGACCAGGCGGACGTGGGACAGGGGACCCGTGTCCTCGAGATCGGCACCGGCTGGGGCGAACTGGCGCTCCGCGCCGCGGCCAGGGGAGCGACGGTCGTGTCCGTGACACTGTCCCGGGAGCAGAAGGAACTCGCCGAGGAGCGCGTCAGGGAGGCCGGCTTCGCAGACCGCGTGCGGGTCGAGCTGAAGGACTACCGGCTGGTCGAGGGTCAGTACGACGCCGTCGTCTCGGTCGAGATGATCGAGGCCGTGGGCTACGAGTTCTGGGCCGTCTACTTCCAGACCATCGATCGGGTCCTCGCGCCGGGCGGCCGGGTCGCGGTCCAGGCCATCACGCTTCCCCACGAGCGCATGATGGCGACGCGGCGGACCTACACGTGGATCCACAAGTACATCTTCCCCGGTGGATTCATCCCGTCCGTCCGCGCGATCGAGGACGTCACCGACCGCTACACGAGCCTGAGGGTGCGTGAGCGCCTCTCGATGGGCGACCACTATGCGCAGACCCTCCGCCTCCGGGAGGAGCGTTTCCTCGCCCGGCACGACGAGGTCGCGGCCCTGGGCTTCGACGAGACCTTCGAGCGCATGTGGACGTTCTACCTCTGCTACTCGAGGGCGGGCTTCCAGGCCGGCTATCTCGACGTCCAGCAACTGATCTTCGACCGGCGTCCCTGAACGGCAGCCCCGGCCGGGCGCCCGCTCCGCGGGTGGCCTGCCGGCCCGCTCACGCGCCCCACCGACAGCCGGTGCCGCTCGCCAGGAGCAGCACCGGCTGTCGCTGTACGCGCTGCGCGCACGCCTGTCCAGAGGCAATGCGACGACGTCGACCGTCGGCACGCGACACGCCGGACGAAGCGCGACACGGCAGTTTCTACACCTGTGCGGAAGTACTCCACAGCGTGTGGAGAGATGCCGTGTGGACGCGCCGGATCGGCACGTTTCCGGGCTTTCCGGAGGGCTCCGTCTGTGGACATCGTGTGGACTACTCGCTCCCTGAATGACATACTTGTAATACATCATGTTGGGGTCTGCGCCAGCGGGCCGCACTAGATGTAGTATCGAAGGACAGAAACAACCGCTGGACGGGCATGGGCCCGGAGGCGCGGAAATCCCCGGATTTCCTTCCCCTTTCCGGGGCCGCGCGCCACCCATGACACAGCACGACAGCAGTAGAGAAAAGGGGACTTAGACATGACCGTCACGGTTTACACGAAGCCGGCTTGCGTACAGTGCAACGCCACCTACCGGGCTCTGGACAAGAAGGGCATCGCCTACCAGAGCGTCGACATCTCGCAGGATCCTGCCGCCCTCGAGCGCGTCCGCTCCATGGGCTACATGCAGGCTCCCGTCGTCATCACGGACAACGACCACTGGTCCGGATTCCGCCCCGACAAGATCGCCTCCCTCGCGGACTCCGTCGTCAGCTCGGTAGCCTGAACGGATCCTTCAGAGGGTTCCACGGGACCGGCATCGGCCATGACCGCCACCGCTGTGGACGACCACACCACCTCCGCTGATCCGGCAGCTGCCGAGGACGGGAAGGGGCCGGTCACCGACGCCCCGTTGATCTACTTCTCGTCGGTCTCCGACAACACCCACCGCTTCGTCACGAAGCTGGGGGTCCGGGCCGCCCGCATGCCGCTGCTCACCAAGGAGCCGACCCTGCAGGCAACCCGCCCGTACGTCCTGGTCCTCCCCACTTACGGAGGGATCACCGGTAAGGGCGCGGTGCCCCGGCAGGTCGTCAAGTTCCTGAACAACGAGCAGAACCGCAGCCTCCTGAAGGGGGTCATCGGGGCGGGGAACACCAATTTCGGTGAGACCTACTGTCTCGCCGCCGACATCATCGCGGCCAAGTGCCATGTGCCGGTGCTGTACAGATTCGAAGTCATGGGCACGTCCGAGGACGTGGACCGAGTAACCAAAGGATTGGAAGAGTTTTGGACATGAGTGTTGCAGAGACGGAGACGGGCGCACCCGCTGCCGCGGCCGACCGCTTCAAGGACCTGGGCTATCACGAGCTGAACGCGATGCTCAACCTGTACGGACCGAACGGGGAGATCCAGTTCGATGCCGACCGCGAGGCTGCACACCAGTACTTCCTGCAGCACGTGAACAACAACACGGTCTTCTTCCACGACCTCGAGGAGAAGCTCGACTACCTCGTGAAGAACGAGTACTACGAGCGCGAGACGCTCCACCAGTACACGATGAACTTCATCCGCGACCTCTTCAAGCGTGCCTACGCCAAGAAGTTCCGCTTCGAGACCTTCCTCGGCGCCTTCAAGTACTACACCTCGTACACGCTGAAGACGTTCGACGGCAAGCGCTACCTCGAGCGCTACGAGGACCGCGTCTGCATGGTCGCCCTGCACCTGGCCCGCGGCAACGAGCAGCTCGCCGAGCAGATGGTCGACGAGATCATCGACGGCCGCTTCCAGCCCGCCACCCCCACGTTCCTCAACGCCGGCAAGCGCCAGCGCGGCGAACTCGTCTCCTGCTTCCTCCTCCGCATCGAGGACAACATGGAGTCGATCGGCCGGTCCATCAACTCGGCCCTGCAGCTCTCCAAGCGCGGCGGCGGCGTCGCCTTCGCCCTCACCAACATCCGCGAGGTCGGCGCGCCGATCAAGCAGATCGAGAACCAGTCCTCCGGCGTCATCCCCGTGATGAAGCTCCTCGAGGACAGCTTCTCCTACGCCAACCAGCTCGGCGCCCGCCAGGGTGCCGGCGCCGTGTACCTGCACGCCCACCACCCGGACATCAACCGCTTCCTGGACACCAAGCGCGAGAACGCGGACGAGAAGATCCGCATCAAGACGCTGTCCCTCGGCGTCGTGGTCCCCGACATCACGTTCGAGCTCGCCAAGCGCGACGAGGACATGTACCTGTTCTCCCCGTACGACGTCGAGCGCGTCTACGGCATGCCGTTCTCCGACATCTCGGTCACCGAGAAGTACTACGAGATGGTGGACGACGCCCGCATCAAGAAGACCAAGATCAAGGCGCGCGAGTTCTTCCAGACCCTCGCGGAGATCCAGTTCGAGTCCGGCTACCCGTACATCATGTTCGAGGACACCGTGAACCGGGCCAACCCGATCGAGGGCAAGATCATCATGTCCAACCTGTGCTCCGAGATCCTCCAGGTCTCCGAGCCCACCACGTACAACGAGGACCTGTCCTACGACTCCGTGGGCAAGGACATCTCCTGCAACCTCGGCTCGCTGAACATCGCGAAGACCATGGACTCGCCCGACTTCGGCCGGACCATCGAGACCGCGATCCGCACCCTCTCGGCCGTCTCGGACATGAGCCACATCAGCTCGGTGCCCTCGATCGCCAAGGGCAACGACGCCTCGCACGCCATCGGCCTCGGCCAGATGAACCTGCACGGCTACCTCGCCCGGGAGCGGGTCCACTACGGCTCCGAAGAGGGCCTGGACTTCACCAACATCTACTTCTACTCCGTGGTGTACCACTGCATCCGGGCGTCGAACCTGATGTCCATCGAGACCGGCCGTCGGTTCGCAGGCTTCGAGAAGTCCAAGTACGCGAGCGGGGAGTTCTTCGACAAGTACACCGATCAGGTGTGGGAGCCGGCGACGCCGCGCGTCCATGAGCTGTTCGCCGACGTGCACATCCCCACGCAGGAGGACTGGCGTGCCCTGAAGGCCTCGGTCATGGAGCACGGCATCTACAACCAGAACCTCCAGGCCGTCCCGCCCACCGGGTCCATCTCGTACATCAACAACTCGACGTCCTCCATCCACCCGGTTGCGTCGAAGATCGAGATCCGTAAGGAAGGCAAGCTGGGCCGCGTGTACTACCCGGCCCCGTACCTCACCAACGACAACCTGGAGTACTACCAGGACGCGTACGAGATCGGCTACGAGAAGATCATCGACACCTACGCCGCGGCTACGCAGCACGTGGACCAGGGCCTGTCCCTGACGCTGTTCTTCAAGGACACCGCCACCACGCGTGAGATCAACAAGTCGCAGATCTACGCCTGGCGCAAGGGCATCAAGACCGTCTACTACATCCGTCTCCGCCAGCTCGCGCTGGAGGGGACCGAGGTGGAGGGCTGCGTCAGTTGCATGCTCTAGGCAACTAAGTCGTCAGGCCGGGCATTCCGCCCGGCCTGACACTCCAGGCTCCACCGGTATCACCGGCATTACTTACACGCAGACAAGGAACACACCATGAGCGAGAAGCTGAAGCTCGTCGACCAGGTCCAGGCCATCAACTGGAACCGCATCCAGGACGACAAGGACGTCGACGTCTGGAACCGCCTGGTGAACAACTTCTGGCTGCCCGAGAAGGTGCCGCTGTCCAACGACGTGCAGTCGTGGGCGACCCTGACTCCGGAGGAACAGACGCTCACCATGCGCGTCTTCACCGGCCTCACCCTGCTCGACACCGTGCAGGCAACCGTCGGTGCCGTCAGCCTCATCCCCGACGCGGTCACGCCGCACGAGGAAGCCGTGCTCACGAACATCGCGTTCATGGAGTCGGTGCACGCGAAGAGCTACTCCTCGATCTTCTCCACGCTGGCCTCCACCAAGGAGATCGACGAGGCCTTCCGCTGGTCCACGGAGAACGTGAACCTGCAGAAGAAGGCGAACATCGTCACGGACTACTACCGCGGCGATGATCCCCTGAAGCGCAAGGTCGCCTCGACGCTGCTCGAGAGCTTCCTGTTCTACTCCGGCTTCTACCTGCCGATGTACTGGTCCTCGCGCGCCAAGCTCACGAACACAGCGGACCTGGTGCGCCTGATCATCCGCGACGAGGCCGTGCACGGGTACTACATCGGGTACAAGTTCCAGCGCGGGCTGGAGAGCGCGACGCCGGAGCGCCGCCAGGAGCTCAAGGACTACACGTTCGAGCTGCTCTTCGAGCTGTACGAGAACGAGGTCCAGTACACGCACGACCTGTACGACTCCGTCGGCCTGGCCGAGGACGTCAAGAAGTTCCTGCACTACAACGCCAACAAGGCGCTGATGAACCTGGGCTACGAGGCGATGTTCCCGTCGTCCGTGACCGATGTGAACCCGGCAATCCTCTCGGCGCTGTCCCCGAACGCCGACGAGAACCACGACTTCTTCTCCGGCTCGGGCTCCTCGTACGTCATCGGCAAGGCCGTGAACACCGAGGACGAGGACTGGGACTTCTAACCCTCCGGCGTCGTTCGCGCGCCGAACGGTCGCACCCGGGCGGTCTCACCGCCCGGGAGATATCGACGTTGCGCATGCGTGCGCCGGTCCTCTGGACCATGACGATGACGACCCTCCTCGCGGGCCTGGCTCTGGCCGGGTGCGCACCGGTGGACGGAGGTTCGTCTTCGTCGGAGGAGACCCGGACCGGGACGGCTACGGAGGGCCGGCCGTCCCGGTCCGGGGCTCCTCCCACGGTGCTGACCGAGCCGCCGTCGCGGCCGACCTCGCCGGCCACGCCGTCGAACCCGCCGCCCGACGCGCCCCTGCCGTCCGCGACGGTGTCGCCCTTCGAGCCACCGGCGCTCTCACCCGAGGACCAGGCGGACGTCGACCGTCAGTTGATCCTTGCTGCGAAAGCGAATGATCCCACCCGGGTCCGCCAACTCATCGACGCGGGCGGGAATGTCAACGCCAAGGACGACCTCCAGGATTCCGCGTTCCTGTACGCGGGAGCGGAGGGGTTCAATGAGGTCCTGCAACTGACGCTTGCCGCTGGGGCTGACGTGCGGAGCACCAACCGATACGGGGGAACAGCCCTGATTCCGGCGAGTGAGCACGGCTATGTCGAGACAGTGAGCATCCTTATCGCCGCCGGTACCGATGTGGACCATGTCAACAACCTCGGCTGGACCGCACTCCAGGAAGCCATCCTGCTCAACGACGGTGGGCCGAACCAGGTGGAGGTGGTGCGTCAGCTCCTGGAAGCGGGAGCAGATCCCGACATCCGGGATGTCGAGGGCAGAACGGCTTTGCAGAACGCGGAGCGGCTGGGCTTCACGGCCATTGCCGACCTGCTCCGATCCTCCTGATAGGAGGTGCCGGGCCGTAGCGGAATCGATCGACCACACCGACGACGAGCTGATCCAGAGGACATCGTGCGCGACGGCTACGACTGCACGTGGGCCCGGCCCGGCGCCGTCGTAGCCTGGGCCAGCAGAACACCTGCTCGCCTGTATGCCTCGAAGGATCGCGCGCTGTGTTGTCCCAGCCTCGAAGTGTCCCCGGCGGCGCTGATAATGGAGCGATGACGACCTGTTCCGGCACGAAGGAATTCGAGGGCGCGGCCTTCGTCAAAGCGAATTTCAAGGGCGCCACCCTGCGATTCTCCGACGTCAGTGGTGTGACGATGCGCGGTGTCGACGTGGACGGACTCGACATCGACAGTCATGACCTGTTCTTCGGCAGCCTGTTCGTCAACGGAGTCGACGTGGTGCCGCTCGTGGACGCCGAACTCAACCGGCAGTTCCCGGGCCGCGAGCTGCAGAAGGCCCGGACGCCCGAACACCTCCGCGAGGGGTGGATGGCGGTGCAGTCCGCGTGGCAGGAGACGGTGACGGGCACGCCGCAGGACCTGGTCGATGCCCATGTGGAGGACGAGTGGTCCCTGGCCCAGACCCTACGGCACCTCATCCTGGCGACAGACGCCTGGCTGCGCGGAGGGATCCTGCAGATACAGCAGCCGTTCCACGAACTCGGGCAGATCTTCACCGGCGCCGACCAGATGGGCTTCGACATGTCGATCTTCCGCGCTGACCCGCCGACGTACGAGGAGATCCTCGACGTCCGGGCCGAACGACAGGGACAGGTGACCGACTTCCTGGCCACGGCTACGACGGACCTGCTCGCGGAAGAACGTGAGAACCCGTGGGGCGGCGACGACTGGCGTCCCAGCGTCGGTGACTGCATCCGCGTGATC
>NZ_CP024915.1:1295966-1304833 GCF_002953615.1 Arthrobacter agilis | reverse complement strand
CGGGGGCGGTCGAACCTTGCTCGGTGTAGGAGCCGGCGTGCGCGGTGCCGACAGCGCTGAGCGCGAGGCCCGAGGTGATGGCGACGACGGCGACGGGGCGGCCGACGGTGGTGGCGTGCGCCTTGGCTGCCTGCGACAGTCCCTGCATCGCGAGGTTGCCGTCGACTGCGGCACGGTGGCGCGCAGGGGAAATCTTTCGGAACATGGATGAATACCTCTCCCATGCCTGCGGGGTGAGCTGTCGGGTTCGGATGGGAGTCACCCGGCCGCGGCCAGCGCCGTATTCGGCGATGTTCAGCGACTTAACCCCGAGGACGCCGGCAGGAGGGCCGCACGCCCGGTGGAACTGTGGTTCCCCCGTCCCCGCCTCGGTGTTTGCGAACGAATCCCGATCGGCGGCAGGGCTCGGCAATCCGTCCGGGAGCGCCTCACTCCGGCGGAGGCACCCGATGACGATACCCAGTGCTCCTCCGGTTTGTCACATTTCCGTAACGGCGCGTACCCTACGCGCCGGTGCGGAACGACCACCAGCGACGCACGGCGGCGAGCGTGCCACCCGCGCTGAACGCGAGCAGGACGATCTGCTGCAGGTAGAACCAGCGGCTCTCGACCGCACTTGCGCCGCCCGCGCCCAGCGCGATGCTGGTGGCCAGGGTGACGGTCAGCACGAGACCCACCCAGGAGAGCGTGCTCCAGAGCATCCGTTCCCGCAGGCGGCCCGCAGATTTCCAGCTGTCCATCCCCTCAGCGTAGGCGTCCGGAGAGCGTGAGCGGCCCACGGACCGCGCACGCTCTCCGGTCCGCTACGGCCGTACGGGCGCGCCGGCGTTCGCGATCAGGTCCAGCGCCTGCTCGGGGAACCAGGCACCGGCCGCAGGATCCACGCGGCCCCACTCCGGGTCCATGCCCCCGTTGTCCGTCAGGCCACGATTGCACTCCCCGTCGGACTCTCCCGGGACCTTGATCCAGAGGAAGGCGTCGGCGAGTTCGTTGCCCGTGTCGGAGGTCGGGAGGTAGCCGAGTCCGCGGCCCGGAGGATTGCACCAGACCTGGGGATCCGGGTAGGCGACCGACGGGACCCAGGGGCCCCGTCCGTTGCGGCTCGTGTCGATCACGAAGTGTGCGAGCTCGTCCGACGACGGTGCGTTCGGAGCACCGGCGACGTGCTGCGCGTACCACGCGTCCGTCAGCCCCCAGGTGGAGAAATCGGCGGGCGAGGCCGGGTAGTACTGGCTGGCGCAGGATCCGTAGGCCCCGGGGTCGATCTCGGTGGCGTAGTGGATGCACTGCGACACCCAGCTGCCGAACTTCAGCTGCCGCTCGGTGAGCTCGTAGTTGGAGACGTTGAGGAAGAAGCCGTCGGCCTTCTGTACGCCGGCCTTCACGAGCCGGCTCGAGATCTCGCCCGTACCGAGCCAGGCGCTGTGGGTGCCGTCGAGGTAGACCTTGGTGTCGGGCAGTGCCTTGAGGCGGTCCACCGCGTAGTTGAGCATCTCGAAGCGTTCCGCTGCAGCGCTCGCGGCGTCCGCCTCTGCCGGCTGGCACCACTCGAGGGCGCCGTCGAGCCCGCGGTACCAGGGGATGATGCCGAGGCCGTCCGGTTCGAGGATCACCATCGCCGCCCTGTCCTGGATCCCGGCGGCGAGCGCGTCGATCCAGGCCTTGTAGCCGGCGACGTCGGTCGCGCCGCCGGCGGAGTACTGCGAGCAGTCGCGGAAGGGCAGGTTGTAGGCCGCCAGTACGGGGACCTGTCCCTTGCCCGCGGCGCGGTGCGTCGTGTTGCGCACCTGCTGAGTGACGGCCTTCGGATCGCTCCCGGTGACCCAGACGGCCTGCGGCGTCGAGACCAGGGCACCGAGGCTGTCGGCGGTGGCACGATCACCCGAGGCTCGCAGGTCGGCGATCTGCCGGTGGGCCTCGTGGTAGTGGCTCTTCTCCGGGATGTAGAACCCGGTGGCCGTCGTTCCGTCCGGGCTGTCCGGCCCACCCTTCTGGCCCTGGGCCACGGCGGGCAATGCGGAGAATGCGGTGGACGCGAGGACCCCGGCCAGGGCCAGGGTCATGGCGCACGTTCTGGAAATGCTGAGCATCATTGCTCCTCATGTCGATGGGTATCGGGCGGAGTAGCCCGAGCGGGAGACGCCGCCTATCCCCATGGAAGCGCTCCCACGCCAGTCTTCGGTGGATGCCGAAACTTTGTCAAGGTACTCAGCACACTGATCGCTGCGGTGGGCTTCTCCATGCGGAGACACATTGTTTGGAGCTGCGGCGCCTCTGGTGTCACACTCGTCGTGACCATCCCGAGCGGCTGAGAGATCTGGCTCACTGACGCCGCAGCAACCCTGGCCTCCGCGTCCCCGCGGCGACATTAGGGTGCTACTGCCAGACCGATGGAGGAAACCATGAGCGTCGCCGACCTTTCCACCCCTCTGAAATTCGCCTACTGGGTCCCCAACGTCAGCGGTGGCCTGGTCGTCTCGACCATCGAGCAACGGACCAGCTGGGACTTCGACTACAACAAGAAGCTCGCGCGCATCGCCGAGGACGCCGGGTTCGAATACGCACTGTCGCAGACCCGCTACGCAGCGTCCTACGGTGCCGACAAGCAGCACGAGGCGACGAGCTTCTCCCTCGCCCTGCTGGCCGCGACCGAGAAGCTGAAGGTCATCGCCGCCGTCCACCCGGGCATGTGGCACCCCGGGGTGCTCGCGAAGTACATCATCACCGCCGACCACATCTCGAACGGCCGCGCAGCCGTCAACATCGTCTCCGGCTGGCTGAAGGACGAATTCATCAACTTCGGCCTCGACTGGCTCGAGCACGACGAGCGCTACGTCCGCACCGAGGAGTTCATCCGCGTGCTGCGCGGACTGTGGACGGAGGAGGGCTACAGCCAGGCCGGCAAGTACTACACCATCAAGGACTTCACGCTGAGCCCGGCCCCGGTCGCCGTGCCGGGCCGCCCCCACCCCGAGATCTTCTTCGGCGGGAACTCGACGGCGGCCCAGGCCACGGCCGGCCGCGTGGCGGACTGGTACTTCTCGAACGGGAAGGACCTCGAAGGCTTCAAGGACAACATCGCCGGCGTCCGGGCCTCCGCCGAGCAGGCCGGCCGCCGTCCCCGCTTCGGGCTGAACGGGTTCGTGATCGCCCGCGACTCCGAGAAGGAGGCCCGCGACACGCTCCGCGAGATCGTCGAGAAGGCCCACCGCCCCGCCGTCGAGGGATTCCGCGACGCCGTCCAGGAAGCCGGACCGTCCACGAAGGACGGCAAGGGCATGTGGGCCGACTCGACGTTCGAGGACCTCGTGCAGTACAACGACGGCTTCAAGACCCAGCTCATCGGCACGCCCGAGCAGATCGCCGAGCGCATCGTGGAGTACAAGAAGATCGGCGTGAACCTCCTGCTCACCTGCTACCTCCACTTCCAGGAGGAGGTGGCGGCGTTCGGCACGGACATCCTCCCGATCGTGCGTGAACTCGAGGCCGATGCCGCCCGCGCCGCGGGAGTGGAATTCGATCCGGACGGCACACTCGCCGTCCCCAGCAAGGCAGGTGTCTGATGGCAGAACGTTCCTTCGGTTTCCGTACGCGCGCACTCCACGCCGGCGGCACGCCCGATGCCACCCACGGCGCGCGCGCCGTACCGATCTACCAGACGACGTCCTTCGTCTTCAAGGACACCAACGACGCCGCCAACCTGTTCGCGCTGCAGAAGTACGGCAACATCTACTCGCGCATCGGCAATCCCACGGTCGCGGCGTTCGAGGAGCGCATCGCCTCCCTCGAGGGCGGCATCGGGGCGGTGGCGACGGCGTCGGGCATGAGCGCCGAGTTCATCACCTTCGCCGCGCTCTGCCAGGCGGGCGACCACGTCGTGGCCGCATCGCAGCTGTACGGCGGAACGGTCACCCAACTCGACGTCACGCTGCGCCGCTTCGGCATCGAGACCACCTTCGTCCCCGGGACCGACCCCGCGGACTACGCGGCCGCCATCCGCGAGAACACCAAGGCCGTCTACGCCGAGGTCATCGCGAATCCCTCGGGCGAGGTCGCGGACCTCGCGGGCCTGGCGAAGGTGGCCCACGACGCCGGGATCCCCTTCATCGTCGACTCGACGCTCAGCACGCCCTACCTCGTGCGGCCCATCGAGCACGGAGCGGACATCGTGATCCACTCGGCCACCAAGTTCATCGGCGGGCACGGCACCACCCTGGGCGGCGTCATCGTGGAGAGCGGCCGGTTCGACTGGGGCAACGGCAAGTTCCCCATGATGACCGAGCCGGTCCCCTCCTACGGCAACATCCAGTGGTGGGCGAACTTCGGCGAGTACGGCTTCCTGACGAAGCTCCGCACCGAGCAGTTGCGCGACATCGGGCCGTCGCTGTCGCCGTCGTCGGCGTTCCAGCTCCTGCAGGGCGTGGAGACCCTCGCGCAGCGGCTCGACGAACACCTCGAGAACGCGCAGGCCGTCGCGGAATGGCTGCAGGCCGATCCGCGCGTCGAGTACGTCAACTACGCCGGTCTTCCCACCCATGTCCACCACGAGCGTGCGAAGACGTACCTGCCGCAGGGCCCCGGCTCCGTGTTCAGCTTCGGCATCAAGGGCGGCCGCAAGGCAGGCCAGAAGTTCATCGAGTCGCTGCAGCTCGCCTCGCACCTCGCGAACGTGGGCGACGCGCGCACCCTCGTGATCCATCCGGGCTCGACGACCCACCAGCAGCTCTCCGCCGAGCAGCTGGTGGCGGCGGGCGTCCCCGAGGACCTCGTGCGCATCTCGGTGGGCCTGGAGGACCTCGACGACATCCTGTGGGACCTGGACCAGGCCCTCGACATCGCCGTGGATTCCTCCGACGCGGAGTTCGACGAGCTCCCGCAGGAATCCGCCGGGGAGAACGACGACGACCCGTCGGCAACGCGGGCAGTAGGAGTGGGAGCATGAGCGGCACGGACACACCGGCACGGACCTGGGAGGGACCATCGGCCCCTGAGCGCCTCAGTCTGCTGAGGAATGCGCGGTCGGTGGCGATCGTCGGCGCATCGGACAAGCCCTCCCGGGCCTCCTACTTCGTGGCGACCTACCTGCAATCCTCCTCGCCGTACCGCCTGTACTTCGTGAACCCGGTGGCCAAGGAGATTCTCGGGCAGCCCGCCTACGCGTCGCTCGCGGACCTCCCGGAGGTGCCCGACGTCGTCGACGTGTTCCGCAAGCACGACGACCTGCCCTCCGTGCTGCAGGAGACGCTCGCCGTCGGAGCGAAGACCCTGTGGCTGCAGCTGGGCTCGTGGCACGAGGACGTGGCCCGGGAGGCGCAGGGCGCCGGCCTGAACGTCGTGATGGACCGCTGCATCAAGATCGAGCACGCACGCTTCCACGGCGGGCTCAACCTGGCGGGCTTCAACACCGGCGTCATCTCCTCGAAGCGGCAGATCACCTCGTAGGGCGCCGCCCCCCTCCCGGGCCTCGATCCCGGTCAGCGGGAACTGTTGGACATCGCCTCTGATCGGGATCCGACCTCGGGACCGGCCGCCTCAGGCACCGCGACCTCGGCACCGGAGCTGTCCGGCGCTGCAGCGTCCGCCGGCCCGACTGGGTCCACCGGCAGCACGTCCTCAGGAGCCGGTCCGACCGGGAGGTCCTCCGGCAGGACCTCCTCCGGAGCCGGTCCGACCGGGAGGTCCTGCGGGACCGGATCGGCGGGTAGCTCCCCGATCTCAGGCCCGACCGGGAGCCCCGGTACCGGGTCCGTCGGATCGGAGAGCGCATCGGCCGGGAACAGGGCGGACCGATCGGGGTCCAGGGTGATCGGCGCGTCGAGGAGGAACGCCGTGTCGGCAGGACCGGCCGGTGCGCGGAGCCACGACCTGCGGTGGCCGGCAGGAGCCGGGGTGTCACCGCTGATCGTCTCCGGAGCCGTGACCGTGGTCTCCTTCGTCAGGCTCCTGTCCTGCCCCTGACCCGGTGTGACCCGGCCCGGTGCTGCATGATCGGGCTTCTCCGGATCGGGTCGGCCGGTCGTGCCGGGTACCGTTCCGGTCGCGGGCGGCGTCACCGGGGCCGCGGGCTGCCGCGGACCGTCCGGCCTCCGGGTCGCAGAGTCCGCAGGGCGTACCGTGCCGGCCGGTGGCCAGGCTGCCGGTACGACGGCCGGCGCCGGTAAAGCAGCGGCGGCTTCATTCACCTCGGGCGACGCGGGAGCGGGAGCCGGCATCAGGGCACCACCGGCGTCCGCAGGGGCGGACGGCGCCGGGGCGGAGGCGGACGGTGACGGGGCGTGAGCGGGAGCGCGAGCGGGCACCGCCGGGACGACGGCGGGACCATGCCCCGCGTCGGCGAGCGGTTCAGGAGCGGGTTCGGCCCGGTCGACGTCGTTGCGGACGGTGAAGCGGGTGATCGAGACGACGGCGTCGTCGAAACCTTCCCGTAAGTGGAGCGTCCCCGCCGCCACACCGGACATGCCCGCGCCCATGGAGACGGCGAGCGCCCCGCCGAGGAACGTGATGCGGCGCTTGTTCCGGCGCCCCTGCGGCGCCCTGCCGCCGTCGGCCATCAGCCGGGCGAGTTCTCCGGACGCATCGGGTGCGGGCCCGGCGCCGAGGTCGCCGATCTCCCGGACGGCGCGGACGAGTGCCGGTTCCGCGGGAATGCCGGCCTCGTCGAGGAGTCGCTGCACGGGGTCCGGCGGCGGGGTGTCACGTCCAGTCATGGCGTTTCCGATTCCTCAGGTCGAACGATTTCCTTCAGCTTGAGCAGTCCCCGCCGTTGCAGCTGCTTCACCGATCCTGCGGACCTGCCCAGGATCTCCGCGACCTGTTCGATCGGCAGCTCCGCGACGATGCGCAGCAGGAGGACGTCGCGCTGCTCGGCGTTGAGCTGGTCCAGCATGCCCCGTGCACCTCCCACACCGAGGTTCCCCAGTGCCACCCTCTCGGCGGAGTCGGTGAGCCGGGTGTCGCCGTCGGCCTCGTAGCCCACGAGCACCGGCGCCCTCGTCCGCTTTCTCACCTCGTCCACGTACCGGGCATGTGCCACGGAGTAGGCGAAGGTGCGGAGCCCCTGGAATCCACCGGAGACGGAGTCCAGCTTCGAGAAGACCGTGAGGAACACCTCCTGCGTGAGGGCCTCCGGGTCGTCCGAGCCGCGCCCCGCGAAGTACCCCAGCACTCCCGGGCTCAATGATCGGTAGATGCTGGAGAAGGCCGCCGGATCGCCTGCTCGAGCGCGGAGGAGCGCATCATCTGGCAGGGGTGTGACCACGGACTGTTCCTTGTTCGAGCGGGACGGCGACACCATCGTAACCATCGCCCTCCGCCCGTGGACGCCGGCCCTCCCGGGCCTGCGGCAAAGAGAAGGCCGCACCGAGACCTGTTGGGGGAAAGGTCTCGGTGCGGCGCTTACACAGGGGTAATCGATGGGCGGGGCGGGAAAGTTACGCCCCCTCCGATTTTTCTTCGCCGGCCTACTTCAGGGCGTTGGAGGCCCGGCGCTTGTTGAAGACGTCGAAGCCGACGGCGAGCAGGAGCACCATGCCCTTGATGAACTGCTGGACATCGATGCCGACGCCGAGCAGGGACATGCCGTTGTTGAGCACGCCCATGATGAGGCCGCCCGTGATGGCTCCGATGACCGTTCCGACGCCACCGGTCACGGCCGCGCCGCCGATGAACGCCGCGGCGATCGCGTCGAGCTCGAAGAGGTTTCCCGCTCCCGGACCGGCGGAGTTGAGGCGACCGGTGAAGATGAGCCCTGCCAGGGCCGCGAGCACGCCCATGTTGACGAAGAGCATGAAGTCGATGCGCTTCGTGTTGATGCCGGAGAGCTGTGCTGCCTGGAGGTTGCCTCCGACGGCGTAGATGTGGCGCCCGAAGACGCTGTTGCCCATCACGGCGCTGTAGCCCACGATCAGGATGCCGAGGACCACGAGCACGATCGGCGTGCCGCTGCGCGAGCTCGCCAGAAGGTAGGTGAGGCCGAGGATGATCACGACGATGAAGGCGAGCTTGGTGAAGAACCAGGCCGCCGGCTCGTCCTCGAGCTTCAGGCGTGCGCGGGTGGCGCGTCCGCGGAGCTGGGTGATGGTGAGGAGGGCGACGGCCACCAGGCCGAGGACCACCGTGGTCCAGTCCAGGAGGTTGGTCTCCGCCGGGAACAGCCCGGGGAAGAGGAAGCCGCCGCCGAGCTGGCGGTACTCCTCGGGGAAGCCGGTGATGCGCTGGTTCTCGAGCACGATCTGGGTGAGTCCACGGAACACGAGCATGCCGGCGAGTGTGACGATGAACGCGGGGATGCCCACGTAGGCCACCCAGAAGCCCTGCCAGGCCCCTACCAGTCCGCCGATGATCAGTGAGGCGAGGAAAGCCACCCACCAGGTGAACCCCCAGTCCTGGATCATGATGCCGGACATGGCCCCCACGAAGGCCGCCACGGACCCGACGGAGAGGTCGATGTGCCCGGCGACGATGATCATGACCATGCCGATGGCCAGGAGCAGGATGTAGCTGTTCTGGACGATGATGTTGGAGACGTTGTCCGGCATCAGCAGAGCGCCGCCGGTCAGCACCTGGAACAGGGCGACGATGACGATGAGCGCCACGAAGATACCGATCTGGCGCAGCCTGCTCGTGAGGAAGGCGAGCCCGTGCTTCACGGGAGGTGGCGGCGCGGTGACCGCGGGGTCTTTGACGGTGGTAGCCATGGAATCAGTCCTTTTCCTTGGTCATGTACTGCATGAGGAGTTCGGGGGTCGCCTGGTCGATCGGCACTTCGGCCGTGATACGGCCTTCCGCGAGCGTGTAGATGCGGTCGCAGATGCCGAGCAGTTCGGGGAGTTCCGAGGAGATGACGATGACGGCCTTCCCCTCGGCTG
>NZ_CP024915.1:1285012-1295738 GCF_002953615.1 Arthrobacter agilis | reverse complement strand
TTCGAGCCGCTCGTGCGGCGCGCCGGCGGCCGCGCTGCCGCCTACCACCGGGGCTGCCTCGTGGTGGACCACATCGAACCCGCGCCCGACCCCGTGGCCGGCACGCGCGCGCGCTTCGCGTCCTTCGGGACCTTCTTCGCGGAGGTCCTCGCCGGCCTGGGAGTCGACGCGCACGTCGGGGAGGTGCCGGGCGAGTACTGCCCGGGCGAGTTCAGCGTCCACGGGCGGATCGACGGCGTGCCCACGATCAAGCTCGTCGGCACCGCCCAGCGGGTGGTCGCCGGCGCCTGGCTGTTCTCGTCGGTCGTCGTCGTCGAGGATCCGGCCCCGCTGCGCGCCGTGCTCACCGATGTCTATGCGGCACTGGAGCTTCCGTGGCGGCCGGCCACCGCCGGCGCCGCCCAGGATCTTGCGCACGACGTCACGGTCGAGGCCGTGCAGGACGCGCTGCTGGCGGCCTACACCGCCGTCGTGCGCCTGGAGGCACCGGAGGCGTCCCGCCGCTGACGGGCGACCGGGACGCCTCCGGCGCTGCACGGGTCGGCGCTGCACGGGTCAGTGTCCGCGCCGGATCCATTCCTCGAGGTGCGGCGCCTCGTCGCCGATCGTGGTGCTGTCCCCGTGGCCGGTACGCGCGATCGTGTCCGGCGGCAGGGTCAGCAGCCTCGTCCGGATGGACTCGATGATCGTCGGGAAGTCGCTGTAGGAACGCCCTGTGGCGCCCGGGCCGCCCTGGAACAGCGTGTCGCCCGTGAAGACGGTGCCGGCCTCCTCCAGGTAGTAGCAGACGGAGCCGGGGGAGTGGCCGGGCGTGTGCAGCGCCCTCAGGGACACCCCCGCGACCTCGATCGTGTCGCCGTCGCCGATCGACTGGTCGGGACTCAGCTCCGGGAACACCATGTCCCAGAGCTCGCGGTCGCCGTCGTGCAGATGGATCGGCGCGTGCACGGCGTCGAAGAGGTCGCCGACCGCGCGGATGTGGTCGTCGTGGGCGTGGGTCAGGAGGATGGCCCGGACGACCCGCCCGTTCACCTGGTCCACGATCGCGGCGGCGTCGTGTGGGGCGTCGATGATGACGCACTCCTCGTCGTCACCCACGATCCACACGTTGTTGTCGACGTCCCAGGTGCCGCCGTCGAGCGAGAAGGTGCCCGACGTGACGAGGTGTTCGACGCGTGCGGCCATCAGAGCTCCACCACCGAGCGCAGGACGGCGCCGCCGTGCATCTTCCCGAAGGCCTCCTCGACCTGATCGAGCCGGATGCGCTCGGTGACGAACGCATCGAGGTCGAGGTTGCCCTGCAGGTAGTGGCTGACGAGCATCGGGAAGTCGCGGCTGGGCAGGCAGTCGCCGTACCAGGAGGACTTCAGCGATCCGCCGCGCCCGAAGACGTCGAGCAGTGGGAGTTCGATGGTCATCTCGGGCGTGGGGACCCCGACGAGCACCACCGTCCCGGCAAGATCGCGGGCGTAGAACGCCTGCTTGTACGTCTCGGGACGCCCGACGGCGTCGATCACGACGTCGGCGCCGTTCCCGCCGGTGAGCGCGCGGATGGCTTCCACGGGGTCCTCGTCCTTCGAGTTCAGCACGTGCGTCGCGCCGAGGCCCCTCGCGAGCTCGAGCTTCCGGTCGTCGATGTCCACGGCGATGATCGTGGTAGCTCCCGCGAGCCGAGAGCCCGCGACGGCCGCGATGCCGACGCCGCCGCACCCGATGACGGCGACGGAGTCACCGCGGGAGACGCTGCCCGTGTTGATGGCGGCGCCGATGCCGGCCATCACGCCGCACCCCAGCAGTCCCACGGCCGCTGCGTCCGCTGCGGGATCCACCTTCGTGCACTGGCCCGCCGCCACGAGCGTCTTCTCGGCGAACGCGCCGATGCCGAGGGCGGGGGACAGGACCGTGCCGTCCTCCAGCGTCATCTTCTGGGTTGCGTTGTGGGTGTCGAAGCAGTACTGCGGTTCACCCCGGCGGCATGCCCGGCACTCGCCGCACACGGCCCGCCAGTTGAGGATCACGCGGTCGCCGGGGGCGACCGTGGTGACGCCGTCGCCCACGGCGCTCACGACGCCGGTGGCCTCGTGCCCCAGCAGGAAGGGGAACTCGTCGTTGATGCCGCCCTGCTTGTAGTGCAGGTCCGTGTGGCAGACGCCGCAGGTCAGAATGTCGACGAGGGCTTCGCCGGGCCCCGGATCCGGGACGAGGATGGTCTCGATGGCCGCGGGGGCATCCTTCGCCCGCACCACGACGCCCTGGACTCTGTGCACCATGTCTTGCTGTCCTTCCGCTGGGAGCGGTGGACCGGAGGACGGGCCCACCGCTCCCAGCATATGGGGGACGGCCGCGGTGCGCGGATCGCGTCCGGGCTAGACGGCGATCCTGGCCCGCACCTCGGCGGCGGAGGGATTGGTGGCGGTCGTGCCGTCCGGGAAGATGACGGTGGGCACGGTCTGGTTGCCCCCGTTGAGTGAGGCCACGAGCTCGGCAGTGCCCTCGACCTCCTCGATGTTGACCTCGTTGTAGCCGATGCCCTGGGCGTCGAGCTGAGACTTCAGGCGCCGGCAGTATCCGCACCACGAGGTGGAGAACATGGTGATGGATCCGGCTTCTGGCGTGTAGTCCACGGTGCTCCTCATATCTGCGCCCGGGTCGCCGAGCGCATCTGTCGGTCGCGGGCGGCTCGTCCACCCGCACCTGCATCAACACGGGACGGTGCCGCGCCATTCCTCGCACATCACCGAACCGACGTCCTCCCGCGCCAGCCCGACCACGGCCGCGCCCGCCCGACCCCGTCGGGTGCCGGATGCCCCGGTAGGCTTCCGCCATGGCTGAAGCAGACGAAGAGCAGGACGCGAAGCAGTTGGCGGCGGTCCGGGTGGCCATCAACGAGGTGGACGAGCAGATCGTGTCCCTCATCTCCCGGAGGGAGCGGCTCGTCCGCAGGGCAGGAGCGCTCAAGCACGACGACGCGTCGGTGCGGGCGCCGGCCCGCGTGGAGCAGGTGATCACCAATGTGCGGGGCTACGCGTCCAGGCAGGGCGTCGATCCCGCCGTCGTCGAGGAGACCTACCGTGCGATGATCTCCGCGTTCATCGAGTTCGAGCTGCGGGTGCGGCGGGAGCCCTAGCCCCTGCGCGGGACGGCGACGTCCTGCGGCGAGCTTGTTGGTCGCCCCTCCGCCCACCCGATACGATCGACGAGGCGGTCCCGGCCCCGGCCGGATCCCGTCACGCCCTTCCGGGCGGCCCATTTCCCCAGCATCGAGGAGACTCCCCGTGTCAGCGCCCCAGTCCATGAAACTCATCGTCGACGGCGAAGAGCAGCAGGCGACCACGGGCACCACCGGGACGGAGCTGTTCAGCGAGCGGCGGGACGTCGTCGTGATGCGCGTGGACGGCGAGCTGAAGGACCTCGACCAGGAACTGGCCGAGGGTGCCTCGGTGGAGGGCGTGACCCTCGAGGATCCTGCGGGGCTGGAGGTGCTGCGGCACTCCGCCGCGCACGTCATGGCGCAGGCCGTCCAGCAGTTGCGTCCGGGAGCCAAGCTCGGTATCGGCCCGTACATCACCGACGGTTTCTACTTCGACTTCGACGTGGAGGAGCCGTTCACGCCCGACGAGCTCAAGCAGCTCGAGAAGATGATGCTCAAGATCGTCAACGCCAACCAGCGCTTCGTGCGGCGGGTCGTGTCCGAGGACGAGGCCCGCGAGGCGATGAAGGACGAGCCGTACAAGCTCGAGCTGATCGGGCTCAAGGGCGGGGCCACGGACGAGGACGGCGCGTCCGTCGAGGTGGGCGTCGGCGAGCTGTCCGTCTACGACAACGTGGACCGCAAATCCGGGGACGTCGTCTGGAAGGACCTCTGCCGCGGCCCGCACCTGCCGAACACCAAGCTCATCTCCAACGCGTACGCCCTGACCCGCTCGGCGGCCGCCTACTGGCGCGGCAGCGAGAAGAACAAGCAGCTGCAGCGGATCTACGGCACGGCGTGGCCCACGAAGGACGCCCTGAAGGCCTACCAGGAGCGCCTCGCGGAAGCGGAGCGTCGCGACCACCGCCGGCTCGGCACCGAGCTCGACCTCTTCTCCTTCCCGGACGAACTGGGCTCGGGGCTGCCGGTGTTCCACCCCAAGGGCGGCATCATCCGCAAGGCGATGGAGGACTACTCCCGCCAGCGGCACACCGACGCCGGGTACGAGTTCGTCTACACGCCGCACATCACGAAGGGCCACCTCTACGAGGTCTCCGGCCACCTCGACTGGTACCGGGACGGCATGTTCCCGGCGATGCACGTGGACGAGGAGCTCAACGAGGACGGGACCGTGCGCAAGCCCGGCCAGGACTACTACCTGAAGCCGATGAACTGCCCGATGCACAACCTGATCTTCCGCTCGCGCGGGCGGTCCTACCGTGAGCTGCCGCTGCGGCTCTTCGAATTCGGCTCGGTGTACCGGTACGAGAAGTCCGGTGTCATCCACGGCCTGACGCGTGTTCGTGGCATGACCCAGGACGACGCCCACATCTACTGCACCCGCGAGCAGATGAAGGACGAGCTCACCGGGACGCTGAACTTCGTCCTGGGCCTCCTCAAGGACTACGGCCTCGAGGACTTCTACCTCGAGCTGTCCACGCGCAACCCGGAGAAGTCGGTCGGCTCCGACGAGATCTGGGACGAGGCGACGCGCACCCTCGCCGAGGTCGCGGAGGCCTCCGGCCTGGAGCTCGTGCCCGACCCCGGGGGAGCCGCGTTCTACGGCCCGAAGATCTCCGTGCAGGCACGCGACGCGATCGGCCGCACCTGGCAGATGTCGACGATCCAGCTCGACTTCAACCTGCCCGAGCGCTTCGAGCTCGAGTACCAGGCGGCCGACGGGTCCCGCCAGCGTCCGGTCATGATCCACCGGGCCCTGTTCGGTTCGATCGAGCGTTTCATGGGGGTGCTCACCGAGCACTACGCCGGCGCGTTCCCCGCCTGGCTCGCCCCCGTGCAGGTGCTCGCCGTCCCGGTCGCCGAGGCGTTCAACGACTACCTGTTCGACGTCGTCGACAAGCTGAAGGCCGAGGGCATCCGCGCGCAAGTCGATGCGGGATCCGACCGGTTCCCGAAGAAGATCCGGACCGCGAGCAAGGAGAAGGTGCCGTTCGTCCTCATCGCCGGCGGTGAGGACCAGGAGGCCGGTGCCGTCTCCTTCCGCTTCCGGGACGGCAGCCAGGACAACCAGGTGCCCGTGGACGAGGCCGTCCGCCGGATCGTGGAGGCGGTCCGCAGCAGGGAAGCCACCGTCTGATGGAGGACGCGGACAGCCGGGGGATGCCCGCGACCCCTCCGGGGGATGCGGCGGTGACGGACGACTTCGGGCTGGCAGGCGTGCCGGACGCCTTCCAGCGGCTGTGGACACCGCACCGGCTCGCCTACATCAAGGAAGGGCAGGACCAGGTCACGTCGGAACAGACCTGTCCGTTCTGCCGGGCGCCGCACCGGAGCGACGAGGAATCCCTCATCGTGCACCGCGGGACCCATGCCTTCGTACTGCTCAACCTGTTCCCTTACAACGCCGGCCACCTCCTGGTCTGCCCCTACCGGCACGTGCCCGACTACACGGACATCGACGAGGCGGAGACCGCGGAGATCGCCGCCCTCACGCAGACGGCCATGCGTGTGCTGCGCAAGGTGTCCAACCCGTCGGGGTTCAATCTCGGCATGAACCAGGGCGTCACCGGGGGCGCCGGTATCGCCGCCCACCTCCACCAGCACGTCGTGCCGCGCTGGGGCGGTGACGGGAACTTCCTGCCGATCATCGCGCAGACGAAGGCGATCACGCAGACCCTCGGCGACGTGCGTGCGCAGGTGGCGGCTGCCTGGCCGTCCGCGGCCGGGCCGGCGGGATCGGACGCCTGATGCTCAACCGATACGCGCGGGGATTCTTCACGGCCCTCTTCACGCCGCTGGCACGCCTGCTGCTGCGGTGGGGCGTGACGCCCGACGCCGTCACGATCGCGGGGACGGTCGGTGTCGCCGGCGGCGCGCTGGTCCTCTACCCGCTCGGCCAGCTGTTCTGGGGAACGGTCTTCATCACGCTGTTCGTGTTCTCCGACGTGATCGACGGGATCATGGCCCGGATGCAGGGCCGTGGAGGCCGGTGGGGGAGCTTCCTCGACTCGACGCTCGACCGCGTCGCCGACGGCGCGCTGTTCGCGGGTGTCGCGATCTGGTTCTTCACGGGTGGCGGGAACGCCGCGATCGCGATCGCCGCACTCGCCTGCCTCGTGCTGGGCATGATCGTCTCGTACGCCCGCGCCAAGGCCGAGTCGCTCGGCTTCACGGCGAATGTGGGGCTCGCGGAGCGTGCGGAGCGCCTCGTCTCCGTCCTGGTGGTCACCGGGCTGACGGGACTGGGCCTGCCCGAGGGTTTCCTGCTGGCCGTCCTCGTCGTCCTGGCCGCGGCAAGCCTCGTGACCGTCTACCAGAGGGTGCGGGCCGTCCATCGCCAGTCGCTGGAGGCCAGGCCCGCGTCCTGACGTCGCCGCCGGTACGGGACGGTCAGGACGCCGAGGCGAACGCCGGGCGAGCCGTGGCGTACGTCGCCGCGTGGCCGCGCAGGGGCGTCAGCGCCGATCCGAGCGCGGACAGGTATTCCGCCCTGCGCTTGGGCGAGACGCGCGAGATCGGAGCGGGCGCGGAGCCCGCTGTGTCGGAGTAGTGGGTCGCCAGGCCGTCCTGCAGCAGCCGGAGCGCCTCGGACTTCTGCTGGGAGACGGCCGAGTGGGTGGTCCCGAGCTCCGCTGCCACCTCGGTCACCGATCGTCCCTCGAAGAAGACCTCTTGGATGATGTGGCGCATGCGGGCGGGGAGGTGGGCCACGGCGGCGCGGATGTGCCGGACCTGCTCGTCGGCCAGCAGCGATGCCTCGGGGAGCTGGTCGAGGCAGGGGACGATGTCGAGGACGGTTTCGTCGAGCGTCTGAACGGATCGTGCGGCGTCGCCGAGCGCAGCCTGGACCTCGTGCCGGCTGACGCCGAGCGTCATGGCGAGCTCGTCCGTCGTGGGCGTGCGCCCGAGGGAGGCGGCCAGCGTGTCCTGTGCAGCGATCGTGTCGCCGATCCGCCGTCGCGCGGACCGCGGAGCCCAGTCGTTGGACCGCATCTCGTCGGCGAATGCCCCCGTGATTCGGCGCCGGGCATAGGCGCCGAAGGGCACGCCCAGGGTCGGGTCGAAGGAGTCCGCAGATGTGATCAGGGCGATGGCCCCGACCGACGCGAGGTCATCCCGCGAGAGATGCGTGGCGCGGGCGCACAGGGTCGAGACGAGGTACCCGACCAGTGGCAGGTTGTCGACGATCAGTTTTTCGCGTTCGCGAGAATTCATAGCAAGCTCCCCAGCTGCTCAGTGGCCGTGCGGCCCCGGATCGCTCCCGAAGGAGCGGCCGAGGACGGCAGGTGTCTTCTGAAAGCTATCAGCGGGCTCTCGTCACGACTGATCCGCTGGGCCAATCCTGCCCAAAGGCTGAGCTTCGACGGCAGGCGGTGGATGCGGGCCCGCATCCTTCGCCCTTCCTTGCGCCGGAACCGATGATTCGGCCCCCGGTCGTGCGTCTAACGGAGGATGACCCATCCACCAGAACAGGACACGCCATGACACCCGGGACAGGGTTCCTCCCGACCGATCTGCACATCGTCTCCGAGACGGACCTCCTCCTGCTGCAGCGCAGGACGGCTCCCTCTGCGCCGCTGCACCGGGCGGTGAGGACGCCGTCGTCGCCGTGGCCCGCCGGGGCACTCGATGCCGTGCTGGACGAACTGGAGCGGCGCGAGGTCTGCCCGGCGCGGCAGGCGGACGGCGCGCGGTGCGGCTGAGGCCGGGCAGGACGGGACCGCGGGCGGTCCCGTCCTGCAGGTCGCTCAGGGCTTGCCCGCACCCGGCGCCGCACCGATGGACCACACGCGGGGAGGCACGGTCCCGTTGACGGAGTGGTCGCCGACGATCCTCGCCTTGAACACCCAGGGGTTGTGGTTGGCCGCGGTGCGGGCGTTCCGCCAGTGCCGGTCGAAGTTCTTCGACGTGCTCACGCCGGACGCGGCCAGCGCATTGAAGACGTCGGACGTGGCGCGGGTGGCGAGCGCCGACAGGACCACCTGCGCCTTGGCCGTCTCGAGTTCGGCGACGTCGTTCCGGCGCTCGTCCTCGACCTCGTCGGCCAGGAACGCGCCCTCGTAGGCGTGCTGCAGGGCCCGGGCGGCCCGCTCCACGGTGGCATCCGCGGCGTAGGCGGCGGCGGAGACCTCGCCGATCACCTGGAGGATCTGTGGATCGGCAGCGAACGACGGCGCATTCCCGTGGCTGAAGATCCTCGTGCGGTTCCGTACCTCTCGCGCGACGTCCCGCTCGGCCGCGGTGATGCTGCCCGCGAGGACGGCCAGCAGCACCGCCTGGTAGAAGGCCGTCTGGTACTTGAACCGGGTGTCGAAGTCGATGACGTTCCCGGCCTCGACGCGGGCGTGGTCGAAGGTGGACGTACCCGAGCCGGTGGTCTGCTGGCCGAAGCCGTCCCAATCGTCCCCGTGCGTGACGCCCTCCTGGTGCGTGCTGACCACCGCGATGACCTTGACACCGTTGTCCGTCCGCTGGGCGAACGTGTCGATCCAGTCCGCGAAGATGCTGCCGGTCGAGTAGTACTTCGTACCGCTGATGCGGAAGTCGCCGTCGGTACTGCCCGGGTCCGGGCTCACCTTGGTGATCACGTCACCGATGGTGACGGTGCCGACCTCCGTCCAGGAGTTGCCCACGATCTCGCCGTCCACGAAGCGCTGGAGCCATACGTCGCGCTGGGGACCGGCGGACACGAGGCGGTCCTCGACGAACGCGAAGTGGGCGCGCAGCGCCTGGGGGATGTTTGAATCGGCGGCGGCCAGTTCGGTGAGGAGGCGGAACAGCTGCGGGAGCGAGGCGCCGAACCCGCCGGCGGCGACCGGTACCCGCAGCGCCCCGAATCCGGCGTCGATCAGGGCGCGGATCTCCTGCCGGGGGAGTTCGTGCTCCTGTTCGCGGCGCGATGCGCCGTCCGCGATGCGTGCGAAGAGGGGTCGGAAGCGGGCCGCGAGGAGTTCGTAGTCGGCGTCCGCGGTGGGATGGGTGTGCGTCAGGGTGGTCATGGTGGGCCTTCCGATCGGGCTGGGAGTGGGGCTGGGAGGAGAGATGGCAGGACGGGGGCGGGGGCGAGGAGATCAGGCGTGGACGGCGACCCGGGGGGCGGCCGCCCTCGCCGTACGGGAACCGGCGACGCCGGCGCCGACGAACAGTGCGCCGATGACGGCCGCGGCGGCGACGGCGGAGGCTCCGCCGGCCGGCCAGGCCCCGTTGAGGCCGAGGACGGCGGGGATCACGGTGCTGGCGGTTCCGACCAGGATCGCGCTCCAGCCGGTGACCCGGGTCAGGCGGACGGCGTCGAGGGCAAGGATCAGGAAGAACAGACCCCACAGCACCGCCCAGGCGAGCCAGAGCACTGAGCCGAGCGGGTCGGTGTCCAGCGACGTGGCCGCGAAGACGACGGCGAGCACGGCGACGAGCCCGCAGAACCAGCCGACGCCGGCGGAGCCCAGACCCGCGACGGAGCCGAGACCCACGTACAGGTAGGTGAGCCCGAAGAGGAAGATCCCGCTCGCCGTGCTGAACGCGGCAGGATCCGGCGCCCCGGTCGCTGCGACGACCGTTGCGAGCACGAGCTGGAGCACACCGACCGCGAGATTGAGGAATCCCGCGTCCCTTGGCGGGACCCGGCCGAGGAGGCCGAGTCCGTTGATCAGAAGGGCTGCTCCCGAGAGCAGCAGGCAGATGTACGACATGGATGTCCCATCGACGGGACGCGGAACCGCTGGAGGTCCGCGCCGTGCTTGCCCCGCGCTGATGCACGGGGCCGGATCTTCACCTGGGGCACCCCGCCACGGAGGGGGTTGCCGTCCGACGAGCCAGGGCTTCGCGTCGGAACTCTTGATCTGTGGCTCCGAGCGTAGGCGGCATATCGTCCGCTTTCCAGCAGGAAGACGCGGCATTCCGCCGCGTGACGCCGTGTGACGCTGCCGGATCGCTGTCGGATCGCTGCCGGATCGCTGACGGATCGCTGACGTGCGCGGTCCCGCGCCGGGGTCCGGAGCCCGCGGGAACGGCCGGGACCGGGGCGGCGGCCGCGACCGGAAGGGCGTCCTGCGGCGGCGTATCATGAAGGGTCAGCTTTTATCTACCTTTAGGGGCAAGTCGTGTCCACCGTTGAAGACAATTCGGCAACCACAGCACAGACCGGCGGCAACCGGGTCAAGCGCGGGATGGCCGAAATGCTCAAGGGCGGCGTCATCATGGATGTCGTCACAGCAGAGCAGGCCCGCATCGCCGAAGACGCCGGTGCGGTAGCGGTCATGGCGCTCGAACGGGTTCCCGCGGACATCCGCGCCCAGGGCGGCGTGTCCCGCATGAGCGATCCCGACATGATCGACAGCATCATCGAGGCCGTCTCCATCCCGGTCATGGCCAAGGCCCGGATCGGCCACTTCGTGGAGGCGCAGGTCCTGCAGTCCCTCGGGGTCGACTACATCGACGAGTCCGAGGTCCTCACGCCCGCCGACTACGCGAACCACATCGACAAGTGGAAGTTCACCGTCCCCTTCGTCTGCGGTGCGACCAACCTCGGTGAGGCACTGCGGCGCATCACCGAGGGCGCTGCGATGATCCGCTCGA
>NZ_CP024915.1:1266436-1284757 GCF_002953615.1 Arthrobacter agilis | reverse complement strand
CGGTCAGCGGCGTGGGCCCCCGCCTCGCCCTCGCCGTCCTCGCCGTCCACGCACCGGACGCGATCCGGGTGGCTGCGTCCTCGGGCGACGACAAGGCGTTCAGCAAGGTGCCCGGCATCGGCCCCAAGGGTGCGCGGCGCATCGTGCTCGAACTCGCCGGGAAGCTCGTGCCCCTGGAGTCGAAGCCGGGCGTCTCCCAGCAGACGTGGCAGGGCCAGGTGCTCACGGCCATGATGGGGCTCGGCTGGTCCGAGAAGGACGCCGGGGCCGCCATCGACGCAGCCGTCGCGGAGGCACCGGAGATCGCCGAGACGGGTGACGTGGGCCAGATCCTGAAGCTCACCCTGCGTCGCCTCGGCCAGGACGGCGCGCGTAGCTCGACCCGGACGAAGGTCGGGTCATGACGGACAGCCACCCCGAGGACGCCCCGCTCGTCGCGCCGGCGGCCGACCCCGAGGACAGGGCGGTGGAGGCGGCCCTGCGGCCGAAGAACCTCGACGACTTCGTGGGCCAGAAGCGGGTACGGCGGCAACTCTCGCTCGTCCTGGAGGCCTCGCGCCTGCGCGGGCGCAGCGCCGACCACGTCCTGCTCTCCGGCCCTCCCGGACTCGGGAAGACGACGCTCGCCATGATCATCGCTGCGGAGATGAACGCACCGCTGCGCATCACCTCCGGGCCCGCGATCCAGCACGCCGGTGACCTCGCCGCGATCCTCTCGTCCCTGACGGAGGGGGAGGTCCTGTTCCTCGACGAGATCCACCGCATGTCGCGGCCCGCCGAGGAGATGCTCTACATGGCCATGGAGGACTTCCGCGTGGACATCATCGTGGGCAAGGGCCCCGGGGCCACCGCGATCCCGCTGGAGCTGCCGCCGTTCACACTCGTCGGCGCGACCACCCGCGCCGGGCTGCTGCCCGGACCCCTCCGCGACCGGTTCGGATTCACCGGACACCTCGAGTTCTACTCGACCGAGGAGCTCGAGCTGGTGCTCCGCCGCTCCGCGATGCTCATGGACATGAAGGTGAACTCCGCCGCCTTCGCCGAGATCGCCGGGCGTTCACGGGGAACGCCCCGTATCGCGAACCGGTTGCTCCGACGCGTGCGGGACTGGGCACTCGTGCACGGCATCGACCTCATCGACGCGCGGTCAGCCAGTGCAGCCCTCGACATGTACGAGGTGGACGCCAGGGGCCTGGACCGGCTGGACCGGTCCGTCCTGACAGCGCTGATCACCAAGTTCAACGGCGGTCCCGTGGGGCTGTCGACCCTCGCCATCGCGGTGGGGGAGGAACCGGAGACGGTGGAGACCGTCGCCGAGCCGTACCTGGTCCGTGAGGGCATGCTGGGGCGCACTCCACGCGGCAGGATCGCGACGGCGGCAGCGTGGAAGCATCTGGGCCTGGAGATGCCCGCGAACGTGGCCGCGGCCATGCCGGAGGACCTGTTCTCCGTGGCGCCGGACACCCTCCTCGGAGCGGAATCGGGCCTTGACAGCTGGAGCCGGCCGGACTCCTGACGAGGAGACGCCCAGCTTTCCCCTTTACACTGGTGTCTTCGAATGTGTGCCGGGGCACAGTCCTGCCGCCCACACCTCCAGTCCCAGGAACGGAAATTCCCAGTGCTCGCACATGTAGTCGCCCAGACCACCTCCGGAGAAGCCCCTCCCTTCGACATCTTCTCCCTCCTGCTGCCGCTGGCGCTGGCATTCCTGATCTTCACGATGTTCCGCAGGCAGCGGAAGACGCAGCAGCAGGTGAAGGAGATGCGGACGCAGATGGAGCCCGGCACCGAGGTCATGACCCAGTTCGGCCTCTACGGGACGATCGTCTCGATCGACCAGGAGAACAACAAGGCCGTCCTCGAACTGTCGCCCGGGAACACCGCCACGGTGCACACCCAGGCCCTCTCCAAGGTCGTCACGCAGGAACCGACCGTCGCCCATGACGCGGACGCCACGGCGGACCGCGGCGATCTCGACGCCTACGACGGCGCCGCGGTGCCCGACGACGCGTCGTCGCTCGATCGGACGCCGACGGCCGGTTCGACCGCCGCGGGAACGCCCGGCGCGGTATCGGGTGTCGAGACCCCGGAGGAGACGCTGGAGCGGCTGGACCGCGAGCAGTCCACCCGGGAGAACCGCGACGCGCGGGATGCGCGCGACCCCAAAGTGAACCCCGACAACTAGCATCTTCTGGGGCGCGGTACTCAGCCGCGCCCTCTCTGGATCAACCCGGCGCGAGAGCCGCGCCACTGAATAAGGACACCCACCATGCCTCGTACCGGTCCCGGGACGGCAGCCAAGCGGACACTAGTCTGGCTGGGCGCATTGACAGCACTGCTCGCGATCCTGCTGGGAGCGGGTTCCTACTGGAGCACCGCGAGCTGGAGTCCCCGGCTGGCCCTCGACCTCGAGGGCGGAACACAGATGATCCTCGCCCCACGGGTCCAGGGCGGCACGGAGATCACCCCCGAACAGCTCGACCAGGCCGTCGAGATCATCCGCCAGCGCGTGGACGGCTCCGGCGTCGCCGAAGCCGAGATCAACACCCAGTCCGGGCAGAACGTCATCGTGTCGCTGCCCGGTACCCCGGATCCCGAGACGCGCGACCTCATCCAGGCCTCGGCCCAGATGGAGTTCCGACCGGTCCTCGCCGGAGGACCGGGCCAGGCGCCGCCCGCGGAGACCCCGACACCCGACGACCAGCTGCCGCAGCCGGCGGCCGAGCCGCAGGACGCGAGCGATCCGAACTGGATCACCCCGGAGCTCTACAAGCAGTTCGAGGCACTGAACTGCCTCGATCCCGCCGCGCTCGAGCCCGCCGAGGAGCCCGCGCCGGCCGACCAGCCGATGGTCGCCTGCGAGCCCGACACGCAGGGCAAGTACATTCTGGGACCCGTCGAGGTCCCCGGGACGGACATCTCGACCGCGAGCTACGGGCTGCAGCGCGGAGCGCAGGGCCAGGCACTGAACACCTGGGCCGTGAACATCGACTTCAACGACGAGGGCACGCAGACCTTCCGGGAGGTCACCGAGCGCCTCTACGCCATCGGCTCGGGAGACCCCCGCAACCAGTTCGCCATCGTGCTCGACGGCCGGATCGTCTCGGCGCCGACCACCAACGCCGTGATCCCCGACGGCAACCCCCAGATCAGTGGCAACTTCACGGAGGAATCCGCCGCCGCACTGTCCGAGCAGCTGAAGTACGGCGCACTGCCGATCAGCTTCGAGATCCAGAGCGAGCAGCAGATCTCCGCGACCCTCGGTGCCGACCAGCTCCGGCTCGGTCTCGTCGCCGGCCTGATCGGACTCCTCCTCGTCGCCGTGTACTCGATGTTCCAGTACCGGTTGCTGGGCCTCGTCACCATCGCATCGCTGGTGGTCGCCGGCGTCCTCACCTACCTGGCCATCTGCATCCTCGGCTGGACGGAGAACTACCGGCTGTCCCTAGCCGGTGTCGCCGGGCTGATCGTCGCCATCGGCCAGACCGCCGACTCGTTCATCGTCTACTTCGAGCGCATCAGGGACGAGCTCCGCGACGGGCGCGGGCTCATCTCCGCCGTCGAGAACGGCTGGCGCCGTGCCAAGCGCACCGTGCTCGCGTCGAAGGCCGTGAACCTGCTGGCCGCACTCGTGCTGTACTTCGTGGCCGTCGGCAACGTCCGTGGCTTCGCCTTCACGCTCGGCCTGACGGCCATCGCCGACCTCGTGGTCGTCTTCCTCTTCACCCATCCGGTGCTCCGCCTGCTGGCCAGGACCAAGTTCTTCGGCGAGGGACACCCCTGGTCGGGGCTGGACCCGAGCAGGCTCGGAGGCATTCCGCTCTACCGCGGAGCAGGCAGGCTGCGCGAGCCGGGCGAGAGGACCGAGAAGGGGGAGCAGTCCGTCGCCGTGGCCCGGACCAGGAACAAGGGCGCCGCGGCCGAAGCCGACCGCCGCATGACCATCGCCGAGCGCCGCCGCGCGGAGCAGCAGAAGGCCCTTGCCGGGCGCACCGGTTCGTCCCAGAAAGAGAACAACGAATGAGCCGCACAAGCTTTGCCACGTTCGGCAACGAGCTGTACTCGGGGAAGCGCTCCTATCCCTTCGTCGCCAAGCGGAACCTCTGGTTCCTCATCGCCGGTCTCGCCGTGCTGATCTCGATCATCATCCCGGTGGTCAAGGGCGGCTTCAACCTCGGCATCGACTTCCGCGGCGGATCCGAGTTCACGGTGTCCGCCACCGAGAACACCGACACCGCGATCGGGGAGGCCGCCGTGACGGACGTCGTGCCCGACGCCGTCCCGCGGGTCACCAACATCGCGGCCGACACCATGCGTGTCCAGACCGAGCGCCTCTCGGACGACGAGACCCTCAGCGTCCGCGACAACCTCATCAGCGGGTACGGGGTGGGCGAGGACCAGGTGACCTCGAGCTTCGTCGGCCCGACCTGGGGTGAGGACGTCAGCCGCCAGGCCCTGATCGGCTTCGGCGTGTTCGTCTTCCTGGCCGCGGTACTCATGGCCATCTACTTCCGCACGTGGAAAATGGCCCTCGCTGCGATGGCAGCCCTCGTGGTGGTCATGGTCGTGACCGCGGGACTTTACTCGCTCAGCGACTTCGAGGTGACACCCTCGGCGATCATCGGCTTCCTCACGATCCTCAGCTACGCCCTGTACGACACGGTGGTGGTGTTCGACAAGATCCGCGAGAACACGGCCGACGTCACGATCTCCACGAAGCGCACCTTCGCCGAGCAGGTCAACCTCGCGGTGAACCAGACGCTCGTCCGCTCGATCAACACCTCGGTGGTCGCGATCCTGCCGGTCGCGTCGATCCTGTTCATCGGCGCCTTTTTGCTGGGCGCCGGCACCCTGCAGGACCTGTCGCTGGCACTGTTCATCGGCATCATCCTCGGCACTCTCGGCACCATCTTCATCGCGGCGCCGCTGTACGCGGCCCTGCGGCTCAACGAGCCCGAGCTGAAGAAGCAGGAGAAGAAGGTCCTGAACCGGCGGTCGCTCGAAGCGGCGTCGGCCTGATCCACGCACCGCTGCCGACCGCAGCACGACCATCGGCCGCAGGGAGCCCGTCCGGGTATCCCTGCGGCCGATGCCGTTCAAAGCCCAGCTAGACTTGGAGTTGTCGCGAACGTGTGGCATCTTGAGTCCTTGCCGGATCCGAGATCGAGATTGAGGGACTGCATATGGCTGAAGCGGTGAACCCTGCGGTACGGTCCGGCGAGGACCAGGGCGTTACGGCGCCAGGAGTTCCTGCTCCGATCGCCACCGATGAACCACGACCTGCCCCTTCCCGCGGACTCGTGCAGCCCGCGGCGCCGGCCCCACGCGGGCTGGTGCAGCCGGCCTCGGCAGCCTCCGCACCGTCGGCCACGAGTGCCGACCAGGTGGCGCCCGGGCGGCGGGGCCGCACGCGGGCGCGCATCGCCCGCCTCACCGGCCGCGGCTCCTCCGGCTACTCACCCGTCCTCGAGCCCCTCCTGCGCACCGTCCGTGCGAACAATCCCAGGGAGGACCTCGACCTCATCCAGCGTGCCTACCTCGTCGCGGAACGCAGCCACGACGGCCAGACCCGCAAGAGCGGGGACCCGTACATCACGCACCCCGTGGCGGTCGCCACGATCCTCGCCGAGCTCGGCATGACCGGCACCACCCTGGCGGCTGCCCTGCTGCACGACACCGTCGAGGACACCTCCTACACCCTCGACGAACTCAAGCGCGACTTCGGGCCGGAGGTCGCGATGCTCGTCGACGGCGTCACGAAGCTCGACAAGGTGTCCTTCGGGGACGCCGCGCAGGCCGAGACCGTGCGCAAGATGGTCGTCGCGATGGCCAAGGACATCCGTGTCCTCGTCATCAAGCTGGCGGACCGGCTGCACAACGCCCGGACGTGGCGGTTCGTCTCGCCCGCCTCGTCGGCGAAGAAGGCGCGGGAGACGCTCGAGATCTTCGCGCCGCTCGCCCACCGCCTCGGTATGAACACCATCAAGTGGGAACTCGAGGACCTCTCCTTCGCGGCGCTCCACCCCAAGGTGTACGAGGAGATCGTGCGGATGGTGGGGGACCGGACCCCGGAGCGCGAGAAGCACCTCGGCCTCGTCCGGAACCAGATCGAGGAAGACCTCCGGGCAGTCAAGATCAAGGCGACGATCACCGGCAGGCCGAAGCACTACTACTCGATCTACCAGAAGATGATCGTGCGGGGTAAGGACTTCGACGACATCCACGACCTGATGGGCGTGCGTGTCCTGGTGGACAGTGTCCGCGACTGCTATGCGACCCTCGGATCGCTGCATTCGCGCTGGAACCCCCTGCCGGGGCGGTTCAAGGACTACATCGCGATGCCGAAGTTCAACATGTACCAGTCGCTGCACACCACCGTGATCGGCCCCGGCGGGAAGCCCGTCGAGATCCAGATCCGGACGCACGACATGCACCGGCGCGCCGAGTACGGCGTCGCGGCGCACTGGAAGTACAAGAGCGGCGGCCGGCAGCTGGAGGCCTCGGACAACGGCGACATGGGCTGGCTCCGCAGCCTCGTCGACTGGCAGCAGGAGACGTCGGACCCGGACGAGTTCCTCGACTCGCTGCGGTTCGAGATCAACGCGCGCGAGGTCTTCGTCTTCACCCCGAAGGGTGAGGTCGTGGCATTGCCCGCCGGCTCGACGCCGGTCGACTTCGCCTACGCCGTGCACACCGAGGTGGGCCACAGGACCATCGGCGCGAGGGTCAACGGCAAGCTCGTGCCGCTGAACAGCGAGCTGAACCACGGCGACTGGGTGGAGATCTTCACCTCGAAGGCCGAGGGGGCGGGGCCGAGCCAGGACTGGCAGGGCTTCGTCAAGAGTCCGCGTGCCCGGAACAAGATCCGCCAGTGGTTCACCAAGGAGCGCCGCGAAGAGGCGATCGACAAGGGCAAGGAACTGCTGACGCGCGCGATGCGCAAGCAGAACCTGCCGCTGCAGCGGATGATGACGCACAGCGCGCTGCTGACGGTCGCGCAGGATCTGCGCCACCAGGACATCTCGGCCCTGTACGCCGCGGTCGGTGACGGCCACACGTCGGCCCAGAACGTGATCGAGCACCTCGTGGCGCTCATGGGCGGACACGAGGGGGCGGAGGAGAACATCGCGGAGACGGCGGTCGCCACGCAGCCCCGCCGCCCGAAGTTCTCCGACTCGGGTGTGACCGTGCGTGGCGTCGGGGACGTGTGGGTGAAGCTGGCTCGCTGCTGCACCCCGGTCCCGCCGGACCCGATCATCGGGTTCGTCACACGGGGGTCCGGCGTCTCGGTCCACCGCAGCGACTGCCGCAACGTGCAGGAACTGCGTGACCAGCCGGACCGTATCGTCCCCGTCGAATGGGCTCCCACCCAGTCCAGTGTGTTCCTCGTGGAGATCCAGGTGGAGGCCCTGGACCGCAAGAGCCTGCTCTCGGACGTGACGAGCGTGCTCGCCGAGAACCATGTGAACATCCTGGCCGCGAACGTCAACACGTCGTCGGACCGCGTGGCGATGTCGCGCTTCGCCTTCGAGATGGGCGATCCGAAGTACCTGAACCACATCCTGAGCGCCGTGCGCCGGATCGACGGCGTCTTCGACGTGTACCGGACCACCGGTTCCCAGCGCCGCTCCTGACCGGCCCGCTCACCCTCGAGCCTGCCCCGGGTTCCGGGCGAGGCGCAACCTTGCGAGGGCCCGCGTCTTGCCCGGCACCCGCGAGGTGTTGACGAGTGCTGCTTCCACGAGCCGCAGCGGACACGCGAGCTCCCGTGCCGTCCCGATCGCACGCAGGATCTCGACGGCGCCGGTGTCCTCCCCGTGCACGGCGATGTCCAGCGCCGTCCGGAGCGGTGTCGTCACCGAGACCCCTCCCACCAGGTTGACGTCGAAGGGCCCGAGCGCCACCTGATGCAGGACTGCGGGTGTGAACGGCGGTAGGGCCGTGGTGCGGCGGCGGTGATCCGTCACGAGGCTGATCAGCGACGGCCGGGGAGCACAGCCGTAGACCCAGGCGGCGCAGGTGCGGCCGAGCGCGACGCGCGGGCGGAGGGAGGAGGGGACGCTCCGTGCCGCTGCCTGCGACCGCGCGGCCGCATCCTCCCGGAAATCGCTGCGGAGATAGGAGTCGCCGATGACCAGCTGCACGAGCCCGTCGAGCCGCATGGCCTGCAGCTCTGCCGAGGTGAAGATCTCACCCGCATGGAAGAGCGCTCCGCCGGTGGACGTCACCGGATTCGATGTGCCGAGGGTGCGTTCGGGTGGAGCTGCGGCGCCGGCGCTGTCCAGGGGAGGCATCGCTCCAGCATCGCCACTGCGCTGCGCACGGAAAAGCCCCCCGGCACCGATGTGGACAACGGTGCCGGGGGGCTCGGACCTGTCCGCGGACGGACGGGAGGGATGGGCTCAGGAGAAGTCCTGGGCCGACTTCTGCAGCATCTCGAGCCACTGCTCGCGTGCCGCCAGCGCTTCCCGCGCGGAGGCGATCTTCTTGGCGTTCCCCGCGCGCTCGGCATCGGCGAGGTCGTCCCTGAGCTGCGCGATCGTCGCCTCGAGCTGGGCGAGCGCACTGTTGGTGCGTGCCTTCGTCTCGGGGTTCGTCTTCGTCCAGTGCTCGTCGTCGGCAGCCTTCACGGCGTCCTCGACCTGCCGCAGGGCACCGTCGATGCGCCCCATGTCGGCGCGGGGGACCTTGCCTGCCTCGTCCCAGCGGTCACGCACGGACTGCAGTGCCTTCTTGGCTGCAGCGAGGTCCCTGATGGGCAGGATCTGCTGGGCTTCCTTCAGCAGTGCCTCCTTGGCCGTCAGGTTGCCCGCGTACTCCTCGTCGACGGCTTCGTTGGCTGCCTTCCGGGCCTCGAAGAAGCGGTCCTGCGCCGCGCGGAAACGGGCCCAGAGGGCGTCGTCGTCCTTGCGGCTGGCGCGCTTGGATGCCTTCCACTCGTCCATCAGGCGCCGGTACTCGGCGGCGGTGTGGCCCCAGTCCGTCGAGTCCGCGAGCTGCTCGGCGCGCTTGATGAGGGCTTCCTTCGCCTGCTTCGCCTCGGCGTTGTCGCTGTCGAGCTGGGAGAAGTAGGCGCGCCGGTGCCGGTCGAAGACCGTGCGTGCCGACCGGAACCGCTTCCAGAGCGCATCCTCCGTGCCGCGGCCCAGCCTCGGCCCGTTCTTCTGCGCCGCCTTCCACAGCTCGAACAACTCGTTCATGCGGGTGCTGCTCGCCTTCCACTGCACGGTGGAGGGGTCCCTGCCGGCGAGTTCCTCGGCTTCGGCGACGATCGCCTCGCGGGCCGCGAGCTCCTTCGCCTTCAGCTCGTCCTGCACCGCGCGTTCGGCCTTCTCGAGCCCGCTGATGGCGCCGAGCAGCGCATCGATCCGCGCCTCGAGGGCCAGGACGTCTCCGACCATCTTCCGTTCGCCGACCTGCGCACGCAGGTGCTTGGCCGTCTTCGCCATGTCCGAGGACGGCGCCTTGGCATGCACGCGCTGCTCGAGCAGGGCGACCTGGCTGACGACGTCGTCGTACTTCCTGACGAAGTAGGCCAGCGCCTCTTCACGCGTGGCGTCCGGGTACTGGCCGACGGCGTGCTCGTCCCCCTCCACGAGGAGGAAGACGTGGCCGTCCTCCTCCACGCGCGCGAATCTGCCCGCCTCCTCGAGGGAGGTGCTGTGGGCCGGGGGTGCTGCCACGGGCTGGGCGGCCTTCTTCGCCGGGCGCGGGGCCATGGCCGTCGGCAGCGGCGGGCGGGGAGCGGTCAGGCGGGGCGACGGCGTGCTCAGCGGGGCAGGCTCGGGCGCCAGGGGCACAGCCTGCTCGGTCGTCCCGGTCGTCCCCTCTGCCGCCTCGGCCGGCACGTCCGTGTCCTCCGGTGAGCGCATGTCGTCGTCGGAGGAGTCCACGGGGCCCGCGGAACCTTCCGGCGGAGGCGCAGAGGCCTCCGCTTCCGCGGTGCCGGCGGCATCCGCCACGGCGGCGTCGGCCGCGTCCGCTGGATCCGCCACGGCGGCGTCTGACACGGCGGCATCGGCCTTGCCTGCTGGGTCCGCCACGGCGGCGTCGGCCTTGCCTGCTGAATCCGCCACGGCGGCGTCGGCGTCGGCTACGGTATCCGCCACGGCGGCGTCGGCTACGGGATCCGCCACGGCGGCGTCGGCCGCGTCCGCTGGATCGGCTGCGAGGGCATCCGCCATGCCGGACGGATCGACAGCGGGGGCATCCACCTCGTCGGCGGAGGGCCCGGCGTCGGGCCCGTCCTGCGGGGCGGCTCCGGTCACGGCGGCGGGGGACCCGTCCGTGGAGGTGTCCGAACCATCGCCGGCGGACGGGGCATGAATACCGTCGTCCGTCCCGCCGTCCTGCTGGGGAGCTCCGCTGATGGTCGTTTCGTCGGATTGCTGACTGTCTGTCACCGCTAGAAGTCTTTCGCTCGTCGGATGGCCGTGAGCAACGCCGGGGCCATTTTCTGCAGGATCCAGGAACATCACGGAACCTGCCCTGAGGTTACTTTACCCACTGGTCCTCCACCCGCGTCCCGGAGCGGGTAGAGGAGCCTCCCGCTGGACGGCGGGCGGCGTCCCCGCTCGGTGCTTTTCCCGCGGACCACCCGCGGCACCTAGGATTGAGGCCGCAGAACCGGCCGGCCGCCCTGCCTGGGCGCCGGCCGGCACACCCCGCCCCGGAGGAGACCCACCCCATGGCCCGCAAGGCATCACTGTCAGGCTTTCCCGAATGGCTGCCGGAGGAGCGCCTGATCGAGCTCCACGTCCTCGAGGTGCTCCAGCGGACCTTCGAGCTCCACGGCTTCTCGAGCATCGAGACGCGTGCCGTCGAGACGGTGGAGCACCTGCTGCGCAAGGGTGAGATCGACAAGGAGGTGTACGCCGTGTCCCGCCTCCAGGCCGACGAGGCGTCCGCCTCCGAGAGCGGACTCGCGCTGCACTACGACCTGACGGTTCCGTTCGCCCGCTACGTCGTCGAGAACGCCGGCCACCTCGCCTTCCCCTTCCGGCGGTTCCAGATCCAGAAGTGCTGGCGCGGGGAGCGGCCGCAGGAGGGTCGCGCCCGCGAGTTCACCCAGGCGGACATCGACGTCGTGGGTGACGGCGTGCTGCCGTTCCGGTACGACGTCGAACTCGCCCTCGCCGTCGTCGAGGCCCTCGGTGCGCTTCCGATCCCCGACTTCACGCTGCGCGTCAACAACCGCAAGCTCACCGAGGGGTTCTATCGCGGTATCGGACTCGAGGACACGGCCGCCGTCCTGCGGAGCATCGACAAGCTCGAGAAGATCGGCGCGGAGAAGGTGGGTGCCCTGCTGCGCGAGGAGGTCGGCGCCGACGACGAGCAGGTGAGGCTTGCACTCGAACTCGCCGGCATCCGCACCGCCGACACCTCCTTCGTGGATCGCGTCCGCAGCCTCGGCATCTCCGGCGAGCTGCTCGAGGAGGGCCTCGAGGAACTCCGGCAGGTCGTCGGCGAGGCGTCGCGGCGTGCGCCGGGCCGGGTCGTCGCGGACCTCAGCATCGCCCGCGGTCTCGACTACTACACGGGCACCGTCTACGAGACGGTCCTGAACGGACACGAGGGCCTCGGCTCGATCTGCTCCGGCGGGCGCTATGACGCCCTGGCACGCAAGGGCAACCGCACGTTCCCCGGCGTCGGGCTGTCCATCGGCGTGACCCGCATCGTGTCGCGGATCCTCAGCCAGGGTTTCGCCACGGTCTCCCGTCCCGTCCCCACGGCTGTGCTGGTGACGCTCGCGGACGACGACTCGTGGTCCGAGGCACAGGACGTCGCCGCTGCACTGAGGAGCCGGGGGATCTCCGCCGAGGTCGCCGCGAGCGCCGAGAAGTTCGGGAAGCAGATCAAGTTCGCCGACCGCCGCGGCATCCCCTTCGTGTGGTTCACCTCGCCCGACGGCGCGCACGAGGTGAAGGACATCCGGTCCGGCGAGCAGGTGTCCGCCGACCCCGCGTCGTGGTCCCCGCCGGCCGCGGACCTGCGCCCGGTGGTCGCCACCGCCTGAGCCCGCCCGGCACTTCGCCGGTGCCGCCGCGGTCCCAGGTCCCAGGTCCCCATCGTGCCGTCGGGCGGCGCTCCTCAGATGCCGTTCAGGCAGCCCGCCGCCGCGCGGCCAGGACGACGGCGCGGACGGCCACCCCCGCGGCGAGCACCGCGACCATGGTCAGCACCGACGCCGCCGGCAGCGTGAACGCGAGGACGAGGCAGCCGACCGCACCCACACCGTTGAGCCAGCGCGGGGAGTACCACGGGCGTTCGCGGAGCGTGAGCGCCGAGATGTTCGCGATCGCGTAGTACAGCAGGACGCCGAAACTGGAGAACCCGACCACGGTCAGCACATCCGTGGCGAGCAGGAGGGCTCCGACGACGACGGCCGTCGCGAGGTCGGCCACCCAGGGTACGGAGTGCCGGACCGAGATGCGGGCGAGGACCCTCGGCAGGTCGCCGCCGCGGGCCATGGCGAGGCTCGTGCGGCCGACGCCCGCGATGAGGGCGAGCAGTGCGCCGAGGCTGGCGAGTGCCGCCGCGAGGGTCACGACGGCACCGCCCCGCCCCATCGATCCTTCGCCGGGGACCCCGACGTCCATGACGTCCCGGAGCGGCGTGGTCGTGCCGGCCAGGCCCTCGGGCCCGAGAGCGTGCAGGAGGGAGAGCGCCAGCAGCAGGTACAGCACCAGCGTCACCCCGAGCGCGCCGAGGATCGCTGCAGGGATGTTCCTGCGCGGTTCCCGGACCTCCTCGCCCATCGTCGCGATCCGGGCGTACCCCGCGAAGGCGAAGAAGAGCAGCGCCGAGGCCTGGAGCACGCCCCCTGCCCCTGCCGGCACGGCGTCCACCGTCGCCGCCGGGGACGTGAATCCGACGACGATCACGAAGGCGAGGACCGGCAGCACGAGCGAGACGATGACGCGTGTGGCGAGGGCCGTCCGCGTGATCCCGAAGAGGTTCACCGTCGTCAGTGCGACGACGGCGGCCACCGCGGCGGCCTTCTCCGCGCCCGGCGCGGCATAGAGGCCGAAGGTCAGCGCCATGGCGGCGCAGGAGGCGAGCTTGCCCGTGACGAAGCCCCAGCCGGCGAGGAAGCCGGGCCAGGGTCCCAGGCGCTCCCGTCCGTACAGATAGACCCCACCGCTCGAGGGGTACCGGACGGCCAGGGCGGCCGTCGCCGACGCGTTGCAGTAGGCGACGAGACCCGCGAGGACCACGGCGAGGGGCAGGAGCGAGCCGGCGGCGGCTGCTGCCGGGGCGAAGACCACGAAGGCGCCTGCGCCGATCATCGCGCCGATCCCGACGGTGGTGGCGTCGAAGCCGCCCATGGCTCGGCGCAGTTCCGGGGGCTGGGACACGGTTCTCCTCGGGGTCGGACGCGGTACGCGGCGTCGGAGCACCGGCGGTACGAGGGCCGGACGCCGCCGTCGGGGGCGTCGGTCCGACCCGCCGGACCGGACCGGTAAAGTTGGTCGGGCTTGAACCAACTCTAGGCAGGTGCAGCTGGCCTGCGACTCATCGAAACAGATCTGTGGGAAGGAATGCTGTGCTCCGCACGCATGAACTGGGCTCCCTTCGGCCCGAGCACGTAGGACAGACGGTCACCCTGGCGGGCTGGGTGGCCCGCCGCCGCGACCACGGCGGGGTGGCGTTCCTCGACCTCCGTGACGCTTCAGGCGTCGCCCAGGTGGTGGTGCGCGAGGAGGATGTGTTCTCCAGCCTGCGCAACGAGTACGTCCTCCAGATCGTCGGCAGTGTCCAGCAGCGCCCCGAGGGCAACGAGAACCCCGCCCTGCCCACGGGGGCGATCGAGGTCATCGCGGACACCGTGACCATCCTCAACACCTCCGACCCGCTGCCGTTCCAGATCGACGAGCACGTCGAGGTCGGCGAGGAGGCGCGCCTGCGCCACCGCTACCTCGACCTCCGCCGTCCCGGCCCCCAGGCCAACCTGCGCCTGCGCTCCGAGGCCAGCCGCGTGGCACGCGAACTGCTGCACGGCGACGGCTTCGTGGAGATCGAGACGCCGACGCTGACACGCTCCACGCCCGAGGGTGCCCGCGACTTCCTGGTGCCCGCCCGGCTCGCACCCGGCTCCTGGTACGCCCTGCCCCAGTCGCCCCAGCTGTTCAAGCAGCTGCTGCAGGTCGGCGGGTTCGAGAAGTACTACCAGCTCGCGCGCTGCTACCGGGACGAGGACTTCCGCGCCGACCGCCAGCCCGAGTTCACGCAGCTCGACATCGAGGCGAGCTTCGTCGAGCAGGACGACATCATCGCCCTCGGCGAGCAGCTGGTGTCCGCCCTGTGGAAGCTCATCGACGTCGAGATCCCGCTCCCGATCCGCCGCATGACCTACGCGGACGCGATGGCGAAGTACGGCTCGGACAAGCCGGACCTCCGTTTCGGCCTCGAGCTGACCGAGCTGACCGAGTTCTTCAAGGACACCGGGTTCGGCGTCTTCAAGGCGCCCTACGTCGGCGCCGTGGTCATGCCCGGCGGGGGGTCCCAGCCCCGCCGCCAGCTCGACGCCTGGCAGGAGTGGGCGAAGCAGCGCGGCGCCAAGGGCCTCGCCTACGTCCTGATCGACGACGACGGCAGCCTCCGGGGCCCGGTCGCCAAGAACCTGACGGACACCGAGCGGGACGGCCTCGCGGCCGCCGTCGGTGCGGCCCCCGGCGACTGCATCTTCTTCGCCGCGGGGGACAGGACGTCCTCGCGCGCCATCCTCGGCGCTGCGCGCGTCGAGATCGGGCGACGCACGGGGCTCATCAAGGAGGGCGACTGGGCCTTCGTGTGGGTGGTCGACGCACCCATGTTCGAGCCCGCCTCGGCTGCGGTCGCCGCAGGCGACGTCGCCGTCGGCGGAGGAGCGTGGACGGCCGTCCACCACGCGTTCACGTCCCCGAAGCCGGAGTTCCTCGACAGCTTCGACACCGACCCCGAGAATGCCCTGGCGTACGCCTACGACATCGTCTGCAACGGCAACGAGCTCGGCGGCGGATCCATCCGTATCCACCAGCGCGACGTGCAGGAGCGCGTGTTCGCCGTCATGGGCCTCGGCGCCGAGGAAGCCCAGGAGAAGTTCGGCTTCCTGCTCGAGGGCTTCAAGTACGGTGCGCCTCCCCACGGCGGCATCGCGCTCGGCTGGGACCGCGTGGTCTCCCTGCTGGCAGGCACGGAGTCGATCCGCGACGTCATCGCGTTCCCGAAGTCCGGCGGCGGGTACGACCCGCTGACGGCTGCGCCCGCGCCGATCACGCCGCAGCAGCGCAGGGAGGCCGGCGTCGACGCCAAGCCGAAGGCCGCCGCCGAGGGCTGATCCGACGGCGGGGTCTGGCATCACCGGGACAGGGCACTCCGCACGGGGTGCCCTGTCGTGTCCGCACCGCGTCCGGCCGTCCGATCGCTGTCGGAAGAATTGTGACGGCGGGCCCGGACCTGCGGCCCGCCTGTGAAATACTGGGAGCAGTACGTGCTCCGGGGTCGGTGTGAGTCCGAACCGGCGGTGATAGTCCGCGACCCGTTCCTCGTTCCGCACCCGCGGGACGGCGGCGGTTGAGCCGGTGGAATTCCGGGACCGACAGTCAAAGTCTGGATGGGAGAAGCACGAACAGCAGGGGCTCGCCGCTGCCCGCACCACGGGCCGCAGCGCCTTCGGCGGCATCGCCCGCGGGAGGGTGCCCTCCTGCTGCCATTGCCCGGAGCCGTCGTATCGGCGAAGGATCGGCATGGACTTTCTGCAGTGGCTCTTCGAAGCCCGCATCCCGGTAGGCGACGGTTCCCTCCTGGCGCGTGAAGTGGTCGGCAATGTGTTCGGCCTCCTCAGCGCCCTCGGCGGGATGCGCCGCAGGGTCTGGGCATGGCCCGTCGGCATCGTCGGCAACCTCCTCCTCCTGACGGTGTTCCTCGGCTCCCTCTTCGGTGCCGCCAGCGCAGCGAACCTCCTCGGCCAGGCGGGACGCCAGATCATGTTCATCGCCGTCTCGATCTACGGCTGGCGTCAGTGGCAGGCCAGCAGGCACAGCGGCGGGCAGGCCGTCACGCCCCAGTGGGCCGGCACCCGGGCGCGCCTCGGCATGGTCGCCTTCCTGGTGGTCGGCACGTTCGCGCTGACGCCGCTCTTCCGCGTGCTCGGCTCCTACGAGCCGGTCTGGGCCGATGCCTGGACTTTCGTCGGCTCCCTGCTCGCCACCTACGGCATGGCGAAGGGCTGGGTCGAGTTCTGGCTCGTCTGGGTCGCCGTCGACATCGTCGGCGTGCCCCTCCTCTTCAGCGCCGGCTACTACGCGAGCGCCTTCATGTACATCTTCTACGGTGCCTTCACCCTGGTCGGTTTCTTCGTCTGGGCACGCGCCCAGCGCACTGCCAAGCCGAGCATCGAGACGCTCCTGCCGGATCCGACCCTGCGATGAGCACGACGACGCCGGCCGTGACCACGGCAGAGTCGGAGGCGATGGGCCGCGCCCTGGACCTCGCAGCGCAGGGAGTGCGCGGCGCCAACCCCCTCGTCGGCGCCGTCGTGCTCTCGGGCGACGGCGCACTCCTCGGCGAGGGCCACCACAGGGGCGCGGGCACACCGCACGCCGAACCGGCGGCCCTCGCCGACGTCCGTCGTCGGGGCGGCGACCCGCGCGGCGCCACCGTGGTGGTCACCCTCGAACCGTGCAACCACACCGGCCGGACGGGCCCCTGCAGCGAGGCCCTCATCGACGCGGGTGTCGCACGCGTCGTGTACGCCGCCGCCGACGTCAACGGGCCGGCTGCGGGGGGAGCGCAGCGGCTCCGCGGAGCGGGCGTCGACTGCGTCGGCGGTCTCGACGCCGACCGCTCCCGCCGGCTCAACGCACGCTGGGCCGCAGCCCTCGCTGGAGCCCGGCCGTTCGTCACGCTCAAGTCCGCGCAGTCGCTCGACGGCCGGGTCGCGGCCGTGGACGGCACGAGCCAGTGGATCACCGGTCCGCAGGCGCGCGCGGACGGCCACCGGATCCGTTCCCTCGCCGACGCGGTCCTGGTGGGCACGGGTACCCTCCTCGCCGACGACCCCCGTCTCACGCCCCGCGGCGCCCCCGCAGCGACCCCGACCCCGGGGAAGGGCCTGCGCGTCGTGATGGGGCGCACCGCCGTACCCGAAGACGCCGCGATCAGGGGGCCGGGCTTCCTCCACCTGCCGACGCGGGACGTGCGGGAGGTGCTCGACGAGCTGTTCGGCAGGGGAGTCCGCCACCTCCTGGTCGAGGGCGGACCCCGCGTCGCCTCCGCCTTCCTCCGGGAGGGCGTGGTGGACGAGCTGTTCAGCTACGTCGCCCCGCTGATCCTCGGTGACGGCGCACCGGCGTTCCCCGACCTGGGCGTAGGCACCCTCGAAGCCGCCGCCCGGTGGGCCCTGGACGATGCCGGGGGGCCCGGCATTCAGCAGCTGGGCCCGGACGTCCGGATGCATCTGCGGCCACCGTCTACCGGCCCCTGACCTCTCCCGGCCGACCAGCCCCATCTCCAGTCCCGACCCCCAGTCCCGACCTCCAGCCGAAGGAAGTACCAGTGTTCACAGGAATCGTGTCCGAGCAGGGCAGCGTGGTCTCACTCGAGCTCGCGCCCGACGGCGAGAGCGGCCTCCTCGTCTTCGAGGCGCCGCAGACCGGCCAGGACCTCGCCCCCGGCGCGTCCATCGCCGTCAACGGCGTGTGCCTGACGGCGGTGACGCTCGACGGCGGACGAGTCGGCGTCGACGTCATGGGGGAGACCCTCCGCCGGACAACCACCGGCGAGCTGCGGCCCGGGGCTCCCGTCAACCTCGAGCGCTGCGTCCCGGCCGGAGGCCGCCTCGACGGACATGTCGTGCAGGGCCACGTGGACGGCCTCGGGGTGCTGCTGGAACGCGAGGACCTGGGTGCCTGGCACCGGCTCCGCTTCGGCCTCCCGGCGAAACTCGGCCGGTACGCGGCGGAGAAGGGCTCGGTGGCCATCGACGGCGTCTCGCTGACCGTCACCGCCGTCAGCGCACCCGACGAACCGGAGCAGTGGTTCGAGGTCGGGCTGATCCCGACCACCCTCAGGGAGACCGGCCTCGGCGCCAAGTCCCTCGGCGACCCCGTCAACCTGGAGATGGACGTGCTCGCGAAGTACGCCGAACGGCTCCTCGGCTTCGCCGCCGTGGATGCGCGGTCGGGCACGGACGCCGGAGGCGGGCAGTGAGCGCTGCAGGAGGCATCCGGCTGGACCCCATCGGGGACGCCGTCGAGGCCATCGCCGCGGGACGCGCCGTCGTCGTCGTCGACGACGAGGACCGTGAGAACGAGGGCGACATCGTGTTCGCCGCCCAGG
>NZ_CP024915.1:1251634-1266193 GCF_002953615.1 Arthrobacter agilis | reverse complement strand
CCCCCCACGAGGACGGCCCCCGCCGAGCCCGCGCTTCCCGCCTGAGGGGCCGACCGGGCCGAAGTCCGCGCGCCCGGGCGCCCCGGCACTAGGATTGACGGGAGCCGCGGCGAGCACGAGTGCCGCGGTGCCGATGATCCCGCGCCCTGCGCGCACTCCGCGAAGCGAGGAACCGAACACCGATGGCCGTCCTGAGTATCCGCATGATCGGCGATCCGATCCTCCGCACACCGGCAGCAGAGGTCACCGACTTCGGTCCCGACCTCGCCCGGCTGATCGAGGACATGACCGAGACGATGATCGACGTGCAGGGGGCAGGGCTCGCCGCGCCGCAGGTGGGGATCGGGCTGCAGGTGTTCACCTACCGCGTCGACGGCGCGGAGGGCCACGTGGTGAATCCGGTCCTCGAGCTCACGGGACCCTCCCAGGGGGAGTCCGACGTCGAAGGCTGCCTGTCCGTCCCGGGGCTCGGAAGCTTCGTGGACAGGACGGACCGGGCCCGCGTCACCGGACAGGACCTGACCGGCAAGGAGATCACCGTGGAGGGGACCGGCATGCTGGCCCGGGCGTTGCAGCACGAGACGGACCACCTGCGCGGGACCCTCTACATCGACCGGCTCGAGGGCGAGGACCGACGGAATGCCCTTCGGGCGATCCGCAGCGCCGACTACAACAGCGTCACGTCCCGCACGGCCGCCGAGCGGTCCCGGTCGCTCGGTTCGAGCTTCACCCCCGGCGCGGCATCGACCCCGGGCCGCGCAGGGACCTTCGGCCGGACCACCCGATGAGGATCCTCTTCGCAGGAACGCCCGAGGTCGCCGTCCCCTCCCTGCGGGCGCTCGTCGACGCGGGGTTCGACGTCGCCGCCGTGCTCACACGCATCGACGCGCCGCTGGGCCGCAAGAAGGTCCTGACCCCCAGCCCCGTCGCAGCTGCCGCGGGTGAGCTCGGGCTGCCGGTGCTCAAGGGGAACCTATTCACTCCGGAGCTGCTCGAGCAGCTCTCCTCGCTCGACCTCGACGCCGCCGCGATCGTCGCCTACGGCGGCATCGTCCCGCCGGCCGGACTCGCCGTGCCGAAGCACGGCTGGATCAACCTGCACTTCTCGGTCCTGCCGGCATGGCGGGGTGCCGCACCCGTCCAGCACGCGGTCCTCGCGGGGGACGACGTCGCCGGTGCCACGACGTTCCGCCTCGAGGAGGGACTCGACACCGGTCCCGTCTTCGGCGTGATGACCGAGACGCTCGAACCGCAGGCCACGAGCGGTGAGGTCCTCGAGCGCCTCTCGCACAGCGGTGCCGTGCTGCTCGTGCAGACCCTCTCCGGCATCGCATCCGGACGGGTCGAGGCCGCGCCGCAGTCGGGCGAACCGAGCTTCGCTCCGAAACTGGGGATCGACGACGCCCGCATCGACTGGTCGGAACCCGCCGTCGCCGTCCGGCGCCGCATCAATGCCGTCACCCCCGAGCCCGGCGCGTGGACGACGCTCGAGGGGCAGCGCGTGAAACTCGGTCCCGTCTCGCCCGCCGCGGGGGACCCCGCCCCGGGAGACCCCGGCGGGGTGACCGGGCAGCCGGAAGCCGGGGGCCCACCCGCTCCCGGCGCGCTGCAGGTCGTGGGTCGGGAGGTCCGGGTAGGGACAGGCACGGAACCAGTGGTCCTCGGCAGCGTCCAGCCGGCGGGGAAGAAGATGATGAAGGCCCTCGACTGGGCACGAGGCGCGACGCGCGGAGAGCTGGTGTTCGAGTGAGCGGTACCGGAGGAACGAACAGCGGATCCGGAGGGAACGGCCCGTCCCGGCGATCCGGCGGCACCGGCGGATCGGGCAACCAGGCCGGCCGGGGGCAGGGCGGCGCGCGCCGCCGCAACGAGCAGGGCCGGGAGCGCAACCGCGGCGGGGACCGCCAGTTCTCCTCGGCCGCGCCCTCGCAGCGCACCCGCCGCGCCGATCCCGCTCGACTCGTGGCGTTCGAGGTCCTCCGCGCCGTGGCCGCCGAGGACGCCTACGCGAACCTCGTCCTGCCGGCGAGCATCCGCAAGCACGCACTGGACCGCCGGGACGCCGGGTTCGCCACCGAGCTGACCTACGGCGCGCTGCGGGGCCAGGGGACGTACGACGCCGTCCTGGCCCGCTGCGTCGACCGGCCGCTCGGTCAACTCGATCCCGCCGTGCTCGACGCGCTGCGCATCGGGGTCCACCAGCTCCTGGCGATGCGCGTCCCGGCGCACGCCGCGCTGGACCAGACCGTCGGACTGGTGCGCGCCGTGATCGGTGCCGGGCCCTCGTCGCTGGTCAACGCGGTGCTGCGCAAGGTGACCGCGCACGACCTCGAGGGCTGGATCGCCGAGCTCGTCGACGGCATGACGGACGCGACCGCGATCGCGGCGCTGCGCCACAGCCACCCCGAGTGGATCGTCCGGGCCCTGCGCCAGGCGCTCGTGGCCCACGGCCGCGACGTCGCCGAGATCGACGCACTCCTGGCGGCCGACAATGCAGCGCCGGTGGTGCACCTCGTGGCATTGCCGGGCCTCGCCACGCTCGACGACGCCCTCGCCGAGGGCGCGGAACCCGGACGCCTCGCTCCCGGGTCGGCCTACTATTCGGGCGGCGACGTCAGCCGCCTCCCCGGGGTGTCCACGGGCACCATCCGCGTACAGGATTCCGGTTCGCAACTCGTGGCCCGGGCGCTGGCCGCCGTCGACCTCGGCGACCGCCGGTCGGACGGTCCCGAGCAATGGCTGGACCTCTGCGCCGGCCCCGGCGGCAAGACGGCACTGCTCTCGGCGATCGGGCAGGACCGCGGTGTCCACCTCACCGCGAACGAGCCGGTGCCGCACCGCGCCCAGCTCGTCCGGCAGGCGCTGCGGCCCCTGCCCGCGGACTCGTGGACGGTCCGCGTGGGGGACGGGCGCGACGTCGGGCGGGAACAGCCGGAGAGCTACGACCGCGTGCTCGTCGACGCCCCCTGCACGGGACTCGGCGCGCTCCGGCGCCGCCCCGAGTCCCGGTGGCGCCGGCAGCCGTCGGATCTGGTGTCACTCGCGCCGCTCCAGCGCGAGCTGCTGGCCTCGGCCCTCGACGCCGTCGCGCCCGGGGGAGTGGTGGCGTACGTGACCTGCTCACCGCACCACGCGGAGACCGAGGCCGTCGTCGACGACTCCCTGAGGAGACGGACCGGCTTCGAGCGCCTCGATGCGGGAGCCGCCCTGGATGCCGTCAGCGTCGGCGGAGCCCTCGACGCCGGACACGGCTCGAGTGCGCAGCTGTGGCCGCACGTGCACGGCACCGATGCGATGTACCTCGCGCTCATCCGCAGGACTCTGTGAGGATGGACGGAGTCCCCCGCGGACGCCGTCGACCGTCCGAAACCCGAGCAGGGCAACGAAAGGAACCGCTGTGACCTCCCTCCGGATCAACCCGAGCATCCTGGCCGCGGACTTCGTCAACCTTGAGGCGGAGCTGCAGCGCATCGCCTCGGCCGATGCGGTGCACGTGGACGTCATGGACAACCACTTCGTCCCCAACCTGACGCTCGGACTCCCGATCGTGCGGCGCATCCAGGAGGTCAGCCCGCTGCCGCTGGACGTCCACCTGATGATCGAGGATGCCGACCGCTGGGCCCCGCAGTACGCGGAGGCGGGAGCCGCGTCGGTGACCTTCCATGCGGAGGCGGCAGCCGCCCCGGTCAAGCTCGCGCGCGAACTCCGCGGCGCAGGATCGAAGGCGGGCATGGCACTCCGGCCCGCGACGCCGGTGGAGCCCTACCTCGACATGCTCGCCGAGCTCGACATGCTGCTCGTCATGACGGTGGAGCCGGGATTCGGGGGACAGTCCTTCCTCGATCTCACGCTGCCCAAGATCCGCCGTGCCGCGGACGCCGTCCGGGGTGCGGGCCTGCCCCTGGTCATCCAGGTGGACGGCGGCATCACCGAGGAGACCATCCTCCGCGCAGCCGATGCCGGGGCCACCGTGTTCGTCGCCGGCTCGTCCGTCTACGGGGCGGACGACGCCTCGACCGCGATCGCCGCCCTGCGTTCGGCGGCCGGTCAGGAGAGCTAGACCCCTGTCCGGGGACTGCGGGGACGACGGTGGCACGCACCCCCGGTGCAGCCGGGTCCCGCGGTCCGGTCCGCTCCGTCAGGCCTTCGGGTCCGGCGGATCGGTCACCGTGATCCGCACGGCCAGCGCGGTCCTCGCGGCGTCCTTCAGCACCGCGAACCGGGGATCCGGGACCGTGACGAAGGGGACCTGTGGGAGCCCGGCGAAGGCAGCCAGCACGGGCTCGGCGAGGGTCGATTCCGCCAGCGCCCTGTCGCCGCCGAGCTGGAGGCACGACGGCGGATCGGCCCTGTACAGTGCTGCCGCGCGTGCGGCGGTCTCCTCCACCAGGGCGTCCGCCTGGTTCGCCCGGCGTCGCGCGAAGCGCTGCTGGGACCAGCCGCCCGCCGCCGTCCTGCCCTGGACGTACCGCGTGCCGGTCTTGGACGACAGCACCTGGCCCGATCTGGCGACGCCGACGGAGTACCCGCCGCGCCTGATCAGGAGGAGCCCGACCGTGAGGTCGGGGGCGACACCGTGCACGAGGTCCGAGAGCAGATCCGGCAGGACCTCCGCGGCGGAGGCGGCGGACCGGCCGGCGCCGGCCGGCGTGGCTCCTGGCGCGGTTGCCGGGGCAGGGCCACCGGGAAGCGGCGGGGCGAGCACGGCCGAGCAGCCGTTGCGGGCGACGATCCTGACGCCGGCGACCGTGCCACCGGCGCTCGGGGACGCCGGGGCCCGGAGGGCGGTGTAGGGACCGTTGCGTGCCTCGAAGCGGAACAGCCAGCCCGCGAGCCGATGGGGCTCGACGAGGACCGATCGGGTGGTGGACATGCTCCGCCTCTCGTGCCGCCTGCGTCAGTGGCCCACAGTAACGTTGACGCTGTGAATGATCTATTCAGCGCGGCTGCGGATGACGAGGCGGACGACGCGCCGTCCGACGGACCGCGCGCGCCGGGCACAGTGCGCCCGCGGAGCCCCCTCGCCGTCCGGATGCGTCCGCGCTCGCTGGACGAGGTGGTCGGGCAGCAGCATCTGCTCGGCTCCGGCTCGCCGCTGCGCACGCTCGCCGGCGAGCACGATCCGGGAGCGCACGCAGCGCCGTCGTCGGTGATCCTGTGGGGCCCGCCCGGTACCGGGAAGACGACGCTCGCCCACGTCATCGCGCGGGGCCAGGGCCGCACGTTCGTCGAACTCTCGGCCATCACGGCCGGCGTCAAGGACGTACGGCGGGTCATGGACGACGCCCTGACCTCCCGGGACCTGTACCGGCAGACCACCGTGTTGTTCCTCGACGAGATCCACCGGTTCAACAAGGCCCAGCAGGATGCCCTCCTGCCCGGCGTCGAGAACGGGTGGGTGGTGCTGATCGCCGCGACCACCGAGAACCCGTCCTTCTCGGTGGTGTCGCCGCTGCTGTCCCGCTCGCTGCTGCAGACCCTGAGGCCGCTCGACGAGTCGGACATCCGCGGCCTCCTGCAGCGCGCCGTCGACGACGAGCGCGGTCTGGCCGGCACCGTCGAGGTGTCCGAGGAGGCGCTCGAGCACCTCGTCCGCCTCGCGGCCGGCGACGCGCGGCGGGGACTGACGGCGCTCGAGGCGGCTGCCGGCGTCGCACTGTCCGGCACCGGCGACGGGACGGCGCCCGCAGGCCACGCACCCGCGTCGACGTCGCGTGCGGACCAGGACGACAGCGAGGACGGGGAGGAGCCACTCCCGGTCCTCGTGACGCTCGCCCACGCCGAGAAAGCCGTGGACGTCGCTGCGCTCCGCTACGACCGCGCGGGGGACCAGCACTACGACGTGGCGAGCGCGTTCATCAAGTCGCTCCGGGGCTCCGACGTCGATGCTGCCCTCCACTACGTCGCGAAGATGCTCGAAGCGGGGGAGGACCCGCGGTTCATCGCCCGGCGCCTGATGATCTCGGCGTCCGAGGACGTCGGGATGGCCGATCCGACGGCATTGCAGACTGCCGTCGCGGCGGCGCAGGCGGTGCAGCTCGTGGGCATGCCGGAGGCGCGGATCATCCTGGCCGAGGCGGTGGTGCACATCGCCACGGCCCCGAAATCGAATGCGGCCTACAACGGGATCAATGCCGCCATCGCGGACGTCAGGGCGGGCCGCGGGCAGGGCATTCCCGCTCATCTGCGGGACGCACACTATCCGGGCGCGAGCCAGCTCGGCCACGGCAAGGGCTACGTCTACTCGCACGACGAGCCGCACGGCATCGCCCTGCAGCAGTACGCGCCGGACGATCTCGTGGGGCGGGACTACTACCAGCCGACCGATCGCGGGGCCGAACGGGACATCGCCTCGAGGCTGTCCAGACTGCGCCGCATCATCCGGGGGAGATAGGGCGCACGGACGACCGCGGTCATCCTTCAGTTCCCCGTGCCCGTCGGCCGGTCGCCGTCGCGGCGGAGCTCCTCGTCCATGCTGCGTGTCGCGTCGGAGAGGGAGGAGGACGAGGTCCTCCTCCCGGCCGGGAGGTCGAGGGGGTAGGAGTCGGTCCCGGTCCGCCTGATTCGGCCCCGCCCTGCCTCGCTGGTAGGATGGGACGCTGACTGGCAAGTCGTCGTGTACCAGCCTCCTCTCCCATGCTCACCAGCAGGTCTCCTGCTGCGCCGCGCGGGGTGGCGGCCAGGGTCGCGGCGGACTGTAGTACCGGGAAGCGGCCAATCCCGGCTCTCCGCAAGTGGAGGCCAGCGACACCAGGAAGTGCGGACGCCCCCGTGGCGCCGGTCCGTTTCTTCGCCGCAAAAAATCGAAAGGTAGACGTGGCTAACAACACACGTGCCCGCCGGAAGGTCCGCATCTCGCGGGCCCTCGGCATCGCCCTGACCCCCAAGGCAGAGAAGTACCTCGAGCGTCGGCCGTACGCGCCGGGCCAGCACGGCCGTGCGCGTCGCAAGCAGGACAGCGACTACGCCGTACGTCTGCGTGAGAAGCAGCGCCTGCGCGCCCAGTACAACATCCGCGAAGCGCAGATGGCCCGCATCTTCGAGGAAGCCCGCCGCACCGCAGGCCTGACCGGTGAGAACCTGATCGAGCTGCTCGAGATGCGTCTCGACGCCCTCGTGCTGCGTGCCGGTTTCGCCCGGACCAGCGCCCAGGCCCGCCAGCTCATCGTGCACCGCCACATCATGGTCGACGGCGCCCGCGTGGACCGCCCGTCGTTCCGCGTGGCCGAAGGCCAGCTCATCCACGTCCACAGCCGCAGCGAGACCATGGTCCCGCTCCAGGTTGCTGCCGCTGGTGCGCACCGCGACGTCCTCCCCGCCGTCCCCGGCTACCTGGACGTCCAGCTCGACAAGCTCCAGGCACGCCTCGTGCGTCGCCCCAAGCGCTCCGAGGTCCCCGTGACCTGCGAAGAGCAGCTCGTCGTCGAGTACTACGCACGCTGATCCCCTCCGCTGACGGTCGTCTCCGCCGGCGCAGGACGAAGTGTGGACCAAGAGCCCGCGGCACACGCCGCGGGCTCTTCGTTCTGTAAGGTACTAAGAGCAAGAATTCCCACGCCCGCCCCGGAGGCGGTGCACCCCTGTGTAGAAGGAGACCGCCCATGTCAGGTGGAGATATTGCGGGCCTGATAGCTGCAGGCGTGTTCGCCGTCCTGGTGCTGCTGCTGGCCGTGCCGATCTGGAAGCTCGGGCGGGTGTTCGACGAACTGCGCAAGGCGATCCGTACCGTCACCGACGAGACGACGCCGCTGATCGAGGAGGTCACGAGCACCGTGAGCACCACCCACCAGCAGCTCAAGACCGTCGACGGCATCACTTCCAACGTCTCCGACGCGTCGGCCAACATCTCCGCCCTGTCGTCGCTGGTCGCCGCCACCATCGGCTCCCCGCTCATCAAGGTGTCGGCGTTCTCCTACGGCGTCCGCTCGGCCCTCGCGGGCCGCAAGGCGCCTGCACGACGCCGTCGCAGCCGCTAGCCCACCAAAGAACCGGAGAGAACGATGATTCGAAGAGCCTTCTGGCTGGCAGCCGGCATCACGATCGGCGTCGTCGCCGTGCGCAAGGTGTCGCAGGCGAAGTCCACCCTCGGCCCCGAGGGGCTGAACCGCGCCGTCGGGCAGATCAGCGACAGCATCGCCGACTTCGCCGACGCCCTGCGTTCGGCCATGTCGGAGCGCGAGACCGACCTGCGCGCCGCACTCGGCGTCCAGGAGCCGGCCGCTCCCGGCGCCGAGGCGTCCGGCGGGACGCTCCCCGCGCCGCGCCGCGCCCTCGGCTAGCACCGCGCAGCCCCACAGCCCGACCGACGGCCCCGCGGGGAACGCGTCCCGCGCCAGGACGTCGCGCCGGCGGCACGCCATGCCGCGCCGCGTCCGGTCGCCCCGGCGCCCCGACCGGTCCACCGCGTCCCGACCAACCACTGAAGGATTGCCCCATGAAGTCCCACGAGATCGCCAGTCGCTGGCTGAGCTACTTCGAGAAGAACGGGCACACGGTCGTGCCCTCGGCGTCACTGATCTCCTCCGATCCGTCGCTGCTCTTCACGGTCGCCGGGATGGTGCCCTTCATCCCGTACCTGACGGCCCGCGAGGTGGCGCCGTACAGCCGGGCCACCAGCGTGCAGAAGTGCATCCGCACGGGTGACATCGAGGAGGTCGGCAAGACCGCCCGCCACGGCACGTTCTTCCAGATGTGCGGCAACTTCTCCTTCGGCGACTACTTCAAGCCCGACGCCATCCGCCTCGCCTGGCAGCTCCTGACCAGCGACGTGGCCGACGGCGGCTTCGGTCTGCCGGCGTCCAGGCTCTGGATCACGGTCTACCACGAGGACGAGGAAGCCCTGGAGATCTGGCGTGACAGCATCGGCGTCCCGGTCGAGCGCATCCAGAAGATGGGCAAGAAGGACAACTACTGGTCCACCGGGCAGCCCGGCCCGGCCGGTCCCTGCTCCGAGATCTTCTACGACCGCGGACCCGCGTACGGAGTGGACGGCGGCCCTGAAGCCGACGACACCCGGTACGTGGAGATCTGGAACCTCGTGTTCATGCAGTACCAGCGCGGCGAGGGCACCGGCAAGGACGACTTCGAGATCCTCGGCGAGCTCCCGAAGAAGAACATCGACACGGGCCTCGGCCTCGAGCGCCTCGCCATGATCCTGCAGGGCGTCGAGAACATGTACGAGACGGACCAGGTCCGGCCCGTCCTCGACCGGGCCGCGGCTCTCAGCGGCAAGGCCTACACGAGCGCCGAGTCGCCCGAGGACCCGCACCACACCGACGACGTCCGCATGCGCGTGGTCGCCGACCACATCCGGTCCTCGCTCATGCTCATCGCCGACGGCGTCACCCCCTCCAACGAGGGCCGCGGCTACGTGCTGCGCCGCCTCATCCGCCGCGCCGTGCGTGCCATGCGCCTCCTCGGGGTCGAGAAGGCGTGCCTGCCGGAGCTGCTGCCGGCATCACGCGATGCCATGAAGGGCGTCTACCCGGAGGTCGAGAAGGACTTCGAACGCATCAGCCGGATCGCGTACGCGGAGGAGAAGGCATTCCTGCGCACCATCGCCTCGGGTACGGCCCGGCTCGAGGAAGCCGTCCGGGAGTCGCTCGCCGAGGAACGTCCCCTGTCCGGCCAGGATGCCTTCACGCTCCACGACACCTACGGTTTCCCGATCGACCTGACCCTCGAGATGGCGGAGGAGGCGGGACTGGCCGTGGACGCCGACGGCTTCCGCTCGCTCATGCTCGAGCAGCGCCGGCGCGCCCAGGCGGATGCCCGCGGGAAGAAGGCCGGCCACGCCGACCTCTCGGTCTTCAACGAACTCCTCGGACGCGGCCAGACGATCTTCACCGGCTACGACGAGCTGACGTCCGAGGCGACGATCATCGGCGTGCTCGACAAGGGCGCGTCGGTCCCGAGTGCGCTCCAGGGCGACGAGATCGAGCTCGTCCTCGACCAGACCCCGTTCTACGCGGAGGCGGGCGGCCAGGCGGCAGATGTCGGCCTGATCACTGGGGACGGCTTCGTCGTCGAGGTCCTCGACGTCCAGCGGCCCGTCAAGGGCCTCAGCGTGCACCGCGCCGTCGTGCGGGAGGGCGAGGTCGCCCAGGGTGCAACGGTGACGGCTGCCGTCGACCGCCAGCGCCGCCACGCAGGGGAGCAGGCCCACTCGGGGACGCACATCGTCCACGCCGCCCTGCACGAGATCCTCGGTCCCGAGGCGCTCCAGCGCGGGTCCTTCAACAAGGCCGGATACCTGCGCTTCGACTTCTCCTGGGGCGAGGGCATCAGCGCCGCGGCCCGCTCGGAGATCGAGGAGGTCTCCAACATCGCGATCCGCAACAACTACGAGGTCGAGACGAAGATCATGTCCCTCGCGGACGCCAAGGCCCTCGGCGCGACGGCCCTCTTCGGTGAGGCGTACGGCGACACCGTCCGCGTGGTCGAGATGAACGCCGAGTTCTCCCGCGAGCTGTGCGGCGGCACGCACGTGGCGTCCACGTCGCTCATCGGCAGCCTGACGCTCCTCGGCGAGCAGTCCGTCGGATCGGGTAACCGGCGCGTGGAGGCCCTCGTCGGGCTCGACGCGTTCCGGCACCTCGCCGCCGAGCGGGCCCTCGTCTCCGAGCTCTCCGACATGCTGAAGGTGCCGTCCGCCCAGCTGCCCGAGCGCCTCTCCGCCACCCTGAACAAGCTCAAGGCCGCGGAGAAGGAACTCGACCGGCTCCGCAAGGAACAGCTCGCCGCGGCCGCGGGATCGCTCGTCGACACGGCCGTCGACGTCGACGGCGTGCGCCTCGTCGCGCACGACGCCGGCGAGATCGGCGGCGCGGACGAACTGCGGACGCTCGTGCTCGACCTGCGCGGACGCCTGGGATCCGAGCCGGCCGTGGTCGCCGCGACCGGCGTCTCGCAGGACCGACCGCTCGTGCTCGTCGCGACCAACGAGGCGGCGCGGACCGCCGGTGTGAAGGCCGGAGCACTGGTCCGCACGGCGGCGAAGATCCTCGGCGGCGGCGGCGGCGGCAAGGACGACGTCGCGCAGGGCGGCGGTTCGGACGCCTCGCGCATCCCCGACGCACTCTCCGCCATCCGCACGGCTGTAGCGGAACGCTGACGCCTCCCATGACGGACGACGGCGCGGGAGCGGCGACCGGGAACCCGGACGCCGCTCCCTATCCCCGCGGTCCGAAGCTCGGGGTGGATGTCGGGCAGGTCCGCGTGGGGCTCGCCGGCTGCGACCGGGACGGCCTGCTGGCCACCCCCATCCGGACGCTGAAGCGCGACGCGCGCAAGAACAGCGACGTCCGGATCCTCGTCCGGGAAGCCGTGGAACGCGACGTCGTCCAGATCGTCGTGGGACTTCCGAAGAACCTCAGCGGCCGGGAGGGCGCGTCCGCCGACATGGCCCGGACCTATGCCGGCCTGGTGGCAGAGGAACTGATCCGCCAGTCCCACCCGGTGCCGGTACGCTTGGTCGATGAACGGCTGAGCACGGTATCGGCCCACCGTTCGCTCCACGCGGCTGGTCTGAGCAGCCGCGAGCATCGTAAAGTGGTGGATCAGGTGGCTGCTGTCGAAATTCTCCAGCACGCCATCGACATGCAACGTTCACGTGGACGGGACGTGGGGGATCCGGTTCCTGTGCGTGAGGCAGAGGTCGCTCAGGGCCTCCCGCCGACCCCTACTGAGGAGCCAGTTATCAAGGACAGTTCGTCGAGCACGAGGGAACCGGAGTCATGAGTAACCGTACCGGCCAGTCTCCCGCCTCCCGCGACTCCGACGGCCGACACGGCCCCGGGACCCACGCCGGGGACGAGGGGTACGCCCACCCCGAGCCCGTCGAGGAGTTCTTCGCCGCGCAGGACGACCCGCGGCCCGACCGCCGGCCGCAGTCGTCCAAGATGCGGCAGCGACGGCGCCTGCGCCGCACCGTCGTCATGCTCGTCGTCCTCATGCTGTTCGCGGGCACGGTCTACGGCGCCGCGATGATGCTGCGCGACTTCCTCGGACTCGACGACGTCACCGACTACGCAGGGCCCGGCGGCGAGGAGACCGTGTTCACGGTCCCCTCGGGGGCCGGTGCCCTCGCGATCGGCGAGGGCCTCGAGACCGCCGACATCGTCGCCGACTCGGCGACCTTCGTCACGGCGCTCTCGGCAATCGCGGAGGGCCGCGAGGTCCAGCCGGGCGAATACGAGATGCGCCTGCAGATGTCCTCCTCGGATGCCGCGGAGGCGCTGCTGGGCGCCGACCCGTCCCTCGTGTCCTACGCCGCCGTCGCGCGGGACCTCCGGCAGAACGAGGTCTTCGACATCCTCACCGAATCGACGGGTATCCCGCGCGCCGAGTTCGAGGCACTCGCGGCCGCACCGACGCAGTTCGGCCTCCCGCCGCAGGCACTCTCGCTCGAGGGCTACCTGCACCCGGGGGAGTACCGCTTCGACGTCGAGGCCGGCGCCACCGACATCATCGCCGAGATGGTCAAGGCCACGACGGACCGCCTGGCGCAGGACGGCGTCACCGATCCGAACAAGCAGTACGAGATCCTCACCATCGCGAGCATCGTGCAGGCCGAGGCCGGCGAGGGCGACTACGCGACCGTGGCCGGCTCGATCAACAACCGCCTCACGCCCGGCAACACCGAGACCAACGGCCTCCTGCAGTCCGACGCCACCGTGGCCTACGGGCTGGGCAAGCGGACCTACCAGCTGACGCCCGAGGAGAAGGCGGACACGTCCAACCCGTACAACACCTTCGCGAACCCCGGCCTGCCGAAGGGTCCCATCGGCTCCCCGAGCGACGAGGCCATCGACGCGACGGTCAATCCGGCGGACGTGCCGTTCTACTTCTGGGTGACGGTGAACCTCGACACGGCCGAGACCAAGTTCTCCGAGACCTACGCGGAGCACCTGCGCTACGTCGCCGAGTACGACGCCTGGTGCGCCGACAACGCCGGACGGTGCGAGTAGGTGCCCTGGACGGCACCGGGGGCACCGGGGGCGCCTCCGCGTCTCCGAGCCGCCGTCGTCGGTTCCCCCATCGGCCACTCCAAGTCACCGCTGCTCCACGCGGCGGCGTACCGGGCCCTGGGGATCGACTGCTCCTACACCGCCGTCGAGGTCGCTGAAGCGGACCTCACCGACTTCGTCGCCGGAGTGCGACGCTCCGACGGCTGGCGCGGACTGTCCGTCACCATGCCGCTGAAGGGCGGCATGGCCCGGCTCGTCGACCACACCACGGACCCGGCGTCGGTGCTCGGGGTGGTCAACACCGTCGTCGTCGAAGGGCACGGCGCGGACCGGGTCCTCACCGGACACAACACCGACGTCGCGGGAGTGGCGAACGCCCTGGCCGCCGCCGGCGTCCGGCGGCCCGAGCGGGCCGCCGTGCTCGGGGGAGGTGGCACCGCTGCCGCGGCCGTCGCGGGGCTCGCCCGGCTCGGTGCCACCGAGGTCACGGTGCTCGTGCGCCGGCCGGAGGCGGCCACCGGGCTCGCGACGATCGGGACCGCGCTCGGCATCGGCGTCACGGTCGAGCCCTGGGGCGGGGCAGGACGGGCGCTGGCGGAGTCGGACGTCGTCATCTCCACGCTCCCGCCCCGCGCAGCGGATGCGCTCTGCCCCTTCCGGGACGGTTTCCGCACGGACGGGACGCTGCTCGACGTCGCCTACGACCCATGGCCCAGCGCCCTCGCAGCGGACTGGCAGCGCGCCGGCGGCACGATCGTGCCCGGCCTCGACATGCTGCTCCACCAGGCGGTCGAACAGGTCCGCCTGTTCTTCCCGGACATCGGGCAGGACAGCGCGACGGTCTTAAACGTGATGTGTGACGCAGTGGGCGCCCCCCGGCACTGAAGGCTGCAGTGCTGCATGGCAGTATGGAAACCATGTTGCGTTGGTTGACGGCAGGAGAATCGCACGGCCCCGCCGTGGTCGGGATCATCGAGGGCATGCCCGCGGGAGTGGGCATCACGAGTACCGACATCCAGGAAGCACTGGCCCGCCGCCGCCTCGGCTACGGGCGCGGAGCCCGCATGAAGTTCGAGCAGGACTCCGTCCGCATCCTCGGCGGCGTGCGCCACGGCCTCACGCAGGGCGGACCCGTGGCCATCGAGGTCGCCAACACCGAGTGGCCCAAGTGGGAGAAGATCATGTCCGCGGATCCGCTCGGCGAGGAGGACGCCGCCGAACTCGCCGCCTCGGCACGCAACGCACCCCTCACCCGGCCCCGGCCGGGGCACGCGGACTTCACGGGCATGCAGAAGTACGGTTTCGACGAGGCCCGCCCCGTCCTCGAGCGCGCGAGTGCCCGCGAGACCGCCACGCGCGTGGCCCTCGGCACGGTGGCCGCGAAGTTCCTCGAGGGCCTCGGCATCCGGCTGGTCAGCCACACGGTGTCCATCGCCTCCGTGTCCGTCCCCGAGGACGCGCCCCTGCCCGGTCCGAACGACGTCATCGCGCTCGACACCGACCCGCTGCGGTGCTTCCACCGGGACACCTCGGACGCGATGGTGGCCGAGGTCGACGCCGCGCACAAGGAGGGCGAGACCCTCGGGGGAGT
>NZ_CP024915.1:1245194-1251377 GCF_002953615.1 Arthrobacter agilis | reverse complement strand
CCGACCGCCACAGGGCCATCCTCGAATCCCTCGGGCTCCCCGTGACCTACCGCCGGGACCGCTGGGCGTCCCTCCTCGACGGGATGCGCCGCGACAAGAAGTCCCGTGGCGACCTCCTCCGCTTCGTCGTGCTCGACGGCATCGGCCGGCCCGGCATGCTCGAGGTCCCCGACACCTCCCTGCTCTTCGCCGCCTATCAGGAGATCGCCTCCTGAGCGGCGGCGACGGTCCTCCGCACGGCCACGGGAGCCCGCCGCGCCGCGCGGGGTAGACTGGCTTCTGGACTTTTGGCGCGACTCCGCGCGCCCGCTGTGCCTCGGCCGGCCCATCCATCCGCGAAACCGACGAAAGTGAATCTGTGGCGACCACGAACGACATCAAGAACGGCACTGTGCTGAAACTCGAGGGCAACCTCTGGAACGTCCTCGAATTCCAGCACGTCAAGCCCGGCAAGGGTGGAGCATTCGTCCGCACCAAGCTCCGCAACATCCTCTCCGGCAAGGTGGTCGACAAGACCTTCAACGCAGGCCTCAAAATCGAGACGGCCACCGTGGACCGCCGCGACTACCAGTACCTGTACAAGGACGGCGAGGACTTCGTCTTCATGGACACCACGGACTACGACCAGATCACCGTGCCCGGCAAGGTGGTCGGCAACGCCGCGAACTTCATGCTCGAGAGCCAGATGGCCACCATCGCCATGCACGAGGGCTCACCGCTCTACGTCGAGCTCCCCGCGTCCGTCACGCTGGAGATCACCTACACCGAGCCGGGCCTGCAGGGCGACCGCTCGACCGGCGGCACCAAGCCCGCGACGGTCGAGACCGGCCACGAGATCCAGGTCCCGCTGTTCCTGGGCAACGGCACCAAGGTCAAGGTCGACACCCGGACCGGCGAGTACCTGGGACGCGTCAACGAGTGAGCGCCCGCAGTAAGGCCCGACGCCGGGCCCTCGACATCCTCTTCGAATCGACGCAGCGCGAAATGCCTGCCCTCGAGGTCATCCGCGCACGCCGCGAGAAGACGGACATGGTCATCGCCGACTACACGGTGGACATCGTCGAGGGCGTCCTCGAGCACCAGGAGCAGATCGATGAGTTCCTCAGCACCTACTCCCAGGGCTGGACGCTCGACCGCATGCCCGCGGTGGACCTCATGATCCTGCGGATCGGCAGCTGGGAACTGCTGTACAACGACGACGTCCCCGACGGCGTCGCGGTGAGCGAGGCCGTGGAGCTCGCCAAGGTCCTCTCCACCGACGAGTCGCCGAAGTTCGTCAACGGCCTCCTCGGCCGGCTGCAGCAGCTCAAGCCGACCCTGCTCGCGTAGCTCCGCCGACGGACCCTCCGCCACCGGAAGCTCCCGCTGATCGCCCTCCGGGCCGTCGACGGGAGCTTCCCGCGTTCCCGGCCCGGAGCGTGCGGGTGCGCGTCAGCGGGCGGCCGATGCCAGCTGGAAGATCCGCGCGCGCCGCTGCGTGGCGTCGTCCAGGAGCCTGCGTTCCTCGGCGGCGTAGTCGGCGTCGCGCCGTCCGCCCAGCATGCGCTGCCGCGTGTAGGCGATCCGCGATCCGGTGCGGATGAACGCGCGCATGTCCCGCTCGGCGCCCACGGACTGCGCCCAGGCGAGCGCCTGCGACCGGCCCGGGCGCGTCGCCAGCATCCGCACCTCCTCGGGCGTGAACCAGCCGGCCCGGGCGTAGTCGCCGAGCCGTGCCTCGGTCAGGCGGCGCTCGGAGCGGCGCAGGAGGACGACGGAGATCACCGCGGCGACGAACAGCGGCACCTGGACCACGAGGTAGAACAGGAAGAAATCGTTGAACAGCACGAGGGTGCCGCCGTTCCACAGCATGTGCCCCGCGATCGCCGGGAGGAGGCCGAGGACGAAGGCCCCGAGGATCCGGGCGTTCCCGCCGCCACGGCTCAGCGCGAACCCGAGGACGAAGCCGAGCAGCGAGGTGAACATGACGTGGGCGAAGGGCGAGAACAGGCCGCGCAGGATGAAGACGCCCACCAGCGCGCCGGCATTCCCCGACTCCGCCACGGCGGAACCGAAGTACAGGATGTTCTCCGTGAACGCGAAGCCCGCCGCCACCGTCCCGGCGTAGACGATGCCGTCCACGGGGCCGTCGAAATGGCTACGACGCGTGTAGACGAGGATCAGCACGCCGAGCCCCTTGGCGAACTCCTCGACCAGCGGCGCCTGCAGCACCGGCCCGATCACCTCCGGTGAGCTGGTGCCGAGCGCGCTGACCAGCAGTTCCACGACATAGGTGCCGAGCAGCAGCGTCACGACGACGGAGGTGCCGGCACCCCAGAGGAACGCGAAGAGCAGGGCGCCGCGCGGTTCGGGATCCCACCGGTCGATCCAGCGCAGGCCCAGCAGGCAGATGCCCAGCGGCACGAGGGCGAGGATGCCGCAGAGCAGGAACGCGGACGGACCCAGCGACAGGGAGAGCAGGAGCAGGACGCCTGCCACGACGAGGGCCGCGACGATCACGAGGAGCACGTTGAGCACGCCGTGGCGGCGCGGGGGAGGCTGGTTCCAGACGGGCTGGAAGGGGTGCCCTGCAGTGCGGGCGGGCGCCGGACGGTGGTGCCGTACCGTGGTCTCGCCCCACCAGCCCTGCAGCTGCTGCCGCTGCTGCCGCGGTCGGTGGTGGCCGTCGGGGTGGTGGTCCACGCCCCCGGGACCGTTCCACCGCGGGCCGCCCGCGCCTGCTCCGGAATCGTTTCTCGCCATGGTGCAACCCTAGGGGCAAGCGGCGCTGTGATAGTTTTGACGGTGCAACCAGCCTTTAAATTCCGTCCAGTGAGGCGGGGAAGGAGGAAGCGTGTTATGAACGTGCCTGCCTCGGAAACAGGCATCCACAAGCGCGTCGTTCTCGCAGAAGCAGACATCGACCGTGCTCTCACGCGCATCGCCCATGAGATCCTCGAGGCGAACAAGGGGCCGCGTGATCTCGTCCTCCTCGGCATCCCGCGCAGGGGTTTCCCCCTGGCGCAGCGGCTCGCCCAGAAGATCGCGGCCGTCGACCCGTCCGTCGACGCGGATCTCATCACGGGACAGCTCGACGTCACCCTGTACCGTGACGACCTCCAGCGCAATCCCACCCGCTCGCCGCTCGCCACCCAGCTCCCGCCGTCGGGCATCGACGACAAGGTCGTGGTGCTGGTCGACGACGTCCTGTACTCGGGACGCACCATCCGTGCGGCCCTCGACGCCCTCGCGGATCTCGGACGCCCGCGCATCGTGCGCCTCGCGGTCCTCGTGGACCGCGGGCACCGGGAACTGCCCATCCGCGCCGACCACGTCGGCAAGAACCTCCCGACGTCCTCCCGCGAGCGCGTGCGGGTCCACCTCGCGGAGATCGACCTGATCGGGGGTTCCGCGGTGAACGAGGTCGTCATCGAGGACCGCGCGTGAAGCACCTGCTCAGCACCCAGGACCTCTCCGCGAGGAACGCCCTGCGCCTGCTGGATGTCGCCGAGGAGATGTCCGCCGTGGGGGAGCGGGAGATCAAGAAGCTCCCGGCCCTGCGCGGACGCACCGTGGTGAACCTCTTCTTCGAGGACTCCACGCGCACGCGCATCTCCTTCGAGGCCGCGGCCAAGCGCCTGTCCGCGGACGTCATCAACTTCGCGGCGAAGGGCTCCTCCGTGTCGAAGGGGGAATCCCTGAAGGACACGGCCCAGACCCTCGAGGCGATGAGCGCGGACGCCGTCGTCATCCGCCACCCGGCGTCCGGGGCACCGGCCCGCCTCGCCGCGTCGGGCTGGATCGACGCGGCCGTGGTCAACGCCGGCGACGGGACCCACGAACACCCCACCCAGGCACTGCTCGACGCGTTCACGCTGCGCCGCCACTGGGCCCGGATCGGCGGCGGCCCCTCGGCCGGCACCACGCTCGCCGGGATGAAGGTCCTGATCGTCGGTGACGTCCTCCACTCCCGGGTGGCCCGCTCCAACGTGTGGCTCCTGACGACCCTGGGTGCGGAGGTCCTGCTCGCGGGCCCGCCCACGCTGCTGCCCATCGGCGTCGGTTCCTGGCCCTGCACGGTGTACTACAACCTCGACGACGCCCTCGCGCAGCGCCCCGACGCCGTCATGATGCTCCGCCTGCAGGCGGAGCGCATGAACGCCGCGTTCTTCCCGTCGACACGCGAGTACTCGCGGCGCTGGGGCTTCGACGACGGACGCCTCGCGCTGCTCGACACGATGGGCCTGCACGACACGGTCATCATGCACCCCGGACCCATGAACCGCGGGCTCGAGATCTCCTCCGCCGCGGCCGACTCGCCCCGCTCCACGGTGCTCGCCCAGGTCCGCAACGGGGTGTCCGTGCGCATGGCGGCGCTCTACCTGCTGCTCTCGGGCGACCACCACGACGAGCAGGACGGCGAGATGCACGACGAACTGCCCGCCACGACGCCGGAAGGCCGCATCAAGTGACGACGAACACCAGCACTCTGCCCGAATACCTCATCGTGGGCGCCTCGATCGCAGGCGGCGCCCCGCAGGACCTGCTGGTCCGCGACGGCGTTCTCGCCGCCGTCGGGCCGTCCGCGGCGGCTGACGCCTCGGCGGCCGCGATCACCATCGACGCCGAGGGCCTCGTGGCCCTGCCCGGCATGGTGGACCTCCACACGCATCTGCGCGAGCCGGGCCGGGAGGACGCCGAGACCGTCGAGACCGGATCGCGCGCTGCCGCACTGGGTGGCTTCACGGCGGTCCACGCCATGGCCAACAGCTCGCCCGTGGCCGACACCGCGGGTGTCGTGGAGCAGGTGTACCGCCTCGGCCTCGCCTCGGGCTGGGTGGAGGTCCGCCCGGTGGGCGCCGTGACCGTGGGTCTCGGCGGGGAACGGCTCGCGGAACTCGGGGCGATGGCGGAGTCCCGCGCGTCGGTCCGGGTCTTCTCCGACGACGGCGTCTGCGTCTCCGATCCGGTGCTCATGCGCCGGGCGCTCGAGTACGTCAAGGCCTTCGACGGCGTCGTCGCACAGCACGCCCAGGAGCCGCGGCTCACCGAGGGTGCCCAGATGAACGAGGGCGACGTCTCGGCGGTCCTCGGGCTCACCGGCTGGCCCGCCGTCGCGGAGGAGAGCATCATCGCCCGTGACGTCCTGCTCGCCCAGCACGTCGGGTCGAGGCTGCACGTCTGCCACGTGTCCACCGCGGGGTCGGTGGAGATCATCCGCTGGGCCAAGGCACGCGGCATCGACGTCACCGCCGAGGTCACGCCGCACCACCTGCTCCTCACGGATGAACTCGTCCGCAGCTACGACCCGGTCTACAAGGTCAATCCGCCGCTGCGCACCTCCGACGACGTCCACGCCCTGCGGGCCGCCCTCGCCGACGGCACCATCGATGTCGTCGGCACGGACCACGCCCCGCACCCGAGCGAGCACAAGGAGTGCGAGTGGGCCCAGGCCGCGATGGGCATGACCGGCCTCGAGACCGCCCTGTCGGTGGTGCAGCACACGATGGTGGAGACCGGCCTGCTCGACTGGGAGGGCTTCGCCCGGGTCACGTCGGTCGCCCCTGCCCGGATCGGCCGCCTCGCCCACCAGGGCCGTCCCCTGGCGACCGGCGAGCCCGCGAACCTGATCCTCGTCGATCCCGCCGCGCGGTGGACGGTCGATCCCGCGACCATGGCCACGAAGGGCCGCAACAGCCCCTTCCGCGGCCTCGAGCTGCCCGGCAGCGTGCGGGCCACGTTCTACGGCGGCCACCCCACGGTGCTCGACGGACGCCTGGCCACGCCCCGGCCGGCCGCGGGACCTGCGACCGCCCAGGAGGCGCCGGCATGGAGTATCTAGGCTGGGTGGCCCTCGCCGTCGGCATCATCGTCGTCGTCGTCGCCCTGATGGCCCTCGGCTGGCGCAACCGGCTCCGCCGCCAGGCGGACGTCGCCGAACCCCCGGAAGCTCCCGCCGATCCCGGCCCCGTACTCTACGAGGCCGAGGGCCAGTACGTCGCGACGACGACGGCGGGGGACTGGCTCGACCGCATCGCGGTGCACGGGCTGGGCCTGCGGGGCAACGCCGTCGCCACCGTGTACGCCGCCGGTGTCCTGATCACGCGCACGGGTGCACGCTCCGTGTACATCCCGCGCACCGACCTCACGTCGGTCCACCTCGCCAGCGGCATGACCGGCAAGTTCGTCGAGAAGGAGGGCCTG
>NZ_CP024915.1:1239716-1244967 GCF_002953615.1 Arthrobacter agilis | reverse complement strand
GAGCGGGTCGATACGGGCTTCCGGACCCGCCATGCCGCCTCCAAGGCCCAGCTCGTCGCCGCCGTCGCGGCGCTCGTGCCGGCCCCACCCCCCGCTACGACCCACCACCGAACTCCACCGACCCCCGAAGGCAGGGAACAGCTGTGAGCACCGTCCAATCCAAGGCACCGGTCCATCGGAAGGCACCCGCGGTGCTCGTCCTCGAGGACGGGCGGACCTTCCGCGGCCGCGCCTATGGCGCCGAGGGCACCGCCCTCGGCGAGGCCGTCTTCGCCACCGGCATGACCGGCTACCAGGAGACCATCACCGACCCCTCCTACGCACGCCAGCTGGTGGTCCAGACGGCGCCCCACATCGGCAACACCGGGGTCAACGCCGACGACGCCGAGTCCCGGCGGATCTGGGTGGCCGGGTACATCATCCGCGACGCCGCACGGCGCCCGTCGAACTGGCGCTCCGAGCAGAGCCTCGACGACCAGCTGCGCGAGCAGGGCGTCGTCGGGATCGAGGGCGTCGACACGCGCGCCATCACCCGCCACCTGCGCGAGCGCGGCGCCATGCGTGCCGGGATCTTCTCCGGCGAGGACGCCTCGCAGCCGGAGGGCCGGCTGCTCGAGCAGGTCGTCGCCCAGCCGTCCATGGCGGGCGCGCGCCTGGCCGACGAGGTCAGCATCGACGCCGCGTACGTCGTCGAGCCGGCCGACCACGGCTGGACAGGCGAGACGGTGGCGACGATCGCCGCGCTGGATCTCGGCATCAAGGCCATGACGCCCAAGCACTTCGCGCAGCGCGGCGTACGCACTGTCGTCCTGCCGGCCGGCGCCACCTTCGAGGACATCGCGGCCGCGCGGCCCGACGGCGTGTTCATGTCCAACGGCCCGGGTGATCCGGCCACCGCGGACGCGCAGGTGGACCTCCTCCGGCGCGTGCTCGACGAGCGGATGCCGTTCTTCGGCATCTGCTTCGGCAACCAGATCCTCGGACGCGCGCTCGGCTTCGGGACGTACAAGCTCCGCTACGGCCACCGCGGCATCAACCAGCCGGTCCTGGACCGCCGCACCGGCAAGGTGGAGATCACGTCGCAGAACCACGGCTTCGCGGTCGACGCGCCCCTCGACGGCCCCGTCGAGGCGCCCGCCGGACGCTACGGCCGCGTCGAGGTCAGCCACGTCAGCCTGAACGACGACGTCGTCGAGGGCCTCGCGTGCCTGGACCTGCCCGCGTTCTCCGTCCAGTACCACCCCGAGGCGGCGGCGGGTCCCCACGACTCCGCCTACCTCTTCGACCGCTTCATCGACCTCATGCAGACCGAGAAGGAACGCGCGGGCTCGGGCGACGCCCGCGCGGCGTCGGCCCTCGATGCCCCCTCCGAGTCGGAGGCGCTCGAGCGTGCGGCCGCCGCAGAACTCGGCACGCACGGATCCAAGGTGACGGGCACGCAGCCCCGGCACAGCCCCGCAGAACAGAGCAGCACCACGCAGGAAGAGAACTGATGCCCCGCAGAACCGACCTCAAGAGCGTCCTGGTCATCGGCTCAGGGCCGATCGTCATCGGCCAGGCCGCCGAATTCGACTACTCGGGAACCCAGGCGCTGCGCGTCCTGCGCGAGGAGGGCCTGCGCGTCATCCTCGTGAACTCGAACCCCGCCACGATCATGACCGACCCCGAGTTCGCGGACGCCACCTACGTGGAGCCGATCACGCCAGACGTCGTCGCGAAGATCATCGAGAAGGAGCGGCCGGACGCCCTGCTGCCGACCCTCGGCGGGCAGACGGCGCTGAACACGGCCATCGCCCTCGACAAGAACGGCGTCCTGGAGAAGTTCGGCGTCGAGCTGATCGGGGCGAACATCGCCGCCATCGAGCTCGGCGAGGACCGCGAGAAGTTCAAGGGCGTCGTCGAGCGCTGCGGTGCCGAGTCCGCCCGCTCCGCCATCATCCACTCGATCGACGAGGCCCTCGTGGCGGCGGAGGACCTGGGCTACCCGATGGTCGTCCGTCCCTCGTTCACGATGGGCGGCCTCGGGTCCGGACTCGCGTACACGGAGCAGGACCTGCGCCGGATCGTCGGCCAGGGCCTGCAGTACAGCCCCACGAGCGAGGTCCTGCTCGAGGAGAGCATCCTCGGCTGGAAGGAGTACGAGCTCGAGATGATGCGCGACAAGAACGACAATGTCGTGGTCGTCTGCTCCATCGAGAACTTCGATCCCGTCGGCGTGCACACCGGCGACTCCATCACCGTGGCGCCGGCCCTGACCCTCACCGACCGGGAGTACCAGCGACTGCGCGACATCTCCATCGCCGTCATCCGTGAGGTCGGCGTCGACACGGGCGGCTGCAACATCCAGTTCGCCGTCGAGCCGGACACCGGGCGCGTCGTCGTCATCGAGATGAACCCGCGCGTGTCGCGGTCCTCCGCGCTGGCGTCGAAGGCCACGGGCTTCGCGATCGCCAAGATCGCGACGAAGCTGTCCCTCGGCTACACGCTCGACGAGATCCCGAACGACATCACCCTGAAGACCCCGGCCTCGTTCGAGCCGACGCTCGACTACGTGGTGGTCAAGGTCCCGCGGTTCGCATTCGAGAAGTTCCCGGCCGCCGACCCCACGCTCACCACCACCATGAAGTCCGTCGGCGAGGCGATGGCGATGGGCCGCAACTTCACCGAGGCGCTCCAGAAGGCGCTCCGCTCCCTCGAGCAGAAGGGCTCCCAGCTGTCCTTCGCCCCGGTCGCGGTCGAGGACGTCGACGCCCTCGTCGAGGCTGCGAAGCGCCCCACCACCGAACGACTCTCGCAGGTGCAGCGCGCGCTGCTCGGCGGCGCGAGCGTGGAGCGGCTGTACGAGGCCACCGGGATCGATCCGTGGTTCCTCGACCAGCTCGTGCTCCTCAACGAGGTGGCCGAGGAGGTGCGCTCGGCGCCGAACCTGACGGAGGACGTGCTGCGGCACGCCAAGCGCCACGGCTTCTCCGACGAGCAGATCGGGCTGCTGACCTCCACCCCCGACGCCGTCGTACGCGGTGTCCGGCACGCCCTCGGCATCCGTCCGGTCTTCAAGACGGTGGACACGTGCGCCGCGGAGTTCGCGGCCTACACGCCGTACCACTACTCGTCCTACGACGAGGAGGACGAGGTGGAGCAGCACGAGAAGCCCTCGATCATCATCCTCGGCTCCGGACCCAACCGGATCGGCCAGGGGATCGAGTTCGACTACTCGTGCGTCCACGCCACCATGGCGCTGCGCGAGGCCGGCTACGAGACCGTGATGGTCAACTGCAACCCCGAGACGGTCTCCACCGACTACGACATCTCCACGCGCCTGTACTTCGAGCCGCTGACCCTCGAGGACGTCCTGGAGGTCATCGCCGCGGAGCAGCGTACCGGTGGCGTGCTCGGCGTGTTCGTGCAGCTCGGCGGCCAGACACCGCTCAAGCTCGCCCAGGAACTGGCCGACGCCGGCATCCCGATCCTCGGCACGTCGCCGGAGGCCATCGACCTCGCCGAGCACCGCGGGGCCTTCAGCCGCGTCCTCGACGCGGGCGGGCTCATCGCGCCGAAGAACGGCACCGCGGTGTCCTTCGAGGACGCCAGGACGATCGCCGACGACATCGGCTACCCCGTCCTCGTCCGCCCCTCCTATGTGCTGGGCGGCCGCGGCATGGAGATCGTCTACGACGAGGCCAACCTCTCCCGCTACATCACGAACGCCACGGAGATCACCGAGGCGCACCCCGTGCTGATCGACCGCTTCCTCGAGGACGCCATCGAGATCGACGTCGACGCCCTGTACGACGGCACGGAGATGTACCTCGGCGGGATCATGGAGCACATCGAGGAGGCCGGGATCCACTCCGGCGACTCGGCGTGCGTGCTGCCGCCCATCACACTCGGTGCCGACGTCCTGCAGCGCGTCCGCGAGGCGACGCTCGCCATCGCCGAAGGGGTCGGCGTCCGCGGACTCATCAACATCCAGTTCGCCCTCGCCTCGGACGTGCTCTACGTCCTCGAAGCGAACCCCCGCGCCTCGCGGACCGTGCCCTTCGTGTCGAAGGCCACGGGCGTGCAGCTCGCCAAGGGCGCCGCGCTCATCGGGACCGGGGTCACGGTCGCCGAGCTCCGCACGCGGGGCCTGCTGCCCGCGCGGGGCGACGGCGGATCCCTCCCGCTGGACGCCCCGGTGTCCGTCAAGGAGGCCGTCCTGCCGTTCAGCCGCTTCCGCACGCCGGAGGGCACCGTGGTGGACTCGCTGCTGGGCCCGGAGATGCGTTCGACGGGCGAGGTCATGGGGATCGACAAGTACTTCGACACCGCCTTCGCCAAGAGCCAGGCCGCGGCCAACGCGGCCCTGCCCGTCAGCGGCAAGGTCTTCGTGTCGGTGGCGAACCGCGACAAGCGCTCGATCATCATGCCGGTCAAGCGCCTCGTGGACCTCGGCTTCGAGATCGTCTCGACCGGCGGCACCGCGGACGTCCTCCGCCGCAACGGCATCCAGGCGACCACGGTCCGCAAGGTCGCCGAGGGAGCGGGCGAGGGCCGGGGCACCGTCGTCGACCTCATCACCGAGGGCGGCATCGACATGATCATCAACACGCCCTCGGGCGGCCAGGCGCGCGGAGACGGCTACGAGATCCGGGCGGCCGCGACCTCCTACGGGCTGCCGGTCATCACCACCATCCCCGAGGTGGGGGCCGCCGTCCAGGCGATCGAGGCCATGCGTTCCTACGAGTGGTCCGTCACGAGCCTGCAGGAACACGCGGCGAACCTGCGTGCCTCCACCGAGGCCCGCGATGCCTCCTGAGGCCGATGCCGCCGCGAGCCGCGCCCCCTTCGGGGAGCGGCTCGCCGTGGCCCGCGCCGCCAGGGGCAGCCTCTGCGTCGGCATCGACCCCCACCCCGCCCTGCTGGGTGCCTGGGGGCTCGAGGACTCGCCGGGCGGACTCGAACGGTTCTCGCTCGCGGTGCTCGACGCCGTCGGGCCCGTGGCGGCGGCCGTGAAACCCCAGGTGGCCCTCTACGAGCGCCACGGGGCACGCGGACTCGCCGTCCTCGAGACGCTCCTGGTGCGCGCAGCGGAGGCCGACGTCCTGACCATCGCCGACGCGAAGCGCGGCGACATCGGCTCGACCATGCAGGCGTACGCGGAGGCGTGGCTGGGGGAGGGCCGGCCCCTCGCCGCCGACGCCGTCACGCTCAACCCCTACCTGGGCTTCGAGTCGCTCCGTCCCGCGCTCGATCTCGCGGCGGCCACGGG
>NZ_CP024915.1:1239552-1239616 GCF_002953615.1 Arthrobacter agilis | reverse complement strand
CCGCGGCGTGTTCGTCCTCGCGCTGACCTCGAACCCGGAGGGCCGCACCGTGCAGCATGCCGGC
>NZ_CP024915.1:1232980-1239452 GCF_002953615.1 Arthrobacter agilis | reverse complement strand
GGGGAGGAGTCCGTGGCGCGGTCCATCGCCCGCGCCGCCGCAACCGAGAACGTCGGCCCCGGTCCCGGATCCGTCGGGCTCGTCGTCGGGGCGACGATCGGCGACGCGGCACACCGGCTCGGCCTGGACCTGGCCGCACTCAACGGCCCGATCCTCGCGCCCGGGGTGGGCGCCCAGGGTGCGGGGCAGGAGGAACTCGCCGCCGCATTCGGATCGGCCCTGCCGTTCGTGCTCCCCACGTCGAGCCGCGCCATCCTGGCCGCCGGGCCCGACGGCGGGAACCTGCGCTCCGCCGCCGAGCGGACGCGCGACGGGCTCCGGTGAGCCGGGGCGCGCATTGATTTCGGACGGGTGCGCCCGGTAGGTTCGGTTCCGGACCGACCCCGTGCCGGTCCCGTTCGACCTCCGTCCCGGCCCGAGTCCTCCTCGGGCGATCCATCCGACGAGCGGTCGCCGTCCTGCAGGGCGGCGTCCAGCGCAGGGAGCACCCGTGAGCCTCAAGCCATTGACGGACGTCGAGCGAACGCGGGCACGCGAGAAGGCGACGGCGGCACGGGCGGTGCGGGCGGACATCAAGGCCCGACTGAAGACCGGTAAGCTCTCAGTGGCGGACGTGATCGAGAATTCCGGCGGCGAGGACGCCGTGGGCCGCCTCCGGGTCCTGGATCTCCTCAAGGCACTGCCCGGCGTCGGGGACGTCCGGGCGGCGGCGATCATGGCGGAGGTCGGGATCGCCGCGACACGTCGCGTGCGAGGCCTCGGCATCCACCAGCGCACGGCTCTCGTCTCATACCTCGAACACCATCATTCTGGCTCGGCCAGCAAGTAAGGAAGCGTTTGTGTTGCAGCCCAGGTTGACTGTCCTCGCCGGCCCGACGGCGGTCGGCAAGGGAACCGTCTCGACCTACATCCGGGACAACTACCCCGAGGTGTGGCTCTCCGTCTCCGCGACCACGCGCCCGCCGCGACCCGGCGAGGTGGACGGCGTGCACTACTTCTTCGTCTCGCCCGAGGAGTTCGACTCGCTCATCGCCGACGGTCAGCTGCTGGAGTGGGCCGTGGTCCATGGCCGCAACCGCTACGGGACGCTGCGCCGCACGGTCCAGGCCGCGATGGACGAGGGCCGCACGGTGCTCCTCGAGATCGACCTGCAGGGCGCGCGGCAGGTCAAGGAGAGCATGCCGGAGGCCAACTTCGTCTTCCTCGCCCCGCCGAGCTGGGACGAGATGGTGCGCCGCCTCGTGGGCCGCGGCACCGAAACGCCCGAGGAACAGCAGCAACGGCTGGAAACCGCTAAACTGGAACTTGCCGCCGAGCCGGAATTCAACCACACCGTCGTCAACGACTCCGTGGAGCATGCGGCAGACGAGCTCGTATCACTGATGGGACTGCGTCCGCTGCAGCGCTGAGAAGCCCCGCAGCAGCCGTTCCGCCTAATATTTGGAGATTTTGTGTCAACTCAGCCCGAAGGCATCATCAACCCGCCGATCGACTCTCTGCTGGAGGCCTCGGACTCGAAGTACGCCCTCGTGATCTACGGCGCCAAGCGCGCCCGCCAGATCAACGCGTACTACTCCCAGCTCCACGAGGGGCTCTTCGAGTACGTCGGCCCCCTCGTCGACACGAAGCTGAACGAGAAGCCCCTCTCCATCGCACTGCGGGAGATCAACGAGGGCATGCTCGTGTCCTCGCCCATGGAACAGTCCGAATAGTCCGGCCCCCGAAGCAGGCCACGGACGACCGGTGCGCATAGTACTTGGTGTCGGAGGAGGGATCGCGGCCTACAAGGCAGCATCCCTCCTCCGTCTTTTCACGGAGTCCGGGCATGACGTCACCGTCATCCCGACCGACGCCGCCATCCGCTTCGTCGGGACCGCCACCTGGGAGGCCCTCTCGGGCAACCCGGTGAGCAACAGCGTCTGGGACGACGTCGACAAGGTCAACCACGTACGGCTCGGCCACGAGGCCGACCTCATCGTCGTCGCCCCCGCCACCGCGGACGTCCTCGCGCGCGCCACCGCGGGCCTGGCCAACGACCTCCTGACCGGCACGCTCCTCATGGCGCACGGGCCCGTCTTCCTGGCCCCGGCGATGCACACCGAGATGTGGCAGCACGCGGCCACCCGGGCGAACGTCGCCACCCTCCGCTCGCGCGGCGTCACCGTCATGGAGCCGGCCTCCGGTCGACTCACCGGTGCGGACTCGGGTCCCGGCCGGCTCCCCGAGCCCGCCGACATCTTCGCGGCGGCGATGGACGCCGTCGCCCGCAGCGGGGGCTCCGGTCCGCTGCGGGGCAGGCGCGTGACCATCTCCGCCGGAGGCACCCGGGAGGCCCTCGATCCCGTGCGCTTCCTCGGCAACCGCTCGTCCGGCAAGCAGGGTATGGCCCTCGCCGAAGCGGCACTCGCGCAGGGTGCACACGTGACCCTCGTCCTCGCTCACGCCGACGTCGCCCCGCCGCCCGGGTGCGACGTCGTACGGGTCGAGTCCGCGCTGCAGCTGCGCGACGCCGTCCTCGAGGCCCTGCCCGCAACGGACGTCCTCGTGATGGCCGCTGCCGTGGCGGATTTCCGGCCCGCCGAGGTCGTCGCCACCAAGATCAAGAAGCGCGACGACGGCTCGGATCCCGTGATCACCCTCGTCCGCAACCCCGACGTCCTCCGCGAGGCGGTGCTCGCGCGGGAGGGGCGCTCGGAGCCGCTCGTGATCGCCGGATTCGCCGCCGAGACAGGAGACGCGACGGCCGATCCGCTGACGCACGCCCGGGCCAAGCTCGCGCGGAAGGGCTGCGACTTCCTCGTCCTCAACGTCGTCGGCTCTGACCTCGTCTTCGGCGAAGATTCCAACACCGTCACGATCCTGGGCGCCGACGGCACCGAGTCCGCTCCGGTGCGGGGTTCCAAGCGGGCCGTCGCCGACGCCGTCATCGGGCACGCCGCGCGGCTCCTCGCCCCCTGATGCGCGGGCGCCCTCCTGTCCGCCGCGCCCGTTCCGTCGGGGAGCAGCCGGGCCGGACCGTCCCCCCGACCAAGTAGAGTGGGCACGTGAATCCACCGAGCACTGAGTCCCCCCTGCGCCTTTTCACCTCGGAATCGGTCACCGAGGGCCATCCGGACAAGATCTGCGACCAGATCAGCGACGCCATCCTCGACGGGCTCCTCGAGCAGGACCCCGACTCCCGCGTGGCGGTCGAGACCCTGGTCACCACGGGCCTCGTGCACGTGGCGGGCGAGGTCACCACGGAGGCGTACGTCGAGATCCCCGACATCGTCCGCCGGACCATCCTCGGCATCGGCTACGACTCCTCGGCCAACGGCTTCGACGGCGCCCGCTGCGGCGTCTCGGTATCCATCGGGCAGCAGTCCGCGGAGATTGCCTCGGGTGTGTTCACCTCCCTCGAGACCCGTGAGGGCACCGGCGTCGACCCCTACGACGCCCAGGGTGCCGGGGACCAGGGCATCATGTTCGGCTACGCGAGCGACGAGACCGCGGTGATGATGCCCACGCCCATCTGGCTGTCGCACCGCCTCTCGGAGCGACTCACCGCGGTCCGCAAGGACGGCATCCTCCCGTACCTGCGGCCCGACGGGAAGACCCAGGTGACCATCGGGTACGACGGCGACCGGCCGGTCTCCATCGACTCCGTCGTCATCTCGTCCCAGCACTCCGCCGACGTGTCCCTCGAGCAGCTCCGCGCCGATCTCGCCGACCACGTCATCGCGCCGGTCCTGGCGGACTCCGAGCTCGACACGTCCTCGGTGCGCCACATCCTCAACCCCGGCGGCGCCTTCGTGATCGGCGGACCCGTGGGTGATGCCGGACTCACCGGCCGCAAGATCATCGTGGACACCTACGGCGGAATGGCACGCCACGGCGGCGGAGCGTTCAGCGGCAAGGATCCGTCGAAGGTGGACCGCTCGGCCGCGTACGCCATGCGCTGGGTGGCGAAGAACGTCGTGGCGGCGGGCCTCGCCCGCCGGGCCGAGATCCAGATCGCCTACGCCATCGGCATGGCCCAGCCCGTCGGGATCTACGTCGAGACGTTCGGCACCGAGACCGTGGACCCGCTGGCCATCGGCACGGCGATCCGCGAGATCTTCGACCTCCGGCCCCTCGGCATCATCAACGCCCTCGACCTGAAGCGCCCCGTCTACCAGCGCACCGCGGCGCACGGCCACTTCGGCCGCGAGGAGGACGGCTTCACCTGGGAGCGTACCGATCGCGTCGACAAGCTCCGGAGCTACTTCGACGCCTGAGGCGGGAGGGGACGGCGGCCGGCGCACGCCGGTCCCGGCGACATCATGACGGAGACGAAGCGGGATTCGGGCGGCACGGACGGCCAGCTGTCGCTGCTGCACGGCTTCGGCGCTGCGAAGCTGCCGCGCACCGATCCCGAGCGCGCGTCCGCCCTGCCCGTGGCGCGGGTCGTCCTCGACGCCCAGCTCCCGCACCTCGACCGGTTCTTCGACTACGCGGTGCCCGCCGCCATGGACGCCGAGGCCCAGCCCGGCGTGCGGGTCAAGGTGCGGTTCGCCGGCCGCGAGCAGGCGGGCTTCCTGGCCGAACGCGTCGACGAGGCCAGCACCACGGCGACGCTCCTGCCGCTGGGCAAGGTCGTCTCCCCGCACCGGGTGCTGACGCCCGAGGTCCTGGCGCTCGCGACGGCGGTCGCCGCGCGGTCCGTCGGCACGGTGAGCGACGTCCTGCGCTCCGCCGTGCCGCCGCGCATGGCCCGTGTCGAGGCCGAGTTTCCCCCCGAGGCGGCCGACGGCGCCGCGCCCGTCGCGGCAGGCCCGTCGTCCGGCAGCTTCCGGCGCTACCCGAGCGGCTCCGCCTTCCTCCAGCACCTGACCGCCGGGGAATCGCCCCGGGCCGTCCTCACGAGCCTGGGTGGTTTCGGCGCCAGGGCCTGGACGGAGGAGATCGCCGATGCCGTGGCGGCCGCGGCGGCCTCGGGGCGGGGATCCGTCGTCGTCGTCCCCGACCAGCGCGACCTCGCCCGCGTCGAGGCCGCCCTCACCGCCCGGCTCGGTGCCGCCGCCGTCGCCCGCCTGACGGGCGAGGACGGAGCCACGCCGCGGTACCGCAACTTCCTGCGCCTCCTCACGGGCACAGCGACCGTCGCGGTGGGCACGCGCTCCGCCGCCTACGCCCCCGTGCGCGACCTCGGCCTGCTCTGCCTGTGGGACGACGGCGACGACCAGCACATCGAGCAGCGCGCACCCTACCAGCACGTCCGCGACGTGCTGCTCCTGCGGGCCGAGCAGGAGGGTGCCGCGGTGCTGCTCTCCTCCTTCGCCCGGACCACCGAGTCCCAGCGCCTCGTCGACACGGGGTGGGCACGCGCCATCCAGGCGGACCGCGCCGAGGTGCGACGGTCCACGCCACGCGTCGTCCACGCGGCCGACGCCTACCAGATGGAGCGGGACCCGCTGGCCGCGCAGGCCCGGATCCCGCACGCCGCCTGGGCCGCGGCGCAGGCTGGGCTCCGGCACGGCCCCGTGCTGCTGCAGGTCGCGCGGACCGGCTTCTCGCCGGCGCTGGCCTGCGACCGGTGCCGCCACCCGGCCCGCTGCTCCGCCTGCGCCGGGCCACTGGCCCAGGCCGGACGGGATGCCCCCCTGGTGTGCCGCTGGTGCGGGCGGCCGGACAACTCCTGGTCGTGCGCCGAATGTGGTGGCACGCGGGTCCGGGCGACCGTCGCGGGTGCCACCCGGACCGCGGAGGAATTGGGGAGGGCGTTCCCGGGCGTGCCGGTCGTCTCCTCGGCGGGCGAGCACATCGTCGACACCGTTCGCGATGTCCCCGCCGTCGTCGTCGCGACGCCCGGCGCGGAACCCGTGGCCCCCGGCGGCTACGCGGCCGTCATCCTCCTCGACGGCAACGCCCTGCTGAGCCGCGAGTCGCTGCGTGCGGGCGAGGACGCGCTCCGGCGGTGGTTCTCGGCGGCGATCCTCGCCCGTCCGTCCACGGCTGGCGGCACGGTGGTGATCACGGGCGACGACGACGTCGCGGTGGGGCACCTCGTGCGCTGGGATCCTGCGGGCGCCGCCGCCCGCGAACTCGTCGAGCGGCAGGAGCTCGGGCTGCCTCCGGCCGTGCGGTACGCGGTGCTGACGGGGACCCGGGAGGCCCTCACCCACTTCCTCGACGGCGTCGAGACGGAGGGGGCCGCGCGCGTCGTCGGCCCGGCCCCGATTCCGCCCGATGTGCGCCGGGAGGCGATGCTCGCCGCGCGTGCCGCCGCCGCGGCAGGGCGCGGTGCGGATTCGCCGGGGCGGGCGGCGACGGAGGCCCTGGCCGGCCAGGGCTCCCACCGCGTCCTGCTGTTCTTCCCCTACCGTGCCGCTGCGGGCATCACGCGGCAGCTGCGCGCACGCCGGGCCGCGCTGTCGGCGAAGCGGACGGGCGAGCCCGTCCACATCCGGCTCGATGCGCTGGACGTGCTCTAGGCGGACTGCGCCACGTGCTC
>NZ_CP024915.1:1226418-1232880 GCF_002953615.1 Arthrobacter agilis | reverse complement strand
CGGGCGGCCTCCGTCACGGCGCCGCAACGGGTCGAACCGCTGTTCGGAACAGCGGTGCAGTGCCAACGGCAGCAGCTGCCGGGGGGGTCAACGCGTGCCGTCGAGGCGGCGGCACGCGTCAATAAATGAATAGATAGAGGAGTCAAAGATGTCTCTGGAAGTGTTTGTCGCCGAAATGTTCGGCACGATGCTGCTGCTGTTGCTCGGTACGGGTGTGGTCGCGAATGTCGCGCTCGCCCGGACCAAGGGCAATAACGGCGGCTTCCTCATGGTCAACTTCGGATGGGGCCTCGCCGTCTTCGCCGGCGTCTACGTCGCGGCCCTGTCGGGAGCCCACCTCAACTTCGCGGTCACGGTCGGTCTGTGGGTCAACGGCGACACCGCCGAATTCGCTCCGGGGGTCGACAAGAACTTCATCACCGCGATGGCCTACCTGGCGGCCCAGATGATCGGTTCGATCCTCGGTGCCGTCCTGTGCTGGCTCGCCTACAAGCAGCACTTCGACGAGGAGCCGGACCCCGCCAACAAGCTGGGTGTCTTCTCGACCGGTCCCGCCATCCGCTCCTACGGCTGGAACCTCGTCACCGAGATCATCGGAACCTTCGTGCTCGTGTTCGTCATCCTGTCCCTCGGCCCCACCTCGACGGGCCTCGGCCCCCTCGCGGTCGCCCTGCTCGTCGTCGGCATCGGCGCCTCGCTCGGCGGGCCGACCGGCTACGCCATCAACCCGAACCGCGACCTGGGACCCCGCATCGCCCACGCCATCCTGCCGATCAAGGGCAAGGGCAGCAGCGACTGGGGTTACGCCTGGGTGCCGATCGTCGGCCCGATCGTCGGTGGCGTCCTCGCCGGCATCCTGGTCCAGGTCATCTCGTTCCCCGTACCTGCCGCCTAGGCTCCAGCACCACCCGAGGCGGCTGTGCGCAGCCGCCCCCCGAAGACGTCCATCCAATGAAGGAGTAAGACATGTCGCAGCAGTACGTCATCGCCATCGACCAGGGCACCACGTCCAGCAGGGCCATCGTGTTCGACCACAAGGGCGATATCGTCTCGTCCGGCCAGAAGGAACACGAGCAGATCTTCCCGAAGGCCGGCTGGGTCGAGCACGATCCCGCCGAGATCTGGGGCAACACCCGCGAGGTCATCGGCACCGCCCTCTCCAGGGCCAACCTCACGCGCCACGACATCGCAGCCGTGGGCATCACCAACCAGCGCGAGACCGCCGTCGTCTGGGACAGGACCACCGGCAAGGCCGTCTACAACGCGATCGTCTGGCAGGACACGCGGACGCAGAACATCGTGGACGAGCTGGCGCAGGACGGCGGCGTCGAACGCTACAAGGCCAAGGTGGGCCTGCCGCTGGCCACCTACTTCTCCGGCACGAAGATCAAGTGGATCCTCGACAACGTCGACGGGGCCCGCGAGAAGGCCGAGGCCGGCGATCTCCTGTTCGGCAACACCGACTCCTGGGTGACCTGGAACCTCACGGGCGGCACCGACGGGGGCGTGCACATCACCGACGTCACCAACGCCTCGCGCACGCTGTTCATGGATCTCGAGACCCTGTCCTGGGACGAGTCGATCCTCGCCGACTTCGGTGTGCCCCTGTCGATGATGCCCGAGATCCGCTCCTCCTCCGAGGTCTACGGCACGGTGCACACCTCGCAGCTGCTGCGCGAGACGCCGGTGGCCGGCATCCTCGGCGACCAGCAGGCGGCGACCTTCGGCCAGGCCGCCTTCGACAAGGGAGGTGCGAAGAACACCTACGGCACCGGCAACTTCATGATCGTGAACACCGGCGAGGAGATCGTCCACTCCAAGAACGGCCTGCTCACGACGGTCTGCTACCGGCTCGGGGACGCCAAGCCCGTCTACGCGCTCGAGGGTTCGATCGCCGTCACCGGTTCACTCGTGCAGTGGCTCCGCGACAACCTCGGCATCATCAAGAGCGCCCCCGAGGTGGAGCAGCTCGCCACCACGGTCGACGACAACGGCGGCGTGTACATCGTGCCCGCGTTCTCGGGACTCTTCGCGCCGTACTGGCGCGCCGATGCACGCGGTGCCATCGTCGGCATGACCCGGTTCGTGAACAAGGGCCACATCGCCCGTGCGGCCCTGGAGGCCACGGCCTTCCAGACGCGCGAGGTGCTGGACGCGGCGAACGCCGATTCCGGCGTGAACATGGAGGACCTCCGGGTCGACGGCGGCATGGTCGCGAACGACGCCCTGATGCAGTTCCAGGCCGACATCCTCGGCATCCCCGTCATCCGACCGAAGGTCACGGAGACCACCGCGCTCGGCGCCGCCTACGCCGCGGGCCTCGCCGTCGGCTTCTGGAAGGACACCGACGAGCTCGCCACCAACTGGGCCGAGGACAAGCGCTGGAACCCGTCCATGGACGAGGCCGAGCGGGAGCGCCAGCTGCGACTGTGGAAGAAGGCCGTCACGAAGACCTTCGACTGGGTCGACGAGGACGTGCGCTAGCACGGACTCCCCACCGAACGGGGCACGCCCGGTCCGCAGCAGACGGACCGGGCGTGCCCCGTTCTCCGCCGCACATCCGTCGGCACGGCTCACACTGCTAAAGTGAACCCATGCCCCGAGCCCTCCTCCTTACCTAGCCGCACGGCGTCCACCGTGCGGCGGCCCCTCCTGGATGTGAGGGGCTTTTGTGTGTCCGGCGCCGGACACCCCAGGCAGGGGCGGGTCCCCGCGGACGAGCAGTACCAGAGCAGGACGACGTTCCATCGACAGGACAGGTCAACACACAGTGAGCATCAACCCCGAGGGCGCTCAGCCGGACGAGAACACCTACGACTTCTCCGCCATCGAGGCGAAGTGGCCGGCGGTCTGGGATCGGCTGCAGGCGTTCGCGCCCGCCGACGACGGCACGCGCGAGCGGCGCTACGTGCTCGACATGTTCCCGTACCCCTCCGGCGACCTCCACATGGGCCACGCGGAGGCATTCGCCATGGGCGACGTCGCGGCGCGCTTCTACCGTCAGAAGGGCTTCGACGTCCTGCACCCCATCGGCTGGGACTCGTTCGGCCTGCCCGCCGAGAACGCCGCGATCAAGCGCAACGCGCACCCGGCCGAATGGACCTACGCGAACATCGAGACGCAGGCGCACTCGTTCAAGCGGTACGCGATCAGCGCGGACTGGAGCCGGCGGCTGCACACCTCGGACCCCGAGTACTACCGCTGGACGCAGTGGCTCTTCGTCCGGTTCTTCCAGAAGGGCCTGGCGTACCGCCGGAACTCACCGGTCAACTGGTGCCCGAAGGACCAGACCGTGCTGGCGAACGAACAGGTCATCAACGGCGCCTGCGACCGCTGCGGGACGATGGTCACCAAGAAGAACCTGAACCAGTGGTACTTCAAGATCACCGACTACGCCGACCGCCTGCTGGACGACATGGAGCAGCTCAAGGGCCACTGGCCCGAGCGGGTGCTCGCCATGCAACGCAACTGGATCGGCCGCTCCGAAGGTGCGCACGTGCATTTCCGGATCGAGGCCGACGGCGACCTGCCGGAGCGGGACGTCACCGTCTTCACCACCCGGCCCGACACCCTCTACGGGGCGACGTTCTTCGTCGTCGCCGCCGACGCGGACCTGGCCCTGGACCTGGTCACGCCGGACCGGCGCGCGGCCCTGGAGCAGTACCGCGAACAGGTCAAGGGACTGTCGGAGATCGAACGGCAGGCCACGGAGCGCGAGAAGACGGGGGTCTTCACCGGCCGCTACGCCGTCAACCCGCTGAACGGCGAGAAGCTGCCCGTCTGGGCTGCCGACTACGTGCTGGCCGACTACGGCACCGGGGCCATCATGGCCGTCCCCGCGCACGACCAGCGCGACCTCGACTTCGCCCGGGCGTTCGACCTGCCCGTCCGCACCGTCGTCGACACCGGGGCCGAGGATGCCGCCGAGACCGGGATCGCCACGACGGGCGAGGGAACGCTCGTCAATTCCGGCGAGCTGACCGGGCTGGACAAGACGACCGCCATCCGCCGGGCCGTCGAGCTCGTCGAGGAGCAGGGCACCGGTGAGCACACCATCAATTACCGCCTGCGGGACTGGCTGCTCTCCCGGCAGCGCTTCTGGGGGACGCCGATCCCGATCATCCACTGCCCGTCCTGCGGTGAAGTACCGGTTCCGGACGACCAGCTGCCGGTGACCCTGCCCGAGGGGCTGCGCGGCGAGGCGCTGGCGCCCAAGGGCACCTCGCCGCTGGCCGCCGTCGAGGAGTGGGTCAACGTGCCCTGCCCCGACTGCGGTGGCGCGGCGAGGCGTGACACCGACACCATGGACACCTTCGTCGACTCGTCGTGGTACTACCTGCGCTTCGTCGACCCGCAGCTGGACACTGCGCCGTTCGACACCGAGGCCGTGAACCGCTGGCTGCCCGTCGGCCAGTACGTCGGCGGCGTCGAGCACGCCATCCTGCACCTGCTGTACAGCAGGTTCTTCACCAAGGTGCTGTTCGATCTCGGCATGGTCGGCTTCACCGAGCCCTTCAGTGCGCTGCTGAACCAGGGCCAGGTGCTCAACGGCGGCAAGGCCATGAGCAAGTCCCTCGGCAACGGCGTGGACCTCGGCGAGCAGCTGGACCGGTTCGGCGTGGACGCCGTGCGCCTCACCATGGTGTTCGCGTCACCTCCCGAGGACGACGTCGACTGGGCGGACGTCTCGCCGTCGGGCTCGGCGAAGTTCCTGGCGCGGGCCTGGCGCCTCGGTGGCGACGTCACCAGCGCGGTCGGGGCCGACCCGTCGACCGGCGACCGGTCACTGCGCTCTGTGACGCACCGCACGGTGGCGGAGTCCGCGGAGCTCATGGAGGCCAACAAGTTCAACGTCGTCATCGCGAAGCTCATGGAGCTCGTCAACGCGACGCGGAAGGCGATCGACTCCGGTGCCGGTGGCGCCGACCCCGCCGTGCGCGAGGCCACCGAGGCCGTCGCTATCCTGCTCAGCCTCTTCGCGCCCTACACGGCCGAGGACCTGTGGAGCCGCCTCGGACACGAGGCGACCGTCGCCACGGCGGGCTGGCCCACGGTCGATCCGGGCCTGCTGACCCAGGAGAGCGTCGTCGCGGTCGTCCAGGTGCAGGGCAAGGTGCGGGACCGCCTGACGGTGTCCCCGGACATCGCCGAGGACGAGCTGCGCGAGCTGGCGCTGGCCAGCGAGCAGATCCAGCGCGTGCTGGACGGTCGCGACATCCGCACGGTCATCGTGCGGGCGCCCAAACTGGTCAACATCGTCCCGGCGTGATGACTCGTCGGTGGACGGCCCCGACGCGGGCAGGGCGTGCTGCGTGCGCATAGCCGTCGTCACCGACTCGGCCGCCGGGTTCGCTCCGGAATGGAGCGCGCCCGGTGGCCTCGCCGACGGCATCCCGGTGGTCGCCATGCCGGTGCTGGTCGGCGCCGACATCCTGACCGGTGAGCACGACGACGTCACCGCACCCCTCATGGTCGCCCTCGCCGCAGGGACGACCGTGCGCACGTCCCGGCCGTCCCCCGGGCAGTTCGACGCCGTGTACGGCCGCCTCGCCGAGGAGGGGTACGACGGCATCGTGTCCGTGCACCTGTCGGGCCTGCTGTCGGGCACGGTCGAGGCGGCCCGCCAGGCGGCATCCCGCGCGACGATCCCCGTCGAGGTCATCGACGCACGCACCGCGGGCATGGCGCAGGGCCGGGCGGCCCTCGCAGCCCGGGCGGCGGCGCGGAGAGGTGCGGACCTGCAGGCGGCCGCCGCCGCGGCGGCCATGGCCGCGCGGGCGTCCGCCCTCTACTTCTACGTCCCCAGCGTTGAGCAGCTCCGCCGCGGAGGCAGGATCCCGGCGGCGGCAGGCTGGCTGGGCGCCCTGCTGTCCGTCCGGGTGATCCTTCATGTCCAGGGTGGGCGACTCGTCCCCCTCGAACGCATGCGGTCGGCGGCGCGCGGCATGGCGCGGCTCCAGGAACTGGTGGAGGCCGACATCACCGCGCGCGCCGGCGACGTCCTGCTGACCGTGCACCACTTCGGCAACGTGGACGAGGCTGCGGCCCTCGCCGGGCGCCTCGAGGCGGTGGCAGGGACCGGGCAGGTGTCGACCGCCCCGTGCCCCTCCGTCCTCGCCGCACATGCCGGGCTCGGCGTCGTGGCGGTGACCGTCAGTCCCGGCTGACCGGTGGCCACGAGACCCCTGCGGCGGATCGCCGCGGGTGCGATATCCACATAGCGCTCCGGGACCCGATCGAGGACGAGTCACGCTCCTAGCGTTGCGGGATGGGAAAGCACCGATGGCCGACCGCCGGCGACGCAGGGGAGACCGGCACGTGGGCTCCCGCGGCCCGGCCGGCGGATGGCAGCGCGGCGGGCGCTCTCCTCCCGGCGGATGGCCGCGAGGAAGTGCCGGACAGTTCGGATGCGCGCGCTGTCCGCGCGGCCCGGGGGGAGGAGGAGGGCCGGCAGACCGTGCC
>NZ_CP024915.1:1223012-1226169 GCF_002953615.1 Arthrobacter agilis | reverse complement strand
CCTCGCTCGGGCGCCCCCGCCGGTCCCAGCTGCCCGTGCCGATGTCCACGTACCGGTCGTCGGAGTCACGGCCGTTGTTCCGGTCCCGGCTCGTCAGCATGAGGCCCAGCAGGTCGCCGCCGTCACGCCCGATCAGGAGCACGGGGCGGTCCTTGCCCTGCGCCGGGTCGTCCTCGTACGGAACCCACGTCCAGACGATCTCGCCCGGGTCCGGGTTGCCGTCGGACGACGGCGAGTAGGCGAGCACCGCCTGCTGCCGTCGGTCGTGCCCGGAGCGGGGAGCCGCTGATGGCACCGCCGGCCCGGGCCGCCGTGAGCCGACGGGTCGACGTCGGCTCTGCGTGCCCGTCCGATCGGCCGGGGTCCCGGCCGAGGTGCTGTCCACCGCCCGGACGACACGACGCGCGAGGGACAGGAGGGAGCGGACCGTGATCGCCATGCTGGAATCCTAGGCCAGTACCAGCCGTGGCCCGGGAACCGGGAGCGCGCGATTCCCGGAGCCGTGCGGCCACGTGGGACACTAGGGGGAGTTGAATCGGCGCGAACCAGCCCCGTCCGCCGCCGATGACGGCGCGGCGGGAGCCGCATGCCGCACCCTGTCCCGAAAGAGTGAGGAACCTACGTGTCACCCATGGCCCGCACCGCGCCGGTGCCCGCCGCCACCGATCCGGCGATCATTCGGAATTTCTGCATCATCGCCCACATCGATCATGGCAAGTCCACGTTGGCCGACCGCATGCTCCAGCTCACCGGAGCCGTCGAGCAGCGGGACATGAAGGCGCAGTACCTCGACCGGATGGACATCGAGCGCGAGCGCGGCATCACGATCAAGTCGCAGGCCGTCCGGCTGCCCTGGGAGGTGGACGGCACCGCCTACGCGCTGAACATGATCGACACCCCCGGCCACGTCGACTTCACCTACGAGGTGTCACGCTCGCTCGCGGCCTGCGAAGGGGCGATCCTGCTCGTCGACGCAGCGCAGGGCATCGAGGCCCAGACCCTCGCGAACCTGTACCTCGCGATGGAGAACAACCTCACGATCATCCCGGTCCTGAACAAGATCGACCTGCCTGCTGCGCAGCCGGAGAAGTACGCTGCGGAGCTGGCGAGCCTCATCGGCGGCGAGCCCGAGGACGTCCTGATGGTCTCCGGGAAGACCGGGGTCGGCGTCGAGGCCCTGATGGACAAGATCGTGCGCGACCTCCCCGCCCCGACCGGGGATCCGGATGCGCCGGCCCGGGCGATGATCTTCGACTCCGTGTACGACACGTACCGCGGCGTGGTGACCTACGTCCGCGTGGTCGACGGGAAGCTCAGCCCCCGCGAGCGCATCCAGATGATGTCCACGCGGGCCAGCCATGAGCTGCTCGAGATCGGCGTGAGTTCGCCCGAGCCGATACCCTCCAAGGGGCTCGGCGTCGGCGAGGTGGGCTATCTCATCACCGGTGTGAAGGACGTGCGCCAGTCGAAGGTCGGCGACACCGTCACCAACCTCGCCAAGCCCGCCGCGGAGTCGCTGGGCGGCTACCAGGATCCGAAGCCCATGGTCTTCTCCGGCCTCTACCCGCTCGACGGCACCGACTACCCCGTGCTCCGGGACGCACTCGCGAAGTTCACCCTCAACGACGCCGCTCTCGTCTACGAGCCGGAGACGTCGGCGGCGCTGGGCTTCGGCTTCCGTGTCGGCTTCCTGGGCCTCCTGCACCTCGAGATCACGCGCGAGCGCCTCGAGCGCGAGTACAACCTCGACCTGATCTCCACGGCGCCGAACGTCGAGTACGAGGTCACGCTCGAGGACAAGCGCATCATGAAGGTCACCAACCCGAGCGAGTACCCGGTGGGCAAGATCGCCGAGGTGCGCGAGCCGATGGTGTCCGCGACGATCCTCGCGCCGTCGGAGTTCGTCGGCGCGATCATGGAGCTGTGCCAGCAGCGCCGCGGCGTCCTCGGCGGCATGGACTACCTGTCCGAGGACCGCGTCGAGATCCGGTACCGGCTTCCGCTGGCGGAGATCGTCTTCGACTTCTTCGACCTGCTCAAGTCGAAGACCCGCGGCTACGGTTCCCTGGACTGGAAGGCCGACGGCGACCAGGTGTCCGACCTCGTGAAGGTGGACATCCTCCTGCAGGGCGAACAGGTGGACGCCTTCAGCGCCATCACGCACCGGGACAAGGCCTACGCCTACGGCGTCATGATGACGGGCAAGCTCCGCGAGCTCATCCCGCGCCAGCAGTTCGAGGTGCCCATCCAGGCTGCCATCGGCGCGCGCATCATCGCTCGGGAGAGCATCCGGGCCATCCGGAAGGACGTGCTCGCCAAGTGCTACGGCGGCGACATCACGCGCAAGCGCAAGCTGCTCGAGAAGCAGAAGGAAGGCAAGAAGCGCATGAAGATGGTGGGGCGCGTGGAGGTGCCCCAGGAGGCCTTCATCGCCGCGCTGTCGTCCGACGAGTCGAAGGACAAAGCCAAGAAGTGACCCCGCACGGTTTCGAGGGGGCTGGTCCGCGTGCCTAGCGCCCTTCCACTCGGCCTCCCGGCACCCGAGGACGGCGTCCTGCCCCGGGAGGCAGCGGACGGCGCGCTCGGGCGCGACTTCTGCCTCTATGTGCACATCCCGTTCTGCGCCGTCCGCTGCGGCTACTGCGACTTCAACACCTACACCGCGACGGAGCTCGGCGGCGGGGCGTCGCAGGACGCCTACGCGGGATCGGTGCTGGCGGAGCTGGCCCTCGGTGCGCACGTCCTCGAGGCCTCCGGAGTGCCGGCCCGGCCGCTGTCCACCGTCTTCTTCGGCGGAGGCACTCCCACGCTCCTGCCGGCGGAGGACCTCGCCTCGATCCTCCGCGCCGCCACCGCGCAGTGGGGTCTGGCCCCGGATGCAGAGGTCACGACCGAGGCCAACCCCGACTCCGTCACGCCGGAGTCGCTGCGCGTCCTGAAGGAGGCCGGCTTCACCCGCGTCTCGTTCGGCATGCAGTCCGCGGTGCCCCACGTGCTCGCCGTGCTCGACCGCACGCACTCGCCCGAGCGCGTGCCGCAGGCCGTGCAGTGGGCGCGCGAGGCCGGGCTGAAGGTCAGCCTGGACCTGATCTACGGGACGCCGGGGGAGTCGCTCGAGGACTGGCGGACCTCACTGGCCACGGCCCTCTCGTACGGG
>NZ_CP024915.1:1217856-1222912 GCF_002953615.1 Arthrobacter agilis | reverse complement strand
CCCGACCACATCTCCGCGTAGCCCGCCGGGCCTCGACCCGGGCCGTGTCCATGAAGTCCGCGTACAGGGTGCCCAGTTTCGCGTCGATGCCGTCCGCCGGTCCGGTCCCCGCCCGCGAGGCGGCGTCCTCGATGATCGCGCGGACGGCGAGCTCGGACGCGTCCCGGAGGGCGGTGAAGGACCCGGTGAGCGGACGGTCGTCGGGGATCACCGCGTCCTTGAGCCACACTCCGTTGGCATGCCGGAAGAGGTCGTCCTGGGGTCGGACCGTTCCGTCGAGATTGTCCGGATCGAGAGTGCTGATCGTCATTGTCGCTTCCTGTTTCCTCGTGCTGCGGTACCTGGTATCCCGAGGCGAGGCGCCCCGCAAGCCATCCTATGTGCCGTGCTATCGTGGCAACGTGCGCGCACACAGAACTCTTCTTCGGTGCCGCGGCGAGGCCATCTAGGACCTACGAGCTACTGGCCATCCCTCGCCGCGGAGTCCGCGTTGCCCGGCCGCCAGCACCCTCAGTCCCGACAGATAAGGCCGATCCCCATGCGAAACGCACAGAAGTCATCAGGTATGCCGTTCGGCAAGTACCGCCCGTTCCAGGAACAGATCTCCGTGGAGCTCCCCGACCGGAGCTGGCCGGACCGCGTCATCACGAAGGCGCCCCGCTGGTGCGCCGTGGACCTGCGCGACGGCAACCAGGCACTCATCGATCCGATGAACGCCGAGCGCAAGCACAAGATGTTCGACCTGCTCGTGGGCATGGGCTACAAGGAGATCGAGGTCGGTTTCCCATCGGCGTCGCAGACGGACTTCGACTTCGTCCGCCAGTTGATCGAGGGCGACCGCATCCCCGACGACGTCACCATCCAGGTGCTGACGCAGTCGCGTGAGCACCTGATCGAACGCACCTACGCATCCCTCGAGGGCGCGGACCGCGCCATCGTCCACCTGTACAACTCGACGTCCGTGCTGCAGCGCCGCGTGGTGTTCAACCAGGACCAGGACGGCATCATCGACATCGCCCTCCAGGGCGCCCGCCTGTGCCGCAAGTTCGAGGAGAACATGGGCGACACCGCGATCACCTACGAGTACTCCCCGGAGTCCTTCACCGGCACCGAACTCGAGTTCGCGGCGCGCATCAGCAACGAGGTCTCGGCCGTGTTCGAGGCCTCCGCGGACCGGCAGATGATCCTGAACCTGCCTGCCACCGTCGAGATGGCCACGCCCAACGTCTACGCGGACTCGATCGAGTGGATGAACCGGAATCTCGCCGACCGCAGCAGCATCATCCTGTCACTGCATCCGCACAACGACCGCGGCACCGGTGTGGCCGCCGCAGAGCTCGGCTACCTCGCCGGTGCCGACCGCATCGAGGGCTGCCTGTTCGGCAACGGTGAGCGGACCGGGAACGTGGACCTGGTGACGCTCGGCATGAACCTCTTCAGCCAGGGGATCGATCCGGAGATCGACTTCTCCGACATGGACTCGATCCGCCGCACGGCCGAGTACTGCAACCAGCTCAGCGTCCCGGAGCGGTCGCCCTACGGCGGCGACCTCGTCTTCACGGCGTTCTCCGGATCGCATCAGGATGCGATCAAGAAGGGCTTCGAGAGCATGGAGCGCGATGCCGCAGAGGCCGGGGTCGGCGTCGACGACCTCCCGTGGGCGGTGCCGTACCTGCCGATCGACCCCAAGGACATCGGCCGTTCCTACGAAGCCGTCATCCGCGTCAACTCCCAGTCGGGCAAGGGCGGCGTGGCCTACCTGCTCAAGAGCGAGCACAGCCTCGACCTGCCGCGCCGCGCCCAGATCGAGTTCTCCGGCGTCGTCCAGCGCCGCACGGAGACGCAGGGCGGCGAGGTCAGTGGTGCCCAGCTGTGGTCGGCGTTCCAGGACGAGTACCTGCCCATGCGTGCCGAGGGCGGCGCGGGGGCCTGGGGCCACTACGAGCTGACCTCGGTGAACACGGACACGGCGGAGGACGGCTCCTTCAAGCTCGTCGCGACCCTCCTCGTCGACGGTGTCCAGCAGCGCAAGACCTCGCAGGGCAACGGACCGATCGATGCCCTGCTGGCCATCCTCAGCCAGGACGGGGTCGACGTCCGCGTCCTCGACTACACCGAGCACGCCCTGTCCTCGGGCGGCAACGCGCGCGCCGCCGCCTACGTGGAGTGCGCCGTGGGCGAGCGGGTGCTGTGGGGCGTCGGGATCGATGCGAACACCACGATGGCAGCCCTCAAGGCGGTCGTCTCGGCCGTGAACCGCGCCATCCGCGACGCCGCCTGACCGAGCCCTCTCCGCCCTGCGACCCCCGCGCGGAACGATTGCCGCGGGGGTGGCAGGTGGAAGAATGAGACTGTGGCCTCCTCCTCAGCATCGCGCACCTACCGCACCGAAGGCGTGGTCCTGCGTACCTACAAGCTCGGTGAGGCCGACCGCATCATCGTGCTCCTGACGAGGGACCACGGCCAGGTCCGTGCCGTCGCCAAGGGCGTACGCCGGACCACCAGCAAGTTCGGCTCCCGCCTGGAACCGTTCATGTCCGTCGACCTCCAGCTCGCACACGGGCGGAATCTCGACGTCGTCACCCAGGCCCAGACGAAGGGCGCCTACGGGCACGGGATCGCCTCCGACTACGGCCGGTACACCGCGGCGACGGCCATCGCCGAGACGGCGGAACGGCTGACCGACATCGGAGAGGCCGGGGGAGCGCAGTACGCCCTCGTCGCTGGTGCCTTCTCCGCCCTCAGCCGCGACCTGCACCCGTCGGAACTCATCCTCGACTCCTACCTGCTCCGGTCGCTGGCGACGGCGGGATGGGCCCCGAGTTTCACGGACTGCGCCCGGTGCGCCGCGCCCGGGCCGCACACCGCGTTCTCCGCCCCGCTCGGCGGAGCGGTCTGTCCCGTGTGCCGGCCCCCCGGAGCCGCATCGCCCTCGGCCGCGACCATGGACCTGCTCGCGGCGCTGCTGACCGGGGACTGGACCATCGCGGACGCCTCGGAGGGCGGCGCACGCCGTGAGGCCGCCGGACTGGTCGCCGCCTATCTGCAATGGCACCTCGAACGCGGGGTCGCCTCCCTCAAACACGTGGAGCGCATATGAAGAACCCTGTTCGACCCGTGGCGCCGTGGCCCCACCCGAGCGGTGAGCAGGTTCCCCCGATCCCGCGCCAGTTCGTGCCCGAGCACGTGGCGATCGTCATGGACGGCAACGGCCGCTGGGCCAACGAGCGGGGACTGCCCCGGACGGAAGGGCACAGGGCCGGTGAGGCGGCGCTGCTCGACGTCATGGCCGGCGCGATCGAGATCGGCGTCAAGCACGTCTCCGTCTACGCGTTCAGCACCGAGAACTGGAAACGCTCACCCGAGGAGGTCCGCTTCCTCATGGGGTTCAACAAGGACGTACTCCGGCGCCAGCGCGACCAGCTCGACGACTGGGGCGTCCGCATCCGCTGGTCCGGGCGTCGGCCGAAGCTGTGGCAGTCGGTCATCCGCGAGTTGGAGGACGCGGAGCGGCACACCGCTCTCAACACGACCTGCACCCTCACGATGTGCGTCAACTACGGGGGTCGTGCCGAGATCGCCGACGCCGCCAGGGCCATCGCCGAGGACGTCGCCGCCGGCACCCTGAAGGCCTCGTCGGTCAGCGAGAAGACCATCCAGCGGTACCTCGACGAACCCGACCTGCCCGACGTCGACCTGTTCCTCCGCACGTCGGGCGAGCAGCGGCTGTCGAACTTCATGCTCTGGCAGTCCGCCTACGCGGAGATGGTGTTCATGAACACCCTGTGGCCCGACGTCGACCGACGGACCCTGTGGCGTGCGATCGAGGAGTACGCCGCGCGCGACCGCAGGTACGGCGGCGCGGTGGACCGGGCGTCCGACGGGCCGTCCACCTAGGGCGGGCCCGCGGGTACACACGAGTCCAGCCACCACGCGGTGAAGCTCGCGGCCTGCCGGCGCACGTCGCGGCGGGAGAGGAAGACGTCGTGCAGCGCGCCGTGCAGCCGGCGGATCGTCACGGTGGTGCCAAGTTCCGCGGCACGGCGCACCAGGGGCGTGACGTCGAGGATGCTGTCGGTCTCCAGCATCGAGCTGTTCCAGGTCCCACTGATCGTGGATGCCGTCGAACACAGCACGAGCACCGGCACATCGATGCACACCCCTCGGGCGAGGGCCGCGTGCCCGGCCAGGACCGCTGCCAGCCAGCCTGCCCTGATCGGGAAGCCGGCCTCCGGACGCCACGCCGGATTGATGGTCCACTCGCCGTCGCGCGTATCGCTGATGCTCCTGAAGTAGAAGCCCAGGGCAGGCAGCCGCAATCGTGTCTTCGGGCGGCGGCGGGACACCGTGTCGAGGATGCCCTGCGCGGCGGTCCGCAGCAGCGCGCTGCCCTGGGTGTCGAGCCAGGGGCTGTTGAGGACCAGGGCCGCGAGGCGGCCGGGGTTGCGGGCGGCCCAGAGGGCGGCGGTGAGGCCGCCGGTCGAATGCGCCATCACCGCGATCTCCACCACCGTCCCCGGGCCGTGCCGTGCCGCGAGACGGCTCCGGAGCGCGTCGATCGCGGCCTCGAAGTCGGCGTCGTAGTCGTCGAGGGAGGTGACGAACCCCGGGGTCTGGCCCGGCAGCAGGCTCCGGCCGTACTTGTGGAGGTCCAGGGCGAAGAAGTCCCACCCCCGGGCATGCAGGGTCTCCGCCAGCTCCGAGTGGAAGAAGTAGTCGCTGAAACCGTGCACGTAGAGCACGGCCCGCGCGGGCCCCGACCGGAGCCGCGGGACGTCCTCGGGCTCGTGGGCCACCAGGGTCGCGACGCGCGGGCCCTCGTCGTCGGGCGGCAGGGGCAGCGTGAGCGCACGGAAGGGCCCTCCGAGGATGTCCTCCGACCAGCGCCCGTCCATCCTCCGACACTACCTCCGGTGTCCCGGGCCGGGAGGCTTCCTGAGTTGGTACGCACCCGCTCCGCGTGGAATTCTGGGTGCATGCGCATCTACCCGACCTTCTTCCGGATCGTCTTCTCCGGGATGGACGCCGAAAGGGCCCACAGGATCGGCTTCGCCCT
>NZ_CP024915.1:1212330-1217756 GCF_002953615.1 Arthrobacter agilis | reverse complement strand
CATCCGCGCCGTGGACCTCCCCCTGCCGGCTGGGCCCTGCGCCGTTTCTGCGCCCCGGACCCCCGCCTCGCCACGACCGCCTTCGGTGTGGACTTCCCGTCCCCGTTCGGCCTCGCGGCTGGTTTCGACAAGGCGGGCAAGGGAGTGCTGCCTCTCACCGCACTGGGCTTCGGACACATCGAGATCGGGACGATCACCGGCCGGGCCCAGCCCGGCAACCCCGCCCCGCGCCTGTTCCGGCTGGTGGAGGACAGGGCCGTCATCAACCGCATGGGCTTCAACAACGACGGCGCCGCCGCCGTCGCTCCACGCCTTCGATCGGCGCGGAACCGGCTTGCACGGCGGTACGGGACACGTCAGCGACCCGTGGTCGGTGTCAACATCGGCAAGACCAAGAAGGTGGACATCGCCGACGCGATCGCCGACTACCTCGTCAGCGCCGATCAGCTGGCACCCGTGGCGGACTACCTCGTGGTGAACGTGTCGTCGCCCAACACCCCGGGCCTCCGTCTGCTCCAGAGTGCGGAGTCCCTGCGGCCACTGCTCGAGGCGGTCCGCCGCACCTCGGACGAGGCGGCGGGACGGCATGTGCCGCTCCTCGTCAAGATCGCGCCCGACCTGACGGATTCCGACATCGACGACGTCGGAGCCCTCGCGCTGGACCTGGGGCTGGACGGCATCGTGGCCACCAACACCACCATCACGCGCGAGAACCTCACCACCGACGCCGCCACGGTGATGGCCAAGGGGGTGGGCGGCCTGAGCGGCGCACCCCTGAAGGCCCGGTCCCTGGAGGTCCTGAAGCGCCTGCGGGCTGCCGTGGGGGACAAGCTCGCCATCGTCGCCGTCGGCGGGATCGAGACACCCGAGGACGTCGTCGAGCGGCTGGACGCCGGTGCGACACTCGTCCAGGGCTACACCGCGTTCCTCTACGAGGGCCCGTTCTGGGCCCGGCGCATCAACCGCGGCCTCCTGCGGTCACGGTCCTCCCGATCCGCGACCTGAGGTTCCGGGAGGACCACGTCGACGACCGGGAACGACGGAAGCCGGGCCCGAGGGCCCGGCTTCCGTCGTCGCGCTCCCGGTCGCTGGACCGGTCAGGAAGGGTACTGGCCCCGGCGCACCTGGGGCTTCGGCAGGCGCAGACGGCGCAACTGCAGTGCCCGCGTGACGCCGTACCAGAGGTCACCCTGGTTCGGGGCACCGAACTTCTCGGTCAGTTTCCTCTTCAGCTTCCGGCGCAGCAGCACGCAGTCGACGATCACGGCGACGATGAGCACCCAGAACGCCATCAGGACGGCGCTCTGCACGGCGAGGGACTGGAAGAAGCTCAGGATCACGAAGACCAGCGCAGCGATCATGAGGAACTCACCGATGTTCACGCGGGCATCGACGAACTGCCGGATGTAGCGACGGCTGGGGCCCTTGTCCCGCAGCGGGAGGTAACGCTCGTCATCGGTGTCGAGGGCCTGGCGCATCCTTGCGCGGTCGTCGCGGACGCCGGCGCGGCTCTGCTCACGGGCCGCCTTGCGGTCGTTCGGCACGAGGGGACGCTTGCGCGCGGCCTCCTGCACACTGCGCTTGGGCGTCGGGGCGCCCTTGCCCTGTGCGCGTTGCGCCTCAGGGGTACGTGAAGCGCCGTCGACGACTTCCTGGGCAGAGGGGGCTTCTTTATTTCGTCCGAACACCCCTTCAGGATAGCGGTTCGCGGCCGGGAGGCGTCGCTCCGCGCCGAGCGTCGCCGCTGCCGCTCCGGAGTGCGCTGCGACACCACCGGCGCCGTCCGCGTGTGTAGGGTTCTGGCATGACTTCCATGAACACCTCCACCGGGCAACCGCAGGGATCCTCGCACGTCGGAGAGCAGCTCCGGGCGAGCATCGATGCCGCGTTCCCGCGCATCGTCGAGCAACTCTCGTCCCTCGTCGCCATCCAGGGCATCGCCTGGGAGGCCTTCGACGCGCACGAGCTCGACCGCAGCGCCGACGCCGTGGCCGAGCTGATCCGGGGCGTCGGGATCGACGACGTCCGCATCCTCCGCGTCGACAACGACGGCGCTCCCGGCGGTCCCGCCGTCGTGGCCCGTCGCGCTGCGGCCGAGGGCAGGCCGACCGTCCTGCTCTACGCCCACCACGACGTCCAGCCGCCGGGCGATCCGGCGCTCTGGGAGACCGAGCCCTTCGTCGCCACGGAGCGGAACGGCAGGCTCTACGGCCGTGGCGCGGCCGACGACAAGGCGGGCATCATGGCCCACGTCGGAGCCTTCGGAGCCCTGACGGAGGTGCTCGGGGACTCGTTCGGGGTCGGCGTCACGCTCTTCATCGAGGGGGAGGAGGAAGCGGGCTCGCCGACCTTCCGCTCGTTCCTCGAGACCTACCGGGACGACCTCGCGGCCGACGTGATCGTCGTCGCCGATTCCAGCAACTGGAAGGTCGGCGTGCCAGCGCTCACCACGAGCCTGCGCGGCCTCGTGGACGGCACCATCGAGGTGCAGGTGCTCGACCACGCGGTGCACTCCGGCATGTTTGGGGGACCGGTGCTCGACGCCCCGACGCTCCTCGCGCGCCTCATCGCGACCCTGCACGACGACGCCGGCGACGTCGCCGTCGCGGGCCTGGAGGGCGGGGACCACGCGTCCGTGGACTACGCCGAGCAGGACTACCGCGCGGACGCGTCGGTGCTCGACGGCGTCGAACTCGCGGGCACGGGGTCGATCGCCTCGCGGCTGTGGCACAAGCCCGCCCTGTCGATCATCGGGATGGACATCCCGAGCGTTGCTCTGTCCTCCAACACGCTCCTCCCGCGGGCACGGGCGAAGTTCAGCCTCCGGCTCGCTCCCGGCCAGGATCCGCAGGCCGCGATGGAGGCGGTCCGGCGGCACGTCGAATCCCACGCGCCCTTCGGTGCGAAGGTCACGTTCACGCCGGGGGAGACCGGCAGCCCCTTCCGGACGGACACGAGCGAACCGGCATCGCGCCTCGCACTGGAGGCGCTCGAGGAGGCCTGGGGCGTGAAGCCCGTGGAAGCCGGCATGGGCGGATCCATCCCGTTCATCGCCGACCTCACCGAGCTCTTCCCCTCCGCCCAGATCCTCATCACCGGGGTCGAGGACCCGGACTCCCGGGCGCACAGCGCCAACGAATCGCTGCACCTCGACGAATTCAGGAAGGCCGTGCTCGCGGAGGCGATCCTGCTCGCCCGCATCAACGACGGCGGGCTCACCGCCGGCTAGTCACGGACGGGCCGGGAGGGCGGAAATGTTTCCGCCCTCCCGGCCGTTATCCCTGATGCGGGCCCGGCGTACGATTGACCAAAGCCGTGCGCGCTCCACCGCGGACGGCACTGAGAGCGGACACACCTGGTGGAGTCCGAGCTAGGAGAAACACTATGAGCACATCGACCACCGAAACAGGATCCCTGCAGGAGTCCACGGAACTCCCTGTGCACGAGGTCGCCCTGTCCGACGTCGCAGCCGGCAAGGTGCGCAGCCTCCTCGAGCAGGAAGGCCGTACCGACCTCCGCCTGCGCGTGGCGGTCCAGCCCGGCGGCTGCTCGGGCCTCATCTACCAGCTGTACTTCGACGAGCGCGTGCTCGACGGCGATGCCGTCCGCGACTTCGACGGCGTGGAGGTCATCGTGGACAAGATGAGCGTCCCCTACCTGTCGGGTGCCTCCATCGACTTCGAGGACACCATCTCGAAGCAGGGTTTCACCATCGACAACCCGAACGCAGGCGGCTCCTGCGCGTGTGGGGATTCCTTCCACTAACACGCAGAAAGGGCCCGGAACATCACCGCCGAGGTGTGTTCCGGGCCCTTTTGCATGTCACCAGATCGCAGGTCTTACGGGTAAGCTCTACAGTGAGTAGTAAAACTGGATGTGCACCCCGGGCAGCTTCATGGGCGGGTGGCAACGCACGTAGAAAAGGAAGGTCCGTCTGTGAGTTCGCAGGACCGAACCGGTAGCAAGCGCGTCAGGATCGCGAAGATCTCCAGCCTCTCGCTGGCTGGCGCCCTCCTACTGACCGGCTGTTCGGCAGAAGCCCAAAAGGGCTGGCTTCCGGCAGACCGGGACAACACCAATCACACCGGGATCATCACCGATCTCTGGGTCAACTCGTGGATCGCGGCCCTGGCCGTCGGCATCATCACCTGGGGCCTGATCATCTGGTGCATGGTCGCGTACCGCCGCCGGAAGAACGACACCGGCTACCCGCGGCAGATGAGCTACAACCTGCCGCTCGAGATCTTCTACCTGACGATCCCGCTGTTCATGGTGCTCGTCTTCTTCTACTTCACCGAGCGTGACATCGCCACGATCGACGCGCGAGTGGAGGACCCCGACGTGATCGTCGACGTCCGCGGCAAGCAGTGGTCGTGGGACTTCAACTACGTCAAGGAGGACAAGTACTCCACCGGCGTCCAGGGCAGCCTGAACGGCGAGGAGGGCGTTCCGGAGAACCTCCCCACGCTGTACCTGCCCGTGAACCGGTCCGTCGAGCTCCAGCTCAACGCCCGCGACGTGCAGCACTCGTTCTTCGTCCCGGCGTTCCTGCAGAAGCGCGACCTGTACCCGGGCCGTACCAACTACATCAACCTCACTCCTACCAAGGAGGGGACCTTCGCGGGCAAGTGCGCCGAGCTGTGCGGTCAGTACCACTCGGAGATGCTCTTCAACGTCAAGGTCGTCTCGCAGGAGGAATTCGACGCGCAGATGGCGCAGCTGGAAGACGGTCAGCTCGGCGACGAGTACGACCGCGACTCCTACCCCGAGGATGACCCCGATACCGACCCAGCCAGGAGCAGCAGCTGATGTCCACCTTCGAATACACCCTTGAGGAAGCCGGCACCGTAGCCGCCCCCCGCGTGGTCCCGAGGTCCAAGGGACGCATCGTCGTCAGCTGGATCACCTCGACCGACCACAAGACCATCGGGTACATGTACCTGATCGCCTCGTTCGTCTTCTTCTGCTTCGCCGGCGTGATGGCGCTGGTCATCCGCGCCGAGCTCTTCGAACCGGGCATGCAGGTCCTGCAGACCAAGGAGCAGTACAACCAGCTGTTCACGATGCACGGCACCGTGATGCTGCTGATGTTCGCGACACCGCTGTTCGCAGGCTTCACGAACATCATCATGCCGCTGCAGATCGGCGCCCCCGATGTCGCCTTCCCCCGGCTCAACGCCCTGGCCTTCTGGTTCTTCCTGTTCGGCAGCACCATCGCCGTCTCCGGGTTCATCACCCCGCAGGGTGCCGCCTCGTTCGGCTGGTTCGCCTACGCGCCCCTCTCCAGTACGACGTTCTCACCGGGCGTCGGCGGTGACCTCTGGGTCTTCGGACTCGCCCTGTCGGGCTTCGGCACCATCCTCGGCGGCGTCAACTTCATCACGACGATCATCTGCATGCGCGCCCCGGGCATGACGATGTGGCGC
>NZ_CP024915.1:1208110-1212083 GCF_002953615.1 Arthrobacter agilis | reverse complement strand
TGCGCTCGACCGGTCTGAGGCGCCGCCGGATCAGTGCAGGGAACGGTAGACGGCGTCGGGAACGAACGGACGGACGTCGCCGCCCAGGGACGCGACCTCCTTGAGCAGGGTGGAGGAGACATGGGCGAACGTCGTACCGGTGGGGACGAAGACGGTCTCGACGTCGGTCAGGTGGCGGTTCATGGTCGCCATGGGGAGTTCGTAGTCGAAGTCGAGCCCTGATCGCAGCCCTTTGACGAGTGCCGCCGCGCCGTGCTCCCTGCAGAAGTCGGCGACGAGGCCGGGGCCCATGGGCAGCACTGTCACGCCGGGCAGGTGCGCGAGGCCGTCGCGGCAGAAGGCGATGCGCTCGTCGACGTCGAACCGGTAGTTCTTGGCGTAGTTGGTCGACACGGCGACGATCACCTCGTCGAACAACCGGGCGGCACGACCGATGACCTCGATGTGTCCGTTGTGGAGGGGGTCGAACGACCCGGGGCAGACGGCGCGGCTCATGCCCCCACGGTACCCAGTCCTCCCCACCTGCGCGCACACCCCGTCCCCCGGCATACCGCGGAGGGCACGGCGGTCTGCGGCCGGACGCGCGGGACCGGCGATACTGGTGTCATGACCACAGACGCGCGGGCGGCAGCCATTCCGACCAGCAGTACGGCACCCTGGACGAGGGCCGCGCGCGGTGCGAACCTGCTCGGCGGCGACGGCACCCTCGGCATCACCATCTTCGAGGAGGTGACGGCGCTCGCCCAGAAGCATTCGGCGATCAACCTCGGACAGGGGTTCCCGGACGAGGACGGTCCACGCGAGATCCTCGACGCGGCCCGTGCAGCGATCGCCGACGGCGCCAACCAGTACGCACCCGGTCAGGGCCTCGCCGTCCTGCGCCATGCCATCGCCGCACACCAGGAACGCTTCTACGGACTGCACATCGATCCGCAGACCGAGGTGATCGTCAGCACGGGCGCCACGGAGTCGATCGCGGCGGCGATCCTCGCCTTCGCCGGTCCGGGCGACGAGGTGCTGACCTTCGAACCCTTCTACGACTCCTACGGGGCCGTCATCGGGCTCTCGGGCGCCACCCACACCACCGCTCCGCTGAACGCTCCGGACTTCCAGCCGGACGCGGCGAGCCTGGAGGCCGCGTTCAGCGAGCGCACGCGGATCGTCGTGGTGAACAATCCGCACAACCCGACCGGCAGCGTCCTCGCCCGGCCGGCGCTCGAGCTCATCGTGCGGCTGGCGGAACGCCACGGTGCCATCATCGTGACGGACGAGGTGTACGAGCACCTGACCTTCGGTGTGCCGCACGTCCCCATCGCCTCGCTGCCCGGGGCGGCGGAACGCACCCTCACGATCTCCTCCGCGGGCAAGACCTTCTCGGTCACGGGCTGGAAGGTGGGCTGGCTCAGCGGACCCGCCGACCTCGTGGCGCAGGTCCGTACCGTGAAGACCTTCCTGACCTACACCTCGGGAACACCGTTCCAGGGAGCCGTCGCCCTCGGGCTGGGGCTGCCGGAGGAGTTCTTCACCACCGCCGCGGCCATGCTGCGGAAGAAGCGGGACCTGCTGGGCGAGGGCCTCCGCGCCGCCGGGTTCGAGGTCTTCGAGCCGAAGGGCACGTTCTTCACGATGGTCGATGCCGCGCCGCTGGGTATCGACGACGCCACGGCCCTGGCACGGCGCCTGCCGTCCCTGATCGGGGTCGCGGCGATCCCCGTGGCGATGTTCTGCCACGAGGAGGGTGCCCGGCGTACGCGCTCGATGCTGCGGTTCGCGTTCTGCAAGCGGTTCGACGTCATCGAGGAGGGCGCACTGCGCCTCGCGACCCTGCGGGAGCGCGTGTGAGCACGGCTCCCGGCACGGACGAAGAGTTCGAGGTCCCCACGCGCTGGCTTCCCGGCGCGGGTGCCTACGCCGAGATCGACGAGGACGCATACATCGACGGCGCGCTCATCCTCAGCATCGGAGGGGCGCAGCAGTCGCATGTCGACGTGCACCACCCGGAACGGGTGTTCTACGAGTACCTGCGTCGCGTGGCGGCGGTTCTCGACCTGGTCAAGCCACCGGGCGCTCCGCTGCGGATCCTGCACCTGGGCGCGGGAGCCCTGACCCTCGTCCGGTACGTCCAGGCGACGCGTCCGGGATCCGTGCAGGTCGCCGTCGACCTGGAAGCAGAACTGGTCGACTTCGTCCTCGATGCCATGCCGCTGGCCGAGGGCACGGTGTGCGAGGTCGTCGTCGGCGACGCCGCCGACGCCGTGCTCGAGCAGCCGGATGCGGCCTTCGACGCCGTGGTGCTGGACATCTTCGCGGGGGCCGACGCCCCTGCCCATCTCACCGGCCCGGATTTCGCCGCGCACCTCCTGAGGGTCTGCGCCGACGACGGCGTGGTCCTCGTCAACGTCGGCGACGACCCGCCGCTCGCCTTCGCCCGCGCGCAGAGCAGGCAGCTCTCCGCCCTGGCCACCGCGACGGCCGTCCTCACCGAGGCGGGCATGGTCGGCGGTGCGAGCGCCGGGAACGTCATCATCGCGGCACGCAGGACGCCGTGGCCGGAGTCCTGGACCTCGGCCCTGCGTGCCGCGGGGCCGCACCCCGCCGCCGTCCTCGTCGACGCCGAGCGGGCGGCGTTCGAGCAGCCGATGGGCCGGTAGCTCCGCCCCGACCCTTCCGACCCTGATGTTCAGCACGCCATGGTCGCCCGGCGCAGTGCTTGTCAAGCACCATTCTTCCGCGCCCGGGTCCGACAGCTCCTCCTAGCCTTAAAGGGCTTGAGCAGCCGGGCATCGAGGACCGCTCTTCGGAGGACCTGGGCCATGAGCCACACATTGCGCATCACCGTCCGCCTGGACATCGACCTCCGCTGGGCACGCATGGAAGTGCGAGGGTGCCTCACGGAGGAGAACTGCCGGGCTCTCCTGCCCATCGTCCGCCGTAGCTTCCGCATCCTGCAGGAGCCGAACGTCGTGATCGATGCGAGCAGCGCGCAGCACATCGAGATCGCGGGGATCGACGCGCTCGAACGCCTCGGGATCAGCGGCCTGGAAGCCCAGTCCGTCGTCGGCGATTCCGCCGGCTCGTGCTCGCTGATCGTGCCCGAGGTCCTCCCCTCGTGCCCCTCCCGGTTCCCGCGCCCGCACGGGAGCCACCGCTTCGCCGCATGAACCTCCCCCATCCCTACCCGGCAGGAGCGGACCGTGACCGCTGAATACGCAGATTCGACCCTTGCAGCGACGCCGGCGGCAACGCCCGGAACCCGGTCCCCCGGCCGGATCTTCCTCGAGTGGATGACGACCACCGACCACAAGACGATCGGCTACCTCTACATCATCACGTCGTTCGTGTGGTTCTCCCTGAGCGGCGTCGAGGCCCTGCTGATCCGGGCGGAACTCTTCGCGCCGGGCATGCAGATCCTGCAGACCAAGGAGCAGTACAACCAGCTGTTCACGATGCACGGCACGATCATGCTGCTGCTCTTCGCGACGCCGCTGTTCGCGGGCTTCGCGAACGTCATCATGCCGCTGCAGATCGGCGCACCCGATGTCGCCTTCCCGCGTCTGAACGCCCTGGCCTACTACTTCTACCTCTTCGGCGGGATCATCGTCGGTCTCGGCATCTTCACCCCGCAGGGCAGCGCAGGGTTCGGCTGGACCGCCTACCCGCCCCTCGCGAACGTCAGCTTCTCCCCCAGCATCGGTGGGGACCTGTGGGTCTTCGGGCTCGCCCTGGCCGGGTTCGGCACCATCCTCGGCTCGGTCAACTTCGTCACGACGATCATCTGCATGCGCGTCCCGGGCATGACCATGTGGCGCATGCCGATCTTCACCTGGAACACCCTGATCACCTCGATCCTCGTCCTGATGGCCTTCCCCGTCCTGGCCGCCGCCCTGTTCGCCCTCGGCGCGGACCGCCGCTTCGGCGCGCACATCTTCGACCCGGAGAACGGCGGGGCGATCATGTGGCAGCACCTCTTCTG
>NZ_CP024915.1:1193778-1208010 GCF_002953615.1 Arthrobacter agilis | reverse complement strand
GTTCTTCGGCCATCCCGATGGCCTTCCCGCCGCTGGCCGCCGCCCTGTTCGCCCTCGGCGCCGACCGCCGCTTCGGCGCCCACATCTTCGACCCGGAGGCCGGCGGTGCCATCCTGTGGCAGCACCTCTTCTGGTTCTTCGGCCACCCCGAGGTCTACATCATCGCTCTGCCGTTCTTCGGCATCGTCTCGGAGATCTTCCCGGTGTTCAGCCGCAAGCCGATCTTCGGCTACAAGGGCCTGGTGTACGCGACGATCGCCATCGCCGCGCTCTCCGTGACGGTCTGGGCACACCACATGTACGTCACCGGCGCGGTCCTGCTGCCGTTCTTCGCCTTCATGACGATGCTCATCGCCGTTCCGACGGGCGTGAAGTTCTTCAACTGGATCGGTACGCTCTGGCGCGGGTCGCTGACCTTCGAGACGCCGATGCTCTGGAGCCTCGGCTTCCTCGTGACCTTCCTCTTCGGTGGTCTGACCGGCATCATCCTGGCCTCGCCGCCGCTGGACTTCCACGTCTCGGACACGTACTTCGTGGTCGCCCACTTCCACTACGTGGTCTTCGGCACCGTGGTGTTCGCGATGTTCGCCGGGTTCTACTTCTGGTGGCCCAAGTTCACCGGCAAGATGCTCAACGAGCGCCTGGGCAAGATCCACTTCTGGATGCTGTTCCTCGGCTTCCACGCCACGTTCCTCATCCAGCACTGGCTCGGCGTCGAGGGCATGCCCCGCCGCTACGCGGACTACCTGCCGGAGGACGGCTACACCGCGATGAACCAGTTCTCCACGATCGGTTCGTTCGTCCTCGGGGCGTCGCTCATCCCGTTCTTCTGGAACGTGTACATCACCTGGCGGACCGGTAAGAAGGTCGAGGTCGACGATCCGTGGGGCTTCGGTGCCTCGCTGGAGTGGGCGACCTCGTGCCCGCCGCCGCGCCACAACTTCACCTCGCTGCCGCGCATCCGCTCGGAGCGCCCTGCGCTCGACCTGCACCACCCCGAGCTGCAGCAGACCCACACCCCCGATGACAGCGCCGTGGGCCAGGCCCTGGGCTCCGCCGACCGGAAGGACGCCAAAGCATGAGGATCGAGAAGAACCTGTTCCTTTTCGGTGTCCCGATCTTCGTGCCGGTCGCGATCATCTACGGGTGGTTGACGGAATGGTCCGAGTGGGTCGGCCTGCTCGGGATCCTCCTGGTCGGCGGCCTCGCCGGCATGATCGGTTTCTACCTCGCCTTCACCGGCAAGCGCGTCGGTGCACGCCCGGAGGACCGGCTCGACGCCGAGATCCACGAGGGTTCCGGCGAGCAGGGCCACTTCAGCCCGTGGAGCTGGTGGCCGCTGGTCCTCGGCATCTCGGCCGCAACCGGTTTCCTCGGTATCGCGATCGGATTCTGGATCCTGTACATCGGCCTCGGCCTGGCCGTGATCGCCCTGGTCGGCTGGGTCTTCGAGTACAGCCGCGGAGACCACGCGCACTAGGAGAAGTCCACCGGAAGGACCGCGAGGGAGCCCGCCACGTGCGGGCTCCCTTCCGTTTAAGTACAGTCGGTAGTGCCGCCGGACAGGCGGACCCGGGAACGAGGAGGGGGACGGATCCATGGCGGTGCTGCCGCGCCCCTTCGACGCCGAGCTCCTCGATGAGGGGTCCGCCGTGCCGAAGCATGTCCAGCTCCGGGAGAGCCTGAGGCGATACGTGGTCGAGTCCGGGGACCCGGGAGCGGGCATCCCGTCGGAGCGCAGGCTGAGCGAGTACTACGGTGTGGCCCGCATGACGGTGCGACAGGCCATCGACGCCCTTGTCGCGGAGGAGATCCTCGAGCGCATCGTGGGACTCGGTACCTTCGTGGCGCGCAGCAAGATGGACCTCCACATGAAGATGACCTCGTACACCGAGGAGATGATACGGCGCGGCATGGTGCCCGACGCACGGGTGCTGAGCTTTGAACAGCAGGGTGCCACGCCGCTGGTGGCACGGGAACTGCAGATCGAGATCGGCCAGCCCGTGGTCCGTTTCCGTCGACAGCTCCTCGCCGACGGAGAGCCGATGAGCGTCGACGAGAACTTCATCCCGGCACACCGGGTGAAGGGGATCCTGGATGACCCGCCACCGACGTCCCTGTACAACGTGCTCAGCGAGAAGTACGGCCTCGTGATGGAGTGGGGTGAGGACACCATCGAGGCCACGGCGGCGTCGCCGTCCATCGCACGGCTGCTCAACGTCGAGATGAACGCGCCCCTGCTGAAGATCCAGCGCCACGCCTACGTGGCGCGCGCGATGATCGACTACTCGGTGTCCTATTACCGCGCGGACCGCTACAAACTGTGGGTTCCCCTGCAGCGGCCAGGCGTGCGGACGCCGCGCGCCTACACCTCGAAGAGACTGGGGTAGCGATGCGACCGATGAGGCCGTAGGACATCGATCCTGTGCCCGGTCCCTTGCACCGGTTCGGCGCGACCAGGTCCGTGCAGATCGGCTACGGTGTGGGAGTCACAGCGTTCAGGTCATCGAGAGCCAAGGTCACCGGCGCATTCGTCGCGGTGCTGGAGAGGTACATATTGACGCCGATCCCGCCGGCGGCCTGGAGCCCGGCCGTCGTGTCCGTCACTGATCGTTGCCACGCCGCCGGTTCAGCACTGCCGGACTTCCAGACCTTCGCTCGGAGTGTCGTGGGGTTGGTTCCGGAGGCCTGCACCCGCACCGCGAGGATATCGCCGGCGGCCAGGGTCAGCCCCGGTACGTCGATCGCGGGTTGGAGGACGACCTCGCTGCCACCCGTGGCATTGGCACGCGCCAGCGAGAGACCTACCGCGCCTGTCGAGCGGAGCACGATCTTCGCCTGGTAGGAACCCACCCCGAGGACTCGCCGTGCGATCGGCGATACGTAGATCCCATTGCCGGTGGCCCTCTTGTCGGCCGAGACCGTCATCCTCAGATCGGTCGCGGTCGACGACACGCCTGCGAGGTAGGCGTTGTTCGTGACACCGGGCGTAGAGAACACGACCCGCCCCGTGTCCGAGACGGAGTACCGCGACGACGTGCCGGTCGTGGTCCACGAACCGCCGACCTCCGCCGTGCCGAAGCCGTTGGTGACTGTACGGGAGAAAGTATCGGTGGCCAGGCCGACGGGCTGGCCGGGAGTCGCCACCGTCAGGGACCGCGTCGTCGCAGTAGTTTGGCCGGCATTGTCGGTGACGGTGAGCCCGATCGTGTACGTGCCGGCCGTCGCATAGGAGTGGGACGCGACAGCACCGATCGCCGTTGCGCCGTCTCCGAAGGTCCAGGCGTATCCGGCGATCGAACCATCAGGATCGCTGGAAGCCGAGCCGTCCACGAAGCAGGTCAGGTCCGTGCAGGAGGACGTGAAGAAGGCCGTCGGGGGTTCGTTTGTCGACGTACCCGCGGTGATCGTGAACGAGTCCGTGAAGGCGGCTGTACCCGCCGGGCGGAAGTCGGCAGCCAGGGACGTTGCCGTCGCCGATACCTCGAGGTTGCCGAAAGCCGGTTGGGCGTTCAGGCCGGAGGAGGCGGCGAAGTACTGTCCCTCCGTGTCGCCCTGGTCGACGTCGCGAAGGGGAGTTCCCCCCGTTCCTACGATGGCGAACACCGTGCCGGCACCCTTGACCAGGCTGTTGTCAGCGTCCCTGACGCAGCCGGCGGTATAGGTGCCCGGCGTGACAGAGGAACAGGATGGTCCGTGTGCGAGCTGCTTGGACCGTGCGTAGAGGTGCTCGTGCCCGCTCAACACCAGGTCGACCTTCTTGCTCACCAGGAGATTCATCAGGGCCGAGCCGGGCTCGCAGCTGTACTGGCCCACGGACAAGCACGGCTTGTGCATCCCCACCACAACCCAGGGAACCCCTGCAGCGCGTGCTCCGTCGATTGCGGCGGCAGTCCACTGATAGCGTGCTGAACCGGCACTGTAGGACCAGAGCCCGTCCGGGTAGGTGAGAGCCGGCGAGATCATCACATAACGCACGACCGGGTTCACCTCGGGCACGTCGACGTAGTACTGGCGGCCATAGGTTCCGACAAGGCCGGGCAGCTGATTCGGCAGGCAGGCCGAGAAATCGTTGATGTTGCCGTTGAGGGCGTCCGATTCGTGATTGCCCGACAGCAGCTCGAAGGGGAATCCGGCCCCCACCCGCGACGTGACGAAGTCACACCACGCCTGCTCGGCGCCGGTAGCGCCGTAGGACAGGTCGCCGAGGGCGAGGTGCAGATCCGGGTCGATACTCCTGACCTGCGTGAGGACGGTCGCCGCCTGACTACTCGCGGAGATATCGCCGCTCGTGGTGAAGTGCACTGTGCCCGGAGTATCCAGGACGGCCTGAAGTGCCGCGGGCGCCGCCACTCGTCCCGTATCGCCGGAGCTGGCAAAGAAACCGGCGACGAGGAAAGCACAGGCCACACCGGCGACGAAAGACCTACGTGCGCCCATGATCGCGCTCCTTGCACCTTGAATTCTTCATCCGGAACCCACGACGGGTGGCGCTTTCATCTTGGAGGATGAGGAATCGTCAGGCGTCTCAGGGAGAACGATAGACCCCGTGGCACTCTCGTAACAAGGATGTGCGGGAACCGACGGACAGGCGAGCTCGTTCACGCCTTCGATACCCGGCTGATCCACCGGAGCGGGGACCAGAGCTTCCCGCCGAGGGCGCGTTCCGTCCTGGGAACGGGAAAGGGCCCGGACGTCTCCGTCCGGGCCCTTCCTCGTATCCTCGGGGCTGGTGGCCCCTAGTGGCTGGCGATGGACTCCCGGTCCTTCGCGCCCGCGATCTCGTCGTGGTGGTCGCCGTGGGAGGCCGAGAGCTCCTTCGGCGTCACAGGGGCGACGCGGTCCTCGAAGAAGAACCGGGACACCCGTCCGTGGACCTTGTCGAGCAGGCCGATCTTCCCGTCAGCGTCGGCCTTGGGAACCGTCACCTCCGGAGAGTCGAAGCTGACGAGCGTGTAGCGCTTGTAGTCGTCGACCGGCTCGTGGACCTCGATGAACTCGCCGTGCGGGAGGCGGACGATGCGTCCGGTCTCGCGACCGTGGAGGGCGATCTCGCGGTCCTTGCGCTGCAGCGCCAGGGCGATGCGGCGCGTCGCCATGAAGGCGAGGATCGGGCCGAAGATCACGAGGAAGCGCAGCCAGTACGTGACGTCGTTCAGCGACACCAGGAAGTGCGTGGCGATGAGGTCCGAGCTGGCAGCTGCCCACAGCACGCAGTAGAACACGATGCCGGCGACGCCGATAGCCGTACGGGTAGGAGCGTTCCGGGGACGGTTGAGCAGGTGGTGCTCACGCCGATCCTTCGTGACCCAGGCCTCGATCCACGGCCACGCGAACATCAGGGCGAAGACGATGGTGGCCGGTACGAGTGCCGGGATCAGGACGTTCAGCGAGAGCGCGTTGACGCCCCAGGGGAACGGGATCATGAACTCGAAGTCGAAGTTGCTGCCGATCGTGCCCGGCATCAGGCGGAGTGCGCCGTCCACCCAACCGATGTACCAGTCGGGCTGGGTGCCTGCAGAAACGGGGGAGGGGTCGTACGGGCCGTAGTTCCAGATCGGGTTGATGGTGAAGGCTGCGGCGATCGCTGCCAGCACACCGAACACGATGAAGAAGAATCCACCGGCCTTCGCCGCGTAGACGGGGCCGACGGGGTAGCCGACGACATTGGTGTTCGTGCGGCCCGGGCCGGCGAACTGCGTGTGCTTGTGGAGCACCACCATGAACAGGTGGATACCGATCAGCAGCAGGATCACGGCGGGGATCAGCAGGATGTGCAGGACGTACAGGCGACCGATGATCATGGTGCCCGGGAACTCACCACCGAAGAGGAAGAAGCTCAGGTACGTACCGACGACGGGGATGGCCTTCATGACGCCGTCGATGATGCGCAGGCCGTTGCCGGAGAGCAGGTCATCGGGGAGCGAGTAGCCGGTGAAGCCCGCGGCCAGGCTCAGGATGAGGAGGACGCAGCCGACGACCCAGTTGAACTCGCGGGGGCGGCGGAAGGCACCGGTGAAGAACACGCGGAGCATGTGCACGGCCACCGAAGCGGCGAACAGCAGGGCCGCCCAGTGGTGGATCTGCCGCATGAACAGGCCGCCGCGGATGTCGAACGAGATGTCCAGCGAGGACGCGTAGGCGACCGACATCTCGACACCCCGCAGGGGCAGGTAGCTGCCCTCGTAGTGGGTCTCCGCCATCGACGGATCGTAGAAGAAGGTGAGGAAGGTTCCGGAGATCAGCAGGATGACGAAGGTGTACAGCGCCACCTCACCGAACATGAACGTCCAGTGGTCGGGGAAGATCTTCCGCCCGAACTCCTTGACGATCCCGGAGCCGCCGACGCGCGAGTCGACGTAGTCGGTGACCTTGCCGACGCGTGTCTTCGGCACGTAGGTTTGCGTCGCAGTTGAGCTGCTCATGTCAGCCTCGCTCCCAGAAACTAGGTCCTACGGGTTCTTGGAAATCGCTTGACGCGACGAGGTAGCCCTCGTCGTCGACTTCGATGGGTAGCTGTGGCAGCGGACGCGCAGCCGGACCGAAGATCACCTTGCACTCTTGTTCGAGGTCGAAGGTGGACTGGTGGCATGGGCACAGCAGGTGGTGGGTCTGCTGTTCGTACAGCGCTACCGGGCAGCCGACGTGCGTGCAGATCTTGGAATACGCAACAATTCCGTCGTAGCCCCAGTTCTCCCGGCCGGGAGAGGGATTGAGTTCCTCGGGGTCGAGGCGCATCAGCAGGACGACTGCCTTGGCCTTCTCCTCGAGCTTGTTCTCGACCTCGTTGAGGCCTTCGGGGATGACATGGAACGCCGAGCCGACGGTGACGTCGGAGGCGCGGATGGGGGTGCCGCTTGGATCGCGCGTGAGGCGGACACCGGTGTCCCACATCGTCTGCTTCAGCGTGTTGCCCGGCAGGGGACCGAGGTCGCGGAAGATGGCGATGGCCGGCAGTGGAGCCAGGATGGCAGCTCCGAGGAGCGTGTTGCGGATCAGCGGACGGCGCTTGATGCCGGACTCGTCGAGGATGTCGTTGACGATCTTCTCGGCGTCCTGGCGATCGCGCTCGGGGCGGATCTCGTGGCGGCTCTCCGTGACCTCGTGGTCCGGCATGAGCGTCTTCGCCCAGTGGACGATGCCGACGCCGATGCCGAGCATCGCGAAGGCGGTGCCGAGACCCAGCATCAGGTTCTGCAGGCGCAGGCGCTCGACGGTCTCGTTGAGCGGGATGGCGAAGTAGCCGACGAAGAAGAGCAGAGTGCCGAGCACCGAGATGAAGAACAGCAGGGCGACCTGGCGTTCGGCACGCTTCTCGGCGCGTCGGTCCCGGTCCGCGAGGCGCGGCCGGTGCGGCGGGAGGCCCGGGTTCTCGAACTCGTCCAGCTCCCGGTCTGGCGTAGCGACGGTCACCGAGGTTCCCGGAGCACCGTGACTAGAGTCGGCCATGATCCCTCTCATCCTTCTTTAGGTACTGCATGCGCAGGTATGTTGTTGATTCGTTGTCGAGGCGGGGGGCGGATGGTCAGGACGACCTCGACGTGAGCCACACCGTGAAGGCGATGACGACGCCCAGACCGGCGACCCAGATGAACAGACCCTCGGAGACCGGACCCAGCGACCCGAGCTCTGCCCCGCCCGGTGAACCCTGTTCCTCGATGGTCTTGAGGAACGCGATGATGTCCTGCTTGTCCTCCGGAGCGATGTTCGCGTCGCTGAAGACGGGCATGTTCTGCGGGCCGGTGACCATGGCCTCGTAGATGTGCTGCTCACTGGTGCCGTCGATGGACGGGGCGAACTTCCCGCCGGTCAGGGCACCGCCGGCGGCTGCCGCGTTATGGCACATCGCGCAGTTCACGCGGAACAGCTCTCCACCCTTGGAGGCGTCACCGGCGGAAGCATCGAGGATCTCCTCGGAGGGGATGGCCGGACCGGCACCGAGCGAGGCGACGTACGCTGCCATCTGCCGGATCTGCTCATCGGTGAACTGGACGGGCTTGGCCTGCGCCTGCGGGCCGTCCATCTGCATGGGCATCCGGCCCGTGCCGACCTGGAAGTCGACGGAGGCGGCGCCGACCCCGACGAGCGACGGTGCGGCGTCCGAACCGGTCGCACCCATGCCGTGGCAGGATGCGCAGTTCGCCGAGAAGAGCTTGCTGCCCTCTTCGACGTCGTCCGCCGTGAACGTGGTGGTCTGTGCCTGCGCCTCGTTCGCGGTGCTGGCTGCGGCGTAGATCCCGCCGGTGACGAGGAGCGCCATCAGGAGCAGCGCGAATGCTGCTAGTGGGTGACGCCGCCTCTGGGAGAGTGCCTTCACGGAATGCTTCCTGCCTTTTGTGGTACCAGAGCTGCTGGAGGTCCTTCTTGAATTCTACCTCTAGTAGAAGAGATTACAGGAGGTAGTTACTGAAGGAAGTAGATGATGATGAACAGGCCGATCCAGACGACGTCGACGAAGTGCCAGTAGTAGGACGTCACGATGGCCGAAGTGGCTTCGAAGTGGCCGAAGCGCCTCGCGATGAAGGCCCGGCCGATGATGAACAGGAAGGCGATGAGTCCGCCGATCACGTGGATGCCGTGGAACCCGGTGGTGATGTAGAAGGCCGATCCGAAGGCGTTCGACGACAGCGCGACACCCTCGGAGACCAGCTCCGCGTACTCGTAGGCCTGCACGGAGACGAAGATCGCACCCATCAGGAAGGTCAGCAGGAACCACTCGACCATGCCCCAGCGGGCGAAGGCGAAGAGCCCTCCCGTCCGGCGCGGCTGCAGGCGCTCGGCGGCGAAGACGCCGAACTGGCAGCTGAAGGAGCTCGACACCAGGATGACGGTGTTGATCAGCGCGAACGGAACGTTCAGCTTCTCGGTCTCCATGGCCCACAGCTCGCTGGAGGTGGAACGGAGGGTGAAGTACATGGCAAAGAGGCCGGCGAAGAACATCAGCTCGCTGGACAACCACACCACGGTTCCTACGGAAACCATATTGGGGCGGTTGAGCGCGGGATGCGGGGCGGCGCTGGGGGCTTGGGTCGCAGATGTCACAGACTCATTATGTCCCCAAGATCGTGGCGATCACCAACGCGAAACGGCCGCCCGGAGCCTGCCGTGGCGGGGCGGGGAGCCCCAACGCCCGGAATTCCGCGGAAGTTCCCCGGGATGACTTTCTACAATTCGTAGATAATCTTGGACGGTGAGCCTGACAACGAGCCCTGCAGCGGACCGACCCACCTGGCCGTCGATCTTCTCGTCCCTGCTGGCGGGTACCGATCTGAGCACCGGGCAGAGCCGCTGGGCAATGGACACCATCATGGCGGGAGAGGCGAGCCATACGCAGATCGCCGGCTTCCTGATCGCGCTGCGCGCCAAGGGGGAGTCCGTCGGTGAGCTCCTCGGGCTGGTCGAGGCGATGCTCGGACGGGCCCACCGGATCGAGGTCGCGGGACTCACGCTGGACATCGTGGGGACCGGGGGCGACGGCCTGAACACCCTGAACATCTCGACGATGGCGTCGCTCGTCGCCGTAGGGGCCGGCGCGAAGGTTGTCAAGCACGGAAACCGGGGGGCGTCCTCCGCCTCGGGCGCGGCCGACGTCATCGAGGAACTCGGTGTCCGGCTCGACCTCGCGCCGGCCGATGTCGCGCGGACGGCCGAGCAGGCGGGGATCACCTTCTGCTTCGCGCAGGTCTTCCACCCGTCCATGAAGCACGTCGCGGTGCCGCGGCGTGAACTGGGTATCCCCACGGCGTTCAACTTCCTCGGCCCCCTCAGCAATCCTGCCGGCGTGACCGCGCAGGCCCTCGGGTGCGCCGACGCCCGCATGGCGCCCCTCATGGCGGGTGTCCTCGCCGAGCGGGGCATCCGCGCACTCGTGTTCCGCGGCGACGACGGCCGCGACAAGCTGACGACGAGCGGCTCCTCCACGGTCTGGGAGGTCCGGGGCGGGCGCGTCGATGCGCACGAGGTGCATCCCGGTGACTTCGGCCTGGACGTCGTCCCGGTCGACGCGCTGCGGGGTACCGATGCCAGGGGCAATGCCGCTGTGGTGCGTGCAGTGCTGGCCGGCGAGGCGGGACCGGTGCGCGACGCCGTCGTCCTCAACGCGGCGGCGGGCCTGGTCGCGCTCGACGAGAGCTCGGAGGGCGGTCTCGTCGACCGGATCCGTTCGGCGATGGACCGGGCTCGCGCCTCGATCGATTCCGGGGCCGCGGCCGGTGTACTCGAGCGGTGGGTCGAGGTCAGCCGCTCCGCCTGATCGCCCGGCCCCTACGCGGCCCTGATGCGGCGCTCACGCAGCGGACGCGCGGCCGAGCCTCAGCTGTCGAACCCCAGGGAGAACGCGGCGTCGAGGTCGTGCTGGGAGTAGGAGCGGAAGGCGATCTGCGTCGTCGTCGAGCGGATCCCCTCGATCTTCGAGAGGCGGTCGGCGATGACGTCCGCCAGGTCCTCATGCCGGCTCACGCGGGCGATCGCGATGAGGTCCCATTCGCCCGTCACCGAGTAGACCTCGCTGATCCCCTCGATCTCGGAGATGGCCTGGGCGCTCTCGGGGATGCGCGACGCATCGGTCTGGATGAGGACGAAAGCGGTGATCATGGCGTGCCTTTCAGGGAGGGGAGGGAACTCGGGCCTACGCTACCGGCCGTACACGGCGTCGTCGGCCCCGGCGGACGCGCGCGAGAACGCGCGGCAGCAGCAGGAACGCACCGAGGACCAGCAGGGTCACGATCTGGAAGCTGACGGCCACTCCGGCGCCCGACAGGGCGCGGAGGGCGAGCCCGCCGGCCACCGTGCCAAGCCACAGGACCAGCCCGGTGGGACGGATCGCAACGGGGAGGCGCCACGCGCGGATCGCGAGGAAGCAGACGGCGTAGGCGAGGAGGAACGGCCAGGCAGTCTCGAGGACGCCGGCGACGGTCACCCCGTGCTCGTGCGTCCTGCGGCCTGAAGCGGCGAAGGCGAGGATCAGGACCGCATCGAGCGCGATCCAGGCGATCGGAGCCGCCGCCGACCGGCCGGGGGACTGCTCGGCCCTGGCGGGCGGGCGGCTGGCTCGGGGCATGCGTCCAGCCTACTGGTTGTCGGTTCCGGTCCCGTGGACTACATTCAGGCGACATCCGCACGCGCAGCGCGGCACGAGCGAAGGACACTCCCATGGGATCCATCACCCCCTGCCTCTGGTTCGACGGCCAGGCCGAGGAAGCGACGGCTCTCTACACCTCGGTGGTGAGGAACTCGCGGATCGTGAGCCTGTCACGCGCCGGCCAGGAACCGGACACCCCGGCCCTGACGGTGTCCTTCGAGCTCGACGGCCAGCCGTTCGTCGCACTGAACGGCGGACCGCTCTACACCTTCACGGAAGCGGTCTCGTTCCAGATCGCCTGCGCCGACCAGTCGGAGGTGGACCACTACTGGACCGCGTTGACGGCCGGCGGGGAGGAGAGCCGCTGCGGCTGGCTCAAGGACCGGTTCGGGCTGTCGTGGCAGATCGTGCCCACCGTGCTGCCGAGCCTGATCGGCGGGAACGACGCCGAGGGTGCGCAGCGCGCGATGGCGGCGATGCTGGGCATGGGCAAGCTGGACATCGCAGCCCTCGAAGCGGCCTACCGCGGCCGATGACCGGTTGACCGGGACGGGCGGGCTCGGGCGAGCGGTTCCAGCAGCGCGGCGCTGGGTGCGGCCCGCTCGTCGATCTCCGAGGCGAGCGCGTGGAGGGCGCCGCTGATGACGTGCGCGCGGCCGCGGCACGGACGATCTGCACGATCTCCTCGTCGCTGAAGCCTTCGCTCCGCGGCACCTGTGGATCGATGGTGCGGAGAATCATGCCGCTGCCTGCCCTTCGGAGTGGTCCTCCGGGACGGGCCGTCGCACGGGCGCGGACGAGGGTCCTGCGTCACAGGTCGTGCACAGCATCGCGAAAGCAGGGTCACAACCGCGATGGCGAAGGTGGGTCAGGGGCCGTAGGGGCCCCACCGGAACCGCGACGAGCGGCAGATCGAGGAGACACGATGATTCAGCGGAGAAAGATGGCACTGGGCTTCGGCGCGGCCGCACTGGTGGCGGGGGCCGGCCTCGGCGTCACGGGAATGGCCAGCGCGGCGACGGCGGCGCCCGAGCCGTCGGCGAGCGCATCGGCCACCCCGGGCGAGGAGGGCCGCGGGGGCGGGTTCGGGCGCCACGGGGGGTTCGATGCGGCGGGCTTCGCCGAGAAGCTCGGGGTCGAGGAGTCGGCTGTCAGTGACGCCCTGCAGACCCTCCGGAACGACGCGGGGGCGGGGAAGGACGCAGGAGGCACGCCGGACCGGGACGCCCTGCAGTCCGCGCTCGCAGCATCGCTCGCCGAGGCACTGGGACTGGACGAGGCCACGGTGCAGGGTGCGCTGGACGAGCTCCGGGCCGAGCAGCAGGAGGAACGATCGGCGGCCCTGCAGGAACGGCTCGACGCGGCGGTCTCGGACGGGTCCCTCACCCAGGAGGAGGCGGACGGCGCGGCGAGAGCTGTGGAGCTCGGCATCCTCGGCGGCCACCGCTAGGTCCGGCCACGGCAGGCACCACCCGCACACGCCGGGTGGCGCCTGCCCCGCGCCTGACTGTTCCTGTCCTGTCCCGGCCTGCCGGGGGAGCCGATCCGACGCGGAAGGAAGCTGTCCTCGATGCTCCTGTCCCCGCCGGGTGCGTCGTCGTAGTCTTCTCCCAGCCCGAGGACGCGGCGGGTCCGCGCCACGGTCGGCCGATCATTCGAAGGAGCAGCCATGACCACTTTGCAGAACCGTCCCCACACCGCCCTCCTGGTCATCGACGTACAGATCGGCGTCGTCGCCGGTGCCCACCGGCGGGATGCGGTCCTGTCCAACATCAACACCCTGGTGGCGCGGGCGCGCAGCGAAGGCGTTCCGGTGGTCTGGGTACAGCACTCGGACGCCGAGCTGGAGGTCGGGAGCGATCCCTGGCAGCTCGTGCCGGAGCTGGAGCGGTCCTCCGGCGAACCCCTCGTCCGGAAGACCTACGGTGATTCGTTCGAGGACACCGATCTCGAGGACGTCCTCGCGGCATCCGGCGTGGGCCGGCTCGTGGTGTCGGGCGCCCAGACGGACGCGTGCATCCGCTCGACCATCCACGGTGCGTTCGCGCGGGGATACGACGTCACCCTCGTCGGTGACGCCCATACCACCGAGGATCTGAGCGAATGGGGAGCCCCGACACCGGACAAGGTCATCGGGCACACCAACATGTACTGGCAGTACCAGTCCGCGCCGGGGCGCTCGGCGACCGTCGACGACACCGCCGATGTCTCCTTCGCCCCTGCCGGCGCCGTGCCGGCCTGATCCCTCAGGGCAGCCGGGAGGGCCGCAGCACGGACGGCAGGGAAGCCCTGCCCGGATCCAGGCGGACCGGGCTGACCAGGACGGCCGGGCCGCGCTGGAGGACACCGCTGGACAGGGGTCGGCAGCGCAGGCCGCCGCGCCCACGCATGGCCTTGTGCGCTCCCGGCGCGAGGACGCGGTCCATCCACGCGCAGGGATGGGCGTGTCGTCCGCCGTGGAACCCGACGTGTCCGTCACCCGACTCCAGCACGAAGTCCTGGCCGATGAGCGGCACCAGTTCGGCACCCCGCAGGATGACATTGCGGCGGGGGAGCAGGGCATCGAAGGGCTCGGCTCCCACCTCGGCTGCGATGGCCTCGAGCGACTCGACGGCCATCAGGGTGACGGCCGCGTCCATGTGCGCGGCCTTGCCGAAGAAGCGGTCGCCGACGATGCCCTTGCCCTCCACCACGTCCACGCTGTCGGCGTCGAGGGTGGGGACATCGGCGGCACCGTCCCGCGCCCGTCCGAAGTAGGCATGCGCCCCGGACACGAGCAGGTGCAGGATCTCCACGTCGTAGCGGAACTCAGGGGTCATGCCTCCACGCTATCCGGTGCCGGCTCGTCCCCGTCCCGGCCTGTCCGCTCCTGCCCCGGATCAGGCGTCCGGAGGCAGCGGCTCGCGCTCGCCGTGCACGGCCCAGTAGCCGAGGAACCGTGCCTTGTAGATGGCGGGATTGTGCGAGGAGATGGTCCTCGCATTGCGCCAGTGCCGATCGAGCGCCCTGCCCGCCGACGTCGCCGATGCACCGCCGACCTCGAAGAGGTGGGTGGCCGCACGGAGGACCTGGTCGACGGAGACCACCTGTGCCTGGCTCACGGCGACCTCCGCCTCGTCCACGGAAGCCCGGGCGGCGTCCTCCCCCGGATC
>NZ_CP024915.1:1190398-1193678 GCF_002953615.1 Arthrobacter agilis | reverse complement strand
CTCGCCGGCAGGTCGGGCATACCTCGGCCGGCGCGGCGAACACCGCCGGCACCGGGATTCCGGGGACGCCCGCGTGCGGCACGGCGGCGCCGTCGTCGGTCGGGACGTCCACCGCGAGGCGGTCCATCGCCTCCCCGAATTCACCCAGAGTTCGCATTCCGCGCCGGAAGACGCGGAAGCCGACCACGACGAGGAAGATCACGCTGACGGCTACCAGCGCGACCCACAGGACGATCCACATCCACCAGAGCATGATGCCAGTCTAGGCCAGCGCCTGGTGCGCCCGGGCGGCCTCCAGCCAGCGGAGGGTCTCCTCGCGCAGCTCATCGGGGGCGACGACGGCGGCGGATCCACCGAGGCCCGCCACGAGCCCGGGGATCCAGGAACTGGACGCCACCTTCAGGCGTGCCGCCAGCCGGTCCTCGCCCAGCTCCTGCACGGCGTCCGCGTTGTACTGGGCTGCGATCCATCGCGCCCGCGGTTCCAGCACGAGGGTCACGGCCTGGTCGGTCTCCCCCGACCGGTAGGGCGCCGCCGCTCGCGGGTCCTGTGCGGAGGACTCCTCGTCCGTGGAGGACGTGGAGGACGTGGCGGGCTGGTCGGTCAGGGTGGCGCTCTGGATGCGGTCCAGGCGGAAGTTCCGCAGGCCGTCGGAGTCGACGCACCATGCCTCGAGGTACCACGTGTCCTGGTGCAGGAAGATCCGGATCGGCTCGAGCAGGCGGTGCGTGATCTCGTCGCGTGTCGGCACGAAGTAGTCCACCTCCACCCGCACCCCGGAGTGCAGGGCCGCCTGCAGGACGTCGAGCGTCGGGTCGATGTCGTCCTCGGTGAGCTTGGTGGCGACGGCGGTGCCGATGTGCGCGGCGTCCCCGGCAGCAGCGGTCAGCTTGGTCTGGGCGCTGACGATGGCCTCGTTGTTCCTCATGCCGGGGAGTTCGCGGAGGGCCTGGAGCCCCACGATCAGCGAGCAGGCCTCGTCCATGCTCAGCTTCACCGGCTCCGCGAGGTCGCGTGCGTTCGTCAGGTAGATGCGGCCGTCCTCGATGTTCACGTCCATGAGGCCGTCCGGGTAGTGCCGGGGACCGCTGACGAACAGCAGGTCGAGGTCCTTCGTCAGCTGGCCCTCCGTGATGTCGAACCTGCGCGCCGTCTCGCCCACCTCGGCCCCCGGATGCGCGAGGAGGTAGGGCACGAGGTCGAGCAGGCGCAGCAGGTGGTCCTGCGAGGAGGACTTCTTCCGAGGTGCGGGACGTGCGCCGGCGGTGATCTCGACGTCACGGGGAGCCGTCCGGGCGGCCGCGAGGGCTCCTTCGAGGAGCCGGGCGACCTCCGTCGCCAGCTCCCGGGGCTCCTCCACCCTCGCGTTGGTCCCCAGCCCGGCGATCGTCGCCGCCATCGGACTCGATGCCGCGTAGGGCACGCGGAGGACGTCCCACTCCTCGCCCGTCTGCAGGACCTCGGCGTCCTTGCGCACGCGCAGCACCTGGCAGGAGCCGGGGCGGGCGGCGACGACGGCGGTGCGGTCCGGCTCGCTGCGTGACAGCGAGGACAGCGTGGCGTTCATGTCGAAGGACGCCGGCACGTCGAAGGTGCCCTTCAGGAGGACGGGTTCCCCCGTCATGCGGGACAGGCGGAAGAAGCGTTCGGCCTTGCGGGTGGTGTCGAACCCCACCACGTACCAGTGGCCGAACCGCGCGCCCATCCCCCACGGGTGTACTGTCCGCACCTCCTCGCGGCCCGTACTGGCCGCGCGGTAGGGGAAGCGCAGGGGCGTGCGGGAGGTCAGGGCCTGCCACACGATGTCCCAGTAGGGCGCGTCGGTGGTGATGCGGGGCTGGATGAGGGGCGTGAGCTCGACCGCGCCGTCGGTGCTGCGCGAACTGAGCTTCCGCAGTGCCCGGGACGCCGCGGAGTCGAGCGACCCCTGGTCCCACACCCCGGCGGCCAGGTTGAGGACGGCGTATTCCTCCGGCTGGAAGGTGACCCCGCCGAGGCGGTAGTCCTCCGCGCTGATGCGGTACCGCTGCACGGTGTTGTCGTTGTCGAACAGGGCGTCCTCGCTGAAGGACTCGAGGGGGATGCCCTGTTCCCGGAGGGCTGCCTTGTCGCGGTCGAAGAGCTTCTCCCGTGCGGCCACCGACGTCGCCTCGCGGTAGAGGTCGATCTCGTCGAACAGTTCCTCCTTCGTGTACCCGCGTCGGCTCGAGAGGAGCATGATCACGAGGGTGAGGAGGCGTTCGGTACGTTTTGCGGACACGGTGAAACCCTATCTTCCCGGGAGAGGCAAAAGGGACGCAGGCCAACCGGTGGTGGCCTGCGTCCCTCCTGGACTGCGATGCCGGAGCTCCGTGCTCCGACGGATCCGGCTAGCGGACGGCGAGCAGGTCCACCACGAAGATGAGTGCTTCGTTCGGTCCGATCGCCGATCCGGCCCCACTGGCGCCGTAGGCGAGGTGGGAGGGGATCTCGAGCCGGCGGCGGCCGCCGACCTTCATCCCGAGGAGGCCCTGGTCCCAGCCCTGGATGACCTGGCCGACGCCGACCCGGAAGTCGAGCGGCGCGCCGCGGTTCCATGAGGCGTCGAACTCCTCGCCCGTGGAGAACGCGACACCCACGTAGTGGGTGGACACGGTGTTGCCGGGCTTCGCCTCGTCACCCTTGCCCTCGATGAGGTCCTCGATCACGAGGTCGGTGGGCACCTCGTGGGCGGGGAAGTCGATCTCCGGCTTCTGCCGGTCGAAATTGCGCTGTCCGAAGGACATGGGTTTCCTTTCCTGGGATTGTCGTCGGTGTGAAGGAGCGCCGGACTACTGCGCGGCTTCCTTGCTGACGATCTCGACGAAGAACACGAGCGTGCCGGATGGCTGGCCCGCCTGTGCCGTGGGGTATGCCCACGGCTCGGGGATCACGAGCAGGACCTTCGACCCGACCTTCTGGCCGGCCAGGCCCTTGGTCCAGCCGGTGATGACCTGGTTCAGCGGGAAGGTCGCGGGCTCGCCGCGGTCGAAGCTGGAGTCGAACTTCTCGCCGTCGGAGTAGGTCCACCCGCTGTAGTTCGCCGTGATGCTGTCCGTCTCGGCGACGACCTCGCCGTCGCCCTCCTCGAGCACCTTCACGACGAGGTCGTCGGAGGGATCGTTCTCGGGGATGGTCACCTCGGGTGCGCCGTTGTCGGCGAACGTGAACGTGGGGAGCTTGCCCTCCTCGTCGAGCTTCTTGACGTCCTCGGGCGAGAGGACCTCGGGCTCCGGCGGGGGCTGCTCGGCCGAGATGACCT
>NZ_CP024915.1:1186030-1190166 GCF_002953615.1 Arthrobacter agilis | reverse complement strand
GCCGTGCCCCGGAGCGGCTCGCGTGTCTGCACGCGCTGCAGCCGCCGCTCCCCCGCCAGCTCGAAGATCAGCGAGTCCCAGCTCGCACCGACGACCTCCGCCGGATACTCGGAGATGCAGCGGCCGCGGAAGTAGGCCCTGGTGTCGCGCGGCGGCTCGACGGCTGCCCGCGCCACGTCCTCGGGGCGCACGAGCAGGTCGACGTCGCCCCGGCGCGCGAGCCGCTGGTAGATGCCCTTCTCCGGCCGCAGGTCCGCGTACTGCAGGTCGATGAGCGCGAGCCGCGGGTCCGTCCAGGCGAGTCCGTCCCGCGTGCGGTAGGCCTCGAGCACTTTCAGCTTCGCAATCCAGTCCACCTGCCGGGCCGCCGCAAGAGGTTCGCGGCGCAGGGTCGCCAGCAGTGCCTGCCAGCGTTCGACGACGTCGCGGGTCTGCTCGTCGGCGTCCTCCGGCACGGCGCGCGTCACCGCCTCGCAGTAGATCTCCTGAAGGTCGAGTCCGGAGACGCTACGGCCGTCCGTCAACCGGACCGTGGCCGCCAGCGAGGGGTCGTGACTGATGGTGCGCAGTGCCTGCACGGGGTCCTCGAGGGTGGGGACCGGCGCCAGGCCCTGCTCCACCAGCGCCAGGACGAGGGAGGTGGTGCCCAGCTTGAGGTAGTTGGACACCTCGTTCAGGTTGGCGTCACCGATGATCACGTGCAGCCGGCGGTACTTCTCGGCGACGGCGTGCGGCTCGTCGCGCGTGTTGATGATGGGACGCCGGACAGTGGTCTCCAGGCCGATCTCGTTCTCGAAGAAGTCGGCACGCTGGCTGATCTGGAATCCGGGTTCCTGGTTCAGCGGGCCGATGCCCACGCGGCCGGCGCCGCAGATGACCTGCCGTGAGACGAAGAAGGGCAGGAGCGCTTCGGCGAGCTTCGAGAACGGCACGCTGCGGGGAACGAGGTAGTTCTCGTGCGAGCCGTAGGAGACGCTCTTGTTGTCCGTGTTGTTCTTGTAGAGGATGACGGGCGAGAAGCCGGGGGTGGAGCCGATCCGGGTCATGGCGGCCGCGGCGACGTGGTCCCCCGCCCGGTCCCACAGGACGGCGTCCAGCGGATTGGTCACCTCGGGCGAGGAGTACTCGGGGTGGGCGTGGTCCACGTAGAGCCTCGCACCGTTGTTCAGCACGAGGTTCATCAGCACCGCCGCCTCGGCCGGCTCCCCCCGTTCGAGGGCTATCTGTTCCGCGCTGAGTTCCGCGGGTTCGTCGGTCAGCTGGCTGGGATGCGCGGCCGCCCGGTCCATCCGGAACCCGCGGGCGTCCGTCAGCGGTGTCTCGTCCGTGTAGTCCCAGCGGGTGCCCGCGAGGTTGCCGAGCCCCTCCCTCAGGGTCGCCGCGTAGGCGTTGACCACCTGCGAGGACAGGAGCGTGGGATTCGCCGAGGGAAGGGCGGGCGCGATGATGCCGTACTCGGTCTCCGTCCCCATGACACGGTGGACGGAGACCCCCTTGCCCACGGCCGGCAGCGCATCCGTCCCACCGGTCCGTCGTCCACCCGTTTCGATCACAGATACTGGCCCGTGTTCGCCGTCGTCTCGATCGACTTGCCCGGCTCCTGCCCGGCCTTCCCCTGGACGATCGTCCGGATGTAGGTGATGCGCTCGCCCTTCTTGCCCGAGATGCGTGCCCAGTCGTCCGGGTTCGTGGTGTTCGGCATGTCCTCGTGCTCGCGGAACTCGTCGACCACGGCCCGCATGAGGTGCTCGATGCGCAGGCCCTTGCTGCCGTCGAGGAGGAGGTCCTTGATGGCGTACTTCTTGGCGCGGTCCACCACGTTCTGGATCACCGCACCGGAGTTGAAGTCCTTGAAGTAGAGCATCTCCGTGTCCCCGTTGGCGTAGGTCACCTCGAGGTACTCGTTCGACTTGTCCGTCGAGTACATCTGCTCGACGGTCCGGCGGATCATCTCGGAGATCGTGGTCTGCGGGTCGTTGCCGTTCTCCGCGAGGTCGTCGGCATGCAGGGGCAGGTCGGCGGTGATGTACTTCGCGAAGATCTCGGCGGCGCCCTCGGCGTCGGGCCGCTGGATCTTGATCTTCACATCGAGCCGGCCCGGCCGCAGGATGGCCGGATCGATCATGTCCTCACGGTTCGAGGCGCCGATGACGATCACGTTCTCCAGCTTCTCGACACCGTCGATCTCACTCAGCAGCTGCGGCACGATGGTGGTCTCGACGTCGGAGGAGACGCCGGTGCCGCGCGTGCGGAACAGCGAGTCCATCTCGTCGAAGAACACGACCACGGGACTGCCGTCCGACGCCTTCTCGCGGGCACGCGCGAAGATCAGCCGGATGTGGCGCTCGGTCTCCCCGACGTACTTGTCCAGCAGCTCGGGGCCCTTGATGTTCAAGAAGTAGCTGCGGATCTGTTCGAGGCCTGCGCGCTCCGCGGCACGTGCCGCGAGGGAATTCGCGACGGCCTTCGCGATGAGCGTCTTGCCGCACCCGGGAGGGCCGTAGAGGAGGATCCCCTTGGGCGGCTTGAGGCCGTGTTCGCGGTAGAGGTCGGGGTGGAGGAACGGCAGTTCCACGGCGTCGCGGATCTGTTCGATCTGCGGACCCAGTCCGCCGATGTCCCCGTACGCGATGTCGGGCACCTCCTCGAGCACGAGGTTCTCCACCTCGCTCCGGGGCACCTTCTCCAGGCCGTAGCCGGATTTCGTGTCCACGGCCAGCGCATCGCCGACCCGGATCCTCTCGGCCTGCAGCGGCCCGCTGAGGCGGATGACGCGCTCGTCGTCCGTCCGCCCGACGACGAGGGCACGGTCGGCTCCCAGGAGTTCCTTGACGGTCACGATCTCGCCGGCCCGCTCGAAGCCGAGGGCCGCGACGATGGTCAGCGATTCGTTGAGCAGCACCTCCTGGCCGGGCGTGAGCTGCCGCACGCTGATGAGCGGGCTGACGGTGACGCGGAGCTTCCGCCCCGACTGGAGGATGTCAGCGGTGTCCTGCACCGTCGCCTCGGTGGTGGTCCCGGGCTCTGCCGGCCGCTTCGGGTTGACCTGCATGACCGTCGCGAAGCTGAAAGGCGCTGCACCCTCCTTCTCGAGGGCGGCCTTGAGTCGGACGATCTCGGTGCGGGCCGATTCCAGGGCGCTGACGAGCTTGCCGTTGTTCTGGGTCGCGGAGGCCAGCTGCCGGTCGATGTGGCGCAGCCGGTCCCGCAGGATGTTGAGCTGACGCTGGGCCACGGCGGTGTCGGCGGGAGGCGGGGTGATGCCGCGCGCGTCGGCGGCGGGAGCGCTGTCTTCGGAGTCCGTCATTTCGGTTCGCCACCTCGTGTTCGACCTTCGGCTGTCTTTCGACCTTAGCGCAGACGTCATCGCACGGCGTGCAGTGTTAACGCCCGGCGTCCGCGGACCTCTCCCCTGTTCCTGCCCGCCGCGGATGCTGTATCGCCCCGGGTGCGCCGGGCTCCCCTACTCGACCGTACCGCCGTCGGCGATCGCGTCGCGGCGGGCCTGTGCCTCCTCCGGGGGCAGGGAACCGCGCTGGATCGTGGATGCCGCGTCCCGCGCCACGCGCCGGAGCCGTTTGTCCGAGACCTCGCGTTCGCCGACGGCCTGCGGTGTCCACGCGTTGAGGTCCTCCTCGCTGAAGCCGGTCTTGGACGGCCTGCGCTTCGGGGTGAATCCGACGGCGCCGTCGGCGAGCCTGCGCGTGGTGAGCAGGAACCCCGTGTGGGCCACCATCCGGTGGTCCGGACGGACGGCCAGTCCTTCGAGGTGCCAGCCGCGCACCATCGACTCCCAGCCCTCGGGCTCGGTGAAGCGTCCGTCGGCGCGGATGGCCTCGGCGGTGCGGGAGAGCTGCGTGACGGTCGCGACGTAGCTGATCCACACGCCGCCGGCACCGAGGACGGTCGCGACGGCGTCGAGGCACTCCCAGGGCGCGAGCATGTCGAGGACGACGCGGTCCACGGACCCCGGCTCCTCGTGCTCCACGACCTGCTCCTGGAAGTCGCCGAGGGTGATCTGCCACGCCGGGTGGGGCCCGCCGAAGATCGTCTCGACGTTGCCCCGTGCGATGTCGGCGAACTCCTCGCGCCGCTCGAACGAGTGGAGGTACCCGGAGTCTCCGACGGCCCGCAGC
>NZ_CP024915.1:1181588-1185800 GCF_002953615.1 Arthrobacter agilis | reverse complement strand
GGGCCACCGCCTCCTCGAGGACGGCGTCGGTCCAGGACCAGTCCGAGCGGTAGTGGTGCGCGAGGATGGCGAGACGGATGGCTGCGGGGTCCACGCCCTCGCGGCGCAGCTTCGACACGAGCACCAGGTTGCCGCGGGATTTGCTCATCTTCTCGCCGTCGTAGCCGACCATCCCGGCGTGGGCGTAGTGCTCGGCCAGAGGGGTGCCACCGGTCGCCCAGGCGTGGGACGCGCTCATCTCGTGATGGGGGAACACGAGGTCCGAGCCGCCTCCCTGCACGGTGAAGGGCGCGGGCAGGAAGCGCTGCGCGATCACCGCGCACTCGATGTGCCAGCCAGGACGGCCCCGGCCGAGCGTGCCGCCGGACCAGCTGGGCTCACCGGCGCGTTCGGACCGCCAGAGCAGCGGATCGAGCGCGTTGCGCTTGTGCGGGCGCTGGGGGTCGCCACCACGCTCCGCGGACAAGGCGAGCATCGTGTCGGGCGCCAGGTGCGACACCTGGCCCAGGAACCAGGAGGCCGGGTCGCTCGCGTCGAGCGTGGCGGTGGCGTCGAGGGAGAAGTAGATGTCGCCGTCGGGCTCCCCGCCCTCGCCCGGCACGGCATAGGCCAGTCCGCGCGCCACGAGCTCCTCGACGGCCGGGACGATCCAGTCGATCGCCTCCACGGCTCCGATGTAGTGGTCGGGCGGCAGGACGTTCAGTGCTTCCATGTCCTCACGGAACAGGGCGATCTGCTCGGCGGCGAGCTCACGCCAGTCCACGCCGGTGGCCGTGGCGCGCTCGAGGAGCGGATCGTCGACGTCGGTCACGTTCTGGACGTAGGAGACCGTTGCCCCGGCGTCGCGCCAGGTGCGGTTCAGGAGGTCGAAGGCGACATACGTGGACGCGTGGCCGAGGTGGGTCGCGTCATAGGGGGTGATGCCGCAGACGTAGAGGCTGCGCTCGGGATGGTTCCCGAGGGGTGCCGGCTCCTGGCTTGCCGTGTCGAACAGGTTGATGCCCGACTGGGTGCCGTCGAGTTCTGGGACAGGAGTCGAATTCCACGCAATCACACGTTCTACCTTACGGCCCGGCGTCAGGCGGTGATGACGCCGAAGCCGAGCAGGAGGTACAGGGCGAGACCGAGCAGGATGCGGTACCAGACGAAGAGCCCGTAGCCGCGCGTGCTGACGAACTTCAGGAACCAGCCGATGATCGCGAAGCCGACGACGAAGGCCACGACCGTCGCCACCGCGGTTTCCGGGAGCGCGTACGGCCCGGGCTCGTCGTAGCTCTTGACGAGCTGGAACACACCGCTGCCGAACACCGCGGGGATGGCCAGCAGGAAGGAGTACCGTGCTGCCGCCTCGCGGGTGTACCCCATGAGCAGGCCCGCGGTGATCGTGCCGCCGGACCGCGACACGCCCGGGATCAGGGCCATCGCCTGCGCCAGCCCGTAGAGGATGCCGTGCCGGTAGGTGAGGCTCTGGAGGTCGCGCGTCTGACGGCCCACGCGGTCCGCCACGGCGAGGATGAGGCCGAAGACGATCAGCATGGTGGCCACGATCCACATGCTGCGGAACGTGCTCTCGATCTGGTCCTGGAACAGCAGCCCGAGGACCACGATCGGTACGCTGCCGAGAATCACGAGCCACCCCATGCGGGCGTCCGGGTCGTTCCTCGGCACCGTGCCCTTCAGCGCGCCGAACCAGGCCGTGATGATGCGCACGATGTCCCGCCAGAAGAACACGATGACGGCGGTCTCCGTCCCCAGCTGCGTGATGGCGGTGAACGCCGCACCCGGGTCCTGCGCATTCGGCAGGAGCTCCCCGACGATGCGCAGGTGTGCGCTCGATGAAATGGGTAGGAACTCGGTAAGGCCCTGGACGAACCCCAGGATGACTGCTTCTATCCACTTCACGTCTACGACCCTAAGCCATGCGGCGCAGGGAAGGCTCTAGGCTTGGCTCCATGCAACGGCGAAACGTGGGAGCGAGCGGACTGACGGTCTCGGCTCTGGGACTCGGCACCATGAACTGGGGCCAGGAGGTCAGCGAGGAGGCCGCCCGCGAGCAGCTGCGCATCTTCACCGAAGCCGGCGGCACGCTCATCGAGACCGCTGCCCGTTACGGCGAGGGCCAGGCCGAGGCCATGCTGGGCAGCTTCATCGGTGACACCGTGGCCCGCTCCGAACTGGTGGTGGTGGTGCAGGGCGGCACGACCCGATCCGGGAGCCGGCGCCTGGACGCCTCGCGCCGCGGACTCCTGGACTCGCTGGACGCCTCGCTGTCGCTGCTGGGCACCGACCACGTCGATCTCTGGCTGGCGCCCTCCCCCGATGCCGCGGTCCCGCTGCAGGAGACCCTCAGTGCGCTCGAGTCCGCCTATGTGACAGGACGCGCGCGGTACGTCGGGGTGTCCAACTACTCCGGCTGGGAGTTCGCACGCGCCGCGGCGACCGCCTCCTTCCCGCTCATCGTGAACGATGTCGAGTACTCCCTGCTGAGCCGCGGCGCCGAGCGGGATGTCCTTCCCTCGGCGGAAGCGTTCGGCGCTGCCATCCTGGCGTGGGGTCCGCTGGGTCGGGGTGTGCTGACCGGCAAGTACCGTGGCAGGATCCCCTCCGAATCCCGTGGAGCCTCGGACGTGTGGGCGCCCTATGTCGAGCCCTACCTCTCGGGCAAGCCCCAGCGCATCACCGAGGCACTCTGCACGGCGTCACGGGGACTGGATCTCCAACCGCACGAACTCGCCCTCCGGTGGCTCCTGCACCGGCCGGGTGTGGCCTCCGCGATCGTCGGGGCACGCACCGCGCAGCAGCTCAAGGAGATCCTGCAGACCAGCGGAGCTCCTGTGGCGGAGCCCATTGCTGAAGTGCTCGACGAGGTATCGGTCCTGCAGGGCTGACCCCACCCGCGTGCGGGATGCGGCGCTCCACCCCGGGTACTGCTCCGGCCGGTGGGGTCCGTGAGTTCCGGATCGGCCGGTCAGTGCTCCACTTCGGCTTCGACGAGGTCGGACGCGTAGTCGGCGTCCTCCGGATCGTCGTCCCCGTCCTCCTCGTCGTCGTCGGACTCTTCGTAGATCTCGAGTGGTGTCACTTCCCCGAAGGCGTCGTACAGGGCTTCCTCGTAGGCTTCGAACGCGTCGGCGATGCCCAGATAGGCCGCTTCGACCGCCGGATCGTCCTCCCGCCGTCGTGATGCCGACGCCGCAAGGTGTTCTTCGAGGGCCGTCACGAGGGACTGGAGCGCGACACGCGGATCTATGCTCATGGATTAGACGTTATCGGTAAAGTGGGCAGAATTGGAGGGATATGCGAGAACATTTTCTGAACGCGACCGCCGTCCGAAAGCGCGACTACGGGCGCCAGTACGAGTACCTGGTGCTGACCGTCAGCGCGGGTGAACCCCTGCCGGCCGCGCGCAAACTCCTGACCGAGCATGCCGAGTACGGCAAGTGGGAACTCGAACGCAGCTGCATCTACCTGGGCGGCAGCAGGCGCTACTGGCTCCGGCGGAAAGTGCTGCGGGTGGAACGGACGGCGTGACCGGGACCGGGACGGAGCCCCGCTCGCCACGGCACCCCGCCTAGGCGGTCGGCGGGCCGAGCAGGGCCGTGGCGACCGTTGCCCGCGCGGATTCCCGGGTCGACGGATGGAACTGTCCGGCCAGGGCGTCCCGGTGCAGCCGCGCCACCTCGGACGACGCGGAGAAGCCCGATCCTCCTCCGACGTGCAGGGCGGCGGACGTCGCCGCGACCGCCGCGTCGACCGCGTGCGTCTTGAGGGTCACGAGGCGTGCGAACCACTGGGACGCCTCGCCCGCACGACCGTCGAGGTCCTGCGTGACGCTGCGGAGTTCGGCGTCCGCCCCCGTCCGCTGCATCGCGACGCCCGCCAGGAGATGCCTCAGCACCGGATCATCGGACAGGGCGCGGCCTGCGACATGGCTGCGGCGCGCGGCGAGGAATTCCGCCGCCAGGTCGAGCGCGCGGTCGGCGATCCCGAGGTAGACCGCGCCGATCAGGGTCTCGAAGGCGGCGAAGATGCCGAAGACCAGCGGGTCCGCGGTGGGGCCCACGGGTAGCTGCCGGAAGACGGCGTCGGGAGCCACACGGACGTCGGTCAGCCGCGTGGTGTTCGACTGCGTGGCACGCATCCCCAGCGGGTCCCAGTCCGGCACGGTGTCCACGCCGGGGGTGCCGCGGGGGACGAAGGCATGGAGGATCG
>NZ_CP024915.1:1173150-1181325 GCF_002953615.1 Arthrobacter agilis | reverse complement strand
CCAGCACCCGCCAGTACGCGTCGGCGACGTCCTCCGCGTGCACGGCCTGGAAGATGAAGGCTGCCGGGACGGGCAGCACGGGAAGCGGGACGCCCAGGAGGACCTTCGGGACGAGCGGGCCGAGGAAATAGCGGCCCACCTCGCTGCCCGCTCCGCTCTGGAAGATCAGGGCCGGCCGGAGGCGGGCCACCGCGATCTCCGGGTAGGCCTGCTCGAACGCGTCCAGCAGGCGTTCCTGCTCGGCCTTCTGGCGGCTGTACTGGGAGGACCGGACGCCGTCGGTCGGCCATGCCTCGCCCCTGCGGGTGTCCTTGCCGGCACGCGAGTAGGCCGCGACGGAGGACGCGCAGACGAACTGCCGCACACCGGCGGTGGCGGCTGCGTGGAGGGCGTTGGCCGTCCCGGTGACGTTGGTCCGTCGCATGGCGGGTTCGTCGTGATTCGGCTGGATGGCCCAAGCGAGGTGCACGACGGCGTCCACTCCCGCGAGCGCGAGCACCAGGGCCTCCCTGCCCTCGTCGGTCCCGATGTCGATCGCATGCCAGTCGACGCCGTCGTAGGGGGCCTGCGTCGTGTCCGGGATGGTGCGGGCGATCCCGGTGATGGTGATGCCGCCCGTGTCCCCCGAGGTGTCGTAGCCGGACCGCTCGATGGCCTCGCGGTCCCGCGCTGCCCGGTGGAGGCGGGAGAGGACCGCGGTGCCCACGTTCCCGGTGGCACCGATGACTGCTATGCGCATGGTTCTACTCCTTGGCCTGCTGGTTGTGGGGACGGGGGAGGGCGCTGATCCGAACTGGACTACTAAGCAAGCTTATGGTGCAGTTGAAGGAGACGTACAGCCGCAAGGGCGCACGACGCCCTTTCCAGGGCCATAGCGGGAGGTATCCGTGAGCAGTAACAGCAAGGTCGGCAGTGAGCCGAAGAGTGACGCCTCGCAGAAGGCGCAGACCGCGCCCGATCCGAACGATCCCCGGAAGCCGGATGATCCGAAGGATGTCGGGAAGCCCGCCTGGAAGTACGTGTTCAAGCGGTCGCTCAACGAGTTCGGCAAGGACCAGTGCACCGATCTGGCCGCGGCGCTGACCTACTACGCGGTCCTCGCGATCTTCCCCGGGATCCTCGCCCTGCTGTCCCTCCTCGGGCTGTTCGGACAGGCCCAGAACACCACCAACCAGGTCCTGGAGATCGTCGGCCAGTTCGCGCCGCCGGACACCCTGGAGACCATCAGGCCCACGATCGAGGACCTCGCCTCCAACCAGGCGGCCGGACTGACCTTCGTGATCGGCCTCCTCGGCGCCATCTGGTCGGCATCGGGCTATGTGAACGCCTTCTCCCGGGCGATGAACCGCGTCTACGAGGTCGAGGAGGGCCGGGGCTTCTTCAAGCTGCGCCCGCAGATGCTCCTCGTCACCGTCGTCGTCCTCGTCCTGATCGTCGTCATGGGCCTCATGCTCGTGCTCTCCGGGCCCGTCGCCGAGGCCGTCGGGAACACGATCGGACTCGGTGGCAGCGCACTGACCATCTGGAACATCGCCAAGTGGCCCGTCGTCGTGTTCTTCGCGGTCCTCATGATCGCCGTCCTCTACTACGGCTCGCCGAACGTCAAGCAGCCCAAGTTCCGGTGGATGAGTCTCGGCGGGTTCATCGCCCTGATCGTCCTCGCCATCACCACCGCGGCGTTCTCCCTCTACGTGGCCAACTTCGGCAGCTACGACAAGACCTACGGCGCCATCGCCGGCGTGATCGTCCTGCTCCTCTGGATCTGGCTGGCGAACCTCTCGCTCCTGTTCGGTGTCGAGTTCGACGCCGAGATGGAACGCGGCAGGGAACTGCAGGGCGGCATCGAGGCGGAGGACGGCATCCAGCTGCCGCCCCGCGACACCAAGGCTGCCGACAAGAAGCGCGAGAAGTACCGCAAGCTCGTCAACGAGGGTCGCGAGCTCCGCGAGAAGTACGAGCGGGAGTCGGCCCGCCGGTAGGCCGACCGCACCCTGCACCAGGAGGCCCGGACGTGTCAACGGCCGGGCCTCCTGCATGTCCGCGGTCCTAGACTGGCTGCATGACCGATACCCAGCAGGCCGACACGTCAGGGCACAGCACCAAGGGGTCCTACGTGACCGACGGCCAGGAGTTCACGCGGGACACGCAGTACATCGAGACGCGGATCACGCGGGACGGAGCGGACGGCTATCCCGTCGAGGCCGGGCGCTACCGCCTGATCGCGGCCCGCGCCTGTCCTTGGGCCAACCGGACCATCATCGTGCGCCGTCTCCTCGGGCTGGAGGACGCGATCTCCCTCGGCACCCCGGGCCCCACCCACGACAGCCGGTCCTGGACCTTCGACCTCGATCCCGACGGCCGCGACCCGGTCCTCGGTATCGAGCGGCTGCAGGAAGCCTTCTTCAAGCGCGATCCGGACTACGCGCGCGGCATCACGGTTCCGGCGATCGTGGACACGACCACCGGCGCGGTCGTGACCAACAACTTCCCCCAGATCACCCTGGACTTCTCCGGCGAATGGACGGAATTCCACCGCGAGGGTGCTCCGGACCTGTATTCGGAGGCGCTCCGGGAGGAGATCGACACCGTCAACAAGCGGGTCTTCACCGAGGTCAACAACGGCGTCTACCGCTGCGGCTTCGCGGGATCGCAGGAGGCCTACGACGCCGCCTACGACCGGCTGTTCACGGCTCTGGACTGGCTCGAGGAACGGCTCACCACCCAGCGGTTCCTCGTGGGGGACACCATCACGGAGGCCGACGTCCGCCTGTTCACCACGCTCGTCCGGTTCGACCCGGTCTACCACGGCCACTTCAAGTGCAACCGGAACAAGCTGACGGAGATGCCCGCGCTGTGGGGCTACGCCCGCGATCTGTTCCAGACGCCGGGCTTCGGCGACACGATCGACTTCGAGCAGATCAAGCAGCACTACTACATCGTGCACGAGGACATCAACCCCACCGGGATCGTCCCCAAAGGTCCCGACCTCGCGGGATGGACCACGGACCACGGACGCGCATCCCTGGGTGGACGGCCCTTCGGCGACGGCACCCCGCCGACCCCCGAGTAGTGGGGGTGGACGCAGGCGGGGCCGCCTGCGTCCGCCGCAGCGGCCGTCCCAATTAGCGAACAAACTCGTTTCTTAATCGTCAGCAGCATAGGCTAGCCTTACTTCAGACTCATCGACCGTCTGAGGGGAGCACCATGGCAGTCCAGGCCGCCGCCTCGCGCCCCTCGACCGGCGACCGGCCCCTGTCGGCCCGGCGGCGGTCCTCGGTTCCCCGCACCGCCGCGCAGCTGGTCCTCACCGCGCTGGTCCTCCTCGCCTTCTGCGTCGCCTCCCTCACCATCGGGGCCCGCTCGGTCGGTCCCGGCACCATGATCGACGCCGTCCTGGCCTTCGATCCCGCCGACGGCGACCACGCGGTCGTGCTCTCCCGTGTCCCGCGCACCGTCATCGGCCTGCTCGTCGGAGCGGCCCTGGCAACGGCCGGGGCAGCCCTGCAGGGGATCGCGCGGAATCCGCTGGCCGATCCGGGGATCCTTGGCATCAATGCCGGAGCGTCACTGGCCGTCGTCGTCGGGATCCATCTCTTCGACCTCACCACCGCCTCCGGGTACATCTGGTGCGCCTTCGCCGGTGCGGGCGCCGCAGCCCTCGCGGTCTACGCCGTCGCCAGCCTCGGACGGGAGGGCGCGACGCCGGTCAAGCTCGCGCTCGCCGGCGCGGCACTGGCCGCCGGCCTCGCCAGCCTCACGAATGCGGTCCTCGTCTCCAGCCAGGAGACTCTCGACGCCTTCCGCTTCTGGCAGGTCGGCACGCTGTCCGGCCGGGGCTGGGACGTGATCGGCACGGTCGCCCCGTTCCTGCTGGTGGGCCTCGTGATGACGCTGGCCACGGGCAAGGTCCTCAACGGCCTCGCGCTGGGCGACGACGTGGCGCGCGGACTCGGGCAGAACGTGAACCTCGCGCGGGGCATCACGGCGCTGGGCGTCGTGATCCTGTGCGGGGCCGCCACCGCCGCCGCCGGCCCCATCGCCTTCGTGGGCCTCGTGATCCCTCACGTCGTACGCCTCGTCGTCGGGGCCGACTACCGCTGGATCCTCCCGTTCTCCGCTCTCCTCGGCCCGGTCCTGCTGCTCGGCGCCGACATCATCGGCCGGGTCATCCTGCCGCCCGGAGAAGTGCAGGTGGGCATCATGACCGCGGTCGTCGGCGCCCCCTTCTTCATCTGGCTCGTGCGCCGACGCAGGATGGCCCACCTGTGAGCACGACGCTCGACTCCTCGCAGGTCCCCCCGCCGCCTGCCCCGGCACCCCCGGCCGCAGGGCTGGCCCTCGTCCGTGCCCGTCGCCGGCGCAGCAGCGGGCTCCGCCTGGCCGCGGTCGGGGCGGTCGTCGTCGTCCTGTTCGCCGCGAACGTCCTGCTCGGTTCCTACACGGTGACCATCCCCGACGTCTTCCGGATCCTCGGGGGTGCCGACATCCCGGGTGCCAGCTTCATCGTGATGGAGAACAAGCTTCCCCGCTCGGTGATCGGGGTCCTGGTCGGTGTGTGCTTCGGACTCGCCGGAGCCGTGTTCCAGACCATGCTCAGGAACCCCCTCGCGAGCCCCGACATCATCGGGATCAGTTACGGAGCGAGTGCCTCGGCGGTCACGGCGATCGTCCTCTTCGGCGCCGCCGGCGCCGCCGTGTCCCTCTCCGCGCTGGTCGGCGCGATGGTCGTCGCCGCGGCGATCTATCTGATCTCGCGCCGGGGGGGAGTAGCGGGCTACCGCCTCATCCTCGTCGGCATCGGCTTCGCGGCCGTCCTGCACGCGCTGGTCAACTTCCTGATCACCCGCACCGACCTCCGGACGGCATCGGAAGCACTGCTGTGGCTCAACGGCTCGCTCAACTCGAGCAACTGGGACCGTGCGGCCGTCCTGGTCGCCGCCCTCGTGGTCCTGCTGCCGGCCGCGGCGGTCCTCTCGCGCAGCCTGCAGGGCCTCGTCCTGGGCGACGACGCCGCAGCAGGCCTCGGGCTCCGGGTCGAGGCCTCACGGCTGGGACTCATGTCCACCGCCGTCGCCCTCGCGGCCGTGGCCACCGCGGCCGCAGGGCCCGTCGCGTCCGTGGCCTTCCTGTCCGGACCGATCGCGCGCAGGCTGCTCGGGAACCGGCCCTCGCTGGTCATGGCGGCCCTGGTGGGGGCAGGAATCGTCCTCGGGGCCGATTTCATCGCCGCGAACCTCATCCCCGGGGCGTCACTGCCCGTCGGCGTCGTGACCGGCGCGCTCGGTGCCCCGTTCCTGCTGTGGCTGCTGGCCACGGCGAACCGATCAGGCCAGGGAGGCTGAGCATGGCTGCACGTCAGGAACCCACGTCGGGGGATACCCTGTCCGCCGAAGGGCTGACCCTCGCCTACGACCAGCGCACCGTGGTCGACGGGCTCTCCCTCACGCTCCCGGCCGGGCGGGTGACGGTGATCGTCGGGGCCAACGCCTGCGGCAAGTCCACCCTGCTGCGCGGACTCGCCCGTCTCCTCAAGCCGGTCGAGGGCGCGGTCGTGCTCAACGGGTCTGACATCTCCGCCCAGTCCACGAAGGCCGTCGCCCGAGTCCTCGGACTACTGCCCCAGACCCCTGTGGCACCGGACGGTATCAGCGTCGCCGACCTCGTGGGGCGCGGCCGCTACCCGCACCAGGGCTGGTTCCGCCAGTGGACCCCTGAGGACGACGAGGCGGTGGCGGACGCGCTGGAGGCCACCGACACGCTGGCCCTCGCCGACCGCAACGTGGATGAGCTCAGCGGTGGGCAGCGACAGCGTGTGTGGATCGCGATGGCCCTCGCGCAACAGACGGGCATCCTGCTGCTCGACGAGCCCACCACCTTCCTCGACGTGACGCACCAGGTGGAGGTGCTGGACCTCATCACGGACCTGAACCGGCGGTCCGGCACCACCGTCGTCATGGTGCTGCACGACCTGAACCTCGCCGCACGCTATGCGGACCACCTCATCGCGATGCGGGACGGACGGATCGTGGCAGCCGGGCCCCCCGCCGCCGTCGTCACCCAGGAGACCGTCTCGGGCGTCTTCGACCTGGAGTGCCGGATCATCGAGGACCCGGTCTCCGGCACGCCGATGGTGATCCCGGTGGGCAGGCACCACAGCCCTCCGGCACCCGCCCGTCCCCAGACTCCCCCCGCAGGCCGGCAGCAGGCCACGGGGTACCGACCCAACCCGCAGGACGCCGTTCCCGCCCCCGTGGAGGCAGCATCATGACCCAAGTGACCCATCGGAACGCACTGCGGACCGTCGCCGACACCGAGCCCATGGTGCTCGCGTTCGACGTCGTCGTCACCGCCGTGCAGGACCTCGGTGCCACCTTCCGCCGCATCACGTTCGGTGGGGCATGCCTCGAGGCGTTCGGGGTGGCAGGGGACACCCTCGACCTCCGGATCAAGATCGTCATCCCGTCGAAGGGCCGTGACTGCCCGGACATCGCAGGCATGATGAAGCGCGGGGACTCGGCGAACTGGTACCAGCTGTGGCTGGGCCTGGAGGCGGAGGAGCGTGGTTCCATGCGCACCTACACGGTGCGGAACGTGCGCTGCGGCGGTCCGCGCCCGGAGATCGACGTCGACTTCGTGATGCACCTCGACGACGACGGCCGGGGCGGCCCAGCCTCGGAGTGGGCCGCGGCGGCCCGGCCCGGTGACCGGGTCTGCATCATCGGGCCCAATTCCTCGGCGGCGCAGTGCGCGACGGCGGGTGCCTACGGCGGCATCGAGTGGAGCCCGGGCCTCGCCCAGCACGTCCTCCTCGCCGGTGACGAGACGGCGGTGCCCGCCATCAGCGCGATCCTCGAGGCCCTGCCCGAGGACATCAGCGGGTCCGCCTTCCTCGAAGTGCCGGACCTGCAGGACGTCCAGGCCATCTCCACGAAGTCCTCCGTGGCCATCACCTGGCTGGCGCGTGGGGACCGGCCGCATGGCGAGCAGCTGGAGGCCGCAGTCCGGGACGCCGTCCGGGTGCCGGGTTGGGTGTCGCTCGCCGGTCCCGCCGGTGCGCGGGGAGGAAGCGAGCCCGAGGAGGTCGACATCGACCGGACGATCCTGTGGGAGACGCCGCAGCGGATGGAGGCGGCCATCGTGCAGTCGACTGTCGGTTCCGGGCGCCCTGCCGGCACCCAGCCCTTCTACGCGTGGATCGCAGGGGAAGCCGCCGTCGTCCGTGGCCTGCGGCGGTACCTCGTGCGCGACGTCGGGGTGGACCGGAAGCAGGTCGCTTTCATGGGGTACTGGCGCAAGGGCCGCGCAGAGCTCGCCTGAGGCGCCGGCCAAGCCGGAAGGCGCAGGTTCTTCAGCGTCTTCGCGCAGGAACCTGGTGACGGAACGCAGTATGACACGGATGATCCACAGGCAGGATAACGGAATTGTAACTTCGGACCCCGTGGCCTAGGGTTTGAGCAGTCAAAGCTGGTTCCACGGAATCCAGGTCCGCACGCCCGACCCTGTCAGCGGACCGCCTGAACACTGTGTGACAGGGGTGGAGGATCCACGTCCGACGCGGCTCGAGCCGCCTGGGGGTGAAGCCCTTCCGCACTGCTCCTCTGTACGGTCCCGTCTGCGGCTCCTCCGCGATCCGGACCGCGTGGAGGTCGAGCCGACTCCTGCTCGAATCCGGCAGCCGACTTCGCGGGCGTCCGAGAGAGGTAAGCAGTTGACCCAGACGGTTACGTCCGGGCGCCGCCGCGCGTCCGACGATCGAGCGCAGCAGCACCCGGTTGCCCACCGCCCCGCTCATCCCGGCCCGCCCAGCCGCCGCTCGCTCCGGGTCCCGGTCGCCGGTGAGGCCCTTCCGCCCGTCCCGTCCGTCGCTGCACCCGCCCTTCCGACGACCGCACCCGCTGCCCCGGAGCCCACGACCCGACGCGGGCTCCGCGAGCAGCAGGCAGCGGCCCGGGACGCTGCAGCAGTCCTGCCGACACGGCGCAGTGCCCGCCGTTCCGTGCCCGTCGCGCATGCGGATCTGCATCCGGAGTTGAGGGAGGACCTGCATCCGGACCTGCGCTCGGGCCCGCGGCGCTCACTCCGCCCGCACGCACCTCGGCCGGCGTCGTTCTCCCGGCTGCGCGACAACGCCGCGACGGCAGGGATCGTGCTCGCCTCGGCAGGGCTGGTCATGGG
>NZ_CP024915.1:1154230-1173050 GCF_002953615.1 Arthrobacter agilis | reverse complement strand
GGCAGTGGCGCCGTCGGCCGCCAGGGACCGCCAGTACTGGCGTGACGTCGGCACCATGGACTCGTACTACGAGGCCAACATGGACCTCATCTCGCCCCTGCCGCTCTTCAACCTCTACAACCTGCAGTGGCCCATCTACACGCGGCAGAGCGTCTCGCCTCCGGCGAAGTTCGTCCGGAGCGCGTCGGGCCGGTCCGGCGAGGCCCACGACTCGATCGTGTCGGCCGGCGTCGTCGTCTCCGGCGGCGCAGTGCAGGGGTCGATCCTGGCGACGGATGTGTTCATCGACGAGGCCGCCGAGGTCACCGGCTGCGTGCTCCTGGACAAGGTCACCGTCGGCGCGGGCGCCGTGGTCCGGCGCGCCATCATCGACAAGAACGTCCGCATCCCGCCGGGCGCCCAGATCGGGGTGGACTTCGAACTGGACCGCAGCCGCGGGTTCGCGGTCACGGATTCAGGGCTGACGATCGTCAGCAAGGGCCAGGTCGTCGCACCGGCCTACCCCACCACCTGACGCACGCGCGGAAAGGCCCCCGGCACGCGCCGGGGGCCTTTCCGTGTCCCGGGGCTAGGCGACCCTCGTGATGGCGACCCTCACGTTCAGGGTGGAGCCCCCGCCGCCGGAGAGGATGCCCTTGAGCGGCGAGACGTCCCGGTAGTCGCGGCCGCGGGCCACGGAGACGTGGAAGTCGCTCACCGGGCCGCTGTTGGTCGGATCCCAGCCGCGCCACTCGCCGTCGTACCACTCGACCCACGCGTGCGACTGACCCGCCACCGTCTCGCCGACGCCGGCGCTGCGTCGCGGGTGGAGGTAGCCGGAGATGTACCGTGCGGGGACGCCGAGGCTGCGCAGGGCGCCGATGGCGACGTGCGCGAGGTCCTGGCAGACGCCCTTCCGCTCGGCCCAGGCATCGCGTGCGTTGGTCTGCACGCCGGTGGCGCCCTGGACGTAGTCCATCTCCGCCCTGAGCCAGTCGAAGACGGCGTGGGCGGCCGCATGCGGGTTCAATCCCTCGGTCACGGCTGCGACCTGTTTCCGCACCTCCTCCCCCGGCTCGCTGAGCGGCGTCTGGCTCAGCCAGTCGGAGAAATCGTCCGTGAGGGACGGCGCCGCGAGGTGCTCCCAGGACAGGATCTCGTCCTCGCCGGGGACGCGCTCGGACCGGCTGACCTCCACTGTCGAGACGGCCGTGACCTCCAGGTGCTCGTGGGGCACGTGGACGTCGAACGAGGTCACGCGTGTCCCCCAGTAGTCGCGGTAGGTCGCGACGGCGGCACTCGAGGGGTTCACCTTCAGCGTGGACTCGAGGACCACCTGCTGCGGATCGGTCAGCGGCGTCATCCGGGCCTCGTTGTAGGACAGGGAGACCCGGCGCAGGTAGTCGTAGCCGGTGCGGTGTTCGATCAGCAGGCGTGTCATGAGACCTCTCCGACCCAGGACAACTCGTCGGCCTGGGAAAAGTACGTGCGGGAAACGGCATCGGAGGCCCGCGCGCAGGCCTTCTGGACGCGTTCCATGTGCTCGGGCAGCTCGGACATCAGGTCCCGCGTCTGGTGGAACTCGAGGAAGGTCCGGGCCTGTCCCACGATGCGGCTGGCATCGTTGATGAAGCCGACGCGCTGGTAGGCGGGATTCAGCTGGGTCAGGCACTTCTCGGCGTCGCTCAGCGCATAGACGATGGAGCGCGGGAACAACCGGTCCAGGAGCAGGAACTCGGCGGCCTGCTGGTCGCCGAAGGACGCCCGGCGCGTCCGCAGGAACGACTCGTAGGCGCCGGCGCAGCGCAGCATGTTGACCCAGGAGAGGCCGGCCGCGTGGACGTCGTGCGTGGAGAGCATCCGGGCCGTCATGTCCGCCCGCTCCAGGCTGCGCCCGAGGACGAGGAACTGCCAGGACTCGTCGTGGCTCATCGTGGTGTCGGAGAGGCCGCGCACCATCGCGGTACGCTCCACCACCCAGTGGCAGAAGCGGTAGGTGCCCACGACGTCCTTGCGGTGCTGCGTGAGCCCGTACCACGTGGTGTTGAGGCTCTCCCACACGCTGCTGGAGACGGTCTCACGGGCGCGTCGGGCGTTCTCCCGGGCGGCTCCGAGGGCACCGGCGATGGAGGTGGCGCTCGTCCGGTCGTACGCGAGGGCCTGCAGCAGGTCGGAGAGGTCGATGTCGTCCTGCTCCGGGCGGCTGCCCATCACGCCGAGCAGCTGACGCGAGGTCTCGCGCTGCTGGGGCAGCGGCATCTGGTTGAGCCGTTCGAGATGCACGTCCAGGATGCGCGCGGTGCCGTCCGCCCGTTCGACGTAGCGGCCGATCCAGAAGAGGGATTCAGCGATCCGGCTGAGCATGGGGCCTGCCTTCCAGGGGGGTCGTGTGCGGGATGCGGGGCGCGGGAGCGGTCACTGCTGCTGCTGCTCCGACTGCTTGTCCTGCCAGTTCGTCTCGATCGGCCAGACACTGGTGCGCTCGCGGACGGTCACCGCCGGGCGCTCCCGAGGTCCGTCGTCGCCTGCCGTGCCGCGCACCTCGCCGTCCACCACCCAGGTGTCCTTGGATCCGCCGCCCTGGCTGGAGTTCACGATGAGCGAGCCCTCCTTCATGGCCACGCGCGTCAGCCCGCCGGGCAGCACCCACACCTCCTCGCCGTCGTTGACGGCGAAGGGCCGCAGGTCCACGTGGCGGGGGCTGAACTGCCCGCCGGACATCGTGGGCACGGTGGAGAGCTGGAGGACCGGCTGCGCGATCCAGCCGCGCGGATCCTCGAGGACCTTCGCGCGGAGGACATCGAGCTCGGCCCGGGTGGCGTCGGGTCCGATCACGAGGCCCTTGCCGCCGGAACCGTCCACCGGCTTGACGACGAGTTCGTCCAGCCGGTCGAGCACCTCCTCGCGCGCGTCGGGCTCCTCGAGCCGGTACGTGTCCACGTTGGCGATGATGGGCTCCTCGCCCAGGTAGTACCGGATGAGATCGGGCACGTAGGTGTACACGAGCTTGTCGTCGGCGACGCCGTTGCCCACGGCGTTCGCGATCGTGACCATGCCGGCACGTGCTGCGTTGACGATCCCGGGACACCCGAGCACCGAGTCGGCCCGGAACTGCAGGGGGTCGAGGAACTCGTCGTCGATGCGCTTGTAGATGACGTCCACGCGCTGCTCCCCCGCCGTCGTCCGCATGTACACGCGGTTGCCGCGGCAGATGAGGTCGCGTCCCTCCACGAGCTCCACGCCCATCAGGCCGGCCAGCAGGGTGTGCTCGAAATAGGCGGAGTTGAAGACTCCGGGGGTCAGGACGACGACGGTGGGGTCCTCGACGCCCGGCGGCGCTGTCTTGCGCAGGGCGGCGAGGAGCCGCCGCGGGTACTCCTCGACCGGACGGATGTGCTGCTGACCGAACGCCTCGGGGAGGCCTTTCGCCATCGCCCGCCTGTTCTCCAGGACGTAGCTGACGCCGCTCGGCACACGCACGTTGTCCTCGAGGACGCGGAAGGTGCCCTGCTGGTCGCGCACGACGTCGATCCCGGAGATGTGGACACGCACGCCGCCGGCCGGCGCGAACCCGGCGACCTCCCGGTGGAAGTGGGCGCTGGAGGTGATCAGGCGCTGCGGGATCACGCCGTCGGACACCACGGCCATCTTGTCGTAGACGTCGCTCAGGAACGCCTCGAGCGCCCGCACGCGCTGCGCCACGCCGCGTTCGAGCACGTCCCAGTCGCTGCCGGCGATCACGCGCGGCACGATGTCGAGCGGGAAGGGCCTCTCCTCGCCCGCGAAGTCGAACGTGACGCCGCGGTCCAGGAAGGTGCGCGCCATCGAGTCGGCGCGCGCCGTCACGTCGGCGAGGTTCAGCTCGTCGAGCGCCGCGGCGACCTGGCCGTACTCGGTGCGCGGGAACTGCCCGGGATCGAACATCTCGTCGAAGGCGGGCGTCTTGCGGGCGGCGGCTGCGTAGTCAGCAAAGAGCTCGGACATGGGTCAACAGTGCCATGGATCCCGCGCCGGTACACCGCGGCACACGCCGGTACACGCACGGTTAACACGCCCGAAACGAAGCGGACGGGGTGCATGGTTGAATGGCCGGATGAAGAACGAGAACCTGCGCCGGGACGAGGCAGCTGCACGTTCGGCACTGCTGCAGACGGAGCGCTACACCGTCGAACTGGACCTCTCGGACGCCAGGGACCCCGCCAGGGGGACGTACCGGAGCACCACCACCGTGTCCTTCACCTGCCGGGAGCCGGGCAGCTCCACCTTCCTCGACTTCATCGGGGAGGTCACCTCCGTGGAACTGAACGGACGCGCCCTGGATCGGGCAGTGGCCGGCGACGGCGCCCGTGTGAGGCTCGACGACCTGGCAGCGCACAATACGGTGACGGTCGAGGGGCTGGCCTCCTACAGCACGAGCGGCGAGGGACTCCACCGGTTCGTGGACCCGGTGGACGGCGAGACCTACCTCTACACGCAGTACGAGCCGGCGGACGCACGCCGCGTCTTTGCGAACTTCGAGCAGCCCGACCTCAAGGCGTCCTTCACGTTCAGCGTCCTGGCACCGGCGGGGTGGACGGTGGCCTCGAACGGCGCACAGGCGAACGCCCTGCCGTCCGACGACGGCACCGTGCACTGGACCTTCGAGCCGACGCGGCGGATCTCGACGTACATCACCACGATCCTGGCCGGCCCCTACCACCGGGAGACCGGCTCCTGGACGGGCACACCGGGGACCGCGGGTGAAGGCCTGGAGGTGCCGCTCGCCCTGTACTGCCGCCGGTCGCTGGCGCCCTCGTTCGACGCCCCGGAGATCCTCGACACGACGCGGCGCGGCCTCGACTTCTTCCACGAGCTGTTCGACTACCCGTACCCCTTCGGCAAGTACGACCAGGCCTTCGTACCGGAGTACAACCTCGGGGCCATGGAGAACCCCGGACTCGTGACGTTCACGGAGAACTACGTCTTCCGGTCGGCCGCCACCGAGGCGCAGCGCGAGGCGCGCGCGAACACGATCCTGCACGAGATGGCGCACATGTGGTTCGGCGACCTCGTGACCATGTCCTGGTGGGACGACCTCTGGCTCAAGGAGTCCTTCGCCGACTACATGGGAGCTCTCGGCGTGGCCGAGGCCACGCGGTGGAGCACTTCGTGGGTGAGTTTCGCCAACCGCCGGAAGGCGTGGGCCTACGTCCAGGACCAGCTCCCGACGACGCACCCGATCGTCGCGGACATCCCCGACCTGGAGGCCGCGAAGCAGAACTTCGACGGCATCACGTATGCCAAGGGCGCCTCGGTGCTGAAACAGCTCGTCGCCTTCGTCGGCCGGGACGCCTTCACCGAGGCGGCGCGGCAGTACTTCCGGAAGCACGAGTACGGGAACACGACCCTCACCGACCTCCTCGACGTGCTGGCCGACGCGACGGGACAGGACCTCGGGTCCTGGTCGCGGTCCTGGTTGCAAACCTCCGGCGTGCCGTCCCTCCGGGCGGAGGTCTCCGCCACGAACGGTGTCCTCTCCGGGGTGACGATCGTGCAGGAGGCCCTGGACCCCGTCACGGGCCGGGACGAGCCCCGGCCCCACCGCATCCGGCTCGGCCTGTACTCCTTCGACACGGAGGGACGCCTGGTCCGGACGGGAACCGAGGCGGTGACGGTCGAGGGCGGGCGGACGCCGGTGCCCGCGCTCGCCGGCGCAGCGCAGCCCGATCTCCTGCTGGTCAACGACGACGACCTCACCTACGCGAAGCTCTCCTTCGACGAGCGGTCGCTCGCCACCCTGCTGTCCTCGATCGACCGCCTGCAGGATCCCCTCGCACGCGCCACCTGCCTGACCGCGCTCTGGTCGAGCACCAGGGATGCGCTCCTGCCGGCGGGCTCCTACCTCGACGCCGTCCTGCTCGCCGCACCGGCCGAGACGGGGGTGGGCGTCCTGCAGGTCCTGCTGGCCAATGTGCGCACGGCGGTCGAACGGTTCGCTCCCGCCGACCAGCGGGACGGTCTCCGGGACCGGATGTGCCGCTTCCTGGTGGACGGGCTGCGGAGCGCCGGGGCGGGGGCGGACCTGCAGCTCGCCTGGGCCCGTGCACTCGCCACCGCCGCCCGCACCGTTCCCCGGGCGGCCGACGTGGTGCGCTCCGTCCTCGACGGCGACGAGCGGATCCCGGGGTTGCCCCTCGACGCCGAGGTTCGCTGGCTCTTCCTGCAGGGGCTCGCCGCGCAGCAGCGCGTACGGCCGGGCGAGCTGGAGGCCGAGCGCGCGGCCGACCCTACCGCGGCGGGCAGGGTCGGATTCACGCTGGCCTCCGCGGCGATACCGGACGCAGCCATCAAGAAGGCGACGTGGACGGAGGCCGTGCAGGGTGAGCGGCTGTCCAACGAGTTGCTCAGCGCCGCGATCGAGGGCTTCCTGCTCGGCCCGCACGAACTCCTGGCGAGCTACGAGGAGCCCTATTTCGAGGCGCTGCGCCGCGTCTGGTCCGAGCGCGGCATCGAGATGGCGAGCAGGATCGTCCGGGGGCTGTACCCGGGCCGGCAGGATGCCTCGGGTGCGCCGGAGTCCCACCCGGTCGTGCGGAGGACGGACGAGTGGCTCACGGCCAACGCGGATGCGCCCGCCGCCCTGCGGCGCATCGTCGTCGAGGAGCGGGACCATCTGCTGCGCGCCCTCCGCGCACAGGTTCAGGGCACGCGGTAGAGCCACTCCCCGGTGCCGAACTTGTGCTCCACCAACTCCTCGGCGCGCCGCAGTTCGTCGTCGGACAGGGTCGTGTCCACCGCGCCGTAGCGGCGGCGGAAGGTGGACATCATCACGTCGATGATCTGCTCCCGGGACATGCCGGTCTGGCGTCGCAGCGGGTCCACGCGCTTCTTGGCGCTCTTCGTGCCCTTGTCGGACATCTTCTCCTTGCCGATGCGGAGGACCTCGAGCATCTTGTCGGCGTCGATGTCGTAGCTCATGGTCACGTGGTGCAGCATGCCGCCGTTCGCCAGCCGCTTCTGGGCCGCGCCGCCGATCTTCCCGATGTCCGTGGCGATGTCGTTGAGGGGCTGGTACCAGGCCCGGATCCCGAGCTCCTCCAGCGCCTCCATGACCCAGGCGTCGAGGAAGGGATACGAGTCCGCGAAGCTCATGCCGTCCACGAGGGACTGCGGGACGTAGAGCGAGTACGTGATGGCGTTCCCGTGCTCCATGAACATGGCGCCGCCGCCGCTGATCCTGCGGACCACGGTCACACCGTGCCGGGCGGCGCCGTCCGGGTCCACCTCGTTGCGCATGGACTGGAAGCTCCCGATCACGACCGACGGCGACTGCCATTCCCAGAACCGCAGGACCGGGTTGCGGGCACCCGCACCGACGTCACGGGTCAGCACCTCGTCCATGGCGACGTGCATCGCGGTGGACAGCGGTGTGGGCGGGATGATCTCCCACTGGTGGTCCGCGAAGCCCGTGGCCCGGCCCAGTGCACGGCGCACCGCGGTGGCAACGGCCTCCGCCGAGAAGCCGAACAGGACGGCGGTGGGATCGAGCCGTGTGGTGATGGCGGCGGCGAGTTCTCCCGGCGCGGTGTCGGCGGGCAGGCCCTCGAGGGCCGCGTTGATGTCCAGGAGGGCTTCGTCCGGTTCGAGGAAGAAGTCGCCGTTGACCGAGACGTGGGCGAGGCGTCCGTCGCGCACATCGAGGTCCACGGCCGTGAGCTTGCCGCCGGGCGTCTTGTACTCGCCGTGCAGGCGGTCGGTGTCCGGAGCGTGAGCCATGGCAGTGCCTTCCGGTAGGGCCCGGTGCCGGGCTCCGTGCTGATGGGATGCGGTGATGGGTCCGACACCGGAGTGTGGCGGCGGAGTGCGGTGGTGGAGCGCGGTGCGGGTCCGGCGTTAAGCGGGAAGAGCCACGCCGGACCGGCGTGGCTCTTCCTGGCGGACGGTGGGCACGGGGCCGTCTGTCCGGTGCTCGCGGGGAGCTGGGCTACTTCTTGCCGCCGAAGCCCTTGAAGCGTGCGTTGAAGCGCTCGACGCGGCCGGCGGAGTCCATGATGCGCTGCTTGCCGGTGTAGAACGGGTGCGACTCCGAGGAGATCTCGACCTCGATGAGGGGGTAGGTGTTGCCGTCTTCCCACTCGATGGTCTTGGGCGAGCCGACCGTCGACTTGGTCAGGAACGCCTTGTCGGAGGCCAGGTCGCGGAACACGACCGACTGGTACTTGGGGTGGATATCAGACTTCACGGGACTACCTTCTCTGGTTGCCTGGATTTTGCCAGGCACGGGAAATTGAAAGGTTGGCGACAGTGCCAGCTGTCCATACTAGCGCAGGTGGGGCGTCGACGCTAAAGCGCGGGGCGCGCGCCGTCGTCGTACCGGCACTCCCAGAAGGCGACGGCGGCTGCCGCGGCGACATTGAGGGAGTCCACCCCGCCGTGCATGGGGATGGTCAGCGCGACGTCGGCCTCGGCGAGGGCGCCGGAGCTCAGGCCCTCCCCCTCGGTGCCCAGCATGAGGGCGAGTCGCTCCTGCTCCCGGGCCGGGAAGTCGCCGAGCTCCCGTGCGCCGGGCACCAGGGCCAGGGCGGCGACGGTGAAGCCCGCCCTGCGGACGGTGGCGAGGTCGTCCGGCCAGGTGCGGAGTCGCACCCAGGGCACCTGGAAGACGCTGCCCATGCTGACGCGCACGGACCGCCGGTACAGCGGGTCGGCGCTGCGGGGGCTCAGCAGCACGGCATCGATGCCGAGGGCCGCCGCGGAGCGGAAGACGGCCCCGAGGTTCGTGTGGTCCACCATGTCCTCGATCACGGCGACGCGCCGCGCTGAGGCGAGGACGTCGGCGAGCGGGAGGGGCGCCGGGCGGTGCACAGCGGCCAGGGCGCCGCGGTGGAGGTGGAACCCGGTGATGGCCTCGAGCGTCGCCTCGGGCGCCACGAAGGCCGGGACGGACGGGAAGCGCGCGATGACGTCGGCGAGGTCCGGCAGCCATTTCGGGGCCAGGAGGAAGGACCGCGGGGCATGGCCGGCGTCGATGGCGCGGCGCAGCACCTTCGAGCTCTCGGCGATGTAGAGGCCCTCGGCCGGCTCCTTCGCGAGGCGGAGCTGGACATCCGTGAGGTTCCGGTAGTCCGAGAGTCGGGGGTCGTCGACGGTCTCGAGCTGGACGAGCGCCATCAGGTGCGCGTACCGGACGCGGGGCCGGCTGCCGGCGGGGTCACGCCCGGGCGACCGCGCTGTAGCGGCCGTTCTCCTCGGTGACCTTGAGAGCGACGTCGAACGCTTCGCTGAGGTTCTCCTCGGTCAGGACGCCTGCGACGGGCCCGGCGGCGACGATGCTGCCGTCGCGGAGGAGCAGCGCGTGCGTGAAGCCGGGGGGCACCTCCTCGAGGTGGTGCGTGACGAGCACCATGGCCGGCGCTTCCTCGTCCCGGGCGAGCTCGGTGAGGCGCTGCACCAGGTCCTCGCGGCCCGCGAGGTCGAGACCGGCGGCCGGTTCGTCGAGGAGCAGCAGTTCGGGGTCCGCCATGAGGGCCCGCGCGATCTGGACACGCTTGCGCTCGCCCTCGCTCAGGGAGCCGAACGGGCGATTCATGAAACGGGACATGCCCCAGGTGTGGAGCAGGCGGAACGCGCGTCGCTCGTCGAGGCGCTCGTACTGCTCGCGCCACCGGCCGGTGACGCCGTAGGAGGCCGTGACGACGACGTTCAGGACCGTCTCGTGCTCCGGGACCTGGGTCGCCAGGGCCGCGGAGGCGAGCCCTATGCGCGGGCGGAGCTCGAAGACGTCCACCGCGCCCATCACCTCGTCGAGGATGCCGACCACGCCGCGGGTGGGGTGCAGGCGTGCGCCGGCGAGCTGCAGCAGGGTGGTCTTGCCCGCTCCGTTGGGGCCCATGACCACCCAGCGCTCCCCCTCGCCGACCTGCCAGTCGATGTCATCGAGAAGGGTCTTGCCGCCCCTGACGAGGCTCACTCCCGCCAGTTCCAGAACGTTCCTCATGGTCCTAGACACTAGGCTAAGGACCGGCCCCGTGGCGAAACCGGAGAGCCTCCGGCCCGGGGCGCCCGCCCGGCGGGTCGCCGGCTCCGCTCGCGTGGCGCACGGACCGCCCACGGGGACGACGCCTTCACCGTGGGACCTCACGGCCTCGGGACAAGTATTCGACGACGCCGCGGCAGCGGCACGGACAGGAGCGGACACATGCCGGACAACGCCAGGGTGGTCGCCTACGCAGCGACGCTCGAGGACGGCCACCGCCGTGACCTGACGGGAATCCTTGAAGCCCTCGGCGTCGACGTGACGGGGGCGTCCTCCGCGGGAACGTCGTCGTACGACGTCCTGACGCTGGAGGTCGTGCTCCCGGCCGCAGCGGCACCGGTGCGCGCCGCCCTCGCCGCGTGGACCTCGACGACCGGCATCGGCGCCGCGTATGTCCCGGCCGCGGTGTACGGGCCGGGACCGAAGCTGCTGATCATGGACGTCGACTCCACGCTCATCAAGCAGGAGGTCATCGAACTGCTCGCGGCGCACGCCGGCCGCGAGGCGGAGGTGGCTGCCGTGACGGAGGCCGCGATGCGGGGCGAACTCGACTTCGCCCAGTCACTCCATCACCGCGTACGCGCGCTGGAGGGACTGCCGGCGACGGTCATCGAGGAAGTGGTGGCCCGCATCGAACTGAGCGACGGCGCCGAGCGGCTCGTGGAGGCGTATCTCGGGGCCGGTCACCGCGTCGGTGTCGTGTCGGGGGGTTTCTCGCAGGTCCTCGCACCCCTGGCCGACCGCCTCCGGCTGTCCTTCGCGAAGGCGAACGACCTCGAGGTCGTCGGTGGCATCCTGACCGGGCGCGTCGCCGGTGCGGTGGTCGACCGCCGGGAGAAGGAGCGCACCCTCCGTGCCGAGGCGGAGCACGCCGGGATCCCGATCGCCGCCACCGTGGCGGTGGGCGACGGCGCGAACGACCTCGACATGCTGGCGGCGGCGGGCCTGGGTGTCGCGTTCAACGCGAAGCCGGCCGTCCGCGCGGTGGCGGACGCCGCCCTGGACCTGCCGGACCTGGACGTCGTCCGCCACCTGGCAGGCGTATAGGTCAGCTCTTCGCGAGGAAGTCCTCGGCGCCGCCCACGTACTCCGTGTGGCCGCTCGGCACGTCGGCCGTCGCCATCCGGACGATCTCGGTGGCGAACTCGGCCACCGAGTACAGGCGCCCGGCCTCCTGCCGGCGTGCCTCGATGGCACCCGGGGTGGCCCGGTCGAGCAGGGTCGCGGTGACCGTGCCCTCGATCATGTCGCCGGACACGACCACCAGGGAGATGCCCTTCTCGTCGAGCTGCGGGATCAGGGCGCGCAGCGCATCCTCGCCCGCCCGCTTGCTGCGGGCCACCGGTTCGTAGGCGTCCATGGTGGCGACCTTCTCGATGAAGTGCGCCTGGTGGCTCGTGATGAAGACCACGCGCGACCCCTCCGGCATGACCTCGACGGCTGCCGCCAGCATGCCGACCTGCGCGTCGCGGTTGAGCTTGAGCGCGTAGTCCTCCCCCATGTTCGTCTCCATGCCGCCGGAGGCGTTGAGCACCAGCAGATCGAGTCCCCCGAAGGTGGAGACGGCGGCGTCGACCAGCGCGGCCGGTCCCTCCGGCGTGGTCAGGTCCGCTCCCACGGCGACGGCCCTGCCGCCGGCCGCCTCGATCGCCGCGACGACCTTGGTGGCGCGCGGCGCCTTCTGGCGGTAGTTGACGACGACGGCCGCGCCCTGCGCGGCGAGCTGCTGCGCGACGTCGGCGCCGATGCCGCGGGAGGATCCGGTGACGATTGCTGTGGTGCCCTCGAGGGTGGCCATGGTGCTCCTTCTACTGGAATTCTGGGTGCTGCCGGGATGCCGCTGGGATCATGCTGGGGTGCCGCAGGTGTCGTGCGCGGGTCAGTGACCCATGCCGAGGCCGCCGTCCACCGGGATGACCGCACCGGAGATGTAGCCTGCGGAGTCGCCCGCCAGCCAGGACACGACGCCGGCGACCTCGTCCGGGGATGCGAAGCGCCCGGCGGGGATGGTGGCCAGGTAGCTCTTGCGGGTCTCCTCGGGCAGTTCCGCGGTCATGTCGGTGTCGATGAAGCCGGGAGCGACGACGTTCGCCGTGATCCCCCGCGAGCCCAGCTCGCGGGTCAGGGAGCGCGCGATGCCCACGAGTCCCGCCTTCGACGCCGAGTAGTTGATCTGGCCGGGGGCGCCGTAGAGGCCCGTGACGCTCGAGATGAGGATGACGCGGCCGCGCCGCAGGCGGATCATGCCGCGCGAGGCGCGCCGGACCACCCGGAACGCACCGGTGAGGTTCGTGTCGATGACGTCGGTGAAGTCGCTCTCGCTCATCCGGAGCAGGAGGGTGTCCCGGGTGATGCCGGCATTCGCCACGAGGACCTCCACCGGCCCGTGCTCCGCCTCGACCCGGGTGAAGGCGGCGTCGATCTGCTCCTCGCTCGTGACATCGGCCCGGACGCCCAGCATCCCGTCGGGGATCTCGCCACTTCGGTAGGTGATGGCAACCTTATCGCCGTTGGCTACGAATACCTTGGCGATGGCGAGGCCGATACCCCGGTTTCCTCCGGTTATGAGGACGCTGCGACCGGTTGTCGTCGTCGTGCTGTCTGCACCAGTTGCCAAGGGGAAACTCCTCTGTCTGCGGGACCGGAAGGGACCCGCGTTGTTCTGTATCGGGGATCGCGCTGCGATCCGGCGGGGCGTCCCAGCCCCTCCGGGCCCGTTCCGCGGCTCTTCCGTCAAACTATCCCGACGATCCTAGCGGCGCATCCCTCAACTTCGGGAACGGGAGCCCGAGTGAGACAATGGAGGGAGTCTTTTTGGAGTGTGATGAGTAAACAAACGAAGCACGACACAGACGTCCACAGCATCTCCGACGCTCGTGAATCACACAGCGAGGAAATGCGTACACGAATGATCAGGTACACGGTCTCGATGAGCATCCGCCTCGTCTGCTTCGTCCTGATCTTCGTCGTCCCCTACGTGTGGCTGCAGTGGGTGATGATCGCCGGAGCGGTCTTCCTGCCCTACTTCGCCGTGATCGTGGCGAACGGCGGCAGCGACACCAGCAACATCCGGCACAGCGACGCCCTGATCGACCGCGCTCCGGTGCGGGAGCTCGAGGCGAAGGTGGTCGACAGCGATCCGGACGACGGCGACGACGTCCTGAGCGGCGAGATCCTCGACGACACCGCCCACCCCGCGGCGCACGGGTCCTCTGCCGCCGGCAACAGCAGGCCCGGTGGCGATGCCTGATCTCCCCTCCGGCCTTCGGCCCGCGGTCGGCACCTCGACCGCGGGCCTCGGGCTGTTCTCACCCCCTGCGCCCGCAGCGGGCGACGGGCCGGTCTGCTCGCGCAAGGGCTGCCGGAACGGGGCCGAGTGGCAGCTGCTCTGGAACAACCCGCGTATCCACACCCCCGAACGCCGGAAGGCCTGGGCATCGTGCCCGGACCACGTCGCGTGGTTCGAGGAGTACCTCCGGGACCGCGGTCTTTGGAGGCAGACGCTTCCCCTCACCGCCGATCGACCGTTGGAGACCCGCTAGGTGTACCGCTTCCTCTTCTCCGCCCGATGGCTCGGCTGGCTCGCCATGGTCGTGGTGCTGGCCGCCGGCTGCGTGGCCCTGGGTCGCTGGCAACTCGACCGCCGCGAGGCCGTCGTGGAGGACATCCAGCGCATCGTGGCGAACTACGACGCCGCCCCGGAACGCTACGTGCCCGGGGAGAACGGCTTCGACGACTACGACCCCTCCCGGGAGTGGTCTCCGGTGACGTTCGTGGGGACCTACGACGTCGCGAACCAGGTGGTGGTCCGCAACCGCCCGATGAACGGGCAGCCGGGGTACGAGGTGCTGACCCCGCTCAGGCTCGACGACGGCACGGCCGTGATCATCGACCGGGGCTGGCTGCCCATCGGCAATGCCGAGGCCGGGCGCCCCGACGAGGTCCCCGAGCCCCCGGCCGGGCAGGTGGAGGTCACCGCCAGGACCAAGCCGGGAGAGCCTGCCGTCAACCGCGGCGCCCCCGAGGGCCAGGTCGCGTCGATCGATCTCCCCGCGCTCGCCGACCGGCTCGACTACCCGGTGCAGGACGCCGCCTACGGGCTCCTGGCGCTCGAGCGCCCGGCAGCGTCGCAGACACCGCTCGCAGCGCCCAAGCCCTCGATCGACGAGGGGCCGCACCTGTCCTACTCCCTGCAGTGGTTCGCCTTCGGGGTCCTGGCCTTCGTCGGCCTCGGCTACGCGGCGCGCCAGCAACGCCGGAGCGACGCGGAGCAGGACGGCACCCTCCCCGAGCAGCCGGTCCGCCGGCGTCGACGTCCGTCGTCGGAGGAGGAAGAGGACGCGATCCTCGACGCGCAGGGCATCCGCTAGGTCCTGCGCGGATCAGGACCCTTCCGGTGCCCCAGGGGCCCAGCCGAGTGCGGCCCGCGCGGCGGCGGGCAGCGAGGCGACGACGAGGTCGTAGGAGTCCTCGATCATGTCCCGCACCGTCCCGGCGGGGAGGTCGCCGTCGAGGCGCACGCCGTTCCAGTGCTTCTTGTCGAGGTGCCAGGCGCCGGTGATCCCGGGGTGAGCTGCGCGAAGCTGGACGGCCAGCGCCGGGTCGCACTTGAGGGAGATGGACGACGGCGCGCGGTCGACGGGGACCAGCGCGAAGATCTTCCCCGGACGCGGGGGCGCGGTCGGCACGCGCACCCGGAACACCGCCACCTCCGGGCCGAACGGATAGTCCTCGTAGGCGCCGGGGAAGGACAGGCACGAGCTCCGGAGCCGGTCGAGATCCACGCCACCACCCTAGCGGCTGCGCTCCGGTGATACCCGTGCAGGCTCCGCCGGCCCCGGTGGTGCCGGCGGAGGCTAGGCGAGGGTGACGAGCTCCAGGTAGTCCTGGTTCCAGAGGTCCTCGACGCCGTCCGGCAGCAGGACCACGCGCTCGGGGTCGAGCGCGTCGACGGCTCCCTCGTCGTGGCTCACCATCACCACGGCGCCGCTGTAGTTCTTCAGGGCACCGAGGATCTCGGCGCGGCTCGCCGGGTCCAGGTTGTTGGTGGGCTCGTCGAGCAGCAGGACGTTCGCCGAGGACGCGACGATGGTCGCCAGGGCCAGGCGAGTCTTCTCGCCACCGGACAGCACACCGGCGGGCTTGTCGACGTCGTCGCCCGAGAACAGGAAGGACCCCAGGATCCCGCGCACCTCGGCGTCCTGCATGTCCGGTGCGGAGGACTTCATGTTCTCCAGCACGGTGCGCTGCGTGTCCAGCGTCTCGTGTTCCTGGGCGTAGTAGCCCACCTTGAGGCCGTGGCCCGCGATGACCTGCCCGGTATCGGGCTTGTCCACGCCGGCGAGCATGCGCAGCAGCGTGGTCTTCCCGGCTCCGTTGAGACCGAGGATCACCACCTTCGACCCGCGGTCGATCGCGAGGTCGACGTCGGTGAAGATCTCCAGCGATCCGTAGGACTTGCTGAGGCCCTCGGCCGTCATGGGCGTCTTGCCGCACGGAGACGGTTTCGGGAAGCGGAGCGCCGCCACGCGGTCGGAGGCGCGCACGGCATCGAGGCCGCCGAGCAGGCGTTCGGCGCGCTTGGCCATGTTCTGGGCAGCGACGGCCTTCGAGGCCTTCGCCCGCATCTTGTTGGCCTGGTCCATGAGGACCTGGGCCTTCTTCTCGGCATTGGCGCGCTCACGCTTGCGGGCGCGCTCGTCCGTCTCGCGCTGGAGCTGGTACCGCTTCCAGCCCATGTTGTAGACGTCGATGGTCGCGCGGTTGGCGTCCAGCTGGAAGACCTTGTTCACGGTCGCCTCGAGGAGTTCGACGTCGTGGCTGATCACGATCAGGCCGCCCTGGTGGTTCTTGAGGAAGTCACGCAGCCAGGCGATGGAGTCGGCGTCGAGGTGGTTGGTGGGCTCGTCGAGGAGCATCGTCTCCGCGCCCGAGAAGAGGATGCGGGCCAGCTCCACACGCCGGCGCTGACCGCCGGAGAGGGTCTTCAGCGGCTGGTTGAGGATGCGCTCGGGCAGGGCCAGGTTCGAGGAGATGGACGCCGCCTCCGCCTCGGCCGCGTAGCCTCCGCCGGCGAGGAAGGCGGCCTCGATGCGGTCGTAGCGGGCCATCGCCTTGTTCCGCACGGAGGTCTTCTCGCTCGCCATGTCCTCGTGGGCCTGGCGCAGTTCCCCGACCACGGCGTCGAGGTTCCGGGCCGAGAGGATCCGGTCCCGGGCCAGCTGCTCCATGTTCGGCGTGCGGGGGTCCTGCGGGAGGTAGCCGATCTCGCCCGAGCGGGTCACCGTGCCGCCGGCAGGGAGCGACTCCCCTGCCAGGACCTTCGTGAGTGTCGTCTTGCCGGCGCCGTTGCGTCCGACGAGGCCGATCTTGTCGCCCTTGTCCACGCGGAAGGACACCTCGTCCATGAGCAGGCGGGCGCCGGCCCGCAGCTCCAGGTTCGATACGTTGATCACGATGAGGCCTTTCCATGGTGCCGAGGACGGCGATTTCTTGTAGGAATCCCACAAGGGATCCCGGAATGACCGGCGCTAGTGTCGGTACAGAAGCAGTAACGGCTGGAGGAAGTCGACAAATCACCGGAGTAGCCGGTGCGACTCCGGCCTGCTGGAGGAGAGTCCGCCGTGCAGCCACTGGAGAAGACCGTCGCCGGAGCGGGCGGCGCCGGCCGCCCGTCGTCCCGCAAGCGGTGGGATACCACCGATCTCTCGCTGGTCGCGGTCTTTGCCGCCCTCATCGCCGCCCTTGCAATCCTACCCGGTATACCGGTCGGTCCGCTCGGGGTGCCCATCACACTGCAGACTCTCGGGGTGATGCTCGCCGGCGTGGTCCTCGGGCCGGCGCGCGGCGCCGCGGCCGTCCTGCTCTACCTCGCGGCAGGGCTGGTCGGCCTGCCGGTCTTCAGCGGCTTCTCCGGTGGTTTCGGCGTCCTCGCCGGGCCGTCCGCCGGCTACCTCGTGGCGTTCCCCCTCGCGGCCTTCGTCGCCGGCCTGCTCGCCGTCGTCGTGGTGCGCAGGGCACGCCGGTTCCGCACCCTCCTCCTCTTCCTCGCCTGCCTCGCGGCCAGTCTCCTGACCGTCCATCCGCTCGGTGTCGCCGGGCTCGTGGTGAATGCCGGGCTCCCCCTGGGGGACGCCCTCGTCGTGGACGCCGCCTACCTGCCCGGCGACGTGGCCAAGAACGTCCTGGCCGCCGTCCTCGCCGTCTCGGTGCACCGTGCGTTCCCGCGGCTCCTCACCACCGGGACGCGCGCCCCCCGTGATTGAGTTCAGGGGCGCCGCCGTCCGCACCGACGACGACGACGCCCGCGTGCTCCTGCATCCGCTGACGCTGACCCTCAGGGAGCGGCGTGTCTCGGTGATCGGCGCCAACGGTTCCGGCAAGTCGACGCTGCTGCGCCTGATCAACGGATTGCTGGTCCCCTCGGAGGGAGCGGTAGCGGTGTTCGGCGAGGACACCCGGACGGCCGGACGTGCCGTGCGCCGGGCCGTCGGCTTCGTCTTCACGGACCCCCTGTCGCAACTCGTGATGCCGACGGGCCGCGAGGACGTGGAACTGTCCCTGCGCGCGCGCCGGCTCCCGGCAACGGAACGCCGCGCCCGGGCCGACGGCGTCCTGCGCCGATTCGGCCTCGAACACCTCGCCGACCGCAGCATCTACGACCTCTCGGGCGGCGAGCGGCAGATCCTCGCCCTCGCCGTGGTGCTCGCGGTGGAGCCGCGCATCCTGGTCGCGGATGAACCGACGACGCTGCTGGACCTGCGCAACGACGCGCGCATCCGCTCACTCATCGCGGGCCTCGACCAGCAGGTGGTCTTCACGACCCACAATCTCGATTTCGCCCTGGAGAGCGACCGCACCCTCGTCGTGGACGACGGTCGCGTGGTGTTCGACGGCGTTCCCGCCGACGCCGTCGCCCGGTACCGGGATCTCGCCTCGGCCGTGAGGGACGGCCGGCGATGAGGGGCTTCGGCAGCACCCTCGGCCTGTACCGGCCCGGACGCGGATGCCTGTACCGGACGCCCCCGTCGGTCAAGGCGGCCGCCTCGCTCGCCTGCGCGGTCGCCGTCGTCGCCTGGCGATCACCGACCACCACGGCCGGTGTGCTGGTGCTCGCCCTGGGCGCACTCGTGATCGGTGCGCGCCTGTCCCCCCTCCGGATCCTCCGGATGCTCCTGCCCGCGGCCCCCGTCCTCGGCATCCTCGCGCTGTACCAGGGCATCGGCCAGGGGTGGCTGCGGGCCTTCACGGTGGTCGGCGGCATCACCGCCTGCCTCCTGGCGGCGCGGGCCCTGACCCTCACGACGCCGACGCAGGTCCTCCTCGACGGGATGGTCCGGCTGGCCGGCCCCTTCCGAGCGGTAGGCGCCGATCCCGAGCGCTTCGCCCTCACGCTCTCCGTCATGCTGCGGAGCATCCCGTACCTCGCGGGGCTGTTCGTGGGCGTCCGCGAGGCCGCCCGTGCACGCGGTCTCGAGCGGGACCCGCGCGTGGCCGTGACCCCGCTGGTGATCGGCGCCGTGGCCTACGCCCATCGGACGGGTGAGGCGCTCGCTGCACGGGGCCTCGGAGACGATGACCGCGACGGGCACGACGGCCGTCACGACGGGCACGGCCACCTCGGACGCCGCGCCGCCGGGAGCGGCATCGGACGTGACCGCGACCCGGACGGACCCTGACGCGCCGCCGCCCGTGGCGGTGCCCGGCAACCCCTCGGATCCGCCATGGCACGCAGGAAGGGCGGTCCCAGCGTGTGCTGGAACCGCCCTCTCCGGAACTGCCCGGTGCCCGGCTCAGATGTTGAAGCCGAGCGCCCGCATCTGGTCG
>NZ_CP024915.1:1147494-1153981 GCF_002953615.1 Arthrobacter agilis | reverse complement strand
AGTTCAACCGCCACTCGTCCACCACGCCGTCCAGCGCCTGGCCCACCTGCTCCTCGAGCACGTCGGTCAGCGGGCATGCCGCGGTGGTGAGCGTCATGTCGATCAGGAGGGCGCCGTCCTCCGCGTAGTTCAGGCCGTAGAGAAGCCCGAGGTCCACGACGTTCACGCCGAGCTCCGGGTCGATCACGTCCCGCAACGCTTCCTCGACGTCGTCCAGCGCGGTCTGCGCCTGCTGCACATCACTCATCGCACTCTTCCTTTCGAGCGGTCCGGCACGCGTGCGTGCCGGGAATCCTGAAGGTCCTAGGCCTCCACCGCGGCCGTGAACCGATCGTAGCCCTCTTCCTCGAGGCGGTCCGCGAGTTCCGGGCCGCCCTGTTCGGCGATGCGCCCGGCGACGAACACGTGGACGAAGTCCGGCTTGATGTAGCGCAGGATCCGCGTGTAGTGCGTGATGAGCAGCGTGCCCATCTCACCCTTCGAGTGCTCGCGGTTCACGCCCTCGGAGACCACCTTCAGGGCGTCGACGTCGAGACCCGAGTCGGTCTCGTCGAGGATCGCGAACTTCGGGCGGAAGAGCTCCAGCTGCAGGATCTCCACGCGCTTCTTCTCACCGCCGGAGAAGCCCTCGTTGACGTTGCGCTGGGCGAAGTCGGCATCGATGCGCAGCTGGGCCATGGCCGTCTTGACATCCTTGGTCCAGTGCCGCAGGCTCGGGGCCTCGCCGTCGAGCGCGGTCTTGGCCGTGCGCAGGAAGTTGGTCATGGTGACGCCGGGGACCTCGACCGGGTACTGCATGGCCAGGAAGAGACCGGCGCGGGCGCGCTCGTCGACGCTCATGGAGAGGACGTCCTCGCCGTCGAGCGTGATCGAACCGCTGTCGACCTTGTACCGGGGGTGGCCGGCGATCGTCGACGCGAGGGTCGACTTGCCGGAACCGTTGGGCCCCATGATCGCGTGGGTCTCGCCGGTGTTGATCGTCAGCGTGACGCCCTTGAGGATGGGGATGTTTCCCTGGTCGGTGTCGATGCTGACGTGCAGGTCCTTGATTTCAAGTGTGGACATCGTGTTCTTTCTCCTTCGCCTGCTCTGCAGGAAGTGTGTGCGTGGACGGCGCCGGCGTCAGCCGAACTGCGGCGCGGGGGCTCCGTTGGTGACCGTCGTGATATCGACATAGACGTTGCCGTCATGGATCTCGAGTGCGAACACCGGGACGGGCTCGTATGCGGGGAGCTGCAGCGGCTGGCCGCTGCGCAGGTCGAACTGGGACCCGTGGCCCCAGCACTCGATGGCGCATCCCTCGACGTCGCCCTCCGACAGGGAGATGTCCGCATGCGAGCAGGTATCGCCCAGTGCGTGGATCTCGCCGTCCGAGTCGCGGACGATGACGACGGGATAGTCGTCGATCAGCACGCGCAGCGCCTGCTTGACCTCGATGTCGTCGACATCGCAGATGAGCTCGCCGCGGGGTGCTTCCGCCATCAGAGGTTCCCTGCCGCGAGCTCACGCTCGACCGACGCGGAGAGCCGCTCCTCGAGGGACGGCACCTTGATCTGCTGGATGACCTCGGTGAGGAAGCCGCGCACCACGAGGCGGCGTGCGTCCTTCTCGGGGATCCCGCGGGCCATCAGGTAGAACAGGTGCTCGTCGTCGAAGCGTCCGGTGGCACTGGCGTGGCCGGCACCCTCGATGAGGCCCGTCTCGATCTCGAGGTTCGGCACCGAGTCCGACCGCGCGCCGTCCGTGAGGATCAGGTTGCGGTTCGTCTCGTAGGTGTCCGTACCCTCGGCGGCCTTGCGGATCAGCACGTCACCGACCCACACGGTGTGCGCGTCGTCGCCCTGCAGGGCGCCCTTGTAGGTGACGCGTGACTTGCAGTTCGGCACGGCGTGGTCCACCAGGAGGCGCTGCTCGAGGTGCTGGCCGGCGTCGGCGAAGTACAGTCCGTACATCTCGACCTCGGCTCCGGTGGCGGTGAAGATCGACGACGGCGTGAGGCGCACGAGGTCGCCACCGAGGCTGACGACGACGTGCTTGTAGCGGGCGTCACGGCCCACCTTCGCCTGCTGCGAGGACACGTGCACGGCGTCGTCGTCCCATTCCTGGACGCTGACGACGGTCAGCTCGGCACCGTCGCCGACGATGATCTCGACGTTCTGGGCGAGGGTGACCGAACCGGTGTGGTCCAGCACGACGACGGCCTTGGAGAAGGCCTCGGCGTGGATGAGGATGTGCTGGGCCGCCGCGCCGGAGGTCGAGCCGGTGACGCTGACCATGACCTCGCCGTCGGCCACCGTCTCCTTCGGGATGGTGATCACGGTCGCGTCGGAGAACGCGTTCCACGCTGCGGCGGAGACGCGGTCCTCGGGCGTGGCCGCGGTGCCGAGGCGGGCGTCGCTGCGATCCACGGTCTCGACGGTGACGTTCCCGGCGCCGGTGACATTCACCGCGGGAGCCGTGCCGGTCAGGGCATCGGTGTGCAGTCCCCGCAGGCGCTTGAGCGGGGTGAAGCGCCAGTCCTCCTCGAGGCCCGTGAGGGACGGGAAGTCGGCGAGGTCGAAGGACCTGCGCCGCTCGCCCCGGGACGCCTCGGGCACCACGGGCGCGTTGCCATGGCTGTGCTTCTTGAGGCCGAGCTGCTCCGAGCCCTGGTCGTCGGCGGAGAGGCTCTCGCCCTCCTCCGTGAACCCGTCGATGGACGCCGCGGCGCCCGAGGGGGCGCCCAGGCGGGCCTTCTCGTCGAGGTCTCCGAGATCGGTGACCTCGCCCTCGGTGTCGGGTGAAATTTCCGTGTGGGTGGTCTCAGCCATCGCTAGCCTACGGCCCCTTCCATCTGCAGTTCGATCAGCCGGTTCAGCTCGAGCGCGTACTCCATGGGCAGCTCGCGGGCGATCGGCTCGATGAAGCCGCGCACGATCATGGCCATGGCCTCGTCCTCGGGGAGCCCGCGGGACATCAGGTAGAACAGCTGCTCCTCGCTGACGCGCGACACGGTGGCCTCGTGGCCCATGGTGACGTCGTCCTCGCGGATGTCCACGTACGGGTACGTGTCCGAGCGCGAGATGGTATCGACCAGCAGCGCGTCGCAGCGCACCGTGTTCGCGGAGTGCTTGGCCCCGTCGCGCACCTGGACGAGCCCGCGGTAGGCGGCACGTCCGCCACCGCGTGCAACGGACTTGGAGATGATCGAGGACTTGGTGTTGGGCGCGATGTGGACCATCTTCGAGCCGGTGTCCTGGTGCTGTCCCTCGCCGGCGAAGGCGATCGAGAGCGTCTCGCCCTTGGCGTGCTCGCCGACCAGGTAGACCGCCGGGTACTTCATGGTGACCTTGGAACCGATGTTGCCGTCGATCCACTCCATGGTGGCGCCCTCGTGGGCGATGGCGCGCTTGGTCACGAGGTTGTACACGTTGTTCGACCAGTTCTGGATGGTCGTGTACCGGACGCGCGCGCCCTTCTTGACCACGATCTCGACGACGGCCGAGTGCAGGGAGTCCGACGTGTAGATCGGGGCCGTGCAGCCCTCGATGTAGTGCACGTACGAGTCCTCGTCCGCGATGATGAGCGTCCGTTCGAACTGGCCCATGTTCTCGGTGTTGATGCGGAAATAGGCCTGCAGGGGGATCTCGACGTGGACGCCCTTCGGCACGTAGACGAAGGAACCGCCCGACCAGACGGCCGTGTTCAGCGACGCGAACTTGTTGTCGCCGACGGGGATGATGGTGCCGAAGTACTCCTTGAAGATCTCCGGGTGCTCACGCAGCGCGGTGTCCGTGTCGAGGAAGAGCACGCCCTGGCGCTCGAGGTCCTCGCGCAGCTGGTGGTAGACCACCTCGGACTCGTACTGGGCGGCGACACCGGACACGAGGCGGGCGCGCTCGGCCTCGGGGATGCCGAGCTTCTCGTAGGTGTTGCGGATGTCCTCGGGGAGGTCCTCCCACGTGTTCGCCTGCTTCTCCGTGGAGCGGACGAAGTACTTGATGTTGTCGAAGTCGATCCCGGAGAGGTCCGCACCCCACGCGGGCATGGGCTTGCGGTCGAAGTACTTGAGGCCCTTCAGGCGGAGATCGAGCATCCATTCGGGCTCGTTCTTCTTGGCGGAGATGTCGCGCACGACCTCCTCGCTCAGACCGCGGCGCGCGTTGTCGCTCGCCTCGTTCTTGTCCGCCCAGCCGTACTGGTAGGTCCCGATGCCCTCGAGTTCGGGGTTCTTCTCGAGGATGTCGCTGATCACCGACTCCGGCACTGCCGATGCAACTGGCTTGCGGTCTACTTGATCCGTCATCATGGCCTTCCTTGCTGATGGATGGATATCGTCGCTGGATTGCTGGGGGGACCGGCGTCCGGAGCCGCCGGCTGCGCGTCGGCGCCGGCTGCGTCCGTGCCGGCCACGGCGGCCGGAGCCGCCGTCGTCCGTCCCAGGGGAATGTGGGTGGTGCAGACGTGCCCGCCGGCGGCCAGCGTGGACAGCCTGCGGACATCGACGTCGAGCAGGCGGGCGAAGACGCCCGTCTCCTGCTCGCAGAACGCCGGGAACGCCGAGGCGAGCCCCTGGATGGGGCAGTGCCCCTGGCAGAGCTGGACGCTCAGCATCACGGGCCGGATCGCGGCGTTGGTGCGCGGACCGCGCCCCTGTGGGAGCCCCACCGTCTTGGTCGATCCCACGAACCCGTCGGCGGTGAGCGCACCTGCCAGGGCGTGGGCTCGCGCCTCGAGATCGGGCCCTGCGGCTTCGACGATCGGGCGGTAGCGCTCCTCCATGCCCGAGAAGCGGGTGCGGGCGAAGTCCTCGATGGCCTGCGGGCCGGCAGCCTCGCCAAGCTGGGCCAGTGCGGCGGTCGCGATGTCGAGGTAGTCGTTGCCGAGCTTCGTCTGGCCGCGCTGGCTCAGGACGTAGCGGCGTGCGGGGCGACCGGCACCGGTCGCGGAACTGCGGACGCGCTTGACCTCGATGAGGCCGTCGGAGGAGAGGGCGTCGAGGTGGCGGCGCATGGCGGCGGGTGTGAATCCGAGGCGATCTCCGAGTTCGGCCGCGCTGACGGGCCCCCGCTCGAGGACGGCGGAGAGCACACGGTCACGCGTACGCTCGTCCGGATCGGGCGAGACGATCTGGGCGGTCCGGTCGGCGGGCGCGGGTCCGCCGGCAGGACCGGCGACCTCGGGAAGGGTGGCGCGGGGCGATACGGTCACGGTCCATTCCTTCCGTCGGTGACAAAATACACAACACAAGCATGACCTAATGTATTCCGGGTCACCACTTAGGCGAGGCTACCCATCCGGGCCCCCGCGCCTCCTACTACCTGACGTAGAATAATGGGGTGCCGACAACTTCCCCCGCCCTCGAGATCGACGGGCTGATCAAGGATTTCGGGCCCGTCGGCTCGCTCGACGGCCGCATGGTCCGGGTGCTCGACGGCGTCAGCCTCAGCGCGGCGCACGGGGCGGTCACCGTCCTCCTCGGAGCCAATGGCGCCGGCAAGACGACGACGCTCGAATGTGCGCAGGGGCTCCAGCGTGCAGACGGTGGGCTGGTCCGGCTCCTCGGCGAGGACCCCGCGCGCGCGACGCCGGACCTGCGGGCGCGAGTCGGCGTGATGCTGCAGGACGGAGGGCTCCCGCCCTCGGTGCGACCCCTCGCCCTCCTGCGCCACGTGGCGTCGATGTACCGGTCCCCGCTGCCCGTGGAGGCGCTGGCCGAGCGCCTCGGCCTGGACGACTTCGGCGCCGTCTCCATCCGTCGTCTCTCCGGTGGGCAGAAGCAGCGCCTCGCCCTGGCCTGCGCCCTCGTCGGACGGCCAGAGGTCGTCTTCCTCGACGAGCCCAGCGCGGGTCTCGACCCGCAGTCGCGCACGATCGTGTTCGACCTCATCCGGGAACTCCGCGCGGACGGCCTCGCCGTCGTCCTCACCACCCACCTGCTCGACGACGCGCAGAAGCTCGCCGACTACGTCTACATCCTCGAGGGCGGCCGGACCGTCGCCGAGGGTACTGTCGCGGACCTCACGGCCGACACGGACACCGACGGGATGCGTGAGCTGCGCTTCGAGACCGTACCCGGACTCACCCTTCCCCCGGACCTGCTCCCCCACCTGCACCAGCGTGAACCCGACCCCGGACAGTACGTGCTCCGCGGCTCGCTGACGGCCCGGGACGTCGCCCGCCTGGCGGAGTGGTGGGATGCCTGCGGCGTGATGCCGACGGCGATCGCCATGACGCCCCGGTCCCTGGAGGACGTCTTCCTCGACATCTCCGGACGGAGCATCCGATGAGCACCAGCGCTCCCGCTCCCCGCCGCACGGCTTCCGGTCCCGACGCCGGTGCCGCCCGCGGAACCGCCGCCGGCCTGCCTGCCCGCGTGCTGCGCCACGGCTCCTACGAGGCCCTGGCGATGCTGCGCAACGGGGAGCAGCTCGTCCTGGCGATCGTCCTGCCGCTGCTGGCACTCACCGCCCTGGTGATCACCCCGCTGCTGGACCCCTACGGCCCG
>NZ_CP024915.1:1142978-1147241 GCF_002953615.1 Arthrobacter agilis | reverse complement strand
GGCGTTCACGGGCCAGGGCATCGCGACGGGCTTCGACCGCCGGTACGGCGTGCTCCGCTTCCTCTCGACGACGCCGCTCGGCCGCTCGGGGCTCATCCTCGGCAAGGCCGTCGCCGTCGCCGGTGTGCTGGCCGTCCAGCTCGTCGTGATCGGGGGTGCCGCCGCCCTGATGGGCTGGTCGCCGCGGGCCGAGGGGGTCCTCCCGGCCGCCCTCCTGCTGCTGGTGGGGTCGGCCGCGTTCACGGCCCTCGGACTCCTCGTCGCGGGCACCCTGCGCCCCGAGGCCACCCTCGCGGTCACCAACCTCGTGTGGATCCTGCTCGCCGCTGCCGGCGGCGTGGTCATCCCGGCCGCGAGCCTGCCCGCTGCCGCCGAACCGTTCGTCACCGTCCTGCCCTCATCGGCCCTCGGCGACGGGCTGAGGAACGCCCTGGTGGACGGCGCCCTCGATCCCATCGCGTGCCTCGTGCTCCTCGCCTGGGCCGCCCTCGCTAGCCTGGCGGCCATCCGCTGGTTCAAATGGAGCTGACGCCATGACCCTCCCCTCGCCCTCGCGCCTCACGACCCGACTGCCGCACACCACGACGCCGCTGGTGCGCCGGCTGGCTATCGCCTCGCTCGTGTCGCAGATCGCCATCGTGGTGACCGGCGGCGCGGTCCGCCTCACGGCGTCGGGCCTCGGCTGCCCGGAATGGCCGCGCTGCACGCCCGACTCGATCGTGACCACGCCCGAGATGGGCTTCCACGGTGTGATCGAGTTCGGGAACCGGCTCCTCACGTTCGTGCTGGTCCTCATCGCCGTCGCCATGATCGTCTCCCTGCTCGGCATGCGGCGCGAACGCAAGGACCTGTTCCGCCTGTCCATCGGCCTGTTCCTGGGGATCCCGGCCCAGGCCGTCATCGGCGGGATCACCGTGTGGACCGATCTGAACCCGTGGGTCGTGGGTCTCCACTTCATCGTCTCGATGGTGCTCGTCGCCCTGGCGACCGTCCTGGTCAACCGTGCCCGGCTCACGACGGAGCAGTACCTCGCACGGCGGGCACCGGCCGCCCCGCCCCTCCTGCGCCAGCTGCTCGTCACGGCCACGGTGCTGACGTCCGTCGCTGTCGTGCTCGGCGTGGTCGTGACGGGTTCCGGCCCTCACGCAGGTGACCACGGCGCTGCCCGCAACGGGCTCGACTCCGACCTCATGACGCGCGCGCACGCCCTCCCGGTGTACCTGCTCGTCGCCACCGTGGTGCTCGCACTCGTCGTCGCCCACCGGGCCAGGGTCCACGAGAAGCTGCGGAAGGCCCTCGGGATCCTCGCCGGAGTGGTGCTGGTGCAGGGCGCCATCGGCTACATCCAGCACTTCCTGCACCTGCCGATCGCACTCGTGGCGCTGCACATGCTGGGGGCGTCACTGCTCATGGCCGCCGTCATCCATGCGCAGTACACGGGCACGACCGGCAGGACGCTCCCGGGGACGCGGACCGAGACGAGGGTGCCGCACACCGTCTCCTAGGGGCGTCGACCTCCGTCCCGGTCATCAGGCAGGGAGAACCGGAGCCGTCGACCGGGCGTCGCCTCAGCCGTCGTCCCTGCCATCGTCTCGGTCGTCCGCGAACTCACCCTCGAGGAGGTCGAGGAGTCGCCCGAGCTCGCGCAGCTCGGATCCGGGACTCGGCAGCAGGGGCGGGCGCGGATCGCCCGCCGCCACCCCGCAGGCCCGGGCCAGGAGGTGCAGTCCGCTGATCTTCCGCAGCCCCGCCACATGGTCGACGAGGGGCGCGAGGACCGAGCGCACGCGATCCACCTCGCGCCGGTCGCCCGCGAGGACGGCGGCGCGGAGCCGGCCGTAGTAGACGGGCAGGAGCGCGGCGGGGCCGCTGTGCCACGCGTCGGCCGCGACCTCCCCCGTCATCATGAGCAGATCCCCGCTCACGCCATGGCTGAAGGTCTCCGGGACGAGTGCGGCGAGTTCGGCGTGCCGTGCGTTGAAGGTCGCCGCATCGGCCGCCGTGTCCTTGAACGCGACGACCTCCGAGAGGGCGGACAGTTCGGCGACCACCTGCAGCGAGTAGTCGAACTGCGTGGTCCCCGGATTGTTGTAGAGGCAGACGGGCAGGTCCGTGGCGGCGCACACCGCCCGCACCTGCGCCAGGACCTCGTCGTCGGTGAGGGGTACGTAGGAGACCGGGGACAGCACGAGTCCGGCCGCCCCTGCCCGCTGGGCGTCGACGGCGGCGTCCAGCACCTCCCGCGTCCCGACGGAACTGATGCCCACCGCCACCGGGACGCGCCCGTCGAGGGCATCGATCGCCGTCCGCGCGATCTGCGAGCGTTCGGCCGCGTCCAGGTAGGCGAAGCTGCCGGAGGAACCGAGGACGGTCACGGCGTCGACACCGGACGTGGCCAGGGAATCCAGGAGGCCGCGCAGGTCCTCGTGGCGGACGGATCCGTCGGTGTCGAACGGTGTGACGGGGTAGGCGATCAGGCCGGTGAAGTCCATGGCAGCCAGCCTAGGGGGTGGTGCCGCGGCCGGCACCACCGCGACCGGGAACGCGGCGCGGCCCGTGCCTGCCGCCGGAGTGTCCTCGGGTCGGCCCGGCTCAGGCCGGGGGCGGGCTCAGGGCAGGATGGCCGAACCGACGAAAGGATCGATCGCGAGGGCGAGGAAGAGCACGGTGAGATAGCTGATGGAGCCGTGGAAGACCTTCATCGCGGCCTTGTTGTTCAACTCGCCCCGCTGCGCCAGGGAGTACAGCGTGTGGGACTCCCGGATGAACCAGGCGCCGCCGAGGAGGGCGGCCACGGAGTAGACCCAGCCGGCACCGGCGGGGACCAGCAGGAGCGAGCACGCCACCATGGCCCAGGCGTAGAGCACGACCTGCACCGAGACGACGCGGGCGCCGGCGATCGCACCGAGCATCGGGACGCTCGCCGCGTTGTAGTCGTCGCTGTACTTCATGGAGAGCGGCCAGTAGTGCGGGGGCGTCCAGAGGAAGATGATCAGGAACAGGACGACGGCGGGCCACTCGACGGATCCGGTGACGGCGGCCCAGGCGATCAGGACGGGCATGCAGCCCGCGGCGCCGCCCCAGACGATGTTCTGCGACGTGCGGCGCTTGAGCACGAGCGTGTAGACGACGACGTAGAGGAAGATGGCGGCGACGCCGAGCAGCCCTGCGAGCGGGTTGGCACCGAACCACAGGACGGCGATCGCCACGGCACCGAGGATCCAGGAGAAGACCAGTGCCTCGCGGGGCGTGACCTCACCGGTCACGAGCGGGCGGTTCTCCGTGCGGTGCATGAGCTTGTCGATGTCGCGGTCGATGTAGCAGTTGAATGCTCCCGCGCTACCGGCCGCGAGGGCTCCGCCGACCATGGTGGCCACGATCAGGCCGAGGGGCGGGAACCCGCCCTGCGCGAAGATCATGGTGGGAAGCGTGGTCACCAGGAGGAGTTCGATCACGCGAGGCTTCGTCAGGGCGAGGTAGGCCTTCGCTTTGCGGCCGAAACCCTGACGGGCCTGCGGGGAACGTGCCGGAGCAGGAGCCTGCTGGGTCTTCACAAGGCAACACTTTCGTTTCTTCCGGAGTAAAAGACAAAGCCCATCATACCCTTTTACGCTCTGTAGAAATCGGGGCCGATCGCCGTCCTGCGGTCCTTGCGGGTACGGCTCCACCGTGTCCGCGAGGACCGGCGACAGGGACCGCGCGGTCGGCGCGGCGCGGAGGAGTGCCCCTGCAGGATTCCGGCGGTGCAGCGCCCATGAGGACGATGGAGCGGCCGGGCCGGTCTCGTGGCTCGTCCCGCTGCCTCTCCGGCGCCGTCCGCAACCCCTTGATGTGACGGACGACATTCTTCGACTCCCACGACTGTTCACGGGCCGGAAGGGATAGTGTGGATTCGAAAGCCCGCTGCAGAAGCCTGCCCGGAATCCCTCCGGGTTCGATGCTGTCCGCGGTCGGTGCTTGAACTCGCAGCATTCAACGGTGAACGGCCAGCCCGACGGCGTGCCTGCAAGCACCCCGTCGTCGGCCGTTCCGGACAGAGAGGGGCCCGGAAACGTGCCACAGACGCAAGAGCAGGAACTGACCTGGACCGAACTCGACCAGAAGGCGGTCGACACGGTCCGCATCCTGGCAGCGGACGCGGTGGAGAAGGTGGGCAACGGACACCCGGGGACGGCCATGAGCCTGGCGCCGGCCGCCTACCTCCTGTTCCACAAGCTGATGCGGCACGATCCGTCGGACCCCGAGTGGACCGGCCGCGACCGC
>NZ_CP024915.1:1140534-1142739 GCF_002953615.1 Arthrobacter agilis | reverse complement strand
ATCCAGCTCTTCCTGTCCGGGTACGGCCTCGAGCTCGATGACCTGAAGGCACTGCGTACCTGGGGCTCCCTCACGCCCGGGCATCCCGAGTACCGCCACACCAAGGGCGTCGAGATCACCACCGGCCCGCTCGGCCAGGGCCTCGCGACGTCGGTCGGTTTCGCCTACGGCCAGCGCCGCCAGCGCGGGATGTTCGACGCCGACGCACCGGCCGGCACCAGCCCGTTCGACCACACCATCTGGGTCATCGCCTCGGACGGCGACCTCCAGGAGGGCGTGACGGCGGAGGCCTCGTCCCTCGCCGGCCACCAGGAGCTCGGGAACCTCGTGGTGATCTACGACGAGAACCACATCTCGATCGAGGACGACACGGACATCGCCTTCACCGAGGACGTCCTGAAGCGCTACGAGGCGTACGGGTGGCACACCCAGCGCGTCGACTGGACCAAGACCGGCGAGTACGTCGAGGACGTCGCCGAGCTCTACTCCGCGCTCGTCGCCGCGAAGAACGAGACCTCGAAGCCGAGCATCGTCTCGCTGCGCACGATCATCGGCTACCCCGCGCCGAACAAGCAGAACACCGGCAAGATCCACGGCTCCGCGCTCGGCAAGGACGAAGTCGCAGCGCTCAAGGAAGCCCTCGGCTTCGACCCCGAGAAGCACTTCGACGTCGACCCGGAGGTCCTGGACCACGCCCGCGGCGTCGTGCAGCGCGGTGCCGATGCGCACAGCGCCTGGCAGGAGGGCTTCGACGCCTGGAAGGCGGCACACGCCGACGAGGCCGCGCTCCTCGAGCGCATCCAGGCCCGCACCCTGCCCGAGGGCTGGGAGGAGACCCTCCCCACGTTCGAGGCCGGCAAGGACATGTCCACGCGTGCCGCGTCCGGCAAGGTCCTCACGGCCATCGGCCCCGCCCTCCCCGAGCTGTGGGGCGGCAGCGCCGACCTCGCGGAGTCGAACAACACGACCATCGAGGGATCGCCGTCGTTCATCCCGCCGAGCCGCCAGACCAAGTCGTGGTCGGGCAACGAGTACGGCCGCGTGCTGCACTTCGGTATCCGTGAGCACGCTGCCGCGGCCATCGTGAACGGCATCGTGATGCACAGCAGCACCCGCGCGTTCTCGGGGACCTTCCTGATCTTCAGCGACTACCAGCGCCCCGCGGTGCGCCTCGGCGCGCTCATGGGCGTCCCGGCCATCTATGTCTGGACCCACGACTCGATCGGCCTCGGCGAGGACGGCCCCACCCATCAGCCGGTCGAGCAGCTGTCCTCGCTGCGGACCATCCCGGGACTCGACGTCGTCCGCCCGGGCGACGCGAACGAGGTGGCCGTCGCCTGGCGCACCATCCTCGAGAACACCGAGAACCCCGCCGGCATCGTGCTGACGCGGCAGAACATCCCGACCTACCAGCGGGGCGACGGCGCAGCCGAGGGTGACACGTTCGGTTCGGTCGAGGGAGTCGCGAAGGGCGGCTACGTGCTCGCCGAAGCACGGAACGGATCGCCCGACGTGATCCTCGTCGGCACGGGCTCCGAGGTCCAGCTCGCGGTGGAAGCCCGCGAGGCCCTCGAGGCGGAGGGCATCTCCGCGCGCGTCGTGTCCATGCCGTGCCTGGAGTGGTTCAACGCCCAGGACGCGTCCTACCGCGAGAGCGTCCTGCCGCGCACCGTCCGCGCCCGCGTGTCCGTCGAGGCCGGCGTCTCGCAGAGCTGGCACGGGATCGTCGGCGACGCCGGACGCAGCGTGTCGCTCGAGCACTTCGGCGCCTCCGCCGACTACAAGACGCTCTACCGCGAGTTCGGCATCACGGCGGATGCCGTCGTCGCGGCCGCCAAGGACTCCCTCGAGGCCGTGGCCACCGATCCGCTGGCACCGAACGGCACCGCGGCGATGCCGTCGGGCCACCGTGCCACCGAGACCGGTGACCATCAGTAGTCCCGCACCCTCCGTCAGAATCCAGCACACATTCCGCGGAAGCGGACAAGGAGCACACCATGTCAACACCCACAGCTGACCTCTCGGCCGCCGGCGTATCCATCTGGCTCGACGACCTCTCACGGGAGCGCATCAACTCGGGCGCCTTCAAGCACCTCATCGAGGACCGCAACGTCGTGGGCGTCACGACCAACCCGAGCATCTTCGCCGCCGCTCTGAAGAAGGGCGAGTCCTACGCCTCCCAGGTCGGGGCACTGGCGGAGGCCG
>NZ_CP024915.1:1127138-1140286 GCF_002953615.1 Arthrobacter agilis | reverse complement strand
CCCAGGCCTGCGACATCTTCGCCGAGGAGGCCAAGCGTACGCACGGCTCCGACGGCCGCGTCTCCATCGAGGTCGATCCCCGCCTGTCCCGCGATACTGCCGGGACCATCGCCGAGGCCAAGCGCCTGCACGCCAAGGTGCAGCGCACCAACGTGCTCATCAAGATCCCGGCGACCGTCGAGGGCCTCGAGGCGATCTCCTCGACCCTGGCGGCCGGTATCAGCGTGAACGTGACACTGATCTTCTCGCTCGAGCGCTACCGCGCCGTGATCAACGCGTTCATGGTGGGCCTCGAGCAGGCGAAGGAGAACGGCCACGACCTCGCCAGGATCCACTCGGTCGCCTCCTTCTTCGTCTCCCGCGTCGATGCCGAGATCGACGCACGGCTCGACGCCGTCGGGACCGACGAGGCGAAGGCACTCAAGGGCAAGGCGGGACTCGCGAACGCACGCCTCGCCTACCAGGTCTTCCAGGAGCAGTTCTCCTCGGAGCGCTGGCAGGTCCTGAAGTCCGCCGGCGCCAACGCGCAGCGTCCCCTCTGGGCATCGACGGGCGTCAAGGACCCGAACCTCCCGGACACGCTCTACGTCGCCGGCCTCGTCGCAGCGGACGTCGTGAACACCATGCCGGAGAAGACGCTCGAGGCGATGGCCGACCACGGCGTCGTCGAGGGCGACACCATCACGGGCACGTACGCGGAGTCCAACGAGGTCCTGAACCAGCTCGACGCGATCGGCATCTCGTACGACGAGGTCGTCGAGCAGCTCGAGACCGAGGGCCTCGACAAGTTCGTCGCCAGCTGGTCGGAGCTCCTCGAGACCGTCCAGACCGCACTCGACGCTTCGAAGGGCTGATCCCCATGGGCTCATTCGCACTGACCGCGTCCGGCGCGGCGCTCGCCGCGGTCGAGTCGGCGGTACCCGCACTCGTGCAGGAACGCTTCGCCTCCCGGCTGATGGCGAAGGACCCCACCCTGTGGGGCGGTGACGCCGAGTCCGAAGCCTCGGTCCGCCTGGGCTGGATCGACCTGTTCGAGGGCTCGCGCGCACTCCTCCCGGAGATCGCGGGCCTCCGCGCCGATCTCCTGGCCGAAGGGGTGGACCGGATCGTGCTGTGCGGCATGGGCGGCTCCTCGCTCGCGCCGGAGGTCATCACGAAGGAGGCGGGCGTCCCGCTCGTCGTCCTGGACGCCACCGACCCCGACCAGGTGCGCGCGGCCCTCGAGGAGGACCTGCAGCGCACCGCGATCGTGGTGTCGTCGAAGTCCGGCTCCACCGTCGAGACCGACTCGCAGCGCCGGCTGTTCGAGCAGGCGTTCACCGACGCCGGCATCGACGCGGCGTCGCGCATCGTCATCGTGACCGATCCGGGGTCTCCCCTCGATGAGGCGTCACACAAGGCGGGCTACCGGAAGGTGTTCAACGCCGACCCCCAGGTCGGCGGCCGGTACTCGGCCCTCACGGCCTTTGGCCTGGTACCGTCCGGCCTCGCCGGCGCGGACATCGAGACACTGCTGGACGACGCCGAGGACAGTGCGGAGTTCCTCGGCGACGACGTCGACGACAACGTCGGCCTGCAGCTCGGCGCCGTCCTGGGCGGGACCAACCCGCTCCGCGACAAGATCGTCTTCGCCGATGCCGGATCCGGGCTGCCCGGCTTCGCCGACTGGGCGGAACAGCTCATCGCGGAGTCCACCGGCAAGCTCGGCACAGGGCTGCTTCCCGTCGTCGCCTCCAGCGGCGCACCCGAGCTCGCGGAGGTGGCCGACGACGTCCTGCCCGTCCTCCTGGCCCCGTTCGACGAGGCTCCCACCGACGAGCTCACCGACGGCACCAGGCTGACGGTCAGCGGTACCCTGGGCAGCCAGCTGTTCGTCTGGGAATACGCGGTCGCCGTCGCGGGACGCCTGCTCGGCATCAATCCCTTCGACCAGCCCGACGTCGAGGCGGCCAAGAAGGCCGCGCGCGGCCTGCTGGACGCCCAGCCCGAGCCCTCCCCGGCGGCCTTCGTCGACGGTGCCGTGGAGGTGCGCGGCGACGCGGGCCTGCTCGGGTCGTCGAGCACGGTCTCGGAAGCCCTCGAGGCGCTCCTCGCCGCACTCCCCGCGAACGGCTACCTCTCGGTCCAGGCGTACCTCGACCGGCACCGGCAGGCCGCACTCGAGGAGATCCGGTCACCGCTGGCCGCCGCCACCGGCCGACCGGTCACGTTCGGCTGGGGCCCGCGCTTCCTGCACTCCACGGGCCAGTACCACAAGGGCGGCTCGCCCATCGGGGCGTACCTCCAGCTGACCGGTGCAGCGCACGAGGACCTCGCCATCCCGGACCGGCCGTTCACGTTCGGTGAGCTGATCTCCGCGCAGGCCGCGGGCGACGCCCAGGTCCTCGCCGACCATGGCCGGCCCGTGCTCCGCCTCCACCTGACGGAACGCGAGGCGGGCGTCGCCCAGCTGCGGCGCGTCGTCTCGGCACTCGCCGCGTCCGGCCGGGACGAGCGGGGAACGGACGGGCATGCCTGACGGCACGACGGCGAGAGCCACCAATCCGCTGCGCGACCCCCGGGACAGGAGGCTCAGCCGGATCGCCGGCCCGTCCTCGCTCGTCCTGTTCGGTGTGACCGGCGACCTCGCCCGGAAGAAGCTCATGCCGGCCATCTACGATCTCGCGAACCGGGGGCTCCTGCCCCCGAGCTTCGGCCTCGTCGGCTTCGGCCGCCGGGACTGGAGTAACGAGGAGTTCGTGGAGCAGGTGAAGGACTCCGTCACGCAGCATGCCCGCACGCCGTTCAACGAGACCGTGTGGGAGCAGCTCTCCGCCGGCATCCGCTTCGTCCGGGGCGAGTTCGACGACGACGACGCCTTCAAGAACCTCAGGGAGTGCATCGAGGAACTCGACCAGAGCAGGGGGACCCGGGGGAACCACGCGTTCTACCTCTCGATCCCGCCCAACGCGTTCGAGGCCGTGTGCCAGAAGCTCTCCGAGCACGGCCTGGCGCAGCCCGACGACGGCCAGTGGCGCCGCGTGGTCATCGAGAAGCCCTTCGGGCACGACCTCGAGTCCGCGCGGGAGCTGAACAGCATCGTCGAGGAGGTCTTCCCTCCGGACGCGGTGTTCCGGATCGACCACTACCTGGGCAAGGAGACGGTCCAGAACATCCTGGCCCTGCGCTTCGCCAACCAGCTCTTCGAGCCCCTGTGGAACGCGAACTACGTCGACCACGTGCAGATCACCATGGCCGAGGACATCGGGATCGGCAGCCGCGCAGGCTACTACGACGGTGTGGGCGCTGCCCGCGATGTCATCCAGAACCACCTGCTCCAGCTGCTCGCCCTGACGGCCATGGAGGAACCGATCTCGTTCGACGCCGACCACCTCCGGTCCGAGAAGGAGAAGGTCCTCGCGGCCGTCTCCCTCCCCGCCGACCTCACCGGCCGGTCCGCCCGCGGACAGTACGAGGCCGGCTGGCAGGGCGGGGAGCGCGTCAACGGCTTCCTCGAGGAGGAGGGCATCCCGGCCGACTCCACGACGGAGAGCTTCGCCGCGCTCCGGCTGGACATCAACACGCGCCGCTGGGCCGGCGTCCCGTTCTACCTGCGCGCCGGCAAACGGCTGGGGCGCAGGGTCACGGAGATCGCAGTCGTCTTCAAGCGGGCCCCGAACCTCCTGTTCCGGGACCACAACGAGGAGGATTTCGGCCAGAACGCGGTCGTCATCCGGGTCCAGCCCGACGAGGGCGTCACGATCCGCTTCGGCTCCAAGGTGCCCGGTACCCAGACGGAGGTCCGCGACGTGACCATGGACTTCGGGTACGGGCACTCGTTCACCGAGTCCAGCCCCGAGGCCTACGAGCGACTCATCCTCGACGTCCTGCTCGGTGAGCCGCCACTCTTCCCGCGCCAGCAGGAGGTGGAGCTGTCCTGGCAGATCCTCGACCCGTTCGAGAAGCACTGGGAGTCCCTCGACGGCCAGCCCGATCCCTATGTCCCGGGGAGCTGGGGTCCCGCATCCGCCGACGAGCTGCTCGCAGCCGATGGACGAACCTGGAGAAGGCCATGATCGTAGAGCTTCCCGACACCACGACCTCCAAGGTGTCCAAGGAGCTGATGGCGATGCGCGAACGCGGCGGCGTCGTCGCCCTCGGGCGCGTGCTCACCCTCGTCGTGATCACGAGGTCGGGACAGGAGGAGGAGGCCATCGACGCGGCGAACGAGGCCAGCCGCGAGCACCCGTGCCGCATCATCGTCCTCGCCGAGGGATCGCCGGACGAGCCGACACGCCTCGACGGCCAGATCCGCGTCGGCGGCGACGCCGGCGCCTCCGAGGTGATCGTGCTGCGCGGTTACGGGGAGCTCTCCGACGAGAACGAGTCGCTGGTGTCCGCCCTCCTGCTGCCCGACGCGCCGATCGTCGCGTGGTGGCCGCACGGCGTGCCCGAGGCCGCGTCCCAGACGTCGATCGGCAGCATCGCGCACCGCCGGATCACCGACTCCGCCAACGAGCCGGACCCGACGGCGGCGCTGTTCAACATCCGCAGCACCTACGCCGCGGGCGACACCGACCTCGCCTGGACGCGCCTCACCAACTGGCGCATCCAGCTCGCAGCCGTGCTGGACCAGCTCGAGGGCGACCAGCCGATCACGGCGGTCACCGTCGAGGGCGCGTCGGACTCCCCCAGCACCGTCCTGTTGGCCGCCTGGCTCACACGGGCGCTGGACGCGCCCGTCGATATCACCGCGGGGCCGGCCGGCACCGGACTCAAACGCGTGCGCCTCATGCGTGACGGTGGGGACATCGAACTCCACCGTCCGCACCACGACGTCGCCGAGCTGCACCAGCCGGACCAGCCCGTCCAGCGCATCTCGCTGCCGCGGCGGGGCCTGCGCGACTGCCTCGCCGAGGAGCTGAGGCGGCTCGACCCCGACGAGGTCTTCGGAGAGGTCATCACCGAAGGACTCGCCCTGACCAACCTGAGGAGCGTGTGACCGTATGAGCGCTGAACCGAAAGTCAGCATCCATCCTTCCCCGACATCCCTGGCGGCGGCCGTGGCGGCGCGACTGATCACGCGCCTGGTCGATGTGCAGAGCGACCGCGGCACGGCCACCGTGGTCCTCACGGGCGGCTCGATCGGCACGGCGGCCCTGCAGGCCGTCGTGGAATCACCGGCGCACACGGCGGTCGACTGGGCGAACGTGCACTTCTGGTGGGGTGACGAGCGGTTCCTGCGCGCCGAGGACCCGGACCGCAACGCCGTCCAGGCGCGCACCGCGTTCCTCGACCGTGTCGCCGTCGACCCCGTGAAGATCCATGAGTTCGGCTCGAAGGACGAGTTCCCCGACGAGGACGCGGCCGCCCTCGACTACGCCGAACAGCTGGCGGTGGCCGCGAAGGCCGAACGCGCGGCGGACGAGGACACGGTACAGCCCGATCCGCGCCTACCCCGCTTCGACGTCCTCCTGCTCGGTGTCGGACCCGATGCGCACGTCGCCTCGCTCTTCCCGGAGATGGCCGGCATCCGCACCAAGGGCGAGACGACCGTGGGGGTCGCCGATGCGCCCAAGCCTCCGCCGCAGCGCATCTCGCTGACGCTGGAGGCGATCAACACCGCCCAGGAGGTCTGGCTGTCCGTCAGCGGCAGCGACAAGGCCGGTGCCGTGGGACTGGCCCTCGCGGGAGCCGGCCATGTCCAGGTCCCCGCCGCCGGGGCGCGCGGGGTGCGGAAGACCCTGTGGCTGATCGACCAGGACGCGGCACAGAAGCTGCCCGGGCGCCTGATCGACCACGAGGACGAGGAGGAGTCCGTCGGCTGACGACGGCCCGTCGATGACGAAGGCCCCCGCTTCCTGCTGGAAGCGGGGGCCTTCTCCGTACGGTTGTGTGCTGTGCCCTACGACTCGCCGGCGAAACGCTGGATGAGGCCGAGGGCCACGATGACCACGCCCCATGCGAGTCCGAGGGCCACCGTGAACCGGTTGAGGTTGCGCTCGGCGACCCCGGACGATCCCATGCTCGAGGTCATGCCGCCACCGAACATGTCCGACATACCACCGCCACGTCCCTTGTGGAGCAGGATCAGGAGGGTCAGCAGGAGACTCGTGATCCCGAGCAGGACGAGCAGGATGATACGGAGGATTTCCACGGGGCCCTTTCAAGGCTCGGTAGCCGCTCAGCGGAGCGGCCGGCGCACGGAACTAGTCTGTCACCAGATGCTGTTCGAACCTGACAATACTAGCAAACTCGGACACGTCGAGGCTCGCACCGCCGACGAGCACGCCGTCGACGTCGCGCTCCTTGAGGATGCTCGCGGCGTTCGCCGCCTTCACCGAGCCGCCGTAGAGCAGGCGCGTCCTCGAGGCGGTCTCCGCATCGAAGAGGGAGCCGAGTTCGGCGCGGATGGCGGCGCACATCTCCTGCGCGTCCTCCGGTCCGGCGACCTCACCCGTACCGATGGCCCAGACGGGCTCGTACGCGACCACGAGGGCGGACGCCTGTTCCGGCGTCAGGCCTGCGACGCCCTGGCGGAGCTGCTCGAGCGTCGAGGCGACATGCGTTCCGGCCTGCCGGATCTCGAGGCCCTCGCCGACGCACAGCACGGGCACCAGTGCATGGCGGTAGGCGGCGTGCACCTTCCGGTTGAGCAGCGCGTCCGACTCGGAGTGGATCGTCCGCCGTTCGGAGTGTCCGACCAGCACGTAGGTGCAGTCGAGCTTGGCCAGGAACTGACCGGAGATGTCCCCCGTGTACGCGCCGGAATCCTCGGGTGAGAGATCCTGGCCGCCGTAGACGACGTCGAGGTTGTCACCCTTGACGAGCGTCTGGACGCCGCGCAGATCGGTGAAGGGCGGGAAGACCGAGACCTCGACGCGCGAGAAGTCGTGGCCCGCGTCGTCGAGGGTCCAGGCCAGCTTCTGCAGGAAGGTGATGCCCTGCATGTGGTCCAGGTTCATCTTCCAGTTCCCCGCGATGAGCGGGCGGCGGTCGAAGGCGCCGTTGGTCGAGGTGGTCATCGTCCTACTCCATCTGTTCGTTGCATGGGGGCGGGATCCGCGCGGCCTCGGCCCCGCGGATCCCGCTCTTCCTGTGCGCCCGTTGCCGGACGGTCGATCGTCCCGCCCTCCCGCTAGTCGCGGGCGAGAGCCGTGAGGCCGGGCAGTTCCTTGCCTTCGAGGTATTCCAGACTCGCGCCGCCACCGGTCGAGATGTGCCCGAACTGGTCGTCGGCGAAGCCGAGGCCGCGGACGGCAGCGGCGGAGTCGCCGCCGCCGACCACGGTCAGGGCGCCGTCCGCCTGTGCGTCGACGAGGGCCTGGGCGACCGCCCGGGTACCGCCGGCGAACGCCTCGAACTCGAAGACGCCCATCGGCCCGTTCCAGAAGACGGTCCTCGCCTCGGCGATGTTCGCGGCGAAGTCCGCACCCGTCACGGGGCCGATGTCGAGGCCGATGCCGGTCGCTCCGTACGTCCCCGACTCGATGGCGTCCGCGGCGACAACGCCCGAACCGGCGTCGGCGGAGAACTTCTCCGCCACGACGATGTCGGTCGGGAGGACGAACTGCGTGCCGTCACGGGAGCCCCGCTCGAGGTAGCCGCGAACGGTCTCGATCTGGTCCTCCTCGAGCAGGCTCGCGCCCACCTTGTGGCCCTGGGCCGCGAGGAACGTGAACAGCATGCCGCCGCCCACGAGGATACGGTCCGCCGTGCCGATCAGGTTCTCGATGACGGCCAGCTTGTCGGACACCTTGGAACCACCGAGCACGACGACGAAGGGCCGCTGCGGATCCTTCGTCAGCCGCTCCAGGACCACGAGTTCGGCCTTGACCAGATCACCCTGGTAGGACGGCAGCAGCGCGGCGATGTCGTACACGCTCGCGTGCTTCCGGTGCACCGCACCGAAGGCGTCGTCCACGTAGGCGCCGTCCGGGCCGGCCAGGTCCGCGATCTCGCGGGCGAAGGCCGACCGCTCGGCGTCGTCCTTGCTCGTCTCACGCGCGTCGAAGCGCACGTTCTCGAGGACGAGCACCTCCCCCTCGGCCAGGGCTGCGGCCGCGCTGCGGGCACCCTCACCCGTGGTGTCCGGCGCGAGCGTGACCGGGAAGTCCGCGAGGTCCCGGAGGACGTCCACGGCCGGCGCGAGCGAGTACTTCTGCTCGGGTGCGCCCTTGGGCCGTCCGAGGTGCGCCAGGACGATCACGGCCGCCCCTGCCTCGCTCAGCCTGCGGAGAACGGGCAGGGACGCGCGTACGCGGCCGTCGTCGGTGACCTTCAACTCCGGGACGTCGCCCTCGAGGGGCACGTTGAGGTCCGAGCGGACGAGGACACGGCGTCCGCGGACGCCTTCGGCGAGGAGGTCGTCGAGCGTTGCGTAAGCCACGGGCGATCGCCTAGGAGAGCTTGGCAGCGACGATTTCGGTCAGGTCGACCAGGCGGTTCGAGTAGCCCCACTCGTTGTCGTACCAGCCCACGACCTTGACCTGGTTGCCGAGGACCTTCGTCAGTCCGGAGTCGAAGATGCACGACGCCGGATCCGTCACGATGTCCGAGGAGACGATCGGGTCCTCCGTGTAGGAGAGGTAGCCCTTGAGCGAACCGTCGGCAGCGGCAGCCTTGTAGGCGGCGTTGACCTCGTCGGCGGTGACCTCGCGGCCCAGGGTGACCGTCAGGTCGGTGGCCGAACCGGTGGGGACGGGGACGCGGATGGCGTAGCCGTCGAGCTTGCCCTTGAGCTCCGGCAGGACGAGACCGATCGCCTTGGCCGCACCCGTTGAGGTGGGCACCATGTTGATCGCTGCGGCCCGTGCGCGGCGGAGGTCCTTGTGCGGGCCGTCCTGGAGGTTCTGGTCGGCGGTGTACGCGTGGATCGTCGTCATGAGACCGCGCTCGATGCCGAAGGAGTCGTTCAGCACCTTGGCGAGCGGGCCGAGGCAGTTCGTGGTGCAGGACGCGTTCGAGATGATGTGGTGGTTCTCGGGGTCGTAGTCGCCGTCGTTGACGCCGAGCACCACGGTGAGGTCCTCGTCGGACGCGGGGGCGGAGATCAGGACCTTCCTGGCGCCGGCATCGATGTGCTTCTGCGCGTCGGACGCCTTGGTGAAGAACCCGGTGGACTCGATCACGATGTCGACGCCGAGGTCCTTCCAGGGCAGGTTCGCGGGATCGCGCTCGGCCAGTACCTTGACGCGCTTGCCACCGACCACGAGGTCACCGCCGTCGACCTCGACGGAGGCCTTCAGGCGGCCGGTCACGGAGTCGTACTTCAGCAGGTGGGCGAGGGCCTCGGGGCTCGTCAGGTCGTTGACGGCAACGATCTCGAGGTCCGCACCCTGCTCGAGGGCCGCGCGGAAGTAGTTGCGACCGATGCGGCCGAAGCCATTGATTCCAACACGAGTAGTCACTGGTTTCCATCTCCTTCATAGGTGGTGCCGCCGCGATGACCCTTCTCGGGTGATGCCGGCGACGAATAAATCTGGTACCGGGCACACCTTCGTGCCGAAGTGAATCGGGTCCTGCTGGCTCCCTGCGGAGCGGTGTCCGTCGCCGGAGCCGTGCGGGGACGCGTCCCTGCACGGCTCCAACCTTACTCAGCGCGGCGTTCCGCACGCACTCCGGACGTGGATCGCCCCGGTTGCGCGGGGCGTGTGGTGGTGGCCGGTCAGCGGCCGGGCGTGATGAGCACCGAGGCGCCGGTGCGTGCCGCCTGGAAGCGGGTCTGGACGTCGGCCCAGTTCACCAGGTTCCACCAGGCCTTGACGTAGTCGGGCTTGACGTTGACGTAGTCCAGGTAGAAGGCGTGCTCCCACATGTCCAGCATCAGCAGCGGCACGGTGCCCACGGGGACGTTGCCCTGCTGGTCGTAGAGCTGTTCGATCACGATGTTCTGGCCGAGCGGCTCGTAGGCGAGCACGGCCCAGCCGGAACCCTGCAGGGAGGTGGCGGCGGCCGTGAAGTGGGCGCGGAACGCGTCGAAGGATCCGAACGCGTCGTCCAGGGCCGCGGCCAGTTCACCCTCGGGCTTGTCGCCGCCCTCGGGGGACATGTTCTTCCAGAAGATGCTGTGGTTGATGACGCCGCCGACGTGGAAGGCGAGGTCCTTGGAGAGCTTGGGAATTGTCCCGAACTGCCCGGTCGCGCGGGCCTCGGCGAGCTGGGCGAGGGCGTCGTTGGCGCCCTTGACGTAGGTGGCCTGGTGCTTGGAGTGGTGCAGCTCCATGATCCGGCCCGAGATGTGCGGCTCCAGGGCCGCGTAGTCGTAATCGAGATCCGGCAGTACGTATTCGCTCACGTAGTCCTCCATGTAGTGGTCCCAGGTGCCGGCGCGCCCGTCGACTCCAGCGGGAGCCCGGACGGCAGGCGGCCCACCTGATCAGAAGCGGGCTTGTCGTTCCATCCTATGCACTTCTTCACTCGTCGAGCATGTCCGCGGTCACATTCGCATCGGTCCCCGGGATCCCGATGTCCGACGCCCTCTTGTCCGCCATGGCGAGCAGGCGCCGGATGCGGCCGGCGATGGCGTCCTTGGTCATGGGCGGGTCCGCCAGGCGGCCGAGTTCGTCCAGGCTCGCCTGCTTGTGGGCCACCCGCAACTCCCCCGCGTAGCGCAGGTGTTCGGGCACCGTCTCGCCGAGGATCTCAAGGGCACGCTCGACGCGCGCGCCCGCGGCCACGGCGGCCTGTGCCGACCGGCGCAGGTTGGCGTCGTCGAAGTTCGCGAGGCGGTTCGCCGTGGCCCGCACCTCCTTGCGCATCCGGCGCTCCTCCCACACCATGAGCGCGTCGTGCGCGCCCATGCGCGTCAGGAGGGCGGCGATGGTGTCGCCGTCGCGGATGACCACGCGGTCCACGCCGCGCACCTCCCGCGCCTTCGCGGCGATGTCGAGCCGCCGTGCTGCCCCGACGAGTGCCAGGGCGGACTCCGGGCCGGGGCAGGTGACCTCGAGGGAGGAGGAGCGGCCGGGTTCCGTCAGGGAGCCGTGTGCGAGGAACGCGCCGCGCCAGACGGCCTCGGCGTCCGCCGTCGAGCCGTTGACGACGGCGGACGGCAATCCCCGGACGGGGCGGCCACGGCTGTCCAGGAGTCCGGTCTGGCGGGCGAGGGACTCCCCTTCGCGCACCACGCGCACCACATAGCGGTTGCCCCGCTTGAGGCCGCCGCCCGAGACGACGATGATCTCGCTGTTGTGCCCGTACACCTCGGCGATGGTCGCCCGGAGCCTGCGCGCCGTCGAGGCGAGGTCCACCTCGGCCTCGATGACGATCCTGCCGGAGATGATATGGAGGCCCCCGGCGAATCTCAGCAGCGCGGACACCTCGGCCTTGCGGACCGAGGACTTCTTGACGTCGAGGTGGGACAGCTCCTCTTTGACATCGGCGGTCAGGGCCACAGATACACTCCTAGTTCTCCCCGAACATGTCGTTGTAGGACGTCGCCAGCCGCAGGGGATCATGTACGGGCTTACCGGTCGAAACTCCCACTGTACCGAAGACCGCCCGTCCGCCCATTCCTGCGACGGCCCGCTCGAACTCCTCGCGGTCTGTTACCACCGCGGGGTCGGCGAGCACCACGTCGACGGTGAAATCCGGTGCGTAGCGGGAGATCACGCTGAGGTGGTCGACCGCGCTCATGCCCTGGGTCTCCTTGGTGTCGTTGGTGAGGTTCATGGTGAGGCACCGCTTGGCGGAGGTCCGGCACAGGGCGTCCCGGAGCTCGGGAAGCAGCAGGTGCGGCAGCACCGAGGTGTACCAGGACCCCGGCCCGAGGACCACCCAGTCGGCCAGCTCGATGGCTTCCAGGGCGTCCCTGCAGGCCGGTGCTGCTGCCGGGAGGAGGCGCACGTTGCTCACGTTGCCGGTGTCGGCGGCCACGGCCAGTCGGGCCTGTCCCGTCACGGTCGTCACGCGCAGGGACCCCTGCACCTCGCTGAGCAGGTCGCCCTCGATCGTCAGGGGCACGCTGGCCATCGGCAGGACCCTGCCCCGCGCGCCGAGCAGGGCGCCGGCCCACTGCAGGCCGGCGACCGGATCACCGAGGAGCTCCCACAGCGTGACGATCAGGAGGTTGCCCATGGCGTGGTCGTCGAGTGAGCCCTCGACGCCGTCCCGGGAGGTGAAGCGGTGCTGCATCACGTCACGCCAGGTGCGCCCCCAGTCCGTGTCGTCGCAGAGCGCCGCGAGGGCCATCCGGAGGTCGCCCGGTGGCAGGACACCGAGTTCGCGGCGCAGCCGCCCCGAGGACCCGCCGTCGTCGGCCACGGTCACCACGGCGGTCAGTTCCTGGGTCAGGAGCCGCAGGGCGGACAGCGACGCCGACAGCCCGTGCCCGCCGCCGAGCGCGACGACGGACGGGCCGGGGCCCGGTCCGTCACCCTTCCTGCGGGCCGCGGGCGGGACGAGGGGGAGGGACCCGGAGAACAGGGCCACTACTCACGCCCGAGGTCTCGGTGGTGAGCAGCGACCTGCACGCCCGGCAGCTGGGCCAGGCGCTGTGCGATCTCCTCGGTCACGGCGACGGACCGGTGCTTGCCACCGGTGCAGCCGACCGCGATGGTGGCGTAGTGCTTGTTCTCGCGGCGGTAGCCGTCCAGGACCGGGACGAGGGCGTGGACGTACCGGTCGATGAAGTCACCGGCGCCCTGCGCGCCGAGCACGTAGTCGCGCACGGGCGCGTCGAGCCCGGTCTGGGGTCGCAGGACCGGCACCCAGTGCGGATTCGGGATGAAGCGGACGTCCGCCACGTAGTTGGCGTCCACCGGGAGGCCGTACTTGAAACCGAAGCTCATGACGTTGAGGCGGAGGACGATGGGGCCGGACTCGGAGAACAGCTCGGTCACACTCGTCGCGAGGGCGTGCACATTGAGCTCGCTCGTGTCGATCACGATGTCCGACGTGTGCTTCAGCTCCCTGAGCACGTCGCGCTCCGCCGCGATGCCGTCGAGGATCCGGCCGTCCGCCTGCAGCGGATGCGGCCGGCGACCCTGCTCGAACCGGCGCACCAGGACGGCGTCGTCGGCATCGAGGAAGAGCACGCGGTAGCCGACCCCGGCCGCCCGCAACCCGTCCAGCGATGCCTTGATGTCGTTGAAGAGCTCCTTGCCGCGGACGTCGATGACCACGGCGAGCTTGGGGATGGACTGCGGCGTCCGCGCCACGAGCTCCGT
>NZ_CP024915.1:1122104-1126912 GCF_002953615.1 Arthrobacter agilis | reverse complement strand
GGGTGTCGCCGGCCTTGTACGCGAGGTAGTTGCGGAACCGCCGGTAGATGACGTCGTACATGGAGGCGGTGTCGTCCCGGGCGGCGTCGCCCGTGATGGAGAACTTGCGGTACTCGGACTTCCGGGGCAGACCGTCCTCGACGACGACCATCGAGGCCACCACGTTGGTTCCCTGCACGTGCGAGATGTCGAAGCACTCGATGCGCATCAGCGGCTGGGGCAGGTCGAGGGCCTCCTGCAGTTCCTGCAGGGCGGCCGACCGGGTGGTGATGTCGCCGGCCCTGCGGCTCTTGTGGAGGCGCAGGGCGTCCGCGGCGTTCTGCTCCACGGTGCCCATGAGAGTGGCCTTGTCACCGCGCTGCGGGACCCGGACGTCGACCCGCGCGCCCCGGAGGCCGCGGAGCCATTCGAGCATCTGGTCGGAGTTGCTCGGCAGGACCGGGACGAGGACCTCTCGGGGGATCTGCTCGTTGCTGCTGTTGCCCTCGCCGTACACCTGCTGCAGCAGGTGCTCCACGAGGTCGGGTGTCTCCATGTCCTCGACCTTCTCGACGACCCAACCGCGCTGGCCGCGGATGCGGCCTCCCCGGACGTGGAAGACCTGGGCGGCGGCCTCCAGTTCGTCCTCCTTCAGCGCGAAGATGTCGGCGTCGGTGTCCTCGCTGAGGACCACCGTGTTGCGTTCGAACACACGGCGCAGGGCTGCGATGTCGTCGCGCAGGCGGGCAGCGGACTCGTAGTCGAGCTCGGCGACGGCCTCCGCCATCTTCTTCTCGAGTCCGGAGATGAACTTCTTCGCCTCGCCGGACATGAAGTCGCAGAAGTCCTCCGCGAGGGCCCTGTGGTCCTCGGGGGTGATCCGGCCCACGCACGGCGCCGAGCACTTGTCGATGTAGCCGAGCAGGCACGGCCTGCCGGTCCGTTCGGCGCGCTTGAAGACGCCGGCGCTGCAGGTCCGGACGGGGAAGACCCGGATCATGGTGTCGACCGTCTCGCGGATGGCCTTCGCCGGGTAGAAGGGGCCGAAGTAGCGGGTGTCCTTCTTCTTGTCCCCCCGCAGGACCTGCACGCGCGGGTACTTCTCCCCCATGGTGACGGCCAGGTACGGGTACGACTTGTCGTCCCGGAACATGACGTTGAACCGCGGGTCGAACTCCTTGATCCACGTGTACTCGAGCTGGAGCGCCTCGAGCTCGCTGCCGACGACGGTCCATTCGACGCTCGCGGCGGTGAAGACCATGGTGCGGGTCTTCGCGAGCAGCCCCTGGGGGTTGGCGAAGTAGGAGTTCAGCCGCGACCTGAGGTTCTTGGCCTTGCCCACGTAGATGACCCGGCCGTGCTCGTCGCGGAAGCGGTACACACCGGGATCGAGCGGTATCTCGCCTGTCTTGGGCCGGTATGTCACTGGGTTCGCCACGCCATTCATCCTAGGGCTGGACGGTGACATGCCCCGACCCCGGAGCGTCCTTTCCGCTGACCGCTGACGGGCGGGCCTAGTCGGTCGCGGGGCTCTGGTTGTAGTGCGGGACGCGCTCCTGGCCGGTGAGGGCGGCGATGCTGTCCATGATCGTGTCCGTCGCGCTGCGGCGTGCGGGCAGGGGGTGTCCGGGTCCGGTCTTCGCGAACACCAGGGGCTCGCCGATCCGCAGGGTGAAGTGCTGCGGGCGGACGCCCTTCTTCCCTGCCGGCTGCAGGGCGTCGGTGCCGAGGAGCCCGACCGGCACCACGGGCGCACCGGTGGTGAGCGCGAGCCAGCCGACGCCCGTCCTCCCCCGGTAGAGCCGGCCGTCGCGTGAGCGCGTGCCCTCGGGATAGATGCCGACACCGTCGCCCTGCTCCAGCAGGTCGAGGAGCGTCCGGAGCGCCTGCACGCTGGCGGCCTGCTGCCCGCGCTCCACGGGGATGGAGCCGACGCCCTCGAAGAACGACTTCATCAGGACGCCCTTCACGCCCGAGCCGGTGAAGTACTCCGCCTTGGCGAAGAACGCGACCGGTCGTGGCATCAGCGCCTGGACCAGCACGCTGTCGAGGAAGGACAGGTGGTTGGGCGCGACGATGAAAGGGCCGTCCTTCGGCACGTTGCCGAGTCCCTCGACGGTGGGCCGGCACAGCGTGCTGATCAGGCCGCGGGTCGTGCTGCGCGTCAGGTCATAGACCCCCACGGAGTACCTCCAGCAGGTCGTCGGCGGTGTGCACGACCGCGGCAGCTCCCGCGTCCTCCAGTTCGCCGGGTGCGGCGAAGCCCCACCCGACGCCGATGCAGGCGATCCCGTTGGCGGCCGCGCCCTCGACGTCGTGCCGGCGGTCGCCGACCATCACCGGCCGGAGGGCGTCGGACGCGTGTCGTTCGAGCGCCGCCCGGATGATCGGGGCCTTGCCGCCGACGGTCGCGGCCTCGTCGCGCGGGGATCCGTGGACGGAGGCGAAGAGATGCCGCAGGCCCTGCGCTTCGAGCAGTTCCTCGGCGAGCCACTCGGGCTTCTGGGTCGCCACGGCGACCACCGCTCCCGCGTCGGTCAGCGCCTCGACGCACCGTGCGATCCCCGGGTAGGGGCGGCTGCGTGCCATGCCGGTCGCGACGTAGCCCGCGCGGTAGGTCGCCATGACCTCCTGGACCCGGGACGCCGGGACCCCTGCGAGGGCGGTGAGGGAGTGGGCGAGCGGCGGCCCGACCATGGCCTGGAGGGCGTCGTCGTCGGGCTCGGGGAACCCGTGGCTCACCAGGGCCGAGCTGATGCCTCCGGTGATGGCCCCTGCCGGGTCGACGAGGGTGCCGTCGAGGTCGAAGAGTATCAGCGAATGCATATTTGCCACCCGGCAAGCTTGCCATAGCACCGGGAGGGCATGCATCATGCATGCCCTCCCGGGTATATCAGGCGTGCGGCAGGGCCCTATCCGACCTTGTCGAAGATCTCCTTCAGGAACGTCCCCGTGTAGCTCCGCTCATTGGTCGCCACCTGCTCCGGCGTGCCCGTGGCGATGATCTGACCGCCGCCCGAGCCGCCGTCCGGGCCGAGGTCGATCACCCAGTCGGCGCTCTTGATGACGTCGAGGTTGTGCTCGATGGTGATGACCGTGTTGCCCTTGTCCACCAGGCCCTGCAGGACCAGCAGGAGCTTGCGGATGTCCTCGAAGTGCAGGCCCGTCGTCGGCTCGTCCAGGACGTAGATGCTGCGGCCGTTGGACCGCTTCTGCAGTTCGCTCGCGAGCTTCACGCGCTGCGCCTCGCCGCCGGACAGCGTGGTGGCCGGCTGGCCGAGGCGGACGTAGCCCAGTCCGACCTCCACGAGGGTGTTGAGGTGCCGTGCGATGGGGCTGAAGGCCGCGAAGAACTCGGCCCCCTCCTCGATGGGCATGTCGAGCACGTCCGCGATGGTCTTGCCCTTGTAGTGCACCTCGAGCGTCTCGCGGTTGTACCGGGCCCCGTGGCAGACCTCGCACGGGACGTAGACGTCCGGCAGGAAGTTCATCTCGATCTTCAGTGTGCCGTCACCGGAGCAAGCCTCGCAGCGGCCGCCCTTGACGTTGAACGAGAACCTGCCCGGCAGGTATCCGCGGACCTTCGCCTCCGTGGTCTCCGCGAAGAGCTTCCGGATGTTGTCGAACACGCCGGTGTACGTCGCCGGGTTCGAGCGCGGAGTGCGGCCGATGGGGCTCTGGTCGACGTGGATGACCTTGTCCAGGTGCTCCAGCCCGTCGATCCGCTTGTGCCGCCCGGCCACCTGCTTGGCGCCGTTCAGCTTGTTCGCCAGCACCTTGTAGAGGATGTCGTTGACGAGCGTGGACTTGCCGGATCCGCTCACACCGGTGACGGCGGTGAGCACGCCGAGCGGGATCGTCGCGTCGACGTTCGTGAGATTGTGCTCGCGAGCGCCGACAACCTTCAGCTGGCGGGAACGGTCGATCTTCCGGCGCTTCTTCGGGATCTCGATCCTGCGCCGTCCCGAGAGGTAGTCGCCGGTCAGGGACTTCTCGTTGGTGAGCAGGTCCTCGAGCAGGCCCGAGTGGACCACTTCGCCGCCGTGCTCGCCGGCACCCGGTCCGATGTCGACGATCCAGTCGGCCTCGGCGATGGTGTCCTCGTCGTGCTCGACGACGATGAGCGTGTTGCCGAGGTTGCGCAGCCGGGTGAGGGTCTCGATGAGGCGGCGGTTGTCCCGCTGGTGCAGGCCGATCGACGGCTCGTCGAGCACGTAGAGGACGCCGACGAGACCGGACCCGATCTGGGTGGCGAGGCGGATGCGCTGGGCCTCGCCGCCGGAGAGGGTGCCCGAGGCGCGTTCGAGGTTGAGGTATTCGAGACCGACGTCGAGGAGGAACGTCAGGCGCGCCTGGATCTCCTTGAGCACCTGGTTGGCGATCTGGGCCTCGCGGCCGGTCAGCACGAGGTTGTCGAGGAACTCGGCGCAGTCGCGCATCGGCATGGCCGAGACCTCGGCGATGGAGCGCCCGTTGATCAGCACGGACAGCGACGCCGGGTTCAGACGTGCCCCGCCGCAGGTGGGGCACGGGATCTCCCGCATGTACTCCTCGTAGCGGTCCCGCGCGTTGTCGGACTCCGTCTCCGCGTGCTTGCGCTGGATGTACTGGATGGCGCCCTCGAAGCCCGTGCTGTACTTGCGCTCCCGCCCGAAGCGGTTCTTGTACTGCACCACGACCTTGTGGTCCTTGCCGTACAGGGCGGCCTCGCGGGCACGGTCCGGGAGCTTGCGCCACGGCGTGGTGATGTCGAACGTCAGCTCGGACGCGAGCCCTTCGAGCAGGCGGGTCCAGTACTCGAGCGTCGCGGTACCGAGCGACCACGGCGC
>NZ_CP024915.1:1108512-1122004 GCF_002953615.1 Arthrobacter agilis | reverse complement strand
GATGGCGCCCTCCGCGAGGCTCAGGTCCGGATTGGGGACCACGAGCTCCTCGTCGACCTCGAGCTTCGTCCCGATCCCCGTGCAGGCCGGGCAGGCGCCGAAGGGGTTGTTGAACGAGAACGAGCGCGGCTCGATCTCGTCGATGGCGAGCGGGTGCTCGTTCGGGCAGGCGAGGTGCTCGGAGAAGGCGTGGAGGCGCTTCTCGTCGTCCTCCGGGAGGTCCACGAACTCCGCGAGCACGCGACCGTCGGCGAGCTTGAGGGCCGTCTCGACGGAGTCGGTGAGGCGCTGCTGGATGCCGCCCTTGACGACGAGGCGGTCGATGATGACCTCGATGGTGTGCTTGTACTGCTTGCCCAGCTTCGGCGGGTCGCTCAGCTGGATGAGCTTGCCGTCCACCCGGGCGCGCGAATAGCCCTTCGCGGTGAGCTCCTGGAACAGGTCGACGAACTCGCCCTTGCGCGCCCGCACGACGGGAGCGAGGATCTGGAAGCGTGTGCCCTCGTCGAGCTCGAGCAGCTGGTCCACGATCTGCTGGGGGGTCTGCTTCGCCACCGGCTCGCCGCAGACCGGGCAGTGGGGGCGGCCGACACGCGCCCAGAGGAGCCGCATGTAGTCGTAGATCTCGGTGATGGTGCCGACGGTGGAACGCGGATTCTTGCTCGTGGACTTCTGGTCGATCGAGACGGCCGGCGAGAGCCCCTCGATGAAGTCGACGTCCGGCTTGTCCACCTGGCCGAGGAACTGGCGTGCGTAGGCGGAGAGGGATTCGACGTAGCGTCGCTGGCCCTCCGCGAAGATGGTGTCGAAGGCGAGGGAGGACTTGCCCGAGCCGGAGAGGCCGGTGAAGACGATCATGGCGTCGCGCGGGAGGTCCAGGTCGACGTTCCGCAGGTTGTGCTCGCGGGCGCCCTTGACGATCAGCCGGGACAGGTCCTGGGGAGCGGGCTCCGGATTGTGGGCGTGCTGCTCGAGGGAATTTGCTATAGACACTCATCCACTGTAGGGGAAAAGGGCTTCGAAGACATATTCGAATTCCCTGTTTTCCGCACGGTTGCCGCGGCCTGCGGCGTGCCGTTCACGCTCGGCGCAATGCCGCCCTCGCGATGGCGACCGCATCGGACTCGGACAGCCCTGCGGAGTGCACCACCGCGGCGAATACATCGGCGGCGGCACCCACCTTCTGTCGAGCGGCGTCGCCCCCGGCCGTGACGGTGGTCCCCGCCCGCCCCTTCGTCTCCACGACGCCGGCGTGCTCCAGCTCGCGGTAGGCACGGGCGACGGTGTTGGCGGCGACGCCGAGGTGCGCTGCGAGCGCTCGGACCGGTGGCAGTCTCGTGCCGACGGCGGCCTCGCCGGAGTTGGCCGCGGCCAGGATGGCCTGCTTGATCTGCTCGAACGGCGGCACGGCGCTCTGCGGGTCCAGCGTCAGCCACCCGGGGATGCCCTGCTCCACGCCCTGTTCCTTCCACGGTACGGTGCCGCGGGAGAACGCCTCGCGGTGTACTCGAACCCTACCCGTCGGGTCCGCGCGCCCGGCGCGCGCGGATGCCTACACTGTGCTCATGACCGGCCCCCTGCACGACCTCGACGCAATGACCATCCGCCGCATCTCCGTGTCGGAGATGGACAACAACGTGTACCTGCTGACGTCGAAGTCCAGCGGCGCACAGGTGCTCATCGATGCCGCCGACGACGTCCCGGCGATCCTCGGGCTCCTCGCGGACGCGCAGGAGGACACGGACGCCGAGGCCCGGGTGGCCCTGATCATCACCACCCACTCGCACTGGGACCACGTACGGGCGCTGGCAGAGGTCAAGGAGGCCACGAAGGCCCGCACGGCTGCCGGCGAAGCGGACGTCCCGGACATCGCGGTACCGACCGAGGTGCCCCTCAGGCACGGCGATGTCGGGTCCTTCGAGGGATTCGACCTCGAGGCGATCTCCCTGCGCGGGCACACGCCTGGGTCCGTCGCGCTGCTCTGCCGGGACCCCACCGGGCCTGCGCACCTCTTCACCGGCGACTCGCTGTTCCCCGGCGGGGTCGGGAACACGCAGGGCGATCCGCAGCGGTTCGCGTCGCTGTACGACGACGTCGTGACCCGCATCTTCGATCGCCTGCCGGACGACACCATCGTGCACCCCGGCCATGGCGGCGGGACGACCCTCGGGGCCGAGCGGGGCTCGCTGGCGGAGTGGAAGCAGCGCGGCTGGTAGCCGGCGGCAGGACGAGGTGGAGGACGAGGCGGGCGGCCCGTCAGCCGGTCCTGTGCCCGACGGCGAAGATCCGCCGGAAGCCGAACACCGTGCCGTGCTCGCCCCGGGGGTAGGCCTCCCGCAGGAGCGCGCCGTACCCGGCCTCGAACTCGGCGGCCTCATCCTCGGACAGTGCGTCCAGCACAGACCGCAGGGCCGCGCCGCGCACCCAGTCGAGGACGGCGTCCTCCCCCGGGAGCACCTGCTCGTACGTCGTCTCCCACACGTCCGCCTCGAGCCCGGCGGCCAGGAGGATGCCGAGGTAGTCGATCGGCTCGCCGACGGCGTCGTCGTGGCGGAGCACACCGCGCAGCCGTGACGCCCACTGCCCGCTGCCGGCATGGCTGCGCAGCAGGGCATGGGACGGCGCCGAGAAGTTACCGGGCACCTGCAGCGCGAGCCAGCCGCCGACCGGCAGCGCTGCGGCCCACCGGGCGAGAAGCCCCTGATGGCCCGGCACCCACTGGAGGGCGGCGTTCGTCACCAGGACGTCGTCGGCACCGGGTTCGTAGTTCCGCAGGTCGCCGAGCTGGAACCGCAGGTTCGGGAGCGCCGTCCTCCGCCGTGCGGCACCGACCATCTCCGCGCTGGAGTCGATCCCGACCACCTGCGCGGTGGGCCAGCGGCGTGCGAGGACCTCGGTCAGCTCCCCGGACCCGCATCCGAGGTCGACGACGGAGCGTGGGGCCTCATGACCCACCCGCGCCAGGAGGTCGAGGAACGGCCGGCCGCGGTGGCCCGCATGCCGACCGTAGAGTCCCGGGTCCCAGCGCATGATCCACCCTAACTCCGCGGCGACTCCCCCACCGGTAGGCTGAACGGATCATGAGGATCCAAGAGCACCTGCCCCGGCACGACGACGGCGACCTTCCCGCGGACGCGGTCTACGAGGCCTTCACGGGCTGGGCGACGGCGCGGGGCCTGACGCTCTACCCGGCGCAGGACGAGGCGGCGATGGAGCTCGTCTCGGGGAACAACGTCATCCTCGCGACGCCCACCGGCTCGGGGAAGTCCCTCGTCGCGATCGCAGCACACCTGAAGTCGTTCGCCGACGGGCGTACGAGTTACTACACGGCGCCGATCAAGGCGCTCGTCTCCGAGAAGTTCTTCGCGCTCTGTGACATTTTCGGCCCGGAGAACGTCGGGATGATCACGGGCGACTCCGGCGTGAACCAGGATGCCCCGATCATCTGCTGCACGGCCGAGATCCTCGCGAACCTCGCCCTGCGCGAGGGCGCGGCGGCCGACGTCGACACGGTGGTGATGGACGAGTTCCACTTCTACTCCGATCCCCAGCGCGGCTGGGCGTGGCAGGTGCCGCTGCTCGAACTGCCGCAGGCGCAGTTCCTCCTCATGTCCGCGACGCTCGGAGACGTCACGCGCTTCGAGAAGGACCTCACCGAGCGCACGGGGCGGGCGACGGCGACCGTGACCTCCGTCGAACGACCCATCCCGCTCCACTTCTACTATGTCGAGACGCCGGTGCAGGAGTCCCTCGAGGAACTGCTCTCCACCCGCCAGGCTCCGGTGTACGTGGTGCACTTCAGTCAGGCCGAAGCGATCGAGCGGGCGCAGAACCTGATGAGCGTCAACATCTGCACGCGGGAGGAGAAGGACCGCATCGCCGAGCTGATCGCGACGTTCCGGTTCTCCGCCGGCTTCGGGAAGACACTCAACCGGCTCGTGCGCCACGGCATCGGCGTGCACCATGCCGGGATGCTGCCGAAGTACCGGCGCCTGGTCGAGCAACTCGCCCAGGCCGGCCTGCTGAAGGTGATCTGCGGGACGGACACCCTCGGGGTCGGCATCAACGTGCCGATCCGCACGGTCCTCCTGACGGCGCTCAGCAAGTACGACGGCGTGCGCACGCGCCTGCTCAACGCCCGCGAGTTCCACCAGATCTCGGGCCGTGCCGGCCGCGCGGGCTACGACACGGCGGGAACCGTGGTCGTCCAGGCGCCCGAGCACGTGGTCGAGAACGCCAAGGCCATGGCGAAGGCCGTCTCGAAGTTCGGCGACGACCAGAAGAAGCTGCGCCAGGTGGTCCGGAAGAAGCCGCAGCAGGGCTTCGTCTCGTGGGGGAAACCCACCTACGAGCGGCTCGTCGAGAGCATCCCGGACCCCCTGACGTCGTCCTTCTCGGTGAGCCATTCGATGCTGCTGAACCTGCTCGAGCGACCCGGTGATCCCTTCACGGCGACCAAACGGCTGCTGACCGAGAACCACGAGACGCGCGCTTCGCAGCTGCGGCTGATGCGCCGCGCGATCGGCATCTACCGCGAGCTCGTCACGGCCGGCATCGTCGAGAGGCTGCCCGAACCCGAGCCTGACGGGCGCCAGGTGCGCCTCAAGGTGCACCTCCAGGCGAACTTCGCACTGAACCAGCCCCTCTCCCCGTTCGCCCTCGCGAGCCTGGAACTCCTCGACCCCGAGGCTCCGGGCTACGCGCTCGACGTCGTGTCCGTCATCGAGGCGACGCTCGAGAAGCCGCGCCAGGTCCTCAACGCGCAGGAGAAGAAGGCACGCGGCGAGGCGGTGGCCGCCATGAAGGCCGAGGGGATCGACTACGACGCCCGCATGGCGCGGCTCGAGGAGGTCACCTACCCGAAGCCGCTCGAGGAACTGCTGCAGCAGGCCTTCGACGTGTACCGGGCCTCGGCGCCCTGGCTCGGCGACTTCGAACTCGCGCCGAAGTCCGTGGTCCGCGACATGTACGAGAGGGCCATGAGCTTCGGCGAGTACGTCGCCTTCTACGCGCTCACGCGGTCGGAGGGCATCCTCCTGCGCTATCTCGCCGACTGCTACAAGGCCCTGCGTCACACCGTGCCGGTCGAGGCCCTCCGGGAGGACCTCAGCGACATCCTGGAGTGGCTCGGTGAACTGGTGCGCCAGGTGGACAGCAGCCTCCTCGACGAATGGACCCAGCTCGCCGCCGGGATCGACGCGGGTGCCGCTGCGGCTGCCGCCGTCGACCTGCCGGAGGAACCACCCTCGGTGACGTCCAACGAGCGGGCCTTCCGCGTCATGGTCCGCAACGAGATGTTCCAGCGCGTCAAGCTCTTCGCCGACGAGCAGGACGAGGCCCTCGCTGCGCTCGACGCCGACTCGGGCTGGACCGCGGACCGGTGGGCGGACGCCATGGACGGGTACTTCGGGGACTACGAGGACATCGACGACGGCCCCGAGGCACGCGGCCCCGATCTGCTCCTCATCACGAAGGTCCCGGGCGCCTGGAAGGTGCGGCAGATCCTCAAGGACCCGGAGGGGAACAGGGACTGGGGCATCAATGCCGAGATCGACCTCGCGGCGTCCGACGAGGCCGGCAGCCCCGTGGTCCGGATCCTCGGTGTCGGGGCGCCCGTCGCTGCCTGACCCCGTTCTCGCCGCCCCGGTCCGCATCGCACAGCGGACACGATGGCCGCGGGCGGAGGGAGGCGGACGGATGGCTACGCTTGGAGCATGACTACCATTCGGGAGGCACGGCCGGCGGACGTCCCGGTCATCCTCCAGCTCATCCACGACCTCGCCCTCTACGAACGTGAGCCGGACGCGGTGAAGAACACGGCGGAATCCCTCGACGCCGCGCTGTTCGGGGACGCCCCCACGATCTACGCCCACGTCGCCGAGGCCCGGGGGGAGGTCCAGGGCTTCGCCCTCTGGTTCCTCAACTACTCCACGTGGGAGGGGGTCAACGGGATCTACCTCGAGGACCTCTACGTGCGGCCCGAGGCCCGGGGTGCCGGTCACGGCAAGGCCCTCCTCACCAACCTCGCGAAGCTCGCCGCGGAGCGGGGCTACGCTCGCGTCGAGTGGTCGGTGCTGGACTGGAACGAGCCGTCCATCCGCTTCTACGAGAGCCTCGGCGCCCGGGTGCAATCGGGATGGAGCACCTTCCGGCTGACGGGCGACGCCCTCGCCGCGGTCGCCGCGTCATGAGCGGGCGCGCCCTGCTGCACGACGACGACCACCGGGCCGACCCTGCAGCCGGTCATGCAGCCGGTCATGCAGCCGACCCGGCAGCCGGTCATGCAGCCGACCCGGCAGCCGACCCGGCAGCCGGTCATGCAGCCGGTCATGCAGCCGGTCATGCGGCCAACCGAGCAGCCGGTCATGCGGCCGACCCTGCCGCCGGGCACACCGTCGGAAGGACGGCCGTCATGCGCGGGCTGCGCGCGACGGGCCACACATTCCGTGTGCCGCTCGACCACGCGGACCCGGCGTCGCCGTCCATCGAGGTGTTCGCGCGCGAGTACTCGTCCCTGGACCACGGCGACGACGAGGTCTCCCGTCTCCCCTGGCTGCTGTTCCTCCAGGGCGGACCCGGCGGGCGGGGGGTCCGCGCCACGCAACTGTCCGGGTGGCTGAAGTCCGCGGCCAGGGAGTTCCGGATCCTCATGCTGGACCAGCGGGGCACGGGGTTGTCCACCCCGGCCGACGCCATGACACTCGCGTCGCTGCCGACGCCCCAGGCCCGGGCGGACTACCTCACGCATTTCCGTGCCGACTCGATCGTGGCGGACGCCGAGCTGATCCGCCACCGCCTGGGCAGCCCGCCCTGGACGGTGTTCGGGCAGAGCTACGGGGGCTTCTGCACACTCACCTATCTGTCGATCGCTCCCGAGGGAATGCAGCGCGCGCTCATCACGGGAGGCCTCGCACCCCTGTCCGGAGCGCCCGACGAGGTCTACCGGGCGACGTTCCGGCGGGTCGAGGAACGCAATGCCGAGTACTTCTCCTGGTACCCCGGGGACCGGGACCTCGTGACGCGGATCGCCCGCCACCTCGACGCCGTCGAGGAACACCTGCCGAGCGGCGAGCGGCTCACGGCGCGGCGCTTCCAGATGGTCGGTTCGTTCCTCGGTGGCAACACGCGGGTCCACGGCCTCCACTACCTGCTCGAGGACGCCTTCACACAGACCCCGGACGGGCCGCGCCTGTCCGCGACCTTCCTCGAGCAGGTCTCCGGCATCGTGAGCAGGGCGTCCCAGCCGCTCTACGCCCTCCTGCACGAATCGATCTACTGCCAGGGCGCCGCCTCCTCCTGGGCCGCGCAGCGCGTCCTCGAGGAGTACCCGCAGTTCCGAGAGGACGCCGACGCCACCCTCCTCACCGGCGAGATGATCTACGACTGGTACTTCGAGGAGGATCCCGCGCTGCGGCCGCTGCAGGCCGTGGCCGGGATCCTCGCGGAGAAGGATGACTGGGGCAGGCTCTACGACGCCGACGTCCTGGCGACCAACACGATCCCGGCCGCGGCCGCGGTCTACCGACACGACATCTACGTCGATCGGGAGCTCTCGCTGGCGACGGCAGCTGCCGTCCGGAACCTCGAGGTCTGGGAGACGGACGAGTTCCACCACGACGGGATCGCCGACGACGGCGAGGGCATCTTCGAGCGGCTGCTCTCGATGACCCGGCGGTAGCGCCGCCGGTCGACAACGAGCGACGCCGAACGACGAGGGACCCCGCACATCGTGCGGGGTCCCTCGTCGTCCGGAGGCTCGAGGAGCCTCCGTCAGGCGGTGCTAGTGGCGGGGGTTCTTGGTCCCTGCCTCATCGGCTGCCTCGTCGAGTCCCTCGTCGACCGCGGGGGAGGACTCTTCCTCGACACCGTCGCGCGCTTCGTTGCCCTCGATGACCCTCGAGCGGATGAGGCTCGCGATCACGGCGATGATGATCGTGGCCACGATGACGGCCAGCGACACGAACGTCGGGATCTCCGGCGCCCACTCGATGTGCTCACCGTTGTTGATGAACGGCAGCTCGTTGACGTGCATGGCGTGCAGGATGAGCTTCACTCCGATGAAGGCGAGGATCACGGACAGTGCGTGCTTCAGGTAGATGAGGCGCGTCATCAGGCCGCCGAGCAGGAAGTAGAGCTGACGCAGGCCCATGAGGGCGAAGATGTTCGCCGTGAAGACGATGGACGCGCTCTGCGTGAGGCCGAAGATGGCCGGGATGGAGTCGACGGCGAAGAGCAGGTCGGTCAGTCCGATCGTCACGAAGACGATGAGCATCGGGGTGAAGACCTTCTTGCCGTCGACGACGGTGCGCACCTTGTTGCCGTCGTAGGACTCGGACATCGGAAGGACTGACTTGAGCTTCGAGATCAGCTTGTTGTCGCCCGCGTGCTCTTCGTCCTCGCCGGAGTCGGTGGCCTGCTTGTAGGCCGTGTACAGCAGGAAGGCGCCGAAGATGTAGAAGATCCAGCTGAAGTTCTCGATGACGGCCGCACCCAGGGCGATGAAGATGCCGCGCAGGATCAGGGCGATGATGATGCCCACCATGAGCACTTCCTGCTGGTACTTCCTGGGTACGGAGAAGCGCGCCATGATGATGATGAAGACGAACAGGTTGTCGATACTCAGGCTGTACTCGGTGATCCAGCCGGCCACGAACTGGCCTCCGTACTCCGGCCCCGTGAAGACGAACATCAGCGCCGCGAACACGAGGGCGAGCCCCACGTAGAAGGCCACCCACAGTCCGGCCTCCTTCATGGAGGGCTCGTGCGGTCGCTTGACCACGAGCAGCAGATCGAACAGCAGGATGATCCCGAGCACGACGAACGTGCCGATCTCAAACCAGACGGGTAACGCGGGCATGGAGTACCTTCCGGAGGGTGCGGTGAATGGCCGTAAGTCTCTCCGCCGCGGCTCGACGCCGACCGACCGCTACGCCCGGCCGAGCGACGATGCTCAGCGTGTTGACGTCCGTAGCGCTTGGGATACTCCCCTACGTTCGGTCCATGGTACCCGCGGAGCGGGAAAGCCGACGACTAATCACCACAGGATGACCACTCGCCGGCTTCCTTGACGTGCCTCCGCCGCTCGTCCAGCGCCGTCCCGCGCGACTGCCCGCAGGATCAGGCGTGGCCTGCGGACTGCATCTGCCGGAGCTCCTTCTTCAGATCACCCACCTCGTCGCGCAGGCGCCCGGCCAGTTCGAACTGCAGCTCGGCCGCAGCGGCATGCATCTGGTCGGTGAGCTGCTGGATCAGGTCCGTGAGGTCCTCGGCGGGGACCGAGGCCAGCCCCTCGTGGCGGCCCGCACCCTTCTTCGGCTTCCGGTTCTTGCCCGCTTCCTCGAGCAGGGCGCGCGTATCGGCGTCCTCGCGGGTGATCGTGTCCGTGATGTCCGCGATCCGCTTCCGCAGCGGCGTCGGATCGATGCCGTGCTCGAGGTTGTGCGCGACCTGGATGGCCCGGCGCCGGTTCGTCTCGTCGATCGCGCGTTCCATGGAATCCGTGATGCGGTCGGCGTACATGTGGACCTCGCCGGACACGTTACGGGCAGCACGGCCGATGGTCTGGATCAGGGAGGTGGTGCTCCTCAGGAAGCCCTCCTTGTCGGCGTCGAGGATGCTCACGAGCGACACCTCCGGAAGATCGAGGCCTTCTCGGAGCAGATTGATGCCGACGAGGACGTCGAAGGTGCCCATGCGCAGTTCGCGCAGCAGTTCCACGCGCCGCAGGGTATCGACGTCGGAGTGCAGGTACTCCACCTTCACTCCGTGCTCCAGGAGGTACCCGGTGAGGTCCTCGGCCATGCGCTTCGTGAGGGTGGTGACGAGCACGCGCTCGTTGATCTCGACGCGCTTGCGGATCTCGCCGAGCAGATCGTCGATCTGTCCCTTGGTCGGCTTGACCACCACCTCGGGATCCACGAGGCCGGTAGGACGGATGATCTGCTGCACGAAGCCATCGGCCTTGCCGAGCTCGTACTTGCCCGGGGTGGCGGACAGGTACACCGTCTGGCCGATGCGCTCCAGGAATTCGTCCCACTTCAAAGGCCGGTTGTCCATCGCCGACGGCAGGCGGAAGCCGTGATCGACGAGGGTCCGCTTGCGGGAGGAGTCGCCCTCGTACATGGCGCCGATCTGCGGGATGGTCACGTGCGACTCGTCGACGACCAGGAGGAAGTCGTCCGGGAAGTAGTCGAGCAGGCAGTGGGGCGCAGAGGCCGGGTCCCGGCCGTCGATGTGGCGCGAGTAGTTCTCGATGCCGTTGCAGAAGCCCATCTGCTGCATCATCTCGAGGTCGTAGGTGACGCGCATGCGGAGCCGCTGCGCCTCGACGAGCTTGTTCTGGGACTCGAGTTCCGCGAGCCGGACCTGCAGCTCGTCCTCGATGTCCTTGATGGCCCGCGTCATGCGGTCAGGGCCGGCGACGTAGTGCGAGGCGGGGAAGACGTACATCTCCTCCTCCTCGCGGATCACGTTGCCGGTCAGGGGATCGAGCGTGTAGATGTTCTCGACCTCGTCGCCGAAGAACTCGATCCGCAGCGCGTGCTCCTCGTACATCGGGATGATCTCGACCGTGTCGCCGCGCACCCGGAACGTGCCCCGGTGGAAGTCCATGTCGTTGCGCGTGTACTGCATGCCGACGAACTGCCGCAGCAGTTCGTCACGGTTCATCTGGTCGCCCCGGCGTAGCGTGACCATCTTGTTGATGTATTCCTCGGGCGTTCCCAGGCCGTAGATGCAGGAGACGGTCGCGACCACGATCACGTCGCGGCGCGTCAGCAGCGCGTTGGTGGCGGAGTGACGGAGGCGCTCCACCTCCTCGTTGATGGAGGAGTCCTTCTCGATGAAGGTGTCCGTCTGCGGGACGTAGGCCTCGGGCTGGTAGTAGTCGTAGTAGGAGACGAAGTACTCGACCGCGTTGTTGGGCAGGAGCTCCCGGAACTCGTTCGCGAGCTGTGCGGCGAGGGTCTTGTTCTGCACCATCACCAGCGTGGGGCGCTGCACCTGCTCGATGAGCCAGGCGGTGGTCGCACTCTTGCCGGTACCGGTGGCGCCGAGCAGGACGACGTCCTTCTCGCCCGCGTTGATGCGCTCGGCCAGTTCCCGGATGGCGGTGGGCTGGTCACCCGCCGGCTGGTACTCGCTGATGACCTCGAAGGGTGCCACGACACGCTTGATATCCTGCGCAAGACTCATGGCTTAACGGTAGCCCCTTGCTGTGACACTTCTCCTCGGATCTGCTCGCGGCTGAACCTCGCCGACGGCTGGGCCGGAGGCTCAGGCGGGAGCGGGAGGAGCGGTCACGACCACCGTGACGTCGGTGGCCGGATCGGCCCAGCGGTGTGTCGCGAACGGACCGCCCGCGCCCGGCGGGGCAGCCGCTCCGACTCGCGGGAAGCCGGCGGCGGCGATGGCGCCGGAGAGGGAGTCGAACTCCTCCCCCGCCCCTGACAGCACGGACACGGCGGCGGCGGAGACGTCGTCGGGCGGGTGGCGGGCAGCGCCACGGCGGGATTCCACGATCGAGGCGGCGGACGAGGCCGGGAGCGCGGCCCGGAGCTTCGCCGCGATCCGCCGGCTGAGTCCGCTCGTGCCGGGCAGCCCCGCTTCCGCGGGCTGGACGTTCGCTCCGGGCTCATGTCCGCCGGCGTCCAGGGTGTTCCGGAAGGGCAGGAGGCGCTGGTGCCACAGGGTATCCGAGGCCGCGAGGAGGTCGGCGAGCCCGCGGTCGTTGGCCAGGACGGCGTCCGCCTCGCGGAGCCGGTCCGCGCGCGACACCTGCGCTGCCATGCGCTGTTCCGCGTCCTCGCGCCGCATGCCCCGCTGATCGACCATCCGCTGGAGGCGGAGCTCGTCCGGGGCGTCGACGACGACGACGAGGTGGAAGCGGGACGCCTGCCCCGTCTCCACGAGGAGCGGGATGTCCTCGACCACGACGGCACCGGCCGGCGCTCCGTCGATCAGCCTCGCCGCCCCCGCACGTACCCGCGGATGCACGATGGCATTGAGGCGTTCGCGCGCGCCGTCGTCGGCGAACACGAGGCGGCCCAGGGCGGGCCGGTCCAGTGCACCGTCGGGCGTCAGCAACCCCGTCCCGAAGGCGGCCACGATCTCGGCGAGGCCTTCGGAACCAGGTTCCACGGCAGCACGGGCGAGGAGGTCGGCGTCGACGACCACGGCGCCGAGCTCCGCGAAGCGGCGGGCCACCACGGATTTCCCCGCGGCGATGCCCCCTGTCAGTCCGATGCGCAGCATGAGGCAAGACTAGTCGTGCCTCCCCGCCCAGCTGTCAAGAAGCAGCGGCGCACGCTTCCGGGGCGGAAGTGTCAGTGCCCCGAAATACGCTAAGGGGACTTACCTTTTCGAGGAGGACCGTGACCGTCACCCTGCAGGATCTCAAGGAAACCGCTGCTTCCACCTTCGGCTGGGACCTTCGCCCCGGCCAGAAGCGGGCCATGGAGGCGGTGCTCGATGGGCACAGCATTCTCTGCGTGATGCCGACAGGGAGCGGCAAATCGGCCATCTACCAGGTTCCGGCGCTCGCGATGCCGGGCGTCGCCGTCGTGGTCTCCCCCCTGATCGCACTGCAGCACGACCAGGCGGACGCGATCAACGAGAGCGCCGGCGCCACCCGCGCCCACGTGATCAACTCGGGGAGAAAGAAGAGCGAGATCGAGGCGGCCTGGGCGGCAGCGGCGGACGACGACGAGTCCTCGCGGGCGAAGTTCCTCTTCCTCGCACCGGAGCAGGTCGCACGCGACGAGGTGGCCGCCCGACTGCGCTCGCTCGACGTCTCCCTCGTCGTCGTCGACGAGGCGCACTGCGTCTCGTCCTGGGGCCACGACTTCCGGCCCGACTATCTCCAACTCGGCCACCTCGTCCGGGACCTCGGTGTTCCCGTCGTCGCCCTGACCGCGACCGCCTCTCACCCCGTGCAGAGGGAGATCGTGGACAGGCTGCACCTGAAGGATCCGGTCGTCCTGGCGGAGGGGTTCGACCGCCCGAACCTCTTCCTCGACGTCGTGCACCACGTCGAGGGAGACGCCAAGCAGCGGGCCGTCCGCGATCAGGTCCTCGGGCTCGAGGGTCCGGGGCTCGTGTACGTCGCGACGAAGAAGGCCGCCGACAGGCTCTCCTCCGAGCTGCAGGAGCGAGGGCGGCGTGCGGACGTCTACCACGCCGGGCGGGTGAAGAAGGAGCGCGAAGCGGTGCACGAGGGATTCCTCGACGGGTCGGTCGACATCGTGGTGGCGACGACGGCCTTCGGGATGGGCATCGACAAACCCGACGTGCGCTTCGTCGTCCATGCGGACGTCTCGGATTCCCTGGACAGCTACTACCAGGAGATCGGCCGCGGCGGACGCGACGGACTCGACGCGCAGGCCATCCTGCACTACCGCCCGGAGGACCTGTCCCTGCGGCGTTTCTTCGCCGCGAAGTCCGTCAACCGCAAGCAGCTCCGCGAATTGTTCCTGCTCCTCGCCGCGCAGGAGAA
>NZ_CP024915.1:1108340-1108412 GCF_002953615.1 Arthrobacter agilis | reverse complement strand
GCCGGTGAAGATGAAGAAACTGAAGGAGCTGTCGGACCTGTCCCCCCGGAAACTCAGCGGGCTCCTCAACCT
>NZ_CP024915.1:1094672-1108240 GCF_002953615.1 Arthrobacter agilis | reverse complement strand
CCCGCCGTGCTGCTCACCTCGGGTGTCGAGGTGCCCGCTCCCTCGGACAGTTCGGCACCGCCCTGCACCGCCTCCAGGCGCTGCTGCAGGACGAGCTTCACGGGAAGGCGGTTCCCGTGCGCCTCCTCGTAGTCGATCAGCGCGCGCAGGCCTCCCTCGTCGAGGCCCGTGATGCGCGTGGGCAGGGTGCCGAGCGGGATGTGGTCGTAGTCGGGCAACGGTAGTGCGTCATGGCCTGATGATCCGGTCACGTCAACTCCTGGGCTCATTGGGAAGCATGCTTAGTGAAGCCACCCTAGGCACGGGAGCGACCGACGGGCAAGCAGCTCTTGGGTGCGCCGGAGCAGTGGCAGGACGCCGCCGGTCGTCCTCCCTACACCCTCCGCGGGCCGGTGGAACAGCGCGTGGAGACCTGGCCGCCGTGTGTATCCTGATACTTTGTATCCGATCCGAACGACTGTGGTGCCGAGGCTGGAACTGTGACTTCTCCGATGGAAGAGCTGACTGTGGTCTTCGCCAGACTCAAGGGCCTCCTGCTCACCGAAGGCAAGGCCGGACGAGCGGTCGAGGACCTTGCCGAGGCCGTGAAGAAGTCGTTCCCGGGTTCGCTCGGTGCGGGTGTGTCCCTGATGGACGACCAGGGCCGCAAGCGCAGCACCGGCTACACCGACGACGTGGTGGCGGCCGCCGATGCCCTGCAGTACGAACTGGGCCAGGGTCCCTGCCTGACGGCGTGGGCCGCGGAGACGACCGTGCAGATCGACGACGTCGTATCCGATGACCGATGGCCGCTCTGGCGGAAGGCGGTCGCGGACCTCCCGTTGCGTTCGACCCTCAGCACCGTCCTCGTGCACGACGGCAGGAGCATCGGTGCCCTCAAGGTCTATTCACCCCTCCCGTCCGCCTTCTCGGCCCAGGACCGCAAGCAGCTGGCCCTCCTCGCCTCCCCGGTGGCCACGCTGCTGGGCAGCGCGCAACCGGACAGCGCACCCGCGGCAGCGAGCAGGGCGCTGCAGGCCGCGCTCGGGACCCGGGATCTCATCCACACCGCCCGGGGCATCCTGATGGAACGGCACGGACTGGACGCGGACTCGGCTCTGCGCCGCATGCTGTCCGAAGCATCGACGACGAAGACGGACCTGCGGGCCGTAGCCCTCTCCGTCATCGACGGCACCGCCGGTAGCTCGCACTAAGGCGTAGCCCGTGGAGAACCATCCAGATCACGAATATCAGCGGATCCACCTCCTCCGGGCGATCCGCCACGCGCAGATCGAGGCCAGTGAGCTCTGGCTGCACTACTTCGGCCTGGGCGGAGACGCCGGCGAGTACGAGGTCGAGGCCTACCTCCACGGCTCCTTCACCCTGCCGCCGCTCCAGCGGGACCTCCTCGCCCACGCGGCCAACGAACTGATCGACCGCCTCCCTCCACCGCCGCGCGCCCCCTACAGCACCGATCCCGCCGAGGACGGGGAGCAGCCCGACGGAGACGCGCCCCTGCAGGCGGGCGGTGGTGGCCATGAGGGAACGGCTCTCGACTGGCTCTTCAAGCCGAGGGCCGGCACGGAACCGGAGGCGGACAGCAACGACTCCGACTCCGGTTCTGCCACCGAACCCTGAGCGGACCTAGGATGGTGCGGGTGACTCCGTTCAGCCCCGACCGCCTGCGCCGCCGCCCCGACATCGAGTCCGCGGAGCTGGTCGCCGTCGACGCGGCCGACCGGCTGCTGCTCGACACCGCTGCGGACCGTCTCGCGCTCGGGGGCGGCGTCGCGACGATCAACGACTCCTACGGGGCCCTCACCCTGGGTGCCGTCGGGCTGTGGGGCGGAACGCCGATCCGGGTGTTCCAGGACGGCGTGGTCCACGAGCGGGCACTCGCCCTGAACGCCGCCGACGCCGGCATGGCGGACACCTACCGGCCCTGCCCCCTGGACGGCTCGCTGCTCGACGGCGTCGCGACCGTCCTCCTGCGCCTCCCGCGATCGCTCGACGAACTCGACGAGATCGCCTGGACCATCGCCGCGCACGGAGCACCGGACGTACAGGTGATCGCCGGAGGCAGGCTCAAGCACATGTCCGTCTCCATGAATGCCGTGCTCGGCCGGTACTTCGGGGACGTCACGGCCGGCCTGGCCCGCCAGAAGTCGCGTGTCCTCCGGGCAGCGGAGCCCCGCCCCACGTCCACGTCCACTTTCCCCCGGGCTGCGAGGTTCGACGTCGGCCTCGACCGTCCCCTGGAACTGCGCGCCTATGGCGCGACCTTCGGTGGAGCCGCGCTGGACCCGGGGACCCAGCTCCTGCTCCCCCACCTGCGCGGTCTGGCCGACGCCCTGCCGGACGATCTCCGCGCCGGGAAGGTCATCGATCTGGGCTGCGGGAACGGCGCCATCTCCGCCTACCTCGCCCTGACCCACCCGGACCTCGAGGTGCACGCCACGGACCAGTCGGCCTCGGCGACCGCCTCGACGGCCGCAACCGCGGCGGCCAACGGTGTGGCCGACCGGGTCAGGGTGAGCAGGGACGACGCGCTGTCCGCCCTGCCCGACGCCTCGGCGGGCGTGATCGTCCTCAACCCGCCGTTCCATACCGGCAGTACGGTGCATACCGGCGTCGCCCATCGCCTCTTCGACGCCTGCGCCCGTGTCCTGGTCCCGGGGGGCGAGCTGTGGACCGTGTGGAACAGCCATCTCCGCTACCGCCCCGTCCTCGAACGGACCGTCGGCCCGACCCGGCAACTCGACCGCTCCCCCCGCTTCACGGTCACCCGGTCGACGCGGAGGGTATGACCGCTACCGGCGCGCGGATCTCCCGCGGCTCTCAACCGTTCCGCAACCACCTGGTCTCCGCGGATGGGGGTGGCCATGGGATGAAGGAAGGCCCCCGTCCGGTGGACGGGGGCCTTCCTCGGTTTCAGCTGTAGCGCGGCAGCTTACGCTCCGGTCAGCTTCTCACGCAGTGCTGCGAGTGCCTCGTCCGACGCAAGCGTGCCGGATCCGGTGTCAGCGGCGACAGGCTCCGAGGAGTAGCTCGTCGCGTTCGACTCGACAGGCTCGTTCGCTGCAGCGGCGTCGTCGGACGCGTGCTGGACGACCTGCTTCTTGTGGGACTCCCAGCGGGACTGGGCCTCAGCGTACTGAGCCTCCCAGGCGGCGCGCTGCGTCTCGTAGCCCTCGAGCCATTCGTTCGACTCGGGGTCGAAGCCCTCGGGGTACTTGTAGTTGCCCTCTTCGTCGTACTCGGCGGCCATGCCGTAGAGCGCGGGATCGAATTCGGTGCTGTCGGCGTCGACGCCCTCGTTGGCCTGCTTGAGGCTGAGGGAGATGCGGCGGCGCTCGAGGTCGATGTCGATGACCTTGACGAAGAGCTCGTCACCCACGGAGACAACCTGCTCGGCCAGTTCGACGTGGCGGACAGCGAGCTCCGAGATGTGCACGAGGCCTTCGATGCCGTCCTCGACGCGGACGAACGCGCCGAAGGGAACGAGCTTCGTGACCTTGCCGGGAACAACCTGGCCGAGTGCGTGCGTACGGGCGAAGGTCTGCCAGGGATCTTCCTGCGTAGCCTTCAGCGACAGGGAGACACGCTCGCGGTCCAGATCGACCTCGAGGACCTCGACGGTGACTTCCTGGCCGACCTCGACGACCTCGGAGGGGTGGTCGATGTGCTTCCAGGACAGCTCGGAGACGTGGACGAGACCGTCGACGCCGCCGAGGTCCACGAACGCACCGAAGTTGACGATCGAGGAGACGACGCCCGGACGGACCTGGCCCTTCTCGAGCTTGTTGAGGAACGTGGAACGGACCTCGGACTGGGTCTGCTCGAGCCATGCACGACGCGACAGAACGACGTTGTTGCGGTTCTTGTCGAGCTCGATGATCTTCGCTTCGATCTGCTGGCCGATGTACGGAGCCAGGTCGCGGACGCGACGCATCTCGACGAGGGACGCGGGCAGGAAGCCGCGCAGGCCGATGTCCAGGATGAGGCCACCCTTGACGACCTCGATGACGGTACCGGTGACGACGCCGTCTTCTTCCTTGACCTTCTCGATGTCGCCCCAGGCGCGCTCGTACTGAGCACGCTTCTTGGAGAGGATCAGACGGCCTTCTTTGTCTTCCTTGGTGAGAACCAGAGCCTCGACCTGATCGCCCACGGAGACGACGTCTCCGGGATCGACGTCGTGCTTGATGGAAAGCTCGCGGGAAGGAATGACACCCTCGGTCTTGTAACCGATGTCGAGCAGGACCTCGTCGCGGTCGACCTTGACGACCGTACCCTCGACGAGATCTCCGTCGTTGAAGTACTTGATGGTGGCGTCGATCGCTGCGAGGAAGTCCTCAGCGGTGCCGATGTCGTTGATCGCGACTACGGGGGCACCTTGCTTCTCGGTGGTGGTGATGGTCATGTAGTTGGGGCTCCGTTGTGGAAGATTACTTGCTCCGGTCATGACGGATACCGCGATTCCAGCTGGGCCGGGAGCGGGTTCCGATGTCCGGATGTGGACGAAATGGAAAGAACCTCGGAAGATTCAGGAGTGGTACCGCGCCCCGGGGCCGCCGGCTTGCACCGGAATCCACCAGAACGCACTACGCGCCTGTCTAGTCTAGCCTCGGGGTCCAACACCGTCAAAGCAGCGCGGTCGGGTCGGGGGTCTCCACCGATCGTCCGCGACCTCTTTCTTGCGAGGTGGAATACCTCGAGTTCCTATCGGCCTCAGGTAAGGCTAGCCTAAAGAGTCCCCGCTTCACTTTCTGCCCCCTCGGCAGCCCTTCAAGGTGGTTCCCCGTGCGTTCGTCCTTCCCGTCCCGTGTCCTCGTTGCCGCGGTGGCCGCCCTCGTCCTCACCGGCTGCGGATTCAGTGGTGGTTCGGCTCCCTCCGATGACAGCACCGCGGCAGCCGACACGAGCCAGCGCATCGTGGTCGACAACTTCCGGGCTCCGGTGGCCGACTGGGCACTGGAATCCGATGCCGCCTACATCCTGTCGCTGTCCGGGTGCCTGGAGACGCTCACCCGGTACGACCAGAAGGAAGGGAAGGTCCAGCCCTCTCTGGCCACCGAGTGGAAGCAGGCCTCCCCCCTGGAATGGGACTTCACCCTGCGCCAGGGCGTCTCCTTCCAGGACGGCACGGAAATGACCGCGGAGTCCGTGGTATCCGCGCTGAACCACGTCCTGGACGCCGAGGTCCCGGCGCGGGCCTTCAACCGGACGATGATCAGCTCCGTCAGCGCCGTGGACTCCGATACCGTCCGGGTGAGCACCCCGGAGGAGAATCCCCTGGTCCCGTACCGCCTGGCGAGCGTGAATACCGGCATCCTGGCTCCCGCCGCCTACGGGGACGGCCAGGTGGATCCGTTCGGGCACTGCACCGGCCCCTTCACGCCGGTGTCCGAGCAGCCCAAGCAGTCCCTGACCCTGGACCGCAACGAGAACTACTGGGGAGGGGACGTGCAGCTCGCCGGAGCGGAGATCCGCTTCATCACGAACGGCGCCACCCGGGCGGCCCAGATCCAGACCGGGGAGGCGGACATCTCCCTGTCGATCCCCGTGTCCAGCCTGGCGACCCTGAAGGGCGCGTCCGGAGTCACCGTCCTCGAGGCGGACTCGCCGCGCACGGCGACGCTCTACCTGAACAACGGGCGCGCGCCGCTCGATGATGTGGACGTCCGCAGGGCGATCCGGAAGGGCCTGGACCTCGACGCCCTCGCGGCCAGCGTGTACGAGGGTGCCGCCCTTCCGGCCACGGGTCCCTTCGCCTCCTCCGAGCCGTGGGCGGACGGCGTGGGCGAGGACCAGGAGCAGGACCTGGACGGGGCCCGCGATCTGCTCGCCACCGCCGGCTACACCGCTGACCGGCCCCTGGAGATCATCGCCATCGTGGAACGTGCGGAGTTCAGCGACGTCGCGGCCGTGATCCAGGAGAACCTGAAGGACATCGGCATCCCGGTGACCATCGAGGCCAAGGAGTATGCAGCGGCGGAACCGGACGTCCTGGCCGGCGACTACGACATGCTGCTGAGCCAGCGCAACCGACTGATCGACATCGCCGATCCCATCGGCTTCCTCACGGCGGACTACACCTGCGAGGGCACGTACAACCTGAGCCATTTCTGCAGTGCGGAGTACGACGGCGTCATCGCCGAGGCGGCGGCGACCGTGGACCAGACCGAGCGCTACGCGCTGTACGCCGAGGCAGGCCGCATCCTCCAGGACGAGGCCGTCAACGCCTGGCTCGTGAACGAACAGGCCACCGACGCTGTCCGCACCAACGTCCTCTCCTACGTCCAGGACCCGCTCTCCCGCTATGTCCTGACGGCGGAGACCGCGAAGACCGCACCCTAGCCCTCCAGCAGACAGCCCCTCCATGCTGCACTTCATCACCAAACGCATGGCCACCCTGGTGGCCGCCGTCGCGGTGTCCTCCTTCGCGGTGTTCCTCATCCCCTACCTCACCCCGGGGGACCCGGTGCGGAAGATCATCCGATCACGGGTGGCCGGGGACGCGGTGGACGAGGCCACCGTCCAGGGCCTGGCCGAGAGCCTGGGCCTGGATGACCCCCTTCTCGCCCAGTACCTGCGGTGGGTGGGCGACGTCGCCGGCGGCGACATGGGGCTGTCCTATGTCAGCAGGACTCCGGTGGCGGAGCAGGTGCTGCCGGCGTTGGCCGTCACCCTCAGCCTGGTGGTCCTGTCGCTCGGACTGGCGGTCTCGCTCGCCCTCCCGCTGGGCATCGTCTCCGGGCTCCGGCCGGGAAGCGCGGCGGACAAGGCCATCACCGCTGTCACCCAGGCCCTCATCGCCATGCCCGAGTACTGGGTGGCGCCCGTGCTGGTCCTGGTCTTCGCCCTCGAACTGTCCGTGCTGCCCACCGCCGGCTGGAACGACCCGTCGTCCGCCGTGCTTCCCGCAGTGACACTGGCCCTGCGGCCCATCAGCTTCTTCACCTCGGCGGTCCGGGCAGGCATCATCGACAGCGCAGCGGCGGACCATGTCCTGGCCTCGCGTGCCCGCGGCCTGAGCCGGGCCCAGTCGGTGGTGCGCCATGTCATCCCGAACGGGCTGGTCCCCCTGTCCACGCTCTTCGCCGTGTGGTTCGCGGGGCTGCTGGGTGGCTCCGTCATCGTGGAGGTCATCTTCGCCGTCCCGGGAATGGGTCGGCTCCTCTTCGATGCCGTCGTCAACGGCGACATCCCGCTCGCGCAGGGCGGGGTGGTGGTGGTCGTGGTGCTCGCCGTCGTTGTCACCACGGCGGCCGACCTCGTCCACCGGTTCCTGAGCCCGGCGCTGGGAGCATCCCTTGCGTAGCCGGATCACCGGAACGACCGTCGCCGCGTCCGTCCTCGTCCTCATCGTCCTCATCGTCCTCCTGGCGCCCTGGCTCGCGCCCTACCCGCCCGCGGAGCAGAATCTGACCGAGCGCCTCGCTCCTCCGTCCGCCGGGCACTGGCTGGGCACCGACAACCTGGGCCGGGACACCCTGAGCCGCATCCTGGACGGCGGCCGCTTCTCCATGTCGGTGGCGGCGCTCGCCACCGTGTCGACCTGCCTGCTGGGGGTGGCCATCGGCGTCCTGAGCGCGCGGCGCCGGGGCTGGGTGGACGAGTTCCTGACCCGGACGAACGACGTCCTGCTCGCACTGCCGGAGATGGTGGTGGCGCTGTTCGTCGTGGCGGCGCTCGGGACGGGGTTCGGGCCGCTGCTGCTCGCCCTGACCGTGACGGGATGGACACCCTTCGCACGTTTGGCACGGGCCCTCGCCTACGACGTGTCCGCCCGTGGCTTCGTCGAGGCAGCGCGCGTGGTGGGCTGCCGGTCGTCGTTCATCGTCCTCCGGCATGTCCTGCCGCACCTGGCAGCTCCCATCCTCGGTCAGGCGGCGCTGCGGTTCGGGCACCTGCTGATCAGTGTGGGAGCCCTCTCCTACCTCGGTCTGGGGGTGCAGCCCCCACAGGCCGACTGGGGGTCCATGATCGCGTCCGCCCAGCCCTTCGCGGACCGCGCTCCGATGGGGATCCTCGCGCCCGGCCTGGTCATCTTCACCGTGGCGCTCTGCGTGACCCTGCTGGGCCAGCGTGCGGCGCGCAGAACGGCACCTCCCCTGCTCCTTCCCGCCGGGACCGACTCGTGACGGCGGGTCTGGTCCTGGACGGTCTCGACGTCCGCACCGACTCCTCCGAGAGCCGGGGTACGCCCCTGCTCGACGGCGTCTCCCTCTCGGTCGGTCCCGGTGAGTTCGTGGCGCTGGTCGGTGGGTCCGGCTCGGGGAAGACGCTGACCGCGATGTCCTGCCTGCGCCTGCTGCCGCCTCGGCTCGCCATCACCGGCGGCTCCATCCGGCTCGGCGACCTCGACCTGACCCGGGCCGCCGAGCAGGAACTGAACAGTGCCCGTGGCGGCCGGCTGGGGATGCTGTTCCAGCAACCCGGGCGCATGTTCAATCCGAACCGGACCGTCGGCCACCACCTTCGGGAACCGTTACGCCTGCATGCGGGTCTCCGGGGTGTGGGAGCTCGCAGCAGGGCCCTCGAACTGCTCGCCGAGGTCGGGTTCCCGGATCCGGCCCGAGGCCTCCGGGCCTATCCGCACCAGCTCTCGGGCGGGATGGCCCAGCGCGCCATGACGGCCGTGGCGCTGGCGGGGCAACCGGAGATGCTCCTGGCCGACGAACCCACCTCCGCGCTGGACAAGGTCCTGGAACGGCAGATCCTCCAGTTGCTCGACCGGGAACGCCGGGAACGCGGACTGGGCATCCTGTACATCACCCACAACATCGCGTCCGTCGCCGCATACGCCGACCGCGTCCTGGTCATGAGTGCCGGATCCATCGTCGAGGAGGGCGTCACGAGCGAGCTGCTCGCCCGACCCCGGAACCCGTACACCCGGGAGCTGCTGACCGCCGCCCGCCTCGCGCCCGAGTCCCGACGCCGTCAGCCCTCCACAGAACGCGAGATCCTGGTCCTGGACGAAGTGGGCAAGAGCTTTCCTGCGCCCCGGGGAAAACGCCACACCGCCCTCGAGGACGTCTCCCTGTCCCTCAGGCGCGGGGAGATCCTCGGGATCCTGGGCCAGTCGGGGTCGGGCAAGAGCACACTCGCGAAAGCCGTCGTGGGGCTCGAATCCGTCGATACCGGGTCCATCACCCGTTCTCCCGACGGCGCCGGTGGAGACCGGATCACCGCCGTGCAGCTCGTGTTCCAGGAGCCGCACAGCGCCTTCGACCCCCGCATGACCCTGCGGACCAGCCTCCGCGCACCGCTCCACGCACGCCGGGAACTGACGCCCAGGGAACGGGACGACCGGATCAGTGCTGCGATGGAGGAGGTGGACCTGGACGAGAGCCTGCTGGAGCGGCATCCCGGCCAGTGCTCGGGCGGTCAGCTCCAGCGAGCCACCATCGCACGGGCACTCCTCCTGGAGCCACGGATCCTGATCTGCGACGAGGCCACCTCCGCACTCGACGCGCTCTCGCAGCGCACCATCCTGAATCTGCTGCTCCGTCTGCAACGCGAGCACCACCTCTCCCTGGTCGTCATCTCCCATGACATGGACGTGGTGAGGTACATGTGCGACAGGGTTGCCGTCATCCTGCAGGGGCGGGTGGTCGAGGTGGCCCAGACCCGGGACTTCTTCGCCACGCCCCTGCACCCGCACAGCCGGACGCTCGTCGCCGCGTCGATCCCCTGTCGTGCCGAAGGACTCTGGGCGGCTCTGCATGCTCCCGGGCTGGTCCGGGCGCCGGACGGAAAGGCATCCCGTGACGAGGCCTGACGCGCCGCTGCCGGGACCGGCTGCCCGCGCCACCCGTGCTCCGGACCACCCCGAGGTGACACGCTCCGCCTCCGGTGATCTCTCCCGATGATTCCTGCTCCCTCGACGACCCAGGGCGGCGCATCGGTGCTCCTGTCCACCCAACTGGTCTTCAACATCGGCTTCTACGCCGTCGTCCCCTTCCTGGCGCTCGTCATGTCCGAGGACCTCGGGCTGGGTGCCGCCGCCATCGGCGTCGTCCTCGGTGTGAGGACCTTCAGCCAGCAGGGCCTGTTCCTGCTCGGAGGGGTGCTTGCCGACCGGTGGGGCCCTCGCCGCAGCATCCTGTCCGGTTGCGTGCTCCGGGCAGCGGGCTATTACGGACTGGCCGCGGCCGACAGCTTCTGGCCGTTCCTTCTGGGCGCCGTACTGACCGGCATGGGTGGCGCCCTCTTCTCGCCCGCCGTCGAGGGGCTCGTCGGCGCACTCGATCGAGCCCGCGCAGCGGACGGCAGTCGGCGCCGGAGTCTGTTCGCGTGGCTCGTCCTGTTCGGCGAAGTGGGCGCCGTCACCGGGCCCCTGGTCGGTACCGGCCTCCTGCCACTCGGCTTCCCTATCGTCGCCAGGTCCGCCGCCTGCCTCTTCCTTACGGTGGGAGTGGTCCTCTGGCTGATCATGCCGCGAGGGCTTCCGACGACGGCCCCCTCGCCCCGGGCAGCAGCCGGGGGCCATGACACCTGGGCCTGCCTGCGGGAGCGTCGCTTCCTCGCGTTCTGCGCGTTCTTCGGCATCAACCTCCTCGCGTACAACCAGCTGTACTTCACGCTCCCTCTCGAACTCCAGCAGAGCGGGGCGGGCGCCGGACTTCTGGGCATGCTGTTCACCATCACCTCGATCCTGACGATCGCACTCCAACTACCGGCGTCGTCCGTGGCAGCGAGGATGGGGACGGTCGCGGCGCTACGGGCCGGGTTCTCGTGCATCGCCGTGGCCTTTCTGCTGATCACGCTGCTCGGTACCACCGGCATGCACCTCGTGCCCGGACTCCCGGCGGCCACTGGACCGGTGTGTCTCGTCGTCCTCCTCAGCCTCGGACGCATGCTCGTCGGGCCCGCCGGGCTGCAGCAGGTGCAAGGTTTCGCCGGGGCACGACCGCTGGGTGCCTACTACGGGCTCCTCGCCAGCTGCGGAGGCCTCGCCGTGGTCTGCGGCAACACGCTGATAGGTGCGCTCCGGGACACCGTGGGCAGCACCACCGGTTGGGTGCTCCTGGTCCTCCTCAGCGGGGCTGCCGCTGTCTTCCTCCCCCGTTTCCTTCCCCTGCCGTCCACGGCGGCGTGACCTCCGACGGGCATCGGCTCACAACCCCTTCTTCCTGCACCCTCGGATCGGCCGTCGGCGGCGCGCTTCGCAGACACCCTCGGTCCGATCGGACGCTCCGCCTGGAGGCGGATCTAGAAATGCGTGATGCAATACGGCTCCTCGGAGCGTCCGAACAGCGTGTCGAGGAGCTCGACAGCGTCCCCGGCTGCAGCGTCGAGAGCGCCGGCCGCTGCGAGTGCTGAAGCCGACACTCCCCCGAGGTACAGCGAACCGAGCGCATTGATGGTGAGGGTGGCGTCGGGTGCCGCCGCGGCCTCGACGTGCTCCACCTGGGCGACGCCGTCCACGACGGTCAGGACGTAGGAGCCGCCGGCGAGCCCGAGCGCGTCCAGGACCTCCAGGACGATCGTGCCGCTCCCACGGAACGAGCGGCTGCCGAGCGCGGCCGGCACGTCGAGCAGGCGGACCCAGAGGACGTCCTCGGTCCCCTTCACGTCATAGCAGCGCCGGTCGCGCAGCGCCCAGGGCAGCGGGTCGTCCCGCCGCGCTCCGTCCCAGGTGACGACCTGCACGAGGTCGAGCGATCCCAGGTACCGCCACAGTTCGAGGTAGGCAGAGGGTGTGGCTGCCACCAGATCCACGATCTTCATCGTGTAGGGCGTCGTGTCCCAGCCTGCGAAGCGATAGGACACGTACCCTGCCGGCGTCCCCTCGGCGTCGTAGTGCACCGCCATCCGCACCCTGCGGTCCTCGACCGGCCGTTCCCTGCCCCACTCGCCCGAGGCACGGCGCGGGTAGGCGTACTGCCGGCCGACGGAGCCGAAGGTCACGGCGTGGAAGCCTGCGAAGATCTGCTCGGCGAGGCGCACTGCGTGCTCCCGGGCCACCAGCGTCGTCGTACCGGTTCTCGGTGCCGTCACCTCGAACCGCTCGCGGACGTCCACCTCGACGGCCTGCGTGAACGTGGCGCAGCCGAATCCGAAGCGCCCGTAGATCGTCGCCTCCGACGCGGTCAGGATGGCCAGCGGGAGCCCCCGTTCCGCGGCCTCCCGAAGGTCCCTGGTCATCATGGAGCGCAGGATGCCGTTACGCCGGTGGCTCGGCCGGACGGTGACAGCTGTGATCTGGTGGGCTTCGATCTGTCCCGCTCCGACGTTGAGCGGATGCACCATCGTGCCGTAGGTGGCCACCGGATGGTCCGCACCGAGGGCCTCGGCGGGCTGGGCACGATCGTGGACGCCCCACAGGACCCGCTGGTCCGCCTGGTACGCCCCGAGGAATTTCGGGATGTCCTCCGGATCGAACGTGCCCTCGTGGAACCCGATCCCCTCCGCATCGAGCCACTTCGTGAAGCGGCCGTCCGCCGTGACGTCCTCGTCGGCGGCAGTGCTGAAGATCTCGGTGTGCAGGTCGGGTGCGGTGTTGTGGCTCACTCCACCACCCTAGCCGCGGCGGTCCGGCGGGGACCAGGGGCGCCGTCGGCGCCGACCTCAGGGGTGGCAGGACGACGCCCTCCGGCGGCGGGGCCGGGGCGCCTCTTAGCGCGCTCGCATCGGGAGGAGTACGACGACGGCGCCCCACCTCTGGTCTCGTGAGCGATCGCACCCCGATTCCCTGAGAAATAGGGAGCGTCCTGTCGTTGTCCACATAGGCCGAGGAGCACGCTGAATAGTACGCGTGTTCGATAAAATTCAGGGTATGGCCATCGCCCCGCTCGAGTGTTCCGCGCAGACCCCGACTACAGTGGGTCCGCTGAACTCGGCCTTCGCTGCGCTCACGGAGTGTGCCCGAGAGCTGGGCCGGCAAGGCCGTGTCCCGTCCCGGCCGGAGGCAGTGCAGCTCATCATCGACATCGAACGTGTCTCGAGAGTCGTGGACCATCTGCAAGTCCTCGCCGCACGCCTCGCCGAGGAACACTACCGGGTCGACGAACCCGATCACGGCAGTACGTCCGGGAGTACGTCCGGGAGTACGTCCGCACCCGGGTCGCTGCTGGCCCGGGCAGAACAGGCCATTCGCGCCAAGACTCCGACTCCGGCCGCTTCCAGCACAGCTTCGTCGGGTATCACTTCCTCGAGCACCGCTTCGTCGGGCACCACGTCCGCGAGCACCGCTTCGTGGGGTACCGCGTCGTTGGGTGTCGGCAGCGCCACGGCATCCTTCTGGGGGTCGCGGGCGGGTGCAGCACCGGATGGATTCAGGGATTGCGCGGACTTCCTGCGCGGGACCCTGGGGATCAGCCGTACCGAAGCCCGACGCCGGCTGGCCCTGGCGGACCTGGTGCTGTGCCGGATGTCGCCAACGGGTGCGGCGCTGCCTGCCCGACTGGAAACCCTCAGTGCAGTGGTGGAGGCGGGGCTGGTCAGCGGTCGGGCCGCGGCGATCGTGTCCCAGGCAGTACAACGGGTGCAGTCCTTCGCGACCCCGGAACAGGTCGAGTCGATGGAGGACCACCTGACCCGGCAGGCGGTCGAGTCCGACGAGGACATCCTGCGGGTCG
>NZ_CP024915.1:1088036-1094572 GCF_002953615.1 Arthrobacter agilis | reverse complement strand
TGGCCCGCCGCTGGGAAGGAGTCCTCGACCAGGACGGGCAGGAACCCACCGACAAGGTGCTCCGGGCTCGCCAGGGCGTCTTCCTCAGGGGCCGCCGCCATGGCCTGCACGTCCTCGAGATCGGCGCCACCGACGAGCAGTTCGAACACCTTGCCACCGTCATGAACACCGCCACCAATCCGCGCATGCACACCGACCGCGCCAGTACGGCCGGTGCCGGTGCCGCTGCCGACGGCATCGGCGCTGCGGCCGAATCCGGTGCCTCCGGTGCTGCTGCCGAGAGCGGGCCAGGATCAGACATCGGCTACGGCGCATCCTCCGGAGCAGGCTCCGGTGCAGGCTCCGGTGCAGGCTCCGGCTGGGGTGGGGGATCAGATTCAGGCAGAAACACGGATTTGTACGGTGACCCGGAGGGAGCAACAAGGGCTCAGATGTTACTCGAAGGATTGGTCTCCGCGTGCAAGATCGCCCTGAGCACGACTGGTCTTCCCGCAACCGGCGGCCACCGACCTCAGGTGATGGTCACCATCGATTATCAGGACCTCATCGAACATACCCAGAACCTCACCCTGGACCTCCCCGGCAACCTCGCCAGGGGCCTCACCGGTCAGACGCAGCGGGCAGGGCAGCGGCCGGGTCACACGGTCTTCGCCGGCCAGGCCAGTGCCAGAACCATCCGGCGGATCGCCTGCGACGCGGACATCATCCCGATCATCCTCGGCGGTGCGGGTCAGGTCCTGGACCTCGGGAGAGCCCAACGCCTCTTCCCACCCCACCTGCGTCGAGCCCTGGTCGCCCGTGACAAGGGCTGTGCCTTCCCGGATTGCATCATCCCGGCGCCCTGGTGCGAAGCCCACCACATCGACCCCTGGTCCCGCGTCGGGAGAACGAGCATCGGCAACGGAGCGCTGCTGTGCGCACGACACCACCACCTCATCCACCAGGGCATGTGGAGGATAGAGCCCCGAAGCGGCATTCCCTGGTTCCACGCGCCCGGATACCCTGGCCGGGCAGGCGCTCTCCGGACCAACGCCTACTGGCACACCGGACGAATCGTTCGAGACGAACTACTGCACCACGAACAGCTGCACGACGAACCACACCACCAAGGACAACGGCCCCTCGAACCACTCCACGACATGACCGGGGACATCCCCGCCACCCTTGCCTGGAACAGGGCGGAGCAGACGAGGGCAGGCTGGAGCCAACCGGAACAGACGAGGCCTGACTGGGACCGACCGGAACAGACGAGGCCTGGTTGGAACCGACCGGAACAGACTAGCTTTGGCCAAGACCGACCGGAGCAGACTACCCATGGCTGGAACAGACCGGAACAGACCACCCCTGGCTGGAACAGACTGGAACAGACCCACCCGGGCGGGAACAGAGAGGTACTGACCTGAACCGCTGTGGTCCGACCTGAACCGCTTTGGTCCGACCTGATTGACCTGAACCGCCCGGATTGACTCGATCGACTTGATCGACTTGATCGACCGTAACGGACGTGAGCAGATCAGCCCTGCTTCGGAAGAACCGATACGGATCCGACAAGACCGTCACAGGCTAAAACGGACCGGAGCAAACAGGGCAGGCCAGAACGGACCGGACCGGACCGCAACACCTCGTTCTGGTCCGCGGGCGCTCAAGTCGTCCCCGGCGCACTACACCTAGTGGGCGGCGTCGTGCCAGCTTGCTCCTGTACCCACCGAGACGTCGAGCGGAACGGAGAGATCCGCCGCTGCGCCCATCTGCTGCCGCACAAGCGCCTCGACCTCCTCGGACTCACCCTCGGCGATCTCGAGCACGAGTTCGTCGTGCACCTGCAGCAGCATGCGCGACGCGAGGCCCCGCTGGGTCAGTACGTCGTCGACGCCGAGCATGGCCTTCTTGATGATGTCCGCAGCCGAACCCTGGATGGGCGCGTTGAGGGCCGCCCGCTCTGCCATCTCGCGGAGCTGCCGGTTGTCGCTCGACAGGTCCGGCAGGTAGCGGCGCCGACCCTCGATGGTGGAGGTGAAGCCGTCCTTGCGGGCCTGCTCCACGATGCCGCGCAGGTAGTCACGCACCGCGCCGAAGCGCTCGAAGTAGTCACGCATGAGGGTGCGCGCCTCGTCGACGGAGATGTTGAGCTGCTTGGAGAGCCCGAACGAGCTCAGGCCGTAGACCAGCCCGTAGGACATCGCCTTCACCTTGGACCGCATGGCGCTGGTGACTTCCTCCGGCGCGACGCCGAAGATGTGCGAGCCGACGAAGCGGTGGAGGTCCTCGCCCTCCTGGAACGCCGAGATGAGTCCCTCGTCACCGGACAGGTGCGCCATGATGCGCATCTCGATCTGCGAGTAGTCGGCCGTCATCAGGCTCTCGAACTTCTCGCCGTTGCGTCCCTGCCCGACGACGAACACCTCGCGGATGCGGCGGCCCTCGTCGGAACGGACGGGGATGTTCTGCAGGTTCGGATTGGTCGAGGAAAGCCGACCTGTCGCCGCGATGGTCTGCAGGTACGTGGTGTGGATGCGGCCGTCGTCGTCCACCGCCTTCCGGAGCCCCTCGACCGTCTGGCGGAGCTTCAGTGCATCGCGGTAGGCGAGAAGCTGCTCGAGGAAGGGGTGCCCCGTCTTGGCGATCAGGTCCGTCAGGGCGTCGGCGTCGGTGGAATAGCCCGTCTTGATCTTCTTGGTCTTCGGCAGCTCGAGCTCGTCGAACAGGACGGTCTGCAGCTGCTTCGGCGAGCCGAGATTGATCTCCTTGCCGATGATCCGGTACGCCTCGGCTCCGGCGGCACTGATCGTCTTCGAGAAGTCGTCGAAGAGCCGGTCGAGCCCGTCGACGGAGACGGCCACGCCGGTGAGTTCCATGCGGGCGAGCACTTCCGCGAGCGGAAGCTCCAGCCCACCGAGCAGCTGGTTGGCCCCGCGCTCGACGAGCTGACCGGCGAAGTGCTCACTGAGGCGCAGTGCGGCATAGGCGGCGACCACGGCCGGCGATGCGACGTCGTTGCCGCCGAGGTCGAGCGCCTGCTGGCCCGACGAATCATTGGCAGACGCCGTGATGGACAGCCGCAGGTGGTACTGGGCGAGGTCGGCGAGATCGTAGCTCCGCCGGTCGGGCTGGATGAGGTACCCGGAGAGGGCTGTATCGTCGATCTCCCCCGCCAGCACGAGGCCTCGGGCGGACAGCAGCTTGAACACTGCCTTGAAGTCGTGGACGATCTTCGGCGCGTCGGTGTCGGACAGCCAGTCCCCCAGCACCTTCTCGGCCTCGGCATCGAGCGCTTCCAGCGGGATGAAGGCTGCGGAGAGCCCGGTGACGACGGCGACCCCGACGACGTCGGTCACCCCGGCCGCCGTCTCGGTGGCCAGCGCCACCGAGGCCTGCGCCTGGTTCGTGGCCCTGAACCATTGCTCGAGTCCGGCGGCGTCGTCGAGCAGCAGGTGTGCGGGAGCACTCTGCTCATCGCCCTCGTCAGCGGTCTCCTCCTCGCCGAAGAGGTCGAACAGCCGTTTGCGCAGCGTGTTGAACTGCAGGGAATCGAAGAGGTCCTCGACCGCCGACCGGTCCGGGTGCTGCGAGACCATGGCGTCGAGGTCCACGGGTAGGTCCAGATCGGTGAGCAGCCGGTTCAGGCGCCGGTTCCGCTTGACGTCCTCGACGTTGGCGCGCAGCGAATCCCCGACCTTCCCGCCGATCTTGTCGAGGTTCTCGAGGATCCCCTCGAGCCCCCCGTACAGCTTGATCCACTTCGCCGCGGTCTTCGGGCCGACGCCGGGTACCCCCGGCAGGTTGTCGGCGCTCTCCCCCACCAGCGCAGCGAGGTCCGAGTACTGGTGCGGCGGTACGAAGTACTTCTCCTCGATGGCCTGCGCATCCATCTGCGGGATGTTGGTCACGCCCTGCTTCGGATAGAGCACGGTCACGCGGTCGTTGACGAGCTGGAAGGCGTCCCGGTCCCCGCTCACCACCTGCACGTCCCAATCAGCACCCGCCGCCTGGTATGCGAGGGTGGCCAGGATGTCGTCCGCCTCGTAGCCGTCGAGGGAGATGGTCGGGATGCGCATCGCCTCCATGACCTTGATGATCAGGTCCACCTGTCCGTGGAACTCCTCGGGCGTCTTGGAACGGCCGCCCTTGTACTCCGTGTACTCCTCGGAGCGGAAGGTCGGTGTGTCGAGGTCGAAAGCGACTGCCACGTGGCTCGGCTTCTGGTCCTTGATGAGGTTGATGAGCATCGCCGTGAAGCCGTAGACCGCATTCGTGTGCTGGCCGGTGTCGGTCGAGAAGTTCTCGGGCGGGAGCGCGTAGAAGGCACGGAAGGCCATGGAGTGCCCGTCGATGACGAGGAGCCGGTTGCGTGAACCGTCGCTGCGACGCGCCGGCGCCTGCCCGCCGGCCGGTGCCACCGAGCCGTCCGGACTGCTCTCCGCGGGCGGTGCGATGGTCAGGGTGGCAGCTGGTTTGGTCGTTTCACTCACAGGTGCCAGCCTAGTTGCCATGACAGACAACCGCACCCGGCCCGACGCCGTCCACGCACCCTCCGGAGACCGGCTGGCCGAGCTCGTCGCCGCGGGCATCCCGCCCGAGATGCACAGCTGGCTCGGCCGCTACGGCGTCGGCGCCCTGACCGTGAAGATGGGCATCGTCTTCTCCGAGATGAGCGCCGAGCGCATGGTCGCCACCATGCCGGTCGAGGGCAACCAGCAGGTCGCGGGCATCCTCCACGGCGGCGCCCACGTGGTGCTCGCCGAGACCCTGGGGTCGTTCGCCGCGGGACTCCACGCCGGCCCGGGCAGGCAGGCCGTCGGCATCGAGGTGGGAGCGACGCACCACCGCAGCATCGATTCCGGCACGGTGACGGGCACCGCGACGGCCATCCACCTCGGCCGGACCCTCACGACGCACGAGGTCGTGATGACCGACGAGCAGGGTCGGCGCCTCTCCACGGCCCGCATCACGAACCTGATCCGGGAGGTCAGGGACTGATCCGGCGTACCGGCCCGGTGCAGCTCCTTCCGAGCCGGGAACGGGACACCGTACCCCGATGCGGAGCCGACCGGATCGGGCAACGATCCGGCCCGTCCGATGAGCACGACGGCGACCTACCGGGCGGGTGCGGGGTCGCGATTGCAAGCTCCGACTGAGCCGGGAACTCCTGTTGCCCCGCCCGAGGGCGCTGCCTACCGTGAAAGAAGGGCGGCACCACCGCCGCCCCGGTAGGAACTCGAACGGAGACCCCGTGGCCGACAAGAAGACGAAGACCATCGCCGCCGTTCTCGCCGCCGGCGCCCTCTTCCTGGGCGGGTGCGATCTCGGCAACAAGGACAGCGACAACTCCGGGACCGATACCGGGAACTACGACGACAACAACGGGATCGACACCGACCTCGGAGACGACAGTCGCGGCAACGACCTCGACGACGCCCCGGACGGCGGGAACGACAAGTGACGGATCGCGGTCCCGTCCTCGCCCGGGCGGCGTTGCGTGGCGTGGCAGCGGGCCTGGTCGGGACGGCCGCAATGACGGTCGGAGAACTCGTGGAGCAACGCATCACGGGTCGTCCGGACTCGCACATCCCCGCCCGGACCCTCCGGATCCTGCTGGGTCGGCCCGCCGACGACGCCGTCCGCTACCCCGTGTGGAACCACGGCATGCACTGGCTGACCGGAGCGACCCTGGGCGCGCTCCGCGGCCTGTGGTCGGTGACGGGGATCCGTGGGGGTTCCGCAACGGCGGCGCACGCCGTCGTCCGCCTCGCGTTCGACCAGACGCTGGAGAACGCCACGGGTGCGGGCGCAGCCCCCTCCCTTTGGCCCGCCGGCGAGAAAACCGCCGACTACCTGCACAAGGGGATCTTCGCCGTCGTGACGGGAGCGGTCTCCGACGCCCTCAACCAGCCCGTGCTCGTGAGCACGGCGGGGGCGCGCAGCCACTGAGCGACGCCCGCCAATGACGCGCGTCAGGCGTCCGCCGCCGCCATGCCTTCCTGGATGTGCCGGCGCAGCTCCGCCGGACGGAACGGCTTGCGGAGATAGCGGTCGGCGCCGGCCTCGAAGCCCCGTTTCTCGTCCGACGGATGGGCGCGCGCCGTGAGCATGACGATGAAGGTCGTCGAGAACCTGCGGATCCGCTCCGCCACTTCGAAGCCGTCGATGTCCGGCAGGCCGACGTCGAGCGTCACCACGTCCGGCATGAGGCGGCGGACCATCTCGACACCGGCGAGACCGGCCGGCGCGGTGTGCACACGGAAGCCCGCGCCGGTCAGCACGGTGTGCAGCAGATCGCGGACGTCATCGTCGTCTTCGATGACCACAGCAGTGCGGGTGTGCTCCTTGCTCGGCATAGCCTGAGTTTACTCCGCAGCGGTGTCCGGCCGGTCGTGCGAACCGGCTCAGGACTCCGGACGGACGGTCGCCTCCACCGGGTCGGCCCCGCCCGTCGGCTGGACCAGAACGCGCTGGACGGTCTCCGGTACGTCGGGGAACGCCCCGATCATGAGCAGTTCGCTCGTCTCCCCGGGCAACGCTCCCCCGCTGTACTGCTC
>NZ_CP024915.1:1076812-1087936 GCF_002953615.1 Arthrobacter agilis | reverse complement strand
CACCAGGTCGACGACCTCCGGGGAGGACTCCCCGCCGTTCGCCGCCGCACCCCATTCCTCGAGGACGGTCGCTGCCGGCCTCAGCTCGAGGTCCTGGCCTTCCGGAGTGGAGACGGTGATGGTCTCCAGGGCGAGGGTCACTCCCCCTTCTGGATTCTGCACGGTCACCAGTGAATAGGTCACCGCCTCCTGGCCCAGCTCCTCGCGCGCCGCCTCGATATCCTCGGGCGCCTCGGCCGGCAGGACGACGTCGCCCCTGGCCTCATCGATCAGGAACGAGAAAGTACCGCTGTTGGCATCCGCGAGGCCCTCGACGGACGGCGCATCCGAGGGTGCTGCGGCCTGCTCGGTCGCCGTCTCGGCGGGGTCGGGCGTGGGACCGGGAGGCTCGGCATCGGTGGCGGGATTTCCGCCGCACCCGGTGACCAGGATGAGCAGGAGGGTCGAGAACAGCACGGTCTTCTTCATGGGTCTCCCGATGGCCGGGCAGCGGCCGGAGTCAGGCCCGGCTCCTGCCGGGCGCGGCAACGTTCCCTCCCGTTCTACCAGCGCGGGCAGGGGCTCGCGCCGGGAACCGCTCGTCCGGCCTGTCGTTGACAGGGCGGCTCAGGCGCGGTTACGTGCGCGGCTGGGCTGCACGCGCAGAGGTTCCCCTGGCATCTTCGGGAAGTCCGGCGGGAACGGCAGCTCGCCCAGTCCCGCCTCGACGTCGCGGTCCCACCATTCGCGCAGGACGTCGATGCTGCCCGGAGCGGCATGCAGCCCCTCCCAGGGGTCGCCGGTCGTCGCCAGCCTCTGGGGCACGGTCGTGATGGTGAAGGCTGCCGGGTCGACGCCGGTCAGTTCGTCCCAGCCGAGTGGGCACGACACGGGGGCGTGGGGCAGGGCGCGCGGGCTGTACGCGCCGGCCATGGTGCGGTCGCGGTTCGCCTGGTTGTAGTCCACGAAGATGCGGGCACCGCGTTCCTCCTTCCACCAGGCCGTCGTCACTCGGTCCGGCATGCGCCGCTCGAGTTCCCGTGCGGCGGCGATCACGGCCCGGCGGACCTCGAGGAACTCGTGGGTCGGCTCGATCGGCGCGAAGACGTGGAGCCCGCGGTTCCCCGACGTCTTCACGAAGCAGGTCAGTCCCGCCTCCCGCAGGACGGCCCGGAGTTCGTGGGCGGCCGCCACCACGTCCGCGAACGTCGTCCCGGGCTGCGGGTCGAGGTCGATCCGCAATTCGTCCGGCAGGTCGGGGGCATCCGCGCGGGACGCCCATGGATGGAAGACCACGGTGTTCATCTGCGCGCCCCACACGGCGGACGCCGGCTCGTCGAGGACGAGCTGAGGGTGTGCACGGCCACTGGGATAGACCACCGTCACACTCCGCACGTAGTCCGGCGCACCCTTCGGCGGGTTCTTGCTGAAGAAGTACTCGCCGTCCACGTCGCCGCCGAAGCGCTGCAGGGAGACCGGGCGTCCGCCGTTGGCGCGCAGGAAGGCAGGCGCGACGGCGACGAGATAGCGCGCGAGGTCCAGCTTGGTCAGCCCGGCCTGCGGCCAGAGCACACGGGACGGGCTGGACAGGCGGACGGCCCGGGAACCGTCCGGACCGTCGACATCGAGGATCATCGCTTCGCTGGCCATGGACCCAATCTACCCCCGGCACCTTCGAGCGGGACTTCCCTGCTCCTGACCGTGCGACGCTGGGTACATGGATCTCGAGGTGACACCCGCACTCACGATTCCCGCATCGGAACTGGGCTGGCGGTTCTCGCGTTCGTCCGGGCCGGGAGGCCAGCACGTCAACACCTCGGACAGCCGCACGGAACTCTCGTGGGATGTCGCGCGCTCGGCGGCGCTCTCGGACAGCCAGCGCCAGATACTGCTCACGCGTCTCGGACCCCGTCTCGTGTCCGGGGTGATCACCGTGACGGCCTCGGAGCGCCGATCACAGCTGCGCAATCGCGAGATCGCCGTGGCCAAACTCGCCGCCAAGGTGGCAGAGGCGCTCGCACCCGAGCCGGCAGCCCGCCGGGCGACGCGACCCACCAAGGGCTCGGTCCGCCGGCGACTGGCTGCCAAGGAACGACGGTCGACCACGAAACGGCAGCGGCAGCGACCCGCGACCGAGCAGTGACGTCCCCGGACGTGCTGAAGACCGGTGCCCGAAGTGGGACTCGAACCCACACACCTCTCGATACTGCATTTTGAGTGCAGCGCGTCTGCCAATTCCGCCATTCGGGCCGTTCGCGCCCGGGCGGGGCGGAGGTACAGGGACTTCATTCGCCTCCGGTGCGCGAATCCACTCTACATGCCGATAGGCTGTTTCCGGGAACGGGAGCATGCCCTCTCCGGGCCCATCGGAACGCCACATCATCAAGGAGCAACAGTGTCTGAACCCACCGAATCCACGCCCGCCGGACCCGCACGCCGGGTCATCGTGGCCGAGGACGAGACGCTCATCCGACTCGACATCATCGAGATCCTGCGTGGGGAAGGGTACGAGGTCGTCGCGGAGGCCGACAACGGCGAGAAGGCCGTGGCCCTCGCCGAGGAGCACAAGCCGGACCTCGTCCTCATGGACGTGAAGATGCCCGTCATGGACGGCATCACCGCCGCGGAACAGATCGTCAAGGCACGCATCGCGCCGGTGGTCCTGCTGACGGCCTTCAGCCAGAAGGAACTCATCGAGCGCGCCCGCGACGCCGGTGCGATGGCCTACGTGGTCAAGCCCTTCACACCGGCCGACCTCATCCCCGCCATCGAGATCGCCATGTCGCGCCACGAGGAGATCAAGGCCCTCGAGGCAGAGGTGTCCGACCTCCAGGAGCAGTTCGCCACCCGCAAGCTGGTGGAGCGTGCCAAGAGCCTGCTGACCACCAAGATGGGCCTCACCGAACCCGAGGCCTTCCGCTGGATCCAGAAGACCTCCATGGACCGCCGCCTCAGCATGCGCGAGGTCGCCGAGACGATCATCAACCAGGTCAACTGACCCCTGGCCGAGGACCCTCCGGTCCGCAGACGCGAAGAGCCCCATCCTCACGGATGGGGCTCTTCGCGTCTGACCGGTGGGTCGGCCTACTTCTTCTTGGTGGGCCAGGGGCCCACGTCCTCCTTGATGTAGGACGTGTGGCTGTCGGGAAGCTGGCCGGCGTCGGTGATGTCGCCGACGCGGTGGACCTTGATCGAGTTGGTCGACCCGGCCTGTCCGGGAGGGGAACCGGCGGCGATGACCACGAGGTCGTCGACCTCGACGAGACCCTGCTCGAAGAGGACACGGTCCACCTGCGAGGTCATCTGGTCGGTGTGCTCCACGAACTCGACGAGCTTGGGCTGGATACCCCAGATCAGCGACATCGTGTTGAGCGTCGACTGCACCGGGGTGAACGCGAAGACCGGCTTCTTCGGGCGGAGGCGCGAGAGGCGTCGGGCGGAGTCACCGGACTGCGTGAAGGTGCAGATGTACTTGGCGTCGAGCTGGTCCGAGATCTCGACGGCGGCACGGGTGATCGCACCACCGCGGGTCTTCGGCCTGCTGCCCAGCGGCGGGACGCGCTCGAGGCCGTGGCGCTCGGTGGACTCGATGATGTCCGCCATGGTGCGGACGGTCTCGATCGGGTACTTGCCGACGCTCGTCTCGCCCGAGAGCATCACGGCGTCAGCACCGTCGAGGACGGCGTTGGCGCAGTCCGACGCCTCGGCGCGCGTGGGGCGGGGGTTGTCGATCATGGATTCGAGCACCTGCGTGGCGACGATGACCGGCTTGGCCCAGCGGCGGGCCAGCTCGACGGCGCGCTTCTGGACGATCGGGACGTCCTGCAGGGGAAGCTCGACGCCGAGATCGCCGCGGGCCACCATGATGGCGTCGAAGGCGTCGATGATCTCCTCGAGGGCGTCGACGGCCTGCGGCTTCTCGATCTTCGCGATGACGGGGACCCTGCGGCCTTCCTCGTCCATGATCTCGTGCACGCGCTTCACGTCACCGGCGTCGCGGACGAAGGACAGCGCCACCATGTCGACGCCGATCTGGATGGCCCAGCGGAGGTCCTCCTCGTCCTTGTCGCTGAGGGCGGGGACGTTGACGGCGACGCCGGGCAGGTTGATGCCCTTGTTGTTCGACACCATGCCGCCCACGACGACCTCGGTGGTGACCTTGACGTCGTCGACCGCGGTGGCGCGGAGCGAGACCTTGCCGTCGTCGATCAGGAGCATGTCGCCCACGTTGACGTCCTGGGGCAGTCCCTTGAACGTGGTGGAGCAGATGTCCTGCGTGCCTTCGACGTCCTCGACGGTGATGGTGAAGACGTCCCCGGGGGCGAGGGCGTGGGGGCCGTCGGCGAACCGGCCGAGGCGGATCTTGGGACCCTGGAGGTCCGCGAAGATGCCGACGGGCTTGCCGAGTTCCTCGGACGCGCGGCGCACGTTCTCGTAGGTGCTGCTGTGCACGGCGTAGTCGCCGTGGCTCATGTTCATCCGGGCTACGTCGACGCCCGCCTCGAGCACCGCGAGGGTGTTCTCATAGCTGGCGATTGCGGGGCCGAATGTTGCAACGATTTTTGCGCGTCTCATAAACCTAGCCTAGTCGTGTTTGGGTCGTGGGGATTCTGTGCGGAGCCGGTCAGAGCACGGCGATCGAGCGGTCGGTCGGCGCCACGGGCGCGGGGAGCTTGGTGGAACCCATGAGCCACTGGTCCACGGCGGCAGCGCAGGCGCGCCCTTCCGCGATGGCCCAGACGATCAGCGACTGGCCGCGGCCGGCGTCGCCCGCCGAGAAGACCCCCGGCGTGTTCGTCATGTAGTAGCCGTCCCGTGCCACGTTCCCGCGGTCGTCGAACTCGGCCTGGACCTGCTCGGTGATGCCGGCGGGCTCGGCCCCCGTGAAGCCCAGGGAGAGGAAGACGAGGTCCGCGGGGATCTCGCGCTCCGTGCCCTCCTTCGGCACCCGTCGGCCGTTCACGAACTCCGTCTCGGCGACCTTGATGCCGCGCAGTACGCCGTTGTCGCCGACGAACTCGACAGTGGAGGCCAGGTAGCGCCGCTCGCCGCCCTCCTCGTGGGCGCTCGCGATGTCGAACAGCGTGGGGAAGGTGGGCCAGGGCTGGTCCGGGCGGCGCTCGGTGGGCGGCTGCTGGCCGATGGCAAGCGTGGTGACCGATGCCGCGTGCTGCCGGTGGGCCGTGCCCAGGCAGTCGGCACCGGTGTCGCCGCCGCCGAGGATGACGACGTGCTTGCCCTCCGCATGGATCTGGTCCTCGATCGCCTCGCCGGCGACGACGCGGTTGGCCTGTACCAGGTAGTCCATGGCGAAGTGGACGCCCTCGAGGTCCCGGCCCGGGATGGGGAGATCGCGCGGCACGGTGGCACCGGTGGCGACGACGACGGCGTCGTACCGCCGCTTCAGCTGGCCCCAGCTGATGTCCTTGCCGACGTCCACGCCGGTCCGGAAGCGCGTGCCCTCGGCCTTCATCTGGTCGAGGCGGCGCTCGAGGTGGATCTTCTCCATCTTGAAGTCGGGGATGCCGTAGCGGAGCAGGCCGCCGATGCGGTCGTCGCGCTCGTACACGGCCACCGTGTGGCCCGCCCGCGTCAGCTGCTGCGCGGCGGCGAGCCCCGCAGGTCCCGAACCGACGACGGCGATGGTGCGGTCGGTCAGGCGCTCCGGCGGATGCGGTTCCACCCAGCCCTCGTCGAAGGCCAGGTCCGCGATGGACACCTCGACCTGCTTGATGGTCACGGGCGGCTGGTTGATGCCGAGCACGCACGAGGACTCGCACGGTGCGGGGCAGAGCCGGCCGGTGAACTCGGGGAAGTTGTTCGTGGCGTGCAGGCGATCGATCGCCTCACGTCCCTTGTCGCGGAACGTCAGGTCGTTCCACTCCGGGATCAGGTTCCCGAGCGGGCAGCCCTGGTGGCAGAACGGAATGCCGCAGTCCATACAGCGGCCCGCCTGGCTCTTGAGGACGCCCTTCTCCTGCGCCTCGTACACTTCCTTCCAGTCCATGATGCGCACCGGAACGGGCCGGCGTGGCTGGGTCTGGCGCTCGCGCACCTTCATGAATCCGCGTGGGTCAGCCACCGGTTACCTCCAGGATCTTTGTCCACGCCTCTTCGCCGTCAGGGTCGAGGCCCTGCTCGACGGCGGTGGCGCGGGCGTCCAGTACCGCGGCGTAGTCGCGCGGCAGGACCTTGGTGAATCGGGGGACGGTGTCCTCGAAGGACGCCAGCAGGCTCTCGGCCAGGTTCGACTCGGTCTCCTCGACGTGCTGGATGAGCAGCCGCCGCACGATCTCGACGTCCTCGGCGTCCAGCCCGACGAGCAGGAGCTCGCCGTTCTCGAGGCTCTGCTTGTTGACGCGCGCGCGGTCGAGGTCCAGCACGTAGGCCGTGCCACCCGACATGCCCGCACCGAAGTTGCGGCCCGTGCGGCCGAGGATCAGGGCCTGGCCGCCCGTCATGTACTCGCAGCCGTGGTCGCCGATCCCCTCGGCCACCGCCGTCGCCCCGGAGTTCCGGACGAGGAACCGCTCCCCCACCTGGCCGCGCAGGAACATCTCGCCACTCGTGGCACCGTAGCCGATGACATTGCCGGCGATCACGTTGTGGTCCGCGCGGAACACGTTGGAGCGGTCCGGGCGCACGATGATGCGGCCGCCGGACAGTCCCTTGCCGACGTAGTCGTTCGAGTCGCCGAGCAGCCGCAACGTGATCCCGGCGGGCAGGAACGCGCCGAGCGACTGCCCCGCCTGTCCCGTGAGGGTGACGTCGATGGTGTCGGTGGCCAGCGTGTCCAGTCCGAAGGTCCGGGTGACCTCGTGACCGAGCATGGTGCCCACCGACCGGTCCGTGTTGACGACGTCGACGGAGATGCGGACCGGCGAGCGGTGCTGCAGTGCGTCGGCACTCATCTCGATGAGCTTGTTGTCGAAGTGCTGATCCAGCTCGTGGTTCTGCGGGAGCATGTTCCGCATCGGCTCGCCGGAGTCGGACTCGTTGCCCCGCAGGATCGGGTCCAGGTCCAGGCCGTCGGCCTTCCAGTGCTCGATCGCCTCGCGGGCGTCGAGCAGCTCGCTGTGGCCGATGGCCTCCTCGAGCGTCCGGAAGCCGAGCTCGGCGAGGATCTCGCGGACCTCCTCGGCGATGAACTCGAAGAAGTTGACCACGAACTCGGGCTTGCCCGTGAAACGGCTGCGCAGCTCCGGGTTCTGCGTGGCCACGCCGACGGGACACGTGTCGAGGTGGCAGACGCGCATCATGATGCAACCCGACACCACGAGCGGTGCCGTGGCGAAGCCGAACTCCTCACCACCGAGCAGTGCTGCGATGACGACGTCGCGCCCGGTCTTGAGCTGGCCGTCCACCTGCACCACCACGCGGTCGCGCAGCCCGTTGAGCATGAGGGTCTGCTGCGTCTCGGCGAGCCCGAGCTCCCACGGGATGCCCGCGTGCTTGAGCGAATTGAGCGGGCTCGCGCCGGTCCCGCCGTCGTGGCCCGACACGAGGACGACGTCGGCCTTGGCCTTCGTGACGCCCGCGGCGACCGTGCCGATACCCACCTCGGAGACCAGCTTCACGTGGACGCGTGCGCTCGGGTTGGACCTCTTGAGGTCGTAGATGAGCTGTGCGAGGTCCTCGATGGAGTAGATGTCGTGGTGCGGCGGGGGCGAGATGAGCGCGACGCCCGGGGTGGAGTGCCGGGTGCGCGCGATCCAGGGGTACACCTTCTGGCTCATGAGCTGGCCGCCCTCGCCGGGCTTGGCTCCCTGGGCCATCTTGATCTGGATGTCGTCGGCGTTCGTCAGGTACAGGCTCGTGACGCCGAACCGGCCCGAGGCGACCTGCTTGATGGCCGACCGACGCTCGGGATCGAGCAGGCGCTCGACGTCCTCGCCGCCCTCACCCGTGTTGGACTTCGCGCCGAGGCGGTTCATCGCGATGGCGAGCGTCTCGTGGGCCTCCTTCGAGATGGAGCCGTAGCTCATCGCGCCCGTGGAGAAACGCTTGACGATGGACGAGACCGGCTCGACCTCGTCGATGCCGATGGGTTCGCGTGCGTCGCCGCGCAGCCTGAGCAGCCCGCGGAGCGTCATCAGGTCCCGCGACTGGTCGTCCACGCCCTGGGTGTACGCCTTGAAGATGTCGTAGCGGCGCTCGCGCGTGGCGTGCTGCAGCCGGAAGACGGTCTCGGGGTTGAAGAGGTGCGGCGGTCCCTCGCGGCGCCACTGGTACTCGCCGCCGTTGTCGAGGCCGCGGTGGGGATCCTCGATCCCGTCCTGCGGGTACGCGCTCTCATGGCGAGCCGCGGTCTCGGCCGCGACGACGTCCAGCCCGACGCCGCCGAGCTGGGTCTGCGTGCCGTGGAAGTATTCGTCGACGAGCTCCTGCGACAGCCCGAGCGCCTCGAAGGTCTGGGCACCGCAGTAGGAGCTGACCGTCGAGATGCCCATCTTGGACATGATCTTCAGAACACCCTTGCCGAGGCCCTTGATGAGCTGCGCGACGGCGGCTTCGGCCGTGACGCCGGTGATGTCGCCGTTGCGGACGAGTTCCTCGCAGCTCTCCATGGCCAGGTAGGGGTTGACCGCGGAGGCTCCGTAGCCGATGAGCACCGCCACGTGGTGGACCTCGCGCACGTCGCCGGCCTCGACCACGAGCGAGGTCTTGGTGCGGTTGGCGCTCTTGAGGAGGTGGTGGTGCACGGCGCTGGTCAGGAGCAGGGACGGGATGGGGGCCCACTGTGCGTTCGAGTCGCGGTCGGACAGCACCACGTACTCGACGCCGCGGTTCAGCGCGCTGGACACCTGCTCGCAGATCTCCGCGAGGCGTGCCCGCAGGGCGGCCTCGCCACCGTCGTGCCGGTACAGGCCGCGCACCCGGACCGTGAGCCGGTCGCCGTCGTCGGTCTCGAGGTTGGCGATCTTCGCCAGCTCGTCGTTGGTGATGACGGGGAACTTCAGGGCGATCTGCTTGGATCGCACCTGCCCGGTGGAGAGCAGGTTGCCGTCCGGTCCGATGGTGACGCCCATCGAGGTCACGAGCTCCTCGCGGATCGAGTCCAGCGGCGGGTTGGTCACCTGCGCGAAGGACTGCACGAAGTAGTCGAACAGGAGGCGCGGACGCTTGGACAGCACGGCGATCGGGGTGTCCGAGCCCATGGCTCCGAGCGGCTCGGCGCCGCTCTTCGCCATGGGGCCGAGCAGGATGCGCAGTTCCTCCTGCGTGTACCCGAAGGTGCGCTGGCGGCGGTTGATCGACGCCTTGGTGTGGATGACGTGCTCGCGCTCCGGGAGGTCCTCGAGCTGGATCAGGTTCTCCTTGACCCACTCCCCCCACGGGTTGGCGGCGGCGACCTCGGCCTTGATCTCCTGGTCCTCGATCAGGCGGCCTTCCTCCGTGTCGACGAGGAACATCTTGCCCGGCGAGACACGGCCCTTGCGGACCACGCGGGAGGGCTCGACGTCGAGAACACCCACCTCGGAGGCGAGGATGACGAGGCCGTCCTCGGTCACCCAGTAGCGGGCGGGGCGCAGTCCGTTGCGGTCCAGCACGGCACCGACGAGGCGGCCGTCGGTGAAGGACACGGCCGCCGGTCCGTCCCAGGGCTCCATGAGCATGGAGTGGTACTGGTAGAACGCGCGGCGGGCGGGGTCCATGGTGGCGTGGTTCTCCCACGCCTCCGGGATCATCATCATGATCGAGTGCGTGATCGGGCGGCCCGAGAGCGTCAGCAGCTCCGCGACCTCGTCGAACGACGCCGAGTCCGAGGCGCCCGGGGTGCAGATCGGGTACAGCTCCTCCGGCGAGTCCCCGAGCAGCGGGTTGGACAGCTGCGACTGCCGGGCACGCATCCAGTTGCGGTTGCCCTTGACCGTGTTGATCTCGCCGTTGTGGGCGATGGTCCGGAAGGGCTGCGCGAGCGGCCAGGACGGGAAGGTGTTGGTGGAGAACCGGGAGTGCACGATGCCGAGGCGCGTCTTGAAACGCTCGTCGGACAGATCCGGGTAGAAGGGCTCGAGCTGCGCCGTGGTGAGCATGCCCTTGTAGACGATGGTCTTCGAGGACAGCGAGGGGAAGTAGACGCCGTACTTGTTCTGGGCACGCTTCCGCACCCGGAACGCGCGTCCGTCGAGATCGGCCGTGCTGCCGTCCGCCGGGGCCAGGAAGAGCTGCACGAAGTGCGGCATGCACGCACGGGCCATGGCACCCACGAGGTCGGCGACGACGGGGACGACCCGCCAGCCCAGTACCTCGAGACCTTCGGACTCGGCGATGGACTCCAGCCCGGCACGCGCCGTCTCCTCCTCCTTCGCCTCGGCCGGCAGGAACGCGGTGCCGACGACGTAGGAGCCGGCGGGCGGCAGCGGGAAGTCGACCACGGCGCGGAAGAACTCGTCGGGGACCTGGGTCAGCAGGCCCGCACCGTCCCCGGTGCCCTCGTCCGCGCCCACGGCACCTCGGTGCTCGAGGTTGCGCAGCGCTGTCAGGGCGGCGTCGACGATGTCGTGGCCGGGCTCACCCCGCAGGGTCGCGATCACGGCGAGGCCGCACGCGTCCTTCTCGTTCTCCGGGTTGTAGAGCCCGGTCGCCTCCGGCAGGGAGGCGAACCGCGTGAAGGGGGATTGCACGGTCGCAGCCGTGGATGGTGCCGTTCCGGAGTCCGTCCCGGTCGACTTTCCTGGCGTCAAAGCAGTCATAGAAAGGATCCTTCCCCCATGATGGAGCGTCGGGAGGGGACAGCCCTGGCCCCGGGGGCACCGCTGTCTGGAAGCGGGCACCGTCTATCGATCTCGTGCACATCGTCCGGCCGACGTTGCCCGGCGCTCTTGGCGGGCAGTCGCAGAAGTGGTCCTGCGCCGGCTGGGGACGGTGTCGGTGCGGGCAGGAAGGTGATCCGGCCGTCGCACCTGGAGTCCACAACTGTGTGGTGTTGCGTCCTTTAGGGGCGGTGGCCCGGGGACTGCTATCGGGAGCCGGAGACCGCGGCCCCGCTTGCGCGGAGTCCTGGAACGGTACTCAGGCGCCGTTTGTTTCGGAAAGATTACCACGATCGTTCCGCGTGCCCAGCCCGGTGTCCGCTGCGTGGGCACCTGTGGCTGAAGCGTTATCGGATGCACCCGACCGGCCTGCCACAGGAGCCTCAGC
>NZ_CP024915.1:1069362-1076712 GCF_002953615.1 Arthrobacter agilis | reverse complement strand
CGGCCCCGTGCCGTCGCCTCCTGGGACGGGACCCGCCGCTGCGACACGCCGGGTCCCGGCCTCGGATGCCGCCGGTGCATCGGCCTTCACCGCTCCACCGGCCTTGCGCGTGTCACCGGCCTCGCCTGTGTCGGCAGCCTTCGCTGTGGCGGCGGCCTTCACCGCGTCGGCGGCCTGTGCCTCGGCACCGGTCCTGCCCGTGTCGGCCGCGTTCGATCCGGCCCCCGGATCGTCTGTGCCTGCGGTCTTGGCCGTGCCACCGGCCGTAGCGCCGGGCGCGGTGCCGTCCTGCAGCCCGGTGCCGTCCTGCGGCTCGGGCTCGCGACCGGGGAGATACACGGACGGGTCGTCGGCGGGACGGCGCTTGACCGCGAGGAACACGAGCACGGCGAGCGACACGAGGAACACCGCGATGCTCGTCCAGACGTTGAGCCGCTGCGTCACGCCGAACAGGGTGACCATCTCGGCGTCGTCGATGCGCAGCGTCTCGATCCAGACGCGTCCGAGCGTGTAGTACGCGGCGTAGAGCCAGAACATGCGCCCCCCGCGGAGCCGGAAACGCCGCGCGAGCAGGAGCAGGAGCGCGACGCCTGCGAGGTTCCACAGGAGCTCGTAGAGGAACGTCGGGTGGAACAGGGTGCCCGGTTCCTGGTCGAGCGGGAAGTTCGCGTTGTCGGCGTCGATCTCGAGGCCCCACGGAAGGGTGGTGGGCGCACCGAAGAGTTCCTGATTGAACCAGTTACCCAGGCGGCCGACGGCCTGCGCGAGGAGGACGCCCGGGGCTGCCGCATCGGCGAAGGCCGAGAGCCTCACTCCTGCGCGTCGGGCACCGATCCACGCTCCGACGGCGCCGAGAGCGATCGCACCCCAGATCCCGAGGCCGCCCTGCCAGATCTGCGGGATCCGGGCGAGGTCCCCCTCGGGCCCGAAGTAGGCGTCGGGCGAGGAGAACACGTGATAGAGCCGGCCGCCGATGATACCGAACGGGATGGCCCAGATCGCGATGTCCCACACGGTGTCGGCGGAGCCGCCGAACGACACGAAGCGCCTCTGCGTCAGGATGAGCGCCAGGATGATGCCGGCGAGGATGCACAGCGCGTAGGCATGGATGGTCAGCGGTCCGAGGTCGAAACTGGCCCAGGCTGCGGGTGGGCTCGGGATCGAGGCCGCGAGGCCGCCGCCGATCATGCCGGGGCCTTCGCCGTGCCGGTGCTGAGCTCCCGGGTGAGTTCGGCGACGGCTTCCACGCCGCCGTCGCGCAGTGCGGCGACGAGGGCCGTACCGACGATGACGCCGTCCGCATAGGCACCGATCTCGCGCACCTGGGCCGAGGTCGAGACACCGAGGCCCACGCAGGCACGCTCCGCGCCGGCAGCATGGGCGGCATCCACCACGGCGCGGGCGGCGGCGCCGACCGAGGTACGGGCGCCGGTCACGCCCATGACGGACACGGCGTAGACGAAGCCGCGGCTCGCGTCGACGGTGTCCTGCATGCGCTGCGGAGACGTGGAGGGGGCGACCAGGAAGACGCGGTCGAGGCCGAATTCCTCGGATGCCTCGAGCCACTCGGAGGCCTCGTCGGGAATGAGGTCCGGCGTGATGAGTCCGGCGCCGCCTGCTGCGGCGAGGCGCTCGGCGAACGCACGGACTCCCATCCGCATGACGGGGTTCCAATAGGTCATGACCAGGACGGCGGCGTCCGTGCTGCGGGTGATGCCCTCGACGACGTCGAAGATCCGGGGCACGGTGAAGCCGTTGGCGAGAGCCTCGACGGTCGCTTCCTGGATGACGTGGCCGTCCATGACGGGATCCGAGTAGGGGATGCCGATCTCGATGAGGTCCACGCCGTTCTGGGCCATGGCGATGCCGGCGTCGATGGTGGTCTGGACATCGGGGAACCCTGCGGGCAGGTAGCCGATGAGTGCTGCGCGGCCCTCGCTGCGCGCCTTCTCGATCGCGGCGGCGGCCTTCGAACCGCTGGCGGCCGAACCGGTCCTGGAGCGAGCGGGATCAGGGACGTCCACGGGAGGCGTCGGTCCGGTCGAATGCGTCATCACAGTTGTTCACCCTCCTGGGCGATCTCCTGCTCGGCGCTGTCGTCCGGCAGCAGGTCGAAATAGCCCGCGGCGGTCGCCACGTCCTTGTCCCCGCGACCGGAGAGGTTCACGACGACGATCTTGTCCGACGCCTGCTCCCCCGGCCCGAGGTCCGCAGCGAGGCGCCGACCCACCTTCATGGCACCGGCGAGGGCGTGCGCCGTCTCGATGGCGGGGATGATGCCCTCGGTCTGGCTGAGGAGGCGGAACGCCTCCATGGCCTCCGCGTCGGTGATGGGTTCGTAGTGCGCCCGTCCGATGTCGGCGAGGTACGCGTGCTCCGGACCGACGCCGGGGTAGTCGAGGCCCGCGGAGATGGAGTGGGACTCCATCGTCTGGCCGTCCTCGTCCTGCATGAGGTAGGACCGCGCGCCGTGCAGGACGCCGGGGCGTCCCAGGGTGATGGTGGCCGCGTGGCGGCCGGTCTCGACGCCGTCGCCGCCCGCCTCGAAGCCGTAGAGTGCGACGTCGCGGTCGTCGAGGAAGCCGTGGAACATGCCGATGGCGTTCGACCCGCCACCGACGCAGGCGCAGATCGCGTCGGGGAGCCTGCCGGCCTGGTCGAGGATCTGCTCGCGAGCCTCCTCCCCGATGACCTCGTGGAAGTAGCGCACCATCGCGGGGAACGGGTGCGCTCCGGCTGCCGTCCCGAGGAGGTAGTGCGTGGTCTCGACGTTGGCCACCCAGTCGCGGAGGGCGTCGTTGATGGCGTCCTTCAACGTCTGCGAACCGTTGGTGACGGGGATGACCGTCGCCCCGAGCAGCTGCATGCGTGCGACGTTGAGGGCCTGGCGCCGCGTGTCCTCGGCGCCCATGTAGACGACGCACTCGAGGCCGAGCAGGGCCGCCGCGGTGGCGCTCGCGACGCCGTGCTGGCCGGCGCCGGTCTCCGCGATCACGCGGGTCTTGCCCATGCGCTTGGCGATCAGGGCCTGGCCCAGCACGTTGTTGATCTTGTGCGAGCCGGTGTGGTTCAGGTCCTCGCGCTTGAGGAACACGCGGACGCCTCCGCAGTGCTCGGCGAAGCGCTGCGCCTCGGTGAGGAGCGACGGCCTGCCGGCGTAGTTCCGGTTCAGGTCGGCGACCTGCGCGGTGAACTCGGGGTCGGCCTTGGCCTTGTCGAACGTGTCCTGCAGTTCGTCGAGCGCGGCGATCAGTGATTCCGGCATCCAGCGTCCGCCGTAGGCGCCGAAGTAGGGGCCGGGAGCGTGGCGGAGGCTCTGGTCGTGGCTGAGGAAGGCCTCGGCCGTCCCCGCGTCGATGGCGTCCGCTGCTCCGTCGCCGGCTCCGGGGTTGCCCGTGTCCTGGTGCGTGTCGGTCATGACTTCAGCTGTCCCGTCCTGTTGGTCCTGACCCGGGTGGCTCTGCCGTCCGGGTCCGTCTCGGACCGGCGATGGCCGGCCCCTGTTTCGTGCTCGCTGTACTGCTGCCGGGCTGAACTGCCGGCCGCGTCGGCGCCGGATCCCGGGCCTGCCCGTGTGCCCGGCCGGCCGCGGGTCCCGGCGTCGGTCAGGTGTGCGCTGCGGCCCTGTCCTGCAAGGCCGTGCGGCCTGACTCCTTGAACGCGTCGATCGTGGCGGCCGGATCGTTGTGCCGGACGAGTGCCTCCCCCACCAGGACGGCGTGCGCGCCGTGTCCTGCGTAGTCGGCGACATCGGCGGCGTCCCGCACGCCCGACTCGGCGATGACGACCGCGCCGGCGGGGACGAGGTGCGCGAGTTCCGCGAAGACCCCGCGGTCGATGTCGAGCGTCTTGAGGTTCCGGACGTTCACGCCGATGATACGGGCCTCCGCGGCCGCGGCACGCCGCACCTCCTCCGCCGTGTGCGTCTCCACGATCGCGTTCATCCCGAGCCGGTGTGTCAGGGCCAGGAACGAGGTGAGCTCCTCGTCGGAGAGGGCCGCGACGATCAGGAGGACGACGTCGGCTCCGTGGGCGCGGGCCTCCCAGATCTGGTATTCGTCCACCGTGAAGTCCTTGCGGAGCACGGGGAGGCCCACGGCGGCGCGGACGGCGTCGAGGTCGGCGAGCGATCCACCGAAACGCCGCTGCTCCGTCAGCACGGAGATGACGGCGGCACCGCCCTGTTCGTAGGACGCGGCGAGGGCCGCCGGATCGGCGATGTCGGCCAGGGCACCCTTGGACGGGCTGCTCCGCTTCACCTCGGCGATGACCGCCAGGGCATCGCCCCGGCCTGCCCCGAGCGCCTCGAAGGCGTCGAGCGGAGCGGGTGCGGCGAGGGCTGCGGCCCGGACGTCCTCGAGGGGAAGGCTACGGCGACGCTCCGCGAGGTCCTCGCGGACGCCGACGATGATGTCGTCGAGGACCGTCATCTAGTGGCCGTTGTTCTTGAGCTTCGATCCGCCCACGCCGTAGCCGATCCTGCGCATGATGAAGCCGACGATCAGGCCGACGAACATGATGCCGATGCCGACCCAGAAGAGCAGCGTGCCGAAATCGTGATTGCCCTCGGTGCTGGCGAGGATGTAGGCGAAGGAGGCGAGTGCGGCTCCGGCCAGCATGATGAACACGCAGGTCCACGCCGCGGGGCTGTTGCCGTGACCGATCGTCTCGTCGCCCATCTGGGCGTGGTTCGCGGGGGTGTTGCGGGTAGCGGAGGTGCGGGTCTCGGATGCCATGGAAATCTCCTTCGAACGGGTTCCGTTCCATTCTGCCATTGATGGCGTGACCCGGCGGAACGTGGATGGTGGTGGAGCCAGCGGACGGCGGCTCCGGGAGGCGTGGCCGGGGAAGAGGTCAGCGCGTCGGATCGTTGCCGCGCGAGAGCTCGTCCCAGCTGTCGATCTCGTCCGCGTGGGAGCTGGTGCGCCCTGTCGGCGTGCGCGCGGAGCCGGGGGCCTCGACCGGGCCGGTGCCCGGTACCGGCGGAGCGTCTTCGGCGCCGCTGCCGGAGCCGTCGGACACAGCACTGCCGGAACTGCCGGAACTGTCGGAACTGTCGTCGCGCCCCGCATCCCGCTCCGCCGTGGGCACCGACGGGGTAGGCGGGGTGGGCGGGGTGGGCGGGGTCGACACGCCCGGCCCAGCCGTCCGCGCGGCGTCGTCGGAGACGGCGCCGGGGGCGACGTCACCGGTGGACGGGACCGGCGCGCCGGGTCGGAGGCCGCCTCCAGGAGTCCGCCCGACCCGGGACGCGCCGGCGTCATACCGCCGGTTCACCCCCCAGGTCCGGCCCGCCAGGACCACCCAGGCGGCGGCGAATGCCAGCAGGATCCCGGCCACGACGGCGAGCCAGGGCATGCCGGTCGCGCTCGCCTCGGCTCCGGTCAGGCCGCTGACACCGATGGCAGTGCCGATGGCCGGCTCTGCCGCTCCAGCGGGATCGAGGGCCACGGATGCGCTGGACAGTGCGATCCCGACGCCGGACAGCACGAGGATGACGGCGATGATCCAGCGCGCCACCCGGCCGGCGATCGAGACGGCGAGGGCCGCGGCCAGCGCCACGAGCGCGAACGCCGTCACGGGGGTCGCCGCGTCGCTGCCCGCGATGGCGAGGTCGGGCATCTGGACGGCATCCTGCGGCAGGCGCACCGAGAGCCAGGTCCGGGTCGTCGAGCCGAAGGCGAGCAGTGCGAGGACCACGATCCCCATCACCACGATCCCGCGGCGCGCGAAGCGGCGCGGTGCCGGTCCCTCCGCGGCGCTCACGGCACGTCCGCCGTCGCCGGGCGCAGGCCGGCCGCCGTGAGTGCCGCGCGCAGTGGCGCTGCTGCCTTGTTGACCGTCTCGAGTGCCTCGGCCTCGAGGACGGAGTCGGCGACGATCCCGCCGCCGGACTGCACATAGGCCTTCCCGTTCCGCAGGAGCGCGGAGCGGATGGCGATCGCCATGTCCATGTCCCCGGCGAAGTCCAGGTAGCCCACCACTCCCCCGTAGATGCCCCGCCTGTGGGGTTCCACCTCGTCGATGAGGCGCAGCGCGCGTGGCTTGGGTGCGCCGGAGAGCGTGCCGGCCGGGAAGGTCGCCGCCAGGACGTCGTAGGCGCTCCTGGCGGGCGAGAGCCTGCCGACCACGGTGGAGACGAGGTGCATGATGTGGCTGAACTTCTCGACCTCCATGAACTGCGTGACGTCGACGCTGCCCGGTACGCAGACCTTCGAGAGGTCGTTGCGCGCGAGGTCGACGAGCATGAGGTGCTCCGCCTTCTCCTTGGTGTCGGCGCGGAGCTCGACGGCGAGGTCGCGGTCCTCCTCGGTGGTCCTCCCGCGGGGGCGGGAACCGGCGATGGGGTGCGTGATGACCTCGTCGCCCGTGACCGTCACGAGGGCTTCGGGCGAACTGCCCACGATCGAGTAGCCCTGCCCCTCGGCGTCCTCAAGGCTGAACAGGTACATGTAGGGGCTCGGGTTCGTGGTGCGGAGGATGCGGTAGACGTCGAGGGCCGAGGCGTCGCACTCGATCTCGAAGCGGCGGCTGATGACCACCTGGAAGACGTCGCCGTCCACGATGGCCCGCTTGCCGCGTTCGATCGCCTTCAGGTAGTCGGGCTCGAACCAGGACTCACGCACGCGGTCCATGGACGCCTCGGCTGTCGGCGCGTCCGGTGCCATGACGGACACGGCGAGCTCGGCGGGAGCCACGAGCGTGGCGAGCATCGCGCGGACCCGCGCGACGGCGTCGTGCCAGGCCTCGTCGACGCGCTCGTCCGTGCCGTCGAAGTTGATCGCATTCGCCACGAGGGTCAGGGAGCCCTCGGCGTTGTCGTGGATGGCCAGGTCGGAGACGAGGCACATCGCCAGCTCGGGCAGCAGCAGGTCGTCCTCGGGCGGGCTGGTGAGCCGCTCCCAGTGCCGGACGGCCTCCCAGCCCACGAAGCCGACCATGCCGGACGTGAACGGGGGCAGCTCCTCGAAGCGCTCCGTGCGGAGCGCCTCGACCGTGAGGCGCAGGGCCTCGACGGGGTCACCGCCCACCGGGACCCCCGCCGGCGGTTCACCCAGCCAGTGCGCCTCGCCGTCGCGGGTGGTCAGCGTGGCACGGGACCGCGCGCCGATGAAGGAGTAGCGCGACCACACCCCGCCCACGGCCGCGGACTCCATCAGGAACGTCCCGGGCTGCCCGGCTGCCAGCTTCCGGTAGATGCCGATGGGCGTGTGGGAGTCCGCGAGGACCTTGAGGTGCACGGGGACCACACGGCGGCCCTGGGCCAGCTCGCGGAATTCCTCGAGGGTGGGGCGGATCGTGCCCAGCTGCTCCATGGCGTCAGGGTCCTTTCACATCGGGACGGCCGGC
>NZ_CP024915.1:1064772-1069123 GCF_002953615.1 Arthrobacter agilis | reverse complement strand
CGTGCCGGTGTGGCAGGCCGCACCCTCCTGGTCGACCGTGACGAGCAGGGCATCGCCGTCGCAGTCCAGCGCGACGCCCCTGACCCACTGCCGGTGGCCGGAGGTGTCACCCTTGCGCCAGTACTCCGAGCGGGACCGCGAGTAGAAGGTCACACGGCCGCTCGTGAGCGTGCGGTGCAGCGCCTCCTCGTCCATCCACCCGAGCATCAGCACCTCGAGTGTGTCGTACTGCTGGACGACGGCGGCGACCAGGCCGGCGTCGTCCTTCTTCAGCGCCGCGGCGATGGCCGGGTCGAGGAGCGGACGCTCCTCCCCGGCGACGTCGGTCGGGGCAGCGGCGGGATTGTCCGGGGAGGAGGTGGAGGAAGGCATCACCTGTGATTCTAGTGCGGTCGACGGCGGGGCGCGGCGCACCTGCCCCGGCCGGTGTCCCCCGTGCTACTTTCAGCTGTGATGCACTACGTAACCCCGTCCCGCGAGGTCCTGGCCGAGACGCTGCTGGCAGCCGGCCCCGACGCACCGACCCTGTGCGAGGGCTGGCGGACACGCGACCTGGCCGCACACCTCTACCTCCGCGAGCACAAGCCTGCTCTGGGCGTCGGGATGGTGGTTCCGAGGCTGGCGGCCCTCACCGAGCGTGCGACGCGGGACATGGCCGAACGTGCCGCATCACCTGCCGGATTCCAAGCGCTGGTGAACCGGTTCCTGGCGGGACCGCCCGCCCTCTCGCCGATGCGCATCAACCCGATCGACAAGAGCGTCAATCTCATCGAGTACTTCGTCCATACGGAGGACGTCCGCCGCGCCGGCACCCGATGGGCTCCACGCGCACTCGACGAGGACTACGCGGAGGCGCTCTGGGAGGAACTCGTCAAGCGTGCTGCGATCCTGTACCGCGGCGCGGACCTCGGCATCGTGCTGGTACGCCCGGGCGGTCCGCGGCACGTGGCCAAGCGCGCACCGGTCTCGGTGGCCATCGTCGGGGACCCCGGAGAACTCCTCCTGCACGCCCACGGCCGGCGCCGGCAGGCCCTGGTCACCTTCGAGGGTCAGCCGGACGCGGTCGCCCTGCTCGAGAGCGCCGACGTCGGCATCTGAAGCCGCGCGGCTCCTGCGGCCACCGGCGCCTGGAGTACGCACGGACCGCGCAGAGACTGCGGGCCGCGCTCCGATCGCGAGTCCCCACCCATGGCGCGCACCAGTACACCGGCCTGGCACCGACTTCACACCGCCACCGCTCCGCCCCTGACCGGGGGCCGAGGATGGTCCGGTCCGTCAGCGGACGGGGAACCCTGCAGCGCGGATGGCGGCCTTGACCTGCGCGATGGCGTCCACCGGGCCGAAGTGGAAGACGGACGCGGCGAGGACCGCGTCGGCGCCTGCCTCGACCGCCGGCGGGAAGTGCTCCGGCCTGCCTGCCCCGCCCGAGGCGATCAGCGGCACCCCGACGGCGGCACGGACGGCGCGGATGAGTTCCAGGTCGAAACCCTCCTTGGTGCCGTCGGCATCGATGGAGTTGAGCAGGATCTCGCCGACACCGCGGTCCGCCGCTTCCTTCGCCCACGCGACGGCGTCGATCCCGGTCCCCTTGCGGCCTCCGTAGGTGGTGACCTCGAAGCCCGACGGGGTGCTCGCGTCCCGGGTGCGCCGCGCGTCGAGCGAGAGCACGAGGACCTGCGCCCCGAAGTGGCCCGTGATCTCGTCGATGACGGAGGGGCGTGCGACGGCGGCCGTGTTGATGGACGCCTTGTCCGCGCCGAAGCGCAGGAGGCGGTCGACGTCGGAGATCTCGCGCACGCCTCCGCCCACGGTCAGCGGGATGAAGACCTCCTCGGCGGTCCGGGCGACCACGTCGAAGGTCGTCTCGCGGTTGCCGGAGGACGCGGTGACGTCGAGGAAGGTCAGCTCGTCCGCGCCGGCGCGGTCGTAGCGGTGCGCGAGCTCGACGGGGTCACCGGCGTCGCGCAGGTCCTCGAAGTTGACGCCCTTGACGACGCGCCCGGCGTCGACGTCGAGGCAGGGGATGACGCGGACGGCGACGGTCATGGCTGTGCTCCCCTAGATCCGGCAGGCGTGGATGGTGCTGACGAGGATGGCGCGCGCGCCGAGTTCGTACAGCTCGTCCATGATGCGGTTGGTCTGGTTCCGCCGGACCATGGACCGCACGGCGACCCACTCGGAGTCGCGCAGCGGCGAGACCGTCGGGGACTCGAGGCCCGGCGTCAGGGCGGCGGCCTCGTCGACGAGGTCCTTGCGGATGTCGTAGTCCATCATCACGTACTGGCGTGCCACGAGGACGCCCTGCAGGCGCCGCAGCAGCACGTCGAGCCCTGCGGGGGCCCCGACGCCCGCGCGGCCGATCAGCACGGCCTCGCTCCGGAGGATGGGGTCCCCGAAGATCTCCATCCCCGCGGCACGGAGTGTGTTGCCGGTCTCGACGACGTCGGCGATCGCGTCGGCCACGCCGAGGCGTACCGAGGACTCCACGGCACCGTCGAGCCTCACCACGGCGGCGCTGATGCCGCGCTCGGCGAGGTAGTCCTTGAGCAGGCCCTCGTAGCTCGTGGCGAGGCGCTTGCCCTCGAGCTGCTCCACGGTGGCGAAATCGCCCACCGGACCGGCGAAGCGGAAGGTCGACGCGCCGAACCCGAGCTGCAGGAGCTCCTCGGCCTGCACCTGCGCGTCGAGGAAGAGGTCCCGGCCGGTGATGCCGACGTCGAGCGTGCCCGAGCCGACGTACACGGCGATGTCACGGGGACGGAGGAAGAAGAACTCGATCTCGTTCTCGGGATCGACGAGCACGAGCTCCCGGGAATCACGGCGCTGGCGGTAGCCGGCCTCGGCGAGCATGGACGAGGCGGCCTCGGAGAGGGCGCCCTTGTTGGGGACTGCTACACGGAGCATTGGGGGTCTTTCGCTGGATCGGAGGGGTGGCACGCGGGAGCCGCGGGCGGGGTACGCCGGCGCGGCTAGAGATGCTTGTAGACGTCCTCCAGGGTGAGTCCCTTCGCCAGCATGAGGACCTGCAGGTGGTACAGCAGCTGGGAGATCTCCTCGGCGGCATCCTCGGTGGACTCGTACTCGGCGGCCATCCACACCTCGGCGGCCTCTTCGACGACCTTCTTGCCGATGCCGTGCACGCCTGAATCGAGCTCCGCGACGGTCCGCGATCCGGCGGGCCGCTCGGCAGCCTTCGCACTCAGTTCCTCGAACAGGGAATCAAAGGTATTCACGTCCCCTAGGCTATCGGCTCGGCGGGCCGACCCGTTCCTCCGGCTCCCCGGTGTGACGGACGCCTCCGCGCTCACCGCGTCCACGATCGCAGGACGGCGGCCGTCGCCAGCGCCGCGGAGACCGCCTCGTGCCCCTTGTCCTCGGAGGAACCCGGCAGGCCGGCGCGGTCGAGCCCCTGCTGTTCGGTGTCGCAGGTCAGCACACCGAAGCCCACCGGCACGCCCGTGCTGACGCTCACGTCCGTGAGGCCGGACGTCGCCGCCTGGCAGACGTACTCGAAGTGGGGGGTGCCGCCCCGGATGACGACGCCGAGCGCTGCCACGGCGTCCACGTGCGGAGCGAGGCGTGCGGCGGCGACAGGCAGTTCGAAACTGCCGGGGACGCGGATCTCGGTCACCTCGGCTCCCGCCTCGGCTGCGGCACGGCGGGCGCCGTCGAGCAGACCGTCCATGATCTGCGTGTGCCAGCTGGCCGCGATGATCGCGAGACGCAGGGGGGCGCCCTCCTGCGTGGTCAGTGCGCTGATGTCGATGCTGGGTGCTCCGTGGCCGCTCATGGTTCTCCTTCGGTGATGCTGATGCTGGGTGGTGTGGTTCGTCGGGTCGTGGTGGGGTGCCGCCGGCTCAGGCGCCGGCCGCGTCCGGCTGCTCGTCGACGTCGTCGCGGCCGTCGCGCTCCCCCAGGTACGCGACGAGGTCCTCGATGGAGACGAGCGGGATGCCGTGGTCGTCGGCGAAACGGCGCAGCGCGGGCAGACGCATCATGTCACCGTGGTCGTGCACCAGTTCCGCGATCACCGCGGCGGGCCGCTTGCCGGCGAGCCTGCTCAGTTCGACGCCGGCCTCGGTGTGTCCCTGCCGCTCGCGGACGCCGCCGGGGGCGGCGCGCAGCGGGAAGACGTGACCCGGCCGGGTGAGGTCCGAGGGGACGCTGGCCGGATCCGCGAGCACCGTCACGGTGCGGGCGCGGTCCGCGGCGCTGATCCCGGTGCTGACACCGGTCGCGGCGTCGCACGAGACCGTGTAGGCCGTGCCCTTCGAGTCCTCGTTCACGGCGGTCATCGGCGGCAGGAGGAGACGGTCCGCGTCCTCGGCCGGCAGCGGCACGCACAGGACGC
>NZ_CP024915.1:1060800-1064672 GCF_002953615.1 Arthrobacter agilis | reverse complement strand
CCCCCGGGGCCCCGCCCAGGCAGCGCGTCCGCCCGCCGATTGGACGAACTCCCGAACGTCCGATAGAGTTTTTTCTCGTTGGAAAACGAAGAAACACCGCGAAATGCTCAGCAGGTAGCGGGAATTCCGGGTTCTTCCTTCTTCTGCGGACGTAGCTCAGCTGGCTAGAGCACCACCTTGCCAAGGTGGATGTCGCGGGTTCGAATCCCGTCGTCCGCTCGCAAGTCACTGTATGGCCGGATCAGTCCGGTGGCCGGAGCGATCCGGTCACGGTGGGGTGGCCGAGAGGCGAGGCAGCGGCCTGCAAAGCCGTATACGCGGGTTCGAATCCCGTCCCCACCTCACTACGGTACGAGCACCATGAAAATGGGCGATTGGCGCAGCGGTAGCGCGCTTCCCTGACACGGAAGAGGTCACTGGTTCGATCCCAGTATCGCCCACGAAGGCGCCCCCTCGGGGGCGCTTTTTTGCGGACGTAGCTCAGCTGGCTAGAGCACCACCTTGCCAAGGTGGATGTCGCGGGTTCGAATCCCGTCGTCCGCTCTTTCCGGCCGATTGCGGCCGTTGCCCGGTCCTGGCGAGGACCGGGCATTTTTTGTGCTCAGCCCCGAGCGAACTCCTCCGTTCTCCCGCCGGACCCCGGGGTTCCTCCTCTATGCTTGGAGCAGCGGAAACGGTCCTGCGTTTCCACGACCGAAAGGAGGTGTCCGTGGGTTTATTGGACGGGCTCAAGGGCAAGGCCGGCACCCTCGCGGGTAAGGCGACCGAACTCATTGGCGATAATTCCGACAAGGTGAAGAACGGCATCGGGAAGGCTGGCGACTTCGTCGACAGCAGGACCCATGGCAAGTACTCGCACCACATCAACGGAGTGCAGACGAAGGCTTCGGGGATGGTGGACAGGATCGACAAGAAGGACGGCAAGGGCGACACCAGCCCTACCCCTCCGCCGGCCGTGTAATTCCCAGCCTGGCAATAAGGAAGCGCCGGTCCCGCCGAGAGGCGGCACCGGCGCTTCTTGCGTTCCCGCCGGAGGCGGCGGGAGGACCGCGATGGGCCTAGTGGACGACGTCGCTCCCCTGCCGCGCGAGGGCGGTGAGGCGGGAGACCGCCCGGTAGTACTTCTTCATGTAGCCGCCGCCCATCATCTCCTCGGTGAAGAGGTGGTCGAACGTCGTGCCGCTCGCCATGATCGGCACGTCCCGGTCGTAGAGCCGGTCGGCCAGGACCACGAACCGCAGGGCGACGGACTGCTCGGTGATCGTCTCCACGTCGTGCCAGGCGACGGCGTCGATCCCGTCGAGGAGCTGCCGGTAACGGCTCGGGTGGACGTCGGCGAGATGCCGGACCAGGTCCCCGAAGTCGTCCTCCGCCAGGACGCCGCCGGAGTAGGCGTCGATGCGCTCGCGCAGCGCGGCGTCGTCGAGCGCTGCCGGGGCCTGGGGCAGCCCCCGGTGGCGGTAGTCCTCGCCGTCGATCCTGGCCACCTCGAACTGGTCCGCGAGGACCTGGATCTCGCGCTGGAAGTCCTCCGCTGCGAAGCGCCCGTCCCCGAGCGACCCGGGAAGGGTGTTCGACGTCGCCGCGAGCTTGACGCCGGCGTCGGCCAGTTCGCGCATCAGCCGGGACATCAGCACCGTGTCCCCGGGGTCGTCCAGTTCGAACTCGTCGATGCACACGAGGCTGTAGCCGCTGAGCGCGTCGACGGTCTTGCGGAAGCTCAGCGCTCCGACCAGGTTCGTGTACTCGACGAAGGTGCCGAACGCCTTGCGGCCCAAGGATGCGTGCCAGAGCGATGCGAGCAGGTGCGTCTTGCCGACGCCGAATCCGCCGTCGAGGTAGATCCCCGCCCGCGTGGTGGTCTTCCTGCCCCCGCCGAACAGTCTGCGGAATCCCGAGGGCTCGGGCTCGTCGACGGAGGAGGCGAACTCGCGCAGCTTGGTCACGGCGGCCGACTGCGACGGCTGCTGGGGGTCCGGACGATACGTGTCGAAGGACACCTCGCCGAAGCGGGGCGACGGGTAGAAACCGCCCAGCAACTCATCGACGGAGACCTTCGGGGTGCGCGCTGTGAGGTGTTCGGTGGCTGGCACGGATCTGGACCGCTTTCTCTTTCCGGCTGGGTGTCGCGAGGCCCCCGCGGGAGGCCGCTTCGCTAGGCAAGACTACGGCAAGGCGGTCCGTGCGCCGGTGGTCCGTGCCGCTCCCGCAGGTCCTTGACCGGACGCGGGCCGGGACGTCAACCGGACACTGATCGCACGCGGGGTACCCGGCGCCGGTCTGCCCTGCACCGGCGCCGGCACCGGGAATCGCGGCCCCGGCCGCACGCTGGGGAGCCGGAAGCAATCGGGCGGGCGCGTGGTTACGCTAGGGAGGAAGAGACGCTCCTTCGAGCAGACAGCTATGCGAAAGGCCGCAATGACACTGGCTCCAGATACGCAGGACAAGTTCGCCGAGTACGCCCATCCCGAGCGGCTCGTCTCCACCGACTGGCTCGCTGCCAACCTGGGCGCCGAGGGTCTGGTGGTCGTCGAGTCCGACGAGGACGTCCTGCTGTACGAAACGGGCCATGTGCCCGGCGCCGTCAAGATCGACTGGCACACCGAGCTGAACGACGAGGTGACGCGCGACTACCTCGACGGCGCCGCGTTCGCACGCCTCATGGCCACCAAGGGCATCTCCCGCGACTCCACCGTGGTGATCTACGGCGACAAGAGCAACTGGTGGGCCGCCTACGCCCTCTGGGTCTTCACGCTCTTCGGCCACGAGGACGTCCGGCTGCTCGACGGCGGCCGCGACAAGTGGGTGGCCGAGGGCCGGGAGCTCACGACGGACAAGCCGAACACCGCACCGAGCGACTACCCGGTCGTCGAGCGCGACGACGCGCCCGTGCGCGCCTTCCTCGGCGATGTCCTCGACCACCTCGGGAAGCCCCTGATCGACGTCCGCTCGGGCGACGAGTACACCGGGGCCCGCACCACCATGCCCGCCTACCCGGAGGAGGGCGCGATGCGCGGAGGGCACATCCCCACCGCGCGCTCCGTCCCCTGGGCGCGTGCGGCCGCCGAGGACGGAACCTTCCGGACGCGCGCGGAGCTCGACGCCATCTACCGCGGCGAAGCCGGCCTGCAGGACGGCGACGACGTCGTCGCCTACTGCCGGATCGGAGAGCGGTCGAGCCACACGTGGTTCGTCCTGACGCACCTGCTCGGCTTCCCGAACGTGCGCAACTACGACGGCTCCTGGACCGAATGGGGCAATGCTGTGCGCGTACCGATCGTCCGGGGCACCGAGCCCGGCGACGTGCCCGCGAGCCGGGTACGGGCGGCCCGATGACCACCGGGGCCGTCCCGGCGAAGCTCGCCGAGATCATCGACGACTTCCAGGACCTGACGGAGCCGGACCGGCTGCAGCTCCTGCTCGATTTCTCCCGGGAACTCCCGGACCTGCCGGAGCGCTACGGGAGCCACCCCGAGCTCCTGGAGCAGGTGGTCGAGTGCCAGAGCCCGCTCTTCCTCACCGTGGAGATCGGCGAGGAGCCCGAGCGCCGCGTGCACCTGTTCTTCTCCGCCCCGCCGGAGGCTCCCACCACCCGCGGATTCGCCGGCGTGCTGCTCGAGGGACTCGACGGGCTGCCTGCCGCGGACGTCCTCGCCGTTCCCGACGACGTCCCCGACCGTCTCGGCCTGACCCGGGCGATCACCCCGCTGCGCATGCGCGGCATGGCCGCGATGCTGGGCCGGATCAAGCGGAAGATCAGGGAAGCGCAGTAGTCTCCGAGCCGGGCACCTTCCCACCGGGGAGGGCCCGGCCGTTCAGGTGTGCGTCCAGCCAGCGTTCGACGACGGCCTCCCACCGTTCCGGATCGAGGT
>NZ_CP024915.1:1054212-1060565 GCF_002953615.1 Arthrobacter agilis | reverse complement strand
TCGAGGGTGACGAAGGCCGGGTTCCTGGCGGCCAGTTCCGCCGAGGGCCCGATGGGCACGAACTCGTCGTCCTCGCTGTGCAGGACGAGCGTGGGCAGGGTCAGCTGCTCGGCGCGGGCGATCCAGTCCATGCTCTTGAGATCCAGTGGGGCTGCCAGTCCGGTGATCCGCCGTGCGCGCCGGCTGGCGAGGAGGTACTGCCCGAGCCGCCCGACAGGGGCGGGGATCCGGTTCAGCTCGGCGTGGTGCGCGAGCACCTCGATCCAGTTGACGACGGGGCCGTCGAGCACCAGCGCGGCGATGCGCCGCCGGTGCCGGGAGAGGTCGGCGGTCTGCAGGACGATCGCGCCGCCCATGGACCAGCCGAAGAGCACGACGTCGCGGGCACCGGAGGACACGGCGAAATCGATCGCGGCGTCGACGTCGTGCCACTCCGTCATCCCGAGGCCGTAGCGGCCGTCCGGCGCGGACGGCGCCTCGCCGTCGTTCCGGTAGGACAGGACGAGGCTGGTCATACCGAGCCGGCGCGCCGGCGGTACGGCGCGCAGCGCCTCCGCCCGGGAGGCTCCGCGGCCGTGCACCATGATGGCCCAGGTGCGGGCAGGAGCTTCAGCGCGGACGAGCCAGGCCGGGGCCGAGCCGCCCTCGACGGGGATGCTCACCTCCTCCTCGGCGAAACCCATCGCCGCCGGTGACGGGTAGACGGCCCCGCCCCACCAGCCGCGGGTCGCCGAGGTCAGGTCGCCCGCATAGACCTCCTCCACCTCACGCTCCACCGTCCCCTCCCGGGGCACGTAGGACCGGATGGCACCCACGCGGGCGTGGCCCGCTCCCCCGTCGAAGTGCAGGCTGTAGGTACCCTCGATGGTCGTGTCCTCGTTCGCGGGGAGGATCACGGTGCGGTTGCCCGCCTGTCCGACCACCGCGAGGATCTCCAGGTTCTCGTCGCGCCTGCGCGCCGGTGTGACGATCTGCCGGGCGAAGTACACGGCGAGCCCGGACACCGCGCCGGCCGCGGAGGACGCGAGCGCGGCTCCAGCGCCCACCCCGAGTGCGGTCCACTTGAGCCAGGGAGCCCGAACCCGCTGCGTCGCGGCCGTCGACGTTCCAGTTGCCATAGCTCCATTTCTACCCTGCGCCGCAGGCGCCGTCGATTCGCGCCCCTGCAGCACCGCGGGCGGGCGGGGCTCCGCAGTACAGTGGCGCCATGAGCCGAACAATACTGGTGCTGACCGAGGAAGCCCTGACCCACCCCGATCTCCGGAACCTGCGGACCCTGCAGGGTGAGGATCCCGCCGAGGTCGTCGTCCTGATCCCCGAGGACCGCAACGAGTCCGTCCTGGGCGAGTTCTTCCGCCACCTGAGCCTCCTCGAGGTCGGTGAGGCGTTCCGCTCGTTCTCCGGCGACGACCGCCGCCATGACGAAGCCGCCGCCCGCACCGCCCTCGACGCGTCCCTCCGCCTGCTGCGGGACGAGGGATTCGCGGCGGGCGGGCGCACGACGACGGGGAATCCCGTGGACGCCCTCGTGCGGGAGGCCACGGAGAGTGGGGCCGAGCAGGCGGTGGTGATCACGCGTCCGCACGCCATGGCCGACACGTTCCACACCGACTGGGCCAACAGGGCACAGGACAAGCTCGGTATCGCCGTGCTGCACCTGTACTCGGGTTCGGGATTTATCGGCGACTCGTAGGCGTTGCACCGGATATGACTACCGAACGCGACACCTACCGGCCCGAGATCGAGAAGTCCGATGACGAGTGGCGCCGGGAACTGACTCCCCAGGAGTTCCAGGTCCTGCGCAAGGCGGGCACCGAGCGCCCCTACACCGGGGAGTACTACGACGCGAAGACGGCCGGCACCTACGCCTGCCGCGCCTGCGGTGCCGATCTGTTCACGAGCAACGAGAAGTTCGACTCGCACTGCGGGTGGCCCTCGTTCTGGGCGCCGCTGGCGGACGACAGGGTGCGGTACCTGCATGACAGGTCGATGGGCATGGAACGCATCGAGGTGCGCTGCGCCAGATGCGACTCCCACCTCGGGCACCTGTTCAAGGGCGAGGGCTTCGACACCCCCACGGATCAGCGGTTCTGCATCAACTCGATCTCCATGAAGCTCGTTCCGGCGGAGTAGCCCGGACGAGAGCGTGCGGAAAGGCCGGCCCGCGAGCCGGCCTTTCCCGTGTCCTGCGTGTCCGGGTACGTCCCTTGTGCGTCCCATAGCGGGGAAAGCCGGTCTGGTCCTCTCCCGCCGTCGTCCGCTCCCGAGCATAAGACTTTCTGGAACTTCTCCCTTCGGAGTGTAAGAGGAGCTGTCCTGGTTGCTACGCTCGCGGCAACGGATCCGACATCCACGACCAGAGAAAGCAGGAGCCATGACCGTCACCCCCCTCGCGCCCGTCGACACCACGCCCCAGGAGCAGCCCGCCTGGCTCTCCCTCAAGGCAGCAGCCCAGGAGCTGCGCCTGTTGCAGGTCAAGGACGGTTCCATCCCGGAGCCGGAGCACCACGCTCCGGCCGCCGAGCTCACGGTCGCCATCACGGCCGCGATCACGGAGCTCGCCCCCCTGTTCCCCCACGACGCCGAGTACCTCCGGCGCACCGTCACGGCATTCGACGCCTGGCGATCGAGCGGATTCGCCGTTCCCGACTTCCTCGAGCCGCTGCTCGCCTTCCAGCCCCAGCAGGACCGCACGGACGGCCTCCAGCACCTCGTGGTGTTCCCCATGTACACCCAGAACGGCAGCACCAGCCGGCTCGTCGAGGCGGTGCTGATCGAGGTCCTCTGGCCCGAATTCATCGCCGAGCTCGAAGCGGGCGCATACTCGAACGGCCTGTTCGTGCCCATCCGGTTCCTCGACTTCACCGAGGGCTACAACACGAACTCCGCCGTCCTGTTCCCCGAGACCGTCGCGGTGAGCGAGACCCCGACCTTCACCTGGGGAGCCATCTTCGCCGACCGCGAGGCCGCCCGGTTCCGCCGCGTGGTCCGGGCAGCCGCCGACATCACGCGCCTGGAACTGCCGCAGGACGCCCTGGAACTCCTCGACGACCAGAAACTCACCGAGGAGACCTTCGTGATGTGGGACCTCATCCACGACCGCACGCACATGCGCGGCGACCTCCCCTTCGACCCCTTCATGATCAAGCAGCGCATGCCCTTCTTCCTGTACTCGCTCGAGGAACTGCGCTGCGACCTCACCGCCTTCCGTGAATCCGTCACGATCGAGAAGGACGAGGACGCGTCACCCGAGGCGCGGAAGCACGCGAAGCTCGTGCAGTACGCGGTCATCTTCGACCGCATCTTCCGCTTCAGCATCACCGGTAGCCGCGTGCGCAACTACGACGGCCTCGGCGGACAGCTCCTGTTCGCGTGGATGCACCAGCACCGCGTCCTGCACTGGACCGACACCGAGCTCACCATCGACTGGGACGAGGCGGCGGACGTCGTCGTCGCCCTCGGTGAGCAGATCGAGCAGCTGTACTGGCGCTCGATCGACCGGCCGAAGATCGCGCACTGGCTGGCCGCCTACGACCTGGTATCCGCCACGGTCACCCCGCACCCCGCATCGGTCTGGGCCAAGGGTCCCGACGCGCTCGAGCTCCTCGGCCCCCCGCGTGGCCTGACCGACGCCGTGCTCGACGACGAGTTCCCGCTCTCGATGTTCTTCGAGGCCCTCGACCGCAAGATGAAGCCGGTCATCGAGTCCACCGCGGGCATCACGGCGGACGCGGCATGAGCGAGAGCACCGGCGGCCGGACCGCCGTCGTCGCCGGTGCCACCAGCGCATCCGGCAGGGCCCTCACGCGACGGCTCCTCGCGGACGGACTGACGGTGGTCGCCGTCGGCTCGGACGCCGGGCGGCTCGCCGAGGCCTTCGCGACGCTCGAGGGCGTGGACCGCCAGGAGTGCGACCTCACGGACGAGGCGGCGGTGCGGGTCCTCGCCGACCGCGTACGCGCCGACCACGGCGGCGCAGACGCCCTGTTCCACCTCGTCGGCGGCTGGCGGGGCGGCAAGGGGATCACCGCCCAGTCCACGGCGGACTACGACGCCCTGCACCGCTCGGTGTTCGTCACCCTCTTCAACACCAGCAGGGCCTTCTACGACCAGTTGGCCGAGCGGGGCGGACGCCTCGCGGCGGTGTCCGCCACCGCCGTCGCCGCCCCGACGGCCGGCAACGCCTCCTACGCCGCGGTCAAGGCCTCCGTCGACGCCTGGCTCCAGGCCGTCGCCGACGGCTTCGCCAGGGACGGCAGCGCGGCGGCATCGACCGCCGTCGTGGTCAAGGCGCTGGTCGACGACACCCTGCGGCAGCAGCACCCCGACCGGACGTTCCCGGGCTACACCCACGTCGACGATCTCGCCGGCATCCTGGCGTCGCTGCTCGGGGCGCCTCCGGCGGACGTCAACGGGGCCCGCATCGACGCGGTGCGCGACGCGCATCGGGGATAATGGAACCGTGACCGACACCCTGACAACAGCCCCGTCCCTGCACGACCGCACCCAGCGGAGCTTCGCCTCCGACAACTACTCGGGCGTGCATCCGGAAGTCCTCACCGCGCTCGCCGCAGCGAACGAGGGCCACCAGGTCGCCTACGGCGAGGACCAGTACACCGCCCGCCTGCAGGAGGTGATGGAGCACCACTTCGGCGAGGGCATCTCCATCTACCCCGTCTTCAACGGCACGGGCGCCAACGTGCTCTCGCTGCAGTCGATCCTGCCGCGCTGGGGCGCCGTCGTCTGCCCGCGGACGGCCCACATCAACGTGGACGAGAACGCGGCTCCGGAGCGGGTGGGCGGCATCAAGCTGCTGACGGTCCCGACGCCGGACGGCAAGCTGACTCCCGAGCTGATCGACCGTGAGGCGTGGGGCTGGGGGGACCAGCACCGCGCGCAGCCCCTGGCGGTCTCGATCACCCAGACCACCGAGCTCGGCACGCTGTACTCCGTCGCGGAGATCAAGGCGATCGCGGACCACTGCCACGCCCGTGGCATGCGGGTCCACATGGACGGTGCCCGGCTCGCCAACGCCGCGGCCGCCCTCGGCCAGCCACTGCGCGCCTTCACGCGCGACGCCGGCGTGGACATCCTGTCCTTCGGCGGCACCAAGAACGGCCTGATGTTCGGTGAGTGCATAGTCGTCCTGAACCCGGAGGCGTCCACGGGCCTGGAGTACCTGCGCAAGCTCAACATGCAGCTGGCGTCGAAGATGCGCTTCGTCTCGGCGCAGCTCATCGCCCTGCTGGAGGGCGACCTGTGGCTCCGCTCGGCGGGGCATGCCAACGCGATGGCCGCACGCCTGACCGAGGGCGTCCGCGGCATCAAGGGCGTCACGCTCACGCAGGAGACCACGGCCAACGCGGTCTTCGCCATCCTGCCTCCAGGCTCGGCCGACCGCATCCGCGAGAGCTTCCGCTTCTACGACTGGGACCAGGCAACCGGGGAGGTCCGCTGGATGTGCTCGTTCGACACCACCGAGGAGGACGTCGACTCCTTCATCGAGGCGATCCGTCGGGAAGTCTCCGCCTGACGCGGGCGGTGCGTCCCGGGCCGGATGCGCCCGCCCGCACACCCGTTGCGACGGCGCGCCGCCGCAGCAGCCACCCCCGCAGGGCATAACCTGCGGGGGTGAGTGCAATCGGCGGTATAACGCAACTACCTGCGGAATTCCTGGACGCCCTCGCCGGCCTGCGGCAAGCAGCCCGTCGCAGCGAGATCCGGCTCGAGGAGATCCCGGCGCCGTCGCGCCTGGCCCCCTTCGCGGTGGCACTCGGGGCCGAGGTCTTCGAGGCCACGCCCGTCCTGCCGCCACCGCTCCACGGCCCGGCCCGCACCCTCCTGCTCCCGCCCGAGCCCGAGGAGCTGGCGACCGGACGGTTCATCCTCCTGTACGATCCCGACGGCTCCGAGGTCTGGAACGGCCGCTTCCGGATCGTCACCTACATCCGGGCACAGCTCGAACCGGACATGGGCAACGACGCGCTCCTCGGCTCGGTCGCCTGGACCTGGCTGGTGGAAGCACTGGGCAATCACGGGGCACGCCACCACAGCACTGGGGGGACGGCCACGAGGATCCTCTCGGAGAGCTATGGGACGCTCGAGGACCGGCCCGACACCATCGACATCGAACTCCGTGCGTCCTGGACACCGGAGACCTCCGACGTGCGGAGGCACCTCGAGGCGTGGTCGGAGATGGTCTGCACCTTCGCCGGGCTGCCGCCGCTGCCCGACGGCGTCGCGCACCTTCCGCACCGCAGGTCCTGACTCCGCGCTGCACCGTCCGGGCCCGGGAGCAGCACCGGGTGCTTTCCGGGCGCACACGCCCGCGGGGATAGACTGAAATCACCATG
>NZ_CP024915.1:1046218-1053955 GCF_002953615.1 Arthrobacter agilis | reverse complement strand
GCCGCACTCCCCCTGCTGACCGAACCGCGCGAAGGCGTCCCCCTCGTGATCGACACGCCCGCCGGGCTCGAGCGGGCGGCAGCGGCCCTCGCGGCCGGGACGGGACCCGCGGCTGTCGACGCCGAGCGCGCCTCCGGCTTCCGCTACGGACAGCGCGCCTTCCTCGTCCAGATCCGCCGGGAGGGTGCCGGGACGTGGCTGATCGACCCCGAGCCCTTCGACGACCTCCAGATCATCGACGACGCCCTCGACGGCGTCGAGTGGATCCTGCATGCCGCGAGCCAGGACCTCCCCTGCCTCGCCGAGCTCGGGATGTGGCCGGACAGGCTCTTCGACACGGAGCTCGCGGCGCGCCTCGCCGGACTCCCCCGGGTCGGCCTCGCCGCCGTCATCGAGTCGCAGCTCGGCTTCAGCCTGGCGAAGGAGCACTCGGCGGCGGACTGGTCCAAGCGGCCGCTGCCCGAGCCGTGGCTCCGCTACGCCGCGCTCGACGTCGAGGTCCTGGCGGAACTGCGGGACAAGCTCGCCGGCCTGCTGGAGGAGGGCGGAAAGCTAGGCATCGCCGAGGAGGAGTTCGAGCACATCCGCCGCACCCCGCCCGCCGAACCGCGCCTGGATCCGTGGCGCCGCACCTCGGGCCTGCACCAGTTGCGCGACCGCCGCCAGCTCGCCGCCGTCCGCCAGATGTGGCTCGAGCGCGAAGACCTCGCACAGCGTCGCGACGTGGCACCCGGCCGCCTCATCCCCGATTCGGCGATCGTCGCGGCCGCGCGCGCGATGCCGGCCACCGTCCCGCAGCTGCTGGCCACGAAGGGGTTCCACGGCCGGGCAGCGCAGAAGGAGGCGCCCCGGTGGCTGAGATGCATCAGCGACGCGAGGAAGCTCACCGACCTCCCACCCCTGCACGTGCCGACCAACGCGCCGCCCCCGCCCCGCATCTGGCCCGAGAAGGATCCCGAGGCCGCGGCCCGCTTGCAGACCGCGCGCCCGCGCGTCGCGCAGTGTGCGGAGAAGCTGGACATGCCGGTGGAGAACCTGCTCACGCCGGACTACCTGCGCCGCATCGCCTGGCGTCCGCCAGCCGAGATCTCGCTCGAGTCCGTCTCGGCGGCACTCGCCGACCTGGGGGCGCGCCCCTGGCAGATCGAGCAGGTGGCGGCGATCATCACCGTCGCATTCCTGGACCCCGATCCCCTGCCTGCAAAGGTGCGGGAGACGCCCGAAGGCTGAATCCCGGGCCGGCTCCTGTCGCTTGCACGCTATGTTACTCACCAGTAACATGATCGCTGACCTACATCTCGAAGAGGAGCAACAGGTGAGCCTAGATACCGGGACGGTGCCCGCACGCAGCGCGTCACGAGCCGTCCGCGACGTCGTCTTCGTCGACGGAGTACGCACCCCCTTCGGCAGGGCCGGCGAGAAGGGCATCTACGCCGGCATGCGCGCGGACGACCTCGTGGTGAAGTGCATCCGCGACCTGCTGCGCCGGAACCCGACCCTGCCGCCCGAGCGGATCGACGACGTCGCCATCGCCGCCACCACGCAGACCGGGGACCAGGGCCTCACCATCGGCCGCACCGCTGCCCTCCTGGCCGGGCTCCCCCGCACGGTCCCAGGATTCGCCATCGACCGGATGTGCGCCGGCGCCATGACGGCTGTGACCACCACCGCCTCGGGGATCGCCTTCGGCGCATACGACGTCGTCATCGCAGGCGGTGTCGAGCACATGGGCAACCACCCCATGGGAGCGGATGCCGATCCCAACCCGCGCTTCGTCTCCGAGCGCATCGTCGATCCGGCGGCACTGAACATGGGCAACACGGCGGAGAACCTGCACGACCGCTTCCCGTCGATCACCAGGGACCGGGCGGACGCCTATGCGGTCCGCAGCCAGCAGAAGCTGGCGCAGGCCTACGAGGCAGGGCGGATCCAGCCCGATCTGGTACCCGTGGCCGGCAGGAAGCCCGGTTCCGGCTGGACCCTGAACACCGTCGACGAGCCGCCCCGCCCGGGGACCACGGCCGAGGACCTCGCAGCGCTCCGGACACCCTTCCGTGCGCACGGCCGCGTCACTGCCGGGAATGCTGCCGGACTGAACGACGGCGCCACGGCAGCCCTGCTCGCCTCCGCCGACGCAGCAGCCCAGTTCGGTCTGCCCGTCCGCATGCGCCTGGTCGCCTACGCCTTCGCCGGTGTCGAACCGGAGGTGATGGGCATCGGGCCCGTTCCGGCCACGGAGAAGGCACTCCGGCAGGCAGGCCTGGAGATCGGCGACATCGGGCTGTTCGAGATCAACGAGGCCTTCGCGGTGCAGGTGCTGAGCTTCCTCGACCACTTCGGCATCGACGACGAGGACCCCCGCGTGAACCGTTACGGCGGCGCGATCGCCGTGGGACACCCGCTGGCCAGCTCCGGCGTGCGGCTCATGAACCAGCTCGCCCGCCAGTTCGAGGAGGACCCGGGCGTGCGCTACGGCATGACGACGATGTGCATCGGCCTCGGCATGGGCGCGACGGTCATTTGGGAGAACCCCCACCACGAGCACTACGGACAGGACGCAGCATGAGCTTCGAACGCTACGACGAACTGGCCGGCCTCGTCCCGGCCGAGATCGTCACCCACTCCTACGTGCAGGACATCACCCTGCCCGAGGGCGCGGGCGTCCTCGCGCTCATCACGCTGGACAACGACCTCGACCCCACGAAACCCACCACGCTGGGCCCCACCACGCTCATCGAATTCGGCCGCACCCTCGAGGAACTGAAGGAACGCGCGGCGCGCCGCGAGATCTCCGCCGTCGCCGTGACGGGCAAGCCCTACTTCCTCGTGGCCGGCGCCGACCTCAGCACGGTCAAGAGCGTGAAGTCCGAGCACCTCGGCCGGCTCATGGCCGAACTGGGACACGAGGCGTACGACCTCCTCGCCGACCTGGGCGTGCCGAGCTTCGCCTTCATCAACGGTGTCGCATTGGGTGGCGGCCTCGAGATCGCCCTCGCCGCGAACTACCGCACGGTGTCCTCCGGGGCCAACGGCATCGGCCTGCCCGAGGCCTTCATCGGACTCGTGCCCGGCTGGGGTGGCGTCTACCGCCTGCCGCGGCTGATCGGCCCCGCCCATGCCGTCAAGGTGATGATCGAGAACCCGCTGAGCAACAACCGCAGCCTCGACGGCAGGGCCGCCTACGGGCTCGGCATCGCCGACGCCCTCTTCGAACCCGCCGACTACCTCGAGCAGTCCCTGCTGTGGGCGGCGCAGGTGCTCCGGGGCGGCGCAGCCGCAGCTGCCGTCGAGGAGCGGCGCGCCGCGCTCGCGCAGTACGACGACGCCGCCTGGACCGCAGCGGTCGCCGCAGGCAGGGCCTTCGTCGAGGCGAAGACCGGCAACGCCGCTCCCGCGCCCTCGCGCGTGCTGGATCTGCTCGAGTCCGGCCTCACCTGGTCGAGGCAGGAGTCGGCGGCGGCGGAGTGCACCGCACTGGCGGAACTGATGCAGACGCCCGAGTTCCATGCAACGGTCTACGCCTTCCTCGACCTCGTGCAGAAGCGCGGCAAGCGCCCGGCAGGAGCTCCCGACCGGAAGCTCGCGCGCCCGGTCTCGAAGGTCGGCGTCGTCGGCGCGGGTCTCATGGCCGGCCAGCTCGCGCTCCTGTTCGCCCGCCGGCTCAAGGTTCCGGTGGTCCTCACGGACATCGACCAGGACCGCGTGGACAAGGGCGTGGCCTACGTGCACGCGGAGATCGAGAAGCTGCTCGGGAAGAAGCGCCTGTCCCAGGACGCCGCCAACCGGACGAGGTCACTGGTGACCGGCTCGGTCTCCAAGGACGTCTTCTCCGACGCCGATTTCGTGATCGAGGCCGTGTTCGAGGAGATGTCCGTCAAGAAGCAGGTCTTCGCGGAGGTCGAGGCCGTCGTCTCCCCCGAGTGCATCCTTGCGACCAACACCTCCTCGCTGTCCGTGGCGGAGATGGCCGCGGACCTCGTCCATCCGGAGCGGGTGGTCGGCTTCCACTTCTTCAATCCCGTCGCCGCGATGCCGCTGCTCGAGGTCGTGCGCGCGCCCACGACGGACGACGCCGTGCTGGCGACGGCGTTCGTGCTGGCGAAGGGCCTGAAGAAGAACGCGGTCCTCGTGCAGGACGCCCCCGCCTTCGTGGTGAACCGCATCCTCGGACGCATGTTCGGCGAGATCACCGCCGTCTTCGACGAGGGCACGGACGCCGCGACGGCCGACGATGCACTGCGTCCGATGGGTCTGCCCATGACGCCTTTCCGGCTGCTCGCCCTCGTGGGGCTGCCCGTCGGTCAGCACGTCCAGGAGTCGCTGCACGCGGCTTTCGGGGAGCGCTTCCACGTCTCGGCGAACCAGCGGACACTCATCGACGCCGGGATCAAGGGGTTGTGGGTGAAGCAGGAGGACGGCACCGAGACCGTTCCCGAGCAGACCCTGGCGCTGATGGAGCGCGGAACCAGCGCATCGTCCGCGGAGGACGTGCTGCGCCGTACGCAGGATGCGCTGGCCGACGAGATCGGGCGGATGCTCGACGAGGGCGTGGTCGCCGCGCCGGAGGACATCGATCTGTGCATGATCCTGGGCGCCGGCTGGCCGCTGCACCTCGGCGGCATCACGCCCTACCTCGATCGCGTCGGAGCATCCGAACGCGTCATCGGGAAGACGTTCCACCGGGCCTGAACCGTACGCGCGGACAGGCAGGACGGCGATGGACCCCCGGCACGAGCCGGGGGTCCATCGGCGTCCGGTGCGGCGACCACGCGGCCCGGGACGGGACTGTCGCCGGGTCAGGCCGCCGGGCGGGGGAAGATGCCGTCCAGTTCGGCCAGATCCTCGTCCGACGGCGTCCAGTCGGCTGCGGCGGCATTCTGGCGCACCTGCTCGGGAGACGTGGCACCGGCGATCACCGAGCCGACGGACGGCTGGGCGGCGAGCCATGAGAACGCCACCTGGACCTCGCTGAGTTCACGTTCGGCCGCGAAGGCCGAGAACGCCTCGAGCTGGTCCCAGTCCGCCGTCTCCAGCACGTTTTTCCGGGAGTGCGTGAGCCGGCTCCCGGCGGGGACCTCGTCGCGGCGGTACTTGCCCGTCAGCAGACCGTTCGCCAGGGGGAAGTAGGGCAGCACACCGATCCCGTACGCCTCGACGGCCGGGACGACCTCCCGCTCCAGGCGGCGGTCCAGCAGGTTGTAGGGGTTCTGCGCGGAGATGAACGGCGTGTACCCACCGCTGCGTGCGGTGAACTCGGCCTCGGCGATCTGCCAGCCGGCGAAGTTGGAGTGTCCGAGGTACCGCACCTTGCCGCTCGTCACGAGGTCGTCGAGGGCTGCGAGGGTCTCCTCGATCGGCGTCGCGGCATCGGGGGCGTGGTACTGGTAGAGGTCGATCCACTCGGTGCCGAGGCGGCGCAGCGACGCCTCGACGGCCCGGATGATGTAGCGCCGCGATCCGCGCGCCCCCCAGTCGGGTCCGTTGACCCCGTTCATGTCCAGTCCGAACTTCGTGGCGAGGACGACGTCGTCGCGACGGCTGCCGAGCGCCTTGCCCAGTTGCATCTCGCTGACGCCGGGCGCCTTCCCGTACATGTCGGCCACGTCGAAGAGCGTGATGCCGGCGTCGATCGCGGCATGCACGACGGCGTCGGTGCCCTCCTGCGATTCGGAGGTGGTGCCGGCCCTGCCGAGGTTGTTGCAGCCGAGCCCGACGGTGGAAACGCTGAGTCCGGAGGAACCCAGTCTGCGATAGGTCATCATGGCCCTAACCTATCAACACAGTTGCCCCGGGCACATGACCCGGGGCAACCGATGACGCGGGTGTCAGGCGAACCAGATGCCGATCTCGCGCTCCGCCGACTCCGCCGAGTCGGAGCCGTGCACGAGGTTCTGCTGCACCTTGACGCCCCAGTCGCGGCCGAGGTCGCCCCGGATGGTCCCGGGCGCCGCTGCCGTCGGTTCGGTGGTTCCCGCGAGCGAACGGAACCCCTCGATGACGCGCTGGCCCTCGAAGACCGCGGCGACGATCGGACCGCTGAGCATGAACTCGACGAGCGGCTCGAAGAACGGCTTGCCCACGTGCTCCGCGTAGTGCTCCTCCAGGACTTCGCGGGTGGCACGGACCTGCTTCAGCTCCGCGATGGTGTAGCCCTTCGCCTCGATACGGGACAGGATGGTACCGGTCAGGCCTCGGGACACGCCGTCGGGCTTGACGAGGACAAGGGTGCGCTCAACGCTCATGGGAACTCCTGGGGTGGGCGCCGTCCGGGACGGCGCGGTGTCGGGTCGGGGAGGTGGTGGTATCAGGACCGACTCTACTAAAGCGGGCGGCTATTCCGGATTCGCCTTCTCCCACTCGGCCTGCAGCCGGTCCCGCTCCACGTTCTCGCGGTCCACGCGCATCCCCTGACGGATGCCGTAGAGCCAGGTCAGCGCGAACGCGATGCCCACCACGAACATGGCCGGTTCGAGGATGCCGCCCGCGATGATCACCAGCTGCAGGATCCAGCCGAGGCCGATCCCCCACCGCTTGGTCAGCACGGCGCACGTCAGCACGAGGACGACGCTGAGCAGCAGGCCCGAGGTCAGGATGACGGCGGGCGGGATCTCGTCGCGTCGCAGTCCGAAGACCGCGAGCGTCGCGAAGAAGACGACGAACGCCTCGAGCAGCAGGACCGTGGAGGCGAAGAGGATCTTCGTGGACCTCCGCTTCTTCGGCATGCCGGGCCGCCATTCGCGCTGTGCCCTGGTTCTGCGTGCCATGGCCTACCTACTTCCCCAGGAGCGTGCGGGCCTCGCCGACCACGGTGATGGAGCCGGTCACGAGGATGCCACCGGCGAGGTCGTTGTTCTCCTCGGCCTTCATGACGGCCCATTCGAGGGCGTCGTCGAGGCCGGGGGCGATGTTGATGTTCTCCTCGGCGAAGCCGGCCGCGAGGGCGGCCTGCAGGAGGTCCGCGGCGGGGACCGAGCGGGGCGAGGTGGACTGCGTGAGGCAGACGTCCTCGAGGATGCCGCCGAGCTCCTCGTGCAGTTCGGCGAGGATGCCTGCGGCGTCCTTGTCCTCGAGGATGCCGATGACCAGCACGAGCCGGGAGAAGTCGAACGCCTCGCTGATGCCCTTCGCGGCGGCGCGGGCGCCGGCCGGGTTGTGGGCGGCGTCCACGATGATGCTCGGCGCGGTCCGGACGACCTCGAGGCGGCCGGGCGAGGTGACGGCGCGCAGCCCGTTGCGGATCAGCTCGGTCTCGAGCCGGCGCTCACCGCCGCCGAGGAATGCTTCCACCGCGGCGACCGCGACGGCCGCGTTCTCCGCCTGGTGCTCGCCGTGGAGGGGTACCAGCAGGTCGCCGTAGCGTCCGGCGAGTCCGGTGAGGGACACCACCTGCCCGCCGACGGCGACGGTGCGCGACTCGACACCGAACTCGACGCCTTCGAACCGGAACTCCGCACCCACCTCCCGGGCGCGCTCCAGGAGCACCTGCGCGGCATCCCGCGGCTGGATCGCGCTGACGAGGAAGGAGCCGGGCTTGATGATGCCGGCCTTCTCCAGGGCGATGTCCTCGACGGTGTCGCCGAGGAGGTCGGTGTGGTCGAGCGAGATGGGGGTGACGACCGCCACCTGTCCGTCGCCGACGTTCGTGGCGTCGGTGATGCCGCCGAGTCCCACCTCGATCACGCCGACGTCGATCGGCTCGTCCGCGAAGATCGCGAACGCGAGGATCGTGACGCACTC
>NZ_CP024915.1:1034154-1045987 GCF_002953615.1 Arthrobacter agilis | reverse complement strand
ACGGCGTCCGCCTCGGTCTCGTCCGTCACCACGACGGGCTTGCGCGCCCGGGTGGCGCGTTTGCGGACGGGGGCGGCTTCCTCCTCGGGGGACGCCTCCGGCGCCTTGGGTGGTGCTCCCTCGGGGGCACTCGCGGTGCGGCGCTTCCGCGGCGCCCTCGCCGGTGCGGCCTGCTCCTGGGATTCCGGCGCGGTAGCGGGTGCTTCCGTCACTGCCTGTTCGTTTCCCTGCTGCTCTGACTGATCCATGCGTGCTCGCTCCAAACCCCTGCGGCACCGTCCACATTCCAGCGCCCTCCAGGGCGGTATGTCGGCCGGCCGCGGGCCCTTCGCCCGGCGGCTGACCGGAAGTCGTTGTCATGCCGTCCGAGGTCACACCGTCATGGGGGTGCGGAATCACTCGGAGGCCAGTGGCGCTTTTCCAACTCAGCCGCCCGTGTGGACGGTGGGTCCCGCCAGCGGATTCCGCCTACGTCCGCCGATGGGGCGGAGTCGATAGGACGGAAGCATCGCTCACGGAACGGAAGCCTGTCACCGGACCGGCGTGGGAATGTGGTTCCCCCGCCAGCCATCGCCATTGTCTCACACCGGTCCCGGAAAGGGACCGATGGTGCGCGCTGCACTCGCGGACAGGAGCCGGTCCATCGTGCTCCGGGCGAGCGGTTCGGCGTTCCCGGACCGCTCATCGGCGTCCGCCGTCGTCGGATGCCGGCCGTGTCCGCCGTCGTCGCGTTCGCGGACGCCTCCCCCGCAGGGCTCGGGCGGTGGCGTCCTGCGGGAAGCGGCGATCCACCGCTTCCCCCAGGGATCAGTGCTTCGGGAACTGCCCTGTGACCGGCGATGCGTCGTCGGCGAGCGGCCTCGCGACCGGCACCTTCGTGCCCAGGACCTGCGCGACGACGTCGTGCGTGATCTGCTGGGCGGTGAGGCCGACCCGCTCGAGGACCTGGTTCCGGGAGCCGTGGTCGAGGAACTCGACGGGGAGTCCGACCTCGTTGAGCGCGGTGTCCACGCCCGCGGACCGCATCTCCTGGCGGATCCTCGATCCCACGCCACCCGCACGGACACCGTCCTCGATGACGATCACGATGCGGTGCTCGGCTGCGAGGTCGATCACCGAGCGGCGCACCGGCAGGAGCCAGCGGGGATCGATCACGGTGGAGCTGATGCCCTGCGCGCCGAGCCTGTTCGACACGTCGAGCGCGAGCTCGCTCATGGCCCCGACGCTGACGATCAGGACGTCGTTGGCGCGGGAACCGGCGGGCCGGCGGGACAGCACGTCGACGCCGTCGTGCAGGCGTTCGATCGCCTCCACCTCCGCGCCGACGGATCCCTTCGAGTAGCGGACCACGCTCGGGGCGTCCGAGATGGCGACGGCCTCGCGCAGTTCCTCGCGCAGCCGCGTGGCATCGCGGGGGGCGGCGAGGTGCAGGCCCGGGACGGCCTGGAGCAGGGCGAGATCCCACATCCCGTGATGGCTCGCGCCGTCGGGTCCCGTGACGCCCGAGCGGTCCAGGACGATCGTCACCCCGGCCCGATGCAGGGCCACGTCCATCAGGAGCTGGTCGAACGCGCGGTTCAGGAAGGTCGCGTAGAGGGCGATGACAGGGTGCAGGCCGCCGAAGGCCATCCCGGCCGCGCTGGCCACGGCGTGCTGCTCGGCGATGCCGACGTCGAACACGCGGTCCGGGTGCCGGGCGGCGAAGCGGTGCAGTCCGACGGGGATGAGCATGGCGCCGGTGATGCCGACGATGTCCGGCCGCTCGTCGGCGATGTCGGCGATCTCGTTCGCGAAGACCGAGGTCCAGGACTGCTGGCCCGCGGCGTCCACCGGTTCGCCCGTCTCGGGGTCGATGATGCCGACGGCGTGGAACTGGTCGGCCTCGTGGGCCCGGGCCGGGGCGTACCCGTGGCCCTTCTCCGTGATGGCATGCACGATCACGGGCCCCTCGTAGTTCTTCGCGAGGTGCAGTGCCTGTTCGACGGCGGCCTGGTCGTGGCCGTCCACGGGGCCGACGTACTTCATGCCGAGGTCCTCGAACAGGCCCTGGGGTGCCCACCAGTCCTTGATGCCCTTCTTCATGGCGTGGAGGCTCTTGTAGCTGAACGCGCCGACCGTGCCGCCGTTCTGCATGCGGGTCTTCACCCAGTCGAGGGTGCGCTCGTAGACGCGGTGGGTGCGCACGGAATCGAGGGTGGGACGCAGCGAGGCGAGATAGTCGGCCACACCGCCGATGGTGGGCGCGTAGGAACGGCCGTTGTCGTTGACGACGATCACGACCCTGCGCCGCTTGTCCGCGGCGATGTTGTTGATCGCCTCCCAGGCCATGCCGCCGGTGAGCGCACCATCGCCCACGAGGACGACGGCGTAGCGGTCGCCCTCGCCGTTGAGGACCCGGGCCCGGGAGATGCCGTCGGCCCAGGAGAGCGAGGACGAGGCATGGGAGCTCTCGACGACGTCGTGCACGGACTCCGCGCGCGACGGGTAACCGGACAGGCCGCCCTGCTGGCGCAGGGTGCTGAAATCCTGCCGCCCGGTCACGAGCTTGTGCACGTAGGACTGGTGGCCGGTGTCGAAGATGATGCTGTCCCGCGGTGAGTCGAAGACGCGGTGGATGCCGAGGGTCAGCTCGACGACCCCGAGGTTGGGCCCCAGGTGTCCTCCGGTCCGCGAGACGTTGCTGACCAAAAAGGTACGGATCTCCTCGGCGAGCGCTGACAGTTGCGCGTCGCTGAGCTTGCTCAGGTCCTGTGGGCCGTGGATCGTCTCCAAGAGTCCCATCGGCGCCTCCTCGGTTCGTTCGGCGTGGCGAGGGATCGCCCTCGATTGACCTTAACTCTAACGTCCGGGTGTCCGGCGGGGTGCCTCGATCGTCCGCCCGGCTCGCCCGAGCCCTCCGTCGTCAGGCCGGTGGCGGCAGGAGCCGCGCGAAGGATTCCATGTGGTGCGTGTGCGGGTAGAGGTCGAAGACGCGCAGGGAGTCGAGCGACCAGCCCGCGGCGAGGAAGTAGCCGAGGTCGCGGGCGAACGACGCCGGGTCGCAGGACACGTAGCCGACGACGCGCGGGCGGGCCTGCACGATCTGCCGGACCACCTTCCTGCCGGCCCCCGCCCGCGGCGGGTCGAGCAGGACGGCGTCGAGCGGCTCGCTCCAGCGGCCGAGCACGGCGTCCACCCGCCCCTGCACGATCGACACGTGGTCCTGGCCGTGCAGGTTGCGCCGCGCATCGCGGCTCGTCCCGGGCGCACCCTCGACCGACAGCACCGAACCCTCCGGCCCGACGGCGCGAGCGAGTGGCACGGTGAACAGACCCGCGCCCGCGTAGAGGTCGGCGATGCGTTCACCCGGCGCCGGCCGCAGCCCGTCGAGCACCGCGGACACGAGCGCCTCGGGAGCGCCCCGGTGGATCTGCCAGAAACCGGCTCCCGTGACCCGGTAGTCGATGCCGAGGACGCTCTCCTGCAGCCACGTCCTCCCCTTCAGCCGCTCGACCTGCCCCGACGCGGGATCGAGGACGCCCACGGAGGCGCCGTGGACGGACGAGGCCACCGAGGCGACGCGCCGCGGGGACGTGCCCGCCGCGGGGACGAGCAGCACGAGCGGCTCACCCCCGCCTGACGGGACGGCGACGTCCACCCTCTCGATGCCGCTGAGGTCCAGCGCCCACAGCCGCAGGTCGTTGACGGCCGCGACGGCCAGCGGCATCTCCCGGACGGGGACGACGCCGTGGGAACGGTGCAGGTGCATGGCGAGACGGCCGGCCGAATCCACGGCGAAAGCCGCGCGCGTGCGCCAGGCCAGGCCGTCGGGTGCCTCCCCCGGCGCTGCCTCGACCGTCACCGCCCGGTCGGTCTTCGCGAGGCGGGCCAGCTGCTCCTCGACGATGGCACCCTTGAGCCGGCGCTGCTCGTCGAGGGCGATATGGCCGAATTCGGCGCCACCGACGGCGGAGCGTCCCTTCGCGGCGGCCGTGAGGGCGTCCGCCAGGGGCCAGGGATGGGTCACGCGGTGCGGGGAGGGCTCGATCACCTCGACGACATCCGCCCGCCAGAAGCTCGCGGCCTCGTCGGTGTCGGTGAACCGCACGCGGACCACTTCCCCCGGCAGGGCGTGGCGGACGAAGACCACGCGGCCTTCGTGCCGGGCCACGAAGTGCCCGCCGTGGGCGGGCCGTTCGATGGTCAGCTCGGCCGTGCCGGCGGCGGAGCCTGCTGCCCGGTCCAGGTTCTCGGTGGGGTCGGCGGCTGGTACGGCGTCGGTCATGGTGTCTTCCTACTTCAGGTCCTGGTAGATCTGGGCCGCGTCGGAGGACGCGAGCTGCCACGGCACGCTGGCGACCATCACGCCGGGCACGAAGTGCAGCCGTGCCTTGATGCGGAGGGCGGTCTGGTTGTGGACCAGCTGCTCCCACCACTTTCCCACCACGTACTCGGGGATGTAGACCACGATCAGGTCGCGGGGCGAGTCCCGGCGCATCGTCCTGATGTACTCGAGGATCGGTGTGATGGTGTCCCGGTAGGGCGAGGCGAGGACGGTGATCGGCACCGGGATCTCGTACTTCGCCCAGTCGGCGAGGGTTCGGCGGGTCTGCTCGGGATCGACGTCGACCGTGATGGCATCCAGGCGCGACGGACGCGAGGCCCGGGCGAAGGCGAGGGCGCGCAGCACCGGCTTCCGGACGTGTGAGACGAGGATCACGGCGTGCACGCGTGAGGGCAGGGCCCGCAGGCGGACCGCGTCGTCGATCGCGAGTTCCTCGGCGACGGCGTCGTAGTGCTTCTTGATGCTGCGCATCACCGCGAACAGGATCGCCATGGCGAGCACCGCGATCCATGCGCCGTACTCGAACTTGGTGACGAGGATGACGGCGAGGACCGCGGCGGTGAGCCCGAAGCCGAGGGAGTTGATGGCACGGGACTTGTGGATCCTCCACCGCTCCTGCTTGCCCACCGTGCTGCGGAGGGTCCTGTTCCAGTGCCGGATGAGGCCCAGCTGGCCACCCGTGAACGAGACGAACACCCCCACGATGTACAGCTGCACCAGCGCCGTGACGTCGGCCCGGAACACGAGGATCAGGACGATGGCCCCCAGCCCGAGGGCGAGGATCCCGTTGCTGAACGTCAGCCTGTCCCCGCGGGTGCGCAGCTGGCGCGGCAGGTAGCCGTCCGTCGCGAGGATGGACGCGAGGACGGGGAATGCGTTGAAGGCGGCGTGGGCCGCGAGGAGCAGGATCAGGGCGGTCGCCGCCACGACCGCGTAGAAGGCGGGAGACCCGGCGTCGAAGACGGTCCTCGCCAGCTGGCTGACCACGGGCGCCTGGATGTAGTCGTCCGGGACGGGCGCGCCGTCGAGCAGCAGCTGGGCCTGCGGGTCCTGGACCACGTGCACGCGGGTGGCGTTCGCGAGGTAGAGGACGCCGGCGAGCATCGCCGAGGCGACGACGCCGAGGATCACGAGCGTCGTCGCCGCGTTGCGGCTGTGCGGGGCCTCGAAGCGCGGCACGTTGGCACCCGGCCCTTCGAGGCCCGTGAGGGCCGCAGCACCTGCGGAGAACGCCCGGAGGATCAGGAGCGCGCCGGCCAGCCCCACGAGGCCGGCGTCGAGGGCGGCGTCCGGGACGATCTCGAACCGCGCGCTGGGCGCCTGCGCGAGCGTCCCCGTGACCGCCTGGCCGATGCCGGTGGCACACAGCGCGAGGATCCCGGCGAGGAAGGCGTAGGTGATGACGGCGCGGGCGCGGATACCGCGCGTGATGCCGCGCAGGTTCAGCAGCACGAGCACCGCGACGCCGACGACGGCGAGGACCACGCGTCCACCCTCGAGGCCGGGCGCGAGGGAGACGACGTACTGTGCGGCGGCGGAGACCGACACGGCCACGGTGAGCAGGTAGTCGATCATCAGCGCGGACGCCACGGTGGTGCCGGCGCGGGGTCCGATGTTCCGCTTGGCGATCTCGTAGTCGCCGCCGCCCGAGGGATATGCGTGCACCGCCTGGCGGTAGGAGGCGACGACGACGAGCAGGACGGCGATGACGGCGAGGCCGACCCACGGCGAGACGGCCACGGACGCCACACCCGCGAGCGCGAGCGTCAGCAGGATCTCGTCCGGGGCGTAGGCCACCGAGGACAGCGCACTCGCCGAGAAGACGGGCATGGCGAGGCGCTTCGGCAGGCTCCTGTTCCTCAGCCTGTCGCTGGCGAAGGGCTTGCCCACCAGCACCCGCTTGACGGCCTCGAGAAAAGTCAGCACAGCCCACAGACTAGCGCGTCGGCGCCGGGACCAAGCCACTAGGCTTGAAGCTGGTACGGCAGGGAACGGCAGGATCTAGACCAAGAATCAGGGGTGCCCCCGGTGGCTCATTTTGTGATCATGGGATGCGGCAGGGTAGGCGTCAGCCTCGCCCATACGCTCGACGAATCCGGTCACTCGGTGGCGATCATCGACCAGGACGACCGCGCCTTCCGCCGCCTGCGGTCGTCCTTCGGCGGGCGCAAGGTCACGGGTGTCGGGTTCGACCGGGAGACCCTCAAGTACGCGGAGATCGAGGATGCCTACGCTTTCGCCGCCGTCTCGAGCGGCGACAACTCCAACATCCTCGCGACCCGGGTCGCCAGGGAGACGTTCCACGTGCCCCACGTCGTCGCCCGTATCTACGACCCGGGGCGCGCCGAGATCTACCAGCGGCTCGGGATCCCCACGGTCGCCGCGGTGCGCTGGAGCGCCGACCAGGTGCTGCGTCGCATCCTGCCGGAACAGACCATCAACGGCGATTTCCGGGAGACCTCCGGCCGGCTGATCCTCGCCGAGCTCGCGTTGAGCGATGCCTGGCTGGGCCGGTCCCTGCGCAGTATCGAGTCCGCGAGCGGAGTCCGGGTCGCGTACCTCACCCGATTCGGGGAGGGGATCCTGCCGACCGCCGAGACCAACTACCAGCAAGGGGATATCCTGCACGCCATGATGCAGACGACGGCGACGGACGAGATCGGTCGCATCCTCGCGGCCGCACCGCAGGAGGATCTCTCATGAGGGTCGTCATCGCCGGGGCCGGGAGTGTCGGCTCGTCCATCGCACGGGAACTGCTGGGCAACAAGCACGAGATCCTGCTCATCGACGAGAAGCCGGAGGTGATCGGCCGCAGCGGGCTCAAGGGAGCCAAGTGGCTGATCGGTGATGCGTGTGAACTGACGACGCTCAAGGATGCCCGCCTGGAGGAGGCCGATGTCGTGGTGTCCGCCACCGGTGACGACAAGGTCAACCTCGTGGTGTCGCTGCTCGCGAAGAGCGAATTCGGTGTGGGCCGCACCGTGGGGCGCGTGAACAACCCGAAGAACGACTGGATGTTCGACGACTCGTGGGGTGTGGACGTCGCCGTCAACACCCCGCGCCTCATGACGGCCCTCGTGGAGGAAGCCGTCGAGATCGGCGATCTCGTCCGCCTGCTGACGCTCCAGACCGGTGTGTCCTCGATCGTTGAGTTCACAGTCCCTCAGGACTCCCCGCTCGTCGGCGGGACGGTCGGCTCCATCGAGCTGCCGGCGGACTGCGCCGTGGTGGCCCTGCTGCGGGACGACTCCCCCATCACCCCGAGCCCCGACGACGTCGTCGAGGGCGGCGACGAGATGTTCTTCCTCGCGGCGATCGCGGCGGAGGACGAACTGCGCGTCGCGCTCTCGGCGCGGAGCGACGGGGCCGGGAGCTAGCTGCGCGGGCCCGCCGGGGGAAGATCTCCACGATCGCGTCGAGGTACGCGCACGTGCCGTGCGGGGTGGGACTCACCACCAGGGCGGCGGGAGCTGCCGCAGGTCGGGAAGAACGCCTGGTCCGCCCCGACTCGGCCCTGCCGGTGCGCGGGCGGCGTGTAGCCGTACCGATCGGGTTCCTGGTGCTCGGCGTCGATCGTCACGACTCCTGGTTGCTGCTGAGCAGGGCCGAGGGGGCCGGATCCTGCAGCGGGGTGGCCGGCAGGGCGCCGGCCACCACCGCGTCGGCGATGACGTCCCCGAGGCTGCCGGCCCTCGCGTAGGCGGTCCGCTGACGGGCGGCACCGGTCCCCCGCGCCAGGAGCTGGAACAGCAGGAACTCCACGGTGCCGAGTTCGCCCTGGTCCTCCAGGACCGGCTGGAGGTGGTCGAGCAGGGCCATGACCACCTCGAACGCGCCGCGCGGCTCGCCGGACAGCGGGTGCATCAGCCGGTCGTCGAGCCCGAACCTGCTGGCCTGCCAGCAGGCGAGCCGGAGCTGCACGGCGGGGGCCGGTACGGGTGCCACGCCGGCGCGCCACTGCCGCGCTGCCGTCTCCACGAGGCCCCGCACCAGGGCCGCGAGGAGAACGGCGTCGTCGGCCTGCAGGCAGACGTCGCCCACCCGGACCTCCACCGTGGGATGGCGGTGGCTCAGCCGGGCGTCGAAGTAGATCTGCCCCTCGTCGAGGGGGACCCCGGACCGGAGGATCTCCCGCACCTGGGCGCGATAGGCCTGGGCGGACCCGAAGATCTCGCAGGGACCGACGGTGGGCCAGCGGTTCCAGGCCTGGGAGCGGTAGCTCGCATAGCCGGTGTCCGTGGCGTTCCAGAAGGGGGAATTGGACGTGATGGCGGCCAGCACCGGGAGCCAGATCCGGATCCGGTCGAGGACGGCGACGCCCTCCTCGTCCGACACCACTTCCACGTGGACATGGCAACCACAGGTCAGCTGCTCCACCGCGGTGAGGCCGAACCGCTCCACCATCCGCTGGTAGCGCAGGCCAGGTGTCGTCGTGCTCGTCGCCGGAAGTGGTGATGTGGCGAGGGCGACGGCCCGGGCACCGACCGAGCGGGCCGTGGCGTCCGCTCGAATGCGCTGTGCGGTGATGTCACGGGACAGTTCGGCGAGGCCGATCCGCGGAGGGGTGCAGGTCTCGATCTGTTCCTGCTTCATCTCACTGCTGAGGCCGTCGGCTCCGCCGAGGCGCTCCAGCACGTCGCCCAGCGCGACGGGGTGTCCGTCGACGCCGTCGACGATCAGGAATTCCTCTTCGACACCTGTTCGACGCATCTTCGCGATCCTGTGGCACTGGATGGAGGGCCGGGCGCCGTTCGACCGACCCCCGGAGTGCCAGCATCGTAGGCCTGCCGAATCCGGCTCCGCAAGGAATGCTGCTGGGCCGATCGGGCTTGAAAAAGGGGATCCGCGACGGTCGCCGCGAGGACGACGACGAGGGGTGCCCGGCTACATGCCGGGGACGATGCCCGAGTCGGAGTCGGAGTCGGAGTCGGCCGGGCGCGGCCGGGAGACGACCCATGCCAGCCACAGCCCGAGGGCATACAGCGGCAGGCCCATGGCCACGCGCATGGAACCCAGCGCCGCCACGTTCTCCGTCAGGTAGAGCGGCACCTGCACCACGAGGCGCAGCGCCAGCACCGAGACGATGATCCAGGTGGCAAGGGAGTACGCGCGGACGCGGACGGGATCCTTCCGCCACTCGATGCCCTCGTTGCGGAGGAGACCGAACAGGAGTCCTGCGAACGGCCAGCGGAGGACCACCGACGCGGCCATCGCGAGGATGTAGGCACCGTTGATGAAGAACCCGGGGAGGAAGAAGTCCTCCGCGTTGCCCGTGCGCAGGGCGACGAAGGCGCAGAAGGCGACGCCCACGAGTCCGGCGAGGGCCTGCGTGACGGGCGTGCGCGAGACGAGCCGGATCCCGGTGAAGACGGCGGAGACCGCCAGCGCCGCGACGAGCGAGACCGGGAGGTCGGTGGTGATCGTGAAGAGGACGGTGAAGACCAGGCCCGGCGCGATGCTCTCGGCGAGTCCCTGCACGCCACCGATCGAGGACAGGACGTCGATCTGGCCGGAGTGGTTGCGCTTCACCCCGGACCTGGCTGCGTACTGCGTGGCCAGGTCGGCCGCCGTGGGCCCGGCCTGCTGCGGGTCGGGGCGGGAGGCCGGGCCCACGGCGCCGGAAGGCTCCGAGGACGCGCCGGGCTCGTTCGTGGGGTGGCTCATTCAGGACTCCTCGGGGCGGCCGATGATCTCGTAGCGGGGGTTGTACACGGTGGGCAGGCCGTCGACCCGGCTCAGCATGCCCTCGAAGCGCAACGCTACCCCTGCCTCCATGCCGGGGATGCGGCGCTGGCCCATCCAGACGATGCGCACGTCCTCCCGGGCGCCGTTCCAGTCGATCCGCGCCAGGACGGTGAACGACGGCGATGCGGTCACCGGCGCGATGGTGATCCGGTCGATCACGCCCCGTGCCTTGATCCTGCCGCGTTCCGGCAGCGCTGCGGGCACACCGGACGTACCCGCGGGCCCGCCCGCCGGCATGGACGAACCGGCCGGGCCTGGTGAGTACTGCCGGGAGGGCACGTCGGCTAGCGGGTCTCGGTGATCTCGGGCCCGCGCTCCAGCGGGTTCAGGTCCGGGCGGGCGGCAGCCGGAGCAGCCGGCGGGCCGGCTGCGGCGTCCTTCGGCAGCCGGAGCTGCAACAGCTCCCGGGGCGGCAGGGGGTGGTCGCCACGGACCACGACGACGCTGCGGAACAGCTTCTCGATGGGCGCCGCGGCGCTCGGGTTCAGGGCCGCGGGGCCGCCGAAGACACCGCGGAGGAACCAGCGGGGTCCGTTGATCCCCACGAAGCGGGCGACGCGGACGCCGGCCTGCCCGTCGGGCGTCTGTGCCGGCAGCTTGGCGAGCAGCTCCGTGCCGAGGCGTCCCGGGCGCTCCTCGACGGTTCCGCCCTGGGAGCCGACGGAGGTCCCGATCTGCTCCCTGATCTCGTCCCAGAGCCCCTCCGTCTTGGGCGCGGCGAAGGCCTGGAGCTGCAGGGTGGATCCGGCCAGGTCCAGCGTCACCGCGATGACCCGCTTGCTCCGCTCCTCCACCTCGAGGCGCAGCTGGAGTCCTTCGGCGGCATTGATGCGGAGTGCACCGAGGTCGATGTAGCCGTGGTCGGTGTCCTGCTCGGAGGCGTCGAACGGACCCTGGGCGGCGCGGTCGTAGTCGGCACTCGCCACGTGGCCGGCGGGTGCGGCCGGTTCGAGGGGGGCTCCGGCCTCGTCCGGGGCTGCTGCCGGTGTGTCCGCCGGTACCGGCGCGTCGTCGACGGCGTCCGCCGCCGGCTCCTGCGTCAGCGGCGCGTCGGCGGCGTCGTCCTGCTTCTTCTTCCTGAGGCGCCCAAAAGCCATGTCCGGGGTCCTTTCCTGATGAGGTTCTCGTGGGGGTGCGATGTTCCGTGCGACGCGGCGGACGCCTGCGGGAGGCGTCAGCCGCCTGCCGCGGAGCGGAGGTCCGCGGGTGTCGCGTCGAGGGCACCGAAGCCGCCGGTGGACCCGAAACCGCCCGTGCCCCGCACGCTGTCGGGCAACTCGTCGACCACGGCGAAGACCGCGTGCTCGACCCGCTGGATGACCAGCTGCGCGATCCGGTCACCGCGGGAAAGCCGCACCGCCTCGGACCGGTCCGTGTTGAGCAGGCAGACCTTGATCTCCCCGCGGTAGCCCGCGTCGATGGTGCCCGGCGCGTTGACGATGGTCAGGCCGTGGCGCGCAGCGAGTCCGGACCGCGGATGGACGAGCCCGGCGTACCCGCGGGGAAGCGCCAGGGCCACTCCCGTGGGGACGAGCGCCCGCGCACCGGGCTCGAGGACGACGTCCACGGCGGTGCGCAGGTCCGCGCCCGCATCGCCGTCGGTGGCGTAGGCGGGCGGCTCGAGGCCGTCGTCGAGCATCAAGATCTGGACCCGGAGGTCCTGCTGTGTACCCATTGACCGCATCTCCCACGCAAGCTATCCGGTTACCAGCGTCCCACTTTAGCGCCTTTGCCGGGGCCCTACCCGACAGGCCCGGGCCACAC
>NZ_CP024915.1:1033984-1034054 GCF_002953615.1 Arthrobacter agilis | reverse complement strand
CGACGGTGGCTCCTCCCGGACGAGGGCGGGGACGTCCCGGCCCCCGTCCGGGAGGGAGGGACCGTGCCCC
>NZ_CP024915.1:1026086-1033884 GCF_002953615.1 Arthrobacter agilis | reverse complement strand
GACGGAAGGTGACCCCCTCGAGCGCGACCAGCGCGGGGGCGGCCGGCACCGTCCGGGGCTGATCGGGACCCGCTGCGGGGCCCGCGGCGAGGCGCGGCGGATCACCCGCCGTCCCGATGCCGTAGCGGCGCAGTCCTGCCCGGCGGGCCTCCGCCAGGTGACCCGCGAACATCGGGCGGCCGTCCGCGAGCGCCAGGACGCGGGCGTCCTGCGGCGCGGTCCGGGGCAGCATCGGTTCGCAGACCACGACCGCGGTCCCGTCCCGCCGCAGGGCGGCCAGGGCTGCCGCGATGTCCCGTACCGCGTCGGCGTCGAGACCCTGGAAGGGCTCGTCGAGGACCAGTACGCGCGGGCGCTGGACCATCGCCGCGGCGATGAGGGTGCGCTGGAGCTGGCCGCCGGACAGCCGGCGCGGGTCGCGGTCCAGGAGCGGGGTCAAGGCCAGGGCAGCGGCGATCTCGTGCACCCCGTCCCGCAGCCGACCGGTGGGGATGCCGCGATTGGAGGGGCCGAAGGCGATCTCCTCACCGACGGTGGCGCACATCATGGACAGCTGTCCCCACGCGCCCTGCGCCACATAGGCGACGTGCGTGCTCCAGGCCGCGGGGTCGACGCGCGGGTCGGTGGGCGCACCGGCACAACGGATCGTCTCGCCGTCGAGCGTGATCGATCCGCGGAAGACCGAGCCCGCGGCCGCACCGGTCTGCCCGGCGAGCAACCGGGCCAGCGTCGTCTTGCCCGAGCCGGAGGCTCCCGCGACGACCAGGTACTCCCCCGGGCCCACGGTGAGGGCGACGTCGGCGAGGACGGGCACGCCCTCGTCGTAGGCGAAGGATTCGCCCTCGAGGCTGATCATGCGGCGCCCGGGCCGACGAGCCAGGCTACGGAGAACACCCCGACCGCGACGACCATGGCACGCCGCACACCCCGCTGGCGGACGGTGTCCGTGTCCGGCAGGTAGCTCGTGCGTGTCACACCGGACGAGAAGCTGCGGGCCTCGAGCATGGAGTTGCGCTCGGCGGCATCCACGAGGAGGCCGATGACCAGCGGTGTCAGGACGGCCAGCAGTGCGCGGACGCGGGACACCGGACCGCGTCCGACGACGAGTCCGCGCGCCTGCTGCGAGCGCGTGATCTGCCGTGCACGCATCGCGACGTGCGGGATGAGCCCGATGGCGGAACCCACGACGAACACCAGCTTCCGATTCCACCCGCGGTGCGTCATGGTGGCCAGGAGCTCGGGGATGTCGAGCGTCATCGCGGCCGGAAGCAGCACCCCGGCGAACACGCCCATGCGCAGCCCCATGGCGGCGGCGAAGGACAGGCCCTCCGTCGTGACCCGGGCGATCCCGAGGTCGAGCAGGACAGTGCGGCCCTCGGGATAGAACAGGCCGTGCAGCAGCAGGGACGACAGGACGAGCGGTCCCGCCACCAGGAGGACCGCCAGGCCGATCTGCCGGGGCCTGCCGGACACCAGGACGGCGGGCACCACCACGAGCACGAGGACCGCGAGGGAGAACTCCCAGCGGTTCACCACGAGGACGAGGACCACCAGCAGGACTGCGGCGAGCAGCTCGGTCAGCGGGTTGTAGATCCTGCGGCGCGGCATGGGTCAGGCGGCGCCGGCGTCGTTCCCGTTCGCCGATCGCGCGGGCGTGCCGGTCCTGGCGCCGAGGACGCGGTGGGCGCGTGCGAAGGGGAACTGGCGCACCGCACGCGGCGGGAGCGCATAGACGACGAGCGCCACGAGGACGAAGACCACGACCTTGTCCAGCGAATCCGACAGCAGCCCCTGCTTGGTCGCTGCGACCAGCAGCTTGTCCCCCATCGAGCGGAACACCGCGATGATCGCATTGGTCCCGAAGGTCCCTGCCGCGCCGAACATGAAGACGGCCACCGGTGCGGCCACGAGTCCGCCGATCGCCCCGACGACGAGGCCCGCGACCGGCGCCAGGTACACCCTGCGGAACGCACCGTACTTCGCCGCCATGCCGGCGAGCAGCCCGATGAGTGCGGCGCCGGCCGCGAAGGGCAGTGCGAACGGGTTGAAGAGCCCCCAGATGGCGTTGCTGATCGCTCCGGTGGCCGCTCCGGCAGCGGGACCTGCGAGGACGGCGACGAGGACGGTCCCGATCGCATCGAGGTAGATCTGCAGGCCCAGCGTCCCGGCCACCTGCCCGATGGCGATGTTCAGGGCGATACCGAGGGGCATGACCACGAGCGAGCTGGTGCTCAGCATCGGCAGGATGCCGCCGACCAGGAGCGCACCGCCGCCGAGGAATCCGAAGAGGGAGACGAGCGACGCCGTGCTGCCCATGCCGCCGGCGATCTCCGCGGGCTGGACGATCACGAGGAACAGGTAGGTGGCGACGATGAGTGCTCCGCCGAGGGCGAGGAGCAGGCGTCGCGGCCGCTGCACGGCGGTGCCGGCTGCGAGGGTCAGGGATGAACTCACGATATTCCTTGGGCGCGATGGACGGGGAGGACGCACCTCATGTCACCTCGGCGCCGGCCGCGCGGCGGTGCGGGCAGCTACCAGTGTACCGGGGCCCCGCCGCGAGCGTCGGTCCCGGCGACCGGCCGTGCCTCCGGACGGCGGTGGCCCGCAGCTGGAAGCCATGCCCTGCCGAAGGCACGGGCGGACACCCTCAGCCGTGCATCCTCGCCAGGTCCGACAGGCGGCGGACCATCACATCGAACACCGCCGCCGGGTCGTTGCGCGTGATGATCCGGGCGTTCGGCGCCCGCTTCCACATCCCGGCGACGTCCGCGACCGTCTGCCCGAACGTCAGCGGGGACTCCGTCTCGACGTCGACCGTCGCGAGCCGCTCCTCGAATCCCGCCTCGCCGGTCGCCACCATCGCCGCGAAGAGGTCGTGCAGGTGGGCGATGTAGCCCTGGTCGTACAGCCGGTGGAACTCCATGTAGAAGCGGAGGGCGTCGGAGATGCAGGCGACGACGGCGTTGTCGCTGCCACTGCGGGTGCCGTCGGGGTCGTCCGGGTCCAGGACCTCCGGCGCCGCGCCCGCCGCCTGCGCGACGGCGTCGACGTGGGCGGGGGTGCACTCGATGCGCTCCGTGGTCTCGAGCGCGCACACCACGGGCAGCTTCTCCAGGGGCAGGCCCTCGTAGGCGGCGAAGACCTCCTTGGCCGCGTGCGGGTCCACATGGGTGTTCCACTCCGCCACCGGTGTCGTGTTCCCCGGATGGTGGAACGCCCCGCCCATGATCACGAGTCCTTTCAGGAGCATCGGGAGATCCGGCTCCGCGCGCAGGGCCAGGGCCAGGTTGGTGAGCGGTCCCGTGACCAGTCCGGTGATCTGCCCGGGGTGGCAGCGCACCGCGTCGAGCCACACGTCCACCGCGTGCCGGGAGGAGATATGCCCGCGGGGGGATGGAAGAACCGCGTAGCCGATCCCCTGGTCGCCGTGGGTCTCCTCGGTCGTGACGAGGGGGATCTCGAGCGGGACCTCGCTGCCGAGGGCCACCTCGATGCCGGCACGGCCGCACAGCTCGAGCAGGGCCAGATTGTTGATCGCCACCTGCTGCGCGCCGACGTTGCCGGCCGTGCAGGTGATGGCCTCGATGCTCGTCCCCGGGGTGGCGAGCAGGTACAGCAGGGCGACGGCGTCGTCGATACCCGTGTCGACGTCGAGCAGGAGCCGCGTCCGGTGGTCCGCCACGCTCAGTCCGCCGCGGTGGTGCGGAGCAGGTGCAGGCGGAGCGTACGGGCCTTCTCGAGGTGCGTGCGGGCGATGGCACGGGCGTCGTCGCTGCGCCGATCGGTGATCGCACTGATCAGCGCCTCGTGCTCGACGAGCACTTCCTGCCAGCGGTGCCCGACGGACAGCGTGGAACGGGGCGTGTGGATGAGGTGGGTGGAGAGCCGCTGCAGGAGGTCCATCAGGATGGGGTTCCGGGCCGCGGACCAGAGCGAGGTGTGGAACTCGAGGTTGTTCGTGACCTTGGTGGTGTCGTCCGGGTCGACGACGCCGCGGTCCCGTTCCAGCAGCGCCTCGAGCCGCATGATGTCCGCGGTACCCCGGTTGAGGGCCGCCTGCCCGGCGGCCTCCTCCTCCAGCATGACCCTCAGGTCGTAGATTTGGATGACTTCCTGGGGGTCGATCTGCGGCACCTGGAGTCCCCGCGCCGCCCGTTCGAGCAGGCGCTCGTGCTGCAGCCTGCTGAGGGCCTCACGGACGGGCGTCCGCGAGACGCCGAACCGCTCGGAGATGACCACTTCGCGCAGTGCCGTCCCCGGCGGGTGGACGCCGGCGAGGATCTCGCTGCGGAGGACGCGGAAGATGGCGTCGCCGTCCACGCGCGCCGATAGATCGGTGGACTCTGCCATGGCGCCCCCTCGGTTCGTCGTGGTTCGGGTGGGCAGGGCAGGTGCCCTGCAGACGGTCCGGGCCGGGAGGTGGTACCCCCGGCCCGGAACCTCGTGGACGCTAGCTCGCGAGCTGGCGCAGCACGTACTGCAGGATGCCGCCGTTGCGGTAGTAGTCCGCCTCGCCCGGCGTGTCGATGCGCAGCACGGCATCGAACTCGACGGCGGAGCCGCCGTCGGCCGGGGTAGCCGTGACCTTCACCGTGCGGGGCGTACGGCCCTCGTTGAGCTCGGTGACCCCGCTGACCGCGAAGGTCTCCGTGCCGGTGAGGCCCAGGGACTCGGCGTTCTGGCCTTCGGGGTACTGCAGCGGCAGGACGCCCATGCCGATCAGGTTCGACCGGTGGATACGCTCGTAGCTCTCGGCGACGACGGCCTTGACGCCCAGCAGCGCGGTGCCCTTGGCCGCCCAGTCACGCGACGAGCCGGAGCCGTACTCCTTGCCGGCGAGGACCACCAGCGGCGTGCCGGCCGCGCGGTAGTTCTCGGCGGCGTCGTAGACGGCGGCCTGCGGCGCGTCCGGCTGCGAGAAGTCCTTCGTGAACCCGCCCTCGACGCCGTCCAGGAGCTGGTTCTTGATGCGGATGTTCGCGAAGGTGCCGCGGATCATGACCTCGTGGTTGCCACGGCGCGAACCGTAGGAGTTGAAGTCCTTGCGCTGCACGCCCTTTTCGGTCAGGTAGCGGCCGGCCGGGGTGTCCGACTTGAAGGATCCCGCGGGCGAGATGTGGTCGGTGGTGACCGAGTCGCCGAGCTTCAGGAGCACGCGTGCGCCGTCGATGTCCTCGACCGGGCTCGCCTCGCGCTGCATGCCCTCGAAGTACGGTGGCTTCCGCACGTAGGTGGACTCGGGATCCCAGGCGAAGGTCGCGCCGTCGGGCGTGGGCAGGGACTGCCACCGCTCGTCGCCCTCGAAGATCGTCGCGTAGCTCGACGTGAACATGTCCTCGTCGATCGAGGAGTCGATGACCTGCTGGACCTCGACCGGGTTCGGCCAGATGTCCTTCAGGAAGACGTCGTTGCCGGCTTCGTCCTGGCCGAGGGGCTCGGTGTCGAAGTCGAAGTCCATGGTGCCTGCCAGGGCGTAGGCGACCACCAGCGGCGGCGACGCCAGGTAGTTCATCTTGACGTCCGGGTTGATCCGGCCCTCGAAGTTGCGGTTGCCGGACAGGACGGCCGTCACGGCGAGGTCGTTGTCCTGGATGGCCTGCGAGATCTCGTCCTCCAGCGGACCGGAGTTGCCGATGCACGTGGCGCAGCCGTAGCCGACCGTGAAGAACCCGAGCTTCTCGAGGTACGGGATCAGACCCGACTTCTCGTAGTAGTCGGTGACGACCTTCGAGCCCGGGGCCACGGAGGTCTTGACCCACGGCTTGGACACGAGGCCCTTCTCGACGGCGTTGCGCGCCAGCACGGCGGCGGCGAGCATGACCGACGGGTTGGACGTGTTCGTGCAGGACGTGATCGACGCGATGCTCACGGCACCGTGGTCCAGCTCGAACTCGCGGCCGTCCTTCATGGTGACCGCGACCTTCTTCGACGGCCGAGTGGAGCCGGCACCCGCTCCGACGGTCTCGCGGGGCTCGGAGTTCTCGTCCGTGACCGACGACGTCGTCCCGGGCGTGAAGCTCGGCGAATCCGATGCCGGGAAGCTCTCCTGCGAGGACTCGTCCACGGTGCCGCCCGGAGCGAACGTCAGGTCGGGGTCGTTCGAGTAGTTGCGCAGGTCCTCGCGGAACTGGTCCTTGGACTTGCTGAGCTCCACGCGGTCCTGCGGGCGCTTCGGTCCGGCGATCGACGGGACGACGGTCGAGAGGTCCAGTTCGAGGTACTCGGAGAAGCGGATCTCGCGGGACGGGTCGTGCCACAGGCCCTGCTCCTTGGCGTACGACTCCACGAGTGCCACGTTCTCGGCCGGGCGGCCGGTGAGGCGCAGGTAGTCGAGCGTGACGTCGTCGATCGGGAACATGGCGGCGGTGGAACCGAATTCGGGGCTCATGTTGCCGATGGTGGCGCGGTTGGCGAGCGGCACGGAGGCGACGCCTTCGCCGTAGAACTCGACGAACTTGCCGACGACGCCGTGCTTGCGCAGCATCTGGGTGATGGTGAGGACGACGTCGGTCGCAGTGGCGCCGGCGGGGATGTCACCGGTGAGCTTGAAGCCGACGACGCGTGGGATGAGCATCGAGACGGGCTGGCCGAGCATCGCGGCCTCGGCCTCGATGCCGCCGACGCCCCAGCCGAGCACGCCCAGGCCGTTGACCATCGTGGTGTGGGAGTCGGTGCCGACGCACGTGTCGGGGTAGGCACGCATCACGCCGTCGACCTCACGGGTCATGACGGTGCGGGCCAGGTACTCGAGGTTGACCTGGTGGACGATGCCCATGCCCGGCGGGACGACCTTGAAGTCGTCGAACGCGGTCTGTCCCCAGCGGAGGAACTGGTACCGCTCCCCGTTGCGCTGGTACTCGATCTCCATGTTGCGCTCGAGGGCCCCGGCATTGCCGAAGGCGTCGATCTGCACGGAGTGGTCGATGACCATCTCTGCCGGGGCGAGCGGGTTCACACGCTTGGGGTCGCCACCGAGGTCGGCGACGGCCTCACGCATCGTTGCGAGGTCGACGACGCACGGGACGCCGGTGAAGTCCTGCATGATGACGCGCGCGGGCGTGAACTGGATCTCCGTGTCGGGCTCGGCCGCCGCGTCCCACTGCGCGAGCGCGCGGACGTGGTCGGCCGTGATGTTCGCGCCGTCCTCGGTGCGGAGCAGATTCTCCAGCAGCACCTTGAGGCTGAACGGGAGGTTCTCGGCGCCCTCGACGGCGCTCAGCCTGAAAATTTCGTAGTGGGCGCCGGCGACGTCGAGTACGCCCTTCGCGCCGAATGAGTCCGCGGTCGACATGACGTTGGCTCCCTTCAGAGAGATTGTGGAATAGCCCCATCCTATTCCACGTCCGGCGTCATTGTATACAGTCGTACACCGCGCGGGTGGCCCTCCTGCAGTGCGTCGAGGAGGGCGGACCCCTAGGCGTCGTGCCGCACCCTCGCATGTCGTTCGGGTGTCTCCTGCAGTCCCAGGAGGAGCTCGTCCTGGTCCACCGATTCGGCCCGGCTGTGGTCCACCACGGGCCCGGTCCCGGCGATCTCCCGGATGAGTTCGATCCCGGCGATCGCCTCTTCCTTCGAAGCGTAGAAGGTGGATACTGCCACGAGCGTTCCGTCCGGAGCGGTCAGTTTCACGCGGAAACCGTCATCGTGAGCGTCCACCAGTTTGAAGTAACCTGCCATCGTCCTACCTCCTTGTAAGGGGCATCCTTCGTCACCTGCGGTCCCTTATCATAAGCATACTTACCGACCTTCTCCCCGCCGTCCCGGCATCGGGAGAGGACAGGGTCTGGACAAGCGGCCG
>NZ_CP024915.1:1025916-1025986 GCF_002953615.1 Arthrobacter agilis | reverse complement strand
GGCAGGCGGCAGGGAGCCACGGTCCTCGCGTAGTGTTCGCGATGCCACTCCCCGCCCGGGCCGGCCGACG
>NZ_CP024915.1:1016020-1025816 GCF_002953615.1 Arthrobacter agilis | reverse complement strand
ACCCGCCGCTCCTGCGGCCCGGGCGGGATGAGACCGCCGCCAAATGATGGAATGCTGGTTCCATGTCCAGCGCGCCAGGGGAAGCACCCCGCAACACATCCGACGAGGCCGTCCTGTACGAGGAGCGCCTCTGGCCCTCACCCTGGATCTGGCTGATCGCCGCGGGATTCTCCTCGGCCGTGATCGTGATGTTCGCTCCCATCTCGATGGGATTCGGCTACGGTGCGGCGCTCGTCGTCGCCGTCATCGTGTTCACCCTGCTGATCCTGTCGACACCGCGTATCGCCGTCACCGGGACGACGCTGACCGTCGGGCGCGCGAGCATCGAGCGGAAGTACCTGGGCTCGGTGGAGTGGTTCGGCGGCGACGACGCGACCCACCAGCGGGGCCCGGGCCTGAACGGGCTCGCGTACCTCTGCATCAGGGGGTGGATCTCCCCCGTGGTGCGCATCGAGGTCACGGACCCCGAGGACCGCACACCCTACTGGCTGACCTCGTCCCGCACCCCGGAACGCCTCGTGGCCGCGCTCGCGGCCTGATCCGGCGCCCGCGCCCGGTCGGGACGGGGAACGACGCCGTCGGTCGACGGTGCCACATCTGCTGCGGTTGTGTCAGCCCTCGCAGTCCATGCAGTACAGCTGCCCGCCCCTGTCGAGTGCGATCTGCGACCGGTGACGGACGAGGAAGCACGAGGCGCAGGTGAACTCGTCGGCCTGCGCGGCGAGGATCTGCACGGAGATCTCCTCGCTGGAGAGGTCAGCTCCCGGCAGATCGTAGGAATCCGCCGCTTCGAGTTCGTCATCGTCGACCGGTGCGATCATCTGCGCGGTCTGCCCCGCCGGCCGATGCCCCGCGAGAACGTCCGTGCGGGTGTTCGAGTCGTCGTCGACCGCCGTGCGCGGCGCGTCGTAGTCTGTCGTCATACCTGTCTTCCGCTCCATACTCTCTGGCCAACGCCGGGGTCTGCCCCTCCGGCTCCAACAACGCCGAAAGGCCGGGATTTGTGCCCGCTCCCGGTGTGCCGGCCGCCACGCCTCACCGCGTAGTAGGAAAGGCCGACATTCAATGGCAAAGTTTCACGTAGCAATTATTGTCGGCTGGAGGAATTGATGCAGGAGTTACGCCTGGTGGGTGTCCATGAGGATGGCGAACATCTGCTGTTGAGCGGCGGGGACGGCACGTCCTACCGCCTTCCCATCGACGATGCGCTGCGGGCCGCGAGCGACCGGATCCCGGACGCACCCCTGGCAGCATCACCGGAGCCTCCGGAGCCGGTCCGTCCGAAGCCCGCGAAACCCCCGAAGCCGCCGAAGCCGCCGGTGCATCTGACCCCCCGGGACATCCAGTCGCGTATCCGCTCGGGCGCCACGGCCGAACAGGTCGCCGCCGAATCCGGACTCGATCTCGCGCACGTCGAGCGGTACGAGGGACCGGTGCGTGCCGAGCGCGACTACGTGGCCTATCTGGCCCAGCGGGTGGAGGTCGCCACGCCGCTGCCCAGCCACGACGGCTACCGATCGGCCTTCGGGGACGACCCCGCACTGCTCGGGGACATGGTCGCCTTCCGTGTCCAGAGTTACGGGATCGACCCCGTGTCGCTCGAATGGGACTCCTGGCGCCGTCCGGACGGCTCCTGGCACGTCGAGGCGTCCTTCGACCTGCCGGACGATTCGACGGTGGACCTCGGCGAACAGCCTCCCGCCCAGTGGACGTACAACCCCACACGCAAGACCGTCGCCAACGCCAACCGCTGGGCGCAGGTGCTCAGCGAACTGGAGCCGCTCGACGGCCCGCTCCCCTCACGCCGGCTCAGCGCCGTGGCGGACCGTGTGTTCGACTTCGAGGCGGAGAAGGAGGACGAGGCTCCGACGCCGGACCAGGACGGTCTGCTCGATGTGCTCCGCTCCCGTCGCGGCCAGCGCCTCGGCGCCGACGAGGAAGGCGACGACGCCCTCGCCGAGCTGCTGACACGCGGGAGCATCCCCGCCGCGCATCCCCGTGACGAGGACGCGGACCAGGAGACGCCGGAGGGCGAGGAGGTCCCCATGCCGGGGCTGGCCCTCGCTCCTCGGTCCGGGGTCGCCGCCGACACGGAGACGGACACCGGTCAGGACGACGGCAGCGACACCGACGACGGCACGGACGAGGGAACCGCCGACGACGGTCAGGGCGGCGACGTCCTCGGGAGCGCGGCCGCCGATCCCACCCACCACGAGGACGGCACGCCCCGGCTGTACGAGGGCGTCAGCACGGACACGCGCGAGATCAGCATCTTCGCGCGACCGACCCGCAGGCTCCAACCGCCGGCAGCGGCGCAGCAGGGGACGGGGTCGCCGGCGGCACGCGCCGGCGGCCGCGGCGCGGCGGCGGCAGCGAAGGGCCCGGACAAGGATCCCGCCGAGCAGACGGTCAAGAATGCGGGCAAGGACCCCATCAAGGATCAGGGCAAGGACGCAGCGGAGGCCACCCCTGAGCGGCGCGTCAAACCGAAACGCTCCAGCGTCCCCAGCTGGGACGACATCGTGTTCGGACGCAAGGGCGACTGACCCGCGCTGCGTGCCTCCGCGCTGTCGGTGGCGGCGCCGCTCTGCGGTGCGCCCGGCTCAGGAGCCGCTGGTACCCGGTTCCGCGTCCTGCAGGGTCGCGGTACCTCCGCTGCGCGGCGGAACCGCCCTCTCCTCGAAGGGCAGCGGCATCTCGTTGGAGAAGAGGGACGGCGACGTGCGGGACGTCTGCCGTCGCATGTGGTGCCGACGGCAGAGCGTCTCGTAGCCCACCACCGGCACGCGGACGGACGTGACCGGGTCCGCGGCTGCCCCGGCAGCCGGTGCCGCAGGCGAGTCCTCGTCGCCGGGCTGGTCGACGTCTCCCACCACCATCTGGTCGCCCTCGACCACCATGACGCCGTCGACCGTGCGCGCGTTGTGCGTGGCCCGCTTGCCGCACCAGCACAGGGCCTCGACCTGCAGGACCTGGACGCGGTCCGCGAGCTCGATGAGGCGCTGCGACCCGGGAAACAGCCGTGTCCGGAAATCGGAGGTGATGCCGAAGCTGAACACGTCGATGTCCATCTCGTCCACGATGCGGGCCAGCTGGTCGATCTGGTCGACGGTGTAGAACTGCGCCTCGTCGCAGATGACGTAGTCGATGCGTGCGCCCATGGTCTGCCGCAGCGTCAGTTCGACCCAGAAGTCGGTCTCGGGGAAGACCTCGACCGCCGGTACCTGCAGGCCGAGCCTGCTCGAGATCATGGATTCGCCGGCGCGGTCGTGGGAGCTGAAGAGCAGCCCGCGACGCCCGCGTGCCTTGTGGTTGTGGTCCATCTGGAGCGCGAGCGTCGACTTGCCGCAGTCCATGGTGCCGGAGAAGAACAACAGCTCAGCCACGGCCGGCACCCTTGCCGCTCCCCCGTCGGGAACCGCCGGCGGGGGGTTTGCCCAGGACCAGCAGCGGGATCTCCCGCTCGGCCCGCGTCAGCGAGCCGTGCTGCCCGACGACGTCGAACGCGGCCGGCTGGACGCGCCGCCCGTCGAGGAGGGCGATGCCTTCCCGTGCGAGGACCAGGAGGTCCCCGATACGTGGCAGCACCGTGTCCGAGACCGGTCCGAAGTAGCCTGCGGCCACGGCCTCGTCCCGCGGGAGGATCCACGCCCGGGTACCGAACGCCTCGTGCCAGCGCAGGGCGAGCGAGTCGCGGTCGCGGACGGCGAGATCCTGCTCGAGGTACAGGTGGAGCATGCGCGGCTCGCCCCCTGTGTGGGCCACTCCGTCGACGAGATCGGCGCGCTCGGAGTAGTCGATGCGCTGCGACGGCGGGATGTCCACCATGCCGTGGTCGGCGGTGAGGAGCAGGAGAGTGTCGGGCGGGACCCTCCGGGCCAGGAGCCTGAGCGCGGCGTCCAGGTCCTCCAGGGTCCGCAGCCACTCCGCGGAGTCGACGCCGTACCGGTGTCCGGCCTTGTCGAGGTCGTTGAGGTAGAAGTACATGAGCATGCGCGGGGCGCTCGCCAGCTGCTCGGCCGCCGCGTCGATGCGGGCGTGGATGGTCTGCGCGCCGACGAAGGCGCCGCCCCGCAGGGCCGCCCGCGTCATGGGCGAGTCGGCGAAGCGGGGCTGGCTCACAGTCACGACCGGAAGGTGCTGGGACACGCGCTCGAAGACCGTCGGGTGCGGTTGCCAGGCGAGCGGGTCGACGCCGGCGTCCCAGCGGCCCAGCATGTTGACCACGCGTCCCTGCGCAGGATCGAGGACGTCGTAGCCGACCATGCCGTGCAGGCCGGGTGCGAGGCCCGTACCGAGGCCGGCGAGGGACGCGGCCGTGGTGGACGGGAAAGCCGAGGACAGCGCTCGGGCCGCATCGAGGCTCTCCCGGAGGTACGGAGCGTGGGCCGCGTACTTCCTGAGCAGCGACAGGCCGAGGCCGTCCACCATGACCACGGCGATCCGGCGGGAGGCCGGCAGGGCGAGGGCGTTGCCGAAGCCTTCGACGCCCAGGGCCGCGGCCGAACTGGTCAGGACCTCGGCGACGGTGGCGGTCCCGTAGGCAGGCGCGGGCGGGAGGCGCTCCAGGTGCTGGAAGGGCATCAACCGCTACCGCTGGTGATGGGGGCGGTTGAAGCGCCCGCCGAAGCCGGGTTGGCGGCGCGGGGCCACGTCGGATCCGACGTAACCGCCGGACGCGGGGCTCGCCGTGTTCACCTTCCTCAGGGCACGGGCGAAGGCCTTGGCGTTCTGCACCGCCTGGGCGCCGTCGGCCTCGGCACTGACACGCAGCACGATGTCCTCCTGCGCCACCGTGCCCGTGAAACCGTGGTCGGCGTCGCACTGCGGGTCGCCGCAGCTCGCGGGGCCGATGTCGAGGCGCTGACCGCCCGACCAGGCGATCGCGAGCGTCATCTCGCGGACCTGGTCGCTGGGCTTGTAGTCCTGCGGCTGCGCGTAGAGGTAGCTGAGGACCACCGAGCGGATCTGGCTCACCGGGACGGATTCGGTGGAGATCTGCGCCATCACCTGCTCGCCCGCGTCGTCGAGCTGCTGGTCGTCCACGTGCGTGATGACCAGCATGTCCTCGGTGAGGACGAGCACCGTGATGTGCCGGTGCACCTCGGTGCGCTCGAAGTGCGTCTCGAGGTGGGCCACGTGGGACAGCGGCTCGCGGCCGTCGAGGGCGTCGTGGACGACGTCGGCCACGAGACGCGGGTAGAAGCCGGCCCGCTCGAGCGATGCATCGAGGTCACGCCGCTGGGCGGAAAGCGATGGGGTCATACCCCCAGTTTCCCCCACCGGGCCGGGTTGTGCCTAACCAGCGGGCGTCAGTCCCGCATGGCGCGGCGGGCGCTGTCCGTGCGCCGCTGGGGGTTCCCGACGTCGATCGCGGCGCTCAGGACCGCAAGGCCCGACGTCGCGACGAGGACCGGGTTGAAGTCGAGGCGGGCGATCTCGGGGTGGTTGTCCTTCAGGAGCGCCACGCGGGCCACGAGGTCCTCGAGCGCCGGAACGTCCGCGGCAGGCAGCCCCTGGTAGCCGAAGAGCTTGCGGGAGGCGCGCGGTGCCCGCACGAGATCGGCGAGGTCCCCGGTGCTCAGGGGCGGGACGGCGTGCGCCCAGTCGTCGAGCAGGTTGACGGCGTCACCCGCGAGGCCGAAGGAGACCACGGGCCCCATGAGGGGATCCTCGATGGCGCGGATGCTGCAGGCCTGGCCGGAGGGGGCCATGGACTGCACTTCCATGCCGAAGCTGCCGAAGGGCGCCAGGACGTGCGCCATCTGCGTGATGTTGCGTCGCAGCGATTCGGCGTCGTCGATGTTGAGCCGCACGCCGCCGAGGTCCAGGCGGTGGCGGAGGTGCTCGTCCATGGTCTTGAGGGCGACCGGCCAGCCGAGGCGCTCGGCCGCCTCGACCGCTTCGTCGGCCGAGGCGAACCGCACCGACGGCAGGAGCCGGATCCCGTACGCCTCCATGAGTGCCCCGCACTCCTCGGGGGCGAGCCGGGTCAGCTCGACATCCGTGACGCGCGCCCGGACGCCAGCGAGGACGCGGACGGCCTCGTCGACGTCCACGCCGTCGGGGTCGAGGAACTCGCCGTGGTCCCGCGTGCGCCACAGTGCGTAGCGCACTACGGCACCCAGGGCGGCCAGGGCGGCGCCGGGACTCGGGAAGCAGGGTATGCCACGCTGCAGGGGCAGGACCGTGTCCGCGGCCTGCGGTTCCGGGGCCGCACCGGCGAGGGGGGCCCGGACCGTTCCGGAGCCGCCCGCCGCCACCTCCGCCGGGGACCACGGTGACAGCCGATCGGACGACAGCGCCGCCGTCCTCCGAGGGTCCGTCACCCGGGGATCCGACGGCGGCGCGGAGGCGACGAGGCCGTCGAGTTGGAGGCGTGTGTCCAGGGTGCCGGTGAACGAGGCGATGACGGGCTTGCCGGCCTCCTCGGCGCATTGCTGGAGACAGGCCGCGATGGTCTCGGCCGGGAGTCCCCGGGCGGGCAGCGTCGTGACCACGGCGGCGTGGACCGCATCATCCCGCAGTGCATCCGCGACCACCGACCTGAGGGCGGGAAGCGCCACGGACTGCCCGGTGTCGAGCTCGAGCCCGGCCTCCAGCCGCGCGACGGTCATGCCCTGCGAGGCCACGCCGTCGGCGACCACCTTGCCGAGGGCCGAGGAGTTGCTGAAGACGGCGACGCCCGGTCCCTGCGGCAGCGGCTGGCTCGCGACGATCTGCGCGATGTCCATCAGCTGCTCCGTCGTCTCGACCCTCATGACGCCGGACTGCCGGAGCATCGAGTCGAGCGCTCCCGGCGGTGCCTGGGTGGTGCGGACCGCGTGTCCCGGCGGCAGCTGCAGGCCCGTGACATCGGACTTCGCCACGATGACGGGCTTGGTCAGGGCGAGGCGGCGGGCGATGCGCGAGAACTTCCTCGGGTTGCCGATCGACTCGAAGTAGAGACCCACGGCGCGCGTGCTCGGATCGTCCTCCCAGAACTGCATGGCATCGTTGCCGGACACGTCGGCCCGGTTGCCGGCGGAGATCACCGAGGACACCCCGAGCCCGCGCCGCCGCGCGCTGGCGTAGAGGAGGACGCCGAGGCCGGCGGACTGGCTGAACAGGGAGAGCGCTCCCCGTTCGGGCAGGCCGGGCGCCATCGAGGCGTTCAGCCGGACCGCGGGGTCGGTGTTGACGAGGCCCAGGGATGCCGGGCCCACCACGCGCATGCCGTGCGCCCTGGCCTTGTGCACGAGGGCGCGCTGGCGCGCCAGCCCGTCGCCGCCGTCATCGGCATAGCCTGCGGTGGCCACGAGGAGTCCCCTGACGCCTGCACGGGCACACTCGTCCACGACGGCGTCCACCTGCTCGTGCGGCACGGCGATGACGGCGAGGTCCACCTGCTCGGGTACCTCCGTGAGGGAGGCGTGGGACATGATGCCGTGCAGTTCGAAGGCCTCGGGGTTGACGGCGTACACCGTGCCCGTGAAGCCACCGTCGATCAGGTGCTCGAGGAGGGCATGGCCCACCGTCCCCCACTCGCGGCTCGCGCCGATCACGGCCACGGACGACGGCGTCAGGAGCTCCGCCATGCTCCTGGCCTCGGCGCGGTGCTCCCTCGACTCCATGACGGCCTGCGACCGGCGGGTGGGATCGATGTCGAAGCCCAGCATCACGACCCCGTCGTCGAAGTGCCGATCGACCTCGTAGCCGGCCTCGGCGAACACGGTGATCATCTTGCGGTTCTCGGGAAGGACCTCGGCCGAGAACCGGCGGATGCCGTTCTCGCGGGCGGCCGCGGCGAGGTGCTCGAGCAGGATGGAGCCGACCCCGCGTCCCTGGTGGTGGTCCGAGACGTTGAAGGCGACCTCGGCCTCGAGCGGATCGTCGAGGCGGTCGTAGCGGCCGATGCCGATGATGTCCGTGCCGCGCGTGATGACGAAGGCCACGCGGTCCCGGTGGTCCACCTCCGTGAAGCGCTTGAGCTCCTTCGCGCTGAGCGTGGCCTTGTACGTGAAGAAGCGGAGGTAGATCGAATTCTGCGACTGGCGCACGTGGAAGGCCTGCACCGCGTCCGCGTCGAGGGGCGAGATGGGCCGCAGGTGCGCCGTCCCGCCGTCGCGCAGGACGACATCAGCCTCCCAATATTCCGGGTATTGTCCGTCCGCCACCATAGACTCAGGGTAGTCGGCATCCCCTCGACCGTGGGTCGGTCCGCTGCCGGAACCGCCCGCGGACCGCGGATGCCCGCCGACCACCCGATCTGCCCACCCGAGTTGTTGAGGAACCGCACCGCACATGGCCAGGCGCCAGAACTCCGCACCGCCGGAGGATTTCACCGAGAAGATCATCGACATCGATGTCGAGACCGAGATGGAGGAGTCCTTCCTGGAGTACGCGTACTCCGTGATCTACTCGCGCGCCCTGCCGGATGCGCGCGACGGCCTCAAGCCCGTCCAGCGGCGCATCCTGTACATGATGACCGACATGGGCCTGCGCCCCGACCGCGGGCACGTGAAGTCCGCACGCGTGGTCGGTGAGGTCATGGGCAAGCTGCACCCGCACGGTGACAGCGCCATCTACGACGCCATGGTGCGCATGGCGCAGGACTTCTCGCTGAGGCTGCCCCTCATCGACGGCCACGGCAACTTCGGCTCGCTCGACGACGGTCCGGCGGCCGCCCGGTACACGGAGGCGCGCCTCGCGGCGGCCGCCCTGACGCTGACCGACCACCTCGACGAGGACGTCGTCGACTTCGTCCCCAACTACGACAACCAGCTCACGCAGCCGGAGGTCCTCCCCGCGGCGTTCCCCAACCTGCTCGTCAACGGTGCCAGCGGGATCGCCGTCGGCATGGCCACGAACATGCCGCCGCACAACCTCGGCGAGGTGGTCGCTGCGGCACGCCATCTCATCGCGAATCCGGATGCCTCGCTCGAGGACGTGATGCGCTTCGTCCCCGGGCCCGACCTCCCGAGCGGTGGCAGGATCGTGGGGCTCGACGGCGTACGCGACGCCTACAGGACGGGCCGCGGGTCCTTCAAGACCCGCGCGAAGGTCACCGTGGAGCAGCTCTCGGCGCGGCGCACGGGCCTCGTGGTCACCGAGCTCCCCTACACCGTGGGCCCCGAGAAGGTGATCGAGCGGATCAAGGACGCGGTCACGTCGAAGAAGCTGCAGGGCATCTCGGACATCGTGGACCTCACCGATCGCACGCACGGCCTGCGCCTCGTGATCGAGCTCAAGAACGGCTTCAACCCGAACGCCGTCCTCGCGCAGCTGTACCGCTTCACGCCGATGGAGGACTCGTTCGGCATCAACAACGTGGCCCTCGTCGACGGTCAGCCCCGCACCCTCGGGCTCGTGGAGCTGCTCCGGGTGTACATCGCCCACCGCATCCTGGTGGTGCGCCGTCGCACCTCCTACCGGCTGCAGCGCAAGCGCGACCGCCTGCACCTCGTGGAGGGGCTGCTCATCGCGATCGTCGACATCGACGAGGTCATCCAGATCATCCGGTCCTCGGACGAGGCGTCCGCGGCGCGCGAGCGCCTGATGTCCATCTACGACCTGTCCGAGACGCAGGCGAACTACATCCTCGAGCTCCGGCTGCGGCAGCTGACCCGGTACTCGCGGATCGAGCTGGAGAAGGAACAGGACCAGCTCCGCCGCGAGATCGCCGAACTCGAGGCGATCCTCGGCTCCGAGGAGCGCCTGAGGACCCTCGTCTCCGACGAACTCGCCGGACTCTCCGACCAGTTCGCCACGCCGCGGCGCACGGTGCTCCTCGAGTCGGAGGCCTCGGCGCCGCTCA
>NZ_CP024915.1:1003316-1015920 GCF_002953615.1 Arthrobacter agilis | reverse complement strand
AGGGGACCCTGCCCGCCGCTGAGCCGCTGCCGCTGGCCGCCCGAGAGCCGGGATCCGCCGGGACCCACCGGAGCGTCGAGACCCTGCTCGAGGCCGGCGACCAGCCCGGCGAGCCCCACGGCCTGCAGTGCCGCCTTCAGCTCCGCCGGGGTGGCGGGGTCGTCGGGAGTGCGTGCGAGCTGCAGGTTCGCGCGCAGGCTCGAGTTGAACAGATGGCTCTCCTGCGGGCACCAGGCGATGCGCGGCACCTCGCCCGCCGTCACCGGCCGGCCGTCCACCAGCAGCCTGCCGTCCTCGAGGGGCAGGAAACCCAGGAGGGCTCCGATGACGGTCGACTTGCCGCTGCCGGAGGGTCCGGTGAGCCCTGTCCAGCGTCCCGGACGGAGGTCGAGATCGACGTCCTGCACCACGGGATGTCCGTGCTCGTAGCCGATGGCTGCCCGGTCCAGGGCCACCGTCCGCACCGGCAGGCCGGCCCCGGGGCCCCGATGGCCCTCCGCGCCCGTGGTGGATGCACTGAGCGAGGGCTGGATGCGCCGTGTGACGGCCGCCAGCGGACCCCAGTGCTGCACCGCCGAGCTCCCGGCGACGAACGGCTCCACCAGGGCGAGTTGCATGAGGACCAGGACGGCGGTGACGTCGGCGGGCAGGCCGGTGGCCGTCGTGAGGATGCCGAGGGACGCGGTGCAGCAGGCCGCCACGATCACCGCCGTCGAGGTCCCGGCCGCCGCCGCCGACCGGCGGGCGGCTGCTGCGGCGCGGCGGTCGAGTCGCCGGGTGGAGCCCAGCGCCGCGCGGTGCGCGCCGTTCACCCGCAGGTCCGGCGCTGCCCTCAGCAGGCCGGTGACGCGCTGGAGCGCGTCGGCGCGGACCTGCACGGCGGCTGCTCCGGCGGCCCGCTCCCGGACCACGGCGATCAGCGGGGCGACGACGAGGGCGGCGCCGACGGACAGGGCCTGCCAGCCGAGGGACGCGGGATGCAGCGCGGCGGTGGCGGCCAGCGCGGCGACCCCCGTGAGGACCGCGGTCGCGAAGGGCAGCAGGGCACGCGAGGACAGGTCCCGCAATTCGTCGATGTCACCGACGAGACGTTCGATCCCGCCCGAGCCGCGGGCGAGCAGCCGCCAGGCGCGGCCCGCCCCGAGGAGCCCGGTCCACAGGCGCAGCCGGGTCTCGTCGGCGCGGTGGAAGACGGCACGGTGCAGCCAGAGGCGCTCCTCGTAGCGCAGGAGGGAGCGCCCGATGCCGAAGAACCGGACGCCGACGATCGCGGTGAGGAGATGGAGGATGGGCGGCTGCTCGGCGGCGCGGACGATCAGCCAGCCGCTGAGCGCCGTCAGTGCGACGGCGAAGACCGATGCGCCGAGCCCCAGCCCCGCGGCCGCCAGGAACCGGCGGTCCCACGGCCGGACCAGGACCAGCACGTCGCGCGCGCCGGCGAACCACGACGTGCCGGGACCGGCGGCGCCAGCGCTCGGAAGGAGGTCCGGTCTGGGACCCTGCGGCCCGTCCGTACCAGGCGTGCCGGCCGGTGCCGGACGGACGGCTCCGGGGGTCGCATCCCGCCGTCCCCCCACGCCGAGCCGCACCTCGGCCGATGCGATGGCGGCCGTCTCGTCGTCGTGCGCGATCAGGAGGACGGCCAGCCCTGGCCGGCGCCCCTCGATGGCGGTGCGGATGGCACGCGATGCGGCGGGATCCACGTGCGCCGTGGGCTCGTCGAGCAGCAGGAGCCGGACCGACGGATCCTGCGCCCGCAGCAGCGCGCGTGCGACGGCGACCCGCCGCAGTTCACCGGGGCTCAGCTCCCCCGTGTGCCGCCCAGCGAGGTCCGCGGCGCCGACGGCGGCGAGCCCGGTCCCGATGGCGGGGTCGTCCTCGGACAACCCGGCGTACAGCGCGAGTTCGGCGCGGACCGTGTCCATCACGAGTTCGGGATGCTGCGGGACCCAGGCGATGCCGCCGTCCACCGGCCCTGCGATGCTCCCCTGCAGCCGGAGCCCGGCCGGTGCCGCCGCTCCCCCGGCCAGCGCCCGCATCAGGGTGGACTTGCCCGAGCCGCTCGGGCCCCGCAGCGCCGTGATGGAGCCCGATCCGAGGACGAACGACACGTCCTCGAAGACCGGCTCCCGGACGCCGTCGTACCCGGCCGTCAGCCGATCGACGCGGAGGAGGACTCCGGTCTCCTCCCGCACTGCGGGAGCGGAGGCGGACGACAGCCCGGAACGGGAGGGAGCCACCGGGGCGTCGACGACCGCCCGGACCCGGGCTCCGGCCTCCTCGCCGTCCTCGCTGGCGTGGTGGGCCGCACCGACGTCGCGCAGGGGTCCGTAGCACTCGGGCGCGAGGATCAGCGCGATGAGGGCCGTCTCCAGGCCGAGGTCCCCGTGGATGAGGCGCACACCGGCGAAGACCGCGACGACGGCGACGGAGATCGTGCTGATGAGCTCGAGCGCGAGGGACGAGAGGAAGACCGTGCGCAGCGTGGTCATGGTGCGGGACGTGTAGGTGCCGGCGATGTCGCGCAGGGCACGCGTCTGCTCGGCGGCACGCCCCAGGCCCACGAGGACGGGCAGGCCCCTGGCGAGTTCGAGGAGGTGGTCGGACAGTCGCCCCAGCGCGTCCGCGGCCTGCCGCGTCCGCTCCTGGGTGTGGAGGCCGATGAGTGCCATGAAGACGGGCACGAGCGGGACGGTGAGGACGATGATGAGGGCGCTCACCCAGTCGGCGGCGAGGATCCGTGCGCCGACGATCAGCGGCACCACGGCGCAGGTGATGAGCGCGGGGAGGTACTGCGCGTAGTACTTGTCCAGGCCGTCGAGTCCGCGGGTGAGCAGTACCGCGAGGGAGCCCTGCCCGCTGCCGGCAGGAGCGGCCTGCGTGGTGCCGCCGTCGTCCAGCACGCGCACCAGGGCGGCCTCGCGCAGGCGCTCGCGCACGCCGAGGGCGAGGCGCGCGGCCGTGGCGTCCTGGCCCCACGCCGCGATGGTGCGCAGCGCGGCACCGAGGACGCCCTGCAGCAGGACGGCCCGGACGTCCGGCGACCCGCTCGCGACGGACGCGATGCCGAGCGCGAGGGCCTGGGCCATGAGGACCAGCCCTGCGGCCCGGGTGGCGGCGAGGACGCCGAGAAGGTAGACGGCCGACGTCGAACCGGCCGCCCCCGCCGGCCCGCCGGACCTGAGCACGGCCATCGGGGACGGGCGGCGGGGTGCCTGCCCTTCCCCGCCCGCGCCGGTCCCCGCGGCGGCCGGTGGGGTGCTGTACGGCCGCATGGCCGTCCTGGTGGCTCCACTCACAGGGCTGTCACCGCGTGGGCGGCCGGGATGCTCGCCTCCGACACGCGCCGCCGGAAGACCCAGTACGTCCAAGCCTGGTAGGCGAGGACGAGCGGTACGCCGAAGCAGGCCACCACGCTCATCAGTCCCAGCGTGTAGGGCGAGGACGAGGCATTCTGCACCGTGAGGTCGAACGCGGGGTCGAGGGTGGAGGGCAGGACGACGGGGAAGACCGCGCCGAAGATCGATCCCACGAGGGCCAGCATCCCGCCGCCGAGCGCCGCGAACGCCCGCCCGTCCCGACCTCCCACGGCGGAGCGGTACGACGCGGTGAGGCACGCCACCGCGAGCACGACGGCGAGCCAGGTGACCACCGAGCCGGTGCGCACCTGCACGAGGACCGTCCAGCCCAGGAACGGGATCAGCGCGAACGGCAGGAGGCGGCGGAACAGGCGATCGGCCTGGCCCCGCACGCCCCCCTCGGTCTTGAGCGCCACGAACGCCGCGGCGTGCACGAGGCAGAACAGGACGACGGCGGCCGCGCCGAGGAGCGCCGGCGGGGTGGCCCACGCGAAGGCGCCTCCCACGCGGTCACCGTTCGCATCGAGCGGCAGTCCCGTCGTCGTCAGCGCGAGCGCGGCACCGATGCCCGCCGCAGCGGTGAAGGAGCCGACGGCGATGGCCCAGTCCCAGCGGTTGCGCCAGGAGTCGCTGTCCTGCTTGCCGCGCCACTCGAAGGCGACCGCACGGAAGATCAGGCCGAGCAGCACCAGCAGGAACGGCAGGTAGAGCGCCGACAGCAGCGAGGCGTACCAGTGCGGGAAGGCAGCGAAGGTCGCACCGATGGCGGTGACGAGCCACACCTCGTTGCCGTCCCAGACGGGGCCGACGGTGTTGAGCAGGACGCGCCGCTGGGTGTCGTTGCGGGCCAGGAGCTTCATGAGCATCCCCACCCCGAGGTCGAATCCCTCGAGGAAGAGGTAGCCGGCCCAGAGCACGGCGATCAGCACGAACCAGAGGGTGGGCAGTGCCTCGGTCATCGGGGAGCCTTCCATGGGTCAGGGTGGTTCGTCGTCGCGGGGGTGATGTCGACGCCGGTGGCGGAGCTGGTGGAGAGGGTGTCAGTAGGCGAAGGCCAGGACATCGCCGTCGTCCTTCCTGCCGCCGTGCGGGCGTGCCGCGTCGTCGTCCTCGTCCTCGTCCTCGTCCTCGGCGGCGTGTGCGAGCTCCGGCATGGCGGACGCGGTTCCGCCGCGGACGTAGGTGACGAGGAGCCGCACCTCGACCACGAGGAGGACCGCGTACACCGAGGTGAGCACCACGAGGGAGGCGATCAGCTCGGCCAGGGAGACACCGGGCGAGACGGCGGCGGCGGTGAACATGAACACGCTGTCGATCCCCGACGGGTCCGGATTGGGCGCGACGACGAAGGGCTGCCGTCCCATCTCGGTGAAGATCCAGCCGGCCGAGTTGGCCCCGAAGGGCGCGAGGATCCCGAACACGGCGAGTCTCATGAGCCAGCGGGACTCCGGGACGGTTCCCCTGCGCAGGACCCAGAGGGCCGCGGCGGCGGCCGCCGCGGCGATCGCGCCGAAGCCGATCATGATGCGGAAGCCCCAGTAGGTGACCTCCATGACCGGCAGGTAGTCGATCTCGGTGCCGGCGCGCTCGCCGTACATGGGGTCGTCGGGCAGGGTGGTGCCGTACTTCTCCTGGTACTCGGGCAGCAGGGTGTTGACGCCCTTGACCTCGGTGGTGAAGTCGCCGTTGGCGAGGAAGGACAGCACACCGGGGACCTCGATCACCGCCGTGATGTCGTCGCAGCTCTGCGCCCCGAGGTTGCCGACGGACAGGATCGAGAAGCCCGTGCCGTCATGGCACGCCGCTTCGGCGGCGGCCATCTTCATGGGCTGCTGGTCGAACATGAGCTTGCCCTGCAGGTCACCGGTGATCCCGGTGCCGGCGAACGCGATCATCGCGACGACGGCGCCGGCCCGGGCCGAGCGGAGCCATACGGCGTGGTCGACGGCGTCCCGGGCGCCGCGCGGGTTCCCGACGACGAGGCTGCCGTCCGGACCGAGGCTGTCCAGGCCGTCGCGGCGCCGCTTCCACAGGTGGTACCAGCTGATGCCGAGGAGGAAGGCCCCGGCGACGGCGAGGGCACCGAAGACGGTGTGCGGGAAGGCGACGAGGGCCGTGTTGTTCGTGAAGACCGCCCAGGCGTCGACCATCACCGGCCGGCCGTCGACCATCTCGACACCCACGGGGTGCTGCATCCATGAGTTCGCCACGAGGATGAAGTACGCGGAGAACACCGAGGCCAGGACGGCGGCCCAGAGGCTCAGGAGGTGGATGAGGCGAGGGAGGCGTCCCCACCCGAAGATCCAGAGGCCGAGAAAGGTGGACTCGACGAAGAAGGCGAGGAGCGCCTCCATGGCCAGCGGCGCTCCGAAGACGTCGCCCACGAAGCGGCTGTACTCGCTCCAGGCCATGCCGAACTGGAACTCCTGCACCAGCCCGGTCGCCACGCCCATGATGAAGTTGATGAGGAAGAGCTTCCCCCAGAACTTCGTCATGCGGAGGTAGTGGTCCTTGCCGGTGCGGTGCCACAGGGTCTGCATGCCGGCGACCAGCAGCCCCAGCCCGATGGTGAGGGGGACCATGAGGAAGTGGTAGACAGTCGTGATCCCGAATTGCCACCTGGCAATTTCCAAGGCTTCCATGGGGCCCTTTCAGCAGCGCCTGGCGTCGGCGACGACGGAACTTCTACAACCCGTAGAACAAGTTCTTCTACACATCGTAGAACAAATCCACACCAATTTCTACGCGGAGTAGAAATGTCTGCGCGGACGCTGTACTTTAGAGGCATCACGCTTGATCGCTCCCTGCGGGGAGCGGATCCGGGTTCGAGGCGGACCGGGATCGCGCAGAAATTGAAGGAAGAACATGGCAACGCTCGGAGACCTCGAACGCACGGTGATGGACCTGCTGTGGACAACGCCGGAAGCGATGACCGCGAACGAACTACGGGACGCCATCGCGGAGGCACCCTCGGGTGAGGTGGGACGCGAACTCGCCGTGACGACGGTGCTCACCGTCCTCTCACGCTTGGAGAAGAAGGGCCTGGTCGAGCGGGAGCGCGACAGCCGCCCCCACCGGTACAGGTCGGTGACGAGCCGCGAGGACCACACGGCCGAACTCATGCACGAGGTGCTCGTGACGGCGCCGGACCGTGAAGCCGTGCTCGCCAGGTTCATCGGCAGCGTCTCCGAGGCCGAGGCCGAGACCCTCCGCAAGCTGCTCGGCGGCAGCTGACCCGCCCGTGTTCTGGGCCTCGTACCTGCTCGCTGCTCTCGCGATCATCCTTGCGTGGCCCGCGCCCATCGCGCTGTCACGGGCCTCCTGGCCCGCACGCGCGCCCTTCACGGCCATGGTGCTCTGGCAGTCGATAGCACTCGCCGGTGGCCTGTCCATGATCGGGGCCATGCTCGTCTGGGGCCTCGAGCCGCTGGGTGACAACCTCGTGTCGGCGTCGGCCGGATTCTTCACCATCCTGCTCGACGACGAATCGGCGCAGACGCTCGGCGTGGTCCACGTCTTCGCCATCAGCGCGGCGACCCTCCTGTTCGCGCACCTCCTCTTCACCCTCGCGCTGACATTCATCCGGATCCGGCGACAGCGTCGGCGCCACCGCGACATGCTCACGCTGCTCAGCTCACCCGCCGCCGACCAGCCCTCGACCCTCGTGATCAACCACCCGGCGCCCGTGGCCTACTGCCTGCCCGGCGGGGCCCGCTCCGTCACCGTCATGTCCGACGGCCTCATGGACCTCCTGTCGCGCGCCGAGCTCGACGCCGTCCTGACCCATGAGAACGCGCACCTGCACCAGCGCCATCACCTGCTGCTCTGGGCATTCGCCGCCTGGCGTTCCGCCCTGCCGTGGCTGCCGACATCGCAACTCGCGCAGCGGGCCGTCAGTGAACTGATCGAGATGCTGGCCGACGACGAGGCGCTCCGCCACGTGGACGAGCCCACGCTCGTCCGGGCGATCGCCATCGTCGGATCCGGCGCCCTGCCCTCGTCGCCGGACGCCCTCGACGATCCCCTCGCCGAAACGGGCCGGAGCGGTGGGGCGGTCCGAGCGGACGTGACCGGCGGTACCGCCGACGTGCAGTCGACGGCCCACCGGCTGCGCCGCCTGCTCACTCCCCTGCCGCCCCTCAGCCGGCTCCAGCAGGGGGCAGCGCTCTCCGCCGCCGGTCTGCTGCTGGTGCTCCCTCCGGCACTCCTGGTGGCACCCGAGCTGCTCGGCTGAACCCGACCTCCCGGAAGGATGGGCGCCGCCTCCTCCTCGCCACCGGTCGATCGTCGGTGGCTCGAGCGGCCGGAAGACCGGTGACTCCTCCTCTTCCGCCTGTTCCGGGCCGTGAGTAGACTTCGCGGCACGGGCCTCAGCAGGCTCGGAGGGAGCAGACCTGCGCTGGGCAGTGTCGCGGTTTGCAACCACTACCGCGCGCATGCGTCGGCGCCCTGGAGGTTGGAGCACTTCTAGAGATCGAGGCACGTCATGCGCAAGACATTCCTACTCGGCGCCGCAGCCTGCGCCCTGGCACTGACCGGTATGGGCTCGTCCCCGGCCTTCGGGGCGGGCCCTGTGGAAAGAGGCCCTGATAAGGACCGGGTCAACTATGAGAAGGGCACGGAGCACGCCAATTCCATCTGTGCGTTCTCGGGGCAGAACGACGACCCCGAGGAGGCCTATCCGTTCGGCGGCCGGGTGCAGTCCTACGGACAGCTGGTGAGGCTCGGGCTCAAGGGTGACTTCCCGAGCCCGGGTGAAGTGTGCAGCCTGCCCTACACCCCCGGGACAGAGGCCCCCTGACGGACTGCCGGGCCGGCCCCCGGTCTCGGGGCCGGCACCGGCACCGGCAATGCAATGCACTGCACTGCACTGTGCGGCACATCCGGAGGAAGCACACCCCCGACGGTTCCGGGAGTTCCGTGCGGCTTCTCCCGGAGCCGGCGGCGCCGGTCAGGCGTCGATGCGGTCCCGATCGAGCGACGAAGCGCCCGCGACGATGAAGTCCTTGCGCGGTGCGACGTCGCTTCCCATGAGCAGGCCGAAGACACGCTCGGCCGACTCGGCCTCCTGGATGCGCACGCGGCGCAGGGTGCGGTGCCGCGGGTCCATGGTGGTCTCCGCGAGCTGGCCCGCATCCATCTCCCCCAGGCCCTTGTAACGCTGGATGGGCGACTTGTACCGCTTGCCCTGCTTCTCCATGGCTGCCAGCAGCCGCGTCAGCTCCGCCTCCGAGTAGGTGTAGATCATCTCGTTGGCCTTCGACCCGCCGTTGATCACCTCGACACGGTGCAGCGGTGGGACGGCGGCGTAGACGCGGCCGGCCTCCACCAGCGGGCGCATGTACCGGAAGAACAGCGTCAGCAGCAGCGTCCGGATGTGGGCTCCGTCGACATCGGCGTCGGTCATCAGGATGATCTTGCCGTAGCGCCGGGCGTCCAGCTGGAAGCTCCGCCCCGAACCCGCCCCGATGACCTGGATGAGGGCGGCACACTCCGCGTTGGAGAGCATGTCCCCGACCGAGGCCTTCTGCACGTTGAGGATCTTGCCGCGGATGGGCAGGAGCGCCTGGTAGTCGGAGGACCGCGCCAGCTTGGCGGTCCCGAGGGCGCTGTCGCCCTCGACGATGAACAGTTCGGAGCGCTCCTGGTCGTCGATGCGGCAGTCGGCGAGCTTGACGGGCATGCTCGACGTCTCGAGGGCGTTCTTGCGCCGCTGGGTCTCCTTGTGGACCCGGGCCGAGATCCGCGACTTCATCTCGGCGACGACCTTCTCGAGCAGCAGCGCCGACTGCGCCTTGTCGTTGCGGGCGGAGGAGGACAGGCGTGCCTGCAGTTCCTTCTCCACCACCCTCGCGACGATGGCCTTGACGGCCGACGTCCCGAGGATCTCCTTGGTCTGCCCCTCGAACTGCGGCTCGGCGAGGCGCACCGTGAGGACGGCCGTCAGCCCGGCGAAGACGTCGTCCTTCTCGATCTTGTCGCTGCCCGCCTTCAGCTTGCGGGCGTTGGCCTCGATGACCTTCCGGAAGGTCTTCAGCAGCGCCTGCTCGAACCCGCTCTGGTGCGTGCCGCCCTTCGGCGTGGCGATGATGTTCACGTAGCTCCGGACCGTCGTCTCGTAGCCGATGCCCCAGCGCAGCGCGATGTCGACGTCGCAGTCGCGTTCCACCTCCGCCATCTGGCTGTGCCCGCGCTCGTCGAGGACCGGCACCGACTCCTTGAAACGGCCGGACCCCTGGAAGCGCCACACATCGGTGACCGCGGTGTCGAGGGCGAGGAACTCGGCGTACTCGGAGATCCCGCCGTCGTGCTGGAAGACCTCCTCCACCGGACCGGACTCACCCGGCGTTCCGGGAAGCCTCCGTTCGTCGCGCAGCGTGATCCGGAGCCCCGGCACGAGGAAGGAGGTCTGCCGCGCGCGGGTCTGCAGTTCCTCGTAGGAGAACGTGGCATCGCGGGTGAAGATCTGCCGGTCGGCCCAGTAGCGGATGCGCGTGCCGGTTCGCCCGCGCTTGGCCGTGCCGACGACCTCGAGGCGCGAACCGTCGAGGAAGGGTTCGAAGGACGACTCCGGCGAGGGCGTCCGGCCGTCCCTGAAGACACCGGGCTCTCCGCGCCGGAAGGACATGGCGTACGTCTTGCTGCCGCGGTCGACGAACACGTCGAGACGGGAGGACAGCGCGTTGACGACGCTCGCTCCGACGCCGTGGAGGCCGCCCGACGCCGTGTAGGACCCGCCGCCGAACTTGCCGCCGGCGTGCAGCTTGGTGAAGACGACCTCGACGCCGGTGAGTCCGGTCTTCGGCTCGATGTCCACCGGGATGCCTCGGCCGTCGTCATGGATCTCGACGGATCCGTCCGCGTGCAGGATCACCGTGATGCTCTGGCCGTAGCCGGCCAGTGCCTCGTCCACCGAGTTGTCGATGATCTCCCACAGGCAGTGCATCAGGCCGCGGGAGTCCGTCGACCCGATGTACATGCCGGGACGCTTGCGCACCGCTTCGAGGCCCTCGAGGACCGAGAGGTGCCGGGCGGTGTAGTCCGAGGTGGGGGGTGTCACGGGGGAAGAGTCTCCTTGGCGGAACGGGCACGATCCAGGACAGGCGTCAGGAGGGTGAGGGGGAAGAGTAGGACCAGTTTATTACGTGCCGCCGACACGACGGGGAAGACGCGTCCCGAGGGCGTTCCCGGGCCTGCCGGACCCAACCCCTACCCCTGGTACGCCCGGAGCGAAAGGAGGCCCAGCCTGCGAAGGGGCGGCAACGAATAGTGGTTATATGAATACACGATCCACATGAGGAGGCTTTCATGACCACTGCAGTAGCAACTCGCGAACTCACTGCCCTGGACCGCTGCGACCGATGCGGCGCCCAGGCCTACGTGCGGGCCGTCCTTTCGTCCTCCGGTGGAGAGCTTCTGTTCTGCGGCCACCACGCGCGCGCCGTCGAAGCGAACCTGAAGCCGCTCACGTCCGAGTGGCAGGACGAGACGAAGCGGCTTCACGAGAAGCCGGCCGTCGTCGGCGACTGATCGTCGCCGGACGCCGCACCCCACGATCCGAGAACAAGCGCTCCGTGTACAGGCGCTGAAGCGTAAGGGCCCCTCCGCCAGGAGGGGCCCTTCCTGCGTCGTGGGGCGGGGACGGGATCGCAGTCCCCGCCCGGCACCGATCATCCGCCCGGCGGCAGGGCTCTCCACCGCGCGGACGCGGACGGACGCGGACGGACGCGGACGGACGCGGACGGACGCGGACTGACGCGGGCGGACGCTCACGGATGCGGCGGTACCGGAGCGGGTACGCGAAAGGGCCCCTCCCGGAGGAAGGGCCCTTCGAAGGTCCTGCTGATCAGTCGAGGTAGTCCCGCAGCACCTGCGACCGCGACGGGTGACGCAGTTTGGACATCGTCTTCGATTCGATCTGGCGGATGCGCTCACGCGTGACCCCGTAGACCTTGCCGATCTCGTCCAGCGTCTTCGGCTGGCCGTCGGTCAGCCCGAACCGCATGGCGACCACGCCCGCCTCCCGTTCGGAGAGGGTGTCGAGGACCGAGTGCAGCTGCTCCTGCAGGAGCGTGAAGCTCACGGCATCGGCGGGCACGACGGCCTCGGAGTCCTCGATCAGGTCACCGAACTCCGAATCGCCGTCCTCGCCCAGGGGCGTGTGGAGTGAGATGGGCTCACGGCCGTACTTCTGCACCTCGACGACCTTCTCGGGGGTCATGTCGAGCTCGAGCGCCAGCTCCTCGGGAGTGGGTTCGCGGCCGAGGTCCTGCAGCATCTGGCGCTGCACGCGGGCCAGCTTGTTGATGACCTCCACCATGTGCACCGGGATGCGGATGGTCCTGGCCTGGTCGGCCATGGCACGGGTGATGGCCTGGCGGATCCACCAGGTGGCGTAGGTCGAGAACTTGAAGCCCTTGGTGTAGTCGAACTTCTCGACGGCGCGGATCAGGCCGAGGTTGCCTTCCTGGATGAGGTCGAGGAAGAGCATGCCACGTCCGGTGTACCGCTTGGCCAGGGACACCACGAGGCGGAGGTTCGCCTCGAGCAGGTGGTTCTTCGCCCGCTTGCCGTCGTGGATGACGAACTCGAGTTCACGCTTGAGCTTCGGATCCATGTCCGGATCGGCGGCGATCTTCTCTTCGGCGAACAATCCGGCCTCGATGCGGAGGGCGAGATCGACCTCCTGCTCGGCGTTGAGCAGTGCGACCTTGCCGATCTGCTTCAGGTAGTCCTTGACGGGGTCGGCGGTCGCGCCGGCGGAGACGACCTGCTGGGCGGGGGCATCGTCGTCATCGGCGTCCGAGTAGACGAAGCCGGTGGTGGTGCCGACCTCGGCCGCCTCGGGCTTGAGGTCCTCCGGGTCCACCTCGACGGCGACGTCGACGGCGGGGTCCGCTCCGTCGAGCGTATCCACCGAACCCTGTGCATCCGAGGTCGAAGCCTTCGCGGCCGCAGCGGACGAAGCAGCTTTCGTGGCAGGCTTCTTGGCCGCTACCCGTCGCTTGGTAGTGGTGGTACCGGCGTCTGGCGACGCCGGTGCTGCTGTCTTCTTGACCGACACAGAGAACCTTTCGTACGGCGGTGTGTGGTGCCATCAGAGGGACAACACCACTATGACCCTGTCAAGTCCGCGCTGTTCACCAGAGGTGTCCGGCGGGGCGGGTCCCTAGGGAACGGCCCTGCCGCCCGCGCTATTCCCCGTGGGTCCGCCTTTCGGCGTGGATCCCGGGAAATGCTCGGTG
>NZ_CP024915.1:1003143-1003216 GCF_002953615.1 Arthrobacter agilis | reverse complement strand
ACGTTCTGGTACGCGGACCCAACCGGGTCTCACTACCATTGTCTCACGATCGGCGTCCACGCCGGAAATCATC
>NZ_CP024915.1:994952-1003043 GCF_002953615.1 Arthrobacter agilis | reverse complement strand
GGCCGGGCTGTTCAGCCGTCCCGGCGTGCTGCGGGACGGCGGTCGGATCCTTCCCCGCCGCACCTGCCGGCCAGGCCGTGGACCTGCTCCTGGCCCAGGCCGGCAGCCCCCCGCGCCGGAGGAGTTCGTGCAGCAGGCGGGCGAGCCGGTACCCCGGTACCGCCCGTTCCGCGGCGTCGAGGTAGACCGCCGCCCTGGATCCGCGTCCGCGGGCGTACTCGAACCAGGCCGACATGGTGAGACCTGCGGCCCTGGCCTCACCGTCCGATACCTCCGCCAGTCGTCCGAGGACGACCGTCATGCCGTCCACGCGGTCCCAGGCGATGGCGCCGGTGAACCTGCCGGACAGCACGTCCGCGTAGACCGGACCCGCATCGCCGACGATCGGGCCTCCACCCGGTGGTGACGCCGCGGGCGCTCTCCCCGCCCGGCCGGTGCCGGTCCCCGGGTCCCGGCCACGCTCCGTCGATGCCGGCAGGCGCAGGGCCGCGCGCAGTCCGGTCGCCTCCCGCACGTCCGGCAGCACCCGGTCTCCGCGGACCGCGCCATTGTCGGCGCCTGTCCCGGCGGGTCCGGAATCGTCGACGAGGCCGCATGCGGCGACCCCGGCCCGAGCCGTGCCCGACCCGACACAGGCACTCACCAGGAGGAAATCACGGACGGTCCGCGACTCGATACTCGCCAGGAGGAACGCCGCGACATCGGGCTCGGCGTCGACGACGAGTGCTTCCGGCCGCAGGAGGACCGCATCCCACACATCCGATACCGCCTGGAACTGGGCCGGGGACGTCCACCGACCGGCGCAGCCGGACGCATAGCGTGCGCGGGCCTCCTCCACCACCCGGAGGCGGTGTACCGGCGAGGAGGTCCGTCGTGCCACGGACGGAGCGGCGCGGAGCACGGCGTCCGACGCCGAGGCATCGAACGCGCTTCCGCTGAAGATCAGCTCGGCGTTGAGCGGACTGAGGACCACGGCGTCGAGCGGTCGGCCGGGCCATGGGCAGCACTCGTCGTCGCTGCAGAAGTAGTCGCGCCAGGCAGAGGCCGAGACGAGCCAGCCCCCGTGGACCGGCAGTCCGGCGGCTTCCAGGACCGCTCCGACGACTCGGACCAGTCCATGCCGGGGCGGGAGTGCCTGCCGTGGCCAGCCCTGCTTCGTGTAGACGACGAGGAGGGTGCCGTCGGCGTCGGCGTCCCCCCGCAGGAAGGACACCACCCCTTCGGCGAACGCGCGGGAGTCCCTGCCGTCGGGCGGCAGGTCCACCCGCAGGGTGGCGCCGAGCCTCCGGCCCTGCGTCGTGAGGACCACGAGGCTCTCGTCGGGCAGGAATCCGAGGGCGTGCGGGACGTAGGACAGGATGTCCGCCGGGGACGAGACGGCGATGGGAGGGGACGGTGGGATGCCCGGTGCCGGGCTCGCAGGGGATGACATGCCGCCAGCCTGCTACGCGGACAAGGCCCCCGCTCGGCCCGCCGACGTCATGTGGACAAGCCCGCCGCTCGGATGGTTCCCGATGCGACCTAGTCGCCGGAGGGCCTCCGGGCAGCCTTCTCGTTCCGGCGACGGCGGTGCTCGCGGGCCAGCGCATCGCGGATGGGCGGGACGACCACGCCCTGCTCCGCCATCCGCCGGCGCACCCTGCGCCGGGCGATGACGACCGCCACGACCCCCGCCGCCAGGAACACCAGCTGCACGGCCATGGCGAGGCGGAAGGACGCGAGGGCGTAGAGGTCACCCCGGGAGAAGCCGCTGCCGAGCAGGACGTCGAGGACGACACCGATGACGAACATCGACAGCAGGGACGCCATGAAGCCGCCGATGTTGACGATGCCCGTCGCGGTTCCCATGCGGGCCGCGGGGTTGAATGTACGGGCGAAGTCGAAGGCGATCATCGACCCCGGCCCGCCGACGGCCAGCGCGACGACCAGCAGCGTCAGCAGCGGCAGCGGAGCCGGTCCGGGGTAGAGCAGCACCGCCAGCCAGGCGGCGGCCATGAGGGCGGCGATCGCCAGCACCATGGTGGATCGCCGCAGGGGATGCCGACCCACGTACCTCCCGAGCAGTGGTCCGCAGGCGATCCCCACCGCGACGAACAGGGTCATCAGGGCGGAGGCGACACCCTCCCCCACCTTCTCCGCGCGGACCAGATAGGGGTAGCCCCACATGAGGACGAAGACCGTGCCGGGGAACTGGATGGTGAAGTGCGACCACAGGCCGAGGCGCGTCCCCGGTTGTCTCCACGCCGCGGCGAGCGAGGTGCCGGTCTGCCGCAGCGTCTGCGGGGAGCGCTCGCTCCCCGCCAGCGGCGAGTCGCGGATCACGGTGATCGAGAGGACGACGGCGAGCACCGAGAGGGCCGCGGCCGAGAGGAAGGCCGGCTGCCAGCCGAAGGTGGACAGCAGTGCCACGAACGGGATGACCGAGACCACCTGCCCGAGCTGGCCGATGATGCCCGTCCACTGCGTGAGGACCGGGATCCGCCGGGGCTCGAACCACGCGGGCAGCAGCCTCAGGACACTGATGAAGGTCGTCGCGTCGCCCGCCCCCACGAACAGCCGTCCGATGATCCCCGCACCGACCGAGTCCGCGAAAGCGAGCTGCGCCTGGCCGAGCGCCATGAGGACGCCTCCGGCGACGATGAGCGTCCTCGGCCCCCACCGGTCCACGAGGACACCGACCGGCACCTGGAGGCCTGCGTAGACGAGCAGCTGCACCACCGTGAACACGGACAGCTGCGAGGCGGAGGCGCTGAAGCGGTCCGTCGCCTCCAGCCCGGCGACACCGAAGGTGGTGCGCTGCGTCACTGCAACGAGGTAGGCGGTGACACCGGCCGCCCAGACAAGAAGTGCCCTCGAGGATCTCACAGCCCCATTATCGCGTGGCGGGTGACCCATCCACTCCCGCGTTACGGCCCGTGGCCGGCAGCGCGCCCGCGGGCGGACGGCCTGCCGTCCGGATCGCGATCCGTTCGGCGACGGGGCTACGCCGCGGAGCGCGACCCCGGACCGGCCGGTCCTTCGTCGTCGCGTCCCGCGGCGTCCCCTGCTCCCGGCTCCCGGTCACGACTCTCGCCGCTGTCGTGGCTGCTGTCGTGGCTGCCGTAGTCGATGGGGCTCGCGCCCAGGAACTCCGTGTCCCAGAGCAGCGTGGACTCCTCCTCAGCCTGCGGGCTCGCGAGGTACGCCTCGACGGCCGCACCGAGCTCCTCGGCGCTGGCCAGCTCGCTGTTCTCCTTGACCAGCAGCGACCTGCGCGCGGCTCCGTCCGCGTACTCGTCGTAGCGCTTCTCGAGCGACGCGACCACCGACTGCACCTCGGCCGAGTTGCCGACCTGCCGGGCGATCTGGCGCTCGACGTCGCGCCCCGTCTCGCGGAGCCGGTCCGTCGGCAGCACGAGCCGCGCCGTGGCGCCCAGGTACTCGAGTCCGGCGACGGCTGCCGGCGGATACTCGGCCTCGGAGAGGTAGTGGGGCACGTGGATGACGTGACCCACGACGTCGTTCCCCGCCTCGACGAGGCGCAGCTCGAGCACGTGACCGATGGACGCCTGCAACTCCGCGGTCGGGCGCCAGGCGTTCATGCCGTCGATCAGGTCGGACCGGTTGCCGTGCAGGGTCACCCCGATGGGCCGCGTGTGCGGGACCGGCATCGGGATGGCATGGATCCAGGAGACGAGCGGCACCTCGAGGTCCTCCACCAGGCCGACGACGGCGCTCGCGAAGCGCTCCCACTGCAGATCGGGTTCGACGCCGGTCAGGAGCAGGAACGGCTCCCCCAATCCGTCGAACAGCCGGTGCAGCTCGAGCCGGTGCGGCTGGTAATCGGTCAGGTGGTCCTCGGCGAACGTGATCTTCGGGCGACGGCCGCGGTAGTCCATGAGCTGGTCGGCGTCGAACTCGGCCACCAGCTCGTGCTCGAGGACTTCGAGCAGCTCCTCGCTGACCTGCGAGACGACGTGCCCGGCATCCAGGAAGCCGGTGAGGCTCACGAGCAGGGGGAGCCCCTTGATCCGCGGGTCGCCGAAGACGTCGGCGTCGGTGTTGTACAGGGTTCGTGGATCCAGCATGGCTCTCTCCTCCGGTCGGGTCCTGTTCCTGTCAACGCCGTCCGCGCCCGCTTCATTCCGTACCACGCGACGCCGCCCGGGAGGAGGATCCACCCCCACCGACCGCCCCGCCCTCGGCGACGCCGCACCTCGCGGGGCAGCGACTACGATCGTCAGGACGGTTCCCGGACCACCAGATGCCGGAGCCGCGCAGAACCTGGACAACCCATCCGGACACGAGGAGACATATTCCGTGATCAAGACGACCGAACTACACCTGACGGCTTCCGCGAAGGACCTCAAGAAGATCCCGAGCGACGCGCTCGTGATCGCGGTCGCCAAGGGGACGGACGGGCCGGTCCTCCTCGACAGCCCGCTGCCCCCGAAGGCGGCGCGCGCCCTCGGGGACTCGCTCCAGGTGCTCGGCATCACCGGTGCCGCCGACGAGGTGCGCCGCCTTCCCGGGCTGCCCGACACCGGAGCCGACTCCCTCGTCCTCTCCGGCGTGGGCACCGTGGCCGACGGCGAGGCACTGTCCCCGGAGACCCTGCGCCGTGCCGCCGGTGCCGCCGTCCGCCAGCTCACCGGCCTGGAGACCGTCGTGCTCGCGCTCCCGGCCGGCACCGCCGCCGCCGCCGCCGCCGTCGCCGAGGGTGCCGCGTTCGGCGCCTACAGCTACGAGGGCCACAAGTCGGGGATCAGGGCCGACGGGACCGTGGCCCCGTCGAAGGACCAGGCCGCCGTCCGCACCGTCGTCGTCCACACGTCCGCGGCCGACGACGCGGACCTCGCGCCTGCCTTCAGGCGCGCCAGCATCCTGGGCAAGAACGTCAACGCGACGCGCTCCCTCGTGAACCAGCCGCCGAGCCACCTCTACCCCGAGACGTTCGCCCAGGCCGCGAAGGACCTCTCGCGGGGGCTCCCCGTCAAGGTCACGGTGATGGACGAGAAGCGCCTGGAGCGCGACGGCTACGGCGGGATCCTCGGCGTCGGCAAGGGCTCCACGCGGCCTCCCCGCATGGTGAAGGTTGAGTACTCCCCCGCGAACTCGGCCGTGCACCTCGCCCTCGTGGGCAAGGGCATCACGTTCGACTCCGGCGGACTCTCCCTCAAGCCCGCCGCGGGGATGCAGACCATGAAGCTGGACATGGCCGGCGCCGCTGTCGTCCTCACCACGCTCCTCGCCGTCGCGGAACTCGGCCTCCCTGCCAAGGTCACGGCGTGGCTCTGCCTCGCCGAGAACATGCCCTCGGGCTCCGCGCAGCGCCCCGAGGACGTGCTGTCCATCTACGGGGGCCGCACCGTCGAGGTCCTGAACACCGACGCCGAGGGCCGCCTCGTGATGGCCGACGGGCTTGCCGCCGCGAGCGAGGAGTCCCCCGACGCCATCATCGACATCGCCACCCTCACCGGCGCCCAGATGATCGCCCTCGGCACCCGCGTCTCCGGCGTCATGGGCGACGACGGGGTCCGCGACGCCGTCAAGGCCGCCGCGGACCGCGCGGGCGAGCAGTTCTGGCCCATGCCCCTGCCCGAGGAACTGCGTCCGAGCCTCGAGTCGCAGGTCGCCGACATCGCCAACATCGGAGAACGGCACGGCGGCATGATGACCGCCGCCGTGTTCCTGCGCGAGTTCGTCGGCCAGGTCGACGGCGAGAAGATCCCGTGGGCGCACCTCGACATCGCCGGACCGGCCTTCAACGAGGGGGCCCCCTACGGCTACACCCCGAAGGCCGGAACCGGCGTCGGCGTCCGCACCCTGCTGGCCTACGTCGAGGACGTGCTCGCCCGAACCGCCTGACGGAACGGGTGCCGCGGCGGACTACCGCCGCGGCACCCGCCCAGCCTGCCCGACCTGCCCGGCCTGCTCGACCTGCCCGACCTGTTCGCGTGACGCTGGGCACATCCGGGCGCGGACGGCACGTCCTCGGCACACTTCAAGTGGATGCGGGCTTGTTCTGGGGATAGGGTGAAAAACGAGAGCACACCAAGCACCCGCCGTGTGCCCCGCGACCGCATCAGCAATCGATTTATCAACCGACGCGTCCTGCGCGTCAACAGACCACGCGAGGGAGCGTTCAAGTGGCCGGATCGGCAACTGCGCAAGAATTCGACATCCTGGTACTCGGTGGAGGAAGCGGCGGCTACGCTGCCGCACTCCGTGCGGTGCAGCTGGGCTTCACCGTGGGGCTCATCGAGAAGGGCAAGCTGGGCGGCACCTGCCTCCACAACGGCTGCATCCCGACCAAGGCACTCCTGCACTCGGCCGAGATCGCCGACGGCGCCCGCGACTCCGAGAAGTACGGCGTGAAGGCGACCTTCGAGTCCATCGACATGAACGCCGTGAACGCGTACAAGGACGGCATCATCGCCGGCAAGTACCGCGGACTCCAGGGCCTCATCAAGTCCAAGGGCATCACGGTGATCGAGGGCTCGGGCAAGCTCGCGTCGCAGAACACCATCGACGTCGACGGCACCGTCTACACCGGCAAGCACATCATCCTCGCCACCGGTTCCTTCTCGCGCAGCCTCCCCGGCCTCGAGATCGGCGGCAAGGTCATCACCTCCGACCAGGCCCTCACGATGGACTTCGTCCCCAAGACCGTGGTCATCCTCGGCGGCGGCGTCATCGGCTGCGAGTTCGCGTCCGTCTGGAAGTCCTTCGGCGTGGACGTCACCATCATCGAGGCGCTCCCCTCCCTCGTCCCGAACGAGGACGCGTCGATCGTCAAGAACTTCGAGCGGGCGTTCAAGAAACGCGGCATCAAGTTCAACACCGGCACCCGGTTCAAGTCGGTCCAGCAGAACGACGACGGCGTCGTCGTCACCCTCGAGGACGGCAAGACGTTCGAGGCCGATCTCATGCTCGTCGCCGTCGGCCGCGGCCCCGTCACGCAGAACCTCGGCTACGAGGAAGCGGGCCTCACGATGGACCGCGGGTTCGTCATCACCGACGAGCGCCTCCACACCGGCGTCGGCAACATCTACGCGATCGGCGACATCGTCCCCGGACTGCAGCTGGCCCACCGCGGCTTCCAGCAGGGCATCTTCGTCGCCGAGGAGATCGGCGGCCTCAAGCCCGTCGTCGTCGCCGACCTCAACATCCCCAAGGTCACCTACAGCGATCCCGAGATCGCATCGGTCGGCTACACCGAGAAGGCCGCACGCGAGAAGTTCGGCGACGACCGGGTCGAGACGCACGAATACAACCTCGCCGGCAACGGCAAGAGCTCGATCATCGGCACCGGCGGCATCGTCAAGCTCGTCCGTGAGAAGGACGGCCCGATCGTCGGCGTGCACATGCTCGGCACGCGCATGGGCGAGCAGATCGGTGAGGCCCAGCTGATCGTCAACTGGGAGGCGTACCCCGAGGACGTCGCCCCGCTGATCCACGCCCACCCCACGCAGAACGAGGCGCTCGGCGAGGCGCACCTCGCCCTCGCCGGCAAGCCGCTGCACGGCTGAGCCGGGCACCCGCACCACCCCGAGCCTGGTCCACGCCCCGAGGGCGTGGACTAAGCTCGGAACCAGGAATTGCAAGCACGTCCAGCTGAGCGGGCCCCGGTCGTCGACCAGCTGCCAAGGAACGATCTATGAAGGAGAAACGGGCGCATTATGTCTGAATCCGTGAACTTGCCCGCTCTCGGTGAAAGCGTCACCGAAGGCACCGTCACCCGCTGGCTCAAGCAGGTCGGTGACCGCGTCGAGGTCGACGAGCCCCTCCTCGAGGTCTCCACCGACAAGGTCGACACCGAGATCCCCTCGCCCATCGCCGGAGTCATCGAGGAGATCCTGGTCGCGGAGGACGAGACCGCGGAGGTCGGCGCACCGCTGGTACGCATCGGGGACGGTTCGGGTAGCGGTTCCTCCGACACCGGCAGCGCCGCTCCCGCCGCCGAGGAGGCCCCGGCCGAGCCCGAGCAGCCCGCCGCCGAGGAAGCCCCCCAGGCGGATGCCGCACCCGCAGCGAGTGAGACCTCCGACGATTCCGATTCCGGCGAAGGCACCGAGGTCACCCTCCCCGCCCTCGGCGAGAGCGTCACCG
>NZ_CP024915.1:969298-994852 GCF_002953615.1 Arthrobacter agilis | reverse complement strand
AGGGTACCGTGATCCATTCGGTCGTCTCACCCGGGTGACACGACCGAATGGATGCGCCAGCCGCCTCCGGAGTCCCAGAGGACGAAGATCAGGTCCTGCAGGCCCGCTGCCATCAGCGGGCGCGGCGCGTCCGCAGAATGCCCTGCCGGGCCTGCCGCCTCCGTGTAGGAGGACACGGCCGCCGTCGCCCGGACCAGCGACACCTCCGTGCCGGCAGGTGGCGCCGAGGCCGGAAGACCCGCGACCGCCGTCATCGCCGCCTGTTCCTCCCCACCGAGTGCTGCAGGATCGCGGATCGTGATGGACAGGTCCCGGAGGCTCCGCCCCGAGGCCGCGAGCGCGGTGACGGCCTCCTGGTCGGCCGACATCGCGGGTGAGCCCTGGACGTCGACGGTCGCCAGCAGGGACGGATCGGCGGTCGCGAAGGCCTCGGCCCGGAGGGCGGCGAGACCGACGAGCGCCGTGACCGGGTCGGCGTCCAGCGTGACCCCGGCCGGCGCCTGCGGACTCGGAGGCCTCGGAGCCGCCTGCTCCTGCCCGGCTCCTCCCTGCGCGGCATCGTCCTGTCCTGCCCTTTCGTCCCCGGCCCTCTCCTGCCCGCCACCTTCCTGCCGAGTTTCTTCCTGCCGGGTTTCTTCCTGTGCGGCTCCCCCTGACCGCCCGCCGTCCACCACCGAACCCTCTCCCGTCGCGCTCTCCGGGGCCGGGACGATCGAAATGCCAGAAGTGGCGGCCCCCGGTCGATCCCCGCCCGGCGCATCGGGCCCACCCAGCGTCAGCGCGATGCCCCCCAGCAGCAGCACGAGGGCAGCCACCCCTGAGACGATCGCGAGCAGCGTACGGATGCGCCCGGGTCCGGGCCGCACACCTCCCCGGCCGACGGCGGGAACCCCGGGAGTCCTTCGGCCCGCGGTCGCCCCGCGCGGACGCGGTCGCCCGTCCTTCCGGTCCCGGTCCCGGCCCCGGCCACCTGCGACGCGCTTCCAGCGCCGGGTCAGGCCGGAGGGAGCAGTGCCCGTACGCCTCGTCAGCAGGTGCGGCAGCACGCTGGGATGCACGGCCGGTACGAGGTCGACCGGCCCCGGCTCGGTGCTGGACAGCAGCACGCGGGCGAAGGAGTCGGCGGTAGGCCGTCGGGCCCGGGACGGGTCCAGGCCGTCCTCGATGAGCTCCATGAGCTGCGGCGGCACGTCCGGGATGATCAGCGCGAGCGGCGGGCGGTGCTCGGCGGGCCCGGGGACGCGGCCGGTCAACGCGAACCACGACACCGCTGCGAGGGCGAAGACATCCGCTCCGGTGTCGAAGGAACCGTCGCGCAGCGGGTCGATGAAGCCGGGCGTGCCTGCGCCCGGAACGGGATCGGCCCCGAGGAGCCGCGCCGTCCCGAAGTCGCCGAGCAGGGGCTTGCCCTCCTGCGTGAAGAGGATGTTGCCGGGCGACACGTCCCCGTGCAGTGCCCCGGCACCGTGCAGGTGGGCGAGCACCTGGGCGATGGGCACGAGGGCCGTGACGACCTCCGCGATCGGGAGGGGACCGCGGCTGGTGACCAGATTGAGCAGGGACCCGCCGGGAGCGAGGTCCATCAGCAGCCCGGGACCCGCGTCCGTTCCCACGATGCGGAGCACCCTGAGGAGGTGATCGTGGCGGAACCGCTGGAGGGTCAGCAGCTCGCGTGAGATGTCGTCGGCCGTCCGATCGGACGGCCCGTGCGGCCCGGACAGCCCGTACGGCCCATCGGCACCGTCGGACGATCGCTGCCCTCCGGCGCGGGGCGGAGATCCACCGTCGGGGGGTCCCGCGGCGCGGCGCCCACGCCGTCCCGCGACCAGGGCGGATGTCGGGAAAGCCTGCGTTGGCGTTGCCGTCCGGGGCGCAACGGCGACCTTGAGCGCGAAGGATCGACCGTCGTCGTCGGTCACGAGCCACACGGCGGACGTCCCGCCGCGGCCGAGGAGCCGTCCGACCCGGAAGCCCGCGACCACCGGCCGGGGGGCCTCCTCGGCATCGGGGGGAGTCGAGCGGGCGTCCGCCCGGACCTCGTGCAGCGTTGCCGGGGTCGACGCATGGTCCGCGGGTCGTGCTGATGCCGTGGGATCGCTCATGCATCAGTTCTAGGGCATGGGAGCGGGTGACCGGCGTTATCCACAGGCCCGAGCGCATCACTGATCCACCCGGCCACGGCTTCGAATATGTGTTCTAATTTTAATCCTCAGATACACCGAAGGCAGGTAGGTCATGATTCCCTCACCAGCGGATCCGGTCGGCTCCTGGCGGACGTTCGACGACGCGGTCGCACTCACGTTCGACGCCACCGGCGGTGAGTCACGGCCCTCCTGTCTGCACTGGCGCGGGTCGGCCTGGCACGTCGTGGACGGGTGCATGCACTGGTCCACCTGGCGCGCGCTGCCGGTGGCTCCGTCGCAGGGGACTGCTCCGACGCGCGGCCTCAGGGCCGACTTCTGGCGTTTCCGCGCGCAGACGAGCGGGTTCTCCCCCGTCCTCCACTTCGAGGTGCGGCGCGCCGAACGGGAGTGGCGGCTCGTGCGGCTCCGCGCGACGTTCGAACTGCCGGAGAAGGGAACGGAGGGCTGATCGACCCCGACGCGGCCACCGCGGAGCAGGACGGCGCGATGTGTCGGTCCACCGGACTACCCTTGCTTCATGACTCTCGTACTGTCGCGCGTCGGACTCGCTCCGGACTACATCGAGTACACGGACGGCTGGGACCGGCAGAAGGCCCTTCACGCGCAGGTCGTGGACGGCACCGCACCCAGCACGGTCCTGCTCCTCGAGCACACGCCCGTCTACACCGCGGGCAAGCGGACGGAGGACCACGAGCGACCGTTCGACGGCACACCCGTGGTCCCGGTGGATCGCGGCGGGAAACTCACCTGGCACGGACCGGGGCAGCTCGTGGGGTACCCGATCCTCGCGCTGCGGGATCCGGCCCGCGTGGCCGAGTACGTCCACATCCTCGAGGAGGTCATCATCACCTCGCTCCTCCACTTCGGCATCGACGGCATCAGGATCGAGGGTCGCTCGGGAGTATGGCTGGCGGCGACGGACGAGCGACCCGCCCGGAAGATCGCGGCGATCGGCATCCGGGTGAAGGACCGCGTCACGATGCACGGTTTCGCGGTCAACTGCAACAACGACCTCGCGCCGTTCCAGCAGATCGTCCCCTGCGGGATCAGTGACGCCGGCGTCACCTCCATCTCCGCCGAATGCGGCAGGACTGTCACTCCCGCGGAGATCGTTTCGCTAATAGAGGCCGGACTGCGTAACAATGAGGCGGTGCTGGTGGGCGAGGACGACACCGACGCACCCCGTATCGGCACTGCCGACGCCGCCGACACGCGCGCGGCCGGCCTCTCCCGGAACACCCCGTCAGAAGGAGCTTTACTGTGAGCCTTGCACCCGAGGGTCGCCGCCTGCTGCGCATCGAGGCGCGCAATGCCGAGACGCCGGTGGAGCGCAAGCCGGACTGGATCAAGGCGAAAGTCAACATCGGTCCCGAATTCGTCGCGATGAAGAACCTCGTGAAGAAGGAGGGGCTGCACACCGTGTGCGAGGAGGCGGGGTGCCCCAACATCTTCGAGTGCTGGGAGGACCGCGAGGCCACCTTCCTCATCGGAGGGTCCGAGTGCACCAGGCGGTGCGACTTCTGCCAGATCGACACCGGCAAACCGCAGCCACTCGACCGCAGTGAGCCCTTCAAGGTCGCACAGTCGGTGCGGTCCATGAACCTGCGCTACGCGACCGTCACGGGCGTGGCGCGTGACGACCTGCCCGACGAGGGGGTCTGGCTGTACGCCGAGACCATCCGGCAGATCCACAGCATGAACCCCGGCACGGGCGTGGAGATCCTCATCCCGGACTTCTCCGGTCGGCCCGAGCACATCGCGGCAATCTGCGATGCCGCCCCCGAGGTCTTCGCGCACAACGTGGAGACCGTGCCGCGCATCTTCAAGCGCATCCGGCCGGCGTTCCGCTACGAGCGCTCGCTCGATGTCATCACGCAGGGACGCGACCGCGGCATGGTGACGAAGTCCAACCTGATCCTCGGCATGGGCGAGACGCGGCAGGAGATCTCCGAGGCGCTGCGCGACCTCCATGCCGCGGGCTGCGACCTCATCACGATCACGCAGTACCTGCGCCCCAGCGAACGCCACCTCCCCGTCGACCGGTGGGTCAAGCCCGGCGAGTTCGTCGAGCTGAGCCAGGAGGCCGAGGAGATCGGTTTCCTCGGCGTGATGAGCGGCCCCCTCGTCCGCTCCTCCTACCGTGCGGGCCGTCTCTGGGCCCGCGCCATGCGCAAGAAGGGGCTCCAACTGCCGGCCGAACTCGCCCACCTCGACGAGTCGGGCTCCGCCTCGCAGGAAGCCTCCTCGCTCCTCGCCGGCTGACGCGACTCCCACCCGCCGCCACGGGGTGCCTGCTCAGTCGGCACTTCCCGGCCATCCCGTAGAATCGAAGAACTATGTCGCACACGATCGATCCTTCAGGCTCACCCACGCCCAAACGCCGTCTTTTCTCCCGCAAGCCGAAAGCGGAGAAGGGGCCGAAGAAGACCGGGCGGATGAAGCAGATCGTCGAGGTCTTCAAGATGACGCGGCGCAACGACCCCAGCGCCGTCTGGTTCATGCTGCTCGCCTTCGTCGGCATCATCGCGGTGGGCCTGCTGATCGGCCTGCTGATCGACAACATCATCACCCTCATGATCATCGCGATCCCGCTCGCGTTCCTCGCGGCGATCTTCATCCTCTCCCGCAGGGCCGAACGTGCTGCGTTCTCGCAGATCGAGGGTAAGCCCGGCGCTGCCGGTGCAGCGCTGAGCGTCCTGCGCCGCGGATGGATCCTGCAGGAGCAGCCGGTCGCCGTGAACCCCCGCACACAGGACGCGGTGTTCCGGGTCATCGGCCGGCCGGGGGTCATCCTCGTGTCGGAGGGGCCCTCCACCCGGGTGAAGCAGCTGGTCGACGGCGAGAAGCGCAGGATGGCGCGGATCATCCCGAACGTCCCGGTGCACGTCATCGAGACGGGGCGCGGCGACCGCCAGGTCCCTCTCGCCAAGGTCCCGAAGGCCGTGCAGAAGCTGAAGAAGACGCTGACGAAGCAGGAGGTCCACGCCGTCGACAAGCGACTGAGCGCGCTGGGCACCAAGATGCCGATCCCGAAGGGCGTCGATCCCTTCAAGGCCCGCCCGGACCGCAAGGCGATGCGGGGACGCTGAGTCCCGCACCCGATCCTGATGAAGAGAGCCCCTCCCGCCGGCAGCGGGAGGGGCTCTCTCTGTGAGGTCGGGACGACGTCCTCAGATGCGGAACAGGCCGGTGTTGCGGACGCGGTCGTGGAGTCCGCGCTGGTCGCTGTCGATGACGAGCGCCGGGATGACGAGGCACAGCAGGACGCTGCGGATGAGCGCCGTCAGGTAGCCGGCGGGTCGGCCGTCGAGCGTCTGGACCTGCATCCGCAGCAGCCGGTGCCCGATGCTGTAGCCGAAGAAGCCGACGAACAGGACCTGCTCCACGAGGAAGATGTACAGCGTCGCGAAGCCGTCGTAGCCGAAGAATGCGGCCGACAGCAGCGAGCAGAGGATCCAGTCGATGAGCAGCGCACCGGCTCTGGGGCCGAAGCGGGCGATGGACCCCGGACCCGACTCCGGCCGTCCGAGCCGCTGTCCGGGCCACTGCTGGTTGCCCGACGGCGACGGACCTTCCATCCATGAGCCGATGTCGTTTCTGTTCACCACCGTTCCAGCCTACCCGCGGACCGGGTGGAGGGGTCCGCATTATGCCTCCGCCTCCGCGGGGGCGCTAGGGTGGGAGGCGCAGTTCCCCTTCTGTAACGTCCCGGAAACAATGACGACACCAGCGAGAAACTGCCCGCTCCTACAGTTGGAACGAGTCGGCGGCAGCGTTCCATCCTGCCAGAGCTCGTGACATCCCGTGCGGTGCAGGGACACGCGCTGGCGCCGGGTCATCACCCAGCCATGCGTTAGGAGCATGATTCGATGTTTAAGAATGCGGACGAGGTCCTCAAGTTCATCGCCGACGAAGACATCAGGTTCGTCGATGTCCGGTTCACCGACCTCCCCGGAGTGCAGCAGCACTTCAACGTTCCCGCCAAGTCGGTCGACGCGGACTTCTTCATCCACGGCCAGCTCTTCGACGGCTCCTCCATCCGCGGGTTCCAGGGCATCGCGGAATCCGACATGCAGCTCATCCCGGATGTGACGACGGCGTTCATCGACCCGTTCCGCACCGAGAAGACCCTCGCGCTGAACTTCTCCATCGTCAATCCGCGCACCGGCGATCCCTACCACCGCGATCCCCGTAGCGTGGCCGAACGCGCCGAGGCCTACCTCTCCTCGACCGGCATCGCGGACACGGCGTTCTTCGCCCCCGAGGCCGAGTTCTTCATCTTCGACAACGTGCAGTACGAGTCCTCCCCGCAGGGCAGCTTCTACAAGGTGGACTCCATCGAGGCGCCCTGGAACAGCGGCCGCGAGGAGGTCGGCGGCAACCTGGGCAACAAGACGCCGTTCAAGGGCGGCTACTTCCCGGTCTCCCCCGTCGACAAGCAGGCCGACCTCCGCGACGCCATCTGCGTGGAGCTGGACAAGGCCGGCCTCGAGGTCGAACGCTCGCACCACGAGGTGGGCGGCGCCGGCCAGGCCGAGATCAACTACAAGTTCACGACCATGACGCACGCTGCGGACGACCTGCAGAAGTTCAAGTACATCGTCAAGAACGTCTCCAACGCCTGGGGCAAGACGGCCACCTTCATGCCGAAGCCGATCTTCGGTGACAACGGGTCCGGCATGCACTGCCACCAGTCCCTGTGGAGCGACGGTCAGCCGCTGTTCTACGACGAGCGCGGCTACGCCGGCCTCTCGGACACGGCCCGCTGGTACATCGGCGGCCTGCTGAAGCACGCCTCCGCCGTCCTCGCCTTCACGAACCCGACGGTCAACTCCTACCGCCGCCTGGTCAAGGGCTTCGAGGCCCCCGTCAACATGGTCTACTCGCAGGGCAACCGCTCCGCCGGTATCCGCATCCCGATCACGGGCTCGAACCCGAAGGCGAAGCGCATCGAGTTCCGTGCGCCGGACCCCTCCTCGAACCCGTACCTGGCCTTCGCCGCGCAGCTCATGGCAGGCCTCGACGGCATCAAGAACCGCATCGAGCCCGCCGATCCGATCGACAAGGACCTCTACGAGCTCCCGGCCGAGGAAGCGAAGGACATCCAGAAGGCCCCCGGCTCCCTCGAGGAGGCCCTGCTGGCCCTCGAGGCGGACAACGAGTTCCTGCAGGCCGGCGACGTCTTCACGCAGGACCTGATCGACACCTGGATCGAGTACAAGCGCGAGATGGAGATCAAGCCGCTCTCGCTGCGCCCGAACCCCTACGAGTTCGAGCTCTACTACGGCGTCTAGCAGCACCCGCACCGACGACGACGGCGGCTCCCCGACAGCGGGGGGCCGCCGTCGTCGTCTCCCCGGACGGCTGCCTAGTACCCGTAGAAGTGCCGCTCGAACACGGCCCTGCTGCGCCGCGTGAGCCGCAGGTAGTCCTCCTCCAGCTCCGATCCGCTCCCCGGGCCGTACCCGCACCATCGAGCCACGGCCTCGAGGTCCCGACGCGACGACGGCAGCAGGTCCGAGCCGCGCCCGCTCCAGATGACGTTCGCGGCACGGATCCGGGTCGCGAGGGTCCAGCTGTCGCGCAGCAGCCCGACGTCCTCCGACGGGAGCAGTCCCTCGTCGCCGAGGGCGTCGAGGGCGGCGAGGGTCGACTGGACCCGCAGGGCAGGAACGGCGTGGGCGTGCTGCAGTTGGAGGAGCTGCACGAGCCATTCGACGTCGCTGAGGGCGCCACGGCCCAGCTTGAGGTGACGGGACGGGTCGGCGCCGCGCGGGAGCCGCTCGGACTCCACGCGCGCCTTGATGCGCCGGATCTCCCGGACACCGGTCTCGCCGAGGTCCTGCGGGTACCGCACGGGATCGATCAGCGCGAGGAACTCGGCGGCCAGGTCGTCGTCGCCCGCGAGCGGCCGCGCCCGCAGCAGCGCCTGCGCCTCCCAGACGAGGGACCACCGGCGGTAGTACTCCCGGTAGGAGGAGATGGAGCGCACCATCGCGCCCTGCTTGCCCTCCGGCCGCAGTGCGGTGTCGATCTCGAGGACCCGTTCGGCGAGGACGGGCGGTTTGCACGGCTGGGTCAGCAGCGCGGCGAGGCGGGCGACGACAGCTTCGGCCTGCTTCTGTGCTGCCGCCTCGTCGGCCCCGGGCAGCGGGCGGTGGACATAGATGACGTCGGCGTCCGACCCGTAGGTGATCTCCCGACCGCCCTGGCGTCCCATGGCCATGACGACGACGTGGGTGAGCTGCTCCTCCTGCCCGAACACCTGGTTCTCGGCCACGTGCAGGGCGCCGAGGATGGCGGCGCGGTCGGCGTCGGCGAGGGCCTCCCCCACCTCTGGCTGTGACAGGAGGTTGGAGCTGTCCGCGATCGCGATGCGGAGCAGTTCGCGGCGGCGGATGAGCCGGATCAGCCGGATGGCCTCGTTCGGCGCAGGATGCCGCGACATCTTCGACCGGATCTCCTGCCACTGGGTGTCGAAGGTGTCGGGGACCAGTTCGGCGTCGGACCCGAGCCACTTCGTCGACTCGGGCGAGACCTCCAGCAGGTCGGTGATGAAGCGGCTGCTCGACAGGACGGCGCAGAGCCGCTCGGCCGCCGCGTTGGAGTCGCGCAGCATGCCGAGGTACCAGTGGCTCTCGCCGAGGGACTCGCTGAGCCGCCGGAATCCGAGCAGGCCGGCATCGGGATCGACCCCGTCGGCGAACCAGGCCAGGAGGATGGGCAGCAGCTGCTTCTGCAGCATCGCCCGTCGGCGCAGGCCACCGGTCAGCGCCTCGATGTGGCGCATGGCGCCGCGCGGGTCCTGGTAGCCCAGGGCAGCCAGGCGGGCCTGGGCGGCCTCGGCCGTCAGCTGGACGTCCTCGGGCTGCAGTGTCGCCGCGTTGTTGAGCAGGGGCCGGTAGAAGATCGATTCGTGGAGGCGCTTGACGAGCTTCCTCGTCCGCTGCCATTTGTCGTGGAGGCTCTGCGCGCTGGGCCGCACCGTGACCATGCATCCCTCGGAGGACCGGGCGAGGGCGCGGAGGGCTGTCTCGTCCTCCGGCATGAGGTGGGTCCGGCGCATCTGCATGAGCTGGATCCGGTGCTCGAGGACCCGCAGGTAACGGTAGGCGTCGTCGAGGTCCAGCGCGTCCGAGCGCCCGATGTACCCTCCGGCGCTCAGCGCGCCGATCGCGGAGACGGTGTCCCTGGCCCTCAGCGACTCGTCGAGCCGGCCGTGCACGAGCTGGAGCAGCTGGACGGTGAACTCGACGTCGCGCAGGCCTCCCGGTCCGAGCTTGAGCTGGCGTGCCTCCTCGTCGCGGGGGATGTTGTCGGTCACCCGGCGCCGCATGGCCCGGACGCCCTCCACGAATCCCTCGCGCTGGGACGACGCCCAGACGAAGGGGGCTATCGCCTCCTCGTACCGCCGGCCCAGCTCCGGGTCGCCGGCCGCGGCCCGGGCCTTCAGGAGTGCCTGGAACTCCCAGGTCTTCGCCCACCGCTGGTAGTAGGACACGTGGGACTGCAGCGTGCGTACGAGCTGCCCGTCCTTGCCCTCGGGCCGGAGGTTCGCGTCCACCTCCCAGAGCGCCGGTTCGGTGCCCGGGGAGTAGACGCCGCGGGACATCCCGGAGGCCAGGCCGGTGCCGATCCTCGTGAGCGTCGAGTCGTCGAGGTCCTCGCCCTCGGCGACGTAGACGACGTCGACGTCGGAGATGTAGTTGAGCTCGCGGGCACCGCACTTCCCCATCGCGATGACCGCGAGCTTCACCCGGGCGACGGTGTCGGCACCGTAGACCTCGCCGAGGTCCGCGCGGGCGACGGCGAGGGAGGCCTCGAGGGCGGCGGTGGCGAGATCGGCGAGCTCGCGGGCGACCACGGGCAGGTAGTCGACGGGGGCGCAGTGGCAGAGGTCCCGCACCGCGAGGTCCGTGAGGTGGCGCCGGTACGCCACCCTGAGCCTGCGGTACGCCTCGATCCCGCCGACCCCCGCCACGGGATTGGCCTCGGCCGGATCCGCGCCGACCGAGGAGAGCAGCGCGGCCCGGAGCTCCTCCTGCGTGACCACCGGGAGGACCGCAGGAGCGGGCCGGACGACGTCGAGGTGCCGGGGGTGCCGCATGAGGAACTCGCCGAGGGCCTCGGAGGCTCCGAGCAGGCGGAAGAGGGGCGCGCGCCTGCCCTGGTCCGAGAAGGCCGCACCCACGGCCCTGCGGTCGACGGCCAGGAGCCGCACGAAGGACTGCAGCGCGAGGTCCGGATCGGCCGCCACGGCCAGCCCGGCGAACAGGTCGTCGTCGTTGAGTCCCTGCAGCTCAGGAGCGCCGAGGAACCTGCGGCTCTTCTCGAGGTCCGTGAAGCCGTAGCTGATCAGCTTGCGGTTGAGGCTCATGCGCCAACACTAGCCAAGCCGCGGGCGGCCTAGAGGATGTTGAGGTTGCGGCGCAGCTCGTACGGGGTCACCTGGATCCGGTAGTCGTGCCACTCCGCGCGCTTGTTCCGCAGGAAGTTCTCGAACACCTGCTCCCCGAGGATGTCGGCGACGAGCTCCGAATCCTCCATGACGCGGATCGCGTCGTGCAGGCTCGCGGGCAGCGGGTCGTGTCCCATCGAGCGGCGCTCCGCCGCGGTCAGGCTCCACACGTCGTCCTCGGCGGCGGGCGGGAGTTCGTACCCCTCCTCGATGCCCTTGAGCCCTGCGCCGAGCAGCACGGAGTAGGCGAGGTAGGGATTGCTCGCCGAGTCGATGCCCCGGTACTCGATGCGCGCGGACTGCCCCTTGTTGGGCTTGTACAGCGGTACGCGCACCAGGGCGGAGCGGTTGTTGTGGCCCCACGAGAGGTAGCTCGGAGCCTCGCCACCGCCCCAGAGCCGCTTGAAGGAGTTGACGAACTGGTTGGTCACGGCCGTGAACTCCGGGGCATGGCGCAGGATGCCCGCGATGAACTGGCGGGCGGTCTGCGAGAGCTGGAACTCCGCGCCCGCCTCGTAGAAGGCGTTGGTGTCGCCCTCGAACAGGGAGAAGTGGGTGTGCATGCCCGAGCCCGGATGTTCCGAGAAGGGCTTGGGCATGAACGTCGCGTAGCTGCCGGAGGTGAGCGCCACCTCCTTGATGATCGTGCGGAACGTCATGATGTTGTCCGCGGTCTGCAGCGCGTCGGCGTAGCGCAGGTCGATCTCGTTCTGCCCCGGCCCGGCCTCGTGGTGGCTGAACTCGACGGAGATGCCCACGGACTCGAGCATCGCCACGGCGGTGCGGCGGAAGTCCTGGGCCACGCCGCCGGGGACGTGGTCGAAGTAGCCGGCGGAGTCCACCGGGACGGGCTGCCCATCGGGGCCGAGTTCCGCGGACTTGAGCAGGTAGAACTCGATCTCCGGGTGGGTGTAGCAGGTGAACCCCATGTCCGCGGCCTTCGCCAGGGTCTTCTTGAGGACTCCCCGCGGGTCGGCGGTGGAGGGCTGCCCGTCCGGCGTCAGGATGTCGCAGAACATACGCGACGTCTGCTCCTTGTCGCCGCGCCAGGGCAGGATCTGGAAGGTCGACGGGTCGGGCTGGGCCAGCATGTCCGACTCGTAGACACGGGCCAGGCCCTCGATCGAGGACCCGTCGAAACCGAGGCCCTCCTCGAAGGCGCCCTCCACTTCCGCGGGGGCGAGGGCGACGGACTTCAGCGAGCCGACCACGTCGGTGAACCACAGGCGTACGTAGCGCACGTCGCGCTCCTCGATCGTCCGCAGTACGAACTCCTGCTGCCGGTCCATGACCACCCTCATTCCTTGTCTCGTTCCCCGGGCCGCCCCGTCGGGGCAGCGGGCTGTCCATGCCCGACGTCGCTCACGTCGGCTCACGTCGGCGCGCCGCGGCGGCGGTACCTCGGTGCCGCCGGGCACGCGTGCGCCTGCCGTCCTCACTCTACTGACCTGCGCGGGCGGCGACGGCTCCGCCCATTCTGGCGTGCCGAGATTAACGCGCGGTTACACGGTGCTCAGGTACGGTCCGTCCCGCCCGGGACGGACGGGTCACGGCCGGGAGGCGGGGCCGTGGTCCGCTAGTCTCGTGGCATGACTTCCGCCGAATTGCCAGCCCCCTACGGAGGGGGAGCAGCCGCGCCGTCGACCCCGGGGACCGCGGGCGGGTCGAAACGGCCGGGCCGGGTCCGGATCCATCATCTGCAGCAGGCCAAGGACCAGGGCGCGCGCTTCGCCATGCTCACGGCGTACGACCAGTACGCCGCGCAGGTGTTCGACGAGGCCGGGATCGAGGTGCTCCTCGTGGGCGACTCGGCCGCGAACAACGTCCTGGGCCACGCCACCACGCTGCCGATCACCCTCGACGAGATGATCCTGTTCAGCCGCGCCGTGAGCAGGGCCACGACACGGGCCCTCGTCGTGGCGGACCTGCCCTTCGGCAGTTACGAGGTGTCCCCCCAGCAGGCCGTCGAATCCTCCGTCCGCCTCCTGAAGGAGGGCCTCGTCCACGCCGTGAAGATGGAGGGCGGCGCGGACTACGCGGACACGGTGCGCGCCCTCGTCCGGGCGGGCATCCCGGTGATGGCCCACATCGGCTTCACCCCGCAGAGCGAGCATGCACTCGGCGGCTACCGGGTCCAGGGCCGCGGGGACGCCTCCCGTCGCATCGTCGACGACGCCGTCGCCCTCGCGGACGCCGGAGCGTTCTGCGTGCTGATGGAGATGGTGCCGGCGGAGACGGCGGACGCCGTCGACGCGGCCGTGCGCGTCCCGACGGTCGGCATCGGCGCCGGCGCCGGCACGACGGGCCAGGTACTGGTCTGGCAGGACATGGCCGGGCTGCGCGGCGGCCGGCAGGCGACGTTCGTCAAGCAGTACGCGGACCTGCGGACCGTCCTCTCGGATGCCGCCAGGGCGTACGCGGACGAGGTCCGGGCCGGCACGTTCCCCGGCCCGGAGCACACCTTCTAGCGGCGTCCGGAGGCGAGGGCCTCAGTCGTCGTCCTGGTCCCACGCGTCGTTGCGCTGCTGGACCTTCTCGAGGGCCTTCTCCGCCTCGGCCCTCGTGGCGTACGGCCCGATCAGCTGGGACCAGTCCGACTGCCGGTCCTCCTCCACCTCGTGCGTGCGCACGTTGAACCAGTACTCCGTCACGTCGACCTCCTAGATCCAGGGCAGGGGCGATGTCACCCGGTGATCCGGCCGACGGCCCCTTCGGGGAGGCCGACCCGGCCCGCTATAGGATCAAGGGTATGCCCCAGTCCTCCGCCACCGCTCCCGTCGGGACCCTGACCCCCGGCACCGTCTCGCCGCAGCGCCCCGTCCCCTCCGGCATCGCCCGCCCCGAGTACGTGGGCCGCACGGCGCCCGCCCCCTTCACGGGATCCGAGGTCAAGACGCCCGAGACCATCGAGAAGATCCGCATCGCCGCGAGGATCGCCGCGCAGGCCATCGTGGAGGTGGGCCGCGCGGCGAAGCCCGGCGTGACCACCGACCAGCTGGACCGCGTCGGCCACGAGTTCCTCCTCGACCACGGGGCCTACCCGTCCACGCTGGGCTACCGCGGCTTCCCGAAGTCGCTGTGCTCATCGCTGAACGAGGTCATCTGCCACGGCATCCCGGACTCGACCGTGATCGAGGACGGCGACATCCTCAACATCGACATCACGGCCTACAAGGACGGCGTCCACGGGGACACCAACTACACGTTCTGCATCGGCGACGTGGACGAGGAGTCCCGCCTCCTCGTCGAACGGACCGAGGAATCCCTGAACCGGGCGATCCGTGCGGTCGCGCCGGGGCGCGAGATCAATGTCATAGGACGCGCCATCGAGTCCTACGCGAAGCGCTTCGGTTATGGTGTTGTCCGTGACTTCACCGGGCACGGCGTCGGAGAAGCGTTCCACACGGGCCTGATCATCCCGCACTACGACGCCGCCCCCGCCCACAACCGCGTCATCGAGCCGGGGATGGTCTTCACCATCGAACCGATGCTGACGCTCGGGACCATCGACTGGACCATGTGGGCGGACGACTGGACCGTCGTCACGAAGGACCGGAAGAGGACAGCGCAGTTCGAGCACACACTCGTTGTCACCGACCGCGGCGCGGAGATCCTGACCCTGCCCTAGCGCAGCCACCCCGCGGACCCCTGCCCGTACGCTGCAGTACCCTCATCCCGGCTCGCGCCGGTCCACCCTTCAACGGAGAATCATGGCCAAGGACACCGACAAGAAGAAATCGAAGAAGCTCCCCGCGACCGTCATCGGCGTCGACATCGGCGGCACCGGCATCAAGGGCGGCATCGTCGACCTCGAGAAGGGCGTGATCGTCGGTGAGCGCTACCGCATCCCGACGCCGAAGCCCTCCACGCCCGAGGCCGTCGCCGACGTGGTCGCCCAGATCGTCGCGGAGCTGTCCTCCCGGCCCGAGGGGCCGGGAGCCGACGTGCCCGTCGGTGTCACCTTCCCCGCCATCATCCAGCACGGTGTTGCGCGGTCCGCGGCGAACGTGGACAAGAGCTGGGTCGATACCGACGTCGACGCCCTGTTCACCCGGGTCCTCGGCCGGGACGTGCACGTGATCAACGACGCCGACGCCGCCGGGCTCGCCGAGGTCCGCTACGGAGCCGGCAAGGGGAAGCTGGGCACCGTCCTGGTCATCACCCTCGGCACGGGCATCGGATCGGCGTTCATCTTCGACGGCAGGCTGGTGCCCAACGCCGAACTCGGCCACCTGGAGATCGACGGGCACGACGCGGAGACGAAGGCATCAGCGGTGGCCCGTGAGCGTGACGGCATCGGCTGGGACGAGTACGCCGTCCGCCTGCAGCGCTACTTCTCGCACGTCGAGTTCCTCTTCTCCCCCGAACTGTTCATCGTCGGCGGCGGCATCTCGAAGCGGAGCAGCGAATACCTGCCGGCGCTGCAGCTGCGCACGCCGATCATCCCGGCGCAGCTCAAGAACCACGCAGGGATCGTGGGCGGGGCGCTGCAGGCCGCCCTGCTCTTCAGCCCGACGGTCTGACCCCGTCACAGCAGGAGCCCGGTACGGATCCGTACCGGGCTCCTGCTGTCTGTCCTGCCCCTCCGGGCGGACGTGGAACCGGTGGTGGCGTCGGCTTCCCCTCCGCAGCCACCACCGGGGTCTTCGGTGCGCTATTGCGCCGTCAACGGCCGTTGCGCCCCGGAGGGGACGCGCTCGTTGTCCTTCGCCTGCTCGCGGAGGGTCTCGATGGCATCCTCGAAGTCCTCGAGCGACTCGAAGCCCTGGTACACGCTGGCGAACCGCAGGTATGCGATCTGGTCGAGCTTCCGCAGGGGTTTCAGGATCGCCAGTCCCACCTCGTGCGCATCGATCTCGGCGACGCCGCTGGCACGGACGTTCTCCTCGACCTCCTGGGCGAGGAGCGCCAGGTCGTCCTCCGTGACGGGCCTGCCCTGGCAGGCCTTCCGCACGCCGTTGATGATCTTCATCCGGCTGAACGGCTCCCCCGCACCCGAGCGCTTGATCACGCTGAGGCTCGTGGTCTCCACGGTGCTGAAGCGGCGGCCGCACTGGGGGCACTGGCGGCGGCGGCGGATGGCCGACCCGTCGTCCCCGAGGCGGCTGTCGACCACCCGGGAGTCGGGGTTGCGGCAGTACGGACAGTACACGGCTTCCCCTCCCGCTCGATGATGGTCGTCCTGCCCATTTTAGGACTAGATGTGGTGAAACAACAATCCTGTAATTACCACATGTAGTGCTGGAGGAGCTATCCGGGGCTTCAGGAGCCGGCCGTCGGGAAGCGCGCCGTGACCGCCTCGCCGTGCGCGGGCAGGTTCTCCGCGGCCGACAGCGCCACGATCGACGTCGCCACCTCCCGCAGCGCCTCGCGGTCGTAGTCGACGAGCTGCACGGCGCGCAGGAACGTCGTGACGTTCAGGCCGGACGCGAAGGCCGCGGTCCCGCCCGTCGGCAGGACGTGGTTGGACCCCGCGCAGTAGTCGCCGAGGCTGACCGGGCTGTAGCTGCCGATGAAGACGGCGCCCGCACTCCGGATCCGTCCCGCCACGGCTCTGGCATCAGCGGTCTGGATCTCGAGGTGCTCGGCGGCATAGGCGTCGCAGACGGCGATGCCGTGGTCCATGTCGTCGACGAGGACCACGCCGGACTGCGGCCCCGAGAGGGCAGTGCGGACCCGCTCGGCGTGGCGCGTCCGGGCGACCCGGGACCGGAGGGCCTCGACGACGGCGGCCGCGAGCTGCTCGGAATCCGTGATCAGGACGGACGCGGCCTGCGGATCGTGTTCGGCCTGGCTCACGAGGTCCGCTGCCACGAGGTCGGCGTCGGCCGTCGCATCGGCGAGGACCGCGATCTCCGTGGTCCCTGCCTCCGAGTCGATACCGACCCGCCCGCGGACCAGGCGTTTGGCCGTGGCGACGAAGACGTTGCCGGGTCCGGTGATGACGTCGACCGGCTCGATGGCCGGCTGCGCGGAGCCGTCCGCCGTCCCCGCGATCCCGTAGGCCAGGGCGGCCACGGCCTGGGCCCCGCCGATCGCATACACCTCGGTGATGCCGAGCATGGACGCCGCGGCGAGGATGACCGGGTGGGGCCAGCCGCCGAACTCCTTCTGCGGGGGTGAGGCGAGGGCGATCGACCCGACGCCGGCTGCCTGCGCCGGCACCACGTTCATCACCACCGACGACGGGTAGACAGCCAGCCCGCCCGGGACGTACAGGCCCACACGGTGGACCGGGATCCACTTGTGCGTGAGGCGGGCGCCGGGCGCGACCTCGACCTCGACGTCCGTGGGGACCTGGGCGGACGCGAAGATGCGCGCACGCCGGATGGCCTCCTCCAGCGCCGTCCGCACCTCGGGGTCGAGCCCCGCGACTGCCGCCCCGATGACCTCGGCCGGCACGCGCGGGTGCTCCTGCTCCACGCCGTCGAACCGTCGTGCGAGGTCCCGGAGGGCGTCGACGCCCCGCGCGCGGACGTCGTCGATGATGGCCTGGACGGCTGCCTCCGACGAGTGGGCGCTGGCGGCAGCGCGTGGCATGGCCCGCTTGAGCTCACCCGGCGACAGCGCCCGCCCGCGCAGGTCGATGGTGCGGAAGCCGACGGTCGGGAAGCTGCTGGGCGCTGGATTCACCCTGAGAGTCTACCGGGACCCCGGGCGGAGCTGCTGCGGATCGGGCGGGGACGCCGCCGAGGTCAGGACCGCCGGCGCGCCAGGCCGATCAGGGCCGTGGCGAAGATGATGAGGGCGGCGACGGCCGGCCAGATCAGGAGGGCACCGTAGGACTGGAGGACGAAGTCGGACCCGGGCAGCTCGGCACGCCCGTGGGGTCCGAACAGAAAGGCGAGACCCTCGCCGACCGCGAGTGCGAGGACGGATCCGAGGATCGACCCTCCGACGGCGGCCACGATACGCGCCACCACTCCCGGCAGCCCGAGCCGCAGGGCGACGACGGTCCCCACGGCGATACCGGCCACGAACTCCAGACCGGCGAGGGTGAGATCGCGGAGCAGCCACTGGTCCGCCGACGCCGGATCGCCGAAGAGCCGCCCCGTGGGGGCGAGGAGCCACCAGCCCGCGCCGACGACCGCACCGAGCAGGATCGTCGAACCGAGCCACCAGAACACGCCCGCCGGCGGCACCGAGCGCCGGTCCTCTGCCACCGCATAGACCGGAGGCGGATAGTTGCTTGATCCGGTGTCCGGCTCCTCGTCAGCGCGCATGACTTCTACATTAACAAACCACTCCCCGCCCCGGGCACGCGCCTAGTGTGGGGGTGGCAGCGTGAACAGCCGTCCGCCTCGGACCGGCCCATCCGCACCGCGTTGTCCACCGCCGTCGATCCCCGGAGGAACCACGTGAACAACCCCAGCACCGCGCCGGCAGGCCTGCAGTCCGCCGAACTCCACGGCGAGTCGTTCCGCGAGGTCTTCCGCCGCCATGCCGCCGGCGTGGCCATCATCACGGCGACCTACGACGGCGTCCCCTACGGTTTCACCGCCACGTCCGTCGCGTCGCTGTCCGCCGAGCCGCCGCGGTTCTCCTTCAACATGGCCCGCACGTCCTCCTCGTGGCCCGCCGTCGCGAACACGAACTTCGTGGGGGTCCACATGCTCAGCACGGAGAACGAAGGCCTGGCCAACCGCTTCGCCCGCACCAAGGACCGGTTCACCGGCGACCACTGGGAGGCCGGGACCGAAGGCGTGCCGATCCTCAAGGACGTCGCCGGGTGGCTCGTCGGCCGCATCAGCATGCGCCTCTCCTTCGAGAACAACGCGGTCGTCGTCGCCGAGGTGATCGCCGGGAACATCGGACCCGACGGCGCTCCCCTGCTCTACCACGGCGGCAGTTACGGTACGCCGACGGCCACCGACTACGTCATCTAGGCGTCCTGCCCGCGCCGTCCGGTACTTCCAGTGAGCGCCGGACGACCCGGATGCGGGATCAGGCGTCCAGGCAGGCAGGTCCCAGCAGCACCTTCAGGTCGCCGAAGAGCCCCGGCGTCGGATTGACCCGCAGGTCGACGCCGAGCTTCATCACCTCGACCTTGCGGGAGCCGCTGAGCCTGATCAGGACCTCGCTCGTGCCCGGGTGCGTCCTCAGCACGTCGCCGAGCGCGGTGACCGCGGTCTCCGTGGCCTTGTGCTGCAGCATGGAGATCACCACGGGACCCGAGTGGCCCTCGCTGAGGTCAGGCACCGTCAGTTCCTGCGCGTTGAGCATCACGGCGCCGTCGTCCCGGCGCTGCAGCCGACCCCGGACCACCACGATGAGGTCCTCCGCCAGCACGGCCGAGATGGGCCCGTACACCTGGCCGAAGAACATGACCTCCATGGATCCGGCGAGGTCCTCGACCTCCGCCCGCGCATACGCGTTGCCGCTGTTCTTCGCGATCCTGCGCTGCAGGGACGTGATCATGCCGGCGATCGTGACGATCGCCCCGTCCGCCGGACCCTCCTCGCTGATGATCGACGGGATCGACGAGTCGGCGTGCTGGCCGAGGATGCCCTCGAGCCCCTGCAGAGGGTGGTCCGAGACGTAGAGGCCGAGCATGTCGCGCTCGAAGGCCAGCTTGTCCTTCTTGTCCCACTCGGGCAGGTCCGGCACCTCGACGGACAGGCCGCCCACGGAGCCCCCGGCGTCGTCGAACGCGCTGAAGAGGTCGAACTGGTTCGCCGCCTCGTTGCGCTTGAGGACGATCACCGAGTCCACGGCCTCCTCGTGGATCATCGCGAGGGCGCGCCGTGGATGGCGGAGCGAGTCGAACGCGCCGGCCTTGATGAGCGATTCGATGGTGCGCTTGTTGCAGACGACGGCGGGCACCTTCTGCAGGAAGTCGCTGAAGGACGTGAACGCGCCCTTCTCCTCACGGGCACCGACCATGGCGCCGACGACGTTCGCGCCGACGTTGCGGATGGCACCCATGCCGAAGCGGATGTCCTTGCCCACCGGGGTGAAGTTGACGCTGGACTCGTTGACGTCCGGCGGCAGGACGGTGATGCCCATGCGGCGGCACTCGTTGAGGTAGATGGCCAGCTTGTCCTTGTCGTCACCGACGCTGGTGAGCAGGGCCGCCATGTACTCCGCGGGGTAGTGCGCCTTGAGGTAGGCCGTCCAGTAGGACACGAGCCCGTAGGCCGCGGTGTGCGCCTTGTTGAAGGCGTAGTCGGAGAAGGACTCCAGCACGGTCCAGAGCTTGTCCATCGCCGCCTGGGAGTAGCCGTTGGACTTCATGCCGGCGAAGAAGTCGGCCTGCTGCTTGTCCAGCTCGGACTTCTTCTTCTTGCCCATGGCGCGGCGGAGCATGTCCGCCTGGCCGAGCGTGAAGTTCGCCAGTTTCTGCGCGGCCGACATGACCTGCTCCTGGTACACGATCAGGCCGTACGTCCCGCCGAGGATCTCCTCGAGCGGTCCCTCGAGTTCGGGGTGGATCGGCTCGATGTCCTGCAGGCCGTTCTTGCGCAGCGCGTAGTTCGTGTGCGAGTTCACCCCCATGGGTCCCGGCCGGTACAGGGCCAGGACGGCGGAGATGTCCTCGAAGTTGTCGGGGCGCATGAGCTTCAGCAGGGACCGCATGGGGCCGCCGTCGAGCTGGAAGACGCCGAGGGTGTCCCCGCGCGCCAGGAGCTCGTAGGACTCCTTGTCATCGAGCTCGAGGTCCTCGAGGACGAGGTCCACGCCCTTGTTCGCCGTGATGTTCTCGACGGCGTCCGTGATGATCGTCAGGTTCCTCAGGCCGAGGAAGTCCATCTTGATCAGTCCGAGCCCCTCGCACGTGGGGTAGTCGAACTGGGTGATGATCTGGCCGTCCTGCTCACGGCGCATGATCGGGATGATGTCGATCAGGGGGTCGGAGGACATGATGACGCCCGCCGCGTGCACGCCCCACTGCCGCTTCAGCCCCTCGAGGCCGAGGGCGGTCTCGAAGACCTTCGCCGAGTCGGCGTCGGTCTTGAGGAGCTCCCGCAGCTCCTCCGCCTCGGAGAAGCGCTTGGCGTCCTTGTTGTGGACGTCCGCGAGGGCGAGGCCCTTGCCCATGACGTCCGGCGGCATGGCCTTGGTGAGGCGCTCCCCCGTGGAGAACGGGTAGCCCATGACCCGGGAGGAGTCCTTGAGGGCCTGCTTGGCCTTGATGGTGCCGTAGGTGACGATCATGGCCACGCGCTCGTCGCCGTACTTCTCCGTCACGTAGCGGATGACCTCGGAGCGGCGCCGATCATCGAAGTCGACGTCGAAGTCGGGCATGGAGACGCGCTCGGGGTTCAGGAAACGCTCGAAGATGAGGCCGTGCTTGAGGGGGTCGAGGTCGGTGATGCGCATGGCGTACGCCACCATGGAGCCCGCACCGGAACCTCGGCCCGGACCCACCCGGATGCCGTTGTTCTTGGCCCAGTTGATGAAGTCGGCCACCACGAGGAAGTACCCCGGGAAGCCCATCTGGGTGATGACGCCGACCTCGAACTCCGCCTGCTTGCGGACGTCGTCGGGCACGCCGGCCGGGTAGCGGTACTGCAGCCCGGTCTCGACCTCCTTGACGAACCAGGACTGCTCGTTCTCGCCCTCGGGGACCGGGAACCGCGGCATGTAGTTGGCCTTGGTGTTGAAGTCGACGTCGCACCGCTCGGCGATGAGCAGCGTGTTGTCGCAGGCATCGGGGAAGTCCCGGAAGATCGCCCGCATCTCGGCCGGCGACTTGAGGTAGAACTCGTCGGCATCGAACTTGAACCGCTTGGGGTCGGCGAGGGTTGATCCCGACTGCACGCAGAGCAGCGCCGCGTGGGCCTTGGAGTCCTCGGCGTGGGTGTAGTGGAGGTCGTTGGTGGCGACGAGCGGCAGGCCGAGCTCCCGGGCGAGCTTGATCAGGTCCGCCTTGACGTTGCGCTCGATGTCGAGCCCGTGGTCCATCAGTTCGCAGAAGTAGTTCTCGGCGCCGAAGATGTCGCGGAAGTCCGAGGCCGCCTGCTTCGCCTCGTCGTACAGGCCGAGGCGGAGCTTCGTCTGCACCTCGCCGGAGGGGCAGCCCGTGGTCGCGATGAGGCCCTTGCCGTAGGTCTGGAGGAGGTCGCGGTCCATGCGGGGCTTGTACAGATAGCCCTCGAGGGACGCCAGCGAGGACATCCGGAACAGGTTGTGCATGCCCTCGGTGGTCTCGGACCACAGTGTCATGTGCGTGTACGCTCCGGCGCCCGAGACGTCGTCGCGCCCGCCGCCGCCCCACTGCACGCGCGTGCGGTCGTTGCGCGCGGTCCCCGGCGTGAGGTATGCCTCGACGCCGATGATGGGCTTGATGCCGGCGCTCTTCGCCTTGCTCCAGAAATCGAAGGCGCCGAAGACGAATCCGTGGTCCGTCGTGGCGAGGGCGCTCATCCCGAGTTCCTCGGTGTGGCTGAACAGGTCCGTCAGGCGGGCCGCGCCGTCGAGCATCGAGTACTCGGTGTGGTTGTGGAGATGGACGAACGAGTCGGTCGATGCAGGAGTAGCCACCCGCCAAGTCTAGTGCTCCGGGACCTGCCCGGCCGTCGCAGGGCGGGCTCGGGACTGTCTCCCGAGGTCGCTCCGGCGTGTCCTCCCGGCTCGCCCGGGCGTGTCACACCAGCCCGGTGGAGAGGGCGGTCAGTGCGTAGGCCAGGTCCACGGGGTACGGGCTCGAGACCGTGACCGGTTCGCCCGTCCGGGGGTGGGCGAAGCCGAGCCGGTGGGCGTGCAGCCACTGTCGCGTCAGCCCGAGCTCGGCCGCCAGCCGCGGGTCGGCGCCGTAGGTGAGGTCACCGGCGCAGGGGTGGCGCAGCGCGGAGAAGTGCACGCGGATCTGGTGCGTCCTGCCCGTCTCGAGGTGCACCTCGACGAGGCTCGCGCGGCCGAAGGCCTCGAGCACCTCGTAGTGCGTCACGGAGTCGCGCCCGCCCTCCAGGACGGCGAACCGCCATTCGTGGTGCGGGTGGCGGCCGATCGGGGCGTCGATCGTGCCCTTGAGGGGTTCGGGCAGTCCCTGCACGACGGCGTGGTACACCTTGTCGACGGTGCGTTCCTTGAAGGCCCGCTTCAGTGCCGTGTAGGCGGGTTCGGTCTTGGCGACGACCATCGCGCCGGAGGTTCCGACGTCGAGCCGGTGGACGATCCCGACGCGCTCGGGCGCCCCCGAGGTCGAGATGCGGTACCCGGCCGCCGCGAGTGCGCCGACCACGGTGGGGCCGACCCAGCCCGGGGACGGGTGGGCGGCGACCCCGACGGGTTTGTCCACGACGACGAAGTCCTCGTCGTCGAGCAGGATGCCCATGCCGTCCACGGCCTCGGGGATGACGCGGTGCTTGTCCTCCGGATCCGGCAGGTCGACGTCGATCCGGTCGCCGGCGTGCACGCGGTCGGACTTCGCGAGCGGCGACCCGTCGCGGTGCACGCGGCCGTCGGCACACCACTGGGCGACCGCGGAGCGGGAGGCGTCCAGCAGCCGTGCCAGCGCGGCGTCGGTGCGACTGCCGCCGTCGGCTTCGGGGATGACGAGCTGCCGGCGCTCAGCGGGCATCGTCGCCCCGCTCCCGGTCCGCGGATCCGGTCGCCGAGTCCGGCGTGCTGTCCGGCGTGCTGTCCGGCGCGCTGTCCGGCGTGCTGTCCGTCGTCCTGTCCGTCGTCCTGTCCGGAGCTGCGGTCCCTGCAGTGGCCGGTGCGCCCCCTGCGTCGTCGGTGCTGCGCCGGCCGTCCATGCCGATCCCGCGCAGGGTCAGGAGACAGATCAGCACCACACCGCTGACGACGGCGGAGTCGGCGATGTTGAAGATCGCGAAGTTGGGCAGGGCGATGAAGTCGACCACGTGGCCCTGGCCGAACGAGGGTTCCCTGAGCAGCCGGTCGGTGAGGTTGCCCAGGGCACCGCCGAGGACCAGTCCCAGGGCCACGGACCAGCCCCAGGAGGCGACCTTCCTGACCTGCAGCACGATGGCGACGGCGACGGCGACCATGATGATGGTGAAGAACCAGGTGTAGTCGGTGCCGATGGAGAACGCCGCTCCGGGGTTGCGGATGAACCGCCAGTTGAGCAGGGGCGGCAGGACCTCGGTCACCTGGCCCTCGGTCATCGTCGACACGACCCACCACTTGGTGAGCTGGTCGAACGTGTAGGCGACGAGGGTGCACAGGAGCATCACGATCCCGAAGCGCGCGGGGATCCGCCGGGCGTGGCCCGGCTCGGCAGCGGTCGCCGCTGCGGGGCCGCCGTGGTCCGCCGGGTCGCTGGGCCTGCGTCCCGGGGCGGTGGACTCCCGGGCGGTTTCCGGAGCTCGGCGCGGCTCAGGGGTGGGATCGGTCGGCTGGTGCTCGTTCACGGTGTATCCAAGGTCTAGTCGCTGGTGTCCGCCGAGGTGCGCGGCGGCTGGAACGGCGAAAGGGCCGGCCCCCGGGGTTCTGGCCCCGGCGACCGGCCCTTCTCGTGGTCCGACGGCGGTCGGACCCGGCATCCTGCTAGGACGCGGACGCGTCGGCCGCGAGCGAACCGCGGGCGTCGAGGTCCCGGAGCTGGCCCTCGATGTAGGCCTTCAGGCGGGAACGGTAGTCGCTCTCGAAGCCACGGAGCTGTTCGACCTTGTGCTCGAGCACGGCCTTCTGCTCCTCGAGGTCGCCGAGGGTCTTGCGGCTCTTCTCCTCGGCGTCGTTGACGAGGCCGCTGGCTTCGATCTGCGCCTCGGCGATGATCTTGTCGCGCTGCTCGACACCTGCGTTGACGTACTCGTCGTGCAGGCGCTGCGCCATGGCGAGGACGCCGGCGGCGGCATCGGTGGACGCCGCGGGAGCAGCGGGTGAGGTCGCTGCAGGCGCGGCCGGGGCAGGCGCCGGGTTGGGCTCGTCGGCGGCGGGAACGGCGGTCGCCTCGTCCTCCGCGGGAGCGTCCTCGGTCTGGGTGCTGGCGGCGACCGGCGCAGGCACTGCGCCGGACTGCGAGGTGTCGGAGGACTCGCCGGCGAGCTTGCGGCGCAGTTCCTCGTTCTCGGAGTTCAGGCGGCGCAGTTCCACGACGATCTCGTCGAGGAAATCGTCCACTTCGTCCTGGTCGTAGCCCTCGCGGAACTTCGTCGGCTGGAACCTCTTGTTGACAACGTCTTCTGGCGTCAAAGCCATCTGGTCACCTCATACTGATAGAGGCCGGTCCGCCGGAAGAGCGGGCACGGCTGCGGTACCGAATTGCGGACATGATCAGCTGGACTCACGTCGGACTGTGAATCAGCGTATAGCTTCTCGAACTTCATCACGAAACGGACTCGGACGCTAGGCGGCGAGACCGGCGGACACGGACATCAGGATCAGCACCACGATGAAGAGCACGAGGAACGCGAGATCGAGCTGGACGCCGCCGAGGCGAAGCGGCGGGATGAGTCGGCGAAGGGCCTTGATGGGCGGATCGGTCACCGAGTAGACACCCGAGGCGAGCACGAGGGCGAGCTTCTGCGGTCGCCAGTCACGGGCGAACCCCTGCACGGCGTCGTAGATGATCCGGAGGATCAGCGCGAGCTGGAAGAGCATCAGTACCAGGTAGATCAGGGCGAATACCAAACTCACAGAGCAGTTCCAGTCCTTCGGGCCTTATGGGTCGGGGGCGACCGTGGAGGCCGCTGGGGTCAGCTCTGGTTGAAGAAGCTGGTCTGCGCTTCGCTTGCCTTCAGGTCCTCGCCGAGGACTTCAATATACGACGGCGACAGCAGGAACACCTTATTGGTGACGCGCTCGATGCTGCCGTGGAGGCCGAACACGAGGCCCGCCGAGAAGTCGACGAGGCGCTTGGCGTCGGCCTCGCCCATGTCGGTGACATTCATGATGACCGGGATGCCGTCGCGGAAGCTCTCGCCGATCAGCTTCGCGTCGTTGTACGACCGGGGGTGGATCGTGGTGATCTGGCGCAGGGCGCCGGAGTCCTCACGGGACGACGGCGCACGCTTGATCGGTGTCACGGGGGCGCGGTACTCC
>NZ_CP024915.1:964734-969198 GCF_002953615.1 Arthrobacter agilis | reverse complement strand
TCGGCGGGAGCGACCCCCCGCCACACCAGCCCGGCGATCCTGCCCGCTCCGGGTTCCCGCCGGTGCGAGTACAGTCCCGGGTTCTCCAGGGTGCAGGCCGGGCCGCACCCTTCGACCCGCTGGGCCCGGACGGACGACCGCTCGAGCTGGCGCTGGACGGCCGCCGGGAGGTCGAGCGCCGGCGTTCCCGTCGGCGTCCGCGACGCGGCCTCCGGGACGGTGAGCGCGATCGACTCCATCATCCCGGCAGGCACCTCGTAGCAGGATCCGCACACCGAGGGTCCGATCCACGCTGCCAGGTCCCGGGCACCATGGCTCCGCAACAGGCGGACGGCACCTTCGACGATCCCGTTGCCGACACCGGCACGGCCCGCGTGCACGACGGCCGTGGCGCCCGTACCGCCGTCGGTGACCGCCGCGTCCGCGAGGACGATCGGGACGCAATCGGCGACGAGAACGGCCAGCGGCTCACTGCCGTCGAGGGACACCATCGCATCCGCGTCCGGGGGGACGGGATCGCCGGCGGCGACCAGGGCGACCCGGTCGGAATGGGTCTGGCTCATGAACCGGAGTGACCCCGCGGGGACGCCCAGCGCTTCCTCGATCCCCCGCCTGTTGTCCCGGACGGCGTCCGGAGCATCCCCCACGTGGAGGGCGAGGTTGCCGGCAGCTGCGGAGGTGAAGGCGACGCGGAGACCCGGACGCACCTCCGCGTTCCAGTAGAACGGGGAGGTGCGTCCGGGACCTTCGGCTGCGTCCACCGACTACTTGAGGAAGTCGGGTACGTCGAGGTCGTCGGACCGTCCGGCCGAGAAGTCCGGCTCCACGATCGCGGGGAGGTCCACGTCGAAGCCCGAGTCCGCGGGCACTGCCTGCACGTTCTGCGCACGCTGCTGCGACCAGGCGCCGAGGCCGGCGGTGGCGGCGCCGGCCATGCGCTGCTGGTCCCCACCGACGCTCGGCGCGACGGCCGGGCGCGATGCGGGGGCAGGGGCGGCGGCAGGCTGCGAGGTGGCATCCACCTGGTCGAAGCCGGCCGCGATCACGGTCACGCGCGCCTCGTCGCCCAGCGCATCGTCGATGACCGCACCGAAGATGATGTTCGCCTCGGGGTGTGCGACCTCCTGCACGAGGCGGGCGGCCTCGTTGATCTCGAAGAGGCCGAGATCCGAGCCACCCTGGATCGAGAGCAGCACGCCGTGCGCGCCGTCGATCGAGGCTTCGAGCAGCGGCGATGCGATGGCGAGCTCCGCGGCCTTGACGGCGCGATCCTCGCCGCGAGCCGAGCCGATGCCCATGAGCGCCGAACCGGCGCCCTGCATGACGGACTTCACGTCGGCGAAGTCGAGGTTGATCAGGCCCGGCGTGGTGATGAGGTCCGTGATGCCCTGGACACCGGACAGCAGCACCTGGTCGGCGGAGCGGAACGCGTCGAGCATCGAGACGTTCCGGTCGCTGATGGAGAGCAGCCGGTCGTTCGGGATCACGATGAGCGTGTCGACCTCCTCTCGGAGGGTGTCGATGCCGCTCTCGGCCTGGTTCGAGCGCCGCCGGCCCTCGAACGTGAACGGACGGGTGACGACGCCGATCGTCAGGGCGCCGAGGGAACGTGCGATCCGGGCGACGACGGGAGCGCCGCCGGTGCCCGTGCCGCCACCTTCGCCGGCGGTCACGAAGACCATGTCGGCTCCGCGCAGGACTTCCTCGATCTCCTCGGAGTGGTCCTCCGCCGCGCGGCGGCCGACCTCCGGGTCCGCTCCGGCGCCGAGGCCGCGGGTCAGCTCGCGACCGACGTCGAGTTTGACGTCGGCATCGCTCATGAGCAGCGCCTGCGCGTCGGTATTGATGGCAATGAACTCCACGCCACGGAGCCCGACCTCGATCATGCGGTTGACGGCGTTGACGCCGCCGCCGCCGATGCCGACGACCTTGATGACGGCCAAGTAATTCTGAGGTGCTGCCACGTCCTGTGTCCCTTGTTCGAATCTGTGTGCTGTACGGGGGCTGCCGGTGTTCCGGGTTCAACCTTTACCTTCGACAACGTTAACGTTCAGGTTGAGAGTTAACGTTATGTCAAGTAACTTCTATGTTTGACGCTAGGTGCAAGCGCTCCGCGTTGCAATGACCTGACGCCGCGTGTCGGTTCTGTCGACGCGCTGTGTACTCTTTTCACGCTCTGTTCGACCGCGGGCCGCACAGAGCGCGACGCCGTGCCTCACCGGGTGACCGGTCGGTCGGGGGTGCTCACGTCGAACACCTTCACCGGCGGATCGGTGGCGGGCATCGCGAGCATCGCCTCCAGGACGCTCGCCTTCTCGGAGCTGCGCTCGGCGCTGCCCCAGAAGATCCTCCGGTCCCCGGCCAGTGAGAGCTGGATGGAGTCGACGCTCGCTGCCGAGGCGCTGTTGAGCCGGGACAGCACGGAGACGGGCAACTCCGCCAGGACCGCCGTGATCGAGGAGAAGACCTCGGAGTTGACCGCGTTGGTCCCGCCGTCGATCAGCGGGAGCTTCACCTCGTCGCGTCGCGCCACGGTGCTCAGCTGGCGGCCGTCCGCATCGATCAGCACGAAGTCGCCCCCGTTCTGCAGGACGGCGACGGGTACGCGTTCGCGGACGGTGACCACGAGCGTCGACGGGGGCTCGGCGGCGATCCCGACGTCCTCGATCGGCGCCTTGTCCGCCAGCAGCCCGCGGACCTGGTCGGGCGCGATCCTCGTCAGCGACGTCCCCATCAGCGGAGCGAGGGCCGTCTCGACCTCCGACGCGGTGACCAGCGAGTTGCCCTCCACCTCGACCGTCCGCAGCGCCAGCGCCGGCGAGAACACGACGTACGCGACCACGCCGCCGAGGACCAGCACGAGCGCGGTGATGGCCAGGACGGTGTTCCGCACCCGGTGGGAGCGTCGGGGCGCGGGGAACTCGAGGACCTTCCCGGCGGAGGCCGGCCGGTCCGCGCGGTCGACGCGGCCCGGCGCTTCCGCCCCGGCCGTCGCCCCGGCCTTCGGCACGGCCTGTACCCGGGCGATGCGTGGCTTCCTCGGCGTCATGCGCCGGTCCCCGCCGGTCCTGTTCCGTCCGCCCGCTCCTTCAGCAGGCCGACCAGCCGGATGCCGTACTGCGTGACGTCTCCCGCTCCGATGGTCAGGATGATGTCACCGGGTTCCGCCCGGTCGATCACGGAGCGGAGGGCCTCGTCCGGGTCCTCGCGATAGGAGGCGCCGGCACCCGGCATGAGATCGGTGATGGTCCAGCCGCCGATGTCGTCGACCGGGTCCTCGCGTGCCGCGTACACCGGCAGCACGGTCGCGGAATCCGCGAGGGACAGCGCCTCGGCGAAGCCCGCGGCGAACTCCCGGGTGCGGGAGAACAGGTGGGGCTGGAAGAGGACATGCACCCCGTGCTCCCCCGCCACGGTCCGGGCGGCCGTCAGGGCGGCATGGACCTCGGTCGGATGGTGGGCGTAGTCGTCGAACACCCGGATGCCGTCGCCCTCGCCCCTGGCCTCGAAACGTCGCGCGGCGCCGGAGAAGAGCGACAGGCCGGTCGCGGCGACGGCCGGATCCACCCCGAGTTCGAGGGCGACGGCGAAGGCCGCGGCGGCGTTGAGGATGTTGTGCCGCCCCGGCACGCTCAGCTGCAGTTCCTGCTGTGCGTCCAGCCCGTCGACGGCGAAGGACAGGACGCTGTTGGTGGTGCTGCCCACGGCCCTCGTGTCACTGATCCGGATGTCCGCCGTCCCGGCGTAGCCGTAGGTGCGCACGCGGCGTGGTTCCGGTACCCCGGCGGCCAGTGCGGCGGCACCGGCGTCGTCGGCGCACGCCACGAGGAGCCCGTCCTCGGGGAGCCGCCGGGCGAAGGTGCGGAAGGCCGCATGGACCGCGTCCGCCGTCCCGTAGTGGTCGAGATGGTCCGCTTCGACGTTCGTCACGACGGCGATGCGGGGCTCGTAGTTCAGGAACGAGCCGTCCGATTCGTCCGCTTCGGCGACGAAGACGCTTCCGTCCGCCCACTCGGCGTTGACGCCGAGGGCGGCCACGTCTCCCCCGATGGCGAAGGACGGACCCACGCCGGCGTTGCGCAGGAGGACGGTGATCATCGCGGTCGTCGTGGTCTTGCCGTGCGTACCGGCGACGGCGACGGCCTGCTGGCCGGTCATCGCCGCCGCGAGTGCCTCCGAACGGTGCAGCACCGGCAGGCCGCGACGGCGTGCCTCGACCAGTTCCGGGTTCGTGTCGCGGATCGCCGAGGACACGACGATCGTCCCGGTGTCGGGTACCGCCTCCGCGGAGTGCCCCACGGTCACGTCGGCGCCGAGCGCGGACAGCGCACGGAGCCCCTTCGATTCGGCCGCGTCCGAGCCCGAGACCCGCAGGCCCTGGCCGAGGAGGACCCGCGCGACGGCCGACATGCCGGCACCGCCGAGTCCGATGAAATGCACGGGTTCCTGCAGTCCGGCGTCGAG
>NZ_CP024915.1:957406-964480 GCF_002953615.1 Arthrobacter agilis | reverse complement strand
GGGGGCGGGCCGGCCCGCCGCCGGGGAGGACGCCGGACGGGGGATGGTGGGGGGGGGGGGAGGTCAGGATGGGGGTGGTTTCTCCCGGGGGTGGAGGTCAGGGCGGGACCCGTGGGAGGCGGCGCGGGGGGGGGGCGGGGGGGGTCTTGCGTGCGAAGGACAGGAGGACGCCGACGGCGGCCAGCGTGAACGTCAGCGCGGACCCGCCGTAGGAGATGAAGGGCAGCGGTACGCCGATGACGGGCAGCAGGCCGGTGACCATGCCGATGTTGACGAAGGCCTGGCCGATCAGCCACACGAGGATGGATCCCATGAGGATCCGCACGAAGGGGTCGGTGTAGCGCAGGGCCACCCTGATGGTGGCGACGGCGAGGATGCCGAACAGGAGCACGACGACGAGGGTGCCGACGAGGCCGAACTCCTCGCCGATGATGGCGAAGATGAAGTCGTTGTGCGCCTCGGGGATCCAGTTCCACTTCTGGCGGCTCTGCCCGATCCCGACGCCGAACCACCCGCCCGACGCCATGGCGAACAGGCCGTTGTCCGACTGCAGGCAGAGATCGGCGCCGTCGTCGCAGTTCAGGCCCAGCCAGGCGCTGATCCGCCCGCCGCGGTTGGAGCTCGTGGCGACCATGAGCAGGGCACCGGCCAGCGCCGCGAGACCCGTGAGCGTGAACAGCTTCAGCGGGGCGCCGGCGAAGAACAGCGCCGCACCGGCGATCATCATGAGCACGAGGCCCGTCCCGAGGTCACCGCCGATCAGGACGAGGCCGATCGGGAGTCCGCCGAAGGGCAGCGCGGGGATCATGGCGTGCTTCCAGTCCCGGATCAGTGCCTTCTTCCGCTCCAGGACGGCGGCGAACCACAGGGCGATGGCGAGCTTCGTCGGTTCGGACGGCTGGAAGGTCTGGCTGCCGATGCGGATCCAGTTCTTGTTGCCGTTGATCTCGACCCCGATGACGAGCACCAGGACCAGCAGCACCACCGCGATCCCGAGGCTCGGCCACGCGAGGGCCCGGTAGGCGCGGGGACCGAGCCGGGACAGGACGAGCATCAGGAGGAGCCCGGCGCCGGCCCACAGGGCCTGCTTGAGGAAGAGGTCGAAGCTGTCCTTGCCCTCGGAGATCGCTTCGACGGATGACGCCGACAGGACCATCATGAGCCCGATCGCGGTGAGGGCGAGGGCGGAACCGAGGATCAGGTAGTAGCTGGACCCGGTGGGCGCGCGGTCGGAGCCCTCGAGCAGCACCCAGCCGCGCCGCAGCCGGGCCCGGAGTCCGGTGCCCGCCCGGTCGGCGGAGCCGGTGGTGGCGGTGTCCGCCGTCGGAGCACCGGACTTGATGGTCCGTGCCTTCGCTGCGGCGCTCCCGCTGGGCGTCGCACTGTGTGCGGGGCCTACGCCGACGGAGCTGACCGGTCGGCCCGTCTCCTTCGTCCGGGCGGGCCGGACCGAGGGCTTGCGTCCTCCCGGACGGGTTGGCGTGGCCACCATTACGACTCCTTCGCGGTTGTCCCCTGTCCGCCACGTGCACGGACGGCCGCCACGAAGGCGGCTCCCCGGTGCGCATAGGAGGAGAACTGGTCCATGGACGCTGCGGCCGGCGCCAGGAGCACCGTGTCGCCGTCCTGGGCGAGGCGCGCCGCTTCGGCGACGGCCCACTGCATCAGGGCGGCGGCCGGATCGGCTGACCCGCCGGCGCCGCGCCCCTGTCCAGTGTGAAGGGTGGGATGGAGGGAGACCGGAACATCGGGTGCGTGTCGGGCGAGGGCGCCCTGCAGCGGTGCGGGGTCCGTCCCGAGAAGCACGACGGCCTTCAGTCGGTGGGCATGCTCGGTGACGAGGTCGTCGTAGGAGACACCCTTGGACAGTCCGCCCGCGACCCAGACCACCGATTGGAACGAGGCCAGCGACGCCGAGGCCGCGTGCGGATTCGTCGCCTTCGAATCGTTGATCCAGAGCACCCCGCCCTCGTTCTCGACGACCTGGATCCGGTGGTCCCCCGGCTGGAAGGCCCGGATGCCGTCGCGCACCGCAGCCGCCGGTATCCCCGCCGCACGGACGAGGGCTGCGGCGGCGAGGGCATTGGCGACCAGGTGCCGCGGGACGACTTCCCCGAGTTCGCTGATGGAGGCGAGTTCGGCGGCGGAGTCCTTGCGCTGCTCGATGAAGGCTCGGTCTACGAGGAGGTCCTCGACGACGCCCATCATGCTGACGGACGGCATGCCGGTGGTGAACCCGACGGCCCGGCAGCCCTCGACGACGTCGGCCTCCTCGACCATCTCCTCCGTCTCACGCTGCTCGACGTTGTAGATGCACGCGATCCTCGTCCGCTCGTAGACGGAGGCCTTGGCGGCGAGGTAGGCCTCGTAGCTGCCGTGCCAGTCCACATGGTCCTCGGCCACGTTGAGGCAGACGCTCGCGAGCGGCGAGATGGAGTGCGCCCAGTGCAGCTGGAAGCTGGAGAGTTCGACGGCGAGGAACTCGTACCCCTGAGGATCACGGATCACGTCGAGGATGGGTGTGCCGACGTTGCCGGCGGCGACCGCGCGCTTGCCCGCGGCGAGGAGCATGGACTCCGTCAGTCCGACGGTGGTGGTCTTCCCGTTGGTCCCGGTGATGGTGAGCCATTCCGCCGTCGGGCGGCCTTCGCGGGTCCGTACCCGCCAGGCGAGCTCGACGTCGCCCCAGATCGGGACTCCGGCCGCCGCCGCCTCGGCGAGCAGCGGCTGCGTGGGGCGCCAGCCGGGAGAGGTGACGACGAGGTCGGCGGGTTCCCCGTCGACCGGGGGCAGGGACGCTGCGTGCTCCGCCCCGAGCAGGACGGCGTGCGCACCGACGATGCGCAGGGTGTCGGCCTTCGCCTCGTTCTCCTCGGTCGCGCCGGCATCGACGACGACGACGACGGCCCCGAGCTCGACGAGGGTGTCGGCCGCGGAGAAGCCGGAGGCGCCGATGCCCGCGACGACGACGCGCAGGCCGGCCCAGTCCGAGTCCCAGGTCGTCAGACCGGCGAGCCGGGGTGTCTCCCAGGTGTTGGGTGCCGTCGATCCGGCAGAGTCCGATCCGCTCATCCCACGACCCATTCCGCGTAGAAGATCCCGAGCGCCGCGGCGACGAAGAGTCCGGCAAGGATCCAGAACCGGACCACCACCGTGACCTCCTGCCAGCCCTTCAGCTCGAAGTGGTGCTGCAGCGGTGCCATCTTGAAGACGCGCTTGCCGCCCGACAGCTTGAAGTAGCCGACCTGGATGATCACGGAGAGCGTGATCATGACGAACAGGCCCGCGAGGATCACGAGGAGGAGTTCCGTCCGGGACAGGATGGCGAAACCGGCGATCGCGCCGCCGATGGCGAGGGAGCCGGTGTCGCCCATGAAGATCTTGGCCGGCGAGGTGTTCCACCAGAGGAAGCCGACCAGGGCACCGCACATGGACCCGGCGATCAGGGCGAGGTCCAGCGGGTCGCGGACCTCGTAGCAGACGCTCCCGGCGCCGGGCGAGCCGCAGCTCTGGTTGCCCTGCCAGATCCCGATGAGGAGGTAGGCGCCGAAGACCAGGATCGAGGCGCCGGCGGCGAGTCCGTCGAGCCCGTCGGCGAGGTTCACGCCGTTGCTCGCGCCGGTGATGATGAGGTTCGACCAGATGACGAACAGGATCGCGCCGAGGACCGTGCCCGCGAAGGCGAGGTCGATCGGCGTGTCACGGATGAAGGAGATGGCCGTCGACGCCGGCGTCCGCCCCTCCTCGTTGGGGAACATCAGCGCCAGCACGCCGAAGATCACGCCCACTGCGGTCTGCCCGACGATCTTCGCGGGCGCGCTCAGGCCGAGGCTCCGCTGCTTCGAGATCTTGATGTAGTCGTCGGCGAAGCCCACCAGGCCCATTCCGGCGGCCAGGAACAGCAGCAGCAGTCCGGAGGCCGTGGGACCGCCCACGGAGGAACCCGTGGCCATCATCAGCAGGTGCGTCAGGAAGTATGCGAGCAGTACCGACGCGACGATCACCGCGCCGCCCATGGTGGGCGTCCCGCGCTTGATGTGATGGGCCGTGGGGCCGTCGTCGCGGATGAACTGCCCGTAGCCCTTGTTCACCAGGAGCTTGATGAACAGGGGTGTCCCGACGAATGCGAAGAAGAGCGCGGAGGCAGAGCCTATGAGGAGTGCGATCACGGCTGCTGGGCCTTTCCGGGAGCGGCAGGTCCGCTGTCCGCTTCGACGACTGCTGCGGGGGGCTCGGTCGCGCCGGGGCCGGCCTGGGCGACGCGGTCCCCGAGATATCTCAGTCCCGCCCCGTTGGAGGACTTGAACAGGACGATGTCGCCCGGTTCCAGCTCCGCCTCGAGCATGCGCTCCGCGGCGTCGACATCGTCGACATGGACGGCCTCGCTGCCCCAGGACCCCTCGAGCACGGCACCGTTGAAGAGTGCCCGGGTGTTCGGTCCCACGCAGATGAGCTTGGAGATGTTGAGGCGTACGACGACGCGCCCGAGGAGGTCGTGCTCCTCGATGGAGCTGTCCCCGAGCTCGAGCATCTCGCCGAGCACGGCCCACGTGCGCCGGCGTCCGCGGCCGAGTTCGGCGAGCGTCCGGAGCGCTGCACGCATCGATTCGGGATTGGCGTTGTAGGCGTCGTTGATGACCGTCACGCCGTCGGCGCGCTCGGTGCGCTCCATACGCCACCGGCTGGCGGCGGACTGGCTGCGCAGGCTCGCGGCGATCGTCCCGGGAGCGCAGCCGACCTCGTAGGCGACGGTGGCTGCGGCCAGCAGGTTGGCGGTGTGGTGCAGTCCAAGGAGCGGGGAGACGACGTCGTGGGCGCTGCCGTCCGGGAAGACGAGGGTGAAGGCGGGGTTGCCCTCCGCCGTCGTGGTGCTGTCGCGTGCCCGGACGACGTCGGACCCGGCGGCTGCGAAGTCGTCCGAGGAGGTGAAGAAGGCGGTCCGGGCGCCGGTGCGCCCCTGCATGGCCAGGACGCGCTCGTCGTCGGCGTTGATGACGGCGGTCCCGGCGGCCGGCAGGGCCTCGAACAGCTCGCCCTTGGCCTTCGCGATGTTCTCGACGCCGCCGAACTCGCCGGCGTGGGCGGAGCCGACGCCGAGCACGACGCCGAGGTCCGGCTGCACGAGCGACGCGAGGTACGCGATGTGGCCGGGCTTCGTGGCCCCCATCTCGATGACGAGGTAGCGCGTGTCCCAGTCCGCCTCGAACACGGTCAGGGGGACGCCGACCTCTCCGTTGTAGGACCCGCGCGGCGCGACGGTGGGGCCGTGGGCCGCGAGGATGCCGGCGAGCAGGTCCTTGGTGGTGGTCTTGCCCGCCGAACCGGTGATGCCGATGACGGTCACCTCGCCGTTCGCCCGCAGCCGCCGGACCGTCTCGGCGGCCAGCACGCCCATGGCGAGGACCGCGTCGGGGACGACGACGGCGGCGAACGGGGTCCCGTCCGGTCCGGTGACCTCCCGTTCGGCCAGCGCCAGGACGGCTCCGCGCCCGAAGGCGGCACCGATGAAGAGGTGGCCGTCGGACTCCTCGCCGGGCTTGGCCACGAACAGGGACCCGGGGACGCACTCCCTGGAATCCGTGGCCGCGGAGGTGACGGTGATGGCCGACCCGTGCTGGTCGGGACCGACCAGGACGCCGCCCGTGAGTGCCGCGATCTCGGCTGCGCTGAATTCAATCATGACGGTTCAGGACTCTATCCCGGACGTCGAAAGCCCAGAGAATCCGTGCCTTGTCAACGCGGAGCGTAGTTCCAGGCGATCGTCGAGCGACAGATTGACGCCCTTCACCTCCTGCCACACCTCGTGGCCGCGGCCGGCGATGAGAACGGTGTCGGAGACGGTGGACAGCGCGACCGCGTGGTCGATCGCAGCCGCCCGGGGGAAAACCTCGAGCACCTCGCAGTCGAGCCCCTCGTCGCGGACCGCGGTCTCGGCGCCGGCCCGGACGGCGCGTCGGATGACCGCCTCGTCCTCGTCGTGCGGGTCGTCGTCGGTGACGATGAGGATGTCGGACAGGCGTGCGCCCACCGCCCCCATGATCGGCCGCTTCGTCTCGTCCCGCTGTCCCGTGGCGCCGAAGACCGCGATGACGCGGCCGCCCGGCCGGCGCACCGAGGCCAGCGTCCGTTCGAGGGCGTCCGGATTGTGGGCGAAGTCGACGATCGCCGCGGGAGCCTCACCGATGAGCTGCATGCGCCCCGGGACCTCGGTGGTGAAGGGGTCCGAGTCGTCCAGGGCGCGCTGGACGTCCTCCACCGGGACGCCCGAGGCGAGGACCATGCCGGTCGCCAGGGCGGCGTTGGAGATGTTGAACGTCCCGGGCAGCCCGCTGCGGATCCGCAGTCGCCCGCCCGTCCGGCCCTGGAGCACGAAGGCGTGGCCGAGGCCGCTCGGTTCGACCCCGGTCACCGTCCAGTCGGCCTGCGCGTCCCGGTCGTCCGCCTGCGGGTCGGTCCGCACCGTCAGCACGGGGACCTCCGCCGTGGCGGCCAGCCTGCGGCCCCAGGGGTCGTCCACGAGCACCACTGCTCGCCGGCACCGCTCGGGGGTGAAGAGCGCAGCCTTCACCGCGAAGTACTCCTCCATGGTGCCGTGCAGGTCCAGGTGGTCCTGGGTGAGGTTGGTGAAGCCCGCGACGTCGAATCGCACTCCGTCCACCCGGCCGAACTCGAGCGCGTGCGAGGAGACCTCCATGGAGGCCGCGGCGAGCCCACGCTCCCGCATCAGGGCGAGGAGGGAATGCACCTGGGGCGATTCGGGCGTGGTGAGCGCGCTGGGGATGGCCTCGCCGCCTGCCCGGATCTCGATGGTGCCGATCAGCCCGGTGGACCTGCCCAGGGCGCCCAGGAGGGCGTTGAGGAAATAGGTGGTCGTGGTCTTCCCGTTCGTGCCGGTGACGCCGAAGAGGGTCGGGGTCGGCTGCGCGGGGGCGTCCTCGGACCGTCCGGCGAAGATCTCGCGGGCGAGCGGGCCGACCGCGCGGCGCGGGTCCGGGACGACGACGACCGGCGGCAGCTCGATCTGCCCCGCCGTCTCGGCCGCGAGGCGGGCCCCTTCCTCGTCCGTCAGGATGG
>NZ_CP024915.1:951262-957158 GCF_002953615.1 Arthrobacter agilis | reverse complement strand
CCCGCCACGAGAACGTGGTGCGCGAGGCGGTGGCGCTCGAGGGGATCGCGTCCCTGCAGCACGTCTGGCAGTTCGACGGGGACGGACTGGACACCCTGCGCACCGCCGGTGTCGGCACGGACGAGCAGACGCTGTCCGACCGCCGTGCCTATGCAGGGCTCGACGACGTCGCGACCATCATCTACACCTCCGGCACCACGGGGAAGCCGAAGGGCTGCGAACTGACGCACGGCAACTTCGTTGAACTCTCGGAGAACGCCGCGGCAGCACTGCCCGAAGTGGCGCGCGAGGGCGGCCAGACCATCATGTTCCTGCCCCTGGCGCACGTCTTCGCGCGCTTCATCTCGGTACTCTGCGTCGCGGCGGGAGCCACCGTGGCCCACACCCCCGACGTCAAGAACCTGCTCCCGGACCTCCAGAGCTACAAGCCGACCTTCATCCTGGCCGTGCCGCGCGTCTTCGAGAAGGTCTACAACAACTCGATGCTGAAGGCCGAGGACGGCGGCAAGGGCAGGATCTTCCACGCCGGCGCGGACATCGCGATCGCCTGGTCGAAGGCCGAGCAGGCGGGCAGGATCCCGCTGGGCCTGAAGGTCAAGCACGCCGTCTTCGACCGGCTGCTCTACGGCAAGATCCGCACCGCGATGGGTGGCCGCGTGCAGCACGCGGTCTCCGGCGGCGCTCCGCTCGGTGACCGGCTCGGCCACTTCTTCCACGGCATCGGGCTGATGGTGCTCGAGGGCTACGGCCTGACGGAGACCACGGCGCCCATCACCGTGAACACCCCCAGGCGCATCAAGATCGGCACCGTCGGGGCACCCCTCCCGGGCAACGCCGTGCGGATCGCGGACGACGGCGAGATCCTCACCCAGGGTGTCTGCGTCATGAAGGGCTACTTCAACCGCCCGGAGCTCACCGACGAGGCCTTCGTCGACGGCTGGTTCCGTACCGGCGACATCGGCGAACTGGACGACGACGGTTTCCTGCGCATCACGGGCCGCAAGAAGGAGATCATCGTGACGGCCAGCGGCAAGAACGTCATCCCCGCGATGCTGGAGGACGCCATCCGCGCGAACGCCCTGGTCTCGCAGTGCGTCGTGATCGGCGACCAGCGTCCCTTCATCTCGGCGCTCATCACCCTCGACGAGGAAGCGCTGCCGGGCTGGCTCGAGCGGCACCAGCTCCCCGCCGGCACCACCATGGCGGAGGCCTCGGAACATCCGACGGTGCTCCACGAGATCCAGGAGCTCGTGGACACGGCCAACACGACGGTGTCGCGGGCCGAAGCGATCAAGGTGTTCCGGATCGTGCCGACCGACTTCACGGAGACGACCGGGCACCTGACCCCGTCCCTCAAGATCAAGCGCGCCCAGGTCCTCAAGGACTACTCGGACGTCGTCGAGTCGATCTACTCGACCGCCAAGGTCTAGGCGATGGTCCCTCCGCAGACCCTGCGGAGGGACGGTCGCCTCAGTCGAGCGCGAGGTTCAGGAGCGCGTTCTCGACCACCTCGGTGAGCGCGGGATGGATCCAGTACTGTCCGCGCGCCATCGAGCGGGCATCGAGGCCGAAGGACATCGCCTGGATCAGGGGCTGGATGATCATGGACGCCTCGTGGCCGAGGATGTGCGCACCCAGGATCCGTCCTGTCGACCGCTCGGCGATGATCTTCGCGAACCCTTGGGTGTCCTCCATGGCCCACCCGTACGCCGTCGACCCGTAGTGCTGCACGGCGGTCACGATCGTGGTGCCCGACGCCTCGGCATGGAGGAGCGCCTCCTCCTCGGTCATGCCGACCGAGGCCGCCTGCGGGTGGGAGAACACCGCGGACGGCACGAACCGGTGGTCGCTCGCCCGCAGGGCCTCCGGGTGCAGCAGGTTGTGCGCGACGATCTTCGCCTCGTGGTTCGCCACGTGCTTGAGCTGGTGGGCGCTGCTCACGTCACCCAGGGACCACAACCCCTCGACCGGCCGCCCGTCGCGCAGCACCCGCTGGTACTCGTCGACCGCGAGGCGCCCGTCGTCGTGCAGGTCCAGGCCGGCGTCCGACGCGCCGAGCCTGTCCGTGTTGGGAGTGCGACCCACGGCCATGAGGACGGCATCGACCTCGAGGTCCACCGCACCGGCGGGCCCGCTGAGGCGCACGGTCACGCTGCCGTCGTCGTTGGCGGTGATCCCGGTGACATCGGTGTCGAGCCGGAGGTCCCACTGCCGCGCCGCGTGCTCGGTGAAGGCCTCGGAGACGGTCTCGTCGAGCTGCCGCAGCATACCCCCGGAACGGACCGCGATGGTCACATCGGTCCCGAAGGAGCCGAAGACGTGGGCGAACTCCGCTGCGATGTACCCGCCGCCCACGATCAGCAGGCGCCGTGGCCGGTCCTGAAGGCGCATCACGGTATCCGACGTGTGCACCTGCGGCAGGGAGATGCCCGGGATCTCGGGCAGGACGGCGCGGGAGCCCGCGGCGATGACCACCTGGTCGGCGGTGACCAGATCACCCGACGCCGTCTCGAACGACGTCTCCCCGGTCAGCCGCACGTACTCCTCGATGAGCGTCACGTTCTCGAGTTCGTCGGCGCGGTAGGCCCTCCCGCCCGAGGAGATGGCATCGATCCGGGTGAAGATCCTGTCCCGGATGTCGCTCCAGCGCACGCGGTCGAGGGTGAGGTCCACGCCGAGGCGCGAGGACTCCCCGGCCGCCGCGGCCAGCTGGGCCGGATAGACGTACATCTTCGTGGGGATGCATCCCACGTTGAGGCACGTGCCGCCGAAGGTACCGCCGTCGACGAGGACGACCTTCCGGTCAGCCCATTCCGGCGAGATGAGCGTGTTGCCGGAGCCGGAGCCGATGACGGCGAGGTCGTAGTGGGTCACACGACGCAGTCTAGCCGCGCCCGGGCCGACAGCAGGCCGGAGCTGCACCCCCCCATTCCCCGAGCCTGCCGGCTCCTCCCCCTCGATCCGACCCGTGGCGTCAGGCGGGGGTGATGGTGAGGAGGAGGTCTCCTCCCTGGGCGGGTCGGGTGCCGGTGAACGTGGTGCGCTGGATGGTGCCGGTGATGGGGGTGGTGATGTTGGCTTCCATCTTCATGGCTTCGATGGTGGCGACAGTGTCTCCGGCGGTGACGGCGGTTCCTTCGGTGAGGGTGATGGTGACGGACCCGGCGAAGGGTGCAGGGATGTGGCCGGGGGTGCCGGGGTCGGCTTTCTCGGCGGTCTTCACGTCACTGGTGGCGTTCTTGTCCCGGATGGCCACGGGTCGCATCTGCCCGTTGAGGGTGCACATGACGGTACGCATGCCCTTCTCGTCGGGGTCGGACACGGCTTCGAGGGTCGCGATGAGCCGGACGCCCTTGTCGAGTTCGATGACGTGTTCGGTGCCCGGTTGCAGCCCGTAGAGGTAGTCCGCGGTGCCGAGCACGGACACGTCCCCGTACGTGTCCCTCGTGGCGGTGAAGTCCCTGGTGGGTCCGGCGAAGAGCAGCCGGTTCAGGGCCTGCCGGCGCTCGGCGGGCGTCCCGGCGAGGTCCTTCCGGTCCTCGGCGGTGATGTCCGCGTCGCGTGGTTTGAGTTCGCGTCCCTTCAGGGCTTTGCTCCGGAAGGGTTCGGGCCAACCGCCGGGCGGGTTGCCGAGGTCTCCGTTGAGGAATCCGATGACCGAGTCCGGGATGTCGTAGTCCTGCGGGTTGTCCTGGAACGCGGCGGGGTCCGCGTTGGAGCCGACCAGGGCCAGGGCGAGGTCCCCGACGACCTTGGAGGACGGGGTGACTTTCACCAGGCGGCCCAGGATCCTGTCCGCCGCCGTGTACATGTCCTCGATCGCCTCGAAGCGCTCCCCCAGTCCGAGCGCGATGGCCTGCTGCTTGAGGTTGGAGAGCTGCCCGCCGGGGATCTCGTGCCGGTAGACCCGACCGGTGGGGCCGGGCAGGCCGGATTCGAACGGGGCGTACATGCGCCGCACGGCCTCCCAGTAGGGTTCCAGCGCGCACACGGCATCCAGGTCCAGGCCGGTGTCCCGGGGCGTGTGGGCCAGGGCCGCGACCAGGGCCGAGGCGGAGGGCTGGCTGGTGGTCCCGGCCAGGGGTGCGCTGGCCACGTCCACGGCGTCCACCCCGGCGTCGACCGCGGCCAGGAGGGTCGCGAGCTGGCCGCCGGCGGTGTCGTGGGTGTGCAGGTGCACGGGCACCTCGAAGCGTTCCCGCAGGGCGGTCACCAGTTTCGCGGCCGCGGCGGGACGCAGGAGCCCGGCCATGTCCTTGATCGCCAGGATGTGTGCCCCGGCGCCCACGATCCGCTGGGCGAGGTCGAGATAGTAGTCCAGGGTGTAGAGCGTCTCGGCGGGGTCGAGCATGTCGGCCGTGTAGCACAGGGCGACCTCGGCGACCGCGGTCCCGGTGTCCCGGACCGCGCGGATGGCCGGTTCCATCTGGGACACGTCGTTCAGCGCGTCGAAGATCCTGAAGATGTCGATACCCGACGCGGCCGCTTCCTGCACGAAGGCCGTGGTGACGGCTTCGGGATAGGGGGTGTAGCCGACGGTGTTCCGGCCGCGCAGCAGCATCTGCAGGCAGATGTCCGGGATCTGGCGGCGCAGCGCGTCCAGGCGCTCCCACGGGTCCTCCCCCAGGAACCGCAGCGCCACGTCATAGGTCGCCCCGCCCCACGCCTCCACCGACAGCAATCCCGGGGTCAGCGCCGACACCGACGCACCCGCGGCGACCAGGTCACGGGTCCGCACCCGTGTGGCCAGCAGCGACTGGTGCGCGTCCCGGAACGTCGTGTCCGTCACCGCCACAGCGGTCTGCTCCCGCAACGCCCGCGCGAAGCCCTCCGGCCCGAGCTCCAGCAGGCGCTGCCGGCTCCCCATCGGAGCCTGCGCGTCCTGCCGGTCCTCGGGCTCACCGTGGGCCAGGGCGGTCGATGCGGGCAGTTCGGGGAGTTTCTCCCGTGGGTCGAGGTGCGCGGGCCGTGCCCCGTTGGGCTGGTTCACGGTCACGTCCGCGAGCCAGGTGAGCAGCTTCGTGCCGCGGTCCGCCGGGATGCGGGCGGTGAGCAGTTCGGGACGCTCGTCGATGAAGGAGGTGGCGACGTTCCCGGCGATGAAGTCCGGGTCGTCCAGGACCGCCTGCAGGAAGGAGATGTTCGTGGAGACACCGCGGACCCGGAACTCCGCCAACGCACGCCTCGCCCTCGTGACGGCGGCCGGGTAGTCCCGGCCCCGGCAGGTGAGCTTCACCAGCATCGAGTCGAAGTGCGGGCTGATCTCCGCCCCCGCATACACCGTCCCGCCGTCCAGGCGTACCCCGGCTCCGCCGGCGGACCGGTACGCGGAGATCCGTCCCACATCGGGCCGGAACCCGTTCGCCGGGTCCTCCGTCGTGATGCGGCTTTGCAGGGCGGCGCCGCGCAGGCTCACCGTCTCCTGCGACAGGCCCAGATCCTTGAGGGTCTCCCCGGCGGCGATCCGCAGCTGGGACTGCACGAGGTCCACGTCGGTGACCTCCTCGGTGACCGTGTGCTCGACCTGGATGCGCGGGTTCATCTCGATGAACACGTGCTGGCCGGCCCGCTCCCCGACCGTGTCCACGAGGAACTCCACGGTGCCCGCGTTCACATAGCCCAGCGCGGTCGCGAACTTCACCGCGTCCCGGTGCAGGGCCTGCCGGATCCCCTCGTCCAGGTTCGGCGCCGGGGCGATCTCGATGACCTTCTGGTGCCGGCGCTGCAGCGAGCAGTCCCGCTCGAACAGGTGCATGACGTTGCCCTCGGCGTCGGCGAGGATCTGCACCTCGATGTGCCGGGGCCGCAGCACCGCCTGCTCCAGGAACATCGTCGGATCCCCGAACGCGGACTGGGCCTCACGCATCGCCGCCTCCAGGGCCTCCGGCAACGCCTC
>NZ_CP024915.1:943442-951162 GCF_002953615.1 Arthrobacter agilis | reverse complement strand
GCGGGTATCCACCCGCCGCATCCCGCGCCCACCGCCACCGGCCACGGCCTTCGCGAACACCGGGAACCCGATCTCGTCCGCCGCGGCGATCAGCTCGTCCACATCGGCGCTCGGCCGCGAGGACGCCAGCACCGGGATGCCCGCCGCCCGGGCCGCGTCCAACGCCTTGACCTTGTTCCCGGCGAGCTCCAGCACGTCCGCCGGCGGACCCACGAACGTGATCCCCGCGTCCGCCGCAGCCCGGGCCAACCCCGGATTCTCCGACAGGAACCCGTAGCCCGGGTAGATCGCGTCACAGCCGGCCTCGACCGCGACCCGGATGATCTCCTCGATGTCCAGGTACGCCCGCACCGGGTGGCCCTCCTCACCGATCAGATACGCCTCGTCGGCCTTCTGCCGGTGGATCGAGTTCCGGTCCTCGTGCGGGAACACCGCCACCGTCTTCGCGCCCACCTCATGACCGGCCCGAAATGCACGAATGGCGATCTCGCCACGATTAGCCACCAGAATCTTCGAGAACATCGTGCTCCTGCATCCTTGCCGGTCGGGTTCCTCACGCTGGACTGATCCTACCCGGCACGTCCGCCACGTCGAGGGCCCCTGACACGGCACGAAACGCACGGGGCGTCGTCGTCCCGGTGATGGACATCCCTGCCGTTCCGGGCGTCGGGCGGGGCCACCCTATGATGGACGGGGATCAAGAGCGAGCCGCCTTCCTCCATGGCGGTTCCGGATAGGTGTGGGTTCGAACGTGCAGGTAGTGAGCATCAGCAGCCTCAAGGGCGGCGTGGGCAAGACGTCGGTCACCACGGGGTTGGCCTCGGCCGCACTTGCAGCCGGCATCCCGACGCTCGTCGTCGACCTCGATCCGCACGCGGATGCGACCACGGCCCTCGGCGTGAAGCCGTCGGACCAGACCGACATCGGGCGCCTGCTGAAGAATGCGCGGCGCGGCGACCTGGCCGGCAACACGGTCCCGAGCGGCTGGGTGGCGACTGCCGCCCGGCATTCGAGAGCGCGCACGTCCACGCTCGACGTCGCCATGGGATCCGCCTATTCCGGGATCTACGACCGTCCGGATCTCGGGCGCCGTGACCAGCGCCGGCTGGCGACGCTCCTGTCCCGCGTCGAGGGCTACAGCCTCGTGCTGATCGACTGCCCGCCGTCCCTCAACGGACTGACGCGCATCGCATGGACCGCCAGCAACAAGGTCCTGCTCGTGGCAGAGCCGGGCCTGTTCTCCGTCGCGGGGACCGAGCGCACCATGCGGGCCCTCGAGCTCTTCCGCCGCGAATTCGCACCCGACCTCAAGACCGCGGGCATCGTCGCGAACCGGGTGCGCTCGACGTCGGACGAGCACACGTTCCGGCTCCGCGAGATGCGGCAGATGTTCGGTGGCCTGCTGCTGAGCCCCACGATCCCCGAGCAGGCGAACTGGCAGCAGATCCAGGGGGCCGCCCACTCGGTCCACCACTGGCCGGGCGAGTCGGCGCGCCAGGCATCGGGCTACTTCGACGACCTCCTGAAGAGCGTCGTCGATTCCGGCAGGATGCGGAGCCGCAGCCCGAAGCGCTGACCGGACCGATCCTTCAGGGGGACGAACGCCCCGATCAGGGGGTGCGGAGCTTCCTGCTCCCGAGCCGCGCCGTGTCAGGGCGGGCGATGCCGTCAGGACGGACCCTAAGCCGGCTGTCAGCTGATCTTGCGCGTCGCCCGGCGCTTGCTGAGTTCGTCGCCGGGGTACTCCTGGTCGGGAGCATGCTCGCTCGGAAGGGCCGCGAGGCTTCCTTCGACCTCACGCCACACCCGGCCGACCGCGATCCCGAAGACGCCCTGTCCGCCCTGCACGAGGTCGATGACCTCGTCAGCGGACGTGCACTCGTAGACGCTCGCGCCGTCGCTCATGAGCGTGATCTGGGCGAGGTCCTCGACGCCCCGCTCACGGAGGTGCTCCACGGCGGTGCGGATCTGCTGGAGGGACACCCCGGTGTCCAGCAGGCGCTTGACCACCTTGAGGACGAGGATGTCGCGGAATCCGTAGAGGCGGTGCGTGCCCGATCCCGAAGCCCCGCGGACAGCGGGTTCGACGAGCCCGGTACGTGCCCAGTAGTCGAGCTGCCGGTAGGTGATGCCTGCGGCCTTGCAGGCGGTGGGACCGCGATATCCGGCGTCTTCGTCGAGAACGGGGAGGTCTTCCGTGAACAGTAAGCCCTGGGCGCTCGGCGGGACACCAGCGCCTGCCGGGCTGGATGCCTTGCCGGCGTCACCCTTCGGACTCACGTGCTGCCTCCTCGTCGGGTTCCCGGGGACATTTGCCGGGCGGGCGGAACCTCAGGATGTGCACTCAAGTGTGCCCCGGGCCCCCCGCACACGCAATGGGAACTGTATGCTTCGACGTTAGATCGCGGGAGGGTCGAGGTCAAAGATGCTGGGCCCCAAGGGTCGGCGTGTCGCCTGCGGCTCGCCGATCGCGCCTCCGACGGTGGGCCTGCAGCCCACCCGGGCCGTCAGCGCTCGAAGTCCTCGGGCTCGACATCGGCGAGGAACTCCCGGAACTGGAGCACCTCCTTCTCGGCGGTCTCCTCCGTGTCGCCGTCCTCCGCGTCCTCCGCGTCGGCATCGGCGATCTCGACGCCGGCGACCGCCAGGACCTCGTCGGCACAGTAGATGGGACAGGGCACGCGCAGTGCGACGGCCAGGGCGTCCGAGGCCCGCGAACTCACCGTCACGCCGTCACTGAAGACGAGCTGCGCGTGGTAGACGGTGTCCTCCACCGAGGTGATGCGTACCTCGGAGATCTCCTTGCCCGCCGCGGCGACGACGTCGACGAGCAGATCGTGGGTCATGGGCCGTGGCGGCACGATGCCCTGCTGCACGAAGGCGATGGCACTGGCCTCCGGCGCTCCGATCCAGATGGGCAGGTGACGCTCCCCCGCGGTCTCCTTGAGCAGGACCAGGGGCTGGTTCGACGGCAGTTCGATCCGCACGCCCACCACTTCTACTTCGATCACGGGATGCCGCCTAACTGTCCATCCGGGCTATCTGGCTGTGCACCAGGGCACTGTGCAGGCCGAGGCACAACTCGCTGATCTCACGCGCCGTCTCCGCGGCCCGCGCCTTCGATGCCACGTCCTTGCGGGAGGCGACGGGGGCGACGACCCGCTCGACGAGCCCGAGTTCGCGGTCGGCGGCCGCGCGGAACGGCCTCAGGTGGCGGGGCTCGATCCCGTGGCTCTCGAGCTGGACGCACGCCCTGGTGATCTTGAGGGCGTGCTCGTCGAAGCGGTTGTCCACGGCGGTGATCAGCCCGAAACTCACGAGGTCGTCGACGAGCCTCCGGGGCGCGCCCGCCTCGGCGGCGAGGGTCTCCGCCGTCAGCCTCCGTCCGTGCGCAGTGAGCTCGCGGGAGAGCTGGTCGGACACCACCCGCGGGGAGAGCGTCATGCCTCCGGGCAGCGAATCGGGACGTTCGCCGCGGTCGATCGCGTCGACGTAGTCCTTGATGACCTTCAGCGGGAGGTACTGGTCCCGCTGCAGTGCGAGGACGAAGCGCAGCTGTTCGACATCGTGTCCGGTGTACTTGCGGTACCCGGCACGCGTGCGCTGCGGGGAGATCAGACCCTTCTCCTCGAGGAAACGGATCTTCGACGCCGTCACCTGGGGGAAATCCCCGGCCAGTTCGCGCAGGACCTCACCGATGTTCAGGACACCGGAGCCGGAGAGGCCGGACGCGACGCCGGCCGGGCGGCGGGCGGGTTGGGAGGAAGGCATGGAGCGGACTAGGCCTGCGCTGCGGTGTGCTGGGTGGCCTGGCCGGGAACGGTGCGCGCCGAGTAGAAGGTCAGCCGGAACTTGCCGATCTGCACCTCGTTGCCGTTGCGCAGCGCGACGGAATCGACGCGGTCGTTGTTGACGTACGTCCCGTTCAGGCTGCGGGTGTCCACGACCATGAAGCCGGTGTCGGTCCGGCGGAACTCGGCATGCTGACGGGAGACCGTCACGTCGTCGAGGAAGATGTCCGCGTTCGGGTGCCGGCCGGCCTTCGTGATGTCCTCGTCGAGGAGGAACCGGGCGCCGGCGTTCGGTCCCGAGTGGGCGATCAGGAGTGCGGAGCCTGCCGGCAGTGCCGCGACGGACGCCTGCTCCTCGCGCGTCAGGTGCCGCTCCAGTTCGGTCGTCGCGGCTTGCGGCGGCAGACCGATCGTCGTTGTCTCAGGAGACGTCATGTTCGGCTCTTCTCCATTCACGGCTGGATTTCCATCGGGCTCCATCGGTCTTTCCTCCCCTACTGCGCGGTGCGCCAGGTTGTCACCAGCCGCACCATCCCCGCTGCCTTCGCCGGGTAGAACTAGCCTACCTGCTGGGAGTAGTCGCCCGAACTCAGGAGGTTCTGCACCACGGAAGGATCGGCCACCTTGATCTCGAGCAGCCACCCCTCGCCGTAGGGGTCCGAGTTGATCAGGGACGGGTCGTCGTCGAGCGCCTCGTTGCGCGCGACGACCTCGCCCGTGACAGGGGCATAGATGTCGCTGACGCTCTTGGTCGACTCGACCTCGCCGATGACGTCCGAGCCGGCCACACTGGTGCCCTCCTCGGGCATCTGCACGTAGACGACGTCCCCGAGCGCGTCCTGGGCGAAGTCGGTGATGCCGATGCGCACGGTGCCGTCGACGGCGGGCTCACTGACCCATTCGTGCTCCGCGGTGTAGTAGAGGCCATCGGGGATGTTGCTCATGGTTGCCTTTCGGACGCACGGGTTCCCGGGCGGCAGGACTGCCCGCCCGGGTACGGATACTGGTCGAGTATAGGCATATCCGGCGACGCCGTGACGCGCCTCTCACCTGCCCCGCGCGAAGGAGCTCGCCCTGCCCCCGGACATGCAAAAAGCCCGCCTCCGCCGGCCATCAAGCCGGTGGAAACGGGCCCTGCAGTGTCGGGATGACAGGATTTGAACCTGCGACCCCTTGACCCCCAGTCAAGTGCGCTACCAAGCTGCGCCACATCCCGATCGGCCTGTCCAGCAGGCCAAACCACTCGGATAACAATACAGCATTTCCCGGGCGGGTCAGCACACCGGCGAGGTGTCAGCGCTTGCGGCTGCGCTTCTCGCGGACGCGCATGCTGACCTCGATGGGTGTGCCCTCGAAGCCGAACGTCTCCCGCAGGCGGCGCGTGATGAAGCGGCGGTACCCCGGATCCAGGAAGCCCGTGGTGAAGAGGACGAACTTCGGCGGACGGCTCGAGGCCTGCGTGCCGAAGAGGATGCGGGGCTGCTTGCCACCGCGCACCGGGTGCGGGTGGGCGGCGACGAGCTCACCGAGGAAGGCGTTGAGGCGTCCCGTCGGGATACGCCGGTCCCACGATTCGAGCGCGACGTCCAGCGCGGGCACCAGGCGGTCCTTGTGCCACCCCGTCAGCGCCGAGATGTTGACGCGCGGCGCCCAGTCGACGTGCGCCAGGTCCTGCTCGATCTCACGCTCGAGGTACCGGCGGCGTTCGTCGTCGAGCAGGTCCCACTTGTTGAAGGCCAGCACGATCGCGCGCCCGGACTCGATGGCCATGTTCAGGATGCGGATGTCCTGCTCGCTCAGCACCTCGTCGACGGCGAGGAGCACGACGGCGACCTCCGCCTTCTCCAGTGCCGACTGCGTACGCAGCGAGGCATAGTAGTCGGCCCCCTGCTGCATGTGCACCCGGCGGCGGATGCCCGCGGTATCGACGAAGCGCCACGTGCGTCCGCCGAGCTCGATCATCTCGTCCACGGGGTCGCGGGTGGTCCCGGCGAGGGGATCGACGACCACACGGTCGGAGCCGGCGAGCTTGTTCAGGAGGGAGGACTTGCCGACGTTCGGTCGTCCGATGAGTGCGATCCGGCGCGGGCCGCCGGAGCGCTCGATCCCGCCGTGCTCGGAGAACTCGGGCAGGGTCTTGTTGACCTCGTCGAGCATGTCGGCGGTGCCGCGCCCGTGCAGGGCCGACACCGGCCACGGCTGTCCGAACCCGAGTCCCCACAGCACGGAGGCGTCGGCCTCGTTCTGGATGTCGTCGACCTTGTTGGCCACGAGGATGACGGGCTTCTTCTTGCGGCGCAGCATGCGCACGACCGCCTCGTCGGTCGCGGTGGCACCGACGGTCGCATCCACCACGAGCAGGACGGCGTCGGCCATGTCGACCGCGATCTCCGCCTGGTCGGCCACGCGCGCGGCGATGCCCTTCGCGTCCTGCTCCCACCCACCGGTGTCCACCAGGGTGAAGTTGCGGCCCGACCACTGGGCCGGGTAGGACACGCGGTCACGGGTCACGCCGGGGGTGTCCTCGACGACGGCCTCACGGCGGCCGAGGATGCGGTTCACCAGGGTGGACTTGCCGACGTTCGGTCGCCCGACGATGGCGAGCACGGGGTTGAGCCGGCCCTCCGCCTCGTCGTCGAAGTCCTCGTCCTGGCGGGCGAGGAGCGCTGCGTCCTCGTCGTCGAGCTCGTAGTCCTCGAGGCCGGCGCGGAGCGACGCGGCCCGCTGCTCGGCCTCGGCGTCGTCGAGCGTGTCGAGCAGCTCGCTGACCTGGTCCTCGCCGGTGGGCTCGTAGTCCTCGTCGGGTCCGGCGCCCTGGTCCGTCGCGTTCGGCGAAAGGTTCTCGCTCATCGTTGTTTCCTTCGGTTGGTGTTCACCGTCTCCCGACGGTAATCCTGATGGGCTCGCGCCCGGAAGCTCTTGCGGTGGTGCTAGTGCGCGACCGTGCGCACGATGCCGAGGACCGCCGCGACGGTCTGCTCGAAGTCGAGGTCCGAGGAGTCGAGCGTGACCACGCCGTCCGCTGCCTGCTGGAAGTCGACCACTGTCGAGTCCTTGGCATCACGCTCGGTGACCTGCTGCTTGAGCTGGGCCTCCGACTGCGTCCCGCCGAGCTGGTCGCCACGACGGCGCAGCCGGGCCTCCTCGCTCGCGGTGAGGAGGATCCGCACTTCGGCATCGGGGGCGACGACGGTGGTGATGTCCCGCCCTTCGGCGACGATGCGGTGCCCTGCACCGGCGATCAGCGCACGCTGCCGGCGGATCAGTTCCGCACGGGCGCCCATGGTCGTCGCGACCGCGCTGACGGCCGAGGACACCTCCGGCTCGCGGATGGCCGCGGTGACGTCGTCGCCGGAGATCGTCACGGACTCACGGTCCGGACTGGTGCTGATGAAGAGTTCGATGGATCGCGCGGCCGCCTCGACGGCGACCCGGTCCTCCAGGTCGATGCCCGTGGCGATGCAGTGGAGCGTGACCGCCCGGTACATCGCCCCGGTGTCCAGGTAGGCGGCGCGCAGGCGCCGGGCCACCTCGCGGCTGACGCTCGACTTGCCCGACCCCGACGGGCCGTCGATGGCGACGACGAGGGACTTGCCGAGGCGGAAGCCGGAGTAGGGGCTCGACGCCGCCGCCTCCCCCGCCGGCTCCGCCGCGTCGGATGTCTGCATGGTCTCTGCTGAGATCTGAATCACTGCACTACCTTCCAGCCCCGCTGCACGAGGGACTCCGTCAGTTCTTGTCGTTTGCCTGGCAGGACGGAGAGCTCGGCGAGGCCCACCTCGCGTCCCGGGGAGTGTTCGAGCCGGAAATCCTCGACGTTGATCCCGGTGTGGCCGATCTCCGTGAGGAGCTTCGCGATCTGGCCCGGAACGTCGTCGACGAGCACGGTCAGGCGTGCGAAGGAGTTGGGCGGCGTCCCGTGCTTGCCG
>NZ_CP024915.1:936114-943180 GCF_002953615.1 Arthrobacter agilis | reverse complement strand
GCCCGCCGTCGGGTCCTCGAGCGTGCCGATCAGGCGGTCGAGGTCCTCCCGGACGCCGTAGAGGATGTCGACGAGCCGGGCGGCGTTGGCCGACAGGATCTGCACCCACAGGCGCGGATCGCTCGCAGCGATCCGCGTGACGTCCCGCAGCCCGTTCCCCGCGAGGGAGAGTGCCTGGACGGGTGAGTCCTGCAGCCTGCTCGCGACGAGCGACGACACCACCTGCGGGAGGTGGGAGATGAGCGCGACGGCCTCGTCGTGCTCCTCGACGGACATGCGTGCGGGCACGGCGCCGAGGTCGACGGCGAGCGACTCGGCGCGCAGGACGGCCTCGGGCGCGCTGTCGGCGTGTGCGCAGAGGACCCAGGGTGCTCCGGTGAACAGCTCGGCCCGCGCGGCGACCGGACCGGACTTCTCACGGCCCGCCATGGGGTGCGTCCCCACGTAGCGGGACAGGTGCGCAGCGGCGTCCGGGGTCGCCGAGAGTTCACGCAGGACGGCTTCCTTGACGCTGCAGATGTCCACGACGACGGCGCCGGGATAGGCCAGCAGTGCCCCGGCCACCACGCGGGCGGTGACGTCGGGCGGCGTCGCCACGACCACCAGCTCGGGTGACACCGACTCGCCGGCGCCCTGCGCCTGGCCGAGGAGCCGGCCCGCACCGATGTCGCGGGCCACCGCCTCCGTCGACGGCGAGCTGTCGGACAGGACGACGTCGAGCCCGCGCGCGCGCAGGCCCAACCCGATGCTCGCCCCCAGCAGGCCCGCCCCGATGACCAGGACGGGACCGGCGAGGTGGGTTCCCTGTTCCGTGCGCGTGGACATCGGCTAGAGGCCCACCGATGCCAGCAGGTGCCCGACCTCCTGGCGCCCGAGCACGCGGATGCTGCCCTGGCGCTGGTCGCCGACCCGGATGGGTCCGAGCTGGGTGCGCACGAGGCGCTCGACGGGGTGGCCGACGGCGTCGAAGAGCCTCCGGACCACGCGGTTGCGGCCGGAGTGCAGGACGACCTCGACGAGGACGTGGCCCGGCGTCGAATCGACGAGCTTGAAGGAGTCCACCTGGGCGAGTCCGTCCTCGAGCTCGATGCCCTCCTTCATCTGGGCGCCGACACCCTGCGCCATCGGTCCGCGGACCTGGACGAGGTACGTCTTCGGGACCTCGTAGGACGGGTGGGTCAGGCGGTTGGTGAGCTCGCCGTCGTTCGTGAGCAGGAGCAGGCCCTCGGTCTCCGCGTCGAGCCTGCCGACGTGGAAGAGGCGCTCGTTCTTGTTCTTGTTCTTCAGGAAGTCGCTGATGCAGGGGCGGCCCTCCGGATCCTCCATCGTGGAGACCACCCCGCGCGGCTTGTTGAAGACGTAGTACTTCAGGTGCTCGTCCAGCTGCAGGCGGATCCCGTCCACGTGGATGGCGACCTGCTCCGGATCGACCCGCACGCCGAGCTCCGTCACGACAGTGCCGTCCACCTCGACGCGGCCGTCGAGGATCATCTCCTCGCAGACACGGCGGGAGGCGACGCCCGCGAGCGCCATGACCTTCTGCAGGCGCACGCCCTCCGGGTTGTGGACGTCGATCTCGTCCGCAGGGCGGCTCGCACGCCTGGGCCTGGCCGGACGCACCGGTCCGAGATTCTGCCCGAACCGCTCGCGGCCGAAGGCCTTGGGTCCCGCGGGCTTCTGGCGTCCGGCGCCCTCCTGCCCGCCGGAGCGGGAGCCCGGCGTGGAGCCGGCAGCGGGGCGTCCGGAGGTCTTCGCGCCGAAGCGGCCCGACGGGGTTCCCGAGGACGGGCGGCCGGCGGCGGAACGGGCACGGCCCTCGGCGGAATCACGGCGTCCACCGCCCGCGGAGGCCGGGCGGCCTTCGGCGGAGCGGCCGCCGCGTTCTGAACGGTCCTGGGACGGACGGCCCTCGGACCGGCCGGCATCGCGCCCGCCGCGGTCCTGGGACGGACGGCCCTCGGACCGGCCGCCGCGCTCTGCTCGCTCCTGGAAGGGTCGTCCCTCGGCCGGACGGCCTCCGCCCTGCGCCGAGCCGCCGCGGGGCGAGGACTTCCGGCCACGGGCAGCATCGGATGGGCGTCCGGTCGACCCGCCGCGGCGCGGCGTATTGCGTCCGGAACCGGATCCTGGCTGCTGTGTCATGTAGAAAGTCCTTCTCGTAGGTCGTGCTCAGTACGTCGTCTCGTCATACTCCCCAAGGCTCTCGAGGCCCGGCAGATGGGGAGCGATCCGGGGCAATTCGTCGACGCTGCCCAGCCCCAATCTTTCCAGAAAGAGGGTGGTGGTCCCATAGAGGACCGCACCGGTCTCCGGATCGGTCTCGAGCTCGACGACCAGTCCTCGCTGGAGCAACGTCCGGACCACCGAGTCGACAGTGACGCCCCGGATCGCTGAGACCCGGGCACGGGACACCGGCTGGCGGTACGCGATGACCGCCAGGGTCTCGAGTGCTGCCTGTGAGAGCCGGGCTGACTGGCCGTCGAGCACGAAGTCGGCGACAACGGAGGCGAAGTGCTTCCGGGAGAAGATGCGCCACCCGCCGGCGATGGTCCGTAGTTCGAAACCGCGCGGCGAAGTGCGCTCGGTGTTCTGGGGGCCGGACCCAGTATAGCCGTCGTACTCGCGCTGCAGTTCCACGAGTACCGCGTGCACCAGGGCCGTCGGACGCTCGAGCACTGCAGCGAGCTGTTCGTCCGTGACGGGGCGGTCGGCGACCATGAGGATCGCCTCCACCGCTCCGCGGAGCCCGCCCGGGAGTTCCTCGACGGGGATCTCCCCGCTGCCGGAATCGGCTCCGGTGGGCTCATCCATGCCGGCCCCCGTCACCGTGCGCTCCGACGAGGTCCCCTTCGAAGTCGCTCGTCAACCGTTCCGCAGTCCACCGGTCGTCCTCGGCGCTCCAGGTCACCAGCAGCTCGGACAGCGGCGCCGACTGCTCGAAGGAGATGGCGCCGTCCCGGAACAGTTCGAGCAGCGCGAGGAACCGCACCACGAGCACCAGGCGCGACGCGGCGTCCGCCGTCAGCTGCCGGAAGGACAGCGGGCCGCGGGCCAGCAGCAGGTCCTGGAGCACCACGGCCTCGTCCCGCACGCTGACCGGTGGTGCGTGGAGATGCTCGATGCTGACCTGCAGCGGCTGCTCCTGGCGCGGAGCCAGCACCTTCGCGGCGAGGGCGGCGAACTCCTCGGCGGAATGCTTCCACACGAGTTCAGGGAGGAGTCGGGTGAACGCGGGTTCGAGGGGGACGTCGCGGGGGTGGCGCGCGTCCTCCTCCTCGAGCCGCTGCGCGAGGTGCCGAGCCATCTCCTTGAACGCCCTGTATTGGAGGAGGCGGGCGAACAGGAGGTCGCGGGCTTCGAGGAGCGCGATGTCCTCCTCGTCCTCGACGGCGCCGGCCGGCAGGAGCCGCGCTGCCTTCAGGTCGAGCAGCGTGGCCGCGACGACGAGGAACTCGCTCGCCTCGTCGAGCTTCCATTCGCCCTCGGCGGCCTGGATCCTCCGGATGTGGGCGATGAACTCGTCCGTGACCTGTGCGAGGGCGATCTCCGTGATGTCGAGTTCCCGCCGTGAGATCAGGTTCAGCAGCAGGTCGAAAGGCCCGCTGAAGTTGGTGAGCTGCACCTCGAAGACAGGGCGACCCGTGGCCGCCGGCGCCGCATTGTCGTCGCCGTCGGCCGCCGGGGCTGCGGCTCCGCCCCGGGCCCCGGGGTCCACCGTCGTCGGCCGTCCTGCCCCACGCGTGGTCATGGGCACCATCTAGCTGTACCGGGCGGACCCGGGGGCGATCGGCACTAGGGCGCTCCACCCCTGCTGATGAGCTCCTTCGCGAGCCTGCGGTAGGCGTCGGCTCCGGAGTGGTTCGCCGCATAGGACGTGATGGGCTCGGCGGCCACGGTCGCGTCCGCGAACTTGATGGTGCGCTTGATGACGGTCTCGAAGACCTTGTCCCCGAACGCCTCCACGAGGCGCGCGATGACTTCGCGGCTGTGCAGGGTCCGCGCGTCGTACATCGTGGCGAGCACGCCGTCGATCTGGAGCCTCGGGTTCAGGCGGTCCTGCACCTTCTCGATGGTCTCCACCAGCAGCGCGACGGCACGCAGGGCGAAGAACTCGCAGATCAGCGGGATGATGACCCCGTGTGCCGCGGTGAGGGCGTTGACCGTCAGCAGTCCGAGGGAGGGCTGGCAATCGATCAGGATGACGTCGTAGTCGTCCGACACCTTGCGCAGCGCGCGGTCGAGGACCTGCTCGCGGGCCACCTCGTTGACGAGCTGCACCTCGGCGGCGGACAGGTCGATGTTCGCCGGCAGCAGGTCGATGTTCTCGATCGCGGTGTGCTGGATGGCGTCGTGGATGGTCACCTTCCGGTCCATCAGCATGTTGTACACCGTCACGTCGAGTTCGTGCGGGTTGGTGCCGAGGCCCGCGGACAGGGCGCCCTGGGGGTCGAAGTCGACCAGCAGGACCTTCCGTCCGGCCTCCGCGAGTGCCGCGCCCAGGTTGATGGTCGACGTCGTCTTCCCGACGCCGCCCTTCTGGTTGACCATCGCGATGACCCGCGCCGGGCCGTGCGACTCCAGGACCCTCGGCTCGGGGAATTCCGTCACAGGGCGGCCGGTCGGGCCCAGTCCCGCGTCCACTGCGCTGGGCAGAGTTGTGGAACCCTGTTCACTACTCACGTTGTTCTCCACGCTTCCATCAGAATCGGTGCGGGCCGGTCGACGATCCAACGCGAGCGGCATTTCTCATAGTCAACGGTACAACGCCCACGGCGACCGCCGTGGCGGGCCCTGCTGTTCGGGCGCGAGCCTTGAACCTCGACCAGAGGTCGAAGGTCGGTCCGACGGACGGGCGCCGGAGTGCCGCGCCGTGCCGGCAGGCACCGGTTCGCGGCCGCCGGACGGAGACGGCGACGCCCCGGAAGCAATCCGGGGCGTCGCCGTCGTCTCGTTGCGGACCTCCGTCCGACAGGTACGTGCGTCAGGGAGCGGTGTTCCCCCGGACGGCGGCCTCGGTCCTGGCTTCCGCGCCGTCCTCGACGTCGTCGTTGTCGAAGCGGTGATCGGTGCTCATCGTGGTCTCGTCGAACGGCAGGCGTCCCTCGAGGACCTCGTCGACGCGGCCCCGGTCGATCTCCCTGGTCCAGGTCCCGATCAGGACGGTGGCGACGGCGTTGCCGGTGAAGTTCGTCAGGGCACGGGCCTCGGACATGAACCGGTCGATACCGACGATCAGGCCGACACCGTCCACCAGGTCGGGGCGGTGCGACTGCAGGCCGCCGGCAAGGGTCGCGAGACCGGCACCTGTGACGCCGGCCGCACCCTTGGAGGCGATGATCATGAAGATCAGGAGGGAGATCTGCTCGCCGAGGGCCAGCGGCTTGCCCAGGGCTTCCGCGACGAAGAGCGAGGCCATCGTGAGGTAGATGGCGGTCCCGTCCAGGTTGAAGGAGTACCCGGTGGGGACGGTCACGCCGACCACGGGCTTGGAGATACCGAGGTGTTCCATCTTCGCGATGAGGCGGGGCAGCGCCGCTTCGGAGGACGAGGTGCTGAAGATGAGCAGGTACTCGCGGCCGAGGTACTTCATCAGCTTCAGGATGTTGACGCCGGTGGCGAGCTTCAGCAGCCCGCCGAGGATGACGACGATGAAGAGGATGCAGGTGATGTAGAACGCGATCATCAGGGTGGCCATGCTGATGATCGCCTGGATGCCGGTCTCACCGACCACGGCCGCGATGGCGCCGAAGGCGCCGATGGGCGCGAGCCACATGATCATGACGAGGATGCGGAAGACCAGTGCCTGGATGTGTCCGATGCCGCGGAGGACCGGCTTGCCCGCCGAGCCCATCTTCTGCAGGGCGAAGCCGACGAGCAGCGCGACGAACAGGGTCTGCAGGATGCTCGGCCCGGTCAGGGCCGACAGGAGTGTCGTCGGGATGATGCTGAGCAGGAAGCCGACGGTGCCGCCCTCGCCGCCCTCGGCGGACTCCGGCACCTCGTAGGTCGAGGACGAGATGTCGAGGCCCTCGCCGGGCTGGATGAGGTTGCCCACGACGAGGCCGATGGCGAGCGCGAAGGTGGACATGAGGATGAAGTAGCCGAGTGCCAGGCCACCCACCTTGCCGACCGTCGCAGCCTTGGCGATGGAACCGATACCGAGCACGATGGTGCAGAAGATGATGGGGGCGATCATCATCTTGATGAGGTTGATGAAGCCCGTCCCGAGCGGCTTGAGCGCCTTCGCGAATTCGGGGGCGGCCAGGCCGAGGATCGCGCCGAGCACCACGGCGACGATGACCGCGATGTAGAGGAAGTGGGTCTTGTCGACCCGCTTGCGGGGTTGTGCGGGTCCGCTGTCGGACCGCGATGGCGCCATAGCCATGGTGTCTCCCTAGGTGTTCGGCCGCCCGGTGGCGCCGGCGGGGAAGGTCGTTCTTCGTCCGCGGGGGAGGTACCAGGAAGCGTACTGTTGAGTATTTCCCCATCATCATCGCATCGGGCGTGACCGGGGTCACGATTGAGTTCATACTGGTCGTGGCCCGGCGCCGGGGCGCGGCGGCCCGGTCCCGGACCGGCAGGAACCGGAAGGAGCAGGATCACGGCGTGAGTCGATGGAGCCTCGCCCAGCAGTTCTTCGTGGCCCAACTCCTGTTCATCCTCGTCCTTGCCGCTGCCCTCTCGGTCATCCTCTACGCGGACGCCGAACAGGGCGTCAACGACGCCACGGCCGAACGCATGGTCGCGGTCGCCACGGCCATCGCCCTCGAACCGGCGGTCCTCGAAGCCGTCGAGGGGCCTGATCCCTCGGCCACCCTGCAGCCCTACGCCGTGGACGTCATGGACCGGCTGGGCGTGGACTTCATCACGATCATGGACACCGACAGGACGCGCTTCACGCACCGCACCCCGGAGCAGATCGGCAGGCCCTACATCGGCTCGGTCTCCGAGGCGCTGGCCGGCCGGACGCAGACCGAGACCTACGCCGGCACCCTCGGCCCGTCCATCCGGTCCATCGTCCCCGTGGTCGACGACGGCGGGGCGGTGCGGGCGATGGTCGCGGCGG
>NZ_CP024915.1:925704-936014 GCF_002953615.1 Arthrobacter agilis | reverse complement strand
GCATCACGGTGGCGCCCTCGGCGCGCTGGCCTCCTACCTGCTCAGCCGACGACTGCGGGATGCGACGCTGGGAATGGGACCCGCCGAGCTCTCGCGCACCTTCGTGTTCTACGATTCCGTGCTCCACTCCGTCCGCGAGGGCCTCCTGCTGACCGATGCGGCCGGCTCCCTCGTCCTCTACAACGACCAGGCCGCGCGGCTCCTCGGACTGGACGGGACACGGAAGCCGATACCGGCGTCGCACCTCGCGGTCGCACCGTCCCTGCGGGACCTCCTCGGTTCGGGGCGGCGGGCGCGCGACGAGGTACACCTGACCGAGAGCCGGGTGCTCGTGGTCAACCAGGAACCCGCCGTCCCGCCGTCCATCCCCGGGCGGGCCGTCCATCCGCACGGGGCGCTCGGCACCGTCACGACCCTGCGGGACCACACGGAGATCGAGGCCCTGACCGGACAGGTCGAGACCATGCGCACCCTCACCGATGCCCTCCGCTCGCAGACCCACGAACACGCCAACCGCCTGCACACGATCGTGTCGCTCGTGGAACTCGGCAGGAGCGCGGACGCCATCGACTTCGCCACCCGGGACCTGCAGCAGTCCCAGCGCCTCACCGACGAGGTGGTCGAGGCCATCGACGAGCCCTTCCTCGCGGCCCTGCTGGTGGGCAAGGCCGCGCAGGCCAACGAGCGCGGGATCACCCTGACCTCGCAGATCGCACCCGACGCGCAGGCCGGGTCGCTGAACCCCGTGGACCTCGTGACGATCATCGGCAACCTCCTCGACAACGCCTTCGACGAAGCGGCCGGTTCGGAGGAATCCCGCGTCCTCCTCGTCGTCCGCCGCCTGGCGGGCGGGAACGGCACGGCCGAACTCGAGATCGTCGTCGAGGACAGCGGGAACGGCCTCCCCGACTCCGAGAAGGCGAAGGTGTTCGAGGTCGGCTACAGCACGAAGCAATCGGCGGAGGACACCGGTGCCGGCCGCGGTTTCGGGCTGGCGCTGGTCCGGCAGGCCGTCCAGCGCTTCGCGGGCACGCTCGAGGTGACGGACACGGAGGACGGCGGGGCCCGCTTCATGGTTCGGCTCCCCTACCCTGGGGCTCCCGCGGGCACCCCGGACCGGTCGGGTCCGCCGGCCGTGCGCCTGGCCGTCGACGGGGGCCACCCGTGAGCGCAATACGTGTCCTGGTCGTCGAGGACGATCCGGTGGCCGCGGACGCCCATGCGGAGTACGTCCGGCGGCTCGACGGGTTCGAGCTCGTCGGCGTCGCCCGGAGTGGGGCGGAGCTCGCGGTCTTCCTCCAGCCGTCCGGCGAGGCACCGGGCAGGGCCGACCTCGTCGCGGACCTCATGCTGCTCGACATGAACCTGCCGGATGCCCACGGTCTCGACATCATCCGCCGGATCCGCGGGCTCGGTCTGCCGCTCGACATCATCGCCATCACGGCGGTGCGGGATCTGCACGTGGTGCGCTCCGCCATCTCGTCCGGCATCGTGCAGTACCTCATCAAACCCTTCACGTACTCGGCGTTCAGGGAGAAACTCGGCACCTACCGGGACTTCCGCCAGAACCTGGTGGAGCAGGCGACCGCCACCACGCAGGCCGAGGTGGACCAGGCGTTCGCCTCGCTCCGGCCCGCCACCGCCGCCACCCTGCCCAAGGGACTCTCCGCAGAGACCCTCCGCGCGGTCTCGCGCCTGCTGAAGTCGCTGCAGGAACCCACGTCCGCCATCGAGGTGTCGGAGGCGCTGTCCATGTCCAGGGTCACCGCGCGGCGGTACCTGGAGTACCTCGCGGACCAGCAGTCCGTCCTCCGCACGCCCCGCTACGGCACGAGGGGACGCCCCGAGTTCGAGTACAGCTGGGCGCGGAACAGCGCGGACCGCTAGCCCTGCAGACGGGTCATTCTGCGGGCACGGGCCGCAGCAGCGGCTCCAGCACGGCGAGGACCGCCGGGTCCTCGATCGTCGAGGGCACCGCATAGGGCTCCCCGGCTGCCATCTGCCGCATGGTCTTCCGCAGGATCTTGCCCGACCTGGTCTTCGGGAGGGCGTCCACCACCACGGCGGACCTGAAGTCGGCCACGGGACCGATCGTGCCGCGGACCATGGCCACGAGTTCGGCTTCCAGGTCCGTGGGATCGACCGACACCCCGGCTTTGAGGACCACGTAGCCGCTTGCACGCTGGCCCTTGAGCGGATCCCGGAGGCCGAGCACGGCGCACTCGGCGACGGCCGGATGCTGCGCGAGAACCTGTTCGATGGCCCCCGTCGAGAGCCTGTGGCCCGCGACGTTGATGACGTCGTCGGTCCGTCCCATCACGAAGACGTAGCCGTCCTCGTCCATGTAGCCCGAGTCCCCGCTCGTGTAGTAGCCCTCGAAGGCGGCCAGGTAGGAGTCCCCGTACCGCGCGTCGCTCCCCCACAGGGTCGGGAGGGTGCCCGGCGGCAACGGAAGCCGCAGGGCGATGCCGCCCTCCGTACCCGCCGGGACGGGGGTGCCGTGCTGGTCCAGGATGACGACGTCGAATCCCGGGGACGGCAACGACGGCGAGCCGGGCTTCAGCGGCACGCCGCCGAAGCCGCGTGGATTGGCGCAGATGGGCCAGCCCGTCTCCGTCTGCCACCAGTTGTCGACGACGGGTGTGCCGAGGACGTCGGCGACCCACGCGGACGTACCGGTGTCGAGCCGCTCCCCCGCCGAGAAGAGGGTTTCGAGGGCGGACAGGTCGTGGGAGCGCAGGAGCGCGCCGTCCGGATCCGCGCGGCGGATGGCCCGCAGTGCCGTGGGCGCGGTGAACAGCACCCTGACGCCGTGCTGTTCGATCAGCCTGCCGAAAGCACCGGCGTCGGGGGTCCCCACGGGCTTGCCCTCGTACAGGATGGTCGTGGCGCCGGCCAGGAGCGGCCCGTACACGATGTAGGAGTGGCCCACGACCCAGCCGACGTCGGAGGCGGTGAGCATCGCGTCCCCCGGCCCGATGCCGAAGATCTCCCGCATGGACCACGTGAGCGCGACGGCGTGGCCTCCGTTGTCGCGGACCACTCCCTTCGGGGCGCCCGTCGTGCCCGAGGTGTAGAGGATGTAGAGGGGATCCGTCGCAGCGACCCCGACCGGGTCGACCGGCTCGGCCGCGGAGACGGCGTCGTCCCAGTCCACCCAGCAGCTGCCGGACTGCCGGTAGTCCCCGATACGGTGCACGAAGCCCTCGCGTGCCTTGGCGACGACGGGTGTCCCGGTACTGTCCGCGAGGGCGAGTGCCTCCTGCACCGCCGGCAGGTATTCCACGCGTCGCCCGGGTTCCAGCCCGCCCGACGCCGTGACGACGGCGGCGGGCCGGGCGTCGCGGATGCGGGCTGCCAGCTCCGCCGGGGCGAAGCCGCCGAACACCACGGAGTGCACGGCACCGAGGCGTGCGGCGGCGAGCATGGCCACCACGGCCTCGGGGATCATCGGCAGGTAGACCAGCACCCGGTCGCCCTTCCCGACGCCCAGCCCTGCCAGCACGCCGGCGAAGACGGCGACCTCGTCCCGCAGGCCGGCGTAGGTGTACGAGCGGGTCGTGCCCAGCATCGCCGAATCGTGGACCAGCGCCACCCGGTCGCCGTGGCCCGCCTCGACATGCCGGTCGAGGGCGTTGTAGCTCGTGTTGAGGGAAGCATCCGGGAACCATCGGTAGAGCGGGGCGGCGGAGGCATCGAGGGCGGCGACCGGCGGCGTGCTCCAGTCGACGGCGCGGGCAGCCTCGAGCCAGAAGGCCTCGGGGTCCGCGAGGCTCGCAGCGTGCAGTCGTCGGTACTGGTCCGGCCCTCCGGTGTCGTGTCCGTCCTGGGATGCTGCAGCAGCCATGATCGCCCCTCGTCGCGCGTGGTGGGGGAACAGTATCACGGCCTTTCCGCGACTCTTTCTGTATACACAGAGAGGGGTCGACGCCGTCCCGACGGGTCCAGCGTGGACTTCGTGCTGCCTTTTGTATACATTGAGGAGAGAAGAGCACTCGTAGCGCGAGCGCGGACAGGACGACGGGGAGGACGCCGATGCGGGCCAGCGACCGCGCCTACTCCCTGCTCCGCTCCGACATCGTGGAGTGGAGGCTCGCCCCCGGCGAGCTGCTCGCGGAGGTGGAACAGTCCGCCCGGCTGGGTGTGTCGCGGACCCCTGTGCGTGAGGCACTGTCCCGGCTCGTCGCCGAAGGTCTGGCCACCCCGCACAGCGGGCGCGGGGTGGTCGTCTCCGCGATCTCCCTCGACGCCGTCACGGACCTGTTCGACGTGCGGCTGCCCCTGGAGTGCGCCGCCGTCCGGCTCGCCGCCCGTCGCGGGGACCACGCGGTGTTCGCCGCGCTCGCCGACGAGTTCGCGGCGTCCGGGAGACTCATCGAGGGCGACGGTGGCGGGCAGGACGCATATTACGGACTCGTCGCGCGGCTCGACCGGGCCGTCGACGAGGCCGCACTCAATCCGTACCTCCTCCAGGCGCAGAAACCCATTCGCACCCATCTGGCGCGGGTCCGCCGACTCGCCCGGGACAACCCGCGCCGACTCCTGGCCTCGGCACGCGAACACGAGCAGATCGCGCTCGCGCTGAGCGCCGGACACGCCGACCTCGCGGAAGCCTCGATGCGCGTGCACCTCCACAACAGCCTGCAGCACCTCCTGTCCCCACCCACCGGGGACCATGACACGTCGCCGAACCATCGAGAGGAACACCATGGTTGACATCCATCCCGTCCGCGTCCACCGCAGCGAGGAGAACCTGCCCCGGACCGGGCAGCTCGCGTGGAAGATCGCCGACGTCGCAGCGGACGACGTCGAGGTCACCCCGGAGGTCACCGACATGGTGATCAACCGCATCATCGACAACGCCTCCGTCGCCGTCGCGTCGCTGAACCGTGCCCCGGTCGTCGCGGCCCGCGCCCAGGCGTCGAGCCACCCCGTGTCCGCGCACGGCTCGGGTGCGTCCGTCTTCGGCGTCGACTCCCCCGTCTCGGCCGAGTGGGCCGCCTGGGCCAACGGCGTCGCAGTGCGTGAACTCGACTACCACGACACCTTCCTCGCCGCCGACTACTCCCACCCGGGGGACAACATCCCGCCGATCCTCGCGGCCGCTCAGCACACCGGCGCCTCCGGCCGGGACCTCGTGCGGGCGATCGCCACGGGCTACGAGATCCAGGTCGACCTCGTGAAGGCCATCTGCCTGCACGAGCACAAGATCGACCACGTGGCCCACCTCGGCCCCTCCGCCGCGGCAGGCATCGGCACGCTCCTCGGCCTCGACCGCGACGTCGTTTTCCACGCCGTCGGCCAGGCCCTGCACACCACGACGGCGACGCGCCAGTCCCGCAAGGGCGAGATCTCGACCTGGAAGGCCCACGCCCCGGCCTTCGCCGGCAAGATGGCCGTGGAGGCGGTCGACCGCGCCATGCGGGGCCAGACCTCCCCCACCCCGATCTACGAGGGCGAGGACGGCGTGATCGCCTGGCTGCTCGACGGGCCTGAAGCCTCTTACGACGTGCCCCTGCCGGCGCCGGGTGAACCCAAGCGTGCCATCCTCGACACCTATACGAAGGAGCACTCCGCCGAGTACCAGGCACAGGCCTGGATCGACCTCGCGCGGCGCCTCCACGGCTCCCATCCGGAGGTGACGGACCCGGAGAACGTCGCGTCCGTCGTCATCGCCACATCGCACCACACCCACTACGTCATCGGGTCCGGCGCCAACGACCCGCAGAAGTACGATCCGACCGCCTCGCGGGAGACGCTCGACCACTCGATCCCCTACATCTTCACCGTGGCCCTACAGGACGGCCGCTGGCACCACGAGGACTCCTACGCCCCGGCCCGCGCTGCCCGTCCGGACACCGTGGCACTCTGGCACAAGGTCACCACCGTCGAGGACCCCGAGTGGACCCGTCGGTACCACTCCCTGGACATCGCGGAGAAGGCGTTCGGCGGCAGGGTGGAGATCACCCTGACCGACGGCACCGTCATCACCGACGAGATCGCGGTGGCGGATGCGCACCCCCTCGGTGCACGGCCCTTCGCACGGGCCGACTACGTCGCCAAGTTGCGGATGCTGGCGGCAGGCATCGTCGACGACACCGAGCTCGACCGCTTCCTCACCGCCGTCGAGCAGCTGCCGGATCTCCCGGCCGGTTCGCTCGGGCAGCTCAACATCGTCGCCCGCCCCGGGTACCTCGATGCGGCCGCCGCGCCGCAGGGACTCCTGTAGGCCGCCGTGCTGTACTCGAGCGTGCCACCCGAGCAGAAGCGCCGGACACTCCGGGAGTCCCTGGCCTCCGGTCGGCTCCAGCAGTTCCCCGGCGCCTTCAACCCCCTGTCGGCCCGCCTCATCGGGGACAGGGGGTTCGACGGCGTCTACATCTCCGGGGCCGTGATCGCGGCCGATCTCGGGCTGCCGGACATCGGCCTGACCACCCTCACCGAGGTCGCACACCGCGCCGGCCAGATCGCCCGCATGACCGACCTGCCGTGCATCGTCGACGCCGACACGGGCTTCGGAGAACCGATGAACGTCGCCCGCAGCGTCCAGGAGCTCGAGAACGCCGGACTCGCCGGCTGCCACATCGAGGACCAGTTCAACCCGAAGCGCTGCGGCCACCTCGACGGCAAGAACGTCGTCGACCTCGACACCGCCGTCAAGCGCATCCGCGCAGCAGCCGACGCCCGGCGTGACCCGGACTTCCTCATCATGGCCCGCACCGACATCCGGGGGACGGACACGCTCGAAGCGGCCCAGGAACGGTCCCGGGCACTCGTGGACGCCGGGGCGGACGCCATCTTCCCCGAAGCGATGCGCAGCCTCGAGGAGTTCCGGGCCATCCGGGAGGCCGTCGACGTGCCGATCCTGGCCAACATGACGGAGTTCGGCAAGAGTGATCTCTTCACGGTCGACCAGCTGCAGGACGCAGGCGTGACCATGGTGATCTACCCGGTCACCCTGCTCCGCAGTGCGATGGGCGCCGCCGAGCGTACGCTGGACTCGATCAGGGCCCACGGGACGCAGGAGGCGGTCGTGGGACAGATGCAGACGCGCAGCCGCCTGTACGACCTGGTGGACTACGAGGGGTACAACCGCTTCGACTCCTCCGTCTTCAACTTCGAGGTGCCGGAGGGGCGCCACCGCGACGGCGGAGCGGACCGTTGACCATCGCCGACGCGCTGTCGCCGGCTCCAGGACCGAATTCCCAGAAGGAGCAGCCGTGACCGGACCAGAGATCCACAAGGGGCTCGCCGGGGTAGTCGTCGACTACACCGCCATCTCGAAGGTCAACCCGGAGACCAATTCCCTGCTGTACCGGGGGTACCCCGTGCAGGAACTGGCAGGGCACCGCGACTTCGAGGACGTCGCCTACCTGCTGTGGAACGGCGACCTGCCCGACGCCGCCGAACGGCAGCGCTTCGACGCCGTCGAACGCGCGCACCGGAGCCTACCGGAGAACGTGATCGCGGCGATCGACCTGCTGCCCGCCACCGCGCACCCCATGGACGTCGCGCGGACGGCCGTGTCCGTCCTGGGCGCCTGCCATCCGCTGGCGGGAGACCATTCCGTCGAGGCGAACATGGAGAAGGCCGCCGCACTGTTCGCCGCCTTCCCCGCGGTCGTCGCCTACGACCAGCGCCGTCGCCGCGGCCAGGCGCTCGTGGAGCCCCGCGACGACCTCGGCTACTCGGCGAACTTCCTCTGGATGACCTTCGGGGAGGAAGCCCCCGCCGAGGTGGTGCACGCGTTCGACGTCTCGATGGTCCTGTACGCCGAGCACTCCTTCAACGCGTCGACGTTCACCGCGCGGGTCATCACCTCGACGCTCTCCGACCTGCACTCCGCTGTCACCGGCGCCATCGGCGCACTCAAGGGTGCATTGCACGGCGGTGCGAACGAGGCCGTCATGCACACGTTCGAGGAGATCGGCATCCGCGAGGACGAGTCCGCGGAGGACGCCGCGGCACGTGCCAAGGCCTGGATGGAGGAGGCCCTGGCGGCCAAGAAGAAAGTCATGGGCTTCGGGCACCGTGTCTACAAGAACGGGGACTCGCGCGTCCCGACGATGAAGTCCGCGCTCGACGCGATGATCGGATACTACGGACGCAGCGAGATCCTCGGGCTGTACTCAGGACTCGAGACCGCGATGGACGAGGCCAAGGGCATCAAGCCCAACCTCGACTATCCGGCCGGCCCCACCTACCACCTGATGGGCTTCGACACGGAGATGTTCACTCCGCTGTTCATCGCCGCGCGGATCACCGGGTGGACAGCGCACATCATGGAACAGGTGGCGTCGAACTCGCTCATCCGTCCCCTGAGCCTCTACAACGGCCCGGACGAACGGCACGTGGGCGGGAGCTGAGCACCGGGAGCCGGCGGCACCCCACCGTGCCGCCGGCCCGCACCCGGTCATTCCAGGACGGCGCTGTCCACCGCTTCGTTGTCGGGAGCCATGACGATGCGCGCGTCGACCGGATGCCCGTCGAGCAGCGCCGGGATCCAGTGGGGGCCGTCCTGCCACATGCCGTTCCACGGCAGTGCGTCGACGGTGTACCAGCGCGGCTCGATCTCCTCGCCGGCCACCGGCAGGGCGTTCCCGGCATCCGCCGTGAAGAGGTGCGCGGCCATGTTCCAGCCCGGCTGGGCCGGGAACGACCAGGTGATCCGTCCGGCACTGCGGACATCGGCGGCCGAGAGCTGAATCCCGCTCTCCTCGGCGACCTCGCGGACCGCCGCATCGACCGCGGATTCCTGCCCGTCGATCTTCCCGCCCAGGGCCACGACCCGGCCCGTCCCGAAACCGGTGCGCTTCAGTCCGAGCAGGACCTCCCGTACGCCGTCGTGGACCCGGAACAGGAAGCAGAGGGCCACGTTGCGGTACGCGATCCCGTCGATGGTCTGCCACTCGCCGGGGAGAGCGGGTGTTCCGGGTACGCCCGTCGCCCGTGCCATGTCAGGCGCGGGCCCGGGGGTGCGCGGCGGCATACACTTCCCGCAGTGTCTCCGCGGTGACCAGCGTGTAGACCTGGGTGGTCGTGACGGAGGCATGCCCGAGCAGTTCCTGGACCACGCGCACGTCGGCACCACCCTCCAGCAGGTGGGTCGCGAAGGAGTGCCGGAGCGTGTGCGGGGAGACGTCCCGCTGCACCGCCGCCCGCTCCGTCGCCGACTTCAGGATGCTCCACGCGCTCTGGCGGCTCAGTCGCCCACCGCGCGTGTTGAGGAAGAGCGCCGGGCTGCCCTTGCCCTTCGCGGCGAGAGCGGGGCGCCCCTGCACGAGGTAGGTGTCGACCGCACGGGCCGCGTAGGAGCCCACGGGCACGAGTCGCTCCTTCGAGCCCTTGCCGGTGAGCCGGACGACGGCGGGACCGTCGACCACGTCCGTGACGGAGACGTCGTCGACGTCCAGGCCCACCGCCTCACTGATCCGGGCCCCGGTGGAATACAGGAACTCGAGGAGAGCACGGTCCCGCCGGCCCGACGGCGTCCCGGTGTCGACGGCCTCCAGGATGCGCACGACGTCGGCCACGGGGATGGCCTTCGGCAGGCGCCGGCCCGTCATGGGCGGGTGGACCTCGCGTGCCGGGTCACCCTCGGTGATCCCCTCCAGGGCCCAGAAGCGGTGCAGCCCGCGGACGGCGACGATGGTTCGCGCGGCAGAACGCGGACTCAGGGCCGACAGCCCGTCCTCCCCCGAGACGACGGCCTGCGCGAAGGCCGACACGTCGTGTCGACTGATCCTCGCTGCCTCGTCCACGCCGCGCCCGTCGAGGAAGGCCTCATAGCGCCGCAGGTCCCGGCGATAGGCGGCGAGCGTGTTGGCGGACAGTCCCCGCTCCACGGACATGTGCTGCAGGTAGTCCCGGACGAGGCCCGACAGCGGTCCGGACTCCGCACCGCCGGTGGACACGCCGGACTCCGCGCCGCCGGTGGACACGCCGGCCGGGAGCACCGGCACGCCGGACCGTACCGGACCGGCCTCCCCGGTCCGGTCCGGCAGCGTCGCCCCCGCAGTCGGGTCCGGCATCGTCGTCCCCGCAGTCGGGTCCGGCACCGTCGTCAGGCCTCGAGCACGGCGCCGTGCGGCCAGGTGGAGTGCCGGCTGGGGTGCTCGGGCCAGGGCGTCGTGGCAGGCCGGAGGTCCACGAAGCCGTTCTCCCGGGCCACCCGGGCCGCGAGGATCGCAGCAGCCGCGGACGGACTGTGGATGCGGCCTTCGAGCACGGCGTCCACCGCGGCGTCGAGGTCAACCCACCGGAGTTCGATCTCGGCCTCCTCGTGGGTGCGGGTATGGCGGTCCGCCTCG
>NZ_CP024915.1:922694-925604 GCF_002953615.1 Arthrobacter agilis | reverse complement strand
GGCACCTCACCGATACCCCGCGCGAGGTACACGCGCAGCGCCTCGGAGGAGGACCCGGGTGAGAGGAAGAGGTCGACGAGGACGTGCCACTGCCGGGCGGTGAGGTCGGCCTCCTCGGCGAGCTCGCGGGCGGCGGCGTCGACGAACTCCTCACCCTCCTCGTCGAGGAGGCCGGCGGGGATCTCCCACAGCGCCATGCGCACCGGGTGCCGGTACTGGCGCAGGAGGAGCACCTGCCCGTCGTCGTCGAGCACCAGCACGGCGACGGCCCCGGGGTGCCGGATGAAGTCGCGCGTGATGGACTCGCCGTCGTCCGTGAGGGTGAACTCCTCGCTGACGACGTCCCACACCCGCCCCTCGTAGACCGTGGTGGTCCCGAGGAGCCTGCGCGGGCTCTGCTCGTCGCCGAACGTGGCGTCGCCGTTGCCGACCGGCTGCACGGTCAGGCCTTCGCGCCGCGGCGCTCGAGGGCCGCCTTGACGAGGCCCGCGAAGAGCGGGTGCGGCCGCGTGGGACGCGACCCCAGTTCGGGGTGCGCCTGCGTGGAGACGTAGTAGGGGTGCACGTCCTTCGGCAGTTCGGCGAACTCGACGAGCTTGCCGTCCGTCGTCGTCCCGGAGAAGACGAGGCCGGCGTCGGCGATCTGCTGGCGGAACTCGTTGTTCACCTCGTAGCGGTGGCGGTGCCGTTCGAACACCGTGGTCTTGCCGTAGGTCCCGGCGATGACGGAGCCCTCCTGGAGCTTCGCCTCCCAGCGGCCCAGGCGCATCGTGCCGCCCATGTCCCCCTCGCCGGCCACGATGTGGAGCTGCTCGGCCATCGTCGCGATCACCGGGTACTCCGTGTCCGGTTCGAACTCGCTGGAGGACGCGCCCTCGAGTCCGACCACGTTCCTGGCGTACTCGATGACCATGCACTGCAGGCCCAGGCACAGGCCGAGGGTCGGGATCCTGTTCTCGCGGGCGTAGGTCAGCGCTCCGAGCTTCCCCTCGAGTCCGCGGATGCCGAAACCGCCCGGGATGCACACCGCGTCCACGCCGTCGAGGGCCTTCTTCGCCCCCTCGGGCGTCTGGCACTCGTCGGAGGGGACCCACTTGATCGTGACCTTCGCCTTGTTCGCGAAGCCACCCGCCCGCAGTGCCTCGGTGACCGACAGGTAGGCGTCGGGGAGGTCGATGTACTTGCCGACGAGCGCGACCTCGACCTGGTGCTTCGGGTTGTGGACGGCCTCGAGGAGCTTGTTCCACTTGGTCCAGTTGACGTCCTTGAACTTCAGGTCGAGCGACTGGACGATGTAGGCGTCGAGGCCCTGGGCGTGCAGGGTCTTCGGGATGTCGTAGATGCTGGGCGCATCCGCGGCGTTGACGACGGCGTCGAGGTCGACGTCGCACATGCGGCCGATCTTCTCCCGCATCGCCGCGGGGACCTCGCGGTCCGAGCGGATGACGATGGCGTCGGGCTGGATACCGATGGAGCGCAGCATCGCGACGGAGTGCTGGGTGGGCTTGGTCTTCAGTTCCTGGGACGGGCCGATGTACGGGACCAGCGAGACGTGCAGGAAGAAGACGTTGTTCCGGCCGATGTCCTGGCGGACCTGGCGGGCCGACTCGAGGAAGGGCTGCGACTCGATGTCACCGACCGTGCCGCCGATCTCCGTGATGATGACATCGGGCGCCTTCTTGCCCGGTGCCCCTTCGGCCGGCAGGCGCATGCGCCGCTTGATCTCGTCCGTGATGTGCGGGATGACCTGGACGGTGTCTCCGAGGTACTCCCCGCGGCGTTCCTTCGCGATGACCGTCGAGTAGACCTGGCCGGTCGTGACGTTCGCCGAACCGTCGAGGTTCTCGTCGAGGAACCGTTCGTAGTGCCCGATATCGAGGTCGGTCTCGGAACCGTCGTCCGTGACGAACACCTCGCCGTGCTGGAAGGGGTTCATCGTGCCGGGGTCGACGTTGAGGTAGGGATCAAGCTTCTGCATCGTCACGGAGAGGCCGCGCGCCCTCAGGAGGTGACCCAGGCTGGAAGCCGTCAGTCCCTTGCCGAGTGAGGAGGCCACGCCGCCAGTCACGAAGATGTGCTTGGTCGTTGCGGATTTAAGGAACCGGGAGTTTATTTGCTGCGCCACGGAATTCAAGCCTATCACCGAGCGGAGGTGCGGGCGGCATCGGCGAGGAGCTCCTCGGCGTGGGCGCGTGCCGATGCCGAGTCCTCCTGGCCTGCGAGCATCCTCGCCAGCTCCCGCACGCGCTCGTCGTCGGGCAGCACCTCGACATCACTGGCGGTGACGCCACCGCCGTCCCCGTCCCGCGACACGTTCTTCGTGACGCGGATGTGCCGCGCCGCGAAGGCCGCGACCTGCGGGAGGTGCGTCACCACGATGACCTGCACGTGCTCCGCCAGCATCGCGAGGCGTCGGCCGATCTCGACGGCGGCCTTGCCGCCCACGCCGGCGTCCACCTCGTCGAAGACGAAGGTCGGTACGGGGTCCACCGCCGCGAGGACCACCTCGATGGCGAGCATGACCCGCGAGAGCTCGCCGCCGGATGCTCCCTTGCCCAGCGCGCGCGGTGCCGACCCGGGGTGCGGCTGCAGGTTGAAGGCGATGTCGTCGGCACCGTGGAGAGTCAGCGCCTCTGCCGGCGTGACCTCGATCAGCAGCTGGGCGTCCGGCATCGCGAGGGCGGTGAGCTCGTCGCTGACCTTCTCGGCCAGGCTCTCGGCAGCGGCGCGGCGCAGGGACGACAGCGCGTCCGCGAGTTCGTGCACCTGCCGGTCGAGGCCGTCGATGACGTCGTCGAGCTCCTCCACGCGGGAGGAGTCGCCACTGAGTTCGAGCAGGCGCTTGACGGCGTCCTCCTGCCAGGCCAGCACCTCGTCGATGCTCGGGGCATACTTCCGCACCAGGACGGA
>NZ_CP024915.1:922524-922594 GCF_002953615.1 Arthrobacter agilis | reverse complement strand
GAGTGCCGCACGGCGGGATTCGACCTCCTCCAGCCGGCCGGCGCCCTCGCCGTCGAGGGCTGTCCCGTAT
>NZ_CP024915.1:916772-922424 GCF_002953615.1 Arthrobacter agilis | reverse complement strand
CCCGCCAGTTCGGCGGAGATGTCGGCCAGCAGGTAGCCGACCTCCGCGAGCCGCTCCGCGAGCTTCCCGAGGTCGGCGTCGTGCTCGGCGACCGCTTCGAGCTGACGCTTGGCCTCGTCCACCAGTGACACGGCGTCCGCACTGGCCCCGATGTCTTCCGAGACGAGCGCCTGGTGGGCCACGAGTGCTGCGGTCCGCAGTTCCTCCAGGTTGCCCAGCCGCATCGATTCGGCCTTCAGCGCGGCGTCCTCCCCCGGCTGGGGGTCGAGGTCGCCGATCTCCGTCAGCGCCGCCTCCAGGCCCTCGGCCTCGCGCAGCCGCTCCCGCGCCTCGCTCCTCAGCCGGTCACGCTCGGCCAGGGCGTCCCGCCACCGGCGGAAGGCGTCCGCGTAGTCCCGCAGCGCCTCCTCGACGGGCTTGCCGCCGAACTTGTCCAACGCCTGCCGCTGCGCCGGGGCGCCCTTGAGCCGCAGCTGGTCGGACTGCCCGTGCACGACGACGAGTTCGTCCCCCAGTTCGGCGAGGACGCCGACGGGAGCGGCCCGCCCGCCGACGTACGCCCGGCTGCGCCCCTCGCTCGTGACGGTGCGGGCGAGGATCAGTTCTGCGACGCCCTCGTACTCCTCCAGGGCAGCACCCGCCTCCGCCGCCCGCAGGGCGGCCGGGCTGGCCGGATCGAGCCGGAGGACGGCTTCGGCGGACGCGGATCTGGCGCCGAGCCGCACGGCACCTGCGTCCGAGCGTGCGCCGCGGAGCAGCCCCAGGGCCGTGATGACCATGGTCTTGCCCGCGCCGGTCTCGCCGGTCACGACCGTCAGGCCCGGCCCGAGGTTGAGAGTGGCGTCGGTGATGACGCCGAGGTCGCGGATGCGCATCTCCTCGATCATCGTGTTGGTCCGTCCTGGTGCTTCACGGGGCCCCGCCACCCATGGATGGGTAGCTCGAACTTGCGGACGAGGCGCTCCGAGAACGGCGTCTGATGCGTCCGCGCGAGCCGCACGGGATGCTCCGACCGACGGACCTCGACACGTGCGCCGGGCGGCAGGTCGATGCTCCTGCGTCCGTCGCACCACAGCACGCCCGACGCCTCGGTGCGGGTCAGCAGTTCGACGGCGAGCACCGAGGTCGGCGCGACGACGAGCGGCTTCGCGAACAGCGCGTGGGCGCTGATGGGGACCATCAACAGGGCCTCGACCTCCGGCCACACGATCGGTCCGCTGGCGGAGAAGGCATAGGCGGTGGAACCGGTGGGCGTCGCCAGGACGACGCCGTCACAGCCGAAGGAGCTCACGGGCCGACCGTCGACCTCCATGACGACCTCGATCATCCGCTCACGGTTCGCCTTCTCGACGGCCGCCTCGTTGAGCGCCCAGCTCTGCCCGAGCAGGGTGTCGCCGTGCCACACGAGGACATCGATAGTGGTCCTCTCCTCTACGGTGTAGCTGCGGTCCGCGACCCACCGCACGGTCTCCTCGAGGTCCGCACGTTCGCTCTCGGCCAGGAACCCGACATGCCCGAGGTTGACGCCGAGCAGGGGGATGTCCGCCTCGCGGACGAGTTCGGCCGCCCGGAGGATGGTGCCGTCACCACCGAGCACCATCACCAGTTCCACGTCGCCGAAGTCGACGCCGTCGCCCAGCACCTCGGCGGGAGCGGCGAGTTCCCCGTACTCGCCCTGGATGTCGGCCAGCTCCTCGCGGCGCAGCACAGGCTGGAGGCCCAGGTCGTGGAGGCGCGTGCACGCTTCCTGTGCCGCGACCATGGCGTTCCTGCGGCCGGTGTGCGCGAGCACAAGGATTCTTCTACTCATCAAGCTCCGTCTGGTCGGTCGGGCGTCCCGGGCTGGCGAAGAGTGCGCTCTGGTCGAGCGCATGGTCCGTCAACCGGTCCAGCTCCCCCTCGATCCTAGGCATCAATCCGTCGCGGGGCACCTTTATCCACACGAAGTACTCCAGGTTGCCGTCCTGGCCCGGCAGTTCGCTCTGCGCGAGGCCCCCGATGTCCAGTCCGTACCCGAGGGCGCTGCGCACCACTCCCGCCACGGCGTCGCGCCGGGCATCCGTCGATGTCACGACGCCGAGCCGGTTGAGGCGCCCCCGGCCGACCTCGAACTGCGGCTTCACCATCAGGAGCAGCTCGCCGCCGGCCTTTGTCGCGTCGGCCAGGGCCCCCAGGACCAGACGAAGCGAGATGAAGGACAGGTCCGCGACGGTGAGGTCGACCCGGCCGCCGATCTGCGCCGGCTCGAGGTGTCGGACGTTCATGCCCTCGAACACCAGCACGCGCGGGTCGTCCCGTAATTGCTGGACGAGCTGGCCGTGTCCGACGTCGACGGCGGCTACTTCCCGAGCGCCGCGCCGGAGGAGGACGTCGGTGAATCCTCCGGTCGAAGCTCCGGCGTCCAGGCATCGCTTCCCCGCCGGATCGACGGCGGGGAAGGCGCGGAGCGCCCCGTCGAGCTTGGTGCCCGCGCGGCTCACGTACTCCTCGCCGCGCTCCTCGACCCGGAGGTCATCGGTCGGGAGGGTCGGGGCAGCGGGCTTCAGCGCCACGCTGCCCTCCCTGAGCACCCTGCCCGCGGCGATCAGCTGCGCCGCATGGGAGCGGGACCGCGCGAGACCCCGCGCTACGAGTTCCTGGTCAAGGCGAGCCATGGGCTCCTGCCTGGCGGAGCTTCTGCTCCGGATTCAGTTCGCCGCCCAGACGCACATGGACCTCGAGGAACACCTCGGCATGCTCGGCGACCGGGAGATCCGGGAGCTCCCGGAGGACGGCCACGATCTGGTCGACCTGCGCGTCCCCTGTCGCGGGCCCGGCGCCGTCCGCCACCCCTCGTCGTTCCTGCCGCGCGTCGCCTGCCACTTCTGCGCCCTCACCCACCGGACGTGAACCTGATGTCCGGTGGGGAGTCCGGCGTCGTGTCGGGGTGTGCGGTCCACCACGCGGCGCACGCGGCACGCCAGCCGTCCAGGTCGTCCTCGCCTGCGCTGATGCTCACGGTAGTTCCCGCGACCCGGGCCAGCGCCCGGCCGCAGCGGTACGAGTCGCCGTCGGACGTGACCGGCGGATACTCCTCGTACAACTCCGAGAGGGAGCCGATCAGATAGTCGGGGCGTTCCTCGACCCGCGCTGCCAGGGCGGTGCGCACCGTGTCCACGCCCGTGAGGACGAGGGCAGTGGCCATGCCCGCACGGTTCCCGCCGAGGATGTCGGTGTCGAGGCGGTCGCCCACCACGAGTGCGCGCTCGACGCCGGAGTGCCGTGCCGCTGTCCGGAAGAGGGCGGCCTCGGGCTTCCCGGCGACGAAGGGCACCTTCCCGGTGGCTGCGGCGACCGCTGCCACGAGCGAACCGTTCCCCGGCGCTATCCCCCGCTCCTGCGGGATGGACATGTCCGTGTTCGTCGCCACCCAGACCGCTCCGGCGGTGACCGCGTAGGCCGCCTCCGCCAGGTCCTTCCAGCCGAGCGCGGGAGCGAATCCCTGGATGACGGCATCCGGTTGGTCGTCCGCCGACGCGACGACCACGAGGCCCTGCTCCCGGACGGCGTCCGCGAGGGTCTCGCTCCCGATGACGAGCACCGTCGATCCGGCGGCCACCTTGCCGGCGAGCAGTTCGGCGCCGGCCAGCGCCGAGCCGAAGACCTGCTCCGCCGCGGCCGGCGCCCCCAATTCCCGGAGGTGGGCGGCCACCTGCCCGGACGAGCGCGACGCATTGTTCGTCACGTACGCCAGACTCTTGCCTTCACCGCCGAGCCGTTCAAGGGCCTCGGTCGCTCCGTCGATGGCCCGAGGGCCGGCGTACACCACACCGTCGAGGTCCGTCAGGAGGCCGTCGTAGGCATCGATGAGGCGCTCAGTCATCGGCCGCGTCCTCCTGGGTCGCCTTCGGCCTCGTGACCCTTGTGCGCTGGGGCGCGGCGACGTCGACTGAAGGTTCCATCCCGGTTCCTTCCGTCGATGCCGCCTCCGAGAACTCGACGGCCGGGTTCGACGGCTCACCTGGATCCCCGATGTCGTCACGACCTGACGGGGAGATGTCGGAGGTGCCGGAATCGTCCATGCTGAAGAGCATCTCCGTCTGGAGAGGCTCCACCGGAGCAGCGGTCTCACCGACGGGAACAGCATCGACGGGAACCGACCCACGGGGCTCATCGCCGGAGGGTCCTGGGTCGGCAGCAGCTTCCGCCGCCTCCTGGATCACGATCGCCTGGCCGGACGTCGCCCCGTCGGCGCTGCCGGCATCCGCCCCCTCGCCGTCGAGGTCCAGCCCATCGATCGAGGGCTCAGCATCAGTGTCATCCTCGGAACCGGCCTTCGAATCGATCATTGAATCGATCATTGAATCGACCTCAGAATCGACCTCAGAATCGACGACCGGATCGACGGGGGACTCCACATCGTCGGGCGCGCCGCCGTCGTCACCGCCTCCGGACGCGGGCGACTCCACGTCGTCCGACGCACCGTCGTCGTCACCGTCGTCGGACGCGGGCGACTCCACGTCGTCCGACGCACCGTCGTCGTCACCGTCCGACGTGGCGACGCCTCGGTCGGTCCCGGCTGATCCTCCGAGCACATCGGCGACCTTGGGGACGGGCACCGGGGCCTCGTCGTCCTCCTCGCCGAGGTCGATGATGTCCGGTTCGAGGTCGTCGTCGAGGCCGAGGGCCTTTTCGGCCACTCCCGCCTGTCGACGCCAGGTGCCCGACTCGCCGGACCGCCCGACAGCATCGAGGGCATCGGCGTAGGCGCGGAACAGCCGCGGGCTGAAGGAAAAGGCTCGGTGGAGGTCGAGTTGCGGGATCTCCAGTGCGGCGACGGCCGCGTCGAGCTGACCAAGATCCGCACGCGCACCCGCAACGACCATTGCCAGCTCCACCTTGCCCGCGGTATCCAGCGATTCTGCTTCTTCGCTCCGCGCGAGGTCGAGTGCCCTGTCGGCACGCCCGAGGCCACGCTCGCAGTCGGCCATGATCGGGAGGTGGACGTTCGATCCGCTGATCCTCCTGAACGTGCGGAACTCGCGCAGCGCCTCACCGTAGTGGCCCGCAGCGTATGCCGTCAGACCGACGGCCTCGCGCACTGCAGCCAATCGTCCCCCACGGCGGCTCGCCGCCAGGGCGTGCTGGAAAGCCAGTTCGGGGTCGAGGTCGATGAGACGACCCGCCATCACCAGGTGCTTCGCCACCCACAGCGCGCTGCGCTCCTCGAGGTTGCGCACCTGGGCGCGGGTCACCCGATCGAGCTCATCTCCCTTGACGTCCTCGTCGATCTCCGGTGAACGCTCACGATCCGGACGGTTGGCACTGCGGAGGTCACGGGCGTTGTGCGTCCGGGGGCCCGCTGCGTTCTCCTCCGGGCGGCTCCCATGGCGGCGATCGTCGGAGCGACGCTCTCCGCCGGCACCCCGATCCGGACGATCCGCAGGACGACGGAACGAACCACTGCGCTCGGTCGAACGCCGCTCATCACCCGACCGCCCGCCGGTCGCACCTGAACGGGACTGCCAAGGACGTTCTCCGCCCTCACCGGACCGACCCGCCGGCGATCCCCCACGACCGGAGAAACGCGACTGCTTGTCCGCGGCCGATCCCGACGACGCCCCGCCTCGGGACGCGGATCCGCGAAGCTGCGCTCCCCTGCCGCCACCCGGA
>NZ_CP024915.1:916600-916672 GCF_002953615.1 Arthrobacter agilis | reverse complement strand
GCCCGATCGGTGCGTTCCACGGCGTTCGGTCCACGATAGCCGCCCTCTGCCCGCGCACCACGGGTCTCATCC
>NZ_CP024915.1:907076-916500 GCF_002953615.1 Arthrobacter agilis | reverse complement strand
CCGTGGCGTAATGCCCGACCAAAGAAACAACAACAAGAACAAACCCACCACAAATAAAAGGTAAATCCGCTACCGCTCCAGAGCGCACGAACCCACCACATGATTTGAAGGGGATGGTCACCCTCACCGGGGCAACTCCACAACTATACGACCATCCCGCCCCACCGGCAAATCCACCCGCGCCCCACCGATACGGGCCCCGGGAACAGACGTGCCGGCACCCCCGGATGGGGATGCCGGCACGAAAGGCAGGACGAGGAGGACCTATCGGACGACGTCGATCATCGCGAGGTTCCGCTTGCCGCGGCGGAGAAGGAGGTACCGACCGTGCAGCAGGTCCTCATCGCCGAACCTGTGGTCGGCGTCCGTGGCCTTCGTGTTGTTGACGTACGCGCCACCCTCGGCGACGGTCCGGCGGGCCGCGGAGTTGCTCGCGGACAGCCCCGACGCGACCAGGAGGTCGATGATCCCGAGTCCGTCCTTCGCGACGGAGACGGACTCGAGCTCCGCCGTCGCAGCCTGCAGCGTGGCGAGGTCGAGCCCACCCAGATCGCCCTGGCCGAAGAGCGCCGCGGACGCGGCGATGACCTTCTCGGTCGCCTCGACCCCGTGCACCAGCGAGGTCACGTCGTACGCCAGCGCTCGCTGCGCCGCCCGCTCGTGCGCACGCTCCGCCGTCGCCCGCTCCAGCTCCTCGATCTCGGCGCGGGTACGGAAGGTGAAGATCCGCAGGCGCTCGGCGACGTCGGCGTCCGAGGTGTTGAGCCAGAACTGGAACATCGCGTACGGGCTCGTCATCGCGGCGTCCAGCCAGATGGCATTGCCCTCGCTCTTGCCGAACTTCGTACCGTCCGAATTGGTGATCAGCGGGGTGCCGATCGCATGGACGCCCTTACCCTCGACCTTGCGCACCAGGTCGGTGCCGCTGGTCAGGTTCCCCCACTGGTCGGAGCCACCGGTCTGAAGGACGCATCCGTACTCACGGAACAGCTGCAGGTAGTCCATGCCCTGCAGGATCTGGTAGCTGAACTCGGTGTAGCTGATGCCCTCGTCGGAGTTCAGCCGCTTGGCCACGGTCTCCTTTTTGATCATCGTGCCCACGCGGAAGTACTTGCCCACATCGCGCAGGAAGTCGATGACGCTCATCGGACCGGTCCAGTCCAGGTTGTTCACCATCCGGGCGGCGTTGCCGCCGTCGAAGTCGAGGAACTTCTGCACCTGCCCCTGCAGGGAGCCGACCCACTCGGCGACGGTCTCCTTCGTGTTCATCGTCCGCTCCGCCGTCGGCCGCGGATCGCCGACGAGGCCCGTGGAGCCCCCGACGAGGCCCAGGGGCCGGTGCCCGGCGAGCTGGAGCCGTCGCATGGTCAGGAGCTGGACGAGGTTGCCCAGGTGCAGGCTCGGGGCCGTCGGGTCGAACCCGCAGTAGAACGTGATGGGCGGTCCTGCCAGCAGTTCCCTCAGTTCACCCTCGTCGGTGGACACATAGACCAGCCCACGCCACACGAGCTCGTCGTAGATGCTCGCGAAGGACGGATCGTTGCGCTGGCCCTCGAGGCCACTGACCGGGGTATCTGTTTGCTGGGACACCCCTACAAATTATCAGCCGGCAATACCAGCGGGAATTCGGCCGGTGGACATGACGCGCAGGCGCTGGGTGGGGCGTGTCATCGCCACGTACAGGTCTCCGACCCTCGCCGTGGCGGAGTCGAGCATCTCCTGGGGCTCGAGGATGACCACGCCGTCGAACTCGAGTCCCTTCGACTCGCGGGGACCGATGACGACGATGTCCTGGCCCGGACCACCCGCACCGGACCCCACGCGGTCGCCGTACCCGGGTGCCAGCGCCGCACGGGCGTCGGCCAGGAGGTCGTCCGGTGCGATGACGGCGAGCATACCGCCGTCGATCGCCGCGAGTTCCTCCGGCAGGGCGCGCACCAGGGCGGGCAGGAGGTCCTGCACCGTATCGAGCACGGGTGCGAACCTCCCCTCCCGCACGGCTTTGGGAGCCGACACGACCAGGCCCGCCGCGTTGGCCATCCGCACGGCTGCCTCGGCGATCTGGGAGGGGGTGCGGTAGTTGACCGTCAGCTCCTCGAGCTGCCAGCGGTCGCCCACGAACGGCTCGAGCGCCTGCTGCCAGGACCGTGATCCCGCGGCGGAACTGGTCTGGGCGATGTCGCCGACGATGGTGAAGGACTTCAACGGGCAACGCCGCATGAGCAGTCGCCACTGCATCGGGGACAGCTCCTGCGCCTCGTCCACCACGATGTGCCCGTAGGCCCACGTGCGGTCCCCGGAGGCACGGTCGGCGGCGGACAGCCGGCTCGCGGACACGGCGTTGTGCTGCGCGAGGTCTGCCGCCGTCAGCACCCCGTCCACCCCGGCATCCTCGAGCGAGGCGTTGACGTTCTCGAGGGCGCGCTCGGCGTTGGCGAGATCGCGCTTCTGCTCCTGCTCGCGGGCCGCGCTGTCACGCCCGGCGGAGGGATCGAGCTCGCCGAGCAGTTCGGCCGCCTCGTCGAGCAGGGGCACGTCCGCCTCGGTCCACGGAGCGTCGGCCGGTCGGGCCAGCGCGGCCAGTTCGTCGTCGCTCAGGCCCGGCGCTGCCGCACGCAGCAGTTCCGGGCGCGCGAACAACTCCGAGACGAGCTTCTGCGGCGTCAGGGGCATCCAGGCGAGGTTCAGTGCGATCCGCACGTCGCGTGCGCTCCGGACGTCCTCGGCCAGGTAGGAGCGGTCGGCGTTGTTCCCGCCACCCGACGACTCCTCGAGCTTGTCCAGCAACTGCTCGGTGAGCTCCCGCAGGAGGATCTTGACGAAGGTGACGCGGGCCTCGTTGTGCGGCTTCCCCGTGGCGCGCGCGCGCTCACGTGCCCGGGAGACCTGACGGGGCGTGAGCGTCAGCATGGTGCCTTCGACGTTGAGGCGCTTGTTCTCGGCGGGCACCCGTTCGCGGTTGGCGACGGCGGTCCTGATGACCTGTGCCATCTCGAGCCGGCCCTTGATGGCGGCGGCTTCCTCGCTGGCCTCCTGCACCGTCGTCACGCCCGGCATCAGGGTCCCGATCCCGGCCATGACGACCCCGGTCTCGCCGAGGGACGGGAGGACCCGCTCGATGTACTTCATGAAGGCGTCGGTGGGCCCGACCAGCAGCACGCCCGCCGACTTCAGCCGTTCCCGGTGCGTGTAGAGGAGGTACGCGGCCCTGTGCAGCGCGACAGCCGTCTTGCCGGTACCCGGGCCGCCCTGGACGACGGTGACACCGGGGAGGGGTGCGCGGATGATGCGGTCCTGCTCCGCCTGGATGGTCCCGACGATGTCGGACATCTGCCCCGTGCGCCGCGAGTTGAGTGCCGCGAGCAGGGCTCCCTCCCCCTGCAGCGAATCGTCGTCGCCCAGCAGGTCCACATCGAGGACGTCGTCCTCGATGGCGACGACGTCCCTCCGGGACAGGATCAGGTGGCGCCGGCGTCGGACGCCCATGCGCTCGAAGGCCGTGGCCTGGTAGAAGGTGCCCGCCTCCGGCGCGCGCCAGTCGACCATCAGCTGGCGGAGCTCCTCGTCGGAGAGACCGATGCGCCCGATGTAGCGCTTGTCGCCGCTGTCGAGGTCGAGTCGACCGAAGACCAGCCGATCGTCGACGGCGTTCAGCTGGGCCAGGCGATCCTCGTACATGGTGGCGAATGCGTCGCGCTCCGACCGGTTCTGGTGGGAACCCGCCGCCTGGGTGCGCCGGACCTCGGCGAGCTGCTGGGCCTTCTCGGCGCGGAGTTCATCGAGACGGCGGTACAGCCCGTCGACGTAGACGCGCTCGTAGTCCAGCTCGGCGTTGGCCTGGGATGTCTCGTGCATCGGGCACTTCCTTCTTCAAAGGCGGACCGTCAATTCTAGCGCGGTGGGCGTCACACGGTTTCCAGCGCGTGGACGGTCCGTCCCGCCAGGCTGGTCCGCCCGTCCAGGTCCCCGAGCTCGAGAACGACACCGCACCCCACGACGACGGCGCCGGCCTTTTCGAGCAACGCGCAGGCCGCGACGAGTGTTCCGCCCGTGGCGAGGACGTCGTCGAGCACCAGGACGCGCGCACCGGCGGGCAGGTCCGACTGGTGGATCTCGAGTGCTGCCTGGCCGTATTCGAGATCGTAGGACTCCCGGTACACCGCGCGCGGGAGCTTGCCCGCCTTCCGGACGGTGACGACACCCGTGCCGGTCGCATAGGCGACGGCGGCCGCGAGGAGGAAGCCACGGGCCTCGACTCCTGCCACGGCGTCGAACGACCCGGCGAACGGCGCCGACACCGCATCGACGACGGTACGGAAGGCCCGTGCGTCGGAGAAGACGGGAGTGAGGTCGCGGAACAGGATGCCCGGGGACGGGAAGTCGGGAACGACGGCACTCAGGCGGTCGATGGCTTCCCTCGCGTCGGCTGCGAGTCCCGCTGTACCTGGTGCCCGGGCCGGGGTCTCCCCGGCGTCCGCTCCGCTCATCGTCACGGATCAACCTTACGGGCTGCGGGCGGTCTGCCCGGACGGTACCGGGAGACGGTCGGGTCCTGCGGGAGCCAGAAGCGCCACGGGTACTCCCCGGTGCCGGCGACACCGCTCACGCCGACGCGCGGCCCCCGGCTGATCGCCGCGGGCGGCTCGCCGGGCAGGACGAGCCGGAAGGGATCTGCGAGGACGTCGGCGCCGTCGAACCGGCGATCCACTCCGAGCGCCTGCGCGAGGCGCGCCGGGCCCCGGGCGAGATCGAGGTCCGACGCCGGCTGGTTGCGTCGGGCGCGCGCGAGGTCCGCCCCCTCGACGATCTCGCCGGCGCGCAGCAGCAGACCCATCGCCCGTCCGTCGCTGCCGCACACGATGTTGGCGCAGTAGTGCATGCCGTAGGTGAAGTAGACGTACAGGTGACCGGCCGGCCCGAACATGGTCGCGTTCCGGGCGGTCCGTCCCCGGAACGCATGGGAGCCCGGATCGTCGGGGCCGAGGTAGGCCTCCACCTCGGAGATGCGTACCGTGACGCGGCCGTCGTCGTCCTGGTGGGTGAGGTGTGCGCCCAGGAGCCAGGGGGCGACGTCGAGCGCGCTGCCACCGAGCCTGGTCCGGATGTCCTCGCGTGTTCCGCTGTCCTCGATCACCCGTCGACGGTAGCAAAGCCCCGACCGAGGAGGCCCGCGGCCATGTCCGAATCCCGCTAGTTCGAGCCTGCGGCCGGTGGCAGGATGGCGGCATGGACTTCTGGCAGCAGTACCGGGCGATCGATGGGCGTGACGTGCGCTTCGACGGGCAGTTCGTGACCGCCGTGTCGAGCACGGGCATCTACTGCCGCCCCTCATGCCCGGCGCGGACCCCCAAGCCGTCCAATGTCACCTTCTACCGGACGTCTGCCGCCGCCCACGACGCCGGGTACCGCGCCTGCAAGCGATGCCTCCCCGAGGCGGTTCCCGGCGATCCGGAATGGAACCTCCGCAGCGACGCAGCGGCGAGGGCGATGCGTCTCATCGCCGACGGTGAGGTGGATCGGACAGGCGTTCCCGGCCTCGCTGCCCGCCTCGGCTACTCCCCCAGGCACCTCAACCGCATCCTGAAGGACGAACTCGGGGCAGGCGCGCTCGCCCTGGCCCGGGCGCACCGCGCCCAGACGGCGCGTGCCCTGCTCACGGGTTCGCCGCTGCGCTTCGCCGATGTCGCCTTCGCCGCCGGGTTCGGCAGTATCCGGCAGTTCAACGACACGGTGCAGCAGGTCTTCGACCTCACCCCGCGTCAGGTGCGGGAAGCCTCCCGGCAGCGGTCCGGCGGCGCGGACGGCGGCGCGGACGGCGGCGCGGACGAGGTCGGCGGCCCTTTCCGGCTGTCGCTGTCCCTTCCCGTGAGGCTGCCGTACGACAACGGGATCTTCCGTTTCCTCGCCGCGCGTGCGATCGACGGCGTGGAGCGAGGCACGGACCTGACCTACGAGCGGCTGCTCCGCCTGCCCGCCGGACCGGCCTGGTTCAGGGCAGGCGCCGTCGAGGCGCGCGGTGAGGGACAGGCGGTGCTGCCGGTGACGGTGTCCGTCGCGGGGCTGCGGGACCTGCCGGCGCTCCTGAGCCGCATCCGTCGCCTGTTCGACCTCGACGCCGATCCGGTGGCGATCGATGCTGCGCTCGCCCGCAGCCGGTACCTCACCGCCCTGGTCGCTGCCACACCCGGCATGCGCCTTCCCGGATCGCTCGATGCCGGGGAGACCTTGATCCGTGCGATCGTCGGCCAGCAGGTCACCGTCGCTGCGGCGGCGAGGGCACTCGGCCGCCTCGCCGCCGCCGGCCCGGTGGTCGAGGCCCCGGGTACGGACCTGGACAGGATGTTCCCGACCGCCGACGAGCTCGCCGACATGCCCGAACCGCTCCTCCGCGGGCCGCGCCGCCGCAGGAGCACCCTGCGGGCGGTGGCACGGGCGCTGGCCTCGGGCACCCTGGAACTCGGCGTGGGATCCGATCCCGACGCACTGCGCGCGGACCTCCTGCGTTTCGACGGCGTCGGGCCGTGGACGGCGGACTACGTCACGATGCGCGTCCTCGGCCACCCGGACGTCTCCCTGCCCTCCGATGCCGCGGTCCGCAGCGGCTGGTCGCGGCTCGTCGGACGGACCGACCACCGCGCAGTACCTGCCGACGCGCGGCGCCCTCCGGATGCCGATGATCTCCCGTCCCCTCCGGTCCTGGGCGAGGCCCTGGCCGAGGTGCGGCCGTGGCGCTCCTACGCGATGCTGCACCTCTGGCGTGCCGCCGGGGCTCCGGACGACACCGCCGTCGTCGGGCCGCCGACCCCCGTCGTCCCGGCGACCGCGTACCCTGTTCCCATCGATCGAACGGACACACAGCCATGACCACCACGCTCGCCGCACCTCCGCTCCTCCGCGGAGCGACCACCACCACGGTCGACACCCCCGACGGCCCGTTCACCGTCATCGAGGCGGAAGGCTCCGTCCTCTCCTCCGGCTGGACGGAGCTGGCGTCCGACCTGACCGGGCAGATCCATCCGAGCATCAGGGCCGCGAGTTTCGACCCGGCGTCGTCCGCCGTGCAGCCCATCCTCGACGCCGTGTCCCGGTACTACGACGGCGATTTCGACGCGATCACCGCGGTGCGCGTGCGGCAGGTCTCGGGACCCTTCCGGGCATACGCGTGGGAGATCCTGCGCGCGGTGGAGCCGGGGACGCCCGTCACCTACCTCCAGTACGCCGAGCGGGCGGGCAATCCCACCGCCGTCCGTGCCGCTGCTGGCGCCTGCGCGAAGAACGCCGCCGCCCTCTTCGTGCCGTGCCACAGGATCATCCGCACCGACGGGTCCCTGGGCGGCTTCCGCTGGGGACTGCCGGTGAAGCAGCGACTGCTCGACCGCGAGGCAGGGCGTTCGACCGCCTTCTGAGCAGGGAGAGCCGGCACAGCAGGAAGCACGGCACCAGCACCGACCGCACCCGGTCAGGCCGCCACCAGTCGCTGGCGGGATGCCATGTCGCGGTAGAGATCGCTCTCCTCCAGCAGTTCTTCGTGCGTCCCGACAGCCGTGACCCGGCCCTGGTCCAGCACCACGATCTGGTCGAAGTCCGCCACGGTCGACAGGCGGTGCGCGACGACGACGACGGTGCGATCACGCGAAGCCTCCCCCAGCGTCTGCTGGAGCAACTGCTCCGTCCGGGAATCCACGGCGGAGGTCGGCTCGTCCATCAGCAGGACCGGACGGTCCGCGAGGATCACGCGTGCCCAGGCGAGGCGCTGCCGTTGCCCGCCGGAGAGCCGGATGCCGTCCTCCCCCAGGTTGAGGTGCAGCCCGTCGGCGGTTCGGTCCCCGAGCGCATCGAGGCCGACGGCGGACAGGACGCGGCGGAGCTGGACGTCCGTGGCGTCAGGGGCGGCGAGCCGGAGATTGTCGGCCAGCGTCCCGCTGAGGACCGGCGCCTCCTGCTCGACGAGGCCGATCCGTGAGCGGAGCTCGGAGCGCGGCATCTCCGACAGTGCTGTGCCGTCGTAGGTGATGCTGCCGCCCGTGGGCTCGTAGAACCTCTCCAGCAGCGCCAGCACCGTGGACTTCCCGGCACCGGAGGGACCGACGAGCGCCGTCCTGCTCCCGGCGGGGACGGTGAAACTGACGCCGTCGAGCACGGGTCGGCCCTCGCCCGGAGACTCCTCCGCGTCCGGGCGGCCCTGAGGGATCGGCGAGGCGGTCCCGTCCGGGGAACGGGCCGCCGTCGCGCCGCCGTCCTCAGCGTCCGACGCGTAGCGGAAGGTGACATCGCGCAGCTCGATCGAACCTGCGGGTGGACCGGCTGCCCGGATCGTGCGGAAGGGTCCCGCCGACGCGTCCCGGAGAGCCGCCGCCGTCTCCGGCGCCGGCTCCCGGATCGATGCTTCGCCCGTGGCCGGGAAGGGGCGGGCCTCGTCCGCCCGCTCCGGGTCGAGCCGGGCGATCTCCTGGATGCGGTCCAGCGCGGCGAGGCCCGACTGGATCTGGACGAAGGCGCTCATCGCCGACCCGATCGGCATCACGAGGAGGAACAGGTAGAGGATGAACGCGATCAGGTCGCCGAGCCGCAGCTCTCCTGCAGCCACGCGGATCCCGCCGACGGCGAGGACCACGATGAAGGCGCCCTGGATGCAGATCGACATGATGGGCTGGACGGCGGCCTGCAGGCGGGCCATGGCGATGCCGGCGCGATAGGCCCGCGACGCCTCGACGTCGATCACGGCGGCTTCGCGATCCTCGGCGACGGAGGCCTTGATGGTCCTGATGCCCGAGAGGCCGCGCTCCACCGCCGCTGTCATCGATCCCACGGCATCCTGCACGTCCCGGCTCCGCCGGCGGATGAGGCGGCCGAGGAACAGGACCCCGCCCGCGCCGAGGAGGACGGCGGACAGCGTGATCCCGAACAGCAGCGGGTCGATCAGCACCATCAGGACCACGGCGGCGCAGAACATCAGGATGGACGACACGATCTCGAAGAGACCGGAGGTGATGACGCTGCGCATCAGGGTGGTGTCGGAGCCCACCCGGGACATGAGGTCCCCGACGCGCCTCCTGTCGAACTCCCGGATGGGCAGCGCCAGGAGTTGCCCGACCAGGGACCGCCGCACGCCGAGCACCACCGACTCCGCCGTCCGCTGCAGGAGGTAGGACTGCGCGGCCCCGAACACGGCGCCACCCAGCGTGATGGCGACCAGGAACCAGACGAACACGGTGGCCGGGCGGCTCGCGGACACCGCGTTGACGAGCTGCTGGACCATCAGCGGCTGCGCGATCGACAGGCCGGTGGAGACGAGGGAGACGACGGCGACGAGGAGGAGCACACGCACGTGTCCCCTCAGATAGGGGAAGAACTCCCGCAGGGTGGCACGCGGTGCGGTGGGCTGCATCCTCACACAGTGCGCCGGGCGCTGGCGGGTGTCAAA
>NZ_CP024915.1:903078-906834 GCF_002953615.1 Arthrobacter agilis | reverse complement strand
CACCGGCAGGGGTAGCGGCGATCGGGACTCCGCCGGACGGCGAGGCTCCGTCGGGGAGCCGCGCCGCCCGGCATGCGGTCAGGCGGCGAGGTACCCCTCGACGCCCTCGAGTCCGGTCCGCAGCGCTGCGAGCTGGCGCCGGACGGCGGTCGGAGCCGTGCCGCCCTGGGCGTCACGGCTCGCCAGTGATCCCTCGACCGTCAGCACCTCGCGCACGGCAGGCGTCAGGTGGTCGGAGATGCCCGCGAATTCCTCGTCCGTCAGGTCCCACAGCTCGACGCCGCGCTGCTCGGCGACGCGGACGGCAGCACCGGACAGCTCGTGAGCCTCCCGGAACGGTACGCCCTGACGCACGAGCCACTCGGCGATGTCGGTCGCCAGGGCGAAACCCTGGGGTGCGAGCTCCGCCATACGGGCGGTGTTGAACACCAGCGTCGCGATCATCCCGGAGACGGCCGGCAGCAGCACCTCGAGGGTGTCGACGGCGTCGAAGACGGGCTCCTTGTCCTCCTGCAGGTCGCGGTTGTAGGCCAGCGGCAAGCCCTTGAGCGTCGCGAGCAAACCCGTCAGGTCACCGATCAGCCGGCCCGCCTTGCCGCGCGCGAGTTCGGCGACGTCGGGGTTCTTCTTCTGCGGCATGATCGAGGATCCGGTGGAGAAGGCGTCGTCCAGGGTGACGAAGGAGAACTCCTTCGTGGCCCAGAGGATGATCTCCTCGCTCACGCGGGAGAGGTCGACGCCGATCATCGCGGTCACCCAGGCGAACTCGGCGTACACGTCGCGTGAGGCCGTGCCGTCGATGGAGTTGTGCGTCGCCGAGAAGAACCCGAGGTCCGCTGCCACCGCCTCGGGATCGAGACCCAGCGACGAACCCGCGAGCGCTCCCGAGCCGTAGGGCGAGACCCCCGCACGGCGGTCCCAGTCCTGCAGCCGCTGCACGTCGCGCAGCAGTGCCCACGCATGGGCGAGCAGGTGGTGGCTCAGCAGGACCGGCTGGGCGTGCTGCAGGTGCGTCCGCCCGGGCATCGGCGCCTCGAGGTGCGCCTCCGCCTGGTCGACGAGCGCGCCGATCGTGGCGAGGACGCCGCGGGCGATGATGCGGGCGTGGTCCCGCAGGTACATCCGTCCCAGCGTCGCCACCTGGTCGTTGCGGGAGCGGCCGGCGCGCAGCTTGCCGCCGAGGGCCGGCCCCGCACGCTCGATGAGGCCGCGCTCGAGCGACCCGTGCACGTCCTCGTCGCTCTCGGCCGGGACATAGGCGCCCGATCGCACGTCGGCGTCGAGGCGGTCCAGGGCATCGATCATGCCGGCCAGTTCGGCGTCGTCGAGCAGTCCGGCCCTGTTCAGGACGCGCGCGTGCGCGCGGGAGCCCTCGATGTCGTACGTCGCCAGCCGCCAGTCGAAGTGGGTCGACTTGCTCAGCGCGGCGAGGGCGTCGGCGGGGCCGCCGGCGAACCGGCCGCCCCACAGCGAACCCTCGTTCGTCCCCGGGCGCCCCCCACCCTCGCTTCGCTCGGCCGGGGACCCCTGCGCTCGTGGGCCGCCGTCGTGCTGTGGGACCATCAGGCGCCTGCCCGCTGGTCCCGGCTCGATGCGACCTTGGACGAGAGGCCGAAGATCTCGATGAAGCCGCGGGCCATCGACTGGTCGAACGTGTCGCCGGAGTCGTAGGTCGCGAGGTTGAAGTCGTAGAGGGCGACGTCGGAACGGCGGCCCGTGACCGTCGCACGGCCACCGTGAAGGTCCATGCGGATGTCCCCGGTCACGTACTTCTGCGTGTCGTCGACGAACGTGTCGAGCGAGCGCTTGAGCGGGGAGAACCACTGGCCGTCGTACACCAGTTCGGTCCAGCGCTGGTCGACCGTCTTCTTGAAGCGGGCCTGCTCGCGCTCGATCGTCACGTTCTCGAGTTCGCGGTGTGCGGCGATGAGGGCCATCGCGCCGGGCGCCTCGTAGATCTCGCGGCTCTTGATGCCGACGAGGCGGTCCTCCACGATGTCGATGCGGCCGATGCCCTGGGCGCCCGCACGGCGGTTGAGCTCCTCGATGGCCTGCAGCGGGGTGACGGCGTTGCCATCGATCGCGACGGGGATGCCCTCCTTGAAGGAGATGGTGACCTCGTCCGCGGCGGGCGGGAACTCGGGCGACTCGGTGTAGTCGTAGACGTCCTTGGTCGGCGCGTTCCAGATGTCCTCCAGGAAGCCGGTCTCGACGGCCCGACCCCAGACGTTCTGGTCGATGGAGAACGGGTTCTTCTTGGTGGTCTCGATCGGCAGGCCCTTCTCCTCGGCGAAGGCGATGGCCTTGTCACGCGTGAGGGCGAGGTCCCGGACGGGTGCGATGCACTTCAGGTCCGGGCCGAGGGTCTGGATGCCGACCTCGAACCGGACCTGGTCGTTGCCCTTGCCGGTGCAGCCGTGGGAGACGGTCGTGGCGCCGAACTGGCGGGCGGCTGCGACGAGGTGCTTGACGATGACGGGACGGGACAGCGCCGAGACGAGCGGGTACGCGTCCATGTAGAGGGCGTTCGCCTTGAGCGCGGGCATGCAGTAGTCGGTGGCGAATTCGTCGCGGGCGTCCGCCACGTAGGCTTCCACGGCACCGCAGCCGAGGGCGCGCTGGCGGATGGTCTCGAGTGATTCGCCGCCCTGTCCGACGTCGACGGCCACGGCGATCACCTCGGCCCCGGTGGCTTCGGCGATCCAGCCGATGGCGACGGAGGTGTCGAGTCCGCCGGAGTAGGCGAGGACGATGCGTTCGGTCACGGGATGTGCTCCTTCGATTGTCCGGGCGGGGCGCCCGTGGGTCGTCTGTTCGTAGCTGGTGTCACGAGGTGGTTCGGGTGGTCTGAGGGTGGCGCGGGGCGCACTGGTGCCAGCCTATCGGCGCGGGCGTCAGGACTGCTCGGCGGGTCCCTGCGGTTCCTGTGCGAGTCCGAGGAAGCGTTCGGCGACGGCGGCGCCGCCGTCGGGTTCCCGACTCACGAGCATCACGGTGTCGTCCCCCGCGATGGTGCCCAGGATGGACGGCATCACGGAGTGGTCGATGGCCAGGGCGAGGAAGTTCGCGGCTCCCGGCGGCGTCCGGAGGATGACGATGTTGCCCGAGGACTCGGCCGTCACCAGCAGTTCGTTGCACAGCTTCGCGAGCCGTGCGTCGAGGATCTCCTGCGAGACGCCGCTCTGGGCGTGGCGGCCGCCGCCCTCCACGGGTACGGCGTAGACGAGCGCGCCATCGGCTCCCCGGACGCGCACGACGCCGAGCTCCACGAGGTCCCGCGACAGCGTGCCCTGGTTCACCTGCACACCGTCCGCGGCGAGGAGCGCGGCGAGCTCCACCTGGGAGCGCACGGACTGCGCCGTGAGGAGATCCGTGATGCGTGCGTGCCGCGCCGTCTTCGTGGTGGGACGCACGGGATCGCGCTGGACGGTCATGGCGTCCGCTCCGGGCCCTGCCCGGTGGATCGGGCCACGAGCCAGGTCATGAGCGCCTTCTGCGCATGCAGCCGGTTCTCCGCCTCGTCCCACACGAGGGACTGCGGGCCGTCGATGACCTCGGCGGCGATCTCGTAGCCGCGGTACGCGGGCAGGCAGTGGAGCACGACGGCGTCGGGCGCCGCCTGCGCCATGGCCGCCGCGTCCACGGCGTACGACCGGAACAGCTCCTGCCGGGCGGCCTTCTCGTCCTCCTGGCCCATCGAGACCCAGGTGTCGGTGGCGACGACGTCCGCACCGGCGAGGGCGACGGCGGCGTCGG
>NZ_CP024915.1:895554-902978 GCF_002953615.1 Arthrobacter agilis | reverse complement strand
TGGCCGCCGGTCTCGGCAGCCCGCGCCTCGGCGGCGGCCACGACCGCGGGTCCGGGCAGGTAGCCCTCCGGCCCGGCGACCCGCACGTGCATCCCCGCGGTGGCGCCTGCGAGCAGGTAGGAGTTCGCCATGTTGTTGGCGCTGTCCCCCAGGTAGGTCATGGTCAGCCCGGCGAGGGCGCCCTTGTGTTCGCGGATGGTGAGGAGGTCCGCGAGCAGCTGGCACGGGTGGTAGTCGTCGGACAGGGCGTTGATGACGGGGACGCTCGACGCCGCGGCCATCTCCTCGAGTCCGGCCTGGGCGTAGGTGCGCCAGACGATCGTCGCGACCATCCGCTCGAGCACCTTCGCCGTGTCGGTGATGGTCTCCTTGTGCCCGAGTTGCGAGTCGCCCGCGCCGATGATGAGCGGCACGCCGCCGAGGTCGGCGATCCCGGCGGCGAAGGAGACCCGGGTGCGCGTGGAGGTCTTGTCGAAGATCACCGCGACCGTCCTGCGTCCGGCGCCCTCTCCCGCGAAGGGGGCGTGCGCGTAGGGGGCCGCCTTGAGTTCCGCGGCGAGGTCGAGGACCTCCGCCTGCTCCGCCGGCGAGAGGTCGGTGTCGACGAGGAAGTGACGCGTCATGCTGATGCCTCCCGGGCTGGGGTCTGGGCGGTGCGGAGGATGGCGGGCAGGGCGTCGAGGAGCGTCGCCGCCTGCTCGGTGGTGAGGATGAGCGGGGGCGCGAGGCGGAGGGTCGACGGACCGGTCGCGTTGATGATGAACCCCGCGGCGAGCGCGGCCTGGACCGCAGCGGGAGCGTGCTCTCCGTCGAGGTCGAATCCGATCAGCAGGCCCTCGCCGCGGACGGCTGCGACGCCGTCGACGGCGGTGAGTCCGGCACGGAGGTACGCGCCGACGTCGGAGGCGTGCTGCAGGGCACCCATGGATTCCAGCGCGTGCAGGGTGGCGAGGCCGGCGGCCGTGGCCACGGGATTCCCGCCGAAGGTGGTGCCGTGCTGGCCTGCACCGATCAGCCCCGAGACGTCCTCGCCGAAGGTGACGAGGGCTCCGACCGGGAAGCCCCCGCCGAGGCCCTTGGCGAGGGTCATGGCGTCCGGGACCACGCCGTCGACCGCCTGGTGCGCGAACCAGTGGCCGGTCCGCGCGATACCGGACTGGACCTCGTCGAGGATCAGGAGGGCACCGTGCTCGCGGGTCAGTTCGCGGGCGGTGCGGAGGTACTCCGGTGAGAGCGGACGGACGCCGGCCTCACCCTGGATGGGCTCGAGGACCAGTGCGGCCACGGAGCCGTCCATGGCCTCGCGGAGGGCGTCGGTGTCGTTGAAGGGGATGTGCTCGACGCCGGCCGGCAGGGGCTCGAACGGCTCCCGGTAGGCCTTCTTGGACGTGAGGGCGAGGGCACCCATGGTGCGCCCGTGGAAGGCGCCGTCGAGCGCGAGGATGCGGCGCCTCCCGGTGGTGCTGTTCCTGCGGGCGAGCTTGACGGCGGCCTCGAGTGCCTCCGTGCCGGAATTGGTGAAGAACACGCGCGAGCCGGCGGGTGCCTGTGCCAGTGCGAGCAGCTTCTCGGCGAGCGCCACCTGCGTGGGGCTCGTGAAGAAGTTCGAGATGTGGCCGAGGGTGGCGAGCTGGCTCGAGACGACGGAGGTGACGAAGGGGTGCGCGTGGCCGAGGGCGTTCACCGCGATCCCGCCGAGCAGGTCGAGGTACCGGGTACCGTCCGCGTCCCACACGTAGCAGCCCGACCCGCGGACGAGGACGCGCTGCGGCGTCCCGAAGACACCCAGGAGCGCTCCGTTGTAGCGCGCGAGCCACTCCGCGCCGGAGTCACCGCCCGTGAGCACGTCGACGGCGCCATCGGCTGCCGGCGCTGCCGCGTGCCGTCCATGGGTCGCGATGGCGGTCTCGTTCATGCCTGTGCTCCTGCTGGATCGGTGGGTGCTGGACCGGTGGACCTGGTGCCCGTGGGCACGACGCCGGGCACGACGTCGGGCACGACCTGCGTGCCGATGCCGGCGGTGGTGAACGTCTCCAGCAGCATGGAGTGGGCCAGGCGTCCGTCGACGATGTGGGCCCGTTCCACGCCGGCCTCGACGGCCTGCAGGCATGCCGCCATCTTCGGGATCATGCCGGACTGGAGGCTCGGCAGGAGTTCGCGGAGCTGCGCCGCGGAGAGGGAGGAGATGAGCGACGAGCGGTCCGGCCATGCGGCGTACAGGCCCTCGACGTCCGTGAGGATGACGAGCTTCGACGCCCCGAGTGCGGCGGCCAGGGCGGCGGCCGCGGAGTCGGCGTTGACGTTCAGGACCTGCTGGGTGGCGTCGCCGTCGGCGTCGTACTCCGGGGCGACCGTGGAGATCACGGGGATGCGGCCGGCCTGCAGGATGTCCAGGATGGCGCCGGGGTGGACGGCGGTCACCTCGCCGACGAGGCCCAGGTCCACCTGCTCGCCGTCGACGACGGTGCCGGTGCGGACGGCGCGGAGGAGCCCGCCGTCCTCGCCGGAGAGCCCGACGGCGTAGGGGCCGTGGGAGTTGATGAGGCCCACGAGCTCCCGGCCCACCTGGCCGGTGAGGACCATCCGGACCACGTCCATGGCCTCGGGGGTCGTGACGCGCAGTCCCCCCTTGAACTCGGACTCGATGCCGAGGCGTCCGAGCATCGCATTGATCTGCGGGCCGCCGCCGTGCACCACGACGGGACGGATGCCGACGTGGTGCAGGAACACGATGTCCTCGGCGAAGGCGCGGCGCATCTCGTCGTCGACCATGGCGTTGCCGCCGTACTTGATGACCATCGTGGTGCCCGCGAAGCGCTGGATCCAGGGCAGGGCCTCCATCAGGGTGGCGGCCTTGTCCTGGGCCCTCAGGGTCGATGCCGACGGGGTCGTGCCGGGTGTGGTGCCGGGTGTCGTGCCTGTCGTCGTGTCGTTCGTCGTCTCGGTCATGGCGTCTCCCGTCAGCTCGAGTAGGCGGAGTTCTCGTGCACGTACTCGTGCGTGAGGTCGTTGGTCCAGATCGTGGCGGACGCGGAGCCGGCAGCGAGGTCGATCTCCACGGTGACGTCGCGCCCGGTGAGGTCCACGAGGTCGCGGGAGTCACCGATGCCGCCGTTCCGGCAGATCTGCACGCCGTTCATCGAGACGTTCAGCCGGTCCGGTTCGAATGCGGCGTCCGTCGTGCCGACCGCGGCGAGCACGCGCCCCCAGTTGGGGTCGTTGCCGAAGATGGCGGTCTTGAAGAGGTTGGACCGGGCGACGGCGCGGCCGACCGTCTCGGCGTCGCGCTCGGAGGCCGCGTTGACGGTCCGCACGGCGATGGTGTGGCTGGCGCCCTCGGCGTCGTTGATGAGCTGCGCGGCGAGGTCGAGGCAGACGTCCGTCAGGGCCGCGGTGAACTGCGCCTGGTCGGGGGCCACGCCCGCCGCGCCGGAGGCGAGGAGCACGACGGTGTCGTTGGTCGACATGCAGCCGTCGGCGTCCGTACGGTCGAAGCTGACCCGCGTGGCCTCGCGCAGCGCTGCGTCGAGGGCCGCGGGATCCAGCGCCGCGTCCGTGGTCAGCACCACGAGCATCGTGGCGAGGCCGGGGGCGAGCATGCCGGCTCCCTTGGCCATGCCGCCGATCGCGTAGCCCTCGCTCGCCGAGTCGGCGGTCGCCGGATAGCGGGCCTCCTTCGGAACGGTGTCCGTGGTCATGATCGCCTCGGCCGCGGTCGGGCCGCCTCCCCTGCCGAGGGACCCGGCCGCGCCGGTCACGCCCGCGAGGAGCCGGTCCATGGGGAGCTGCTCGCCGATCAGGCCCGTGGAACAGACGAAGACGTCCGTCGCAGAGACGCCGAGGAGCTCCGCCGTGGCCTCGGCCGTCCGATGCGTGTTCTGGAATCCCTCCGGGCCGGTGCAGGCGTTGGCGCCGCCGGAGTTGAGGACGACGGCGTCCACGCGTCCGTCCGAGACGACCTGGCGGGACCACAGCACGGGCGCGGCGGCGACCCGGTTGGTGGTGAAGACGGCTGCGGCGTTGTGCAGCGGACCGTCGTTGGCGACGAGCGCGACGTCAGGTTTGCCGGTGCTCTTGAGGCCGGCGGCCACGCCTGCGGCACGGAACCCGCCCGGGTAGGTGATGCTCACGGTGCGATCCCCTGGATGGTCAGGCCCGCGGTCTCGTCGAGTCCGAGGGCGATGTTCATGGACTGCACGGCTCCGCCTGCGGTCCCCTTGGTGAGGTTGTCGATGACGCTGCTGACGACCACGCGGCCCGCATGCTCGTCGAAGGCGAGCTGCAGGTTCACGTAGTTCGAGCCCAGCACGGACTTCGTCGAGGGCCACTGGCCCTCGGGGAGGACGCGGACGAAGGGTTCCTCGGCGTACGCGGACTCCCACGCGTCCCGGAGCCGGGCATGGTCGACACCCGCGCGCACCTTCGCGGTCGCGGTCGTCAGGATGCCCCTGGCCATGGGGGCGAGGGTCGGCGTGAAGGACAGCGAGACGCGCTCGCCGGCGGCGAGGCTGAGGCCCTGCTCGATCTCCGGGGTGTGGCGGTGGCCGCCACCGACGCCGTACGGGCTCATCCCGCCCATCACCTCGGAGCCGATGAGGTTCGGTTTGGCGGCCTTGCCCGCGCCGGAGGTGCCGGAGGCGGAGACGATCACGACGTCGTCGGGCTCTAGGAGTCCCGCGGCGAAGCCGGGGGTGAGCGCGAGGAGCGCGCTGGTCGGATAACACCCGGGGACGGCGATGCGCCGGGCCCCCGCAAGATCCGCACGGGAACCCGGGAGCTCCGGGAGGCCGTACGGCCAGGTCCCGGCATGGGCCGATCCGTAGAACTTCTCCCACGCGGCGGGATCCTGCAGGCGGTGGTCGGCCCCTGCGTCGATCACGAGGGTCTCCGGTGACAGCTGCGCGGCGATCTCCGCACTGGCGCCGTGCGGGAGGGCCAGGAAGACGACGTCGTGCCCCGCGAGCACCTCGGGCGAGGTCTCCTGCAGCACCCGGTCGGCCAGGGAATGGAGGTGGGGTTGCAGCTCGCCGAGGCGCGCTCCCGCGTTGCTGTGGGCCGTGATCGCGCCGATCTCGATCCCCGGGTGGTTGGCGAGGAGGCGCAGGAGCTCTCCTCCGGCGTAGCCACTGGCGCCGGACACGGCTGCGGTGAACGTCATGAGCCCAGCGTACAGCAAGGGTATGCATGCCGACACATAATCATGCATATCGGATTCGGGGCGGCGGGAATAGCATGAGGACACGCCACCGAAAGGACCAGCATCATGCCCTCTGCCATCGTCGTCTCCGAACCCGGCGGTCCGGACGTCCTCACGCTCGCGACCGTGGACCGGCCCGATGCCGGACCCGGGCAGCTCCTGGTGAAGGTCGCTGCGGCCGGCGTGAACTTCATCGAGACGTACCAGCGCAGCGGCGCCTATCCGATGCAGTATCCCTTCACGCCGGGAGCCGAAGCGGCCGGGACGGTGGAGGCCGTGGGGGCGGACGTCCGGGGCTTCGGAACGGGCGACCGGGTCGCCTTCGCCGAGGGCAAGGGGACCTACGGGGAGTTCGCCGTCGTCGACGCCGACAAGGCGCTCCCTGTGCCCGACGGCGTGGACCTCGAGACGGCTGCCGCCCTCCCCCTGCAGGGCATGACCGCCCACTACATGATCAACTCGACGTTCGCCGTGCAGCCCGGCCAGACGGTCCTCGCGCACGCGGGCGCCGGCGGCGTGGGCCTCCTGCTGATCCAGCTGCTCAAGGCGAAGGGCGCGCGCGTGATCACGACGGTGTCGACGCCGGAGAAGGAGGAGCTGGCCCGCGGTGCGGGGGCCGACGAGGTCCTGCGGTACGAGGACTTCGCCGGCGCGGTCCGTGACCTCACCGACGGCACCGGGGTGGACGTGGTGTACGACGGGGTGGGGAGGGCGACCTTCGACGAGTCCCTGCGCTCGCTCCGGATCCGCGGGACGCTCGTCCTCTACGGCGCGGCGTCCGGGCCGGTGCCGCCGGTCGATCCGCAACGCCTCAACAGCGGTGGCTCGATCTTCCTCACCCGTCCCACGCTGGCGCACTACCTGCTGACACCCGAGGAGCGGCGCTGGCGGTCCGAGGAACTGTTCGGTGCCGTGGCCGCAGGGCAGCTCGATGTCCGCGTCGGCGCGCGCTACGCCCTCGCCGACGCGGCACGGGCCCACGAGGACCTCCAGGCCAGGCGCACCACGGGCAAGGTGCTGCTCCTGCCCTGAGCCATCCCGGGCCGCCGGGAAGCGGGCGATGTACGGCTCATCCCCAGTAGATTGATTCCTCCCGCCCGTACATGGGCCGGAAGGCGTCGTTCAGAGGTGCCGGCGTTCCTCCGGAGCGACCCTCTGCGGGCACGCGCTCCGTACGGGGGCGACGGCGGCAGCTCCGGGCGGGCCCGGAGCTGCCGTCGCTCAGCGCTGGACGGCGCCGAACCGCTCTCCTGCCAGCGCGACTGCGGCATCGCGTGCCGCGCTGGCCTCGTCCGCCGTCAGGGTGCGGTCCGGGGCGCGGAAGCGCAGGGCGAACGCCAGCGACTTCCGTCCCTCACCGATGCCCTGGCCCGTGTACACGTCGAACAGGCTGACGTCCTCGAGGAGCTCCCCTGCGCCTTCACGGAGCGTCTCGAGCACGTCCCCCGCGACCACCCCGGCGTCGACCACGAGGGCCACGTCCTGCGTGGCCGGCGGGTAGGTGGACAGCGGCCGCGCGACGATGACGTCCGCTGCGGCGTCGAGCAGCAGGTCCGCGTCGACCTCCAGCGCCACGGTGCGCGCCGGGAGGTCCTGCGCGGCGATCAGCTTCGGGTGGAGCTCACCCGCGTAGCCCAGCACCTCTCCGCTGCGCAGCGAGATCTCGGCCGTGCGGCCGGGGTGGAACGCCTGGTGGCTCCCCTGCCGCACGACGACGTCGACCCCGGCGACCTGTGCCATCAGCCGGACGACGTCCACAGCGTCGGCCCAGTCCCAGGCGCGCGGGACGACGCCGGCCGACGGCGCCGCCTCGTGGCCCGTGAACAGTGCAGCGATGGTCTGCGGCTGGTCCGGGATACCGGCGTACAGGGCGTCCAGGACCTCGTCGTCGGGCCGGGCACCGAGCGGCGGGATGGATGATGTGCCGAGCACGTCCCCCGGCAGGAAGACGGCGCCCGTCTCGAACAGGGCCAGGTCACGGAAGCCGCGCGAGGAGTTGCGCTTCGCTAGCTCCACCAGACCGGGGAGAATCGACCGGCGCAGGTATCCGAGCTCCGCGCTGAGCGGGTTCGCGAGCTTGACCGAGGCGACGGCAGCTCCCTCGTCCGGCGTGCCGAAGACGGCGTTGGCGTGCCCGCTGACGAACGGGTAGGACAGCACCTCCGTCAGTCCTGCCGCGGCGAGCGCGTTCAGGAGCCGGCGGCGCTGCTGCTGCAGGCGGGTCAGG
>NZ_CP024915.1:892396-895454 GCF_002953615.1 Arthrobacter agilis | reverse complement strand
CCGCGTCCCGGAGGCGCGACGGGCAGGGTGGACGGGATCGTGTCGTAGCCGACGAGCCGGATGATCTCCTCGGTGAGGTCCTCGCGGGTCTCGAGGTCGGTGCGCCAGCTCGGCACCGTGACCCGGTATCCGCCGTCGGCGTCCGCCACGGCTGCGCCGAGGTCGGTGAGCGTCCCCCGGATCTGCTCGTCCGTGAACGGCCGTCCGATCAGGCGGGCCGGGAAGTCGGCCGCCAGCTCGACGACGCGCGGCTCCGGGGCCTGGCCGGCGTCCGTCGCGGTGTCGTCGACCGTGCCGCCCGCGAGCTCGAGGAGGAGTTCGACGGCGCGCTGCGCGGCGACGTCCGCCACGTTCCAGTCCACGCCGCGCTCGAAGCGCTTGGACGCCTCCGAGGGCAGCCGGTGGCGGCGCCGGGACCGGCCGATACCGACCTCCTCGAAGTGGGCGGACTCGATGAGGACGTTGCGGGTGTCCCCCGAGACCTCGGTCGCCGCGCCGCCCATGACGCCGGCGATCCCGATGGGGCCGGTCGCGTCGGTGATCAGCAGGTCCTCGGCGTCGAGCGTACGCTCCCGGTCGTCGAGGGTCCGCAGCGTCTCCCCTGCGACGGCACGGCGGACCACGATGTCGCCCGAGAGCTTGTCGAGGTCGTAGAAGTGCAGCGGCTGGCCGAGTTCGAGCATCACGTAGTTCGAGATGTCGACCACGAGGGAGATGGAGCGGATCCCCGCGAGGCGGAGGCGCGCGGACAGCCACGGCGGGGTGGGACGCGACGGGTCGACGCCGCGGACGGTCCGGGCGACGAAACGGTCGCAGCCCTGCCTGCCGTAGATGGGGGCCGAGTCCTCGAGGCGCACCGGGTAGCCGGGGCCCGCCGCGGTGGGGACGACGACGGCGGCTGCCGGGTCCGTGAACGCCGTCCCGGTGGCGTGCGCGTATTCGCGTGCGACGCCCCGGATGGAGAAGCAGTACCCGCGGTCGGGGGTCACGTTGATCTCGGCGGCTTCGTCGTACAGGCCGAGGAGTTCCATGGCGTCCGTCCCCACCTCGGGGTCGAGCCCCAGGGTGGAGAGCACCAGGATGCCGTCGTGGTCCTCGCCGATGCCGAGTTCGCGCACCGACGCGATCATGCCGGCGGACACGTGGCCGTAGGTCTTGCGGGGGCTGATGCGGAAGTCGCCGGGAAGGACCGCTCCGGGCAGGGTGACGACCACCTTGTCGCCCTCGACGAAGTTGCGGGCACCGCAGACGATGCCCTGCACGCCCGAGGGGTCGATACCGTCGCCCGTGAGCGTCTGCTCGGCGCCCTCGGGCACCACGCGGACGGTGCACCAGTTGATGGTCTTGCCGTTGGACTGCGGTTCCTTGACGAGGCTGAGCACCTGGCCGACCACGATGGGACCGGTCAGCTCGTCGGTGGGACGATGGACGTCCTCTTCCTCGAGGCCGACCTTCACGAGCTCGGCCATCACGTCTTCCGCGGTCGCATCCGCGGGCACGGCTGCGTACTCGCGCAGCCAGGACAGTGGGATTCTCACCTAGATCTCCATCCCGAAGTGTTCGCTGAAACGTACATCGCCCTCGATCATGTCCCGCATGTCGCTGACCTCGTTGCGGAACATGAGGGCCCGTTCGATCCCCATGCCGAAGGCGAACCCGGAGTACACGTCCGGGTCGATCCCGGTGGCGCGGAGCACGTTCGGATGAACCATGCCGCAGCCGCCCCACTCGATCCAGCGCGGGCCGCCCTTGGCGCCGGGATGCCAGATGTCGAGCTCTGCACTGGGTTCGGTGAACGGGAAGTAGTTGGGGCGCAGGCGTACCTTCGCCTCGTCGCCGAAGAGCTGGCGCGTGAAGTGCTCCAGGGTGCCCACGAGATCGGCCATGGTGAGGCCCTTGTCGATCGCGAGTCCCTCGAACTGGTGGAAGACGGGGGTGTGGGTGGCGTCGAGCTCGTCGGTGCGGAACACCTTGCCCGGGCACAGGACGTAGATGGGCAGCTCGCGCTCGAGCATGGAGCGCACCTGGACGGGCGAGGTGTGCGTGCGCAGCACGAGGTGCGCCTCGGGCGGCTCCACGAAGAAGGTGTCCTGCATCTCGCGGGCCGGGTGGTCCGGCTTGAAGTTCAGCGCGTCGAAGTTGAACCACTCGGACTCCAGTTCGGGGCCTTCTGCGATCTCCCAGCCCATGCCCACGAAGACGTCGCTGACCCGTTCCTGCAGCGTGGACAGGGGGTGGCGTGCCCCGGGCCGACGACGGCGGGGGGCGGCGGTGACGTCCACGGCCTCCTCGACGAGGATCCGGGCATCGCGCTCCGCTTCGAGCTCCGCCGTACGGGACGCCAGGGCGGAGTTGATCCGGCCGCGGGCGGGCCCGATGTTCTTGCCGGCCGCGGACTTCTGTTCCTTCGGCAGGGCGCCGATCCCCCGGTTCGCGAGGCTCAGCGGCGACTTCTCGCCGGTGTGCGCGATCCGGACCCCCTTGAGCGCGTCGAGGTCGGCTGCGGCTGCGATGTCGGCGAGCGCGGCGTCGACCGCGGCGGCGACCGCCGCGGCGTCCAGCGGATCGGGGACGGGGGCGCCCGGGCCGCCTGGCCCGGCGTGCTCTGGGGTTTCGGACATGGGGTTTGCTTACCTTGCACTCTCGGTGTGCGGCGGGCGGTCTGCGGACAGTCCGGGCCGTGGACAGGAAAACGCCGGGTCGCAGCGGGGCGCACCGGCGTGTCAAGTCTAGGCGACGGGCTCGGCGGCACCACAACCGCACCTGCCACCGGACCTGCCGCCGGACCTGCTGCCGGACCTGCTGCCGGGCGGCGCGGTGCGCCGTACGATGACGGCATGACGCCGGGATTCGTACCGTTCCTCAACTGGATCAACCTGTCGACGCCGTGCGGGCTCGCGGTCGCGGCCCTGTCGGGTTGCCGGGTCTCACCGGGCCCTCACGGGATCCTGCTCGCGGAGGGGTACCGCCGCCGCCTGCCGAGGGCGCGTGCCTTCACGGTGGGCAGCGTGGTGCTGCTCAGGGGGCGGGTGCCCGACGGCGCTCCCGCGGGTTTCGC
>NZ_CP024915.1:882726-892296 GCF_002953615.1 Arthrobacter agilis | reverse complement strand
CCGGCTCCTGGAGCACGAGGCCCTCGGATCCTGCCCCGAACCGCCGCGCCGCGCTGGCGTCCTGCAGGTCGTCCAGACTCACGGCACCGTAGCCGTCCGCTGCCAGCACCGTCATCCCCGCCTCGCGGAGCCGGTCGGTCAGTCCATCGAGCTCCGCCCCGATGACGAGGGGAAGGTGGAACAGGGAGCCAACGGTGGATCTCACCGTCTTGGGGTTGTACGGGTCGACGCTGGCGCCCGTCAGGATCACGGCGTCCGCTCCCGCGGAGTCCGCCGCCCGGATGATGGTGCCCGCGTTCCCGGGATCGCGGACCTCCACCAGCACGGCGACGAGGCGGGGCTTCGTCGCGAGCACGTCCTCGAGGGGCGTGTCGACGAATCGGCAGACCGCGACGAAGCCCTGCGGGGTCACGGTCGAGGCCATCGCTGCGAGCACATCGGGGGTCGTGCGCCGGAGGGACGGCGCCCCGTCGCGGCCGAACAGTTCGGCGACATCGGGGTGCCGCTCGAGGGCCTCCACCGTCGCGTACGCCTCGACGACCACGCCGCCCCCGTCGTCGTCGCGCCTTTCGAGATGCAGCCGCAGCGCTTCGCGGACGGCCTGCGGGCCCTCGGCCAGGAACTCGCGGCGCCGGAGACGCGACGGACGCCCGGCCAGGCGTGCCACCTCCTTCACCCGGTCAGCCTGGGTGTTGGTCATCAGTGGCGCCTGGGGGCGTCCGTCTGCAGTCATCGTGTACCGGAGTGCGGGCCGTGCGGCCCGCAGCATCCGATGGACCTAGGCCGAAGCCTTGAGCGGAGCCGACGTGTCGGCCGGCAGGGCGTTCTTGGCGATCTGGACGAGCGCCGCGAAAGCAGCGCCGTCGGTGACGGCGAGGTCCGCGAGCATCCGGCGGTCGACCTGGATCTCGGCGGCCTTGAGGCCCTGGATCAGGCGGTTGTAGGTCAGGCCGTTGGCGCGGGATGCAGCGTTGATGCGCTGGATCCAGAGGCGACGGAAGTCGCCCTTGCGCTTGCGGCGGTCACCGTAGCTGTAGACGAACGAGTGGAGCAGCTGCTCCTTCGCCTTGCGGTACAGGCGCGAACGCTGTCCACGGTAACCCTTGGCGCGCTCGAGGATGACCCGACGCTTCTTGTGGGCATTGACTGCCCGCTTCACACGTGCCACGTGCGTACTCCTTTTGTTCTTCTTCGGTCACGGCCGCAGCCGCAGCGCCGCACTGATCGGTGCGTACGCTTTCCCGAGGGATGGATTGGTGGTTAGACGCCCAGCATCTTCTTGATGACCTTGGTGTCGGCCTTCGAGACGATCTGGTCGCTCGCGAGGCGGCGCGTCACGGTCGAGGACTTGTGCTCGAGGTAGTGGCGGCGGTTGGCCTGCTGGCGCTTGAGCTTGCCGCTGCCGGTCAGCTTGAAGCGCTTCTTGGCGCCACTGTGGGTCTTCATCTTCGGCATGGGAACCGATCTCCTTCTGATAGCCGGGGCGGGTGCACCCGGAGGTCGGCACCCGTCAGGTGCCTCTGGTTGTCGAACGTGTCCGGAGGGACAGGGCGGACCTAGTCCGTGCTTCCGGGCTTGGGACGGCTGGTCGGGCTCTGGGGCGCCGTCCTGCCGGCAGGCTTGGGGGTCGCCGACGGCTTCGGCGCTCCCGGCTTCGGCATGGCCGACGGCTTGGCAGCCACTGACGGCTTCGGTGCCGCTGCGGCCGGCTTGGGCGCAGGAGCTGCCTCCGGCCGAGGGGCCGGTGCTGCTGCAGCGGGCCTCGGCGCAGGAGCCGCCGATCGCGACGCCGCTGGCCGCTCGGCGGGACGCGACGTCGACCGCGGGGCCGACGACGTCCGGACCGGAGCGGCCTTCGGTGCCGCAGCAGCCGTCGGCGCGGCCGAAGGCGCAGCAGCCGGGGCGGCCTCCGGTGCACCTGCCGGCGCAACGGCCGATGCGGGGGCTTCCTGGACGGGAGCCTCCGGAGCGGCGGCCTCGGGCTCGCTCGTGATCGAGTAGCCCTCGGGCAGCAGGTCCGCGAGGGACTGCGTCAGGGGCGCCGTGCTCGCACGCGAGGTATCGACACGCTTGGTGTCGCCACCTGTCTTCGCCGCTTCGTTGGCGGCCTTGGCCTCCGCACGCTGGGTCTCCCGGCGTGCCTCCGCCTTGGCTTCGGCCTTGTTCTTCGTGGGACCGATGACCATGACCATGTTGCGGCCGTCGATGCGCGGCGACGACTCGACGACGCCGACCTCGGCGACATCCTCCGCGAACTTCTGGAGCAGGCGGATGCCCATCTCGGGACGCTGCTGCTCACGGCCGCGGAACTGGATCATGGCCTTGACCTTGTCACCGGCTCCGAGGAAGCGCATCGCGTGTCCGCGCTTGGTCTCGTAGTCGTGCGTGTCGATCTTGAGGCGGAACCGGATCTCCTTGAGGACCGTGTTGGTCTGGTTCTTCCGCGCCTCGCGCGCCTTGACGGCCGCTTCGTACTTGTACTTACCAAAATCCATGAGCTTGGCCACCGGAGGCTTCGCCTGCGGTGCTACCTCGACAAGATCCAGGTCGGACTCGGCGGCAAGTCGGAGCGCGTCCTCGATACGGACGATTCCTACCTGTTCGCCGGCAGGTCCGACCAACCGCACCTCGGGAACGCGGATACGATCGTTGATTCTTGGCTCGCTAATGTGTGACTCCTGTGGATTCTCAAACCGGAACCGCGTGCGAACGAAAGAAGGCCTCCCATTGCATGCGCAATCGAAGGCCTCGTCAACCGGTTCTGGATGGTCGGCGGAAGCGCGAGCTTCCCGCCCGCACATCGGCAGGACCGACCAGGTGACCCGGCTACCTGCAATGCGACGGGAGGTCGCACCAGGCAAACGCGGGTGGGAGAGGACTCCGCTTGCATCCCGACCACTTCCCCGCATGCCCTGTGAGGAGCACGACGAGTACCTGCGACCGGTTGGTCTATGCCAAGCTTACCAGTATGAACACCCCACACGACAATCCGCAGCACTCCTCCGATGCCGGGGCGCCACCTGCCTCCCGCCGCAGCTTCGCGGAGGAGCAGGAACACGCCGCCGGCCCCTCCGATGCGGAGCAGGACGTCCGCCGGCAGATGCGGGACATCTCCGAGGTGGCGGCCGTGGAGGTCATCGTGACGTCGGCGGTACACCTCATGAGTGCGGCCGCCGTGAAGTGCGGCCTCGGCCACGAGGAGAACGCCGAGCAGCTGAAGGACCTCGACGAGGCGCGCAAGCTCATCACGGCCCTGGCCGGCTTCGTCACGGCGGCGGCACCGGAGATCGGCTCACAGCACGCCGGACCGCTGCGCGACGGCCTGCGTTCCCTGCAGCTCGCCTTCCGCGAGGCGTCGATCATCCCCGACCCGCCGGGGCAGGGTCCCGGCGAGAAGTACACGGGCCCCGTCAACTGATCCCCCGGCCGTTGCGGGGATGATCCTGAACGAGCTGCACCGGCCGGTGCGGCTCGTTCGCGTTTCAGACGTGCGCGCGGCCCGGCGCGACCCGGGAGACCAGGCGGGACGGCCGGGGCCGCGGGACCGCAGCTCCCCTGCCGGGAGCGCAACGGACCGGCGCGGCGGCGGACGTCAGCGCGAGCGACCGGCCGCCTGGGGCGACTCCGCCGTCGCCGGTCGCTGCCCGAGGTTCCGTGCGGCGAAGCCCGCCGCACCGATGAGCGCCGAGACGACGCCCACCGCGGTGAAGCCGCCCCAGGGTCCCGTGGCGTCGATCAGCACACCGGCCACGGGAGCGCCGAGCGCGACACCCGAGGTCAGCGCCGAGCCGTACCAGCCCATCGCCTCGCCCCTACGGTCCTCGGGGACGAGATCGGCGACCTTCTCCGACGCCGCCGAGAGCACCGGAGCGCAGAGCAGGCCGGCGGGGATCGACAGCAGGGCCAGGGACAGGGTGCTGTCGGCGAAAGCCATCGGCAGCGTCAGCAGCGCCATGCCGAGCAGGAGGAGCGACGGCGGGACGGGCCGGTGCAGCGCCCCGTAGAGGAGACCGCCCACCACGGACGCAGCACACCACGCCACGAAGACGAGGCCGAGCTGCCCCTCGTTGCCGGCGTGCTCGAGTGCAGCGACGATGCCGACCTCCGAGCCGGACAGCACGAGTCCCGCTCCCGCCGCGATGACCATGACGACCACCAGCGGAACCGTCAGCCAGGGGAAGGCGCGCCGAACTCCCCGGCGGAGCAGCGACGGACGCCGTTCCCCCTGGTGAACGGCGTCGTGGGAGCCGATGAGGTCCGCTGCGGCCTCGCCGATCCCGGCCGGCGCCGCTGCCGACACGGTGACGGCATCAGGGAGTTGCTCCGAGCGCGTCGGCGGGTTGAACCACATCAGGAACAGCCCGGCGGAGGCCGTGGCGAGTCCGACGAGCGTCAGGCCGAGCACGGTGGAGACCTGCGTCGCCAGGACGACACCCACCGCCGGCCCGGCCATGAAGATGACCTCGGTCGAGATCGCGTCGAGCGTGAACGCCGTGCGCCGACGGTCGCCGTCCACGAGGACGCCCAGCGCTTGGCGGATGACCGAGAACGCCGGAAGGGTGAACAGGCCTCCGACCAGCGCGGCGACCAGCAGCCAGTGGTAGGGCAGGTGCGGGGCGACGGACCAGATGGCCGCTTCCGCGACGATGGACGGGACGAGCGCCCGGCGCAGCCCCGCGCTGTCGATCCGCCGTCCGCGCCACGGGGCGCCGACGGCTATCCCGATGGTCACGACGGCCGCGACGGCCCCGGCCTCGGCGTAGCCGCGGTCCAGGGTCTGCACCACGTGCAGCGTCAGCAGGACCCCTGCCGCGGAGTGCGGGAAGCGGGCGATCATCCCGACGATCAGCAGGGTCCGGACGGACCGGATGCGCAGCAGGTCCCGGTATACGGCGAAGTTCACGAGCTGTCCTTCTCCGCCGACGGCTCCGTCAGCGGGTGAGTTTGATGTCGAGCGAGTCGACGCGATCCACGAATTCGGTGAGTGCGAGGAGCCTCGTACGGAAGGACGACACGACGTCCCGCACCCCCTGCGGAGTCAGTCCCGCGCGGAGCTGGAGGTCCATGCGCAATTCGGGACCCGGTCCCCCACCGGACGCAATGCTACCGTCGGCAGCCCGCGTGAGGACGCCTCCACCGGGCCTGAGCCGCACGGACAGGACATCCTCCTGCACGCGCGCCGCCCCCTCGACGAGTGCGGCCAGCTCCTGGTCCTCGTAGGACGGGGTCCAGCCGGTCTGCCGGGCGAGTGCCCAGACCGCAGGACGCCGGAGGACGAAGGTCACGTCGGCACCCGGGTCGAGCACCAGCAGTTCGGCCTGCTCTGCCGCGGCGGCGAGGGCGGCCCGCGCCGCGTAGGCGGCCACGGGCCGGGCGTCCGGGTGCCAGCGTTCCAGCGCCCGGCTGGAGGAGAACACCGGCAGGGCCTTCCGCCCGTCCGGCGCGGTGAGCGTGACGAGCGCCATGTCCGCTTCCTTGTCGGCCCGGAGGCCCGAGGCGGCGTCCCCTTCCGCGTTGAGCTGGGCAACGATGGGGATGAACACCCGTGCCGTCGTCAGTGCGGCGAAGACGGCCCGTTCACCCCGTCCCGGCCGGTCGGACGTCTCCAGGAGTCCGGCCACCGCGGCGGCGAGCCGCGCGTCGGCCGCGCCGTCGTCGTCGTCGAATGCGTGCAGCGGATTGTCGGGTCCCGACAGGTCCCGCCCGGCCCACGGCCGTCCCGCGGAGTCGGCGGTGTTGCCGGCCAGCGCGGCGGCGATGTGCGCGGGCAGCTGCCTGCCGGTCACGCGTCCGCGGCGGGCAGCCCTGCCACGTCCAGGGCCTGGGGCAGGGTGAAGGCTCCGGCGTAGAGGGCCTTGCCCACGATCGCGCCCTCGAGTCCCTGCGGCACGAGCTCGCGGAGGGCTGCGATGTCGTCGAGGCTGGAGATACCGCCCGAGGCGACGACGGGACGCGTCGTCTTCGCGAGGACCTCCCTGAGGAGTTCGATGTTGGGGCCCCTGAGGGTCCCGTCCTTCGTCACGTCGGTCACGACGTACCGCGCGCACCCGGCATCCTCGAGGCGCTGCAGGACCTCCCACAGGTCCCCGCCCTCCTGCGTCCAGCCGCGGGCGGCCAGAGTGGTGCCGCGGACGTCCAGGCCGACGGCGACGGCGTCCCCGTAGCGGGCGATGGCCAGCTCGGTCCACTCGGGGTTCTCGAGCGCGGCCGTGCCGAGGTTCACACGCGTGGCACCCAGTTCCAGTGCGGCGTCCAGCGATTCGTCGTCGCGGATGCCCCCCGAGAGCTCCACCTTGATGTCCAGGTGCTTCACGACACGCTCGAGCAGCTCCCGGTTCGAGCCGCGCCCGAAGGCCGCGTCCAGGTCCACGAGGTGCACCCACTCGGCCCCGTCCTCCTGCCAGGCGAGCGCCGCGTCGAGCGGGTCCCCGTAGCTGGTCTCGCTGCCCGCCTCGCCCTGCACCAGGCGGACGGCCTGGCCGTCCGCGACGTCGACGGCGGGGAGGAGTTCGAGCGTGGGTGATTCGGAGAAGGGGCTCATCGTCTGCTTGGCTGCTTTCGTACGCGCGGCGCGGGCCGCTGGGTCGGGACGGTCGGTCTGGACAGGGTGCTGCGGCTAGTCGCCGGGCAGGGTGAACAAGTAGGCGGCGAGCAGCGAGAGCCCCGCCAGCACCAGGAAGGCGATCCACACCCAGCGCGGGAACTCCTGGCTCCGGAGGGAGTAGGCACCTCCGATGAGGACGCCGGCGGCTCCCATGAGCACGAGGCTCAGCACCGGCTCACCGCAGGCTCTCGATCCAGTTGCGCAGGAGCTGGGCGCCCGCGTCACCGGACTTCTCCGGGTGGAACTGGGTGGCGCTGAGGGGCCCGTTCTCGACGGCCGCGATGAAGCGCCCGCCGTGGTCGGACCAGGTGACCTGCGGCGGCCTCATGGCGGGCTGGTTGACGTCGAAGGACCAGTCCTGGACGCCGTACGAGTGCACGAAGTAGAACCGCTCGTCGGCGATGCCGTCGAACAGGACGGTGTCCTCCGGTGCGTCCACCGTGTTCCAGCCCATGTGCGGCACGATGTCCGCCTTGAGCCGTTCCACGGTCCCCGGCCATTCGCCCATGCCCGGCGTCCGCACACCGTGTTCGACTCCTTCGTCGAAGAGCACCTGGAGGCCCACGCAGATGCCGAGGACGGGACGCCCGCCCGCCACGCGGCGGCCGATCATCCGCAGGGCGTCGACATCCTTGAGTCCCTTCATCACGGCCGCGAACGCGCCGACGCCCGGCACGAGCAGTCCGGAGGCGTTGAGGACGTCGTCCGGCTCGGCGCTCAGCACCACCTCGGCGCCGACGTGCTCGAGGGCGCGGACGACGGAGCGGACATTGCCCGACCCGTAGTCGAGCACGGTGACGGTGCGCGCGGTCATAGCGCCCCCTTCGTGGACGGGATGCCCTCGACGCGGGGGTCGGGTTCGACGGCTGCACGCAGCGCCCGGGCCAGGGCCTTGAACTGGGCCTCGACGATGTGGTGCGGATCGCGGCCCGCGAGGACGGTCACGTGGAGGCAGATCTGGGCGTGCAGCGCGATCGCTTCGAGGACGTGGCGCGTGAGGGATCCGGTGAAGTGCCCGCCGATGAGGTGGTACTCCTGCCCGGCGGGTTCTCCCCCGTGCACCAGGAAGGGCCGTCCGGAGATGTCGACGACGGCGTTGGCGAGTGCCTCGTCCAGCGGCACCGTGGCCTCGCCGAAACGGCGGATGCCCGCCTTCGTGCCCAGGGCCTGCCGGAGGGCCTCACCGATCGCGATCGCCGTGTCCTCGACCGTGTGGTGGACGTCGATGTGGGTGTCACCGGAGGACCTGATGGTGAGGTCGATCAGGGAGTGCTTCGACAGAGCGGTGAGCATGTGGTCGTAGAACGGCACGGTGGTGTCGATGGAGGACACGCCCGTGCCGTCGAGGTCGAGTTCCACGAGGACGCTGGACTCACTCGTGACGCGCTCGATGCGGGCCGTACGGCCGCTGGCGGCATCAACTGTCATTGCATTCCTTCTGTGCGCCGGCGGTCGGCCGGGCGCTGATCGGCAGTGGTCGGGAGGGCTGGGTGGCGCGGGGCCGGGAGGATGCGGCGCTCCGAACCCTTCAAGTCTAGGAGGACCGGGCCGGGCGGGGCGCCGCGGTACCGGCTACAGCAGCTTCTTCAACGCTGTGAGGAACACCGTGGTCTCCCGCTCTGTTCCGGCGGTGACGCGCAGGGAGCCGGGAATGCCGACGTCGCGGATGAGCACGCCTGCGTCCAGCAGGCCCTCCCAGACCCGGTGGGGATCCTCGAGGCCCGAGAAGAAGACGAAATTGGCGTCCGACGGAGCCGGTGAGAGCCCGAGGTCCTCGAGTTCCCGCACGATGCGGTCGCGCTGCACCTTGATGGCCTCGACATTGGACAGCAGCGTCTCTGCGTGGGTGAGTGCGGCGTTGGCCGCCGCCTGCGTGATGGCCGACAGGTGGTACGGAAGGCGGACCAGGCGGAGGGCGTCGGTGACCTCCGGGGCGGCGGCGAGGTACCCCAGCCGCGCCCCCGCCAGGGCGAAGGCCTTGCTCATGGTGCGCGAGACCAGCAGGCGCGGTCGGCCGGGGAGCAGCGTGAGCGCGCTCGGTGTCCCCTGCTGGGCGAACTCGCCGTACGCCTCGTCCACGATGATGATGGCCCGCGCGTCCTCGCCGGCCTCGTACGCGGCCTCGACGACGTCGAGCCCCAGTGCCGTGCCGGTGGGGTTGTTGGGAGAGCACAGGAAGACGACGTTCGCACCCGAGGACCGGATGGCGCGGGCTGTCGCGTCCGGCGTCATCGAATAGGCGGACCCGCGCTCGGCGGTGATGTAGCGGGTTCCCGTCCCGCTGGCGAGCAGCGGGTACATCGAGTACGTCGGCGGGAAGCCGATCGCCGTGCGTCCCGGCCCGCCGAAGGCCTGGAGGACCTGCTGCAGGACCTCGTTCGACCCGTTGGCCGCCCAGAGCTGCTCGGGGGTCAGCCCGTGCCCGAGGTAGTCGGCGAGGTTCTTCCGCAGCTCGGTGAACTCGCGGTCCGGGTACCGGTTCAGGCCCGTGGTGGCTTCGGCGACGGCCTGGACGATGGCTGCGTGCACGTCCGCCGGTACACCGTGGGTGTTCTCGTTGACGTTCAGCAGGATCGGCACATCGAGCTGCGGTGCACCGTAGGGGTGCAGCCCGACGAGGTCATCGCGCAAGGGGAGGTTTGCCAGGGCATCGACGGAGGAGGGCACCGGTCAAGTTTAAGCGATGGCGGCCGTCGCAGCGAATGCTGCGCGTCGGGCGCCTGGACCGGCCCCGCCCGGCAGGGCGGGAACCGATGCGGGACCGGGGGCTAGCCCTCGGCCGGTATGGAGATACTCTGACCGGCCTGGACGACGGACGAGCGGAGATTGTTGAGCTCGACCATCTCCGTGACGACGTCGCGCGGGTCGCGATCGGGGGCGTACCGCACGGCGAGGTCCCACAGGGTCTCGCCCGCGGCCACGTTGACGTCGACGACGGACGAGGAGACGGGAGCCGATTCCCCGGC
>NZ_CP024915.1:872142-882472 GCF_002953615.1 Arthrobacter agilis | reverse complement strand
AAATCCCCCGCCGGTCTTGTGCAGGCAGACGTAGTTCGAGCGGCCCTTGAGGAGCGCGACGTCGACCGGGCGTGCGAGCGCGGGCCGCACCGCGTCCAACAGGCGCGGGAGGTCCCGCCCCACGATCTGCGCCTGCAGCGCGAGCGTCGCCGTCGAGACGACCGACGGACGGTCGCTCTCCAGGGCATGCGCGAGAAGCGGCACGAGGTAGGCCAGGGACTTGCCCGTCCCGGTGCCGGCCTGCACGAGGAGGTGGTCGCCGGAGCGGATGGCCTCGCTCACCTGCCGCACCATCTCGTGCTGGCCGGCGCGCATCTCACCGCCCATCGCCGCGACGGCGGCGTCGAGCAGTTCCAGGGCCTGCCGGGCCTCGGCGGAGTGGTGCGCTGCGTCCGGCGCCGCGACCGCAGCACCGGACCGCACGCTCTCACTCATGCCGGACGTACGGCTCCAGCTCGGCTGCCAGGCCCTCCCGGACCATCACCTCGAGGCGCGTGCCCTCGTCGGCGTGCTCCATCCCGAGGATCTCGACGTCCTCCTCATGGAGGCGGCTGACGACCTCGCCGTGCGCGTAGGGCACCAGCAGGTCGAGCTTGACGCCCGGACGCGGGATGTTCGTGCTGATCAGCTGACGGAGCTCGGTGAGCCCGGCGCCCGTCCGGGCCGAGACGACGACCGAGCGCTGCTCGCGCTGCCGCAGCCGTTCGATGACGAAGGGGTCGGCCGCGTCGGCCTTGTTGAGGACGATGATCTCGGGCACCTTGCGGGCGTCGACCTCGGTCAGCACCGCGCGGACGGCGGCGATCTGGCCTTCCGGATCCGGATGCGAGGCGTCGACGACGTGCAGGATCAGGTCGGCGTCGGCGACCTCCTCGAGGGTCGACCGGAACGCCTCGATCAGCTGCGTGGGGAGCGACCGGACGAAACCGACCGTGTCGGCCAGCGTGTAACCGATGCCGTCCGGCGTCTCCGCCCTGCGGATCGTGGGATCCAGCGTCGCGAACAGCGCATTCTCGACGAGCACGCCGGCGTCGGTCAGCCGGTTCAGCAGCGACGACTTCCCGGCGTTGGTGTACCCGGCGATCGCGACGGAGGGGACCTGGTTGCGACGGCGGTTGGACCGTTTGGTCTCGCGCGCGGGCTTCATCTCCGCGATCTCCCGGCGCAGCTTGGCCATGCGCGTGCGGATCTTCCGGCGGTCGAGTTCGATCTTCGTCTCACCGGGTCCGCGGGAGCCCATGCCGGCGCTCGCGCTGCCGACCTGGCCGCCCGCCTGGCGGGACATCGACTCGCCCCAGCCACGCAGGCGCGGCAGCAGGTATTCGAGTTGGGCGAGTTCCACCTGGGCCTTGCCCTCGCGGGACTTGGCATGCTGCGCGAAGATGTCCAGGATCAGCGCGGTCCGGTCGATGACCTTGACCTTCACGATGTCCTCGAGCCCACGGCGCTGCGACGGCGACAGTTCGCTGTCGACGATCACGGTGTCGGCACCGGTCGCCTGCACGATGTCCTTCAGCTCCTGGGCCTTGCCCGACCCGAGGAACGTGCCGGGGTCCGGCTTGAGCCGGCGCTGCACGATCCCGTCGAGCACCTCGGACCCTGCGGTCTCCGCGAGGGCGGCGAGTTCCTGCAGCGAGTTCTCGGCATCCTGCGCCGTTCCCTCGCTCCACAGACCGGCGAGCACGACCCGCTCCAGCCTCAGCTGCCGGTACTCGACCTCGGTGACGTCCTCGAGTTCGGTGGACAGTCCCGCGACACGGCGGAGCGCGCGGCGCTCGGCCAGGTCCTCCTGGTCCCCGTCCGCGTCGGAGGGCACTTCGTCCTTCGACAGCGCGAGCGCGCGCGACCGCCAGGTCTTCTCCACGGGCGGTGCGGTGTCGCCCGTCTTCTGCGGTCCGTTCGTCGCCTTCGCCGTGGCAGCTTCGTCGCTGGCGAGGATCCGGTCGATGACGGCTTGGATCTCCTCCCGGCCCATGTTGGCTCCGGTGGAATGTCCGTGATTCTCGGTCATGGTCTCCCTAGGTGGATGTCGTCCAATTCTACGGCCGCCGGAGGGACGCCTTCCAACGAATTCTCCCAGCGCGAAAACTGCCCGGAGGGTGCCGCGGACCGGGGCACTAGGCTTTCCTGCATGGAGTCACAGCACTATTTCAGCGCGCAACCGGCCGGACCGGACGTCCGCCGCCCCCTGTCCGTCGTCCTCGCCGGCGCCCGCCGCGACCTGGTGACGTCGTCGGGCCTGTTCAGCCCCGACGGCGTGGACAAGGGGACGGCGATCCTCCTCGACACCGTCCCCGAGCCCGAGGGACAGCACCTGCTGGACATCGGCAGCGGCTGGGGTCCGATCGCCCTCACCATGGCCCTGAAGGCTCCTGCGGCGACGGTGCATGCGGTGGACGTGAACGAGCGCTGCGTCGCGCTGACGGCCGAGAACGCCGAACGGTTGGGGCTCTCCAATGTGGTGGCGACGACGCCGGACGACGTCGACGCCGACCTGCGTTTCGACACCATCTGGTCCAATCCACCCATCCGGATCGGCAAGCAGGAACTGCATGCCCTGCTCCTGCGCTGGCTGCCACGCCTGGCCCCGGGCGGGCGGGCATGGCTCGTGGTGCAGAAGAACCTCGGTGCGGACTCGCTGCAGCGCTGGCTCGGCGACGAGTTGCCCGAGGGTTTCACCGTCCGCCGCGCCGAGACCTCGAAGTCGTTCCGCATCCTCGAGGTCCACCGGCCCGCCTGACGACTCCCGGCCCTTCCGCCGCTCCCGCCCTCAGCCGGCGGGCAGCAGCATGCCGTCGGCGACGAGTTCGGCCGGTCCGCTGAGCTGGACGTGCTCGCGGCCCTCGGGCCCGTCGAAGAACGTCACCCCCACCACCCCGCCCGGAACGGCCACGAGCCACCGGGCCGGGGCACCTTCGCCGGCCCAGTACCGGGTGGCGGCCGCCGCTGCGCACGCGCCGGTGCCGCACGACTGCGTCTCCCCCACGCCGCGCTCGTGCACGCGCATGGTGAGTCGCCCGACGCCGTCCTCACCGACCAGCGGATCCGCGGGGACCACGAGCTCCACGTTCGTCCCGGCCGGTGGTAGGGGCTGCACGGCCGGGGCGTGGTACAGCTCGGTGCGCTCGAGGTCGGCCCGGTCGGCGAGTGCGACGACGGTGTGCGGGTTGCCCATGCTGATGGACAGCGCCGGGCGTTCGACGTCGAGCCCGCCGATGTCGACGAGGGAGTCCATGCCGCGCGCGACGGCCGCGTCCGGGAAGATGAACTCCCACGGCCCCATGTCGACCGCGTAGCCGTCCCCCGACCGTGTCACGCGCTTGACGCCCGCGCGGGTCGCGATGGCGAGTTCGCCGCCGTCGGGCAGGTCGGCGACACCCTTGGCGAGGAGGAAGTGCGCGAAGACACGCACGCCGTTGCCGCACATCTCCGACAGGGAGCCGTCGCCGTTGCGGTAGTCCATGAACCATTCGGCGTCGGGCTCCGTCTGCAGGAGGGCGCGTCCCTCCGGGAGCACTGCCGATCGCACGGCGCGGATGTACCCGTCGGCACCGATGCCCCGGTGCCGGTCGCAGAGGCCCGCGACGAACGCCGGATCGGCAGGTCCGGTGCCCTCGGGATCGAGCGTCAGGACGAAGTCGTTGCCCGTGCCGTGTCCCTTGGTGAAGGACAGGCCAGACGTAGGCCGGGCAGCGGGGGCAGGGGCATCAGCGGGGAATCCGGTCACCGTCCTAGGATATGTCCCCCGGTGCACGGACGATCCCGACGGCCCGCTCGAGGAGTCCGGGCTCCTGCCGGTCCAGCCAGGACACCCGCGGGTCACCGCGGAACCAGGTCAGCTGCCGCCGGGCGAAGCGGCGCGTGGCCGCGATGGTGTCCTCGACGGCGTCCGCCTCCGTCATCGACCCGTCGAGGACGCGCAGGAACTGCCCGTAGCCGAGCGCCCGCGACGCCGTCCGCCCCTCCCGCAGCCCGGAGGCGGCAAGGCGTTCCACCTCGTCCGCGAGGCCGGCCCGCACCATGGCGTGCACGCGGTCGGCGAGCCGCTCGCGCAGGATCGCGCGGTCCACCGCCAGCCCGATCTGCACGGCGGGCTGGTGGTACTCGCGCCGCGGCATGAAGGCGCTGAAGGGCCGTCCACTGACCTCGAACACCTCGAGGGCCCGGATGAGCCGACGGTCGTCGTCGATCCGTTCCGCGGATGCGGGATCGACCGCGCGCAGTCGCTCCCGGAAGGCCGCACTGCCCCCGGCCGCCAGCACCGCCTCGAGCCGGGTGCGCACGGCCGCGTCGGTGGGCGGGAACTCCAGCCGGTCGAGGGCCGCGCGGAGGTACAGTCCGGAACCGCCCACCAGGATGGGGACGCGGCCCCGGCTGCGGATGTCCGCGATGACGCGCCGGACCTCCTCCTGGTACGCGGCCACGCTGGCTTCCTCGGTCACGTCGAGGACGTCCAGCAGGTGGTGCTCGATGCCCCTCCGGTCCGGCAGGGGCAGCTTCGCGGTGCCGATGTCCATGCCCCGGTAGAACTGCAGGGCGTCCGCGTTGACGACCTCGCCGTCGAGCCGGTGCGCCAGGTCGACGGCGAGGTCGGACTTGCCCGAGCCGGTGGGACCGACGACGGCGACGACCGGAACGGTCAACGGCCGCTCCCCCGCACGGGCAGGGACGGCATGCCGAGGGAGACGGACCGGGGGGCGCCGTCCGGTCCGGCGGGCACGCCACAGGAGTCGGCCTGGCTCCTGTCCCATGCATCGCCGGCGCGAGAACGCCGGAGCGAGTACTGATCGGACGTCGGGTCGGACAGCAGGTGGAACGACGCCGCCTCGGTGACGGGCAGCGTGACGAAGTCGCCCGGCCGTGGCGCGGCGGCGCCCTCGGGGACCGAGAAGTGGACGAGGCGCTGGTCGCGCGCCCGACCGGTGAGCCGGTGGGTCTCGCCGCCCTTGCGCCCCTGCTGGTCGGTGACGAGCACCTCGACGAGCGTGCCGACCTGGCGTGCGTTCTCCTCGCGCGCGATACGGTCCTGGAGGGCGGTGAGCCGCTCGAAGCGCTCCTGCACCACCGCCTTGGGAAGCTGCTCCGGCAGGTCCGCAGCGGGGGTCCCCGGGCGCTTCGAGTACTGGAAGGTGAAGGCGGTGGCGAAGCGCGACTGCTCGACGACATCTAGGGTGGCCTGGAAGTCCTCCTCCGTCTCGCCGGGGAATCCGACGATGATGTCCGTGGAGATGGCCGCCTGCGGCATGCGCTCGCGCACGCGGTCGAGGATGCCCAGGAAGCGGGTGGAGCGGTAGGAACGGCGCATGGCCTTCAGGATGCGGTCGGACCCGGACTGCAGGGGCATGTGCAGTTGCGGCATCACGTTGGGCGTCTCGGCCATGGCGTCGATCACGTCGTCGGTGAACGCCGCCGGATGGGGACTCGTGAAGCGGACGCGCTCGAGGCCCTCGATGGAGCCGCAGGCGCGGAGCAGCTTGGCGAAGGCGCCTCGATCCCCGAACTCGACGCCGTACGAATTGACGTTCTGGCCGAGCAGCGTGACCTCGACGGCGCCGTCGGCGACGAGGGCCTCGATCTCGGCGAGGATCTCACCGGGTCGGCGGTCACGTTCCTTGCCGCGCAGCGAGGGGACGATGCAGAAGGTGCAGGTGTTGTTGCACCCGACCGAGATGGACACCCAGCCGGCGTAGACCGATTCCCGCCGGGTGGGCAGGGTGGACGGGAAGACGTCGAGCGACTCGAGGATCTCCAGCTGCGCGTCCTGGTTATGCCGTGCGCGCTTCAGCAGGGCCGGCAGGGCGCCGATGTTGTGGGTCCCGAACACGGCGTCGACCCAAGGGGCCTTCTTCAGGATGATGTCCCTGTCCTTCTGGGCGAGACACCCGCCGACGGCGATCTGCATCCCGGGGCGGAATTCCTTGACGGCCTTCAGGATGCCCAGGTTGCCGTACAGCTTGTTGTCCGCGTTCTCACGGACGGCGCAGGTGTTGAAGACGACGACGTCCGCCTGCCCACCCTCGACCCGGGCGAGCCCGGCGTCCTCGAGGAGTCCCGAGATACGCTCCGAGTCGTGCACGTTCATCTGGCAACCGAAGGTGCGCACCTCGTAGGTGCGCGGGTCGGCCGCGGGGCAGTCCGGCTGGTCGCCGGACTGGGGATCGGTGTCGCCGAGGGGGACGGGAAGTGTCATGCTCACGCCCTTAAGCGTACGGCTGCCCGCGGGGGCCCCGACAATCGTCCGCGCGGGCTCAGTCCGGCGTGCCGGTGTCCGCCAGGACCTCCTTGACGATGGAGAACGCGGCACCGGGGTTGTATCCCTTGCGCGCGAGGACACCGACGAGACGGCGTACCTCCTTGTCCCGCACGGCACGGTCCGAGAGGTCGGCGCTACTGCGGAGCTTGCGGCGGACGACGTCCCGGGCCTGCAGGTGCTCGTCCTCGTCGGTGACCTGCTGCAGCGCTTCCTCCGCCAGGTCGGGCTCGATGCCCTTGTCCGCGAGTTCGCGCCGGAGCGAGTAGCGGGACAACGCCTTGGCCGCGGTACGGGTCCGCACCCACATCCGCGCGAACTCGGCGTCGTCGATCAGCTGCACCTCCTCGAAGCGGTCGAGGAGTGCGGTGGCGATCGCGGGCGGCACCTCGCGTTCGGCGAGCTTCTGCAGGAGCTGGTGCCGGCTCCGCGGTCCGAGTGCGAGCTGGCGCAGCAGGATCGAGCGAGCCTGCGACGTCCACTCCTCGTCGGTCCTGGGCGGCGGGGATCCACCCTCGCCCCGGGTGTCCGGGACGGGGGCGGCAGCGGCGCCCGACCCGCGCGCCGTGTTCCTCCGACGGGAGCGACCCTGGCTTCGTCCGGCGCGATCAGCGGAACCGTCCGCGGGAGGATCGCCGTCGGCGGAGGACCCGACCACAGGACCGAACGGATCATCGGCGGAGGATCGGGGGGACGTTCTTCCGCGGACCCCTGACCGGGGCGCGCCCCGTCCGGCTCCGCCTGCCGCCCGCGCGCCGAACGAGGACGACGTGGTCCGGGTCAGGCCCTGTCCCCTGGACGGCGACCGTCGCGGGAGCGCGTCGCCGTCGACAGCATCGACGGAGCTGTCAGAACCGAACCGGTCGAACGAGGCACCCCATCCGACCGGCTCGGATCCTTCCTCCGAGGACACGTGCCTACTCGCCGCTGACGGCCTTCAGCTTCGGAGCATCGGGCTCCTCCGGCTGCACTCCGATTCCGAGCTTGACCCTGATCTTCTGCTCCAGCTCGTCCGCCAGATCAGGATTGTCGATGAGGAACTTCCGGGCGTTCTCCTTGCCCTGCCCCAACTGGTCTCCGTCGTACGTGAACCAGGCACCGGACTTCTTGACCAGTCCGTTCTCCACGCCGACGTCGATCAGACCGCCCTCACGGGAGATGCCGTGGCCGTACAGGATGTCGAACTCCGCCTGCTTGAAGGGCGGGGCCATCTTGTTCTTGACGATCTTGGCGCGCGTCCGGTTACCCACCGGGTTGACGCCTTCCTTCAGCGTCTCGATACGACGCACGTCGATGCGGACCGACGCGTAGAACTTCAGCGCCTTTCCACCCGTGGTGGTCTCCGGGCTTCCGAAGAAGACACCGATCTTCTCGCGCAGCTGGTTGATGAAGATCGCCGTGGTCTTGGTCTGGCTCAGGCGGCCCGTGATCTTCCGGAGCGCCTGGCTCATCAGACGGGCCTGCAGGCCGACGTGGCTGTCGCCCATCTCACCCTCGATCTCGGCGCGCGGCACGAGTGCGGCGACGGAGTCGATCACGACGATGTCGATGGAGCCGGAGCCCACCAGCATGTCCATGATCTCGAGGGCCTGCTCACCGGTGTCCGGCTGCGACACGAGCAGGGCGTCGGTGTCCACGCCGAGCTTCTTGGCGTACTCGGGATCCAGCGCGTGCTCGGCATCGATGAATGCCGCGATGCCGCCGTTGCGCTGTGCGCTGGCAACGGCGTGCAGCGCCACGGTGGTCTTGCCGGAGGATTCGGGACCATAGATCTCGACGACCCGACCACGCGGGAGGCCGCCGATGCCGAGTGCTGCATCCAGCGCGATGGAACTCGTGGAGATGGTCTCGATGGGCGCCCTGGTCTCGTCACCGAGACGCATGATGGAACCCTTGCCGTACTGCTTGTCGATCTGGGCGAGAGCAGCTTCTAGGGCTTTCTCGCGGTCTGGAGCGGCCATTCTTCACCTCGGTTGTTCATGGCCAACTGGCCTGTGTACGTGTTCTTCTCGACTGTATTGGCCTGCGCCGACAGTTTGAGGTGGGCCGCCGCTATGTGCACAGGAGCGCGCCGCCTCCTCCACCATCATAGTCCGGTCCGAACAGATATTCGATTATCTGCGGGACCGCGAGCGTGTTGTCCCTCCGGCCTCCGAGGGTCATCGCGGCTTGATGTCGCGCCCCAGCCACCGCTCGCGCGGTACGTCCTGCGCCCGGCACACGGCCTCCCAGACCACTTTGGAATCCACCCCGGCGCCCAGTGCCTCCGCGGCGGTCCTGTCGCCCAGCCGGTCGACCACCAGCTCCCGGGCGAGGGTCCTCGAATACCGCTCGCCGAACTCGTCGTCCATCAACCGCCAGAAATCACTCAATCGCATCTGCAGTGCCTCGCTCTCGTGTACCCGTGCAGTACGGACCGTCCTGTGGAGGTGTCTCCGCCACGGCGGAACCCTACAATGGGCCCATGAACGCGAAGCCGAGCACCACCGATCCCGGCCCGGGCCTTGCAGCCTACCCCGGGGAAGATGCCGACACCGACGCGGCCATCGAGGCCCTCGAACAACAGCTCAGCATGCTGTGGCGCCGCGCGCGGTCGAATTCCTACAAGGTCGCCCGCCGCGTGCACCCCGACATGGAGCCCGCGGCGTACGGACTGCTGGTGATCCTCCAGCGCGAAGGCTCCATGCGCCTCACGGACATCGCAGCGAGCGTCGGGGTGGGCAAGCCCTCCGTCAGCCGCCAGATCGCCATGCTGGAACAGCTCGGACTGGTCCAGAAGGAAGCCGACCCCCTCGATGGGCGGGCCCAGGCGATCTCGCTGACGGACGCGGGGACGAGCCAGCTCGTCGCGGCCCAGACCGCTCGCAAGCAGGCATTCCACCAGCTGATGGAGGACTGGGACGTCGAGGACCTCACCCGGCTCGGGACCCTGATCGCACAGCTGAACAACACGTACACCAAGGACAACTGGTAGCAGACGGCAGGAAGGCCCGTCCCTGCAGGGACGGGCCTTCCTTGTCGTGGGGGTCCTAACGGTTCGTCGCCGCGAGTCCCCGACGGAAATCGTCGTTCAGTTCGTCGGACAGGTCCTCGCCGAACTCCCGGGAGAACTCCTGGGGGATGGTGTCCGGGATCGAGACGCCTTCTGCTTCTGCCAGGCGGTCGCTGACTTCCCGCAGCATCGAGGAGAGCGGCACCTCGAGTGCACTGCATATTGATGAGAGGAGTTCGGAGGATGCTTCCTTCTGTCCACGCTCGACCTCGCTGAGGTATCCGAGGGAGACCCTCGCACTGTGCGACACCTCGCGCAGGGTGCGGCCCTGGCGCTGGCGGACGTCACGGAGGACGTCGCCGATTTCATGGCGGAGAACTACCATCTTGCGCTCCTTGGGCTTGCGTTGTGCATCCTCTGCCAACCCCACATCGCGCCAACGGACGACGCCGTTTACGGATACGGGCTGCTTTACCATCTGTATCGCTTGCTCCCTCATGAATGCGGCACCGCCGGAATCGCGGATGCCGCGTGATGATGACCTGCCCGATCTGCTTGAGCCTGAGTCGCCAACCCTATCAACGGCCGGCAGTGTTTATAACTACCCCCGACCCCCGTTTGTTCCCCTGGACAGTTCTTCGAGGAGCTCGCGGAGCACCGCGTCGCAGGAGGCACTCCTGATGCTCGCGCGGTCCCCGGAGAAGGAATGACCGAACGCCTCGGTGCCGGTGGGCGTGGAGATCGCCGTGAACACGGTGCCCACGGGCTTCCCCTCGTGCGGTGCGGGGCCCGCGACACCGGTGGTGGAGATGCCGATGTCCGCGGCGAGGGCCACCCGGACGCCGTCGGCCATCGCCGCCGCGACGCGTGGATCGACGGCCCCCGCGGTGGCGAGGAGCTCGCCCTCCACGCCCAGGAGGTTCTGCTTGACCGAGACCTGATAGGCGACTATGCCACCCTGCAGGACGGCCGACGCACCGGGGACGGCGGCGAGGGACGCGGCGACCATCCCGGCCGTCAGCGACTCCGCCGTGGCGATGGTGAGGCCGAGCCCGGACGCCAGTGCGACGACCTCGGCCGCCGGTCCT
>NZ_CP024915.1:869872-872042 GCF_002953615.1 Arthrobacter agilis | reverse complement strand
GCGGACGTCACCGGCGGGCGCCCGCCCGCAGGCGGATCGCCTGGACGATGTAGTCGACGCCGGTCACCACGGTGATCACCGTGGCGGCGGCCATGACGGCCGCGGCGAGCCACCAGGCCCAGTCCCCCGCGACCGCCTGCAAGGGGATGAGGAACAGCAGGATCGCGACGGTCTGCACGACGGTCTTGAGCTTGCCGCCGCGGGAGGCCGGCATGACGCCGTACCGGATGACGGCGAACCGCAGGAGCGTGATGCCGATCTCGCGGACGAGGATGAGGATGGTGACCCACCACCACAGCTCGCCCAGCACCGAGAGCAGCACCAGCGCGGATCCGATGAGCAGCTTGTCCGCGATCGGGTCGGCGATCTTCCCGAAGTCGGTGATCAGGCCGCGGCTGCGGGCGAGGTCCCCGTCGAGCTTGTCCGTGTAGATGGCGACGACGAACGTCGCGACCGCCAGCCAGCGGAACAGCCCTGCCCGTCCGTCGTCGAGCAGGAGGAACCAGATGAAGAACGGCACGAGCAGGATGCGCACGACGGTGAGGACGTTCGCGATGTTCAGGACCGGCACCGCCGGGCTCGGGGAGGTACTCACGATGTCAGGCTACCTGCCGGTGAGGTTCCACGCGTCGTTGTCACCGTCGTCGCCGCCGTCCGAGGCGTCCGCGCCGTCGTAGTAGTCCACGGCCTGCGCGCGGGAGGCGAGGTCGTCGGCGACGAGGTCGATCGGTTCGGGGGCCACGGCACGGGACGGGGCCGGCGGCTCGTCCCCGCGCATGGCCGCGAGGACCGGTTCGAGGTCGTCCGGTTTGACGAGGACGTCGCGGGCCTTGGAGCCCTCGGAGGGGCCGACGACGCCGCGCGACTCCAGCAGGTCCATGAGCCGCCCTGCCTTGGCGAATCCGACGCGCAGCTTGCGCTGGAGCATGGAGGTGGAGCCGAACTGCGTGGTGACCACCAGTTCGGTGGCCTGCAGCAGGACCTCCAGGTCGTCCCCGATGTCGTCGTCGATCTGCTTCTTCGGGGCGTCGACCGCGACGTCCTCCCGGTACACCGCCTGGAGCTGGCCCTTCACGTGCTCGACGACGCGGTGGATCTCCGATTCGGTGACCCACGCGCCCTGCACGCGCATCGGCTTGGACGCTCCCATCGGCAGGAAGAGGGCGTCGCCCTGGCCGATCAGCTTCTCCGCGCCCGGCTGGTCGAGGACCACGCGGGAGTCCGTGACCGACGACGTCGCGAACGCCATGCGCGACGGCACGTTCGCCTTGATCAGGCCCGTGACGACGTCGACCGATGGCCGCTGCGTCGCGAGGACGAGGTGGATGCCGGCGGCGCGCGCGAGCTGCGTGATCCTCACGATCGAGTCCTCGACGTCGCGCGGGGCGACCATCATCAGGTCGGCGAGCTCGTCGACGATGACCAGCAGGTACGGATAGGGCCGGACGACGCGCTTGGACCCCTCGGGCGGGACGACCTTGCCGTTCCGGACCGCCTTGTTGAAGTCGTCGATGTGCTTGTAGCCGTAGTTCGCGAGGTCGTCGTAGCGCGTGTCCATCTCGCGGACCACCCACTGCAGCGCCTCCGCCGCCTTCTTGGGATTGGTGATGATCGGCGTGATGAGGTGCGGCACGCCCTCGTAGGCGGTGAGTTCGACGCGCTTGGGGTCCACCATGACCATGCGCACCTCGTCGGGCGTGGAGCGCATCAGGATGGAGGTGATCATCGAGTTCACGAACGAGGACTTGCCGGCGCCCGTGGCGCCGGCAACGAGGAGGTGCGGCATCTTGGCCAGGTTGGCGACGACGAACCCGCCCTCGACGTCCTTGCCCACGCCCATCACCATCGGGTGGTCGGTCTTGCGGGCATTGCCGGAGCGCAGCACGTCCCCGAGGGAGACGGTCTCGCGGTCCGTGTTGGGGATCTCGATGCCGATGGCCGACTTGCCGGGGATGGGCGAGAGGATCCGCACGTCGGAACTGGCCACGGCGTACGAGATGTTCTTCGACAGGGCGGTGACCCGCTCCACCTTGGTGCCGGGGGCCAGCTCGATCTCGTAGCGCGTCACCGTGGGGCCACGCGAGAAGCCCGTGACCTTGGCATCGACGTTGAACTGGTCCATGGTGTGCGTCAGCGCCGCGACGACCGCGTCGTTCGCCTCGGACCGTTC
>NZ_CP024915.1:866910-869630 GCF_002953615.1 Arthrobacter agilis | reverse complement strand
CCTCCGGACCGCGCGGGCTCAGGCCTCGAGCACCACCGGGATGATCATGGGACGCCTGCGCAGGCGCCGGTTGACCCAGGTACCGACGACACGGCGCACCACCTGTTGCAACTGGTAGGTGGTGTGCTCCGTGGTGTGCATCACGGCCTCCTCGAGGGCCTCGCTGATCCGGGGCTTGATCTCGTCGAAGACGGAGCTGTCCTCGGCGAAGCCCCGCGCGTGGATGTCCGGGCCGGAGACGATCTTCCCGGTGGTCCTGTTGACGACCGTGATGATCGAGATGAAGCCCTCCTCCCCGAGGATCCGGCGGTCCTTGAGGTCCGCGTCCGTGATCTCGCCGACGCTTGACCCGTCCACGTACACGTAACCGCACTCGATGGCGCCCACCACGCGGGCCCTGCCGTCCACGAGGTCGATCACCGAGCCGTCCTCGGTGAGCAGGACGTTCGACGCCGGGACCCCCGTCTGCTGCGCGAGCTTGCCGTTGGCGATGAGGTGGCGGGTCTCGCCGTGCACGGGCATGACGTTCTTCGGCCTCAGGATGTTGTAGCAGTAGAGGAGCTCACCGGCCGCGGCGTGGCCGGACACGTGGACCTTCGCGTTGCCCTTGTGGATGACGTCGGCGCCGAGCTTCAGCAGCCCGTTGATGACGCGGTAGACGGCGTTCTCGTTGCCGGGGATGAGCGAGGACGCCAGGATGACGGTGTCGCCCTTGCCGACCGTGATGCGGTGGTCCCCGTTGGCCATCCGGGACAGCGCCGCCATGGGCTCGCCCTGCGAGCCGGTGGACATGAGAACCACGCGGTCGTCGGGGAGGTCGTCCACGTTCTTGATGTCCACGAGGATGCCGTCCGGGACCCTGAGGTATCCGAGTTTCGCCGCGATCGCCATGTTCCGTACCATCGACCGCCCCGCGAAGCACACGAAGCGCCCGTGGGCCGAGGCGGCGTCGAGCACCTGCTGCACGCGGTGGACGTGCGAGGAGAACGACGCGACGATGATGCGCTTGCGGACCTGGCCGAACAGGTTCTCGAGGACGGGGCCGATCTCGCGCTCCGCCGTCGTGAACCCGGGGACGTCCGCGTTCGTCGAGTCCACCATGAAGAGGTCCACGCCCTCCTCGCCGAGGCGGGCGAAGGCGCGCAGGTCGGTGATGCGTCCGTCGAGCGGCAGCTGGTCCATCTTGAAGTCGCCCGTGTGCAGGACGTTCCCGGCCTCGGTGCGGATGAACACGGCGAGGGCGTCGGGGATGGAGTGGTTGACCGCCACGAACTCGCACTCGAAGGGGCCGAACTGCTCGATCTGGCCCTCGGACACCGTCAGGGTGTACGGGCGGACACGGTGCTCCTGCAGCTTCGCCTCGATCAGCGCGAGGGTCAGCTGGGAACCGATCACGGGGATGTCGGCCTTCAGGCGCAGCAGGTACGGGACCGCGCCGATGTGGTCCTCGTGGCCGTGGGTGAGGACGAGGCCGACGATGTCGTCGAGCCTGTCCTCGAGGTAGGAGAAGTCGGGCAGGATCAGGTCGACACCGGGCTGGGTCTCCTCGGGGAAGAGCACCCCGCAGTCGACGATCAGGAGTTTGCCGGAGATCTCAAAGACCGCCATGTTGCGGCCGATCTCGCCGAGTCCGCCCAGCGGCACGACGCGCAGCGTGCCGGGTTCGAGGGCCGGCGGCAGGGCGCGGGCCGCCGGGCCGACGCCGGCCGCGTCGCTCATGCCCGGACGCCCTCGCGGGCGAGGGCCCCGAGGTCCCAGCCCGCCTCCGCGAGGTCGGCGAGCACCGGCTCCAGCTCGCGCTGGTCGGCTTCCACGAGGGGCAGGCGTACGACGGCGTTCGGGAGCACGCCCTGCAGGTGCAGGATGTGCTTCGCGGACACCGCACCCGGGAGATGCGTCATGACCGCGCGGATCACCGGGTCGAGGTCGAAGTGGATGCGGCGCGCCTGGGCGAGGTCCCCGGCGGCGGCGGCGTCGACCAGGCGGCGGAAGGCGGCGGTCGCGACGTGTGCGCTGACACTGACGACGCCGACGGCACCCGCGGCCATCCACGGGAGGGTGAGCCCGTCGTCGCCGGAGTAGACGTCGAGGTCGGTGTTGGCGAGGACGCGGGTCACGGCGGCGAAGTCGGCCTTCGCGTCCTTCAGGGCCAGGATGCGGGGGTGGTCGGCGAGGCGGAGCATCGTCTCCGTGGTGATGGGGATGCCGGAGCGGCCCGGGATGTCGTAAATCATGATCGGGAGGTCGCTCGCCTCGGCGACGGCGGAGAAGTGGCCGAGCACACCGGCCTGGGTGGGCTTGTTGTAGTACGGCGTCACGACGAGCTGCCCGTGCGCACCCGCCCGCTCGGCGCGCCGCGCCATCTCCACCGAGTGCGAGGTGTGGTTGGTGCCCGTGCCCGCGATCACGCGCGCCCGGTCCCCCACGGTCTCGACGACCACGCGGTAGAGGTCCTCCTTCTCGGAGTCCTCGAGCGTGGAGGTCTCACCGGTGGTGCCGGACACGACCAGCCCGTCGGAGCCGTCATCGACCAGTCTCGTGGCGAGGGCGGCCGTGGCATCGAAGTCCACGGAGCCGTCGGCGGTGAACGGCGTGACCATCGCGGTCACGAGGGAGCCGAACGGGAGGATGCGCGAGGGGGTTTCAACCATGGGTGAAACGTTACCCGTTCCGCCCGCGCCTCGGAGGACCGGCCCTCCTGTGGACGCGCGCCCTCAGGA
>NZ_CP024915.1:851394-866810 GCF_002953615.1 Arthrobacter agilis | reverse complement strand
GGGGCGGGGCCCGCCACTCCCCGGTGCTGTGCCCAGGCGACTCCCCCGACGACCACCGTCCCCGCCGGGATGCTCGCGTTCGGGCGGGGCACGTCGATGCGGGAGGAGGTCTTGACGGGGCCGCGCTCGGACCAGCCGCGCGTGGACCAGTACGCCGCGTCGTCGGCGAAGCGGGTCACCGTCAGCTCCTCCACCCATTTCGTCGCGGACACGAAACCGTAGAGGCCGGGGACGACGAGACGGACGGGGAAGCCGTGCTCGACCGGCAGCGGTTCCCCGTTCATGCCCACGGCGAGCAGGGAGTCCCGTCCGTCCGTCAGGGCCTCGAGCGGGGTGCCCGCGGTGAAGCCGTCCACGCTGCGGGACAGGACCATGTCCGCTCCCGGCCGCACGCCGGCCCGGGCGAGGAGCTCGCGGACCGGCCAGCCGAGCCAGCGCGCGGTGCCCGTCAGGTCGCCGCCCACCGGGTTGGACACGCAGGCCAGCGTGATGTGCCGCTCGACCAGGGGCAGCGCGAGCAGCTCCTCGAGGGTGATCTCGACCTCGCGCTCCACGAGGCCCGTGACCCTCAGCGACCAGCGGGCGGGGTCGACGACGGGTACCACGAGGGCGGTGTCGATGCGGTAGAAGTCGGCGGCGGGTGTGACGAGGGCGCTGATGCCCTGGATCCCCAGGTCGGCCCCGTCCGGCACGAACGAGCCCTCGGCCGGAGGCACCGTCCCCTCCGCCGGATCCGGGAGCGGAATCGATGCGCGCTGCCGTGCGACGTCGGACTGCGACCAGCGCACGTTCGTCGCAGCGCCTCCCGCGGCCACGGCGACGACGGCCGCTCCGCCCGCGCCCTGCAGGAACCGGCGTCGGGCCGGGGCCGTACCCGCTCCGCCGTCGGCCGCGTGCCGCGTCCAGGACCGCAGGGACCGTACGAGGGCATCGAGGACGAGGAGTGCGATCAGCGCGGCGACCACCGGTGCCGCGAAGGACACGGTGGAGGATTGCGGCCGGGATGCCACCGCGGCCACGCCGATCAGCCCGAACCCGAGGACGACCGCCCGGCCCGCGTACGTGCGCCGGTATTCGAGGATGCCGACGGCGAGGGCGATGCCCGTGATCAGGACGCCGATCGTGCCGAGGAGGACAGCCTTGTCCGCGGTGCCGAACAGGGTGATGGCCCAGTCCTTCACGCCCGCCGGCAGTGCATCGATCACGGCCGAGCCGACGGCGCTGACCGGGGTGACGGAGGGACTCAGGGCCGCGGCGGTCAGCTCGCCGCCGATCACCCCCAGCCCGACGGCGAGGACTCCGCAGGCCGCTGCCCAGGTCCGCCGTCGCATCATCGCTGCCTTCCGTCCTGGCCCCGATCGTCCGCGGGCCGGGGCCGATCGCGCGTGACGGCGCTCCACCGCGCAGGGACACCTGCTACACGACCGCGGGGAGCCGGGTGTTCCCTCCGCACGGCGTTCCGTCGGAGGGCCCGCCGTACAGGGCCCGGGACCCGCGCGGAAGACCCTGCCCGTCCGACGCTTCCGGTAGGGCCGGGGACGGCGGAGGGCGTACCCTCGTTCCATGGGAATCCAACTGGGCATGCCGGGCTCCGCCCGCGATTCCGTGGCCCGGGGTCTCCTGGACTCCCACGGTCGGCAGGCGACCGACATGCGCCTGTCACTCACGGACAAGTGCAACCTGCGCTGCACCTACTGCATGCCCGCGGAAGGCCTGAACTGGCTGCAGAAGGACCAGGTCCTGTCCCGCGGGGAGATCGTGCGCCTGGTCCGTATCGGCGTGGACCGGCTCGGCATCCGGGAGCTGCGCCTCACCGGCGGCGAGCCGCTCGTCCGTGCGGACCTCCTCGACATCATCCGTGACATCCGCGCCGACCACCCCCAGCTCCCCATCTCGATGACCACCAATGCGCTGGGACTCGATCGCCGTGCCGCTCAGCTGAAGGAGGCAGGGCTCACGCGGATCAACGTCTCCATGGACTCGCTGCATCCGGAGACCTTCGCGCAGCTGACCCGTCGGCCGTTCCTCGACCGCGTGCTGAAGGGTATCGAGGCCGCAGCCGCCGCAGGGCTGGGGCTCGTCAAGATCAACGCCGTGCTGATGCGCGGCGTCAACGACCACGAGGCGCCCGACCTCGTGGAGTGGGCCGTGGCCCGCGGCTTCGAGCTGCGGTTCATCGAGCAGATGCCCCTCGACGCGGACCACGGCTGGACGAAGGAGGGCATGGTGACGGCCGCCGAGATGCGGGAGCTCGTCGAGACGCGCTTCGTCCTGACACCCGATCCCCGGAACCGCGACGGCGCCCCCGCCGAACGGTGGGAGGTCCGCTCGAAGGAGTCGCCGGGTATGGTCCTCGGAACGGTCGGCATCATCGCGTCCGTCACCGAGCCCTTCTGCGCGGACTGCCGCCGGACGCGCGTGACGGCGGAGGGCAAGGTCATGAGCTGCCTCTTCTCCCGCGAGGAGACCGACCTCCGGGACCTCCTGCGCTCGGAAGCCGGCGACGACGCCGTCGCGCAGCGCTGGCGTGACGCCATGTGGCTCAAGCCCAGGGCGCACGGCATGGACCACACCGGACTCGGCGCGGCCGACTTCGTGCAGCCCGACCGCTCGATGAGCGCCATCGGTGGCTGAGGTGCTGGTGAGGTATTTCGGGGCGGCCAGGGCTGCGTCCGGTGTGGATCAGGAGCGCCTACCCGGTGGGCGGAGCCTCGACGACGTGCTGACCGACCTGCGGCAGCGCCCGGCCGTGCCGGGCAAACCGTCGCTCGCGAAGGTGCTCGACCGGAGCAGCTTCCTCCTCAACGAGGTGGCACTGCGGAACCCCTCGGTCGTCCTGCAGGACGACGACGTGCTCGACATCCTGCCGCCGTTCGCCGGCGGCTAGGACGCGAAGTCCGCCTCCGTGTCGAACGGCCCGACGACGACCGTCGTGCGCGGGGCGGCGGCCAGTTCACGGGCCAGCGCCTGCACCTCGTCCGCCGTCACGGAGCGGATGCGGTCGAGGGACGCGTCCATGTCGACGAACTCCCCGGACACCAGTTCCGAGCGGCCCAGCCGGGACATGCGGGAACTGCTGTCCTCGAGAGCCATGACCAGTCCGCCCGAGAGCTGGCCCACGGCCTTGCGCAACTCCTCCGCGTCGATGCCGTCGGCTGCGAGGCGGTCCAGTTCCGACCCGAGGAGGTCGATGACCTGCCCCGTCTTGGCCGGCGAGCACCCGGCGTACATACCGAAGTAGCCGGCGTCGGCGTAGGCGGCCGAGAAGGAGTACGTCGAGTACACGAGGCCGCGCTTCTCACGGATCTCCTGGAACAGCCTCGAGGACATGCCTCCGCCGAGGACGGCGTTCAGGACACTCATCGCGAACCTGCGCTCGTCCGTGGCCGTGATCGACGGGCATCCGATCAGGATGTTGGACTGCTCCACCGCCCGGCGGATCACGTGCACCCCGGTGGCGCCCTGCACCGGCACCTCCGTCGCGGAGCGGCGCGGGACCGGCAGGGCGCCGTCCTCGAGCTGCCACCCGGCCGTCTCCAGCGCCTCCTGCACCAGGCGGCAGACGGTCTCGTGGTCCAGGCCGCCCGCGGCGGTCACCACGAGTTCGGCGGGCGTGTAGTAGCGACGGTAGTGCGCCAGGACGGACTCCCTGGGCACCGCGCGGATGGCGTCGGGGGTACCGCCGATGGGCCGGCCGAGCGGGTGGTCGCCCAGCACCAGCTCGACGAACTTCTCGTGGACGACGTCGGCCGGGTCGTCGCTGTCCATGGCGATCTCCTCGAGGATGACGTCCCGCTCCTGCTCGAGCTCGTCCGGATCGAGGACGGCCGAGGTGACCATGTCCGCGATGACGTCGATGGCCATGGGCAGGTCGGAGTCGAGGACCCGCGCGTAGTAGCAGGTGTTCTCCTTCGCGGTCGCTGCGTTGGACTCGCCGCCGACCTCGTCGAAGGCCGACGCGATGTCCATGGCGCTGCGGCGCTCCGTGCCCTTGAACAGCAGATGCTCCAGGAAATGGGTGGAGCCGTGCTGGCCCTCGGCCTCGTCCCGCGAACCGACGCCGACCCAGAACCCGATGGTCGCCGACCGCTGGCCCGGCATCGCCTCGGTGAGCACGCGGACCCCGCCGGGCAGCACGCTGCGCCGGACGACGTTACCGCCCGGATCCCCCGCGACGAAGGTGGGGTCGGGGCCGTCCCCGACGGGCAGGGGCGTCGGCAGGAGCGGAAGGGACACTACGGAGGACAGGGGCATCCTGGTCTTTCTGGGGATTCGGGAAAGGCCCCGGCGCCGACCGACATCGATCGGTCGGCGCCGGGGCCGCGGTCCGCTCAGGACGAGCGGGACGACAGGCTACGCGTCGTCGGCCTCGGCGGCGTCGGGCAGCTCGATGCCGGCGTCCTCGGAGGAGTCCTCCGCCACGACGGGCGAGAGCGACAGCTTGCCGCGGTCGTCGATCTTGGTGATCTCGACCTGGACCTTCTGGCCCACGGACACGACCTCGTCGACGTTGTCGACACGCTTGCCGCCCGCGAGCTTGCGCAGCTCGGAGATGTGCAGCAGGCCGTCCTTGCCCGGCGTCAGCGAGACGAAGGCACCGAAGGTCGTGGTCTTGACGATCGTGCCCAGGTAGCGCTCACCGATCTCGGGGACCTGCGGGTTCGCGATGGCGTTGACCGCCGCACGCGCCGCCTCGGCCGACTCGCCGTTCGTGGCGCCGATCAGCACGGTGCCGTCGTCCTCGATCGAGATGTCGGCTCCGGTGTCCTCCTGGATCTGGTTGATCATCTTGCCCTTGGGGCCGATGACCTCGCCGATCTTGTCCACGGGGATCTTGACCGAGATGATCCGCGGGGCGAACTCGGAGAGCTCGTCCGGGGTGTCGATCGCGGCCTGCAGGACGCCGAGGATGTGCAGGCGGGCCTCGCGGGCCTGCTTCAGCGCTGCAGCGAGCACGGAGGCGGGGATGCCGTCGAGCTTGGTGTCGAGCTGGATCGCCGTGACGAACTCCGACGTGCCGGCGACCTTGAAGTCCATGTCGCCGAAGGCGTCCTCGGCTCCGAGGATGTCGGTCAGCGCGGCGTAGCGGGTCTGACCGTCGACGACGTCGGACACGAGGCCCATGGCGATGCCCGCGACCGGCGCCCGGAGGGGCACACCGGCGTTGAGCAGCGACAGCGTCGAGGCGCAGACCGAACCCATCGACGTGGAGCCGTTGGAACTCAGCGCCTCCGAGACCTGGCGGATCGCGTAGGGGAACTCCTCGCGGCTCGGCAGGACGGGCACGAGGGCGCGTTCCGCCAGCGCTCCGTGGCCGATCTCGCGGCGCTTCGGGGAACCGACGCGGCCGGTCTCACCGGTGGAGTAGGGCGGGAAGTTGTAGTTGTGCATGTAGCGCTTGCGCGTGACGGGTGACAGCGAGTCGATCTGCTGCTCCATCTTGAGCATGTTCAGCGTGGTGACACCCATGATCTGGGTCTCGCCGCGCTCGAAGATGGCGGAGCCGTGCACGCGCGGCAGGACCTCGACCTCGGCGGTGAGCTTGCGGATGTCGCTCAGGCCACGGCCGTCGATGCGTACCTGGTCCTTGAGGATGCGCTGGCGGACGACGGCCTTGTTGAGCGAGCGGAAGGCTGCGGAGAGCTCCTTCTCGCGTCCCTCGAAGGAGCCGCCGAGGGCGTCCATGAGCTCTGCCTTGAGGGCGTCGGTCGCCGTGTTGCGCTCCTGCTTGTCGGCGATCTGGAAGACCTGCGCGAGCTTCTCGGCTCCGGCGGACTCGACGGCCGCGTACACGTCGTCCTGGTAGTCGAGGAAGACCGGGAACTCGACGGTGGGCTTCGCGGCACGTGCCGCGAGGTCGGCCTGCGCCTCGCACAGGGCGCGGATGAAGGGCTTCGCGGCCTCGAGGCCGTCGGCGACGATCTCCTCGGTGGGGGCCGTGGCACCGTTCTCCTTGATGAGGTTCCAGGAGTTGTCGGTGGCCTCGGCCTCGACCATCATGATCGCGACGTCGTCACCGGCGATACGGCCGGCAACCACCATGTCGAAGACCGAGTTCTCGAGCTCGGAGTGCTTCGGGAAGGCGATCCACTGGTCGGTTCCGCTGCCGTCGGACACGAGGGCGACACGCACGCCGCCGATCGGACCCGAGAAGGGCAGGCCGGAGAGCTGCGTCGACATGGACGCGGCGTTGATGGCGACGACGTCGTAGCGGACGTCGGGGTTGATCGCGAGGACGGTCACGACGACCTGGACCTCGTTGCGCAGGCCCTTGACGAATGCTGGGCGGAGCGGGCGGTCCATCAGGCGGCAGGCCAGGATGGCCTCCGTGGAGGGACGGCCCTCGCGGCGGAAGAACGAGCCCGGGATGCGGCCCGCGGCGTACATGCGCTCCTCGACGTCGACCGTCAGGGGGAAGAAGTCGAAGCCCTCGCGGGGCTGCTTGCCGGCCGTGGTGGCCGAGAGCAGGGCGGTGTCCTCGTCGATGTAGACCATGGCGGAGCCGGCGGCCTGCTGGGCGAGGCGCCCGGTCTCGAACCGGACGGTGCGTGTTCCGAAGCGACCGTTGTCGATCACTGCTTCGGCGAACTGGATTTCGGGACCCTCCAAGAGAGTCACCTCCGTTTCTCAGGTATCGGAGGCAATCGGCACCCGTCGTGGTCCCGTCCCTCGTGGACGGTCCACAGCACCCGGTCTTCGATCGAGATCCACGGAAGCCGCATCGTCGGATACGTTCCGGAGACCACTACCGAGGACCGCGAATGCGTGGTGCCGGTTGGCTCCTGTTGTGCGTGGGTATGTCTATGGTGTCAGGTACTGCTGGTTCTGCTCTTCGGTGTCGCGGAAGCGCGCTGCGCCGCCGGGCCCGTACGAGGAAGGCGGCTCCCTCTCCCGGGGAGAGGATGCCGCCTTCCGGTGCTACTTATCGACGCAGACCCAGGCGCTCGATGAGCGACCGGTAACGCGTGATGTCGGTGTCCCGCAGGTAGTCCAGCAGGCGACGGCGGCGACCCACGAGAAGAAGCAGGCCACGACGCGTGTGGTGGTCGTGCTTGTGCATCTTCAGGTGCTCGGTCAGGTCGAGGATACGACGGGAAAGCATCGCGATCTGCACCTCGGGTGAACCGGTGTCACCTTCGGCCAGGGCGTATTCCTTGATGATTTCCTGCTTGATGGCGGCGTCAAGGGCCACGTGTAACTCCTAGAGTTGTACCGTGTACAGGTGCTGAGCATCGCTTGCACGACGACACAGAAAAATCCAGCCACCACGGACTGCAGCCGGATCTGTATCGAGTTTAGCGTCTGGCCTGTTGTTCTGTCGAAAGCAGCCCGCGCGCGCGGTCGACGTCGAGCTTCATCTGCTCGATGAGCGCCTCCGGACCCGTGTAGGCGACCTGCCCCCGCAGCCGCTCCACGAACTCGACGACGATCGACTGCCCGTAGAGGTCGAAGTCCTGGACGCGCTCGGGCGGTCGGTTGATGACGTGTGCCTCGACCTGCCGGTCGACGCCGTCGAAGGTGGGGTTGGACCCGACGGAGATCGCCGCCGGCCACCGCGTGCCCGCCTCGTCGACGAGCCAGCCCGCGTAGATGCCGTCGGCCGGGATGAAGCCCTGGGAGGAGGCGGCGAGGTTCGCCGTCGGATAGCCGAGTTCCCGTCCGCGCGCCGCTCCGTGCACCACCTCGCCGCGCATGCGGTGGTTGCGGCCGAGCACGCGGGTAGCGGTGCCGACGTCCCCGGCCTCGAGCGCTTCGCGCACCCAGGTGGACGAGCACCGCCGGTCGCCGTCGGCGTCCGTCGCGTCCAGCGGGAGGCTCGCGCCGAAGTCGTCGATGACGAGGACTTCGAAGCCCAGCTTCCGGCCGAGCTCGCGCATGGTGCCGAGATCCCCGCTGTTGCCCCTGCCGAAGCGCACGTCGTGGCCGATCACCACGGCCTTGGCCTTCAGTGCCCGGACGAACACGCGTTCGACGAACTCCTCCGGTGAGTTCGCGGCGAGGTCGAGGGTGTAGTGCATCATGAGCAGCGCGTCGATGCCGGTCTCGGCGAGGGTCTCGACCCGGTCGGCGAGACCCATGATCAGCTCGGGTGCCGCATCGGGCCGGTGCACCTGTGCGGGGTGCGGATCGAAGGAGACGACGACGGCGGATGCGTTGCGCTCCCGCGCCGCCTCGACGACCTGCTGCAGGACGCGCTGGTGGCCCCGGTGCACGCCGTCGAAGTTCCCGAGCGTCAGGACGGCGGGCCCGAAATCCGGTGGCACGCTGTCCAGGTCTCTCCAGTAGAACACGCATCTCCTTCGTGGTTCGGCCGATTCCCGCCACCCGGGTCCGGGTCGGTCGCCGATCCCATTATGGCCGAAAGGACCGGGGCGTACGGCATCGGCCTGCAGGTGGCGGGCGGCTTCCGGCGCTCGTGGGAAGCGGCCCGGCACGTCCTGGGCCGGCCGGGTCAGCCTCGCTGGGCGAACTCCTTCCGGAGGTCGCTCGTCTTGGCGATGTACTTGTGCCAGACGAGCAGGGCCGGCGGGAAGGCCAGCTCGACGACCATCAGGATGATCAGGACGTAGTTCGGGGTGCCGGAGAACGCCCAGGACAGGACCCGTCCGATCCCGCCGACGAAGACCATGAGGCATACCAGCCAGAGCATGTTGGCCCACTGGAACTTGATGGCGATGGTGATGAATGCGGCACCGACACCGACCATCATGGCCGAGAAGAACCGGAACTGGTTCTCGAGCGTCGGGTTGACCGGGTCGGCTTCGGTGTCCGGCAGCCCGGCCGTCCCGAGGATCAGGTAGTAGGCGCCGAATCCGGCGATGACGAGGCCCACCAGGACCACGACGGTCCGGAAGACGTTCCAGTCCCCGCCCGAGGTGGCGGGGGTGCCGGACTTCCTGCCCTTGGCCTTGGGGGCGCTGGAGGGCGTGGACGTCGGGGCTCCCGTACCGGCGGTGCTGTTCCCGGGGGCTGCCGCCCTGGTCCGCGGCGCCGGAGCCGCCGCATCCGGGGACCGTCCGCCGGTCGGGGCGGTACCGTCGAGGCGGCGCGCGTCGGGAACCGATGGCCGACCGGCCCCGGCTGACGAGGAGTTGTCGTGCTCGGGGTTGTTGCTGGTCATGACGCTCCCTGGGGGCAGGCTGGATCGGTGCTGTAGCGCCATACTCTCACGGTGGGACCGCGCCGCGGGCCCGGAGGGGCAGGAGCGCCCCGGCGGAGTCAGTCGTCCGTGCGACCCGCCCCGTTCCGGCGCAGCCACAGCAGCCCGAGGATCGGGAGGATCAGCGGGACGAAGCCGTAGCCACGGCCGAACGCCGACCACACGGTCTCGCTCGGGAAGGCCTCGGCATCGACGATGCTGAGGAGGCCGACGGCGACCACGCCGACGAGCTCGGTGGTGACGGCGACGACGGAGACGCGGAAGGCCCTCGCGCCGGGGCGTGCGAGGGACACTGTCGCGACGATGTAGACGACGGCCGCGAGGGCCGAGAGGAGATAGGCGAGCGGCGCCTCGCCGAACTTGGTGGCGATCTGGAAGGCGGCGCGGGCCGTCGCCGCCAGCGCGAAGACCCCGTAGACGGCGATGAGCAGGCGACCCGGCCCGGTGGCGCGGCTGGTCCTCCTCGCGTCGTCGGCTGCGTCCGTCGCACCGGCACCCTTCGCGGGCAGGTTGTCGTCGTGTCCAGCCGTCACAGGCCCGCCACCCCGTCCCAGATCTGCTCCATGCGGAACAGCATGACGAAGACCGTCAGCCCGGCGGCGGCCAGGACGAGATTGCTCCAGCGCGTCCGGTCGAGGATGGACCACCAGAACGCGCCCACGGGCACCACGAGCGCCGTGAGGAGGTAGCCCCAGAACTCCCAGGCCTCCCCCAGGACGGGGTCGCCCGTGACCTGGCGGATCCCGGCGCCCACCGAGTAGGCCAGGAGGAACAGCTCGACGGCCGCCACCGAGAGGATGGTGATGTCGTTCGGCGGCTGGCGCAGCAGGGAGGCTCCGACACAGAGGACCGCGGAGACCGAGCAGACGAGGACACCCACGAGGAAGAAGGGATCCACGGCTACTCCTTCCCGCCGGGAGCGAACACGAGGACGGTCCGCGCGGCGCCACCGCGGTTCTCCAGCAGGGCCACGAGCGTGCCGTCCGGGGCGAAGGCGGCGACGGGCGCGTCCGGCTCCGCGTTCGGTGTGATCTTCCGGCCGTGCGAGACGTCCGCGGCCTCGGCGTCCGAGAGCTCCCGCACCGGGAACAGCGCCCGGCCGGCGTCGTCGAGCGACAGGATGCCCAGATCCTCGGCGAGCTGGTCGAGCGTGCGGGCGGAGGCGATGGAGTAGGGCCCGACCCGGGTCCGGCGGAGCGCCGTGAGGTGGCCGCCGACGCCGAGGGCCCCGCCCAGGTCGCGGGCGAGGGCACGGATGTAGGTACCGGAGCTGCATTCGACCGTGACGTCGACGTCCTGCAGGCGTCCGCTGCTGACCCTGCGGATCGCGGAGATGTCGAAGCGGTGGATGGTCACCGGACGCGCGGGGAGGTCGACGTCCTCGCCGGAGCGCACGCGGGCGTAGGACCTCTCGCCCTTGACCTTGATGGCGCTGACGCTGCTCGGGACCTGCTGGATCTCGCCCGTCAGGGCGGCCACGGCGGTCCTGATCTCCGCTTCGGTGACGGCCGCCGCGATGCTTCCGCCCGTGACCTCGCCCTCGGCGTCGTCGGTGACGGTGGACTGCCCCAGCCGGATGGTCGCGGTGTAGGTCTTGGAGGTGCCCACGATGAAGGTCAGCAGGCGCGTGGCGCGATTGACGCCGATCACGAGGACTCCGGTGGCCATCGGGTCAAGCGTCCCGGCGTGGCCCACCTTGCGGGTCCCGGCGAGGCGCCGCAGCCGGCCCACGACGTCGTGACTGGTCCAGCCCTGAGGCTTGTCCACGATGATCAGCCCTGAGTGGACCTGCCCGGAATTCACGCCTCCCAGTATATGGGGCACCGCGCGGCCTCCCGGCGCCGCCGCGCTCCGGCCCTACCCCGCGATACGATCCTGCCTATGCCCTCAGCTCCAGCCCACGTGGTGAATGTCCCGGTCAACCAGATCCGCGAGATCACGCAGGCGGCGTGGGCGACGCCCGATTCGATCGTCCTCAGCATCGGCGAACCGGCCTTCCCCGTGGCCCGCCACGTCCTCGAGGCGGCGATGGCGGCACTGGACCGGGACGACACCGACTACACGCCCAACGCCGGCATCGCTCCGGTGCGGGCCGCGTTCGCCGAGCACTTCTCCCGACGGTCCGGTGTCGAGGACGACCCTTCCCGTGTCTTCGTCGTCGCCGGCGCGCAGCAGGGTCTGCATCTGGCACTCAGCACGCTCATCGGCGCCGGCGACGAGGTCCTCCTCCCCGATCCCGGGTATCCGACGTTCACCATGACCGTCGGCCTGCTGGGCGGGGTCCCCGTGCCCTATCCCCTGGTACCGCACCACGGCTTCCAGCCGCGGATCGAGGACCTGCGGCGGCTCGTGTCGGCGCGCACCAGGGTGCTCATGCTCAACTCGCCGTCGAACCCCCTCGGCTCGGTCTTCGGCTCCGACCTGACACGCGACCTCGTGCGGTTCGCCCACGAGAACGATCTGTGGATCATCTCCGACGAGTGCTACGAGGCGTTCACCTACGACGTGCCGCACATCAGCCCCGCGCGTTTCGACGCGGGCGGGCCCGAGGCCGTGCCGGAGGCGACCGAGGCACGCGTCATCACCTCCCTCACGCTGTCCAAGACCTACGGCCTGACCGGGCTGCGCATCGGCGCCCTCGTCACGCCGCCCGGGATGGAACCGCTCCTGAACAACGTCATGGAAGCCACCGTGTCCTGCGTGTCCGCGCCGTCCCAGTACGCCGGACTCGCGGCCCTCACCGGCCCGCAGGACTACGTGCACACGGCCCTGGAGCACTACCGCGCCAATCGGGACGCGGCGACGGCGGTCCTCGACGCACTCGGCATCGGCTACCTCGACGCCCGCGGCGCCTTCTACCTGTGGGCCGATCTCTCCTACGCGACGGGAGGCGACGTCCGGGCGTGGACCAGGGCGTTCCTCGCGGACCGGGGCGTCGCGCTGGCACCGGGCACCGCGTTCGGGGCCATGGGCGAGGGCTGGGTGCGGATCGCCCTGTGCGGCAGGACGGACGAACTCATCGAGGGGCTCTCCCGCCTCCCGGCACCGCAGCGGACCTGACCCGGACCCGACAGGGCCGGAGGACGCGAGAGGCAGCCGACCCGGTGGTCGGCTGCCTCTCGCGCTGCGGTGGGACGGTCTAGCGCCCCGTCTCCCCGTCGTCCTCGGAGGTGCGGTACGGATCCGCATCCCCCGCGAAGTCGGCGCCCTGGGCTATCGCCGCCACTTCGGCGTCGCGCTCGCGGGCCTTCTGCAGCAGCTCCTCGAGGTGGCTGGCGTTGACCGGCACCTCGTCGGGGACGAACTCGAGGGTGGGTGTCAGCCGGGCGGTGATGTTCTTCCCGACCTCTGAGCGCAGGACGCCGCGGGCCGATTCGAGCGCCGTCCGGGTGGCCTGCTGCTCGTCCGCGTCGCCGAGCACGGTGTAGTACAGGGTGGCGTGCTGGAGGTCGTTGGTCACACGGGCGTCCGTGATGGTCACGGCTTCCAGCCGGGGGTCCTTCACGCGGCGCCGGAGCGCCTCGGCGACGATGACTTTGATGCGCTGCGCGAGCCGCGCGGCGCGGGCCGGATCTGCCATTGCTATTACTCCTACGAAAGCGGGTGGTATCGGGGGTGCCGATCGTGCGGGCGGGTCCCGGGTGTGCGACGAGCACAGGCGCCCCGGAGAACCGGGGCGCCTGTGCCGACCGACGTGCTAGACGCGGGGCTTCTCCCGCATCTCGAAGGTCTCGATGGTGTCGCCTTCCTTGACGTCGTTGAACGACCCGAGGCCGATACCGCACTCGAAGTCGGTGCGGACCTCGGTGGCGTCGTCCTTGAAGCGCTTGAGCGAGTCCACGGAGAGGTTGTCCCCGATGATCTTGCCGTCGCGCAGGACGCGTGCCCTCGAATTGCGTCGGATGATGCCCGACCGGACGATCGAACCGGCGATGTTGCCGAACTTCGAGGAACGGAACACCTCGCGGACCTCTGCGGTTCCGAGCTGCACCTCCTCGTACTCCGGCTTGAGCATGCCCTTGAGGGCGAGCTCGATGTCGTCGATCGCGGCGTAGATGACCGAGTAGAAGCGCATGTCCACGCCTTCACGCTCGGCGAGGTCCGCCACGCGCTCTGCCGGCTTGACGTTGAAGCCGATGATGATCGCGTTGTCGACCGTGGCCAGGTTGACGTCGTTCTGCGTGATCGCACCGACGCCGCGGTGGATGACGCGCAGCTGCACGCCCTCTCCGACGTCGATCTTGAGCAGCGAGTCCTCCAGGGCCTCGACGGCACCCGAGACGTCACCCTTGAGGATGAGGTTGAGGGTGTCGACCTTGCCCTCGGCGACGGCCTGGTCGAAGTCCTCGAGGCTGATGCGCTTGCGGCGCTTGGCGAGGGCCGCGTTGCGGTCCGCCGCTTCACGCTTCTCGGCGATCTGGCGTCCGGTGCGCTCGTCGTCGGTGACGAAGAACGTGTCACCTGCACGGGGCACGTTGGACAGCCCCAGGACCTGGACCGGACGCGACGGTCCGGCCGTCGTGACGACGTCGCCGTTCTCGTCGAACATCGCACGCACACGGCCGTGGGCCGTACCGGCCACGATCGTGTCCCCGACATGCAGCGTTCCGGACTGGACGAGCACCGTGGCGACGGCACCGCGGCCGCGGTCGAGGTTGGCCTCGATCGCGATACCGCGGGCGTCCTTGTTCGGGTTGGCCCGCATGTCCAGCGCGGCGTCCGCGGTGAGCAGGACGGCCTCGAGGAGGTCGTCGATGCCCATGCCCTGGAGCGCCGAGACGTGCACGAACATCGTGTCGCCGCCGTACTCCTCGGGCACCAGGCCGTACTCCGTGAGCTGGCCCTTGACCTTGTCCGGGTTCGCGCCTTCCTTGTCCATCTTGTTGACGGCCACCACGATCGGCACGTTGGCCGCCTGGGCGTGGTTCAGCGCCTCCACGGTCTGCGGCATGACGCCGTCATCCGCTGCGACGACGAGCACCGCGATGTCCGTGACCTTCGCACCACGGGCACGCATGGCGGTGAACGCCTCGTGGCCGGGGGTGTCGATGAAGGTGATGGCACGCGTGGTGTCCTCGTGGACGTGCTGGATCTGGTAGGCGCCGATGTGCTGGGTGATGCCGCCGTGCTCGCCCTCGACGACCTTGGTGTTCCGCACCGCGTCGAGGAGTCGCGTCTTACCGTGGTCGACGTGGCCCATGACCGTGACGACCGGCGGACGTGCCTCGAGCTGCTCGTCACCCTCGGCTTCCAGCTCCGCGTCGAAGTCGATGTCGAAGCTGCTGAGGAGCTCGCGCTCCTCGTCCTCGGGTGAGACGACCTGGATCTTGTAGCCGAGTTCCGTGCCGAGCACCTCGAAGGTGTCCTCGTCCAGCGACTGGGTCGCCGTGGCCATCTCACCGAGGTGGAACAGCACGGTGACCAGTGCGGCGGGGTTCGCCTCGATCTTGTCGGCGAAGTCCGTGATGGACGAACCGCGGCGCAGCCGGACGATCGTGTTGCCGTCTCCGCGGGGTACGCTCACGCCACCCAGCGAGGGAGCCGACATCTGCTCGAGTTCCTGCCGCTTCGCACGCTTCGACTTGCGCTGCTTGCCGCGACCGGCTCCGCCCTTGCCGAAGGCTCCGGCGGTGCCGCCGCGTCCGCGGCCGCCCTTGCCGAACCCGCCGCCGGCGGGTGCTCCGCTGGGGCTGGCAGGTGCTCCACCGGGTCCGCGGCGCGGACCGGCGCCCGCACCCGGCGCTCCGCGGCCGGGGGCAGCAGGACGTTCGGTGCGGTTCGGCATCATGCCGGGAGTGGGACGTGAGCCCGGGGCTCCGGCGGGACGCGGTGCCCCCGGACGCGGTGCGCCCGGACGGGGTCCACCCGCACCGGCAGCGGGACGGGGTCCGCCCGCACCGGCAGCCGGGCGGGGTCCGCCCGGACCTGCGGCGGGACGCTGCTGCGCATCATCACGACGACCGGGCCGGGGCATGCCCTGCGACGGTGCGAACGGGTTGTTGCCCGGACGGGGCGGACGCTCCGAGGTGCGGTCGGCACCGCGGTCGGCCTCCCCGCGACGCGAGCCCATGCCCTGCGACGGTGCGAAGGGGTTGTTGCCCGGACGGGGCGCTCCGCCGGGACGGGCGCCCGACGGGCGGGTTCCGGCGGAGGGAGCCGCCGGAGGGGTGGCCGGTCGCGGGGCCGGACGTGCGCCCGGCGTCGCGCCGTCACCCTGGCTGCCCTGCTGGGCGGGTGCGGGGGTGTCCTGTGCTGC
>NZ_CP024915.1:835482-851134 GCF_002953615.1 Arthrobacter agilis | reverse complement strand
GGGAGTGGCCGGAGCGGCAGGGGTCGACGGCACCGACGGTGCCGAGGGGGCTGCGGGCGCGGCCGGGGCGGGAGCCTCGGGAGCGGCCTGGGCAGCGCCCGGCTTCGGGCCCGACGGCGCGGGGGCCGCTGGGCGTGACGGGGCGGAGGGGGCAGCGGTCTTGGTGCTGCCCGCATCCGGGAATGCGCCGCGAAGCTTCTTCACGACGGGGGCCTCGATGGTGGATGAGGCTGAACGGACGAATTCGCCCAGTTCCTGCAGTTTTGCAACTGCGTCTTTCGAGGTTATACCGAGCTCTTTCGCGAGCTCGTGTACGCGGACCTTGGCCACATTTCTCCTGTCTCGGTCCGCACCGAGTCAGGCACGAACCGTCTATTTCCTACTGCTGATCCCAGTCGCTAGGGCGTCTGGCAGATCGAATGCAGAGCACAACGGATTGATCATCGTTGTGCACTCATCGCTGGGTACTCATCGGGTTTCCATGAGGGTGCTGACCCGCTTTCAGGGAGGACGGTGGTGGATCGGAGCGTTCGTCGCGACGCTCCAGGTATGCCTGGAAGTCCGCTGCCAGCCTGGCAGTGTCCACCGGCCCGCGGAATGCCCGATGAAAGGCTTTCCGCTTGATGGCCGTTTCCATGCATGCCGTGTCGGGGTGCAGCCAAGCACCCCGCCCGGACAGCCGGCGTCGCTCGTCGAGAACGGCGACATCCTGTCCGCCGATCGGTCGTGCGACGACCCGCATCACGTGTGACTGGCGGTCCCGTCGGCGGCATCCCACGCAGGTGCGTGTCGGATGGGTGTCCTCCGGCTGGTGCCCGGACTCTCCTCGTCGAACAGAGTCTTCCGGGCGCGACTCGACAGCAGTCCCTTCCATTCTACCCCTTCCGGATCTGCCGGCGGACCGGGCCGCCTACGCCTTCGCGGCGGGGGCCGGCTGTGCGGCGTCGGACACGATGTCGATCCGCCAGCCGGTCAGCTTCGCGGCGAGCCGGGCGTTCTGGCCCTCCTTGCCGATCGCGAGGGAGAGCTGGTAGTCCGGCACCACGACGCGGGCGGACCGCGTGGCCTCGTCCGTGATGGTCACGGAGGTGACGCGCGACGGCGAGAGGGAGCTCGCGATGAACGAGGCGGCGTCGTCGTTGTAGTCGACGATGTCGATCTTCTCGTCGTTCAGCTCGTTCATCACCGCCCGCACGCGCGTGCCCATCTCGCCGATGCAGGCACCCTTCGCGTTCACGCCCGGCACGTTGGCCTTCACGGCGATCTTGGTGCGGTGGCCGGCCTCGCGGGCGAGGGCCACGATCTCGACCGTCTTGTCCGCGATCTCGGGGACCTCGAGCTCGAAGAGCTTCCGGACGAGGCCCGGGTGCGAGCGGGACAGGGTGATGGAGGGGCCCTTCATCCCGCGGTGGACGTCGACGACGAAGGCCCGCAGGCGGGTGCCGTGCAGGTACTTCTCCCCCGGCACCTGCTCCGGCGGCGGCAGGACGGCCTCCACCGATCCCAGGTTGACCTGGATCATGTGCGGATTGGTGCCCTGCTGGATCATGCCGGCGACCAGTTCGCCTTCCTTGCCGCGGAACTCACCGAGGATGTTGTCGTCCTCGGCGTCGCGCAGGCGCTGCAGGATGATCTGGCGCGCGGTGCTCGCGGCGATCCGGCCGAAGCCCCCGGGCGTGTCGTCGAACTCGCCGACGGTCTCGCCGTCGTCGTCCTTCTCCGTGGCCCAGATGGTGACGTGTCCGTTGCGGCGGTCCAGCTCGGCGCGCGCCGTCTCGTGCGCGCCCGGCGTGCGGTGGTACGCGATGAGCAGGGCCTGCTCGATGGTGGGGATCAGCTTGTCCAGCGGGATCTCGCGTTCGCGCTCGAGGAGCCTCAGCGCGCTCATATCAATGTCCATGTGGGTCTCCTTACGCGTGGTGCACGGCGCCGGGGATGCCCGGATCGCCCCCATCGCTGTTCTCGTGGTGTTCATCCTCAGGATGCGCGAATTCGACCTGGACGGTCCCCTTGCGGATCTTGGAAAACTCGAGGGCGAGTGGATCGCCCTGCTTCGGCTTCATGCCCTTCTTGACGGGCAGCTGCGGGATCAGCCGAATCCCGGTGGCGGTGACGTCCAGCAGCCGGCCGAGGACGACATCGCCGCTCACCGGTTTGACCTCGACCATGCGGCCCACGTTGCGGCGCCAGTGCCGTGGTTCCGTGAGAGGCCGGGACACGCCGGGCGAGGAGATCTCGAGGCTGTACGGACGGTCGTCGTCCTCGGGGTCACTGTCCATGGCGGCGGAGAGGTCGGTCGAGATGGCCGAGATCACATCGAGGCCGACACTCCCGGAGGCGTCCTCGGGCAGGTCAACGACCACGTGGACGGTGCGGTGGGAACCGGCGACCTTGATGTCGACGTCCTCGAGGTAGAGGTCGTGCTGTTCGACGACGGGCTGCAGCCTGGTCCGCAGGCGTAGCGCTTCGGCCTGCAGTGCGGCCTCGAGGGCCGACTTGCGGGTCGAGGCATGGTTTTCGTTCCCGGACCGGACCGCCATGGCTGCCTCCCACTCGATGATGTTGTCCTCCAAGAGTACCGACATTCGGCGACGCCGGGTGTATGGCAGGGAGAAACCGGGACCGCCGTGGCATCATCGGACACTGTGATCAACCGGGCGCAGGCGGGCGGGCAGCAGGAGCGTGGAGCCCGCCTCGCCACTGCCGCCGGCACGGCCATCCGGTGGTCCGCGTGGCTCGTCGGTCTGTTCGTCGTGGTGCTCCTGGCGGTCGGCGCCTGGCTCCTCCTCGGCTCCGCCGAGCCGCCGGCGCGCGTGTACTCGCCGTCCGAACAGGCCCAGCTCGACGCCGAGGGGCGGTACCGCGGTCTCGCAGCGGATGCGCGTGCCGCAGCGGCGGCGGATCCCGCCCTTGCGGAGCGGCTGTCGGCGATCGCGTCGGACCTCGAGGAGCAGGCTGCCGCCGTGTCCCTGCCGCGGTCCCCCTCACGTGCTCCGGCCGGTGCGGACGCGCCGACGGATCCACCTCCCCCTGCGTCGGCAGCCGCTGCGCCGGCGCCCTCGCCCACTGCGGCTCCCGCAGATCCGGTCAGCCTCCTGGCGATGCTGCGCGACAGCTCACTGCGCAGCCTGTCGGACGCGGTCGATGCCGAGCCGGGCCCCGCCCGGGTGCTCGCGTCGGCGGGCGCCAACCAGTGGCGCCAGGCGGTGCTCCTCGGCGGGGTGCTCGGCGTCGGGACAGAGCTGCCGGCGGCCGAGGCGCTGACCGCCGAGGACCTCGACCCGGAGCAGGGCGCGTCCGCCGACCCCGCCCGGTCCGGCACGCCGGCGTCCGTACCGGCGACCTCCGAAGGCGCGGCTTCCGAAGGTGCGGCTTCCGAAGGTGCGGCTTCCGGGGATGGGGCTTCCGGGGATGGGGCTTCCGGCCCGACCACGGCGGGCCCGGCGACGCCGGAGGAGTGCGCCGGCACTCCCCTGGGCCCGGATGCCGACCGCCAGGCACTTCTCGGCGCGACCCGGGCGGAGGAGCAGGCCCGGTACGGCTACGAGGTCGCGGCCGCACTGCTGCCCGATCCTGCTCCTGCACTCGCCCTCTCGGCGACCCACCGGGCGGCCGCCGACACCGCCGCCGAGCGGCTCGCCGCACTGTGTGAACCCGCGGCCCCGGCGCCGGCAGGCCACGCCGTCGGACCGGCCTTCCGCGCCGATCCGGCCGCCGCCCTGCGCGACCTCGAACAGGACCACACCGAGTTCTACGCGGGCCTCGTCGCCACGGTCAGCACCGCCGAACGGGCCTGGGCCGTCACGTCCCTGAACGCCGCGGTACAACGCAGCACCGAGGCGGGCGCCCCCCTCGCACCGCTGCCCGGCCTGCAGGCCGAAGCGGCCGGGACCACCGGCGACCCGACTCCGGACGCGCCGGGGGCACCCGGGGCGCCGTCCGCACCCGGCGGCACTCCCGCTCCGGGAGGGCCGACCGATGGCTAGGCACCCCGACGAGGCGGCAGGAGACCGGCAACCCGGACGGCCTGGCCCCGATGCGACCGGTGTCCCCGGGGGCACGGGAACCGGTGCTTCCGGTCGGCCCGCTTCGGACGTCCTGCCCGACCTGCCGCCGCGACTCGTCCGGAGCGCCCGGACCATCGATGGCGGCGCCCGGTGGATGCGCGGATGGCACGGGCTGCTGGCCGACAGGCTCCACGCCTGGGACCTCGACCTCGACCTGCAGCCCGGACGACCCGCCTGGTCCGGCCAGTGCGCCGTCGTCGTGCCCGTGGTGCAGCGGGGCGGCCACGAGCCGGTGGACGCCGTCCTGAAGCTCACCATCCCCCACGACGAGGCACGCTCGGAGCCGGACGCGCTGGACCTGTGGGACGGCGACGGCGCCGTGCGCCTGCTGGCGGCGTCCCGGCCCGACTACGCGCTGCTCCTTGCACGCCTCGACGGCGACCACTCGCTCCACGACGTCCCGCTCGACGAGACCGCCGAGCCGTGGGGCCGCGTCCTGCGCCGCCTGTCGATACGGGCCGGCGACAGCGCACCGTGGGCCGCGTTCCCGCATCTGGCATCCGATGCCGAGCAGTGGACGGACACCCTGCCCGCCCGCTGGCACGAGCTGGACGAGCCGTTCCCGCGCTGGCTGATGGAGGCCGCGCTCGAGGTGTGCCAGTCACGGGGCATCGTGGGACGGCGGTCGGAGAACGACGTGCTGGTGCACTCGGATCTGCACTACGCCAACCTCCTGCCGTCCTCGCGGGCGCGGCTGCGGGACGTCACGGCGATCGACCCGAAGCCGGTGATCGGCGATGCCGAGTACGCCGTGGCGCCGATGCTGTGGAACCGGCTCCCGGAACTCGATGCCGCAGACCCCGCGGGGCACCTCCGTGCACACTGCGCCGCGCTGTCCGCGGCCGCCGGACTCGACACCGGACTCGCCGTCGGATGGACCGTGGTCCGGGAGGTCCGCAATGCGCTGTCCTACATCGGCCACGGGCAGACCGGCGACGCGCAGCGATCGCTGTGGGTGGCGAGCTCCGTCCTGGGCCGGACCCTGGACGGGCTGCCGCCGGTCCGCGAGCTGCCGACGCTCTAAGGCGTCCGGTCGGCGACCGCTCCCGTCGGCGTCATGCCCCGGCGAGCATCGGACGGATGTTCTCCACCCACACGTCGGAGCCGAGCTTGATGATCAGGGCGCCGACGACGACGAGGAACACGATCCGGATGAACCTGCTGCCCTGGCTGATCGCCATGCGGGACCCGGTGTAGCCGCCGGCCATGTTCGCCGCGCCGAGCAGGAGTCCCAACCCCCACAGGATGGACCCGTTGGGCAGGAAGAACATGAGCGCGCCGAAGTTGGTGGCCATGTTCACGATCTTCGCCTTCGCGCTGGCGCCGAGGAAGTTGTAGCCCAGCAGCGTGACCATCGCGATGATCAGGAAGGACCCGGTCCCGGGGCCGATCAGCCCGTCGTAGAAGCCGATGACCAGCCCGATCGCGCCGGCCGTGCCGTAGTGCCGCGCACCCTGGTGCCGCAGCTCGGTCAGTGTCCCGACGGACGGCTTCAGGGCCGTGAACACCGCCACCGCGACGAGTGCCACCACGATGATCGGCTTGAAGACCGACGACGGCAGGGATGCCGCCAGGATCGCCCCGCCGAAGCTGCCGACGAGGGCTATCGCGGCCATCGGGAGCGCCGTCCGCAGGTCGGGATGCGCCCGGCGGTAGTAGGTGATCGCGCTCGTCGTCGTCCCGAAGATCGACCCCAACTTGTTGGTGGCCAGGGCCTCCACGGGCGTGATCCCGGGAACCAGCAGGAGCGCCGGCAGCTGCAGGAGCCCGCCACCGCCCACGACGGCGTCCACCCAGCCCGCGGCGAACCCGGCGACGAGCACCAGCAGGATGGTGGCGAGGTGCAGCTCCTCGAGTCCCGAGCCCGCCACAGCCTAGGCGGCGGTGAGCGCGAGCAGCAGCGCGGCGGCGTCGTCGACGGCCACGTTCTGCGCCTCCCCCGTGCGGCGGTCCTTGACCTCGAGCACGCCGTCGGCGAGGCCACGGCCGACGACGACGATCGTGGGCACGCCGATGAGTTCGGCGTCGCCGAACTTCACGCCCGGCGAGACCTTGGGGCGGTCGTCGTAGATCACGGTGAGGCCGGCGGACTCGAGGTCGGCGGCCAGCTTCTCGGCGGCCTCGAACACCTCGGTGCCCTTGCCCGTGGCGACGATGTGCACGTCGGCGGGAGCCACGTTGCGGGGCCAGATGATCCCGCGATCGTCGTGGTTGGCCTCGGCCAGGGCCGCGATGGCACGCGTGACCCCGACGCCGTAGGAGCCCATGGTGACCGTGGCGAGCTTGCCGTTCCGGTCGAGGACCTTCAGCCCGAGCGCCTCCGCGTACTTGCGTCCGAGCTGGAAGATGTGGCCCATCTCGATGCCGCGCGCCGCGATCAGCGGCCCGGAGCCGTCGGGAGCCTCGTCGCCCTCGCGCACCTCGACGGCCTCGATGACGCCGTCCCAGCTGAAGTCGCGGCCCGCGACGAGCCCGAAGACGTGCCGGCCGTGCTCGTTCGCCCCCGTGATCCACGAGGTGCCGGGAACGACGCGCGGATCCACGAGGTACCTCAGGCCCGTGGCGGCATCGGCGCCGAGGACGGCGGCGTCCAGGGCCAGGCCAGGACCGATGTAGCCCTTGACCAGGCCCGGGTGCTTCCTGAGGTCCTCCTCGCCGGCGGCCTCGACGGCCACCTCACCGCCGGTCTCGAGGTGGCCGGCGATGGTTGCCTCGATGCGCTTGAGGTCCACCGTGCGGTCGCCGGGCACGCCGACGACCAGGATCCGGCGCTCGCCGGTGGGCAGCACGGCCGCCAGCACGACGTTCTTCAAAGTGTCCGCCGCGGTCCAGGCCCGGTCCGCGCGGGGTGCGGCGGCATTCGCGTGGTCCACGAGCGTGTCGATCGTCGGGGTGTCGGGGGTGTCCCTGACCTCGGCTGCGGGAGCGTCGGTGTAGTCGATGGCGTCGGGGACGACCGTCGTGACCGCCTCGACGTTGGCGGTGTACCCGCCGGCCGACCGGACGAAGGTGTCCTCGCCGATAGGGGTCGGGTGGAGGAACTCCTCGCTCTTGGAACCGCCCATGGCTCCGGCGGTCGCCGTGACGGGCACGACGTCCAGGCCGAGCCGCTCGAAGATCCTGAGGTACGCCGCGCGGTGGAGCTGGTAGCTCGCCTCCAGCCCCTCGTCGTCGACGTCGAAGGAGTAGGAGTCCTTCATGATGAACTCGCGGCCACGGAGGAGGCCTGCCCTCGGCCGCGCCTCGTCGCGGTACTTGGTCTGGATCTGGAACAGGCTGACGGGGAGGTCCTTGTAGGAGGTGTACAGGTCCTTCACGAGCAGCGTGAACATCTCCTCGTGGGTCGGTGCCAGCAGGTAGTCCGCGTCCTTGCGGTCCTTGAGGCGGAAGATGCCGTCCCCGTACTCGGTCCAGCGGTTCGTGGCCTCGTAGGGTTCCTTGGGCAGCAGCGCCGGGAAGTGGACCTCCTGCGCGCCGATCGCCTCCATCTCCTCGCGGACGATCGCCTCGACCCGTGCGAGGACCTTCAGGCCCAGCGGCAGCCAGCTGTAGATCCCGGGGGCGGCACGCCGGATGTAGCCCGCCCGCACCAGGAGGCGGTGGCTCGCGACTTCGGCGTCGGCTGGATCTTCACGCAGGGTGCGCAGGAAAAGGGTCGAGAGTCGTAAGACCACGCGGGTGTCCGTTCGTATTCGGTCGTGCACTGCCAGTCACGTCCCCGCCGTCCGGCGGGAGACAACAGCTACCAATCTAGCGGGTCGGGCGGGCGGGTCGGGATCACCGCCGGCAGGGTCCTCCTCAGAAGAGGATCGTCGCGAAGGTGTCCACCTGCTCGAAGCCCACGCGCTTGTACGAGGCGATGGCCCGGGCGTTGTAGGAGTTCACGTAGAGGCTGACGGTCGGCGCGAGGGAGCGGGCGGCGACGACGACGGCGGCCATGTAGGCGGCGCTGAGCCCCCTGCCGCGGTGGTCCGGGTTCACCCAGACGCCCTGCACCTGGACGGCCTGCGAGGACACCGTACCCAATTCGGCCTTGAAGACCACCGTGCCGTCGTCGTCGAACGCTGCGAGCGAGTGCTTGCGGCTGATCAGGGACGCCACGCGGCGCCGGTAGTGCTCGGACCCGCCGATGAACGGCGAGTATCCCACCTCCTCCTCGAACATCGCGGCGCAGGCGGGCAGGAGCCGGTCGAGTTCGTCGGGACGCGTGAAGCGGAGATCGGGGGCGGGCGCGATGAGCGGGTCCGTGTCGATGGCCATGAGCGGCTGCGTGGGCCGGATGTCGAAGGGCTCGGCGCTGTAGTCCTCGAGCGTGGACCACAGGTCCATCACGCCCTCGGAGAGCCCGAAGACCGAGGAGAAGGTCCGGCCCGACCGGCCGAGGTGGTCCCCGAAGATCGCGCCGGTCTCGTCCGTCACGCCGATGGGCACGAGGTTGACGCCCGCCCAGCACGCAGCGCGGAGCTCGTCGTGCCGGAACATGCCGATGATCTCGCCGCCGGAGAACGACGGCGCGGCCGTCCCCATGGACTCGAGGTGGGAGGCCACGAAGACGTTGGCCACCGGATCGGCGGCGACGAGGGCCCAGAGATCCCGGGTGTCCGCCTCGCCGAGGACGCGGAACGACCAGGGGCCCTCGGGGTCGGGCTGTGGCCTAGCTAACGGTAACCATGGGGCCACCCGAGCCAGCAGTTTCGCCATCAGCCTCACCCATCTCCTCTGCGAGCCGCATCGCTTCCTCGATGAGTGTCTCAACGATCTGGTCCTCGGGGACAGTCTTGATGACTTCGCCCCTCACGAAGATCTGGCCCTTGCCGTTTCCGGAGGCCACACCCAGGTCGGCCTCGCGGGCCTCGCCGGGTCCGTTGACGACGCAGCCCATGACGGCCACGCGCAGCGGGACCTCCATGCCCTCGAGGCCGGCGGTGACCTCCTCGGCCAGGGTGTAGACGTCCACCTGGGCCCTGCCGCAGGACGGGCAGGAGACGATCTCGAGCTTGCGGGGACGCAGGTTGAGCGACTGCAGGATCTGGTTGCCCACCTTGATCTCCTCGACCGGCGGTGCTGAGAGGGAGACGCGGATGGTGTCGCCGATGCCCTTGGACAGGAGCGCCCCGAAGGCCGTGGCCGACTTGATGGTGCCCTGGAAGGAGGGCCCCGCCTCGGTCACGCCGAGGTGCAGGGGCCAGTCGCCGCGCTCGGCGAGCAGTTCGTAGGCACGCACCATGATCACGGGATCGTTGTGCTTGACCGAGATCTTGAAGTCGTGGAAGTCGTGTTCCTCGAACAGGGAGGCTTCCCAGACAGCGGACTCGACGAGCGCCTCGGGTGTGGCCTTGCCGTACTTCTGCATCAGGCGGGGATCCAGTGAGCCGGCGTTGACGCCGATGCGGATCGAGGTCCCGGCGGCCTTCGCCGCGTCGGCGATCTGCTTCACCTGGTCGTCGAACTTCCGGATGTTGCCGGGGTTGACGCGCACTGCGGCGCACCCGGCGTCGATCGCGGCGAAGACGTACTTCGGCTGGAAGTGGATATCCGCGATGACGGGGATCTGGGACTTCTTCGCGATGATCGGCAGGGCTGCGGCGTCATCGGCCGACGGGCAGGCCACACGGACGATGTCGCACCCGGTCGCCGTGAGCTCCGCGATCTGCTGCAGCGTCGCGTTGATGTCCGTGGTCGGCGTGGTGGTCATGGACTGGATGCTGATCGGCGAATCGGATCCGACGCCCACCGATCCGACCTTGATCTGGCGGGTCTTGCGCCGGGGTGCGAGGACGGGGGGCGGTGCTGCTGGCATTCCTAGGCTGACCGAGGTCAAAACATCCTCCATGCTGGCGGCCGTGACCGCACGTCTTCGAGATTCTTGATTTCATTATCCACCCGGCCCGGCGGTCTCCCGGCGTGTGGCGATGCAGGTCACACGAGGTCGCGGAATGCTCCGATGACCGGGTTCCACCCGGTGGCCTTGACAGCCGAGATGGCACCGACCCGGGCGAAGGGGTCTTCGCTCACGAGCTGGTTGAGGTCCGCCTCGGTCTCGGCGGCGAAGACGAGGAGGGCGCCGCTGCCATCGGCGAACGGTCCGGAGGCCAGGACGCGGCCCTGCTGCACGAGGCTCTCGAGCCACTGCCGATGCTCCGGACGGTGCTCCGCCCGGAGGTCGTCGTGGTCGGGGTTGTACACGTACTCGACGGCGAAGATACTCATGGGCCTCACCCTACGGGACTTCCAGGAGGTAGACCTTGACGATCGTCGCGACCCCTGCCGCCCAGAGCAGGGAGGACAGCGTGCCGATGATGAACCGCTCCGACGCGGCGGGGGTCTCCTTCAGCTCGGCATAGCGACCGAGCGCCTTGACCGCGACGACGTAGGCGATGGCGACCGGCTGGCCACCGAGGATGGCGACGGTGACCGCGAGCCGCTCGAGGACGCCGATGACGAGTCCGCCGCGGAGGACTCCCGGCGGCAGGGCGTCCACGGGTGCCCTCGGTGGTTCCGCGGGTGGCTCGGGGAGGTCCAGCTGGGGCTGGTCCGCGGGCTCGGGCGGTTCCTCGCGGCGCCGTTCCGCGGTGTCCACGGAACGGGCCAGCCGCAGGACGAGCATGGTCACGGGCAGGCCGAGGCCACCCGCCGCGAGCAGTGCCACCGCGATCCAGAGTGCGTCCACCGGACCTCCTTCTTCCTTGATCCATGTCTACCCCACGGCACCCCCCAACGGATGCGAGGACGCGGACCGGGCCGTCAGGCGACGCGGTCGTCGGCCCAGGTCAGGAGCCGCGCGGCTGCGGGGCGGACGGCCTGCTCCTCGTGCCACGCGGCACGGGCGGCGGCCTTGCTCACCGCCTGGGGACTGATGCCGAGCGTCCGCGCGACGGCGGTCTGCGTGCCGCGCTCCCCCGGGTGCAGGAGATCGAGGATCCGCCATTCGGCGTCCGAGCGGCCCATCACGTGCCGGCCGAGGAGCGCGAGCACGCCCTCCGCCTCGCCGGCCCCGTCCGGGCCCTCGACGGCGAGGGGTGCGCGGTCCCCCGTCTTCTTCGCGCGGTCCACGGCCTTCCGCGCTGCGACGAACGCGGAGCCGCGGCCCTCCCGTGGGGAGGCGGGGAAGGGACGCTCGACGGTCCCGATCCCGATGCCCACGTACCAGCCGCCGGCTCGCAGGCAGAGCATCACGGCCTCGACGACATCGTCCGCGCCCGCGATGACCCCCTGCGCCTCGTCCCCGACCGATCGCTCCCAGGGCAGCACGGCGTGGACGGGCTGCAGGAGGTGGAGCAGTTCCGGCACCCGGTCCGTGGTGGCTCGGCTTCCGGTCTGATCGATGGTCAGGACGAACATTCATCAACCGTATGGGGTTGAAATTCGAATTACAACCGATCAGCCGAACAGGTCGACCGGTTTGACGATATCGGCATAGATCAACAGGACACCCATCCCCATCAGCAGGATCGCCACCGCGTAGGTGAGGGGCAGGAGCCTGGCCATGTCGAACGGCCCCGGATCGGGACGCCCGAACACCCGCGCGACACCCCGGCGCAGCCCCTCCCACAGCGCTCCGGCGACGTGCCCGCCGTCGAGCGGCAGGAGCGGGATCAGGTTGAACACGAACAGGGCGAGGTTCACGCCCGCGACGAGCCCGACCAGCGTCGCCGCGCGGGATTCGACCGGCACTTCCTCCATCGCCGAGATCTCGCCCGCGATCCTCCCGACGCCGACGACGCTGATGGGCCCCTCGGGATCACGCGGCGCGTCCGAGAACGCTGCCTGACCCACCTCCACCACGCGCTGCGGCAGGTTCAGCACCACTCCGGCGACCCGGGCCAGCGAGTCCCCGACAGCCGGGAGCACCTCGGTCGCGGGCTGCGGGACGAGTTCCTGCGTCGAACCGACGCCGATGAAGCCCACCTCCTGGGTCACCGCGTCGCCGTCGTCGTCGACCATCGCCGTGCCGTCCTCCGCGGCGACCGGCCGTTCCGTCAGCAGGGGCGTGATGACGGACTCGACGCTCTCGCCGTCGCGCACGTAGGTGATGCCGACCTCGCGGCCGGCCGCGTCCCTGATCCAGCCCGACAGCTCGTCCCAGTCGGTGACCTCCCGGCCGTCGAAGGCGACCACGCGGTCGCCCGGCTGGAGTCCCGCCTCGAAGGCGGGGGCGGCGGGATCCTCGGGCGCACAGTCGGTCTGTCCCGTGGCCGCCTGCTGACTGGCGGGGACCACGCACCGGTACACCTCGGACAGCGTGGTGGTGGCCTGCGCATTGCCGAACCCCATGATGAGGACGGCGAAGAGCACGGTCCCGATCAGGAGGTTCATCAGCGGCCCGCCGAGCATGATGATGATCCGTTTCCAGATGGGCAGCTTGTAGAAGACCCGGTCCTCGTCCCCCGGCTGCAACTGCTCGGCCGCGGCCTGCCGGGCGTCGTTGGTGAGCTGCTGGAAGACGCCGGTGCTGGACTGGCGCACCGCACCGGCCTCCGTGGTCGCAGGAGGGAACATGCCCACCATCGAGACGTAGCCGCCGGCCGGGATCGCCTTCAGCCCGTACTCGGTTTCCCCGCGTCGCCTGGACCAGATGGTGGGACCGAAGCCCACCATGTACTGGGTGACGCGGACGCGGAACAGCTTCGCGGGCACCAGGTGCCCCACTTCGTGCAGGGCGATCGACGCCGCGATGCCGACGACGACGACGAGCACTCCGACGATGAACAAGAGAACGGTCACAGCTCTTCCTTCTGGCCTTCCGGACCGGCCGCCCCTCCGGGCGCCGGCGACTCCACGAGGCCGCAACGGGACCGGGCACTCGTGCGTGCCCAGCGCTCCGCCTCGAGGACGGCGTCGAGGGTGAGCTCGCCGCCGGCGACCTCCCGCGCACGCTGCTCGTCGACGACGGCGGACACGGTGTCCACGATCTCAGGGAAACCTATGGCTCCCCTGTGAAAGGCCTCGACGGCCTCCTCGTTCGCGGCGTTGTACACGGCCATGCGCGTGCCGCCCTCGGCGGCCGCACGCTTCGCCAGGGCGATGGCCGGGAAGGCCTCCTCGTCCAGCGGTTCGAAGGTCCACTCGGCGGACCGGCTCCAGTCGCATGCGCGGGCTGATCCCGGCACGCGGAACGGCCAGCCGATGCCGAGGGCGATGGGGAGGCGCATGTCCGGCGGTGACGCCTGCGCCAGCGTGGAGCCGTCGATGAACTGGACCATCGAGTGGATCACGGACTGCGGGTGCACGACGACGTCGATCCGCTCGAGCGGGATGTCGAAGAGGAGGTGGGCCTCGATCACCTCGAGGGCCTTGTTGACCATCGAGGCGGAGTTCGTGCTGATGACGCGTCCCATGTCCCACGTGGGGTGGGCGACGGCCTCCGCGGGCGTGACGTGCTGCAGCTGGGCGCGGGTCCTGCCGCGGAACGGGCCGCCCGACGCCGTCAGGACCAGTCGGTCCACCTCGTCGGCCGTGCCGCCGCGCAGGGCCTGCGCGATGGCCGAGTGCTCGGAGTCCACGGGGACGAGTTGTCCGGGAGCGGCCGCCGCGCGCACGAGCGCTCCCCCGGCGATCAGCGACTCCTTGTTGGCCAGGGCGAGCAGGTGCCCGGCGGCGAGCGCGGCGAGGGTGGGCTCGAGGCCGATCGAGCCGGTGATGCCGTTGAGGACGACGTCGGCGTCGGGCCAGGCAGCAACCTTCGCCGCGGCGTCGTCGCCGGAGAACAGCACCGGTGCGTAGCCCCGGACACCGGCGGCGTCGGCGGCCTGCGCGATCGCGCGCTCGAGGTCGGACTCCGACGCGGACGCGACGCCGACGGCGGGAGCCCGGACGGCCACGGCCTGGCGGGCGAGGAGTTCCAGGTTCCGCCCGCCGGCGCTGAGGCCCGCGACGCCGAAACGGTCGGGAGCCGCGGCGATCACCTCGAGCGCCTGGGTCCCGATGGAGCCCGTGGAGCCGAGGATGGAGACGCGCCGGTACTGCCGGGTGGGGTTGCTGAAATCCATGGCCCCAGTATCCCGCAGTCCGGAGCTGTCCATCAGCCAGGGTCGGCGGACGCTGTGGGCGGGGATCGTCCGGATGCGACCGGACGGCGGGGAGGGATCCCGGACCGCGACGACGCGCCGCTTCCACCCGGCGGCCGGGTCCCTGCCGGTACCTCGATGGCCGGTCGGCACCAACCATGGGGCACCTGTTCCGGGTCTGTGTCGAGCAGCCCGAATGTCGGTGCCGAGTGATGGAATAAGTCATGTCCATCGGAGCGTCGACGCTCGATCTCGGGGACGCCTACGACGAGGCGACCTGGGGATGGCCCGCGGATGCGGTCGACGAGATCCTCGGTCCGCAGGAAGACCTCGGCACCGAGGACGAAGGAACCGACGGTCATCGGCGAACTCTCATCGAGGAGGCGTCGCCGTCCGGACTGGTGGCCCGCCTGCAGGACGCGCCGATGATCGCGGCCCCCTCCCGTCTCGATGACACGCTCGAGCTGCTGCGCGCGGCCGAACGCCTCGCATCGTGGGCGGCCGCCCAGCGGGCCCGGTTGATCACGAGGGTCCACACGTTCAGCGATCGCGGGCACCGGACCTGGTCGGGCCGGTCGTCGTCCCTCGCGTTCACGGAGACGGTTGTGGAGACCGCAGCCCTGCTCAAGCTGTCCGAGGGCTCGGCCGCCCGGCTCGTCTCGGAGTCGCTCACGCTGACCGGACCGTTGACGGCCACCCTGGCGGCCCTGGAGAAGGGCGGGATCTGTGCCTCGCGGGCGTCGGTCATCGTCGAGCAGTCCCGCACACTCCCCGACGAGGCCGTCCTGGCGTTCGAGGCGGAGATCCTGACGGTGGCGGAAGACCTGAACCGGCCGAGGCTGACGGCGCGGTGCCGTCGGCTGCGGGAGAAGCTCCACCCCGGGTCGTTGACCGCCCGCCGGGTGAAGGCGGAACCGGATCGGTGCGTCGTCTTCGAACCGGACCGTGACGGGATGGCGTGGTTCAGCGCCTATCTCCCCGCGGAGCAGGCCCTGGCCCTGCACACCACGGTGGATGCGGTGGCCCGGACCCTGCGCAGCGGCGATGAGCCGCGGACGCTGCCCCAACTGCGCGCCGACGTCCTGGCCGACATGCTGCTCGGCGGCGGTGGGCCCTCGGGCACGCGCTCCCCAGCAGCGAGGATCGTCGTGACCGTTCCGGTGTTCGCGCTGATGGGGCTCACCGACGAACCTGCCGAACTCGAAGGTTATGGTCCGATCCCTGCCGACGCCGCCCGCCGGCTCGCCGGGGACGCCACCTCGTGGATGCGCCTGCTCACCCACCCGTACACGGGTGCGGTGCTCGGCCTGGACCGGACCCGGTACCGCCCGAGCGAGGATCTGCGGACCTGGGTGCAGCTCCGCCAGAAGACCTGCAGCTTCTACGGCTGCGGCCGTCCCGCCGGCCGCTGCGATCTGGACCATCTGGTGTCCTGGGCAGACGGAGGATCGACCGGTGCGGACAACCTCTATCCCGTCTGCAGGCGACACCACATGCTGAAGCACCGGACGGGATGGACACCGACTCCCGATCCCGATGGCGGGCTGAGCTGGTTGTCGCCGGGTGGTCGCACCTACA
>NZ_CP024915.1:832028-835382 GCF_002953615.1 Arthrobacter agilis | reverse complement strand
CGACGCCGCCCGAACCGCCGACGGCGAGGGATGCTCCGTCGGGGATGTCCGCCACGGCCTCCGCCGCACTGCCAACCACTTTGTTGATCACTGCTTCTCCTTCGCTGTTCCGGCGCCTGTCCGTCCTGTCCCTGCGGCGGGTCTACAGGCCGAGTTCCCTCGCGATCAGCATGAGCTGGACCTCCGTGGTCCCCTCGCCGATCTCGAGGATCTTCGAGTCACGGTAGTGCCTGGACACCACGAACTCGTTGATGAAACCGTAGCCGCCGAAGATCTGTGTCGCGTCGCGCGCGTTGTCCATGGCGGCTTCGCCGGCCACCAGCTTCGCGATCGAGGCCTGCGTCTTGAACGGCTTGCCCGCGAGCATGCGCGACGCTGCGTCGTAGTAGGCCAGCCGCGCCGTATGGGCCCGGACCTGCATCCGGGCGATCTTGAACTGGATGGACTGGTAGGCGCCGATGGTGCTGCCGAAGGCCATACGCTCGCCCGCGTACTTGATGGACTGTTCCACGCAACCCTGCGCCGCGCCGGTCGCGAGCGCCGCGATGGCGATCCGCCCCTCGTCGAGGATCTGCAGGAAGTTGGCGTACCCGCGGCCGCGCGTACCCAACAGGTTCGCCTCCGGGACCCGGACGTCACGGAGGGTGAGCGGATGGGTGTCGGAGGCGTTCCAGCCCACCTTGTTGTAGGCCTTCTCGGCCGTGAAGCCCGGCGTGTCCGAGGGGACGAGGAGGGTGGAGATCTCCTTCTTCACCGTGCCGTCCGGCCGCTCGGAGGTCCCGGTCACGGCGGTGACGGTCACCAGCGACGTGATGTCGGTGCCCGAGTTCGTGATGAACTCCTTGGTGCCGTTGATCACCCACTCCGGTCCGTTCGCGCCGTCCTCGAGCTTCGCCGTCGTCTTCGTCCCGGAGGCGTCGGAGCCGGCCTCCGACTCGGTGAGGCCGAACCCGCCGAGGGCGGTACCCGACGCGAGGGAGGGCAGCCACTGCTGCTTCTGCTCCTCGGTGCCGAAGCGGTAGACGGGCATGGCGCCGAGGGACACCCCCGCCTCGAGGGTGATGGCCACCGACTGGTCCACGCGGGCCAGCTGCTCCAGTGCCAGGCACAGCGCGAAGTAGTCGCCGCCCATGCCTCCGTACTCCTCGGGGAACGGCAGGCCGAACAGGCCCATGTCCCCCATCTGCTTGACCACCTCGTAGGGGAAGCTGTGCTCGGCGTCGTGCTTGGCGGAGACCGGGGCCACGACCTCGTCGGCGAACTCGCGGACGGTGTCGACGAGGTCCTGGTACTCCTCGCTCAGTTCGAAATTCATGCTGCGTTCCCTTCCGTGGGGATAGGTGCCGGGCCGCCCTCGGGGGCGGACTCGATGGTGGCGAGGATCTGGTGTGCCCGCACGAGGTCGCCGGGTTTCAGCGAGAGGCGGACGACGCCGGACAGGGCGGCGGTGAGCTGGTGCTCCATCTTCATGGCCTCGACGGCGACGAGGACATCGCCCGCCTCGACGGTCGCGCCGTCCTCGACGGACACCGACACCACGGTGCCCGGCATGGGGCTGCGGACCAGCGGGTCGGCCGCGCCCTCCTCCCGGGTGATACGGGACAGGGCGGCGTCGAGCAGTTCGCGGCGGCTCGGACGGCGCACGCGGGCGGACCAGCCGGCATCCCCCAGCCAGACGGTGTCCCCGTCGACCGCGTACCGCCGGCGGGAGCGGAGGCCGTCGATGGTCACTCCCCCGCCGTCGACGCGAACCGTGAGGCTCGCGGCAGCCGGGCTCTCGGTGCCGTCGGTGCCGTCGGTGCCGTCGACCGTTCCGGTCCATCCCCCGCCCGTGCGCTGCAGCCGGACCGTCGCGGTGGCGCCGTCCACCTCGAGGGTCACGGCGCGTGGTCGGGGTGTCCCGAGCCGGAAGCCGTCGCCCCGGTGCCAGGGTGAGCCGCCGGCCGGAGCCGGTTCGGCCTCGAGGAGCAGGACGGCGGCGAGTGCGAGGTCCTCGGGGGCGACATGGCGGAAGGCCAGCTCCGGGAGCTTGCGTTCGATCATCGTGGTGTCGAGCCGCGCGGCCCGCACGTCGTCGTCGCCCACGAGCAGCCGGAGGTATTCGATATTGGTGTCGACCCCCAGCACCACGGTGGCGGCGAGCGCCGCGTCCAGCCGGTCGAGGGCCTCACCGCGATCGGCACCCCAGGCGATGACCTTGGCGAGCATCGGGTCGTAGGACGAGGAGACGGTCCCGCCGGGCAGGAGGGAGCTGTCCACCCGGATGCCCTCCCCCGCGGGCTCGGCGAGCTCCAGGATGCGGCCGGTGGAGGGGAGGAACCCGGCCTCGGGGTTCTCGGCGTACACGCGGGCCTCGACGGCATGACCTGTCAGCACGACGTCGTCCTGCGTGAACGGCAGCGCCTCACCCGCGGCGATGCGGATCTGCCACTCCACGAGGTCGATGCCGGTCACCAGTTCCGTGACGGGATGCTCGACCTGCAGGCGCGTGTTCATCTCCATGAAGAAGAACTCGTCGGGCGCGGCGTCGGAGACGAGGAACTCGACGGTCCCGGCTCCCGCGTAGTCGACGCTGCGGGCCGCGGCGCACGCGGCCTCGCCGATCCGACGCCGCGTCACCTCGTCGAGCAGGGTCGACGGCGCCTCCTCGATGACCTTCTGGTGCCGGCGCTGCAGCGAGCACTCGCGCTCGCCGAGATGGATCACGGTGCCGGAGCTGTCGGCCAGGACCTGCACCTCGATGTGGCGGGGCCGCTCGATCAGGCGTTCCAGGAAGAGCGTGTCGTCGCCGAACGCGCGGGCCGCGACGCGACGCGCGGTGACGAGGACCTCGGAGAGGTCCTCCGGCCGGTGGACGGCGTGCATGCCCTTGCCGCCGCCACCCGCGGACGGCTTGATGAGCAGCGGGAAGCCGACGTCGTCCGCTGCGCGCAGCAGGTCGTCGTCGGAGAGTCCCGGTTCGGCGATGCCGGGGACCACGGGGACACCGGAGGCGACCACATGGTTCTTCGAACGGATCTTGTCGCCCATGACGTCCAGGGCGTGGACGGACGGCCCGATGAAGACGATCCCGGCGTCCCGCAGCGCGTCGGCGAAGGCAGCGTTCTCGCTGAGGAACCCGTACCCGGGGTGCACCGCGCCCGCCCCCGTGCGGCGGCAGGCCTCGATGACGGCGGGAATGGACAGGTAGCTCTCGGACGGTGCGGCCGGGCCGATCCGGACGGCGGAGTCCGCTTCGAGGACGTGCCGGGCGCCGGCGTCGGCGTCGCTGTAGACGGCGACCGACCGGAGGCCGAGCGCGCGGACGGAGCGGAGGACCCGGCTCGCGATCTCGCCGCGGTTCGCGACGAGGAC
>NZ_CP024915.1:829066-831782 GCF_002953615.1 Arthrobacter agilis | reverse complement strand
GGGCGGAGCGCCAGGCAGGACGCGGGGCAGTCGTTGGCGATGCCCCAGTCGGAGGTGATGACGCCGTCGAACCCGTACTCCCCGCGCAGCACGTCCTGCAGGAGGTACTCGTTGTGGTTCGCGCCCACCTGCTCCACGGCCGTCCCGTCGCGCTGCAGGTCCTGCAGGATCGAGTAGGTGGGCATGATGCCCGAGGCTCCCGCGGCGAAGGCGCCCTCGTAGGGGGTCAGGTGCTCCTCGAAGTTGTTGCCGGGGAAGGCCGCGTACCGGCCGTAGTAGTAGTGGCTGTCGTAGCCGTCGACCTGCGCGCCGTAGCCCACCCAGTGTTTCACCACCGTCGCGACGCCGTCCGGGGTGAGCCCGTCCGGGCCGCCCTGCATGCCCTCGACGTACGCCTGGACGTGCTCGCCCACCGTCTCGCCCGTCGAACCGAAGGTCCCGTTGATACGGGTCCACCGGGGCTCGGTCGCCAGGTCGGCCTGGGGTGACAGCGCCTCGTGGATGCCCACGGCACGGTATTCCTCGCGGATGATGTCGGCCATGGCCCTCGTCGCCTCCGGGTCGCCGACCGCCCCCATGCCGATCGGGTCCGGGAAGGCGGTGAAGTCGCCGTTGGAGACCGTCTGGCCCTCCGTGACCGTGAAGCCGTTCCGGGGGTCCGTGCTGATCTTCAGGGGGATGCCGAAGGGCTGCTCCTCGGCGAGCGACTGGAGATCGTTGTGCTCTCGCGCCAGGGTGCCCGCCCCGGCGCCGAGCCGGGAGATGAAGGTGGTGATGTGGCGCTCCGCCAGGAGCCGGGTGAACGCCGTGCGGTCGTAGGTGGCCTGCCCCGACAAGGAGGCGTGCATCAGCTGGCCGGACTTCTCCTCGAGGGAGAGGCGGGCGACGAGGTCCACGGCGCGTTCCTCCGGCGCGAGGCGCCAGTCCTCGTACGGCGTCAGCGCGCCGTCCCCGTCGAGGTCGCGGAAGGACCGCCCGTCGACACGGATGATCTCCGCCGACCGGCTGTCCAGCGCGGGCTGCCGGACCTTCTGGGGAGGCGCCGCGCTCGCCGCCGACCCGGCTGCCAGGATCGTCGCCAGCAGGGCGCCCGCGGTGAGGGTGGCGACGGGCCGCAGGCCACGCCGTCGGGCCGCTGCATTGTTCCCCGGTGCCGCCGTCGGATCCCGGCGCGCGTCCGAATACTTGCCCATAATTACTCCTTCGTAATGACGGTGGGTGGTGGGTGGAACTCAGGCTACACAAAACCGAGCGGCACTGGGTTTTTATTTCGGCCTGTTCCCACCCCCTACACTCGATCCATGGGTACGAAGGCGCAGGGCACCTACGCCAAAGGCATCGAGCGACGGCGCGAGCTGCTGAGGATCGCCGCGGAGGTCTTTGCCGCCGAGGGCTTCGAGGGCACCACCCTCAAGCTCGTGGCGGAACGCGCGGGCATCAAGGAAGCGACGCTCTTCCACTACTTCAGCGGCAAGCAGGACCTGCTGACCGCGGTGCTCGCCGACCGCGACGAACAGAACAGTGCGCAGCACGGCGGATCGGTGACCTCCCTCGCGGATTTCCCGGGCATCGCGGAGCACAACGAACGGCATCCCGGACTGACCGCTCTCTTCGCCGTGGCGTCCGCGACCGCGACGCGCCCGGACCACGCCGCCCACGACTACTTCCGTACCCGCTACTCGTGGCTCCTCGGCACGGTGGAGCGGGACATCGCCGGTGCCCAGGCCCGCGGCGAGATCCGCACGGACATCGCGCCCGAGGACGCCGCGCGCCTCATCGTCGGTGTCTTCGACGGCATCCAGCTGCAGTGGCTCTACGACCCCGCCACGAGCATGCCGGCAGCACTGTCCAGCGTCCTCAGGCTCCTCGCGCCTCAGGGCTGATCCTCCCCGAAACGGCGGAGGCCGCCCCACCTCGCGGTGGGACGGCCTCCGTGGTGCTGCTCGGGAGCTGCCTCAGTGGTCGGTGGCCTTCTCGGCACCGACGCCGGTGAGGGAGCGCACCTCCATCTCGGCCTGCTTCATGGGGTCCTCCGTGGTCCGGGAGAGGGTGGTGCCCAGCCAGCCGAGGAAGAACGCCAGCGGGATCGAGACGATGCCCGGGTTGCTGAGCGGGAACACCGAGAAGTCGGCGCCCTGGATCATCGACTTCTCGCCGCCGGAGACGACGGGCGAGAGGGCGATCAGCAGGATGGCGGAGCCGAGCCCTCCGTACATGCTCCAGATGGCGCCCTGCGTGTTGAACTTCCGCCAGAACAGCGAGTAGAGGATGGTCGGCAGGTTGGCGCTGGCCGCCACGGCGAAGGCGAGGGCCACGAGGAACGCGACGTTCTGGCCCTGCGCGCCGATGCCGCCGAGGATCGACAGCAGGCCGATGACGACGACCGTGCGACGCGCGACCTTCACCTCCCCGTCCGGGTCGACCTTGCCCTTGCAGATGACGCTCGCGTAGATGTCATGGGCGAACGAGGCCGCGGCCGTGATGGTGAGTCCTGCGACGACCGCGAGGATCGTGGCGAACGCGACGGCGGAGATGAGTCCGAGGAGGATGGATCCGCCGAGCTCGAAGGCCAGCAGCGGCGCAGCCGAGTTGACGCCTCCCGGTGCGGCCAGGATGCGCTCCGATCCGATGAGGGCGCTGGCGCCGTAGCCGAGCACGAGAGTGAAGAGGTAGAACGCGCCGATCAGCCAGATGGCCCAGACCACCGAGCGGCGGG
>NZ_CP024915.1:823836-828966 GCF_002953615.1 Arthrobacter agilis | reverse complement strand
CCTCCTTCGCGGTGGGGACGGTGTAGAAGCGCATGAGGACGTGCGGCAGTGCAGCGGTGCCGAGGACCAGCGCGAGCGCGAGCGACAGGAAGTCCAGGCGCGTGACGGAGGTCAGCCCGTACTGCAGGCCCGGGCTCGTGATGGCGGCGTTGCCGGAGGTCTCGATCGCGGCACCCAGCAGCGTGGAGAGGTTGAAGCCGTGCAGCGCGAGGACCCAGACGGTCATGATGAATGCGCCGGCGATCAGCAGGCAGGCCTTGATGATCTGCACCCAGGTGGTGCCCTTCATGCCGCCGATCAGCACATACATGATCATGAGTACGCCGACCACCGTGATGACCACGGACTGGCCAAGCCGGTCGTTGATGCCGAGCAGGAGCGAGACGAGTCCGCCGGCTCCCGCCATCTGCGCGAGCAGGTAGAAGAAGCAGACCGCCAGCGTGGTGATGGCCGCCGCGATGCGCACGGGACGCTGCTTCAGCCGGAAGGACAGCACGTCCGCCATGGTGAACTTGCCCGTGTTGCGGAGCAGTTCGGCGACCAGGAGCAGTGCCACGAGCCAGGCGACGAGGAACCCGATCGAGTACAGGAAGCCGTCGTACCCGTTGATGGCGATGGCGCCCACGATGCCGAGGAAGGAGGCCGCCGAGAGGTAGTCCCCCGCGATCGCGGTGCCGTTCTGGCCGCCGGTGAACGAGCGGCCCGCGGCGTAGTAGTCCGCCGCCGTCTTGTTGTTGCGGCTGGCGCGGAGCACGATCACGAGGGTGATCGCCACGAACAGGCCGAAGATCGTGATGTTGAGGGCCGGGGAACCGACGGTGGTCGCCTCGACCGTCTGGAGCGGCAGGCGGACGCCCGCGCTGGGAATGGAGATCATTTCTTTCCGCCTGCGGGGTCGATGAATACTTCGGGGGCTGCTTCCTCGAGCTCGTGCCGCAGGTTCGCGGCGATCGGGTCGAGGCGCTTGTTGGCGTAGCTGACGTACCACATGGTGATGGCGAACGTGCTGACGAACTGCAGCAGCCCGAGGATGATGCCGATGTTGACGTTGCCGATGACCGGCGTCGCCATGAACTCGTGCGCGTAGTCGGCGAGCAGCACGTAGGCGAAGTACCAGAGCAGGAAGAACACTGCCATGGGGAAGACGAAGCTGCGGTGGCGCTTGCGCAGTTCCTTGAACTGCTCGGTCTGCTGGACTTCTGTGAAGTCGACGGCAGCACCGGAGCCGGCGGCCGGCTCTGTCGGGTGCGAGCCCATTGTTTCTCCTTCGGTCGGGACGTCACCCCGGCCGCCGGGCGGCAGGATCGCCGCGCAGGAAGGCACGGCGGTGTGACTCCCATCACTGTGCTGCACGGCGACGCCCATCACCAGCACCGCACCGGCCTCCGTCGGTGAGCGCGCAGCCGGATGCGCCGAACGGTCGCCGGGCGCGACGAACGGCCCGGCCCGGCAGGCCGGACGGCGGGCGATACTCTGGAGCCATGTTCAGTGCCGCCGTCGACACCGCCCTGGTGTGCGCCGTGGCCGTCATCACCCTCGCGGTCGTGGCCTTTCTCGGCTTCCGCCTCTCGCGCTCCTATCGGGACCTCGGATCCGACGCCGACCGCGCCACGTACGCGACCCTGCACTCGGCGGCCCTGGCCTCCGAGCACCTGCGTGAGGGACTGACGCCGTCGGGCGCCTCGAAGGCCGGGCGCCACCTGCACGGCCTCCTCCGCTGCGACGTCCTGATGATCAGCGACGACGCCGGCGTGCTCGCCTGGGACGGCGGTCGCGGTACCCCGCCCTATGTCATGCCGCTGGTCCGACAGGTCCTCGAGAGCGGCCGGACGCAGATCGTGCGGCGCCAGCGGCTCGATGCCGCGGGGCTGACGGACCTCGGCGAACTCGTCCTCTCGCCGGTGCGCGTGGACGACCGCGTGGTGGGCACAGTCGGCGCCTTCGCGGGCGACGTCGACGCGGGTCTCGTGCGGGCCACCAACGAGCTGGCCGGGTGGGTCTCCACGCAGGTGGAACTCGCGGAACTGGACTCGTCCCGGCGGCTCCTGGCCGAAGCGGAGGTGCGCGCCCTCCGGGCCCAGATCAGCCCGCACTTCATCTACAACTCGCTCAACGCCATCGCGTCCTTCATCACCACGGACCCGCAGCGGGCCCGGGAGCTCGTGGTCGAGTTCGCCGACTTCACGCGCTACTCCTTCCGCCGCCACGGCGACTTCACCACGGTGGCGGAGGAGCTGCGCAGCATCGACCGCTACCTCCTGCTCGAACGTGCCCGCTTCGGGGACCGGCTCAATGTCACCCTGGAGATCGGTCCCGAGGTCCTCAGCACGGTGATCCCGTTCCTCAGCCTCCAGCCGCTGGTCGAGAACGCGGTGCGCCACGGGCTGGACTCCCGCGACGGCGTCGGGAACATCACGATCACCGCGCACGACGTCGGCCCGTTCGCCGAGGTGACCATCGAGGACGACGGCGTCGGGATCGAGCCGGAGCACCTCCGGTCCGTCCTCGCCGGCCACACCGAGGGCGTCCACGTGGGCCTGCGCAACGTCGATTCCCGCCTGCGCCAGGTGTACGGCGACGACCACGGCCTGATCATCGACACCGCGCCCGGCGCAGGCACCCTCATCACCATGCGCGTGCCCAAGTCGCAGCCCGATCACCAGGCGTGAGACGCGTAACCTAGGATCCATGGTCAATGTCATCATCGCCGACGATGAGCTCCCCGCCGTCGAGGAACTGGCATTCCTGCTCGGCAAGGACGCCCGGATCGGGACGATCCACCGCGCGTCGAGCGGAGCAGAGGCCCTGAGGGCCCTCGAGCAGCACAGCGTGGACGCCCTGTTCCTCGACATCCACATGCCGTCGCTGTCCGGTCTCGACATCGCCCGCGTGATCTCCCGCTTCAGCCGGCCGCCCGCCGTCGTCTTCGTCACCGCCGACGAGGACCGCGCCCTCGAGGCGTTCGAGCTGCGTGCCGTCGACTACCTCCTGAAGCCCGTCCGGACCGAACGGCTCGCGGAGTCCGTGCGCCGCGTGTGCGAACTCATGGAGGGGGCGACGGCGGCGCCCGAGGTCATCACGGTCGACCAGGGCGGCGTGAGCCGGATGATCCGGCGCGACGACGTGCGGTACGTCCAGGCGCAGGGCGACTACGCGCGCCTGCACACCTCCGAGGCGAGCTACCTCATCCGCATCCCGCTCAACGATCTCGAGCGGCAGTGGGCCGAGGCGGGGTTCCTCCGCACGCACCGCTCCTACCTCGTGGCGATGGACCAGGTGCGGAAGGTGCGGATCGGCGCCGGGCGGGCGAGCCTGTTCGTGGGGGACGCCGAGCTGCCCGTGAGCCGCCGGCACCTGCCCGATGTGCGGGAGAAGCTCGAAGCCACCCGGCTGCGGCCGAGCCACTGACGGGCGCTGCATGGACCCGCGTACGCCCCCTGCCGCCCTGCCCGGGACGGCCCCGTGACCGAGGAGCGCCCCGAGAAGTCCCGTCGGGTCCGCGTCACCGCCCCCCGGACGGCGGCGCGCGCCACGGGCGCCTCCTTCCCGGTCTCCCGCGAGATGGCCGAGCAGTCCGAGGTGGGCCAGCTGTTCGTCGCGTCCCTGATCCGGTCCCAGCTGCGCCTCGCCCTCGTGGTGGCCGGAGGGTTCCTGGTGATCCTCATCGGCATCCCGGTGCTGCTCGCGGTGTTCCCCGACATCGACGGGATGAGGGTCCTGACCGTCCCCGTCCCCTGGCTGCTCCTGGGCCTCGGTGTCTATCCCCTCGTGATCGGCTGCGCCGTCCTCTACGTGCGCAGCGCGTCGCGGAACGAGCGACGTTTCCAGGACCTCGTCGACGATGAGTGAGGCACTGGACGGCGGGGCCCTGCAGCTGAGCCCGGCCATCGGCTACACGGCGCTCGTCCTCGTGGCGCTCAGCACCCTGCTGATCGGCATCTACGGCCTGCGGATCTCGCGCACCACCGGGGACTTCTACGTCGCGTCGCGAACCGTCCGCCCATGGTGGAACGCCTCGGCGATCGGCGGCGAGTACCTCTCCGCGGCGAGCTTCCTCGGCATCGCCGGCCTGATCCTGGTCTCGGGGGTGGATGCCCTCTGGTTCCCCATCGGATACACCGCCGGGTACCTCATGCTCCTGCTGTTCGTCGCCGCCCCCCTGCGCCGGTCCGGTGCCTACACCATCCCGGACTTCGCCCAGGCGCGCCTGGACTCGCTGCTCGTGCGCCGCGTGACCAGCCTGCTCGTGGTCGTCGTCGGCTGGCTCTACATCGTGCCGCAGCTGCACGGCGCCGCCCTGACGGTGAGCATCACCACGGGCCTGCCCGCCTGGGTGGGGCCGCTGGCCGTCGTCGTGGTGGTGTGCCTCAGCGTCGTGACCGGCGGGATGCGCTCGATCACCTTCGTGCAGGCCTTCCAGTACTGGCTGAAGCTGACGGCCCTCGCCGTGCCGGTCGTGTTCGTCCTCGTGCACCTCGGCTCGGAGGGCCTGCCGATCACGGACGGTGGGCGTGCCTTCACGGCGGACCTCGACACGACGGCGGACGCGTCGCTCTACGGCACCATCTCGCTCGTCATCGCCCTCCTGTTCGGGACGCTCGGGCTGCCGCACGTGCTGGTCCGCTTCTACACGAACCCGGACGGGGCGTCGGCGCGCAGGACCACCCTGATCGTCCTCGGCCTGCTCTCCGTGTTCTACCTCTTCCCCACCGTGTACGGGATCCTCGGCAGGATCCACACCCCGGAACTCGCGGCAGGGGGCGCGGCGGACGCCACCGTCCTCCTGCTGCCCGGCCGCATCGTCGACGGCGCCACGGGTGACCTCCTCTCGGCCCTCGTGACCGCGGGAGCCTTCGCGGCGTTCCTGTCGACGACGAGCGGGCTCGTGGTCTCGCTCGCCGGAGTGGTCAGCCAGGAGTTCTTCCAGGGCAGCGTCCGGGGTTTCCGGCGCGCCGCCCTGCTGTCCGCCCTCGTCCCGCTCGTGGTCGCCCTGATGACGGACAGCCTCGCCCTGGCCGGCAGCGTCGGGTCCGTCTTCGCCTTCACCGCCTCCACCCTGTGTCCCCTGCTGCTGCTGGGGATCTGGTGGCGGGGCCTGACCGATGCCGGGGCGATCGCCGGGATGCTCGC
>NZ_CP024915.1:809478-823595 GCF_002953615.1 Arthrobacter agilis | reverse complement strand
GCCGATGGACCCGCCGAAGCCCTCCCAGGACTTCTTGGGGCTGATCTTCGGCGCCATGGCGTGCTTGCCGAAGAACGCGCCGATCAGGTAGCCGAACGTGTCGTTCGCGACCACGAGCAGCAGCAGGGTGGCGATGACGAGGAAGCCGCCCTCGGCCCGCATCAGCAGCATCGCGAAGCTGAGCATGAACGGCACCCACAGCACCGTGAAGGTCCCGGCCATGAGGCTCTTCGCGGCATCGGGCGCCGGATCGAGTGCCCGCCACAGGAAGAGTCCGAGCACGGAGAAGACGGCGGCCACGGCCAGTCCCTCCGCCCCGCCGAAGTAGGCCGAGAACGGAAGGACCAGGGCGCCGGCCAGGGTGGGCACCAGGGGGACGCGGATGCGCCGGAGTTCGAGCGCTCGGCAGATCTCCCACACCCCGACCGCTCCGAACAGGGTCACGATGCCCACGAACACGATCGGGAAGAAGAACAGACCCGCCAGGACGGGGACCAGGAGGCCGGCGCCCACACCGATCGCGGCGGGCAGGTTGCGGCCCGCACGCGACGGCTGCCCCGGCTCCCTGATCGGCCGGCGGCGGCGGAACAGGCCGCTCGTCGACCGCCGGTCCCGTCGCGCCGCACGGGTTCCGGCGGTGGAACGCGCCGGGACCTCCGCGTCCGTCGGCGCGGCGCCGGTCGCGACGACGACGGCGCGGGTGTCGTCTGTCCCGGCGGCGGGTGCTGGTGTGTGCCCGTTGCCCGCGCCGGGACGATCGAGGGCTGCCATCAGACCTCGAGCAGCTCGGCTTCCTTGCGCTTCAGCAGCTCGTCGACGAGATCGACGCGGGACTTCGTCAGCGCGTCGAGTTCCTTCTCCGCACGCGAGCCCTCGTCCTCGCCGGAGTCGCCGTCCTTGACCGCCTTGTCGATGCCGTCCTTCGCCTTGCGCCGGATGTTGCGGATGGAGATCTTGGCATCCTCGGCCTTCGTCTTCACCAGCTTCACGTATTCCTTGCGGCGCTCCTGCGTCAGCTCGGGCAGGACCACGCGGATCACGTTGCCGTCGTTGGAGGGGTTCGCGCCGAGGTCGGAGTCGCGCAGGGCCCGCTCGATGTCGTTGAGGGCGGTGCGGTCGAAGGGTGTGATGAGCAGGGTGCGGGCTTCCGGGTTCTGGAAGGACGCCAGCTGCTGCAGGGGGGTGGGCGCGCCGTAGTACATCACCACCACCTTTGAGAACAGCGACGCATTGGCGCGGCCGGTGCGGACCGTCGCGAAATCGTCCTTTGCAACCTCCACGGCCTTGTCCATCTTGTCGGTGGCTTCCAGCAAGGTCTCTTCGATCACAATGTCTCCTTCGCTCTGCAGTCGGCTGCACGGCAACCGTTCCAGTGGTTCATCCTAGTTCACGGGGGTGCGGTGCCCCGGCGCGGGCAGGGCGCCGTTGCCCCGTCCGCACCCAGCCGCTAGGCGGTGACGATGGTGCCGAGCTTCTCGCCGCGGATGGCCCGGGTCACGTTGCCCTCGCCCTCCATGCCGAACACCACCATGGTCAGGTTGTTGTCCTTGCACATGGTCATCGCGGTCTGGTCCATCACCCGGATGTCCCGTCGCAGGGCCTCGTCGTAGGAGAGGGTGTCGAGCTTCTCCGCCGTCGGGTCCTTGTGCGGATCCGCGGTGTAGACGCCGTCCACCCCGCTCTTCGCCATCAGGACCTCGTCGGCATGCACCTCGAGTGCGCGCTGCGCCGCCACGGTGTCGGTGGAGAAATAGGGCAGGCCGGCTCCGGCACCGAAGATGACCACGCGGCCCTTCTCGAGGTGGCGGATGGCGCGGCGCGGGATGTACGCCTCGGCGACCTGGCCCATGGTGATGGCGCTCTGGACCCGCGTCTCGACGCCCGCCTGCTCCAGGAAGTCCTGCAGCGCGAGGCAGTTCATCACGGTGCCGAGCATCCCCATGTAGTCGGCGCGCGAGCGGTCCATGCCGCTCTGGGAGAGCTCCGCGCCGCGGAAGAAGTTGCCGCCCCCGACGACGATCGCGACCTCGACGTCGCCGACGGTCGCCGCGATCTGCTTCGACACCGACCGCACCGTCTCGGGGTCCACGCCCAGCTTGCCACCGCCGAAGACCTCGCCCGACAGTTTCAGCAGGACGCGGCGCCGGCCCCCGGTGCCACCCGTCCGTGCAGTGGAAATGGTGTCCATGAAGTGCCTCCCGGGCGTAGTACTGGGGGCCGTGCCTGACCGGACGGCCGCTGGTGCGGGGTGTGGGATGTTGCCGGACCCGTTACAGGATACGGTGCGCCTCCCGGGCGCAGGAAAGGGCGGCCACCTCGAGGCGGCCGCCCTTTCACCGTGCTGGGGCCGAAGGGCTAGGCTCCGACGCGGAACCGCGCGAAGGCCGTGGCCTTGGCGCCGGCGTCCGCGAGGACCGTGGCGACGGACTTCTTCGCGTCCTTGGCGAATGCCTGGTCGACCAGCACACCCTCCTTGAAGAAGCCGGTGAGGCGTCCTTCGACGATCTTCGCCAGGGCCTGCTCGGGCTTGCCCTCGGCGCGTGCGGTCTCGTCGGCGATGCGGCGCTCCGACTCGACGAGCTCGGCGGGGACGTCCTCGCGGGTCAGGTAGGTGGGCGAGTACGCAGCGATGTGCACCGCGACGTCGTGCGCGGCCTCGACGGCCCCGTCCCCGGAACCCTCGACGGCGAAGAGCACGCCGACCTGGGCGGGGAGGTCCTTGGACGTCTTGTGCAGGTAGGCGTCGACGATTTGGCCCTCGACACGGGCGATGCGACGGACGTCGACCTTCTCGCCGAGGAGCGCACCCGCTTCGATGACGTGCTCGGAGACGGGCTTGCCCTCGAGCTCGAACGCCAGGAGCGTCGCGACGTCGGCTGCACCGGATTCGATCGCGGCGGCGAGCACCTTGTTCGAGAAGTCGATGAACGGGCCGGCCTTCGCGACGAAGTCGGTCTCGCAGTTGACCTCGACCATGACGCCGACGGTGCCGTCGACGCGAGCGGCGACGAGGCCCTCGGCGGTCGAGCGGCCCTCGCGCTTCGTCGCGCCCTTCAGGCCCTTGATGCGGATCAGTTCCAGGGCCTTGTCGGCGTCGCCGTTGGCTTCGTCGAGCGCCTTCTTGACGTCCATCATGCCGGCGCCCGTGCGCTCGCGCAGGGCCTTGATGTCAGCGGCAGTGAAATTTGCCATATGAACTCCTAAGTTGATGTGGATCTACGAAGAGCTTCCGCGGGCCTCGGCCCGGGGTACGGACGTTCCGCGACGAACATCCGCGGAACATGCGTAAGGGGCGTGGTTTCACCCACACCCCTTACGCACCGGGAACTACTTGGTGTCGTCTGCCGCGGCTTCGGTGACCGGAGCCACTGCTTCGGGGACTTCCTCGGCGATCGGCGCCTGCAGGCCTGCAGGGGCTTCGTCGGCGGCGGGGGCTGCTGCCTCGGGCGCGGCGGTCCCGGCCTCGGGTGCTGCGTCCGCCTCGGGAGCGGTCGCGGCGTCGGCGTTGCCCTGGAGCAGTTCGCGCTCCCACTCGGCCATCGGCTCTTCGGCCGCGGCGGCTTCCGTGCCGTTGGCACGGTTGTTGCGGGCGATGAGGCCCTCGGCCACGGCGTCCGCGATGACCCGGGTGAGCAGGTTGACGGCGCGGATGGCGTCGTCGTTGCCCGGGATCGGGAAGTCGACCTCGTCGGGATCGCAGTTGGTGTCGAGGATCGCGACGACGGGGATGTTGAGCTTCTTGGCCTCGTCGATCGCGAGGTGTTCCTTCTTGGTGTCGACAACCCAGACGACCGAGGGAGCCTTGGTCAGGTTGCGGATACCACCGAGGTTGCTCTGCAGCTTGGTCAGCTCACGCTTGAGGAGCAGGAGCTCCTTCTTGGTGTGGCCCGAACCGGCGACGTCGTCGAAGTCGATCTCTTCGAGTTCCTTCATGCGCTGGATGCGCTTGGAGACCGTCTGGAAGTTGGTGAGCATGCCACCGAGCCAGCGCTGGTTGACGTAGGGCTGGCCGACGCGGGTCGCCTGGTCGGCGATCGCTTCCTGGGCCTGCTTCTTCGTGCCGACGAAGAGGACGGTTCCGCCGTGGGCGACGGTGGCCTTGACGAACTCGTGCGCGCGGTCGATGTAGCCCAGCGACTGCTGGAGATCGATGATGTAGATGCCGTTGCGCTCGGTGAAGATGAACCGTTTCATCTTCGGGTTCCAACGGCGGGTCTGGTGACCGAAGTGGACGCCGCTGTCGAGCAGCTGGCGCATGGTTACGACTGGCATGTCTGCCTTTCTTCAGCTCCGGCTCAGGCGCAGTGCGCTGCCGGCAGCTTGTTGACGGTTGTCTCAGTACCGGCCGGGGTGGCCGATACATCCTGGTGCCTGTCCGTCGTCGTGGACGTCCCCTCCTCCACCGGACTGGACCGGACCGCAGGGCGGGAACTTCGGCGCCCTCGATGGGCACTGAATCGCAGGCACGCGTAGTCAGCCTGGCGGTCCCATGCCGCGACGGTGCCGGGGGCACGAAGGGAGTGGGAGCAGCAGACTGCTGATGCAAGTGTACTACAGGCGCAGGGCCGGATCCGGCTCGCGCGGACGGCCGGACGGGCGACCGGTCGTCCACATAGACCCCCGGGCCGGTCCGCGCGGACCGGCGCTCCGGCAGGGTCGGGGCATGGACAGCCATCCCCCGCCCCCGGCCGCGTCTTCCGCCGGATCACTGCCGGGCAGGCGTGGACGCCGGTCCCGTCGGGCCGGCCGGTCGCGGCTCGCGCTCCTGGCCCTGCTGCTGGCGACCCTGTCGGTGGGCGGCTCCGGTCTTCCCGCCGCCCCGTCGACGGACCGCGCCACTGGCGCACCGTTCGTGCCGGAGTGGGCCTGGCCACTCGAGCCGCCCCCGGAGGTCCGGCGCCCGTTCGAGGAACCTCCGCAGAAGTGGAAGCGCGGCCACCGCGGCGTCGACCTCGTCGCCGGCGGTGCCGGCACCACCATCGTGAGCCCGGCGGACGGCGTCGTGTCCTTCGCCGGGACGGTGGTGGACCGGGGCGTGCTGTCGATCGACCACGGCGACGGCAGGGTCAGCAGCTTCGAGCCCGTCACCACCGGCCTGGGAAAGGGTGAGCGGGTGCGCAGGGGCGACACCGTGGCCATCCTGTCCGGATCCGGGGTCGGCGGACCGGCGGCCGGGCACTGCGGCGACCCCTGCCTGCACTGGGGCGTCCGCGTCCACGGCGACTACGTGGACCCGCTGGCCTTCGTGACGGACCGGCGCCCCTCCGTGCTCCTCCCGCTGCACCGTCGAGCGGCGCGGGCGCGGGCCGAGGACGGACTAGACGAAGGCGGCCATGCCCGTGATCGCCCGGCCCGCGACGAGCGTGTTGATCTCCTGGGTGCCCTCGTAGGAGTAGATGGCTTCCGCGTCGGAGAAGATCTTCGCCATCTCGTAGTCCGCGACGATGCCGTTCCCGCCGAGGATGTTGCGCCCGGCCGCGACGCTCTCGCGCATCCGGGCCGTGGTGAAGGCCTTGGCGAGGGCGGACTGCTCGTCCTTGGCCTTGCCCGCGTCCTCGAGCTGGGACAGGCGGACCATCATCCCCATGGAGCTCATCGCGTTGCCGAGGATCTGGACGAGCTGCTGCTGGATGAGCTGGAAACTGGCGATGGGCCGGCCGAACTGCTCACGCTCCACGGCATAGCGGCGCGCCACGTCGAAGGCGGCGAGCTGCTGGCCCACGGCCTGCCACCCGACGGCGAGCCTCGTGACCTTCAGGACCTTGTTGGTGTCCCGGAAGCTGTTCGCACCCTTGAGGTGGTAGTCGTCGGAGACGACCACGTCGTCGAGCACAATGTCGGCGTTCTCGACGGTGCGCAGCGCGATCTTGTTCTCGATCTTGGTCGAGGTGAATCCGGGGGTGGTGGTGTCCACCAGGAAGCCCTTGACCTGGTTGTCGGCGAGGTCCCGCGCGTAGACGACCACCCAGTCGGAGAAGGTCGCGTTGCCGATCCAGCGCTTGGCGCCGTTCAGGACCCACGAGCCGCCGTCGCGGCGGGCCGTGGTGCGCGTCCCGCCTGCAACGTCGGAGCCACCGAGCGGCTCCGTCAGGCCGAAGGCGCCGATCTTCTTCAGGGCGTAGATGTCCGGGAGCCATTCCCGCTGCTGCTCCGGGGAGGCGAGGGCTTCGATGGATCCGGTGAACAGGCCGTCGTGGACCCCCAGGAAGGTCGCGAACGACGTGTCCGCCCGGGTGAACTCGGCATGGGTGATACCGGCGAAAAGATTCGAGTAGCCCTGCCGGTGGACGGGGCTCACCGGGTCCAGCTCGGCGATCCGAGGGATGAGCTCCTTGGGGAACGCGCCCTGGTTCCACCACCCGACGGCGTGGGGGCGGACCTCGCGGGTGAGCCAGGCGCGGATCTCGGCCAGCCGGGAACGCTCCTTGTCGGACAGCAGGTCCTCGAAGGCGTAGAAGTCGCCGCCCGGGTACGGCAGGTTGTTGACATCGATCGACGTCTTGCTCATCGGATCCCCTCACTCTGGTCGTCGGTGACCAGCACGCTCCACGCTGACGGTGGCGCGCACGCGGCACGCTCTGCACCCTATGTTACCCGTGAGTAACTTAGTGCGCCAGTGAGTCCGACCGGAGCGGACGGGCACCGAACGACGGATGCGCCACCGCCCGGAAGGAGGTGACGCATCGCATCGGCCGTCATCGACCCGAGGGTAGGGCTGCTGGGGCTTGAACCCAGGACAAACGGATTATGAGTCCGCTGCTCTAACCAGCTGAGCTACAGCCCCCAGGAGCACACTGCTCCCGCAACGCCGGTTCCCGGAACTGATACCCGGGCACCGGACGCAGGTCTCATTGTAGGCGGACCGCATCGAGCCCGGTGTCCTCGGCGACCGCGGAGCCGCCGGGGAGATCCCCTGCGGGAAGGGTCCCGTAGTACAGTCCCTCGAAGGTGGCCAGCGTGACGTCGATGTCGTGCTTGCCCACCAGGGCGCGGCTCGCCGCCCCCATCTTCTGCTGGTCCTCGCGGGACATCTCGAGGATCTCCGTGATGCGCCGGCCCAGGTCCGCCGAGTCGCCGGGCGCGAACAGGAATCCGTTCTCGCCGTCGGACACCAGGTGCGGGAGCGCCATGGCGTCGGCGAGCAGGACCGGGGTGGATGCGGACATTGCCTCGAGCGTCACGAGCGACTGCAGCTCGGCGGTACCCGGCTGGCAGAACAGCGACGCACGGATATAGCTCTTGCGCAGTTCGTCGTCGTCGACGAGCCCCCGGAAGGTCACGCGGTCGCTGATGCCCAGCCGGGCTGCCTGCGCCTGCAGCGCGGGCTTCACCTCGCCCCCGCCGACGATCTCGAGGTGGACTTGCAGGTGTTCCGGGGTTCTGGCGACGGCATCGATCAGCACGTCGATGTGCTTCTCCTCCGCGAGGCGCCCCACGAAGAGAACCGTGGGATGGTCGTGCGGCTCGATGCTCTCGCCCGGCTGGAGCTCGTACGCCGACGAGTCGATCCCGTTGGACACGGGGAGCACCTCGGTCAGGAACGCGTGGTCGTGCATGGCCTTGGCCGCCAAAGGCGTGGGCGTCGTGACGGCGGCCGCCTTGCCCATGACCTTGCCCATGTCCTTCCAGGAGTTCTTCGCGATGACCCTCTTCAGCCACCCGGGGAACGGCAGGAAGGGATTCAGGTTCTCCGGCATGAAGTGGTTCGTGGCCACCACGCGGATGCCCCGCTTCACGGCTTCGTAGAGGGTGTACTCCCCCACCATGTAGTGGCACTGGATGTGCACGACGTCGGGCTGGACCTGGTCGAAGAGCAGGCTGATGTCACGCTTGATCTCCCACGGGTAGCAGATGCGCCAGTAGTCGTGCGTGGGGACGCTGTGCGAGCGGAGGCGGTGCACCGTCCAGTCCCCGCCCGGTTCGGTGAAGCTGCGGCCGTTGGAGTCCCGGGGCGCGAGGACGTGCACGTCGTGTCCACGCCCCGTCATGCCCTTCGCCAGCCGGTAGCCGAACTGGGCTGCGCCGTTCACGTTGGGCGGGTACGTGTCCGCCGCGATCAGGATGGTCAGGGGCTTGTAATCAGCCGGGTAACTCACGCGTGGATCCCCTACGTCGGTGTGCTGGACGGAACTGCAACGGGTCTGTCAGCGCTGTCGCTTCACGACATCGGGATGATGGCGGGACAGCGCGATGACCCCCACAATAGCAACGAGGGCCGCCGCGCCCATGCCCAGCGCGGTCACCGTCTGCACGTCCGGCTGGAGTTCGTCGAGGATGGTGATGCCGACGGCGATCCCGACGATCGGGTCGATCACCGTGAGTCCCGCGATCACCAGGTCGGGCGGACCCGTGGCGTAGGCGCTCTGCACGAACCACGATCCGAGGGCCGCTGCCGCGACGAGCGCCACGACGGTCAGGACCGGGACGTTGAGCAGGAAACGGCCGTTCGGGTCGAGCAGATGACTCGCGACGACCTTGGTCAGGACGGCCACGAACCCGAACAGCACGCCGGCCCCCAGGATGTAGGCGAAAGCATTGAGGCGGTGCCTGCCGAACACCGCGAGGGAGCCGAAGAGCACGACGGCGGATCCGAGCAGCAGCACCACGGAGAGTTCCTGCGCGGGATCGATGGCATGGTTCGCCCGCGTGACGTTCACGGCGAGCAGCACGAACAGCGCACTGCCTGCGACGCACGCGCTGATCGCGGCGACCGTCGGCCGGTTGATGCGGATGCCCTGGTCCCGGGAGTTGACGATCGTGGTGATCACGAGCGCTATCGCTCCGATCGGCTGGACCACCGTCAGGCTCGCCAGGGACAGGGCGACGACGTTCAGGGCCGTGCCCGTCCCCAGCAGGAAGAGGCCGAGCAGCCAGCGCGGGTTGGCGAGGAGCCTCGCGAGTCCGGACGAGCTGAGGGACAGGCCGCCCGTGTTCGCCCGGACGGCGCTGCCCTGCCGCTGCGCTCCGAACGCGAGGAAGACCGCGCCGAGCAGCGCGAGCGTGATCGCTAGGACGGGCACGACTGCTGCTCGGCCCGCTCCAGCCGGTACTTTCGATGGGCGGCCCGGAAGTAGGCGACGAACGCGACGAGGTGCAGCACGCACCCGGCCGCGAGCAGCCCCTGCGCCACGGCGAGGATCCAGGCGTGCCCGAATCCCTCGACGCGGTGCAGCAGGAGCAGGGGGGCTCCGACGAGGAGCAACGCCGTGCGGACCTTTCCGACGGTGGCCACGGGCAGATGCAGGGGGCCGCGGAACAGCACCAGTGCGTTGATGATGAGGATGACGTCGGGGACGACGATGGTCCAGACGAGCCACGCGGGGGCGATGCCGTCCACCACGAAGGTGACCGCGATGACGATCAGTGCGGTGCGGTCCGCCACCGGGTCGAGCCACTTGCCGACGGTCGACACCTGGTTGAAGCGCCGGGCGACGTAGCCGTCCACCCAGTCGGTGGAGCCGACGACCACGAGGGTGAGGACGGCCGCCCCGTAGCGCTGCTGGGCAATGAGGAGGACGAACAGCGGGACGCCGAGGAACCGGACGAGCGTGATGATGTTGGGCAGGGTCCATGCCGTCGAGAGAACAGTCCCCTCGCTGCCGGGCCGTGTCCCGGCCCCGATCAATCGCATCACCCGTGCCTCCCCACCCCATTATGCAGGCCGGCGGCCGCTCTCCTGCGACTCTCCCCGCGTGCTGCGGGTCGGATCACGGGCGGGCGGCCGCCGTCGGATCTGCCTGGTACTACCTGCTGAGGAGCCTGCGCAGCAGCACGAGCAGGGCCGCGACGGAGGCGGCGAGGACGCTCAGCGGCTTCCAGCGGTCGGCGAGGCTCGTGTTGTGGGGCACGTCGCGGCGCACCGCGACGGCGGCGACCGCTCCGTCGCCCTTCGAGCCGTCCGATGCCGCACCGCTCTGGGGCGAGCGGTGCCTGCCCTTGCCGAAACGTGACGCGATGTCCACGCGGGCGCCGAGGGAATCCCGCGCCTCGGCGATGTGGGTGCGACGCTCGCCCGAGCGGCCGCGCAGTTCCTCGTACGACGGCGTCGGCTCCTTGGGCTTGGTGTCCTTGGCGACGTCGTCCTTGCCCGACGTGTCGTCCTTCGGCTTCTTGACGTCCAGGGTCGCGGGGTCGAAGCTGCGGCCCTCCTTCAGCACGCCGAGATCGTAGCGGATACCGCGGATGGCGTCCTGCGGCACCAGCGGGAGCTGCTTCTTCAGGCGCGACACACCGATCAGGGCGAGGATGCCGGCGAGCACGAGGAACAGCAGGGCCACCAGCAGGGCGGCCAGCCAGGCCGGCATGATCTCCGCGAGGCCCATGATGGCGGCGACGACGAGTGCGACGGCGAAGAACAGGACGAGGACGAGTGCGACCACGAGGAACACGGCGGCGATTCCCGCCTTGATCCCCTTCTGCTTCATCTGCTCGAGTGCGATCGAGAACTCGTCGCTGACCTGTCGCGGCGTCAGGCGTGCCAGGAGCCTGAGGAGTCCAAACAGCGAGAGCGAGCCCGTGGACCGCTTGCCGCGCGTACTAGCCGAGCTGTTCATAGGCCCTGCCTCCATTCGTGTGGATCTTGCTGGAAATTCGCTGAACCAAAATTACCACCGGGCGGCTGCCCGGGTTCCGCCACCCGGCGGCCCTGCTGATGCGGGACCGCAGGGCTCCCGGTGCGCTAGTGCCGGCGCCCTCAGGCGGACGTCAGCTCCGCGTTGTCCTCGAGGTCCTTGCCGGCGAACTCGGGGAGCCTGGTCCGGACGAAGACGAAGGAGAGGATTGCGAAGACCGTGAACGCCGCGTACATCGTCCAGAGGCCGAGGTTCTCGCTGACCCACGGGAAGGTCAGGGTGACGATGAAGTTGAAGACCCAGTTGACCATCGTGGCGACGCCCAGCGCGATCGACCGGATGCGGTTCGGGAACATCTCGCCGAGGGTGACCCACATGACCGGGCCCCACGTGGCCGCGAAGAAGATGACGAAGAGGTTCGCGCCGACGAGCGCGATGGGCCCCCAGGCGCCGGGGAGCGTGATGTCCTCGCCGGATCCGTCGGCCTGCAAAAAGGCGAGAGTCGCGGCGAGGAGCCCGACGGCCATGCCGACCGAACCGATGAGAAGCAGTCTCCGCCGTCCGACGCGGTCGACGAAGAAGATCGCGACGAAGGTCATGGCGACGTTGATGATCGAGGTGATCACGGACGTCGTGAAGGAGTCGCCCTCGCTGAAGCCGACCGACTTCCAGAGCGTCGTCGAGTAGTAGAAGATCGCGTTGATGCCCACCAGCTGCTGCAGTGCCGCGATGGCCATGCCGATCCACAGGATGGGCTGCAGGCCGAAGGCCGGCCCGCGGAGGTCGCGGTAGCTCGCCCGGTCCTCGCGCTCGAAGCTCTCCCTGATCTGCCGGATCTTGCCGGTGGTGTCCCCGACTCCGGAGACCCGCGACAGGATGCGCGCGGCCTCCTCGTCCCGACCGGCCCGGATGAGGAACTGGGGGGATTCGGGGATGATCAGTGCCAGGACCCCGTAGACGACCGCCGGTACGACGCCGACCAGCAGCATCCAGCGCCAGGCGGACAGTCCCCACCAGAGTTCGCCACCCGCGCCTCCGGCGGCGTTCGCGAGCGAGGCGTCGGACAGCAGGGCCGCGAAGATGCCGATCGTGATGGCCAGCTGCTGCACCGATGCCAGTCCGCCCCGCCACTTGGAGGGTGCGATCTCCGCGATGTAGCCGGGGACGATCACCGAGGCGATGCCGATCGCGAGGCCGCCGACGAGGCGCCAGGCCATGAGGTCCCATTCGGAGAAGGCGTATGCCGAACCGGCGGAGTTGACCGCGAAGAGGATGGCCGCCGCGACCATGACCTTCTTCCGACCCCACCGGTCGGCGAGGCCTCCGGCGAACCAGGCGCCGGCAGCGCAGCCGAGCAGCGTGATGGCCACCGTGAAGCCGAGGACACTGGCGCTCAGGTCGAAGTCGGCCTGGATGGAGTCCACCGCACCGTTGATGACGGCCGTGTCGAAGCCGAACAGGAGCCCTCCGACGGCGGCCGCGACCGTGATCCCGATGACCCGTGCGAGGTGCCGTGGTGACTGCCCTGTGTCCTGGCCGGTGTCGTTCGCGCTCATGTTCCGTTCTCCCTGCTCGTTCCGTCCTCCTCACCCTACGTCAATCCGAAGCGTGCTTAGCAGCGATTCGCCAGCGCTCGTACGGGCCCGCCTCCTGCCCGGAGGGTTGACGGGCGGCATAGGATGGCAGGGTCATTGATTCGCCGCAGCAACCAAATACTCCCTTCCGGGAGGCTGGTCGCACAGCAGGGCCGCTCCGCCGTCGTCGCCGGGCCGCCGCCGCGGTCGATGCCGTCCCCGCACCATCACGTCCTCGTCACCCGGCAGCACGTCCCGTTCCGTTAGGCAGCATCTTGAGCACCATTTCCCACCCCGGCGACACCCTCTCCCGCCGCGAGAAGATCATCTACGTCTTCATCCTCGGCACCCTGACGGCCCTCGGCCCCTTCACGATCGACCTCTACCTCCCCGCCTTCCCCGCACTGCGGTCCGACCTCGGCGTCTCCGAGGCCGCGGTCCAGCTGACCCTCACCGGGACGATCATCGGTTTCGCCGGCGGCCAGCTCCTCGTGGGCCCCCTCAGCGACAAGATCGGCCGGCGCCTCCCGCTCATCCTCGCGACCACGCTCCACGTCGGAGCCTCCATCGGTGCGGCGTCCTCCGAGGACATCACCATGCTGATGGTGTTCCGCGTGCTGCAGGGCATCGGCGCGGCAGGCGGCGGCGTGGTGGCGATGGCCATGGTGCGGGACCTCTTCGGCGGCTACACCCTGGTGCGGATGCTCTCCTACATGGCACTCGTCAACGGGATGGCTCCCATCTTCGCCCCGGTGATCGGCTCGCAGCTTCTCCTGCTGTTCCCCTGGCCCGGCATCTTCTGGTTCCTCGCGTGCTACGGCGTGCTCGTGATCCTCGCGGTGTCGCTGTTCATCATCGAGACCCTGCCCCGGGAGAACCGCCGGCGGTCCGGGCTCACGGTCGTGCAGCGCTACCGCGCGGTGCTCGGCGACCGGATCTTCATCGGCATCCTGCTGGTCGGCGGCATGAACTTCTCCGGGCTCTTCTCCTACCTGTCCGCGTCGCCGTTCCTCTTCCAGGGGCCGTACGGGCTGAACGAGCAGCAGTACGGCCTGCTGTTCGCGATCAACTCCCTGGGTATCGTGGCGGGCGTCCAGATCAGCTCGCGCGTCCTCAGGCGCGTCGGTCCGCAGTGGGTGATCGCCATGGCCACCGTGGTGCAGCTGGTCATGGCGCTGCTCATCATCGCCTTCGACCAGTTGGGCCTCGGGTTCTGGGGCACTGCGCTCCCGCTCTGGTTCTACATCATGGCGACGGGCTTCATCTTCCCCTGCGTCCAGGTCCTCGCACTCATCAACAACGGGGCCCAGGCCGGGACGGCCGCCTCGCTGCTCGGCGCGGTGACCTTCGGGACGGCGGGTGTCATCTCCCCCCTCGTCGGCCTGCTGGGCGAGGGCATCGAGTCGGCAACGCCGATGGCGCTGGTCATGGCCGCCTGCATCGCCCTCGCCGTGACGTTCCTCTGGGTCGTCGTCCGCCCGAGGACGGTGCCGGCCCTGCAGTGACGCCGGCCGATGCGCCGCGCTGTGGCGCCCGCATCGTGCGGAGGACACCTGCAGGGGCCCGCACGCCGCCGCCCTCCTGCAGCCTGCGCACGGGGCGGGAGGAGGCGGTCAGGCCGCTGCGGACTCCGGTTCCGCGTCCGCAGGCAGTGCCTCTGCCGCCTTGGCGATGTTCCGGGCCATCGCCGTGAAGATGAAGCCGTGGAACGGCAGTACCGCGAGCCAGTAGAGCCTGCCCGAGAGGCCCTGCGGGAAGAAGACCGCCCGCTGGTAGTAGGAACTGCCGGAACCGTCCGGCGCCACCCGGAACTCCAGCCAGGCACGGCCGGGGACCTTCATCTCGGCGCGGAGCCGGAGCCGCTCGCCCCGGACGAGTTCCTCCACCCGCCAGAAGTCGAGCGCCTCCCCGGTGAGGAGTTCCTTCGCGTCGCGTCGGCCACGCCGCAGGCCCACGCCGCCGGCGAGCTTGT
>NZ_CP024915.1:802990-809378 GCF_002953615.1 Arthrobacter agilis | reverse complement strand
CCATCCGCCCCCGCCGCGAGGACCGCGTTGTGCAGCGCCTCGTAGACCGGGACGGTGAAGCGGGACGTGGAGAAGCTCTCCCACTGCGCCGCAGTGAGGAGGGTGGGTTGCTGGAGCACCACCTCGAGCGCCTCCCGCTCCATCCGGGCGATGGGATCCCGCGGATCGGGCCGCTCGAAGTACGGCTCGCCCGGGGTGGCGGACGCCACGGACGCGGGGGACCCCGACGCGGCGCCGGCGGGGTCCGTCGGCCCGGACCCCGCACCCCCCTGCTGCCCCGGGTTCCCCTGCCCGCTCTGCTGACGGCCGTTGGGCGTGTGCCCGGAGCTGCCCTCGCGGCGTGCCGCGGCGGCCACAGCACGGGCCACCTGGTCCTCGCCGACGTACTGCATGCCGAGCCAGCGCGAGAGCTCACGGGTGTACGTGGACCGCAGCGACACGTCGCGGATCTGGGCGACGATCGGGGCGGCATGGCGCAGGGCCTTCACCTGGCCCTCGCCCGAGGAGAGGTCGAAGTTCCCGAAGGACGCCTTGATGGCGAACTCGAACAGGGGACGGCGGTCGGCGATGAGGGCGCGCACGGCGTCGTCGCCGCGGGTCTGGCGCAGCTCGCACGGGTCGGCTCCGGACGCCTCCACGGCGACGTAGGTCTGGGAGTTGAACCGCTGGTCCTCCTCGAAGGCACGCAGCGCCGCCTTCTGGCCCGCCGCGTCGCCGTCGAACGTGAAGATCACCTCGCCCCCGGTGCCGTCGTCGGACAGGAGCCTGCGGGCGATCTTGATGTGGTCGGTGCCGAAGGCCGTGCCGCAGGTCGCGACGGCGGTGGCGACCCCGGCCAGGTGGCATGCCATGACGTCGGTGTACCCCTCGACGACGACGAGCTGCCGGTTCTTGGCGATCTCCCGCTTGGCGAGGTCGATGCCGTACAGCACCTGGGACTTCTTGTAGAGGGAGGTCTCGGGGGTGTTGAGGTACTTCGGCCCCTGGTCGTCCTCGTAGAGCTTCCGCGCCCCGAACCCGACGGTGTCACCGGTGATGTCGCGGATCGGCCAGATGAGGCGTCCGCGGAAGCGGTCGTAGAACCGGCCCGCATTGCTCGAGGACGCGCTGAACATGCCGGTCAGCTTCAGCTCGTCGAGGGTGAAGCCCCGCCCGGTGAGGTGGTTCAGGAGCGTGTCCCACCCCTGCGGCGCGTAGCCGACGCCGAACTGCTCCGCGGCAGCGCGGTCGAAACCGCGCTCCTGCAGGAACTGCCGGGCCGTGGCGGCCGCCGGGGTGAGGAGCTGGTCGCGGTAGAACTCCGCCGCGATCTTGTGGGCGTCGAGCAGTCGCTGCCGCCTGCCCACGTCCTCGCGGCGGGGCCCGGTGCCGCCGTCCTCGTAGTGCAGTTCGAAGCCGATGCGTGCGGCGAGCTTCTCGACGGTCTCGCTGAAGGACGTGTGGTCCAGCTTCTGCACGAAGGAGATGACGTCGCCGCCCTCACCACAGCCGAAGCAGTGGTAGGAACCCATCTGCGGACGGACGTGGAAGGACGGGGACCGCTCGTCGTGGAAGGGACACAGCCCCTTCCACGAGCCGATCCCCGCGGACTTCAGGGTGACGTAGGCGTCGACCACTTCCTTGATGTCGGTGCGCTGGCGTACCTCATCGATGTCTTCCCGCTTGATGAGTCCGGCCATGGAACCCAGTTTAGGCCCGCCCCACCGACACCCTGACCGGCACGGGAGGGGACGTGCGCAACGCCTCGCCGCGTCCCGGTCGCACCGCGGCCCCTGCCCCGCCTACCAGAGGGCCGGGACCGGGCCGACGATGCGCTCGTGCAGGCCGAGCGCCGAGGCGTCCGTCAGGGAGGCCACCTGGTCGATGACGACGCGCAGGCGGGCGTCGTCGTCCGGTGCACCGCGCCAGTCGGCCGCGAACATCGGCTCGAGGGAGCGGTCGCCGTCTGCGTGGATCTGCGCGACGAGGGACGCGAGGATCTCCCGCTGGCGCTCGTACAGCGGCTGGCGGTGGTCGGTGGTCATGACGTAGGTCGTCGCGAGGCCCTTCATCACGGCGATCTCCATGATGGTCTCCTCCGGTACCACCATCTCCGCGTTGTAGCGGGTCAGCGGATCCGGTCCGTAGATGGAGCGCGTTGACTGCATGGCGCTCTGGCAGAAGCGGCCGATCAACTGGCTGGTCATGTTCTTCAGGGCAGCCATCGACCGCCGTGTGCCGTCCGCCTCGCGGACCCAGACGGGCGTCCGTTCCAGGCGTGCCAGCGCCGCGTCGACGGCCGCCGGGTCACTGCCGGGGAGGTACCACTGCTGGGTGTAGCCCACCACGCGGGCGCGGGCGTCCGCGCTGTCCATCCACTTCAGCTGCAGGTGCCCGGCGACGATCGCGTCCTCGACGTCGTGCACGGAGTAGGAGATGTCGTCGGCGAGGTCCATGACCTGCGCCTCGAGGCACGACCGGCCCTCGGGGGCACCGTGGCGCAGCCACTCGAAGACCGGCAGGTCGTCGTCGTACGCACCGAACTTGGTGGTGCGCTGGCCCCCGATCACGGGTGCCGACGAGGCGGCCCACGGGTACTTGCAGGAGGCGTCCAGGCTGGCCCGGGTCAGGTTGAGGCCCGCCGGGCCGCCGTCGGGCGCGAGGACCTTCGGCTCGAGGCGTGTGAGGAGGCGCAGGGTCTGGGCGTTGCCCTCGAACCCGCCGATGCCGTGGGCGATGTCGTTGAGGGCGGACTCCCCGTTGTGGCCGAAGGGCGGGTGCCCGAGATCGTGGGCCAGGCACGCGGTGTCCACGATGTCGGGGTCGCACCCCAGGGTCCTGCCGAGCTCGCGGCCGACCTGCGCGACCTCGAGGGAATGGGTCAGGCGCGTGCGCACGAAGTCGTCGGTGTCCGGAGCGACCACCTGTGTCTTGGCACCGAGGCGGCGCAGCGCCGAGGAGTGCAGCACGCGGGCACGGTCCCGTTCGAAGTCGGTCCGGTGCGAGCTCTTGGGCGGCTCCTCCACCCACCGCGCGGTGTCGGCGACGGCGTAGCCGGTGGCGTGCTGTTCGGGGAAGCTCATGATGCCTTTCTAGCGCAACGATCGGGAAGTGGCCCGCGGGCGTGCGCCGTTGTGGATCGGGCGGGGCGGGCGGGAGCCCGGATCAGCCGCCGGAGACGTCTACCTCGGCGGCGGCGATGTCGGCCTGCTGTGCTGCGTCCAGGACGCGGCCGTCGAGCCAGTGCTCGGGCAGCGCGGTCCTCTTCGGGGACCCTGCGCGGCCGCGGGGCCCCTCGGCGTCCGGGCCCGGGTACGGCGAATCCTTGTCGAGCTCGTCGAGCAGTCCGCGCAGGACCTCGAGGGTGGGCACCGTGGCCAGCTTGGCGCGCAGTTCCCCACCCACGACGTAGCCCTTGAAGTACCAGGCCATGTGCTTGCGGATGTCCCGCAGCCCCATCATCTCGCTGCCGAAGGTCTCCACGAGGAGCTCCGCGTGCCGGTAGACGGTGTCCGCGACCTGCCCCAGCCCCGGCCGGTACCGGTCCGCGCTGCCCTCGAAGGCGTGGCGTAGGTCGCCGAAGAGCCACGGACGGCCCTGGCAGCCGCGTCCGATGACGACGCCGTCGACGCCGGTCTGCCGCACCATGCGCACGGCGTCCTCGGCACTCCAGATGTCCCCGTTGCCGAGGACGGGGATGTCCGGCAGGGCCTCGCGCAGCTCGGCGATCGCGTTCCAGTCGGCCTTGCCCGAGTAGAACTGGGACGCGGTGCGCCCATGCAGGGCGACGGCGGCGACGCCGCTGTCCCGGGCGATCCTGCCGGCCTCGCGGAACGTCAGGTGGTCCTCGTCGATGCCCTTGCGCATCTTGATGGTGAGGGGCACGTTCCCCTTCGACGCCTCCCGCACGGCGGTCTGCACGATGCCCGTGAAGAGGTCGAGCTTCCAGGGCAGGGCCGCTCCCCCGCCCTTGCGGGTGACCTTCGGGACGGGGCAGCCGAAGTTGAGGTCGATGTGGTCGGCGCGGTCCTCCTCGACGAGGAGTCGCACCGCGGCCCCCACGGTCTTCGGGTCGACGCCGTACAGCTGCACCGAGCGCACCTTCTCGTCGTCGTCGTGCGAGATGATGCGCATCGACTCCGGGCTGCGCTCCACGAGCGCGCGGGAGGTCACCATCTCGGACACGTAGAGCCCGCCGCCGTACTCGCGGCACAGCCGGCGGAACGCCTTGTTGGTGATGCCTGCCATCGGGGCGAGGATCACCGGCGTGTCCACGGTGATGCCGCCCAGGGCGAGCGGGGGGAGGTCGAGCTTCAGGGCGCCGTCGGCTGCCTCGGGCAGCGCAGCCGCGGGGTCGCCGTAGCCGGGATCGCCGGAGGGGACGGGGAGGGTGGTTACTGCGGTCACCCCTCCATTGTCGCAAGGTGCCGCAAATCCGGTGGCGGTGTCCGCTGTGCGCCTGCGCTCCCGGGCGGCCTTCCGCCAGGCGTTCGTCATGCGTCCTGCTCCGCCGCCCGGCGGGCACTCCGCTCGCCGAGCCCCACGAGGCGCCCGCCCGGCGGCAGCGTCCCCGCTCCCGCCGCGAGGACCGCCGGCGTCGTCCCGCTCCCGGCCGGGCCGTCGCCCGATCCACCACCCGCCGTCCTCGGCCCGACCGCCTTCACCACCAGCACCGCGATCGCGGTGGTGAGCGGGATGGCGAGGACGAGACCGATCGAGCCCACCAGGGTGCGCGCCACTTCTTCCGCCAGTTCGCCACTGGTGAGGGTGTCGAGGAGGGCACGGTCGTAGAGGGAGACGAGAATCAGCACGGGCAGCGCCGCCCCGGCGTAGGCGAACGCGATCGTGTAGACCGTCGAGGCGATGTGGTCGCGTCCGATCCTCATGGCGGAGGCGAAGAGGCGGCGCCCGGAGGTGTTCGGCGCGAGCTCGTGGAGCTCCCACACGGAGGAGGACTGCGTGATGGTGACGTCGTTGAGCACTCCGAGGCCCGAGATGATCAGGCCGCACAGGATGATCGAGGAGATGGACAGCTCGTCGGACGCGTTGACGAGCGTGTACGCGTTCTCGTCCCCCATACCCGTCAGGTGGGCGGCGTCCGTGGTCCAGGCGGCGAGGGCCGCGGTGACACCGAGGCCGAAGACCGTCCCGAGCAGCGCCGTGGAGGTCCGGGCGGAGACGCCGTGCGCGAAGTAGAGCACGCCGTACATGATCACCACGGAACCCACGAGCCCGAGCAGCAGGGGCGGCTTGCCCTCGACGAGCCCGGGCAGGACGAACTGCGCGAGGATCACGAGCGCACCGACGAGGCCGATCATGGCTCGCAGGCCGCGCCAGCGTGCGACCGCGACCACGACGACGGCGTACCCGACGGCGAGCGCGACGATCGGCACCGAGCGGACGAAGTCGACGAACACGTACGGTGCGGCTCCGCCCTGGAGGACGTTCGCGAGGTTCAGGTAGCGGATCTCGTCGCCCGCCTCGACCGCATCGGTCCTCGCCAGCTCCGGCGTCACCTCGACGGGGACGAGGTCGCCGCCGAGCGCGGGCTGCGTGTCGGCGATGGTGCAGATCTGCGCGGTGCCGCCCGCGTCCACGGTGGGCCGGGAGGACGGACAGTCCCCTTCGCGGACGGCCAGGACGGTCCCGCGGTCGAAACTGACCCCCTCCGCCGTGGCATACGGGTTCGCGACCGACAGGGACGTGCGGTCTCCGCTCGGCCAGAGCAGCACCATCGCGATGAGGGTGATCACCCCGAGCGGTACGAGGAGAGCCGAGAGCAGCAGGGTCGCCCGCCGCCGCGTGGCGATCGCGGAGGCCGACGGCTCGGCATTCCCGGTGGTATGGAGGTGGCTGGAGCCCACGGATGTCCCTCGGCTGGAATCGGTTCGAACGGGTAGCTTGGTTCCTGCTGGTGGCGTGCAGGCGGATTCCGCGCTCGCCGCGCACGCCCTTGGATTCTACGGGCCGGGGCACGGACGGCCTGCGGGCGGAGGGGACGGCGGATGGCACGGCGGATGGCACGGCGGATGGCACGGAGAGCGGGACGGGCGGAGGATTCCGACCCCGTCGTCACCGTGAGCGGCGCGTCCGACGGCGTCCGCGGTGTCGCGCTGGTGCTGCACGGCGGACGGGCGGACAGTTTCGAGGCCGTACGGCCCCGGCACCTCAGCCCCCTGCGGATGCGTCCGTTCGCGGCACGGCTCGCAGCGGCGGGATCCGCCCATGGTCTGGCCGTCTGGGCCCTGCGCAACCGGGTGCGGGGGTGGAACGGCGCGGACGAGTCGGCGCTGGGGGACGCCCGCTGGGCTCTGGACCGCATCGCCGCAGCGCATCCGTCGGTGCCGGTCTACCTGCTCGGCCACTCGATGGGAGGGCGGACGGCCATCGCCGCCGCCGGCCATCGGCA
>NZ_CP024915.1:799214-802763 GCF_002953615.1 Arthrobacter agilis | reverse complement strand
GTGGCTCGGACCGACCAGCGCCGTCGAACCCCTGCGGGACCGCAGCGTCCTCATCCTGCATGGTGACCAGGACCGGTGGACGAGTCCGACGGCGTCCCTGTCCTTCGCCCGCCGCGCCCAGGGCGTGGCCCGGGACGTCCACTACGTGCGCATGCTCGGAGCAGGCCATTTCATGGTGCGCAGCGTCCCCGTGTGGCACGGCCTGAGTACGTCGTTCCTCCTCAGCCGCTTCGCCGACGACACAGGTGCCGCCGTCGACGCTCGCCGGCTCGAGGCGTCCGCCCGGCTCTACCGTGCTCCCGATCCGCTCGGCATCACCGCCTGAGTCCCGCGTCCGGTACGGGTGCGGGTCCGGGTGCGGACCGTGTACCTGGGTGCCGGCCCCCCGCCCAGGAAAAGCACGGTCCGGCGGGCGTAGGTCCGGCCGGGCGGGGTACAAAGGGTACAGACACGGTACGAGCGGGCCCTTCCGCTCGCTCCGACGACCGGAAGAGGGAACGGACCATGGGATGGAAGCCGCGGCAGAGCGACCGCATGTACCGGTTCGTGGTGTACGCGGGCAAGACCGTCTTCGCGGCCCTCCGCCTGCAGGTCCGGGTCACCGGCACCGAGAACCTGCCGGACTCCGATCCCCTCGACGGGCGTTCGCGTCAGGCGGTGCCCGGGCACGGCGCCGTCGTCGCGATCACCCACTTCGGGTACCTCGACTTCGCCTTCGCCGAACTGGTCCTGTGGAACCATGCACGCATCCAGGCGCGGTACCTGATCTCCAAGCGTGCGGCGGACCACTGGTTCGTCAGCCCCTTCGTGTTCGGCCTCGGCCACGTGGTCACGGACCGGAAGGCGGGTGCCCAGGCATACGACGACGCCCTCGCGAAGCTGCGCGCCGGCGAGTACGTCGCGGTCCTGCCGGAGGCCGGTGTGTCCCGCAGCTACACCGTCCGCGAGCTCAAGACCGGCCCCGTACGGCTCGCCGCCGAAGCCGGCGTCCCGGTCATCCCCATCTCCGTGTGGGGAGCGCACAGGCTGCTGACGCGCGGCCACGGCTTCTCCGTCCGTCGGGCCTGGAAGTCCCCCGTCCGCGTCCACATCGGCCCTGCCATCCACCATGCGCCCGGGCTCGACGTCGCCGAGGAGACGGAGAAGCTGCGCCAGGAGCTGCAGGACGGCATCACGACGTGCATCGCCGACTTCCCGCTGACCCCCGGGCCGGGTGCCTGGTGGATGCCTGCGCACCTCGGCGGCAGCGCCCTGACCGACGCCGAGCGCGAGGCGGCCGACATCGCGGACAGGAAGGCCGGCCGGCACGACCGCGGCTGACGCAGCGGGACGACGGAGGGCCGCTCCTGGTCGCCGGACCGGGAGCGGCCCTCTCTGTCGTCGAACGGTCGCGTGGCGCCCGTGGTGTCCGGCCGCTTCCGGCGCTCAGGCCGTCGCGACCACCAGTGTCTCCGGTCCGGCGAGCCGGGCCGCGCCCGTCGCCAGCAGCGGTTCGACGACGGCGACCAGCGCCTCCATGGAGTCGTCGACCTCGAGCTGGATGGGGTACTGGTGCACGAGCATGGCGATCATGGTGGCGACGGCCGCCTGCTGCTCCTGCGGCGCGAGCGTCGTGTCGTAGCCGAGCAGGACGTCCGCCGGGTCGTCGGTCCGGGCCTGCGTGTAGCTGACCGCGAAGGCCGCGATGGCCCCGCCGTCGGCCTTCGGCCGGTCACGCAGCACGATCGCTCCGCCTGCTCCGCTCACATCGCCCAGGAACAGCTGCTGCGCGCGGCCCAGGCTGATGTCCGCGCGGTCCCACGCGTGCACGGACTCGTAGAAGGTCGCGAGCGCCCGCGTCAGTTCCACGGATCCGGTGGCCGCCTCCTCGAGCTGCGGGCCGGCGGCGTCGTCGAAGGAGGGGGCAGCGAGCGCCCCCGGCCCGACGACGACGAGCCGGGAACGCTGGAGGGTGCCGAAGCCGGTCGCCCGGGCGAAGGCGGCGCCCGTGGTCCCGGGCGTCACCTTCGAGCGCAGCGCCGTGACGCCCGACGGCGAGGCGGCCGCTTCGTGCTGGAGCATCGTGAGGAGTGTCGAGCCGACGCCTGCCCTGCGGTGGTCCTCGGCGACCTCGATGTAGCACCAGAGCCGGTCCGGGTGGAGCGCCGCGCCGTAGACGCAGCCGGCCGCGACCGGGATGCCCTGGTCGACCACGGTGATGCAGCGGTTCCACGGGCTGTCCGACGGCGTGCGGAAGGATCCGCGGAACTGCTCGGCCGCCGCCGACTCGGGCCCGCCCCAGAGCTGGATGAGCTCGAGGTCGTCCCCCTCCTGCCAGGCGCGGTATTCGAGGGCCATCAGGCTCCGATCAGGCGCGCGGCGAGGTATCCCTGCACCTGGTCGAGGGACACGCGCTCCTGGGCCATGGTGTCGCGCTCGCGGATCGTCACCGCCTGGTCCTCGAGCGTGTCGAAGTCCACGGTGATGCAGAACGGCGTGCCGATCTCGTCCTGGCGGCGGTAGCGGCGGCCGATGGCCCCGGCGTCGTCGAAGTCGATGTTCCAGCCCTTGCGCAGCTGCGCCGCGAGGTCCTTCGCCTTCGGGGAGAGGTCCTCGTTGCGGCTGAGCGGCAGCACGGCGGCCTTGACGGGGGCCAGGCGCGGATCGAGCTTCAGCACGGTGCGCTTGTCCACGCCGCCCTTGGCGTTGGGCGCCTCGTCCTCGGTGTAGGAGTCCACGAGGAAGGCCATGAAGGAGCGGGTCAGGCCGGCCGCCGGCTCGATCACGTACGGCGTGTAGCGCTCGTTGGTCGCCTGGTTGAAGTACCCGAGGTCGGTGCCGGAGTGCTTCGAGTGCGTGGAGAGGTCGAAGTCGGTACGGTTGGCGATGCCCTCGAGCTCGCCCCACTCGGAGCCGGAGAAGCCGAAGCGGTACTCGATGTCCGTGGTGCCCTTGGAGTAGTGGCTGAGCTTCTCGAGCGGGTGCTCGAAGAGGCGCAGGTTGTCGGCCTTGATCCCGAGGTCCGTGTACCAGGAGAAGCGCTGGTCGATCCAGTACCGGTGCCATTCCTCGTCGGTGCCCGGCTCGACGAAGAACTCCATCTCCATCTGCTCGAACTCGCGCGTGCGGAAGATGAAGTTGCCCGGCGTGATCTCGTTGCGGAAGCTCTTGCCGATCTGGCCGATGCCGAACGGCGGCTTCTTGCGCGCGGTGGTGAGGACGTTGTTGAAGTTCACGAAGATGCCCTGCGCGGTCTCCGGGCGCAGGTAGTGCATGCCCTCCTCGGAGGCGACCGGGCCGAGGAACGTCTTGAGCAGTCCCGAGAATTCCTGGGGTTCGGTCCACTGGCCCTTGGTGCCGCAGTTGGCGCAGGTGATGTCCTTGAGGCCGTTCTCCGGTGCGCGGCCCTTCTTCTCCTCGTACTCCTCCTCGAGGTGGTCCGCGCGGTAGCGCTTGTGGCAGGACAGGCACTCCACGAGCGGATCGCTGAAGACCTCGACGTGCCCGGAGGCCTCCCAGACCTGGCGGGGAAGGATCACGGCGGAATCGAGCCCGACGACGTCCTCGCGT
>NZ_CP024915.1:799048-799114 GCF_002953615.1 Arthrobacter agilis | reverse complement strand
CCGCGCACCATGGTCTGCCACCACTGACGCTTGATGTTTTCCTTGAACTCGGCACCGAGGGGTCCG
>NZ_CP024915.1:796104-798948 GCF_002953615.1 Arthrobacter agilis | reverse complement strand
AACCGCCGTAGATCTCCCCCGACTGGAACACGAAGCCGCGCCGCTTGGCGAGGGAGATGATGGGGTCGAGTGCTGACTTGGCTGCTGCCATGGGTTCTTCTCCAGTTCTGAGCAGGCCGCTGGGTGCGGTCCGCAGGTGGGGGTCGCGTGCACGGGCCGTCCACCCCTGTGGGGGCCGGAAAGCCACCCCGCAAGCCTACCGGGTCCGTCCTGCTCCGCACCGGCCCGTCCCGGCCGGTCCCGGCCGGCCCCTGTCTGCCCCTCCGGCCGGACGGATCGGTCGTCAGGGTCGTGTCCGCCGCGGCCAGGGCAGGGTGGTGAGGATGATCGCGCCGAGGGTCAGCAGCGTCCCGGCGATCGTGGCGAACACGATGATGGTGCCGGGAGCCGGGAACACCAGGTCCAGCAGCAGTGAGCCGACGAGCTGCCCGCCGATCATGCACAGGCCCGTGAGCAGGACGCCGAGGCTGCGTACGAGCAGCGCACCGAGCGCGATGAAGATGCAGCCCATGGGCCCGCCGAGGTAGTACCACCACTCGGACGGCAGGGGGTTGCCCGGGCCCGCGACGGCGACCTTGATGAGCCAGGCCGTCAGCAGCACGGCGGTGCCGGCGATGAAGTTCATCAGGGTGGCCGCGAGCGGCGTTCCGTAGTGGAGGGCCGCCGTGCCGTTCATGGCCTGCTGGAAGCTCATCAGGACGCCGGCGGCGACAGGGAGCAGGACGGGGACGAGCCACTCCGTCATCTCTCCGGCGGCACCGAAGCGCGGGGAGACGGCCCAGACGACGGACAGGACCGTCAGCACCACGCCGATCACCCGCATGGGCGTCGCGGCGCGCTTGCCGCCGGGTCCGATCCCCGCCCGGTCGACGAGGAGGCCGCTCAGTGACTGGCCCATGACGGCAGCGACGGTGAACAGGGCGACGCCGAGGATCCCGATGGTCAGCGACTGGGAGAAGACGAAGAAGGCGCCGATCGCACCGGCGGCCACGTAGTAGGGCGGGAAGCGGCGCTCGCGCACCGACGGGAGGATCTGGCGGGCTCCGGCCCGTGCGCTCGGGAGCACCAGCGTGAGGACCACCATCACAACGAGGCCTGTGCCGAAGCTGATCAGCGCGGCGGCGATGCCGTCGTCGAGCACGGTGCCGAGCGCTCCGTTGATCCTGCCCTGGACGGGGATGGCGAGTCCTGCCGCGAGGGCGAGGGGGAAACCGACGGCTGGGGGAAGCACACGCGCATCTGACACCCGTACAGCCTAGTAGCCGCCGTCGGGCATCATGGATGCATGACCGAGAACGCAGCCACCACCGAACTGTCCATCCGCGACGACATGATCCGGCTCGGACAGCTGCTCAAGCTCGCCTCGCTCGCCGAGGACGGCGTGGAGGCCAAGGCCCTGATCGACAACGGGCTGGTGCAGGTCAACGGCGAGATCGAGGAGCGCCGGGGCCGCCAGCTCCATCCCGGTGACACCGTGAGCGTCAACGGCGAGACGGTGCGCCTGACGAAGTCCTAGTACCGCCGGCCGGCCTGCTGGCGGAGCACCGCGCGGGCTCAGCGGCGCCCGAGGACCGTCATGCTCAGGAACTCGCGGACGTGGGCGAGCTCCTGCAGGTTGATGCTGTGGAGCATGTTCGAGTAGAGGATCTTCGTCAGTTTCGTGTGCGTGGTCAGCCAGGCGTGCGTGAGGTCGACCATCTCCGGCGTGATGACCTGGTCCTCCTGGTCCCGGCCCCAGAAGAACTGCACGGGCGCGGCGGCCGCGTCGTCGTCGCGGAAGAACGCGTGGCCCTCGGACGGCACGATGAACCCCGAGAGTCCGACGACGCAGGCGAAGCCGCCGGGCCGGTGGCGCAGGAGCGACGTCGCGACGGCCATGCCCTGGGAGAAGCCCAGGAGGCTGACGCTGGAGTGGGAAGCCCGGACGGTGTCGAGCCACCGGGCCACGGCGGTGACGCTCTCCACCACGCGGTCGACCGAGTAGTCGGCCCCGCGCGACAGCGGGAACCACGAGAAGCCCGGCCCTTCAGCCTGCGGGGCTCGGACGGACGCCACGGTGAAATCAGCCGGAAGGTGGTCCGTCAGCCCCATCAGGTCCTCCTCGTTGGCCATGTAGCCGTGGAACAGGACGAGCAGCGGCGTGCCTTCCCGCTCGGACTCGGGCTTCGACCACAGGACCACCGGATCCCAGGAGCTCGTGGAGGGCGCAGTCGTGCCGGGGGCTGGTTCAGTCATGGCTCCTATTTTGGCACGGTCCGCCCGGGCCACCGGCCGGACGATCGGCGTTGGCGCCGGCTCCCCGACAGTTGGAGAATGTCGTGGTGAGCCCTACACCTGCTGCAGTCCCCGACTCCCCCGGGACCGATTCCATTCCCAACGGGGCCGGGATCGATCCGAGCCTGAACCCCGAGCCCCATCCCTGGCACCGCTACGTGGCCCTCGGGGACTCCTTCACCGAGGGGATCGGCGACCCCAATCCCGACAGTGTCGGGGGCAATCGTGGCTGGGCCGACCGCGTGGCCGAGGAACTGGCCCGGGGACAGACCGATTTCGCCTATGCCAACCTGGCGGTGCGCGGCCGCCTGCTGCAGCAGATCGTGGACCAGCAGGTGGAGCCCGCCCTGGCGCTGCGGCCAGATCTGGTCACCATCTCGGCCGGCGGCAACGACCTGCTGCGGCCCGGCGGCGATCCGGATGAGCTGGCCGAGCGGCTCGACGCCGTCGTCGCCACGCTCTCGGCGTCCGGCGCGACCGTCGTCCTGTTCACCGGACCTGACGTCCGAGAGACCGTCCTCGGCAGCATCCGGTCGAAGACGGCCATCTACAACGAGAACCTGCGGACCG
>NZ_CP024915.1:781006-795846 GCF_002953615.1 Arthrobacter agilis | reverse complement strand
GCGGGCCGCGCGGCCCGTCCCGCCGTAGACCACGAGGTCCTCGGGCCGTTCGGCGACCTCCGGGTCGAGGTTGTTCATCAGCATGCGCAGCGGTGCTTCCGTCTGCCAGCTCTTCGCCGTCAGCTGCGGGCCGCGGGCCGCGCGGATGGAGCGGGAGGGATCGTGCGTGGGGGTCGTCGTGCTGCTGGTCATGCTGGTTCTCCTGTCAGGTCCTCGGTCAGGGCGGCGGCGTCCTGCCGCGTCAGGAGCGTGGCCGCCTCCTGCGCGACGAGCTCACCGATACGGTGTGCCTCCGCCTCGGTGATGCGGTAGCTGGGGACGACCACGCTGAGGGCGGCGACGGTCCGTGCGCCGGGTGACACCGGCGCGGCGATGGCCGTGACGTCCGCCTCGACGCCGTCGCGGACGACGACGAACCCGTCGGCGGCCGGGCTGCCGGTCAGCACGGCGCCCACGGCGGTCCCGGCGAGCGGGATGCTCCGGCCCACCCAGCTGGCGTGGCGGACGGAGTGGGTGCCCTCGCGCATGGCCAGGTACACGCCCTCGCCGTCGTGCGACGGGACGCTGAGGTAGGCCGATTCGCCCGTCCGGTCCACGAGGCGCTCGAGTGCGGGTTCGGCGAGGGAGACGAGCGACTCGTGGCCCAGGGCCTGCGCTCCCAGCTGCACCACGCGGAGCCCGGGCCGGTAGGCGCCGAGCGCGTCACGGCGCACGAAGCCCGTCCCCTCGAGTGTGCGCAGCAGGCGCAGGGCCGTCGACGCCGACAGGTCCGTCTCCCGCGCGGCGTCCGCGAGCGTCAGCGACCCGGCGTCGCAGACGGCCCCGAGGAGCACGAGCGCCCGCTCGACGGTGCGGGTCGAGGATTCTGCCATGGTCGCCTCCTTGCATTCAGCCCTGCCGTATATTTCACTTATTGAAACGTCCTTTTCATTGAATGGCAAGAGCGGCGCGAGCCGCAGGAACCGAGGCACCATGTCGCACCCCTCCGTGATCGTCGGGACCGGCCCGCTGTCCCCCGCCGACGTCGTCGCAGTGGCGCGTCATGGCGCGGAGGTGGAGCTCGCGGCGGACGCCCTGTCCGCGATGGCCGCGTCCCGCGCCGTCATCGAGTCCCTCGTGGACGACGGCACACCGCACTACGGCGTCTCCACCGGATTCGGCGCACTCGCGACCAAGCACATCCCGCTCGACCAGCGGAGCCAGCTCCAGCGCAGCCTCATCCGCAGCCACGCGGCGTCCTCGGGCGCGGAGGTGGACCGCGAAGTGGTGCGCGGGCTCATGCTCGGCCGGCTCTCGACCCTCGCCACCGGACGCACGGGCGTGCGTCCGGTCGTGGCGTCCACCTACGCCGCCCTGCTGAACGCCGGGATCACGCCGGTCATCGGGGAGTACGGCTCCCTCGGCTGCTCGGGGGATCTCGCCCCGCTCTCCCACGTCGCCCTGGCGCTCATGGGCGAGGGCGACGTGCGGACCCGGTCCGGGGAGCTCGTCCCCGCCGCCGACGCCCTCGCCGCTGCAGGCATCGCCCCGGTGGAACTGCGCGAGAAGGAGGGCCTGGCCCTCATCAACGGGACGGACGGCATGCTCGGCATGCTGGTCCTCGCCGCGGCCGACCTGCACCGCCTCCTCACGACCGCGGACCTCGCGGCGGCGATGAGCGTGGAGGGGCTCCTGGGGACCGATGCGGTCTTCGCCGAGGACCTCCATGCGCTGCGCCCGCACCCGGGCCAGGTGGCCTCCGCCGCGTCCATCCGAGCCCTCCTCGAGGGATCCCCGCTCATCGCCGAGCAGCTCACCTCGGAGACCGGGCGGCACCGCTTCACGCGCGTCCAGGACGCCTACTCCCTCCGGTGCGCTCCCCAGGTGCACGGCGCCGCGCGCGCCACCCTGGCCCACGCCGAATCCGTCGCCGCGATCGAACTGGGCTCCGCCATCGACAACCCGGTGATCACCCCGGACGGGCGCATCGAGTCGAACGGGAACTTCCACGGCGCACCCGTGGGCTATGTCCTGGACTTCCTGGCGATCGCCGTCGCCGACGTCGCCTCCATGAGCGAACGACGCACGGACCGGTTCCTCGACAAGTCCCGCAGCCACGGGCTCAATGCGTTCCTCGCCCACGACCCCGGCGTGGACTCGGGCCACATGATCGCGCAGTACACGCAGGCGGGTATCGTGTCCGAGCTGAAGCGGCTCGCCGCCCCGGCATCGGTCGACTCCATCCCCTCGTCCGCGATGCAGGAGGACCACGTGTCGATGGGCTGGGCCGCGGGCCTGAAGCTGCGCAGGGCGATCGACGGACTGACCCGTGTGCTCGCCATCGAGATCCTCACGGCCGCACGGGCCCTGGACATGCGCGACGGCGGGGCGGGCGCCGAGGGTGGCCTGCGCAGTTCCGCTCCGATCTCCGCCGTGCGGGCCCGGCTGCGCGCCGATGTCGAGGGTCCCGGCACGGACCGCTACCTCGCTCCGGAGATCGAGGCGGCCCGCCTGCTCGTGGACGACGACGCGCTGCTCGCGGCCGCGACGGCCGTGCTCCCAGCACCCCTCCCGTGAAGCTTGTTAGGGTGGGCTAACCACTCTCCCCGGAAAGAAGCGCCGCTCCATGTCCTCGCCCGTGTCCGAACCGTTCCGCAAGCCCCCTCGCCCACAGGCCGTCCTCACGGTCCTGGAGACCCGGTGGCTGAGTCCGCACCTCGTGCGGGTGGTGGCGGGCGGACCGGGCTTCGCCGACCTGCAGGAGTGCGACGCCACGGACAAGTACGCCAAGCTGCTCTTCGCGAAGCCGGAACTCGGGCTGGTACCGCCCTACGACCTCGCGGCACTGAAGGACGCGCTGCCGGCCGAGGACCGCCCGGTGAAGCGGACCTACACCATCCGCTGGCTCGACCCCGCCGGGCAGCGGCTCGCCATCGACTTCGTGGTCCACGGCGACGAGGGCGTCGCCGGTCCGTGGGCGGCGAAGGCCTCCCCGGGGGACGCCCTCGTGCTGATGGGCCCGTCCGGCAAGTGGTCGCCGGACCAGGACGCCGACTGGCACCTCTTCGTCGGGGACGACTCCGCCCTTCCGGCGATCGCGGCCGGCATCGAGGCACTCCACCCGCACGCCCTGGGGCACGCCTATCTCGAGGTGGACAGCGCCGCCGACATCCTCCCCCTCGTCGCGCCCGCGGGCCTCGAGCTGCACTGGCTCCAGCGGGACGGTCGGCCGGCCGGCACGACGACGCTGCTGGCGGACGCCGTCGCCGCGGGGCCGTGGCTCGAGGGCACCGTCGACGCCTTCGTGCACGGCGAGCGTGGCGCCATGAAGGCCCTCCGCGACGTCCTGTTCAAGGAGAAGGGCCTGGCGCGCTCGCAGGTCTCCCTGTCCGGGTACTGGGCCTACGGCCGCGAGGAGGACACCTTCCAGGCGGAGAAGCGGGAGCCGATCGGCAAGATCCTCGACGACTAGGACGGCGCCCTAGGCCGTCATCTCCTGCGGGCGCCTCCTCGGGCGCCGGTCCAGCAGGTCCATGGCGGGTTCCGCGAGGCGTGCCAGGACGGGTCCGAGGACGGCCATGAGCAGCACGTAGGTCGTGGCCAGGGCGGCGAGGTCGGGAAGGACGGCCCCGGACGCCACCGCGAGTCCCGCGATGACGATGGAGAACTCGCCGCGCGCCACGAGCGCTGCGCCTGCACGTGCGCGCCCGAGCCTGCCGATGCCCTGCCGTCCCGCGGCCCACCAGCCGGTCGCGATCTTCGTGACCGACGTGACGAGGGCCAGGAGCAGCGCGAAGGCGAGGACCGGAGGGATCGACGACGGATCCGTGTTGAGCCCGAACACCACGAAGAAGATGGCGGCGAACAGGTCCCGCAGGGGTTCGAGGATGCGCGCGGCGTTCTCCGCCGTCGCGCCCGAGATGGCGATGCCGAGCAGGAACGCGCCGACGGCCGCGGAGACCTGGAGGGCGGAGGCGAGGCCCGCGACGAGGAGCGCGGCGCCGATGAGGGTCAGGAGGAACACCTCCCGGTCGCTGCTGTCCACGACGGCCGAGACGACGTTGCCCCACCGCAGGGCGATGACCAGCACGAGCGTGACCACGAGCAGCGAGATGCCCACGGTGCCCAGGCCGCCGGCGAAGCTGAGGCCGGCGAGGACGGCCGTCAGGACGGGGAGGTAGATGGCCATGGCGAGGTCCTCGAAGACGAGGATCGCGAGGACGGTGGGCGTCTCCCGATTGCCGAGCCTGCCGAGGTCGCTGATGACCTTCGCGGCGATGCCCGAGGACGAGATGTAGGTGACCCCGCCCATCACGAGCGCGGCGACGGGACCCCAGCCCAGGACGACGGCGACGAGCGCGCCCGGCGTAAAATTCAGGGCGAAGTCCACGATGCCGGCCAGCCAGGACTGGCGGAGGCCTGTCACCAGCTCCTTCGCCGTGTACTCGAGGCCGAGCATCAGCAGGAGCAGCACCACGCCGATCTCGCTGGCGACCTCGCTGAACTCGATCACTCCGTCGAGTTCGATGAACCCGCCCTGCCCGAAGAACAGGCCTCCGATGAGATAGAGCGGGATCGGCGAGAGCCCGATCCGGCCGGCGAGCCGCCCGAGGATCCCGAGGAACAGGAGGATTGCGCCGAGTTCGATCAGAGTGAGGGCGGTCGTGTGCACAGGCGGCTCAGCCGTTGCGCAGGATGTCCGCTGCGGCGTCGAGGCCCTCGGACGTGCCCACCACCACCAGCAGGTCGCCGGCGGCGAGCGTGAAATCGGGCGTGGGTGAGGCCTGTACCTGACCGGAGCGCAGCACGGCGACGAGCGACGCACCGGACCGTGACCGCATGCGGGTGTCCCCGAGGGGGCGGCCGTCGAACGGTGAGCCGCGCTCGATCAGGAACTGGCGCGTGGAGACGCCGGGAAGGTCGCGGTGCTCCTCCGTCAGCTGCGCGACGAGCTGGCGCGAACCGAGGAGGTTGCCGATGGTCGCCGCCTCGTCCGGGGTCAGCGGGATGGAGGCGACGCACGCGTCGGGGTCGCCGGCCTTGGAGATGATGAGGTCGAGGTCGCCGTCGCGCTGGGCGACGATCCCCACCCTCCGGCCGGAGCCCGTGACGATCTCTCGCCGCACTCCGATGCCCGGGAGGCGCGTTTCGATGACGTTCATGCGCCCATCCTAGACCTGCCCGGACGACCCGCTGTCCGGTCGGGGCGCTGCGGAGCTCCCGTTCGCTGACGGCGTGGCGGTGGCGCGGGGAGCGTACAGATCGGGTTCGAGGTAGATGGCGGTGGCGATCGGGACAGCTGCCCGAATGCGCTGCTCCGCATCGTTGATCGCACCGGCGATCTGCGATCCGGTGTCCTGGCTCTCGACCGAGATCTTGGCGGCGACGAGCAGCTCGTCGGGACCCAGGTGGAGGGTCTTGAGATGGATGATGCGTGTGGTGCCGTCGTCGCTGATGGCTGCCTCGATCTTCGCGACGGCGTCCGCGGAGGCGCTCTCGCCGAGGAGCAGGCTCTTGGTCTCGACCGCGAGGACGGCGGCGATCGCGACGAGGAGGAGGCCGATCATGGCGGTCCCTGCCGCGTCCCACACACCGTTGTCGGTGAGCAGCGTCATGGAGACGCCGATCAGGGCGAACAGGAGACCCAGGAGCGCACCGAAGTCCTCGAGGAGGATGACCGGCAGCTCGGGCGACTTGGCGGTGCGGACGAAGCGCACCCAGCTCATGCTCCCCCGCGTGTGGTTGGACTCCCTGATGGCGGTGCGGAACGAGAAGGACTCGGCGATGATGGCCCCGATCAGGACGGCGAGCGGGACCCACCAGAACGATCCCTCGATGGGATGGGGGTCCTGGTACTTGTGGTACGCCTCGTAGAGGGCGAAGAGCCCGCCGACGCTGAACAGGACGATCGACACGATGAAGGCGTAGATGTACCGCTCCCGGCCGTAGCCGAAGGGGTGCTCCGGGCTGGCCTGGCGTTTGGCACGCTTGCCTCCCACGAGCAGGAGGACCTGGTTGCCCGAGTCCGCCACCGAGTGGATTCCCTCGGCGAGCATGGACGACGAGCGCGTGAGCGCGTAGGCCACGAATTTGAGCGCGGCGATCGTGAGGTTCGCTGCGAGCGCCGCGATGATCGCCTTCTTGCCTCCACCTGCTGACATGGTTGGGTTCCGTTCCCTCTGCCCGGCTCCGGGCGGCTCGATGACCAGGCCGCCCGGCACGTGCGCCGCGGAGCCTCCGGCTCCAACTCTACGAGTTCTCCCCGCGCGAGGGGCGGGCGTCCCGCACGGTGACGGACCGTTGCGGGCGACGGCGATCCCGTCGTCGGGCTCAGGCGGGGCGGAGGGCTGCCGCGGCGGCCGCGACCCGTCCGGGATCGGCGCCGAGATCCTCAGGATCGGCTCCGGTGAGCAGCACGGCCGCGAGTTCTGCAATGCCCGACGACGTCTGGAAGCCGTAGCCACCCTGCCCCGCGAGCCAGAAGAACGCGGGGTGGGCGGGATCGAAGCCCACGACCGGCAGACCGCTGTCGCGCTGTGTCCGCAGGCCCGTCCAGGACCGCCGGATCGACGTGATGCCGAGGGTCGTCACCCGATCGAGGTACGCGACGAGCCGCTCGACGTCCCCCGGACGGGGTTGTGCGTCGCCCGGCTCGGCGGGTTCCGCCTCGCTGGGCGAGATGAGCACGCCGTCGGCGTCGGGCCGGTAGTAGAAGGAGTCGTCGGCGGCGGCGACCATCGGCGTTCCGACCCGCGGTGCGTTCTCCGCCGCCACGATCGCGGCGGTGCGACGCAGCGGCACGAGGCCCTGCGGTGCGACCCCGCACAGCTCCGCCACGCCGTCGGCCCATGCTCCCGCCGCATCGACCACGACGCCGGCACGGATGGCCCGGTATCCCGCACGGACGCTCCAGCCGCCACCGTCGTAGCGTGCGGAGGTCACGGGTGCCCCGGTCAGGATGATGACGCCGTCGTCGCCGGCGCTCCGCCGGTGGTACTCGAGCAGGAGGTCGGTGTCGGTGCCGACGCAGTCCGTGTCGATCGCGGCGGCCTCGAACGATGCGGGACGGAGCTGGGGGCACAGCGCGAGCGCTTCCGCGTGGGACACCCCGCGCATCGATGCGTTCGCCTTCGCCGCGACGTCGGCTTCGGATCCGACGAGCAGGAAGGACCGCGGGACGGTCAGCGGCAGTCCCGTGGAGGACTGCACGCCGGCCAGCAGGTCCAGCGTGCGGCGGGTGAGGTCCACGACGGGCCCGGGGCCGTAGCTCGGGATGAGCTGGCGCGCCGAGCGGGACGACGTGTGGTACCCGAGCGAGGACTCCGCTTCGACGAGCACCACGCCGGCGAACGGCGCCAGGGCGGACGCCAGCGACAGGCCGGCGATGCCTCCGCCGATGATCAGGACGTCGCACTCGAGGGGGCTCATTCCGTCATCCTAGGATGGCGCTCCCCCATCCGGGGGGCGTCCGGTGTGCTCTCCCCGTCGATAGGGCGGACCCCGAGCCCGGGGAATACCGTCCGGGCACCGATAGTTCCGGCTAGTCGTGAAAGCAATCGTCTACTCCTCCACCGGTCCCTCCTCCGTTCTCTCTCTCGTCGACCGCGACGTCGCGACGCCCGGTCCGGGCGAAGTGCGGGTCCGCATCGTCAACTCCGGCGTGAATCCCACGGATTGGAAGGCCCGCGCCGACGGCGACCTCCCGTTCCCCGAGGTAGTCCCCAACCAGGACGGCGCCGGAGTCGTCGACGCGGTCGGGGAGGGCGTCACCGAGCCGCAGGTAGGCGACCGGGTATGGATCTACCTCGCTGCTCACGGCCGCCCGACGGGCACCGCCCAGGAGTTCACCGTGATTCCCGCCGAACGGGCTGTCCGCCTGCCGGACGGCGTCGATCTCGATGTGGCAGCCAGCCTGGGTGTACCGGCGATGACGGCGCACCGCGCCCTGACCGTCCACGAGCAGGGGCCGTCGCGACTCGCTCCCGGCGCCCTCGAGGGACGCACAGTTCTCGTCCAGGGCGGCGCCGGAGCCGTCGGCCACGCGGCGATCCAACTCGCCGCCTGGGCGGGCGCAACCGTCATCGCAACGGTCAGCAGCGACGCGAAGGCCGAGCTCGGTCTCGCTGCGGGGCCCACCACGTGCTCCGCTACCCCGACGATTCCCTCGCCCACCACATCCGCGAGGTTGCTCCGGGCGGCGTCGACCATGTCGTGGAGGTGTCTCCCGGGCAGAACGCGGCGCTCGACGTCGAGGTGATCGCCAACCATGGCTCCATCGCGTACTACGCGAACAACGATGGTGACGACTTCACCGCCCCCGTGGTCGCGAGTTTCGCGAAGAACGTCCGCTGGCAGGGCCTGCTGCTCTACACGGTGGGTCAGGATGCGCTCGCCGCTGCGGCGGAGGACATCACGGCGGCGCTGAGCAGCGGGGTATTGCCTGTCGGGAAGGCTGCCGGACTCCCCCTCTCCTGGTTTCCGCTCGAGGAGACCGGCGCCGCTCACGACGCCGTCGAGAACGGTGTGACCGGCAAGGTCATCATTCGCGTCTCCGACGAGAACTCCTGAGCGATCGACCCTTCCCGGTCAGGAAAGGAAGCGTATGACGCTCGACGACTGCCCCTGCGGAACCGTTCTGCCGTATGGGGAATGCTGCGGGCCGCTCCACCGGGGAGGGGCAGCTTCGACGGCGTCAGCACTGATGCGCTCACGGTTCTCGGCGTTCGCTCTCGGGCTCGAGAGGTACCTGCTCGATTCGTGGGACCCATCGACACGTCCGGATACCGTCGATCTCGACGGGGACGTCGAGTGGCGGCGCCTGCAGATCGTCGACACGGTCCTCGGCGGCGACTGCGACGACGCCGGCGTGGTGGAGTACCGAGCATCGTTCCGGAGAGCCGGGCGGTCGGGGCTGCTGCAGGAGCGCAGCCGATTCGTCCGGGTGGAAGGGCGCTGGATGTATGTCGACGGGGACGTGCGCGCCTAGGACCTGCAGCACCCCGCGAAGTGGTACCGGATTACGCGCCACCCACGTGCGCGCCCGGCGCGCCGGCGTCGGACGCCTGCCCGCCATCCGCTCCCGGACTGCCCGCGTCCACCTCGGCGCGCGCGGCGGCGAAGGCCTGCACGCAGGCCTCGATGTCCTCGCCGGTGTGCGCTGCGGAGAGCTGCACGCGGATGCGGGCGGCGCCCTTCGGCACCACGGGGTAGCTGAACGCCGTGACGAAGACGCCGTGCGCGAGCATGGCGTCGGCGGTGCGGGCGGCGAGCACGGCGTCGCCGAACATGACCGGGATGATCGCGTGCTCGCCCTCGAGGAGCTCGAAGCCCTCCTCGGTCATGCGGCGGCGGAAGAGGGCCGCATTACGGGCGAGGGTCTCCCGGAGCTCCCCGCTGTTCTGCACGAGGTCCAGTGCCGTCAGGGTCGCGGCGACGATGGACGGCGCGAGGGAGTTGGAGAACAGGTACGGGCGGGCCCGCTGGCGCAGGAGGGCGACGATCTCGGCGCGGGCGGCGACATAGCCGCCGGACGCACCACCGAGCGCCTTGCCGAAGGTCCCGGTGAAGATGTCCACCCGGCTCGCGACACCCGCGTGCTCCGGGGTCCCGGCGCCGGTCGCACCCATGAAGCCGACGGCGTGCGAGTCGTCGACCATGACCATCGCGTCGTACCGCTCTGCCAGGTCGCAGATGGCCTCGAGGGGAGCCAGGTAGCCGTCCATGGAGAAGACGCCGTCCGTGACGATCAGGCGGCGTCGGGCCCCCGAGGCGTCCTGCAGCTTCGCCTCGAGGTCCGCCATGTCCCGGTTCGCGTAGCGGAAGCGCTGGGCCTTGGACAGGCGGATGCCGTCGATGATCGACGCGTGGTTGAGTGCGTCGGAGATCACGGCGTCCTCCGCGCCGAGGAGCGATTCGAAGACACCGCCGTTCGCGTCGAAGCAGGAGGAGAACAGGATGGTGTCCTCGGTGCCGAGGAACTCCGAGACGCGCCGCTCGAGGTCGAGGTGCAGGTCCTGGGTGCCGCAGATGAAGCGGACCGAGGCCATGCCGAATCCCCGCTCGTCGAGGGCCGTCTTGGCCGCCGCGATGATCTGCGGATGGTCGGCGAGGCCGAGGTAGTTGTTCGCACAGAAATTGAGCACCCGCGCGTCACCTGCGCCGAGGGCTCCCGCTGTGATGGTGCTGGACTGGGGCGAGGAGATGCGCCGCTCGTGCTTGAAGAGGCCTGCGCTTCGGATGGCGTCGAGCTCATCGGCGAGCTGGCCGCGGACTGCTGAGTACATGGTGTTCCCGTTTCCCTAGAAGGTGGTCCAGTCGAGGACCACTTTGCCGCTCGCGCCGTCGCGCGCTGTCATGAAGCCCTGCTGCCATTCGCCCGCGGGCAGGCAGTCGGTGACCACCGACGACACCGCCTCGCGCAGCGTCCGGTTGGACTGGAGCATGGCGCTCATGGCGTACCAGGTCTCGAACATCTCCCGCCCGTAGATGCCCTTGAGGGTGAGCATGTGCGTGACCACCTTGCCCCAGTCGATCGAGATGGGCCCCGAGGGCAGGCCGAGCATGGCGATCCGCCCGCCGTGGTTCATGTTGTCGATCATCTCGGGCAGGGCCGTGGCGTGCCCGGACATCTCCATCCCGACGTCGAAGCCCTCCTTCATGCCGAGTGCGCGCTGGGCCTCGGCGATGCGCATGCGGCTGACGTCGACGGCGATGTCGGCGCCCACGCCGCGGGCGAGCTCGAGGCGCGGGGCGGAGACGTCGGTGATGGCGATCTTCCGGGCCCCGGCGTGGCGGGCGACGGCGACGGCCATGAGACCGATGGGGCCGGCCCCGGTGATGAGGACGTCCTCGCCGACGAGCGGGAAGCTGAGCGCGGTGTGGACGGCGTTGCCGAAGGGGTCGAAGACGGCGCCGAGTTCGGGGGTGATGGTTGCGTCGTGCACCCAGACGTTGGTCTCGGGGACGACGACGAATTCCGCGAAGGCGCCGTCGCGCTGCACGCCGACGCTCGAGGTGTGGATGCACATCTGTCGGCGGCCGGCCCGGCAGTTGCGGCACACGCCGCAGACGATGTGGCCCTCCCCCGACACCCGGTCGCCGACACGGACGCCGCGGATACCCTCGCCGAGGGCCACGACCTCGCCGTAGAACTCGTGGCCGGGGATCAGCGGTGCGGAGATCATGCCCTGCGCCCAGGGGTCCCAGCTCTCGATATGGAGGTCGGTGCCGCAGATGCCGGTGGTCATCACGCGGATCTTGACCTCGCCCCACCCTGCCTCGGGCTCGGGTCGGTCCACGAGTTCGAAACCGGGGTGCGCCCCGGACTTGTACAGCGCCTTCACTGGACATTCCTTCCATGCCGCTCCGGGCCTCCGGCGGGATGGGCCGGGCCTGTGCGGTACGAGTGCCGGGCGGGATATGCCCGGCAGCAACACTATCAGCGGACGACGGCGGGCACGCGTGGGCTCGAGCGCACGGCGGGGCCGCCGTCAGTCCTCGAGCACCGCCGAAAGGACCTCGAGTCCGAGGGCGAGGAACTCCGGGGCGTCGTCGGACGAGGCCGCCAGTGCGCTGCCCATGCTCATCGCCCAGCCCCGCGCCCGCGCCCAGGTGGCGGCGTCGACCGGCCGCAGGGCCTCGAGCTCCGTGCGGAAGACCGACCTGCCCGCCGCGTCGAACACGAGCCATGCGGCGGCGAGGTCGGTCGCCGGATCACCGGAGCACAGGTCCCCGAAGTCGACGACGCCGGCCAGCACGCCGCCCGGTCCGAGCACGAGATTCGCCGGGTGCAGGTCGCCGTGCAGCCAGAGGTCCGGCCGCGTCCAGGCTGGAGCGGCCAGGGCCTCGTCCCATACCCGGAGCAGAAGGCCCTCCGGGGCGTTCGGCAGCGATGCGAGCCGGTCCCGCAGGACGTCGTCGCGCGCCGCCAGCGGCCCGCCCCGGCCCACGGGGCTGACAGGGGCACCGGGCGGAGCGGGCTGCTGGAACTCCGCGAGGAACCGTGCGAGCGGGCGGGCCGCCGGCAGGCGACGGGCGCGGGGCACGGTGATGCCGGACTCCCCCTCGATCCACCGACTGACGGACCAGTGCCAGGGGTAGCCGGGACCGGGCACACCGCACCGGAGCGGCGCCGACGTCGGCACGGCCAGCCGCGCCGTGATAACGGGCAGCCACTGCTGTTCGGCGACCATCAGCGCGTCGGCGACCTGCCGCCGGGGCAGCCGCACCACGAGGTCCGGTCCGAGCCGGAAGAGCTCGTTGTCCCAGCCGTGGCCCGCGGGCCGCAGGGCGCGGTCCGCGAGGTCCGGGTGCTGGTCTGCCAGCAGCGATACGACGAGGGAGGGTGGGATGTCGATCTCCGCCCTCGGCAGAACCGCCATCGCACCCTCCCGGATCTTGCTGGAGCTATCCCTCGACGCCGAGGCGCTGCAGGATGAGCTCACGGACGCGCCCGGCGTCGGCCTGTCCGCGCGTCGCCTTCATGACGCCGCCCACGATCGCGCCGACGGCCTGGACCTTGCCGCCGCGGATCTTGTCGGCGACATCGGGCTGGGCCGCGAGGGCGCCGTCGATCGCCTCGAGCAGCGGCCCGTCGTCGGACACGACGGCGAGCCCGCGCTGCTCGACGACCTCCGCCGGCGTGCCCTCGCCGGCGAGGACGCCGTCGAGCACGTCGCGGGAAAGCTTGTCGTTGATCTTGCCGGACTCGATGAGCGCGTTCAGCTCCACGATCAGTTCGGGCGTCACGCCCAGTTCGGCGGGCTCGAGGTCGGCGAGCTTGGCACGGCGAGAGATCTCGCCCATCCACCACTTGCGGGCGACGGCGGCACTCACGCCGGCGGCCACGGTGTCCTCGATCGAGGACATCACGCCGGCATTGACGACGTCGCGGAACTCCGCGTCGGAGTAGCCCCAGTCGGCTTGCAGGCGCTTGCGGCGTTCCGCCGGGGGCTCGGGGAGCTCGGCGCGCAGCTTCTCGATCCACGCATCGTTCGTCACGACGGGCACGAGGTCGGGCTCGGGGAAGTAGCGGTAGTCGTCGGCGTCGGACTTGGGGCGCCCTGAAGTCGTCGAACGCGTGTCCTCGTGCCAGTGGCGCGTCTCCTGCAGGATCGGCGTGCCGGAGTCCAGGACGGCGGCGTGCCGCTGGATCTCGTAGCGGACCGCGTGCTCGACGGCGCGCAGCGAGTTCACGTTCTTGGTCTCGGTGCGGGTGCCGAACTTCTCCTGGCCGTGCGGGCGGAGGGAGACGTTGGCGTCGCAGCGGACGTTGCCGCGCTCCATGCGGGCGTCGGAGACACCGAGGTTCTTGACGATCTCGCGGATCGCGGCGACGTAGGCCTTCGCGAGCTCGGGGGCTCGCGATCCGGCCCCCTCGATCGGCTTGGTGACGATCTCGATGAGGGGCACGCCGGCGCGGTTGTAGTCCACGAGCGAGAACTCGGCGCCCTGGATGCGGCCCGTGGAGCCACCCATGTGGGTGAGCTTGCCGGCGTCCTCCTCCATGTGGGCGCGCTCGATCTCGACCGTGAAGACGGTGCCGTCGGCGAGCTCGATGTCGATGGAGCCGTCGTACGCGATGGGGTCCTCGAACTGGGAGGTCTGGAAGTTCTTCGGGGTGTCCGGGTAGAAGTAGTTCTTCCGGGCGAAGTAGCACTTCTCGGCGATCTTGCAGTTCAGCGCGAGGCCGATCTTGATCGCGGACTCCACGGCGACGCCGTTGACGACGGGCAGGACGCCGGGCAGGCCGAGGTCCACGGGCGTCACGTTGGTGTTGGGCACGTCCCCGAAGGCGTTGGGTGCGGAGGAGAACATCTTGGTCCTCGTGTTGAGCTCCACGTGGACCTCGAACCCGAGCACGGGATCGTACTTCTCCATGGCCTCGTCGAAGGTCAGGACCTCATCGGTTACAGCAGTCATTACTTCCCACCTGCGCTTCCTGGAATGGCCGGGGCCTGGGCCAGCAGCGGGCCGCCCCACGTGTCTTCGAGCAGTGATTCGAGGACGGCGCCCACCCGGTAGAGGCGCGCGTCCTGGCGGGCCGGCGCGAGGAGCTGGATGCCGACCGGCAGCCCGTCCTCGTCCGCGAGGCCGCCCGGCAGCGACAGGCCGGGGATGCCCGCCATGTTCGCCGGGATGGTGGCGACGTCGTTCAGGTACATCGCCAGCGGATCGTCGAGCTTCTCCCCCAGCTTGAACGCCGTGGTCGGGGCTGTCGGGGAGATGAGCACGTCGGCCTGCTCGAAGGCTGCGGCGAAATCGCGCTGGATGAGTGTGCGGACCTTCTGCGCCGAGCCGTAGTAGGCGTCGTAGTAGCCGGCGCTCAGCGCGTAGGTGCCGAGGATGATGCGGCGCTTGACCTCGTCCCCGAAGCCTGCGGCGCGGGTGGCCCCCATGACGCGTTCGATCGTCGGGGCGCCGTCGGGCACCACACGCAACCCGAAACGCACCCCGTCGTACTTCGCGAGGTTGCTGGAGGCCTCCGACGGCATGATCAGGTAGTAGGCACCGAGCGCGTACTGGAAGTTGGGGCAGGAGACCTCGACGATCTCAGCACCCGCCGAACGCAGCAGCTCGAGCGACTCCGAGAAGCGCGTCAGGACACCGGCCTGGTAGCCCTCGCCCTGCAGCTCCCTGATGACGCCGATGCGCATGCCCTCGACCTGGCCGAGGCGGGCGGCCTCGACGAGTGCGCCGACGGGATCGGTCAGCGACGTCGAGTCGTGGGGGTCGTGGCCGCCGATGACCTCGTGCAGCAGGGCGCTGTCGAGGACCGTCCGGGACACGGGGCCGATCTGGTCGAGCGAGGAGGCCATCGCGATCGCACCGTAGCGGGAGACGCCGCCGTAGGTGGGCTTCAC
>NZ_CP024915.1:777008-780770 GCF_002953615.1 Arthrobacter agilis | reverse complement strand
CCCGCCGCAGGCTCGACGACCTGGCAGCGGTGGCCCCGCCGGTGTGTCCATGAGCACCGTCCGTGGACACGACGAGTCGCGTGCCGCCGCACCGTGAGGTCAGGACGTCTCCGTGGCGCGTCGGTAGCCCGTGCCGTCCGGGTACCGCTCCACGTAGCCGTGGTCGACGAGCGCCCGCCGCAGCGTCGGGACGTCGCGTGTGACCGTGGCGAGCAGCCGGTTGACGTCAGGCTCGCCCAGCTCCTCGTCGGCGGGCAGGAGCCGCTCGGCGAGGTGCGCCAGCAGGTCGGCCCGGTCCTGGCCGGCGCGCGGGAGTCCGTCGATCCGCCCGTCCCGGAAGAACCGGTCCACGCCCTTCGGCGTCCCCGGCGCCGCTGCCGCGAGCACCTCCTTGAAGAGCTCACCGTCGACCGCGTGGTCGGCCGCGAGGAGTCCCGCGTCGACGAGGCGCCGGATCTCCTTCGGCGCAGCGTCGAGCGGCTCCCCGAGCACGGCCCGCGCATAGATCTCACGGGAACGCGCTCCGGCGAGGGTCGAGAGGATCTTCTGCCAGGACCGCGTCATGATGCCCCTTCCGTGGTCGGTGCCGAGGTCGGTGCTGCAGACCCCCGAACGGCCGCGAGGAAGCCGGGCGTCCCGGCCGCCGTGACGGCCGCGAGGCGCTCGGCCTCCGTGGGCCCGCCGTCGAGCACGGACCGCAGCGGCGGCCGGAGGACGACGACGCCCGCCTCCTCGGCGATCAGCGCGCCCGCCGCGATGTCGTGCTCGTGCAGCCCGCGCTCCACGAAGGCGTCGAGGGAGCCGTCGGCGACCATGCAGAGATCGAGAGCCGCAGAACCGAGCGTCCGCAGGTCGCCGAAGCCATGGAGGAACGCGCCGAGGTCGTCCACCTGCCCCGCCCGCGTCGCGGCGTCGTACGAGAAGCCGGTGCCGAGGATCCTCCCCCGGTCGGTACCGGGCCCGGCGAGGCGCCGCACCCTACCCTGGTCGCTCAGCCACGCTCCGCCGCCGCGGGACGCCCAGTAGATCCGGCGCAGCGCCGGGGCGTGCACGACGCCCGCCAGCCAGGTGCCGTCCGCGTCGGCCGCCGCCACGGACGTGCCGTAGTAGACGATGTTCCGGATGAAGTTCGTGGTGCCGTCGAGCGGGTCGATCGACCAGCGGATACCTGCGGCGCCGGACCCGGCAGGAACGGTGGTGCCGAGTTCCTCGCCGGTGATGGCGTCGTGCGGCCGCGAGTCCAGGACGACGCGGCGCACCGCACGCTCCGCGGCGACGTCGAACGCGGTCACCCAGTCACTGTCCGAGCTCTTGCTGGTGGCACCGAGGGCAGCGGGGTCGCGCCGGGCCAGGACCTCGGCACCGGCCGCGGCCGCCTGCCGTGCCAGGTGCAGGAGCGCCTCCGGGGTCGGCGCACGGCCGTCCCCCGAAGGACCTGCCGGCCCGGTCGTCACGGGGCCTCCGGGGTGTCGGGGCCCGTTCCCGCTCCGGACCCGGGTTCCGTGGCCACCTCGGCGTCCTCGTCGTCGGGATCGGAGATCGGGGGGCCGTTCTCGAGGAGTGCGATGAAGCCCTCCTCGTCGAGCACGGGGATGCCGAGCGCCTCGGCTTTCTCGAGCTTGGTCCCGGCGTTCTCGCCCGCCACCACGTAGCTGGTGTTCTTCGACACCGAACCGGCGGCCTTGCCACCACGGGTGATGATGGCCTCCTTCGCCTCGTCGCGGTTGTACTGCTCCAGGGATCCGGTCACCACGACGGTGAGGCCCTCGAGGGTGCGCGGCGTGCTCTCGTCGACGTCGTCCTGCATGCGCACGCCCGCTGCCGCCCAGCGGTCCACGATCTCGCGGTGCCAGTCCTCAGCGAACCACTCCTTCAGGGCGACGGCGATGGTGGGGCCCACGCCGTCGACGTGCGCGAGTTCCTCCTCGCTCGCGGCACGGATGCGGTCCATCGAGCCGAAGGCGGTGGCGAGGGCGCGTGACGCCGTCGGACCGACGTGACGGATGGACAGCGCCACGAGCACGCGCCAGAGCGGCTGCTTCTTCGCCTTCTCCAGCTCCGTGAAGAGCTTCCGGGTCGTTGCGCTCGGCTCCGAGGGCTTCTTCGCCGTCCCCTTCGAATAGAAGTAGGGCACGAGTTCCCTGCCCGTGACGACGCCCTTGACCTTCTTGTCCCGCTCGATCTTCACGTCCGCCAGCTTCTCCGGCGTGAGGTCGAAGATCTCCGCCTCGGTGGTGATCGGCGGGACCGCTGGTTCCGCGGGCTGGGTGAGCGCGATCGCCGCCTCCCAGCCGAGGGCCTCGATGTCGAAGGCGCCGCGCCCGGCGAGGTGGAACACGCGCTCACGCAACTGGGAGGGACAGGACCGGGCGTTGGGGCAGCGGATGTCGACGTCGCCCTCCTTCGCCGGCTGGAGCGGCGTGCCGCAGGAGGGGCACTCGGTGGGCATGACGAACGCGCGGACCTTCTCGGGATCGCGCAGGGCCATGACCGGGCCGACGATCTCCGGGATGACGTCGCCGGCCTTCCGCAGCACCACGATGTCCCCGATCATCACGCCCTTGGCCTTGACGACCTCCTGGTTGTGCAGCGTGGCCATACCGACGGTGGAACCGGCCACCTTGACGGGCTCCATGAGGCCGAAGGGCGTGACACGGCCGGTCCGGCCCACGTTCACGAGGATGTCCAGCAGCCTCGTGTTCACCTCCTCCGGCGGGTACTTGTACGCCACGGACCAGCGCGGCACGCGGGAGGTGTGGCCGAGCGCGCGCTGCAGGGCGAAGCTGTCGACCTTCACCACGATGCCGTCGATCTCGTGCAGGAGGTCGTGGCGGTGCTCCCCGTAATGACCGATGAAGTCGACGACCTCGTCCTGGGTGGCGAGGACCCTGTAGTACGGCGAGGTGGGGAGCCCCCAGGCCTTCAGGAGGTCGTACGTCTCCGACTGCGTCTCGGCCGCCAGGCCGGTGCGGGCGCCGATGCCGTGGACGTACATGTCGAGGGGACGCTCCGCCGTCATGGCGGGATCCTTCTGCCGCAGGGAACCGGCGGCGGCGTTCCGGGGATTGGCGAACGGGGCCTTGCCGGCGGCGACCATCCGCTCGTTGAGCTGCGCGAACTCCCTGGTGGGGAAGAAGACCTCGCCGCGGATCTCCACCTCCTCCGGGTGGCCGGTACCGGCAAGGCGTTTCGGGACCGAGGCGATGGTGAGGACGTTGTGCGTGATGTCCTCCCCCGTGACGCCGTCGCCGCGGGTGGCGGCGCGGACCAGTTCACCGTCGCGGTACAGGAGGTTCACGGCGAGGCCGTCGATCTTGAGCTCCGTCAGCCAGGCGACCGTCGCCCCCGGGCTGCGCTGCTCGACGCCGGCGGCCGCGCGGTCCAGCCAGGCCTTCAGCTCGTCGAGGGAGAAGACGTCCTCGAGGCTGTACATGCGCGCGAGGTGGTCCACGGGGGCGAAGGCGGCGGACACCTCCCCACCCACCTCCTGGGTGGGCGAGTCGTTGGCGACGATTTCGGGGTGGAGCGCCTCCAGCTCCTCGAGCCGCCGGAAGAGGGTGTCGAACTCGGCGTCGGAGATGGTGGGGGCGGCGTCCTGGTAGTACGCGGTGCGGTGTGCGCGGACCTCCTCGGCGAGCTGCGCATACTCGGCCCTGAGCTCGTCCCCCGGCGGCTGACGGTCTCCGGATCCGGCGGTCTGGGCTGCGTCTTCGGTTCCTGTGGTCACCGTCCTTATCTTGCCCTACACCCCTGACACGGGCC
>NZ_CP024915.1:769632-776908 GCF_002953615.1 Arthrobacter agilis | reverse complement strand
ACCGACGTCAGGCGAAGCGCGCCTACCGCCACTCCGGTTACCCGGGCGGCCTGAAGTCGACCAGCTACGTCGAACTCCTGGACAAGAACCCGGAGCGCGCCGTCGAGAAGGCCATCCGTGGCATGCTCCCCAAGAACTCGCTGGCAGCACAGCAGATCGGCAAGCTGAAGGTCTACCGCGGCGCCGAGCACCCCCACGCCGCACAGCAGCCCAAGACGTTCGAAATCACCCAGGTCGCCCAGTAGTCCTGGCCACCAACACTAAGAAATCACTTCAAGGAGAACCGTGGCTCAGAACACTGAAGAGCTGAATGAACCCACTGAGGAGCTCACGAGCTACACCTCAGAATCCACCGATGCCAGCGAGGCCACCACGAAGGAGCGCCCTGCGCTGACCGTCGGCGGCGGAGCCGTTGGACGCCGCAAGGAAGCAGTCGCCCGCGTGCGGCTCGTCCCCGGTACCGGCAAGTGGATCGTCAACGGGCGCGAGCTCGCTGACTACTTCCCGAACAAGCTGCACCAGCAGGAAGTCAACGACCCGTTCAAGCTCCTCGAGCTCGACGGCGCGTACGACGTCATCGCCCGCATCCACGGTGGTGGACCCTCCGGCCAGGCCGGTGCCCTCCGCCTCGGTGTTGCGCGCACGCTGAACGAGATCGACCGCGAGAACAACCGCCCCGCCCTCAAGAAGGCAGGCTTCCTGACCCGTGACGCCCGCGTCATCGAGCGCAAGAAGGCTGGTCTCAAGAAGGCACGCAAGGCGCCTCAGTACTCCAAGCGCTAAGCCTGGGGACACGCGCAGATGCCCGTCCGGACTTCCGGGCGGGCATCGTGCTTTAACCTTGTTGGGACCCACCTCAGTGGTGTCATGTTCTTCACCTAGGATGATCAACGATGAGCAAGTTATTCGGCACCGACGGCGTGCGCGGTCTGGCCAACGGCCTGATCACGGCGGAACTCTCCCTTCAGCTGGCCCAGGCGGCCGCCGTCGTGCTCGGGCACAACGCCGTCGCCGGTGACCGCCGGCCCACCGCGGTGATCGCCCGTGATCCGCGCATCAGCGGCGAGTTCATCGCCGCAGCCGTCGAGGCCGGCCTCGCGAGTTCCGGTGTCGACGTCTACGACGCGGGAGTCCTCCCCACGCCCGCCGCGGCGTTCCTGGTGGCCGACCTCGACGCGGACTTCGGCGTGATGATCTCCGCCTCGCACAACCCGGCCCCGGACAACGGCATCAAGTTCCTCGCCCGTGGCGGCAAGAAGCTCAGCGACGCGCTCGAGGACGCCATCGAGGACGAGATGGCGAACCCCCGGCACCGCCCGGTGGCCGGCGACGTGGGCAGGATCCAGCGCTTCGCGGACGCCGAGGACCGCTACGTGGTCCACCTGCTGCAGACCCTCCCGCACCGCCTCGAGGGGCTCAAGGTGGTCCTCGACTGTGCGCACGGCGCGGCGAGCGGTTGTTCCCCGGAGGTGTTCCGGCACGCCGGCGCGGACATCGTGGTGATCGGTGCCGACCCGGACGGCGTCAACATCAACGACGGCTACGGCTCCACCCACCTCGAGAAGCTCCAGGCCGCCGTGCTCGAGCACGGCGCCGACCTGGGCATAGCCCACGACGGCGACGCCGACCGGTGCCTCGCGGTGGACCACGAGGGCACGGTGGTCGACGGCGACCAGATCATGGCTGTCATGGCACTGGCCATGAGGGATGCCGGGAAGCTCCGGGAGGACACGCTCGTGGCCACCGTCATGAGCAACCTCGGACTGAAGATCGCGCTGCGCGAGGCGGGCATCACCATCAAGGAGACCGGCGTCGGTGACCGCTACGTTCTCGAGGGTATGCGCGACGGCGACTACAGCCTCGGCGGCGAGCAGTCCGGCCACGTCATCTTCGCCGAGTACGCCACCACCGGCGACGGCGTCCTCACCGGCCTCCAGCTCGCGGCACGCATGGCCGCGACCGGCAAGAGCCTCAAGGAACTCGCGGCCGTGATGACGAAACTCCCGCAGGTGCTCATCAACGTCAAGGGGGTGGACCGCACGGCGGCCACCTCGGACGAGGGTGTGCAGGAGGCTGTCCGGGAGGCCGAGGCGATCTTGGGTGAGACCGGACGCGTGCTGCTGCGCCCCTCCGGCACGGAGCCCGTGGTGCGCGTCATGGTCGAGGCGGGCGACACCGGCACGGCGCAGCGCATAGCAGAGGACCTGGCCGCCACGGTGCAGGAACGCCTCTCCCTCGAGCCCGTCGCGTAGCAGCGCCGCGTCAGACCGGCTGGGTCGCCGCACTCCGCACGCAGGTCGGGACCAGGGCCCGGCACGGCCGCCGGCATACGGACCCCGGCTGCGGACCACCCGCGAGCAGGCGCGCCACGGCGTCGTCGTACCGGTCGAGGGCAATCTCCGCGATCGCAGGATCCGGCAGCAGCGGGGCGCTGACGACGTCGGCGCCCGCCTTCGCCAACTGGTCGTGGAAATACCCGGGAGCGAGCAGGTAGGAGGCCAGGGCCACAGGCCCCGACCCGACCGAGCGGTAGGACGCGACGGCGTCGGGCACGGACGGCGAGGCCTTCGATCCGAACCCCGCACGCACAGGACCCGTGCGGCCCTCGGCGAGGACGGCCAGCACCTCGGCGACATCCTCCGCGGCGCAGGCATTGGAGGACCCGGCGGCGGCCAGGACCACGGGGTCGTCGTCCGATACGCCCGCTTCGAGCAGCCGCTGCTGCAGCACGGAGGCCAGGCGCGGATCCGGCCCCAGCGGCAGGGCCGCCACCGTGCCCGGCCTGCCCGCAGCAGCGCGCGCGATGTCCACCTTCACGTGGTAGCCGACGGAGAGCAGCAGGGGGACGATGACCGCCGTGCGCCCGGGCGGCAGTGCCGCGACGACCTCCACGAGATCGGGATCCTGCACATCGACGTATGCCTCGAGGACCTCGAGCCCCGGACGCAGGGCCTCGATGCCGGAGCGCACGGCGTCGATCTCGAGGCGCCCCTGTGCGTTGTCGGTGCCGTGCGAGCAGGCGATCAGGACGGGCGCTATGAAGCCGGACGGGGAAGCGGTCATGGCAGCCATTGAAGCACCCGCGGCGCCTCAGGCGGCAACGCCGACCTCGACGACCCCGTCCACGCACCGGACGGGATACGCACGCAGACCCGGCCCTCCGGAGAGGCACGCCCCGGTCGCCAGGTCGTAGACCTCCTTGTGCAGGGGAGAGGCGATCGTCGCCGTCGTGCCGCGCGATCCCACGATGCCCCGCGCCATGACGGCGGCCCGCGTCCGGGGGTCGATGTTGCCCACGGCGTGGAGCAGGTTGCCCGGCAACCGGAACAGCGCGACCTGTTCCTGGCCGACGAGGGCCGCCTCTCCCCAGCATTCCTCGAGGTCGTCGAGGTGGCAGACCGCGACCCAGCCGGCGCTGGATGCGGCAGGACGCTGCAGGACGAGTTCGGTCATGGCATTCCTCTCGGTGGTGTGCGGTGGGACCAACGCTAGGCAGCGGACGTGTCGCCTGCGTCCCGGCGCTGTTGCGGCCGGGTAACTTGCGCCTCACCGGCCCTCCGACCATCCGTGAGCCCGAAGTTAACTTTCCGATACATCCGCGACACACAGGAGTAATTGCCCCTTCGTACGGTGGAACCGGACGCGGGACCGCCCCGGCCCCGGACGGAAGGCACACCATGAGCGAGAACCGAGCAGCCCGGCCCGCCGACGCCGTCCCGGCATCCGACCGGCGCATCGTCGTCGTCGGGGGCGGGCCGGCAGCCCACCGGCTCGTCGAGGCCCTGTGGCGGCGCGGCACCGACGGCCTCTCCGTCACCGTGCTCACCGAGGAGCCGCACGCGCCCTACGACCGCGTCGCGCTGAGCAGCGCCCTGCTCCACGACGTCGACCTCGGCCTCGGTGAGCCGCTCATGTGGCGCGAACCGGCCATCCGGCTCGTCACGGGGGAGCGCGCCGTCCGGTTGGACCTCGCCGCACGGTGCGTCGTCGGCGCGTCGGGCGAGAAGTACGCCTACGACGACGTCGTACTCGCCACCGGATCCGACGCCGTGCGGCTGCCCCTGCCGGGCGGGGAGCACGCCGCGGTGTACAGGACGCTCGACGACGTCCAGTGGCTCCGCTCGGAGACCGCACGCCTCGCCGCCGAGCTTGGCAGGACTCCACACGCCGTCGTCATCGGCGGCGGACTCCTCGGCCTCGAGGCCGCCGGCGGACTGCAGCAGCTCGGCGCCGCGTCGACCGTGGTGAACCGGGCCGGCTGGCTCATGAACGCCCAGCTCGACCAGGGCGGCGGGCAGGCGCTGGGCCGCCTCATCGCGGCCAAGGGGCTGGGCATCCACTGCGGCGGGTCGCCGACGTCCATCGACACGGACGACGACGGCCGGGTCACGGGTGTGGCGCTGAGCGACGGAACGGTGCTGCCGGCCGACCTCGTGGTGTTCGCGGTGGGCATCCGGCCGCGCGACGAACTCGCGCGGCACGCGGGGCTCGAGGTGGCGCCCCGCGGCGGCGTCGTCATCAGCGCGGCGTGCGAGACCGCGATGCCCGGAGTCTGGGCGATCGGCGAGGTGGCCAGCTACGAGGGCGTCAGCATGGGCCTCGTAGCACCGGCGAACGCGATGGCCGAGGTCTGCGCCGACGGGATCCTCGGCGGTGTGTCCACGTTCCCCGGCTTCGACACGGCCACCAAGCTCAAGCTCTCCGGCGTGGAGGTCGCGAGCTTCGGGGACGCGCTCGCGGACACCGAGGGCAGCCTGGAGATCGTCTACGCGGACCCGGCGCGCGGGCTCTACCAGAAGCTCGTGGTCACCGACGACGCGAAGACGCTGCTCGGCGGCATCTTCGTCGGCGACGCGGCACCCTACTCCGCCCTCCGGCCCCTGCTGGGCCGGGAGCTTCCGGCGGAGCCGGGTGCGTACCTGTCCTCGGCCGGTGGCGGCGAGGCGCCGCCGTCGGAACTGCCCGACGACGTCATCCTCTGCTCGTGCAACAACGTCACCGCGGGTGCCTGCCGCTCGGCGGTCCATGGGGTGGGGGAGGACGGCGGCGCCGCGGAACCGGCGCTGGACCTGCCGGCCCTCAAGGCCTGCTCGCGGGCCGGGACCCAGTGCGGCTCCTGCGTGCCGATGCTCAAGAAGCTGCTCGACAGCGAGCTCACCAAGGCCGGCCGGACCGTCCCGAAGGGCATCTGCGAGCACTTCGCGATGTCGCGTCCGGAGCTGTTCGAGGCCATCCAAGCGCTCGACCTCGGCTCCTTCCAGGACATCCTCGGCCGCTTCGGCGCGACGGACGAGGCCAGGGCCGGCCACGGCTGCGACATCTGCAAGCCGGCCATCGGCTCGATCCTCGCCACGCAGCGCGGGGAGTACGTGCTCGACGGCGGCCGCGGCACGCTGCAGGACACCAACGACCGCGCCCTCGCGAACATGCAGCGCAACGGCACCTACTCGGTGGTGCCGCGCATCCCCGGCGGGGAGATCACGCCCCAGAAGCTCGCCGTGATCGCGCAGGTCGCCGAGCAGTTCGGCCTGTACGTCAAGCTGACCGGTGCTCTGAGGATCGACCTCTTCGGGGCCCGGCTGGAGCAGCTGCCGGAGATCTGGAAGATCCTCGTCGAGGCCGGGTTCGAGTCCGGGCAGGCCTACGGCAAGGCCCTGCGGAACGTAAAGTCCTGCGTCGGGTCCACCTGGTGCCGGTTCGGCGTGCAGGACTCGGTCGCCATGGCGATCGACCTGGAGCTGCGCTACCGCGGGCTCCGCGCACCCCACAAGTTCAAGATGGGCGTCTCGGGCTGTGCCCGGGAGTGCGCCGAAGCACGGAGCAAGGACGTGGGCGTGATCGCCACCGACCAGGGCTGGAACCTGTACGTGGGTGGCAACGGCGGCTTCCAGCCCGCCCACGCGCAGCTGCTCGCGCAGGACCTCGACGGTGCAACCCTCATCCGCTACATCGACCGGTACCTCATGTACTACATCCGCACCGCGGACCGCATGCAGCGGACGGCCCGCTGGATGGATGACCTCGAGGGCGGCCTCGACCACGTGCGGGACGTGGTCGTGAACGACTCCCTCGGGATCGCGGAGGACCTCGAAGCCGCGATGGCCCGGCACGTCGAACACTACGAGGACGAATGGGCGGCGACGCTGAAGGACCCCGACCGGCTCCGCCGCTTCCGTTCCTTCGTCAACGCCCCCGACGCCGCGGACCAGTCGATCGTCCTCGTGGAGGAACGCGGGCAGCAGCGCCCCGCCACCCCCGCGGAGATCGAGGCCGGAGCCGGCCGCGTGGGACTCGGTACGGCGATCCCCGTCCGCACCGCAACCGGAACCCTGGAGGGCTGAAGCGTGCACCTGGACCTCGATCTGGCAGGCCGGCGCGTGGTGGTCGTCGGCGGCGAGCGGGCCGCCCGCAGGGCGGTGGCACGGTACCGGGCGGCAGGAGCCGACGTGGTCCCCTGCACCGGATCCGCGCCGGCCGGATTCGACGACGCCGTGCTGCACGGCACCGCGCTCGCCGTCGTCGTGGAGGGGCTCCCCGAGCCCCTGGCCGACGCGGTCCGGGCCGCGTGCCGTCGCACGGGCACGCTCCTCGGCACCGAACCGGCGGCCGAGGACTCCGGATCGGTGACCCTGGTGGGCGGCGGTCCCGGCGCGCTGGGGCTCCTGACACTCGACGCGGCCGCAGCGCTCCGGGGGGCCGACGTGGTGCTCTACGACCGGCTCGCCCCGACGGACTCGCTCGCGGAGCTGGCCCCCGCAGCGGAGCTGGTGGACGTCGGCAAGCTCCCCGGCCACCACCGGGTCCCGCAGTCCGGCATCAACGAGCTCCTGGTGCGGCATGCGCTCGCGGGTCGCTCCGTGGTCCGGCTCAAGGGCGGCGATCCGTTCGTGTTCGGCCGCGGCAGCGAGGAACTCGCCGCGTGCCTCCAGGCGCGGGTACCGTGCCGCGTGATCCCCGGCGTCAGCTCGGCGATCTCCGTACCGGCTGCCGCCGGCATCCCCGTCACGCACCGCGGCGTCAGCCATCTGTTCACCGTCGTCTCCGGCCATGCACCGCTGACCGACGAGGAGCACCTGCACCTGGCAGGGCTCGGGGGGACCCTCGTGGTCCTGATGGGCGTCTCGACGCTGCCGCAGCTCGTCTCCGGTCTCGGCAGGGCAGGGATGCGGCCCGACATGCCGGTCGCCGTCGTCGAGCGCGGCTACAGCGCGTCCCAGCGCACGACGGCGGGAACCCTCTCGACGATCGTCACGGCGGCCGGCGCCGCACGGTGCCA
>NZ_CP024915.1:736626-769400 GCF_002953615.1 Arthrobacter agilis | reverse complement strand
TCGATGAACCCGCCGATGAAGATGCCGAATCCGAGAGAGCAGGTGAAGAAGCACACGAAGAGCATGATCAGCAGGAACCGGGCGCCGAGGAGCCGGCCCCGCACGGCCTGCCGGCCCTTCCCGGCCCGGCTGAGCGCGGCGCCCGTCACCCATGGGTTCTCGCCTCCGGCCACGGCCCGCGAATGGACCAGCAGGTCGAGGGTCTTGACGGTCCACAGGATCCCGACGGCGAGCATCCCGGCTCCGGCCGTCGCGTCTCCCCCGGTGTTGGCCGTGACCATCACCGGGACGATCCCGGCGAGCGCGGCCAGCCAGTAGCGTCGGTAGGAGGATGCGTTGTCCCCGAAGCGGATGAGGTGGTAGTCCTGCCGCCGGCGGTCCTCGGACCGGCCTGTCACGGAGAGGCGCGCCAGGGCCCGCTCCACCGCCAGCAGTCCAGCGGCCAGGACGACGGCGGCCAGGACGAGGCTCCCGTCGCCGACACCGGGACCGGGATCCGGGTGGAGGGCGGCGAGGACGGTGCCGACGAGGACCAGGACGGCGGCCACCGCGCCGGCCGCGACGCTGTTCCTGCCGCGCCCCGGATCCGCCAGCTGCTCCCGCAGGTACCCCCCGGGGAGGACCGCGTCCAGCTTCCTGTAGCTCCGAACGACCAGCGCGGCATGGACTCCGGCGGCCGTCAGGGTGACGGCGACCAGCACGGGCACCGGCAGCAGGACGACCGCCAGGAGGGCGAACGCCAGGACGTGGTACCAGAGGAGGAAGAGGCGGCCGCGCACCCAGCGCAGCGGGCTCGAGGCGAGATCCGCCTCCGCGGAGGTGTCCAGGGGGCTCATCCTCAGGATCCCGCCGACGAGCTCCTCGCGCGGCCCCACCACCCTCTCCCCGCCCCGGATCCGCCCGCTGAGCAGGAGGAGCTCGCGGTCCTGGGGGAACTGCGCGAGGCCGGCGGCCAGCAGAGCCCGGGCCTCGCCGTCGTCGTCGAGCAGCGACGCGGTCTGCGCCGCCTGCGTGAACGCTGCCGCATCCGCGTTCAGGGACAGCGCATGGCGCGCGGCCTGATGGGCGACCACCAGGTCCTGGTGGTCGCGCCGGCGCACGAGGAGCGCCCGGCTGAGCCAGTAGTGGGCGTCGGGCTCCTCGGCATGCTGTTCGACGACGTACCAGGCGAGTGCCACGGCCTCGTCGGTCCGGCGTTGACCGAGGAGCGCGAGCAGCAGGATGATCTGCGTCCCGGCGGCGTTCGGCTCGAGCTCCACGGCCCGGCGCCCGGCGTGTTCGGCGTCAACGAACCGCTGGTCCATCACGAGTGCCCGCCCGAGGAGCGCCCAGTAGAGGGGCTCGTCCCCGTGGTACGCCGCCTGCCCTTCCAGCAGGTCGACCGCGTCACGGGCACGCTGCTGGGCGGCGAGGATCTCGAAGCGGTTGGACAGGACGTCGAGGTCGACGACCTCGCTCACCGGCGCTTCTTGCCGTCGAGCAGGGCCGCGAGGTCGTCGTAGCGGCCGTTCGCGTTGGAGAACCGCACCACGTTGCGCGCCGATTCGAGCCATGCGACGGTGCTCGGCCTGATCTCCCGCAGCGCGTCACCGAGGTGGTCCATGGTGATCGGGCTGATCGCCCCCTGCGCGATCGACTGCATCATGGCCTTCTCCGCCGCCGTGACGGCCACGTGCTCGAGATCAGCTCCGGAGAAACCCTCCGTCACGGTGGCGAGGTGCTGCACGTCGATGCCCGCGATCGGACGGTTCTTCAGGTGATGGCGAAGGATCGACGCCCGCGCCTCGTGGTCGGGCGGACTCACGAGGATCGAGCGGTCCAGCCGGCCGGGGCGCAGGAGCGCCTCGTCGAGGTCCCACGGGTTGTTCGTCGCGGCCAGGACGTACAGGCCGTCGTTGTCTCCGCTCATGGAATCCAGCTGCAGCAGCAGCTCGTTCACCATCTGGCGCAGCCAGGCGGCTCCTCCGCCCGAGAGGGCGCCCCGCCGCATCCCGAGAGAGTCGATCTCGTCGATGAAGAGCACTGTGGGGGCCTGGGCCCGGGCTTCGTCGAAGACCCGCTTGAGGTTCTTCTGCGTCTCGCCCATGAACGACCCGATCACATCGGTCATCGACACGGACAGGAAGGTCGCACCGAGTTCACCCGCGACGGCACGGGCCAGGAAGGTCTTCCCGCAGCCCGGCGGACCGTACAGCAGCAGGCCGCCGCGCAGGGACTTGCCGAACGCCCGGGCCACCTCGGCGTTGCGCATCGGCGCGAGGAAGGACTCCTCGAGCCGACGCTTCACGTCGTCGAGCCCACCGACGTCGGACAGTGTCACGGCCTCGCGCGGTACCTCGACCGGTGCGGTGCCGTCGCCGTCGTCCGCCGCCGGGCCGACCGGGACGGGGCTCGCCTCCACGAAGGGAGGCGGTACGGCGCTCCCCACCTCGTGTTCCGCCTTGTCCCAGTCGAAGGCGGCGGGTCCGGCCGGAGCGCCCGGCGCCGCTCCGCCGCCCGGCGCGTCATCGGGCTCGGCTGCGCCGGGCGGCGAGCTCAGTGCTGTTGCGGCGGTACCCAGGAGGAGCCGCGCCTGGTCGTTCGCCGGGTCCGCCTGCAGGGCGAGGCTCGCCTCGGCGATGGCAGCGGCCGGGTCGCCGCCGGCCAGCAGGGTCTGCGCGAGGTGGATCCGCAGGACGACGTCACCCGGGTGGGCCTCGAGGGCCCTCCTGAGGCTGGCGATGACCGGATCAGTCATCGGTGCTCCCGTGCTGCCGGCTGCTGCGCGTCCGGGTGAAGGACTTCTGGTCGGTCAACTCTCCCCCTGTGCTTGTCGATGAGCCGGGCACCGCCGCACCTGCCCGGCACACATTCCATCATGCCCCGGTCCGTCGCTCCTGCCCGGAATGCTCCGTCCCTCGGTCCAGGGACGGGTTGGCCAGGATGTGCCACAGCTGGAACGCGCCGATCGACGCCGAAGGACCGGCCGGGTCGATCACCATCCCGCCCAGCCGCCGCCCGAAGACCAGCTCCGCCACCCAGCCGGTCGAGGAAGCCCGCGCCGAGACCTCGGGGTCGAATGCAGCGACCTCCGCCGCGGAGGTGAACACGGCGAGGTGCACGCCGGTCGATCCGGTGCCCTCGCCCGGGACCGTCACGAGTTCCCGCCGACCGTCCCGTTCCGACTCGGCCAGGAACAGCACGCTCTCGCCGAGCATGGCGGTGAACAGCTCCTGCTGCGACCCCTGTCGCACCACGACGTCGCGGAGCAGGGCATTGGGTGGGCCCTGCAGTGCGAACGCCAGGTCGTCGCGGACCAGCCCGCACGTCGGGCCGGCCGGATCCACGTACACCCGCTCGACCGCCGGATCCATCAGCGCAGTCTCCAGTGCGACCACGCCGGGCAGCGCCAGGGACTGCGGCGGGCCTGCGGTCGGCCCGCCCTCGAGGAATCTGGAGAGCTCCGCCTGGCTGGTGAAGACGCCGAGCGCCCGGGCGCCGTCCGAGCCCGCGAAGCTCCGCACCGCGGGGGCGGACGGATCCGAACCCGTGACGTCCATCAGCAGCTCGCCCGACAGGCAGGTCCTCAGGACCTCGATCATCGTCCGCTGTCCCGGTCGCTCGGAGAACCGGGCGACCGCGTCGGCGACCGGCGTGTTGTCCACCGCCCCGCCGCGCGCGGACGGGCGCCACAGCCGTCCGTCCCTGGCCGGCGCCAGGACGTCCGCGAGCGGTCCCGGCGTCGACCGGAAGGCGAGCCGGAGGACGCCGTCCTCCGCCGCGAGTTCCCCGCACGACCGGTCGAGGGCGAACAGGACCTCCGGCAGGAAGCCCCTGCCGTCCGCGCGCGGGACCTGACGGACCACCGCCACGACCGACTCGGCCCGGCCGGCGACGACCGTCCAGAGTCCCGCGCCGTCGACGAAGGAGAGGGGGAGGCCGCATCCTTCCAGGACCGTCGTCAGCGGCGTGTACTCCTCGACGTCGAACTCCCGGAGCTGCGGAACAACACCGTCGGGAAGCTCCAGGCCGTCACGGGTGACACTCACCCGCACCGGAGCAGCTCCGATCCAGGGATGGAGCGGAGATCGGTCCGGGCGGTGGAATACCTCACGGGCGGTCCCCCGGGGAGCGTCGGTCCGAGTCGGCCGCGAAGAGTCCGCCCGCGGACGCAGGTGCCGGCCCGGCAGGCTCCTCGCCCGGGTCGGTGACGTCCACGACGATGACGGTGACGTTGTCCCGGGCGCCCGAGCGGAGCGCTGCGGCGATCAGCGCGTCGCAGGCCTCCTGCGGGTCCGCGACCTCGCTGAGGACGGCGTAGATGCCGTCGTCCGCCACTTCCCCGCTCAGTCCGTCCGAGCAGAGCAGGATGCGGTCCCCCGGCTCGACGGGCAGGAGCCAGACGTCCGCCTCGGCGTCGTCCCCCGTGCCCAGCGCCCTGGTGACGACGTGCCGGCGGGGGTGGGTCCGTGCCTGCTCCTCCGTGATCTGCCCGATCTCCACGAGCTCCTGCACCTCGGAATGGTCCACCGAGATCTGGCCGAAGGTGCCGTTGCTCAGTCGGTACGTCCGGGAGTCGCCCACGTTGAAGAAGAGCCAGTAGGGGGCTCCCGACTCCTCGACCAGCACCACCCCGGTCAGGGTGGTACCGGCATGGCCGCCTGCCTCCCGGCGGATCCGCGCGTCGGCCTGTCGGATGAGCTCCTCGAGATCGCCCGCCTGGAAGTGCGGGGTCCTGGTGCCGATGATGCTGCTGTCCGCGAGGGTCCGGACACAGATGCTGCTGGCCACCTCGCCTGCCTCGTGTCCCCCCATGCCGTCGGCGACGGCGAAGACGGGCTCGAGCGCGATGAAGGAGTCCTCGTTGAGTTCACGGCGGAGCCCCCGGTCGGTGCCGAACCCGCAGGTGAGCCGGATGCCCAGCCCCGGTGCCACGCCCTGGTGCTGCTGGGCGGGAGGGTCCTCCGTGCTGCCGGCCCCGGCGCGCAGGTCGACCGCGTGGGACCCGTTGGCCGTCGACTCACGCATGGCGGCCTCCGGGCACCCGTCCTGCACGGCCCGGCTGGGCAGGAACCGGGAGGGAGCGTGCGGCCGCGCGGAGGCGGGCTTGCTGGTCTGTCATGTCCCCATTCTGCCCTTTGTCGGCCCGGGCACCGATCCGCGTCGCTGCGGTTCGGCCGTCAGTCCAGGATGATCCCCGTACCGGTCCCCCGGGCCAGCGTCACCGGGCGGACCTCGCCGAAGCCGCGCACCTGCCGCGGCTCGTGCGGAGCCAGGACGAACTTCTCGTTGTTCTCGAGGGTCGCGGCCGTGGCGGAATCGACGAGCACCTCTCCCGGCTCGGCGAGCGCCGTGAGCCGTGCGGCCAGGTTGACGGTGGGCCCGTAGATGTCCCCGAGCCGGGACAGGACGCGGCCCCAGACAAGGGAGCACCGCGCCGAGGGAAGGAACTCGTCCTCCGTGAAGGCCTTCGCGAGGGCCAGCGAGATCTCGGCTCCGGCCTCCGGCGACTCGGCGATGTACAGGACCTCGTCGCCGATCGTCTTCACGAGGCGCCCGCCGCCCACGGAGATGATCTCGGCACACTTGTTCTCGAACCGCTGCACGAGCTGCGCGAGCGTCCGCTCGTTCATGCGCCGCGACAGCGACGTGTACGAGACGAGGTCGGCGAACCCCACCGCTCGGGCCAGCGGCAGCGGCGCGTCCTGCTCGTCGCCGTCGCGCCCTGCCTCGCTCGACGCCAGCCCCGACTCCGCGCGCAGGGCCAACCGCTGCACGGCGGCGTTCATCTGGCGGCGCCACGCGTAGACGAGTGTCTTCTCGAGCGGTTCGATCAGGTCCGGGAGTTCGGAGACGAGGGTCTTCCGTGCATCGGCGTCCGTGAACCCGCGCTGGGCCACCATCTCCTCGACGATGGCCTCGATCTGCCACACCACCATGCGGTCGGTCATCTGGCCCACGGCGCGCGTGATGGAGATGGCGGCGTCCTCGGTGAGCTGCTCCTGGCGCACCATGTCGATGATCGTCGTCAGCGCGAGGAGGTCCTTCTCGGTGAAGGCCACGTCGTCGTCCCCGATGTTGGGGAAGCCCATGGCGCGCCACAGCTTGCGCGCGGACAGCAGGGACACCCCCGCGCCGGCGGCGATGTCGCGGCGCTTGAGGGTGCGCTCGGCCCCGAGGAGTTCGCGTTCGAGGCGCCGGATCGTCTCGCGGTCGAGTTCGATCGGGCCGGCCGGCGGCGCCGCGTCGGCACCGCCTCCCGTGGCCATGTCCGGCTGCAGCTGCCAGACGGCCTTGGACGCGGAGGCCTCGGGGGCGTCATCGGACTGTCCGCGGCCGACCGCGGTCTCCCCGACCGGGCCGGCGTCGGTTCGGCCGGGCTGCCCGGGCTCGTGGCGGTCCTCGACTGTCACGATTGCTCGCTTCTCCATTCCTGCTGTGTCCGGGGCAGTCCGCCACGGGCGTACTGCGGATCGATCTCCATGTCCACACCGTCGAACATGCGTGTCAGCGGTAGGTCGCCGATCGCCTGCACCGCGTACTCCTTGAACGTCGCAATCTGCGGAACGTGCCGGTAGGCATGCGCGCGGTCGAACCCCAGGTCCGCGATGAGGGTCCCGCTGCCCACCATCCGCTGCAGCAGACCCTGCTCCGTCTGCAGCTGGGAGATGGCGGACAGGTTGATCTGGTGTTCGGTCCTCCGGGTGGCTCCCCGCCGGTGGATGAGGCGCATGCTCGTGAGGACGTAGCGGTTGCTGGACCACCGCACCAGCGGCCGCACCACGACGCGGAGCAGGAGGAGGGCCACGACGGCGAGTGCTCCCAGCAGCAGCACCGGCTGCCACTCGGCGAGCCCGCCGGGCAGGTCCCGCCGACCCAGGTAGCCCAGGCCGAAGCCGCCCGCCGCCAACAGGACGAAGCCTGCAATCACCGGCCCCACGAGCGGCAGGGGGTTGGGCCGGGTGCGCACGAGGACGCGTTCCCCGGGCAGCAGCTTGATCCGCATGGCTACTCCTGCGGACGCAGGTGCACGACGTCGCCCGCCGAGACGGTGTGCCGCTCGCCGTCCTCGTCGCGCACGATCAGCGCGCCGTGCGGGTCGAGGGCGAGCGCGCGGCCGCTCAGCGCCACCCCGCCCGGCAGCTCCGCCCGGACGTCCTGCCCGAGGGTGGCCATGCGGGCGCCGACGCGCGTGAGCAGGGACGGGCCGTTGTCCCAGTCCACCCCGGCATCGCCGTCGACGTCGCAGAAGGCGCGGTAGGAGTCGGCGAAGGTGCGCAGGAAGGACTTGAGCAGGATGTTCCGGTCCGTGGTGCCGGCGTACTCGAGGAGCAGGCTCGTGGCCGTGGGCACGGGGAGTTCCTCGTCCGTGAGGCTTACGTTGAGCCCGACGCCGACGACGACGGCGGGCGGCTCCGCACCCGCACCCGGCACGAACTGGGCCAGGACCCCGGCGAGTTTCCGTCCGTCCACCGTGACGTCGTTGGGCCACTTGAGCTGCGGCGCGATCTCCGTGCGGTCCTCGACGCTCTCCGCGAGCGCGAGTGCCGCGAGGAGCGAGAACCAGGAGTAGGCCGCGGTGGGAACGGGTCGCCCCTGGCGGTTGAACGGCCGCAGCAGGACACTGACGAACAGCGAGGACCGTTCCGGGGCCACCCAGGCGCGATCGAGCCGCCCGCGGCCGGCGGTCTGGACCTCGGCGCCGAGGACGCTGAGGTCGGGCCAGCCTGCCGCTTCCCGCTGCGCGGCGTCGACCAGGTCGGTGTTCGTCGATCCCGTCCGGGCCACGATGTCCAGCCTCGAGAAGGGCCCCGACGGCATGCACAGGGCTGTCCTCAGTGCGCCGAGGTCCAGGCCCGGGCGCTCGAGATTGGAATAGCGGGAGGACATGGCATCGATCTTATCCAACCCGGCGCCTCCGCTCCTCGGGGTCCGCGGCTCAGAGGAAGATGTCGGGGACGAGCTGGTCCTCCGGAGCGCCCAGACTGTACCGGGTGAGGTCCGTGATGCCCTCTGCACGCAGCACTTCCTCGTCGGTGAAGAAGTTGCCGGTGCAGGTGCGGGCGTCCCTGACCAGGACGGCGTGCGCGGCATCGGCGACGATCGCGGAACTCCGGGCTGCGCGCACCATCCGGCTGCCGCCGGGCATGTTGCGGATGGCCGCCGTGTCGATGAGGGTCGCCGGCCAGAGCGAGTTCACGGCGATGCCGTCGGCCCGGAGCTCCTCGGCGAGCCCGAGCGTGGTCAGGCTCATGCCGTACTTCGCCATGGTGTAGGCCAGGTGCATGCCGGCCCATCGTGGCTCGAGGTTCAGCGGTGGCGAGAGGGTCAGGATGTGCGGGTTGCCGGACTGCCGGAGGGCGTCCAGGGCGAACTTGCTCAGCATGAAGGTGCCGCGGACGTTGATGTCGGCCATGAGGTCGTAGCGCTTCATGTCCACGTCCGGTGTCTTCGACAGATCGATCGCCGAGGCGTTGTTCACCACGATGTCGATCGCGCCGAAGGTGCTCACGGTCGCCTCGACCGCGGCCCGGACGTCGTCGTCGTTCCGCACGTCGCCCACGAGGGGAAGGGCGGATCCGCCCGCGGCCTCGATCTGCTCCGCAGCGGTGTGGACGGTGCCTTCGAGCTTCGGGTGGGGCTCCCCCGTCTTGGCCAGGATGGCCACCCTGGCGCCGTCGCGCGCGGCTCGCAGTGCGATGGCGAGGCCGATGCCGCGGCTCCCGCCGGACATGAGGAGAGTGCGCCCGGCGAGGGTCGACGCCGTACCCGCACCCGTCGGCGCCGCGGATTCCTGAGCTTCATTGCGTGCAGTCATGGCCCCACTGTAAGCAGCGGGGCCTTCCCGACGGCGTGCGACGCACCGATGTTACTCGTGAGTAACATCGGTGCGGCGGCTAAGTGATGGAAGCGGAAACTGTAGACGTCCTACAACGGTGGGCCCCGGGATCCTCACTAGACTGGGTGAAAAGCGCCGCGCTTTGTCGGAATCCTCCAGTCAAGGCCCGCGCCCGCCCCCCAGCCACCCGCCGACCGGAGATTCCATGCACCAGGACCTGCAACCCGACCTCACCACGACGGCCGGGAAGCTCGCCGACTTCAGGAGGCGCAAGGCGCTCTCCGAGCAGCCCTCCGGTCCCGAGGCGATCGACAAGCAGCACGCGCGCGGCAAGAACACTGCCAGGGAACGGATCGATCTCCTCGTCGACGAGGGTTCGTTCGTCGAGTTCGATGCCCTCGCGGTCCACCGGTCCACCGCCTTCGGCATGGAGAGGAAGAAGCCGCTGGGCGACGGCGTGGTTTCCGGCTACGCGACCGTGGACGGCCGGCTGATCGCCATCTACAGCCAGGACTTCTCCGTCTACGGCGGTTCGCTCAGCCAGGTCAACGGCGAGAAGATCGTCAAGGTGCAGGAGTTCGCCCTGCGCAACGGCTGCCCGGTGGTCGGCATCAACGACGGCGGCGGCGCCCGCATCCAGGAGGGTGTGGCATCGCTCGCCATGTTCGCCGACATCTTCCGCAACAACGTCCACGCCTCGGGCGTGGTCCCGCAGATCTCGCTCATCATGGGACCCTGCGCCGGTGGCGCCGCCTACTCCCCCGCGCTGACCGACTTCGTGGTGATGGTGGACAAGACCTCGCACATGTTCATCACGGGTCCCGACGTCATCAAGACCGTGACGGGCGAGGACGTGGACATGGAGACCCTCGGCGGGGCGCGGCAGCACAACACGACGACGGGCACGTCCGCCTACCTCGCGACGGACGAGGCCGATGCGATCGGCTTCGTCCGTGAGCTGCTCGACTTCCTGCCCTCGAACAACCTCGCGGAGGCCCCGCTGACGGCGTTCGTGGAGGAGGCCGACATCACGGACGAGGACCTCGCTCTCGACGACCTCATCCCCGACGCGGCGAACCAACCGTACGACATGCACGCGGTCATCGCCGCCATCGTGGACGACGGCCACTTCCTCGAGATGCAGGCGCTCTACGCACCCAACGTCGTCACCGGCTATGCGCGCGTCGAGGGGCACACCATCGGGATCGTGGCCAACCAGCCCCTGCAGTTCGCCGGCACCCTCGACATCAACGCCTCGGAGAAGGCTGCCCGCTTCGTGCGGCACTGCGACGCCTTCAACATCCCGATCCTGACCCTCGTGGACGTGCCCGGTTTCCTGCCCGGCAAGGACCAGGAGTTCCAGGGCATCATCCGGCGGGGGGCCAAGCTGCTCTACGCCTACGCCGAGGCCACCGTGCCGAAGCTGACGGTCATCACGCGCAAGGCGTACGGCGGCGCGTACATCGTCATGGGCTCCAAGAAGCTCGGCGCGGACCTCAACCTGGCCTGGCCCACGGCGCAGATCGGCGTCATGGGAGCGCAGGGGGCCGTCAACATCCTCTACCGCGGCCACCTCAAGGCAGTGGCCGATGCCGGCGGGGACGTCGAGGCCGCCCGCGCCGACGTCGTGCAGCAGTACGAGGAGGAGCTGCTGAACCCGTACCAGGCGGCCGAGCTCGGCTACGTCGACGCTGTGATCGCGCCGTCCGAGACACGGCTGCAGATCGTCCGGGGGCTCCGCGCGCTGCGCGACAAGCGGGCGGCCAACCCCGCCAAGAAGCATGGGAACATCCCGCTGTGACGGCCCGCGACGGCACACCCGACGGCGCCACCGGGGAGAGCCCCGCACTCCTGTCCGTGGTGTCCGGCCGGCCGACCGAGGAGGAGCTCGCCGCGCTCACCGCCGTCGTCGTCGCCCTGCAGGGCGCCGGTGACGCGGACGGCGCGCCGGACCACGGTCGCTCGTGGGTCCGCCGGGCCATGCTGCGGCTGGGCCCGACGCCGGGTCCCGGATCGTGGCGGCGGAGCGTGCGCTGACGCTGCCGGGACCTGGCCCTAGCGCGGGTCGGAGACCGTCCCCAGGAACAGCGGCAGTCCCGTCTCCTCGTGGACGATCTGGTAACCGAAGGGCCGGTCGAAGGAGATCCTCGCCTCGGGCGGCATCGGAGCGCTCGTCGCCATCGCGAACTGCGTCACCGCCGCGGCGACCGTCCCCTTCTCCGCCACCGTGATGGTGGCCACCTGCGCAGCGCCCGCGACGACGGAGCCCGGCTGGATGGCATGGAAATCGGCGTCGGGCCCGAAGGACTCGGAGAGCCCGACAGCGGCCAGCGACTCCCGGAGGTCCAGCTCGAACCCGTGGTCCCACCTCGGCAGTGCCACGTCCACCCGGACGACCTCGGCTGCATCGAGCAGCTCCGCCATGTCGAGGAACTCCTGCCCGGTCCATCGCGCCGGTGATCCGTCCGCGGGCAGCAGGAGCCGCAGGAAGAAGCCTTGGCCATAGCGCAGGTCGAGCCCGGACCAGCCATCCACCGCGACGTACCGCACCGTCCGCGTCCCGTGCATCATCGGGACCCCCACTGTGCTGCCATCGGCCAGCAGGAAGTCCTGGTCGAAGGTCCCGGACGGATCGAAGGGCTCGTCCCAGGCCGCCGCGAAGTAGACGGTGGTGAGCAGGGACAGCGTCGTGCCCGCACCGACCTCGAGCGGGGCCTTCCCGACCCGTCCGCCCGTCTCCCTCGACACCCACTCGTCGATGCGTGCCGCCGTCGACGGGTCTCCGAAATCGACTTCATGGACGCCTGCCCCGTAGTGCCGCGCGAGCGTGTCGAGGAAGCGCTCGCCGGTGGTTCCGGCCGCGGGAACGAACACCGCACTCGCGAGGTGCACCAGGGGCTTCTCGGGGGGATCCTCCTCGTCGACGCTCCCCGGATCACCGTCGAAGCTCTCCATGCGCGCCAGGAGGGCGTTCATCGCCTCGTGGTGCTCGGCCGGCAGCCCGAGCACGGCATCCATCTCCGCGGCCGTCGTGCTCCCGGCTCCGGCCCGCAGCAGGGACAGGGCGTGGAGCGCACCGAGCGGGCTGGTGACCTGGTCGACAGCGGCATCGGCGGTCATCGCGGCACCGAGGCCGAAGGAGGACCGCAGGAGGGCGTCCTCCGCCTCGGGGAAGCGGCCCCCGTCGATGGCGACCCGATCGACGGGTGCCGGCTGCTGCTCGCGCTGATGGTCCATCCGCTCCCCCTCGTGTGATGTCCCCACGGTAGGTGCACTTCCTGCCGAGGGCCATGGGCATCGGCGAACCATCCGGTCACGTCGGCCCGACGACGGCACTCCCTGGTTCAGTCGCGCGCGTGCTTCGGGATGGTTCGGCTGCGGCCCCGGAATTCGGCGATCAGGGTGTGGCCGGCAGTGACACGGATGTCGTAGATCCCGCTGCGGCCACTCCGGCTCACCTCCCTGCCGACGGCCGTCAGGGTCTGGCCCTCGAAGGCGGGTGCCACGAAGTTGATGTCGGCGCCGGAGGCCACCGTGATGGTCGCGGGACCGGCGTCGCGATCGGCCTCCGGATCGTTGCAGGCGAGGGCGAAGCACGTGTCGGCGAAGGCGAAGATGATGCCGCCATGGGCCATGCCGAAGCCGTTCACCATCTCCTCCCGGACGGTCATGGAGATCTGCGCGTCACCGAACAGGGCCCGGTCGACGTCGATACCGAGCCACTGCGAGGCTCTGTCCTGCTCGAGGATGGGGTGGGTGTGCGGCATCGACGGGTCCCTTCGGAAGGTGGTGGAGGTGTTCGGTTCCCGGACGGGCAGGAGGCCGGCCTGCCCGCTGTCCGCCCGACGAGGTCCCCGTTCGCTGCAGCGCCGATCGGGTGCGTCAGGACGTGCATTTGCTGTGGTCATTCCTGCACCCTACGTCGCGAGTCCCTCGGCGATCATCCGGTCGACGTCGCCGCGCACCCGGCACTCGGTGGCCTTCGGCAACCGGCTGGCGCTAGGCTCTGGACGTGACCCAGAACACCCCAGCTCCCGTCCCCTCCTCCAGCGAGCAGCCAGCACGGCGGTCCACGGCCATCGACGCCGTCGCCACCTCGTACTACGAGACCCTCCTCGAGCTCATACCCAACTTCGCCACCGAACTGGGCATCGCCGGCCACGAGACCGAATACCAGGACTACTCGCCGGCCGGCATCGAAGCCCTCGCCGAGGCCGCCCGCAACACCCTGCGACTGCTCGAGGGCCTTCAGCCCGCCGACGACGTCGACGCCGTCACCCTCGACGCGATGCGCGAACGGCTCGGGCTGGACCTCGAGATCCACGAGGCGGGCTACAGCTTCGCCGAACTGAACAACATCGCGTGCCCGGCCCAGGACATCCGGGCGATCTTCGACCTCATGCCCACGGCCACCGCGGAGGACTGGGGCAACATCGCCGGCCGCATGGCCAACGTCCCCGGCGCGATCGAGGGGTACATCTCGTCCCTGCGCGCGGGCCGCGAGCGCGGTCACGTCGCTGCCCGGCGCCAGGTGGAAATCGTCATCGAGCAGTCCGCCAAGTACGCGGAGGACGGCGGATTCTTCGACTCGCTCGGCACCACGGAGCGCGGGGACGACGGCGAGCTGCCGGCGCCGGTGCGCGAGCAGCTCCGCGCCGGAGCGGAAGCCGCCCGTGGCGCCTACCGCTCCCTCGCATCGTTCCTGCAGGACGACCTCCTGCCCACCGCACCGGAGAAGGACGCCGTCGGGCGCGAGCGCTACGCCCTGATGTCGCGCGTGTTCCTCGGTTCCGCCGTCGACCTCGAGGAGACGTACCAGTGGGGCGTCGAGGAGCTCGATCGCGTCATCGCCGAACAGGAGGCCGTGGCGAACGAGATCCGCGAGGGCGCGTCGATCGAGGAGGCCATGCGGATCCTCGACGAGGATCCCGCCCGCCAGCTGCACGGTACCGACGCGCTCCAGGCATGGATGCAGGATCTCTCGGACAGGGCCGTCGACGCGCTGGCCGGCGTGCACTTCGACGTCCCGGACGTGATGCGCCGGCTCGAGTGCAGGATCGCCCCGACCAACGAGGGCGGCATCTACTACACGGGCCCCAGCGACGACTTCTCCCGCCCGGGCCGCATGTGGTGGTCCGTGCCGGAGGGTGAGGACTCCTTCACCACATGGAAGGAGACCACCACCGTCTACCACGAGGGCATCCCGGGCCACCACCTGCAGGTCGCCACGGCGACCTACCAGCGTGCACTCCTGAACCCCTGGCGCCGCAATGCCATCTGGGTGTCGGGGCAGGGCGAGGGCTGGGCGCTCTACTCCGAGCGGCTCATGCAGGAACTGGGTTTCCTCGCCGACCCGGGAGACCGCCTCGGGATGCTCGACGCGCAGCGTATGCGCGCCGCCCGCGTCGTCTTCGACATCGGCGTGCACCTCGAGCTGGAGATCCCGGAACGCTGGGGCGAGGGGACCTGGACGCCGGACAAGGGCTACGACTTCCTGAAGAAGAACATCGCCATCAGCGAGGGCCAGCTGAACTTCGAGTACACGCGCTACCTCGGCTGGCCGGGACAGGCGCCGTCGTACAAGATCGGCCAGCGCCTGTGGGAGCAGATCCGTGACGAGGTGCGCACGAGCGAGGGCGACGCCTTCGATCTGCGGGCCTTCCATACCCGCGCCCTGAACCTCGGCTCCGTGGGACTCGACACGCTGCGCCGGGCACTGGTGTCCGCCTCGTAGTTCCCCGTGACCGGCGGGCGGGATCACCTCCGCCCGCCGGGCACAGCCGTCCGGCGGCTCCGGCTAACGATTCGGTGTACCCCTAACGATTGGGCGGCGTTCAGCGCGACGGCGGCGCTTTTCCCTGAGGGCAGGCGCACTATGGGTGCACCTATCCAGCTCTACAAGGTGGTGCGCTATGAACAGATCGCGCCTGACGGGGAGATTCTCCGCCACACTCGCCGCACTCGCCCTCGCTGCAGGCCTCGGCCTCGCAGGGGGACCGCCGGCATCCGCCGCATACTGCGGCATCACCTGGGGTTCGACGGCGGAGACCGCCGGCACCCTGTCCTCCGCTCCCATCATCAACGTCCGTTCCGGCCGGCACGACTGCTTCGATCGGCTCGTGATCGACGTCAGTGGGCCTGTGAACGGCTACACCGTCCGATACGTCGACGCAGTCCGTAGCGACGGATCCGGGTTCGTCGTCCCGGTGCGCGGCGGGGCTCGCCTCTCCGTGGTCGTGAAAGCTCCCGCCTATCGGAACGGGGTCGCTACGTACACCTTCGCCAACGGCCGCGAGCTCGTGAACGTGACGGGCTACTCCACCTTCCGCCAGGTCGCATGGGCTGGAAGCTTCGAGGGGCAGACGACGCTCGCACTCGGGGTCAGGGCACGGCTTCCCTTCCGCGCCTTCGTCATACCCGGTTCCGGCACCGCCTCGAGGGTGGTGGTCGACGTCGCCCACTACTGGTGACAGATTCCTGCCGGTCCCGTCCCGCTGCAGTGCCGGGACCGGCAGGCACGCCACCGTTCCACCCGCCCCGTGCCCTGCCGCCTAGGCTTGGTCCATGACCCTCCGCCTGATCCTCGCCTCGAAGTCCCCCGCCCGCACGAAGCTCCTGGCCGAGGCGGGGATCCGGCACTCCGTCCTGGTGTCCGACGTGGACGAACAGGCCGTCGTCGCCTCCTACGGGACGCTCGACGCCCACGACACCTCCCTGCTCCTGGCACGCGCGAAGGCCGAGGCCGTCGCGGCACTGCCCGAGGCCGACGACACCCTCCTCATCGGCTGCGACTCCGTCTTCGAGTTCGACGGCGAGGCGCACGGCAAGCCCTACGAGCCGTCGGTCGCCGTGCAGCGGATCCGCCGCATGCGCGGGCGGTCCGGCGTCCTGCACACGGGCCACTGGCTCGTGGACACGCGCGAGGGCGGATCCGGTGCCACGATCGGCGCCGTCTCCTCCGCGACGGTCCACTTCGGCGCGATGTCCGACGCGGAGGTCGAAGCGTACGTCGCGAGCGGCGAGCCGCTGCAGTGTGCCGGATCATTCACCATCGACGGGCTCGGCGGTGCCTTCGTCGACCGCGTCGACGGCGACCCGCACGCCGTGGTCGGGCTCAGCATCTCCACGCTGCGCGCCCTCCTGCAGTCCGCGGGAGTAGCGATCACGGACCTGTGGGCGCCGTCCGTGACCTTGTAGGTTCCCTACAAAGGAATGGCGGACAACACTCCCCATCGCCACGATTTCTGGGCGGAAGCTCCAAAACCGGGCTAGGCTCCGGACTGAGAAGAAGGAGTTCGACGCCCCATGAGCCAGTCCCCCCCTGCCCCGTCCCCCGCCCTCCCCGACAGTGAGCCCGACGGGCGGCTGCACCACCGGGTGACGAAGGTCCTGGTGGCGAACCGGGGGGAGATCGCCGTGCGCGTCATCCGCGCAGCCCGGGACGAGGGCATCGCGTCGGTCGCCGTGTACGCGGACCCGGATCGCGACGCGCTGCACGTGCGCATGGCCGACGAGGCCTTCGCGCTCGGCGGGGAGACGGCCGCGGAGTCCTACCTCGTGATGGACCGGATCCTCGAGGCGGCGCAGCGCAGCGGTGCCGATGCCATCCACCCCGGTTACGGCTTCCTGTCGGAGAACGCGGAGTTCGCGCAGCGCGTCATCGACGCCGGGATCACCTGGATCGGCCCGTCCCCGCACTCGATCTCCCAGCTGGGCGACAAGGTCCAGGCCCGCCACATCGCGGCCCGCGTCGGTGCTCCCCTGGTACCCGGCACCAAGGATCCCGTGGCGTCCGTGCAGGAAGTCGTCGACTTCGCGCAGGAGTTCGGACTGCCCATCGCCATCAAGGCCGCCTTCGGTGGCGGCGGTCGCGGGATCAAGGTGGTTCGCAGCCACGAGGAGATTCCTGAGCTGTTCGACTCGGCTGTCCGCGAGGCCACAGCCGCGTTCGGCCGCGGTGAGTGCTTCGTGGAGCGGTTCCTCGACGCCCCACGGCACGTCGAGACCCAGTGCCTCGCCGACGCGCACGGGAACGTGGTGGTCGTGTCCACCCGTGACTGCTCGCTCCAGCGCCGCAACCAGAAGCTGGTCGAGGAGGCACCCGCGCCCTTCCTCTCGGACGAGCAGAACGAGCGGCTCTACGAATCCTCGAAGGCGATCCTCCGCGAGGCCCGCTACCAGGGCGCCGGCACCTGCGAGTTCCTCGTGGGCCAGGACGGAACGATCTCCTTCCTCGAGGTCAACACACGCCTCCAGGTGGAGCACCCCGTCTCCGAGGAGGTGACGGGCCTCGATCTCGTGCGCGAGCAGTTCCGCATCGCCCGCGGCGAGGAGCTCGGTTACGGCGATCCCGAGGTGCGGGGACATTCCTTCGAATTCCGGATCAACGGGGAGGACGCCGGCCGCGGCTTCATGCCGGCGCCCGGTACGGTACAGACCCTCACGCTGCCCACGGGTCCGGGTATCCGCGTGGACTCGGGCATCGAGGCCGGCGAGGTCATCGGCGGGAACTTCGACTCCATGCTCGCCAAGCTGATCGTCAGCGGCGCCAGCCGTGAGCAGGCGCTGCAGCGTGCGCGCCGCGCCCTCGCCGAGATGGTCATCGAGGGCATGCCCACCGTGCTCCCCTTCCACGCCGCCGTCGTCGCCGACCCCGCCTTCGCACCGGCCGAGGGCCCCTTCTCGGTCCACACCCGCTGGATCGAGACCGGGTTCACCAACACCATCGAGCCCTGGCAGGGTGCGCCCGACCCGGCGTCCGACGAGGATCTCCGGCAGCGCGTCACCGTCGAGGTCGGCGGGCGCCGCCTCGAGGTGGTCCTGCCATCCGGGCTCGGCGCAGCGTCGAACGGCAAGGCCGGCGCCCCGGCGAAGTCGAAGAAGTCCTCGCGTGCGCGTGGCGGCAAGTCCACCGCCGTGAGCGGCGACGAGCTGACCTCCCCCATGCAGGGGACGATCGTGAAGGTCGCGGCAGCCGACGGCGACGTCGTGGCCGAGGGCGACCTGATCGTGGTGCTCGAAGCCATGAAGATGGAGCAGCCGCTGACGGCCCACAAGGCCGGAACGCTGACAGGTCTCGCGGCAGCGCCCGGAGACACGGTCTCCGCCGGGTCGGTCATCGCCTCGATCCGGGACTGATCGGCAGGAGAGGAGCCGGGGAGGACCCGTCACCGGAGGAGGTCAGTTGCCTCCGTTCTCGCCCTTGCCCTTGTCGCGGGCCCTCTCCGCCGCCTTCTCGGCAGCCTCCCTGGCCTTCTCCTCGGCCTTGCGCTGCTGCTCGGCCGGGTCCGCCGCATTGCCTCCGCTGTTGCCCGGTGCAGGATCCGCACCGGTGTCCTCCGAGCCCGTATCCCCGCTCTCCCCGTCACCCTCCTCGACGGGGGCGGGTACCGGTGCCGGCGGTTCCGTGGTCTCGGCCGGTGCGGTCGCGGGTGCGGGATCAGCGGGCTCCTCCGCCGGGGCCGGGTCTGCCGGCGCCTGCTCGGCAGGATCCTCGCCGGTCGCTCCATCCTCAGGTGCTTCCCCGTCAGAAGCGTCGTCGCTCGGCGCCGGGACAGGAGGTGTCGCGTCCGCCGGGACCTGTCCGGCACCGAGGGACGCTACGAGGGCGTCGATCCGCATCCCGATGAGCGTGGCCCTGTCCTCCGTGACGGCGCCTGCCGCACGGGCGTCGTCGACCTCGCCCTTCAGCCTCTGCGCGAGGACGATCGCGCCGGCGGGGTCACCGGCAGCAGCCGTCGAGGCGATGGTCCGCACCTCGGCCTGGAAGTCCCCGGCCGTCCCGGCGTCGATGGCCTCGCTTCCGCACCCCGCCAGCAGGAGTACTCCAGCGGCCAGCACGGCGAATCTGGTCTCGAGGCCCATCCTCATCGCTGCACGCTTTCGTAGAGTTCCTGGAGTTTCTCGCCGGGCTCACCGGACACGGCCGGCAGCGGTTCGACGTCGGGCGACGACGTGCCGCCGGACAGGGTCATGAAGGCCCAGATCCCCGCCGCCACCAGAGCGAGCAGCAGCACGGCGAACAGCACCGGAAGGGCTGGGCGACGGCGCCCGGCCGGCTGGTGCACGGACGACGGCACCTCGCCGTCCGCTCGCCTCGACGGCTCCGCCGGGTCCGTCCCGGCCGGGCCGGACAGACCGCGCGCCGTGCGATCAGGGGATGGCCCCGTTCCTGGAGCCGCAGCCGCAGCGGACGTCGGAGCGGTGTGCGCCACGGCTCGCTCCGGCTCAGCCGTCGTACCCGTGGGAGGACCTGCCACGCGCGTCGCGGTGACAGCCTGCGGGATCCGCGCCGTCCCGTCGACGGTTCCCGGCGACGATGCCGCCGGTCCCGTACCGGAGCCGACGGCGCCGGGCAACGGCATGGCTGCGGTCGGCGGGTCGTCGACGGGGGTGGCCCGGGTCGCGGGGGCCTCCGCCGGCCGCTGGGGACCCATCGCCGTCAGTGCCCGTACCACTCCCGCGGCGTCGGTCCGGTCCGCGGGATCATCGAGGGTCATGGAGACCAGGAGCGCGGACAGCGCCGGGCCGGCGCCATGGGGGATGGACGGACTCCGGTGGAGGCGAGCCAGCGCGCTCTCGACGCCCGTGCCCGGGAAGGCCCTCTCACCCGTCAGCGCCTCGATCATCACGAGCCCCAGCGAATAGACGTCGGAGGGCTGCCCCACGCCGTCGCCGCGGGCCTGCTCGGGGCTGAAGTAGGCCGCGCTGCCGATCACCTGGCCGGTCGCGGTCATCCGGCCGCCGTCGAAGAACCGGGCGATGCCGAAATCCGTGAGGAGGTAGCGGAACAGGCCGCTCTGGGGGTCGGCAGGGCGGGTGAGGATGTTCGACGGCTTGATGTCCCGGTGCACGATGCCGCGGCCGTGGATGTAGTGCAGCGTCCGTGCGAGGTCGAGCGCCATGAGCCGGACCTGCTCGCGGCCCATGCTCCCGGAGGCCTTCAGGAGGACCCCGAGATCCGGGCCCTTCACGAGCTCCATCACGAGGTAGGTGCTGTCGCCTGCGTCGTCGCCGTTGTCCATGTCGAGTACGCGCACGAGCCCCGGGTGGTCGAGCCCTGCGAGCATCCGCGCCTCGGCGGATCCCCGTTCGAGGCCGTCGGCGGTCCCGGGACGGAAGAGCTTCACGGCGACGTCCCGTTCGAGGCGCGTGTCGCGCGCCGCGAACACCTCCGCCATGCCGCCCGTACCGACCCGCTCCCCGAGGGCGTACCGCCCGGCCAGCGCCTGCTTCTCCATGCCACCCGCTCCCGCTACCCCGAATCGTCCGGCTCCCGGGCGCGCAGTCCACGCACCCCTGATTGATAAGCCGGCTTCCCATCTAGTGTACGGCGGGCACCGGCGACGGGCATGCGGCGGTACCGCGGCTCCGGCGGAACGACGACGGCGCCGCACCCGGTGGGTACGGCGCCGTCGGTTACGGCAGGCGCGGAGATCAGGCCACGTTGTTCTCGTAGTCGTGATCACGCGTCTCACGCGAGATGTAGAGCGCGATGAAGGTGGCGACGGCGGCCACGGTCAGGTAGGCGCCTACCAGCACGGTGCTTCCCCCGGCTGCCTGCCAGAGAGCGACGGCGATGAACGACGCCGGCGCGGCGCCGATCATGCTCGAGACGTTGTACGCCACGGCGGAGCCCGTGTAGCGCACGTTCGCAGGGAACAGCTCCGGCAGCACGGCGGCCATCGGCCCGAACGTCAGCCCCATGAGGATGAATCCGAGGATCAGGAGTGCCATGGCGCCGATCGTCCCTGCCCCGAAGAGCGGAGCCCAGAGGAGTCCGAAGACTGCGATGCCGACCGTCGTCGCGAGGAGCATCTTGCGGCGTCCGAAGCGCTCGGCCAGCGGACCGGACACGACGGTGAAGATACCGAAGAACACGACGCCGATGATCAGCATCCACAGGAAGTCGGTGCGCGCCATCCCCAGACCGGGGACGAACGCCGCGGCCTGGGCCTCGGTGAACGTGCCGCCGGCGGCCTCGGCCTTCGCCCGGGCCTGCTCCAGGCTCGACGGTGCCGTGCCGTAGGTCAGCGTGAACGCCGTCATGAAGTAGAAGAGGACGTAGGTGGCGAACATGATGAAGGTGCCGAGGATCAGGCGGCGCCAGTGGAGGCGGAAGGTCGTCCCGAGCGGGACCTTCACCACCTTGCCGGTCTTCTGGACCTTCTGGAAGGACGCGCTCTCGATCAGCTTGAGCCGCACGTAGAGGCCGATGATGACCATGACGGCACTCAGCAGGAACGGCACACGCCAGCCCCAGGCGAGGAACTCCTCCGGGCTGAGCGTGGTGCTGAGCAGCACGAACAGCAGGTTGGCCAGGATGAAGCCGATGGGCGCCCCGAGCTGCGGGAAGGTGCCGTAGACGGCCCGCTTGCCCTCGGGAGCGTTCTCGGTGGCGAGCAGCGCAGCACCGCTCCACTCACCACCCAGCGCGAGGCCCTGGAGGAATCGGAGCACCACGAGGAGCAGCGGCGCGAGGAAGACCCATCCCGGGTTGGTCGCGGCCGGCAGGAGTCCGATGAGGAAGGTGGCGATGCCCATGGTCAGGAGTGAGGCGACCAGGGTCGCCTTGCGCCCGATCTTGTCGCCGAAGTGGCCGAAGACGATGGAGCCGAGCGGACGCGCGACGAACGCGACGCCGAAGACGGCGAACGAGCTGAGGAGCTGGTTCGCGTCGCTCTGGTTGGGGAAGAACAGCGCCGGGAAGACCAGGACGGCGGCCGTGGCGTAGATGTAGAAGTCGTAGAACTCGATCGTCGTGCCGATGAGGCTGGCGAAGATCACCCGGCCCCTGCTGTTCAGGGGCGTGGTTGTCCCGCTGGCACCAGCGGAAGTGGAGGAGGTCATGGCGGCGGCTTTCTCGGACGAGGCGCCGCCGCCAGGTGCACGGAGCCCTCGCGGCACGGCGCCCGTGCTTCGGTTTGAACCCCAATATCAGATCACCGGCGTCCAGCACGTGGATAAGCGTGTCCACCATGCGGACGCCGGGAACCTCCCGCCGGCGGGCCTAGAGGTGCACGTGCAGGCGCCGCGCCGCCTCGGAGATGGACCCGGTCAGCGAGGGGTACACCGTGAACGTGTTGGCGACGTCGTCCACGTGCAGCTTCTTCGTGACGGCGAGCGCGAGCGGGAAGATCAGCTCGGACGCACGGGGACCGACGACGACGCCGCCGATCACGGTGCCGGAGCCCTTGCGCGAGATCACCTTCACGAAGCCGTCCCTGACGTTCATCATCTTCGCGCGGGCGTTGGTGTGCAGGGAGAGCTTCACGACGTCCCCCTGGTACCGCCCGGACGCGATGTCCTCCTCGGTCACGCCCACCGTGGCGATCTCCGGCGAGGTGAAGATGTTCGACGCGACCTGCTTGAGCTTGATGGGGCTCACCGAATCACCCATGAGGTGGGCGATCGCGATCCTGCCCTGCATCGCCGCGACAGAGGCCAGGGCGAAGACGCCCGTGCAGTCGCCGGCGGCGTAGACATTGGGCGCGGTGGTGCGGGAGACGCCGTCGACCTGGATGTGGCCGGACTCCCCGACCGCGACGCCCGCATCCTCGAGGCCGATGCCCGCCGTGTTGGGCACGGCACCGACGGCAACGAGGCAGTGGCTGCCCTCGACCGTCCGGCCGTCCGACAGGTGGACGACCACGCCGTCGTCCGTCCGGTTCACGGCATCGGCACGTGACCGGGACAGGACGGTCATGCCGCGGTCCTTGAACACGCCCTCGAGGACCTCGGCGGCGTCGGCGTCCTCACCGGGGAGCACCCGATCGCGGCTCGAGATCAGGGTGACCTTGGAACCGAGGCCGTTGTAGGCGCTGGCGAACTCGGCTCCGGTGACCCCGGAACCCACCACGATCAGGTGCTCGGGGATCTGCCGGAGGTTGTACAGCTGCGTCCAGTTGAAGATGCGTTCGCCGTCGGGCATGGCACTCGGCAGTTCGCGCGGCGTCGAGCCCACGGCGAGGAGGACGGCGTCCGCCTCGATGACGGAGGTCTCGCCCTCCGACTCGACCTCGAGCCGGTGGTTGTCGAGCAGCTTGCCGGTGCCGATGATGACGCGGACGCCGAGACGCTCGAGCGTGGCACGGATGTCGGAGGACTGTTCCACGGCGAGCTTCAGCAGCCGCTGGTTGACCCTGTCGAGATCCGCGAAGACCTTGCTGTCCGCGGAGAAGTGGACGCCGAGCCCGCTCGCGTCGGTGAAGCGCGTCATCGTGTCCGCCGTGGCGATGAGGGTCTTGGACGGCACGACGTCCGTGAGGACCGCCGATCCGCCGAGGCCCTGGCGCTCGACGATGGTCACCTTCGCTCCGAGCGAGGAAGCGACCATGGCCGCTTCGTAGCCGCCGGGCCCTCCGCCCAGGATGGCCAGGCGCAATGAGCTGAAATCGAGTTGATTGGTCACGCGTTCGATTATCGCCCATGCCACCGACACCCCGAAACGGCGGATGCCCCTGCCGTGGGGCTTCGCGGGGTGCCTCGGCCGGTGGTCCGGTCTTTCACCAGAGGGTAAGTTGGATCGGTGACTTCTGATCCTTTTGACCTGGCCCGCGACGCTGCCGACCATATCGCCCGCGCTACCGGCATCGACCGGCACGACACCGCTCTCGTCCTCGGATCCGGCTGGGGCGAGGCGGCCGAACTGATCGGCGAGACCACCGCCACCCTCGACGCCGCCGACATCCCAGGGTTCACCGCACCCGCCGTCGTCGGCCACACCGGCACCATCCGCTCCGTCCTCACGCCGAACGGCAAGCGCGCCCTCGTCCTGGGCGCCCGCACCCACTTCTACGAGGGCAGGGGCGTCCGCGCCGTGGTCCACGGCGTCCGGACCGCAGCCGCCGCGGGTGCGACCACGATGATCCTCACCAACGGGTGCGGTGGGCTGCAGGAGCACTGGCAGCCGGGCACCCCGGTGCTCATCAGCGACCACATCAACCTGACGGCGTCCTCGCCGCTCGAGGGTGCCACGTTCGTCGACCTGACCGACCTCTACTCCTCACGCCTGCGCGCCCTCGCGCGCCAGGTGGACCCGACACTCGACGAGGGCGTGTACGCGCAGTTCACCGGTCCCCACTACGAGACGCCGGCCGAGGTGCAGTACGCGAAGCGCATCGGCGCCGACCTCGTGGGCATGTCGACGGCGCTCGAGGCCATCGCGGCACGCCACGCGGGCATGGAGGTCTTCGGCATCTCACTGGTGACCAATCTCGCCGCCGGCATCTCCCCCGTCCCCCTCAGCCACACCGAGGTCCTCGAGGCCGGCCAGGCCGCAGGGCCGCGCATCTCACGCCTGCTCGCCGACATCGTCGCCACGCTCTAGATCGAACGGGCTCCGACCGGACCCCGTACGCCAGCAGCACCGCAGGCACGCCCGTACGGCAGCCTCCGCCGATCCACGTTAGGGACCACCATGAGCACCTCGGAACTCGACATCCTCCTCGACACCGCCGACGCCTGGGCCGCCGCCGACCCGGATCCCCGGACGGCGGAGGAGCTCCGCACGCTCGTCGGCTCCGTGCGGTCCGCGGACGCGTCCGCCGCCGTGTCGGAGCAGGAGCTGCGGGACCGCTTCTCGGGTCCGCTCGCCTTCGGCACGGCCGGCCTGCGTGCGGCGCTCGGCGCCGGCCCCAACCGCATGAACCGCGTGGTGGTCCGCAGGGCCGCTGCCGGGGTCGCCGCCCACGCCCTCGGCCTCGCCGCCGGTGCCTACGCGCCCCGTGCCGTCGTCGGATTCGATGCCCGCCACAACTCCCGGATCTTCGCCGAGGAGACGGCGGCGATCTTCACCGCGGCCGGCATCGAGACCTTCCTGATGCCGCGTGAACTGCCCACGCCGGTGCTCGCCTACGCCATCCGCGCGCTGCACTGCGAGGTGGGCATCATGGTGACCGCGAGCCACAACCCTCCGCAGGACAACGGGTACAAGGTGTACCTGGGTGGACGGGCCGTCGAGGAGGATGCCCGCGGCGTCCAGATCGTGGCACCGCACGACGCCGGCATCGCCGCCCGCATCGCAGCGGTGGACGCCGTCGACCTCGCCTCCGGGGGCTGGACCGTGCTGCCCGAGAGCATCGAGACGGACTATGTCGCCGCCGTCGCCGGCCTCGCCGACCCGGCGGTGACGGATCGCGACCTCAGGATCGTCCTCACTCCCCTGCACGGCGTGGGCGGGCGCACCGCGCGGGCGGTCCTCGCCGCCGCCGGGTTCGACGACGTCACCGTCGTCGAGCGCCAGGCCGAGCCGGACCCCGACTTCCCCACCGTCGCCTTCCCGAACCCGGAGGAACCCGGCGCCCTCGACCTCGCACTCGAGACCGCTGCCGAGGTCGGTGCGGATCTCGTGATCGCCAATGATCCCGACGCCGACCGCGTGGCACTCGCCGCTCGTGAACCCTCCACCGGCGCCTGGCGCATGCTGCGCGGCGACGAGGTCGGGACGCTCCTCGGCCTGCACCTCGCGGCCCGACTCCCGGACGGCGACGGGACGGGCGCCGAGGGGACGCGCCACCGCGTCTTCGCGAACTCGATCGTGTCCTCCCGCCTCCTCGGGCGGATCGCGGCCGTGTCCGGCATCGACCACATGCAGACGCTGACCGGATTCAAGTGGATCGCCCGAGTGCGGGGCCTGTCCTTCGGCTACGAGGAGGCGCTGGGCTACTGCGTGGCACCGGAACTCGTCCGCGACAAGGACGGTATCTCCGCCGGCCTCCTGCTGGCCGAGCTCGCCGCCGCCACCAAGACCTCCGGCCGCACACTCTTCGACCTGCTGGACGACGCCTTCCTGGTCCACGGCCTGCACGCCTCCGACCAGCTCTCGGTGCGCGTCGGCAGCCTGGGTCTGCTCGGCGCCATGATGAACAGGCTGCGCGAGAACCCGCCGTCGTCGTTCGCCGAATCGGCGGTGAGCATCGCCGACGACCTCGCCCAGGGCTCGGCGCACCTGCCGCCCACGGACGGACTGCTGTACCTGACCCAGGACGAGACGCGGGTGATCATCCGCCCCAGCGGCACCGAGCCGAAATTGAAGTGCTACCTCGAGGTGGTGGAGCCCGTCGGCTCAGCCGCCGAGCTCGACGCGGCCAAGAGTGCCGCCCGTGTGCGCCTCGACGCCGTGAAACGCGATGTCGAGGAAGCCCTCGGCCTCTGACCCTCCCGCTCGCACCCGCTCGCACCCGCTCGCACCCGCTCGCACCCGCTCGCACCCGATGGTCCGGACCGGAGGAATCGGGTGCGGCGACATGGAAAGATGGAGGCCATGCCTACCGATGCATCCCTTGCCTCCTACATCGACCACACGCTCCTGAAGCCCGAGGCCAGCCGTGAGCAGATCCTCACGGTATGCCGCGAGGCCGTCGAGTACTCGTTCAAGTCCGTCTGCGTGAATCCCCTCTGGGTGAGCACCGTGCGCACCGCGGTGAAGGGCAGCGGCGTCCTCACCTGCTCCGTCATCGGCTTCCCGCTCGGCGCCACCACGACCGAGGTCAAGGTCCTCGAGGCCCGCGGCGCCGTCGCCGACGGCGCCGACGAGATCGACATGGTCATCGACATCGCCGCGGCGCGGGCGGGCGACAGGCACGCACTCGTCCAGGACATCCTCGCCGTCGCCGACGCCGTGCACGAGCACGGCGCCATCCTGAAGGTCATCATCGAGACGTCGCTGCTCTCCGACGAACAGAAAGTGCTTGCGTGCGAGGCCGCTGTCGAGGCAGGCGCCGACTTCGTCAAGACCTCCACCGGCTTCAACGGTGGCGGCGCCACGGTGGAGGACGTCGCGCTGATGCGGAGGACCGTGGGCCCCGACCTGGGCGTGAAGGCCTCCGGCGGCGTGCGCTCGCTCGAGGATGCACGCGCCATGATCGACGCCGGTGCAACGCGTATCGGCGCGAGCTCCGGAGTCGCTATCGTTAAGGGAGAACAGGGCGCTGCAGGCTACTGACGGCGCAGCAGATCCATCACGCAAGGAGATCCAATGTCACACCCGACAAACGCCGAGAGCCAGCCCGCCCACGCCGGCAAGGGCCACCTCGTCGGCAACATCGTGTGGTTCGTGCTGATCTTCGGTGCGTTCCTGCTCAGCATGTACCTGCTGACATGGTTCACGCCGCAGAACGTCTGGCCGATGGCCGTGATCGTCGTCGTCGCGTTCCTCGTCTTCTACATCCCCCAGGGCATCCTCGGGCGCGCCGACACCGGCTTCAACCTCGCCGAGGGCAACCGGACCGACGAGAAGGAGACCTCGACGAGCGTCAGTTCCTGATGTAGTACCGGGCGCCCGGCAGCGCCACCCCGGACACGGAAGAGGCCGTCCCCGCAGGGACGGCCTCTTCCTCGTCTCCGGGAAGGAGAACGGGCAGGAGAACGGGCAGGAGCACGGACCGCGACTACGCCGTGAACACCGCGTCGAGGACGTTCTTCGCCCAGTCGAGGATCTCGGCGTCGACGAGGTCCCTGCCACCGATCCGCGCGGTCTTCGGCTTGGGCACGAGCACGGCGTTCAGCGCCGGCTTGATCGCCGCCCCGGGGTACATCCGCGTGAGGCGCATCTGCTTGGACTCGGGCAGCTCGGCGGGGGCGAACTTGATGAAGTTCCCCTGCAGTGCCACGTCCGTGAGGCCGAGCGCGCGGGCGGCGACCCGGAAGCGGGCCACGGACACCAGGTTCTGGACGGCTGCGGGCGGCTCCCCGTAACGGTCCTTCAGCTCGGCGACGACGGCGTCGATCGCCTCGTCGGTGACGGCGGCGGCGAGCTTCCGGTACGCCTCCAGACGCAGCCGCTCCCCCGGCACGTAGTCGTGCGGCAGGTGCGCGTTGACCGGCAGCTCGATCTTCATCTCCGCCGCCTTCTCCTCGGCCTCGCCCCGGAAATTGGCGACGGCCTCCCCGACGAGGCGGATGTAGAGGTCGAAGCCGACGCCCTGGATGTGGCCGGACTGCTCACCCCCCAGCAGGTTGCCCGCGCCGCGGATCTCGAGGTCCTTCATGGCCAGCTGCATGCCCGCGCCGAGCTCGTTGTGGGCCGCGACGGCCTTGAGCCGCTCGAGGGCCACTTCACCGAGTGGCTTCTCGGACGGGTACAGGAAGTACGCGTAGGCCCGCTCGCGCCCACGGCCCACGCGGCCGCGGAGCTGATGGAGCTGCGACAGCCCGTAGGAGTCGGCGCGGTCGACGATGAGGGTGTTGGCGTTGGAGATGTCCAGGCCGGTCTCGATGATGGTGGTGCAGACGAGGACGTCGAATCGCTTCTCCCAGAAGTCGACGATGATCTGCTCGAGGCGCGACTCCGTCATCTGGCCGTGCGCCACGGCCACGCGCGCCTCGGGCACCAGCTCCTTGAGGTGTGCCGCCGTGCGGTCGATCGAGGAGACGCGGTTGTGCACGAAGAACACCTGGCCCTCCCGCATCAGTTCGCGCCGGATGGCCGCCGACGCCTGCTTGTCCGTGTAGGGGCCCACGTACGTGAGCACGGGGTGGCGCTCCTCCGGCGGCGTCGCGAGCGTCGAGGTCTCGCGGATGCCCGTGAGTGACATCTCGAGCGTGCGCGGGATCGGCGTCGCGCTCATCGCCAGGACGTCCACGTTGGTGCGCATCTTCTTCAGCGCTTCCTTGTGCTCCACGCCGAACCGCTGCTCCTCGTCGACGATCACGAGCCCGAGGTCCTTGAAGGAGACCTCCTTGGACAGCAGCCGGTGGGTACCGATCACGACGTCGACGGCACCCGAGGTCAGGCCCTCCGCCGTCTCACGCGACTCCTTCGCGGTCTGGAACCGCGACAGCGCGCGGACCCGCACCGGGAAGCCCGAGAAACGCTCGGAGAACGTCTCGAAGTGCTGCTGGACCAGCAGCGTCGTGGGCACGAGCACGGCGACCTGCTTGCCGTCCTGCACGGCCTTGAACGCCGCGCGCACCGCGATCTCGGTCTTGCCGTAGCCGACGTCACCCGAGACGAGACGGTCCATCGGGACCTCGCGCTCCATGTCGGCCTTGACCTCGTTGATCGTGGTCAGCTGGTCGGGGGTCTCGACGTAGGGGAACGCCTCCTCGAGCTCGCGCTGCCAGGGCGTGTCTGGTCCGAACGCGTGGCCCCGTGAGGCCATGCGCGCCGAGTAGAGGCGGATGAGCTCGCCGGCGATCTCCTTGACCGCCTTGCGCGCCTGGTTCTTGGTCTTGCTCCAGTCCGAGCCGCCCATCTTGCTGAGGGCCGGGGCGTCGCCCCCGACGTAGCGCGTCACCTGGTCGAGCTGGTCCGTGGGCACGAAGAGGCGGTCCCCCGGTGCTCCGCGCTTGGACGGCGCGTACTCGAGGACGAGGTACTCGCGGGTGGTGCGGGTGGGGCCGGCGCCCGTGGAGCGCTGCAGGAGTTCGACGAACTTCGCCACGCCGTGCTGCTCGTGGACGACGAAGTCACCCTCCTTGAGCTGCAGGGGGTCGACGGCGTTCCGGCGGCGCGAGGGCATCTTGCGCATGTCGCGCGTACCCGCGGCGCTCGTCCGCCCGAGCAGGTCGGCCTCGGTGAGGAGGCCCAGCTTGAGCCCGTCCACCACGAAGCCGCGGCCCGCGCAGGCCGTGGTGATCTCGATGATGCCCGCCTGCGGGGGTCCGTCGAGCGCATCGACCCGGCTGGCCGGGATGTCGTTGTCGTGAAAGAGCTCGGCGAGGCGCTGGGCCGGGCCGGGGCCCTCCGTGGCGACGACGACGCGCCACTGGTCGCGCACGCGGCCGCCGATGAAGTCCATCATCTCGGCGACGTCACCCTGGTAGCCGCGCGGTTCGCGCGCGTGCAGGGAGAAGCTGTCGACATCGCTCAGCTCCTCGTCCGCACCGAAGCTCGTGATGCCCCACCAGGCGACCGAGTTCGCGAGCGCCGTCGAGCGGGTGTCGGTGAGGGAGCGGAAGCTCGCCTCCTGCAGGTCGGTGCCGAGGCGGCCGCCGAGGTCCAGCGGGGCCGCGCCGCCTTCGGATGCCGTGGCCCACGCGGCTGCGAGGAATTCCTCGTTGGTGGCGGCGAGGTCGTGGGCGCGGGCGCGGACCTTCTCGGGTTCCATGACGACGGCGATCGACCCGGGTGGCAGCTCGCCCGCGAACGGCACCATCGCATCGACCAGCACCGGAGCGAGGGACTCCATGCCCTCGACGGCGATGCCGCCGGCGATCTTCTCGAGCATCGATGCCGCGGCCGGCAGCTCGGACTGCAGTGTCGCGGCCCGCGACATGACGGACGGGGTGATGAGGATCTCGCGGCACGGCGGGGCGTACAGGGCGGCAGGAGGCTCCCCCGTGGTGAGGGATCGCTGGTCGGCGACGGCGAACCAGCGCATCTGGTCCACCTCGTCGCCGAAGAAGTCGACGCGGATCGGGTGGTCCTCGGTGGGCGGGAAGACGTCGATGATGCCGCCGCGCACGGCGAACTCGCCGCGGTGCGTGACCATGTCCACCCGGGCGTACGCGGCGTCGGAGAGGGCCTTCACGACGTCGGAGAAGGCCACCTCGTCGCCGACCTTCAGCGCCACGGGCTCCAGGTCGCCGAGTCCGGCGACGAGCGGCTGGAGGACGGCGCGGATCGGTGCGGTGATGACCAGAACGGGCGAGCCCCCCGGGTGGGCGAGCCGGCGCAGGACGGACAGGCGGCGTCCGACGGTGTCTGAGCGCGGCGAGAGCCGTTCATGCGGCAGTGTCTCCCAGGAGGGGAACTCCTCGATGGCGCTCTCGGGCAGGTAGCTGCGCAGCGCCGCGGCGAGGTCCTCCGCCTCCCGCCCCGTGGCCGTGATCGCGAGGACCACCGGCACCGCTGCGTCGCCGGTGGAACCGGAGCCCACCGAGGCGAGGCCCTCGACCATCTCGGCGATCAGCGGGGCGCGCATGCCGGCGGGCGCCCCGATCTGCAGGTCCGCGCTGCGCTGCTCCACCGGCCGGGAGGCATTGGTCCGTACGCGCGCATAGGACGCATCCTCGGCAAGCGCCGTGCGCAATCCGTTCAGGCTCATGGTGTTCCAGGCTCCTCATGCATGGGTTCCACCGCCCCCTGCCGCGGTTCGACGGCGGCGGAGACAGCACAAAAGCCCGGAAAGACGAATCGTTCCCGGGATGATTCCACAGTACCAAGCAGTCCTGACGCTTTCCCGACGACCGGGAGGGCCCCGGCACGGCCGACCGGCCAGGCCGTAGGATTGCGGAAGACCCTGCCCACCGCCCTGCGCACCCGCGCGACCATTCCTGGAGGAACCTTGGCACTGAACGCGTCCACCACGCTCCCCTACGACACCGCGACCGTGCTCGGAGTCTTCACCGACGAGGGCTTCGTGCGCCACATGAGCGAGTACGTCGGAGGCTCCCTGGAATCCCTCACGCTCGACGGCGACACCGCCGGGGCGTTCACGCTGACCGCCGTCCGCACCATGCCCACCCACCGGCTGCCGGACATGGCCCGGAAGTTCGTCGGAGAGACCCTCTCCGTCACGCAGACCGAGCACTGGGATGCACCGGCGGCCGACGGCTCGCGCCAGGCGACGCTCGAGATGACGGTCGCGGGAGTCCCGCTGAACGTCGCCGCGATCCAGCGGCTGATCGCCCAGGGCACGGACACCGTCGTGGACCTCCAGGGCAACGTCACCTCGTCCATCCCCTTCCTGGGCGGGAAGATCGCCGGCGCGGCCGAACCCATGATCGGCAAGGCACTCAACGTGCAGGCGGTCGAGGCCCGTAAGTGGCTCGAGAGCCGCTGACCGCCCGAGCCCCGGACACGTCGTCCTCCCCGCAGCACCGTTCCGCCCACCGAAAGACATGACCGTGCACCTGCCCACACCCCTCGCCCTGATCCTGATCCTCGCCGGCGTCTGGACCCTGATCGTCTGGCCACCCTTCCTGCGCCGCATCCTCAAGGACCCGAGGGCCCGGGACGAGAAGGGCGCGGCCACGCGGTTCCTGACCGTGCACATCATGCTCATCTCGACGTCGATGATCCTGGGAGCGGCCACCGCGGTGATCGGCGTCCGGGCCCTTCTCGCCTGAGGCACCGCCGCTCGCACCACATCCGCCCCACCCAGGAGACCGATGGCACACGAGAACCCGAAGGCGTCCGGCGCCCATCCCGTGATCCTGCAGCGCTCCAGCTATCCGGAGTACCTGCGCATCACCGAGATCCTCCGCAAGGAGACCGTGGGCGGGATCCTGCTGCTCATCGCAGCAGCCATCGCCATCATCTGGGCCAACTCCCCGTTCTCGGAGTCCTACTTCGCCATCCGTGATCTGGAGTTCGGCTACGAGCCGTGGCACCTGAAGCTGTCCGTCGGCGCCTGGGCCTCGGACGGCCTCCTGGCCGTGTTCTTCTTCCTCACCGGCCTCGAGCTCAAGCGCGAATTCGTCGCCGGCGACCTGCGCCGGATCAGCCGGGCCATCGTGCCCGTCGCGGCCGCATTCGGCGGCGTCGTCGTCCCCGCCCTCGTCTACACGGTCGTGAACCTGTCCTCGCCGGACACCCTGCGCGGCTGGGCCATCCCCACCGCGACGGACATCGCCTTCGCCCTGGCCGTCCTCGCCGTCATCGGCTCCCACCTGCCCGGCGCCCTGCGGATCTTCCTGCTGACCCTCGCCGTGGTCGATGACCTCATCGCGATCGCGATCATCGCGTTCTTCTACTCCGAGGACGTCCACCTGACCTTCCTGCTGTGGATGATCCTCCCCCTGGGACTGTTCGCGCTCCTCGCCCAGCGCAGACCCCGGTTCTTCGGCAGCACCACGCGCGGCCCGTGGCTGGTCCTCCTGCCGCTGGGCATCGTCACCTGGGCCCTGATGCATGCCTCCGGTGTCCACGCCACCGTCGCCGGGGTACTGCTCGGTTTCTGCGTGCCCGTGCTGCGGAAGTCCGGCGGTAAGCCGGCCCTGCCCCGACCGGGCAAGCCCGGACTCGCCGAGGTCCTCGAGCATCGGTTCCGTCCCCTGTCCACCGGTTTCG
>NZ_CP024915.1:726338-736377 GCF_002953615.1 Arthrobacter agilis | reverse complement strand
TCACCGACCCGGTCCTCATCGGCATCGTGCTGGGCCTGGTCCTGGGCAAGCCCGTCGGGATCATGCTGACCACGTTCCTCGTCACCAAGACCACCAGGGCGAACCTCGACCCTGGCCTGAGTTGGTGGGACCTGTTCGGCGTCGGCCTCCTCGCGGGCGTGGGCTTCACCGTCTCCCTGCTCGTCAACGACCTCAGCTTCGGCTCCGGCACGGAGCACGACGACCATGCGAAGGTCGCCATCCTCACCGCGTCCCTCACCGCGGCCCTGCTCTCCAGCGTGGTGCTCAGGACCCGCAACCGGCACTACCGCCGCATCGAGGAACAGGAGACCGTCGACACCGACCACGACGGCGTCCCCGACCTCTTCGAGGACCGCGAGGACTAGGATCCTGCCATGGCCGATCGGGGGAAGGCAGCTCGGAGCGGGGACCTGACGGAGTCCGGCCGGGTCACCGTACGGAAGCGGCACGGCCGGCGCATCATCCTGAGTGAACTCGCGCTGACCGTCACGTTCACGCTCTGCGTGGCGCTCGGACTCCTCGAGCGGGACGATCTGGCATCGGCCGAGGCCTTCCTCGCCGGCTGGGCCCTCAACGTGCTCGTCCTGGTGCTCTGCTGCGTTGTGCCCTGGTTCCGTATCCCGAACAGGTGGGTCATCCTCGTCCCCCTGGCGGACTTCGTGGCGGTCGGACTCGCGCGTGCAGCGGCCGGCGAGAGCCTCTCCGGCGTGGGACTCCTGGCAGCATTCCCCGTGGTCTGGATCGCGGCCTCCCGGGTGCGGACCGTGACGGCAGCCTCGGTGACCGTCGTCGCCTCCCTCGCGATCGTCTGGCTCCCCCTGCTGCTCCAGCCCGCACCGGTGGCCCTCGACTCCTTCATCCAGCCGATCCTGCTGCCCATCATGCTCACGGGCCTGGCACTGTTCGTCAGTGCCCTCACCAAGGACAACCGGCGGCGGCAGGAAGCACTGCGTGCGTCGCAGGCAGCGCTGCGCGAGAGCGTCGAGGCCGGCCGGCGGCGCGAGCGCCTGCTGGGAACCGTGCTGGACACCGTCAGCGTGGGACTCCTCGCCGTGGATGCGCACGGCAACGACATCCTCATGAACGCCCGGCAGCGGGAAGCACACTCCGGGGCGGCTCCCGACGGCAATGACGATCCGAACGAGGCGGAGCTCCTCATCTTCGGTCCGGATCGCGTGACGCCCCTCCCGCCGGAGGACCGTCCCGTGGCCCGCGCCATCAGGGGCGAGGATCTCGAATCCGAGCAGGTCTGGGTGGGTCCTCCCCGCTCCCAGCGGGCCCTCAGCATCTTCTCGCACTCCATGTACGACGACGACGGTGGGTTCGCGGGGACGGTGGTGTCCTTCAACGACGTGACGGAACTGGTGCTCGCGCTCCAGGCGAAGGACGACTTCCTCTCGAACGTCTCGCACGAGTTCCGGACTCCGCTGACCTCCATCCTCGGGTACCTCGAGCTGAGCCTCGAACTCGGCGAGTCCCTGCCGGAGGATGTCACCGGGTACATCGAGGTGGCGCGGCGCAACGCCGTGCGGCTCGAGCAGCTGGTCGAGGACCTGCTGGCCATCAACGCGGGCACCTTCGAGGTCCACCCCGTGACGACCGACATCGGCAGGACCCTCGCCGAGGCGGCGTCGTCCGCCTACGTGCGCGCCTCCCGCGCGGGACTGCACCTCGTCAACCACGCACCGTCGTCGCTGAAGGCCGTGGTGGATCCCATCCGGCTCGCCCAGGCCGTGGACAACCTGCTCACCAACGCCATCAAGTACAACAGGCGGGGCGGCAGCATCACACTGGACGCATCGCTGGACGACGACGGCGTGCGGGTGGAGGTCGCGGACACGGGCATCGGGATCGAGGCCGCGGAGCTGCACCAGGTGTTCGACCGCTTCTTCCGCTCGCCCTCGGTCCGTACCTCGGCGGTGCCGGGCGTGGGACTCGGCCTGCTGATCACCAAGAGCATCGTCAGCGAGCACGGCGGATCCATCACCGTCACGAGCGAACCCGGACAGGGGACGTGCTTCACGATGCTCCTGCCCCAACCCGGTCAGGGAACGGCCGGGAGTCCGGGCTAGGCGTTGGCGGCCAGGAGCGATTCCTCGAGCGCGACCCACGCGAGCATGGCGCACTTGACCCTCGCGGGGAAACGGGAGACACCGGAGAATGCCGCGGCGTCGCCGAGCACCTCCTCGTCGGCCTCGATCCGGCCACGCGAGCGCATCACCTCGCGGAACGAGTCCACGAGGGAGATCACCTCGTCCCGCGGCAGTCCCTGCGCCAGATCGGTGAGGACGGAGGCCGAGGCCATGGAGATGGCACAGCCGGCCCCGTCCCAGCTCACGGACATCACCGTGCCGTCGGCCACCCCTGCCCGGAGGGTGATCTCGTCACCGCACACGGGATTCAGCTGGTGGGACTCCCCCGCCCGGCCCGCGCCGTCGTACTCGCGGAGCGGGGAACCGTGCCGCGCCTTCGCGTGGTCGAGGATGATCTGCTGGTACAGCTGTTCGAGGCCGGTGCTCATTCAGGATGCTCCAAAGAAGGGACGGACCTGCGCGACGGCGTCCAGGAACGCGTCCACCTCGTCCGTCGTGTTGTAGAGGTAGGTGCTGGCGCGCGTGGTCGCCGTGAGGCCGAACCGCCGATGGAGTGGTTGGGCACAGTGGTGCCCCACCCGGACGGCGATGCCCTTGTCGTCGAGGAACTGGCCGACGTCGTGCGCGTGCACGCCGTCGACGTCGAACGCGGCCAGTCCGATGCGCGGCAGGCCCGCGCCCGGACCGAGCACACGGATGCCGTCGATGGAGCCGAGGCCTTCGACGAGCCTGGCTCCGAGGGTTCCCTCCCATGCCTCGATCCGTCGCATGCCGGTCTCCGCGAGGTAGTTCGCCGCGGCACCGAGGGCGATGGCCTGCGAGATGCGCTGCGTACCCGCCTCGAAGCGGTTCGGCGACGGGAGGTATTCGGCCCGCTCCATCGTCACCGTGGTGATCATGGAGCCGCCGGTCAGGAAGGGCGGCATGGCGTCGAGCAGCTCGGCGCGCCCGTAGAGCGCGCCGATCCCGGTCGGACCGAGCATCTTGTGGCCGGAGAACACCAGGAAGTCGACGTCGAGGGCCTTCACGTCCACGGGCAGGTGCGGCACCGACTGGCACGCGTCGAGCAGGGTGAGCGCCCCCACGGACCGGGCGAGCTGGACGAGCTCACGGACCGGATTGATGGTGCCGAGGACGTTCGAGGCATGCGAGAACGCGACGAGCCTCGTCGCGGGGGTGATCACCGCAGCGGCGTCCTCCAGCCGGAGCGTCCCGTCGTCACCGACCGGAAGGAAGTGGAGCTCGGCCCCGGTGCGGGCGGCGAGCTCCTGCCACGGGACGAGATTGCCGTGGTGCTCCATCTCGGTGACGACGATGCGGTCGCCCGGGCCCACGGCGAAGCGCCGCGCCGCCGCGCCGCCCCGTCCGAGGGCTGCATTGGACATCGCGTAGGCCACGAGATTGATGCCCTCGGTCGCGTTCGAGGTCCAGACGAGCTCACCGGCGCGGGCGCCGACGAACCGGGCGACGGCGGCACGGGCGTCCTCGTAGGCATCGGTCGCCTCGACCGCGAGGGTGTGGGCACCGCGGTGGACAGCCGCGTTGCGCTGCTCGTAGAACTCCTGCTCCGCCTCCATCACGCTCACGGGATTCTGGGAGGTGGCGCCGGAGTCGAGGTAGACGAGCGGCCGGCCGTTGACCTCGGTGCCGAGGATCGGGAAGTCGTTGCGGATGCGGTGGACCTCGGCATCGGTCAGCCCGGCATAGGACGGGGTGAGTGTGACGGGTGTTTCAACCACGGGCACGTCGAGCTCCTCGGATCGGGTATCTCCTGCGGCAATTACGCAAGGATTCTCTGCCCTAATCGTCCCACCTCGGGGCCCGTTGGGGCATCCCAGTGCTACCTAACTACGGAGCCCCTGACGTGTGCGGCATCAGGAGTCCCCCGACTCCACGATCGACGCGACGACCTCGTCCCGGTACTTGCCCGGCGCGTGATGCTCCTGCGCTCGGAGCCTGTCCTGGACGGCGAGCCCGCTCCACCGGGCCCAGTCGTCGACGATCGCCTCGATGGCCGATGCGAGCCGACCGACGTCGTCCGGTTCGACGAAATGGACGCTGCCGAACCCGTCCCCCGCCTCGAGCAGTCCGGGCATCGCGGAGACGACAGCGGGACGGGCCGCGAGCATGGCCTCGACCACGGTGTTCCCGAACGACTCGTCGAGCCGCGCCGGGATCAGGACGATGTCGGCGTCGTCGAGCGATGCCCAGACGTCCTCGCGGAAGCCCACCATCCGCACGGAGTCCTGCAGTCCCGTGCGCTGGATCCTGTCCTCGAGCTCGCGTGCGTAGTCCTCGTTGCCGCCGAACACCGCCCCCACGACGTCCAGGCGAGCCACCCGCCCCCTGCGCCTCAGCTCGGCCACGGCGTCGATCGCGACATCCACGCCCTTGCGGTGCGAGATCCGACCGAAGTAGATGAGCCGGACGGGGTCGGAGAGCTCCTCCCGGGGGCGCCTCACGGACGCGGGTCCGGCGACGCCGTTGTACACGACCTGCGCCCGGGCGGCCGTCCGCGGCAAGGACTGGCCCAACACCTTCACGGTGTACCGGCTGTTGGCGATCAGTTCCGACGAGAAGAGGAGCGGCAGGGCCAGGAGGTGCCGGATGATCGGGCGCACATGACCTTCCGCCTCGTGGATGTGGACCAGGACCCGGCATCCGGCCAGGCGCGCGATGATGGGCCACCAGGGAATGCTGAGCGTGCTCACGTAGACGATGTCCGGTCGGTTCCGGGCGAGGAACACGGAGATCCGGACGATGGACTGCGCACTCCCCGCGACCAGCGACAGGACCCCCCTCGCGGAGAGGAGACTCTTCCGCAGCACGAGGCTCGGCACGATCACCGGGACCGCGTGTCGGGCACTCACACGGGCCAGGAGCGGTCCGTCGTTCGGCACGACGACGACGACGTCCGCACCCGAGGTGGACAGCCCCTCGAGGGTCTCGAGCATCATCCTGTCCGAGCCGTAGAGGTCCGCCGAGGGATGAGCGATGACGATCTTCTGTCCGGTCAAGTCCATGGGAGCCTTCGCTAGCAGTGTCGGGGACGACCCGGCGTCGTCGGGAACGGGTCCCTCGGCCGGTGGTCCTCATGATAAGCCGACGGACCGGCGCGGGCAGGGGGTCCTCCCGGGGACGGGCACCGGGCGGCACCGTTCCCTCGAACCATTCTGCAGGCTAGGCTGGGGTGGCGGCGGTCACATCGACCACGGTCCGTTCCATGCCGTCACGTCGGATGCCAAGAGGGAATTCATGATGGAGCAGAATCGGCCACTGAGCGGCCGACGGCTCACCTGCCGCGCTGTTGCACTCGGTTCGGTCGTGCTGCTGTCAGCGTGTGTGCTTCCATCGGCGCAGGACCCGTCCGGCACCGGCGCTGTCGTGCCCGGTGCCGCCGGTACCGGCGGCATCTGGGTGTCGAGCGGCCGCGTGGCATCGACGTCCGACAGTTTCTTCACGCAATCGCTCGGGTTCCAGGCAGGATCATCGCCGGCGACATCAGCACCCACGGCGGGCGCCGCGCCTCTGGGCACGACGTCCTACGCAGTGCCTGGGGATGCGATCTTCGTCGCCGGCAACGGCAACGACGATTCCCGCGGGACGCAGGACGCGCCACTGAAGACCATCAAGGCCGCCATCTCCCAGGCCCGCAGCGGACAGACCGTCGTCCTCCGGGGCGGTACGTACCCCGAAGCGGTGAAGATCCCCACGACGAAACAGATCACCCTTCAGGCCTTCCCCCAGGAAGAGGTATGGCTCGATGGGAGTGTCCCGGTGTTCGACTTCGAGCAGGACGGCCCCGCGTTCGTGGCGGACGGCTGGACCGCCGAGTTCGACGCGAGTCCGACGTATTCGTGGGGCAACGAGGACGGCACGACACCGGGCTGGACGTTCGTCGATCCCGCGTATCCCATGGCCTCCCATCCCGACCAGGTGTGGATCGACGGCACGGCGCAGCGCCAGGTAGGGTCCCTCGGCGAACTGGGCGCGGACTCCTTCTACGTCGACTACGACGGCAACCGGCTGTTCCTCGGCTCGGACCCGGCCGGCAAGGATGTCCGCGCGAGTTCCCTCGCCAAGGCGATCTCCATCCAGTCCGAGGGGTCGGCGGTCAAGGGAATCGGTGTCCGCCGGTTCTCCCCCTCCGTGCCGCACATGGCCGCCGTGACGCTGGAGAGCAGTGACATCGCGGTCGAGAACGTCATCATCGAGCAGACCTCCACGACCGGGCTCGCCGTGTCCGGCACGAACGCCCGGCTCGAGAACATCACGCTCACGCAGAACGGCATGCTCGGCGCGTCCGCGACGTACGCGGACGGGCTGTCCGCGACCAATCTCGACGTGACGGACAACAACACCGAGGGTTTCAACCACTCCCCGGCGGCCGGTGGCGTCAAGATCGGGCGGACCCGGACGGTACACATCAGGGACAGCAACTTCTCGGCGAACAACGGCACCGGGCTCTGGTTCGACGAGTCCTCGTTCGACCTGACCGTGTCGGGGAACGAGATCGTGGGGAACAGCGGTCATGGGCTGTCCGTCGAGATCTCCGCCCGTGTCGTCGTCGCGGACAATGTCGTCGCCGAGAACACGGGCCATGGCCTGAAGATCAACAACACCAGCGACGTCGAGGTCTGGAACAACTCGTTCATCAGCAATGGGCGTCCGATCAACATCGTGCAGGACGCACGACGCGCCTCGGACCGCCGCACACCCGGGCACGACCCTCGCCAGCATTTTCCGGACCCGCTGATGACGTGGATCAACGGATCGATCGATCTCCGGAACAACGTCATCACCGGCACCACGGCGAACTGCCTCCTGTGCGTCGAGGACTACTCGCACCAGATGTCGGCGGAAGAAATGGAGATCGCGACGTCCGGCAACGTCTTACACCGATCCTCGGGGACGAGCCCGGCCTGGCTCGTGATCTGGTCGCGCGGACGGGAGGAACCGGCCGTCTTCACCACCCTCGGCCGCTTCCGGAATGCGACAGGACAGGCGAAGCATGACATGGAGCTCACCGGGGATGCCATCGCGGATCCGACGACGTTCCGGGTGAGCGACACCGTGCGGTCGTCGGTCGTCGCCGAGCCCCTCCCCGATCGGATCGCAGCCCTGCTCCGCGTCCCCTCAGGGAGTCTGCTGGTAGGACCTGTCGGCTGATGCTCGTGGCTTCGCGTTGATGCCCGACGGCCCCTGACCGCCCGATGGCGCCTCTGACCGCGGGACGAAGGCGGACGCGAGGGTGGTGAAGACCATGAAGGTGACGCTGGCGTCGAGCAGTCCCGTCTCCAGGAACGATCTGATGAGCAGGAAGACGAGGAGTGCCACGGGCAGGGCGTTCCGCCGTCCGCCCCTGATGTTGGCGATCAGGACCACCGTGACGAGCACGGCGAGGACAGCAGTCCCCACGAGTCCCGTCTGGGCAAGGGCGGAGATCCAGCTGGAGTCCAGGACCTGGTCGTTCCAGTACTGGCCCTGCACATGCACAGTCTTCACCGAGAGTCCTGCTCCGACCCACTTCTGGAGGGATTCGAAGGGAGTCTGCAGCACGACCTGCCACGCGATGGTACGTGAGTTGAGGGTGAAGTTGGAGGCGCTTCCCTCCCTGTTGAGGAGTGCCCCGAAGAAGGTGGTGTACACGGCGACCGCGAACAGCGCCGGGACGGCCGCGGCGAGGACGACGGCGACGTACCGCTGGATGGTGCGGATGCTCATGATGAGGACGACGACCGCTATGGCCATGCCGAGCAGCGCCGTGCGGGACTGGGTCGCGAGACAGGCAAGGGTGAAGAAGCAGGCCGCGACGACGGCACCGATCGTGGCACGACCGGAGATGACCCGCTGGATCGCGGCGAGTGCCGGGATCGCGCAGAGGACGATGAGGCCGTTCGGGCTGATCGGGAGGAGAGTGCCTTCCAGGCGCCCACCGGATGCGATGGTACCGACACCGGTGATCGCGAGGAGCGCGCCGACGATCCCGACGGCGACGACCAGGTGCATGAGCACCTCGTCCCGCGGGAAGGCGGAGACCATCAGCACCACCGTGACCGCGAGGAGGACAGTCCGAACGACGAGGACCGCTGAAGCCGTGGTGTTCCCGGCGTCCAGGGCGCCGATCATCGACACGGCCAGCACTGCGAGGATCGCCAGCAGCGGCCCGCCGGCGACGGGGTGTGCCACGGGAGCCGCCCGCTTCAGGAGCAGGACCATCGCGAAGGCGGCTCCCTGGAGTGCTGCCTTGGCGAGAACGACGGCGTCGAAGGACCCCTCGAAGTAGACTCCCTTCCGCCACGCCGTGACACTGACGATCAGGACGATCCAGATGAGGACGGCGCTCGCTGTGCGGGCCCTCGACTCACCCACGGCCGGCGGTCCGGACCTTCAGGTGGGCACGCCCTGATGCGCGACCCCCTGACCGCCGCGGTCCACCGAGGAGCACCAGGCCGAGCGGCTCGACGCCCACCGCCTGGAGTTCCCGCATGGAGTCCTCCAGGTCCGCGGCCGACGTACCCCACGACACGAGCACCAGCGCGGCCTCGGCGACCGGTGCGACCGTCCACGTCGTCAGCGGGTGCGAGTCGTACGCGGTCTTGACGAGCGTGACATCGAAGGCGTCGTCCAGTTCCTTGAGGATGCTCGCACCCTGCCGCGCCGCGCGGGAACGGCTGATCCTGTCGGTGGAGGTACCGATGGGGATCCGGTACGCACCGCACTCGGTGGCGGCGAGGACGTCGTTGAGTGTGGCCTCACCGACGAGCACGTCCGAGAAACCCAGTTCCGTACCGGCCTGTCCGGGGACCGCTCCATCGGACAGCATCTGCTGCTGTGTCGCATCGATGACACACGTGCGGGCACCGGAGTCCCCGACGAAGCCGGCGAACTGGTACCCGAACGCTTCCTGGGCATCATTGCGCTGTCCCACCGACGTCACCATGAGAAGCTTCGGGAGCTGCCCGCCACGCTTGATCAGGAGTGCGGTCATCAACTCCCGGTACTGCAGCGCCGTCTCCTGGGCGAGGACCCCGGAACTGCGGGATGCACCTCCGGCAACGGCTCCCAGCACCTCCACATCGACCGAGCGGGGCAGATCCCCGCTGCTGCGGATCCTCCGGTGCCCGGCCCCGAGGACGACCGCGGCGATGAGCCCCACGGTGAGTCCGACCAGCAGGCCCATCGCCAGGTTGAGGACGGTGTTGGGAGTGGAGGCCGAGGTGGGGGCGACGGCAGGCGTGGTGACGAAGGCCTCGACGGCCGCATTCCTCGCAGTGTCCCCGCCCTCGAGCTGACGGATGACGTCGCGCAGGTTGGAGGCGACCGAGTTGGCGAGGGCGGCTGCCTCCTCCGCCGTGCCGGCCGAGGCCGTGACGTTCACGTAGACCGTCTCGGGCGGGTTGCTCGCGCTGACCTTCTCCCTGATCTCCGCCAGGGTCATGGACGAGTCCAGTTCCTGCAGGACCGGCGTGAGGACCTGGGGACTGTTGACCAGGTCCGGGTAGGACTTCACGCGCTGCAGGACGAACTGCGAGTTCTCGAAGCTGGAGCTGGCCTCCGAATCGGCTCGGATGAAGAGGTCCGCCTTAGCCTCGTAGGTGCGGTCGGCGAGTCCCGAGGCGATGCCCGCGAGCAGCAGGCCGACCAGGGTCGAGACGAGGATCAGGACCCACCGGCGGCGGAAGATGCGCCCGTATTCGTTCAGCTCCACGTCTTCACCTCCCGGTACCACTTCGGCAGGGCCAGGACCAGGAACGCGGCGTTCGCGAGCATGAGCAGGCTGTACGCACCCACGAAGACGGCGGGGAAGAGCAACAGGACGAACAGGACGCACAACAGGCCGAAGTCCGTCGGCAGGACGGCGAGGGAATACAGGGCCGAGGACGTCGCCGGCTCCGCGACCGTCGTGCTGCTGCTGGTGCGGC
>NZ_CP024915.1:710082-726238 GCF_002953615.1 Arthrobacter agilis | reverse complement strand
GGGCCCGCGGAGATGGGCTCGCGGCCGCGGCCCTTCTTGTCCTGGCGCGCGTAGGGGTAGAACGGGGAGACGACGGTGATGCGCTTCGCCGACGCCCTCTTCAGGGAGTCGACCATGATGAGCTGCTCCATGAGCCAGTTGTTGAGGGGAGCCGGGTGCGCCTGGATGACGAAGACGTCGGTACCGCGGACGCTCTCACCCGACCGGACGTAGATCTCGCCGTTCGCGAAATCGTACGCCGACACCGGGAGGAGCTCGGTGCCGAGCCATGACGCGATCTCCTCCGCCAGCTCGGGGTGCGCACGCCCTGATGCCAGGACCAGTTTCTTCTCGCCGCGTGCCGTGATCTCGCTCATGCCTGACCGCTTTCCTGTGGTTCGTGTGCGTCTGGTGTGGGGGTCCCCGGCGTGGTGGAGCCCGCTGCCTCCGCCGCTGCCGTGCCGGGGCGCTTCGCTGCGGTCCAACCCTCGATGTTGCGCTGTGGGGCGATGCTCAGTCCGAGGGCTCCGGCCGGTATGTCCTTCCGGACGACCGCCCCGGCGCCCGTGTAGGCGCCGTCGCCCACCGTGACGGGGGCGACGAAGACGGTGTTGGAACTCGTCCGGACGTGGGATCCGATGACGGTCCGATGCTTGTCCACGCCGTCGTAGTTCGCCGTGATGTTGCCGCAGCCGATATTCGTGTACTCGCCGATCTCGGCATCACCGGCGTAGCCGAGATGGGACAGCTTGGAGCCCCGGCCCACCGTGACGTTCTTGGTCTCGTAGAACGCGCCGATCTTGCCGTCCTCGCCGAGGACGGTCCCGGGCCGCAGGTAGGTGAAGGGGCCGACGCTCGCTCCCGCTCCGATCCGCGAGCCGCTGCCGTGGGTCCGGACGACGTGGGCACCCTCCCCCACGACCACATCCGTCAGCGTGGTGTCGGGCCCGATGACGGCGTCGCGTGCGATGACGGTGGCGCCGTGCAGTTGGGTCCCGGGGAGCACGGTGACGTCCTCGTCGAGTTCGACCGCCGTGTCGATCCAGGTGGTGGCCGGGTCGAGGATGCTGACGCCGGCACGCATCCACCGCTCGAGCGTCCTTCGGTTGAGCTCGGCCCCGAGGTGGGCGAGCTGCACGCGGTCGTTGGCGCCCTCGACCTGCCAGCGGTCCTGCACGAGGAGGCCGGCGACGCGTCCGCCGTCGGCGCGGGCGACGCCGAGGACGTCCGTCAGGTAGAGCTCGCCCTGGGCGTTGCTCGCATCGATCCGACCCAGCGCGGTCCTCAGCACGGCGGCATCGAAGGCATAGATGCCGGAGTTGACCTCGCGGATCGACCGCTGGGCGTCGTCGGCGTCCTTGTGCTCCACGATCCCGAGCACGGAGCCGTCCTCGGCACGGACGATGCGTCCGTACCCCGTGGCGTCGTCGAGCTCGGCGGTGAGGACCGTGACGGCGTTCCCCCCCTGCGTGTGGGCGCCGATCAGATCCCGCAGGGTGGACGCCTCCAGCAGCGGCACGTCCCCGTAGGTGACGACGACGGTGCCCTCGATGGTCCCCCTGCTCGCGTCGAGCGCCTCGAGCGCCACCTGTACCGCGCGTCCGGTACCGGGGACCTCGTCCTGGTCGACGAGCAGGGCTGCGGGATCGATGGCGGCGACGTGACCTGCGACGAGGTCGCGTTCGTGGCGTACCACGACGGCCAGTTCGCGTGGAGCGAGGCCCCTGACCGCGGCGAGGGCGTGACCCACCATCGAGCGCCCGCCGAGGGTGTGGAGGATCTTCGGCGTGCGCGATCTCATGCGCGTTCCCGCCCCGGCCGCCAGGACGATGACCGCCGCCGGTTGGTTCAGGATGTCCTGGGACGTCACGGGGGTTCCTTCGTTCTGGTGGCTCACGAAGCGGGCACTCCTACCTGTGGTCTCGTGGCCGGCGCCGCGTCCCCTCGGGGAACGCCGTGCCGGGGCTTGCGCCGTTCCGCCCATAGGATTCGAACCTATACTCCACAGCTCCAAAGGCTGGGGTGCTGCCGTTACACCAGGGCGGACCGTGCGGAGGTGACACCTCCGGGGAGGGGCACCTGCGCACGGTTATCTAGTTTGCCATGCTCCCGGGACGTGGGCGACTCCCCTCGGCACGCACCGGGGCCGACACGGAGGCCGGATCGACCGCTTCTCGAAGACCTCCGCCCTCGGGTCACAAGGGATTGCAAGCTTTTGCGAAGGATGCGGAATTTCTTGCAAGGACCGGCGCCGAACGGTAGGGGCTGCGGTCCGCGGGTTGTAGCCTCGCTGCACTGGCCCGCGGAGTGCGGGTAGGTCTCACCAGAAAGAACCGCATGAACTCCTCCTCCATGCTGCGCGCCGTCGCCGCGCGCACCGCGGCCGGCGCAGCCATCGCCGCTATCGCCGCATCCGTCCTCGCTCTTCCCGCGCACGCCGCCCCGGCGACGGTCCTCGCCGACGGTGCCGCCCTGGTCGGCACCGTCCAGCCGGACGGGAGCTTCACGACGACCGTCGACGCCCCGGCCGGCTCCACCGTCAAGTTCAAGCTCGACGGGACCTACCTCGGCCAGGACAGGACCGCGCCCTACTCCTGGCCCGTGACCACGGGAGCCGGAAAGCATAAGCTCAATGCCCGGTGGGAGACGCCCGCCGGACGACAGGAGGCCACCGTGTCCTTCTCCGTCGCGGCCGCAGCTCAGCCCGTGAAGCCCGCGAAGCCCGTCGTGTCGACGCCCGCCCCGAAGCCCGCGAAGCCCGTCGTGTCGACGCCCGCCCCGAAGCCCGCGAAGCCCGTCGTGTCGACGCCCGCCCCGAAGCCCGCGACGCCCGCCCCGAAGCCGGCGCCTGCCGCTCCGGCCGGCGTCGTGCAGGTCTCGACCGCAGCCGCCCTCAAGTCCGCCCTCGCGTCCGCGCGACCCGGCCAGGTCATCGAACTGCGCGACGGACGCTACATCGGCGCCTTCACGGCGTCGGCCTCGGGTACGGCGGCGGCCCCGATCACGCTGCGCGGATCGCGCAACGCGGTCCTCTCCACGGGTTCGACGGCGTCCGGCTACGGCCTGCACGTCACCGGCTCGAACTGGCGCATCACCGGCATCTCGGTCGCGTCCTCGGCGAAAGGCATCGTCCTCGACGGCTCGAAGCACACGGTCATCAGTGGGGTCGACGTCGGCACCATCGGCGCCGAAGCAGTGCACTTCCGGTCCGGCAGCGCCGACGGCGCGATCGTCGACTCCTCCATCCACGACACGGGCCTGAAGCAGCCCGAGTACGGCGAGGGCGTCTACCTGGGCAGCGCCAAGAGCAACTGGACCGCCGGCGCTCCCGACCGGTCGGACCGCATCACGGTGCGCGGCAACCGCATCACCAACACCTCCGCCGAGGGCGTCGACATCAAGGAGGGGACCACGGGTGGCGTGATCGCCGGCAACGTGTTCACCAACTCCGGCATGTCCGGCGCGAACTACGCGGACTCCTGGATCGACGTGAAGGGCAACGGATACCGCATCGAGGGCAACTCCGGCCTCGGTACCAGGCTCGACGCGTTCCAGGTGCACTCGGTCCTCGCGGGCTGGGGCACCGGCAACGTCTTCAGGGGCAACACCGTGCAGGGTGGCGTGCCGGGCTACGAGGTCTGGGTCCAGTCGGCGTCACTGAACACCACGATCGCGTGCGCGTCGAGCGGTGCGGCCCGCGGGCTGAGCAACATCGCCTGCCGCTAGCAGCGCGGCGGAACGACCGGGGCCGGGTGGGATCTCCCCACCCGGCCCCGGTCGTTCCGTCGCTCGCGCCTACCCGGCCAGCGTCGGCGTCTCGTCGCGCACGTCGCTCGCGAGTTCCACCGTCGCGGCCTGCGCCGGCCGTCCGAGGGCCCGGTACTGCCAGCCCTTCGACGTGTAGTCGTTGGCGTTCAGCGCATGCCGCCCGTCGAGGATCCGGCGGTGGCTGACGAGGGCGCCGAGGGTGTCGGGATCCGCATTGCGGAATTCCGACCACTCGGTGAGCAGGGCGACGACGTCGGCCTTGTCCACCGCTTCGGCCATGGAGCCGACGTAGTTGAGGTCGGGGTAGGCACGGTGGGCGTTCGCGTTCGCCTCGGGGTCGTAGACGGAGACGATCGCGCCCTCCAGGTACAGCAGGCGGGCGACGTCCAGGGCGGGGGCGTCACGGACGTCGTCGGAGTTGGGCTTGAACGCCGCACCGAGGGCCGCGACGCGGACGCCGGCCAGGGATCCGCCGGCCAGTTCGCGGATCAGGTCCACCGTGCGCACGCGGCGACGGTTGTTGATCGAATCGACCTCCCCCAGGAAGCTGACGGCCTGTCCGACGCCCAGCTCTTCGGCGCGGTGCTTGAAGGCCCGGATGTCCTTGGGCAGGCAGCCTCCGCCGAATCCTAGTCCCGGCTTGAGGAAGCGGCCGCCAATGCGGTCGTCCAGGCTGAGGGCCTTGGCGAGGTGGTTGACGTCGGCGCCGGTGGCCTCGCAGATCTCCGCCATCGCGTTGATGAAGGAGATCTTCGTGGCGAGGAAGGAGTTGGCCGCGACCTTGACCAGCTCGGAGGTCGCCAGGTCCGCGACGATCAGCGGCGTGTCGAGGTCGAGGATGGGCTCGAAGACCCGGCGGAGCTGCTGCTCGGCCCAGTCGGAGCTGACGCCGAAGACGAGGCGGTCAGGGAAGAGCGTGTCCTGGACGGCGAAGCCCTCGCGCAGGAACTCGGGGTTCCAGGCGAGTTCGAGTTCGGCGCCGAGCGGTGAGATGGACTGCACCATCGTCGTGATGCGCGCGGCCGTACCGATCGGCACCGTCGACTTGCCCACGAGCAGGGCCTTCCGGTCGATGCGCGTGGCCAGCGCCGTGAACGCGGCATCGACGTAGCGGAGGTCCGCTGCGGAGGAGTCGGGCGCCTGCGGCGTTCCGACGCAGACGAAGTGCACGTCGCCGAAGGACGCCGCCTCGTCGAAATCGGTGCTGAAGCGCAGGCGGCCGGACGCGAGCGCCTCCTCGAGCTTCTCGGGCAGCCCCGGCTCGAAGAACGGCACCTTGCCGGCGGACAGCATGTCGATCTTGCGCTGGTCCACGTCGACGCCCAGGACGTCGAAGCCCATGATGGCCATGCAGACGGCGTGGGTCGCCCCGAGGTAGCCGGTGCCGATCACGGTCACGCGGGGTGCGGGCTGGTCGTTCTCATGGGAACTGTTCATCGTTGGTCCTCTTTCCGGTAGGAATAGCGCGGATTGTCGGTGGATACGGGAGGGAAGCGGTGCGGGACGGAAGCCGGGTCAGCCGGATGTGCAGGGTTCGTTGGACAGCCCTTCTCCTGCACCGGCGGCGGTGTTGCTGCACTCGACCACGTTGTCGCGCACGGGCTTCAGCGAGTAGCCCAGGCCGGGCCCGTTGACCTGGGCCACGTTGTCGCGGAAGACGTTCTCGGTGCCCCAGCCGTCCACGATCTCGTGGGTCTGGAACCCGTCCTGGGGCGAGTCGGCGCCGGTGTTCTCGGCGATGATCCAGCCCCGGCCCTTGACGTCCACCCAGGAGTCGGCCTCGACGATCCCGGAGCCGTCGAAGCTGTTGGCCCGCAGGATCCCGTCCGACGTGCCTTCCTTGATGTCCACGTTCTCCGAGGTCGTGCCGGAGATCGTGTTCCCGGAGATCTCGTTGCGGTCGCTCCGGTCCGGTTCGCAGTTGCTGATGTCGCACCAGTTGCTCTCGGCGGTGCCGACATAGACGCCCTCGCCGAACTTGGGCTTCCGCAGACCGGTGTCGCTGATCGTGTTGCCGATCACGCGGTTGTCGGTACTGAACTTCCGCAGGTGGATCGCCTCGTCCCCGGTCGTGGTGACCGTGAGACCGGTGATCAGGGTGTTGGTGCTCTGGTCCACCATGACCCCCTTCTGGCCGTTGCGCACCGTGAACCCCTGCAGCACCCAGTAGGCGGAGTCCTCGAGGTGGAACACGTAGCCGTCATCGGTGGTGCCGCCGTCGAGGATGCTCTCGGTGTCACCGCACAGGGTGATGGGCTCCTCGGCGGTCCCGGTGGCGGTCGCCGTGAAATTGCCGGTGTAGACGCCCGCCGCGAGGCCGATGACGTCGCCCGGCCGCGCGGCGTCGAGCGCGTTCCCGAGATCCGTCGAGTTGGCCACCCGCACCGTCGGCTCCGGGCATTCCGCCGGTGTCTCGATCGGCGCGGGCGCCGGAGGAGCATCCACCGTCGGCCGGGGCCGCGGGTCCTGGTCGCGGCCGACCCCCTTGCCACCGGACCCGTTCAGTCCCACGACCACGACGACGGCGGCCACGACGAGCGCCAGGGCGGCGAGGACCAGCGCTGTGATCCTTCCCCGGCGGTTCACCGGGTGCGCCGGACGTCGTCGATGCGCACGATCCCGCGGCTGAGGGCCGTGAGCGGGACCCGCTCCTCGTAGGGATTGCGGATGGTGCGGACCCGCAGGTGCCTCTTGCGGGTGAAGGCCGTCGCGACGAGCAGCGCGCCGAGCAGCAGCCAGACGAAGGTGAGCGGCTGGAAGACGGAGTTCACCACGCTGTGGACGGTGGGCGCCGGGTGCCAGTTCAGCAGCTCGTTCTCCTCCACGACGGCGCCCGTGGAGGTCTCGTCCCAGATCGCCACCGTGCCGTAGCCGCCGACGTCGTTCCCTGCGACCTTGGTGTCCGGCACGCTGCCGACCAGGGAGACGCCGTGCCCGGACAGCGAGGACATGGTGTTGCCGCTGACCGCGGCCGACGCGTCCCGGATGTACACGCCGGTGTCGCCGCCCGAGATGGTGTTCCGGCGGATGTCGGCGGTCGCACCCGTGTCGCGGACGGCGACGCCCTGCAGCTCCTGGTCCCGGATCTCGTTGTCGATGATGCTCACGCCCGTGGCTCCGTAGTTCACCACCACGCCGACCTCGTTGCCGCGGATGGCATTGCCCGTCACGCGCAGGTTGTTGCCGCCGCTGACCTCGATGCCGTAGCGGCCGTTGTCGACGACGGTGCTCTTGACCACACGGTTCCCGCCGTAGGTGACCACGGCGGTCCCGACGGCGTTCGGGCCGTCCGCGAGCGGCTGTCCGTCGAGGGAGACCCCGTTCCGGCCGTTGCCGCTCGCCGTCACGTCCTGCAGCTGGACGCGCGTGCTGGAGCGTCCCACGCTGATGCCGTCGACCGCGTTGTCCGAGGACGTCGTGCCGGTGATGGTCGCATCGGTCACGGACCGGTGGAGCACCAGGCCGTCGACGAGGCTCCCGCTGATGGTGGTGTCGCGGATGGCGACGTCGCGGGCGTTGGTGACGAAGAGGCCGAAGGCGTTGTCCCGGACGGTCAGGTTGTCGATGCCCGCCGTCACCACGCTGTAGTCGAGGTCCGTCTGGTCGGCGAGGGACTTGAGGTCCTCCTCCGGCAGCAGGCGGGCACCCGCGGGCGCGGCGGGTTCGGCCGTCGCCGGCGAGTCCTGGAAGGTGCCGGCCGTGTCCGTCCCGGTCAGGGCGAGACCGCCCGTGTTGCCGCTCCAGAATCCGAGCGAGGACACGGTGGCGTGCGAGAACGAGGCGTGGCCACCGATGACGCGGACGTAGGCACGCCCGTCGGCCGTGTCGGTGTCCGCTCCGGCGCCGTTCCAGCTGGTGATCTCGACGTCCGACTCCTCGGTGCCCGCGACGGCGAGCGACCCGCCGAGCGCGACGATCGACACGAACGCGTCCTTGTTGCTCTCCAGGCGGACGGTGATTCCCTCTCCCCCGCTGAACGAGAGCGTCGCGCCGGGTAGCACCACGATGTTCTCGGTGAGCATGTACGTGGACGATGCCAGTTGCTTGAAGGTGTCGGGTGCGAGCTGCAGGAGGTCCGCCGCGGTGTACGGGATGGTGCGGGCCGGCAGGACGAGGGTATTGGTGGCTCCCGTGTGGAGGCGGTACGGCCCTTCGAGGCCGTCGACGCGCCACCGCGCCGCGGAGGCGATGGTCCGGACGTAGACGAGGCGCTCCTCCTCGCTCTGGACGATCCTCGCCTCGCTGCGGGGGTCGCCCGTATACAGTTCGCCCTGGATGTTGCCGTTGGCGGCGATCTCGTTCCGCCCGACGGCGTCGGCCTCGGACTTCTTCCACAGGTTGCCCGCCGCGATGAAGCCGGCGCCGACGAGCGCGATGAAGACGAGGGCGAGGAGGCTGAGGAGGACGGGTTTCCTGCTGCTCATGCCACGATCTCCTGTCCGCTCTTGGCGGCGGTCCCGGTCTCGAGGCTGACGGCGTCCTGGCCGTCGCCGCCGATCTGGTTCGCGTGCCGCGTCAGCCAGCCCTGCTTGTTCATGGTGGCGAAGGCGTAGAGCTTGATGGGCAGGGCCACGAGGATGACCGCGAAGGCGAGCACCGGCAGGATGAGGATGTCGCGGGGGTGGCGGCGGAGGTGGGAGATGCCGCGGATCCCACGGCCGAGCAGCAGCCAGCACACCGCGGCCGAGACGCCGAGCACGGTGAAGTCCAGGCGGTTGAAGATCAGGTAGAACATGGTCAGGCCCATGGTCACCGGCGTCAGCAGGATCTGCAGGACCGTCACCTTCGTGATGAAGGGGACCCGCCAGAGCCAGCCCGTACCGATGGCGGTCAGGTAGCAGCGGTAGGAGTTGCGGCTCCACCGCACGCGCTGCTTCACGAAGGCCCGGAAGCTGGCGGGGAACATGGACAGCGCGCGTGCCGTCGACTGGTGCACGGTCTTGTAGCCGGAGGCGAGGACGAGCCAGGTGAGCCGTCCGTCGTCGCCCGAGATGCAGCGCTTCCCGAGGAAGTACTCGTTCTCGAGGTGCTCGAGGACGGGCAGGACGGCGGATCGACGGTAGACGGCCGTCCTGCCGGAGATGCACGGGACGGCGCCGGCCGCACCCATGGCGGGGACGTAGTCGAGGTACCTGAGGTTCACGAGCCAGTCGGCGATGCGCCTCCAGACGCTCGTCTCCCGCATGTAGACCGTCTGGTGGGTGCCCACCGCACCGACGAGCGGATCGATGAAGGGCATCTGGACGTTCCGCAGGAGATCCGGCTGCCACCAGGTGTCCGAGTCGGTGAGCACCAGGATGTCGTGCTTCGCGAGGCGGATCCCTGCGCCGAGGGCGGACCGCTTGCCCACGTGGTGGAAGAGGATCGGCGTGATCGTGGGGTCCTGCAGGGCTTCGATGCGGGCGTAGGCATCGAGGTCCTCGACGTCGAGGACGATGATGATCTCGTCGGGGTGCTGTGCTCGCCACGACTCGAGGGCGCTCATGAGGATGTCGGGGTCCTCGTGGAAGGACGGCACCACCACGGACGTCGTCGCCCGGTGGTCGGTGACGATGGGCTTGGCCCGATGGGACAGGATGAACCGGTAGAGCCAGAGGCCCCAGACGATGGCCCCGGCGACGGCGACGGGGAAGTAGGGGGAGACCTCGGCCCAGAAGGCGCTGACATCCGTCCAGTCGAGGCTGGCGGTCCAGGCGGACCAGGAGGTGCGGAGGGCATCGAGACCCACCTCGGGGGCGGAGGCGGTGCTGACGGCATACGGAAGGTGCATGGGTGTCCTTGGGCAGGATCGGACGGCTGGCGGAGTGCACGTCATCGGGCGAGGGGCGTCCTCCGTCCTGCAGCAGCTGGACCGCGTGCAGACGGGGCGCCTGGTCCCGGCGAATCATCAGGACCCTTCTCTTTCGAGGGTAGGGCGATCTGACAGCCCCTGTGCTACCCGGGTGCTACCCGAAAAAATGCCGCTCCTACTTGGTCCTACCTGCGTTTTCCTGCGAGTCCGTCCGCCTGTCGGGACTCGTGCGCCACCGCCGGCGACGACGCCCGGTAGGGCCGGGCAGGATCCCCCGGCGTCGAGGGACACCCCGCCCCCGGCAGTCATCCGCGGCCTGACCTGCGCGTTTGCTGCAGGGAGCCGCCGGGACGGGTTGCGCGGCAGCGCCGGACGGAGGTGGTGTCCGGTTGCCGGGGACGAAGCCGGCACGCGAAGCGTGACCGCTACTTGGGGGCAACGCTCCGTGGCACGGATGTGACCAGAATTAACTCGACGTTCATGGGGCGCGTGTGCCGACGGCGGGGGACGGCAGGGCGATCGCCACCAGCGGCATCACCGCGAGGCGAGAGCAGCGCGAAGAGCCTCGCGTGACGCGTCGCTGCTGGCGAAGCGCCAGTCGGACTCCTTGTCGTGGTCGAACCAGACGAAGGCCTGCACATCGGGCTGGGCGGCGAGGTACTCCACCAGTTCCTCCGTCCAGGCCGGCTTCGAACCGCCCTCGTCGGTCGAGGCCGTCTCGCCGATCAGAACGGGGCTGCCGGGCGCCAGCCGGCGCAGTTGGTGCAGCCCTTCGGCGAAGATCTCCTCGGGGGTCCGCCACGTCTCGTTCTCGCGGGAGGTGCCCCAGTTGTACCCGTCCAGGCCGACGACATCGACATAGTCGTGCCCCGGGTAGAAGGCCGCCAGGGGCCGCGAGTCGCAGTCCGGGGCCTCGGGGTTCCAGACCCACGAGACGTTGTCCACGCCGGCGGCGTCGAACAGGCCGTGCACGTGGCGCCACGCGGCGACGTAGTCGGCGGGCGTGTTGCCGTTGGTACCCGCCCCCCACGGATACCAGGGGGAGTTCATCTCGTGCGCGAAGCGGAGCAGGACGGGTCTCCCGTAGGAACGCATGCTCGCGGCCCACTGCTGCAGGTAGGCGTCGTGGTGGCCGGCCGCGATGCCGGCCAGCGCGAAGCGCGTCTGGCCTGGACCGGCTGCGGGCTCCCACGGTTCCCACGTCAGCACCGGCGTGGCCCCTCGCGCGGCGACGGCCTCCAGGCCCGCGACCGGTAGGGGCGCCGTGAAATCGGAGTAGGCCATGATCAGGGACGGGCTCTCACCCAGGGCCCGGGCGGCCTCGTCCCACTGCGCGGGCGAGCCGAATCCGCCCTCCGTCGCGATGCCGAGGGCGGGACGCTCGCCACTGATGGGCGGAAGACCGGCGGGGGCCGGGCCGCCGGAGGCCGGCAGGGACCGGGCGGCCGGTGCGATCTCTCCCGACCGCACGTTCCCGCACGCATCCGCCTGGACGTCGTCCTGCTCGTGTCCGGCCTGCGTGCCTGCCGGACGAGGCAGGAACAGCACGACGCCGAGGCAGACGGTGAGCACCGCCACCAGGGCGAGGACGGCCTTCCGACCCATCGTGGTTCCTCCCGTCGTCCGCACCGCGGAGCCCTACTCCCCCAGGACCTCGGCGGCTTCCATCCACTGGCCCTCGAGGTCCTCGATCTCCGACTGCAGCTCCTGCAGGCGCGCGTTGAGTCCCGCGATGTGCTCGAAGTCGGCGTCGGGCTTCGCCCCGGCGGCGTTCATCTGCTCCTGCAGCCTGCCCTTCTGAGCGTCCACCTTGGTGATCTGCCGTTCGATGCGGGCGAGGTCCTTGCGGGCCTGCCGCAGCTCCGCCTCCGAGGATTCCGAGGAGGAACCACCGCTCACGGCGGGGGACGCGGCGCTTCCCGTCGCGGTCATCGGGCCGGCGGCGTTGCGCAGGTCGAGGTACTGGTCCACGCCGCCGGGCAGGTCGCGCAGGCGTCCGTCGCCGAGCAGCGCCATCTGGCTGTCGGTCACGCGTTCGAGCAGATAGCGGTCGTGCGAGACCACCACGAGTGTTCCGGGCCAGCCGTCCAGCACGTCCTCGATCGCCGAGAGCGTGTCGGTGTCGAGGTCGTTGGTCGGCTCGTCGAGCATCAGGACGTTCGGTTCCCCCACGAGCAGCCGGAGCAGCTGCAGGCGGCGGCGCTCGCCGCCGGAGAGTTCGCTGACGCGCGTCCACTGCTTCTCGTTGGTGAACCCGAGCTGCTCCACGAGCTGGCTCGCCGAGACCTCCTTGCCGCCGACGGCGAAGACGCGCTTCTCGGACTCGATCACCTCGATGACCCGGCTGTTGCTGACGTCGTCGAGCTCGCGCACCTCCTGCGACAGCACGGCGGTCTGGACGGTCTTGCCCTTCTTCACTTTGCCGGCCGAGGGCTTCACCTCGCCGTTGAGGAGCCGCAGCAGGGTCGTCTTCCCGGATCCGTTGACCCCGACGAGCCCGAGGCGCTGGCCCGGCGCCAGCCTCAGCGTGATCTTGTCGAACAGCTGCCGGTCCTCGCCGTCGTCGAGGGTCAGGCTCACGTCCTCGAGGTCCAGGACGTCCTTGCCGAGCCGGGACATGGCCATCTTGCTGAGGGCGAGGGAGTCCCGCGGCTCGGGGACGTCCGCGATGAGCTCGTTGGCCGCTTCGATGCGGAACTTCGGCTTGGCGGTCCGGGCCGGAGCACCACGGCGCAGCCACGCGAGCTCCTTCTTGACGAGCTGCACGCGCTTGGACTCGACGACGGAGGCCATCCGGTCCCGCTCGGCGCGCGCGAGGACGTAGGCGGCATAGCCGCCGTCGAAGTCGTCGACCATGGCGTCGTGGACTTCCCACGTGTGGTTGCAGATCTCGTCGAGGAACCAGCGGTCGTGGGTGACGACGAGCAGGCCGCCCTCGGTGGCACGCCAGCGCTGCTTGAGGTGGGTGGCCAGCCAGGCGACGCCTTCGACGTCGAGGTGGTTGGTGGGCTCGTCGAGCATGATGACGTCGTCGTCGCCGATGAGCAGCTTGGCGAGGGCCACGCGCCGCTTCTGCCCGCCGGAGAGGGAGGACACCCGGGCGTGCCAGTCCACCTCGGACACGAGCCCGCCCATGACGTCGCGGATCTTCGGGTTCGAGGCCCATTCGTGGTCCGCCTGGTCGCCCACGATCGCGCGGCCCACCTCGAGGTCGCCGTCGAGCACGTCCGACTGGTCCAGATAGCCCACGGAGACGTCGCGGCGCTTGGTCACGCGGCCGGAATCGGGGGTGCCGCGCTGCGCGAGCAGGCGCATGAGGGTGGACTTGCCGTCGCCGTTGCGGCCCACCATGCCGATGCGGTCGCCGTCCTCGAGACCGAGGGACACGTTGTCGAGGATGGTGCGGGTGACGAAGGCGACGCTGAGGTTTTCCGCGCCGAGGAGGTGTGCCAAGGAGATGCTGCTTTCGGTTGGAACGGGAGAGCGCGGTCAGGCCGCGAAATCTGTGGCGATGCGCGCCCCGTGTGCCGGGCCGTGCACGGACGACGCCTGCAGTCCCTCGGTGCTGAGGAGGGACTCGAGTTCGGCCGCGTGGCCGGAACTCTGCGTCAGGAAGGCGATCGTCGGTCCGGAGCCGGAGACGATCCCGGCCAGCGCGCCCGCGGCCTTGCCCCTCTCAAGGATATCGCCCAGCCCGGGTGCGAGTTCGAGGGAGGCCTGCTGGAGGTCGTTGTGGAGCAGCGGGGCCAGTCCGAGGGCGTCCCCCGCGCGCATGGCCCCGAGGATCGCGGCATCGATGGACGGCTGGGGATCGGGCTCCACACCGTTCCGGAGCCGGATGTGGTCGAGCCGCCGGTAGACCTCGGGTGTGGACAGCCCGTAGTCCGAGGTCACCAGTACCCAGTGCAGGGGCGTCTTCGAGATGGCGGGAGTGAGCTGGTCGCCCACGCCGAGTCCGACGGCGGTGCCGCCGACGAGCGCGAACGGCACGTCGGCGCCGAGGTCGACGGCGATCTTGGCCAGCTCGTCGCGCGAGAAGCCGCTCCCCCACAGGGCATCACAGGCCAGGAGGGCAGCAGCGGCATCGGCGGAGCCGCCGCCCATCCCGCCGGAGATGGGGACACGCTTGGTGATGTCGAGGTGGACCCCCGACCAGCCCGGACTGACCTCGGCCAGGAGCTCCGCGGCGCGCACCGCGAGATTGGTCCGGTCGAGCGGGATCGAGTCGGCGGGGAGGTTGAGGGTGCCCGCGGCGTTCACCGTGACGCTGATGCCGTCCCCGGGGACCTCCGTGGCGGTGACCTCCTCGTACAGGGAGACCGCGAGGAAGACGCTGGCGATCCCGTGGTACCCGTCCTCGCGCGGAGGGCCGACCCGGAGGGCGACGTTGATCTTCCCGGGGGCCTTCACGCGGACGGAGCGGGCGCCGGGGCGCTTGTCGACTGTTCTGCCCGGGACCATACCCACCAACCTAACCCACCCGCTCAGTTCATGCCGGGGAGTCCGCGGCCATCGCGCGGGCTTCCGCGATGCGCGCGAACGCCATGATGTCGAGGACCTCGCCGCGGACGGTCGGGTCCACGCCGGCGGCGCGCAGCGCCTCCTCCGCGAGGACGGGGCTGCCCGCCCAGCCCGCGAGCGCCGCCCGCAGGGTCTTCCGGCGCTGGGCGAACGCGGCGTCGATGACGGCGAACACCTGCTTCCGGGTGGCGCTTGTCGCGGGCGGCTCCCTGCGCGTGAAGCGGACGAGGCCCGAGGCGATCTTCGGTGCCGGCCAGAACACGTTCATGCCCACGACCCCCGCCTTCGCCATGCTCGAGTACCAGGCTGCCTTGACGGACGGTACGCCGTAGGTCTTCGAGCCGGGAGGAGCAGCGAGCCGGTCGGCCACCTCGTCCTGCACCATCACGAGCCCGTGCCGGAGGGACGGGAAGCGCTCGAGGAGGTTGAGGACCACGGGGACGGCGACGTTGTACGGCAGATTGGCGACGAGCGCCGTGGGCGGGTGCGGCAGTTCCGTCACGCGCAGGGCGTCCTGGAGGACGACGTCGAAGGCATCCGCGCGGTCGGGCCGCCAGCGCGCGACCGTGTCGGGCAGTTTCCCGGCCAGGACCGGGTCAATCTCGACGGCGACGACGCGTTCGGCGGCGTCGAGCAGGCCGAGCGTCAGGGACCCGAGTCCCGGCCCCACCTCGAGGACGGTCTCGCCCGCATCGAGGTTCGCGGCCGCGACGATACGGCGGATGGTGTTGCCGTCGATGACGAAGTTCTGCCCCAGGGTCTTCGTGGGTCGGATGTCCACCTCGGCCGCCAGGCGCCGGATGTCTGCGGCTCCGAAGAGGGGCGCGGGCTGGTGTGCGGCGGGGGGCGTTGTCACCCTGCAATCGTATCGGTCCGGGAGCCCGGTCCCCGCTGCGCGGCTCCCGGCCGGCGTCGTCCGCCCCGCGGGCCGGCGACGCCTCGTGCGAACCCTGATCTCAGGAGGGTTCCGGCGCCACCGACCCGCGGAGGCACGGCTTCCCGGCTGGGGAGGGAAGCCGTCGGGCACACCGCCGTCTTCCGGTCTCACGAGAAGGACGGTGCTGGAAGGGCATGCCGGCCACGGCGCGATGGCGGGCGGGCGATGCTCCCCGTCGAGAACATTACGAAGAAGGACGCCGCAGGGCACGAGTGCCCTCCACCCGACTTCGCGGAAGGGGTACTCGGAAACCGGCCCCGGTACTACCCGCTCCCGCTACCTGGCGCCGATACGGGGGCCGGTGGACCCGGCTGCCGGATCAGGTCCAGCTGCCGTAGACGGCCTCGGTGTTCGCCGTCAGCCGGGCGCAGAGGGCGTCGAGGTCGGTCCCCAGGATGCCCGCCATGGCCCTGACCGTGTAGGGCACCGCGTAGGAGGCGTTGGGCCGGCCGCGGTAGGGGTGGGGCGTCAGGAACGGCGCATCGGTCTCGGTCAGGACGAGCGCCGGGTCGGCGGCGAGCAGGGCGTCCCGCAGGGTGTCGGCGTTCTTGAAGGTCACCGTCCCGGCGAAGGACATGTACCAGCCGTGCTCGTTGCAGGTCCGCGCGAGGTCCGCGTCCCCCGAGAAGCAGTGCAGGACGACCCGCTCGGGGGCTCCGTCGGCGAGCAGCGTCCGGACGACGTCGTCGTGTGCGTCGCGGTCGTGGATCTGGAGTGCCTTGCCGAGCCGCTTGGCGATGTCGATGTGGCTGCGGAAGGACACGAGCTGGCTGCCGCGCCCGTCCTCGCCGGTCCGGAAGTAGTCCAGGCCGGTCTCCCCCAGGGCGCGGATGCGCGGGCCGGCGGCGAGGTGCTCGATCTCCTCGAGCGCGGCATCGAGTGCCCCCTCCGCGGCGAGCAGCGGAGCATCGTTGGGGTGCAGGGCCACGGCGCCGAGGAGCCGCCGGTCCTGCTCGACGACGGCGGCGGTGAAGCGGGAGGACGCGAGGTCGGTGCCGACCTGCACCGCGCCCCTGACCCCGGCGGCCTCGGCCGCGTCTAGGGCTTCGGCGATCGTCACCTGCACGGGCCCCTCGCGGAAGTCGAAATGCGTGTGGTTGTCGAGGACGGGGACGGGCAACGGTTCCGGCAGCGGCGGGTAGCCGCCCTTGCGCCGCCGC
>NZ_CP024915.1:703050-709850 GCF_002953615.1 Arthrobacter agilis | reverse complement strand
GTCGTCCGCGGCGGCCGAGGCGCGCGGGGTGTCCTGTTCCCGATAGGCCGGTGGCGTCTCCCCGGCCGCGTAGGGGTGACGGACGGCTGCTGCACTGGTACACATGCTCCAAGCCTAGATCCGGCGCGGAACTTATCCCCCGGGGAGCAAGTTGAGCTAGTAATCTGTTGAATCATTCAACCGGGTCTGTCCTGCCCCGAGCCGGACCGGCCACGGCTGTCACCTGCGTGTCGATTGCCCGGCCGTCCCGGTCGCCGCCTGCCGCCGCAGCCGCACGCATGGAAGGTGCCCATGGACGTACAGCACAACATCGCCGAGATAGCAGCGGATCCACGATTGGCGGCACCGGCGGACGTGCCCGGCGCGACCTTCCACGACATCAGCACCCGCATCCTCTCCTCCATCGACACGGTCATCGACGGCAAGCCCGACGCCGCCCGGCTCGCCCTCACCGTCCTCCTCGCCCAGGGGCACCTCCTCCTCGAGGACGTGCCGGGCGTCGGCAAGACCCTGCTCGCCAAGACGCTCGCCCGGACGATCGACTGCACGGTGAACCGCATCCAGTTCACGCCCGACCTGCTGCCCTCCGACGTGACCGGCGTGTCGATCTTCAACCAGGATTCCCGGCGGTTCGAGTTCCGGCCGGGGCCCGTGTTCGCGAACATCGTCATCGGCGACGAGATCAATCGCGCCTCGGCCAAGACGCAGTCCTCGCTCCTCGAATGCATGGAGGAGCACCAGGTGACCGTGGACGGGCACACCCATGCCCTCGGCGAGCCGTTCATGGTGGTCGCGACGCAGAACCCCATCGAGATGGAGGGCACCTATCCGCTCCCCGAGGCACAGCGCGACCGCTTCATGGCGCGGATCTCCATGGGTTACCCGGACGCCCGCGCGGAGGCGGACATGCTCGAGACCCACCAGTCGGTGTCGCCGCTCGAGGCGATCCGCCCGGTCGCGAGCGTCACGGACATCGCCGGCATGATGCGCCAGGTGCGGGGTGTGTACGTCTCGCCCGCGGTGAAGGACTACACCGTGGCCATCGGCCGCGCCACGCGGGACCACCCGCGGCTGCGGCTCGGCGCGAGTCCCCGGTCGCTGCTGCAGCTCCTCCGCGCCGCGAAGGCCGGGGCGGCGCTCGAGGGCCGCGACTTCGTCCTGCCCGACGACGTCGCCGCGATCGCCGACGCCGTCCTGGCCCACCGCCTCCTGCTCGACCGCAAGGCCACCAGCGCCGGCGAGACGGCATCGACGATCGTGCAGGACGTCCTCGCGCGGGTGCCGGTGGCCCGCGAGGTGCAGCGGCGGTGACCGTGCCGACGCCGCCGATCCCGCCCTCCTCCCGCTTTCTCCCCTCCTAGCACCGACGGAATCCTGATGGCCCTCCTCGACAAGCTCCCCTCACGCATCCTGACGGTGCGCGGGTGGGGCTTCGTCGCCACCGCCGTCGTCGCACTGCTGGCCGCGCAGGTCCTGGGACGCCGCGACCTCCTGTACGTGGGGGTGCTCCTGCTGGCGCTGCCGCTGGCGTCGATCGTCGTGCTCCGGCTCGTCAAGCCCCGCTTCACCGTGAGCCGCCGCTTCCAGCCGCAGTCCATGGAGATCGGGTCGACGACGACGGTCACGCTCTCCCTCGCGGCGACCGTCGCGGGGGGTGCGAGCATCGCGATGGAGGAGCTGCTCCCGGCCCGTTTCGGCCAGGCCCCCCGGTTCACCTACCCCTCGCGCAACCCGACGCGCGAGGGCACCTCGGTGTACGAGTACCGGCTCCGGTCCGCGTCGCGGGGCGTCTACCCCATCGGGCCCGTGACCGCGGAGTTCACCGATCCCTTCGGCCTGGGGAAGTCGCGGCACGTCCTCGGCGGGGCGGACGACCTCGTGGTCACACCGGCACCCCTCGAACTGCTGGGCACCACCCTCGCCGGGTCCCGCGGCAGCGACGGCATGGCGGCCACACGCCGCCAGGCGAATCCGAGCGACGACGACGTCATGACGCGCGAGTACCGGCACGGGGACTCCCTGCGCCGGGTCCACTGGGCCGCGACGGCGCGCCACAACGAACTCATGGTGCGGCAGGAGGAATCGGTGACCACACCGCAGGCCACCCTGCTCCTGGATCAGCGGCACTCGAGCTTCGGCACCGGATTCAGCACGGTCTTCGACGGGGTCGCCGGCAACGGGCTGTCCACCTCCCCGACCTTCGAGTGGGCCGTCACCGCCGCGATGTCGGTCAGCGCCCACCTGCTCGAACGCAACTACGCCCTGCGGTTCCTCGACCACCAGGGTGCGCCCGCGTTGCTGCACTCACGGTCCGCACCGTTCCCGACCGACGAGGAACACCAGGGACCGGGTGCGGTCGCCGGTATCGCGGAAGGACTCGCGGCCCTCGAACTCGCCCCGGAGGCCGGACGCCGCCAGCAGCTGGAGGAGCGCGCCGGCAGCAGCGTGGTGCGGGCGGGCGAGGCGGCGCGCAATGCTGCGCGCCGGATCCGCCGCTCGGCACCGGAAGCACCCCAGCACGCACAGCACTCCGCCTTCGGGGACGACCTGCTCGACAAGCTCGCCGCCACACGCCACCGCGGGCCGCTCGTCGCGGTTCTCGGCGTCATCACCATCGAGGAGGCGAGGGCACTCGCCTCCGCGTCGGACTACGGATCGGCGTCCTACGCCATCATCGCGTCCGAACGGCCCGCCGATGCGCAGCGGCAACTCGCCATCCTGCGCGATGCCGGCTGGCACGCGACCGCGGCCTCCCCCGCGGCACAGCTGCCGACCGTATGGGCCGGACTCGGGACCGCGGACGGCCCTGCGCCGGCCGGGACCTCCCCCACCGCGACCCGTCCACCCGCGCCGCACCGATCTTCCCGCGACACCACCAGGGGACCAGCATGACCTCGACACTCGACCGCCCCGCCGCCGCGGACGTGCCTGCTCCGACGGCGTCGGCCGCAGCACGGCCGTCCCTTCCCGATCCATGGCACTGGGCCGTCACGGGCGCCTCCCTCCTGGCCGTGCTCGCCGCGGCGACGAGCCTCAACGGGGTCGTGGACGCGTGGACCTGGTTCCTGCCCGTGGTGCGCACGCTCGTACCGGTACTCCTCGCCATGGCGCTGACCCGGACGCTCCGCCTGAGCGGGGTGCTGTCGGCGCTCGTGGGCGTCCTGGCGCTCGTCGGGTCCCTCACCGCCCAGTTCTTCCCGCGGCAGAGCATCCTCGCGATCGTCCCGGGTCCAGGCACCTCGCTCGAGCTCCAGCGCCTCCTCGCGCAGGCCGAGGAGACCGTCGTCTCCCAGGTGGCCCCGGTGCTGCCCGGCGCCGGTATCTTCCTCATCGTGTGCGCCGCCCTGGGGCTCATCGCGATCCTCGTGGACGTCTGCGCCACGACCCTGCGCATGCCCGCCGCGAGCGGGCTCGCGCTCTTCACCGTCCTGATCGCACCGGCCGTCGTGAAGCCGAACGGCGTCGGGATGTCCGCCTTCCTCGTGACCGCACTGGCGTACCTGCTGCTCCTGGCCCTCGCGCAGTGGCGTGAGAACCGGCTCGCGTCGGGCGGCGCGCGGGCGTCCTCGGGGTTCGCGGGGCGGAGCGTGATCATCGGAGCCTCGGCCCTGGCCGTGACCGTGATCCTGCCGCTGTTCGTGCCCGGCTTCACCTCCGGGGCCTTCCCGCAGGGTGCGCGCATGAACGTGTGGGGCAACGCCACCGGGCTCAACCCGGCGGTGACCCTCGGCAACGACCTGCGCAACCCGACAGGGTTCGGGCGCATCGCCTACTCGACGAACTCGGACACCCCCCTGTACCTCCGGGCGGTGACCCTCGAGGACTTCAGCGGCCGGCGGTGGGAGCCGGACCAGAGGCTCGACGGGCGCGAGAGCGGTGTCCGCGACATCGGGGCGGAGCAGGGCGCACCCGAATCCGTCCCCGACGGCACCACGGTCTTCACCAGGATCACGACGCAGAGCTATGCGAGTCCATGGCTCCTGTCCCCCTACGCACCCGAGGGCGTCACCGACCTGTCCGGCAGGTGGGCCTGGGATCCGGCGAATCTCTCCATCCTCGCCACGGACGGGGGCTCGACGGCACGCCAGAGCTACCTGGTGCAGAGCCGATCGGCCGCCCTCACGCGCGAGGGCCTGGGCTCCATCCGCCCCTCCGAGTCCGACTCCGTGCCCGAGGTGTTCACCGAGCTGCCGGACGACACCCCGGACATCGTCCGCACCACCACGGACGAGGTCGCCGGTGACTTCGTGAACCCGTACGACAAGGCGCTCGCGATCCAGAACTACCTCCGCGGCCCCCGGTTCACCTACTCCGTGGAGGCGCCGGTCGACGGCGGTTACGACGGCAGCGGCATGGACGTGATGGCGCGCTTCCTCGAGTCCAAATCCGGGTACTGCGTCCACTACGCGGGAACGATGGCCGTCATGGCGCGGGCGGCAGGGATCCCGAGCCGGGTGGCCGTCGGCTACACGCCCGGAAGTCCCACGGGCGACACGGAGCAGGGGCCCGCCGGCACCGAGCTCCGGGAATTCGTGGTCGACTCCCGCAACGCCCACGCGTGGCCGGAGCTGTACTTCGAGGGTGTGGGCTGGGTCCAGTTCGAACCCACGCCGTCACGCGGCGTCGTACCCACCTATGCCCAGCAGGCCTTCGCGCCGGTGGGACCGCGTGCGGACGACACGGACGCCCTGAACCCCGGCGGGCTTCCCGCCGGCGGACGGACCGGCTCCGCGGAGGAGACCGCCGGCGCCGAGGACGGTACGCAGGCCGGCGGGGCGCAGGACGAGGCGCAGCCGGTCGCAGGCCTGCTCGCCGTCGCCGGCATCGCGCTGTTCGCCCTCCTGCCGCTCCTCCTCCGCTCGGCGAGGACCCGCTCCCGCCGCAGGTCGGTGGCCGCGGACACCCCGGACGGCACCGGGGCAGCCACCGCGGCGTGGGCCGAGACGACGGAGCTGGCGGGCGACTACGGCTACCCGCTGGAGCCGACGGACACCCCCCGGACCTTCGCCGGCCGCCTCGGCCGGGACGCCCGCCTGGCCGGCTCCCCCGTGGCGTCGCTCGCCAGGCTCCGGACGGCCTACGAGTACGAGGAGTACGCCGAGCACCTCGACGTCATCCGTCCCGTCGACGGGTACGCCGGGGGACGCGGCGGGAATTCCCTCCCGGTGGCGATGCTCGCCCGACCCGTGGCGGCTCCGCGGTGGGACGACGTCGAGACCGTCACCCGCGCGCTCCGCAGCGGGAGCTCGTGGCCCACGAGGGTCAGGGCACGGTTGTTCCCGCAGTCGCTCCTGAACCGTTTCCGGGGCACCGTGCGCCGCTGACCCGGGCCGCGGACGCACGAAGGGCCGGCACCCCGACGGGTGCCGGCCCTCGCTGCTCTCGTGCGGATCGTGCCCGGGACCTCCCGGATCAGGAGGCGTAGGGATCGGCGATGCCGACGTACTGCGTGTACAGGTATTCCTCGATCCCCTCGGCGCCGCCCTCACGGCCGAGACCGGACTGCTTGACGCCGCCGAAGGGGGCGGCGGCGTTGGACACGACACCGGCGTTGAGCCCCAGCATCCCCGTGTCGAGGCGTTCCCCGATGCGCAGCCCGCGGTTGAGGTCGCGCGTGAAGACGTAGGCCACGAGCCCGTACTCGGTGTCATTGGCGAGCTCCACGGCCTCGTCCTCGGTACTGAAGGTGATGATGGGGGCCACCGGCCCGAAGATCTCCTCCTGCAGGATCCGCGAGGACCGGGGCACGTTCGTGAGCACCGTGGCCTGGTAGAAGTAGCCGTCGCCGGTCACGGGCGATCCGCCCGTGACGGCCTGTGCGCCGCCCCCGACCGCTGCGCTCACCAGTTCGTGCACCTTGTCCCGGCTCTTCTGGTCGATCAGGGGGCCGAGCGTGGATTCCTCCTCCGTGCCGCGTGCGGGGGTCATGCCCTCCATGCGCTCGGCGAGCGCGGCTGCGAAGCGGTCCGCGACCGACTCGTGCACGATGAACCGGTTGGCCGCCGTGCAGGCCTCGCCCATGTTCCGCAGCTTCGCGAGCATCGCACCGTCGACCGCCGCGTCGAGGTCGGCGTCCTCGAACACCAGGAACGGCGCGTTGCCGCCGAGTTCCATGGAGGTCCTCAGCACGTTCTGCGAGGCGGCCGCGAGGAGGCTGCGGCCCACCGGCGTCGAACCCGTGAAGGAGAGCTTGCGCAGGCGCGGGTCCTCGATGAGGGGACCCGTGACGGCCCCCGCGGTGGTGGTGTTGACGATGTTGAGGACTCCGGCGGGGAGGCCGGCCTCCTGCAGCACGGTGGCGAACAGCGACGAGGTCAGGGGCGTGAGGTTCGCGGGCTTGAGCACCATGGTGCACCCGGCGGCGATCGCGGGGGCGATCTTCCGGGTGGCCATCGCCAGGGGGAAGTTCCACGGCGTGATGAGCAGGCACGGCCCCACGGGCTTCTTGCTCACGAGCAGCCGGGACCTGCCGTCGGGGGAGGTCGAGTACCGGCCGGACATGCGGACGGACTCCTCCGAGAACCAGCGCAGGAACTCGGCCCCGTAGGTCACCTCGCCGCGGGCCTCGGCGAGCGGCTTCCCCATCTCGAGGGTCATCAGCAGCGCGAACTCGTCGGCCCGCGCGGTGACCAGGTCGAAGGCCCGTCGCAGGATCTCCCCCCGCTCGCGCGGCGCGGTCCGGGCCCAGTCGGCCTGGGCCGCGGCTGCTGCGTCGAGCGCGGCCATACCGTCCTCGGGCGTCGCATCCGCGAGGGTCCGGAGGGTGCGCCCGGTGGCCGGGTCCTCGACGTCGAACGTGG
>NZ_CP024915.1:698412-702950 GCF_002953615.1 Arthrobacter agilis | reverse complement strand
CACCGGACGACGACGCCCGCCACTGCCCGCCGATGAAGAGCCCGGTGGGCACCTTGTCGAGTACTGCCTTCTCCTGGTCGGCGGTGACAGCCATACCTAGCTCCTTCGCGAAGTGTTCGGGGCGCGTCCCGAGGGGGACATTCCCGTTCACGCTAGACCCGGCGGAGAAAGGGTGTCCAGTGAAGGCTGCACGACCACGTGCCACCGGCTTTGGTCGACTGCACAAACTCCGGTCCGGGTATCCTCAGCGGGCGGCGATCACCGCCGCGTACAGCTCCCGCTTGCTGACCCGGCTGTCGGAGGCCACTGCGGCCACGGCGTCCTTCAGGCGCATCCCGCCCCCGATCAGCGTGTTGACCTCCGCGACGTGGTCCTCAGGGCGCGACGGCGGCGCCTCCGGCGCACCTGCGACGACGACGGCGATCTCCCCCCGCACCTCGGTGTCCTGGGCCCACTGCAGCAGCTCGAGGAGCGAACCGCGGACCACCTGTTCGTGCACCTTCGTCAGCTCGCGGGCCACTGCTGCCGGGCGGTCCGAGCCGAAGGCCTGCTGCAGCGAGCGCAGCATCGGTTCGAGGCGGTGGGGCGCCTCGAAGAACACCATGGTGCGGCGCTCCGACGCCAGGTCGGCCAGGCGCCCCGCGCGCACGCCGGGCTTCCGCGGCAGGAACCCCTCGAAGCAGAACCGGTCCGTGGGCAGGCCGGACAGGGCGAGGGCCGCGAGGACGGCCGAGGCTCCGGGCACAGCCGTCAGGTCGAGCCCCTCCCCGACGGCCGCCTCGACGAGCCGGTAGCCCGGATCGGACACCGAGGGCATCCCCGCGTCCGTCACCATCAGCAGCGTGGCGCCGTCCCGCACCAGGTCGAGGAGTTCGGGCGTGCGCTCCGCCTCGTTGTGTTCGTGGTAGCTGATGACCCGGCCCGTGACCGTGACTCCGAGTGCCTGCACCAGGCGGTGCAGGCGGCGGGTGTCCTCGGCCGCGACGACATCGGCCGACCGGAGCAGTCCGATCAGGCGCTCCGTCGCATCCCCCATGTTGCCGATCGGGGTCGCCGCGAGGACGATACGTCCGCGCCCGCTGCCGTCCCCGGCCGTGCCCCGGTAGGCGGCGGACGCACGCGCCGGTTCCTCGCCGGCGCTGTCCGGCAGCACCTCGGAGGACCCCCGGTCGTCCGGGGTCCCCTCCGGGTACCCGTCCTCGGACCCGGCGGGGTCCTCCTCGGTCAGGTCGGGGGCGTCGTCGCGTGGCTGGCTCACCGGACCAGCCTAGCCGCCGCAGTACCCGAGCCGTCCTGGACAGCCCGCCGGGCCTGCCGAGCACGCGGGGGCACCGCCGGTAGCATGACAGGGTGAGCCACACCGCCGTCCGCCCCCGAGGGGACAGTCCGACGTTCGGCGGAGCCCGGGTGGTCGCGCCGGCGCGCGCCTTCTCGCGGGACGCCCTGGCCGCCCGCCTCCTCGGCGCAGCCGCCCCGGGCGGGTCGGTGGCCTGGATCCTTCCCCTCGCCATGGCCCTGCTCGGCGGTGTCCTGCGGTTCGCCCGGCTCGGTGAGCCGGGATCCCTCGTGTTCGACGAGACCTACTACGTCAAGGACGCCTACTCGATGCTGCAGTCGGGCTACGAGCGGGAATGGCCGGAGAACGCCGACGACTCCTTCAACGCGGGCGACCCCGGCGTCCTCCTCGACGCCCCGAACTACGTGGTGCACCCGCCCGTGGGCAAGTGGATGATCGCCGTCGGCATGCTGCTGTTCGGTTCCGACAACGCGTTCGGCTGGCGCTTCTCCGCCGCCGCCGTCGGAACGCTGTCCGTCCTCCTGCTCGCCGTCGTGGCCCGGCGGATGTTCGGCTCGGCGCTGCTCGGTGCGGCCGCCGGCCTCCTCCTCGCCGTCGACGGCCACCACCTGGTGGAATCACGCACCTCTCTGCTCGACATCTTCCTGAGCTTCTGGCTCCTGGCCGCGTTCGCGGCGCTCCTCCTGGACCGGGACGACGGACGACGGCGCCTCGCCCGCCGCCTGGCCTCGATCGTCGGGCGGAACGACGACGGGAGGGCGACCCCCGCCCAGCTGTCCTGGGGCCCCTTCCTCGGCCTCCGGCCCTGGCGCCTCGCCGCCGGCGTCTGCCTCGGGCTGGCCCTGGGCACCAAGTGGTCGGCCCTGCCGTACATCGCGGCGTTCGGCCTGATGACCGTCGCGTGGGACATGAGCGCCCGGCGCATCGCCGGGGTGCACCACTGGGTCCTCGGGGGCGCGGTCAAGGACGGGCTGCTCGCCTTCGCCTGCCTCGTGCCGGTGGCCGCGCTGACGTACCTCGGCACGTGGACGGGCTGGTTCCTCTCGGAGGATGCGTACGACCGCAGGTGGGCCGAGCGCAACCCGTCGGAGCAGTGGGGCTGGGTGCCGGACCCGCTGCGATCGCTCGCGGAGTACCACCGCAGCGCGTTCACGTTCCACCAGGGCCTCGGCTCGGACCATCCCTACGAGGCGTCCGCGTGGTCCTGGCTCGTGATGGGACGTCCGACGTCGTTCTTCTACGAGAAGCCGGCCGGCTGCGGCGAGGACGCCTGCTCGCAGGCCGTCACCGTGCTCGGCAACCCGCTGATCTGGTGGGCCGCGGCCCTGTCCCTGCTCGTGCTCGTGTTCTTCTGGCTCGGCCGCCGCGACTGGCGTGCCGCCGCGATCCTCACCGGCGTGGCAGCCGGCTACCTGCCCTGGTTCCTGTACCCGGAACGCACCACCTTCTACTTCTACGCGGTGGCGTTCGAGCCCTATCTCGTGCTGGCGCTGGTCTACTGCCTCGGCCTCGTGCTGGGGAGCCCTGCCGCGGATGCCGCCCGGCGACGGCGCGGTATCGTGCTCGTGGGGGTGTTCCTGGCTGCGGCCGTGGCCCTCTCGGCGTACTTCCTGCCCATCTGGACGGCAGAGATCATCCCCTACGACCAGTGGCGCATGCGCATGTGGCTGCCGAGCTGGATCTAGGCCGGGACCTCCCGGCCACCGGAACGAAAGCGAGCAATGGTGCGCGAAGCCATCACGGAACTCCTGGTCGACCTCCCGGCCACCAGCAACACCACCGACCTCCTCCTGAGGACCTACGACGCCGACCCGGCGAGGGCCCTGTTCGCCCTGCGATCCGACGGGCGGTGGCGGGACGTCCCGGCCTCGGAGTTCCTGGCGCAGGTGTCCGCGCTGGCCAAGGGGCTGATGGCGCGCGGCGTCCAGCCCGGCGACGCCGTCGCCGTGATGTCGAAGACCCGCTACGAGTGGACCGTCGCCGACGTCGCCATCTGGTTCGCCGGAGCGGCGACCGTGCCGATCTACGAGACGTCCTCCGCGCATCAGGTGGCGTGGATCCTCGAGGACGCCCGGCCCGCCGTCGTCTTCGTCGAGGACGGGCACAAGGCGGACATCGTGCGTGACGCCGCAGCCCGGGCGGGCCGGTCCGATGCGACGACGGTGGTGCGCCTGACCACCGAGGACCTCGGCGACGAGGCCACCCTCGCATCGTTCGGCGCCGCCGGTCAGGCCGTGTCCGACGGGGCGCTCGAGGCTGCACGCTCCTCCCGGGGCCTCGCCGACGCCGCGTCGATCGTCTACACCTCGGGGACCACCGGCAGGCCCAAGGGCTGTGTGATCACGCACGGCAACTTCGCGCTCTTCGCCGTCAACACCCTGGAGTTCCTGCCCGAGTTCCTGCAGCAGGAGAACGCGAGGACGCTGATGTTCCTGCCGCTCGCCCACGTGCTGGCGCGCGCCGTGCAGGTGGTCTGCTTCACCGGCGGCATCAAGCTGGCGCACTCCGGCTCCGCCGCGCAGTTGCTGGAGGACCTGACGACCTTCCGGCCCACGTTCCTCCTCGCCGTCCCCCGCATCTTCGAGAAGATCCACGCGACGGCCGGGCAGCGTGCCGCCGAGGCGGGCAAGGGCCGGCTCTTCGCCGCGGCGGAGCGCACCGCCGTCGCCTACTCCCGCGCCGTCGATGCCCGCGCACGCGGGGGCCGCGGGCCCTCGGCCGTCCTGCGGGCGTCGCACGCCGTGTTCGACCGCATCCTCTACCCCCGGCTGCGCAGCGTGTTCGGCGGCGAGGTCACCTACACGGTCTCCGGCGCCAGCCCGCTCAGCGAGCACCTCACGCACTTCTTCCGCGGTGCCGGCATCCTGGTGCAGGAGGGCTACGGCCTGACGGAGAGCACGGCGCCGTGCACGGTCAACACCGTTCCGCTCACGCGGGTGGGCTCGGTGGGCATCCCCATGCCGGGCACGAGCGTCCGGCTGGACGACGACGGCGAGGTCCAGGTCCGCGGTGCCGGCATCTTCGCCGGGTACTACCGCAACGAGCAGGCGACGGCGGAGGCCTTCACCGCCGACGGGTACTTCCGCACGGGCGACCTGGGCTCCCTCGACGAGGACGGCTTCCTCACCATCACGGGCCGCAAGAAGGACCTGCTGGTGACGGCGGGCGGCAAGAACGTGGCGCCCGGCCCCCTCGAGGAGACACTGCGGGAGAACCCGCTCGTGTCGCAGGCCGTGGTGGT
>NZ_CP024915.1:698244-698312 GCF_002953615.1 Arthrobacter agilis | reverse complement strand
CGGCGAGGGCAGGCCCTTCATCGGCGCCCTCCTCAGCCTCGACCGCGAGGCGCTCGGTCCGTGGGCGG
>NZ_CP024915.1:696042-698144 GCF_002953615.1 Arthrobacter agilis | reverse complement strand
GCCTCCGACGACGACGACCGCCGCTGCACCGATGGCTGCGATCTTCCAGCCCTTCCGGTGCGCACCGGCCCTGCTCGACTCCTGCTTCATGCGCATGCCCCTGCCCCTCGACGTTGCTGCCCCAAGCGATTTTACGCGACAGGCCGGATTTCCCGGCGTACCCCGGATGCAGTTCGACAACGATCCGGCCGCTGCCGGCACCCGTCAGGGCGCCGGCAGCGGCTGGGAGATCGGGCGTCCGCAGGCCTCAGTAGCGGTACTGCTCGGACTTGTACGGGCCGGCCACATCGATGTCGAGGTACTCGGCCTGCCCCTTGGTCAGCTCCGTGAGCTCGACACCGAGGGCGTCGAGGTGCAGGCGGGCGACCTTCTCGTCGAGGATCTTCGGCAGGACGTAGACCTCGTTCTCGTACTCGCGGTTGCCCTCGGCGTCCTCCTGCTCGAACTTGGTGAAGAGTTCGATCTGGGCGATCGTCTGGTTCGCGAAGGAATTGCTCATGACGAAGGACGGGTGACCGGTCGCGTTGCCGAGGTTCAGCAGGCGGCCTTCGGACAGCATGATGATCGAGTGCTTCTCCACACCCTCGGCCTCGCCGGCCGGGATGACCCACTCGTGGACCTGCGGCTTGATCTCGATCTTCTCGACGCCGGGGATCCGCGCGAGCCCGGCGATGTCGATCTCGTTGTCGAAGTGGCCGATGTTGCCGACGATCGCCTGGTGCTTCATGCCCGCCATGTGACGGGCCATGATGACGTCCTTGTTCCCGGTGGTGGTGATGAAGATGTCGCCCTGGCCGAGCACCGTCTCGAGCGTGGCGACCTGGTAGCCGTCCATGGCGGCCTGCAGCGCGCAGATCGGATCGATCTCCGTGACGATCACGCGGGCACCCTGGCCACGGAGGGCTTCCGCCGCACCCTTGCCGACGTCGCCGTAGCCGCAGACCACGGCGACCTTGCCGCCGATCAGCACATCCGTGGCCCGGTTCAGGCCGTCGGGCAGCGAGTGGCGGATGCCGTACTTGTTGTCGAACTTCGACTTCGTGACCGAGTCGTTCACGTTGATCGCCGGGAAGAGGAGCTTGCCCTGCGCGGCGAGCTGGTACAGGCGGTGCACGCCCGTCGTCGTCTCCTCGGTGACGCCCTTGATCCCCGCGGCGATGGTCGTCCACTTCAGTGGCTCGGATCCGATCGTGGAGCGGAGGGTGTCGAGGAAGACCGTGTACTCGTGCGAGTAGTCGGCGTCGCCCTCCTGCGGGTTGGCCGGCACCGCTCCGAGCGCCTCGAACTCGGCACCCTTGTGGACGAGCATCGTGGCGTCGCCGCCGTCGTCCAGGATCATGTTGGGGCCGAGGCCCTCGGCCTGGCGCGGCCACGTCAGGATCTGGGTGGCGGTCCACCAGTAGTCCTCGAGCGTCTCGTTCTTCCAGGCGAAGACGGGGACCCCGGCGGGCTCCTCGACGGTGCCGTCGCCCACGACGACGGCCGCCGCGGCCTCGTCCTGCGTGGAGAAGATGTTGCAGGACGCCCAGCGGACCTCGGCCCCGAGGGATGTCAGGGTCTCGATGAGGACGGCCGTCTGGACGGTCATGTGCAGCGAGCCGGCGATACGGGCTCCGGCGAGGGGCTGCGCGTCCGCGTATTCGCGGCGCAGCGCCATGAGCCCGGGCATCTCGTGCTCGGCGAGCCGGATCTGGTGTCGGCCCGCCTCCGCGAGCGAGAGGTCGGCAACTTTGTAGTCGAACGTCATGGTGTGCTGTTCCTAGCTGGAGTTCGGAGGTTCGGGGGAGGGCGTCGGCTCCGGCCCTACGGGGCGGAGGCGGCACCGGGGAGTTCGGCGGGGAGGAGCACCGGGATGCCCTCGTCGAGCCTGTACGTGAGCGTTTCGCCGCCGGGTCCCGGGGCCGTCGATCGGAGGACCGCGCCGTCCTGTTCGAGCGTCGACCCGGTGACGGGGCAGCGGAGGACGTCGAGCAGCCGTGCTGGAAGGTTCGCCATGGGGAAGCTTTCGCTCGGGAGGAGGGGGATCGTGGGTACGAGTCTACCGCGCCCGCGGGGCGTGCCCGGAAGAACGCGCCTCCGCACGATCGGCGTCAGGGCGCCGC
>NZ_CP024915.1:684274-695803 GCF_002953615.1 Arthrobacter agilis | reverse complement strand
CCGCCGACGCCTCCGCGCCGGTGGAACCGCCACGACAGCTCGTGTGCGTGGCACTCGGGTCCCTCGCCCTCGGGTGGGACGGCCCGCTGCCGCGTGGCGCCGTCGACTTCGCCGCGGAGGTGCGCTCGCAGGGTGATGCCTTCTTCGGCGCGGACGCCGACGCGGCCGCGCCTCTCCTGCGGGCCGACGGGCGGGCCCTGACGGGCGACGACCTGGACCGGTCGGTGGTCCTGCCCGCCGGTGCCGGTCAGGCGCCGACGGTGCTGCTCGAACCGGGAGCGGATCTCCTCCGCGCCCTCGCTGCTGCCCTTGCCGTCTGGCAGCAGGACGGCACGCTGGTCCTCGTGGAGGAGGGTGTCCCGGTGACGGAGCGCCTGCTGGCCGGCGAGCGCGTCACGGGCCGGCTGGGGACTGCCTGACCGGTTCGCCGCCCCCACCGGAGATGCGGCTCCCCTGCCCGCCGGGTTCTGTGGGAGTGCTCCGCGGGTGGAGGAGCTCCTGGTCGTGGCTGAACTCGGGCTCGTCGTCGAGCTCCACGTTGAACACCCAGAACCGGTAGGCGACGAACCGGACGAAGGTGGCGAGCACGGTGCCGAAGATCCCGACGAGGAACAGCGGACTCGGCTCGGTGATGTCGAACACGTACTTGGCGACCCAGACGCAGCCCGCCGCGATGCCCATGCCGATCACGTTGATGAACACGAACATGACGAGTTCGCGGGCGGCATTCGGCTGCCGCCGGTGCCGGAAGGTCCAGTAACGGTTGGCGACCCAGGCGAAGACCGTGGCGACACCGGCGGAGACGAAGCGTGCCTTGACCTCGCTGCCGCTCATCGGTCCGTGGATCAGGTACCAGTACAGCCCGTTGTCTATGACGAACGCCACTCCACCGACCGCGCCGAACTTCGCGACTTCGCGCCAGAAGAGGGATGCGAGGCCCCGAATCCGATCCATGAGTCCTGCCACTGCAACCTCCGCGGTCTGGGGATGGACACCGTGCACCGCGGGACGGGATTCCCCGCGGTTCCAGGACCGACCGCGACAGCGGCCAGCAGAGCGAGCCACCCCGGCTGACCTTTGCATGGCGTGTTTCGACCCATTTTACGGTCTCGGGACCGACGCCGTCCTGTTAAACCCCTGGTGGCCCGCTGGCAGGACGCCTGGACGTGGGCTGATCGCGCCGCCCCTCCCCGGTCCCCGGACCACCGTCGACGGGGACCCGTACGTACACCGATGACCGGGTCCGCCCGGGCCGTAGGTACCCTGTGATGGTGACTTTTCCCGTGATAGGCGTCGTCGGCGGCGGCCAGCTCGCTCGCATGATGGCCGGACCAGCAGTGGAACTCGGACTCGAGCTCCGCGTCCTGGCGGAGGGACCCGACGTCTCCGCGGTGGCCGCCGTGGCCCATGCCCAGGTGGGTGACTACCGCGACCCGCAGGTGCTGCGCGCCTTCGCAGCGGGCGTCGACGTCGTCACGTTCGACCACGAGCACGTTCCGGGCGAGCTCCTCGAGGAGCTTGCCCGCGAGGGCGTGTCCCTCCATCCCGCACCGGCGGCGCTCCGCCACGCCCAGGACAAGCTGGTGATGCGGCGGGCGGTCGAGGACCTGGGCCTGCCCAATCCCCGCTGGCGGGCGGTCAGGAACCCTGCCGAGGTCGAGGACTTCGCGGCCGCCACGGGCTGGCCCGTGGTGCTCAAGACCCCCCGCGGCGGGTACGACGGCAAGGGCGTCCTGGTCCTGCGCGACGCCGCCGCCCTTGCCGCCGCGGACACCTGGTTCACGGGCGGGGAGCTGCTGGTGGAGCAGTTCGTGCCCTTCAGCCGGGAGCTCTCGGTGCTGGTGGCCCGGCGCCCGTCCGGGGAAGCCGCTGCCTGGCCCGTCGTGGAGTCCATCCAGGTGGACAGCGTGTGCGACGAGGTGATCGCGCCGGCGCCGGAGCTGTCCGACGACCTCGCCGACGCCGTCACCGCTGCGGCCCTGCGCCTCGCCGAGGCGCTGGGCGTGACCGGCGTGATGGCGGTGGAGCTGTTCGAGACCCCCGGAGCCGGAGCAGGCTACCTGGTCAACGAACTCGCGATGCGCCCCCACAACTCGGGGCACTGGACCATGGACGGGGCCATCACCGGCCAGTTCGAGCAGCATCTGCGGGCCGTCCTCGACCTCCCCCTCGGTGCCACCGACCCCGTGAGCCGTTCCACCGTCATGAAGAACGTCCTCGGAGGCCCGAACACCGACATCTACGGCGCCTACCGGTCGGCGCTGTCCTCAGGCCCATCGGCTAAAGTGCACTTCTACGGCAAGGACGTGCGTCCGGGCCGCAAGATCGGCCACGTGAACGCGCTGGCAGCTCCGGGGGAGCTCCTCGCCGACGTCCGCGCCCGGGCCTCGAGGGTTGCCGCGATACTCCGGAACGGCACCGACCAGCCCTCCGCCGACCAGGAATCACCGAAGGGAACGCAGTGACGAACGCCCAGGTAGGCCTTGTGATGGGCTCGGACTCGGACTGGCCGGTCATGGAGGCCGCCGCTGCGGCCCTGGCCGAGTTCTCCATCCCCTACGAGGCCGACGTCGTGTCCGCCCACCGGATGCCCGCCGCCATGATCGACTACGGGCGGACCGCGCACGAGCGTGGCCTGCGGGTCATCATCGCCGGCGCGGGCGGTGCGGCGCACCTCCCCGGGATGCTCGCATCGGTCACACCCCTGCCCGTGATCGGGGTCCCGGTGCCCCTGCGCTACCTCGACGGCATGGACTCCCTGCTGTCGATCGTCCAGATGCCCGCGGGCGTCCCGGTCGCGACCGTGTCCATCGGCGGCGCACGGAACGCGGGCCTCCTCGCGGTCCGCATGCTCGCGGCGGGCACCGACCCGCAGGCGCAGGAACTACGCCGCCGGCTCGTGGAGTTCGCGGACGCGCTCCGCGAGACGGCCGAGGACAAGGGCGCCGCCCTCCGGTCCCGGATCGCGGCGTCGACGGCGGGCGACGCATGACGACCGGTGCGCACGTCCGCGGCGGCCGGCAGGCTCCCGAGCTCACCGATCCGGTGCGGTACCCGCAGGTGGCGCCGCCCGCGGTGCGCACCAAGCGCGCCTTCGTCCTGCTGGCCATGACGCTCGTCCTGCCGGGTTCCGCGCAGGTCGTCGCGGGTGACCGCCGGCTCGGGCGCCGTGCGCTGCGGACCACCTTCACCTGCTGGGCGCTCGTCCTCGCCGGCCTGGTCCTGGCCCTGACCAACCGCACCCTCGTGGTCGGCGTCCTGACCCACCGCTGGTGGTCCCTCGTCCTCATCGCGGCGTTGCTCGGTATCGCGCTCGCCTGGGCGCTGCTGTTCGTCAACACCCTGCGGCTGATCCGGATGCCCCTCCTGGATCGCGGCGTCCGTCCCTTGGTCGCCGGCGCCCTGGCGCTCCTCATGGTTCTCACCAGCGGATCCCTCGCCTACGGCGCCTACGTCCTCGGCGTCGGCCGCTCCACGGTCGGGGCCATCTTCCAGTCCGGTCCGGCCTTCGACCCCGTGGACGGGCGCTACAACTTCCTCCTCATGGGGGGCGACGCCGGCGAGGACCGCACCGGCCGGCGGCCCGACAGCATCTCCGTGATCAGCGTGGACGCCGAGACCGGCGCGACCGTGACGTTCAGCATCCCGCGCAACTTCCAGAACGCCCTGTTCTCCGAGGACTCCCCGCTCTGGGAGGTCTACCCGGACGGGTACAACTGCGGTGATCCCTGCATCATCAACAGCCTGTACACGGACGTGACGCAGAACTATGCGGATCTGTATCCCGACGCCGAGGATCCAGGAGCCGAGGCGATGATGGATGCTGCGAGCGGGGTCCTGGGCATCGAGGTGCAGGCCTACCTCCTCGTCGACATGGGCGGGTTCGAGCAGCTCGTGGACGCCATGGGCGGCATCCGGATCGACGCCGGCGGCTGGGTGCCGATCACCGCTGCGGAGATCCCCGGGACGGATCCCATCCGCCACTACCCGCCCGACGGCTGGATCCGCCCCGGCGTCCAGACCCTCGACGGGTACCACGCCCTCTGGTACGCGAGGTCGCGGGAATTCGTCACCGACTACGACCGCATCGCACGGCAGCAGTGCGTCCAGCAGGCCATGATCGCCCAGCTCGATCCCGCGACCGTGCTCACCCGCTTCCAGTCGATCGCCGCGGCGGGGACGCAGATCGTCGAGACGGACATCCCCCAGGACCAGCTGGCGAGCTTCGTGGACCTCGGACTGAAGGCGAAGGACCAGGAGACCCGGCGCCTGACCATCGGCCCGCCGGACTTCGGCACACCCGCCGAGAACTTCGTCACCTACCCGGAGTTCGACGTCATCCACAGCCGCGTCCAGGACATGTTCGCCCAGGGCGCCGCGGACCCCGCGGCAGCGGGCGTGCTGCAGCTCGACCGCGCCGGCGTCGTCTCACGGACCCCCGTGCACAGCACCGCGCACACTCCGGCCCGGGTCCCGGCGCAGACCACGGACGACGGCATCACGGAGGAATACCTGCAGGAACTCGCGACGATCGGCGACGACCTCACCCTCGGTGAGCTGCTGTCGGACAACGGCGAGTGCTCCCCCGCCTGACCCACTGCGGCGAGCCCGACGACCACCCCGAGCCGAAGGACGGAAAACGATGTACCTCCTGGAGAACACCCTCCGCCCGTATGCCTGGGGCTCGGAACGCGCCATCGCGGACCTGCTCGGCAGGGAACCCTCGGGTGGACCCGAGGCCGAGCTCTGGGTCGGCGCCCACCCGGACTCGCCGTCGCAGGTGGTACAGCCCGACGGGGGCCGGACCAGCCTCCACGACCTCATCGCCGACGACCCGGACAGGCTCCTGGGCGAGGCCGTGGCCGCACGCTTCGACGGGCGACTGCCCTTCCTCCTCAAGGTGCTCGCGGCCGGTTCCGCGCTGTCACTGCAGGTGCACCCGAGTCTGGCGCAGGCTGCGGCGGGGTACGACGCCGAGGAGGCCGCCGGCGTCCCGCAGGACGCTCCGCACCGCAACTACCGCGACCGGAACCACAAGCCGGAGCTGATCTTCGCGCTGACGTCCTTCGACGCGCTCTGCGGCTTCCGCCCCCTGCCGGAGGCGGTGGGGATCTTCACGTTCCTGGCCTCGGCCGTCGGACCCGGCTCTGCCGCGCAGGACCTGCTCGACACGGTGGCCGCGCAGCTCGCAGCAGGAAGCGGCGAGGCTCTGCGGACGGCCTTCACACTGCTGCTCGAGGCGCCGCAGGAGGTGGTGGCGGACGTCGAGGCGGCGGTGGCCGACCGGGCGAGCGGAGGGCCGGCCGGGGCCGACGGGTTCGACGGCGACATCGCCACCGTCCGCGAGCTGTCGGCCCAGTACCCCGGAGATCCGGGTGTGCTCGTGGCGCTGCTGCTCAACCGCGTGGCGCTCCGGCCCGGAGAAGCCCTCTACCTTCCGGCCGGCAACATCCACGCCTATCTCGGCGGACTGGGCATCGAGGTCATGGCGTCGTCGGACAACGTCCTCCGCGGAGGACTCACGCCCAAGCACGTCGACGCCGCGGAACTGCTGTCCACCGTGGTCTTCGAGCCCCTCGCCCCGCCGTCCCTGTCCCCCGAGTACTCGCTGCTCGACCAGGAGCTGTACCGCCCGCCCTTCGACGAGTTCCAGCTCCAGCGGATCGTCCTGGCGGACCCCGCTGCGGATCCCGCGGGCGGATCAGGGGGCGACGACGACCGCGCGGACAGCCCACTGCCGGCCGGCGCGAGTGTCGCTCCCGCCCATGTGCCGGTGGTCCAGAACGGGCCCGTGGTGGTCCTCGCGGTCAGTGGACCGATCCTGCTGGACACCCCGAACTCGACCCTGTCGGTCCCCCGCGGGGGCAGCGCCTTCGTCGCCGCATCGGAGGCGCCGCTCGTCGTCCGCCCTGCGGCCGACGCCCACGGGGCCACCGGCGGCCCCGTCCTGGCCTTCGCCGTGACGGCCGGCGGGACGCCTGCCCGCTAGGAACGTCCCGCCCGCACCTGCCGCACCCTGCCGAGGAGGCGACCGCCCTGCCGGCGCGCCACCTGCATGCCGCGCTTCGCCAGCGGCAGCGCACGGCTGAACAGCGGGTAGAACGGCGAGAGAGGCAGGTCCCAGGTGCCGGCGAGCTGGTCCTCGTGGTGCGCCCAGCCCATCTTGAAGCGGGAGACGCCGTCGTTCAGCAGTCCGTTGAAGTCGTAGCGCCGGACCCCGCGCGCCTTCATCTCGGAGATCGCGAACCACTTCAGCGCGTAGTTCGCGCGCAGCCGCTCGCCCTCGTCCGTCATGCCGCCGTAGAGCTCGAAGCTCGTGGTGTCCGTCGAGGAGAGCCACAGGAACGCGACGACGTCCTCGCCGTGGAAGGCCGCGTACACCGGCGAGGCGTCGCCGAGATTGTCGAAGATATCCAGGTAGTAGGAGTCCTCGTGGATCCCGAACCCCGCGCGCTCCGCCGTCAGCCGGTAGACGTCGAGGCAGGCAGCGATCTCGCTGCGGACGACCCGCCGGATCTCGAGGCCCTCCCGCCCGGACTTGCGGATGTACTGGCGGTGCTTCTTGCTCATGTCCGCCAGGAGTTCCTCCTCCGACCGGTGCAGGTCGAGGATGAGCGTGCGCCCGATGAGGATGGTGTTCGTGCTCGGCCTCCAGCCTGCGGCGGGCAGGGCGAGGACGGCGCCGCTCGTGGCGTCCCAGTCCGGTTCGATGGAGAGCGCGACGGAACGGTGGGCAGCACGCACGTACCCGGCGACGGCCTCGAGGACCTCGACCTCCCGCCCCGGACCGGTCTGGGGACCGCGCGGGATGTAGGCCAGGTTCCGCAGCGGGAGCGGCAGGGACTTGAGGACGATCTGCGCTGCAGCGATGACCGCACCGTCCTCGGCGACGAGCACCCGGTCGACGCTCCAGCCGTGCGCCGCCTTCGTCTGGCCCCAGCCCCACAGCTGCTGGGGATGGCCTCCCAGCCGTTCGACGGTGGTGTCCCACAGGGCGCGGTCGGAGCAGGGCGTTACGGAAAGGCTCATCCGACCAGCCTATAGGGGCGCACGGGCGGTTCCCGCGCCGGCCGCGCGCCCGCGGCGCTAGTCCTTGATGCGGGCGTAGGTCTCCCACTTGTGGGCCTGGTGTTCGCCGTCGACCACGCGGATGGTGCCGGACTTGGAGCGCATGACCATGGACTGCGTGAGGACCTTGTCCTTGCTGTAGCGCACGCCGCGCAGCAGGTCGCCGTCGGTGATGCCGGTGGCGGCGAAGTAGCAGTTGTCGCTCGTGACGAGGTCGTTGGTCGAGAGCACCCGGTCGAGGTCGTGGCCGGCGTCGAGGGCCTTCTGCTTCTCCTCGTCGCTGGTGGGCCAGAGCCTGCCCTGGATGACGCCGCCGAGGGACTTGATGGCACACGCCGCCACGATGCCCTCCGGAGTGCCGCCGATGCCCATGAGGGCGTCGACGTCGGTGCCCTCCCGGGCGGCCGCGATGGCCCCGGCGACGTCGCCGTCCATGATGAACTTCGTGCGCGCACCGGCGGCGCGAATCTCCTCCACGAGCGGCTTGTGGCGGTCCCGGTCCAGGATCATGACGTTGAGCTGGCTGACCTTCTTGCCGTTCGCCTTCGCGATGAGGTGCAGGTTCTGCTTGACCGGCAGGCGCAGGTCCACCATGTCCGCGGCCTCCGGGCCGGTGACGAGCTTCTCCATGTAGAACACGGCCGAGGGGTCGAACATCGAGCCACGCTCGGCGACCGCGAGCACGGCCAGCGCATTGTTGATGCCGAGCGCCGTCAGGCGGGTGCCGTCGATGGGGTCGACGGCGACGTCGCACTCGGGTCCGCTGCCGTCACCCACGCGCTCACCGTTGAAGAGCATGGGCGCCTCGTCCTTCTCGCCCTCGCCGATCACCACGACGCCGTTGAAGTGGACGGTCTGCAGCAGGGAGCGCATGGCGTCCACCGCCGCGCCGTCGGCGAGGTTCTTGTCCCCGAAGCCGACCCAGTGGCCGCCCGCGATCGCCGCGGCCTCCGTCACGCGGACGAGTTCCAGCGCGAGGTTCCGGTCCGGTTCGTCGTCCCCGACGGCCAGCGCCGGAGACAGTGTGGAGTACTGGGCATTCGTTGCGTTCTGGGACACGGCTATCCTCATCGTCGAAGGTGGTCAGGCAGTACGCGGACGTATCAGTTCCGTGCTGTCATCATAGGCTGGCCCGGCGTCCCCGGACCTGTGACGCTGCATACGTACGCGTCCGCGCGGGCCCTTCCGGTTAGGCGGGGCGCCGGGCATCAGCGAAAATGGACGGGTGAGCGATTCGAGCGATGAGCGGACGACCCCGGACCCCGAGACCCGCCCCTCCGGCGCGCAGGCGGCCGTACCGGGCGGGCCGCGGCCCGGCGGCGACGCGCGGTCCGTCGACGACCTGGACGACGACGCTCCCCCGATCACCCTGACGCCGAACCAGGCGAAGCGTGCCAGCTCGACGGCCCGCGGCATGCTGATCGCGACCGGAGCGACCATCGCCGTCGTCCTGCCCGTCTACTTCCTGAATCCGACCTACACGGCCGAGACCTACCGGCGCGACGTCGACGTCGCGACCGTCGCGCGGCAGGCCGCGGGTGACGCCGGCTACCTGCCGGCCTCGCCGGGGCTCCCGGACGGCTGGTCCTCGAACTACGCCCGCTGGGTGACCGGCCGCAGCGACGGCGTCGACTTCTGGGAGGTCGGCTTCCTCACGGCGGACAGCGGCTTCATCCAGCTGACCCAGACCGACGACGCCAACCCCACCTGGCTGGCGCAGCGCGTGGGCGATGCCCAGGTGTCGGGCACGCGGTCCATCGGCGGGCTGGAGTGGGAACTCCTCGACGCGCCGGACGGCGACACCGTGCTCACGTCCGAGGTCGACGGTGCCACGGTGGTCCTGAACGGCGAGGCGTCCCTCACCGAGTTCGACACCCTCGGCGGTGCGGTGATCGAGGACGTGCGGCAGAACGCGGTCGAGGAGGCCGAGCGCCTGTCATCTTACGACACGGACGGATCGTGACGGACCGGACCAGTACAGTGGGCGGCGTGACTCAGCAACTGACGCCCGCCGCGGCCTGGCTCCGACTCCAGGAGGGCAACGCGCGCTTCGTCGCCTCCGACGTCTCCCATCCCAACCAGGACGCCTCCCGCCGCACGGCCCTCGTGAACGACCAGAACCCGTTCGCCGTCATCTTCGGCTGCTCGGACTCGCGCCTGGCGGCGGAGATCATCTTCGACCTCGGCCTCGGCGACGTCTTCGTGGTGCGGACGGCCGGCCAGGTGATCGACGACGCCGTCCTCGGTTCGCTCGAGTACAGCGTCAGCGTCCTGGGCGTGCCGCTGATCGTCATCCTCGGCCACGACAGCTGCGGGGCGGTCACGGCGACCATGAACGCCGTCGAGACCGGGGACATGCCCGTCGGATTCATCCGCGACCTCGTGGAGCGCATCACGCCGTCCGTCCTCACGGCGCGCAGGGAGGGCATCACCGACATCAACGCGACGGTCATCGAGCACACGAAGCAGACCTCGGGGCGGCTCGTCGACAGCTCGCGGGTCATCGCGGAGGCCGTGGAGAACGGTTCCGTCGCCGTCATCGGCGTCTCCTACCGCCTCGACGAGGGCAAGGCCGTGCTCGTGTCGGGATTTGGCGCACTGTAGCGGAGAAGGCGAGAATTGCCGCATGACTCCAACGCCTGCAGCCAGCCCTGATTCCAGCTCCACGACCGGCGCGACGCCCGGCACGGAGGATGCGCAGTACCGCATCGAACACGACACGATGGGCGAGGTGCGCGTCCCGGTCGACGCCCTGTACCGCGCACAGACGCAGCGTGCCGTCGAGAACTTCCCGATCTCCGGCACCACGCTCGAGCGGGCCCACATCGAGGCCCTCGCCCGCATCAAGAAGGCCGCGGCGACAGCGAACGCCGAACTCGGCGTGCTCGACGAGGAGCGCGCCCGGGCCATCGAGGCGGCAGCGGAGGACGTGGCCTCCGGCAGGTACGACGGCGACTTCCCGGTCGACATCTACCAGACCGGTTCCGGCACGTCGTCGAACATGAATGCCAACGAGGTCATCGCGACCCTTGCGACCCGGGCGCTGGAAGCGGCCGGCAGCACCACGTCGGTCCACCCGAACGACCACGTCAACGCGTCGCAGTCCTCCAACGACGTCTTCCCGACCTCGGTCCACGTCGCGGCGACCTCCGCACTGGTCAAGGACCTCATCCCGTCCCTGGCGCACCTCGCCGAAGCGCTGGAGCGTAAGGCCGAGGAGTTCAGCACCGTCGTGAAGTCCGGCCGGACGCACCTCATGGACGCCACGCCGGTCACGCTCGGCCAGGAGTTCGGCGGCTACGCGGCGCAGGTGCGCTACGGGATCGAACGTATCCAGGCATCGCTGCCCCGCGTCGCCGAGGTGCCCCTGGGCGGCACCGCCGTCGGGACCGGCATCAACACCCCCGCGGGGTTCTCGGCGCGCGTCATCGAGCTCCTCGCCGAGGACACCGGGCTGCCGCTCACCGAGGCCCGCGACCACTTCGAGGCCCAGGCGAACCGCGATGCCCTCGTCGAGGTCTCGGGCATGCTGCGGACCATCGCCGTCTCGCTCACCAAGATCCACAACGACCTGCGCTGGCTCGGGTCCGGGCCCAACACGGGCCTCGGCGAGATCGCCCTCCCCGACCTGCAGCCCGGCTCCTCGATCATGCCCGGCAAGGTCAACCCGGTCATCGCCGAAGCGGTGCTCATGGTCTGCGCCCAGGTCGTCGGCAACGACGCCACGGTGGCCTGGTCCGGCACCAACGGCGCCTTCGAGCTCAACGTCGGCATCCCCGTGATCGCCCGCAACGTGCTCGAGTCCATCCGCCTGCTCAGCAACTCGACGCGGGTCTCCGCCGACCGCATGATCGACGGCATCACCGCGAACGTCGAGCGGGCCCGCTTCCTGGCCGAGGCGTCGCCGTCGATCGTCACACCGCTCAACAAGCACATTGGGTACGAGAACGCGGCCAAGATCGCGAAGAAGGCCGTCGCCGAGGGGCTCACGGTGCGTGAGGCCGTGGTCGCGCTCGGCTTCGTGGAGCGCGGCGAGCTCACCGAGGAGCAGCTGGACTCGGCCCTCGACGTGCTGTCGATGACGCGGCCGCCGCAGGCCTGACCCGCAGCAGGTCGGAGGACCGGGGGCGTACCACGCAGTGGTGCGCCCCTTTTCCTTGCCCGTCGTCAATTTGCACCATCCGCATGCGAGTGCAAATATGTACTCCATGAGTGTCAGTGCAAGAAGTGACGGCATGGGACTGCGGGAGCGCAAGCGCCGCCGGACCCGGGCATCGCTCGTCGCCACCGCCCGCCGCCTGACCCTCGAGCACGGCCTCAACGGGTTCACCGTCGAGCAGCTGTGCGAGGAGATCGGCATCTCCCGCCGGACGTTCTTCAACTACTTCCCCTCCAAGGAGGACGCCGTCCTCGGGCATGCGGACGAGGGCTTGTCGGAGGAGCTGCTGGCGGACTTCGTCG
>NZ_CP024915.1:675862-684174 GCF_002953615.1 Arthrobacter agilis | reverse complement strand
ACTGCCGCTGCCCCGAGCAGGGCGACGGCCGCGGGATAGGCGGGCAGGACGATCCGGTCCGGGAGCCTGTGCGTGCGCCAGTCGATCACGCCCAGCCGCAGGCCGACGACGACGAAGGCCGCGAGTGCGAGGGCCAGGAACGCGAAGGCGACGGGCTCCTCCCCCAGGTATCCGCTGAGCACGACGATCACGCCCCCACGCTACGCGACCCCCTGATCCCGGGAGGGGCAGCCGGTTAGACTGTGGCAATGTCGGCCCAGCACAGTTCCAGTTCCGAGGAGACGTTCCGCTCGCTCTGCCGCTCCTCCCCCTGGCGCTGGGAGACCCTCCGGTTCACCATCACGTGGCGCGCGCCGTCGGAGCAGGGCCTCGACACTCCCGCACCCCTGAAGGCCTGGCTCCGCCGGCCCGCGGCGCTCCGCGTGGAAGCCGCGGACGGCTCGCTGCTGCATTCGACGACGGGCAACGAGACCTCCCGCGACGCGCTCTACGTCAGCGCGACCCGGAAGTCGTGGCTCCTGGCGCCGCGCCTCGTGACACCCGTGTACGACGACGCCGGGCTGGTGCGGCGCCGGCCCGAGGCGGCCTACGGCGAGGCGGTGTTCGCCGATCCGCGCTGGTCGTCGATGCTCGATCCCGTCGAGCTCGCGGGCAACGCCCCGGTGGCCATGGCGTTCCCCGGCGCCGAGCGCGTGGAGGTCGAGGACCTCGCCGAGGGGAGCTTCGCCGGCCGGCCCGTCCTCACCGCGACCGTCCGGCCGAACGCCTCGTACGTGTCCGCCGCTCCGGGCAGGCCGCTCGTGGGGCCGGGCGCGACGCGTGTCGCCATCGACCTCGGCACGGCGGTCTGCGTCTCGACGACGGCCCTCGACGGACCGGCGCGGGGCGCCGGCCACGACCTCCAGATCCTCGGGGTGGACGAGTACCTGACGGACGACTACTTCCGCGCCGCGCCCCCGGAGCTCAGCGACGTGAGCCGGCACGTCCCCTGGGTCGTCGGCTGAACCCCTTCCGGGGTCCACACCGGTTCCCCTGCCCGGACCGGACCTCCGTCCGCCGGCTGGACGACGCCGGCGGACGCCCGGTCCTGCGTGCCTAGATCTCCGCGCCCTCCAGCAGCTCGGTGACGAGGGCCGCGATCGGCGAACGCTCGGACCGCGTCAGGGTGACGTGCCCGAAGAGGGGGTGGCCCTTGAGGATCTCGACGACGGCGGCGATGCCGTCGTGCCGTCCCACGCGCAGGTTGTCGCGCTGCGCGACGTCGTGGGTCAGGACGATCTTCGAGTTCTGCCCGATGCGGCTCATCACCGTGAGCAGCACGTTCTTCTCGAGGGACTGCGCCTCGTCGACGATCACGAAGGAGTCGTGCAGGCTGCGGCCCCGGATGTGGGTGAGCGGCAGCACCTCGAGCATGCCGCGGTCCATCACCTCCTCGACGACCTCCTGCGACACCAGGGCCCCGAGCGTGTCGAAGACCGCCTGCGCCCAGGGGTTCATCTTCTCGTTCTCGCTGCCCGGCAGGTACCCGAGTTCCTGGCCGCCCACGGCGTAGAGGGGGCGGAAGACCACCACCTTGCGGTGCTCCCGCCGTTCGAGGACCGCTTCGAGGCCCGCGCACAGGGCCAGGGCGGACTTGCCGGTACCCGCCCGGCCGCCCAGGGAGACGATCCCCACCTCGGGGTCCATCAGCAGGTCGATCGCGAGGCGCTGCTCGGCGGAACGCCCGTGCAGCCCGAAGACGTCACGGTCGCCCCGGACGAGCCGTACCTGCTTGTCCGTCCCGACCCGTCCCAGCGCGGAGCCGCGCGGGGAGAGCATGATCACGCCCGTGTTCACCGGCTGCTCGGCCGCTCCCGGGGTGAAGACGGCTGCGTGGTCGTACAGGGCGTTGACCTCCTCGACCGTCGCCTCGAGTTCCGCCACGCCCGTCCAGCCGGAGTCCTTCACGAATTCGTTGCGGTACTCGTCGGCCCGCAGGCCCATCGCGGACGCCTTGACGCGCATCGGCAGGTCCTTCGAGACCACCGTGACGTCCCGTCCCTCGACGGCGAGGTTCTTGGCCACGGCGAGGATCCGCGAGTCGTTGTCACCGCTGCGGAAACCCACGGGCAGCACCTCGGGTGAGACGTGGTTGAGTTCGACGCGCAGCGTCCCGCCCTCGTCCCCGATGGGGATCTCCCTGTCGAGTCCGTCGTTCTCCACCCGGAGGTCGTCCAGCAGCCGAAGGGCCTTCCGTGCGAAGTACCCGAGCTCGGGGTCGTGGCGCTTCCCCTCCAGTTCGGAGATGACGACGACGGGCAGGATCACCTCGTGTTCGGCGAACCGCAGGATCGCACGGGGGTCGGACAGCAGGACCGATGTGTCGAGGACGAAGCTGTGACGGCCGGCCGCCGCGGCCGTGTCGATGGTCCCGGTGGTCGCGTCCTGGCGGGACGTGGTGGTTGTAGCCACAGAAACTCCGCTCCGGGGTGCGCACACCCCGAATTCGTAGGGTGGGGTGGACGATCCGGCCCGGAGGCCGGTCGCGGCCTCCCCGACTCGTACGAGATGCCTGTCAGCACCGTCGGCGTCATCAGCGGCCTTCCATCGGGGGATCTGAACGCCACCCGATGGCTAGACCCTACGCCGTCCGGAGACGCGGCGCAGGTCTCTCCGGCATGTCGATCATTACGGTCCGGTGAACTCTCAGGACCCGAACCTGCGCTGGCGGCGGCCGAAGTCCCGCAGCGCCCGCAGGAAGTCGACGCGCCTGAAATCGGGCCACAGCGCCTCGCAGAAGTAGAACTCGCTGTACGCGCTCTGCCACATCAGGAACCCGGAGAGCCGCTGCTCGCCGGACGTCCGGATCACCAGGTCCGGATCCTGCTGGCCGCGCGTGTAGAGGAAGGACGAGATGTGCTGGTCCGTCAGCTCCTCGGCGAGGGTCTCGAGGGACATGCCCTTCGCCGCGGCGTCGCGCATCAGTTCCTTCACGGCGTCGACGATCTCCCGCCGGCCCCCGTACCCCACGGCGACGTTGACGTGGAGGCCGTCGATCTTCTCGGTCGATGCCGCGAGGCCCACGAGTTTTTCCGCGAGGTCGTCGGGCAGGAGGTCGAGGGCGCCCACGGGCTGCACCCGCACCCGGTTGCTCTCGCCGAGCCGGTCCAGGGTGTTCGCGATGATGTCGAGGAGCTGGTCGATCTCCTCCTGGGGCCTGCCCATGTTGTCCGTCGAGAGCATGTACAGCGTCACGACGTCGACGCCGAGTTCCTCGCACCAGCCCAGGAACTCGTGGATCTTGTCCGCGCCGGCCTGGTGCCCGTGGCTCGTCGGCGCACCCGCGAGCTTCGCCCACCGACGGTTGCCGTCCACCATGACGCCGATGTGGTGCGGGATGCGCTCGGGCGCGAGGTGTCGCTGCAGCCTGCGCTCGTAGAAGCTGTAGCCGACCTCGGGGAACTTCCACGTCACGCCCGGCTGCCTCCCCTGGTCGGCTCCGGCCCGGCCGGAGGAGATTCTCGATGCGGGCTCCCTGTGCCCCCTCCTACCGTACCGGCAGTTGCCTGACACCAGGCCGACCAGGGACGTTCGGTGCCCGTGGACCAGAGGTTACCCGTGGGTAACCTAGCCCCGGATCGGCTAGAATCCGAGGCATGACCCCGCGCCGTCCCGCCCCCGTCCCGGGCCCGCCGGATCCCGCCGGCAGCCCTGACACGGCCCTCGGGAATGCGGTGGACGCGGTGGCCGGTCCCCTCGCGGACGCGATCGCGACCAAGCCGCTCTGGCGGGGCTGGATCCATGCCGTCGCCACCCCCCTGGCCGTCGCGGCCGGGATCGTCCTCGTGGTCCTGGCCCCGACGCCGGGACTCCGGATCGCCTCCGCCGTCTACGCGCTGACCGGGGTGCTGCTCTTCGGCGTGAGCGCGGTGTACCACCGCGGCAGCTGGAGTCCCGGCGTCAAGGTGGTCCTGAAGCGGCTGGACCACACGAACATCATGCTCGTGATCGCCGGTTCCTACACGCCGCTGGCCTGGGCGCTGCTCGAGCGCGGCAAGGCCGGGACGCTGCTGTGGATCATCTGGAGCGGCGCGATCGCCGGCGTCCTGTTCCGCAACCTGTGGGTCCACGCACCGCGCTGGCTCTACGTGCCGGTCTACGTGGCCCTGGGCCTGGCGTCCGTGTTCTACATGCCCGATTTCTTCGCCGCGAACGTGCCCGCGGCCGTCCTGATCTGCGTCGGCGGCGTCCTGTACATCGCCGGGGCGGTGTTCTACGGGATCAAGCGCCCCAACTTCTCGGTGCGCCTCTTCGGCTTCCACGAACTCTTCCATGCCTTCACGGTGGCGGCCTTCGCCGCCCACTTCATCGCGATCATGCTCGCCGTGACGGACCCGATCCGGGCCTGACCGGCACGCAGCCCTGCCCGAGCCCCGTCAGCGGTTGTCCGGGCCGTGCGTCCCGCCCGGCCCTGGGCGGCCGATGTCGTCCGGGCCCCGGAACCGGCCCTCCCCGTCGGGCGTACCGTCCGTCCTCCCGCGCTCCGCACGTGCCTGCTCCACCTCCGCGGTGTAGCGGACGCGCCGGATGCGCTTGACCATGTCCCGGATCAGGAAGATCACGAGGACGACGACGAACAGCGTCGCCAGGAAACCCAGTGTCCCGGGCGTCACCGAGGACGGATCCAGCCCCGGTTTCAGCGTCGGGTCGCCCGACGGCGTCGTCGCTGCAGCCAGGCTGAGGGAAGGGAACACGCATCCACCACTTTCGGAGCTCGCGGCGGGCCGAGCAGCCCGCCGCCAGCAATTCTACGCGGGATAGAAGTCGACCGCGGACCTAGGACTCCGGCGTGATGCCCGCGAAGAAGTCGTCCTCGGGCAGGGAGGACCCGACCCGCGACGTGATGAGGGAGTAGTCCTCCCACGGCCACACCTTCTGCTGCAGCTCGACCGACACGGCGAAGAAGAAGCCCTCCGGGTCGACCTGCGTCCGATGCGCGAGGAGAGCCCGCTCCCGGTGCCCGAAGAAGTCGCCGCAGTCGATCTGGGTGGTGGTGGGGTGCACGGGGGCGGGAGGCTGGTGGCCCTCGGCGTCCGCCTCCAGCCACTGCGCGAGCCGCTCGGCGTACGGCGACTGCAGGCCCGCCTCCTCGAGCGCGAAGTGCAGCGCACGGAAGCGCTCGGGGTTGAAGGCGCGGTCGTAGTAGAGCTTGGCCGGCGCCCACGGCTCACCCGTCCCGGGATACCGCTCCGGATCACCCGCGGCGTCGAACGCCTCGACGGCCACGCGGTGCGCCATGATGTGGTCGGGGTGCGGGTAGCCGCCGTTCTCGTCGTAGCTGATGATCACGTGCGGACGGAACTCGCGGACGAGCTTCACGAGCGGAGCCGCCGCGCGTTCGAGGGGCTGGAGCGCGAAGCAGCCGAAGGGCAGGTCGGGCAGCGGATCGCCCTCGGGCAGCCCGGAGTCGGTGAAGCCGAGCCACCGCTGCTGCACGCCGAGCTCGGCGACGGCCCGCGCCATCTCGATCCGGCGCAGGCCGGGGAGGTCGCGCTTGCCATGCGCGTCGTCGTCCATCGCCGCGTTGAGGATGTCGCCGCGCTCGCCTCCCGTGCAGGTCGCGACCAGCACCTCCGCTCCTGCCGCGACGTAGCGGGCCATCATGGCCGCGCCCTTGCTCGACTCGTCGTCGGGGTGGGCATGGACCGCGAGGAGGCGGAAGCCCTTCTGGGACACGCGGGGATGGTCCTGGCTCGACAACACGTGCTCCTGGCTCGATGCGGGAAGGGGACGGCCGGAGGGGCCGCCGTGGGGACGGTAAAATGGGAGCGTGAGCTCCGCCGATACGCCAACACCAAGAGTAGCCAATCGCTACGGCACCCCCAAGCCGAAGAAGCCGATGGGCCGCGTGCGGATGCTGGTCGTCGCGGCGGTCCTGGCGGCCGTGGCCGCGGTCGCCGCCGTCGCCCTGACTTCCGGGAGCCCCGCCGTCTCCTCCAAGGACGTCGGGTTCTCCCTCTCCTCGGAGGGCCGGGCCGGCGTCGACTTCGAAGTGACGAAGGACCGCTCGGACACGGCACAGTGCGCCGTCCAGGTGCTGAGCGAGAACTACGCGGTGGTCGGCTGGAAGGTGGTCACCATCGGTCCGAACAGCGCCGACGAGGGCGTGAACGACGGCGGCACCACCGCTCATCGCGTCGATGTCCGCACCGATTCGCCTGCCGTCTCGGGTGGCGTCAACGCCTGCTGGATCGTCGGGGACTGAGCCCGGGAGCCGACCTTCTTGGGTTATGGCCCTCCCCCCTCTAGACTGGAGGGATACGTATCGCCCCGCTTCACCGGTGCACCGGCCTTCCGGTCCCAGGAGGCGGGGTGTTTGCTTGCCGGTGGTGACGGCCCCGCCCTTCCCCGGTGAAGCGACCACACGCCCCGCCCCGACCGGTGGAGGCCGTACCGAAGGAGATATCCCGTGTCCACTCACAGCGCACCCGTCGCCTGGCTCACACAGGAGTCCTACAACCGACTCAAGAGCGAGCTGGAGCACCTGTCCGGTCCCGGCCGCACCGAGATCGTGGCCCGCATCGAGCAGGCCCGCTCCGAGGGCGACCTCAAGGAGAACGGCGGCTACCACGCCGCCAAGGAGGAGCAGGGCAAGGCCGAGGCACGCATCCGGCAGCTCACCCATCTGCTGAACAACGCGCACGTGGGCGAGGCACCCGCCGACGACGGCGTCGTCGAGCCCGGCATGATGGTGTCCGCGAAGATCGCGGGCGACGTCGAGAACTTCCTCCTCGGCAGCCGCGAGGTGGCCGGCGACACCGATATCGACGTCTACAGCGAGAAGTCCCCGCTGGGCGCCGCGATCCAGGGCACGAAGGCCGGGGACACCGTCACCTACACCGCGCCCAACGGCAAGCAGATCACCGTCGAGATCATCTCGGCGACACCGTACGTCGGCTGAGGCCGGCTAGCCCTGCCCGGACCAGGAGCGGTCCGTCCCTCCGGGGGCGGGCCGCTCCCGTCTGAGCAGGAACGCCGCCAGTACGCCGCCGAGCGCGCCGAAGAGGTGCGCCTGCCAGGAGATGTTCGGACCGACGACCGGCAGGATGCCCCACAGGATGGATCCGTAGGCGGCGAACAGGACGACGGCGAGGAGGATCTGCTTCCAGTCCCGGTTGTAGAACCCGCGCGTGACGAGGTAGGTGAAGAGGCCGAAGACGACGCCCGACGCCCCGATCGTCAGTCCTCCGCCGAAGAGCCACGTGCCGAGGCCCGAGGCCATCCAGCTGACGCCGATCGCCACGAGGAAGCGGCGTGCGCCCTCGAGGAAGGCCAGGAACCCGAGGACGAGCAGCGGGAGGGTGTTGCCGGCCAGGTGCCCCGCGCCGGAGTGCAGCAGTGGAGCGAACACCACGCCGTCGAGACCCTCCAGCCGCCGCGGTGCGATCCCGAGGGTGCGCACGAGGCCGTTCCCGAGGACCGCGTCCAGGAGGAGCGCCGCCCACATCACGGCGACGAGGCCGGCCACGGTGACCAGCCCCGTCCGGGCCCGCCGGGCGAGGGGTGTCATCGTCGAGGCTCCTCAGCCCTGGATGACCTGGGGCTGGAAGCCTTCCGCGCGCAGGTTGCTGAGGACCTGTTCGCAGTGCTCGTCGCCCTTGGTCTCCATGTTGATGGTGATCGCGACGTCGCCCATGCTGATGGATCCGCCCACCCGGGTGTGGTCCACACCGGTGACGTTGGCGTCCGACTCGGCGATGATCCGGGAGATGGTGGCCAGGGAGCCGGGCCGGTCGTCGAGCAGCATGCGCACCACGAGGTAGCGGCCCGCCGCGGCGAGTCCGCGCTGGATCACCTTCAGCATGAGCATCGGATCGATGTTGCCGCCCGAGAGCACGACGACGGTGTTGCCGGGTCGTGCGCCGTTCTCGGTGAGCTTCCCGTCGAGCAGGGCCGCCACCCCCACGGCGCCCGCGGGCTCGACGACCATCTTCGAACGCTCCAGCAGGAAGATCAGCGCCCGCGCAAGGGAGTCCTCGCTGACGGTCACGACGTCGTCCACGAGTTCCCGGATGATCGAGAAGGGCAGCTGGCCGGGGCGGCCGACCGCGATACCGTCCGCGATCGTCGAGACCTTGGTCAGGGGGACGAGGGCATCGGCGGCCAGGGAGGGCGGATAGGCCGCCGCGTTCTCGGCCTGCACGCCGATGATGCGGATCTCCCGGCCGAGCTCTTTCGCACGCGCCTTGACGGCCACGGCGACGCCGGCGAGGAGGCCGCCACCGCCGACACCCATCAGGATGGTGTCGACGTCGGGCACCTGCTCCAGGATC
>NZ_CP024915.1:664416-675762 GCF_002953615.1 Arthrobacter agilis | reverse complement strand
TCGAGACCGAGCGTCCCCTGGGCGGACGAGCTCCACCGCCTGCACGCGGCCTCGCCCGCCGAGGCCCCGCAGGTCCTCCTCTCGGGCGGCCAGCTCACCCCGTCCAAGGCGCTCGTCGGCCCCCTCGCCACCAGCACCATCGCGTCCCTCCACGCGGACCTGTGCTTCATGGGAGCCCACGGCGTCGACACCGCCGCCGGCATCACCACCCCCAACCTCGCCGAAGCCGACACGAACCGGGCGTTCGCGCGCACCTGCGGCAGGCTCGTGATCCTCGCGGACTCCACCAAGCTCGGCGTGGTGAGCCTCGCCCGCGTCTCCGCGCTCGATGCCGCTGCCGTGCTGGTCACCGATCGGCAGCCCGACGACGACTACGCCGCCCTGACCCGCATCCTCTGCGATCCCGTCCCCGACCCCCACCTGGAAGAGCGCCCATGACCTCCATCACCCCGACTCGCCTGTCCGACGGGCGAGAGCTGATCTACTTCGATGCGCTCGAGGGCAGCGCCGCCCTGCACCGCGACGCGGTGGCCACCCATGACACCCGCGGGCTCCCGCCGCGCGGGCCGGCCGGGACCGCGCGCTACGACGCCCTGACCGGCGAGTGGATCGCCGTCGCGGCGCACCGCCAGTCCCGGACGCACCTGCCACCGGCAGACCAGTGCCCGCTGTGCCCCACGACGCCCTCGAACCTGTCGGAGATCCCCACCGACTACGAGGTCGTGGTGTTCGAGAACCGCTTCTCCTCCTTCGGCCCGGATCTCGGCGACCTCCCGGCCACGCCCGAGTGGGGTACGACGGCGCCGGCGTACGGCCGGTGCGAGGTGGTCGCCTTCGACTCCGCGCACGAAGGCTCCTTCGGTTCCCTCAGCCCCCAGCGTGCCAGGACCGTCATCGACGCCTGGGCCCACCGCACGGAGGCACTGTCCGCCATGCCCGGGATCAAGCAGGTCTTCTGCTTCGAGAACCGCGGCGCGGACATCGGCGTGACCCTGCTGCACCCCCACGGCCAGATCTACGCCTACCCGTTCATCCCGCCCCGCGCCGCGACCCTCGCGGCCCGGGCGGCCGAGTTCTTCGAGGCCTCCGGCGGGAAGCAGACGCTCCTGGGCCACGCCCTGGCCGCCGAGCGGGCCTCCGGGGACCGCATGGTGATCGAGGGGAAGCACTTCAGCGCCTTCGTCCCCTTCGCGGCGCGCTGGCCGCTCGAGGTGCATTTGGTCCCCCACCGCCGGGTGGCCGACATCGCGGGTCTGACCGGCGAGGAGCGGGACGAGCTCACCACGGTCTACCTGGAGCTCCTGGGCAGGCTGGACGCCCTCTATCCCACCCCCACGCCGTACATCGCGGCGTGGCAGCAGGCTCCGATCGACGACGCCCTCCGGCCCGCGAGCTATCTGCACCTCCAGCTGACCTCGCCCCGGCGCGCCGCCGACAAGCTGAAGTTCCTGGCAGGCTCGGAAGCCGCCATGGGGGCTTTCATCAACGACACCACCCCGGAGAAGGTCGCGGAAGCACTGCGCAGCGCCACTCCCGCCACCCGGAAGGATCCCGCATGAACTCCCCCACCGACCTCGCAGCAGCCTTCACGGACCGCTTCGGCGGCGAACCGGACGGCCTCTGGTCCGCTCCGGGACGCGTGAACGTGATCGGCGAGCACACCGACTACAACGACGGCTTCGTGCTGCCGTTCGCCATCAAGCACTCGACGACGGTCGCGGCCGCGGTGCGTCCCGACCGGATCGTGCGGGTCGCGTCGACGTTCGCGCCCGATGACGCTCCGGTGACGGCCGATCTCGACTCGCTGGAGGAAGGGGGCGTCCAGGGCTGGGCCGCCTATCCGCTCGGCGTCCTCTGGGCACTGGAGCAGTCGGGTCACCGCTGCCCCGGGATGGACCTGCTCGTGGATTCGTCCGTGCCGGTCGGCGCCGGGCTCTCCTCGTCCGCCGCGCTCGAGTGCTCCGTCGCCGTCGCCGCGAACGAACTGTCGGGTGCCGGGGTCTCCCGGCGTGAGCTCGCAGCGATCGGACAGCTTGCAGAGAACCGCATGGTGGGCGCACCCACAGGCATCATGGACCAGTCCGCATCATTGCTCGGCGAGGCCGGGCATGCGGTCTTCCTCGACTGCCGCACCACGGAGTCGAGGCTCGTGCCGCTCGACCTGGAGGGCGCCGGACTGGAGCTCATGGTCATCGACACGCGCGTCAGCCACTCCCACTCCACGGGTGGATACGCGGCGCGCCGCCGCTCCTGCGAACTCGGTGCCGAGCTCATGGGGGTCCCGGCGCTCCGGGACCTGTCGGTCGGGGACCTGGCCGAGGCCGCGGGCGTGCTGGACGAGGAGACGTTCCGGCGCGTCCGGCACATCGTGACCGAGAACGCCCGGGTGGAGGACACCGTGAAGGTGCTCACCGAGAAGGGACCCGCGGAGATCGGCCCGCTCCTCGTGGCGAGCCACGCCTCGATGCGCGACGACTTCGAGATCTCCTGTGCAGAACTCGACACGGCGGTGGACGCGGCGCTCGACGCGGGAGCCATCGGTGCCCGCATGACCGGTGGCGGTTTCGGCGGTGCCGCGATCGCCCTGGCGCGGGTCGGTGACGTCCCGGCCATCCGGGACGCCGTCGAAGCCGCCTTCACCGCGGCCGGTTTCCGGGCACCGGTCATCTTCAGCGTCCTGCCCGGTGCGGGTGCGGCCCGGCTCGCCTGAGAGCTTCCAGGAGAGCAGAGGGGCCCGCAACCTCCCGGTTGCGGGCCCCTCTGCTCGTGATCCGCCTCAGCCGGCCGGCAGGCCGGGCGTCCGGATGCTACTCGTCGCCCCGGAGGATCGCGAGGAGTCGGAGGATCTCCACGTAGAGCCACACGAGCGTGACGGTGAGGCCGAAAGCGGCCGTCCACGAGTACTTCTGGGGAGCACCCTGCCGGACACCCTCGCTGATCGAGGTGAAGTCGACGATGAGCGAGAAGGCAGCCAGCCCGATGGCGAGGAGCCCCATGACCAGACCGAAGGGGATGTTGGTCCCCGGGATGTCAGCACTGCGGAGTCCGAACATGCCATCGGTGGCACCGAAGACCATGAGGCCGAGGTTCAGCAGGGAGAAGGCCGCGTAGCTGATGATAGCGATCAGAAAGAACTTCATGGCCTTCGGGGTGGCACGGACTTTACCGCTCTTGAAGAGGGCGAGGGTGACACCGAAGACGATCAGCGTTCCGAGCAGCGCCTGCAGCGCGATGCCCGGGAACATGCTCTCGAAGAACATGGTCAGGCCACCGAGGAAGAGGCCCTCGAGACCCGCGTAGGCCAGGATCAGCGCGGGCGACGGCTCACGCTTGAAGGAGTTGACGAGGCCGAGCACGAAACCGCCGAGCGCACCCAGCACCATGAGGGGAAGGGCGAGGCCCGGAACGAGGAACGCAGGGATCGCGGCTCCCACCAGGACGACTCCCAGGGACAGGAGCGTCTTGACGATCACGTCGTCGAACGTCATCCGGCCCGTCTGCGCGGGTCCGGCGGACGGCTGGTTGTACATGTGCTCCAACTGCTGCTGGTTCGCGACGGTCTGACCCGCGTAGGTCGTGGTGCCGAAGCCTGCAGCCGCGTTGCCCCGGGTAGCGGAACGGAAATTCTTCCCGTTGAAAACCGGATTACCGCCAAGTGCCATTTCTGTAGTCCTCCAATAGGGGGCTGAGTGTTGTTGAAACCCTACCAATTCCAACGGTCCGGCCGGGGTTTTGTTCCCGGGCACCCGGCCGGACGGGAGGAATGGCAGCCGGAATTACAACACCAAGGTCCCTTGGTAAAACTTTCGTTACCGAATCGCTACCTCGTCGCGATGCTTTTGCGAAATCACGAAACATGCCGCTAGTAACATGATCCCCACGCCCGTGACACTCGTCACAACTCTTGATCCCGTCGGCTCGCCGCCGGGCCTGCCCCCACCGTGGAGGTTCCCATTTTGATTCCCCTATCGACGCCTGCACGGATCAGGAGGTCCCTGCTGCTGGTGCTCGGACTCCTGGCCACCGTGCTGCTCGGCGCCCCTGCGGCGCAGGCGTCTCCCCAGCTGCCCGACCAGGCACTGCACCAGGTCCGGACCGCCGGCACCGTCCAGGCCCAGGAGTTCGACAACCGGATCGGCGGCGTGCTCCGCGGTGCCGACGGTCCGATCGCCGACGTCACCGTCACCGCCACCGGCAACGGATTCGAAGGGGAGGCCACATCGGGCCCCAACGGCGCCTGGAGCATCGGGGTGCCCGAGCAGGGCACCTACGAGGTCGCCATCGACGAGGAGACCCTTCCCGAGGGCATCGCCCTGGCCGAGGGCCAGGAGAACCCCCGCCAGGTCACCTTCGCCAACACCTCCAGCGCCACCACGCTGTTCCTCTTCGGCGAGGGGATCGTCGCCCAGCAGACCTCGTTCCTGGAGACACTCGCCGAACGCGCACTCGCCGGGTTCAGCTTCGGCCTGCTGCTCGCCCTGAGCGCCGTCGGGCTGTCCCTGATCTTCGGTACCACGGGGCTCACCAACTTCGCCCACGGCGAGATGGTCACCCTCGGCGCGGTCCTGGCCTTCGCCTTCGCGGCCGCCGGACTCCCCATCGCGGTCGCCATCGTCCTCGCGGTCCTGGGCGGTGGACTCCTCGGCTACGTCCAGGACGCCGGGCTGTGGAAGCCCCTCCGCCGGCGCGGCACGGGACTCGTCCCGATGATGATCGTCAGCATCGGCTTCGCGCTGGCACTGCGGTACATCATCCAGTTCTTCTTCGGTGGCGCCACGCAGCAGCTGCCCGGCTCGCAGAGCCAGATCATCGATCTCGGCTCCATCTCGATCTCGCGCAACAACCTGACGTCGCTGATCGTGAGCCTCGTGATCATCCTGGCGGTCGCGTTCCTGCTCCTGCGGACACGCATCGGCAAGGCGACCCGCGCGGTCGCCGACAACCCCGCCCTCGCGGCCGCATCCGGCATCGACGTGGACCGCGTCATCCGGATCGTGTGGGTCATGGGCGGCATGCTCGCCGCCCTCGGCGGGATCCTCTGGGCCTACTACCGTCCCGGCGTCTCCTACAACATGGGGCAGCAGATCCTGCTGCTCATCTTCGCCGGCGTCACACTCGGTGGCCTGGGCACCGTCTTCGGTGCACTGGTCGGCTCCATCATCGTCGGGCTGTTCGTGGAGATCTCCACCATCTGGCTCGAGGCAGACCTCAAATACGTGGGAGCGCTGCTGATCATGATTCTCGTGCTCCTGTTCCGGCCGCAGGGTATCCTCGGCCGCCGAGAGCGCATAGGTTAGGGGCTCCCCATGGACTTCGGAAACATCCTCATCAACGCGTTCGGCGAACTGATCAGCCCGACGACGGCCGCCTACGCGCTCGCCGCACTCGGCCTCGCCGTCCACTTCGGCTACTCGGGCCTGCTGAACTTCGGCCAGGCCGGTTTCATGGCCGTCGGAGCCTACGGGTACGCCATCTCGACGCTCAGCTTCAACGCTCCGCTTCCCGTGGCCGTCCTGGTGGCGCTGCTGGCATCGGTCGTCTTCGCGATAGTGCTCGGCATCCCCACCCTGCGCCTCCGCGCCGACTACCTGGCCATCGTGACCATCGCCGCGGCCGAGATCATCCGGTACATCGTCACGACCAACGGCCTCACGGACATCACGGGATCCGCGAACGGACTCGCGGCGTTCGAGGGCGGGTTCTACTCGCTCAACCCGTTCAGGAACGACAGCTACGCGGTCGGCCCCCTCGACATGAGCGGACGGGACCTGTGGATCCGCGTCGTCGGCTGGGCCGTCGTGATCCTCGCGTGCCTCGTCGTCTGGCTCCTGATGCGCAGCCCCTGGGGCCGCGTCCTCAAGGGCATCCGCGAGGACGAGAACGCGGTGCGCTCGCTCGGCAAGAACGTCTACGCCTACAAGATGCAGGCACTCGTGATCGGCGGTGTCCTCGGTTCGCTCGCCGGCATCATCTTCACCCTGCCCCGCGGTGCCGTCCAGCCCGCGAACTACGCGACCGAGCTGACGTTCTTCCTCTACACCTGCCTCCTCCTCGGCGGCATGGCCACTGTCCTCGGCCCGGTCATCGGGGCGATGATCTTCTGGGTGGTGCTGTCGTTGACGCAGGGACTCCTGTACGGCGCGATCGAGGTCGGCGCCATCACGTTCCTGTCCAATTCGCAGGCGGGTCAGCTGCGCTACATCCTCGTGGGTGTCGCACTGATGCTGCTCATGGTCTTCAGGCCGCAGGGCGTCCTGGGTAACAAGAAGGAGTTGGCGTTCGCATGACCGGCAACCACGGCGACAGCAACAGCAACGGCGCGACGGGCAGCACCGCCGGGCTCCCCGACGGTCCGGGCGGTGCCCACGCGGCAGGCGTCCCGGCGGACGGCGGTCCGGCCCCCGCGGCGGGAGTGCCGCACGACCACATGACGGACTCCGAGCCGATCACCACCGAGGCGGCCGGCCCCGGGTGCCGCAAGCGCGACCCCATCGTCGTCGCCCGCAACGTCACGCGCAGCTTCGGCGGCATCAACGCCGTCGACGTCGAGCACCTCGAGATCCCCCGGCACAAGATCACGGCCCTGATCGGTCCCAACGGCGCCGGGAAGACCACCCTGTTCAACCTGCTGACGGGCTTCGACGTGCCGAACAGCGGCGACTGGGAGTTCGACGGGAAGCCCCTGGCGAAGGTCGCCTCGCACAAGGTGGCACGGATGGGCATGGTCCGCACGTTCCAGCTCACCAAGGTCATGGGCAAGCTCACCGTCATGGAGAACATGCGGCTCGGCGCGACGGACCAGCCGGGCGAGAGCCTGGCCCGTGCCCTCTTCAAGGGGATCTGGGGCGGGCGTGAACGCGAGATCACCCAGCAGGCCGAGGTGCTGCTCACGAAGTTCAAGCTCGACACGAAGCGGGACGACTACGCCGCCTCGCTGTCCGGCGGGCAGCGCAAGCTCCTCGAGATGGCCCGGGCGCTCATGGTCCGGCCTCGGCTCGTGATGCTCGACGAGCCGATGGCGGGCGTCAACCCGGCGCTCACGCAGTCGCTCCTCGACCACATCAAGAACCTGAAGTCGGAGGGGATGACCGTCCTCTTCGTCGAGCACGACATGCACATGGTGCGCCACATCGCCGACTGGGTCGTGGTCATGGCCGAGGGCAAGGTCGTCGCCGAGGGTCCGCCGGACATCGTCATGAAGGACCAGGCCGTCATCGACGCGTACCTCGGCGCCCACCACGACGTCGACCTCGGGGACTCCACGGGCATCGAACGCCTCGAGGAGGAGCTCGCGCAGGACGAGGAGTCGGTCGTCGGCACGGAGGACGAGGGAATCCTCGGCCACGGCGTCACGGAGGTCGGCGGCGCACACGCTGCGGGCTCGCACAAGGATGAGGAGACGAAGTGAGAGAGGAATTCGAGGGCGACTCGGTGGTCAAGGTCACCGACCTCGTCGCGGGCTACATCCCCGGCGTGAACATCCTGAACGGCTGCAGCATCGAGGCACGGCGCGGTGAGCTGATCGGCATCATCGGCCCCAACGGAGCGGGCAAGTCCACACTCCTGAAGGCGATGTTCGGCCTCGTGAAGGTCCACTCCGGCACCGTCGTGGTGCGTGGACAGGACCTCACGGGCCTGAAGGCGAACCGGCTCGTCAGCCGGGGCGTCGGCTTCGTGCCACAGAACAACAACGTCTTCGGCACGCTGACCATCGAGGAGAACCTCCAGATGGGCATGTACCAGCGGCCCAAGGACTTCAAGGAACGCTTCGACTTCGTGGCGGGACTCTTCCCCGAACTGGGCAAGCGCAAGGCGCAGCGGGCCGGCTCGCTGTCGGGCGGCGAACGCCAGATGGTCGCCATGGGCCGCGCGCTCATGATGGACCCGGCCGTCCTGCTGCTGGACGAGCCCTCGGCGGGCCTCTCCCCCGTCAAGCAGGACGAGACGTTCCTCCGGGTCCACGAGATCAACCGGGCCGGGGTCTCCGTGATCATGGTGGAGCAGAACGCGCGCCGCTGCCTCCAGATCTGCGACCGCGCCTACGTGCTGGACCAGGGCAAGGACGCGTACACGGGGACAGGCCGGGAACTGATGAAGGACCCGAAGGTCATCCAGCTGTACCTCGGCACGCTCGCGGACACCGCCTGAGCGGGGTCCGGTGATCCACCGGGCGCGGGAGTGATCCGGGCGCAGAGCGCAAGGGGTGGGCGGAGCCGGCAGCGGCTCCGCCCACAGCCGTTTAATGGCCGCTAGGTTGGGGAAGAGAGACGGGCAGGACGACGGAGGGACCCCGGACACATGGCAGGACTGGCCAGCACCACGATCGGCAAGGGGTTCGAGGTCCTGTTCCGCGGCATCAAGCACGTACGCCGGCACCGCCCCATCCATGCGCGCGGTCTGAGGCTCGACGGCGACGTCGTGGTGCACGACCACGGCCTCCGCAGCGGGATCCCATGGATCGACCAGCCGAGCACGGGCCCGGCCACGGCGCGCCTCTCGCGGTCGGTGGGGACCCCGGACGGGCTGCCGGACATCGTCAGCCTCGCGGTGCGGATCCATCATCCGGAGACCGCGCCGGCACCGTCGACGTTCTCGGACGTCCTGCTGTCCTCGACCGGGTGGTCCTTCCCTGCGCGTTTCGCCCTGGTCCCCCGGCTCCGCACCTCACGGGCTCCCCTGACCACGATGATGCCGTACCGCGGCGAGGACGGCCCCGTGCTGCTCGGTGCCCGGACGCTCACCCCCTCGGGCCTGCCCTCCTCGCTGCGGGCGTTCCAGCGGGCGCTGGGGACTGCTCCGTGGCAGCTCGGCCTGTACTTCGCGACGCCGCGCGGTCCCTGGCAGCACTTCGGCACCCTGACGCTCCGCCTGGACCGGCAGGGTGAGGAGAAGGACCTGCGCTTCGACGCCGTGCTGCACCCCCTGGCCGGCGCCGGGACCTACGACTGGGCCCGCAGGGTCCGCGAGCCCTCCTACGCCCTCTCCAGGCGCCGGCCGGGGGACGCCTGACCCCGCACCGCCCTGCCCAGGGCCGCGCGCTCGACGCCGCGCCTCCTCGGCTCACGCCGTGCACGGAGAAGGCCCCGTCCACGCCTTCCTGGGAAGGGTGGCCGGGGCCTTCTGCGTGTGTCTTCCGATCGGGAGGGAATCCCGGACTAGAGCTTTCCGACCTCGGAACGGCTCGGCTGGGGCTTGTTCTCGGCGTCGTACTTGTAGATACCGATGGCGGCCTCGGTGGGGTCACCGTTCTCGTCGAAGGTCACGGGACCGGACACTCCGTCGTAGTCGATGTCCTCGCCCTCGCGCAGGAGCGTGACGCAGCCCGCGAAGTCGAAGCACTTGGTACCGTCCTTCGAGACGGACTCGAGCTGCTTCGCGATCTCCGTGCCCTCGACGCTTCCCGCGGCCTCGGAGGCGAGCGAGATGAGGTTCACGGCGTCGTAGCTCTCGCCGGCGTAGGCGTAGCTGGTGAGGTTCGGGTCGATCGTCGCGAGGCTCTCCTGGAAGCCGGTTCCGGTGAAGGGGCCGGGGATGGTGCCCTGGGCTCCTTCGAGGGTTCCTGCGTCGAGGTCCGCGCTGTAGTCGGAGGTGTTGCCGTCGACCATGAACAGCGTGCTGGCATCGATGCCCTTGGCGACGAGCAGCGGGACGATGCTCTTGGCCTCGTCGAAGCTGATGAGGACGATCGCATCCGGCTTCGCCGCGGCGATCGCGTCCACCTGGCTCGAGAACTGCGAGTCACCCGTGTTGAACATCTCGTTGGCGACGACCTGGCCGCCCGCCGACTCGACGGTCTCCTGGATGGTGCCCTGCAGGCCGGTGCCGTACGCGTCGTTCAGGGTGATCATGCCGACGGTCTGGGCGCCACAGGTCATGATGTAGTTGCCGAGCGTGCGGCCCTGGAGGACGTCCGAGGGAGCGGTGCGGAAGTACAGTCCCTGGTCGTCCCAGGTCGTGAACTCGGCGGCGGTGTTGGCGGGCGAGAACTGCACCACGCCGGCACCGGTGATCTGGTTGATGACGGTCTTCGAGACGCCCGACGATGCGGCACCGACGATGGCGCTGACGTTCTGCGAGAGCAGATCGGTCACGGACTGGGTCGCGATGTCGGTGGTGGTGTCACCGGAATCACGGTGCGTGATCGAGATGTCCTGGCCCAGCACACCGCCTGCGGCGTTGACTTCCTCGACGGCGAGGTTGACGCCGGCGATCTCGGGCGGGCCGAGGAACGCGAGGGTGCCGGTGGTCGGCAGGATGGAGCCGATCTTGAGCGGCTCCGGGCTCGTGGTCTTGCTGGCCGGTACGGCTGCGGGATCACCCTTCTCGCCCTGCTCCTCACCGGTGCCGCCCTCACTCTCGGGACAGGCCAGTGCAGAAGTGCCGGCAGCAGCGGTGGTCTCGGTGTCGCCACCCTCGGCCTCGGAACCCGTGGTCCCGCCGCCACCGCAGCCGGAGGCAAAGAGCGCGATGCCCAGGCTCAGGGCAGCGACCTTTGCCGCGCGCGGGGCATTCTCCCCGATGCCGAACCGCGCGGAGTTGCGTGATGCAGTCATTAATTAGTCTCCTCGACCGAAAGGCTCTTGCCGCCTTTGACGCGATTGCCAGGTGTTCCTGGCTTGTAGGAAAAACTAATGCAATTTTGTGTCTGAGATAAGGGAATCGGGTTACATCCTTGTAACGCTCATCACAGGAGGCGGAACGCACTCTTGACAGCGGGCGCTACTCAGTCCACTGCCTATCGACGGACGGCAGCCGTGCGGTTCGAAACAGGACGGTGGGCCGTGGACGGGGAGTGCCCCAGCAGGGACTCGAACCCTGACTGAACAGATTTTAAGTCTGCTGCCTCTGCCATTGGGCTACTGGGGCCGGCCGGCCGGTCAAGCGTACCGCGGACACGCGGACCTCCCGGACACACTCCACGAAGAACGACGGCGACCCCGGGGAGGCGGTCGCCGTCGTTCTTCGTGCTGTGCTGCGCTACGTCAGGCGGAAGCCTTGGCGGATGCGGCCTTGCCTGCCGGCGTGGGCGGCTGGCTCTGCAGCGCCGTGTCCTTCTTCGGCGGCGGGGTGGCCGCCTCGCGGAACTGGCGCTGGGGCGTCTGGAGGTCCGAGATCGGGGCGAGGTCGCGGCCGAACAGGAAGCTCATGCTCCAGTTGACGATCACGCGGGCCTTGCGCTCGTACATGGGCATCGCGAAGCCGTGGTAGCCGCGGTGTGCGAGCCAGGCCGGGAAGCCCTTCATGCCGAAGCCCATGATGTTCGCGACACCCTTGAACTGGCCGAATCCGGCCACGGCGCCGAGGTTGGTGTGGCGGTACTCCTTAACCTCACCCAGCCCGTAGTTC
>NZ_CP024915.1:661110-664316 GCF_002953615.1 Arthrobacter agilis | reverse complement strand
GGCGCGCAGGCGTCGTTCCCGCCGTTCCGCCGGCCCCGCGGGGATCCTTCGTCGCGGAGGGTCCTGCGGTCCGCGGTGCGGCGGTCCCGGGCAGTGCGGATCCCGAGGGTCGCGGCCGGCCCGGGGACGGCACATGGCCATGACCGGCCGATCCCGGACCGGCCGGGGTTGCGGAGCCGGACGTCCGCGGGCCGTGAGCAGGGGTCTGGCCCCTGGCCGTCCCGGGAGCCGGCCGTTCCTCCGCCACAGGCGTCGGACGGCCGGCTCGCGGCACGTTGGGGCGGCGGGCAGTCATGAAGCTCCTCGTCAATGCTTTCGCGTGTGGTCGCGTCGGGTCCCTCGCGGGACCCGCTTAACGAGGGTAACCGCCCTGCCGATCAACTGCGGATCAACTAGGCCGTGAAACGCGGGAAGGCGCTGCGTCCGGCGTAGCGGGCGGCGTCGTCGAGCTCCTCCTCGATGCGCAGCAGCTGGTTGTACTTGGCCACCCGCTCGCTGCGTGCAGGAGCACCCGTCTTGATCTGGCCCGCATTGGTGGCCACGCAGATGTCGGCGATCGTGGTGTCCTCGGTCTCACCCGAACGGTGCGAGGTGATCGTCGTGTAGCCGGCACGCTGCGCCATGGAGATGGCGTCGAGCGTCTCCGTGAGGGTGCCGATCTGGTTGACCTTCACCAGCAGCGAGTTGGCGGTCTGGTTCGAGATCCCCTTGGCCAGGCGCACCGGGTTCGTGACGAACAGGTCGTCGCCGACCAGCTGGACCTTGTCGCCGATCGAGTCCGTGAGGTGCTTCCAGCCCTCCCAGTCGTCCTCGTCGAGGGGGTCCTCGATGGAGACCAGCGGGTAGTCGCGGACGAGCTCCACGTAGTAGGCGCTCATCTCCTCCGTGCTGAGGGCCTTGCCCTCGAACTGGTAGGCGCCGTCCTTGTAGAACTCGGAGGCGGCGACGTCGAGGGCGAACGCGATGTCGGTCCCCGGGGTGTAGCCCGCGCGCTCGACGGCGGTGGTGATGAGATCCAGTGCGTCGCGGTTGGACGGCAGGTTCGGGGCGAACCCGCCCTCGTCGCCGAGGCCGGTGGCGAGGCCCTTCTCCTTCAGCACGGACTTCAGTTCGTGGTAGACCTCGACGCCCCAGCGGAGTCCCTCGGAGTAGGACTGCGCGCCGAGCGGGACGATCATGAATTCCTGGATGTCGACGTCCGAGTCGGCGTGCGAACCGCCGTTGAGGATGTTCATCAGGGGTACCGGCAGGACGTGCGCGTTCGGGCCGCCGAGGTAGCGGTAGAGCGGCAGGGCCGAGGACTCGGCGGCGGCGCGGGCGATGGCGAGGGAGACACCCAGCATCGCGTTGGCGCCCAGGTTGGACTTGTTCTCCGTACCGTCCAGGTCGATCATCGCCTGGTCGATGGCACGCTGGTCCGCGGCGTCGAACCCGAGGAGTGCCGGCTGGATCTGCTCGATGACGGCCTCGACGGCCTGGAGGACGCCCTTGCCGAGGTAGCGGTCCTTCTCGCCGTCGCGGCGCTCGTTGGCCTCGAAGGCACCGGTCGAGGCACCGGAGGGGACGGCCGCGCGGCCGAAGGTGTCGTCGTCGAGCAGGACCTCGACCTCGACCGTGGGGTTGCCGCGGGAATCGAGGATCTCCCTCGCGTGGATGGCGTCGATGATGGCCATGGATTTGCTCCTCTTCGTTGGAGTGTAGGGGTTCACATCATGTTGGGACGTCTTTGTCGGAGCAACGGAGGTGTTGCTCCCACCCTAGTTCACGTCCGTCCTGCACGTGGGGTGGATCACCCGCGTGTGACGCGGGCGACGCCCTCGCAGGGCTCACGCACCGCCGACGACGTCCTGCTGGTAGTCCAGCACGGCCCGGCGGAGTGCGCGCTCGGGATCCACGCCGCTCGCCACGGCGCGCCGCACCAGCTCCAGCAGTTCCCGGCCCAGCCCGGCTTCTCCCGCAGGGTCGGGCCCGCCGTCGCCCCGCTCTCCCGCCCGTGCGAGCGTCTTGGCGGCGAAGGCGAGAGCCGGCAGGTGGTGCGGGATGCCGTCGAACGGCGACGTGCGGGCCGGGCGTTCCTGCTGCTTGACGGCCTGCCACGTGGCGACGATGTCCGCGACCGATCCGGCCGTTCCGCCGCGCAGAGCACCGTCGGGCGAGAACACGTGGGGATTCCGCCGCACGAGCTTGGCGGTCAGCCCCTCCGCGACCTCGGCGAGCCCGAAGGATCCGACCTCGGCCTGCAGCTGTGCGTGGAGGACCACCTGGAAAAGCACGTCCCCCAGTTCCCCGCGCAGTTCGTCCAGGAGCTCCTGCGACGGCCGCTCGGCGCGGGCGACGTCGTCGACCGCCTCGTAGAGTTCGTACGTCTCCTCGACGAGGTACTCGAGCAGCGACGCCGGCTCCAGCGCAGCCGTCCAGGGGCAGTGCCGGCGGAGGAGGTCCACCACCTCCACCAGGCGGCCGACCGCGGCGCCCGGAGGCCTTCCGGGCGCGGCTCCTGGCCGTGCCGCTGCTGCGTCCGTCACCGGAGCGGCTAGGCGGCGGCCCGACCCGCGGCCCTGTCGAAGCTCGCGGTGATGTGCTCGGCCAGGGCTTCGCGGTCCTCGAGCGGCAGGAACGCGGCGTCCACCGCGTTGAGGGTCAGTTCGAGCAGGTCGCCGAGGTCGTAGCCGAACGTGCCGACGAGGAGTTCGAACTCGCCCGTCAGGGTCACACCGCTCATCAGGCGGTTGTCGGTGTTCACGGTGACCTTGAAGCCCAGCTGGTACAGCAGGTCGAAGGGGTGGGCGTCGATCGTGTCGCCGAAGGCCGCGATGGCGCCGGTCTGCAGGTTCGACGACGGGCACAGCTCGAGCGGGATGCCGCGGTCGCGGACCCAGGAGGCGATACGGCCCAGGTTGGCGATGCCGACCTCCTCGCCGTCGGCGGCGTCGTCGTCCGCCGATTCCTCGATCTCGATGTCCTCGGCGATGCGGACGCCGTGGCCGAGGCGCAGCGCACGTCCCGCGACGAGGGCGTCCTGGATGCTGTCCAGCCCGGCCGCCTCGCCCGCGTGCACGGTCGCCGGGAACTGCTCGGAGGCGAGGTACGTGAAGGCGTCGGCGAAGCGCGAGGGCAGGAAGCCGTTCTCCGCCCCGGCGATGTCGAAGCCGACGGCGCCGCGGTCGCGGTGGCGGACGGCGAGCTCGGCGATCTCCTGGCCGCGG
>NZ_CP024915.1:658296-660863 GCF_002953615.1 Arthrobacter agilis | reverse complement strand
TCGAGCTGCGGGCTGATCGGGTTCGTGGAACCCGGCCGCTGGAACGCAGGGGTGCTCAGGAAGTACAGCACCAGGTTCGTCGCGATGTAGTTGAACATGATCGTCAGGATGACCTCGTGCGCACCGGTCCGAGCCTTCAGGAGGCCCACGAGACCGGCCCAGACGGCGCCGCCGACCATGCCCGCGAGGATCACGAGCAGCAGGTGGAGGCCGACGGGCAGGTGCAGCGTGAAGCCGATCCAGCCCGCGAACGTGGCGCCGATCAGGATCTGTCCCTGGGCACCGATGTTGAAGAGGCCGGCCCGGAAGGCGAGGGCCACGCCGAGCCCCGCGCAGATCAGCGGGGTCGCGACGGTCAGGGTCTGCGTCAGGGGGTAGATCATCCGGGAGAAGGAATCTCCGCCGAAGTTGAAGACGGAGCCCTGGAAGAGCGCGATGTAGGCGCTCGACGCCGCCGTCCAGGCAGCACCGAGGGTGTCCTGCGGGCGGCTGAAGAAGTACGACGACGCCCGCGCCACGTTCTGGTCGGTGACCGCGATGAGCACTCCACCGAGGATCAGGGACAGCACCACCGACAGGAAGGCGACGAGCGCGTTCCCCGTCATGACGCGCTGCAGGAGGGTCGACTCCGGCGCGGGTCCGCGGCTAGCCGCCGTCGCGGGTACCGCCGGAGGGGGTACCTCCCCGCCTGCCGTCTCGACGGCGTTTTCGAGGCGCACCTCGTCCTGGCGTGCGGCCTCCTTCGCTTCCCGGCGGGTCGGCGGGGCGCCGCCGTCGGGAGCCGGGGATACCGGCCGGTCGTCCTGCGGGCTCACAGGTTTCCTCCTTGGATGTCGTGTGTCTGCGCCAGGGCTTCCTCGGCGGGCATGCCGGCCATCATCAGGCCGAGCACGTCGCGTGACACGGACCCGGGGACGATCCCCATGAGGCGGCCGCGGTAGAGGACCGCGATCCGGTCGGCGAGCTCGAGGACCTCGTCGAGTTCGGTGGAGACGATGATGACGGGCGTGCCGCCGTCGCGCTCCGCGACGATCCTGCGGTGCAGGAACTCGATGGAACCGACGTCGACGCCGCGCGTGGGCTGCGAGGCGATGAACAGCTTGAGCGGCCGCGAGAACTCGCGGGCCATGACGACCTTCTGCTGGTTGCCGCCGGAGAGGGTGCCCGCGGCGGCGGACGCGGACTGCGTGCGCACGTCGTACTCGGCGATCTTCTCGTCGGCGTTCTTCTCGATGGCCGATGGGGACATGGAGAGTCCCTTCGCGAAGGGCGCGTCGTCGTACCGGTTGAGGATGAGGTTCTCGGCGACGGAGAACGTCCCGACGAGCCCCTCGACGCTGCGGTCCTCGGGGACGAAGCCGACGCCGGCGCGGATGACGTCCTTGACGCTGCGGCCCAGGAGCTCGTTCCCGCCGAGGGTGATCGATCCGGTGACGTGGTCCTGAAGGCCCATGATCGCCTCCGTGAGTTCGGTCTGGCCGTTGCCCTGGACACCCGCGACGGCGAGGATCTCGCCCTCGGCGACCTCGAAGCTCAGGCCGTCCACCACGCGCTGCCCGTTGGGGGCCTGGACGGTGAGGTCCCGGACCCGGAAGGTCACCTCGCCCGGCGCGGCCGGCTTCTTGTCCAGGGTCAGGCTGACGGCGCGCCCCACCATGAGGGACGCGAGTTCCGTGGTCGGGGCGCTGGGGTCGGCGGTTCCGACGACCTTGCCGCGGCGGACCACGGTGATCACGTCGGAGACGGCCTTGACCTCGCGGAGCTTGTGCGAGATGAAGACGATGGATGTGCCGTCCGCCTTGAGCTGCGCCATGATCCCGAGCAGTTCGTCGGTCTCCTTGGGCGTCAGGACGGCTGTCGGCTCGTCGAGGATGAGGACCTCGGCGTCGCGGACGAGCGCCTTGATGATCTCGACGCGCTGCTGGACGCCGACCGGCAGGTCCTCGACGACCGCGTCGGGGTCGACGTCGAACCCGTACTGGTCCGAGATCTGCCGGATGCGCGTCCGGGTCTCCTGCAGGTTGAGCATCCCGCCGGCCTTGGTGGCCTCGTTGCCCAGTGCCACGTTCTCCGCGACGGTGAACACCGGCACCAGCATGAAGTGCTGGTGCACCATGCCGATCCCCGCGGCCATCGCGTCGCCCGGTCCCTTGAAGGTCACCGGCTTGTCATTGACGCGGATCTCGCCCTCGGTGGGGTCGTAGAGGCCGTACAGCACGTTCATGAGCGTGGACTTGCCGGCCCCGTTCTCGCCGAGCAGGCTGTGGACCTGTCCTGGTTCCACGACGAGATCGATGGAGTCGTTGGCGACGAGCGATCCGAAACGCTTCGTGATGCCGATCAGTTCGAGTTTCACAACCCAGCCTGTTCTGTTCTGTTGTCGTCGGTGGACGTCACCGGAAAGGATACCGGCCACGGCTCCGGGGCATGCACCCGCGGCGAACGCAAACCGCCCTCCTCCCGGCGGAAAGCCCCGGGAGGAAGGCGGTTCTCGTGCGGTGCGCTGTTACTTCGGGCTGGCGGCCGAATCGACCGCGATGTCGCCGGAGATGATCTGTTCCTTCAGC
>NZ_CP024915.1:650376-658070 GCF_002953615.1 Arthrobacter agilis | reverse complement strand
AACGGCGCCAGTGCCACGCCACCGTTCTCCAGGGTGCCGACGTACGGGGTGTTGTCGAAGTTGCCCTCGACATCGGTGCTGATGACGTCCTCGACGGCGTCGCCCATGAGCTTCATGACGGAGGTGAGGATGAACTCCTCGCCCTTGCCGGCGGTCTCGTAGCCGTCCGAGTCGACCCAGATCGCCTTGACGTCCTTGCCGCCCGCGTTCGCCTCGATGACGGCGTCGAGCGTGCCCGAGCCGACCGGACCGGCGACCGGCATGATGATGTCGGCACCCTCGTTGATGAAGTTCTGGGTGTTGGTCTTGCCTGCGGCGGCATCCTCGAAGTTACCCACGAAGGTGCCGTTCTGGCTCTCCTTGTCCCAGCCGAGGAGCTGCACGTCTCCGCCGGTCTCCTCGTTGAAGTAGTCCACGCCCTCGGCGAAGCCGTCCATGAAGATGGTCACGGTCGGGATGTTGATGCCGCCGTAGGTGGCCACCTTGCCGGACTCGCTGGTCGCCGCCGCTGCGTAGCCGGCGAGGAACGCGGCCTGCGCCGTGTCGTAGATGATCGGCTTGACGTTCGGCAGGTCGATCGAGTTGTCGTCGACGATCGCGAAGTTGGCATCGGTGTTGGCTTCCGCCGCTGCCTTCGTCGTGTCAGCGAGCAGGAAGCCGACGGTGACGGTGAGGTTGCACCCGGCCTGGACCATCTGGTCGACGTTGGGGCCGAAGTCGGTCTCGGCCTGCGATTCGGCCTGGTTGATCGTGATGCCGAGGTCCGTCTCGGCCTTCTTCAGGCCCTCGTAGCTGGACTGGTTGAACGAGCGGTCGTCGAATCCACCGGAGTCGGAGACGATGCAGCCGAGGTAGTCGGTGTTGGCCTCGGCGCTCGAGCCGCCACCGGCCGAGTCCTCGGCGGGCGGCGCGCCGCAGCCGGACAGGACGAGGGCCGAGACGCCGAGAACGGCGGCGGACAGGCCGGTGCCACGCGAGAATGAGCGCAGTGAGTTCTTCAAAAATGCCTCCAGGAGAGAAATGCGCCACGGGACGAATACCAGTGAGTGTCCATCACGGTCCACGATTGGATCCGAGGCTCTGTTTTCACTGGGAGACCGTGGCGCCGCGACACCGTCGGTGCAGCACGTATGCGAATATCCTAAGCGCCAAGTGATGGGGAACACTACACGGGCGGTCGGGGCGGGAGGATCGTTCGGTTTTCGTTATGCACAGGCGGCTGAGGACAGCCGGGAGGAGGTCCCGGTTCCTCCAGGACGCAGGACCCGGCCGTCAGTGGTCGCGACCGAGCACGGCCTGGAGGGCGGCGACGGCCATCACGCGGATACCGCAGGCGATCGCGCCTTCGTCGGGTGCGTAGTCCCCACGGTGGAGGTCGTAGGTCTCGCCACCGGGGGTGCGCGTGCCCAGCCGCATCATGGCACCGGGCACCTCCTGGGTCATCCAGGCGAAATCCTCGCCGCCCATGGACTGCGGGGTGAGGACGACGGCGCCCGAACCGAGTTCGGCGCGGGCCGCGGCTTCCAGTAACCCGGTCTCCGCCTCCTGGTTCACCACCGGGGGGACGCCGCGGATGTGCTCGAGCCTCACGTCGACCCCGAACGGGGCGGCCACCTCGCGCACGGCACGGTCGAGCAGCTCGCCCGCCGATTCCCAGGCTTCCCCGTCGAGGCAGCGGAGCGTGCCGGACATGAAGCCGTGCGCCGGGATGGCATTGGGCGCGGAGCCCGCATGGATCTGCCCCCACACCACGGACACCGCACTGCGCACGTCGATGCGGCGCGAGAGGACGGCCGGGACGTTCACGGCGATGGAGGCGAGGGCGAACACGAGGTCCTCGGTGAGGTGCGGGCGCGAGGTGTGGCCGCCGCGGCCGCTGAGCTCCACGCGGATGGTGTCCGACGCCGAGGTGATGGCGCCGATACGCGTGCCGACGAGGCCGACGTCGATCCTCGGATCGCAGTGGAGCGCCAGGATCCGCGGGACGCCGGTGAGCACGCCCTGGGCGATGACGTCGATCGCCCCGCCGGGCATCATCTCCTCCGCGGGCTGGAAGATGATGCGCACCGTGCCGGGCAGCGGCGCGTCGGCATCCAGGTCGGCGAGCACGAGCGCGACCCCCAGCATCACCGTGGTGTGGATGTCGTGCCCGCACGCGTGGGTGACACCGGTGGCGGCCGACGTGTAGTCCAGCCCCGTCTCCTCGACGATCGGCAGGGCGTCGATGTCCGCCCGCAGGGCGATCCGCAGGGGCCCCCGGCCGATGTCCACGTAGGCTCCGGTGCCCTCGAGCCGGTGCGGCACGAGCCCGGCCTGCGCGAGCCTGGCCACGATCAGGTCGGTGGTCCGGTGTTCCTTGTAGGACAGCTCCGGATGCCGGTGGATGTCGCGCCGGATCTCGGTCAGCTCGCCGAGCATCGGCTCGAGGGAGGCACCTACTCGGGAGATCGGCGGACTCTGGGTACTGGACGTTTCCACTGGATCAGCCTACCGACCGACGGCCCGGCACCCTCACACGATCGGACTCGCCCGTGTCATGGACGGATCGGGGTCCCGTCCTACAGCACGTCCGTGTCGCCGCTGGCGCGCAGCCTCTCGACGGCCTTCTTGACCTCCTGCGCGTGCTCCTTCGTCGTGACGAGGAGCGCGTCGGGTGTGTCGACGATGACGACGTCGTCGATGCCGATGAGGGCGATCACCCGCTTGGTGTCGGAGACGACGATCCCGGACGCGTTCTCCGAGAAGACGCGGGCCCCCTCCCCCATGACCGTGAGCTCGCTGTTCTCCTCGGCAGGATTGAGGCGGCCGATGGCCGCGAAGTCGCCGACGTCGTCCCAGTTGAACTCCCCGGGGATCATGGCGACGTCGCCCGCGGCGGCGGCGGGCTCCGCCACGGCGTAGTCGATCGCGATCTTCGGCAGGGTCGGCCAGACCCGGCGGGCCACCTCCACCCTGCGCGGGGTGTCCCACGCCTCGGCGATCTCCATCAGTCCCGCGTAGAGCTCGGGCTCGTTGGCGGAGAGGTGCTTCAGCATGAGGTCGACGGGTGCCACGAACATGCCCGCGTTCCACGAGTAGTTGCCGCTCCCGATATAGCCGTCGGCGACCTCCTGCGAGGGCTTCTCGACGAACTCGATGACGGCGCGCGCGCTGGGCGCTCCCGCCGAGGCGAGCGATTCACCGGCGCGGATGTACCCGAACCCGGTGGACGCGTGGGTCGGCTTGATGCCGATCGTGACGATGTATCCCCGTGCCGCGGTCTGGATGGCCTCTCGCACCGCAGCCTGGAAGACGTCCACGGGCGCGATGACCTGGTCGGCGGCGAAGGACCCCATGATGATGTCCGGGTCCCGCTGGTGCAGGATGGCCGCCGCCAGCCCGATCGCCGCCCCGGAATCCTTCGGCTCGGCCTCGAGCACCAGGTTCAGGTCCTCGATCTCGGGCAGCTGCTCGAGCACGGCCCGGCGGTGCACCATCCCGGTGACCACCATGATGCGTCCGTCGCACAGCGGCCGGAGGCGGTCGTACGTCGCCCGGATCAGGGTGCTGCCGGACCCCGTGAGGTCGTGCAGGAACTTGGGTGCGGCCGCCCGGGAGAGCGGCCACAGGCGTGTGCCCGTGCCTCCCGCGGGGATGACGCCGTGGAAGCGGTCCAGCACGTTCTCGGGGGTCTGGGCCGCGGCCCTCTCTGTACTCATCCGTTCCACGGTAACGGACGGGCGGTGCCCGGCGGCGATCCGGCCCCCATCGGGGACGGCCCCGGCCGCGCCTCCGGCACTCGGGGGAGGACCTCCATCAGTCCCGACGTGGACCCCGGCACGCACCCTCGCCACCGTCCCGGCCGGCTCCCGGTCGGCGCTCCGCCGATGCCCTGTCCGCCCCGGTGTGCACGGGTGTTAACAAGGTCACAGGGAAGGGGTGCCTAAATTGAACGGGAAGTGTCACCGGCCTACATTATTCTTATCTGAAGAGTGCTGTCGCACCGGCGTAATCCCTGCGTATAACGCGCTAACGCCCATGCGATGCAGGGAGGTAATTTCAATGCCGAAGACACTGACACCAGCAGGCACCCTCTACCGTGGCCGGGAAGGCCAATGGTCCTGGGTGGCCCACCGCATCACCGGGGTAGTGATTTTCTTCTTCCTCCTCGTGCACGTCCTGGACACGTCGCTCGTCCGCGTTTCGCCGGAAGCCTACGACGCCGTCATCGCCTCGTACAAGAACCCGATCATGGGTCTCGGGGAACTCGGCCTCGTCGCAGCCATCCTGTTCCACGCCTTCAACGGGGTCCGCGTCATCCTCGTGGACTTCTGGAAGAAGGGTCCGAGGTACCACCGCCAGATGCTGTGGGCCGTCGTAGGCCTCTGGGCGGTCGTCATGATCGCCTTCTCGATCCGCCATCTCTCGCACGTCTTCGGAGGTTAGTACCCATGGCTACCCCAACCATCGAAAGCCCCCGCTCCGGACGCGTCGCCCCGGGCTACTCACGCACCCCCGGCTCGCGCGGCAACTTCGAGATGACCGCCTGGCTCTTCATGCGCCTCTCCGGCGCCATCCTCCTGGTGCTGATCCTCGTCCACCTCTACGTGAACCTCGTCGCCGGTGACGGCATCACCGGGATCGACTTCGGCTTCGTCGCCGGCAAGTGGGCGGACCCCGTCTGGCAGATCTGGGACCTCACGCTGCTGTGGCTGTCCATGCTGCACGGCACCAACGGCATCCGCGTGATCATCAACGACTACGCCGAGAAGAACAGCACCCGTATGTGGCTCAAGGGTGTCCTGTACACGGCGACCGTGGTCATCCTGGTGCTCGGCACCCTCGTGATCTTCACGTTCGACCCCTGCCCCGTCATCGACGGGGTGGCCCACGTCGCGGACTACTGCCCCGCGCCGTAAGCCTGCCCACGTCGGCAGTTCCCGCACGGCGGGCCTTTTGGGGCTCCCCCGTGCACACACACCGGTTTCAACAGAAAGAGCGACCAGCATGCAGGTCCACAAGTACGACGTCGTCATCGTCGGCGCCGGTGGCGCGGGGATGCGCGCAGCCATCGAATCAGGGCAGCGCGCCCGCACCGCCGTCCTGACGAAGCTCTACCCCACCCGGTCCCACACGGGTGCGGCGCAGGGCGGCATGTGCGCTGCACTCGCCAACGTCGAGGAGGACAACTGGGAGTGGCACACCTTCGACACCGTCAAGGGCGGCGACTACCTCGTCGACCAGGACGCGGCCGAGGTCATGGCCAAGGAAGCCATCGAGGCGGTCCTCGACCTCGAGAAGATGGGCCTCCCGTTCAACCGCACCCCCGAGGGACGCATCGACCAGCGGCGGTTCGGCGGCCACACCCGCGACCACGGAAAGGCCCCCGTCCGCCGGTCCTGCTACGCGGCGGACCGTACGGGACACATGATCCTGCAGACGCTCTACCAGAACTGCGTCAAGCACAACGTCGAGTTCTACAACGAGTACTACGTCCTCGACCTGCTCATGGTGGACGAGGAGGTCACGGTCGACGGCGTGACGCGCATCCAGAAGCGCGTCGCCGGCGTCGTCTCCTACGACCTGGCCTCGGGTGAACTGCACATCTTCCAGGCCAAGTCCGTCGTCTTCGCCTCGGGCGGTGTCGGCAAGGTCTACAAGACGACGTCGAACGCCCACACCCTGACCGGTGACGGCATGGGCATCGCCTTCCGCCGCGGGATCCCCCTCGAGGACATGGAGTTCTTCCAGTTCCACCCGACCGGCCTCGCCGGACTGGGTATCCTGCTCTCCGAGGCCGCCCGCGGCGAGGGCGCCATCCTCCGCAACTCGGAGGGTGAGCGCTTCATGGAGCGCTACGCCCCCACCATCAAGGACCTCGCCCCGCGTGACATCGTCGCGCGGTCCATGGCGAACGAGGTCCGCGAGGGCCGCGGTGCCGGACCGAACAAGGACTACGTCCTCCTCGACCTGACGCACCTCGAGCCCGCGCACATCGACGCGAAGCTCCCGGACATCACCGAGTTCGCCCGCACCTACCTCGGCGTGGAGCCCTACACGGAGCCTGTCCCGGTCTTCCCGACGGCGCACTACGCCATGGGCGGCATCCCGACGAACATCAAGGCCGAGGTCCTGGCGGACAACGACACCGTGGTCCCGGGCCTCTACGCCGCCGGCGAGGTCGCGTGCGTCTCGGTGCACGGATCGAACCGCCTCGGCACCAATTCGCTCCTGGACATCAACGTCTTCGGGAAGCGCGCAGGGCTGGCCGCGGCCGAGTACGCCCTGACGGCCGACTTCGTCGAGATCCCCGAGAACCCCACGGTCGAGACCGAGGAGCTCCTCGACCGTGCACGCAGCTCGGAGGGCGGAGAGCGTGTGGCGCAGATCCGCAAGGAGCTGCAGGACATCATGGACGCGAATGTCCAGGTGTTCCGCACCGAGCAGACCCTGATCGAGGCCCTCCGCGTGATCGATACGCTGGAGGAGCGGTACACGCGGATCACCGTGCAGGACAAGGGCAAGCGGTTCAACCTCGATCTCCTCGAAGCCGTCGAGCTCGGGTTCCTCCTCGACATGGCGAAGGTCATGACGGCGGCGGCCCTGCACCGCAAGGAGTCCCGTGGTGGCCACTTCCGCGAGGACTACCCGGAGCGTGACGACGAGAATTTCATGACCCATTCCATGGCCTACAAGGATCCCAGCGCCACCGAGACGAGTGGCGTCCGCCTTGAGACCAAACCGGTTATCTTCACCCGATACCAGCCCATGGAGCGTAAGTACTGATGAGCACCGAAACGATGGAAAAAGAGCCGGCCTCCAAGGTCGAGCTCGCGCCCGGCGTCGGCGGCGGTGGAGAGATCCCCACGTTCGACATCACCCTGAAGGTCCGCCGCTACAATCCCGAGGTCTCCGACGACGCCCACTGGGACGAGTGGAAGCTGACCATGTACGGCACGGACCGCGTGCTGGACGCGCTGCACAAGGTGAAGTGGGAGCATGACGGCTCCGTCTCCTTCCGCCGCTCGTGTGCGCACGGTGTCTGCGGCTCCGACGCCATGCGCATCAACGGACGTAACCGCCTCGCCTGCAAGACCCTGCTGAAGGACCTCGACACGTCGAAGCCCATCCTCGTGGAGCCCATCAAGGGCCTGCCCGTGGAGAAGGACCTCATCGTCGACATGGAGCCGTTCTTCCAGTCCTACCGCGAGATCATGCCGTTCCTGATCAGCAAGGGCCACGAGCCCGCGAAGGAGCGCCTGCAGTCCGCCGAGGAGCGCGACCGCTACGACGACACCACCAAGTGCATCCTGTGCGCTGCGTGCACGTCGTCCTGCCCCGTCTTCTGGACCGACGGCCAGTACTTCGGCCCCGCGGCGATCGTGAACGCGCACCGTTTCATCTTCGACTCGCGCGACGACGCCGGGGACATGCGCCTCGAGATCCTGAACGACAAGGAAGGCGTGTGGCGTTGCCGCACCACCTTCAACTGCTCGGAGGCATGCCCCCGCGGCATCCAGGTCACGAAGGCGATCTCCGAGGTCAAGCAGGCGATCCTGACCCGCAAGATCTGACCGCCACCGGCGACCACGCAGTCCAGCTGCCGAGAAGGGCGGCCCGCATCGGTGGGCCGCCCTTCGTCGTTCCCGAGGTCTCTCGGGCACCTCGTCGCTGCGAGCAGGACGGGCGGATCGGGTCAGCTCAGGTCACGGCGG
>NZ_CP024915.1:644480-650276 GCF_002953615.1 Arthrobacter agilis | reverse complement strand
GTCACGGCGGGGGACCCGCCGTGATGCTCGGGCACGTCAATGCGACCGACGGCGGAAAGGGCGTCTTCGCCGACCTGCGCTCCCTCTCCTCCGGCGACCGCATGAGCGTCGTCCGCGAGGACGGCACCACGGCGGTCTTCGAGTTCCAGCGCGGCGAGGCCTACCAGAAGGACGAGTTCCCCACCCTGACGGTGTACGGGAACACTCCCGGCTCGGAGCTGCGCCTGATCACCTGCGACGGCTACAACCCGGAGACGGGCGCCTTCGACGACAACTACGTGGTCTACGCGACGCTGGTGGTGTGAGGGCTACCTCAGGAACAGCTTCCGCAGGCGCAGCGTGGTCAGCAGCATGCCGACCACGATCATGACGAGGAAGTAGCAGAGGTGGAGCACGGCGGCCGGGGTGAACGAGGCGATGCTGATCTGGCGCAGCAGCTCGACCCCGTGCCAGAGCGGCAGGGCCTGGATGAACCACTGGAGGCCCTGCGGGTAGACGCTCAGCGGATAGAAGGTGGCCGAGAACAGGAACATCGGGAGCATCACGAAGTTGATCCACTCCATCTGCTGGAAGGTCTTCATGTAGCTCGTGATCCCCATGCCGAAGGACGCGAACCCGAACGCGATCACGACAGATGCGGGGATCACGAGCAGGGCCACGGGTGTGGTGACGAGTCCCATCACGGCCATCACGGCGGTGAAGCCTGTGGCGTACATCGCTCCGCGGAGCAGGGCGAGGAAGATCTCACCGATGGCGACGTCGAGCGGCCCCAGCGAGGTGTAGAGCATGCCCTGGTAGAGCTTCGCGAAGTTCATCTTGAAGAACACGTTCCACGTGCTGTCGTACACGGCCCCGTTCATCGCGGAGACGGCCAGCAGCGCCGGCGCGATGTAGGCCGCGTAGCTGATCTGCTCGCCGTTCGGTCCGGCGACGGTGCCGACGAGTGCCCCGAGCCCCACTCCCATCGAGACGAGGTAGAGCACGGGTTCGAAGAATCCGGACACCATGATCAGCCAGTTGCTGCTGCGCGTCGCCAGCAGGCCGCGCGCGATGACCGCCTTCGCGTTGCGCGAGTAGAGCGCCGCCAGGGGCCGCTTCGACCCACTGAGGGCATAGTCCCGGGCCGTCAGCTGCGCGCTCATCTCCCGAGCCTCCTCGCGTACACGGTGCGGGCCCTGCGCCAGCCGATCACGGCGAGGACCAGCAGGAACAGCACGTGCACGACGGCGAGCCACGCCGGTACGTCGTACCCGTACGTGAGTGCCCGGCCGAGTTCGGTGCCGTGCCACAGCGGCGAGATCCAGCCGATCCACCGCAGGAACACGGGCAGCGTGTCGAGCGGGAAGAAGGTGCCGCTGAAGAGGAACATCGGGGTCACGACGAAGCGCATCACGAGGGCGAACTGGCCCTTGTCCTCCTCGACGCCGGCCGAGTAGGCCATCAGCGGGAGGCCGAACGCGAGGCCGCTGAGGACGGCGACCGGGATGGCTGCCGCGCCGGCGGCGGACGGGGAGGCGCCGAACGCCGCGACGATGAGGAAGTAGATGATCGTCGTCGCCGTCAGGCGGGCCGTGATCGCGATGATGTGCCCGTTGACGATCTGGTCCGTGCTGAGCGGCGATGCGTGCGGGCCGTAGTAGACGCGCCGCCACTTGAACCCGTCCATGACCGGGTAGGTGAACTCGGTGGCCGCCGTCATGATCGTCGCCGACGCCAGCAGGGCGGGGGCGAGGAAGGCGAGGTAGCCGACACCGCCGAACGCTCCCGCTGCGGTGCGGTCGACGAGCGTCGCGAGCCCCACCCCCATGGCGAACAGGTACAGGACCGGTGTGCCCACGCTCGAGGCGAGCAGCGTCCAGCGGTAGCTGTTCATGGACCGGAGCACGTGTTCGGCGTAGTACCAGGAGCCGAACGTCCGGGCGCGCGCCGCTGACACCGCCGGCGGGTGGGCGGAGGGTCGGTAGGGCGGTGCTGCCGTTTCCTGCACGCGGGCGGGTGTCGGGTCAGTCAACGAGGCTCCTTCCGGTCAGGCGCAGGAAGACGTCCTCGAGCGACGAGCGCCGGACGAGCGACGTGATCGGCCGGAGCCCGCGCGAGGTCACCTGTTCCAGGGCCGCTTCGCCGTCGTCCGCGTAGATGAGCACCCGGTCCGGCAGCGGCTCGAGGCGTTCCCCGATACCCTGCAGCTCCGCCGCCACTGTGGTGTTGCGTTCGGACCCGAACCGCAGTTCGAGGACCTCCCGGGTCGAATGGTCGCGGATGAGCTGCGCCGGCGACCCCTCGGCCATGATCCGGCCCTTGTCGACGACGACCAGGCGGTCGCAGAGCTGCTCGGCCTCGTCCATGTAGTGCGTGGTGAGGATCAGTGTCACGCCCGACTCCTTGAGCCGGAACAGGCGGTCCCACAGGATGTGGCGCGCCTGGGGGTCCAGCCCGGTGGTGGGCTCGTCGAGCAGCAGGATCTTCGGCTCGTTGATCAGGGAGCGGGCGATGGTCAGGCGCCGCTTCATGCCGCCCGACAGCGCATCCACCTTGGCCGTGGCCTTGTCCGTGAGCTGCGCGAACTCGAGCAGTTCGTCGGCCTTGGGCCTGAGGTAGCTCATCGGCAGGCCGAAGTACCGGCCGTAGACGAGCAGGTTGTCGCGCACCCGTAGTTCCTCGTCGAGGTTGTCCTGCTGCGGGACCACACCGAGATGGGCGCGGACCTCCGGACCGTGCTCCTCCGGGTCGAGGCCCATGATGGTGAGCCTGCCCGAGGTCCGCTGCGAGACACCGCCGATCATCCGCATCGTCGTGGACTTGCCGGCCCCGTTCGGCCCCAGCAGGCCGAACGACTCGCCCGCGGGGACGTCGAAGGAGATGCCGTCCACCGCCCGGAAGTCACCGTAGTGCTTGCTGAGCTGCTGGGCGGAGATGACCGGTGGTCCGGAGGGGGTCGTCGACACCTGCCCAGCCTAGGCGAGAACTCCCATTGGCAGAAGCCAATGGGAGTTCCCGCACGGGCCTAGGCCCCGGCCGCCTGACGCTCGGCGGCCTCGACGACGTTCGTGAGCAGCATCGCGCGGGTCATCGGCCCCACTCCCCCGGGGTTCGGCGAGAGCCAGCTCGCCACCGACGCCGCCTCCGGGTCGACGTCGCCGGTCAGCGTCGCCTTGCCGGTGTCCGGGTCCTCGACGCGGCTCACGCCGACGTCGAGCACGATGGCGCCGGGCTTGAGCTGCCCGGCCGGGATCATGTGCGGGATGCCGGCCGCGGCGACGACGACGTCGGCCCGTCCGAGGTGGTCGGCGAGGTCGACGGTCCCGGTGTGCGCGAGGGTCACGGTCGCGTTGACCTGCTTGCGCGTCAGCAGCAGGCCCAGTGGACGGCCGACCGTCACGCCGCGTCCGACGACGAGGACGTTCAGCCCCGTGAGCGCCACGTCGTGGCGGAGCAGGAGCTCGACGATGCCGTGCGGGGTGCAGGGCAACGGGGAGTCCATCGGCGCGTTGACGTTGAGGACGAGCCTGCCGAGGTTGGTCGGGTGCAGGCCGTCGGCGTCCTTCGCCGGGTCGATGCGCTCGAGGATGGCATTGGTGTCGATATGGGCGGGCAGGGGGAGCTGGACGATGTAGCCCGTCGTGGCGTCGTCGGCGTTCAGCTCGTCGAGGACGGCCTCGAGCTCCTCCTGCGTGATGGTGTCCGGCAGGTCGCGACGGACCGAGGTGATGCCGACCTGGGCGCAGTCGCGGTGCTTGCCGGCCACATAGGACGAGCTTCCGGGATCGTCGCCGACGAGGACGGTGCCGAGGCCGGGAGTCACCCCGCGCTCGCGCAGCGCGCTCACGCGCTCGGTCAGTTCCTCCTTGATACGTGCGGCTGTCGCCTTGCCGTCAAGGATGCGGGCGTTGTTCATGGGGAAGATCCTTCTCTGGTCGCTCGTCCAGCTGTTCGAGCAGGAATGCCTTGCCGCGGTCGCAGCAGCCGGTGAAGCAGCACTCCGCGGCGGGGATGTCGAAGTCCGGTGACGCCGCCGCCCTCGAGGAGAGGGCGGCGCGGAGGATCGGATCTACCACTCCTCCTGGCCCGGGTAGAGCGGGAAGTCCGCCGCGAGTGCTGAGACGCGGGCGCGCAGCGCCTCGACGTCGGGCGACGGCTTCAGGGCGGCCGCGATGATCTCCCCGACCTCGGTGAACTCGGCCGCGCCGAAACCGCGGGTCGCGAGCGCCGGGGTGCCGATGCGCAGGCCGGAGGTCACCATCGGCGGGCGGGGATCGAACGGCACGGCGTTGCGGTTGACCGTGATGCCGACGGAGTGCAGGACGTCCTCCGCCTGCTGGCCGTCGAGGGAGGAGTTGCGGAGGTCGACGAGGACGAGGTGGACGTCGGTTCCGCCGGTGAGGACCGAGACGCCGTGCTCGGCGACGTCGGACCCGGTGAGGCGCTCGGCGATGATCCGGGCACCCTCGAGGACGCGCTCCTGGCGCTCCCTGAACTCGGGCGAGCCGGCGATCTTGAAGGCCGTGGCCTTGCCGGCGATCACGTGCATGAGCGGGCCGCCCTGCTGTCCGGGGAAGACGCTCGAGTTGAGCTTCTTGGCCCACTCCTGCTTGGCCAGGATCACGCCGGAGCGCGGGCCGGCGAGGGTCTTGTGCACGGTGGACGTGACGACGTCGGAGTGCGGCACCGGGCTGGGGTGGACGCCCGCGGCCACGAGGCCGGCGAAGTGCGCCATGTCGGTCCACAGGAGCGCGCCGACCTCGTCGGCGATGGAGCGGAAGGCCGCGAAGTCGAGCTGGCGCGGGTAGGCGGACCAGCCGGCGATGATGACCTGGGGCTTCTCGGCGAGCGCCTGCTCGCGCACACGCTCCATGTCGAGGCGGTGGCTGTCCTCCTCGACACCGTAGGCCGCGACCTCGTACAGCTTGCCGGAGAAGTTGAGCTTCATGCCGTGCGTCAGGTGTCCGCCGTGCGCGAGGGACAGGCCCATGATCTTCTCGCCCGGCTTGATCATGGCGGCGAGGGCCGCGGCGTTGGCCTGGGCGCCGGAGTGCGGCTGCACGTTCGCGAATTCCGCGCCGAACAGGGCCTTGACGCGTTCGATCGCGAGGTTCTCCGCGACGTCGACGTGCTCGCAGCCGCCGTAGTACCGCCGCCCGGGGTAACCCTCCGCGTACTTGTTGGTGAGCACGCTCCCCTGCGCCTCGAGGACGGCGCGCGGCGCGAAGTTCTCCGAGGCGATCATCTCGAGGGTGTCCCGCTGACGTGCGAGTTCGTCCCGCAGGACGGCGGCGATCTCCGGGTCCACCTCGGACAGGGGCGCGTTGGTGACGGAATCTGCGGCAGCCTGGGATGGAGCCGTGGGCGAAGTGGTCATCGGTTGATCCTTCTGTGGGTCTCGCAAGAGGTCAGCTTGAGTCGCGGGTGAGGCGGCGGATCGATCATCCGCGCCCCGGCCGCTCAGAAACGTGACCCGCGGCCCAGGCGTGCGATCCGTGGTCTGCACTGGAAGCACGGGTCCTCCCGGGGGGATCGATCCGGCTCCATGCCGCTTCCTGGTGGTTGCCCACCCTACGCCAGTCGCGACGGTCCCATGCTAGCCGTACGACGGCGTGCCCCGCCACCGCTCCCTGCGCACTCCCGCGCGGGGCGCCCGGCCTGCGTGCTCCGCCTCCTCGGCATCCGCCCGAAGGGGCGGCTCCCTCCCGGGCCCGTGGCGGGAGCCCGTGGAATACGGGATCATGCCGGCCCGTTCGGGATGAGTGGAACGGTGTCCCGACGGACGGGCGCCGCCGGGGAGGGTCGTGGTCATGCTCG
>NZ_CP024915.1:641988-644380 GCF_002953615.1 Arthrobacter agilis | reverse complement strand
GGTCGGTTCAGCAGGTACCGCCGGCCGTTCGATCCGGAGTGGGGCAGGGAGGTCGAGGCCGAGGTCGACGCCCGCACGAGCGCCGGGCTCCCACCGGCCAGCGTGGTGTCCGTGACCGGGTTGTCCCTCACCGCCCAGTACCAGGCCGGGATCGACGCCGGCATCCTCGTGTCGCGGGGACCACTGGCCCGGCTCCTAAACCACTCCGCCGTGTTCACCGACGGATCGGAGGAGCCGATCGACGTCGTCCTGTGGGCCACCGGATTCCGGGCCGCGCTGGACCACCTGGCCCCGCTGCGCCTCCGCGAGCCCGGCGGCGGCATCCGGATGGACGGCGTCCACGTCCGACGGGAGCCGCGACTCCTGCTCGTCGGCTACGGGGCATCGGCATCGACCCTCGGTGCTTCCCGTGCGGGCCGCACCGCGGCGGCAGCCGCGGTAGGCGCCCTCCGAAGCATCGCGTCACATGAGGGGCCTGCCGGTAATCTGGCGTAGGTGACCTCCCCCGACACCTCCCGTTCCTATTCGCTGACGCTCTCGTGCCCCGACAGGCCCGGCATCGTCCACGGCGTGTCCGGCGCCCTGGTCGGCGTGGGCGCCAACATCACCGAGTCCCAGCAGTACGGGAGCCCGGACACGGGCACCTTCTTCATGCGTGTGGCACTCGCCACGGACGCGCCGGAACAGGAGCTCCGCTCGGCCCTCGAACCCGTCGCCGCGGAGTTCGGGATGGAGTGGGCGCTCGCGCGGTCCGAGCGGCGGACGCGCACGCTCATCATGGTGTCCAGGGCCGCGCACTGCCTCAACGACCTCCTGTTCCAGCACCGCTCCGGGACCCTGGCCATCGACATCCCGGTGATCGTGTCCAACCACCGTGACCTCGAGGACCTCGCCGCCTTCTACGGGGTCGAGTTCCACCACATCCCGGTGACTCCCGCGACCAAGGCGGAGGCCGAGGCCGAACTGCGAGCCCTGATGGACCGGCACGACATCGAACTCGTGGTGCTCGCCCGCTACATGCAGATCCTCAGTGACGAGCTCTGCGAGGACCTGCTCGGGCGCGCCATCAACATCCACCACTCGTTCCTGCCGTCCTTCAAGGGGGCTCGGCCGTACCACCAGGCCCACGCCCGAGGAGTAAAACTGATCGGCGCCACAGCCCACTACGTCACCGGCGCCCTCGACGAGGGGCCGATCATCGAGCAGGAGGTCATCCGCGTGGACCACGCGCGGACGGCAGAGCAGCTCACGTCGATCGGGCGCGAACTCGAGGGCAGGGCCCTCGTCCAGGCGGTGCAGTGGCACGCCGAGCGCCGCGTCCTCCTCGACGGGCGCCGCACCATCGTCTTCAACTGACGGATCCGAGCGAACCCGCCTTCACCGGCCGCCCTTCGCCGACCGGCACCGATCACTCCCCGGCCGGCCGGGCGTCGCCTAGGCTGGCGCCATGGCACACCTGATCCCCTTCCGCGGCAAGACCCCCGACGTCAGCGATTCGGCATTCACCGCCCCGACGGCCTCCCTCATCGGCGAGGTGGTGCTGGGGCCCTTCGCGAGCGTGTTCTACGGCGCCGTCGTGCGGGCCGACACCTCGGCCATCCAGATCGGCGAGGGCACGAACCTGCAGGACAACGTGGTGGTCCACGCCGATCCCGGGTACCCCGCGCACATCGGCGCCGGCGTGAGCGTGGGGCACGCCGCCGTCGTGCACGGCTGCACCATCGAGGACGACTGCCTGATCGGCATGGGAGCCACGGTCCTGAACGGTGCCGTGATCGGCTCCGGCTCCCTCGTCGCCGCGGGCGCCGTGGTGCTCGAGGGGACGGTCGTCCCCCCGCACTCCCTCGTGGCCGGCGTCCCGGGCAAGGTGCGCCGGCAGCTCGACGACGCCGAGGTCGACGCCGTGAAGGCCAACGCCGATCGCTACCGGTCCCTCGCACAGGAACATCGCGCCGCGTTAACTTCTTGACTACAAGGGAGCCCTGCGGCACCCTAGAGATCATGCCCGCAGATCCCCCCTCGACGGCGAGGACAAGCCTGAGCGCCCCGCTTCCGAAGCCGGGCTCGCAGTCCGCCCTGCGCGAGCAGAACCAGCAGCGGGTCATCGCGGCCCTGATGAGCGGCGGGCCCCAGACGCAGGCGGAGCTGTCGCGGCAGACCGGACTGTCCACGGCGACGGTCTCCAACATCGTCAAGGTGATGGCCGCGACCGGCGTCGTCAGCACGGCTCCGACCACCAGTTCCGGCCGGCGGGCGCTGTCGGTGATCCTCAACGACAACGGCCAGGTGGCCGCGGGCATCGACATCGGCCGGCGCCACCTCCGCGTCGTGCTCGCCAGCCCGAACTACCGCGTCGTCCAGGAGGCGGCCGTCAGCCTCCCCCTCGGCCACA
>NZ_CP024915.1:641818-641888 GCF_002953615.1 Arthrobacter agilis | reverse complement strand
GCGCGGTCGACGGACTGACCGCGGCGTCGGACCTCCTCGACACCCTGCTCGAGAACGGCGGGGTCGGCCG
>NZ_CP024915.1:630812-641718 GCF_002953615.1 Arthrobacter agilis | reverse complement strand
TCGGTGGCCGACCGCCTGGTGTGCAAGAACTCCAGCTTCCATGTCCGCCGCGGCGAGATCGTCGGTTTCGCCGGCCTGATGGGTGCAGGACGCACGGAGCTCGCCCGCTCCGTCTTCGGACGCTCCTACGGCAACTTCAAGTCCGGGCAGATCCTCATCAACGGCAGGGAGGTCACGCTGCGCTCGGTCCCCCAGGCGATCGACGCCGGGCTCGCCTACGTGACCGAGGACCGCAAGTCCCTCGGCCTGAACCTGCTCGACGACATCAAGACCACCACGGTGTCCGCCGACCTGAAGAAGATCACCAACGGCCTCGTCGTCGACAAGGACGAGGAGTTCCGCGTCGCCGAGGAGTACCGGAAGTCGCTGCGCACCAAGACGCCGAGCGTCAACGAGGGCGTCGCCAAGCTCTCGGGCGGCAACCAGCAGAAGGTGGTCCTCGCGAAGTGGATGTTCACCGACCCCGAGCTGCTCATCCTCGACGAGCCCACCCGCGGGATCGACGTCGGGGCGAAGTACGAGATCTACGGCATCATCCAGAAACTCGCGGACCAGGGCAAGGGCGTGATCGTCATCTCCTCGGAGCTGCCCGAACTGCTCGGCCTCTCGGACCGCATCTACACCATCTTCGAAGGCGCGATCACGGGAGAAGTGACCCGTGAGGACGCGAACCAGGAATCCCTGATGAAACTCATGACCGCCAGCAGGAAATCTGCCTGACCGTAGCTCCCTAGGAAAGACACCATGAATTCCCTCAAACAAATCTTCGGCGGGAACACCCGCCAGTTCGGGATGATCTTCGCCCTGGTCGCGCTCGTCGTGTTCTTCCAGTGGCGCACGGGCGGCAAGACGCTCACGTCCGTGAACATGATGAACCTCTTCAACGGCAACTCCTACATCCTGATCCTGGCGATCGGCATGGTCCTCGTGATCATCGCCGGGCACATCGACCTCTCCGTCGGGTCCATCGCAGCGTTCGTCGGCATCGTCGTCGCGATCGCGATGCGGGACTGGGGTATCCCCTGGTACCTCGGCGTGCTCCTGGGCCTGGTCCTCGGCGCGGTCATCGGGATCTGGCAGGGTTTCTGGGTCGCCTACGTGGGCATACCGGCGTTCATCGTCACGCTCGCCGGCATGCTCCTGTTCCGTGGCGCCAACCAGTCGGTCGGCAACTCCCTCACCGTCCCGGTGCCCGAGGGCTTCCGGTACCTCGGCGCGGGCTACCTCCCGGAGGTCGGCCCCACCACCGGCTACAACAACCTGACCCTCCTGATCGGCTTCGCCCTCGTGGCGTTCGTGATCTACAGCGAGTTCCGCGGCCGCCGCAAGCTCGAGAGGATCAAGGCCGACGTCCCCCCCATGTGGGTCCCCGTCACCAAGGTCGTCCTGCTCTCCGCCGTCATCCTCTACGCGACGTACCTGTTCGCGACCGGTCGCCCCGGCACGTCCTTCCCCGTCCCCGGCCTGATCCTCGGCGTCCTCGTGATCATCTACGCCTTCATCTCCAACAAGACGATCCTCGGCCGCCACGTCTACGCCGTCGGCGGCAACCGCCACGCGGCCGAACTCTCCGGTGTGCAGAGCAAGCGCGTGAACTTCATGGTCATGATGAACATGTCCATCCTCGCCGCCCTCGCCGGCATGATCTTCGTCGGCCGCTCCACGGCGTCCGGCCCGTCCGACGGCGTCGGCTGGGAACTCGACGCCATCGCGGCCGTGTTCATCGGCGGCGCTGCCGTCACCGGTGGCGTGGGGACCGTGGTCGGATCCATCATCGGCGGCCTCGTCATGGCCGTCCTCAACAACGGACTCCAGCTGCTCGGCGCGGGCGCCGACGACACCCAGATCATCAAGGGCATCGTCCTCCTCGTCGCCGTCGCCTTCGACGTCTACAACAAGAGCCAGGGCAAGCCGTCCATCATCGGCCTGCTCACCAGGAACTTCGGCGGAGGTGGCGGCGGCGCGAAGGCCGGCACCCCCGATCCCCGGCCTGCTCCCACGGAACAGGCCGTCGGAACGAAGGAAGTCATCTCCCACGACGTCTAGGAACCGGATGGAACCGGCTTCCCGGGCGACAACGCTCCACCCGTCCACCCAGCAAGAGCAATAGAAAGAGAATGGAAATGCGTAAATTCGCAAAGTCCGTCGCAGCCATCGCTGCGATATCAGCACTGGCGCTGACAGGATGCGGCCGCGAAGAGGCGGCCCCCGCGACCGAGGGCGGCGAATCTGCAGCCGCCGGTTTCGAGACGGGGTCCGCCATCGGCGTCGCACTCCCGCAGAAGACGTCGGAGAACTGGGTCCTCGCGGAGCAGCTCTTCAACGACGGCCTGACCGAGGCCGGCTACGAGCCGGACGTACAGTTCGCGAACGGCGGCGTCGCCGAGCAGCAGAACCAGATCAGCTCCATGATCACCAACGGCGTGAAGGTCCTCGTCGTCGGCGCCATCGACGGCGCGCAGCTCGGCACCCAGCTCGCCCAGGCGAAGGAGGCCGGCATCACGGTCGTCGCCTACGACCGCCTGCTCCTCAACACCGACGCCGTGGACTACTACGTGGCCTACGACAACTTCAAGGTCGGCGAGCTGCAGGGCCAGGCCCTCCTCGACGGCATGAAGGCCGCCAAGCCCGAGGGCCCCTACAACGTCGAGCTGTTCGCCGGATCGCCCGACGACGCCAACGCGAAGGTCTTCTTCGACGGTGCCATGAGCATCCTCCAGCCCGAGATCGACAACGGCAACCTCGTCGTCGTATCGGGCCAGGAGACCTTCGAGCAGGCCGTGACCCAGGGCTGGAAGGCGGAGAACGCCCAGAAGCGCATGGACACGCTGCTCTCGGGCAGCTACGGGACCGAGGAGCTCGACGGCGTCCTCTCCCCCAACGACACGCTGGCCCGCGCCATCCTGACCTCGGTCGAGGGTGCAGGCAAGACGCTCCCCGTCGTGACCGGCCAGGACTCCGAGGTCGAGTCCGTGAAGTCCATCATGGAGGGCAAGCAGTACTCCACGATCAACAAGGACACCCGTGCCCTGGTCGAGCACGCCATCGAGATGGTGAACGGCCTGCAGGCCGGCGAGGAACTCGAGATCAACGATCCCGACTCCTACGAGAACGGCGTGAAGACCGTTTCCGCCTACCTCCTCGAGCCGCAGATCGTCACCAAGGACAACGCCGCTGAGGCGTACGCCGACGATCCCACGCTGTCGGCACTCACCAAGTAGCACCGATCCGGATCCGTCCGGCAGCAGTACCCGAAGCGCCCCGGCCCAGGCCGGGGCGCTTCGTTCGTCTCCCGGCGATGGACGCGGGACCACCGCAGCGGCAAGGATAGGTCCATGAACCTCCAGAACCGCATCGCCGTTCCCCCCTGCGCCGAAGCAGGCGCCCCCAGTCCGATCGACGCCACCGGCCGTCCCCTCATGTGGGGTGTCGTCGCCACGGGCGGCATCGCCGGCAAGGTCACCCAGGACATCGCGCTGCTCGAGGACGCCGTGCTGCACGCCGTCAGTTCCCGCAGTGCGGACAGCGCCGCCGCCTTCGCCGACCGCTTCGGGTTCGCCACCAGCTACGGTGACGACGGCGGGGTCACGGGATACCAGCGGCTCATGGACGATCCCGAGGTGGAAGTCGTCTACATCACGACGCCGCACGCCCAGCACTACGACGTCGCGAAGGCCGCACTGGCCGCCGGCAAGCACGTGCTGTGCGAGAAGCCGTTCACCATCAACGCCGCCGAGGCGGAGGAACTGGCAGGACTGGCCGCCGAGCGCGGGCTCTTCCTCATGGAGGCGGTCTGGACGCGCTTCCTGCCGAGCATCAACCGTGCCTGGGAGATCATCGCCTCCGGCGAGCTGGGCGAGATCCGGTGGGTACAGGGAGACCTCGGGTTCCCCGCACGGCAGGATCCCGGCAGCCGCCTCTGGGACCCGAAGGCCGGGGGCGGGGCCCTGATGGACCTCACGGTCTACCCGCTCACCTGGGCCCTGGGCTCCCTCGGCTTCCCGGACTCCGTCTCCGCGCTCGGAACGCTGAACAGCGACGGCGTCGACGTGCAGAACGCCGTCACCCTGAGCTACGGGAACGGGGCGTACGCCCAGCTGTCGTCGTCGCTCGTCGCCTCCTGCCCGGGCCAGGCGACGGTCGCCGGATCGAAGGGCTGGCTGAAGACCGGTGGCGGAAACCTCCACAACCCGAAGGAACTGACCGTCCGGATCGGTCAGGAGGAGCCGAGGGTGGAGCACTTCGAGCAGGTCGGCGCCGGGTACACCTACGAACTGCGCGAGGTCACGCGCTGCATCCAGCAGGGGCTGACCGAGAGCCCCACGATGCCCGTCGGTGACACGGTGAGGACCATGCGCCTGCTCGACGGCGTACGGGCCCAGATCGGGCTGCGCTACGCGAACGACGCCGTCTGACGGTCCGCCCGCGTCGTCCCCGGCAGTCGGGCATCGAAGGACGGGCCCCCGCGGTCGCTACCGCGGGGGCCCGTCCGTGTCCCGGAACGTCGCCTGCGCCGGTGGACTCCGGTCCGCCGGCTGGAGCGACGGAGCCTACCGGGCGAGGATCGCGAGGACCTCCGACAGCTTGGCGGAGGGACGCATCACCTCGGTGACCTTCGTGACGTCGGGGTGGAAGTAGCCGCCGATGTCGGCGGGTGAGCCCTGCACGGCGAGCAGCTCGGCCACGATGGTGTCCTCGTTGCCCGTCAGCGCCTCCGCGACGCGGGAGAAGCTCTCGGCGAGTTCGGCGTCCTGCTCCTGCCGGGCCAGCTCCTCGGCCCAGTAGCGGGCGAGGAAGTAGTGGCTGCCGCGGTTGTCGATCTCGCCGACGCGGCGGCTGGGCGACTTGTTCTCGAGCAGGAACGTACCGGTGGCGCGGTCCAGCGTGTCGGCGAGGATCTGCGCGCGGGCGTTGCCCGTCGACGTCGCCAGGTGCTCGAAGCTGACCGCGAGGGCGAGGAACTCACCCAGGCTGTCCCACCGGAGGTGGTTCTCCTTCACGAGCTGCTGCACGTGCTTCGGAGCGGACCCGCCGGCGCCGGTCTCGAAGAGTCCACCGCCGTTCATCAGCGGGACCACGGAGAGCATCTTGGCGCTCGTGCCGAGCTCGAGGATGGGGAACAGGTCCGTCAGGTAGTCGCGCAGCACGTTGCCGGTCACCGAGATGGTGTCCTCGCCCCTGCGGATGCGCTCGAGCGTGAAGGCCGTCGCGTCGACGGGCGTCATGATCTGCAGCTCGACCTCGTCCGTGTCGTGCTCCGCCAGGTAGGCCTGGACCTTGGCGATCAGGTTCGCATCGTGCGCCCGGCTCTCGTCGAGCCAGAACACCGCGGGCGTCGCCGAGGCACGGGCACGCGTGACGGCGAGCTTCACCCAGTCGAGGATGGGCGCGTCCTTGGTCTGGCAGGCGCGCCAGATGTCACCGGGCGCGACGTCGTGCTCGATCAGCACGGTGCCCTCGGCGTCGAGGATCTGGACCGTGCCGGCCGCAGGGATCTCGAAGGTCTTGTCGTGGCTGCCGTACTCCTCGGCCGCCTGCGCCATGAGGCCGACGTTGGGGACGGTGCCCATGGTGGTCGGGTCGAAGGCGCCGTGGGCACGGCAGTCGTCCAGGACGACCTGGTAGATGCCGGCGTAGCTGCTGTCGGGGATGACGGCCAGCGTGTCCGCTTCCTTGCCGTCCGGTCCCCACATGTGGCCCGACGAGCGGATCATCGCCGGCATGGAGGCATCGACGATGACGTCGCTCGGCACGTGGAGGTTGGTGATGCCCTTGTCGGAATCGACCATGGCGATCGCCGGGCCGTCCTCCATGCCCTTCGAGATCGCCTGCTGCACTCCCTCGCGCACGTCCTCGGGAAGCTTGTCGAGGCCGCCGAGGATGGACGCCAGGCCGTTGTTCGGGCTCAGGCCGGCAGCCGTCAGCTGCTCACCGTAGGTCTCGAAGAGCTCGGGCAGGAAGGCGCGGACCACGTGGCCGAAGATGATGGGGTCCGAGACCTTCATCATGGTGGCCTTGAGGTGTGCCGAGAAGAGCACGCCCTCCTCCTTGGCGCGGGCGACGGAGGCCTTCAGGAAGCTGTTGAGTGCTTCGGCCCGCATGACCGTTCCGTCGACGACCTCGCCGGCGAGGACCGGGAAGGAGTCCTTGAGGACCGTCACGGAACCGTCCGCGGCGACGTGCTGGATCGAGATCGTGCCGTCGGCGGGGATCACGACGGACTGCTCGTTGGAGCGGAAGTCGTCGCCCATCATGTGCGCGACGTTCGTCCTGGACTCCGGCGTCCAGGCACCCATGCTGTGCGGGTTCTGGCGTGCGTAGTTCTTGACCGACGCGGGAGCCCGGCGGTCCGAGTTCCCCTCGCGGAGGACGGGGTTCACGGCGCTGCCCTTGACCTTGTCGTACCGCGCGCGGACCTCCTTCTCCTCGTCCGTCGAGGGGTGGTCGGGATAGTCCGGCAGCGCGTAGCCCTGTCCCTGGAGCTCGGTGATGGCGGCCTTGAGCTGCGGGATGGAGGCGCTGATGTTGGGCAGCTTGATGATGTTGGCGTCCGGCGTCTTCGCCAGTGCGCCGAGTTCCGCGAGCGCGTCCGCCTGTCGCTGGTCCTCGGTGAGGTGATCGCCGAAGAGGGCGATGATGCGGCCCGAGAGCGAGATGTCGCGGGTCTCCACCTCGACACCCGCCGTGGAGGCGAACGCCTCGATGATCGGCAGGAACGAGTAGGTTGCCAACATCGGCGCCTCGTCGGTGTGGGTGTAGATGATCTTGGCCATGGGTGGCGTCTCCCTGGTGCTCTTGCGTTGTGCGGTCGGTTGGGGCTTGCCCATCGGCTCTAACTTACCGAGGTCCCCGAGGCATCGCCTAACGGCGGACCCGATGGAACGACGGCGTCGACGGGTGTATCCCGCAGGTCGCCGGTGGCCGGAGCCGCCGGCGCGCCTGCGGGGAGGTCAGTGGAAGAAGTGGCGTGCGCCGGTCAGGTACAGCGTCACGCCGGCCGCGTCCGCCGCGTCGATGACCTCCTGGTCGCGCACCGAACCGCCCGGCTGGACGACGGCGCGGACACCGGCGTCGAGCAGGATCTGCAGTCCGTCCGCGAAGGGGAAGAACGCGTCGGACGCCGCGACCGAGCCGCGGGCACGCTCGGTGTCGGCGAGCGAGTTGGCGCGCTCGACGGCGAGCCTGCAGGAGTCCACGCGGTTGACCTGGCCCATGCCCACACCCACGGCTGCGCCGTCCTTCGCCAGCAGGATGGCGTTGGACTTCGCGGCCCGGCAGGCCTTCCAGGCGAAGCGGAGGTCGGCGAGCGTGGCGTCGTCGGCGGCCTTCCCGGCGGCCAGGGTCCAGCCGGAGGGGTCGTCGCCGTCGGCGTCGAGCGTGTCCGCGACCTGAAGGAGCACCCCTCCGGAGACCTGGCGGAACTCCACGGGGTTCCGGCCGTAGCCCTCGGGCAGGGTCAGGAGCCGGATGTTCTTCTTCTGCGAGAGGATCTCGACGGCCCCGGCGGAGAACGACGGCGCGATCACGACCTCCGTGAAGATGTCCTTCACCGTGGCGGCCATGCCGGCGGTCACCTCGCGGTTCGCGGCGATGACCCCGCCGAACGCCGACACCGGGTCGCAGGCGTGGGCCTTGGCGTGGGCGTCGGCGATGGGGTCCTCGGCGTCTGCCGAGCCGACCGCGACCCCGCACGGGTTGGCGTGCTTGATGATCGCGACCGCAGGCTCCTCGAAGTCGAAGGCCGCACGGAGGGCAGCGTCGGCATCGACGAAGTTGTTGTAGCTCATGGCCTTGCCGTGGAGCTGGTCGGCCTGGGCGATGCCCGGCGTGGCGCCCTTCTCCACGTACAGTGCCGCCTGCTGGTGCGGGTTCTCGCCGTAGCGGAGCACCTCGGAGCGCTCGAGCGCGAGGCCCGCGTAGCCCGGCCAGGTGAAGGCGTCGTCGTCGGTCTCGAACTGCTCGGCGGTCCAGGACGCGACGGCGGTGTCGTACGCGGCGGTGTGCGCGAAGGCGAGGGCGGCCAGCCGGCGTCGTGCCTTCAGGTCGAAGCCGCCCTCCGCGGCCGCCGTGACCACGTCACCGTAGCGGGCGGGGTCCACGACGACGGCGACCGACGGGTGGTTCTTCGCGGCGGACCGCACCATGGCGGGTCCACCGATGTCGATCTGCTCGACGACGGCGTCGGGCTCCGCGCCCGAGCGCACCGTCTCGACGAAGGGGTACAAGTTCACCACCACGAGGTCGAACGCCTCGATGTCGAGCTCGGCGAGCTGGTCGACGTGCTCCTGCCGGCGGCGGTCCGCGAGGATGCCGGCGTGGACCTTGGGGTGCAGGGTCTTCACGCGCCCGTCGAGGGTCTCGGCGAATCCGGTCACCTCGGACACCTCGGTGACGGGGACGCCCGCGGCGGCGATGCGCTGCGCGGTCGAGCCGGTGGAGACGATGGAGACGCCCGCACGGTGCAGGCCCTGTGCCAGCTCCTCCAGGCCGGTCTTGTCGAACACCGAGATCAGTGCTCGGCGGATGGGGACACGGTCGAGGTGGGTCAGGCTCACGCAGATCTCCGTCAGTAGAGCGTCGCTGGGGTCGGCACCAAGTCTATAGGTGCGGCCCTGCCCGGTCGCGAGGGGACGGCACGGGGTCCCGGGTGGCTGGCGGTACAGTTCTGGCAGAACAGCACCCTCCGAGAAGGCATCATGAACACCCATACGCAACTCCCCACCGGTGACCAGGTGGTGCAGGACCTCCCCTGGCGCTGGAAGGTCCAGGGGAAGATCTTCCTCATCGGCGGCCTCGGCTTCATGTTCGACGCCTGGGACGTGACCCTCAACGCCTACCTGATCCCCCTCCTGATCGACGACTGGGGCCTGTCCTCCGGCCAGGCGGCCTGGGTCGCGACGTCGAACCTCATCGGCATGGCGGTCGGGGCCTTCGCCTGGGGCTCGGTCGCCGACATCATCGGTCGCAAGCGGGCCTTCACCCTCACGCTGCTCGTCTTCTCGGTCTTCACCGTGCTGGGGGCGTTCTCCCCGGACATCGTCTGGTTCTGCGTGTTCCGGTTCCTCGCGGGCTTCGGCCTCGGCGGCTGCATCCCCGTGGACTACGCCCTGGTCGGCGAGTTCACGCCCCGGCGGCAGCGCGGCCGGGTCCTCACCGCGATGGATGCGTGGTGGCCCGTCGGCGCCTTCCTGTGCGGGGTGGTCACGACGGTGGTCGTGGCCCAGTCGGGCAGCTGGCGTTACGCGATGCTCGTCATGGTGCTCCCGGCACTCCTCGTCTTCTGGGTGCGGCGCGGCGTCCCCGAATCGCCGCTCTACCTCGTGCAGCGCGGCCGGGGCGAGGAGGCCAGGACGGTCATCGACGACCTGGTGGCCCGGACCGGCGCGGAGCAGCGGGAATGGCGCCTGCCGGAGCCCGAGCAGACGCCCCGGCTCTCGCTCGGCAGTGTCTCGGGCCAGCTGGCGGGGCTGTGGCGCTACGACTGGCGCATCACCCTCACGGCCTGGAGCCTGTTCCTGACCATCCTGCTCGTCTACTACGGTGCCCTGACGTGGATGCCGCGGATCCTCATCGCCTCGGGCTACGCGCAGTCGGTCGCCTTCATCACGACCACGTTCATGACCGGCGTCGGTTTCCTGGGGGTGATCGCGGCCGCCCTCCTGGTGGAGCGCGTGGGCCGCAAGTGGCTCCTGGCCGTCACGGGTCCCGGCTCCGCCGCGCTCCTGGTCGTCTTCGCACTGACGCTCGACCTGCCCGCCGCCGCCACGGCATGGCTGCTGGGCTTCGGTTTCGTGGTGCAGGTGGCCATCCCCGTCCTCTACACCTACGTCTCGGAGCTGTACCCGACGGAGCTGCGGGGCAGCGGGTTCGGCTGGGCGTCGACCATCTCCCGGATCGGCGCGGGCCTGGTCCCCCTGATCTTCGGGACGCTCCTGTGGCCCTACCTCGGCCTGCCGCTCACGTTCGCCCTGACCGGCGGACTGGTGCTCCTCGCCGTCGTGTTCATGGCCTTCAACGCCCCCGAGACCCGGAACGCCACGCTGCGCTGACCGGCCCGGGACGACGAGGGGTGCCACCGCCGCAGCGGTGGCACCCCTTCCTCGTCGCGGGCCGCCCGTGCGGGCTAGGCCTCGGGCAGGACCGCGTCCGGGGTCTCCTCGAGCGAGGTGACCTTCCACGCGCCGTCGGCGTAGCGGACGGTGGCGGTGTAGATGGTGCCGGCCGGCGAGAACGGACGCTGCTCGGCGACCGCACCGTCCTCCGCGAACTCGGTGTAGGCGTCGGGGTTGACGGGGATCAGGGCGGTGACATCGGCGCCCTCCACCACTTCGTCCTCCGGCGTGGTGAGGTAGACGTTCTCCACCTTGGGCTGGCCGCCGAGCACCCACCCGCCGCCGTCGTACACGGCCTTCAGTCGTTCCGCCTCGGCCTGCTCGCTCGCCGCTCCGTCGAGGACCTCGAGCACGGCGGCCGCGTCCCCGGTCTGCAGGACATAGGCCTTGAGGTCGAAGTAGTAGTAGAGGAACGCCCGGGCGCCCTCGGCGGACACCTCCCCGACGAGGTCGTTGGTCGCGGGCCGCTGGATGTTCGAGGCTGCGGCGGAGGAGCTGGCGGGGGACGGCCGGGTCCCGGCCGGGGTCGCCGGCGTGGACTCGGAGGTGCCGGCGCAGGCTGTGAGCGCCAGCAGGGTGAGGGCGGCGGTGGCCGCGATGCGCGAGGTGTTCATGAGAGTCCCAACGGTGTTCGAGATCGGAGTGGCCGGAGGCCTCCCCCACCCTACCGGTGCCCCAGGCAACTTCAGGGGCCGACCGGGCCGCGCAGGATTGACTCCTCCTGTGACGTGGGACACGCTGGTCCTTTCCCACGAAGGAGACATGTGAAACCTCGCCACGCCACCGTCGTCGTG
>NZ_CP024915.1:626740-630576 GCF_002953615.1 Arthrobacter agilis | reverse complement strand
ACGGGGCGAGCCGGCGCAGGGACGTGAAGGCCGGGACGAGGGCGTCGTACAGCTCGGCGAAGACCGGCAGCAGGGAGGCGTAGACCGCGGCGGCGGCCGGCTGGGGGCGCACCGTCTCCTCGATCTCGACCATGTCGGCGACGACGTCGATCGACTCGATGAGGCCGAGAGCCTCCATCCCGAGCAGCGCCGCGCCGAAGCCCGAGCCCTCCTGCCCGTGTGCGAATTCGATCGGCATCCCGAACGTGTCGGCGAGGAGCTGGCGCCAGAGGGGGCTGCGCATGACACCCCCGGTCGCGCGGACGTGGGTGACGTCGAGCCCGGCGGAACGCATCGAGTGGAGCACCAGCGCCAGCTGGAGGCAGACGCCCTCGAGCGCCGCCCGCACGAGGTGCTCCCTGCGGTGCGCCCTGGTGAGACCGACGTAGGCGCCGCGAGGCAGCGAACTCCAGTGGGGCGCCCGCTCGCTGAGCAGGTACGGGAGCATGAGCAGCCCGCCCGATCCGGGAGCCACCCGCGCTGCCAGGGCCAGCAGTTCCTCCTCGGGCGGTTCGGCCAGGTCGGGGGCGATCGCGTCACCGGCCCACCCGAGCACCACCCCACCGTTGTTGATCGCGCCGCCGACCACCCACCGGGTGGACGTCAGCGCATAGCAGAACACGCCGCCGAGCGGATCCACCGCGGGCCGGTCGACCGCGACGCGCAGCGCTCCGCTGGTACCGATCGAGCAGGCCGCCACGCCGGGGCGCACGGCGCCCACGCCGAGGTTGGCGAGGGGACCGTCCGCGGCGCCGACCACGACGGGCGTCGTGCCGGGCAGACCCATCGCGGCAGCGGCGTCGTCCGTGAGGGCGGGCAGCACGGTCGTGGTGGGGACGATCTCCGGCAGCTGCTCGGGCTGGATGCCTGCGAGCGCGAGCGCCTCCTCGTCCCACGCCAGGGTGCTCATGTTCATCAGGCCGGTCGCGGAGGCGATCGAGTGGTCCACCACCAGCGCGCCGCAGATCCGCAGCAGCACGAATTCCTTGATGCCGACCCAGAACCCGATGCTCTCGCACAGCTTCGGCTCCTGCTCGCGGAACCAGACGAGTTTCGGGAGCGGGGACATCGGGTGCACCGGGGTGCCCGTGCGCCGGTGCAGGGCGAGCCCGCCGACCGACGCCCGCAGCCGTTCGGCCTGGACACGCGACCGGGTGTCGGCCCACGTGACGACCTCGGTGAGCGGTTCCCCGGTCGGGGAGAGTCCGATGAGACTGTGCATCGCCGAACTGAACGAGAGCCCTGCGACGCGCTGGGCGCCCACCTGGCGCACGACCTCACGCACCGACTCGAGCACCGCGGCGAGGATGAGCTGCGGATCCTGGACCGCCTGCCCCGGGTGGGGCTCGTCGAGCGGATAGCCCGCCGCATGGGACGCCTCGAGCGTGCCGTCCGTCCGGAAGGCGACCGCCTTCGTATTGGTGGTGCCGAGGTCCACGCCGATCACGACCGGCCCGGCCGGAGCTGCTCCCGGGGTCATCGCTCGCCGTGCCACAGCGAGATGACGACCTTGCCGGAGGTCTCGGAGTCCCGGGCGACGGCGAAGGCCTCGAGCGCGCGGTCGGCCGGGACCTCGTGCGTGATGACGTCCTCGATCCCCGGGGTGTCGTCGAGCAGTTCGATGGCCCGGTCGATCTCGTCGTCGAACCGGAAGGCCCCGCGGAGCTGGAGCTCCTTCGAGATCAGCGGGGCGAGATTGATGCCCCGGGGTTCGTTGGGCACCATGCCGACCTGGACGACGATGCCCGCCCGGCGGGCGGCCAGCAGGGCCGTGCTGACGGCCGCCGCAACGCCGGAACACTCCAGCACGACGTCGAATGCCAGGGCCGGGATCTCCTCGGTGCCGACCTGCACGGTGCCGTGCGCCCCGAGGCGTCGGGCGCGCTCCAGGGGGCCGGGGAGCACATCGGTGGCCACGACCTCGGCGGCGCCCTCGGCGAGGCAGGCAGCGATGGCGAGGAGGCCGATGGGCCCGGAACCGGACACGAGGACCCGCTTGCCCCGAACCCCTCCGGCGACCGTGATCCCGTGGAGGGCGACGGCGAGCGGCTCGGCGAGGGCGGCCCGACGCAGCGGCAGCCCGGACGGGAGCGGACGCACCATGTGCTTGTCGACGAGCAGGAACTCGCTCATCCCGCCCTGGGTGTGCGGCCAGGTGGAGGCGCTGCCGAGGTAGGCACCCCCGGGCCACAGGTGCCTGCGGTCCTCGATGCCGTGTTCCGGACGCCCGAACGTCGCGGGATGAACCGTCACCGGCGTCCCGGGAGCAAGCTCACCGGATGGGTCGGAGTCCACGGTGCCCGACACCTCATGACCGGGGACGAGCGGTTCGCGCACGACGTACTCCCCGTTGGCGCCTTCGTTGTAGTAGTGGAGGTCGGATCCACAGACACCTCCGAAGGCCATCCGGAGCCGGACCTGGCCCGGACCGGGCTCGGGTGTCGGCAGCTCGGCCTCGACGAGGTCGAGCTTGCCGTTGATGACGAGGGCTCTCATGTGGTGCCTTCCCTTTCGATTCGACGCCGGGCGGCCGCAGCCGCCGTGCAGGCTGTCAGACGACGGACGTCATCCCGCCGTCGACGAAGATGTTCTGACCGGACACGAAGGTCGATGCGTCGGAGGCCAGGTAGACGAGCGTCCCGACGAGCTCCTCGAACCTCCCCCACCGCTGGGCAGGGGTGCGGTTGATCACCCAGGTGTTGAACGCCTCGTCCTCGACCAGCGCACGGTTCATCTCGGTGGCGAAGTAGCCGGGAGAGATGGCGTTGACCTGGATGTTGAACCTGGCCAAATCGGCAGCCATGCCCTTGGTGAGCATGGCCACCCCGCCCTTGGTCGCCGAGTACGGCGCGATGGTCTGCCGGGCGAGCACGGACTGGACCGAACCGATGTTGATCACCTTGCCCGAGCCCCGCTCCGCCATGCCGCGGGTGACCTGCCGGGAGACGTAGAAGACGCTCGACAGGTTCGTCGTGACGATGTCGTCCCAGTCGGCCGGGTCGAAGTCGTTGAACGGCGCGCGCCGCTGGATGCCCGCGTTGTTGACGAGGATGTCCGGCACCCCGTGCTCGGCGACGAGCGCCGCGATACCCCGGGCCGCCCCGTCCGCGTCCGTGACGTCGAAGGTCGTGGTGGCGGGCACCGTCCCGGTCGCCTCACCGATGCTCGACGCCGCATCCGCCACGGCCCCTGCGTCGCGTCCGTGCACGATCACACGGGCGCCGGCCTGGGCGAGGCCGGTCGCGAGGGCGTACCCCAGGCCCCTCGAGGAGCCGGTGACCAGTGCGAGCCGACCGGTGATGTCGAACGCCTGCGGGGTCATCAGCCGATCCAGAAGACGAGGAGGGTCAGTCCGAATCCCGCCACGGATTCGAGCGACTGCTGGACGGTCCAGGTCTTCAGCGTGGTCTTCACGTCCATGCCCATGAGCCGGCCGACGAGCCAGAAGCCGGAGTCGTTGACGTGGCTGGCGAACACGGATCCGGCGGCGCTGGCCAGGGTGATGGCGGCGATCTCGAGGGGGCTGAAGCCGCCGGCCAGCACCGCGGGGGCCATGAGCCCGGCGGTGGTGACCAGTGCCACGGTCGCGGAGCCCTGGGCCACGCGGAGGATCACGGCGATGAGGTACGCGGCGAGGATGATCGGCAGCCCGATCCAGGCGAGGGAGTCCGAGAGCGCGTCACCGATACCGGAGGCACGCAGCACTCCGCCGAACATGCCGCCGGCGCCGGTGATGAGGATGACCGAGCAGACCGGGCCCAGCGCGGAGTCGAGCACCTTTTCCAGGGCGGTGCCGT
>NZ_CP024915.1:615934-626501 GCF_002953615.1 Arthrobacter agilis | reverse complement strand
ACCCTGCCGCCGGACGTCGGCTACTTCCTCGCGGACACGTGGCGCATGCACCCGGACCTCTGCCGCGCCGTCTCCCGCTTCGCCTACGACGGCCGCCTCACCACAGCCCCTGCGGCGCGGGAGCGGCTCCTGGCCGGGCAGGCTCCCGGCATCGAGTGCGTCTCGGTGGACCACGACGGCAATGCCACGTCGTCCGTCGAGGAGGCTGCCGAGGTCCTCGCCCAGGTCCGGCGGCACCTCGGCGTGCCGTGGACGCCCGACGCAGGGGCTCCGCCCCGACCGCTGGGGCAGGCCGACCTCCTCGTGGTGGCCGCCTACAACGCGCAGGTACAGCTCGTCCGGGAGACCCTGTCCGCGGCGGGATACCGGAACGTCAGGGTCGGGACCGTGGACAGGTTCCAGGGCCAGCAGGCCGCCGTCGTGATCGTCAGCATGGCGGCGTCGTCCGCTGCCGAGGCACCGCGGGGCATCGGTTTCCTGCTGAACCGCAACCGGATCAACGTCGCCGTCTCACGCGGCCAGTGGCGGGCGGTCATCGTCCGCTCCCCCCGGCTGACCCATCACCTGCCCGCGACCCCGGCAGCGCTCGAGGAGCTCGGCGCCTTCATCGGCCTCTGCGACGGCACGGGCTGACGGCGCGGATCGACGGCGCGGACGGCGAGCTCCGGGCGGTGCCGTCTGAGGGGAGCAGACCACACCGCGTGCGGTCCGACCCTTAACGAAGAAGCAGGCCGGACCGGAGTCCGACCTGCTTCCCACGAAAAGATCTAGTTGAAGATCCGAGCCTTAGAGGGGCTGGATGTTCGACGCCTGAGGACCCTTGGGGCCCTGCTCGGTGTCGAAGCTGACCTTCTGGTTCTCATCGAGCGAGCGGTAGCCGCTCGCGTTGATGGCGGAGAAGTGTGCGAACACGTCTGCGCTTCCGTCGTCGGGAGCAATGAATCCAAAGCCCTTTTCAGCGTTGAACCACTTCACGGTACCTGTTGCCATTTTTGTTTATCCTTCTGAAATTCAGACGCGATCCGACTTTCGGAACGCCCCAGTCGCGGCGTGCTTGTCCGCTTTTTCAGAGACGCGGCCTATCCCGCGAGGGCTAAACCGCGCGAAATACAAATGCGCAACACTACAACCGGGATCCACTTAACCAAACGTTGGAGGGTAAAGGCAAGCAGAGTCCGAAGGTTTTTTGATCCGTGACCCTCAGGCGGCGACGGGGAGCATGGTTCCGGCGAGCAATTCGAAGGAGCGCAGCCAGGCGTCGGTGGTGCCGGCCTGGGTCGCGACGATGAGTTCGTCGGCCCCGATCCGGTCGCTGAAGCGCTCCAGGTAGTCCCGGACGACGTCGGGGGTCCCCACGGCGCTGTAGCGCGCCATGTCGGCCATCTGCTGGCCGCCCGGCGACGCGAGGATGGCCTCGGACTCCTCACGGGTGAAGGTCTGCCCGCGCCCGAGGAGGAGTGTCACGCGACGCAGCATCGCCTCGTGGAACTCGTGGTGGGCGTCGGTGGCGCTGTCGGCCGCGATGACGTTGACCCCGGCGATGAAGTGTGGCTTCTCCGCCTGCGCCGACGGCGTGAACTCCCGGCGGTAGATGGCTGCGGCGTCCAGCAGGGCCTGCGGTGCGAAGTGGGAGGCGAAGGCGAAGGGCAGGCCGAGGGCGGCGGCGAGCCGGGCGCCGAAGAGGGAGGAGCCGAGGATGTACAGCGGGACGTTCGTGCCCTTGCCGGGAGTGGCCTGCACACCCGGGACCCGCGTCTCACCGGTCAGGTACCCCTGCAGTTCGAGGACGTCGGAGGGGAAGCTGTCGGCCGACATCGGATCACGACGCAGTGCACGGGCGGTGACCTGGTCGCTGCCGGGCGCCCGGCCGAGGCCGAGGTCGATCCGCCCCGGATGCAGGCTCTCGAGGGTGCCGAACTGCTCCGCGATCGTCAGCGGCGAGTGGTTGGGCAGCATGACCCCGCCGGCTCCGAGGCGGATGGTCGACGTGTGGGCGGCGACGTGCGCGATCAGCACGCTCGTGGCCGACGACGCGATGCTGCCCATGTTGTGGTGCTCGGCGTACCAGATCCGGCGATAGCCCCACGATTCCGCGTGCTGCGCGAGCGACACGCTGGAGGCGAACGTCTCGGCGGGCGTCGAGCCCTCGGCGACCTGCGCCAGATCCAGGATGGACAGGGGGACAGACATGGGATGCACCTCTCGATTTCCGGGACCGCGGCGGGGGCCGCGGACCTCTTGAGGGAACGGTTGCCCGGGTGCATCTATTTCCTGCGCCCGCCCGAGGACGGCGCGGTCGCGCGCTGCAGGGCGCCCTGACAGACTGGGGCCATGCCGAACAGCGAACCGCAGACCTCCGAAGCCGCGCTCCGGGAGCGCCAGGACCACCTCGTCCGGACACTCGCCGTCGAGCAGAACACCGAACGCCTGCAGTCCCTGAGCGATGAGCTGGAGGCCGTGCAGCGGCGCCTGGAACAGGCCCGCACCACCTGATCAGGGTCCGCCGGGCGGCGTCTCGATGGTGAGGACGCCCTGCGCGCTGCCGTCCCTCGCGGCGTAGGTGTGCCCGGTGTCGGCGGGCCACGAGGAGGACTCCCCTGCCCGGACGAGCACCTCGGCGCCCGACGGTCCCACGCAGGCCGTCCCCCGTACCACCCGGAGATGCTCCACGGTGCCGTGGCGGTGTGGCGGCGAGACCCGCGTGCCCCGCGCGGCGATGGTGAGCCAGAAGACCTCGGTGGTGCCGCCGTCGTCGTGCGTCCGGACGGTCAGCAGGCGGGCGTCGACGACCCCGTCCGGGACGCTGTGCCCGGTTCCGTCCCCCACGAGTCCCGTGAGCGGCACCCCGAGTGGACCGGCGAGCGCGTAGAGCGTCTCGAGCGTCGGATTGCGGGTGCCGGCCTCGAGCTCGGACAGCGTCCCCTTGCCGATGCCTGCGCGGGACGCGAGACCGCTCAGCGTGAACCCCTGTGCTCGTCGCAGTTCCGTGATGCGCCGGGCGACGGCGGCCCGCGGCGACACATCGCGGGTGGGCTTGTCCTCGGGCATCCCTGCATCCTACGCTTGCCGTTCCGTATACAGAACGCTTCTGGGGCTGCAGCGCTCCGAACAGGAGATGCGCGGTGCACACCAGCTCCACCGTCCGGCCCGGCCTGCACGAGCCCGTCCTCGCGGGCGTCGTCACGGCCCTCGTCGGTTTCACGTCGTCCTTCGCCGTCGTGCTCGCCGGACTGCGTGCCACGGGTGCCTCGCCGGAGCAGGCGGCGTCGGGGCTCCTGGCGCTGACCGCCGTCGTCGGCCTCGGGATCGTCCTCCTGGCGCTGCGCTTCAGGCTCCCCGTCACGCTCTCCTGGTCCACCCCGGGGGCCGCACTGCTGGCCGGGGCGAGTATCCCGGCGGGAGGCTGGCCGGCGGCCGTGGGTGCGTTCCTGGTCACGGGCCTCCTGTTCGCGCTGACCGGCGCGGTGCCCTGGCTCGGGCGGGTCGTGGCACGCATCCCCCAGCATCTGGCGCAGGCCATGCTCGCGGGGGTGCTGCTGCCCCTCTGCCTGGCGCCGTTCCAGTCCCTGGGCACCATCCCGCTGCTGGTGCTGCCCGTGATCGCCGTCTGGCTGGCCGCCTCCGCCGTCATCCCGAAGTGGGCCGTACCGCTCGCCCTCGTCGCGGCCCTGGTGGTCATCGGCCTCCAGCTCGCCCGCGACGGGACCGGGATCGATCCGGCCGACCTGGTGCCGACGCCGGTGTTCACCGTGCCCGTCCTCGACCCGGCCGCCGTCGTGGGGATAGCCCTGCCCCTCTACGTGGTGACCATGGCGTCGCAGAACCTCCCCGGCGTGGCCGTCCTGAAATCCTTCGGCTATCGGACGCCCTGGCGTCCCGCCCTGGCCGTGACCGGGGCCGGCACGGCGCTCGTCGCCCCGTTCGGCGGGCACGCCGTCAACCTCGCGGCCCTGTCCGCCGCACTGTCCGCGGGTGAGGGGGCGGGCGAGGACCGGGACCGCCGCTGGATCGCCGCCCTCACCGCGGGATTCTCCTACCTGGTGCTCGCCGCCGTCTCGGGCGCGCTCGTCGTCGTCGTGGGTGCCGCACCGGCCGGACTCGTGGAGGCGGTCGCCGGCCTCGCGCTCATCAGCACCATGGCGACGGCGGTGACCGCCGCGTTCGGAGACGCGACGGGCCGGATGAGTGGCGCCGTGACGTTCCTCCTGGCGGCATCGGGCCTGTCCGTCCTGGGCATCGGAGGGGCGTTCTGGGCCCTCGTGGGAGGGCTCGTGGTACGCGCGACCCTGGAACGGACGACCCGCCCGCGGCCGCGCGGCCGCCACTAGACCGGGGTGTTGGGAGCCTGCGCCTCGTCGCCCTGCTCACGTGCCTTGCGCTGCCGCGCGCGGTCGAGGGCATTGATGGCGGGCGCGGCGGTGATGCCGTGGATGACGATCGAGATGACGATCACGAGGCCCCCGACACGCCACAGCGTGCTCTCGTCAGCGGCGAACTCGCCCTTCGAGAGGGCGTAGCTCAGGTAGTAGACGGAACCGATGCCGCGCACTCCGAAGAAGGCGAGCGTGCTGCGCTCCCACGGGCCCGTCTTGCCCCGCGCCAGGCTGAACCAGGCCGTGACGGGCCGCACCAGCAGGACGAAGGCGACGGCGACCACCACCTCCAGCGGCCGGAGGCCCTCGAACAGGCCCCGCGCCACGGCCCCGCCCAGCAGGACGAGCACGACGACGGTGAGGAGCCGCTCGAGCTGCTCGATGTAGCTGTGCAGCACACCGTGGTAGCCGTGGGTCTGTTCCCCGGCGCGGATGGTCAGGGCGCACACGAAGACCGCGATGAAACCGTAGCCCTCGATCGCCTCGGTGAGCCCGTACGTCAGGAACGTCGCCGCGAGGGCGACGAACCCCTCGGAGTAGTTGGCGAGGCGGACGCTCTTGATCGGCGTCCGGAAGAAGACCCGGGCCAGCAGCTTGCCCATGCCGAACCCGAACGCACAGCCGATGATCATGCGCCACAGGACGTCGAGCAGGATCCACTCCACACCCCAGGCGGACGGGGACAGACCCACCGTGCTCATCAGGATGGCGAGGTACACGAAGGGGAAGGCGAGGCCGTCGTTGAGCCCGGCCTCGGAGGTCAGGCCGAAGCGCACCTCGTCCTCGGCCTCGAGGTCCTCCTCCGACTCCGAAGGCTCCCCCACCTGTACCTCGGAGGCGAGGACGGGATCGGTGGGCGCGAGGGCCGCGGCCACGAGCAGGGCGGAGGCGAGCCCGAGGCCCAGCAGCCACATCCCCATCAGCGTGAGGATCAGGATGCACAGGGGCATCGCGATGCCGAGGAGGCGCCAGGTGGTGGACCAGCGGCGCCAGCCGAGCTTGCGGTCGAGCGCCAGCCCCGCCCCCATCAGCGAGATGATGACGCAGACCTCACTCAGGTGGATCGTCACATCGCTGTAGGCCACCGGATCGGGATCGGGGAGGTCCTTGGCGAAGCTGAACACCAGGATGCCGGCGGCGAGGAACACCATGGGCATCGAGACCGGCGCGCGCATGAGCAGGCGCGGCAGGAGTGCTGCCGCGAACACGGCGAGACCCGCCGCCGCGTAGATGATGCTTGCTGCTTCGAACACGCGACCTCTTCCGTTCTGCCAGTCCTACCCGGTATGAGCCCCTTCCCAACAGTAGGGCAGAGCCCGCCGTGATCGGGCAGCTTGACTCGGCGCCTGTCGCCCTCAGTGAAAGGGATGCCTCGTGGCCGGGGAGCGTCACCACCGCGTGAGAGCATGGAATTATGCCCACTTCCACCCACCCCATGGTCGATGTCACCGACATCATCCGCGTCGTGGGCGGAGCCGCCTTCCAGCGCGGACAGACCTACGCCAAGGACGGCGCCGTCAGCTCACTCGCCTGGGACGCCGAGTCGAAGCTGCTGACCGGGAAGGTCCGCGGGAGTGCGCCCAGCGACTACCGCACCAAGCTCCGCCTCGGGCTGAAGGGCGACGGACGCTTCCGTCCCCTCGAGAACTTCTGCAGCTGCCCCGTCGGGGCGGACTGCAAGCACGTTGCCGCCACCGCGCTGCAGAGCAACACCGAGAACCTGCTGGCCCAGCACGAGCGCGACCTCGGTGCTCGCCCCGCACCGCGTCCGTCCGCACCGGAGGGCTGGCAGGCCTCACTGACGGACCTGCTCGAGGCCGATGCCCCCTCGACCGATCCACCGGCCCCGCTGACACCCCTCGGCCTCCAGTTCGAGCTGCGGACGCCCGAAGTGGCCGTGCAGCGGTGGGGATCGGCCGCCGAGCGCCAGGGGCAGCGGACGCTCAACACCCGCCTCGGCGTGCGGCCGGTCAGCCAGAACGGCAAGGGCAAGTGGATCAAGAACAACCTGTCCTGGGGCAGCATCAGCTACCAGACGTACGGGCTGAAGCTCGACCCGGACCAGCACCGCTGGTTCTCGCAGTTCCCGGCACTGCACCGCGGCACGGGCGTCAACTACTTCGGCAACAACGACTCCTGGCTGTACCTCGACGACTTCAGCAACCCGCTCCTGTGGCAGCTGCTGGACGAGGCGCAGCGCCTCGGCATCGCCTTCGTGGGATCCAAGAAGTCCGTGAGCATCGAGCTCGCGGGCCGCGCCACCCTGAAGCTCGACGCGACGGAGACCGAGGACGGGGCCCTCCAGCTCTGCCCGGCGCTCGACGTCGACGGGCAGCCCCACCCCTCGGACACCGCGCACGTGATCAGCACGCACGGCATCTACACGGTCGCCCCCGACGACACCATCACCCTGGCGCCGACCTCCAGGAGGCTGACGCCGAAGGACATCGAGCTCCTGCAGCGCGGCCGCGCCGTCGTCGTCCCCGAGGAGGAGAAGTCCCTCTTCCTCCAGGAGTACTACCCCAGGCTGCGACAGTCCATCGAGGTGGACAGCAGCGACGGCAGCGTGGAGCTCCCCGAGATCCAGCCACCGGTCCTCGTCCTCACCACGGCCTACGGTGCGGACGGCTCGGTGACCCTCGACTGGCACTTCGACTACCCGCTGGGTGATGCGGTCCAGCGCAGGCCCTTCCGCCGGGGCGGTCCGGGCAGTGATGACGGCTACCGCGACGCCGACGCCGAGGACGGCCTCGCCGCTGCTGCGCGGAGCCTGCTCGGCTCCCTGCCGCTCAAGTCCCTGCAGCTGAAGGACATGCAGGCCGTGGAGTTCGCGGAGGACGTGCTGCCCCAGCTGATGGAGCTCGAGGGCGTGACGGTGGAGGTCGTCGGCGAGAAGCCCGACTACACGGAACTGACGGAGACGCCGACACTGCGCATCAGCACCGTCGAGACGGACAACCGTGACTGGTTCGACCTCGGCGTGATGGTGACGGTCAGCGGCCGCACCATCCCCTTCGACTCCGTCTTCCGGGCCCTCGCGCAGGGCCGGAAGAAGCTGAAGCTCGTCGACAACAGCTACCTGTCCCTCGAGCAGCCCGTGTTCGACCAGCTCCGGGAGCTGATCGAGGAGGCCCGCGCGCTGAGCGAGTGGGACCCGGAGACCGGCCTGCAGATCAGCCGTTACCAGGCGGGACTCTGGGCGGACTTCGAGGACCTCGCCGAGGAGACCGAGCAGGCGCAGTCGTGGCGCGAGGCCGTGAGCGGGCTGCTCGAGCTCAAGGACGTCGAGGCCACGGCCGCCCCCGCCGGCCTGGTCGCGGAGATGCGCCCCTACCAGGCCGAGGGCTTCAGCTGGCTCGCCTTCCTGTGGCGGCATCAGCTCGGGGGCGTCCTCGCCGACGACATGGGGCTCGGCAAGACCCTGCAGGCACTGGCCCTCATGACCTACGCCAAGGAGAGCCGGGGGCTGGACGCCCCGTTCCTCGTCGTCGCACCCACCTCCGTGGTGCCGAACTGGTCCAACGAGGCCCACCGCTTCGCACCGGGGCTCAGGGTCGTCGCGATCAACGACACCCAGGGCGCCTCCGGGGTCCCCATCCGCGAGCAGGTCGGCGACGCCGACATCGTCATCACCTCGTACACGCTCTTCCGGCTCGACTTCCCCGCCTACCAGGACCTCCCCTGGTCGGGGCTCGTGCTCGACGAGGCGCAGTTCGTGAAGAACCGCGCATCCAAGGTGCACCAGGCGGCCAAGGACTTCGACGCGCCCTTCAAACTGGCGATCACCGGAACGCCCATGGAGAACAACCTCATGGAGCTGTGGTCGCTGTTCAACATCGTGGCGCCGGGCCTCTTCCCCTCGGCCCGGAAGTTCACGGAGGACTACCGGACGCCGATCGAGAAGATCGGTGACAACCGGCCACTGGTCCGGCTGCGCAAGCGCATCCGCCCGCTGATGATGCGCCGGACCAAGGAGGCGGTCGCCTCCGACCTGCCCCCGAAGCAGGAGCAGGTCCTCGAGGTGGAGCTCCACCCCGAGCACCGGCACATCTACGAGACGTACCTGCAGCGGGAGCGGCAGAAGCTCCTCGGACTGATCGAGGACATGAACCGGAACCGCATGATCGTCTTCCGTTCGCTGACCCTGCTGCGCATGCTCAGCCTCGACGCCTCCCTCGTCGATCCGGAGCACGAGGGCGTACCGTCCGCGAAGCTCGAGGTGCTGTTCGAGAACCTCGACGGCATCCTCGCCGAAGGACACCGCGCGCTGGTCTTCAGCCAGTTCACGTCCTACCTGAAGAAGGCGGCCGAACAGCTCGACGCCCGCGGCATCGAGTACGCCTACCTCGACGGGTCGACGCGGAGCCGCGGCGAGGTCATCGACTCCTTCAAGGACGGCAAGGCCCCGGTGTTCCTCATCAGCCTCAAGGCCGGCGGATTCGGCCTGAACCTGACCGAGGCGGACTACTGCTTCCTGCTGGATCCCTGGTGGAATCCCGCGTCGGAGGCCCAGGCCGTGGACCGCACGCACCGGATCGGCCAGACGAAGAACGTCATGGTCTACCGCATGGTGTCCAAGGGGACGATCGAGGAGAAGGTCATGAAGCTCAAGGAGCAGAAGGCCAAGCTCTTCACCTCGGTCATGGACGACGACGCCGTCTTCAGTTCCGCCCTCACCGCCGAGGACATCCGGGGGCTGCTCGAGGCATAGTGCCGGTCAGGCACGGTCGCGCAGCGAGGGATCGAGCATCTCGGCGAACGCACGGCCCCGCGAGGCGATCCACCAGTGGCCCCCGGGGACGGTGGTGACGGTCAGGTCCTCGATCCACTCGTCCAGGCCGTCGACGAGGTGCGGCGAGAGGAAGGGATCCTTCAGCGGCACGATGACGTGCACGGGAACCCGGACCCGGGTGGGCCGGGGCAGCCTGGCCGCCGAGGACAGGGTGGTCCGGTACAGGGCGAGACCGCGCACGGGATCGGCTCCCACGTTCCGCCGCGCGGTCAGCTCGTAACGCCGGGTCAGGACGTACTCCCACACCAGCTCCGGGAGGACCGGCAGCCGGAAGGCCCCGACGTACCAGCTGCGCAGCACCTGTCCGAGCCCCTGCGGCACCAGCCGCGGCCGGCGGAAGCGCCCGCGCAGCCAGCGGGAGAAGTGGCGGAGATCGGGTCCGGAGATGCTGGTGTAGTCGATCACCAGCCCGTGCGAGCGCTCGTCCTGGAGCACGGCCCAGCCCTGGATGGACCCCCAGTCGTGGCCGACGAGCCGAACCCCGCCCGGGGCCCCGACGGCCTCGAGCACGGCGAACACGTCGTCGACCAGTTCCGCCAGGGTGAAGCCGGCGCCGCCCAGCGTGCGCGACCGTCCGGCGTTCCGGGTGTCGAAGGCCACGAGGTGGTGCGTGGGCGCGAGCTCGCGCAGGACGGGGGCGAACACCCGATGGTCGTCGGGGTACCCGTGCACGAAGACGATGGTCGGTGCATCGGCCCGGGGGTCCGCCCCGTACTCGAAGACGGCGAGGTCGGCGCCCCGCGTAGGGATGGTGCGGTGCCGCTCGCGCAGGAGGTCCATGGGTCCCACCCTAGGGGCTGGTCGTGCCCTGCGGGAGGGCGATCAGGCGTCGGGCCCGGGACGCCCGGCCACGATCCTGCCGTCCTCGAGCCAGATGGTCCGATGTGCGACGGCATCGGCGAAAGCGGCATCGTGGGTCGCCAGGACGACGGCCCCTCCCCCTCGCGCGTGCCGGGCCAGCAGGCCTGCCAGCAGTGTGCGCGCGGCCTCGTCGAGGCCCGCGGTCGGTTCGTCGAGCGCCCACACGGCCGGCCCTGTCGCGATGATGGAGGCGAGGGCCACCAGGCGCCGCTGGACGAAGCCCAGTTCGTAGGGGTGGGCGTCCGCCAGCGCTCCGAGTCCCACACCGTCGAGCGCGGCCGACGCCCGCCGGACGGCCGCACGCCTGCGGACGCCCGTGGCCAGCGGCCCGAAGGTCACCTCGCGCAGCGCCGTCCGCTCGAAGAGCTGCTGGTCCGTGTCCTGGAACAGGTACCCGACCGTGGCGGCGAGGGTACCCGTCGGCTGACGGCCGATCGGCACCGCGTCCACCGTCACGGAGCCGCCGTCCGCCCGGTGCAGGCCGTTGAGGTGCTGCAGCAGCGTCGATTTCCCCGAGCCGTTGGCTCCCCTCACCGCGATG
>NZ_CP024915.1:615761-615834 GCF_002953615.1 Arthrobacter agilis | reverse complement strand
ATCTCCCCCGGCAGGACGGTGAGGTCGACCCCCCGCAGCACGGCGGGTGCGGCCGCCGGTCCGGCCTCGCGAT
>NZ_CP024915.1:608680-615661 GCF_002953615.1 Arthrobacter agilis | reverse complement strand
AGGGTGAGTTGGGGGTGCAAGAACCAATAGATCATACCCGCCACACAAATCAGTGGCACTCCCACCAGGACAGCAATCATCCAGTTCTTCCCCATACCGCCCCAGTATGCAGGAGCGGGTTCTAGGATCACCGGATGGATCCCTTTGACGTCACGGCCGAGCACGAAGTGTTCCGCGTCAGCGAGCGACGCCAGCCCGGCGGGGCGCTGTCCTACGACCTGCTGTGGGTCAACGGACCAGCCAGTGGGACATACGGCTTCACTGTCGGACGGTCCACGCTCGGGACGGGAGAAATCACCCCGGACGATGCAGCCCGCATGACACGAGAAGAGCTCGTGGCGGAAGTACGAGGGCTCGTCGAGCACGTGTACGAATCAGGAGGCATCGGTGAGACCTGGCCGGATCATGTCCCGGCCCGCGACCGCCAGTGACCGCTAGCGGATCCCGTTGCGTGCAGACTTTTAGCGGGGTGATTGATAGAGGTTTGCGAGGAGGGTGATGACCTCCCGCAGGATCGCCGGCGGGTCAGTTCTTTCCCAACCAACGTAGATAGGCACGGGTGGTGCGTCGCGGACGCGCCGGTATGTGAGGCCTTGGCGGCGGTATTGGTGTGCTGTTGATTCTGCGGTGACGCCGCGGGCTGCGCCGCTGCTGATGAGGGTGAGCCAGTCGTCGACGTCGTTGGTGGGGATAGTGCGATGTGGCCGGCCGTGCTCGGGCCAGAGGTCGAGTTGGGTGCTTCCGGTTCGATGATCGACCGCCAACGCTGACTCCGCTACCTGGGCGAGGGTGACGGTGCGTTTGGTGACCAGTGGGTCATCGACGGACATCGCGCAGTAGCGTTTTTCCGCACCGATCAGGGCCAGCTCGAGGTTCACTGCTTCGGGGACGCGGCGCAGGATCACCAGGTCACTGGTGCCCTCATTCAGTCCTGCGGTCGGGGTGTTCGTCCGGACCAGACGCAGCTCATGGTGCGGGAGGGCTGCAGCCCATCGACGTTGGAACTCAGGGGTGTGCTTGCCCAGGGCGGACCACGCGTACCCGATCCGGATCGTGCTCACACCGGTGAGTGCTTCCTGGCGTAGATCAGCGACGACAGCCAGGGCCCGGCGGGCATGGCGCAGGACTCGTTCCCCGGCCGGAGTCAGTTCCACGCTGCGGGTGGTGCGGTGCAGGAGCCGGACACCCAGGACGGATTCCAGGGCTGCGATATTGCGTGAGACAGCGGTCTGGGAGATCCCGAGCTCGATCCCCGCATCGGTGAACGTCCCCGAATCGACGACACTCGCGAGGGATCGAAGGTGACGCAGTTCCATATCCACACCTCCAGCCTATCCATGCGTCCAGCGCATCAACACGAGCATTCATGCATTATGTGCAGGCAGTCAATGGTGGTCAGACTTCCACAATGACGACAACTGGACACACGGGCAGCGGCCGGGCAAGGGGTATCGGCGTTGCATTGGGAGGGGCGCTCTCGAACCAGCTCGGAGCCACCAGCGGGTCCCTGGCCTTCCCGGTCATCGGGCCGGTCGGCGTCGTCGCCGTCCGGCAGGTCATCGCCGCGCTGATCCTGCTCCCGATCGTTCGGCCGCGGGTGTGGGAGTTGACCCGGGCGCAGTGGTGGCCGGTGGTGCTCCTGGCACTGGTCTTCGGGACCATGAACCTCACCCTGTACCTGGCCATCGAACGCATCGGCCTCGGGTTGGCGGTGACCCTGGAGTTCTGCGGGCTCCTCGCGGTGGCCCTGCTGAGTTCCCGGACCCGGACCAACGCACTCTGCGCTGTCATCGCCGGTGCCGGCGTCATCGCGATCACGCGGCCCCAACCCACCACCGATTACCTGGGCCTCGGGCTCGGGCTCATCGCCGCGTGCAGTTGGGCCGCGTACATCCTGCTCAACAGGACCATCGGATACCGCATCCCAGGGGTCCAGGGCACCGCCACGGCCACAGGGATCTCCGCCGCGTTGTTCCTGCCCATCGGCGCCTGGATACTCGTCACCACCCGCCCGGAAGCGCTCACTGTGCTCTACGCCGTCGGCTCCGGTGTCCTGGCCTCCACGATCCCGTTCGTGGCAGACCTCATCGCACTACGCAGGGTCCCAGCGAACCTCTTCGGGATCCTCATGAGCATCAACCCCGTCCTGGCCGCCCTCATCGGCGCGACACTGCTCCATGAGCACCTCGGCACCCCCGAATGGGTAGGCATAGCCCTCATCGTCACCGCGAACACCACAGCCCTCCTCCTCCCCGGCAACCCACCACGGCCCGGATAGGAACCACGCGACCCTCGAAGATGTGACTGGTCACAGGCGTTGCTGACCATCCCCGTGACCGATCAGTGCACGTACTGCCAAGGCGCCGCACCAGCCACCTGTGGTGGACCTTCGGCGGGACGTCCGCCGGTCAGCGATCCTCCACCATCTCGGGCACCCCCCACCGACGGGGGTTGTGACCCTAGTCCTGTCCAGGGTGCAGCGTCGCATCTGCATCGGTTCCGACCCATCGGGTGAAGGTGGTCGTGAGGTTGGCCCGCGTGGGAGAGGCGCAGAACGGGCCGGCTTCAGCACGCGCGGATTCGTCAAGAGGGGCGACGCGGACGAGCCGGAAGGGCTCATCCCCAGCGCGGGCTCTGATAGTGACGGCGTTACCGGCCCTGCTGAGGCGCACTGTGATTTCCCGGCCGATCCACTCAGGGACAGGTGCTACTGACCAGTCAGAGACCCCATGTGTGACGACGGCCCCAACCTGGGGGATTCCGTCGGACACCTCTACACCGGCTTTGATCCACACGGATTCCGAAACGTGAAGATAGATCCCTGCCTGGTCGAACTGCTCGGTGTAATCCAACAGAAATGAGACCTCCATCGCCCCTTCTGCAGGTAGCGGTGCCAGCAAGGCATGCGCGCTGTCATGGACGAAGCCATACGAGGTGTGCCTCCACGCGTCGCTTCTCTCCGCTGCGGTCACCTGCAGAGTCCGACCATCAGCGACCACACCTACGGGCGGGTTGCGCCATGTCCCCCGGCCCCAGTCATCGTGAGCTTCTCCGGTTGCTGGTGTCACGTCATATCCCCTCGCTCGATCGCTCGATTCGCAAGCTCTATTCAAGCAGTGCCACATCCGACACCATGGCGAGGGTCAGCCGACCGATCGGCATACGGGCAGTCACGGCAGGCGCCAGCAGCTCCGAGGTCTCTATCGTGTACATATGACCGACGTGAAGTACGTGCGCGACGTGAAGCGACTCCTCGAGCCCATTTTCGAATCGCTGCTCAGCGCTGCAGAGCTGGAATCGTCGACGTTTCGGCTGGAGCGGGTCACCGACGGTGGGAATGGCGGAGAGCTTCCTGGCGACACCATCATCACGACGAACGACACGTGGGTCAGGTGGCAGGTGCTTGGCGAAGAGGGCGGATCCGGCAGTCTCCGCCCTGATGATGGCGAAGATGCGCTCATTCGTTTCGTGCAGAGTGAGCTTCAAGACTTCATTGCCGAAAGTCGTTTCGGGTGGGGACAGCTTCGTGTCCCCCGCGACTTGCCCTGGCCAGCTACGTCCTGACAGCACGCAGATCGTTACTGGCGACGTGGCGGACGGCTCTGGCTAGACTCGAGGGCATGGCAAGGGGGACGAATCATCATCACCAGCAGCACGCAGAAGGAAGAACTCGCGCGGTGACACGTGACGCTGCGGTGCAGGGCAACCTGGGCGCTGTATTCGCCCTCATCGCGGTGATGTCCTTTCTGAACGCCACCTGGTATCTGCGTGTCTGAGGAGTCCGTCGCACTCGCCATCCTGCTCCTCACCATGGTCCTCCTGCCGGCCGTCTGCCTGTTCGTCGTGCGCCAAGCCGCTGAGGGATCGATCGGTCGGAACGCAGCAGCGGGAATCCGCACCAGGTACACGCAGGCATCCGACGAAGCATGGGTCGCCGGTCATCAGGCCGCCCTCCCAGCACTGAAGAAAATGAGGCTCGTCGCTGTCATCGGAATAGTCTCCGCGGTGGGCGCACAACTCCTGGCCGGCGGACAGGCCGGACCTCTGACGGCCTTCGCGGCGCTCATCGCGCAGACCGTGGTCCTCTTCCGGGCGACCGCGGCCGCCAATCGTGCTGCACGCACGGCACCCAGGTGATCGGGTGTGGCAGCCCTCAGCGGGCGATCTGATTCGATGAATGCAGCCTGCCGGCCGGTCTCACCATGCATGCCCAGTCGCCTGCGGAGCTGCTGGGCTGCCGGCCCACCGGCAGGACGCCGAGGGCCGGGGCGATCGGATCGGACCGCAATAGTAGGGTGCCGATCGACTCGGCTTGGAAGGATGGCTGGTGAAGGGAGAGCCGTGATCGCTGCACTCAACAGACTCGTCGAGTTGCTCGAGGACCGTCTGACGGGCGACCTGGACGTCAATGCTTTGGCAACCGGACTCGGGACGACGGAATACCACCTCCGGCGGATGTTCTCGTCGCTGGCCGGCATGCCGCTGTCCGAGTACATCCGGCGCCGCAGGATGACACTCGCCGCGGCAGAGGTACTCGGCGACGAAGACCTGCTGAGCATCGCGGTGCGCCATGGCTACGGATCGGTTGAAGCATTCGGCCGAGCGTTCCGCTCCGTCCACGGCGTCGGGCCCAGCGCTGTCCGCCGAGACGGTGGTCCCCTTCGCACTCAGTCACAGCTCAGGTTCCGCCTGACCGTCGAAGGGAACATCACCATGGACACCCGCGTCACAGAGCGGCCGGCGTTCAATCTCGTGGGCCACGCCATGCGCGTGCCCCTCATCCATCAGGGCGCCAATCCCCACATCCAGGCGCACATCGCTTCCGTGCCTGCCGCAGAGCACGCCCGGCTCAAGGAGTTGAGCAACACCGAGCCGACCGGGCTGCTCCAGGTGAGCCTCGACGTCGACCCTGACTACGTCGAGGGCAGCGAGCTGACCTACGTGCACGGCGTCGCCGTCACCGACACGACCCGGACCCCCGACGATCTGTGGACGGCCGATGTTCCTGCCGGCACATGGGCCGTATTCCGCACCGAGGGTGGATACCCGGCTACCCTGCAGGCAGTCTGGGCAGCCACAGCCACGGACTGGTTCCCTTCCAACCCGTGGCGCCTCCGCCCCGGACCATCGATCGTCGCGGTCCTCGATCACGCCGAGGATTTCAGCACGGCCACCTGCGAACTATGGCTGCCGGTAGAACACGCAGACTGGACCGACCGCCGGCCCTGATGCGCCGGGGCTGCGTGGCCGCACAGGGATCGGGGGTCCTGCGGGACGGAATCGCCCGTTCATGAGGGCGGGCAGCGTTACTGCCTGGGTCCGATGCCGACCGGAAGACTCACGCCGGGAGGGGTGACGTCTCGTCGCGGAGAGCGGGACAGTGCTCCGGGTCGGGGTGCAGGGAGATCTCGATGACGCGGTCGAGCTGGGCACGCGCCTTCTCCAGCTCGGCGATGCTCTCGGTGATGCGGTTGCGCTCACGCTGAAGCAGGGCCAGTGCCTCGTCGCTCGCCTCACCCCTGTCGACGCACGGAAGCAGGTCGACGATCGTGCGACTGGCAAGTCCTGCAGAGAAGAGCTGCTGGATCAGCTGGACCCGCTCCACGGCTGCCTCCTCGTACACGCGCTGGCCCCGCGCCGTCCGATCCGCCGGCAGGAGTCCCTGCTCCTCGTAGTAGCGCAGAGCCCGGGTGCTGACCCCGGTCCGCTCGGCGATGTCTCCGATGCGCACAAGCGCTCCTCTCCTCCGACTTTCCTTCGACGTCCGGGCCAGACTTGCCCTTGACGTCAACGTGAAGTCCTACTGTAGCCGAGCAGGCAGGGCACGAGGCCCGGCCGCGAGAATGGAGAACGCCACACATGGACATCACCGACCAGATCGCCCTCGTCACCGGATCCAACCGAGGCATCGGGCGCCGTTTCGTCGACGAACTCCTTGAACGGGGAGCCCGGAAGGTCTACGCCACGACACGACGCACCGACACCCCCGAAGCCCGTGATCTCGCGGCCCTGGACCGCGTCGAGGTGCTCCGGCTCGACATCACCGATCACGCCTCGGTGGTGGCAGCGGCACGGGCGGCGTCGGACGTCACGCTGCTGATCAACAATGCCGGCATCGCCACCTCGACGCCCCTCGTGACGGGCGACCTCGACGCGCTCCGCCGCGAGATGGACACGCATTTCTGGGGCACGCTGGACATGATCCGCGAGTTCGCTCCGACCCTTGCGGCGAACGGCGGAGGGGGAATCGTCAACGTGCTGTCGGCGCTGTCCTGGTTCTCCTATCCCGGGAACGGAGGCTACGCGTCCGCGAAGGCCGCCGAGTGGAACATGACCAACGGCGTGCGGCAGGACCTCGCGGCGCAGGGCACGCTCGTTCAGGGCGTCCACCTCGGTGCGGCGGACACCGACATCATGGCCGGTTACGACGGACCGATGATCGACCCGGCACTCGTGCCCCGCGCGTCCTTCGACGGACTGGCCGAGGGCGCGATCGAGGTGGTCGTCGACGAGTGGAGCGCGATGGTCAAGGCGTCACTGGCCCACGACCCTGCCGCTCTCTACGCGCAGCTCCCAGGGCACTGACAGCAGGACGCTGACAGCAGGTACTGGCCGGCAGGCAGCAGCAGGCACGTCGGCCAGTACCGTCCTAGCGCGACCCCGGATGCGGTAGGACAGGTCACGACCCGCTGGTGGCGGGCGGCTGTGTCGCGCGTCACCTCGGTCCGGCACCCATCTGCCCGGAAGGTGTCACCGAAGGACCAGTAAGACATCGGCGTGGAGTGCAGCGTCGGGAAGTCGGACACAGAGGGCGGCGATCAGTTCCCGCCCACCTATCAAGGAGAAGCATGGAACTCACCAAGCGCAGGAACCTCTCGATCCTCGGGATCGCAGCAGTCTCGATGTTCGGTCTCGCAGCGTGTGGCGGCACCGATGCGACCGAGACCACCTCGGGCAGCATGGCCAGTGAGAGCAGCACGG
>NZ_CP024915.1:593756-608580 GCF_002953615.1 Arthrobacter agilis | reverse complement strand
CGGGCCCCGAGAGCGCTGCCACGGAGGGTGCCATCTGATTGGTCGGCGCGAGGATGCCGTTGCAGTCGGACAGGATGCGCGCCATGGCGTCGTGTTCGGCCTGTGTCACCCACAGGGCGTACGTCGCCTTGACCGACACCTGCCGTGCCACGTACTCGCAGCGGTAGCCCTTGTTCGGCGGCAGCCAGGTGGCGGCGTCGCCCGCGCCCTTCTGCTGGTTGGTGGGACCATCCGTGGACTGAAGGTTGAGCGGGTCGTTCGCGAAGGCGACGCGCTGGTCGAACGTGAGCTGCTGCGCGCCCTTCTGCCAGGCGTCGGAGAGGGCGACGACGTGGTCGATCTGCACCTTGGTGCTCGTCGCCTGTCCGCGCAGGAACGAGATGGTGGACGCCGTGTACGGATCGTCCAGGATGCCCGACTGCACCTTGCAGGGCACGGAGTTCGCGTGGACGATCTCCGTCAGGTCCCTGTTCAGCATGTCGTTGCGGGTATCGCAGCCGTTGTGGTCGACGTCGAGCCAGGCCTGCCCGAACTGCTCGCGGTCGTACCCGGTGTTTGGCGCGCGTCCCTTGATCGGCAGCGTTTCCAGGACGGCGAGCGCCGTGGTGTCGAAGGCCGGCTGGTCCGACGGCGCCCGGGGCGTGCCGGTGGCGTCGGGGACGGTGTCCGGGTCGAGCGGGGCGACGTCCGACGACGTCGCGCTGGGAGTGGGTGACGGCGTCGGCGTGGCGGACGGCGTCGACGTGGCGGAGGGCCGGCTCGTGCTCGGCTCCTCGGTAGGTTCGGCCTGCTCGGCCTCCTCCGTGGCCTGATCGGACACCTGTTCGGCGACGGCTGTCGGGACCGTGTCGGAGGCGGGGGCGATGGCACCCCCGATGAGGAGCGCGACGACGGCTGCACTTGCAGTGATCGCTCCAGCCTTGCGCCCGGCGAGACGTGCCCATGACGGGCGGTTGGTGAGCAGCGTGTAGAGACCCGTGAAGAAGGCGAACGTGGCCGCCATCATGAGCGCTCCGCCGATACCGCCGGTGATGAGCCCGATGACCACGAGGATCAGTGCAAGTCCGGCGAGGATAGCGGTGGAGGTCCGTATCTCCAGCTTGATCGTGGACGACGAGGTCGACGACGGCGTGCGGGCAGGCGGACGAAATGGCGATTTGATGAGATGCTCCCCAGCGTTGATGCGATGTCTTGGGGCAGCGTACCCGCGGTTCTGCGAAATGATGAACATGTCAGCATTGGCTGCTCATTCATTGTCCCTTGGCCTTGGATTGGCTCAGTTTCCGCTCAGGACTGGAGCCGATTCGCGCTTCCCTTCCCGATCCGGGATCAGGAGCATCGGCCTGTGCTAGAACTTCTCTGTCACCTGCTTCGCTGAGACCCGTCCGAAGGCGCCCACGCCGGCCCGGTTGATGGTCCCGCATCAGCTGACACTCCAATCCCTGCGGTGTCGGGTGAGTCCATCGAGCCACCACCGCCCAGCTCTCGTATTCGTACCCGTAGAAGAAGACCGATGAATCCTGCTCGTTTTCACCGCCTCGCACCGGCGACCCTCCTGACCGCGGCGGTTCTCGCCTCGACCCTGACAGCCTGCACCGACCCCGCGTCGTCAGGTGAGGCAGCATCCGACTACCAGCCGGGCACTGTCGTGCGGGTGGTCGACGGCGATACCCTCGTCATCAATTTCGACGGCGAGGACCAGACCGTACGCCTGCTGAACGTGGACACGCCCGAGACGAAGCACCCCGACAAGCCCGTCGAGTGCCTCGGCCCGGAGGCCACCCAGAAGCTCGAATCGCTGACGCCGCCAGGAACGAAGGTTGCGCTGGATTTCGATATCGAGCGAACGGACAAGTACGACCGCGTGTTGGCCGCCGTCTTCATCGAGGACCAGACCCTGGTCAACGCGGAACTCGCGCGGGTGGGCTTGGGCGTCCCCGTTCTCATCGAGCCGAACAGGAAGTACTACGACGAGGTGCAAACGGCCTACAACGAGGCCACAGCACAGGGCGCCGGGTTGCTGGACGTCGCGGAAGGCTGCACCCTTCCGGCTGAGGTGACCGATGCCGTGGAGACCCTCGCCGCGGCGACCGAGGCTCCTGTCGGCGAAACAGGGGCAGCTGTCGCTGCAACCGCTGCCGGAATCCTCGCCGCCCTGACAACAGCGAAGGCCGCACGGGAAGCCCTCGAGGCAGGCAAGGACACCGTCCGGGTTCTCGCGGTCGGAGCCGATCGCACGGCAGCAATGGTGAGCGACCTCGACTCCCAGATCGCCGAGGGCGAGCGGTCACTGGCGGCTGCTGACACCAAAGCCACAGCACTCAGGGAAGCCGAAGCCGCCGCGCAGGTCGCAGCGGCTGAAGCAGAAGCCGCCAGGGCAGCAGAAGCAGCGCGGGTCGAGGCCGAACGTATTCAGGCGGAAGCAGCGGAGGCCGCCCGTATCGAGGCTGAGCGGATCCAGGCGGAAGCCAATGCTCGTGCCGAGGCCGACCGGCTGGCCGCCGAAGCGGCAGCCGCCGCTGAGCAGGAGCGCATCCGGAATCTCCCGCCCGCGCCCGAGCCCTACATCCCGCCTGCGCAGCAGTATGTTCCTCCCGCTCCCCCTGCGGCTCAGAATCCTTACCCCGGCTACAACGGTCCTCGGTGCTACGCACCGGGTGGCAAGAGCTGGCGGCCCTGCTGAACGTGCGGGGCCATCGACCCACCAACTCGTAGACGCGGCGACCGCTCCGTGGCCTCGGACTCCTCTTCTTGGGGAACTACTGATGGCTGTCGTCGATTAACTCCCTAAGTAGTAGGTCGCTCCGCACCAGGGGCTGCGCTGCATCACATCAGGAGGATCGGTCATGGCGAGCAGCTTCGCGGCCGCAGCCACCGGCGAATCTACGGTGACCGGTAAACTCACGTCCCTCGTCCCCCAGCTGTCCGCTGGCACGGGCTACCCATGACCGGCACCGTCGCGCGTGTCAGTCAGCGGCGCCCGATTCAGGTGCTTGTGGGCGTCCTGATCCTCACCGTGCTCGGCTCTGCGCTCGTGTTCCTGGGGCCGACTTTCCTCAGCAGTTTGTCCACCGGAGGCGGGTCGCTACTCACCCGTCCGGAGTGCGTGATGCGCACTCCGGACGGAGAGGTCGGGTTCAGCCGGGATGAGGCAAAACGAGCCACGACGGAAGTAGCGCTTCGGGCCCGTGGCGTCGAGCCCCCAGCAAGCTCGAGCCTCGACGAAGCCGCACTTCAGGCCCTGACTGACGGTCCAGCAAGCGACGCTGGGCCGGTCCTGACCTGTAAGGGCTACGTAGATTCGGAACTCCGAGTGGAGGAGCTGACCCCGTCGGGCCTGACTCCGCGCGCCGAGCAGGTGCGGACGGCTATGGCCGAGGTGTTCGGCGACCAGAGCCTCGGCGGTTTCGAGCCCGGCGGTGTCGGTTCCGGGCACGGCGGGGCATCGACCCACTACGACGGGCGGGCCATCGACGTCTTCTTCCGACCCGTGACCGAGGAGAACCGGCGAGAGGGGTGGGTACTCGCGCAGTGGCTCGTTGCTCATGCCGAGGACCTGAATATTCAATACGTGATCTTCGACGACCAGTTTTGGAGCGCACGCATCCCCCGAGGGCAATGGCATGACTACGAGGCACCGCCTCCTGCGAACGAAATTCTGCGCCACCTCGACCACGTGCACGTGGACGTGCTCGGCGGAGGCCTCCCATGACCTAGGCGAGGAACGGCACGGAACGAGCCAGCTTAGCGAGAACCACGTGTCGTTCGCGACTCTGATCGACGTCATATGTGCTGCTGAATCGTACGGCTTCCGCCAATCGTCAAGCGGCGACGGCGGGGAATACTACGAGCGATCCGTCCGTGCGTCGTTCAATGTCAATCGCAACATCAGCTTCGTTGATCTCCACGGCAGCATCTTCACCCAGCGCGCGAAGGCGGTACACGGCCTTAAGGAGGTTATCCACCTCTCCCTGCGTGAACATGATGCTCCGAAGGCCACTATTGCGCTTCACTTCGAGAGTCGACAGGCGAAAAAGAATGGCGGCAATTCCTGATTCAAGTTCGTCGACGCGGCGCTCGTCGGCCTGCAAAGTGCGAACGAAGTCTTTAAACGGGTTACTCGCACCCTCAATCTGTGCATGCTCAACAGCTTGGAGAACTAGTACCCTACGCTTGAGCGCGATCGCGAGCTTAGCAAGTTCGAGGTGCACGCGGAACGCTCCCCCAACCTCATTAAAGCCCGGGAACGCTTTCGTAAGGGCCCCAATCTCGACCGGCCCGTCCGGAAGCGCAGCTAGCGCGTTCTGCCACTTAGTCAGCCGTCGGCGGGTGCGTTCGATCGACCGGCCTATCGCGTGCACGGCGGAGTCAAGTCCTAAAGACAAACCAATGCGACCTTGGTCGAGGAGGACCGAAGTAGCTTTATCGATGGCGTCACGACAACCGTCAAGCTCGCTGCGCTCGTCGTCGAGTTTGTCTTCGTGAAGCTGCTCAAGCAAGTCGGTGATGCGCTCGATCGATTCCCGCCGCTGATGTTCGGCATAAGCGCTGACACTCACAGCAACAGCCATTAGCACGAGTGGCGCGGCCACTGTCAATGCTCCGGCGCTGGCGACCGCTACACCCGCGGTTGCCGCCGAACCAGTTGCCACTCCTGTAGCGGCTGCCGTGCCAGCAACGGGAACGAAGGTAGCGTGCGCGGCAATTCCGGTCGAGCTGACCAGCCCGCTGCGAATACCACCCGTTACTGCTTTGGACGCCATGGGCTTGATGAGCCCTTTGCCAACTTGGGCAGCAACTTTTGCTGGTACCACCATCCGATAGAGAACTTCACCAGCAGGAGCAACATTCACTACCGACGGCCCTGACTTCGCCGACTGACTCACAAGCTGCGACAACTGTTGAGCAAGAGGACTGGCTGCATTGAGCGCAATCCCGCTATTCCGATCGCGACCACTCGAGGTCGGATGGACTTCTAAGGTCGCAATCGGGGACACTGAAAGCGTCGCCAACGCTGTTCTCAGGTCTGCGAGGCGGGCCGGGGTCATACCCTCGTGACCTAAGATATCCGGAACGCTCACTTCTTCCGTAGCAAGTGTCCAAACCGGCACAGAGGCAGCGCTGTCGGCATTCATGTTGTCTCCTCCTAAAGTGATACTCACCCCACCTTAGGCGTTGGGACTGACGCGTAATGCTCACTGACCGCGAACAGTACTTGCTCGGAGCGACAGAGATCACTCTGTGCGCGTCGGTCAGAGTCGCAAAACAGTATCTGCGTCCCCTGCAGGGGGCAGCGTGTAGACGGAACTGCCTGATGAGATCTGCCGCTCCACCTTCTCAAGCTCCTCTTTGAGCAGGTCAACGGCGGCACGGTACTTCTCGAAGTTCGCCTTCGGCGCCTAGCCCTGGTGATGTTGATGCCAGCAGCAAGAATGGCAAGCGGAAACGACACCAACAGCGCCTAGCCGGACACTTCAAGGAGGTGCAGTGCTACGGGAAACGCGTTCTTGGATGCGCAAAACTCATTCATCCCGCCTACAAATTCGCCCATGACGGTGTCAAGGGGCCCGTGAACTTCCCGGCAATAGGCGTCTCGGACAGCGACTGTGCGTTTAGCGGCAGTTCCCCCCTTGCAGACCACCGCGAATCGCCGAGATGGTTCACAATATAGACCCCGGCGCTCGCGTTGAGGGCCGCGAAGAGTAGAACGGAACCAGGAGCAGTCCAATGAAGCTTTCGCGGACGCCACATGCCAGCCACAAGTGTAGAGGCAGCGGTCACAGCCCAAGGAAAAGCCTCCACGGTGTAGCGGCCGATATCGCTTAGCCAGCGCCACGACTCCTACTTCCCTCGTCAGGAGGGCGCGTTCCTATCGGCTCGCAGTAATTAGCGGCCTCGATATTGAACGGGTCTCCTTTAATGCCAGCAACCGCCCCCCGGCCTTGGTGCCGCAGAGTGCTGCCCACCCATTGTCGAGAGCGGGGGCGAAGCCTATGCTTCAGCCGGGGAGGAGCTTGGTCTCGACCAATTCCATGAGGGGCAATCCCATGACCGACTTCTTCACCATGAGACCCGGCGAGACTGCAGCGCCAGTACCATCAGGGCCCGTTCTCTGCACCGGATCGGCAAGCATGCGGCGGATCCACCGGTTTTTCCTGTGGGCGTACGGCGAGGCGCCCGGCCTGGTGAGATTCGTCGAACCCGGCGACACAGCCCGCGCCGCCTACGTGGGCGAGGTATTGGGGAACTTCGACAAGGTGCTCCATGTGCATCATGAGGGCGAGGACCTCCTCATGTACCCACGCTTGGCGGAAAGAGCACCGGGGTGCGCCCTGCACATAGAACAGATGCTCGCGCAGCACAGGCAGGTCACCCAACGGCTCGAGAGCATTGAGCCGGTTCGCCTGCGCTGGATGGAGACAGCCGACGAAGGCGTGCGAGCGGACCTCGCTGATCGGTACGAGGAGCTGTCCACTGTCCTCCAGGTGCACCTGCGCCGCGAGGTCACCGAGGTGATGCCCGCTGTGGACAGGGTGATGACCGAGAAGGAGGGGAAGGAGATTGGGAAGCACGGGGTGGAGACGTTCGACAAGAAGTTCCTGGTCGGCTACCTGGGGATGGTGCTGGCCACGAATCCGCCTGGCGAGCGCGAGGAGTTCTTCAAGGAGATCCCGCCGCCGGTCCGTCTCGCCTACCGCCTCGTAGGGCGCAGGCTCTATCGGAAGCAGTACGCCACGCTCTTCCCGGGACGTGTCATTCCCGACACGCTGTGACCACTGAGAAGGGTGCAGACACCGGATAAAAGCACCCACTACCCGAGGAGCACAGCGTGCCGAGGAAAAAGTCCAGAACCTTCGTGGACAGGACCGATGCCGGACGGCAGTTAGGGCAAAGGCTGGCAGGGCTACGGGGTCAGGACGTGGTGGTGCTCGGCCTGCCCCGTGGCGGTGTTCCGGTCGCCTTCGAGGTGGCGAAAGCCCTTGGTGCGCCACTGGATGTAATCGTTGTGCGGAAGCTGGGGGTCCCGTTCCGGCCAGAGCTTGCCATGGGCGCCATTGGGGAGGGCAGCACCCGGGTCCTCGATGCGCACATCCTCTCGCAGGCTGGTGTCACGGAGGAGGACCTGCAAACGATCGAGACGAAAGAACGCCAGCTCCTAGAGGAGCGCCGGACCCGGTACCGGCAGGGAAGAATCCGGACAGATGTCCGCGGGCGAATCGTCGTCGTCGTGGACGACGGCATGGCCACCGGCTCCACTGGGCGGGTGGCGTGCCAGGTGGCCAAGCAACTCGGCGCAGCACAGGTGATCCTGGCGGTACCAGTCGCGCCGGCATCGACTGTGGCCTCGTTCATGGAGGCGGACGAAATCGTGAGCCTGGTTTCACCGCGGAGGTTCGAGGCAGTGGGCAGCTACTACAACGACTTCTCAGCAACCGACGACGACGAAGTCGTCACGCTGCTCGACGCCGCGGCCCGCTCACGGAGTGGTCCCGACGGTGGTTGTCCTAATTCGCGGGAGAGGCAGTAGCAGGCCGAAGCAACCGGCATCCGGGCCGGCCCAAACACACAATCAGGCTCAGGCCTCCGGGCTCGTCAGACGGTAAGTCTCTGCGTCCACGGAACGTGCTGGATGGGTGGGGTACCCGGCCGCGACCTGACGCTTGACCTGCTCGAGCTCGTCCTTGAGCGAATCGACAGTGGCACGATACTTCGTAAATTCCGCCTTCCGACGTCGAGCCTTGGCGAAGCTGACACACGCGGCGAGGATGACCAGGGGGAATGCCACCAGCAGGGCCCAGCCGGACGCAGCAAGGAAGTCCAGCGCTATGGGGAGGGCCTGCTGGAACGCCCGGAAGTCGTTCACCCCGCCGACTACTCCTTCCAGTGCGGAGTCCAGTGGCACTAGGAACTCCCCCACCATCGGTGTCTCGGAGAGCGACGGAGCACTCAGGGGTGCATTTCCTTCCGGCGACCACCTCGGCTCACTGAAGTGGTTCAGCACGTAGATCCCAGCAGCCGCGTTGAGTGCGGCGAAGAGCAGAACGGCACCGACCGCAATCCAGTGGAAGCTGCGCCGAAGCAGGACACCCGCTACCAGCGCGACGACGGCAGGTGCTACCCAGGTGAAGATGTGCAGGGCGTCGAGGCTCATGCCGCCGAGTGGATCCAAGAAGTGCCCCCATAGAGATGATTCGATGTCCGCTCCAACCGTCAGACCCTGAGAGCTCGCCGTCAGGCTACATCTTTTCATCGGTCGTGATGGTCAACGACACCTTGGATGCCTGCTGAAAAACGGCGAGCCGCCCACCGAGAGGTGGGCGACCCGCCGTCGTACGCCGTGAATCTAGAACACGCGGATCGGGATCTCCGCCGGATCCATGAGCAGCGACTCGATCTCGTCGTCGAGCCTCACCAGCGTGATGGACGCGCCAGCCATGTCCAGAGAGGTGCAGTACTCCCCCACGTAGCTGCGGCCCACGCTGATGCCCTGCTCCGCGAGGCGCTTGTGCGCCTGCCCGTACAGCAGATACAGCTCACTGATCGGGGTGCCGCCGAGGCCGTTGATCATGAGCGCGACGCGGTCGCCCTCCTTGAACGGCAGGTCCTTCACCACCGGGCCGAGCATCTCCTCGACGATCTCGTTGGCCGGCATCATCTTCCCCCGACGGCGGCCTGGCTCGCCATGGATACCCACACCGATTTCGATCTCGTCCTCGCCGAGCTCGAACAGCGGGCTGCCCTTGGCCGGAGGCGTACACGCGGTCAGCGCGACGCCCATGGTGCGGGTCACCGCGTTCACCTTCTCGCCGATGCGGATGATCTCGCCTAGGTCTGCGCCCCGCTCGGACGCGGCGGCCACGGCCTTGATGACGAAGAAGTTGCCCGCCACCCCGCGCCGTCCGATCGTGTAGGTGGAGTCCTCCACGGACACGTCGTCGTTGATGAACAGCGTCTTCACCTCGATGCCGTCCGCCGAGGACATCTCCTCGGCCATCTCGAACACCATCTTGTCGCCCGTGTAGTTGTTCACCAGCAGGAGCACGCCCTTGGGCGACGCCATGAGCTTGGTGGTCTCGTACACGTAGTCGAACGGCGGGGCCGCGAACACGTCGCCCGGGCATGCGGCGTCGAGCATGCCCTTGCCCACGATCATCACGTGGGCCGGCTCATGCCCCGAACCGGAGCCTTGGATGATGGACACCTTGCTCTCGTCCGGGCCGTCGGCGCGCATGATCAGGTTGTACTCGGGCACGTACTTCAGGGTGTCCGGGTTGGCGAGCGCCAGGCCCTCGAGCATCTCCGGGACGAACTGCTGCGGATCATTGACGAACTTCTTCATGGGGGCTCCACATCGTTGTGAGTTGGGACGGGTAGAAGGAAGAGTCAGGGCCAGTCGGCCACGATGCGCTCGATGATGACGGCGACGGCCACCGCACCGGCGTCGGGCGAGCCGATGCTGCGCTCCCCGCTGTAGCTGGCGCGGCCGCGCTTCGCCTGCATGCTCGACGTCGCGTCCGCGCACTCGCGCACCTTCGCGGCGAACGCCGTCCGGCACTCCTCCGGTGAGGCACCCGCGGCGAGCCGGCGTTCGAGCTCGTCCGTGGCGGGGATGAGGGCGTCGAGCAGGGTCTTGTCACCGAGGTCGGCGTTGCCGCGCTTCTTGATGCCGTCGGTGGCACCGCGGAGCATGGCGACGACGGCGGCCCCGTCGATCGTCTCAGTGGTCTTCGCGGCAGCGGACGCCCGGAGGAAGGCCGTGCCCCACAGCGGCCCTGAGGTGCCGCCGATCCTGCTGGAGATGGCGAGCGCGATCTGCTGCAGGAAGGTGGCGACGTCGTCACGCTTGAACGAGTCCCAGTCTGCGAGGACCTTCTCGAAGCCGCGGGCCAGGGAGTAGCCGAGGTCGCCGTCGCCCACCACGGCGTCGAGATCACCGAATTCCTTCTCCTTCTCGACGGTGGTCTGCGCCAGGGAGTGGACGACATATTCGACGTCGGCGAGTTTGGTGGTGCTCATGGGATCTCCGTTCCGGTGGACGATGCGTGGGAGGCGGACGGCGCCATGGAAGAAGCGTCGAGCAGGGACTGCAGGGTGGCGAGGGTGACGACGCCGTGGAGTCCGACCCCGTGCGGATCCTCGAGCACTTCGGCCTGTTCGCCGTCCGGGTCGCCGAGGGAGCTGACGACGAGCGCGGCGCCCGTGAAGTCCTCCTCGCGGGTGAAGCCGCTGACGGTCACCACGGTGGCGAGGCCGGCACCGACGGCGGCGCGCAGCCCGTTCCCGCTGTCCTCGACGACGATCGCCTCCTGCGGTGACACCCCGAGCTCCCGCAGGGCCAGCAGGTAGATGTCCGGTGCCGGTTTCTTGGCGGGCACGATATCGCCGGCGAACACGGCGAAGTGCGAGGCGAGCTCGTTCCCGACAGCGTGCGTCAGGACGGCGCGGACCGCGGGCTCCGCGGAGGTGGAGGCGACGGCCAGTGTCCACCCGGCGTCGTGTGCTTCCCGCACAATGCGGGCGATGCCGGGCCTCGCGGGCATGACACCGCTCTCGACGAGCCCCTTGTAGACCTCGGTCTTCCGCTTGTGCCAGGCGCGGATCGCGGCGTCGGTGGAGGAGTCGTCGTCCAAGCTGAGCTCGGCGACCAGCGCGGGGGTGAGGATGCTGCGCATGCGTTCCTTGCCGCCTCCGATCTTCACCTTCTCGGCGTACTCGTCGACGCTCCACTGCACCGGCACGCCGAACTCGGAGAAGGTCCGGTTGAAGGCGGGCAGGTGGCCGTACTGCTCGGTGTCGGCGAGCACGCCGTCGCAGTCGAAGATGAGGGCCGGCATGCTCAGCGACCGCCCTTGCCGGCGCTGCCGAACTGCTTGCAGAGGTCCGTGACCATTGCGACGACGTCGGCGCGGGTGTGCTTGAACAGCGACGGCGGATCCCACTTGCTGTTCTGCTCGGCCTGCTTGAGGAACGCCAGGCTGGACTGCATGTACGTCTCCTTGAGCGCCGTGGAGATGTTGACCTTCGCGCAGCCGCGGGCGATGAGGTCGGCGAACTGCTCGGCGCTCAGGCCGCTGCCGCCGTGCAGGGCGATGGGCACGTTCCGTGCCTCGACGATCTGCGTGACGCGGTCGGCGTCGAGCACGGGTGCGGCCTTGTAGCTGCCGTGGGCGTTGCCGATCGAGGGGGCGAAGACGTCGATCCCGGTGGCATCGATGAAGGCGAGTGCCACCTCGAGGCTCTGCTGCTTGGAGACGTCGTCTGACCCGTGGTCGTCCTCGACGCCTGTGATGGCCTCGATCTCGCCCTCCACCTGGGCGCCGTAGCTGCGGGCCTCGGCGACGACGTCGACGGTCTGGCGCTGGTTCTCCTCGACCGGGAGGTTGGAGGCGTCGAAGAGCACCGAGTTCCAGCCGGCCTTCAGGCATTCGGTGACGACGTCGCGGTCCGGGCAGTGGTCTAGGTGCAGGGTTACGGGTACCTCGATGCCGCGCGTCATGGACTGCCACATGTCGAAGAGCACGCGGGAGCCGATGCTGCGCACGGTCTTCACCGAGGTCTGCAGGATCACCGGGGAGTTGGCCTCCACCGCGCCTGCGAGCACGCCCTCCATGGTCAGGTCGTTGAAGATGTTGATGGCGGGCACCCCGTAGCGTGCCTCGAATGCCGGGTCGACGATGTCCTTCAGCGGTACAACGGCCATGGTAATTCCTCCTGGTCAGGCTGACCCCCACGCTAGGTGCGCATTGCCGCTCTGAACATGGGGGTTCTCCCGCCCTCCCCCTGGGGGTAATCACCACCTCGCCAGCGGCGGACGCGCGTGGTTGAGTGGGCCGCGGCTGCCCGGCCACCTACTTCGACGACGAAGGACCTCCCATGACTCCCGGATCAGTACTCGAAACCATCACGTCCAAAGAGGCGCGCCTCGTTATCGATGCTGCGGCGGCGAAGGCTGAGGAGATAGGCCAGCCGATGGACATCGCCGTGGTCGACGCCGGCGGGAACCTGAAGGCGCACGTACGGATGGACGGCGCGAACATCGGCAGCATCAGCATCGCCATCAACAAGGCCTACACGTCCATCGCGTTCCAATGCGAGACCGGCGACCTGCAGGGCGTCACCCGGCAGGACGGCCCCATCTACGGTCTGAGCGACGCCCATGGCGGCCGGCTCGCGGTGTTCCCCGGCGGCATCCCCCTGGTGCGCGACGGGAATATCATGGGCGCCATCGGCGTCTCCACGGGCACCATCGAGCAGGACCAGGAAGTCGCGTCCGCCGGCGCCGCCGCCTACCTGGAGTTCGCGATCGCCTGACCCTGGTCCGGGTCAGCGTGCTAGGACCGGTCGTCCTCACGTGAAGTGCCGGACTCGGCGATGCGCTTGATGGCGGCGAGCGTCTTCGGGATGCCGTCGAGCGCCTGCCGGGTCCGGTCGATGATCTGCGCGGGTGCATCATCCCCGAACTTCTCCTCGAACATGGCGATGCCGCCCGGCAGGAAGTCCCAGGATTCGGTCAGAGTGGTCCCGGTGCCGGCCTGCGTTAGCGTGTAGCCCCAGCGCACCCTGTCGCCGCCGACCACCCAGGCGAACTCACGGCCGCGCTCTGCGGCCACGACCTGCGACCGGGTCTCCCAGGTGCGGTGCGGAAGCTCATTGTGCCCCGTGAACCAGGCGCCGACCTTGCCTGCACTGACGCCATCCTCCCACCAGCACCGCGTACACACCGGACTCCACTCACCGGTACGGGTGATGTCGGAGACCAGGTCGTAGATGCTGTCCGCCGACGCCTGGATGGTGACGGACTCCTGGTGGTGGCGGATCTCTGTCTGGCTCATGCGCCCATTCTCACAGAAGATTCCCCTCGTCCTGAGGGGACCGGCTGCAGCGATTCGTGCCCGCATAGACTGAGTGCTCGCGCTGGCTACGGAAGGCCCCACATGTTGAAGACCGAACGAACCGGCACCGGAAAGCCACTCGTCCTCGTGCATGGGCTCGGCTCGAGCGTCCGCACCTGGGATCTCGTCCTCCCCCTGCTGCAGGAACAGCGCGAGGTCATCGCCATCGACCTCCCAGGGTTCGGCGGCAGCGAGCCGCTCGCGGGCGAAGTGACCATTGCGACCCTCACGGACGCCGTCGAGCAGTTCCTCGAGCAAGAGGACCTGCGCGCCGCGGATATTGTCGGAAGCTCGATGGGTGCGCGGATCGTGGTCGAGCTGGCGCGACGGGGTCACGCAGGCAACGTCGTCGCCCTCGATCCCGGAGGATTCTGGAACGACACCCAGGTGCGCATCTTCAACGGCAGCATCACCGCGTCCATTGCACTGGTACGGCGCCTCCAGCCCGTCCTGCCGTCACTCGTCCAGCAGGCTGCGGGCCGGACGACGCTGCTCGCCCAGTTCTCCGCGGCCCCCTGGAAGCTCGACCCGGACCTCGTCCTGACGGAGCTCCGTGGGTTCGCCACCTCGCCCAGTCTTGACGAAGCGCGTAGATCGCTTGCGCACGGACCGCGCCAGGCAGGCGCGCCGAAGGGGACGATCAAGGGCACGCTGGCGTTCGGCTGGGGCCGGTCGGACCGGGTCACTCCGCTCAGTGAGGCCGCCGTCGCCATGTCTCTCTATCCGGACGCCACGCTGCACGTCTTCGAGGACTGCGGGCACTTCCCGCACTGGGACCAGCCACAGGAGACAGCCCGGTTCATCCTCGACGCCACCGCCGCTGGGTCTTTATAACTGTCCTCTGAGCCGCACACCTGGCGAACGTGCTGGTGGCGCCTCAGCTGAGGACTGGTGCCGCCGCCTACCTGGAGTTCGCGATTGCCTGACCCTGGTGCTGCAGGCCCACCAGCATGGTGCGGTTCCGAGCCCCGGTCTTCCGCAGCATGGCGCTCACGTGCTTCTCGACCGTCTTCACCGAGATGGCGAGCCGCGTGGCAATCTGCTTGTCCGCCAATCCCTCGGCTAGGAGGTCCCGTACCTCGAGTTCGCGGGCCGTCAGTGATATCGCCTCGCCTGTGTCCGCCACGCGATGCTCTGTGAGCCGCGTGAACATCGCCCCGTCCAGCAGGGCATCGCCGCGGGCGGCGGCGACGACGACGCGCGCGACCTCCGCGGGTGTCGAGGACAACGAGAGAAAGCCTCGGACGCCCGCTGATGCGGCGGCCGCCAGCAGCTCGTCCGCGAAATGGTCGACGACGGCAACCACCGGCCGCTCGACGGTATCCGTTTCCACCACCCGGGCCTCGGCATACCGGGCCAGCAGGTGCTCGTCCAGGACGATCATGTCTGGCTGCAGGAGGGACACCGCTTCGGTGAGGTCCTCGAGCGTCCCGAACTCGCCGAGTACCTGCACCGACGGCTCAGACGTCTCGAGCAGCCGGACGAGTCCGGCCCGGAGAAGGGGCTGGGTGCAGGCGACGAGGACCTTCCACCGTTCGCGGGAGGCGTCGCCGTTCGAGGAGTACGGCACCTGCGCCCGGATGCTCGTCCCCCAGCCCAGTGTCGACTCCACGTGGAGTTCTCCCCGGAGGTAGTGCGCCCGGGCGGCCATGCCATGCAGGCCGAGCCGGCTGCCCTTCAGGTCGGTACTCTCCCTGCCCTCGAACCCGCGGCCGTTGTCCTCGACGACGGCGGTGATGCCCGTGGTGTCGTAGAAGATGCCCACCCGGCACGCGGAGGCGCAGGCATGAGCCACCGCGTTGGCCACCGCTTCCTGGATGATCATGAAGAGCTGGTGGGCGACGACGGGTGCCAGTTCGTGAGGATGGCCGGTCACGAGGAGCGTCACGTCCATCGGATCGTCCGCGCTCACCCGGTCGAGTTCCTGGCGA
>NZ_CP024915.1:593587-593656 GCF_002953615.1 Arthrobacter agilis | reverse complement strand
ACCGCTTCTTCCAAGGAGCGGTCGGCCAGGCTGGAGGGTCCGAGTCCCAGCACGGTGCGGCGGGTCTCG
>NZ_CP024915.1:581174-593487 GCF_002953615.1 Arthrobacter agilis | reverse complement strand
CCTCGGGTTCGACGTCGCCCTGACGGCCGTGCAGCGGACGGCGGTGTCCCGCGAAGCGCTCGCGGGCCTCGTGCGGACGGCGCCGCCCACGGGCTCCGTGTTCCCTCCCGACGCCGATGCCTTCTTCCGCCTCGAGCGCGTCCCCGTTCAGGGGCAGGTTCCCCTCGATCCGGGCTTCGCGGTGCTGGTCGTCAGCGACGGCGCCGTCAGCATCGGTGGCCGGCCCGCTCCCCGCGGCAGCACCTGGCTGCTTCCGGCCGGTGCCGGCAGCGTCCTGCTCGACGGCGCCGGTGAGGTCCTGCTGGCGAGGCCGCCGGCCGCCTGACGGCCCTTCCGGGCGGATGCCCCGCCCTGTGCGGCAGCACGATGCCTCATGCGATGAATCCTGCCCGGCCGTCCCGTCCATCCTGCGTCGGACGAAGGTAGGGTCGGAGCGACGCCACACCGTGGCATGAGGAGCGCAGGATGTCTGCACCACAGATCTACATCAGCTTCCCGGGGACCGCGCGGGAAGCGCTGGGCTTCTACGCGGAGGTGTTCGGCGGCGAGGTGTCCCTCTTCACGTACGGGGACTTCGCCAGGACGGACGGGCCGCCGGACGCCGTGGCGCACGGGGTGCTCGACGGCGTCGTCGCCCTTGCGGGAGCGGATGCCGCGGCAGGCGAGAAGACCCTGCGCTGCGAGGGGCTGATGCTGTCGCTGCTCGGCACCGCCGAGCCACCCGTCCTGCACGCGTGGTTCGACCGGCTCGCCGAGGGCGGAACCGTCGTCGACCCCCTGGCGCCGAAGCCGTGGGGTGCCTCGGACGGGCAGGTCGTCGACCGCCACGGGCTGCACTGGCTCATCGGCTACGAGCCGGCCCAGCCGCAGCCGGAGGACGACGCACGCTGACCCCGGCCTGCTCGGATCGTCTCCCTAGAATGGGGGGATGGTCTCCCCCGCGTCCTCGTCCGCGCCACTGCTGGTCCTGAAGAAGATCAGCGACATCCTCGATGCCTTCTCGCTGCGCCGCCCGGAACTGAGCCTGACCGACATCAGGGAGGCGACCGGGCTCCCGACGTCCACGGTGCAGCGCCTCGTGGGGAACCTGGTGGCCAACGGCTTCCTCGACCGGGTGGGCGACCAGTACCGGGTGGGGCTCAAGATGTCCTTCTGGGCCGCTCCGGCCACGCAGGATCTCGACCGCCTGGAGATCGTGAAGCCGGTCCTGACCGACCTGCGGGACCGCCTGGGTGAGACGGCGTGCTTCTTCGAGTCCTCGATGCACTACCGGGTGTGCGTGGCGATGGCCGAGACGCACCACATGCTGCGCCGGGAGATGAAGGTGGGCCGGATCCTGCCCCTGCACGCGGGATCCGCCGGACGCGTGCTCCTCGCATGGACGGAGGGGCTCCTCGCCGAGATCGAGGCCGAGTCGCTGGACCGGTTGACGGACAGCACCATCACCGACAGCGGGGCCCTCCGGGCCGCCGTCGACCGGGCACGCGAGGACGGCTACGCGATCACCACGGGCGAGCGGCAGTCGGGGGCGAGCGGCCTGTCCGCCCCCGTGTTCGACTCCCAGGGGGATCTCGTCGGCGCCGTCACGGTGATGGGGCCAACCCTCCGGATGCCCCTCGAGGTGTGCGAGCAGTGGGTGGAGGACCTCCTGGCCGCCGCCGAACAGATCACAAGGATGCTCGGGGGCAGGCATCCCGGCGAGGCACAGCTGCCGTCGCCGGGCGGCGGCAGCTAGGCGGCGTCCTTCGGCAGGACCCACCCGAACGCCTTGGCCTCCGAGCGGGCTCCCTGGGCCGCCTTGGAGCGGCTCGCCTCGCCGACCTCGGCGGTGACTCCCTCGCCGAGGCGGACGAGTGCTGCGAACGTGTCCGGTGTCAGCCAGTCCGGGCGGAGCGCGAAGAGCAGGTCCTCGGTGGCGGTGTTCCCCGAGGCGCCCGGTGCGAACGGGCAGCCGCCCAGTCCGCCGAGGGCGCCGTCGATCATGGTCGCGCCGGCGTCGGTCGCCGCCAGGGCGTTGGCCACCCCCATCCCCCAGGTGTCGTGCCCGTGGAACACGATCTCCTCGAAACGGCCCGTGTCGCGGACCTTCCCGATCAGGGAGCCGACCTCGCCGGGAGAGGCCTGCCCCAGCGTGTCGCAGATGACGACGCCGTTGGTGCCCTCGGCGCGGGGATCGCGCACCAGGTCGAGGACGCGCTGCGGGTCGACGTCGCCCTCGAAGGGGCACGTGAAGGAGGTGGCCAGGCACAGCTGGATGGTCGCCCCGGCGGCGTGCGCGAGCCCGACGGCCTCGGGCAGCGCGTCCATGCTCGCCTCGGTGGTGCGCCCGATGTTCGCGAGGTTGTGCGCGTCGGTGACGCTGAGGCAGTACTGCAGGTGCAGCGCGCCGGCCGCGAGCGCCCGGCGGACGTTGCCCGGGGTGGCGACCCACACGTGGCAGTACGCCCGTTCCTCCGGGGTCAGCAGCTCGAGGAGTTCGACGGTGTTGGCCATCGACGGCACGAGGTCCGGCCGGGCCATGGAGCCCACCTCGATGGCGGTCACGCCGGTGGCCAGGAGCTCGCGGACGATCTCCGCCTTCCTGGCCGTGGGGAGGATGCCGCCGGTGAGCTGCAGGCCGTCGCGGAGGGTGACGTCGCGGAGGACTGCGCGGGAGTCGGGGGTGTTCATACGGTCTCCAGTTCCGTTCGGGCGATGAAGTCGCCGGCCTGCTCGGGCGTCCTGCCGAGCAGGCCGACGAGGATGTCGTGGGTGTCGGCGCCGAGGTCGGGGCCGAGGTTGCGGATGGGCAGCGACGCCCCCCCGATGACGGGCGTGATGCCCGGGAAGGCGACGCCCGGCAGGGTCCTCTCCCCGTCGGAGACGTCGAGGTGCTGGACCATGTTGCGGGCCCGGTACTGCTCGTCGTCGACGATGTCCCCGGCCGTGTAGATGGGCCCGGAGGGAACCCCGGCCTGGTCGAGGAGCGCGAGGGCCTCGGCGGCGGTGTGCCGGCCGGACCATTCGCCAATCGCGGCGTCGAGCTCGTCGCGCCGCGCCCAGCGCTGGGCGTTGCTCTCCAGCCCGGGATCGTCGGCGAGATCGGGACGCCCGATGATCTGCATGTAGCGCTTGAAGATGCTGTCGCCGTTCCCCGCGACGACGATGCTCCCGCCGTCGGAGCAGAGGTAGGCGTTCGACGGCGCGATGCCCTCCATCCTCCCGCCGGTTCGTTCCCGCTGGAGGCCGTAGGCGCTGTAGTCCGGGACCAGTGATTCCATCACGGACAGCATCGCCTCGTTGAGTGCCACGTCGATGATGCGGTGGTCGAGGGGCGGCCGCTGGACGCCCGAGTCGCGCTCGCGGGCGAAGAGTGCCATGACGGACCCGAACGCCGCGTAGAGGCCGGCGATCGAGTCGCCGATCGAGACGCCGACGCGGACCGGCGGCCGGTCCGGGTCACCCACGAGGTGGCGGAAGCCGCCGTACGCTTCGGCCACGGCGGCAAAGCCGGGCCGGGAGGACATCGGGCCGGTCTGCCCGAAGGCGGAGATCCTGGTGACGATGATGCCCGGTTTCGCCGCGTCGAGCTCCGCCGGGCCGAGGCCCCACTTCTCGAGGGTGCCCGGGCGGAAGTTCTCGAGCACGATGTCGCACTGCCCCACGAGGTCGAGGATGCAGCGGCGGCCCTCGTCGGTGCGGAGGTCCACGACCATCGACTTCTTGTTCCGGTTGATCGTCCGGTACAGCATGGACGTGGTGCCCGAGCCCAGCCTCCAGTTCCGCAGCTCGTCGCCGGTGCGCGGGCGTTCGATCTTCATCACCTCGGCGCCGAAGTCGGCGAGCAGCCGGCCGGCGGTGGGCGCCGCGATGTAGTTGCCGAGTTCGAGGACGCGGATGCCTTTCAGCGGCGCAACCTGGTCAGTGGTAGTCACGGTGCCCTTTCTAGAGGAAGAGACTGAGGATCAGGGTGAACCCGAGCGCCACCACGGACGCGACGGAGACGCCGATGGAGCAGGTCTTGAAGGTCCCCCGCGTGGTCTGGCCGAGCATGGACTGCAGCAGCCAGAAGGTGTTGGACGTGACGTGGACGAAGAACAGCGATCCTGCTCCGGCGGCCAGCGCGATGAGGACCGGGTCGAGGCCCAGCGTCGGTGCGACGGGCGCCAGGAGCCCGGCCGCGGTGATCGCGGAGATGGAGACCGACCCGACAGCCACGTGGAGCAGGGCCGCGATGCCCCACACCACGAGCAGCGGTGCCACGGACGAGGCGGAGAAGTAGCCGCCCAGGACGTCACCCATGCCGCTCGCGGCGACGACGGCGGCGAGCGCGCCACCGGCGCCGGTGAGGATCAGGATCTGCCCGGACTCACGGAAACCGCCGACGACGGCTTCCTCGACGCGCTTGGTCCCGATGGTGCGGCGGGCGACGAAGCTGGTGCCGAGCAGGCCGATCAGGAGCGCGATGACCGGGGTGGAGAGGAAGTCGGTGACGGGCGACGTGAAGCCGGCCATCCCGGCCAGGGCGCCACCGCCGATGAGGACGAGGGACAGGAGCATCGGACCGAACATGACGAGCAGGCTCGCCTCCTTCGGGCCCCTCGCCGTGCGGGTCCGCACGTCGTAGGGAAGCAGTCCGACGCGGCTCCGCGGATCCGAGGCGGGCAGGACCGCCGCCGGATCGTCCGACGGCATGACGGGGGCGCCGACGGGCGCGCCGCCGGGGGCGGTGCCGTCGGCACCGAGGTCCTGCGCCTCCTCCATCGGCTCCTGGTCCTTCTCCACGTTCCAGAAGCCGCGCTGGATGAAGAAGTCCATGATGAAGATCGAGACGAGGATCGTCGGGATGATGACGAGCAGGCCGAAGATGAGCATGCTGCCCAGGGGGACGCCCAGCAGGCCGGCCAGCGCCACGGTCGCGACGCCCGGGACCATGAGGACGATCCCGCACTCGAGACTGATGGCCATGGCCGTGGCCATCCTGGCCGTTCCGAACTTGCCGAGCTTCGGGGCGATCCGCCGCGCCAGGGGTGCGCTCATGACCAGCAGCACGTCGAGGAAGATCGACTGCAGCATGGTGCCGAGCGTCAGGCCCAGCGCGTACGGGATGCCCTTCGGCCCGAAGACCTTCATCAACCGCTCGACGAGTTTGTTAATGGCGCCCATCTCGTTGAGGATCGCGCCCATGAGGACACCCCAGGCGATGAGGAGCCCGACCTCGAACATGATGTCGCCGAAGCCCTGCATGATCGTGTCCGTCGTGCCCGTGGCCCCCAGGCCGGTGGCGAGGCCGAGGCCGGCTGCTCCGATCACCAGGGAGAGCGCCGGGTTGACCCGTAATTTGAGGATCAGGAACACGATGGCGATGATCGCCACCGCCGTGATCGAGAGGATCTGCCAGTCTGCCATGAGTCCCGCTTCGTCGTTGAAGGCCGATGTCGTCTGATTGCTACTCACAATCTGAACATGCGCTCATAATGTGAGTCAAACGACATCGACGCGGGCTGGACGATGGCGGATCATCGTCGTCGGCGGCGGACAGCACGGCGGATCCCGCTGGTTGTCCGCGCCGCAGCGCGGACAACCAGCACTACACCCCGGTGGCAGGGGCGACGTCGAGGATCCAGGTCACGCCGAAGCTGTCCGTCAGCATGCCGAATCCGGGGCTCCATGCGGAGGCGGCCAGGGGTTCGATGACGGTTGCCGCGACGGAGAGCCTGGCCCAGTAGTCCTGCACGTCGTGGAGGCTGGTGCCGCGTACTGAGACGAAGAACGGCTGGTCGGTGATCGTGGTGCCGCTCTCCCGCCGGGTCGACCCCGCGGTGTTCGCCGGACCGCCCGACTGTCCGGGGATGTCGTACGCCATGACGCGGAACCCGCTCTCGGTCTCGACCTGACCGAAGACGACGTCGTACGCACCGGGGAGTCCTGCGGGCATGCCGAAGTCGCCGTACGTCGCGATCGTGACCTGGCCGCCGAAGACGGACCGGTAGAAGTCCAGGGCTGCCCGGGCCTCGCCGCGGAAGTTCAGGTGGGTGGTGGTGGTGATGCTCATGGCTGCTCCTCGTGGGGTCGGATGCCGGGGCTTTCCCCGACGTTCCCGACTCTCGCAGGCATGTAGGACGGTTCCGGTCCTATACCCGATCTAGGATCGGAGGCATGACGACAACCGCCTCGCGCCTGTTGCAGCTGCTGTCCCTGCTGCAGATGCGGCGGGACTGGCCGGGATCCGTGCTGGCGGAGCGCCTGGAGATCAGCCACCGGACGGTACGGCGCGACGTAGACCGACTGCGCGAGATGGGCTACACCATCCGCGCCACGATGGGCCCCGACGGCGGATACAGGCTCGACGCCGGCGATGAGGTACCCCCTCTCCTGTTCGACGACGACCAGGTCATCGCCCTGGCCGTGGCGTTGCAGACGGTGCCCGCCTCCGGAGTCGGGATCGGGGAAGCGGCGCGCCGCGCCCTCGCCACGGTGCGCCAGGTCCTGCCCTCCCGGCTGAGGCACCGCCTCGATGCCCTGGACGTCACCGCGCTCCCCGCCTTCCCCGGCGACCAGGCGCGGAGAACGGTGTCACCGGAGGTGCTCATCACCCTCTCCGCCGCCATCCGGGCCCGCACCGTGCTGCGCTTCGACTACGCCGGCGGAAGAGCCTCCGCCGACGCCGGTCCCACGCCTCCCCGCAGGGCGGAGCCGCACCATCTCGTCGCCGCACAGGGGCGCTGGTACCTGGTGGCCTGGGACCTCGACCGGAACGACTGGCGCATCTTCCGCGCGGACCGGATCGATGCCCGCAGCCCCTCGGGTCCACGGTTCACGGCACGGCAGGTTCCCGGCGACGACGTCGCCGGGTTCGTCGCGGCGCGCTTCAAGGGCTCCAGCCAGGACGATCGATGGCCGTGCACCGGGACGGTGATCCTCCACCGCCCGGCGTCCGAGGTGCTCCCGTTCGCGGGTGACGGCACCGTCGAGGACCTCGGCGCCGACCGGTGCGGCCTGACGGCGGGGGCCTGGTCATGGGTGGCCCTCGCCGCCTCCGTGAACCGCTTCGACACCGACGTCGACGTCGTCCATCCGCCCGAACTGGCCGAGGCCTTCGCACACCTCGCGGTGCGTAACACCGCGACGGCGGCCGCCTTCTCCGTACAGGACGGCGGCCGGGCCCTCCTGCCGGGCGGACGTCGATCGACCCCGACCGCCACCTAGGCGCCCGGGGTCGATCGTCGGTCCTGCGGCTACCGCTCGGGCAGCTACTTCGAGGCGCCCGCCGTCGAGCTCGTCGTCTCGTCGGCGTCGGGATCCCCCGCGTGGCCCTCCGGCTCGGCGGCGGTGACCTGCCCGCCGTCCACGTGGTGGCGGTCGTTCCGGCCGTCGTCGCCCCGGGTCTTGAGCAGGCTCGCGACGGTGGCGACGGCGATCGTGGCGCCGATGAACAGCAGCGAGAACCAGATGGGGATCTCGGGGACCCAGAGCAGCGGCTGTCCGCCGTTGATGAAGGACAGCTCGTTGACGTGCAGGGCGTGGAAGACGAGCTTCACGCCGATGAACGCGAGGATGACGGCGAGGCCCTGGGCCAGGTAGACCAGGCGTTCGAGCAGCCCGCCGATGAGGAAGAACAGCTGGCGCAGGCCCATGAGGGCGAAGGCGTTGGCGGTGAAGACGATGTACGCCTCGTTGGTCAGGCCGTAGATCGCGGGGATGGAGTCGACGGCGAAGATGAGGTCCACGAAGCCGATCGCGATGATGGTGAGCAGCATCGGGGTGACGAAGCGCGTGCCGCCCTTCTTCACGGTGAGCTTGTCCTCGTGGTACTCGTCGGTGACGGGCAGGACGCGGCGGACGAGCTGCATGAACTTGCCGTCGGCGGGGTTGGAGTCGTGGCTGCCGAACGCCTGCTTGTAGGCCAGGAAGAGCAGCAGGGCGCCGAAGATGTAGAAGACCCAGGAGAAGTTCTCGATCAGTCCGGCGCCGATGGCGATGAATGCGCCGCGCAGGATCAGGGCGATGATGATGCCGATCATCAGCACCTTCTGCTGGTACTTCTTGGGGACGGCAAAGCCGGTCATCACGATGAGGAAGACGAAGAGGTTGTCGATGGACAAGGCCTTCTCCGTCAGGTAGCCGGCGAAGTACTCACCGCCGAACGTCCAGCCGGACAGAACGCCGATACCGACGCCGAACAGCAGGGCCAGGCCGATGTAGAAGGCGGACCAGCGCGCGGACTCGCCGATGGTCGGTTCGTGGGGTTTGCGCACGTGCGCGAAGAACTCGTAGACGAAGAAGAGGATCGTCACGGCAATGGTGATCAACCAGATCAGGGGTGTGACCTGCATGAGGGGTACTCCAAAGGGTAGGCGTCGGACATAGGCGCCAAGGTCTCCTCCGCCCGGTCGGAACCGGAACCGATCGGCCCGGAATGCAGCGGTGCATCCGTATTGACGGGCCGATCACAGACGGGAGTACTCCCCTTGATACAAAAAGCCTAACGCACGTGCGCCCTGCAGGATTCCCCGCCTCCGGAACTGTCTGCCGGGTGGTTAGGCTGGGTGGATGGCCACGGTTCTCCTCGTGCGGCACGGCCGCACCACAGCAAATGCGTCCGGACTGCTGGCCGGGCGGGCCGACGGCGTGAGCCTCGACGAGATCGGCCGCGACCAGGCGGCCGCGACGGGTACGCGGCTCGCGGCGGTGCCCGTCGTCGGGGTGGTGTCCAGTCCCCTCGAGCGGTGCCGGCAGACCGCGCAGTTCATCCTCGACCGGCAGACGGGCACCCCGCACGCGCCGGTCGACGCCGGGATCACCGAGTGCGACTACGGGCAGTGGCAGGGCCGCATGCTCGCCGATCTCGCGACCGAGGCGCTGTGGCCGGTGGTGCAGTCGCAGCCGTCCGCCGTGACCTTTCCCGGCGGTGAGTCCATGGCTGCGATGCAGGCCCGCTCGGTGGCGGCGATCCGCCGCCATGATGCTGCCTTCGAGGCGGAGTTCGGGCCGGGTGCCGTGTGGGTGGCGGTGAGCCACGGCGACATCATCAAGTCGGTCCTCGCCGACGCGCTCGGCACGCACCTCGACCTGTTCCAGCGCATCCACGTCGGCCCCGCCTCCGTCTCGATCGTGCAGTATGGCACCAGCCGGCCGACCGTCCTCGCCACCAACACCGACGCCGGGGACCTGTCGTGGCTGTCGGCCGCCGCCCCCTCCGGTGATGCGCCGGTGGGCGGTGGCGCAGGGCACACGACTCCCCCGACCGCAGGAGCCTAAGGTAGTCCTATGCCTACAACTGTTCACGAGTTCGAGTGGCCCGACCGGGTGGTCATCGGCACCATCGGCGTTCCGGGACAGCGCACGTTCTACCTGCAGGTGCGCACGGGGAAGCAGATCGTGAGTATCGCGATGGAGAAGCAGCAGTCGGCCCAGCTCGCCGAGAAGATCGACGAGGTCCTCGACCAGCTCATCGCCCTCGACGGCAACCCCTTCAGCATTCCCACGAGCACTCCGATCGAGCTCGTCGACAACGACCAGCTCGAGACGGTCGAGGAGCAGTTCCGCACCGGTGTCATGAGCCTGGGGTGGGACCCGACGACGGCGCAGATCGTCATCGAGGCCTATCCGCTCTCCGATGCCGACGACGACGAGGCGCTGCTCGAAGACGACGACGTCGACGCGGCCGAGATGCTGCGGGTGCGGATGCCGGTCGGCACCGCCCGCGCCTTCGCCAAGCGGGCCCGTGAGGTGGTGGGCGCCGGGCGTCCGATCTGCGAGCTCTGCGGCTACCCCATCGACGCCGAAGGGCACATCTGCACCCTCCCCGAGGCCTGATGCCGGCGCCCGACCTGGTGACCGCCGAGCTGACCCTCACCGGCCGGATCACGACGGCGTCGAACGCCACGTTCCTGGGCAGCATCGGCGGTACGGCGGTCGTGTACAAGCCGATCAAGGGCGAGAAACCGCTGTGGGACTTCCCCGACGGCTGCTTGGCCCACCGGGAGGTGGCCGCCTACCTCGTGTCCGAGGCATTCGGCTGGAACATCGTCCCGCGCACGTGGCTGCGCGACGGCCCGTTCGGCGAGGGCATGGTGCAGCTGTGGCAGGAGACGGACCCGGACCAGGACGCGGTAGACCTGGTCGCGGCCGATGACGTGCCGGAGACGGGCTGGAAGCAAGTCCTCGAGGGCCAGGACGAGGCCGGCCGGATCGTGGCCCTCGTCCACGAGGACACCCCGGCACTGCGGCGGATGGCGGTGTTCGACGTCGTCGTGAACAACGCCGACCGCAAGGGCGACCACATCCTCGCAGTGAGTGAAGGGCACCGGTACGGCGTGGACCACGGGCTCACCTTCCACGGGGACCACAAGCTACGCACGGTGCTCTGGGGCTGGGTGGGCGAAGCACTGACGGCCGAGGAACTCGAGGGCATCGATCGTGTCCGCGACGGGCTTCAGGGCTCGCTCGGTCGTGAGCTGGCGGAGCTACTCACCGCCGAGGAGGTCGCGTCGCTCGCTGCTCGTTGCGCCGCCCTGCGAGCGACCGGGAGATTCCCGCCTCCGCACGGGGACATGCCGGCGGTGCCCTGGCCGCTGTTTTGACCGGGCTGACTGTTACAGGCTTCGACGTAAGGCTCCAAAGGGGCCTATGCCCTGTGCGATGTAGCGGAACCCTTCAGCGGTGAGGCGTATTGGCGCATAGATTTCGGCACTGACTATCGCTACACAAAACGGTGGCGTAAACGCCGTTGGACAACATCGATAAGGGATGTAGCGAAAACGTTCCTTTTAGAAATCCGAAAATACCCGCACTGTGACGCTTTGATGCAGGCTGGAGGTGCCCTTCCGTGCATTTTCATCGCGTCGGGTGGACGCATGTTGACCCAAGTAGTACCGACTTGCTTCAAACTCGCGGCTTAGGTACGAAGCGGTGTGAAACCGGCCTCCTTGCAGTACTTACACGGTGAGGTGATCGGATCGGGCCGCGATAGTAGGGTGCCGATCACGGAGACCCGGAAGGCTGGATGGTGAAGGGAGAGCCGTGATCACTGAACTGAACAAATTCGTTGAAATGGTCGAGGACAGTCTGACCGACGACCTGGACGTGTCCGTTGTTGCGATGGAACTCGGGACGACGGAGTACCACCTTCGGCGAATGTTCTCGTCGCTGGCCGGTATGCCGTTATCGGAGTACGTTCGGCGCCGCCGCATGACACTCGCTGCAGGCGACGTGCTTGGTGACGGTGACCTGCTCAGCATCGCGGTGCGCTACGGCTACGGGTCGAGCGAAGCCTTCGGTCGAGCTTTCCGCTCAGTACACGGTGCAAGGCCCGGCGACGTACGCCGGGACGGCGGACCCCTTCGCACTCAACCGCAGCTCAGGTTCCGCCTGACCGTAGAAGGGAGAACCACCATGGACACCCGCATCACGGAACGCCCGGCCTTCCGCCTCGTTGGCCACGCAGCCCGGGTACCGCTCATCCACCAGGGCATCAACCCGCACATCCAGGCGCACATCGCGTCCCTACCAACCGACGAGCACGCCCGGCTCAAAAGCCTGGGCAATACCGAGCCAGCTGGCCTGCTGCAGGTCAGCGCCGACGTCGACCCCGACTACGCAGAAGGCAGCGAACTGACCTACCTGCACGGAGTTGCGATCACCGAGCCAACTCGCGCACCCGAGGATCTCGACGCCCTCGAGGTACCCACCGGGACGTGGGCGGTGTTCCGGACCGAGGGCGAGTACCCGGCTGCCCTGCAGTCCGCCTGGGCGGCTACCGCGACGGACTGGTTCCCCTCCAACCCGTGGCGCCTGCGCCCGGGCCCAACCATCGTCGCGGTCCTCGAACGCGCCGACGACTTCAGCACAGCCACCTGCGAACTGTGGCTCCCCGTCGAACACGCCTAATCGCATAGCCCGCCGGCAGTGCACAGTCGGCGGGCCCAGTCCCGCTGAGGGATCGTTCTACAAGACGGCTGGAGAAAGGCGCTGGCTAGACTCGAGCGCATGACAACGATCCACTCGTCACTGCTGGTGAATGATGCCTGAAGAGTACGTCGCTTTGACCATCTTGCTCCTGACCATCATCTTCCTGCCGGCCGTCTGCTTGTTCGTCACCCGCCAGGCCGCTGAAGGCCTCATCACCCGGAACGCAGCAGCCGGGATCCGCACCAAGCACACGCAAGCATCCGACGAAGCCTGGATATCTGGTCATAAAGCTGCTCTTTTAGCTCTGAGAAAGATGATGCCGATCGCAGGTACTGGGATCATCGCCGCCCTGAGCGCACAAGTTCTCATCGGCGGGCAGGCGGGCCCTCTCGTCGCGTTCGCGGCGCTCCTAGCGCAGACC
>NZ_CP024915.1:575352-581074 GCF_002953615.1 Arthrobacter agilis | reverse complement strand
GTCGTCCTCTTCCCCCGCCGCACCCGTGGTTGCACCCGCCGCCGTGGCCGTCGCCGAGCCAGTCGTCGCACCGGCACCCGCGCCTGTCCAGTCCTCCGGTGTCGCTGCCGGACTGGTCGCCTCTGCCTACGGCCAGATCGGCGTCGCCCAGGACTGCACCGCGATGGTCGAGACCGCCCTGCGCTCCGTCGGCAAGTCCGTCGGCGATCTCGCACCCGGCCAGTTCTTCCAGTTCGGCGACGTCGTCGGATCCCCCGCTGCGGGTGACCTGGTCATCACGGCGGGCCACGTCGCGATCTACGTCGGTAACGGCCAGGTCATCAGCGGTGGCCTCAACGGCATGAACACCGGCCTCCACAACCTCTCAGACCTTCCCGGCGCCGGCTTCGTCCGCGTCCGCTAGAACCCCTTCGGAGAAACCACCATGTCTTCACGCGCCATCATCGCCCGCCACCGCAGCGAAACCCAGGACACCGCCGGCCTCTCGGCCCTCGCCAAGGCCGTCACCACCGGCGGCATGGGCCGCCAGGCCGCCGTCATCGCCGCGGCCTCCGGCCTCGTCCTGACGAGCGGGGTCGCAGCCAACGCCGCGGACCTGCAGCCGCAGCGTGACGCCGCAGCGTCCAGCGTCACGGTCACGTCGGCCCGCGCGGCCGTCGTCGCCTCGTCCGAGACCGCCGTCGCCTTCAACATGACCCCGGTCAAGGTCACCGCCAAGCCGGTCGTCGTCGAGGCGCCCGTCGCCGAGCCCGCCCCGGTCGTCGAGGCACCCGTCGCCGAGGCTCCGGCACCGGTCGTCGTCGAGGCACCCGTCGCCGAGGCTCCGGCACCCGTCGTCGTCGAGGCGCCGGTCGCACCGGCTCCCGTCGCCGCGGCCCCCGTCGCACAGGCCGCCCCGGTCGCCGTGGCTGCTCCCGCCCCGGCTCCTGCTCCCGCCCCGGCTCCTGCTCCCGCCCCGGCCGCCTCCTCCGGAGTCGCGGCGACCATCGCCGCCGCGGCCCAGGGCCAGCTCGGCGTCATGCAGGACTGCACGCGCCTGGTCAGCAACTCGCTCGCCGCCGCGGGCATCAACTTCCACGGCTGGCCGGCAGGCTACCTCTCCCTCGGCCGCACGGTGGGCGCAGGCGAGGCCATCCCGGGTGACCTCATCTACTACGCCGACGGCGGCATGGGCATGGCCCACATCGCTGTCTACATCGGTGGCGGCCAGGCCGTCCACGGTGGCTTCAACGGCAACACCACGGTGATCGCACCGGCAGAGCTCGGCTCGGGCGGCGTCTACATCCGCGTCGGCGGCTGATCACCCCAGCAACTCACGACGGAGGAACCGGCACGGACGTGCCGGTTCCTCCGTCGTTGGGCGGCGGTAGCCCGACGCCGTGCGGCGCGTCAACCCGTCCCCGCGCCGGTTCGCCGCACGCCGGTCTCCGGCTTACCCTTGCAGTGTCAATCCGAAGCTCTTCTCCCGTACCCCGGGATGGCAACCGGTTGCGGGGAACAGGTCAGCAATGAGGCCACCGTATGCGCACTCTTGTTCTGAATGCAGGGTATGAACCACTGGCGGTCGTCACGTTCCGCCGGGCACTCGTGCTTGTCCTCACCGGCAAGGCCAGCGTCATCGCGGAGGACGACGAGCCGGTCGTCGGACCCACCGAGATCCTCGGACGGCCGTCCGTGATCCTGCTCAACAGATACGTCAGGGTCCCCTACCGGCACGACGTCACGGCCACGAGACGCGGGGTCCTGCGGCGGGACAACCACCTGTGCGCCTACTGCGGCAAGACGGCCTCGACCATCGACCACGTCCTGCCGAGATCGAGGGGTGGCGGCGACACGTGGGAGAACCTCGTGGCCTGCTGCCTGAAGTGCAACAACGCAAAGGGGGACAAGACGCTCGCCAGCCTCGGCTGGAAGCTGCGCGTCGTCCCGCTGCCCCCGCGGGGGCCCCAGTGGCAGATCCGCGAGCTCGAGAAGCCTGCCCCGCAGTGGAGCGAGTTCCTCACGGAGACCGCCGCGTGATCCCCGACGCCCCCCGATTCGATGCGATCGTCCTGGCGGGCGGCCGCTCCACGAGGCTCGGCGGTGTGCCGAAGGCGGGACTCGTCCTCGACGGAGCGACGCTGCTGCAGCGCACGTGCGCCGCCCTCGCCGATGCGGAGCGGCTGACGATCGTGGGACCGGAACCGGACGGCGGCGCCCGGCCCTCCGGGGAGGGGCCGCCGTCGTTCGTGCGGGAACACCCGCCCTTCGCCGGACCGGCCGCCGCCGTCGTCGCCGGGTTCCGGGCCGGGACCGGTGGGAGGGCGCCGTGGTGCGCCGTGGTGGCCTGCGACATGCCGCGCGTGGCCGTGCTCATTCGCGTGCTTCTCGCCGAGGCGGCGCTCGGCGGGACGACCTCGCTGGTCGCGGTCGACGGCGGCCGCGAACAGCCGCTGGCCGCCCTCTACCGGAGCGACGCGCTCGGAGGCGCCATCGACGAGGTCCTCGCCCGGGGTTCGGCCGACAACCTGTCGATCCGCAGCCTCCTTGCTAGTGTGAGGAGCAGACCGGTCCCGGTTCCGCCGGGCACAACGCACGACGTCGACACCTGGAGTGATGCACGAGCGCTGGGAGTCGACGTCCCCTAGTACTGCCCGGAGGGCCCATGGACGACCGCCAGAAGCTGCTGCACGACTGGACCGAGAAACTGCTCGCCGCCTACGAGATCGACGGGACGCGCGTCGACGTCGACGCCGTCCTCGGCCTCGCCGGGAAGGCCGCCCACGGCGTCGTCCGCCCGGCGGCACCCCTCACCACCTTCGTCGTCGGGTACGCCGCGGGCCTCGCGGTCGGCAGCGGGCAGGCCGACGAGGACCTGGCCATGCGCTCGGCCATGGCGGTGGCCGATGCGCTCTGCGCCGAGGCCGCGGCGGACGGAGACCCCGCATGAGCGAGGCCGCCGCAGCGCACAACGTCGACTGGATGGCCGCGCGCGCACTCGCCCACGGCGCGGGGCGCCCGCTGCCGTTCCAGACCGTCAACCTCGCCGACGCCCTCGGGCAGACGCTCGCCGAACCCGTCCACGCACTGCAGGCCATCCCGCACTACGCGTCGTCCGCCATGGACGGCTGGGCCGTGAACGGGGAGCCGCCCTGGACGCTCGTGAGGCACACGGAGCCCGAGGAGCACCCCCGAGGAAGACCGTCGCCGCACTCCGACTCCGGTGCGGTGTCCCTCGCCCCCGGCGAGGCGACCTTCATCCTCACCGGTGGCGTGGTGCCGCAGAACGCCGTCGGCATCCTGCGCACCGAGCACGGGTCGGTGCGCGGGGACGTGCTGGACCGCAACGACTCCGCCCGGCCCGACGAGCCATCCCCGCACGAGCACGTCCGCCCGGCAGGGGAGGAGGCCGAGGCAGGCTCCGAGGCCATCCCGGCCGGCGTCGTCCTGAACCCGGCGCAGATCGCCCTCGCCGCGGTGTGCGGCCACGACACCCTCGCCGTCCTGCGGGCACCGAGGGTGTCCCTGCTGATGACAGGGGACGAGGTGATCGACCACGGGCTCCCGCACCCCGGCCAGGTGCGTGACACCTTCGGCCCCCAGCTGCCCGGATTCGTCGCGATGCTGGGCGGCCACGTCGACGTCGCGGGGCGCGCGAAGGACGACCTCGACGACGTCGTGGCGGCCATCAGCGCCGAACCGACCGATGAGCTGTCCCTCGCGCGGGCCTCCGGCGACGTCCTCATCACGACCGGTGGAACGGGCAGCTCGTCCGCCGACCACATCCGCAGGGCGCTCACCGAACTCGGCGCCGAACTGATCATCGACGGCATCGCGATGCGGCCGGGACACCCGACGCTGCTGGCACGACTGCGCGACGGACGTTTCCTGGTGGGACTGCCCGGCAATCCGCTCGCCGCGATGATGGCGATGCTCACGGTGGCCGGCCCGCTGCTCGCGGGACTGCGCGGCTCACCGCTCGAGGAGCCGGGGACCGTGACGAGCGCGGACGCCTTCGAGCCGCTGCCGGGGCGGAGCCGGCTGGTGCCCTACCGGAGCGAATCGAAGCGCGCGGTGCCGAGCACGCACCAGCGGTCCGGGATGCTGCGCGGACTCGCAGCGGCCGACGGCGTGATGGTGGTCCCTGCCGAGGGCTGCGCCGCAGGTGACGCCGTGCCGTCCCTGGCGCTGCCGTGGCTGGCCGGCTGAGGACGTCCGGGCGGGGAGCGCCGCCACAGGAGTGGCCTCGTCAGGCGGCCTTCTCGAGCCGCACGACGACCGACTTCGACGTCGGCGTCCCGCTGACGTCCGCCGTCGAATCCAGGGGCACCAGGACGTTCGTCTCGGGGTAGTAGGCGGCCGCGCAGCCCTTCGGCGTCGAGTAGGCGACCGCCCGGAAGTCCTCGGCGCGGCGCTCGACGCCGTCCGCCCACTCCGAGACCAGGTGCACCATGTCGCCGTCGTCGATACCCGCCTCCGTCAGGTCCTGCGGATTGACGAACACCACGCGGCGGCCGCCGGAGATCCCGCGGTAGCGGTCGTCCTTGCCGTAGATCGTGGTGTTGTACTGGTCGTGCGAACGGAGGGTCTGCAGGATCAGCCGGCCCTCGGGCACGTGCGGGTACTCGAGGGGATTGGCGGTGAAGTTCGCCTTGCCGGTCGCGGTGGTGAAGGTACGGCTGTCCCTGGGCCCGTTGGGCAGGACGAAGCCGCCGGGCCTGTCCAGGCGGGTCTCGAAGTCGCCGAAGCCGGGCACGACGGCGCTGATGTGCTCGCGGATCACGCGGTAGTCCGCCTGCGCGGCGGTCCAGTCGAGCTGGGGTGCGTTGACGCCGTAGGGGCTGCCGCTGCGCGCGAACAGGCGATCGGCGAGCTGGCAGACGATCTCGATCTCGGAACGCATCTGGTCGCTCGCGGGCTGCAGGCGTCCCGTGGAGGCGTGCACCGCGCTCATCGAGTCCTCGACCGTGACGCGCTGGTTCCCGCCGGCCTGGGTGTCGCGGTCGGTGCGCCCGAGCGCGGGGAGGATCAGGGCCCGGGCGCCCGTGACGAGGTGGGAGCGGTTCAGCTTGGTGGAGACCTGCACCGTCAGCCGGGTGGTGCGCAGCGCCTGCTCGGTGACGTCGGTGTCCGGGGTGGCGCGGACGAAGTTGCCGCCCATGCCCATGAAGACGCGCGCCTTCCCGTCGCGCATCGCGCGGATGGCCGCGACGGTGTCCACGCCGTGCTTCCGCGGCGATGCGAAGCGGAAGCGCTGGTCGAGGGCGTCGTGGAACGCCTCGGGCATGCGTTCGAAGATGCCCATGGTGCGGTCGCCCTGGACGTTCGAGTGCCCCCGGACGGGACAGACCCCGGCATTGGGCTTCCCCACGTTGCCCTGGAGCAGGAGCACGTTGACGACGTCGCGCAGCGTGGCGACCGAGTGCTTGTGCTGTGTCAGCCCCATCGCCCAGCAGACGATCGTGCCGGGGGAGGCGATCATGCGGTCGCCCACCCTCGTGATCTCCGCCTTCGAGAGCCCGCTCGCCGTCGTGATCTCGTCCCAGCCGGTTCCGCGCAGGCCCGCGAGGTAGTCCTCGAGGCCCAGGGTGTGCTCGGCGATGAAGGCGGAATCGAACACGGTACCGGTGGCCTCCTCGCGTTCGAGCAGGTGCTTGCCCAGGCCCTGGAACAGGGCCTGGTCGCCGCCGATGCGGATCTGCAGGAAATCGTCGGCCAGGGCGGTGCCGCCGCCGAAGCGGGC
>NZ_CP024915.1:570540-575098 GCF_002953615.1 Arthrobacter agilis | reverse complement strand
CCCGTCGGGCTCTAGGCGTTCGCGGCCTCCGCCTCCTTCACGGGCACTCCCGTTCCGGCGACCGGGAAGCCGTCCGGTTCGGCGTCGGGCACCTGGGCCGTCGCCTCGGCGTCGTGTTTCGACGGCGCCGTGTGCGTGCTCGGCTCGAACCGGACGATGATCTGCTTCGACGTGGGGGTGTTGCTGCCCTGTGCCACCTCCTCGAGGGGCACCAGCACGTTCGCCTCGGGATAGTACGACGCCGCGCAACCGCGGGCGGTCGGGTACGAGACGACGCGGTAGGCGCGGAGCACGCGCTGCACGCCGTCGTCGTACACGCCGTGGATGTCCACGTTCTGGCCGTCCTTGAGGCCGAGTTCGGCGATGTCCTCGGGATTGATGAACACCACGTGCCGGCCCTTCTTGATGCCGCGGTAGCGGTCGTTGTTGCCGTAGATGGTGGTGTTCCACTGGTCGTGAGCGCGCAGGGACTGCAGGATCAGCGTCCCCTCGGGGCGCTCGAGGTACTCGAGGTCGTTGACGGTGAGGACGGCCTTGCCCGTGGGGGTGTTGAACGTGCGCGAGTCGCGCGGACCGTTCGCCAGGATGAAGCCGCCGTCCTGCCGGATCTTCCGGTTGTAGTCCTCGCAGCCCTCGACCACGTGCGCGATGTGCTCGCGGATGAGGTCGTAGTCCTTCTCGAAGCCCTCCCAGTCGGCGTCGATCTTCCCGTCGATCGTCGCGCGGGCGAGACGACTGATGATGGCGGGCTCGGAGAGCAGGTTCTCCGAGACGGGCTCCACGCTGCCCCAGGAGGGGTGCACCGCGCACACGGTGTCCTCGACCGAGACGAACTGGACGCCCGTGGCCTGGCGGTCGATCTCGGTGCGGCCCCTGCACGGCAGGATCAGCGCCTCCTTGCCCGTGACGAGGTGCGAGCGGTTGAGCTTGATCGAGATCTGCACGGTCATGTCGGTGTTCTCGAACGCCTTCTCGGCCACCTGCGTGTCCGAGATGGCCGCGACGAGGTTCCCGCCGAGCGCCACGAGCACCTTGACCTTGCCGTCGCGCATGCGCCGGATCGACTCCACGGCGTCGGCGCCGTGTTCCCGGGGCGGCTCGAAGCCGAACTCCTTGCCGAGCGCGTCCATGAACACCGGCGGCATCTGCTCCCAGATGCCCATGGTGCGGTCGCCCTGCACGTTGCTGTGGCCGCGGATGGGGGAGGCGCCCGCACCCGGCTTGCCCATGTTGCCGCGCAGCAGCAGGAGGTTGATCATCTCCTTGATGGTGGCGACACCCTTCTTCTGCTGGGTGATGCCCATGGCCCAGGTGATGATCACCTTGTCGGCGGCGATGTACCGGGCGGCGAGCTCGTCGATCTCCTCCGTGCGCAGGCCCGTGGCTTCGAGGACGGTGGCCTCGTCGAGGGTCAGCAGGTAGTCGCGCAGCTCGTCCAGGCCCTCGCAGTGCTCCTCGAGGAAGGCGTGGTCCAGGACCGTGCCGGGGTTCTTCGCCTCGGCCTCGAAGACGCGCTTGGACACGGCCTGCAGGAGTGCCATGTCGCCGCCGAGGCGGATCTGGAGGAACTGGTCCGCGATCTCGGTGCCCTTGCCGATGACGCCCCGGACCAGCTGCGGGTTCTTGTAGCGCTTGAGCGATGCCTCGGGAAGGGGGTTGACGGCGACGATCTGCCCGCCGCTGCGCTTGCAGGCCTCCAGTTCGGTCAGCATGCGCGGGTGGTTGGTGCCCGGGTTCTGCCCCATGACGATGATGAGGTCCGCGTCCGCGTAGTCGTCGAACGTGACGGTCGCCTTGCCGATGCCGATGGTCTGGCCCATGGCCCAGCCGGAGGACTCGTGGCACATGTTGGAGCAGTCGGGGAGGTTGTTGGTGCCGTAGGCGCGGGCGAACAGCTGGTACAGGAACGCCGCCTCGTTCGAGGTGCGGCCACTGGTGTAGAAGGCCGCCTCGTCGGGGGAGTCGAGGCTCTTCAGCTTGTTCCCGACGATCTCGAAGGCCTCGTCCCAGCTGACCGGGCGGTAGTGGTCCTCGCCGGCCGGCTTGTAGACGGGCTCGACGAGGCGTCCCTGCATGCCCAGCCAGTAGTCGGAATGCGAGCGCAGGTCGCTGAGGGAGTGCTCGGACCAGAAGTCGGAGGAGATGACGACGGGCGTCGCTTCCCAGGTGACGGCCTTGGCGCCGTTCTCACAGAATTCGAAGGTCTTGCGCTTGTTCGGGTCCGGCCAGGCGCAGCTCGGGCAGTCGAACCCGTCCTTGTGGTTCATCTTGAGGACGGTCTTCAGGGTGCGCTCCACGCCCATGTGCTCCAGTGCGGGCTTCATGGAGTGGTAGACGCCGGGAATGCCGGCCGCCCACTCCTTCGGCCGCTTCTCGACCCGCAGCTCGCTCTCGTCGACTTCTTCTACACGGGGTTCCTTGCGCGTCATGGCGAACGTCCTCTTCCGTGGCCCGGGTGCGGGCACTCCTCGACAGGTGGTCCGGCCTGCCCTTGTGTATCAGGCCTAACAGGGGGTGAGCCGGGACCGCAAGTATCCGGCGCAGTCGGCCGGCCTCCTTGACGCGGCGTCGTCCGCAGATCCGGGCGGTTGCGGGACGGGCAGACCCGCCGCTGCACAGTATGCGACGACGGTGGATGTGCGGTCCACCGGTTCCAGGGACGGAAAGGAGGTTGAAGGCGACGGGCCGCGAGGTGTTTATTTAGTTGACCTAACGAAACGGCAGGCGTAAAGTTACTTAGAGCAACGAAGTATATGAGGCCAGGAGTTCCACATGTCGGTAGCGCAGCACACGGCCGCAGAGCTGGTGCACAACATCTTCGATCTGCAGCGTGCCCTGCGGGGAGTGACGGCTGCCGCCATGAAGTACTCCGAGCTGGGACCGGCCCACACCGGCGTCCTGTTCTTCATCGGGGAGGGCGGCCCGATGCGCGCCTCGGCGCTCGCGGGCAGGCTCGGCATCGGGCCATCCGCGCTGAGCAGGCAGCTCGCGGACCTCGAGCAGTTCGGCTTCGTGGTCCGCACCCCGGACCCGCTGGACGGGCGGGCCTGCCTGCTCTCGCTGTCGGGAGAGGGCCGGACGTACCTCGCCGAAACCTATGAGCACAGGGCCGAGGCCCTGCGGGAGATCCTCTCCGACTGGACCGAGAGCGAAGCCGAGGCGGCGTCGTCGTCCGTACGGCACCTCACGGCCGCCCTCCGCTCCGCAGCCTCGCACCCTGGCGGGCCGGCACACCCCGTCCCTCAGGATCCACTCCGCACCACCGCACACCGCACGGGCAACGACGGCCGTCACCACCTGGACCCCGCGTCCGAGACTCCGAAGGAAGAACTCTGATGGCCACCCATCCCACCGAGGCGAAGGTCGCCGAAGCCGCTGCACGGCAGCCGGCCGACGCCGCCCACCACCGCAGCAGCGAGCCCATGAGCCACAAGCAGATCCTGCAGGCCCTCACGGGCCTGCTCGCCGGCCTGTTCACGGCGATCCTGAGCAGCACCATCGTCGCGAACGCGCTGCCCACGATCATGAGCGACCTCAACGGCTCCCAGACGGACTTCGCCTGGGTCATCACCGCCGCGCTGCTCGCCAACGCGGCGACCACGCCGATCTGGGGCAAGTTCTCGGACCTGTTCGACAAGAAGGTCCTGGTGCAGGTCAGCATCGTCATCTTCGTCGCAGGCTCGGTGCTCGCGGGATTCGCCCACACCATCCCGCTGCTCCTCACCGCCCGCGTCATCCAGGGCATCGCCATGGGTGGCCTCACCGCCCTCGCGCAGGCCATCATCGGCACCATCATCGCGCCGCGTGAGCGCGGCCGGTACTCCGGCTACATGGGTGGCGTCATGGCCGTCGCGACCGCCGGCGGACCGCTGCTCGGCGGCTTCATCGTGGACTCGCCGCTCGGCTGGCGCTGGACGTTCTTCGTCTGCGTCCCGCTCGCGATCATCGCCCTGGTGCTGCTGCAGGTCACCCTGAAGCTCCCCGACACGCGCCGCAAGGCACGGATCGACTGGCTCGGTTCCATCCTGCTGACCGCCGGTGTGAGCCTGCTCCTCATCTGGGTCTCCTTCGCCGGCAAGGAGGGCTACTACGAGTGGTTCTCCCGCGAGAGCGCCCTGATGGTGGGTGGCAGCGTGATCCTGCTGGCCCTCCTGCTCGTCGTCGAGGCGAAGGTGGCCGAGCCCATCATCCCGCTCACGATCATCTCCGAGCGCACCACGGCCCTGGCGATCATCGCCTCGATCGCGGTCGGCATCGCCCTGTTCGCCAGCTCGAGCTACCTGGGCCAGTACTACCAGGTGGCCCGCGGCGCCACGCCCACCGAGGCCGGCCTGCTCACGCTCCCGATGATCGCCGGAAACCTGATCGGTTCCATCGGTGCGGGACAGCTCGTCACCAAGTACGGCAAGTGGAAGAGGTACCTCATCGCGGGCGCCCTGTTCCTCATCGCGGGCCTGGGCCTCGCCGGCACCATCGACCACCTGACGGAACTGTGGCTCGTCGGCATCTACACCTTCGTGTTCGGCCTCGGCCTGGGGCTCATGCTGCAGAACCTCGT
>NZ_CP024915.1:561806-570288 GCF_002953615.1 Arthrobacter agilis | reverse complement strand
CCCCCACGTTCAGCGGGTCCTCGCCGAGATCGGCGCCGACGGGCACAGCCCGCCCGCCGTTCGCGGTGGCGGCGTCCTCGGCCGTCCCGGCCCGTCCGGCCGCATTGACTCCGAGCGGGTTCTCCTCGGCGCTGCCGCAGGCGGCGAGCGCCAGCGAGGCGGTCAGTACTACGGCAGCCAGCGCGGAGCGGCGCCGGGACGGCAGTGCGGTCAGGAGTTTCACGAGCAGCCCTCCGGTCGGCCGGACAGGAGAAGGCCGGCGCTGATACCTGCACTTCGTTCCACAGCGCGGTTCGGCTTGGTCCGGTGCTCAGCACCCCCCCGTGCCGGCACCCGGACCTCCTCAGGCCAGGGGTTTGCCGCCGGTGACCCCGAGGATCTCCCCGGACACGTAGCGCGCATCGTTCGAGGCGAGGAAGACGTAGGCTCCGGCGAGCTCGGCCGGCTGGCCCATCCGTCCGAGGGGCGTTCCCTCGCCGAACGACTCCAGCTTCTCGGATGTCGTCGTGGCGGGCTGCAGCGGCGTCCAGATGGGTCCGGGGGCGACGGCGTTCACCCGGATGCCACGCTCGCCCAGCAGTCCCGCGAGGCTGAAGGTCAGGTTGTTCAGGGCCGCCTTGGTCGCGGCGTAGTCCATGAGGCTCGTCGACGGGTGGTAGCCCTGCACGGAGGTGGTGTTGATGATCGAGGACCCCTCCCCCAGGTGGGGCAGGGCCGCCTGCGTCAGCCAGATCGTGCCGAACACGTTCGTCTCGAAGGTACGGCGCAGCTGGTCGGCATCGATGTCGGGGAGGCCGTTCGGCTGGGCGATGTGGAAGCCCGCGTTGTTCACGAGGATGTCGAGGCCCCCGAGCCCCTCCACGACCTGCCGGACCGCTGCGGCGGCATACGACTCGTCCCGGAGATCGCCCGGCACGGCAAGTGCCGTCCGGCCCTCGGCGCGGATCAGCTCGAGGCAGCTCGCGCCGTCCTCCTCCTCCTCCGGGAGGTAGCCGATGGCGACGTCCGCGCCCTCCCGTGCGAAGGCGAGGGCCACGGCCCGGCCGATGCCGGAGTCTCCTCCCGTGATGAAGGCCCGCCGCCCCGCCAGCCGACCGTGCCCGGTGTAGCTGTCCTCGCCGTGGTCGGGGCGCGGGTCCATGCGCTCGGTGAAGCCGGGATACTCCTGCAGTTCAGGGGACGCGTCGACGGCGGGACCGCGCGGGTCCTCCTGGTCGAGGGTGCCTGACGGTTCGTTGGCCATTGCGCTCCTGGGATGGTTGCGAGAGTGAACACTAAGCCTACTGTCATTGTGTTTGTCGCGTTAGTCCTCTAGTAATGGACGTATGACAGTGATCCTGAGATCCCTCGAAACAGCTGTACCCGACACGATCATGGTGCAGCCCCAGGTGCGCGACGTCTTCGCTGCGCAGCCGGGCCTCACGCGGCTGGCACAGCGCCTCGTCGGAGCGGCCTTCGACTCCTCGGGGATCGAGACCCGGTACACCGCCGTCAAGGAGCTCACGCTCGAGGCGACGTCCGACGATCCGGTGTTCTTCGACCAGAAGGAACTGCGGATCCTGACGCCGAGCACCAAGACCCGCAACGCGGTCTACGCCGAGGAGGGCACCAAACTCTTCATCGAGGCAGCCCGCAAGGCACTGGACGCGGCTCCGGGCATCGAGGCCGCGGACATCACGCACGTCGTCACGGCGTCCTGCACCGGATTCTTCGCCCCCGGGCCGGACTACAAGGTGGTGCGAGCCCTCGACCTCGATCCGTCGGTCCAGCGCTACCACCTCGGCTTCATGGGGTGCTACGCGGCCTTCCCCGCACTCCGGTCGGCGAAGGCCTTCTGCGATGCGGACCCGGACGCCGTCGTGCTCGTGATCGCCGCCGAGCTGTGCTCGCTGCATGTCCGCTCCTCGAACAACCCCGACACCATCGTCGGGTCCTCCCTGTTCGCCGACGGCGCTGCGGCAGCGATCGTCTCCGCGCGGGACATCCCGCTGGACGGTCCGGCGCTGAGCCTCGACCACTTCGAGACGGTGCTCACGCCCGTGGGTGAGGAGGCGATGGCCTGGAACATCGGGGACGAGGGCTTCGAGATGGTCCTCGGCACGTACGTCCCGCACATCATCGACGAGCACATCGTCGGGGCCCTCGAACCCCTGCTCGCCCGCGACGCGTCGCTGAAGGGCCTGGACTACTCGGAGATCGAGCACTGGGCCATCCACCCGGGCGGGCGCAGCATCCTCGACAAGGTGGAGGCCAAACTCGGACTGAGCCCCGAGCAGCTGGTGCCGGCGCGCGAGACCCTGCGCAACTACGGGAACATGAGCAGCGCCACGGTCCTCTTCGTCCTGAAGGCCATCCTGGACCAGCCCGCGAGCGAGGGGAACAACCGCATCTGTTCCATGGCCTTCGGTCCGGGACTCACGGTCGAGACCGCGCTCCTCACCAGGATCGGAGCGTCCGCCGCGGTTTCCGAGGCCCGGACCGCCGGCGTGTCCGACGACGCCGACGCCGCCGTGCCCGAGGACCTCGAGCCCATCCTCAGCCAAGCCGGCGCATGAGCGGAGCAGGGTTCCTCGCGCAGCGGGACCCGGACGCCGTCGAGGAGATGGATCGGCCCGACTGCGACCCTCGGAAGCTCGACCGCACGTATGCGCAGTTCGGCGTGGTCAATGCCGTCGTGTCGGGCTGGCACCGCACGTACGCCTCGCTGCTCCGGCCGGCCTTCTCGCAGGACCGCACCAACACCCTCCTCGACATCGGTTCGGGCGGCGGGGACGTGCCGCGGGCCATCGCCCGCTGGGCGCGGCGTGACGGCTTCCGGCTCGAGGTGACCGCCATCGACCCCGACGAGCGCGCCCATGCCTATGCGACGTCACGGCCTGCCGTCCCTGGGCTGTCCTTCCGCCGGGCCCTCAGCACCGAACTCGTCAGGGAGGGCGCCGGATTCGACGCCGTCACCTCCAACCATGTGCTCCATCACCTCGACCCCGGCGAGTTCGCCGGTCTCCTCGACGACACGGAGCAGCTGGCCCGTCGGGTCGCAGTGCACAGCGACATCGCCCGCCACCCCCTCGCGTACGCCCTGTTCTCGGCGGGCACGCTGCCGCTGCCCGGGTCGTACATCCGACAGGACGGGCTCACCTCCATCCGCCGCAGCTATACGACCACCGAACTGCGCGAGGCCGTGGCCGGGAGGGACCAGTGGCGGGTCCGCACCGCCGTCCCCTTCATCAATCTGCTCGTGCTCGATCGGATGTCGGGCGGGGCTGTCGGCGATGCGTGACGTCGTCGTCGTCGGCGCTGGTCCCGTCGGGCTCTACACGGCCCTGCTCCTGCGCCAGGCGGGCCTCGACGCCGTCGTGCTCGAACGCCGCACGGAACGCAGCAGCCATTCGCGCGCGATCGGCATCCACCCGCCGGCGCTGCGGGCGCTCGAGGCCGGCGGTATCGCCGACGAGCTGCGGAGCCGCGGCGTACGGATCCGCGACGGCATCGCCCGCAGCGGCGGACGGCACGTGGGCACGGTGTCCTTCGCCGCCCTGCCCGGTGCGGAGCAGTACGTCCTCGCCGTACCGCAGGCCGTCACCGAGGAGATCCTGGAGCGGCGACTGGAGGAGGACTTCCCCGGCACCCTGCGACGCGGGGTCGCCGTCGTCGCCGCCCACGACTCCGGGGATCGCGTCCGGACCGTCACGCGCGTCCGGGGCGAGGACGCCGTCCTGGAGACGCGGTTGGTCATCGCGGCGGACGGCGCACGCAGCTCGCTCCGGGGCGACGCCGGCATCCGCGCACCGGCACGGAAATACCCCGACTGCTACGTCATGGGCGATTTCGAGGACACCACGGGCGACGGCGACGATGCCGTGCTGTACCTCGAGGACGGCGGGATCGTCGAGTCCTTCCCCCTCCCCGCCGGGATCCGGCGGTGGGTGGTCCGCGTCGGCTGCCCCGTGGAACGCCCGACGGCGGAAGCACTCACCCAGCTGATCCGGAAACGGACGGGCGTCGACGTCGACCCGGGCACCAATTCGATGCTGAGCGCCTTCGAGGTCCAGTCCCGGCTCGCCGAGCGCTTCGTCGCCGGACGCACTGTGCTGGTGGGCGACGCCGCGCACGAGGTGTCACCGATCGGCGGACAGGGCATGAACCTCGGCTGGCTCGACGCCGTCCGGCTGGTGCCGATCATCACGGCGTCGCTGAGGGACGGCCAGGACGTGGGCGCAAGGCTTGCGGCGTACGAGAAGGAGCGCAGGGCGCAGGCGACCCTGGCGCGCCGGAAGGCGCACATCAACATGGCACTGGGCCGGCCACTGCCGACGCCCCTGATGCGCCTCCGCAACGGGATCCTCGGGGCGCTGATCCGCAATGACACCGTCCACGCCGGCGTCGCCCGGGCCTTCACCATGCAATAGGCCGCGCCTTAACGGCTGGACCCCCGTGACCCCCGGCCGCAGGCACCGGATCGGCGCCTGCCGGCAGGGCAGTACGGGGGTCTGCCGACCCGAGGCCGGAAGGACTACTTCTTCAGCAGGCCCTTCTTGACGTTGGTGGGACGCTGCATCTCGCCCTGCTTCGCACCCATCACCACGACGATGCCGCTGATCAGCGGGAGGAGCCACTGGGTGGTCTTCAGCTGCGACTGCGCCTTGGCCAGTTCGTCGGTGGCACCGGGACGCGGTTCGGTTGCGCCCTCTCCACCCTGCTCCGCGAGCTCGCCGACCTTCTTGCCGAGGATCCCCGAGTACAGCGAGAGCGCCATGCCCGCCAGCGTGACGACGGACTTCCAGACGGTGTTCGAACCCACGGAGTCCTGGGACGCGAGGCGACCCTTGTTGCCGAGGATCAGGCCGATGCCGCCGACCGCGTGGACGGCGAATGCGGCCACCTGGACCGGCGTCCACTTCGCCCAGCCGAGCGCGGACAGCCGGGTGCGCTCCTTGGGGTCCTTCGCCTTGCCGGTTGCACCGTTGAGTCCGACAGCGCCCATCAGGGTGCCGCCGAACCATGCTGCGGCGCCGAGGTCGTGGGCTGATCGTGCCAAAAGGTTTCCTGCCATGATGTAGAGCTCCTTAGACGTTGGTTCGACCTACCCTCTACATTTATCAGCCTACTTAGGATTAAGCTATCGCCAGCTCGAGTTTGGAAACGCGCGGAGTCCTTCGCGCGGAACTGCTACGAAAGGCCCGAGGCACATGGCGGACGAAACGAACGATCTCGACGAGGTCTGGCCCCAGTGGAAGGACGCGGTCAACATGAGCGCGTCCCAGCTCGAGAAATGGCTTGACACGGAGGAATCGCAGTCGGTCGGCCAGAAGGAGCAGGACGGCGGCGAGTCCGTGGGCCATCGATCCGGCCGGCGCATCATCGAGATCCTGACCACGAAGCGGGACGACCTCGGGGACGACGACGTCGAGCACATGCACAAGGTGGTGGGCTACGTCCACCGCCATCTGGCCCAGCGCCCCACCAAGGAGGACATCGAGTCCTCGAAGTGGCGCTACTCGCTCATGAACTGGGGCCACGATCCCCTGAAATAGGGCTCCGTCCGGTTGGCCCGGTTCACCCGGAGAGCAAGGAAGGGCGCCCCGACGGTGCGGGGCGGCATCTCCGTGCGCCGGCTACTTCTTGGACAGCGCGCTTTCCTTGTGCGCTGCCTTCTTGCCGGACTTCGAGCTCTCCACGGTGTAGTACGGCTCGTCCTTGGACGCGTTGAACTTCTGGTCGTCGAAGGTGAACTCCTTCTCGTGCTTGTCCACGATCTTGCCCTCGGTCGTTCCCTGGGAGGTGTTCCAGGTGACCTCGTCCCCCTTGCTGAATGCCATGGTGTTCCTTCCTCGAGGCGATAGTGCTTCCGACACTCTCACCCGGGGAGGGAAAAGGAAAGCCTACTGATCGAGGTGGGTGGGGGCGAAGAGGCGCAGGAGTGTCTCCACGACGATGACGTTGGGACCCTCGGCTGCGAGGCTCGCGCCGAGCGCGGGACCGATGTCCTCGGGTGCCACGCGGCGGGCCGGCACCCCGAAGGACTCGGCGAGGGCCACGAAGTCGGGGCGGGACAGTTCGGTCGCCGTCGCCTTCCCGAAAGCGCCCTCCATGTACTCGCGGAGGATGCCGTAGCCGCCGTCATCGACGATCAGCCAGGTGACGGGGATGTCGTGCTGCCGAGCGGTCGCCAGCTCCGCGATGGAGTACATCGCCGAACCGTCCCCCGACACCGCGAGGACCCGGGCCGGCAGCCCGCGCGACTCGAGGCCCACGGCGCCTCCGATGGCGCCGGGGAAACCGAACCCGAGGCCTCCGGCGCCCTGCGCCGAGTGGAACTGGCCTTCGCGGGCATCCCAGCAGCTCCAGGCCCAGTAGGCCGAGATGGTCATGTCCCAGAAGGTCTGCATGCCGGCGGGGACGGCCTCCCGGATGTCCTGCAGAAATGCCCGCTCCTTGCCGAGATCCTGCGCGTCGAGACGCGCGCCCACCCGGGCGAGCGTCTCGGCCACGAGGGCTGCGGCGTCGTAGCCGGGCTGGCGATCCCGGTCGAGCGGCTGGAGCGCCTCGTCGAGGGCCGCGAGGGCCTGTCCCGCGTCGGCCCGGATCCCGAGCGCCGGCCGGTTGGACTCCAGGACACGCGGCTCGGCGTCGATCTGGATGATCCGGCCCCGGGGCTCCATCGTGAAGTAGTTGGAGGTGACCTCGCCGAGCGAGGACCCGACGACGAGGAGGACATCGGCGTCCTCGAGCACCTCGGTGACGTGCCGGTCCTCCACCCACGACTGCAGGGACAGCTCGTGCGTCCACGGGAAGGCGCCGTTGCCGCCGGGCGAGCAGACCACGGGGGCGCCGAGCTTCTCGGCGATCGACAGGAGCCACGCCTCGGCCCGGCCGCGCCGTGCGCCGCCGCCCGCGACGATCGCCGGCCGCTTCGAGTCCCTGAGCCATGCCACGGCCTCGCGCACCAGCTCGATCCGCGGCGGATTGTCGAAGGGCTCCGCGAGCGCGTCCTCGACCTCGGGCACCATCACGGGGTCCAGCAGCACGTTCTGCGGCACCTCGACCCACACGGGCCCCTGGGGCGAGGAGACCGCCTCGGTCCAGGCGTCCTGGATGGCGGAGGGGATGCCGGAGGCGTGCTGGATCAGGCGCTGGCTCTTCGTGACGTTCGCAGCCGACGCCTTCTGGTCGTCGAGCTGGTGGAGCATGCCCTTGCGGCGGGCACCGAGTCCCTCGAGGGGGATCTGGCTGGCGACGACGACCATGGGCACGCCCGTGGCATAGGCCTCCTGCAGGCCGGCGAGCGAGGTCAGCGCTCCGGGTCCGGTGGAGAGGAAGAGGACGCCGACGTCGCCGGTCGCGCGGGAGAAGCCGTCGGCGGCGAAGGCGGAGTTGTTCTCGACCCGGGAGGAGACGAACCGGAGGTCGGAGCGGGACAGGGCGTCGAAGAGCCCGAGTGCGTGCTGGCCGGGGATGCCGAACACCGTCGTCGCACCGAGGGCGGACAGCGTCTCGACGACGAGGTCGCCGCCGTTGCGCTGGCCGCTGACGGGGGTGGGGGGCGCCGAGGCGGCGCCGGCGGTGATGTCCATCTACTTGTCCCCGCGGATCGGCGCGTCGGACGGCGTGAGGGTGTCGGCCATCAGCGTCACGAGGTCGTAGGCCACGTGCGATGCCGCGACCCCGGTGAGCTCGGCGTGGTCGTAGGCGGGGGCGACCTCGACGACGTCTGCACCGACGAGGTTCAGGCCGCGGAGCCCGCGGAGGATCTCGAGCAGTTCACGGCTCGTGATGCCGCCCGCCTCGGGCGTCCCGGTCCCGGGCGCATGCGCGGGGTCGAGCACGTCGATGTCCACCGAGACGTACAGCGGGCGGTTGCCGATGCGCACCCTCAGCTTGTCGACCACCTCGTCGACGCCCTGGCGGTAGACGTCGGAGGACGTGACGATCCCGAAGCCGAAGCGGCGGTCGTCCTCGAGGTCCCGTACCCCGTACAGCGGCCCGCGGGTCCCCACGTGGGAGATGGCCTCGGTGTCGAGGATCCCCTCCTCCACCGCCCTGCGGAACGGGGTGCCGTGCGTGTACTCGGCCCCGAAGTAGGTGTCCCAGGTGTCCAGGTGGGCGTCGAAGTGCAGCATGGCCACCGGCGATCCGGCACGCTCCGCGGCCGCGCGCAGCAGGGGCAGCGCGATGGTGTGGTCGCCACCGAGCGTGACCAGCCGGGTCCCGCCGGCCGTCAGGTCGAGGGCCTCCTGCTGCACGGTCTCGATGGCTTCGTGGATGTTGAACGGGTTGACGGCCATGTCCCCCGCGTCGGCCACCTGCACGCGCTCGAACGGTGAGACGTCGAGCGCCGGGTTGTACGGCCGCAGGAGGCGCGACGCCTCGCGGACATGGTTCCCGCCGAAACGGGCGCCGGGACGGTAGGACACCCCGGAGTCGAAGGGGACTCCGACGACGGCGATGTCGGCGCGGTCCACCTGGTCGAGGCGGGGCAGGC
>NZ_CP024915.1:552210-561706 GCF_002953615.1 Arthrobacter agilis | reverse complement strand
GCGCGAAGGTCGCCGCCCCTGCATAGCGGGGGATGCGGGAGGAGTCGATGGGGCCGAGGTGCCCGCCTCCGGTGATGCGCAGTTCTTCCACAGCTTCCGTCCGATCCGGGCCCCCACCCGTGCGGAGTTGCCCAATATGCATCAAAGGTTTTGCATAAGGCTATCCGCGCTCTTTCCGCCGGTCAAGGACATCAGCGGACCTGGCGCACACCTCCCCCTCCCGCCCGCCCCGACCCCCGTGCGCCAGGGCCGGAGCGGCGGTGACCCCGATGTTCCGATGGCCCCGTTAAGGAAGCGTTAAGACCGGGGAATGCCTGCTCCTGCGGTCCTACGGTGAAGCAGTGAGTACTGTGAGCACCCGACGGTCGGCACCGATCCTTCCCGAGAGCAGGAAGCGCCTCGAGCGCTGGCTCCTCGACGAGTCGAGCCGGCCCACCGCGCACCAGCCGGAGACGGAACGGACCCAGCCCTGGTGGAAGGTCATGTGCCTGACCGGTGTCGACTACTTCTCGACCCTGGGCTACCAGCCCGCCATCGCCGCGGCTGCGGCAGGCGTCCTCTCCCCCCTCGCCACACTCATCCTCGTGGCCGTGACCCTGTTCGGCGCACTGCCCGTGTACAAGCGCGTCGCCTCGGAGAGTCCCCGCGGCGAGGGCTCCATCGCGATGCTCGAGAAGCTGCTGCCCAAGTGGCGGGGCAAGATCTTCGTGCTCGTGCTGCTGGGCTTCGCGGCGACCAGCTTCCTGATCACCATGACGCTCTCCGCGGCCGATGCCAGCGCCCACCTGGTCGAGAACCCGTTCGCCCCCACGTGGCTGCACGGCCAGGAGATCCTGATCACCGTCATCTTCCTCGCGCTCCTCTCCGTGGTGTTCCTCCGCGGCTTCCGCGAGGCCATCGGGATCGCCGTCGCCATCGTGGCGGTCTTCCTCGTCCTCAACCTGGTGGTCGTCGTCGTCGCCGTCGGGCAGATCATGGCGCAGGACGGCATCGTGACCGACTGGTGGACGGCGCTCACCACGCAGCACGGCAACCCGCTGATCATGGTCGGCCTCGCCGTCCTCATCTTCCCGCGCCTGGCCCTCGGCCTCTCGGGCTTCGAGACCGGCGTCGTCGTCATGCCGCAGATCGACGGCAGGCCCGGCGACACGGAGGAGAACCCGGCCGGCCGCATCGCCGGCGCACACAAGCTCCTCACCTCGGCGGCGCTCATCATGAGCGGATTCCTCATCGCCTCGAGCTTCGTGACGACCCTGCTCATCCCGGCTGCGGCCTTCGAGGAGGGCGGTCCGGCCAACGGTCGCGCCCTGGCCTACCTCGCGCACCTCTACCTCGGCGACGGCTTCGGCACCGTCTACGACATCTCGACGATCAGCATCCTCTGGTTCGCCGGCGCCTCCGCCATGACGGGCCTGCTGAACCTCGTGCCGCGCTACCTGCCGCGCTACGGCATGGCACCGGCCTGGGCCAAGGCCGTCCGCCCGCTCGTGCTGGTGATCACGCTCATCGCGATCGTCGTCACGTTCTTCTTCCGCGCCGACGTCGAGGCGCAGGGCGGCGCCTACGCCACGGGCGTCCTGGCGCTCATCACCTCCGCATCGGTGGCGGTCACACTGTCGGCCCATCGAAGACACCAGCGCGGACGGACCCTCGGCTTCGGCCTCGCGACGGGAGTCTTCGTGCTGACGACCGCCGTCAACATGATCGAGCGGCCCGACGGCCTGAAGATCGCCCTGTTCTTCATCCTCGGGATCATCGTCATCTCGTTCGTCTCGCGGTCACGCCGCGCATTCGAGCTCCGGGCCACGAGCATCCGGATGGACGAGGCCGCGGTGTCCTTCGTCGGCTCGCAGGACGACGGCGACATCCTGCTGATCGCCCACGAACCCAAGCGGCTCAGCGGCTCCGCCTACCGGCACAAGCTCCAGCATGCGTGCGCCGTCTCCCACTTCCCGAGCACCGCGAAGCCCCTCTTCATCGAGGTGACGGTCGACGACTCGTCGGACTTCGAGACGGAACTGCGCGTGCGCGGCGTGGTCCGCCACGGGTACCGCATCCTCGAGGTGCACAGCTCGAACGTGCCGAACACCATCGCCGCCGTCATGCTGCACATCCGCGACATCACGGGACTCATGCCGCACGTGTACTTCCGCTGGACGGAGGGCGATCCCGTGGCGAACCTCTTCGAGTTCCTCGTCACGGGCGAGGGCGAGATCGCACCCGTGACGCGCGAGGTGCTGCGTGCAGCGGAGCCGGACGTGACGAGGCGCCCGTGGGTGCATGTCGGCTGAGGCCGGCTACTTCCCCGACGCCGCGGGCACGAGCGTCCACAGCACCACGGCCTCGCGGCCGTCGGGATTGAGCCAGGTGTGCGGCTCGCGGCCGGGGAAGGTGACGGTGTCCCCCGCCTCCAGGTCGTACCGGTCGTTCGGGAAGATCAGGACGAAGCGGCCCTCCACCACGTGCAGCGTCTCGACCTCGCAGTCCACGGAGTAGAGCTCGTCCTCGCCGCGGCCGTGCGGTTCGACGACGGCACGGATCATCTGCAGCCTCCGCTCGGAACGGGCCGTCAGCAGGCGCTCGTTGATGCCCTGCCCGCCGAGGCTGATCCGCGGCGCTTCCTCCAGCCGCGTCAGGTGCGTCTCGGGGACCAGGAACAGGTCGCCGATCGAGATGGACAGCACCTGGCACAGGGTGACCAGCGATGCGACGGACGGCGACGTGAGGTCCCGCTCGACCCTGCTGAGGAATCCCTTGGTCAGGCCGGTGGACGCCGCCACCTGCTCGATCGTCATGCGCTGCGCCTGGCGGGCTGCACGGATGCGGGAGCCGATGGCGACCGGCGCATTGGTCGGCTCAACAGGCAGTGCCTTCATGCTCGTCCTCTCCTCCGACGATCAGGGAAACCCGTCCGATCCAGTACGGAAATCCGGACGTTCCACGAGCTTGCCATGATTGACCCGTGACACCCGTCACGAGTAGCTTACAGGTCAACAATAGTTGCCCATAGGGCATCGTTCAGGACCTCAACCGAAGGACTTCCCATGCAGGCACTCAATATCGGCATCGTGGTGGCCTACCTCGTCGCGATGCTCGGCTTCGGCTGGTGGGGGAAGTCCCGCACCCGCGACGCGAGCGACTACCTCGTGGCCGGACGCCGCCTCGGACCGTTCCTCTACACCGGCACCATGGCCGCCGTGGTGCTCGGCGGGGCATCCACCGTCGGAGGCGTGGGCCTCGGCTACCAGTACGGCATCTCCGGGATGTGGCTCGTGGTGGCCATCGGCACCGGCGTCCTGCTGCTCAGCCTGCTGTTCGCCCCCACCATCCAGAAGCTGAAGATCTACACGGTCTCGCAGATGCTCACGCTGCGCTACGGGCACCGCGCCACGCGGGTCTCGGGCATCGTCATGCTCGCCTACACCCTCATGCTCTGTGCCACGTCGACCGGCGCCTACGCCACCATCTTCGTGGTGCTCTTCGGGTGGGACCGGGCGCTCTCCATCGCCGTCGGCGGCGTGATCGTGCTGATCTACTCGACGATCGGCGGCATGTGGTCGATCACCCTGGCCGACATGGCGCAGTTCATCATCAAGACGATCGGCGTCTTCGCCCTGATGCTGCCGTTCTCGCTGGCCGCTGCCGGCGGGTTCTCCGGGATCGCCGAGCGCGCCGGGGACGAGTTCTTCAGCATCACCGGCATCGGCGCCCAGAGCATCATCACGTACTTCGTGGTCTACACCCTCGGACTGCTGATCGGCCAGGACATCTGGCAGCGCGTCTTCACGTCGCGGACGCCGGAGATCGCCCGGTGGGGCGGCTCCGCCGCAGGGATCTACTGCATCCTCTACGGCGTCGCAGGAGCCGTCATCGGCATGAGTGCCAGTGTCATCCTGCCGGCGATCGAGTCGCGTGACGACGTCTACGCGGACATCGCCCTGAACGTCCTGCCCGTCGGCATCGGCGGACTCGTCCTCGCCGCTGCCGTCGCCGCCATGATGTCGACGGCGTCCGGTGCGCTGATCGCGGCCGCCACCGTCGCCCGGACCGACGTCGTGCCGTTCGTCGCCGGGTGGTTCGGCAGGGACACCGCGGAGCGTGCGACGTCGGACCACGATGTCCGCTCGAGCCGCTGGTGGGTCCTCGGCCTCGGCATCGTCACGATCGCGCTGGCCGTGATCGTGCAGGACGTGGTGGCGGCGCTGACGATCGCGTACGACATCCTCGTCGGCGGACTCCTCGTCGCGATCCTCGGTGGCCTCGTCTGGCGCCGGGGCAACGGGATAGGGGCCGGCGCCTCCATGGCGGCGGGGACCCTCGTGACCCTCGGCGTCATGGCCTACCTCGAGATCACGGCCGAGAACCAGTACGACGGCATCTACGCCAACGAGCCGATCTACTTCGGCCTGGCCGCGTCGGCGCTGGTGTACGTCGTCGTCTCGTTCCTCACCCGCCCCACCGCACCCGAGGTGATGGATGCCTGGGACCGCCGGGTCGCCGGACAGGTGCCCGACGACGCCCCCGTCGGCGTCGCCCACTGACCGGGCGACACACAGACGCGGTGACGCGGGCGACACCCCGCGACCGGAACGCAGGAGGGCTCCCGGCATCTGCCGGGAGCCCTCCTGCGTCGTGCGGCCGTCCTCCGTGGAGGCGCGGGTGCCGGGGACGACTGCGCCGCAACCGTCCCCGGGGGATACGGGGACGGGCGGTCAGCGACCCGCCGTCGAGGACCCGCCCCGGCCCCCGTCGGAGCCACCGGCCGAACCGCCCGCGGACGGGTCGACCTTGCGCTCCTGCGTGCCCGGCCGGTCCTCGGCCTCCTCCGCGGCGACGCCCGCGGCAGCCACCTTGGCCCCCTGCTCCTCCTTGGGCGTGCTGCTCAGGCCGTGGCCCGTCTCGTCGAGGGCCGTCTGCTTCTCGGCCGCGTCGACCTCGGCCTCCGTGATCTCGTCGTCCTTCTCCTGGTTCCAGGCCTTGATCGCCGCCCACCCCACGGCGGCCACGGGAACGGACAGGATGGCGCCGATGATGCCGGCGAGGATGGTGCCGGCCGTCAGCGCGATCAGGATGACGAGGGCGTGGACCTGCAGGGTGCGGCCCATGACCACGGGCTGCAGGAAGTTCCCCTCGAGCTGGTTCACCACGATCACGACGATGATGACCATCAGTGCCACGAACGGGCCGTTGGCCACGAGGGCGATCAGGGCGGCGAGGACACCGGCGAGCGTCGCCCCGACCAACGGGATGAACGCGCCGATGAAGACGATCGCCGCCAGCGGCAGGGCGAGCGGGACGCCGAGGATGAACAGGGCGAGACCGATGAAGACCGAGTCGACCAGGGCCACGATCGCGGTTCCGCGGACGTAGCCACCCAGGACGGCCATGCTGCTGTAGCCGACGCGGCGGGCCTTCACGAGGCGCTTGCCCTTGAACGCGCGCAGCAGGAACGCCCAGATCTTCTCGCCGTCCTTGAGGAAGAAGAACAGGATGACCACCATGAGCAGCGCCCCGGCGGTGAAGTTGCCCGCCGCACTGAGGCCGGAGATGGCGCCCGCGCCCACGGTGCTGCTCGTCGCGAAGTCGACCGCCCAGTCCCGTGCCTGCTGGATCTGCCCGTCGTCGATCGGGATGGGACCGTTCTGCGCGAATTCGTAGAGCTTGTCGAATCCCTCGGTGGCACTGGAGGCGAGCTCGCCCGCCTGTCCCACCACGGCGAACACGATGCCCGTGATGAGTCCGCCGAAGACGAGCAGGAGCAGGAGGAAGGAGACCGTGGTGGCGACCGTCGGTCCCCAGCCCTTCCGCCGCAGCCAGTTCACGAAGGGACCGATCGCGGCTGCCAGGATGAGTGCCAGCAGCATCGGGATCACCACGAGGCGGACCTGGACCAGTGCGTAGACGGCCACCACGGCCAGCACCAGGAGCAGGAGCACCTGCGCCGCACGGATGCTGGCGTTCCCGAGGCTGTCACGCCAGGGGCCGTTCGGGGCGGGTGTTCCCGCCCGCGCTGATGGGGAGGATGTCATCGGCTGTCACCTTTTCCTTCGGCACGGAGGCCATCGTTGAGCAGTTGGGTGCGCACCTCGCGCCGGAGGATCTTGCCGATCAGGGATCGGGGCAGGTCCTCCGCCTGCACGATGATGCGGGGGACCTTGTAGGCGGCGAGCGCGCCGCGGCAGTGCGAGCGGAGGGCCTCGACGTCGAGGCGTGCGCCGGGGGCCAGGACGACGACGGCCGCGACGTCCTCGCCGCCTCCCGCCCGGGGCAGCCCGACGACGGCCGCGTCGGCTACGCCCGGATGCGCACGGAGGGCGTCCTCCACCTCGGAGGGCGCCACGTTGAAGCCGCCGGTGATGATGAGTTCCTTGATCCGGTCGACGATCGTCAGGAAGCCGTCGTCGTCCATCCGCACGATGTCCCCGGTCCGGAACCATCCGCCGTCGAGCAGCACCGCCCCGGTCTCGTCGGGCCTGCGCCAGTAGCCCTGGAACACCTGCGGTCCACGGATGAGCAGTTCCCCGGCGTCCCCCTGCGCGCGGTCCCGGCCGGGGGCCTCCGGATCCACGATCCGCACGTCGGTACCGGGGAACGGCACACCGACGGTCCCGGGACGCCGGGTGGGACCGATCGGGTTGCCCGCCGCCACCGGGGACGTCTCCGTCAGCCCGTAGCCCTCGATGAGATAGCCGCCCGTCGCCGCTTCCCAGGTCTCCACCGTGGACTGCGGGAGATTCATGGCGCCGGAGATCGCGAACCGGATGCTGCGGAGGTCCGCCCCGCGCTCCGCCGCGCCGGCCGCCAGCCGCTCGTAGATGGGCGGCACGGCAGGCAGGAAGGTGGGCGGGCTCCTCCGCGCGGCGTCGAGCACCAGGCCGACGTCGAACCGGGGGAAGAGCACGAGCCTCGCGCCGATGCTCATGGCGAAGGTCAGGCACAGAGTCAGCCCGTAGGCATGGAACATGGGCAGGACGGCATAGACGGTCTCCCGTCCCGCCTGCAGGCCCGGCACCCAGGCCCGGCCCTGCGCGGCATTGGCCAGCAGGTTGCGGTGCGAGAGGATGGCGCCCTTGGGCACCCCGGTGGTCCCGCTGGTGTACTGGAGGACGGCCGTGTCCTCCGCGGCGGGGCGCGGATGCATCGCGGGCAGGGGACGGTGACGGAGCAGGGCCTGCCACGGCACGAGCTTGCGCGGACCCGTGAGCTTCTCCGTCGTCGTGAGCGCCCCTTTCGCCTCCCGGGCACGTCGCACGGGGAGCTTCAGGGCCAGCCGCCGCGATGCCGGCATCGCGGCGACGAGGTCCACCGACACGATCGCGGCGACCGGGATGTCCGCGGGCAGCCGCTGGACGCGCGGCACCACGCGGTCCCACACGATGGCCACCGTCGCCCCGTGGTCCTCGAACTGGTGCCGCAGTTCGCGGTCGGTGTAGAGCGGGTTGTGTTCGACGACGATCGCGCCGAGACGCAGGACGGCGTAGAACGCGATGATGTGCTGGGGGCAGTTCGGCAGGACGAGCGCCACGCGGTCACCCGCGGCGACACCGAGCGAGCGCAGTCCTTCCGCCGCGCGCGCCACGGCATCACCCAGCCCGCCGTACGTCGTCGCGGCCCCGAAGAACTCCAGGGCCGGCGCCCTGCGGTAGGTGCCCACCGCGGTGTCGAGCAGGTCGGAGAGCGTGCCGTCGGGCACGTCGAAGGAGCGGGGCACGTCGGGCGCGTAGCTCGCGACCCACGGGCGGGCTGCCAGATCCATAAGCCTGCTTCCTGTTATCCGTTCGACTGTATCGCGGGCCGGAGGGTTCCGGCACCCGGCTCCGCTCCCGGCGCACCGCTCCGGGGTGCAGGTGCGGGTCCGGTAGCATGGTGGGTCGAAGGGGAGTAGCTCCGCGTCCGTGAACGCGCGGCCTGTCGACATACTGGCACCGATGGTGCCCGGCAATCCACCGGTCCGACCGGCGAGCGAGACCTTCGGCCGAAACGACGCATTCGCGACCCCCGGCCGGAGCCCCCGCTTCGGCTGGAGAGCGCGTGCACCTGACCAACCGGAGCATCCCGTGACATCCCCTGAACAGACCCCTTCCCGGAACGACATCAAGCGCTGGCGCCAGTACCTCGCCGACGAGCGCGGCGAGGCCGCGACCTACCGCGACCTGGCGCGCCGACGGACCGGCGAGGAGCGTGAGATCCTGCTCGGCCTCGCCGAGGCCGAGGGCCGCCATGAGGCGCACTGGCTCGCCCTGCTCGGCAACGACGTCGGTCGGCCCCTCCGCCCGTCCGTGCGCAACAGGATCCTCGGGGTGCTCGCGCGCCGCTTCGGATCCGTCTTCGTCCTCGCGCTCGCGCAGCGTGCCGAAGGCCGCTCCCCCTACGCCTCGGATCCCTCCGCGACGAGCGCCATGGTGGCCGACGAGCAGATCCACGAGGAGGTGGTGCGCGGCCTGGCAACCCGCGGCCGCAACCGGTTGTCCGGGAACTTCCGGGCGGCGGTGTTCGGGGCGAACGACGGCCTGGTCAGCAACCTCGCGCTGATCATGGGTATCGGTGCCACCGGCGTCTCCACGTCCTTCATCCTGTTCAGCGGATTGGCCGGGCTGCTGGCCGGCGCCCTGTCGATGGGCGCGGGCGAGTACGTCTCCGTACGGTCGCAGCGGGAGCTGCTGTCCGCGACGCGCCCCACGCAGATCACCCTGACCGCGGCGAAGGAACTGGACATCGCCGCGAACGAGCTGGTGCTGGTCTACCGGGCGAGGGGCATGACGCCGGCGGCCGCGGAACACCGCGCGGGCGAGCGGCTGGGCCTGTACAGCTGCGACTGCGATCCGAGCTTCTCCCTCCAGCCCGACGAGGACGACGCCGTCGACGAGCACGAGACCGTCGGGACCGGGCTGGGCGCCGCCGCCTCGAGCTTCTGCTTCTTCGCCTCCGGCGCGATCATCCCGGTGCTCCCGTACCTGGTAGGCCTCGACGGCGTCACCGCCGTCGTCGTCGCCTGTGTCCTGGTGGGACTCGCCCTGCTGGCGACCGGCGCCGTCGTCGGCCTCCTGTCCGGCGCATCCCCCCTGCGGCTGGCGCTGCGGCAACTGGCGATCGGACTCGGCGCTGCGGCCGCAACCTACCTCCTGGGGCTGCTCTTCGGCACCTCGGTGGCCTAGGCTCCGCGGACCCGCAGCACGTAGTCCTCGAGCTTGGCCAGCGTCGCCTCGATGCTGGCCGGGTGGCGGCGGGTGAACCCGGCGAGCCGGAAGACGATCCGCCACGGCACGGCCCGGCCGTCCCACTGCTCGCGTACGAGCGTGGACTCCCCGCGGGGTTCGAGCGTGTAGCGCCAGACGTGGGCCGAGAAGTGGCGCCAGGCGATCCGGCGGCCCTCCTCGAACTCCACCACGCGGTTGAGGATCTTGTAGGGGGCCCCGATCCTCATCTCCATGCCGAACCGCGCTCCCGGTGACAGGCGCGCGGGACCGTGGGGCTGCTCGCCCCGCACGGTCCCGGA
>NZ_CP024915.1:547916-551950 GCF_002953615.1 Arthrobacter agilis | reverse complement strand
TGATGAGGTAGGCGGAGTCCGTGCCGGGGGTCGTCATGCCCTCCATTCTGCCCGCCAGCGCCCGCATCGGTGGCACGACGACGCAGGGCCCCTCCGGTGGGAGGGGCCCTGCGTCGTGGTGGAGCGGTCAGGGCTTGAGCAGCACCTTGATGGCGCGGCGCTCGTCCATCGCCTTGTACGCCTCGGCGACGTCCTCCAGCGGCATCTCGACGTCGAACACCCGGCCCGGGTCGATCGTCCCGTCGAGGACGTCCTTCAGGAGTTCGGGGATGTAGGTGTGCGCGGGGGCCATGCCTCCGCCCACCGTGATGTTCTTCGCGAACAGGTAGCTGATCGGCAGCTCGGGTCCGCCCGCGGGGACCCCGACGAATCCGAGGTGTCCGCCCGGCCGGGTGCTGCGCAGCGCCTGGTCCATGGACTCCTTGGTGCCGACGCACTCGAGGACCGAGTCCGCGAGGACTCCCCCGAGCAGCTCCCGCACCTTCTCGACGCCCGCGTCGCCGCGCTCCGCGACGATGTCGGTCGCGCCGAATTCGCGTGCGAGCGCCTGGCGGTCCTCGTGGCGGGACATCGCGATGATGCGCTCCGCACCCAGGCGACGGGCGGCGAGGACACCGCAGAGGCCCACGGCGCCGTCGCCCACGACGACGACGGTGCTGCCCGGGCCGACGTTCGCGGACACGGCCGCGTGGTGGCCTGTCGACATGACGTCGGAGAGCGTCAGGAGGCTCGCCGTCAGGGCGGCATCGGGCTCCGACACGCCCTCGACCTTGCGGAGCGTCCCGTCGGCCTGGGGGACGCGCACGGCCTCGCCCTGCCCGCCCTGCACGAAGTCCCCGTGCTCGTCCGTGCTGCCCCAGCCCGCAAGATGCTCGCAGGCGACCGTGACACCGTCCCGGCACGGCGGGCAGGTCCCGCAGCTGTCCACGAAGGGGGCGATCACGAAATCGCCGACCGCGAGGTCCCGGACGTCGTCGCCGACGGACTCGACGACGCCCACGAACTCGTGGCCGATCGCCTTGGGCTCCTTGGTCGGGCGGACACCGCGGTACGGCCACAGGTCCGACCCGCAGACGCACGAAGCGGTGACCCGCACGACGGCGTCCGTGGGACGGACGATGCTCGGATAGTCCCGGTCCTCGACGCGGATATCGCCTGGTCCGTGGATGATGGTGGCGCGCATGGAATCTCCTAGAATCTCGCGGGACGCGATCGATGGTCCCCTTCGCCACCCTACAAGCGCAGGCGCCCGTCGCCCTACCGGACAGGACCGCCGGCGGCCGACTTGAACTCGTGCTCGAGTTCCTCGAGACTCCTCCCCCTCGTCTCCGGGACGTAGCGGCGCGCGAAGAGGATCGCTGCGACGCCGAGGACCACGAACACGAAGAACGTGGTGGAGATCGAGATCGCGGCCATCAGGATCGGGAAGCTGAGGCTCACGGCGAAGTTGACCATCCAGAGGACGAAGACGGCCGCCCCCATCCCGAGTCCGCGCAGGCGCATGGGGAAGATCTCGGAGAGCATCAGCCAGGTCACCGGCGAGATGGCACCCTGCTGGAAGGCCAGGAACGTGACGGTCAGGGCGAGGACGAGGAACCCGCGCGCGGTGCCCTCCGGCACGAGCAGCGAGACGAGCCCGATGGCGAGCAGGGCCGACGTCGTCCCGATCTGGCCCACCAGCAGCATGGGCCGGCGGCCCACCCTGCCCAGCAGCCAGATCCCCACGAACGTGGCCGCGACCGAGATGATGCCGTTCGCGATGTTCGCGGTCAGGGCGGCCTGCGTGCCGAACCCCGCGACGACGAGGATCTGCGTCCCGTAGTACATGATCGAGTTGACGCCGGTGATCTGCTGGATGACGGCCAGCCCGAGGCCCACGAAGAAGACCCTGCGGAGCCAGGGCGTCCGCAGGTCACGGAGGCCCGCGGTCTCGCGCCCGCGGTCCTCGATGGCCGTCGACCTGACCTCCTCGTACTCCTGGCGCGCGACCTCCTCCGGCCGCAGCCGCTGCAGCACGCGCAGCGCGACGCCGAAGGCGCCGTGGGCCGCGAGCCAGCGGGGGCTCTCCGGCACGAAGTGCATCCCGATCCACAGGCCGATGGCCGGGAGGGTCGCCAGGACGAGCATCCACCGCCAGATCCCGGAGCTGTCCCCGAACACGGTGCCCAGGAAGGCGCTGGTGCTGAAGGCGATCAGCTGCCCTGTCACGATCATCAGTTCATTGCGTGTCACCACCTGGCCGCGCCGGGCGGCCGGCGACAGCTCGGCGAGGAAGATCGGCACCATCACGGACGCGCCGCCCACGGCCAGTCCCAGGACGAGTCGCGAGACGACCATCACGGTCACATCGGGGGCCAGGGACGTCCCCAGGGTCCCGGCCAGGAAGACCACCGCGAGCACGAGGATCATCCTCTTCCGGCCGTGGGCGTCGGCGAGCCTGCCCCCGGTGAGGGCGCCGAAGGCCGCCCCGAAGACCAGCGAGCTCGCGACGAGTCCCTCGGTGACGGCGGTGAGACGCAGGTCCTCCACCATGAACGGCAGGGCGCCGTTGATGACGCCGGTGTCGAAGCCGAACAGCAGGCCGCCGAGGGTCGCCACCCACGTCGCCCGGCGCAGGTACCTGCGCTGCCGCCGGTCGCCGTCGTCGCCCCTCGGGCCGGTCGTGCTGTTCCCCGTTCCGCTGCTCATGCCCCGTCCGTTCCTGCTCGTCCGTTCCTTCCCGTCCGGGCCGTCCCTGCCACGCTACGGTCCCGGGCCCGCGTCCCGCGCGCGATCCCACCCCGACCCCGGTGGACACGGGCCGTCGGTGCACCGGGCCCACCGACGCGAACAGCCTCCCCCGCAGCGTGCGGAGGAGGCTGTCCGGTGGAGTGCGTCGCGGCCTAGAGGGTCGCGTAGACCTCGCGGAGGAGCTTGGCGGTCTCGGAGGGCGTCTTGCCGACCTTGACCCCGGCGGCCTCGAGGGCCTCCTTCTTGGCCTGCGCGGTTCCCGCCGAGCCGGAGACAATGGCGCCGGCATGTCCCATGGTCTTGCCCTCGGGCGCCGTGAAGCCTGCCACGTAGCCGACGACCGGCTTGGTGACGTTCGCCTTGATGAACTCCGCAGCGCGCTCTTCCGCGTCGCCGCCGATCTCGCCGATCATCACGATGGCCTTGGTCTCGGGGTCCGCCTCGAAGGCCGCGAGGGCGTCGATGTGCGTGGTGCCGATGACGGGGTCGCCGCCGATGCCGATGGCCGTGGAGAAGCCTAGGTCGCGCAGTTCGAACATCATCTGGTAGGTCAGCGTGCCGGACTTCGAGACGAGGCCCACGCCGCCCTTGCCGGTGATGTTCGCGGGGGTGATGCCCACGAGCGACTCGCCGGGCGTGATGATGCCGGGGCAGTTCGGGCCGATGATCCGGGTGACCTGCTTGCCGTCGGCGTCGACCTTCGACTGGGCGAGGGCCCAGAATTCGGCCGAGTCCTGGACGGGGACACCCTCGGTGATGACGACGACGAGGCCGATCCCGGCCTCGATCGCCTCCACGACGGCGTCCTTGGTGAAGGCCGGCGGGACGAAGACGATCGACACGTCGGCGCCGGTCTCCGTCATGGCTTCCTGGACGCTGCCGTACACGGGGAGCGTGACGTCGCCGTGGGTCACGGTGGTGCCGGCCTTGCGGGCGTTGACGCCGCCGACGACCTGGGTCCCGGCCTTCAGCATGAGGGCGGTGTGCTTGGTGCCCTCGCCGCCCGTGATGCCCTGGACGATGACCTTCGAGTCCTTGTTGAGGTAGATAGACATGTGGGGAACCCTTTACTTTCCGTAGGCCAGCGCGGCGGCCTTGTCGGCGCCTTCGTCCATGGTGTCGGCGATGGTCACCAGCGGGTGGTTGGCCTCGGCGAGGATACGGCGGCCCTCTTCGACGTTGTTGCCGTCCAGGCGCACCACGAGGGGCTTGTTGGCCTCGTCGCCGAGGATCTCGAGGGCGCTCACGATGCCGTTGGCCACGGCGTCGCACGCGGTGATGCCACCGAAGACGTTCACGAAGAC
>NZ_CP024915.1:536592-547665 GCF_002953615.1 Arthrobacter agilis | reverse complement strand
CTCGGCGGACGCTCCACCGCCGATGTCGAGGAAGTTGGCGGGCTTCACGTTGCCGTGCGCCTCGCCGGCGTAGGCGACGACGTCGAGGGTCGACATGACCAGTCCGGCGCCGTTGCCGATGATCCCGACCTCGCCGTCGAGCTTGACGTAGTTGAGGTCGTTCTCCTTGGCCTTGGCCTCGAGCGGATCGGCCGCGTCCTTGTCCTCGAGGGCGGCGTGGTCCGCGTGGCGGAACCCGGCGTTCTCGTCGATGGTGACCTTGCCGTCGAGGGCGACGATGTCACCGGCACCGGTCTTCACGAGGGGGTTGACCTCCACGAGCGTGGCGTCCTCCTTCACGAAGACGTCCCACAGCTTGAGGATGGTGGCGACGACACCCTGGCGCAGTTCGGGGGCGAACCCCGCGGCGTCGACGATCTCCTCGGCCTTGGCCTGGTCGATGCCGGTGCCGGCGTCCACCGAGATGCGTGCCAGCGCCTCGGGGCGTTCGACGGCGAGCTGCTCGATCTCCATGCCGCCCTCCACCGAGCACATGGCCAGGTAGTTGCGGTTGGACCGGTCGAGCAGGACGGAGAAGTAGTACTCCTCGGCGATGTCGGCGCCCTGCGCGATCATCACCGTGTGGACCGTGTGCCCCTTGATGTCCATCCCGAGGATGTCCGAAGCATAGGAGAAGGCCTCGTCGGGGGTCTTGGCGACCTTCACGCCGCCGGCCTTGCCACGACCGCCCACCTTGACCTGGGCCTTGACGACGACGACGCCGCCGATCTTCTCGGCTGCTGCCTTTGCTTCTTCTGGGGTGTGCGCCACGATGCCGGCGAGCACGGGAACTCCGTGTGCCTCAAAGAGATCGCGCGCCTGATATTCAAACAGGTCCACGGGCTAGAGTCCTTCTACGTCGAAGTAGGTTTACACAAGGGACTTTAGCCCCTCGGGCCGGAGGCCTTTCCCAGACTATCGGTTTAGTGAGTAAGGCCACAGTTCTATCCGGTGTAGAAATCCGGCCCGGGATCGTTGACGTTTTTTCCTCCCGGTATGATGCCGCGAACGGCGTCAGGCCACCTTCGTCAGGGGTGCGTAGCGCAGCAGCAGCCGCTTCTCGCCGACGTCGAACCGCACCTTGGCCACGGTCTTGTCGCCGGCGCCCTCGACGGACAGGACAGTGCCGTTGCCGAAGCTCGCGTGGTTGACGTGGTCCCCGACCGCGACGGACACCACTTCCTTCTGCGGCTGCACGCGTCCCACGCTCTTCGAGGGAGCCGCGGCGCTGCCGGTGAAGCCGCCACCGCTCGCACCCCAGTAGGACCCGCTGAACCGCGGCCCGCTGATGCTCCCGCCGGACGTCCACGCCGGCTTCGCCGCACCCTCGCGCTTCCAGGAGATCAGCTCCTCGGGGATCTCGCTGACGAACTGGCTGGCCGGGTTGTACTGGCTCTGGCCCCACATGCTGCGGACCTCGGACCGGGTGATGTAGAGGCGCCGGCGGGCACGGGTCAGGCCCACGTAGGCCAGGCGCCGTTCCTCGGCGAGCTCCTTCGGGTCGGTGGCCGAACGCTGGTGCGGGAAGATCCCCTGCTCCATGCCGGTCAGGAACACCACGGGGAACTCGAGGCCCTTGGCGGTGTGCAGGGTCATGAGGGTCACGACGCCCTGGCGGCGTGCCTCCTCGACGGCGCGCTGCACGTCCGCCGCCGAGCCGTCGGGGGCGTCGGGGATGGAGTCGGCGTCCGCGACGAGGGACACCTGCTCGAGGAAGTCCCCGAGCGTGCCCTCCGGGTTGTCGCGCTCGAATTCGCGGACGACGGCGACGAGCTCGGCCAGGTTCTCCACGCGGGATTCGTCCTGGGGATCGTTGCTGGTCCGCAGCTGCTCGAGGTAGCCGGTCTGCTCCAGCACGGCCTCGAGGGCGGCGGACGCGCCGGACCCGCTGGCGACCTCCGCGAGATCGTCGACCAGCTTCACGAATCCGGCCACGGCGTTGACCGAGCGCGTGGCCATCCCGGGTGCCTGGTCCGCCCGCCGGAGGGCCTGCATGAAGCTGATCCGCTCACGCTCGCTGAGCGCCGCGATCGCGTACTCGGCACGGTCGCCGATGCCGCGCTTGGGTTCGTTGAGGACACGGCGCAGGTTGACGACGTCGTCGGAGTTCACCAGGACGCGCAGGTACGCGAGCGCGTCCTTGATCTCCTTGCGCTCGTAGAACCTGGTGCCGCCGACCACCTTGTAGGGCAGGCCCACGCGCAGCAGGATCTCCTCGATGGACCGTGACTGGGCGTTGGTGCGGTAGAAGACGGCGACATCACCCGGGCGGAGGTTCTCCTCGTCCTGGAGCCGGTCGATCTCCTCGGCGATGAAACGGGCCTCCTCGTGCTCGTTCTCACCCACATAGCCGACGATCTTCTCGCCGCTGCCCTCGGCGGTCCACAGCCGCTTCTCCGGCCGGTTCGGATTGCGGGAGATCACGGCGTTCGCGGCACTGAGGATGTTCTGGGTGGAGCGGTAGTTCTGTTCGAGCAGGATGGTCCGCGCGCTCGGGTAGTCGTTCTCGAACTCGACGATGTTGCGGACATCGGCGCCGCGGAACGCGTAGATGGACTGGTCGGAGTCGCCGACGACGGTCAGCTCCGCCGGGTCCTCGGAGGACTCACCCGGGACGCCGACGATCTCCCGGACGAGGGCGTACTGCGCGTGGTTGGTGTCCTGGTACTCGTCGACGAGGACGTGGCGGAACCGGCGCCGGTAGTAGTCGGCCACGCCGGGGAAGGCCCGGAACATGAACACGGTCTGCGCGATCAGGTCGTCGAAGTCCATGGCGTTGGCCTGGCGCATGCGCTGCGCGTACCCCGTGTACACCTCGGCGACGGCCTGCTCGAAGGGATCGGAGAGGCCTGCCTCCGAGGCGAAGGTCTCCTCGTCGATCAGTTCGTTCTTGAGCGCGGAGATCTTGTGCTGGATCGCCTTGGGCGCGAACTTCTTCGGATCGAGGTCCAGGCCCTTGGCGACGAGCGTGATGAGGCGCAGCGTGTCGGCGGAGTCGTAGATGGAGAAGTTCGAGTTGAGCCCGACGGAGGCCGCCTCGCGGCGGAGGATCCGCACGCAGGACGAGTGGAAGGTGGAGATCCACATGCGCTTGGCGACGTCGCCGATGAGGCCCTCGATGCGCTCGCGCATCTCGGCGGCGGCCTTGTTGGTGAACGTGATGGCCAGGATCTGCCCGGGGTGGGAACGACCGGTGGCCAGCAGGTACGCGATGCGGTGACTGAGCACACGGGTCTTGCCGGATCCCGCGCCGGCGACGATCAGCAGGGGCGACCCACCGTGCTTCACGGCTTCCCCCTGCTGGGGGTTCAGTCCCACCAGCAGTTCCTGCGCCCTGTGCTCGTCCACGCCGACGCGCGAGGGCACGTGTCCGGCGGCGGGATCGGAGTGCTCCGCCGCCATCGCCGCCTCGCGCGCGCGCTTCTTCTCGGCGGGCGTGGGCGGGGAGACGTAGGGATCGAAGAGCATGTCCATGGTGCTCCAATTCTAGGCGGTACCCCCGACACTCACCCGCCGCGCGCCGCCGTCGGGGCGATGCCGGGACCGCCGCCGCGTCGCCCATACTGGAGGGGTGGCGAAGACGAGGGCGCAGATAGCACGCAAGCATTCAGCCGGCGTACCGGCGGCGACACCCTCCGCACCCTCCACGCCGGCCTCGGCGGGGAGCCGGAAGGGCAACGGCAACCTCGTCCTGATCGCGGCCGCCGTCGCCGCCCTGTTCCTCTTCTGGTACTTCCACCTGCTGACACTGGGGCAGATGACGCAGCTGTCCGGAGGACTGACCATGCCGGACCTGATGATCGGCGGATACGACGCCGGGTACGTCCAGCGCCTGCGCGAGACGATGGACGACGACGCCCGCGGCCAGTTGAGCTACGTGCACCGGACCGCCGGCACACTGTTCCCGCTGATCTTCGCGTTCGCCTGGCTCCTGCTGGTCCAGCTCAACGCCGGACGCCGCTGGCTGCGCCGGCTGCTGTGGTCGCCGGTGATCCTCTTCGTCGTCGCCGACCTGTGGGAGAACATCGCGATCGACACGGCGCTCGCGGGCGCCGATCCCGGCACGGTGGCACTCGCCTCGGCGCTGACGGTCCTGCGCTGGGTGCTGCTCGCCGTCAGCCTCCTCGCAGGAGCAGTGGCCGTGTTCCTGCCGCGGCGCCTGCGCGGACCTGCGCGGGAGCGCGGACCCCGGGACGAAGAACGGGTAAGCTAGGACCGCCGGATCGGGAGCACCACGGATCCGAGCCTCTGTAGCTCAGTAGGATAGAGCGTCCCTCTCCTAAAGGGAAGGTCGTCGGTTCGATTCCGGCCAGGGGCACACGGCATCGAGGGAGGATGGGCAGCCGCGCCCATCCTCCTTCGTCGTCCGGCGGTAGGTTGGACGCCATGCCGGAACGGACGAGCCGAATGACCGACCGGGCGACGATCACCGTCACCGCCCTGTGCCTGATCGACTACCGCGGCCGCCTGCTGCTGGTACGCAAGCGCGGGACGACGCTGTTCATGCAGCCCGGCGGCAAGCCGGAGCCGGGCGAGTCGCCGGCGCAGGCCGGCGCCCGGGAGGTGTCCGAGGAGCTGGGCCTCACCGTCGCACCGCAGGACCTGACCCTGCTGGGCACCTGGGAGGGGCCGGCGGCGAACGAGGCGGACACCCACCTGGTCGCCACCGTCTTCCTGTGCCCGCTGACCGCCGAGCCCCGTCCTGCGGCCGAGATCGAGGAGATCGACTGGCTCCCCCTCGACGGGCCGCAGCACCGCGCGGATCTCGCCCCGCTGCTGACCGGCTACGTGATCCCCGCCCTGCTGTCGCTGCGCGGCTGAACGTCAGACGCCGGTGAGCGCCTCGGGCTCCTCGTCCACCGCGACGTTCTTCTGCACCGCGAACTGCGTGCGGTGCAGCTCCTCGTAGCGGCCCCCCACCGCCAGCAGTTCGTCGTGCGTCCCCCGCTCCACGATCGACCCGTCCTCGACGACGAGGATCAGGTCGGCGCTGCGGATGGTGGACAGGCGGTGCGCGATGACCATCGCCGTCCGGCCCTCGAGCGCCTCGCTCAGCGCGGCCTGCACGGCCGCCTCCGACGTCGAGTCGAGCGCCGCCGTCGCCTCGTCCAGGATGACCACCCGCGGATGCGCGAGCAGCAGGCGCGCGATCGTCATGCGCTGGCGTTCGCCACCCGACAGCCGGTAGCCGCGTTCACCGACCATCGTGTCCAGCTGGTCCGGCAGCGACCGCACGAGCGGCTCGAGCCGCGCCCGCCGGACGGCGTCCCACACCTCGTCCTCCGTTGCCTCCGGCCGCGCGAGCCGCAGGTTGGAGAGGATCGTCTCGTGGAACAGGTGACCGTCCTGCGTCACCATGCCCAGTGTCTGCCGCATCGACGCGAAGGTCACGTCGCGGACGTCCGCACCGGACAGCCGCACCGCACCGCTGTCGACGTCGTACAGGCGCGCGAGGAGCTGTGCGATGGTCGACTTCCCGGCACCCGAGGTGCCCACCAGTGCGACCGTCTGCCCGGGCTCGATCCGGAAGGACACCCCGTGCAGCACCTCCTCGCCGCCCCGGGTGTCCAGCGTCGAGACCTCCTCGAGCGAGGCGAGCGAGACCTTGTCCGCGGACGGGTAGGCGAAGCGGACGTCGTCGAACTCCACGGCCACCGGGCCCGCCGGCACGCTCCCGGCGTCGGGCTTCTCCTGGATGAGCGGCTCGAGGTCGAGCACCTCGAACACGCGCTCGAAGCTGACGATCGCGCTCATGATCTCGACCCTCGCGTTCGCCAGGCTCGTCAGGGGTGCGTAGAGGCGCGTGAGCAGGAGTGCGAGCGTCACCACCTCGCCGGTGTCCAGCTGTCCCGCGAGCGCGAGGAAACCGCCGAGCCCGTACACCAGGGCCAGTGCCAGCGCCGAGACGAGCATCAGCGCCGTGAAGAACACGAACTGCAGCATCGCGGTCCGCACCCCGATGTCCCGCACGCGCGCCGCGCGGACACGGAATTCCTCGGCCTCCTCGTCGGGCCGCCCGAAGAGCTTCACCAGGGTGGCACCGGGTGCCGAGAACCGCTCGGTCATCTGGGTGCTCATGGCCGAGTTGTGGTCGGCCGCCTCGCGGCGGAGGGCCGCGAGGCGGCTCCCCATGCGGCGCGCCGGGACCAGGAAGACGGGCAGCATGACGACGGCGAGCACCGTGACCAGCCACGAGGTGCTGAGCATGACCGCGAGGGTGAGGACCAGCGCCACGAGGTTGGTGACCACTCCGGAGAGCGTGCCGCTGAAGGCCTGCTGGGCGCCGATCACGTCGTTGTTCAGGCGGCTCACCAGCGCGCCGGTGCGGGTGCGCGTGAAGAAGGCGATGGGCATCTTCTGCACGTGGTTGAACACGGCGGTCCGCAGGTCGAGGATGACGCCCTCACCGATGCGCGCCGAGTACCACCGCGTCACGAGGGACACCGCCGCATCCGCGACGGCCACGAGCGCGATGACGACGGCGAGCCACACGACGGTGCGCACCTCGCCGCGGGCGACGATCACGTCGACGACCTGCCCGGCCAGGACCGGCGTCGCGACCGCGAGGAACGCCCCGGCCACGGACAGCAGGATGAACAGCAGCAGCTTCGACCGGTACGGCACGGCGAACGTGAGGATTCGGCGCACCGACTCCCGGGAGAAGCCGTGCGCACCGTTCTTCGCCGTCGAGATCTTGTACAGCGAGCTCCAGGCCGCGCCTTCCATGCTCATAGCGATTCCTTCCACGGATGCCAGTCCCGGCTCGGGTCCCGGGTTTCTGGACCCCCGCCGCAATACTTCGGAACAATAAGTGGATGCTCCGGTGTTCACCTCAGTAGTGTTCTACTCCGGTCCCGGTAGGGGCGGAGGTACGTAGGGTTCAAGCCAACCATGGCTCCTTCTATTTCCCCGCCCGCCGAGCCCGTCCACTCGAGACCAAAGGAAGTCCCATGACCCACCGCCTGTCCCTCCTCGGTGCCGCCGCAGCCCTCACCCTGGCGCTCGCCGGCTGCGGTTCATCCTCGACGCCCGCAGGGAACGGTGGAGCCTCCGAGTCCGCGGCCCCGACGTCGCTCCAGGAGATCCAGGACGCGGGCGTGCTCACCGTCGGGACCGAGGGCACGTACAAGCCCTTCAGCTACCACGAGGGTGGCAGCGGCGACCTGACCGGGTACGACGTCGAGGTCATCACCGCGGTCGCCGAGAAGCTGGGCGTGGAGGCCGAGTTCGAGGAGACGCAGTGGGACGCGATCTTCGCGGGTCTCGAGGCGGGCCGCTTCGACGTCATCGCGAACCAGGTCTCGATCACGGACGAGCGCAAGGAGACCTACGACTTCTCCGACCCGTACACCGTGAGCTCGGGCGTGATCGTCACGACGGCGGACAACACCGACATCACCTCCTTCGAGGACCTCTCCGGCAAGACCACCGCGCAGTCGCTGACCAGCAACTGGTACGAGCTGGCGCAGGAGGCCGGTGCCGACGTCGAGCCCGTCGAGGGCTGGGCACAGTCCGTCACGCTCCTCGAGCAGGGCCGCGTCGACGCGACCATCAACGACGAGCTGACCTACCTCGACTACCAGAAGACCAGCAACAACGCAGGCATCAAGATCGCGGTCACCACCGACGAGACCTCGGAGAGCGCCGTCGCGGTGCGCAAGGGCAGCACCGACCTCGTGGACGCCATCAACACGGCGCTCGGGGAACTGCGCGCGGACGGCACCCTCGCGGAGATCTCGGAGAAGTACTTCGGCTCCGACGTCAGCGAGTGATGCCGGCAGCAGGGGGCGGACCGCGCCCGTGCACGCCCGGCGCCCGGCCCGGAGGAGCTGACTGATGGACTGGGAGCTGGCGCGCACCTCGTTCTGGCCCATGGTCTCCGGCAGCGTGGTGGGAACCATCCCGCTCTCGCTCGCGTCCTTCGCCATCGGCCTCGCACTGGCGCTCGTCGTCGCACTGCTGCGCATCAGCGGACAGCCCGTCCTCGCGGGGATCGCCCGCTTCTACGTCTCCGTCATCCGGGGCACTCCCCTGCTGGTGCAGCTGTTCGTGATCTTCTACGGGCTGCCCTCGATCGGGCTCACCATCGACCCGTGGCCGAGCGCGATCATCGCGTTCTCCCTCAACGTCGGTGGGTACGCGGCGGAGATCCTGCGGGCCGCGATCCTGTCCGTCCCGAAGGGCCAGTGGGAGGCGTGCCACACCATCGGCATGTCCCGCGCGGTCGCCCTGCGCCGGGTCATCCTGCCGCAGGCGGCACGCGTATCCGTGCCACCGCTGTCGAACACCTTCATCAGCCTCGTCAAGGACACGTCCCTCGCGTCGGTCATCCTCGTCACGGAGCTGTTCCGGGAGGCCCAGCAGATCGCTGCCTTCTCGCAGGAATTCATGCTGGTCTACGTCGAGGCCGCCGCGATCTACTGGGTGATCTGCCTGGTCCTGTCCAGCGGCCAGTCCGCGCTCGAGAAGAGGTTGGACCGCTATGTCGCCCACTGATCCCCTGCGACCGCACACTTCGGAGGGCCCCCTGCTGGAGGTCACGGCCCTGCAGAAGTCCTTCGGGACCAACCGGGTGCTCTCCTCGATCGACCTCCACATCGACAGCGGCCAGGTCGTCGCGCTCGTGGGCCCGTCCGGGTCCGGCAAGACCACGGTGCTGCGCTGCCTCAACGGCCTGGAGACGCCCGACGGCGGGACGGTCGCCTTCCGCGGCGGCCCGTCGGTGGACTTCGGCGCGAGGGTGACGAAGAAGGAGGCGCTGGCCCTCCGCGACCGCAGCGCCATGGTCTTCCAGAACTACAACCTGTTCCCCCACAGGACGGTGCTCGAGAACATCATCGAGGGTCCTGTCCAGGTTCAGAAGCGGCCCCGGAAGGATGCCGTTGCGGATGCCGAACGGCTGCTCGAACGCGTGGGCCTGGCCGCGAAGCGGGACGACTACCCGTTCAACCTCTCGGGCGGGCAGCAGCAGCGGGTCGGTATCGTCCGTGCCCTGGCACTCCAGCCCGACCTCCTCCTGTTCGACGAGCCGACCTCGGCGCTGGATCCGGAGCTGGTGGGCGAGGTCCTCACGGTGATCAAGGAGCTGGCCGAGGAGAAGTGGACCATGGTGATCGTGACGCACGAGCTGGCGTTCGCCCGGGAGGTCGCCGACGAGGTGGTCTTCATGGACGGCGGCGTCGTCGTCGAGCACGGCCATCCGGACCAGGTGCTGCGCAATCCCCGCGAGGAGCGGACCCGCCGCTTCGTCCAGCGCCTGCTCAACCCCTTCTGACCCAGCGGCGTCGTGCACGGCTTTCGGGGCGGCGTCGCCCGGAACATCGGCGTGTCGCGCGTCGACACGCCCTCCTGCGCTGAACCGCGTGCACGACGCCGCACCCGGTCCGTCTCAGGGGGCGGGCTCAGGCCGCGATGCGGTCCGGGTGCGAGTAGCAGTTCAGTGAGGTCCCGCGGCTGAAGCCCACCAGCGTGAGCCCGGCGTCGTCCGCCAGGTCGGCGGCCAGCGACGACGGCGCGCTGACGGCGGCGAGCACGGGGATCCCGGCGAGCTGCGCCTTCTGCACCAGTTCGAAGGACGCCCGCCCCGAGACCTGGAGGACGGTCCCCCGCAGGGGCAGCATCCCCTCGCGCAGTGCCCAGCCCACCACCTTGTCCACGGCATTGTGCCGCCCCACGTCCTCCCGGAGGCACAGGAGCTCCCCCTCCGCGGTGAACAGGCCGGCGGCGTGGACGCCTCCGGTGCGGTCGAAGAGCTTCTGGCTCTCCCGCAGCCGGTCGGGCAGGGAGGCCAGGACCCCGAGGTCGATCCGCGCCGCGTCCTCCCGGAGGTCGAACCGTGAGGACTTGCGGACGGCGTCGATCGAGGCCGTGCCGCAGATGCCGCACGAGCTCGAGGTGTACACGTGGCGCTCCATCGCGGTGTCCGGGAGCTCGACGCCGGGCCGCAGCTGCGCCTCGACCACGTTGAAGGTCTGCCGGCCGTCCTCGTCGACGCCCGCGCAGTACCGGAGGCTGGGCAGCTGGCCCGGTTCCCAGACGACACCCTCCGACACGAGGAACCCGGCCACGAGGTCGAAGTCGTCGCCCGGTGTCCGCATGGTGACAGTGAAGGCGCTCCCCCCGAGCCGGATCTCCAGGGGTTCCTCGCCCGCCAGGACGTCCTCACGGCGTCCCGTCTGCGCCCCGATGCGAAATTTGGTGATGCGACGTCGCTGTGTAACCCGGTTCATCCGGCACTCCTTACCTCGGCCCTAGGATGAGGTTAGTTGACTCCGGACATCCCCTGGCTCGTCGACTCCGACACGAGGATGTGGACAGCGTGGCAACGAAGGCACCGAAGGACAATATCGACGAGACCCGGCTGACGGTGGGCGCCCGGAAGACGACGGCCGTGGGACTCCCGGCCGTCATCAACTCGCTCAAGATCTCGATCGACCAGATGGGACCCGTCCGGAGCGCGCAGACACTGCTCGCCGTCAACCAGGTGAAGGGTTTCGACTGCATGGGCTGCGCATGGCCCGAGGGGGACAAGCGCCACACCGCCGAGTTCTGCGAGAACGGGGCGAAGGCGGTCGCCGAGGAGGCCACGCGGAGGACCGTGCCGCCGTCGTTCTTCGCCGAACACGCCGTCCGGGACCTCCTGGACCGTGACGACTACTGGCTCGGCCAGCAGGGCCGGCTGACCCACCCGATGCTGCTCGACGAGGGCGGGACGCACTACCGGCCCGTGTCCTGGGACGAGGCGTACCAGGTCGTCGTCGACGAATTGGCGGCCCTGGACAGCCCGGACGAGGCGATCTTCTACACCTCCGGGCGCACCTCCAACGAGGCGGCCTTCCTGTACCAGCTGATGGTGCGCGGGATCGGCACGAACAACCTGCCCGACTGCTCCAACATGTGCCACGAGTCCTCGGGCTCGGCACTGAACGAGACCCTCGGCGTGGGCAAGGGGACGGTGTCCCTGCTCGACCTCGACACGGCGCCGCTGATCATCGTCGCGGGCCAGAATCCCGGCACCAACCATCCCCGCATGCT
>NZ_CP024915.1:522382-536331 GCF_002953615.1 Arthrobacter agilis | reverse complement strand
CCCGTCCCGCCTGGCCCGTCGTCCCGCCTCGCTCGCCGGTCCGCCTAGCCCGCCGTCACCCGGCCGTCCGCCACCTGCCAGCGCTCGTCCAGCCGGACGTTCTCCAGCAACCTGCGGTCGTGCGTCACGAGCAGGAGCGCGCCGGTGTAGGACTCGAGGGCGTCCTCGAGCTGCTCGATCGCGGGGAGGTCGAGGTGGTTGGTCGGCTCGTCGAGGACCAGCAGGTTCACGCCGCGTGCCTGCAGCAGGGCCAGCCCGGCCCTGGTGCGCTCGCCGGGGGAGAGGGACCCGACGACGGCGCGCACCTGATCGGCCTTGAGGCCGAATTTCGCGAGGAGGGTCCGCACCTCGGCCTGGGACAGCTCCGGCACCAGTGCCTCGAAGGCGGCGCCGAGGGGAAGGGCCTCGTCCAGCTGTCCGCGCGCCTGGTCGATCTCGCCGACGGCCACGCTCGATCCGAGGGTGGCCACCCCTCCGTCGGGCTGCTGGTGGCCCAGCAGGAGCCGCAGGAGCGTGGACTTCCCCGCGCCGTTGGGGCCCGTGATACCGATGCGCTCGCCGGCGTTGACCTGCAGCGAGACGGGACCGAGCGTGAATCCGCCCTGCGTGGCGGATGCGTTGTTCAGCGTCGCCACCACGGAGCTCGACCGCGGCGCGGCGCCGATGGTGAACTGCAGCTGCCACTCCTTGCGCGGCTCCTCGACCTCGTCCAGCCGAGCGATGCGCGACTCCATCTGGCGGACCTTCTGGGCCTGCTTCTCGGACGACTCCATGCTGGCCCTGCGGCGGATCTTGTCGTTGTCCGGGCTCTTCTTCATCGCGTTGCGGACGCCCTGGGAGCTCCATTCCCGCTGCGTCCGCGCCCGCCCCACGAGGTCCTGCTTCTTCTCCGCGTACTCCTCGTACGCTTCGCGCGCATGGCGCCGCGCGACGGCCCGCTCCTCAAGGAAGGCGTCGTAGCCGCCGTCGTACACCGCCACCCTGTTCTGCGCGAGGTCCAGCTCGACGACGGTGGTGACGCAGCGGGCGAGGAACTCGCGGTCGTGGGACACGAGGACGACGCCGCCGCGCAGGTTCTGGATGAAGGATTCGAGGCGCTCGAGGCCGGCGAGGTCGAGGTCGTTGGTGGGTTCGTCGAGCAGCACGACGTCGAAGCGGCTCAGCAGCAGCGCGGCCAGGGCGACGCGGGCGAGTTGCCCACCGGAGAGGGCGGTGGTCGCCGTGGCCGGGTCGATGCCGCCGGCGACGTCGGCGAGGACGGACGGCATACGGTCCTCGAGGTCCACGGAGCCGGAGGCCATCCAGTGGTCCAGCGCGGCCGCGTAGGCGTCGTCGGCGCCCTTCAGCCCGCTGCCGAGCGCGGCAGCGGCGTCCTCCATGGCGAGGGTCGCCGCCGTCGTGCCGGTGCGGCGGCCGATGTACGCTGCGACCGTCTCACCGTCCAGGCGCTCGTGCTCCTGCGGCAGCCAGCCGACGAACGCGTCGGGTGGGGTGGTGCGCACGGTGCCCGCGAAGGGCGCGTCCGCGCCGGCGAGCAGGCGCAGGAGCGTGGTCTTGCCGGCACCGTTCGCCCCGACCACCCCGACGACGTCCCCGGGGGCGACGGTGAGGTCGAGCTTCGAGAAGAGGGTGCGGTGGGCGTGGCCCCCGGACAGGTCCTTCGCCACGAGGGTTGCAGTCATTCCTCCAGTCTAGGAGGGGCCGGAGCGCCGCGGGTCAGGCGGCCACGTGCCAGATGCTGTATTCGTCGAGGTGGAGGATGGCACGATGCCCGGCCATGTCGTCGCGGATCCACACGACGCCCAGGCCCGGCGCGGTGTCCTCGACGCACCCGCGGTAGTGCACCTCGTTCTTCCGCCGGGCCTCGACGACCGTTCCGGTGCTGAGCGCGCCGAGGTCGAGGACGCGGGCGGTGCTGGGGGTGGCGATGGCGGTCATGGGTGCTCCTCGGTGGTTCAGGGTGCGGCCCGCTGAGACTGGCGGGCGACTTCCTCCATGATTCGGGAGCGGTGTTGCAGGGATATTTCCGGAAGATTATCTTTCGGCGAGCAGGGCCGCTGGAACACCGGACATCGGGTTCCGGGAGTGCGCAGCCCGCTGATTGTTGCTTAGGCTACTCGGATGGCTCATCCCACACCGCCGGACGCGGCGTACCTGCAATCCATCGACGAGCGGACGCGGAGGCTCCTCGCCGATGCGGTGCCGGTCCCATCCGCGTTCCACGGCGCGCCGTCCGCACTGGCCGACGACGTCGAGCGGGGCGCGGAGGCCGTCGCGGAGCGCCTCCGGCACGTGGTGCAGCAGTTGCATGCCCATCCGGAGACCGCGTTCCAGGAGCACCACAGTGCGATGCTGCTGCACCAGGAACTCACGCGGCACGGTATCGACGCCCGCCTCGGGGTGCACGGGGTGGAGACGTCGGTACGCGCGGAGGTGGGCGATGCGGACGCGGGCCCGACCATCGCGGTCCTCGCCGAATACGACGCCCTGCCCGGGATCGGCCATGCCTGCGGCCACAACGTCATCGCGGCCGCGGGCCTCGGCGCGTTCCTGGCCCTGGCCTCGGTGGCCGACCGGCTGCCCGGCCGCGTCGTGTTCCTCGGGACCCCCGCCGAGGAGGGGCATTCGGGCAAGGAGGTGCTGGCCCGCAACGGGGCGTTCGACGGCGTCGACGCCGCGATCATGGTGCACCCCTACGGCTACGACCTCGCCGACCAGGTGTGGCTCGGGCGGAGGCTGCTCACGATCACGTTCACGGGGGTCGAGGCGCACGCGTCCGCCCAGCCGTTCATGGGCCGGAACGCGCTCGACGCCGCCAGCCTCGCCTACCAGGGCATCGGCCTGCTCCGGCAGCAGCTGCCGCCGTCGGATCGCGTGCACACGAACGTCACCGAGGGTGGGAAGAGCCCCAACATCATCCCGGGCCGTGCCGTGCTGAAGCTCTATGCCCGCTCGCAGCAGCCGGCGACCCTGAAGGACCTGAGCAGGCGGCTCGAGGACGTCGCCCGCGGCGCTGCCCTGATGACGGGGACGGGCGTGGACCTGCAGTGGGACGAGCATCCGCCGTCCCTGCCCATCCGCACCAACAACGCGCTCACGGGCCGCTGGGTGGCCGCGCAGCAGCGCCGGGGACGCTCCCCGCTTCCGCTCGGCGTCGTCTCCGAGGCGCTCGCTGCATCCACCGACTTCGGGAACGTGAGTTACCGCATCCCGGGGATCCATCCCCTCATCCGCATCGCCGAGCCGGCCACGGCGCTGCACACGCGGGGGTTCGCGGAGGCGGCCAGGAGCGCCGAGGCGGAGCAGGGGGCGCTCGACGGCGCCGTCGGGCTGGCGCTCACCGCGCTGGACTACCTCGTCGACGCCTCCCTGCGCACCGCCGTGCACGAGGAGTTCGAGGACCAGGGCGGCGCGATCGACGTGCCCTCCTACTTCGACTGACCCGCCCTGCCCGCCGGGTGCCGGACCCGCCGGCCCCCGGACGATCCGCAGCATCCGCAGCACCCGCAGCACCCGCAGCACCGACCGCCAAGGAGAACGCATGTCGACCACTGCAGCACCCAGCCCGGGACTGACGGACCGGTTCCTCACGGGCGTGGAGAGGGTGGGCAACAAGCTGCCCGACCCGTTCATGCTCTTCCTGATCCTCTTCGGCATCACGGCCGTGGTCACCACCGGCATGGCGCTCGGCAACGTCACCGTGCAGGTGCCGGGCGCCGAGGAGGCGACGGTCATCAAGGGTCTCTTCACGGGCGAGGGCATGACCTGGCTCACGGAGAACCTCGGTGCCAACTACCTCGGCTTCCCGCCGCTGGCCACGGTGCTGCCGATCCTGCTCGCCGTCGGCGTGGCCGAGAAGTCCGGCCTGCTGGGTGCCCTGATCCGCAAGGTGTTCGGCTCGGCACCCCGCTGGGCCCTGCCGTACGCGGTGGGCTTCGTCGGCGTGGTCGGTTCCGTCATGTCCGACTCCGCCTTCGTCATCATCCCGCCGCTCGCGGCCCTCGTCTTCAAGGCCGCGGGGCGGCACCCGGTGGCCGGGCTGCTCGGCGGCTTCGCGGCGGCGGGCGCGGGATACTCCACGAACCTGCTCGTCACGAGCCTCGACGCCCTGTTCGCCGGCATCACGACGGCGGTCACGGAGAGCCTGCCCAACGCCGGCGCTCCCGTCACGCCGCTCTCGAACTACTACTTCAACATCGCGTCCTCGCTCGTGCTGATCGTCATCGCCGGGTTCATCATCGACAAGGTGCTCGAACCCCGGCTCGCCCGGCAGGCGGTCCCCGTCGACGAGGTGGTGGAGGACGGCGAGCACGCCGCGGCACCCGTGGTCCTGAAGGCCGAACTGGAGCCGCAGGAGGCGCGCGGCCTGCGGTGGTCGATGATCGTGGGCGTCGTCGTGGCGCTGGCGATCGTGGTGGCCGTGCTCCTGCCGAACTCGCCCTGGCGGAACGAGACGGGCGGGTTCCTGCCGCGCTCGCCGCTGCTGAGCTCGATCGTCTTCATCGTCTTCCTGCTCTTCACCATTCCGGGACTCGTGTACGGGCGGGTCGTCGGCACCATCACCACGGGGCGCGACGTCCCCCGTGTCATGGGCGAGGCGATCAAGGACATGGCCGGCTTCCTGGTCCTCGCGTTCATCCTCGGCCAGTTCATCGCGCTGTTCAACTGGTCCGGTATCGGCTCCTGGATCGCTGTCGCGGGTGCCGGAGCGCTGGAGGGAATCGGGCTGACCGGGTACCCGGCGGTCCTCGCGTTCATCCTGCTCGCGTCCGTGCTGAACCTGTTCATCATCTCGGGGTCCTCGATGTGGACGCTCATGGCATCGGTCTTCGTCCCCCTGTTCGCGCTGCTCGGGTACGAGCCGGCCTTCATCCAGGGGACGTTCCGGGTGGGGGACTCGGCCACGCAGGTCATCACCCCGCTGAACCCCTACATGATCGTGCTGCTGACCATGCTGAGGAAGTACGAACCGGAAGCGGGCCTGGGCACCCTGATGGCCCGGATGCTGCCCTTCGTGGTGCCGTTCTGGCTGGCGTGGGTGGCCATCCTGACGGTGTTCTTCTACCTCGACCTGCCGCTCGGGCCGGGCAACGACATCTTCATCGAGGACTGACGCCCGCTGCCCGGTCCCGCGGGAGGACGCCTGTGCGCGGAGCACGGAATAGGTGTCCGACGGGTCCGGTTATGACGATGAACGCCAGCCGTCCCACTCCCGATCGGAAGGACCTCCGTGACAACGGTCTACGCCCTGCACGAGAACCCTGAATGGTTCCCGCCCTTCGCCCGCGCCTTCGAGGCCGAGGGGGTCGAGGTGGTCGAATGGCTGCTCACCGACGGGGTGCTGGATCTCGACTCGGTCCCTCCTGAGGGGATCTTCTGGTCCCGCATCAGCGCGTCGGCGCACACCCGGGATCACGGCCTGTCCAAGGACTACGCGCGCTCCGTGCTGTCATGGCTGGAGGCGCACGGCCGCCGGACGGTCAATGGGCGCCGGGTCCTCGAGCTCGAGATGAGCAAGGTGGACCAGCTGACCGCCCTGAGGGCCGCTGGGATCGATACGCCGCGCACCGTGGCCGCCGTCGGCCGCGAGCGCATCGTCGAGGCGGCACAGGGCTTCGACGCACCGTTCATCGTGAAGCACAACCAGGGCGGGAAGGGCCTCGGGGTGCGCAAGTTCGAGTCCCATGACGAGCTCGCCGCCTACGTGGCGTCGGAGGAGTTCGAGGAGCCGGCGGACGGCATCACCCTGGTGCAGGAATTCATCCAGGCAGCGGAGCCCTTCATCACGCGCGCCGAGATCGTCGGGGGGCGCTTCGTCTATGCGATCAAGGCCGACACCGCACGCGGCGGGTTCCAGCTCTGCCCTGCGGACGCCTGTGCGATCGACCCGGAGACCGGCAAGCCCATCATGCCGCCCGGCGCGACGATCGCCCCTGAGCCGGACCAGCAGCTCTTCAGCCTCCGCGAGGACTTCGACCACCCCGTCATCGCGCAGTTCGAGGAGTTCGCACGGCGCAACCACCTCGAGGTCTGCGGTATCGAGTTCATCGAGACCGCGGACGGGCGGGTCCTGACGTACGACGTCAACACGAACACCAACTACAACGCGGCGGTCGAGGCGGTGGCGCCGACGTCGGCTCCCCGGGAACTCGTCCGGTATCTCGCGACCCTCGGCTGAGGGCCCGGCCGGTCCGCAGGAGTTCACCCACGGGTCGGCCGGAGTCCGTCTCCTGATCATGTCCGCTTCCTAGCCTCGGAACCGTCCCCGAACCCTGCAGGAAGCTGACGACCCATGACCATCGGACGTACCATCGCCGTGCTGCTCGCCGCGCCACTCGCCCTCACCGCCGCCGTGCCGGCGTCGGCCGCCTCCACACGCGACGACGTCGTGCTCGGGACGCCGCAGGCCGCCGCCCACGCGCACAACGACTACGAGCACGACCGCCCGCTCCACGACGCGCTCGAGCACGGCTTCACGAGCGTCGAGGCCGACGTCCACCTCGTGGACGGGGAACTCCTCGTGGCGCATGACGCCGAGGACGTGACGCCGGGCGTGACCCTCGAGAGCCTGTACCTCGATCCGCTCGACGAGCTCGTCCGCGGCAGGGCCGGCAGCGTCTACCCGGGATGGGACGGTGAGTTCCAGCTCCTCGTGGACATCAAGGGCGACGCCGAGGCGACGTGGGCCGCCATCGAGTCGGACCTCGAGGAACACCGCGGCATGCTGACGCGCTTCAGCAACGGGAAGGTCAAGCAGGGTGCGGTCAGCGTGGTCATCAGTGGGAACCGGCCGCTGGCCACCATGGCGGCCGACCGGCAGCGACTGAGCTTCTACGACGGCCGTGCCGCCGATCTCGGTTCCGCCCTGCCGTCGAGCCTCATGCCGCTGATCAGCAACAACTGGACGCAGCTCTTCGATTGGCAGGGGGTCGGTGAGATGCCGGCGACCGAGCGGGCCGAGCTCCGGGCCTATGTCGCCACGGCGCACGCCCAGGGCGCGCGGGTCCGCTTCTGGGCCACGCCGGACCTCCCCGGCCCCGCCCGGGAGGCCGTCTGGGCAGAGCTCGCCGCGGCGGGAGTGGATCACATCAACACGGACGACCTGCCGGCACTTCAGGCCTTCCTCGCCGCGCGGGGCTGATGCCGCGGATCCGGGCCCGGGCGCGGACCGGGACCGGCACGACGACGGCGCCCCCGCGAGGCTGCGGAGGCGCCGTCGTCGTGCATCTGCTCGTTCGAGCTAGGGCGTGACGGGGATGGTCCCGGCGTAGTCGGTGCTGTACCCCGTGACCGGAGCGTGCGGGATCTCCTCCCACACCTCCGGGTCGGTCTGCTGGACCTCGCCGTTGGCGAGGCCGGTGAGCAGGGTCCGCATGGCCAGGATGTTCTGCTGGATGCTCTTGCCGCGCGCCTTCTGGCCCAGCGAGCCGTCACTGGTGTTGCCCGACGTCTCGAAGAACACCACGGGGTTGGAGTGGCCCTCCGGATTGAGGCCCTGGTAGTTCAGCCCGAGCATCATCGCCGAGACGACGCCGCCCTTGATGTCGATCTCCAGGCTGTTGCCCACCTGGTAGCGGTCCATCGTGATGAAACCGGTGTCCTCGAGTTCCTCGTAGACGTAGCCGTGCATCTGCCGCGTCAGGATGTCGTAGGCGCCGCCCTCGATCGTCGGCAGGGTGGGACCGCCCGGGGCGAGCGAGATGCCGAGGGACAGCGTGACGTCGTCGCCCGTGCCGTACTGCTGCTTCAGCCCCTGGTGGTGGATGTCGATGCCGTAGTCCGGATCCACTAGGGTCCAGTACTCGTAGAAGGCGAGCGATTCGCGTGCCTGGAACTTGCCGGCCACCCAGTCGCGGTTCAGGTCCACGATGAGGTCCCGCCCGTTCGCGTCCGTGCGGGGTGCGTCCGCCGCGGTGTCCCACAGGACCGTCTGCCGGATGTTGAGCTCGCTGCCGTCGGGGTTGTACATGGGGATGAAGTGGATGGTGAAGGCGTCCCTGATCGCCTTGTACTCCGGCGACCCGTTGGTGCCCAGGTCCTTGAGGAGACTGAGGATCGCCTCGGCGCCGTAGGGCTCGTTGCCGTGGATGCGGCCCTGTACCCAGACGTCCTTCGGACCCGCGCCCACGGTCGCCACGTACAGGTTCCGGCCCTGTTCGCTGGTGTCGACGGCGGTCCCGGCCTCGGCCAGGGTGAAGACGTCCACCCCGTAGCGCGACGTCGCCTCGATCTTCTCGAGCTCCTTCACGGTGTCGGCGTACGTGAGGATGCTGGCGGTGTTCGTCGTGCCCCCCGGGGAGGGGAAATTGCCTTCCGCCCGGGCTGGTCCCGCGGCGAGCAGCGGCAGGGCGATGAGCGCCGCCATGCCGAGTGCGAGGGCCCGGTTCTTCGCCCTGCCGGGCGTACCGGACGCGGTGGTGTTGCTCGGAATCACGAATGTCCTCCATTGGCGCGTAGGTGATGGTCCGGCCCTGGGGCCGGACACCGCGTCCCCCTACGGTTGGCAGTCCCCAATGGCTGGTGCGCTTCACGCTACAGCGGATGGGCGCCGATGCACAGGGTGCTGTCCGTGCTCGAATCCGCCCGTTCCCCTGCGGTAGGTTGCTCGTACCGGCCCGGCCGTCCCGCAGGGCCGCCGTCGATCTCCCGGAGGGCTGCTGGAATGTCACGTTTCACGAAGGACGGCAAGGTCAAGCCGGAGACGCTGCCGAGCACGCTGCAGCGCTCCGACGAGAAGGCCCAGGACACGTTCGCGGCCACGCTGGACGCGGCCGAGGAGCAGTACGGCGACGGCGAGCGCGCGCGCCGTACCGCCTTCGCCTCCCTGAAGCACGGCTTCGAGAAGGTGGGGGACCACTGGGAGCCGAAGGAGGAGAAGGGCCCGTCGGACGACCAGGCGGCCGGAGGGCGGGCGGAAGCGCGGCCGACGGCCGGGGGCGTCGACGCCAACTCCTCCAAGCAGCACCTCTACGACCTCGCGAAGAAGCTCGACGTGCCCGGGCGTTCGACGATGTCCAAGGCGGATCTCGTCGAGGCGCTGCAGAAGGCGAACGACCGGGCGACGCGCAAGGCGCGCGAGCGGTAGCTATTACGCAACGAAAGCATTTCGTAATCCAGATCGGCTTAGGTTAGCCTTACTTCTACCCCGTTCCACGGCCTCCTCCGAGGCCACAGAAGTCAAGGACCCCCATGGCCCCCTCACGCTTGCGCGGCCTCGTCGCCGCCGTCGCCGTCGCCGCCCTCTCGCTCTCCGCCTGTTCCACCGGCCCTGCCGACAGTGGGGCCGCTGCCACCGGTGGCAGCAGTGCCTCCGCGGGCGCGGATGCCTTCCCCGTCACGATCGAGCACGCCTTCGGCGAGACCACCCTCACCGAGAAGCCCGAGCGCGTCGCGACCGTGTCGTGGGTGAACGCGGACGTGTCCCTCGCCCTCGGCGTCGTGCCCGTCGGCATGCCCGCCGACACCTACGGCGGCAACGAGAACCAGTCCACGCCGTGGAAGGACGCGAAGCTCGAGGAGCTCGGCGCCGCGATCGGGACGGAGAGCGCGCCCGCACAGTACACGGAGACGGACGGCATCGCGTTCGACGACATCGCCGCCACGGCCCCGGATGTCATCCTCGCCGCGTACTCCGGCCTGTCGCAGGAGGACTACGACACCCTGAGCAAGATCGCGCCGGTCGTCGCCTACCCCGAGGTCGCGTACGGCACCGCCTGGCAGGACTCGACGCGGATCATCGGCGAGGCGCTCGGCCTGTCCGACGACGCCGAGCAGCTCGTGGCGGAGACGGAGCAGGCCATCGCCGAGGCGGCCGCCGAGTACCCCCAGCTCGAGGGCAAGACGTTCATCTACGGCAACCTCGAGCCGGGCAGCGCGGAGGGTGTCAGCGTCTACACCGCCAACGACAACCGCCCGCGCTTCCTGACCGAGCTCGGCATGGTGCAGGCCGACGTCGTCACGGAGAACACGAAGGGTTCGGAGGAGTTCTTCATCCCGTGGTCCGCCGAGCGTGCCAACGAGCTCGACTCCGACGTCTTCGTCACCTGGGTCCCCGACGAGGCCACCGAGGAGGCCATCGCGAGCGATCCCCTGCTCAGCCAGATCCCTGCCGTCGAGAGCGGTGCGCTCGTCGCCGACAGTGACAACACCCTGACGCTCTCCATCTCGGCGGCCAACCCCCTCAGCCTGGTCTGGGCGCTCGACCGCTTCGTGCCGATGCTCGGCGAGGCTGCCGACAAGGCCTGACGGGGACCGCCGATTGCCCTTCCGCGGCATCTCGGCTGGAATGGGAGTACTCGCGTCCGATGAAGGGAACCTCGATGGCTCAGGCGGAAATCAACAAGCTCCAGGCGGCAACGGCCTGGGACAGCAAGGGCAAGAAGCTCGGCGACGTCAACGACGTACACCTCGAGAAGGAGTCCGGCGTCCCGGCCTGGGTCACGGTCTCCTTCGGGTTGCTGAACGCACGCAAGCACTTCGTGCCCCTCGCGAACTCACGTTTCGAGGGGGACGCCCTCCACCTCGCCTGGTCGAAGAGCGAGATCGCCGATGCGCCGGGGTCGGCGAACACCGCGGAGCTCTCGCCCGCGGAGGAGTCGGCGCTGATCGACTACTACCGGCTGCGCGACGGCGCCGAGGCACCCTAGGCCGCCGAGCAGGAAGCCCCCGTCCGCTCCGGCGGACGGGGGCTTCGTGCTTCACGCAGGACTCTAGAAGAGGTCGATGATCCCCACGATGTAGCCGACGAAGTACAGCAGTGCCAGGAGCACGACGATCCCGATGACGGTGACCCAGATCGCCTGACGGCCCTTCGAGGGCTTCTCCTCGTCCGCGTGGCCCTGCTGCTGCCAGGCCGTGCTGGATTCTGCCGGCGGCGTCTCACCCGGCGGCACACCGCCGCCGGGCTCCAGGCCGGTGATGTGGTTCTCGAGGGGGTCGGGATTGCCTGCGTTCGAGGGATCCGGGCGTTCACTCATGCTGTCCTCCACATGGTTGGCTGGGTGATTCCGTCTCACCCTACCCCGCATATCATCAGCAGGCTTAGCAACCGGGGGGGCTGGACACGGGTACGGAGTTACTGGCCGACCCCGGCCGAGCTGCCGCCGGTCGGATCGAATCGCTGGCCGGAGGCGCTGTGCGGGGTCTCCGCGTCGTCGTCCGCATCGCCGTCGGCCGGCGGCAGGGCGATCGCGGCCGGCGCCACGGCGCCCTGCTCACGCGGCGTCCAGGACATCGTGATGGTCACACCGTCCACCGTGTCCTCGACGAAGAGGTGGAGGTCCTCACCGATCAGCGCTTCGTGGTGTACCGGGTCGCCTGCCTCCCGTGCCATGTCCGTGAGTCGGCAGATGGCGACCGCCATGGCTCGCCCCCAGTCGTGCGGATGCTTGCTCGTCGACTCCTCCGTAGCGGTGAATTTCCTGTCGGTCGTCGCCATCGCCATACCTCCCGTTGGTGAGGAACGAAGTACCCTTGCCTTTCGGGTGACAGACACTTTAGCAGTGCGTCATATGGGGCGGCGCATGGTATTCGGTTAACAATGAGCAAAGATCCGTCCCGACCTCAGGCCGCCGAAGAACGCAGTGCGAGGATCGCGGTCACGCTGTTCCCGCTCCTCATCCTCGCCGGCGGACTCGTGGCCGTCCTGACGCCCGCGACCTTCACCGGCCTCGGTCCGCTGATCAATCCCCTGCTCGGCGTCATCATGTTCGGCATGGGCCTGACCCTCACGCCGGTCGACTTCGCGCTCGTCGCGAAGCGGCCCATCCCGGTGGTGATCGGTGTGGTCGCCCAGTACGTGATCATGCCGCTCCTCGGCTGGGGCGTCTCGATGGCGCTCGGCCTCCCGCCCGCCCTCGCGGCCGGCGTCATCCTCGTGGGCTGCTGTCCCGGCGGGACGGCGTCGAACGTGGTGTCCTACCTCGCGCGCGGCGACGTGGCCCTGTCCGTCGCGATGACCTCGGTGTCGACCATCCTGGCGCCCGTGCTGACTCCGTTGCTGACCCTGTGGCTCGCGGGCCGGTACATGCCGGTGGACGCGGCGGCCATCGGCCTGTCGATCCTCCAGATCGTGCTGATCCCGGTCGTCGCGGGCCTCGTCGTCCGCTACTTCCTGCCCCGTCTCGTCGAGCGGCTGCTCCCCGCCCTCCCATGGATCTCCGTGGGGGCGATCACCGTCGTCGTGATCGCCGTCGTCTCCGGAAGCGCCGGGATCATCTTCTCCGCCGGGCTGCTGGTGTTCGCCGCCGTCATCCTGCACAACGGCCTCGGGTACGCCCTGGGCTACGGCGCGGCGCGCGCCTTCCGGCTGCCGACCCCCGCCAGACGCACCACGGCGATCGAGGTGGGAATGCAGAATTCGGGGCTCGCCGCCGGACTCGCCCGGACCTACCTGACCCCGGAGGCCGCACTGCCCGGTGCGATCTTCTCGGTGTGGCACAACGTGTCCGGGGCGGCCATGGCGGCCTACTGGCGCCGCCGTGACGCGCGCGCGGACTCGCCGGTAGGCGCTGCGCACCGCTGAGCAGGGACGGCCTCGGGCGGGTCAGCTGCCGACGCCGCCGACGCGCAGCAGCCGCCACTCACCGTGCCGGTCGTCGAGGCCGATCACGAAATCGAGGACGGGGGAGGCGGGACCCGTCTGGGCCTGGAACCGCCAGGACCGCGGGGCCGGCCCGTCGGCTCCGGATATCGGGAAGGCGGCCATGGAGCGCTCGGTGGACGACGCGCGCCACGGGGTGGACTCACCGACCACCTGCCAGATGCTGCCGCGCCACCTCAGTGCAAGGGGCGTGCCGGTGGGCGTGAAGCGCACCGATGCGGGCTCATCGAGCGGGCGGGGTGTTCCGTCGCCCGTTCCGACCGTCTGTGCCGTCATCCCTGATCCTCCGGTTCTCGTGCTGATTGGCTCAACAATAGGACATGTGTTCGATTTCCGGGAGTCCGCCGTTCCGAAGGGGCGGAAGACGCGACCCGGGAAAATTCTGGGGGTGGGAGGGGCTACAGTCGCACCACCACGGTCCAGCAGAGGGCCGCGACCCGACCATCATCGGATCCTCATGACCGACATCTCGATCCTGTCCGGTATCACCGGTGCTTCCGCCGGTGAGCCCCGCTCGGCAGATCCGGAACCGGCACCCCTTCTCGCACTCCTTCCTGAGCCCTTCGACGACGCGCCTCCCACGAAGCGGGAGCGCGAAGCACTGTCGATGGCATCCGTGCTGGACGGCGGCGACCTGACGGTCGTCCCGCTCGCCGAACTGCGCGTCCTGGCGAACGCGATGTTCCGCTCGCTGGACACCGATGCCCCGCCACGGTGGGCATCGGAGCGTTACGGTGCGGTGGTGGACGAGATCGAGCGGCGTATGGGCAGGATCGCCGCTCAGCGCGGTGCCTCGGTCCGGAGGGTCTTCAGGGACTCGCCCGTGGGCTCCCGCTTCGAGCTCTACTTCGACGGCTACCTCGCCGCGTACCTGAGGTACTCGATCCGCGCGGGCCGGCTCACCCTGCGTGCCGTCGTCGAGAACGCGGGCTTCGAGGGACGGGGACTGGATCGAGTGCTGATGCGCGGAGCGATGCTCGACGCCCATCGACGGCGCATCGACGTGATCCCGGGTTGCGCTCCGGCGCGGGAGTTCCTGGAGCGGAATCCGCAGTACCTGGCGCTGGCGCGCGGCCCACGTCGGCGGGACGACCCCCGGCGCTGATTGCAGGGGCTGGCGGCAGGAATGGTGCGGCCGTCACCTGTGTTGTCTCCAGCGAGGCCCGATGGTGCGCCGCCCTTCCGATCGACGCACAGGAGCACCCGCATGCCGCTCAGCACTTCCATGACCACCACCCGCATCGCCGACACCAGCGTCCCGATCACCAGCGAGCTGGCCGGGCGCTGGAGCCCACGGTCCTTCGATCCGGAGGCGACGATCACGGAGCCCCAGCTGGACGCCCTGCTG
>NZ_CP024915.1:515746-522282 GCF_002953615.1 Arthrobacter agilis | reverse complement strand
GAGGCCGCGCGCTGGGCGAACAGAAACCCGAAAATTGGTTCCCCCGCCTCTGCCATGCGATGGTGCGGACGGACCTCCGGCAATGGCAGAGCTAGGCGATTTGCAGGAGGGTGCCGGATCTAGAGCGAATTTGGCACAAGATGGAGGCTACCTCAGATATCGCGGTATGTCACGTTACGGTCACGGAATGGTGTGTTATTGATGACGGAGCCGTGCCGGACTCAGGACGCGACGGAGACGAACACGTGCGAGGCGACCTCCGGGGGCAGCTCGAGCGCACCTTCCACCCCGGGGACGCGGACGGAGACGTACCCGCCCACCGACTCCAGGCTGAGGCGTGCACCCGGCCGCAGGCCGCCCTCGTCGAGCTGGGTCAGGAGTTCCGGGTCGACCTGGATCGGCTCGGCCAGGCGCACCAGCGTGACCGGCTTCTCGGGCGAGTAGGTGCCCATGGCGGAGAGCAGCGTGACCACGCCGTCGGTGAAGAGTTCGGACTGGACGCCGCCGATGGCCTCGAGGCCGGGGATGGGGTTCCCGTAGGGCGATTCGGAGGGCTTGCCCAGGAGTTCGTAGAGCCTGCGCTCGACGCGTTCGCTCATCACGTGCTCCCAGCGGCAGGCCTCGTCGTGCACGTAGGCCCAGTCGAGCCCGATGACGTCGCTCAGGAGGCGTTCCGCGAGGCGGTGCTTCCTCATGACCCCGGTGGCCCTGTGCCGTCCCAGTTCGGTGAGCTCGAGGTGCCGGTCACCCGAGACGACCACCAGTCCGTCACGCTCCATGCGGCCGATGGTCTGGGAGACCGTGGGTCCCGAGTGGCGCAGCCGTTCGGCGATGCGCGCCCGCAGGGCGACGATGTTCTCTTCCTCGAGTTCAAGGATGGTCCGCAGGTACATCTCGGTGGTGTCGATGAGGTCCGTCATGCGGGTCAGCTCCTTGGTGCGGTGCGGGTGCGCGGCTGGGATGCCTCACGCCGGTGGGGGTCCACGGCCGCCACGACCTGTTCCGCCCCACGCCTCCCAAGGTTAACCCATGGTGCGATTCCCCCGGCAATCGACGGGGACGGCGACGGCGTCCCCGCCGCATCCTCCGCGTGCGGCGTTAACAAATGGAGCGCCACCGGCTCCTCGGGCAGAATGAGGGCGATACCCGCCGCCGAAACAGCTGGAGCACCCATGACCGAACTGCCCCGCATCCCCGAGCACCTCCTGCCGTCGGACGGCCGGTTCGGCGCCGGTCCGTCCAAGGTCCGGAGCGGACAGATCGACGCCCTCGTGTCCGCGGGACGGGTCCTGCTGGGCACGTCGCACCGCCAGGCTCCCGTGCGCGATCTCGTCGGGCGCGTGCGGGACGGCCTGAGCACCTTCTTCGGCGCACCCGAGGGATACGAGGTGGTCCTCGGGGTGGGCGGCTCGACGGCCTTCTGGGATGTCGCCACCTTCGGGCTCGTGGAGCACAGGGCGCAGCACCTCTCCTTCGGCGAGTTCGGCTCCAAATTCGCCTCCGCCACCACCAGGGCGCCGTTCCTCGAGGCATCGGACATCATCACGGCCCCGCCGGGTACGCGCCCCGATCCGGCGGCCGCAGCGGGCGTGGACACCTACGCCTGGCCGCAGAACGAGACGTCGACGGGTGTCGCGGCTCCCGTTCGACGGGTCCAGGGCGCGGACGACGGCGCCCTGGTCCTCGTGGACGCGACCTCCGCGGCCGGCGGCCTCGACGTGGACGTCTCCGAGGCCGACGTGTACTACTTCGCCCCGCAGAAGAACTTCGCCTCCGACGGCGGATTGTGGCTGGGCCTCTTCTCCCCCGCAGCGCTGGAGCGGGCGGCCCGGATCGATGCCGGCGACCGCTGGATCCCCGACTTCCTCAACCTCCGGACGGCGATCGACAACTCGCGCCTGAACCAGACGTACAACACCCCGTCGCTGTCCACCCTGGTCACGCTCGACGCGCAGGTGGAATGGCTCAACGCCCAGGGCGGGCTGCCCTTCGCCGCCGCCCGCACGGCGGACTCAGCGGGACGCCTGTACTCCTGGGCGGAGGCCTCCCCCGTGGCGAGCCCCTACGTGACCCGTCCCGAGGACCGCTCGAACGTCATCGTGACGGTGGACTTCGACGATGCGGTGGATGCCGCGCGGATCGCCGCGATCCTGCGGGCCAACGGGATCGTCGACGTCGAGCCGTACCGCAAGCTCGGGCGCAACCAGCTGCGCGTCGCCACCTTCGTGGCGATCGAGCCCGACGACGTCTCGGCTCTCATCGCCTGCATCGACCACGTGGTCGAGCACCTCCTCTAGCAGGTCAGGTGCTGCCGTCCGCGGCGCCGGCCTCGTGGTCGAGGCGGAGCCGCCGGGGTGCCGAGCGGTCGTACCGCAACCGGACGTCGTGGTACCTCCATGCCCAGAAGATGCCGGCGGCCGCGGCGATGATGCCGGAGGCGGCGGCCACGCCCAGGCTCCACCGCGGACCGAACATGTCGGAGACCCATCCCACCACGGGGGCGCCCAGCGGCGTCCCGCCGAGGAAGATGGCGAAGTAGAGGGCCATGACCCGGCCGCGCATGGCGGGGTCCGTCGTCGTCTGCACGTAGGCGTTGGCGCTGGTCATCAGCGTCAGCGCGAAGAGACCCACCGGCACGAGTGCGAGCCCGAACAGCCAGAGGTTCGGTGCGAGGGCCGCCAGGACGCACGCGATCCCGAAGGCGGCCGACGCGCCGAAGATGAATCGCAGGCGCGGCCGTTCCCTGCGCGCGGACAGGAGCGCGCCCGCGACCGATCCGACCGCCATCACCGAGGACAGCACGCCGAAGACACCGGCATCCTGCCCGAACTCCGTGCGCGCCATCGCGGCGATGAACACGGCGAAGTTCAGCCCGAACGTCCCCACGATGAAGATCGCGAGCATCACCATCATCAGGTCCGGGCGCTGCTGTACGTAGCGGAAGCCCGCCCGGATCCGTCCCTTGCCCGGGGCGGAGCGGGGTTGCCTGTTCAGTTCGGCGCTCCGCATCGCGAGCAGCACGTAGACCATCGCACCGAAGGTCAGGGCGTTGATCAGGAAGACCCAGCCAGGCCCCACACCCGCGGTCAGCAGTCCGGCGACGGCCGGGCCGACCAGCCGGGCGCCGTTGAACGAGGCGCTGTTGAGCGCGACGGCGTTGGGGAGGTAGTCGTCGCGCACGAGTTCGGAGACGAAGGCCTGGCGGGCGGGGGCGTCGAAGGCCGAGACGACCCCGAGTGCCAGCGCGAAGGCGTAGACGTGCCACAGGAGCGCGACGTCGAGGAGGACCATCAGCCCGAGCCCCACGCCGAGGAGCGCCATGGCGATCTGTGTCGTGGCAAGCAGCTTGCGCCGGTCCACGGTGTCGGCGATGAGCCCGGCCCAGGGCGCGATCACGAGCTGCGGTCCGAGCTGGAGGGCCATCACGATGCCCAGCGCGGACGCGTTCTGGGGGGTGAGGATGTCGTAGACCAGCCAGTCCTGGGCGGTCCGCTGCATCCACGTGCCGATGTTGGAGATGAGGGCCCCGATGAACCAGAGCCGGTAGTTGTGGATCCCGAGCGATCGGAAGGTGCTCAGAGCACTCCCCTTCCGTTCCGGCGCCACTGCTGCGTCACTCGGCGTCGGGCTGGTCCACGGCCTCGTCCGACGCATCGGATGCTTCCGCCGGGGCCAGGGGCTCCCGTTCCTGCGTGTCGTCGGAGGGATCCTGCGGGACATCGGGCACCGGCTCGGCGGGCACGTCGCCGGACTGGGCGGCATCGGCTTCGTCCGGCTGCGAGTCCTCGGGACGCACCCGCTCCGACCACGGCAACCACTCGGGCGCCAGCAGCGCGGTCGCGGAGGGCAGCAGACCGACCTCGCACACCGTGACGTCCTTGCTCCGGGCGATGCGGGCGACGCTCGCGTACCACTGCCAGCCGCCGTACCCGGGGACGAACGCCTCGAAGCGATGCGTCACGAGCCGCTCACCCTCGATGGTGGCGGACACGTGGCGACCCACCTGGGCCTCGGGGGCGATCTCGAGCACGCCGCTGCGGGCCCGCTCGACGGCCGCTTCCAGCACGGCATCCGATTTCGGGATCCGGCGCGATGCCCGCGGCTTCCGGGGCACCTCGACCGGCGCGGGGGCATCGTCGGTCGGCGTCCCGCTGCCGGTCAGGGCTGCGCTGTCGGCAGTGTCCAGGTTGGTCGAGGTCATGATCGAAGCCTACGCGTCGAGGTCGTCCGCAACCGCCCTCAGGACGGCCGCGACCTTCGAGGCGTGCGCCTTCTCGGGGTAGCGCCCCTTGCGGAGTCCGTTGGACACCCCGTCGAGCAGCTTGATGAGGTCTTCCGTGATGACCGCCATGTCATCGGCGCTCTTGCGCGTCGCCTTGGCGACGGACGGTGCCTGCTCCAGGATGCGCGCGGAGAGGGCCTGGAGACCGCGACGGCCGTCCGCGACGCCGAACTCGAGCTTGGTGCCCACCTTGACCTCGCTCACGCCGGCGGGAAGCGCCGAGGCGTGCAGGAACACCTCCTTGCCGTCGTCGGTGGACAGGAACCCGAATCCCTTGTCCGCGTCGAACCACTTCACTTTGCCGATGGGCACGTCGTCTACCTCTTCTTAGCTGTACCGGGCGGGGTGCGCCCGGGGTCTGGTCCCGGGTGCGGGAAGCACCGCCTGGTGCCCAGGCGCACTGCCACCGCCGGGGAAGTCTGTGTCTCCTAGGATATAGCTTTTCCCACGGCTTCCCGGCCGTGGTTCTTGTAGTCTGGGACGGCTATGATCCCTGACCAGACCCCGCCGAGCCGCCCTGCCCCCCATCCCCTGCAGGGCCCCGTCCCGGGCGGCGACGCCGGCCGATCGTCCCGCGGACGGTTCGGGGTCCTGGTCCTCGCGGTCGCGTTCGCCGGTATCGGGCTGCTGTCGCTCGCCGCCATCCTCGTCACCGCGCTCCTCCAGGGCACGGTGTGGCCGGGCTTCGTGCTGGCGACGTACTTCTGCCTCCCGATCGCCTTCCTGCTGATGGTCTCGCTCGTCGCGGGGTCGGTCGTCGCACGCCGGCGCTCCTGATCCGCCCGCACGGAGCTCGCCCGCCGACGGCTCCCGCCCGCCCGTCGTCCTCAGGACGAGCGATCCGTGTCGGAGGGGCCGGGTAATCTTGAGGGGATGTCCGCGATCCGAGCACTGGCCGACCAGCTGGCCCTTCGGAGCGATGACGAACTGCGCCGCCTGCTTGCCGTCCGGCCCGACCTCATCCTTCCCCCGGTGCCTGATTTCGCCGCGCTCGCGGCGAGGGCCTCCACCCGCGTGAGCCTGCAGCGCGCCCTGGACAATATCGCGCGCCCCGGGCTCCAGGTCCTCGAGGCGATCGTGGTGCTCAGCGAGGACGACGGCTCCGCGGTTCCACGCGAGCGCCTCGCGGCCGCCTTCGCGGACGGCGCGGCGGACGATCTCGACATCATCATCGCCGATCTCCTCGAGCAGGCCCTCGTCACGGGCTCCCCGGCGGAGGGCTTCCTGCCGGTCGGCGCGCTGGCCGATGCGCTCGGCCCCTACCCCGCCGGCCTCGGCCGCCCCTTCCGCGTCCTCGCCCGATCCATCCCGCGCTACGGACCGGCCCTGGTCCACGCGGTGCAGCTCCTGGACGCCGCGGCGGACACCGGGGCGATGACCTCCGCGGCCGCGGCGCAGGCACTGCAGGAGGTGACGGCGGATCCGGTGCTCTGGCGTCGGGTCCTGGCCGACGCTCCCGACGGTGCCGCCACCCTGCTCGCACGCCTGCGGGACGTCCCGGTCGGCTCGACGGCGACAGGGGGCGACGGCGGTGCCTCGCCGGCGGTGCGCTGGCTGCTCGACCGGTGCCTGCTGGCACCCCTGGACGCCCTCCATGTCGAGCTGCCACGCGGTGTCGGCATGGCCCTCCGCGGTCACGCCGTCTTCCCCTCCCTCGAGCTCGCCCCGCCCACGGGGACCGATCGCAGCACCCGCGCGAGCCTCCGGGACAACGCGGCGTTCGGCGCCGTCGCCGAGACCCTCCGGCTGATCACCGCCCTCCTCTGGTCCGTGGCCTCGACGCCGGTCGCGACCCTTCGCTCGGGCGGGGTGGGCGTGCGGGAGTTGCGGCGCGTCCGGGAGGTGCTGCGCGTCGAGGACCGCGAGGCGGCGTGGCTGCTGGAACTGGCGTCCGCCGTCGGGCTCCTGACCCTCGACCCCGACGACTCGCGCTGGAAGACCTCCCGCCTGGAGGCGTGGGAGGCGCTGGACCGCGACGCCCAGTGGCTCCTCCTCGTCGAGGGATGGCTGGCCGTCGACAGGGCACCGGCCCTGATCGGGTCCAGGCTGCCGGACGGGACATCCGTCAACGCCCTGGCCGCCGAGGCGTCCCGACCGGACGCTCCGATGGTGCGGCAGCGGTTGCTGGCCGTGGCGACGGAGCTGTCCGGCGCCGGTCAGGGCGCGGCTCCGGCAGCGGAGGACGGCAGGCCGGGCGCCGTACCGGTCCTCACCGAGCAGTCCGTCATCGGGCTCGCGACCTGGTACCAGCCGC
>NZ_CP024915.1:505532-515494 GCF_002953615.1 Arthrobacter agilis | reverse complement strand
AGCGCTGGGACTGACCGGCGGCGGAGCCCTGACGGACGTGGGCGGGCTCGTCGCGGCCGGCCGCTTCGAGGACGCCGGCCGGGTCATCCGCGAGGCCCTGCCCGATCCGGTGTCCCGCGTCGTCCTGCAGGCGGACCTCACCGCCGTCGCTCCCGGCTACCTGCAGCCCGAGGTGGCGCGCGGGCTCCTGCGCATGTCCACCCCCGAGGGACAGGGGCCGGCCACCACCTACCGCTTCTCCGCGGAGTCGATCCGTTCCGCCCTCGACTCCGGCGAGGACGCCTCCTCGATCCTCGCCTTTCTACACGAGCACTCCGCGACCGAGATCCCGCAGGCGCTCTCCTACCTCGTCGAGGACACCGCGTCGCGGTACGGCAGCCTCCGGGTCGGGCGGGCCGGCAGCTACGTGAGCACGGACGACGACGCCGTGGTCGCGACGGTGCTGGCCGATCCGCGGGCCGCCGTGCTCGGCGTCGTCCAGGTGGCGCCGACCGTCCTGGTCTCCCCCGCTTCCCCCCACGAACTGGCCGCGCTCCTGCGGGACCTCGGCTTCTCGCCGGCGTCGGACGCCGTGGCCGCCGCGGGCAGGACGCCTCCCGCCGGACCGGCGGCGCCCGCGCGCGTCCCGCCGGACCAGCTGAGGTCACGGCTCAATCCGTGGTCGGTCGCGGAGGAGGAGCTCGACGCCCAGCTCGCCGTCCTGCGCTCCGCGCGCCCGGGCCCTGCCGACGTCGCCACCGGTACCGACAGCGAGACCCTCCTGGGACTCGAGACCCTCCGCGCAGCCATCCGGTCCCGGAGCAGGATCCGCCTCGGCACCGCGGACAGCGAGGGGAATCATGTGCGCCAGGTCCTTGTTCCCCTCTCGGTATCGGGAGGCCGCCTGCGGGTGTTCGACCCCGAGCACCAGGTGGAGAAAGTCGTGTCCGTGCATCGCGTGATGGACGTGGAAATCCTCGAAGGGAGTCCCGCAGATGGTTGACGGGCCGCTGATCGTCCAGAGTGACAAGACCATCCTGCTCGAGGTCGACCACGAGCAGGCCACCGAGGCGCGCCATGCCATCGCCGCCTTCGCCGAGCTCGAGCGGGCGCCGGAGCACGTGCACAGCTACCGGCTGACGCCCCTCGGGCTCTGGAACGCGCGCGCGGCCGGGCTCGACGCCGAACGGGTCCTCGACACACTGCTGAAGTACTCCCGCTTCCCGGTGCCGCACGCCCTCCTGATCGACATCGAGGACACGATGTCGCGCTACGGACGGCTCCGCCTCGAGAAGGACCCGCAGCACGGCCTCGTCCTGCGGACCACCGACTACCCGGTGCTCGAGGAGGTTCTGCACGCCAAGAAGATCCAACCCCTGCTCGGACCGAGGATCGACGGCGAGACCGTCGTCGTCCACTCGTCGCAGCGGGGACAGCTCAAGCAGCTGCTGCTCAAGCTCGGCTGGCCCGCCGAGGACTTCGCGGGCTACGTCGACGGGACACCGCACCCGATCGTGCTCGACGAGGACGGCTGGACCCTGCGGCCCTACCAGCAGCTCGCCGTCGAGAACTTCTGGTCGGGCGGCTCGGGAGTCGTCGTCCTGCCCTGCGGCGCAGGGAAGACCCTCGTGGGCGCTGCGGCCATGGCCACGAGCCAGACCACCACGCTGATCCTCGTGACCAATACGGTCTCCGCCCGGCAGTGGAAGGACGAGCTGCTCAAGCGCACGTCCCTGACGGAGGAGGAGATCGGCGAGTACTCCGGCGCCGTCAAGGAGGTGCGTCCGGTGACGATCGCGACCTATCAGGTCCTCACCACCAGGCGCGGTGGGCTGTACCCGCACCTCGAACTGCTCGACGCGAACGACTGGGGCCTCATCGTGTACGACGAGGTCCATCTGCTCCCCGCGCCGATCTTCAAGATGACGGCCGACCTCCAGGCGCGCCGCCGGCTCGGCCTCACGGCCACCCTCGTCCGTGAGGACGGCCGGGAGGGCGAGGTGTTCTCGCTCATCGGACCGAAGCGGTACGACGCCCCGTGGAAGGACATCGAGGCACAGGGCTACATCGCCCCGGCCGACTGCGTGGAGGTCCGCGTGGACCTGCCGCGGGACGAGCGGGTCGCCTACGCCATGGCCGACGACGCCGACAAGTACCGGCTGTGTGCGACGTCCGACACGAAGTCGGACGTGGTGGAGAAGCTGGTCGCCGGGCACAGGGGCGAGCAGCTTCTGGTGATCGGCCAGTACATCGATCAGCTCGACGACCTCGCGGCGAGGCTCGACGCCCCCGTGATCAAGGGGGAGACCTCCGTGAAGGAACGCCAGCGCCTGTTCGACGCCTTCCGTGCGGGCGAGATCCACGTGCTCGTGGTCTCGAAGGTCGCGAACTTCTCGATCGACCTGCCGGAGGCCTCTGTGGCGATCCAGGTCTCCGGGTCCTTCGGTTCACGGCAGGAGGAGGCCCAGCGCCTGGGCCGGTTGCTCCGGCCGAAGACCGACGGCCGCGCTGCGCGCTTCTACACGGTCGTCGCGCGGGACACCCTGGACCAGGACTTCGCGGCCAAGAGGCAGCGCTTCCTGGCGGAGCAGGGCTACGCGTACCGGATCCTCGACGCCTCCTCGATCGGGGACAAGGAGCCCAGAGACTGACGAGCGTTCTCACCGGAATGGTACAGACAATTCACAGACAACGCGCGGATACTGGTGCCGTGAAGAAAACGGGCCCCGAAGCGAAACTGCTGGTCGTCGACGACGAACCGAACATCCGCGAACTCCTGTCGACATCGTTGCGGTTCGCCGGCTTCGACGTCGTCGCCGCCGGCAACGGACGCGACGCCCTCGCGGCGGCTGAGACGCACAACCCGGATCTCGCCGTCCTGGACGTCATGCTCCCCGACATGGACGGATTCACCGTCACCCGCCGGCTGCGCGCCGCCGGCCGGCACTTCCCCGTCGTCTTCCTGACGGCGCGGGACGACACGGATGACAAGGTCACCGGCCTGACGGTCGGCGGGGACGACTACGTCACCAAACCGTTCAGCCTCGACGAGGTGGTCGCGCGCATCCGCGCCGTCCTGCGACGCACCCACCCGCTCGAGGACGACGACGCCGTGATCCGCGTCGACGACCTCGAACTCGACGACGACGCGCACGAGGTCCGGCGCGGCGGCGAGGTCATCGACCTCTCCCCCACCGAGTTCAAGCTGCTGCGCTACCTCATGATGAACCCGAACCGCGTCCTGTCGAAGGCACAGATCCTCGACCACGTGTGGGAGTACGACTTCAACGGGGACGCGTCCATCGTCGAGTCCTACATCTCGTACCTGCGCCGCAAGATCGACAGGAACCCGGATGCCGTGGCCCTGATCCAGACCAAGCGCGGCGTGGGCTACCTGCTCCGGACCGCCGACAAGCGGTAGCGCCGCCCCCTTGGTCAAGCGTTGGAGTGCGGCGTCCCTCCGCTCGCAGCTCGTCGCGATCATCATGCTCCTGATGATCGTCACGGTGGGCATCACGGGCCTGGCGACCGTGTCCCTCCTGCGCGAAGGACTCGTGGACCGGGTCGACGCCGACATCCTGGCCAACGCGAAGGTCGTCTCGGAGACCATCTATTCCGAGGTACCCGCCGATGACGGGACCGTCCTGCGGTACTACGCGGCGATCCTCGACCGGGACTCCACCATCCTCGCCGAGAACCAGTCCTCCGACGCGGCGGACGTGCCCGACCTCGGGGACCTTACGCCCGAGCGGATCGCGGACCTCGAAGGATCGGGCCTCGACGTGCCGGGGACGGACCCGGCGAGCCAGGGGTGGCGTGTCCGCGTCTTCCCGTTCACCAACGGCGAGGGCTACCTGGCCATCGCCTCACGGCTCAACACGGTCAACGAATCCCTGCAGGAATCGACCGAGATCATCTTCACGTCGGGACTGGTGACCACCGCCCTCGCGTCCCTCATCGCCTTCGTCACGGTCACCCGGCAGTTCGCACCGCTGGCCAGGGTCGAGCGGACCGCCGCCGCCATCGCAGCCGGCGACCTCTCCCGCCGCGTCGCCGTCGAACGTCCCGCCACCGAGATCGGCCGGCTGTCGCGATCGCTCAACGCCATGCTCGCGCACATCGAGCGCGCCTTCGCGGCGAGGACCGCGTCGGAGACGAAGATGCGCCGTTTCGTGGAGGACGCCTCCCATGAGCTCCGCACGCCGCTCGTGACCATCCGTGGCTACTCGGAGCTCTATCGGCACGGAGCACTCCAGAAGGACGAGGACGTGGCCGCGGCGATGGGCCGGATCGAGAGCGAGGCCATCCGCATGGGCCAGCTCGTCGAGGATCTCCTCACGCTCGCCCGGATCGACGAGCAGCGCCCCCTCGAGGTGAGACCCGTGGACCTCATGGTGCTCGCGCACGATGCCGCCTTCGACGCACGGGCGACCGCCCCCGACCGGTCAGTCACGGTGATCGGGCTCGACGGCGGGGCGCCACGCTCCGCGCCCTCGCGGGGTGACGAGGCACGCCTGCGCCAGGTGGTCGCCAACCTGATGACCAACGCACTCCGCTACACGCCGGAGGGATCCCCGATCGAGCTCGCCGTCGGCGTCGCGCCGGTCCTGCACGGGCACAGTGACTCCGTCCTGGAGGTGCGCGACCACGGGCCCGGGATCTCCGAGGAGGACGCCGCCAAGGTCTTCGAGCGTTTCTACCGGGCGGACAGCTCCCGGCACCGGGAGACCGGCGGCACGGGGCTCGGCCTCGCCATCGTCGCCGCGCTCGTCGCGCAGCACGACGGCACCGTCCGGCTGGAGGAGACGCCCGGCGGTGGTGCCACCCTGTCCATCCGGCTCCCGCACCTCCCGGCGGACGACGGGTCGGAGGACGCAGCGCCCGAGGAGGACTCCCCGGGGTCCGGCCAGGAACACGCCTACTCGAATGGCATCATCCCTCCACGGGCCCCCTCGACCAGGCCGGTTGTCCACAAGAGCGGCGACGCCGGCTGACCACCCCGTACCGTGCCCTAGCGTCGGATCGTCAACGGAACGCGAGCACACGGGAGCACATAATGCCTTTCTTCAACGTGGACACCGACGGCCTGGCGGCGAAGAGCAGCCAGGTGCAGGGCACCATCTCGAGGCTGCAGGCGGAGGTGAACTCGATGCAGGCGGGGCTGCGCGATCTCGAGGGGATCTGGACAGGCCAGGCGGCCAGCAATTTCCAGCAGCTCGTCCTGCAGTGGCGTGCGACCCAGCAGCAGGTCGAGGAATCCCTGGCCGGCATCAACGCGGCGCTCTCCCTCGCGACCCGGCAGTACGCCGACGCCGAGCAGGACAACGCCCGCATGTTCCTGGGCTGACGCCTCGCCGCCTGCGCCGGGCCACCACGGCTGTCCGGGGCCATCCGTCCGTGCCTCGGACGACGAAAGGGTGGCACCCCCTCGGGAGTGCCACCCTTCTCGTTCGGGCGTGCGCGGTGGAGCGCCGGCGGGGGCTAGAAGCCGCCCATGCCGCCCATGCCACCCATGTCGTCGCCGCCGCCGGCAGGAGCTGCCTTCTCCGGCTTGTCGGCCACGACGGCCTCGGTGGTGAGGAACAGGCCGGCGATCGACGCTGCGTTCTGCAGGGCCGAGCGCGTGACCTTCACGGGGTCGTTGACGCCTGCGGCGAGGAGGTCCTCGTACACGCCGGTAGCAGCGTTCAGGCCGTGGCCGGCGGGCAGTCCGCGGACCTTGTCGACGACGACGCCGGGCTCGAGGCCGGCGTTGAAGGCGATCTGCTTGAGCGGTGCGTCGATCGCGACGCGGACGATGTTCGCGCCCGTCGCCTCGTCACCCGAGAGTTCCAGGTTGGCGAACGCCTTGGCTCCGGCCTGGATGAGGGCCACGCCACCACCGGCGACGATGCCTTCCTCGACGGCTGCCTTCGCGTTGCGGACGGCGTCCTCGATGCGGTGCTTGCGCTCCTTGAGCTCGACCTCCGTGGCGGCACCGGCCTTGATGACTGCAACGCCACCGGCCAGCTTGGCCAGGCGCTCCTGCAGCTTCTCGCGGTCGTAGTCGGAATCGGAGTTCTCGATCTCGGCGCGGATCTGGGCCACGCGACCGGCGATGGCGTCGGCGTCGCCGGCTCCCTCGACGATCGTGGTCTCGTCCTTGGTCACGACGACCTTGCGGGCGGTACCCAGCAGGTCGAGGGTGGCGGTCTCGAGCTTGAGGCCGACCTCCTCGGCGATGACCTGGCCACCGGTGAGGATGGCGATGTCGGCGAGCTGGGCCTTGCGGCGGTCACCGAAGCCGGGGGCCTTGACGGCCACGGACTTGAAGGTGCCGCGGATCTTGTTGACCACGAGGGTCGCGAGGGCTTCGCCTTCGATGTCCTCGGCGATGATCAGCAGCGGCTTGCCGGACTGCATGACCTTCTCGAGGACGGCGACGAGGTCCTTCACGTTGCTGATCTTCGAGTTGACGATCAGGATGTAGGGATCCTCGAGGACCGTCTCCTGGCGCTCGGCGTCGGTGACGAAGTAACCCGAGATGTAGCCCTTGTCGAAGCGCATACCCTCGGTGAGTTCCAGTTCGAGGCCGAAGGTGTTCGACTCCTCGACGGTGATGACGCCTTCCTTGCCCACCTTGTCGAGGGCCTCGGCGATCAGGTCACCGATTTGCTTGTCCCCGGCGGAGATGGAGGCCGTGGCAGCGATCTGCTCCTTGGTCTCGATCTCCTTCGCGGAGGCGAGCAGCTCGTCGGTGACGGCCTTGACGGCCTTCTCGATGCCGCGCTTGAGGCTCAGGGGGTCGGCGCCGGCCGCGACGTTGCGCAGGCCTTCCTTGACGAGGGCCTGGGCGAGCACGGTGGCGGTGGTGGTTCCGTCGCCTGCGACGTCGTCCGTCTTCTTGGCGACCTCCTTGACGAGTTCGGCACCGATCTTCTCGAACGGGTCGTCGAGCTCGATCTCCTTGGCGATGGACACGCCGTCGTTCGTGATGGTGGGGGCGCCCCACTTCTTCTCGAGCACGACGTTGCGGCCACGGGGGCCGAGCGTCACCTTGACGGCGTCAGCGAGGATGTTCAGACCCCGCTCGAGGCCGCGGCGGGCCTCTTCATCAAAAGAAATGATCTTGGCCATAACGGCTTAGGTCCTTTCGGGACGGTTGCATTTCAGCACATGAATGCTTGCCTGCGTGTGGTGCCCGCGACGGCCGGGCAGCGCCTGAACGATCTCTTTCACGCTCGAAGCCCCACCCCCACCACAGAGGTTTGCCTGCTTCACCCACCACGCGCAGTCTTAGCAGTCTGCGCGCGCGAGTGCTAACTCAATAATTAGCACTCCCACCGTGCGAGTGCAACCTGTCCGAGACCTCCGCACCCCCTTGCAGGACGGCGGGAGCACGGTGCCGCCGCAGGCCGTAGCGCGGATTCCGCCGAGGGCATAGATTGGGCGCACACGAACGAACGGGAGGCACAGTGTCCACGCCAGCAAGCGGTCCTGACTCCGGGAAGCCCGACGAGCGCGGCACCCCGAACCCCGACGGCGGCGGCCCCCTCGGCGCTGATCCGGCGCCCCACCGGGTGCGCGACGACGCGCAGCCGTTCCCGGAGGGGCAGGCACCCTTCCCGCAGCGGCCGTCCGGCCAGGACCCCTACCAGCCGGGAACGTATGCGCAGGGGCCCTCCGGTCCGAACCAGCACGCGCAGGACCCGTACGCCCAGGCGCCGTACCCCCAGGCCGGCCCTCCTTCCGGCGGCTACGGCGGGCCAGGCCCGGGCCAGGACCCTTACGCTTCCGGCGGCTACGGCCGGCCCGGCCCGTCCCAGGGGCCCTACGCGCAGGGCGGCTACCTGCAGGGCGGCTACGGCCAGGGATCCTACGGACAGCAGCCGTACGGTCCGCAGAAGTCGCGGGTGATCGCCGGGGTCCTGGGGATCCTGCTCGGGTCGCTCGGCGTCCACAGGTTCTATCTCGGCTACACGACGATCGGCGTCGTCCTGGTCCTCATGTCGACCATCGGGGCGGTCTTCACCTTCGGGCTGAGCGCCATCGCGGCGGGCATCTGGGGCCTCGTCGAGGGCATCCTGATCCTCGTCGGATCCGGGCAGTTCCGGCGGGACGCGCAGGGTATCCCCCTCAAGGACTGATGGCTCCGGCCCTGCAGCGGATCACTGGAATTCGGGTCCGAGGACCACGGAGATGTCGGGCGAGACCGACGGGGTGTCGACCAGGTCGGTGATCCCGAGGTCCGCGGCCACCGCCTCGGCGTCGGACCGTTGGGCCTCACCGTTGTAGAAGACCACCGAGGAGTCGACCGGGGCTCCCGCCCAGTTCCCCGGGATCGCCGAGGTCCAGCCCTCGGCGGCGAGCCTCCCTGCCGCCACGGAAGCGAGTCCCGGAGCCCCCGTGGCGTTGAGCACGTTCACCGTCTGCGCCCGGTCGGTCCCGTCGGTCGCTTCCGCATCCGGGGACGCGCCCGCGTCCGGTTCGTCCGTCGCCCCGTCCTCGGGATCGTCCGAGGCGCTCCCCGTCGGCGCCGCCGTCGCGTCGGCAGCCCCGCTCGTGGCCGGCGCCGGACCCGACGCCGCGTCCGATCCCCCCGGGAAGCCGAGCCGGGGAAGGATGAAATAGGCGCCGAGACCGATCAGCAGCGCCAGGACCCCCACGGTGATCTTGAGGGCCAGCCCGCTCGAGCGGGCCGGCACCAACCTCTCCCGGTGGACACCCTGGCGCGCGGAAGCCTCGGGGACGGCGTCGAACTCGTCCCGCGGGTGGTCAGTCATGGAAGAGGAGGGTCCTTCGCTCGTCGAGTGTCGCGGGCAGTACTAGATGTCCGCGCCGAGGCGGCGCGCGGACCGTGCCTTCTGGCGGGTGGACCGCAGTCGACGCAACCGCTTCACGAGCATGGGGTCGTGCGCGAGCGCGGCCTCCGTGTCGATCAGGGCGTTGAGCGCCTGGTAGTAGTGCGTGGCGGACAGGTTGAACAGGTCGCGGATGGCCTGCTCCTTCGCGCCGGAGTACTTCCACCACTCGCGCTCGAGCGCCAGCATGCGCTGCTCGCGGTCCCCCAGGGCCAGCCTGGCCTCCTGCCCGGAGGGGGAGTCGTCCGGCTGCCGCATCGGCTCCGCCATGTCCACTACCACCTTCCGTTCCCTCGCACGACTGTCTTTCCATGGTAGTAGGGAATTACACGTGTGTCATTCGGGGAGTGCGTCCCGGAGAGGCGGGCGAGAATGGGTCCATGACGCACGACGACGACGCGCTCTTCGACCTGCCCGACGCTCCTTCCGATGCGGGGCCGTCCCGCGCGGCGGGCTCCGGTAGCCCGGGACCGTCGCCGAACGCATCGGTCTTCCCGTTCGCGGCGCCCGCCGGCATCGCGGACCTCGTGCCGGCCGATTGGGCGTCAGCGCTCGCGCCCGTCGAACCGGTCCTCCACCGGCTGGCCGAAGCCCTTGCGGCGGACCTCGACCGCGGGCTGCGCGTGCTGCCCGATGCGCCCTCCATCCTCCGGGCGTTCTCCACGCCGCTGGACAGCGTGCGCGTCGTCATCGTCGGGCAGGACCCGTACCCGACCGTCGGCCACGCCGTGGGCCTGAGCTTCGCCGTCGATCCCGCGACGCGTCCCATCCCCCGCAGCCTCGCGAACATCTACCGTGAACTGGCCTCGGACACCGGCACCGCTCCGCCTGCGACCGGTGACCTGTCGGGGTGGGCCGAGCAGGGCGTCCTGCTCCTCAACCGGGTGCTGACGGTGCGTGCCGGCGAGACCGCCTCGCACCGGGGGCTCGGCTGGGAGCACGTGACGGACGCGGCGATACGGGCGCTCGCGGCCCGCGGCGGTCCGCTCGTGGCCATCCTCTGGGGCAAGGACGCGCTCCGCCTGAAGCCGCTGCTCGGGCCGACGCCCACGGTGGAGTCCGCGCACCCCAGCCCGCTGTCGGCGTCCCGGGGGTTCTTCGGCTCGCGGCCGTTCAGCCGCGTCAACGAGCTCCTCGCCCAGC
>NZ_CP024915.1:505364-505432 GCF_002953615.1 Arthrobacter agilis | reverse complement strand
AGGGCGCCGCGCCGATCGAGTGGTCCCGGACCGCGGCCAGCGGCGGGTCGGAGAGGGATGCGCCCACA
>NZ_CP024915.1:497538-505264 GCF_002953615.1 Arthrobacter agilis | reverse complement strand
GGCGCCTGACCCGCCAGCGCATCCCGCTCACCCAGGACTACCTGCAGGCGGGCCAGCGGTACCAGCTGCTCGAGCAGTGGGAGAAGGACGATCTCATCGCCAACTTCGTGACGCTGATCGGGCAGGCGGCCCGTGCGGTGCAGGAGCGCATGGTCTGGCACTTCTACCTGGTCGACGACGAACTCGGGGCCCGCGTCGGCGAGGGACTCGGGGTCGGCCTGGCCGACGTGAAGGACCTGCCGCCGCTCGCCAGCCAGACCCTGTCCGAGGAGGAGCTGGAGCGCCTGAAGAACCTGGGCAGCAACGGTCCGCGGGATGTCGAGGGCCTGACGATGACGCACTGCGTGCCGAACGAGCACGTCGTCGTCACCCGCTAGCCGGCCCCCGCGGCGGGGAGGCGTCGGTGCCTAGCGCCGGCGCCTCTCGGCGGCCTGCCGCCCGAGCTCGGCCACGGCTGCTGCCGCCACCACCAGGGACAGCGCGACGACGGCGAGCATCACGTACAGGAGGACGAGCGTGGTCATGGGCGACGACGCGGTGTGCAGGATCCGCAGACCGCCGAGCAGCCCCACGGCCCAGAAGACCCCGACTCCCGCGAGCGCGTAGGCCGCCCGTCTGCGCCCGCGATCGAACCCCATACCCCGGGCGCACTGCGCCAGGAGGCCCTGCCATTGATTCATACCTCAACTATGGAGGTGCGCCCGTGGCGCGACGCTCGCGGGCGAACGTCGTGTCCCTCACATTGACAGCGCCCCGGGGGCATGCTGTGCGGCGACCGTGCCCGCCGGCCCGGCAGGCCGCTGTCCGGACCGGCATCAACCGCCGGGAGTGCGCCGGAGCCACGACAGAAGCCGCCAGCCGCCCGTGACACCGGTGAGCGTCCGGTCCGGCTCGAACAGGTTGCCCGGCGCTGCCGCCGCCGACCCCTTCTTCACCGCGAGCGTGCGGTAGGCGCGGGCGACCACCGGCTCGTACACGGCCGGTGCCAGCGCCCGGGCGTAGACGAATGCCGACTGGATCCGGCCCACCTGCACCAGGCGGCGGGGACGGCGCGAGACGCGGACGATCGCCCGGGCCACCCTGACCGGGTCCGTGACCGGCGGTAGCGGGCGGACGGAATGACCGGTGTAGTTCGCCGCATGCTGGTGGATGGGTGTGTCGATCGTGGCCGGCAGGACGGCGCAGACGTGGATCCCGGGCGCGTCCCTCAGCTCCATCCGGAGCACCTCCAGGAAACCGAGGAGCCCGAACTTGCTGGTGACATAGGGGCCGACGAGTGGCGAGGTGATTCTCGAGTAGACCGACGCGACGGACACCAGGACCCCCCGGCCCTGGGTGCGGAAGACCCGCAGGGCTGCACGCGCCCCGTACACCTGGCCCAGGAGGTTGACGTCGATGATCCGGTCGAAGACCTCCGATGGCGTCTGCTCGAAGGTGCCGAAGCTGTACAGCGAGGCGTTGCCCACCCAGACGTCGATACCGCCGAACGTGCGGACGGCGGCGTCGGCGAGGCGGTCGACGTCGTCCTCGATGCCGACGTCCGTGGGCACGACGATCACCGCGGCCCCCCTGCCGCGGCACTCGGCGGCCACCGTCTCCAGCGTCCGCGCGTCGCGCCCGGCGAGGACGAGCCGGGCTCCGTCCGCCGCGAACAGTCGCGCCGTCGCCCGGCCGATACCGCTCGACGCGCCCGTGATGACCACGGTCACCGTGTCAGTCACCGTGGCAGTCATCGTGCCTGTCCCGACCGGCCGATCATCACCGGCCCTGTCGCGGATCGCCGTCCTTCGGGATGTCGGGATCGATCGAGTCGGCCTCCTGATGGTGGTGCGTCACCTTCTCACGAAGCCCCTGCGCATCCGTCTGCCTCTCCTGGGCCTGTCGGCGAAGCCGCTCGGCCTCGATCTCGGCACGCTGCGCCTCGGCTTCGGCCATCGTCGCCTTCGCCTCACGCTCGCGTGCCTCGAGTTCCGTGTTCTTCGCCTGCTCGCGCATCTCGGCGGCCCGGTGGCGGTCCTCTTCCTGCCGGCGCTCCCGCTGGGCGGTGCCCCGCTTGCGGAGCAGCAGTGCCACCAGGGCGATGACGGCCAGGAGGACGACGACCCCGACGACGATCCACACCACTTGACTCGTATCCATGACCGGCTCCTTCACTCGTTGGTGGCGCCCATGCGCCGGGGTGTCTAACCGCCGAAGCCGCCGAGGCCGGGGATCTTGCCCAGCAGATCCTTCGGGGTGATGCCGAACCGTGCGAGGAGGTCCGCGTGCTGCTCCGGATCCACCCGGTCCGGGAGTTCGGACCCGGCCTGGTCGGCGTGGTCGTCCTTGCCCTGGCTCTTCAACAGTTCGATGATCTGCGACTTGTCGATCTGCATTGCTGCCTCCTCGCGGTGTCCCGCATCATTAGTAAGCGTGCTTACGAAAGCATGGCACAGGGCCCTCCACTTGTCACTGGTACGGGGGGACCACCGACAATGGCTGCATGCCCCTCACCCTGACGCTGCTCGCCGACACGCACCTGCCCAAGCGCGCGAAGGAGCTCCCTGCGGAGGTGTGGGCCGCCGTGGAGTCCTCCGACGTCGTCGTGCACGCCGGGGACTGGACCGAGGAAGCCCTGCTGGACGAACTGGAGTCCCGCGCCGACCACCTGATCGCCTGCTACGGCAACAACGACGGCGACGGCCTCCGGGCGCGGCTGCCCCTGGTCGCGAGGGCGGAGCTCGACGGCGTACGCCTCGCCGTCGTGCACGAGACGGGCCACAAGCAGGGGCGCGAAGCACGCATGGCTGCGCTCTACCCCGACGTCGACGTCCTGGTGTTCGGCCACAGCCACATCCCGTGGGACACCTCCGCCGACTCCGGGCTGAGGCTGCTCAATCCGGGCTCCCCCACCGACCGGCGCCGCCAGCCGTTCTGCACCTACATGACCGCCGTCATCGACCCACGAGGGGTCGAGGCCGAACTGCACCGGCTGCCGGCGCGCTAGCCCCGGACACGATCCCTGTCCAGAAGGATCATCCGATGAAGAGCCTTCCCCAAAGACCTGTTCGGTCGGTCAACGATCCGCCTAGGGTTTCAAGGTGAGCACAGCGAGGACGGCAGGAACCGGGACCATTCCGACACGGCGCTCGAGCATCAAGTGGATACTGATGCTCGGCGCCCTCGCCGCGCTGCCGGCGATCACCACCGACATGTACCTCCCGTCCCTGCCCGTCGTGGCGGAGGACCTCGGGACGACGCAGGCCGCAGCGCAGTTCACGATGTCCGGCATGCTGATCGGGGCCGGCGTGGGCCAGCTCGTCATCGGACCGTTCTCCGACCGGTTCGGACGGCGCCTGCCCCTCCTCATCGGCATCTCACTACACGTCGTGACGTCCGTCCTGTGCTCCATCACACCCGACATCGGGACGCTGATCGGGCTGCGCGTCTGCCAGGGCTTCTTCAATGCCGCCGCGTCGGTCGTGGCCATCGCCGTCATCCGCGACCGCTTCGTGGGCTCGGACGCGGCCAGGCTGCTGTCCCGGCTGATGCTCGTCATCGGAGTGGCGCCGCTCTTCGCGCCGACCGTCGGGCAGGCCATCTCCGGTGCGTGGCAGTGGAGGGCCGTGTTCTACGCGCTCGCGCTGATCGGGCTCTTCCTCGTCCTGATCGTCTGGAGGTTCATGCCGGAGTCGCTGCCACGGGACCAGCGGCGCCCGGGCAACCCGCGACAGGTCGCCGGGGGTTACGCGGCCCTGCTCCGCGACCGGCACTTCATGGCCCTCGCGGTGATTCCCGGCCTCGGGCTCGCCGTGATCATGAGCTACGTCGTCGGCTCCCCCTTCGTCTTCCAGGACGAGTACGGCCTCGACCAGGGACAGTTCGCCGCAGTGTTCGCGCTCAACGGCGCGGCGATCGTCGGTTCGGCCCAGCTCAATGCGGCCCTCGTGCGCCGCGCCGCACCGATCCGGGTCCTCAGGATCGCCGTGATCGTGCAGATGGTCTGCGCCCTCGTCCTCCTGGCCATCGCGCTCACCGGCTTCGGCGGAATCGTCGGACTCGTCGCCGGCCTGTGGCTCGTCCTGGGGACGCAGGGCATGATCCCCGCGAACGCCTCGGTCCTCGCACTGCACAACTACGGGCACATGGCCGGCACCGCCGCCGCCGTCATCGGCTCCCTCCAGTCCGGGGTGGCGGGACTCGTCAGCCCGTTCGTCGGTCTCCTCGGCGGCGACTCGGTGGCCATGGTGTGCGTGATGCTCGTCGCCGTGTCACTCACCCTGATGGTCCTCGCCGTCGGGACGCCGGCCTACCGCACGGGCGGCTGGCGCGAGCGCGACGGCATGGAACCGGGACCGACCACCTCGGCCGCCGGCACCGAGGAGCGCGAGGCGGAACAGGTGGAGGCCCAGGGCCCCGACCAGCGCGGCTGACACCGACACGTCCACGGGGCGTTCGGACCCCGATGCGGGAGCAGTACCTGACACACCGCCCGCACTCTGGGACAATGGAGCACCTGTGTTCGCGGCCGCCCATGACGAGAGGAGTGCCATGACCGTCCTGCAGATCGCCCTCCTCCTCGGCGCCGTGATCGTCGTCTGGTTGCTCGCGGTGGTCCTCATCGTCGTGTGGGTGATGGGGATGAGCCGGAACGCTGCGGTCGACGACGAGAAGTTCCGGCGTGATCTGGCCCGGGAGAGGCGCAGGGCCGAGCGCAGGGCCGCGGCGAAGGCGGACAAGACCTCCGCCTGATCGTCTCCGGTCCTGGTCCCACCACCACGGACAGGACTAGCATGGGGGTCCGCCGGTTCCCCGAGCCGCGATCCGTAGGAGGAGGTGGAGTCATGGTCCCTGACGTTGCGCAGTGCGCCGCCGCCCTGATCCGCCCCGCCTCCCTCCCTCTCCCGCACTAGCCGCGCCCGTGGGAGGCCCTCAGCAGAGGACCTACGTTGGACACTCTCGTGCAGTACGGCTTCACCGACCGCGTCGACGGTCTCTTCTCCTCCTTCGCACCCACGGCCGGCACACTGCCGGCCCGGGTCATCCGGGCCGATCGCGGCCGCGTCCTGCTCGCCCGGCCGCAGGGCCTCCTCCACCTCGACGGCGACGGCGGATTAGTCACCGGCGACTGGGTCGGGGTGCGGGACGACGGCGGGTCCCCGGCCGTCGTGTGTGCCCTGCCCCGCTGGTCCACCCTGCAGCGCAAGCGCGCCTTCGACCCCTCGTCCCAGGCCCAGGTCCTCGGCGCCAACATCGACCTGGTCGGCGTCGTCGTCCCCCTCGACCGGCCGCTGTCGACCAATCGACTCGAACGGACCCTCGTCGCGGCCTGTGACTCGGGTGCCGTGCCGATCGTCATCCTCACGAAGGCCGACCTGAGCACCCGGTTCGACGACGTCGTCGCCGAGACGATCGCCCGCGTGCGCGGCGTGGAGGTACTCACGACGTCGGCGGAGGCAGCCGACGGTCTCGAGGAGCTGCGCGGGCGGATCGGCACAGGGCAGACCCTCGCCCTTCTCGGGCCGTCCGGCGCCGGGAAGTCGAGCCTGATCAACGCGCTCACCGGCGAGGACCGGCAGGACACGGGAGCGGTGCGGGCCGGCGACGGCCGGGGTAGGCACACGACGACGGCGCGGGAGCTGGTTCCTCTCGGCGACGGCGCCGTCGTGATGGACACGCCGGGACTCCGGGGGTTCGCCCTGTGGGACGCCGAGGACGGGCTGTCGGAGGTGTTCGGGGACGTCGAGGCGCTCTTCCCCGACTGCCGTTTCCGGGACTGCGCCCACGACCGCGAACCGGGCTGCGCCGTGCACGCTGCCATCGGGTCGGGCCTGCTGGAGGAACGGCGCTGGCTCAGCTACCGGAAGATGGAGCGCGAACTCGCGAGCCTCCACCGAAGGCAGAGCGTCGCTGAGCAACGGCGACGCACGACGTCGTCCCATCGACCGCCCCGCGATGCGGGGATGGGGAAGGACGACCGGAACCGGCCTGCCGACGATCGCTGAGCGGGATGCCGTCGAACTGTACGAAGCGCGCCGAGGACGCCGTCAGGCATGCGCGGCTGCAGCCGGCCGCCGAGACGGGCAGCTCTGGCATGGCAGAACCCTCCTGCCAGGGGTTCTGCTGGTCAGGAGGGTTCGGATGGAGCCCCCTGTCGGATTCGAACCGACGACCCCCGCTTTACAAGAGCGGTGCTCTGGCCAACTGAGCTAAGGAGGCGTGCTGACCGGGCCAGCGGCACCGCCGCCCTCCCGAGGGGGAGGTGACGCCAGCGCTCAATAAGGGTAGCCCAGCCCCGGCACCGCGGGAAATCAGCCGCGCGCATCCAACTGCGCCTGGACCGCCGTCTCGAGATCCTCGACGGCGTTCGGCACCACCTCACCGTTCACGTACACGGTGGGCGTTCCGCCGACCGCCGCGGCCTGTGCTGCCTCGGTCGTGTACTTCACCCAGGGCCGGAAGGTACCGTCCTCGACGCAGGACGAGATGTCCCCCGCACCGGCATCCGCGGCGAGCGCCACGAGGCCGTCGTCGTCGAGCTCCCCCTGCTCGTAGTGCGCGAACAGCCGCTGGTTGACGTCGAAGTACACCTCGGGCGCGGAATCGGCCACACAGGCGACGGCGTTCGCAGCGCGGGAGGAGTACTCGGTGCTGCTGGTGCGGTCGAGGTAGGCCACGGTCCGGTACTCGAAGGTGATCTCGCCGCCGTCCAGCCACGAGAGGATCTGCTCGGAGTGCCGCGCCTCGAAGTCCGCGCAGTGCACGCAGTTGACGTCGACGTAGGCCACCACCTGCAGGGGGCCGTTGGTGACGGAGGTGATGCCCTCCGGCACCGTCCCCTCGGCGGCGGGCTCCCCGGGCAGGGTCGCGACGTCGACCGCGTCGGTCCCCGTCGGCGCCGTGTCCGTGCTCGACAGGAGCGTGATGCCACCCTGGGCATTGCCACCCTGTGGTGCCGGCCCGGCATCGGGGACCCGTCCTCGCACGGTGTCGACCACCACGAAGGCGATGACCGCGACGACGACGAGGGCTGCCACCACGACCCCCCACCGGGCGAGGAGCCCGTTCCGGCGGTCCTTGCGCTGCTGCTCCTCGCGCGCCAGGCGCTCGCGTTCACGGCCGGCGGCGGCGCGTTCGGCTTTGGTCGGTTTGCGTGCGGGTGCGGGTGCCATCAGTCCTCTTCGTCGGCCGTGCGGTGGCGACAGTTTATCGGCCGTTGCTTCAAGCCCCCTGGGACGCCGGACCGCGGGGAGCACGACCCGATAGAGTCACGGGGAAGACCAACTACCGCGATGGAGCCCGTTTTGAGCGCAGCACAACCTTCGACCACGCCAGGGGTCATCCCGACGTTCTCCGCGGACGGCGGGTTCGGCGACTTCGACTTCATCGTCGTGTCCAACCGGCTCGCGGTGGACCGCGTCGTCGACGAGCACGGCGCCAGCGCGTGGCGCCGTTCCCCGGGCGGCCTGGTGACGGCACTGGCGCCGGTGATGGCGAAGGCCGACGGTGCCTGGGTGGGCTGGCACGGAGCTCCGGACGAGACGCTCGAGCCGTTCGACGAGGCCAACATGCGCCTCGTCCCGGTGCCGCTCAGCGCGGAGGAGGTGGAGCTGTACTACGAGGGTTTCTCCAACGCCACCCTGTGGCCGCTCTACCACGACGTCATTGCCTCCCCCGAGTTCCACCGCACCTGGTGGGATTCCTACCGCAGGGTGAACGAGCGCTTCGCGGAGGCGACCGCGTCCGT
>NZ_CP024915.1:490950-497282 GCF_002953615.1 Arthrobacter agilis | reverse complement strand
GGATGCTGCGGGAGGCCCGGCCCGATCTGAAGATCGGCTTCTTCAACCACATCCCGTTCCCGCCGCTGGAGATCTACGCACAGCTCCCGTGGCGCCGACAGGTGATCGAGGGGCTCCTCGGCGCGGATCTGATCGGCTTCCAGCGCCCCAGCGACGCGAGCAACTTCCTCCGCTGCGTGCGCCGCTTCAAGGGCTACACGATCAAGGCCCAGCAGGTGCAGGTGCCTGCAGGCGACGACGGCACGTCGGCCTACGTATCGCGGGCCGAGGCGTTCCCCATCTCCATCGACACCGCGTCCATCACCGAGCTGGCGCAGCGTCCGGACGTGATCGAGCGGTCGAAGGAGATCCGGCGCGAGCTGGGCGATCCGCAGCACATCCTCCTCGGCGTCGATCGCCTCGACTACACGAAGGGCATCGGCCACCGGCTCAAGGCCTACGGGGAACTGCTCGAGGACGGCGCCATCACGGTCGAGGACGCCGCCCTCATCCAGGTGGCCAGCCCGAGCCGCGAGCGCGTGGAGCAGTACCGGATCCTGCGTGAGGACATCGAGGGTGCCGTCGGCCGGATCAACGGCACGCACGACACCATGAAGAACACCGCCATCCGGTATCTCCACCACAGCTATCCGGTGGAGGAGATGGTGGCGCTCTATCTCGCCGCCGACGTCATGCTCGTCACCGCCCTGAGGGACGGCATGAACCTCGTGGCCAAGGAGTACGTCGCCGCCCGCACCGGCAACACGGGCATGCTCGTCCTGAGCGAGTTCGCCGGAGCCGCGGACACCCTCCGCCAGGCGATCCTCGTCAACCCGCACGATATCGACGGGTTGAAGAGCGCGATCATCTCCGCCATCTCGATGCCGAAGGCGGAAGCCATGCGGCGCATGCGGCTCATGCGGCGTCAGGTGGTCCACAACGACGTCGAGCGCTGGTCGCACGCCTTCCTCGACGCCCTCCACTCCGGGAGCCCCACCGATGGTGACTGATGCCGGGCTCGGCGCAGCGCTCCGGGCCCTCTCCTCGACACCGCACCTGCTCGTCGCGCTGGACTTCGACGGCACACTCGCACCGCTGGTGGAGCGCGCCGAGGACGCCCGCGCGCTTCCGGCGTCGGCCGCGGCCCTCCGCGCGCTGGCCGCCCTCCCTGACACGACGACGGCACTCATCTCCGGCCGCGCCCTCGACAGTCTCCGGATCGTCGCGGAGCCTCCGGCCGAGACCATGCTCATCGGCAGCCATGGCGCCGAGACCTGGACCGGACCCGACGGCGCACCCCTGGCCCTCACCCCGGAACAGCAGGAGCTCCTGCGGCGAGCCGTCGACGTCGTGGAACGGACGGCGGCAGGGCATCAGGGGACCCTCGTCGAATACAAGCCGGCCGGCGTCGTCCTCCACACCAGGACCGCAGCCGACGACGTCGCCGATGCCGCAGTCGGCGCAGCGCGTACGGGGCTCGCGGAACTCGGGGAGCTGAGCATCACCGATGGGAAGCGCGTCCTCGAGATCTCGGTGGTCCGGGCGGACAAGGGCCAGGGACTCGCCCTGCTGCGGGAGGCGACGGGCGCCACGGCGGTCCTGTTCGCGGGAGACGACGTCACGGACGAGGACGCCCAGCGCACGCTCGGTCCGGGCGACGTCGGCGTGCGGATCGGGCCGGGCCCCACCGCCGCGTCCTTCACGGTCGATTCCCCGGAGGACTTCACCGCGGTCCTCGAGGAGCTGGTGGCCCTGCGGACGGCGGATGCGTCATCCCGGGGAACGTGTCATACTACGGAGGCGTGACCGACGTCACCGGTACTGCTGGCGGGTCGCGCACTCCAACTGAATATCTTTCCATTCACTACGGATCGTCGGGCACGTACCTGCCCGTGAAAAGGAATCAACACCATGGCAACGGTAACGTTTGACCAGGCCACGCGCCTGTACCCGGGCACCGAGAAGCCCGCCGTCGACAAGCTGAACATCGACATCGCCGACGGCGAATTCCTCGTCCTCGTCGGACCCTCCGGCTGCGGGAAGTCCACCTCCCTGCGAATGCTGGCCGGCCTCGAGGACGTCAACTCCGGTCGCATCCTCATCGGTGACCGCGACGTCACGGACGTCCCCCCGAAGGATCGCGACATCGCGATGGTCTTCCAGAACTACGCTCTCTACCCGCACATGTCGGTCGCCGACAACATGGGCTTCGCGCTCAAGATCGCCGGTGTCTCGAAGGAGGAGCGTGCGGAGCGTGTCCGCGAGGCCGCGAAGCTCCTCGACCTCGAGGACTACCTCGACCGCAAGCCGAAGGCACTCTCCGGCGGTCAGCGCCAGCGTGTCGCCATGGGCCGTGCGATCGTCCGTAACCCGCAGGTCTTCCTCATGGACGAGCCGCTGTCGAACCTCGACGCGAAGCTGCGCGTGCAGACCCGCACCCAGATCGCCTCGCTGACCCGCCGCCTCGGAGTCACCACGGTGTACGTCACGCACGACCAGGTCGAGGCCATGACCATGGGTGACCGTGTCGCGGTCCTCAAGGACGGAATCCTCCAGCAGGTCGACACCCCCCGCAACCTCTACGAGCGCCCGAAGAACGTCTTCGTGGCCGGCTTCATCGGCTCTCCCGCGATGAACCTCCTCGAACTGCCCGTGGCCGACGGCGGCGTCCTCTTCGGTGGCATCGTCTACCCGGTCCCGAGCAGCGTCCTGGACGCGGCCGCTGGCAACACCGTCACCCTGGGTGTCCGTCCCGAGGACCTCGTCCTCAGCAGCACCGGCGAGGGCCTGCAGGTCGAGGTCGACGTCGTCGAGGAACTCGGCGCCGACGCCTACATCTACGGTCACACCACGCTCGACGGCAAGGACCACGACATGGTCGTCCGCGTCGACGGCCGCCGCCCGCCGATGAAGGGTGACAGCGTCTATGTCCGCCCCGAGCAGGGCCACGTGCACCTGTTCGACACGACGAGCGGTCTCCGCCTGGCAGAGACGGTCTAGCTCCTCGCGGACTGCGCACCACGTACGACGACGGCGGTGGCTTCGCCGGGCATCCCCTGGATACCCGGCGGACGCCACCGCTTCGTTTAACGGCAACTACCCTTGAACCAGGACCATCCCAGCCCTACCTCGAAGGCAGCACCATGACAGAGACCTCGAACGCCCAGTGGCATGACGAGCCGACGGACTACGACCAGACCGGCAAGCTGCCGCGGCTGCGGCCCGCTTCCGCGGAGGCCCCGAGTCTCGGGTCCCTGAACATCACGGCGGCAGCCACCGACCCGGAACTCCTCGACCTCCCCTGGCACATCGCCCTCGAGGAGTGGCCCGCAAGTGCACTCGCCGCGCTCCCGCGCGGCATCTCCCGGCACATCGTGCGCTTCGCCCATCTCGGCGGGTCCGTGATCGCCGTCAAGGAGACCAGCGAGCACATCGCCCGCCACGAGTACCACATGCTCCGCAAGCTCCAGCGCCTGGATGTGCCGTGTGTCGAACCCGTCGCCGTCATCTCCGGCCGCACCACGCCCGAGGGGGAGGACCTCGACCCGGTCCTCGTCACCCGGCACCTCAAGTTCTCGCTGCCCTACCGTGCCCTGTTCTCGCAGACCCTCCGCCGGGACACCCTGACGCGCCTCATCGACGCACAGGCGCTGCTCCTCGTACGCCTCCACCTGATCGGCTTCTACTGGGGCGACGTCTCACTGTCGAACACGCTGTTCCGCCGTGATGCCGGTTCCTTCGCGGCCTATCTGGTCGACGCCGAGACAGGTGAGCTCTACCCGGAGCTGTCGACCGGCCAGCGGGAGTACGACCTCGAGATCGCGCGCGTGAACATCGCAGGCGAGCTGATGGACCTCGCCGAGGGCGGACTCATCGAGGAGAAGGTGGACCCGCTCGCGACGAGCGAGCTGATCATGGACAGTTACCGCCGCCTCTGGAGCGAGCTGACCGAGAAGGAGTCCTTCGAGCTCGGCGAACGCTGGCGGGTGGGCGCTCGTATCCGGCGGCTCAACGAGCTAGGCTTCGACGTCGAGGAGTACGCGATCAAGACCGCCGCGAACGGCACGCAGATCCAGCTGCAGCCCAAGGTCGTCGATGCCGGACACCACAGCCGTCGTCTGCTCCGGCTGACAGGCCTCGATGCGCAGGAGAACCAGGCGCGGCGCCTCCTGAACGACATGGACGCCTACCGCGCAGACAACAACCCCACCCTGGACGAGGAGTTCAGCGCCCACCTCTGGGTGAACGAGGTGTTCGAACCCATCGTCCGCGCCGTTCCACGCGAGCTCGGCGGGAAGCTCGAGCCCGCCGAGGTGGTGCACGAGGTGCTGGAACACCGGTGGTACATGTCCGAGCGCGAGGACCGGAACGTACCGATGGCCGAAGCCGTGCAGTCCTACCTCGACGACGAATTGCGCCACCGGCGCGACGAGGCGGAGATCATGCTGACGGCCGATGCCAGGACCATCGGCATCGACGAGGATTCGGAGTACGGGGACAACTAGGCATAAGGAAAGGACCGGCAGCACGATGGCTGCCGGTCCTTCGTCATGCTGGAGCCGCTACGGGCACTCGACCGGCTGGCCCTGTACCGTGACCGGCGTACCTGTCGGCTGGCCCTCGCACGCCTGGATGATCTGCTGGGCAAGATCTGCCGCGAAGCTGGCGATCACGATGATCAGGACCGTCCAGAGAATCGTCAGGAGCGCCCCGACGATGATCCCGGCCAGGGCGAGTCCGTTGCCCATGCCGGCCTTTCGCGACTTCACGAAGGCGACGATGCTGACGATGAGGCCGATCGGCGCGAGGAAGATGGCGAGAATGAGACCGACGATCCCGAGCGTCCGGCCCGGGTTCTCTGCGGGCTGCCCCTGGTAACCCTGCTGGCCGGGGTAGTTGCCCGAGCCCGACCCGTACTGGCCCTGCTGGCCGTAGGGCGATGCAGACTGCTGTCCGTACGATCCCTCGTTCTGGCCGTACTGCGGCTGGTTCTGGCCGTACTGCGGCTGGTTCTGGCCGTATTGCGGCTGGTTCTGCTGGCCGTAGGGCGAGTTGCCCTGCGATCCGGGATTGTTGTCAGACATGCTGCCCCCAGGGGAAGAGATGGAAAAAGACGGAGTTTTCCGGCAATTTCTTGAACAGTATCACTGGGCGACAGGCGGCATCCGGAACTGCGGCGCAACAATCAGGAGACGATCGCCTTCCCCGGATTCAGGATGCCGAGCGGGTCGAAGACCTGCTTGATCCGCGCCTGCAGCTCGAGGATCTCCGACGACTGTTCCCAGGCCAGCCACCTGCGCTTGTACTGCCCGACGCCGTGTTCGCCCGTGATCGTCCCGCCGAGGTCGAGGGCACGCCGCACCGACTCGTCCAGCGCATCCTCGAGCCGCTGCCGTGCCTGCTCCCCCTCGCTGCGCTCCACCCAGAACGTCGGGTGGAGGTTGCCGTCCCCGGCGTGGGCGACCACCTTCAGCCGGACCCGATGGCGCACGGCCATCGCCTCCAGATCGGCCACGTAGTGGACCAGTCGGGACTTGGGCACCGCGACGTCCTCGCCAACCCGGTACAGGTCGTCGACTTCGTCCCCGCGGCTGTGCCGCCGCAGGTCCACGAGGCGGTCGGCCTCTTCCGACCCTTCGTCGCTGACGCTCGCTCCCAGCGCGGCCAGGGCCGATCTGATGGCCTCGGCCTCGGCTGCCGCCCCGTAGCCGTCGGTCCGGACGAGGAGGAGTGACCCACCCCGTCGCCGGAGGTCCGAGCCGTGGGCGCCGTCGAGCGCTTCGAGGGTACAACCATCGAGGAGCTCGAGGATCGCGGGCTGCACACGGGCACGACCTATCGCGAGGACGCCGGCCGCTGCCTGCGGGAAGTCGTCGAAGAAGGCCGCCAACGTGTGCACCTCGCGCGGCAGGTACCGCAGTCGGACCGTGATGCCCACGATCACTCCCAGTGTCCCCTCGGATCCGGTCATGAGGGCGGTCAGGTCGTATCCCGCGACACCCTTGAACGTCCGGTGCCCCGTCGAGACGAGGGTGCCGTCGGCGAGGACGACGTCGAGGGCGAGGACCGAGTCCCGGGTCACGCCGTACTTGGCGCAGCGGAGCCCACCGGCATTCGTCGCGACATTCCCACCGATGGTCGACCAGCGGTAACTCGCCGGGTCCGGGGCGTACATCAGGCCGTGCTCTGCGACAGCCGCGTTGAGTTCGGCATTGATCACGCCCGGCTCGACGACGGCGGTCTCGTCGTCGGGGTTCACCTCGACGATCCTGGTCATGAGTTCGAGCGACAGGACCACGCTGCCCGGCGTCGCGTGCGCTCCGCCGGAGACGCCGGAGCCGGCGCCACGGCTG
>NZ_CP024915.1:487052-490850 GCF_002953615.1 Arthrobacter agilis | reverse complement strand
ACGACGGGCACAGTGTGGCAACCCGTTGTCCATCGACTACGCCTGTCGGCCTCGCCTTAGGTCCCGACTTACCCAGGGCAGATTAGCTTGACCCTGGAACCCTTGATCATTCGGCGGACGGGTTTCTCACCCGTCTTTCGCTACTCATGCCTGCATTCTCACTCGTGTAGGCTCCACCGCTGGTTTACACCGCGACTTCACTGCCCACACGACGCTCCCCTACCCATCCACACCCTTGAACCAAGAGAACAAGTCTCCGGCTTGGGATATATGTGAATGCCACAACTTCGGCGGTGTACTTGAGCCCCGCTACATTGTCGGCGCGGAATCACTTGACCAGTGAGCTATTACGCACTCTTTCAAGGGTGGCTGCTTCTAAGCCAACCTCCTGGTTGTCTGGGCAACTCCACATCCTTTCCCACTTAGCACACGCTTAGGGGCCTTAGTTGGTGGTCTGGGCTGTTTCCCTCTCGACTATGAAGCTTATCCCCCACAGTCTCACTGCTGCGCTCTCACTTACCGGCATTCGGAGTTTGGCTGACGTCAGTAACCTTGTAGGGCCCATTAGCCATCCAGTAGCTCTACCTCCGGTAAGAAACACGCAACGCTGCACCTAAATGCATTTCGGGGAGAACCAGCTATCACGAAGTTTGATTGGCCTTTCACCCCTACCCACAGCTCATCCCCTCCATTTTCAACTGAAGTGGGTTCGGTCCTCCACGACGTCTTACCGTCGCTTCAACCTGGCCATGGGTAGATCACTTCGCTTCGGGTCTAGATCACGCCACTCTGCTCGCCCTATTCAGACTCGCTTTCGCTACGGCTTCCCCACACGGGTTAACCTCGCGACGTAACACTAACTCGCAGGCTCATTCTTCAAAAGGCACGCCGTCACAGATACAAGTCTGCTCCGACGGTTTGTAGGCACACGGTTTCAGGTACTGTTTCACTCCCCTCCCGGGGTACTTTTCACCTTTCCCTCACGGTACTGGTCCGCTATCGGTCATCAGGGAGTATTTAGGCTTACCAGGTGGTCCTGGCAGATTCGCACGGGATTTCTCGGGCCCCGTGCTACTTGGGATCCTCTCCAAACGGCGTCACGCATTACGGTTACGGGACTTACACCCTCTCCGGCCGGGCTTTCAAACCCGTTCACCTATACGCACGCACTCATTTCACCAGTCCGGCAGAACTGGAACGGAAAGTCCCACAACCCCAGTGATGCAACGCCCGCCGGCTATCACGCACCACTGGTTTAGCCTGTTCCGCGTTCGCTCGCCACTACTAACGGAATCACTATTGTTTTCTCTTCCTGTGGGTACTGAGATGTTTCACTTCCCCACGTTCCCTCCACGTACCCTATGTGTTCAGATACGGGTCACCCGGTCACTCGCGCGCCGGGCGGGGTTTCCCCATTCGGACATCCTGGGATCAAAGTTCGGTTATCAACTCCCCCAGGCTTATCGCAGATTCCCACGTCCTTCTTCGGCTCCTGATGCCAAGGCATCCACCGTGTGCCCTTAAAAACTTGACCACAAAGATCAAAAAACATATCGAGAAAACCAGGCCCGAACATTTGTCCGAAACCAGATTTATCTTAGAAATTGCTTCTTTTTAAGATGCTCGCGTCCACTATGCAGTTCTCAACCAACAACCCCGTCACACCCACACCCAACCCCGAAGGACCGGACACAGCATGCGCAGGAACAACCAGAAACAACCGAAACCCCCACCCCACGACACCCCGCCAGGACCACCGACCCCGGACATCAGCGACGAATCACCGACACCCGGAACAAGCACCCCTACAAGGACACGCAGAACAAGAGCCCTGTTATCTCAGGACCCAACAGTGTGCCAAACACCCCCCGACAACCCCCGACACCACCCTTTCCACAACCACCGCACCCACACACCCCCTCCACGAAGGAGGAGACACGACAGACACGCCGGCTCGTACTCGAATGCCACCAGGACCCACCAGGGACCTATCCGTTGATATTCCACCCATGAGCACCCACCGCGGAACAAACGCCCGCGCTATGGGCTAACTCCTGCAAGCCACACACCCACCACACAGGATGAGCACATGAACCTGAGGCGCTCCTTAGAAAGGAGGTGATCCAGCCGCACCTTCCGGTACGGCTACCTTGTTACGACTTAGTCCCAATCGCCGGTCCCACCTTCGACGGCTCCCTCCCACAAGGGGTTAGGCCACCGGCTTCGGGTGTTACCAACTTTCGTGACTTGACGGGCGGTGTGTACAAGGCCCGGGAACGTATTCACCGCAGCGTTGCTGATCTGCGATTACTAGCGACTCCAACTTCATGAGGTCGAGTTGCAGACCTCAATCCGAACTGAGACCGGCTTTTTGGGATTAGCTCCACCTCACAGTATCGCAACCCTTTGTACCGGCCATTGTAGCATGCGTGAAGCCCAAGACATAAGGGGCATGATGATTTGACGTCGTCCCCACCTTCCTCCGAGTTGACCCCGGCAGTCTCCCATGAGTCCCCGGCATAACCCGCTGGCAACATGGAACGAGGGTTGCGCTCGTTGCGGGACTTAACCCAACATCTCACGACACGAGCTGACGACAACCATGCACCACCTGTAAACCGGCCACAAGTGGCTGACACATCTCTGCATCATTCCGGTTCATGTCAAGCCTTGGTAAGGTTCTTCGCGTTGCATCGAATTAATCCGCATGCTCCGCCGCTTGTGCGGGCCCCCGTCAATTCCTTTGAGTTTTAGCCTTGCGGCCGTACTCCCCAGGCGGGGCACTTAATGCGTTAGCTACGGCGCGGAAAACGTGGAATGTCCCCCACACCTAGTGCCCAACGTTTACGGCATGGACTACCAGGGTATCTAATCCTGTTCGCTCCCCATGCTTTCGCTCCTCAGCGTCAGTTACAGCCCAGAGACCTGCCTTCGCCATCGGTGTTCCTCCTGATATCTGCGCATTTCACCGCTACACCAGGAATTCCAGTCTCCCCTACTGCACTCTAGTCTGCCCGTACCCACCGCAGATCCGGGGTTAAGCCCCGGACTTTCACGGCAGACGCGACAAACCGCCTACGAGCTCTTTACGCCCAATAATTCCGGATAACGCTTGCGCCCTACGTATTACCGCGGCTGCTGGCACGTAGTTAGCCGGCGCTTCTTCTGCAGGTACCGTCACCAACCCAAAGGCCGGCTTCTTCCCTACTGAAAGAGGTTTACAACCCGAAGGCCTTCATCCCTCACGCGGCGTCGCTGCATCAGGCTTGCGCCCATTGTGCAATATTCCCCACTGCTGCCTCCCGTAGGAGTCTGGGCCGTGTCTCAGTCCCAGTGTGGCCGGTCACCCTCTCAGGCCGGCTACCCGTCGTCGCCTTGGTAGGCCATTACCCCACCAACAAGCTGATAGGCCGCGAGTCCATCCAAAACCACAAAAGCTTTCCACCAACATGGCATGCGCCAGAAGGTCGTATCCAGTATTAGACCCGGTTTCCCAGGCTTATCCCAGAGTCAAGGGCAGGTTACTCACGTGTTACTCACCCGTTCGCCACTAATCCCCCCACAAGTGAGGTTCATCGTTCGACTTGCATGTGTTAAGCACGCCGCCAGCGTTCATCCTGAGCCAGGATCAAACTCTCCGTAAATGCATTACAGACACAACACGGAAACCCGGGAAAACGGGCAACCACGCTGCACAAAATTCGAAACCAGCCAAAAAAACCAGCCACCACACGGGGTGCGGCAACCAGCAAATTCAACCAATCAAAAAACAATCGGTATCAACAAACTTGGCACACT
>NZ_CP024915.1:479232-486952 GCF_002953615.1 Arthrobacter agilis | reverse complement strand
ATTGAGTTCTCAAACAACAGGCCCGCTCTGTCTCCGTTTGTCCAAATCGGCCGGTTCCCATGTCCTCCGCTCCCGTTCCCATCCATACGGACGAGAGGAGAGCTTCGATTCTGTGGTTGTCGGCCGACCAGATGACTTCATCAGCGCGGATATAAACGATAGCACCGGTTCGCCCGGAATGCCAACAGCGGCGGATCTCCTTCGGGAAGGGGGTCCGCCGCTGCTGTCGGAGGCTGCGGTCAGGCGGCGATCATCAGGATGCGGCCGGCTTCAGGTACAGCACGCCGAGGGGCGGTACTCGGACGTCGCCGAACGCCGGCTGCCCGTTGTGCGCACCCTCCTGCGCAGTGATGGAGCCACTGTTGCCGACACCCGAGCCGCCGAACTCCTCGGAGTCGGTGTTGAGGACCTCCGTCCACTCCCCCGCCCACGGCAGTCCGACCCGGAAGCCCTCGTGGGGTCCCCCGGCGAAGTTGGCGATGCAGACGAGCGGGTTGCCCTGGTGGTCCCAGCGGATGAAGGACAGCGTGTTGTGCTCGCCGTCGTTCTCGTCGATCCACTGGAAGCCGGCCGGCTCGTTGTCCCGCGCATAGAGGGCCGGGGTATCCCGGTAGATCGTATTGAGCGAACGGACGAGTTCCTGCACCCCCTTGTGGGAGGGGGTCTCCGTGAGCCACCAGTCGAGGCTGTGGTGCTCGGCCCACTCGGACTCCTGAGCGAACTCGGATCCCATGAAGATCAGCTGCTTGCCCGGGTGCGCCCACTGGAAGGCGAGATAGGCACGGACGTTGGCGAGCTGCTGCCAGCGATCACCGGGCATCTTGCGCAGGAGCGATCCCTTGCCGTGCACGACCTCGTCATGGCTGATGGGCAGCATGAAGTTCTCGGTGTAGGCGTACACCATCGAGAACGTCGCCTTGCCGTGGTGGTGCACCCGGTTGATCGGGTCCTCGGAGATGTACTGGAGGGTGTCGTGCATCCAGCCCATGTTCCACTTGATGCCGAACCCGAGACCGCCGGAGCTGGTGGGCCTGGTCACGCCGTCGAACGCGGTCGACTCCTCGGCGACCATGACGATGCCCGGCGCCCGCTTGTAGGCGGTCGCGTTGACCTCCTGCAGGAAGGAGATGGCCTCGAGGTTCTCGCGCCCACCGAACCTGTTCGGGCGCCACTGTCCCTCCTCACGCGAGTAGTCCAGGTAGAGCATCGAGGCGACGGCGTCCACGCGCAACCCGTCGATGTGGAACTCCTCGAGCCAGTACAGCGCGTTCGCCACCAGGAAGTTGCGCACCTCGCGACGGCCGAAGTCGAAGATCAGCGTGCCCCAGTCCTGGTGCTCGCCGAGGAACGGGTCGCCGTGCTCGTACAGGGTGCCGCCGTCGAACTTGGCCAGCGCCCACGCGTCCTTCGGGAAGTGGGCCGGGACCCAGTCCATGATGACGCCGATGCCGGCCTGGTGGAGCGCGTCGATCAGGTACTTGAAGTCGTCCGGCGAACCGAAGCGTGACGTCGGCGCGAAGTAGGACGTCACCTGGTAGCCCCACGACCCGCCGAACGGGTGCTCGGCCACGGGCATGAGCTCGACGTGCGTGAAGCCCTGCCAGGTGACGTACTCCACCAACTGCTCCGCCAGTTCGCGGTAGCTCAGGCCCTGGCGCCAGGATCCGAGGTGCACCTCGTAGACGCTCATCGGGCCGTTGTGGGGGTCGTTCGCCGCACGGGCCTGCATCCACTCGTCGTCGCCGAAGACGTAGGTCGACTCGACGACCTTCGATCCGGTGAGCGGCGGGATCTCGGTTCCGCGCGCCATCGGGTCCGCCTTCTCACGCCACTGCCCGTCGCTGCCGAGGATCTCGAACTTGTAGCAGGTGCCGGCACCGGCGCCGGGGATGAAGATCTCCCAGATGCCCGAACTGCCGAGCGCGCGCATGGCGTTGACGCTGCCGTCCCAGCCGTTGAAGTCGCCCATGACGCGGACCGCGCGCGCGTTGGGCGCCCACACCGCGAAGGACACACCCTCGATCTCGCCGAGCACGGAGGAGTAGTGGCGGACATGGGCGCCGAGGGCGGTCCACAGGGTCTCGTGCCGGCCCTCGCCGATCAGGTGCATGTCGATCTCACCGAGTGTCGGCAGGAACCGGTAGGGGTCGTCGACGATCGTCGGTCCGCCGTCGTAGGTGACCTCGAGCCGGTAGTCGGGTACGTGCCCGGGATTCTCGGCCGCCAGGGCACCGACCCAGATGCCGTTGTGCTCGTGCCGGAGCTCCGTACGGCCGGTACCCGTGACGACGACGACGGACTGCGCCAGGCGGCGCAATGTCCGGACGGTGACGACGTCGTCGCTGTCGAGGTGGGCACCCAGCACCGCGTGGGGCTGGTGGTAGACGCCCTCCGAGACCTGCTGCAGCACGGAGGGATCGACGGAGGCGGGAGTCAGGTCGGCGGAGGGCGGGGCGGCCGCATCCGGCGCCGTGTCCCCGACGGTCTCCCGCACCTTGTCCTTCAGGCCTGCCGTCGCACTCTTCGCCGTCTCGGCCACGGCCTTCGCCGTGCCCGTCACTGTCTTGGCGGCCTTCGCGGCCTTGGCCGCGAGCGACTCCTCGGCCGGGCCCTCGTCGGGGTTCTTCGGAGAATTCATGTCAGCTGCTTTCGTAGCGTCCGCTCCGGGGTGTGCCCCCAGTGCGCGTCGGACATCCCGGACAGGCATTTCCACCCAGTCCGGTCTGTTGCGGATCTCGTAGACGACTTCGTACAGGGCCTTGTCGAGCCAGAGCGCCCGGAACAGCGGACCCGAGGTGTCGACGGGGGCGCCGGACTCCTCCGCGTACCCGTCGAGGAAGGCCTTCCGCGCGGCGTCGGACCATTGCTCGGTCACGGCGGCCTCGGGCGAACCGACCGGCGCTGCTCCCCGCGAGGCGGCAGCGTACTCCAGCGAGCGGACCATCCCGACGACGTCGCGGACCGGGACGTCCGGGACGCTGCGCTCGGCGGTGGGCCGCAGCGGCTCGCCCTCGAAGTCGATGACGAGCCAGGTGCCGTCCGGGGCCTGGAGGACCTGGCCGAGGTGGAGGTCGGCATGGATGCGCTGGAGGGGCGGGATGTCCTCGAGGACCTCGATGTCCCGCACGATGCGGTCCACCTCGGCGCCCAGTGGGCCGACGGCGTCGCCTGCTTCCTCCCAGGCCCACCGGATCCGCTGCGCGAGGGCTTCCTTGAAGTCCTTCTCCTCCTCCGCGGTCGCCGTGCGGCTTCCGAAGGCGCCGTCCAGTTGCCGGTGGATCCGTGCGACGGCCCGGCCGAGGCCGCGCGCCTCGGCGGTGAAGTCGGCGGCGGTCGAGGCGGCGAGGGAAGCCGTGCGCCAGGCGTCGGTGCTGCCCTCGACGAAATCGCGCAGGACGCTGACGTGCCCGCTCACGTGGTGGCCGGGACCCGCATGGGCTTCCTGCCAGGTGCCCGTGACCCACCCGAACGTGTCGGGGGTGTCCGTGGACCCGCCGGCGGTGAGGCCGGCGCTGATCTGCACGTCGGGGCTGTCGCCGGCCGCCAGCACACGGAAGAACTTCACGATCATGGAGCCGGGACCGGAGCCGTAGACCACCGAGGTGTTCGACTGCTCGCCCTGCAGCACCTTGACGGGCTGGGCCGAGCCGGATTCCTGGTGTTCCGGCTTCTTGACCACGACGCCGGTCAGCCGCCCGTCAGGGGTGCCGGACTCGGACAGCATGAAGTCCACCCAGAGGCGCACGAAATCGGCGTCGTGGGTGGCGTCGTACGCCCAGCGTGTCCCGAGCCCGGGGTGCTCGACCTGCCCGATCAGCCCGGCGGCGTCGTCGAGCGGTTCGCTGCGGTAGCTGATCGGCACGCTGACGACGTCGGTGCGCCGTCCGGACTCCACCGCCAGGAAGTGCACCTCGAAGCCTGCAGCGCCGGCAGGGTCCTCCAGGACCGTCCCGCCGACGACCGTCAGGGCGACCTCGCGTCCCTTCGCGGGGAACCACCGCTGGGACGGAAGCCATTCGGTGAGGATCTCCGGGATGAAGGGGGTGTGGGTCGCCATTATCGGATCGCCTCCGGGACGGGGATGACGGGCATCGCCTGCGTGTGCGGGGATGACGTGTTCGAACTGGCGGAGCGCACGCGCAGCCAGAAGAAGTCGTGGCTGCCGAGCGTCAGGGTCATCTCGCCGTCCTCCGCGAACGCCGGGAAGATCGAACCGCCGAACAGGTCCCGGAGGCCGCGGCCGCCGAACTCGGGCAGGCGCATCCGCGCCGCCACCGGGTGCTGCGACAGGTTGAAGACGCACAGCACCGACTCCTCGGGCTCGCCCTCGGCGTTGTCGGCATCGACCTCGCGGAGGAACGCCAGGACGTGCTCCGACTCGACGGGGACGTTGCGGTAGGTGCCGAGCCCGAACGCCGGGTGGGCCTTGCGGACGGCCAGCATCTGGCGGACCCAGTGCAGCAGCGAACTGGACGTCGCCATCTGCGCTTCGACGTTCACGTGGTTGTAGTGGTAGACGAGGGACTGGACGACCGGGAGGTAGAGCTTCCCGGGGTCCACCGGGGAGAAGCCGGCGTTGCGGTCCGGGTTCCACTGCATGGGGGTCCGTGACGCGTCACGATCCTCCAGCCAGATGTTGTCGCCCATCCCGATCTCGTCCCCGTAGTAGAGGAACGGGCTGCCCGGCAGGGACAGCAGCAGGGCGTGGATCAGTTCCACCTCCGCGCGCGAGTTGTCGAGCAGCGGCGACAGGCGCCGCCGGATACCGACGTTGGCCCGCATCCGGGGATCCGGCGCGTACCAGCCGAGCATCGCCTCGCGCTCCTCGTTGGTGACCATCTCGAGCGTGAGCTCGTCGTGGTTGCGCAGGAACGTGCCCCACTGCGCGCCGGCCGGGATGTCCGGGGTCTCCTTCATCGTCTCGATGATGGGTGCCGACTTCTGGTCACGCAGCGCGTAGAAGAGCCGCGGCATGATCGGGAAGTGGAAGGACATGTGGCACTCGGGGCCGTCCTCGTCGCCGAAGTACTCGACGACCTCGTCCGGCATCTGGTTCGCCTCGGCGATGATGACGCGGCCCGGGTAGTTCTCGTCCACCATCGCGCGGAGCCGCTTGAGGAACTCGTGCGTCTTCGGCAGGTTCTCGCAGTTGGTGCCCTCCTCCTCGAACAGGTAGGGGATGGCATCCGCGCGGAAGCCGTCGATGCCCTGGTCGAGCCAGAACTTCACGACGTCGAAGATCGCCTCCTGCACCTTGGGGTTCTCGAAGTTGAGGTCGGGCTGGTGGCTGAAGAACCGGTGCCAGAAGAACTGCCGGCGCACGGGGTCGAACGTCCAGTTCGATTCCTCGGTGTCCACGAAGATGATGCGCGCGTCCTGGTACTTCTCGTCGGTGTCGCTCCAGACGTAGAAGTCGCCGTACGGGCCCTCGGGATCCCTGCGGGACTCCTGGAACCAGTGGTGCTGGTCCGAGGTGTGGTTCACGGGCAGGTCGATGATGACCCGCACGCCGCGGGCGTGAGCCTCGGCGACGAGCCGCTTGAAGTCACCCAGGGACCCGAACTCGTCGAGGACGTCGTAGTAGTCCGAGATGTCGTAGCCGCCGTCGCGGAGCGGGGACTTGAAGAAGGGCGGGAGCCACAAGCAGTCCACGCCGAGCCACTGGAGGTAGTCCAGCTTGTCGATCAGACCCGAGAGGTCACCGGAGCCGTCCCCGTTCGCATCGGCGAATCCGCGGACCAGGACCTCGTAGAAGACCGCCTTGCGGTACCAGTGGGGGTCGTGGGCCAGTCCGGGTGCGTTGAGCTGGAAGGGGTTGGGCACTAGCGCTGCCTCCTGATCGAGAGAATGTGGGCGGGCTCCACGTGGGCGTCGAGCCGCACGTAGTTGTGCTCGCCCCAGGTGAAGGTCTGTCCCGTGATGAGGTCGTCCACGAGGAACGTGCCGTTCTCGTCGAAGTCCGCGGCATCGAGACCCAACCGCGCGAGGTCGAGCGACACCGTGCTCTCCCTCGTGCTGTGCGGGTCGATGTTCACGACGACGATGATCGTGTCCTTGCCCTCCGCCGTCTGCTTGTGCTTGGCGAAGACCACGGTCGCGGGATCGCTGCTGCCGTGGATGCTGAGGTTCTCGAGGTCGCCGAGCGCGGGGTGCGAGCGGCGGATGGCGTTCAGCCGGGTGATGAACGGCGCCAGCGAGCGCCCCTCGGCCTCGGCCGCGGCGTAGTCCCGGGGGCGGTACTGGAACTTCTCGTTGTCGATGTATTCCTCGGCGCCCGGGCGGGCGACGTGCTCGAACAGCTCGTAGCCGGAGTAGACACCCCACAGCGGGCTGGCCATGGACGCGAGCACGGCCCGGATCTTGAAGGCGGCCGGGCCCCCGTACTGGAGGTACTCCGTGAGGATGTCCGGGGTGTTCACGAAGAAGTTGGGCCGGAAGTAGGACGGCGAGACCTTGCTGATCTCGGTGAAGTACTCCTCGAGCTCCGTCTTCGTGTTGCGCCAGGTGAAATAGGAGTACGACTGCTGGAAACCGGCACGACCGAGGGCGTGCATCATGGGCGGACGCGTGAAGGCCTCCGCCAGGAAGATGACGTCGGGGTGCTTCCTGTTGACCCGGGCGATCAGCCATTCCCAGAACTGCACGGGCTTGGTGTGCGGGTTGTCGACCCGGAAGATCTTCACGCCGTGCTGGATCCACATGAGGACGATCCGCAGGATCTCCTTCGCGAGGCCCGTGGGATCGTTGTCGAAGTTGATGGGGTAGATGTCCTGGTACTTCTTCGGCGGGTTCTCGGCGTAGGCGATCGACCCGTCCACCCGCGTGGTGAACCACTCGGGGTGGCTCGTGACCCAGGGATGGTCGGGCGCTGCCTGCAGTGCGAGGTCGAGTGCGACCTCGAGGTCCAGCTCCCGTGCCCGCGCCACGAACGCGTCGAAATCGTCGAACGTCCCGAGGTCGGGATGGATCGCGTCGTGGCCCCCGGCCTCGGACCCGATGGCCCACGGTGATCCGGGATCGTTGGGCCCGGCGGTCAGCGTGTTGTTCGGTCCCTTCCGGTGGGTCCGTCCGATGGGGTGGATCGGGGGGAGGTACACGACGTCGAAGTTCATGGCCGCGATGGCGTCGAGGCGCTTCGTCGCCTCACGGAACGTACCGGAGGTCCACTGCGCCGTCTCCGGGTCGTAGGTCGCGCCCTCGGACCGCGGGAAGAACTCGTACCAGGCGGCACGCCCGGCCAGTTCGCGCTCGACGTTGATGGGGTACGCCGGGGAGGCGGTGACGAGCGAGCGGATGGGCTGGCGTGCGATCGCCTCGTGGATCTGCGCCGACAGACCGGCGGCGAGACGTGCCTCGACGCTCTGCGAGGTGTCGGCGAGGGTCGAGGCGGCGCGGCGGAAGAGGGTCGCGTCCCGCGCGGTGCGCTCCTCGGCTGCCCGTGTGAACAGCGCGGCGCCTTCGGCGAGCATGAGCTCGACGTCGACCCCTGCCGCGATCTTGATGGTCGCGTCGTGCTCCCACGTCCCGAAGAGGTCCGACCATCCCTCGATGGTGAAGGTGTGCAGGCCCTTGGCACGCGGCGTCAGGGTGCCGGCCCACCGGTCGAGTCCGGACCCCACCGGCGTCATGCGGACGCGCTGCACCTCCTTGCCGCGGGGGTCGTAGAGCACGGCCGATACGCCGAGCTGGTCGTGGCCCTCCCTGAACACGGTCGCACCGA
>NZ_CP024915.1:479065-479132 GCF_002953615.1 Arthrobacter agilis | reverse complement strand
CGGCGATGTCCGAGCCGGGGATCCCCTTGGCGGGGAAGCGTCCATCCTCGATGACAGGGGTCACGGC
>NZ_CP024915.1:476788-478965 GCF_002953615.1 Arthrobacter agilis | reverse complement strand
GGTGATGGGGATGCGGCCGAAACGCAGTCCTTCGGGGTACGGGGCATTTCGATTCTGCTCGGTAGGAGTCGTCACCCGTACGACGTTAGCGAGTAATGGGCCGAAATGCTAAGGGAGCTTTGCGTAACATCGGGGCGTACTTCGGAGAACGCAAGCGTTTGCGCGGGAAGCCCTCCCCAGCGCTGGGCAAGTGCGCTAGCGTAACCGGGGTGAAGGCAATCCGCAGATTTACCGTCCGAACCGTCCTCCCCGAGAGCATCGCGCCGCTCGGCAAACTCGCGGGTAATCTGCGGTGGTCGTGGCACCTGCCGACCTCGCGTCTGTTCGAGGAGATCGACCCGGTGGCGTGGGAGGAGAGCGGCCACGATCCGGTGTCCTTCCTCGGGTCGGTCACGCGCGAGCAGCTCCAGCAGCTCGCAGGCGACGAGAAGCTGGTGCGGCGTATCCAGGAGCTCGGCGCCGACCTCGAGAGCTACCTCACGGAACCGCGCTGGTACCAGGGCCTCGGTGACGACGCGCCCCGCAGCATCGCCTACTTCTCCCCCGAGTACGGCATCAGCGCCGTCCTCCCCCAGTACTCCGGCGGCCTCGGCATCCTGGCCGGCGACCACCTCAAGTCCGCGTCGGACCTCGGTGTGCCCCTGGTGGGCGTCGGCCTGCTTTACCAGGCCGGCTACTTCAAGCAGTCGCTCTCCCGGGACGCCTGGCAGCAGGAGACCTATCCCGTCCTCGACCCCGACGGCCTCCCTCTCACCCTGCTCCGTGAGGAGGACGGCTCGGCCGCGAAGGTCGTGCTCCCCCTGCCCAACGGCCGGCAGCTGTCCGCGCACATCTGGCGTGCCGACGTCGGACGCGTCCCCCTCCTGCTGCTCGACTCCAACGTCTCGGAGAACGACGACGCAGCGCGCAACGTCACCGACCGCCTCTACGGCGGCGGCGGGGACCAGCGCCTGCAGCAGGAACTGCTCCTCGGGATGGGCGGCGTCAAGGCGCTGCGCATCTTCCAGCGGCTGACCGGGATCCCGGCGCCCGAGGTGTTCCACACGAATGAGGGCCACGCGGGCTTCCTCGGCATCGAACGCATCCGTGAGCTGATGGACCCGTCCAACGAGTCCCCGATGAGCTGGGAGGAAGCCCTGACGGCCGGCCGCGCGTCGACCGTGTTCACCACCCACACCCCGGTTCCTGCGGGCATCGACCGCTTCGACCGCGCCCAGATCGAGCACTTCTTCCACGCGGGCCTCGCGCCGGCCGTCCCGACGGACCGCGTCCTGGCCCTCGGCGCCGAGAACTACGCGGACGGCGATCCGACGAAGTTCAACATGGCGGTCATGGGCCTGCGCCTGGCGCAGCGGGCCAACGGTGTCGCGAAGCTGCACGGCGAGGTCTCGCGGGGCATGTTCTCGGGTCTCTGGCCGGGATTCGACGCACGCGAGGTGCCCATCACCTCCGTCACCAACGGTGTCCACGTCCCGAGCTGGGTCGACCCGCAGATCGCGGACTTCGCGCTGTCCCACTTCGGCGCCGAGTCGGTGCTCGACGCGCAGTGGAGCAAGGTCTACGACGTGCCCGACACGGACATCTGGGCCCTGCGCCGAAGCCTCCGCTCCAATCTCGTGGACGATGTCCGCCGCCGGCTCCGTGCCTCCTGGAAGAAGCGCGGCGCCGCGGATGCCGAGCTGACCTGGACGGACTCGGTGCTGGACCCGGACGTCCTCACCATCGGCTTCGCCCGCCGCGTGCCGACCTACAAGCGGCTCACGCTCATGCTGCGCGACCCCGCCCGCCTGAAGGCGCTGCTCCTGCATCCGAAGCACCCGATCCAGCTGGTGATCGCCGGCAAGTCGCACCCCGCCGACGAGCAGGGCAAGCGCATGATCCAGGACCTCGTCCGCTTCACGGACGATCCCGAGGTACGCCACCGCATCGTCTTCCTGCCCAACTACGACATCGCGATGGCGCTCACGCTCTTCCCGGGCTGCGACGTCTGGCTGAACAACCCGCTGCGCCCGCTCGAGGCCTGTGGCACCTCCGGCATGAAGGCGGCCATCAACGGCGGGCTCAACCTGTCCGTCCTGGACGGCTGGTGGGACGAGATGTACGACGGCGACAACGGCTGGGCGATCCCGACCGCCAACAACGGTGCCTCCGCGGACGAGCGCGACGACATCGAGGCG
>NZ_CP024915.1:462678-476688 GCF_002953615.1 Arthrobacter agilis | reverse complement strand
GCCGCACTGTACGACCTCCCCCGCCCCCGCCACGGTCGGCGCGGCGGGGTCGGCGGCGTCGTCGAGCCCGAGGACCGCGGTCATGGCGACGACGGCGGCGAGGCCGGTCCGGGTGGCGGCGTCGTCCCCGGCGGCCAGGGCGGTGTTGCCACTGCGCACGGTGGTGTGGAGGACCGCGAGGGCCTGGGGCACGTTGAGGTCGTCGTCCATCGCGGCGGCGAACTCCGGCGGCAGGCTTCCCGCGCTGACGGGTCCGCGCGCCGGTGCGCCGACGCGGGCGGATGCCTTGGCGATGAAGCCGTCGATCCGCGCCACCGCGGACGCCGCCTCCTGCAGCGAGGTCGCGCGGTAGTCGAGGACCGAGCGGTAGTGGGCCTGCCCGAGGTAGTAGCGGACCACGCGGGGGCCCGCCGCCTCGATCATCTCCCGGGGGCTGACGGTGTTGCCGATCGACTTCGACATCTTCTCGCCGCCGTACGTCACCATCCCGTTGTGCATCCAGAAGCGGGCGAAGGCGTGCCCGGCCGCCTGCGACTGGGCCATCTCGTTCTCGTGGTGGGGGAAGCGCAGGTCCAGGCCGCCGCCGTGGATGTCGAACTCCGTCCCGAGGTACTTCGTGACCATGCTCGAGCATTCGAGGTGCCACCCCGGCCGGCCGGTACCCCAGGGACTGGTCCACGACGCGGTCGCGGGATCGGTGTCCTTGGAACCCTTCCAGAGCGCGAAGTCGCGCGGATCCTTCTTGCCGCGCGGATCGGCGTCGGGCGCGGCCTGCATGTCGTCGATGTCCTGGCGCGTCAGACTGCCGTAGGCGGGCCAGGAGCGGACGTCGAAGTAGACGTCGCCCGACCCGTCCGGCGCCGGATAGGCATGACCGCGCTCGATCAGGAGCTGGATGAGTGCGTGCATCTCCGGGATGTGTCCGGTGGCGCGCGGCTCGTACGTGGGCGGTCGGACGCCGAGGGCCGCGTAGGCGCGGTGGAATTCCTGCTCGAACCGGTACGCGAGCGCCCACCACGGCTCCTCGGGCACCACCGAGGGGTCCTGCTCCGCGGCCCCCTCGCGGAACGAGTCCTCGGACTTGGCGAGGATCTTGTCGTCGATGTCCGTCACATTCCGCACGACGGTGACCCGCAGTCCGCGCGCCTCCAGCCAGCGCGTGAGCTGGTCGAAGGCGATCGCTGACCGCACGTGGCCCACGTGGGGCAGGCCCTGGACGGTGGCCCCGCAGTAGTAGAGACTCGCCCGGCCCGGTTCGAGGGGCTCGAAGGGGCGCACCTCGGCGCGGGCGGTGTCATAGAATCGCAGGCTCACCGGTCCAGATTACCCGGCGGGGGCGGTCAGGCTGCCGGTCCCGCCGGCGTCGGGCGGTGTGCGGAACGTACGACGACGGCGGTCGCGATGGCAGCGATGCCCTCTCCCCTGCCGGTCAGGCCCAGGCCGTCGGTGGTGGTGGCCGAGATGCTGACCGGTGCCTGCGCGGCATCCGACAGCGCCGCCTCCGCCTCTGCGCGTCGGGGGGAGAACTTGGGCCGGTTGCCGATGAGCTGCACCGCGATGTTGCCGATGTCGAAGCCCGCCTCCCTCACGATTCCCGCGGCGGCGGACAGCAGGGCATGTCCGGAGGCGCCTGCGTACTCCGGGCGATCCGTGCCGAAGTGGGTGCCGAGGTCCCCCACGCCCGCCGCGGAGAACAGCGCGTCGGCTGCCGCGTGGGCGACGGCGTCGCCGTCGGAATGACCCGACAGCCCCCGTTCCCCCTCCCAGAGCAGGCCGGCGAGCCAGAGCGGGGCGTCGTCGGACGCGAAGGCGTGGACGTCGACGCCGATCCCGGTCCGGGGAAGACGGTCGTGCTCACTCAGGTACATGTGCGCTCCTGTGCTGGGTCGGTGGGGCGGGGCGGGGAGTGCGTCCGGGGTCGGCCACCGGCAGCGCCGCGGTGTGCTGCGCGAGCACCGCCTCCGCGACCACGAGGTCGAGGGGCGTGGTGACCTTGAAGGCGAGGGCGTCGCCGTCGACGACGCGCACGGTGGTGCCCCCCGCCTCCATCAGCATGGCGTCGTCGGTGACCCCTGGGTCGCCCGCAGAGGGACCGGCATGCCCCGCGCGCAGGCGGTCGGCGGCGAAGCCCTGCGGGGTCTGCACGGCGCGCAGGGTGGCGCGATCCGGAGTCGCGGTGACGACGTCGCCCTCCACAGTCTTCACCGTGTCCACGACGGGCAGCACCGGGATCACCGCCGGTGCGCCGGCTCGGACAGCTGCGGCGACCCGCTGGAAGACCGCGGGCGGGGTCAGGGCACGGGCTGCGTCATGGACCAGGACGACGCCTACCGACGGCGGCAGGGCCTCGAGCCCTGCGCGCACGGACGCGGACCGCGTGGCGCCGCCGGTCACGGCCGAGATGCGCGGCCCGAAGTCCCCAGAGGCCTGCTGTGCGCGCGCGACGACGTCGGACAGCACGGTGTCGCCGGCGGGCAGGACCGCCACGACGACCGCTGCGACCCCCGACGCCACGACCGCTTCCAGGGAGTGCTGCAGGAGGGTGCGGCCACCGCAGAGGACGCGGGCCTTCGGGATGCCCTGCCCGAGGCGCTGACCCGAACCGGCGGCCACCACGATGACGCCCGTCGGGGCATCGGCGGCAGGAGGCACGTTGTTCTCGGACACTCCGTCACCCTATGACAGAGCAACAAAAAAGAGGGACCCGAAGGTCCCTCTTCCCGTGCGGTCCGACTCCTAGGAGGCGAGGACCTCGTCGAGAACGCTTGCCGCCTTCTCTTCGTCGGTCTTCTCCGCGAGTGCGAGTTCGGAGATCAGGATCTGGCGCGCTTTCGCGAGCATCCTCTTCTCCCCGGCCGAGAGCCCACGGTCGTGGTCGCGGCGCCAGAGGTCGCGGACGACCTCTGCCACCTTGATCACGTCGCCCGACGCGAGCTTCTCGAGGTTCGCCTTGTAGCGGCGCGACCAGTTGGTGGGCTCTTCCGTGAATTCGGCCCGCAGGACGTCGAACACATGCTCGAGCCCTTCCTTGCCCACCACGTCGCGAACCCCTACGAGGTCAACGTTCTCTGCTGGTACTTCTATCGTCAGATCACCCTGTGCCACCTTGAGCTTGAGATACATCTTCTCTTCGCCCTTGATGACGCGCATCTTGATCTCTTCGATCTTCGCTGCGCCGTGGTGAGGGTAAACAACTGTTTCGCCGACCTCAAAAACCATGTGGACTTTCCCCTTTCCCGCCAGTCAGTTTATCACGGCAACGACACGCCCGACCCCGCGTTTTCGCAGGTCAGGCCGCCGGAACAAGCCCATTTGGCTATGATTCGCCTCTTGACGGGACGTGCTTTTGGTGATCCTCCACGCGCGGGTGCGTCGAAACGGACACCACGGTTCGAGCCCGTTGCCGATAGTCTGTTGGATAGGTCCGCACCGGATTACGTCCCTGTCCCACCTGTTGAACCCCCAGGAGTTTGTGCTGTGAATTGTGCACCGAAGAACCGAGCGCAGCAGGCCGTTGCTGCCGGCGCCGTGCTGCTGATGCTGGGCGTCTCCGGCTGCAGCTTCACCGCGGACCAGTCGACGGCCGATCCGTACGCCGCGTCGGACGGCATCGTGAAGGATCTTGGCCCGGTTCTGCTGCGCAACATCCTGATCGTCGGCCGCGACGACGAGACCGCCGGCCGCCTCGTGGGCACCGTCTTCAACACGAGCGATGATCCGGTGGACCTGTCCATCCAGGCCGGCGGCGCCGCCACCAGCGTCACGATCGAGGGCCAGGGCCAGTTCACGTTCGAGGACGAGACCACGGACGACGCCACCCTCGAAGGCATCGAGGATCTCCCGGGGTCACTCGTCGACGTCGACTTCGATGTCGAGGGCGAGGAGGCGACCTTCGAGGTTCCCGTGCTCGACGGGACGCTGGAGGAGTACCGTGAATTCGTCCCCGGCGGCTACACGCCGCGGCCGAGCGAGCCCGCCGCCACCGAGGAAGCCGAAGAGGGCGAGTAGCCCTCCGCCCACTCCCGCAGACACGAATGCCCGCCTCCGATCGATCGGAGGCGGGCATTCGTGTCCGTGCCGCAGCACCGGGGCGTCAGGGTGCTGGCTCCCCGCCGGACCACGGGAGCCCCGCGCGGCTCAGGGCTCGTACTTGTAGCCGAGCCCTCGCACGGTGATGAGGTAGCGGGGGTTCGAGGGGTCGGGTTCGACCTTCCCGCGCAGCCGCTTGACGTGGACGTCGAGGGTCTTGGTGTCCCCCACGTAGTCGGAGCCCCAGACGCGATCGATGAGCTGGCCGCGCGTCAGGACCCTGCCGGAGTTCCGCAGCAGCATCTCGAGCAGCTCGAACTCCTTCAGGGGAAGCGCCACCTGTTCGCCGTCGACGCTGACCACGTGGCGCTCGATGTCCATGCGGACCGGTCCGGCCTGGATGGTGTTCGGGATCAGCTCCTCGGGCTCGCCCTGGCGCCGCAGGACCGCCCGGACGCGCGCCACCAGTTCCCTCGACGAGTACGGCTTGGTCACGTAGTCGTCGGCGCCGAGCTCCAGGCCCACCACCTTGTCGATCTCGGCGTCCTTCGCCGTGAGCATGATGACCGGGACGCTCGAGCGCTGGCGCAGCTGGCGGCACACCTCCGTCCCGGAGAGCCCCGGCAGCTGGAGGTCCAGCAGCACGAGGTCCGCACCGGTGCGGTCGAACTCGGTCACGGCGTCGAGGCCGTTGTCCACGACGGACACCTCGAAGCCTTCCTTGCCGAGGAGGTAGGACAGCGGGTCGCTGAACGACTCCTCGTCCTCGACGATCAGAATGCGGCTCAAGCCTTGACTCCCTGCTCATGGACAGCGGCGCTGTCCTTCTTCCCTGACGTCCTGTCCGGCCCCTGCGCGGCCCGGTCCGCAGCCGCCGCGGCGGCTCCACCCGGGACCGCGTCGCCGACCGCGTCGTCGGGGGTCCCCTCCATCTCCGGCAGGCGGACCGTGAAGGTACTGCCCTGGCCGGCCTGCGACCATACGGTCACCTCACCGCCGTGGTTGGACACGACGTGCTTGACGATGCTGAGGCCCAGGCCCGTGCCGCCCGTCTGCCGTGACCGTGCGGCGTCGATCCGGTAGAACCGTTCGAAGATGCGCTCCTGCTCCTCCGGCGTGATGCCCGAGCCCTGGTCCGTGACCGACACCTGGACCAGTCCGTCCCTGGCCCGGACCCCGACGCCGACCCTCGTGCCCTCGGGCGAGTAGCGGATGGCGTTGTCGATGAGGTTGCGGAAGGCCGTCATGAGGAGTTCGCGGTCGCCGTACACCGGCGTCGCCACGGAGCCGCCGACCACGATGTCGATCTGCTTGCTCTCGGCGGGCAGCTTGTTGCGGTCCACGGCCTCCGCGATCACCGAGTTGACGTCCACCGGCTTCCCGCGGCGCACGACGTCGGCGCCCTGCAGCCGGGAGAGCTCGATGATGTCCTGGACCAGCGCGGACAGGCGCCCGGACTCCTTGTGCATGCGCTGGGCGAAGCGCCGCACGGCGACCTCGTCCTCGGCGGCCTCGTCGATGGCCTCGGCCAGGAGGGAGATGGCACCCACGGGCGTCTTCAGTTCGTGCGAGACGTTCGCGACGAAGTCGTTGCGGATCTCCTCGCTGCGCGTGATCTCCGTGCGGTCGTCCGCGAGGATCAGGATGTACTCGGCGCCGAGGGCGGCGACGCGGACCTGGACCACGATGGTGCCCTGCCCCAGCGGCCCGCGGGGCAGCTCGAGCTGCTGCTGCTCGATCACGCCGTCGCGCCGCACGCGCGCCGTGAGGTCCAGCAGCTCCGAGTGGACCATGGTGTGTCCCCGGACCAGGCCGAACGCGTACGCGGCCGGGCTCGCGCGGACCACGCCGTCGATCGCGTCCACGATGACGTACGCGCGTCCGATGATCGAGAGGACCTCCGCGGCGCCGTCGGGCAGCGTGGGTTCGTCCTCGTAGAGGAGCCGGAGCCGCTGTGCCTCGCTCGCACGGAACGCCGCCATGCCGCTCACGCCGAGGGCGAGGCCGACCAGCCCGGCCACGAGCGTCAGGAGAAGGGGGTCCACGGACATAGCTTATGCGCTGTCCCCGGCGGTCCCGGCCGATCCGGTGGCAATAGATAAGGGGTTCAACTAACGTTCATCGGAAGCGGGGAAACAGTTCACCGCTGGCTGGAAGTGTCGTCGGCGGAACTGTGACAACGGTCGATTCGAACTTCCAGGGAAGGAAGCCCACGTGCGCAAGGTTTTTCAGGCCGAGCTACACCAGATCGGCGAGGAGCTGATCGAGATCTCGCAGCTGGTGTCCGAGGCCATCCAGAAGGCCAACAGCGCTTTCCAGGGTGCCGATACCGAGCTCGCGCAGGAGGTCATCGCCGCGGACGCGCGGATCGACTTCCTCCAGAACTCCCTCGACGAGCGTGCGATCGACGTCCTCGCACTCCAGGGGCCGGTGGCGTCCGACCTCCGCATGATCGTCGGTGCCCTGCGGATGAGCGCATCGCTCGAGCGCATGGGCGACCTCGCCCGCCACGTGGCGCAGCTCGCCCGGCTGCGCTTCCCCGCGAACGTCATCCCCGAGGGGATCCGGCCCACGTTCGACGAGCTCGCCGAGCTGGACGTGCAGATCGCTGCCAAGGTCACCGAACTCCTGGAGACCCGCAACCTCGAGCTGAGCAACGAGATCAATGCCGCCAATGCCCGCGTGAACGAGCTGCACGCCAGCGTCTTCAAGGCCGTCGCCGCGGAGGACTGGAACGAGAGCGCGCCCACGACCGTCGACGTCACGCTCGCGAGCCGCTACTACGAGCGCTTCGCGGACCACGGCGTCTCGGTGGCCCGCAAGGTCGCCTACCTCGTCACGGGCGAGTGGCAGCCCAGCGCACCGCTGAGCTGATCCACCGGGCCGGGAGGCCCGGACAGGACGAGAACGACGGCGGCCCCCGCGGGGACCGCCGTCGTTCCTGTCCGGGCGCCGGGACTAGTGCTTGCCCTGGTTCGCGACGGCCTCGATGGCCGCGGCTGCGGCATCGGCGTCGAGGTAGGTGCCACCGGCCTTCACGGGCTTGAGGTCCTCGTCGAGCTCGTACACGAGGGGGATCCCGGTGGGGATGTTCAGCGCGGCGATGTCCTTGTCGCTGATGCCGTCGAGGTGCTTCACGAGGGCGCGCAGCGAGTTGCCGTGGGCGGCGATCAGGACGGTCCTGCCGGCCCGGATGTCCACCGTGATGTCGGACTCCCAGTACGGCAGGAAGCGCTCGAGGACGTCCTTGAGGCACTCCGTGCGGGGGACGTCGTCACCGAGGTCCGCGTAGCGCGGGTCGTTCGCCTGCGAGTACTCGCTGGCGTCGTCGAGGGGCGGCGGCGGGGTGTCGTAGGACCGGCGCCACTCCATGAACTGCTGCTCGCCGTACTCCGCGAGGGTCTGGGCCTTGTCCTTGCCCTGCAGCGCGCCGTAGTGGCGCTCGTTGAGGCGCCAGTTGCGCTTGACGTCGATCCAGCTGCGGTCGGCGGCCTCGAGCGCGAGATTCGCGGTGATGATCGCGCGCTTCTGCCGGGACGTGTAGACGATGTCGGGGAGGATGCCGGCCTCCGTCAGCAGGTGGCCGCCGCGGGTGGCCTCCTCGCGGCCCTTCTCCGTCAGGGCCACGTCCACCCAGCCGGTGAAGAGGTTCTTCTCGTTCCATTCGCTCTGCCCGTGGCGCAGCAGGATCAGTGTGTAGGTCATGCGTCCTAGTCTGCCGTATCGCGCTGCACGGGTCATGCCGGAGGCGGCCTGTTCCGCCCAGTGTTAAGCGGGTGTCCTACCCTTGATGAGTGCCCCCGCGTCCCCGTTCCCCGAAGCCCCTCGGGACCATCACGCGCGGCACCACGAACCCCAACCGCCTGCGCCGCGTGGACCGCTGGCTCGCCGGCCCCGAGGCGTACCGCCTCCGCCGTGCGGTCGATCCGCTCGTCGTCGACCTCGGGTACGGAGCGGCTCCGGTCACCGCCGTCGAACTGTTCACGCGCCTGCGGGCCGTACGCGACGACGTCGAGGTGGTCGGGATCGAGATCGATCCGGCACGCGTGGCGGCGGCGGCACCCCTCGCCCGCCCGGGCCTGGCCTTCCGGCAGGGCGGGTTCGAACTGCCGCTCGACGGGCGGCGGCCCGTTCTCGTGCGTGCCTTCAACGTGCTGCGGCAGTACGGCGAGGAGGAGTACGCGGCCTACTGGGACGAGGTGCGCTCCCGACTGGCGCCGGGCGGGCTGTTCGTCGACGGGACGTGCGACGAGATCGGGCGCCGGTCGACGTGGGCGGCTCTCGATCCGGAGGGACCGGTGTCGCTGAGCATCTCGCTCCGGTTCGGTGCCTTCACGCTCCCGTCCGATGTGGCGGAACGTCTCCCGAAGGCGCTGATCCACCGGAACGTCGAGGGCGAACGCGTCCACGGCTACCTGCGCGCCCTGGACAGGGCCTGGCTCGATGCCGCAGCGCTCGCATCGTTCGGGAACCGGCAGCGGTGGGTCGAGACGTGCCGTGCGGTGAAGGGCGACGGGTGGCCGCTGCTGGGCGACGCGTCACGCTGGCGGCTGGGTGAGGTGACCGTGGCCTGGAGCGCGGTCGCGCCCGGCTAGCGGCGGCCTACCAGGGCCCGTACGGTCCCTGGTTCCCGCCGCGGCCCGAGGTCTGGCTCACGGCGGGCTTCACATCCGCGAGGTAGACGCAGGCGGCGACGATGGCGACCAGCTGGAAGAGGTTGAAGCCGCCGCGGCCGCCGAGGGCCGACAGCAGTCCGACGACCACGGCACCACCGGTGAGGGCGAGCCAGAAACCCTTGGTCCGCTTGAACGCCGCCTCGAAGGACGTCCCGGGACGCCTGATGCAGTCGGAGAAGGCCCACACCTCGATCCCCAGCGCCACGAGGCCGAGCGCGAGGTACAGGTAGTACTGGATGCCGTATACGAGAGCCACGCAGTCAGCTTAGCTGGCCTGCACTCCGAGGTGCGCCGGGACGCCGCCCGGCGTGCCCGCGGCGGCCTGCAGGATCAGAGACCGCCGTCCCGCCTGCCCGCTGCACGGCGGAGCGCCTGCTCGAGGTCCGCCCACAGGTCGTCGGGGTTCTCGATACCGACCGACAGGCGCACGAGCGATTCCGGGACGGTGACCGGTTCGGCGGGCTGGCGCCGTCGCCGTTCGACCAGCGACTCCACGCCGCCGAGCGAGGTCGCGGGCAGCCAGAGTTGCACCGCCGAGACCAGGGCGTCGGCCGTGGCGACGTCCTCGAGCTCGATGCTGACGATGCCGCCGAAGCCGTTGAACTGGGCGGCAGCGCGCTCGTGGCCCGGGTCCGTCGGCAGCCCCGGGTAGCGCACACGGCGCACGGCGGGATGGTCGGCGAGCCGGTGCGCGAGCGACGCGGCCGTGGACTGGCTCCGCTCCATCCGCAGTGCGAGCGTGCGCAGTCCGCGCAGGGCGAGCCAGACCTCGAACGGCCCGGCGATGGCGCCGTGCAGGGTGCGGTGCGCCAGGAGCCGCGCGCGCAGATCCGCCTCCGAGGTGACGAGTGCACCGAGGACGACGTCGGAGTGGCCGGCCAGCCACTTGGTGACGGAGTGGAGGACGACGTCGACGCCGGCTTCGAGCGGCCGGTGGACGATGGGCGTGTTGAAGGTGTTGTCCGCGACGACGACGGCGCCGATCGCATGGGCGGCATCCGTCAGGACGGACAGCTCCGCGACCTCGAGCATCGGGTTCGTGGGGCTCTCGAGCCAGAGCATGACCTGACCGGCGTCGAACCGCCCGGCGAGCGCGTCGAGGAGTGCGAGGACCGCCGCGGTGTCGGCGATGTCGACGGCGTGCAGCTCGAAGCGGCCCTGCGCGGCCAGGTCCGCGGCGAGGCTGATCGAGCCGGCGTAGGCGTGGCGGGGCATGACGACGGCTCCCCCGGTGGGCACGAGGGACAGCGCGGCGGCGGCCGCCCCGAGACCCGAGCCGAAGACGAGGGCGGGGAGGTCCGCCCCCTCGAGCGCGCCCAGCGCCTCCTCGAAGGGGTCCCAGGTGGGGTTGGAGCCGCGCGCGTAGATGCGGTCGCCCGCCTCCGGTGCGCGCGTCTCGTGGTACGTCGTCGAGAGGACGATCGGTGCGTTGACGGGCGAGTCGTGCTCGCGGGGAGGACGTCCTGCCGCGACGGTGAGGGTGTCCGGGGCCAGGTCCGTGAGCTCGAGTGCCATTCCACGAGCCTAGCGCCGGGTCCGTGGGACCGGCACGTGCCGGGCGAGTGTTACCGCGGATAAACGTCCTCCGCACTCGGTAGGCTTGGCGCGTGACCTTTCCCCTCCCGCACGGGCTTCCCGGGCTCTTCCTCGCGCTCGAGGGCGGTGACGGCGCCGGCAAGTCCACCCAGGCGGCGATGCTCTGCCGGGCGCTCGCGGACAGCGGCCGCACGGTCGTGCGCACCCGCGAACCGGGCGGCACCGTCATCGGCGAGAAACTGCGGTCCCTCGTCCTCGAGCACGGGCACGGCGAGATCGACGCGCGGACGGAGGCCCTCCTGTTTGCGGCGTCCCGTGCCGCGCACGTGCAGCAGGTGATCGTGCCGGCCCTGGAGCGCGGCGACGTCGTCGTGTGCGACCGCTACGTCGACTCCTCCGTCGCCTATCAGGGGGCGGGACGCGGCCTCGGGGCACAGGCCGTGCTCGACGTGAACCTCTGGGCCACGGACGGCCTCCGCCCCGACCTGACGGTGCTGCTCGACGTCGACCCCGCAGAGGGCCGCAGCCGCCGTACTGCCGGCGCCGCCGCGGAGGACCGGCTCGAGTCCGAGCCCGACGGTTTCCACGCCGGCATCCGGTCCGCGTTCCTGGACCTCGCCCGGCAGGAGCCCGGACGCTATCTCGTGCTGGCCGCGTCCGACACGCCCGAGGAACTCCACCGGGCGATCCTTGGAGCGCTGCCCCGGGTAGCGGCATGAGCACCATCGGGCACAGCCTCCCGGCGACCGGCGTGTGGGCCGAGCTGCGCGGACAGGAACAGGTGGTCGAGCAGCTGCGTCGGGCCGCCGAGTCCGGCGCACCGACCCACGCCTGGCTGTTCACGGGACCGCCCGGCTCCGGCCGGTCGAACGCCGCCCGGGCCTTCGCGGCCGCGCTGCTCTGCGACCGCGAGTCGCTGGGCGACCGCGGCTGCGGCACCTGCAAGGCGTGCCGTACGGTCCTCTCGGGAACGCACGCCGACCTCACGAACGTCACCACCGAGAAGGTGACGATCAGCATCGACGAGGCGCGCGAACTCGTCCGCAAGGCCCAGGACAAGCCGTCCACAGGCCGCTGGCGGATCATCATCGTCGAGGACGCCGACCGCATGCAGGAGCGCAGCACCAACGTGCTGCTCAAGGCCATCGAGGAGCCGCCCCCGCGGACCATCTGGCTGCTCTGCGCCCCCAGTCCCGGCGACGTCCTCGTCACCATCCGGTCGCGCTGCCGGTCCGTGGGACTCCGTCTGCCGCCCGTGCAGGACGTCGCGGACCTGCTCGTGGCACGCGACGGCATCGACCCCGCCACGGCGGAAGCGGCCGCCCGGGCCGCGCAGAGCCACGTCGGGGTGGCGAAGAGGCTCGCGACCGACGACGGCGCGCGGGAACGACGCAACCAGATCGTCCGGCTGCCGCTGACGCTGCGCTCCGTCGCCGGAGCCATGCGTGCCGCGGCGGATCTCGTGAAACTCGCCGAGGCGGAGGCGCAGAGCTCCTTCGAGCAGCGCGACGCCGAGGAGCGGGCCGCACTGCTCGCCACCCTCGGGGCACCGGAGACCGGCACCCTGCCGCCGTCCATGCGGGCACAGATCAAGCGCCTCGAGGAGGACCAGACCCGGCGCGCCAAGCGTTCCAAGAACGACTACTTCGACCGCGCCCTGACGGATCTCATCTCCTTCTACCGGGACGTGCTCATGCTGCAGCTCTCCAGCGGGCAATCGCTCGTCAACGAGCCCCTGCGACCCGAACTCGAGGAGTTCGCCCGCAGGGAGAGCTCCGAGGACACCCTCCTGCGGCTCGAAGCCATCAACGAGGTCCGCACACGCCTCGTCAGCACCAATGTGTCCCCGCTCCTCGCGATCGAAGCCATGACCGTGAGCCTCCTGTCCCGGAAGGACCTCGACCGATGACCCTCGGACCGCTCGACTCCCCCGACCGCACACCGCGCCGTCGGAGCATGGCCTTCCTCGCGGCGTCCGCCGCCGTCGTGCTCGGGCTCTCCGGCTGCACGCTGTTCTCCCCCTCGGGGAAGGAAGCGCCCGCGACCGGCGTGGAGACGGCCGATCCCGCCGCGATCGGCGAGGTGGACGAGGACCTCCGCGACTTCTACACGCAGGAAGTGCAGTGGAAGGGCTGCGAGGGATCCTTCTCGTGCGCCACCATCGAGGTCCCGCTGGACTACAGCGACCCCGGCCGCAGCAGCATCGAGATCGCCGCCATCCGCTCGGATGCGACGGGCGAGGCTCAGGGGACCGTCCTGGTCAATCCCGGCGGGCCCGGCGGCTCCGGCTTCAACATCGTCAGGGACTCGCTCGACTACGTCACGAGTGAGCGACTGCGCGAGGACTTCGACGTCCTCGGCTTCGACCCCCGCGGAGTGAACCGGTCCAGTGCTGTGAAGTGCTACACCGACGCGGAGCTCGACGAGGCGCGGCAGGAGAGCTACCCCGTGGACGCCTCCGAGGAGGAGCTGCTGGCGCTCATGACGGCCGACGCGGAGGAGTACGCCGGCCTGTGCGCCCAGCGCACCGGGGAACTGCTCGGCTTCGTGGACACGGAATCGGCGGCCCGCGACATGGACATCCTGCGCGCCGTGGTCAGCGACGAGAAGCTGAACTACCTCGGGTTCTCCTACGGGACGCAGCTGGGGGCGACCTACGCCGATCTCTTCCCCGAGCGGGCGGGCCGGCTCGTCCTCGACGGGGCGATCGACCCGTCCCTGAGCAACGAGAACATCACGCTCGGCCAGGCGAGCGGGTTCGAGAACGCCCTCCGCGCCTACGTCGCCGATTGCCAGCAGGGCGCCGACTGCCCCTATCCGGGCACGGTCGACGACGGCGTGGCCCGGATCCGGGACCTCTTCGCCGCGGTCGAACGCGAGCCGTCGCGGGCCGAGGACGGACGGCTGGTCCCGATCAGCACGTTCGTCCAGGGGTTCATCCTGCCGCTCTACGACAACGGGAACTGGCCCACCCTGACGCAGGCCGTGGCCTCGGCCCTGGCGGGTGACATGAACGCCATGCTGCGCCTCGCCGATCTCTCGGCGGAGCGCCGGCCGGACGGGACCTACGCCACGAATTCGACGGCGGCGTTCCTCGCCGTGAACTGCCTCGACTACCCGATGACGAGCGATCCGGCGCAGATGCGGGCCGACGAGCAGGAGCTCGTGGCGGCGTCGCCGACGTTCGGCCGGTTCCTCGCCTACGGCGGCGTGCTGTGCGCGCCGTGGGCGTATCCGCCGGTGCTGGGCCCGGCCCCCCTGCAGGCCGACGGCGCCGACCCGATCGTGGTCATCGGCACCACCGGTGATCCGGCCACGCCGTACGCCTGGTCCACGGCGCTGGCGGACCAGCTCGAGTCCGGTGTGCACGTGACCTGGCAGGGTGAGGGGCACACCGCCTACGGCCGGTCCAACGACTGCATCCGGGACACCGTCGATTCCTACTTCATCGACGGGACGGTGCCGGAGGACGGGACCCGCTGCTGAGGGCCGGCTCCGGGACCTCGCGCCCATTTTGACCCCGGGCCGGAACCTCCTATAAAGTTGGGGCTTGTGGATCGGCCCCGGGCATCGCCCGGACCGGGAAGCATTGCCTCCTTAGCTCAGTCGGTAGAGCGTCTCACTCGTAATGAGAAGGTCGCCAGTTCGACTCTGGCAGGAGGCTCCACGTAAGCCCCGGACGGTACGCCGCCGGGGCTTTTCCGTGCGTCCGCTCCCCCGAGACACGGCAGTGGCGGGCGCCCCCGGCACCCCCCCCCGCCCGCGGGCG
>NZ_CP024915.1:447062-462429 GCF_002953615.1 Arthrobacter agilis | reverse complement strand
CATCAGGCCTGCATCCTCATGATCTCGTTGAAGGCGTCAACGCCCTTGTTGCGGACGGCCGCGACGAGTTCGAGCGTCACCTGGGCGCGCGTCGAGGCCAGCGTGGCGTTGTGGATGTCGGTGAGGTCGCCGGTGACGGCCTGCACGGCGAGCCCGTTCGACGTCGACTGCAGGGACTGCAGGTTGTCCACCGCCGAGGTGAGGGACGTCGCGAAGCCGGAACCTCCGGCGTCGGACACCGCACCGGCGGACGGCAGGTAGGAGGTGGCGACGGGCTGGACCGCGCCGATGGCGGGAACGGGCATCAGGAGCGTCCGATCTGGAGGGCTGCTTCGTAGGTGGCCTTGGCGCGGTCGACGACGGCGGCGTTGGCCTGGTAGCCGCGCTGCGCCATGATGAGCTGGCCCATCTGGGCGCTCATGTCGATGTCGGGGTAACGGACGTAACCGTCCTCGTCCGCGAGCGGGTGGTCGGGTTCGTGGACCAGGCGGCCCTCGGCGCTGCCGAACTCGGCCCCCGCCACGTAGGCGCCCTGGCCGTTCTCGTCGGCCCGCGCAGTGATGTAGCGCTGCTGGAAGGCCGCGCCGTCGGTGGAGGTGACGGTGTTGGAGTTGGCCATGTTGTCCGCCACGGCGTCGAGCCACTTGCGGTGCAGCGTCAGGCCGGTGCCGGAGATCCCGATGGCGTCGAAGGTCATCAGGAGGTCCTCAGGGCCGTGCGGATGCTGGTGAAGGGGCCCTCGACGGCGCGTGCGGCGAACTGGAAGCGCAGCACGGTGTCGATGTTGGAGAGGGTCTCGGTGTCCAGGTTGACGTTGCTGCCGTTGAGCCGGGTCGGTTCGAGGGAGGTGTCCGTGGTGGCCTGGACGCTGCCGTTCCCCATCGACACCGAGCGTGCCAGGGCGTCCTCGAAGTCCACGCGCTGCGCGTGGAAGCCGGGGGTGTTGACGTTGGCGATGTTGTTCGCCGTCACGCGCTGGCGCAGGGCGAGCCCATCGAGGGCGCTGCGGAGGGCGAGCGAGGACACGGAATCGAGCACGGCGGCAGGACCTTCTGGAAAAAGGCTGAGCGGCCGATCCATGGCCTGGGGGGTGAGCGATCCATGCTCGGTGGCGACTATCGGATGGTTCCCGGGTAGTCGTTAGGTACTTCCGGGAGGAACTTTCAGCCCGTGACGTCGACGTAGACGGCGGACTGCTGCGCCGTCGTGGCCGCCCGGACCGAGCCGAGGGCCGAGCGATGCCGCCGCAGGGTCCCGGCCTCGGCGGTCAGGCGGGCGAGTGCGGCGCGCTGGCGTTCGCTGATGCGCCGGGCGCGTGCCACCAGGGCACCCGGGATGGGTCCGTCGACGACCGGCGGGGTCCAGCTGCCGAGGACCGCGGTCTGCCGCATGAGCGCGGTGGGCGCGACGTCACCGGCCGCGGCGTCGTCGACGGCCGCCTCCAGCGCGTCCAGGACCGAGGTCCAGGCGAGGAGGGCTGCCGTGTCGGTGGGCCGGGCGTGCTCCGCCGGCCGTGCGTCGTCAGCCAATGCCGAGTACTCCGAGGGCCCTCGGCGCGTCGTGGTCCGAAGGTGCGACGGCGGCCGGCTGGCCCGTGCGGGCGGCCTCGTGCCAGGCCTGGCGCAGCGGCTCCAGCACCTCGGCGCACTCGGCGGTCTTGGTGCGGTCCCGCGTGACATTGGCCTCGACGAGGGTCTGGCGCACGAAGGCGTACAGGGACATCAGTCCTGTGGCGCCGTCCCAGAGGTCCGTGCGGAGCGAGGACATCAGTTCGCCGACAATGTCCTGGGCGTGCAGCAGGTTCTCCGAGGCGACGGTCCACTCCCCTGCCTCCTGCGCTGCGCCGGCACGGGCGAGATCGAGCAGCAGCCTGTCGTAGAGCATCGTCAGCAGCCCCGCGGGTGTCGCGGACAGGACGGCGTCCTGGACGTACTGCGAGCGCTTGGCCTGGTAACCGTTCATCTGGAGCATCTGGAGCTAGCTTCCGGTCGTGGGGAGGTTCGCCAGCTGTGACGACAGCCAGTCCCCCTGTGATTGGAGTTGTGAGAGTTGGACCTCGAGCGCCGAGTAGGTGCGTTCGAGCGTCGCGCGCCGCTTCTCGAGCCGCTGGTCCCAGTCGGACACGCGGTCGTTGAGGTTGCGGACCGTCGATTCCTGGCTCGTGATGCGACGCGTGAGTTCGCCGTCGTACTTGTCCGAGGCTGCCTCGCCGGCGTCCGCCACCCGGGCGGACAACTGCATGAGCACGTCCTTGGTGCCCGCGGGGTCCTTCGCGAGCGCGGCGGCGAATTTCTCGGGGTCGAACTCGACGGTCCCGGAGCGGGTGAGCGTGATGCCGAACTCCGACGTCGACGTCCCGCCGACGGGCGCGGTCGCCGCGGTGAGCACGGACTGGGCGATGCCCCGCACGGCGCTGTCACCCGTGAACCGGCCCGAGATCGGCGCGGCACCGGCGGTCGTGCCGGGTGTGACCCTGGTATTGGTGTCGACGAAGGAGAAGACGCTGCGCAGCGCGTCGACGAGCTCCTGCGCCACCTTCGTGGTGGCCTCGGCGTCGCGTGAGACGGTCACGGAGACCGGCTCGGTGGTGGTCCTGCTGACGGTGACGGAGACACCCGGCAGGATGTCGGCGAAGGTGTTCGATGCCGACGTCACCACCTGCTCCGCGGCTGTCCCGCCCCACAGGACCGCCTCGGCGTCCTGGGCGGCTCGGACGGTCGCCGCTCCGGTCTCGGCGAAGAGATCGGGAGCGGTACCGGCGGTGACCTCGTCGGCCGTTCCACGGAAGACGGCGAAGGCGTGCTCGGCACCGGACTCCGTCGCGGTGAACTGGAGCCGGTACTGCGGGATGCCGTCGGCGTTCGTCCCGGCGCCCACTTTCGCGGCGGTGATGCCGGCACCGGCCTTGTTCACGGAGGCGACGACGTCGTCGAGCGTGCCGGTGGTCCTCACCTCGGTGGTGGTGCCGTCCGCCGCGCGCAGGGTCAGCGTGGTCGCGGTCGGCGAGAAGGCCGTCATCGCACCCGTGACGGAGGACTGGGACTGTGCCAGGTGCTTCACGGTGAAATCGAGGGAGCCTGCGGCCGCCGTCGAGGTGGCCGTCGCGGTGACGGAGTCGCTGGTGGCGGTGGCCTTGTAGACGTCGAGGGCTCCGGGCTTCGCCGTCCTGGTGGCGAGTTCGGTCAGGGATCCGAGCCGCGTGTTGAGCTGCTGCAGGGCGGTGATGAAACCCTGCGTGGAGGTCGCCTTCGCCTTGAGCATCGATTGCGGGCGTGCTTCCAGCTGCATGAGCTGGTTGATCATGTTCGTGGTGTCCAGCCCACTGGCGATGCCGTCGATGGAGAACGCCATGGGTCTACCTCTCGGGGGCTGGGACGGTGTATCAGGGTCTACCGGCTGGAGTGCCGTCGGTCAGGCGAATGCACGGGGCGGGACCTCTCGGTCCAGGATTGGTCCCGCCACCGTGCACCTTTCGCCTACGAGCTCACCGTCTAGCGGAGGAGCTGAAGGACACCCTGGTTCATCTGGTTGGCCTGGGCCAGCATCGCGGTACCGGCCTGCGACAGGATGTTCGAGCGGGTGAAGCTCGCCATCTCCTTCGCCATGTCGGTGTCGCGGATGCGGGACTCGGCGGCAGAGAGGTTCTCCTGCGAGACGTTGATGCTGTTGATCGCGGACTCGAAGCGGTTCTGCACGGCACCGAGCTCGGAGCGCGAGGTGGAGATGTCCTTGATGGACGTGTCCAGTGCTGCGATGGTCGTCAGTGCGTTCGCCGCGGTGTCGAAGTTCAGCGCACCGATGGTCGTACCGAGCGTCTTGATGTCCGCGCCGGACAGGTCGACCTCGATCTGGTCGTTCGCCGCGGTGCTACCTGCGCCGACCTGGAACGTCAGCGTAGCGCTGCCGTCCAGGAGGTTCGTCCCGTTGAAGTTCGTCGAGTTGCCGATCCGGGTGAGCTCCTCGGACAGTGCCGTGACCTCGGACTTGATGGCCGTGCGGGCGTCCGCGTTGTTCGAGTCGTTGCCCGACTGGACCGCGAGGTCGCGGACGCGCTGCAGGATGCTGTGGACCTCGGTCAGCGCACCTTCAGCGGTCTGTACGACGCTGATGCCGTCCTGGGCGTTGCGGGCTGCAACTCCGAGGCCGTTGACCTGCGAGCGCAGGCCCTCGGCGATGGACAGGCCGGCGGCGTCGTCGGCTGCGCGGTTGATGCGGAGACCGCTGGACAGCTTCTCGAGCGACTTCGAGATGTCGTTCTGGGTGCTGGAGAGGTTGCGGTATGCGGTGTTGGCCGCGGTGTTGGTGTTGATCTGGAAACCCATGATGTATTCCTCCGTGAAAGGGCTGCGAACGCCTGCCCATCCATGGGCCGGCACCAGTAGCTATCGGAGGTCCGTTCCGGGATGTAAGGAATCGGAAGAACTTTTTTCCCGATTTCCTCGACGGGCACAGATCGACGCAACAAACGCCCAGTTTTCCCTGTGGGTTGGGCCCTGGGAGGCCGGACCGGGAGTCGGGCCCGTGCCACAGCCTTAGTGTCTTCGATGATCAGGTTCCTGATCCTTGAGGAGAGGAAGTACCCGGTGTCTGCTGATGCGCCTGAGATCGGTAGGGATGGCGCGCCACGGGTGAGGATCTCCCGGGTTCCCGTCATCGCGGCGTTGGTCGTTGCGGCACTGTATGTCGTCAGTCTCCTGCTCGGCGACCTGGCACCGTTCGACGTCGTCGGGGTGTGGCTCGGCATCACGGCGGAACTCGCCGCTGTCGCCGTCTGCGTCGTCGCGGTCCTGGCACGGTGCCGTTCGCAGTGGCAGGTGGGGCTCGGCGCCGCGGCGGTGGCCGTCTACACGGCGGGCGACGCCTTTTATCTCTTGGTGCTGCAGGGGCAGCACTCACTCGCGGTCGTATCCGCTGCGGATGTTGCGTACTTCGCGTTCTACCCGCTGATGCTCGGCACCCTCGTGATGACCGTGCGGAAGCTGAGGGGCCTCACCTGGCCCCTGCTCCTGGACAGCCTTGTGGGAGCCCTGGCCGCCGCGTCCGTCATGGCCATGCTCCTCGCGCCGGTCCTGCAGGCCGGAGCCGGCAGCAGCACGACCTTCGAGATGGTGGTCGTCGTCGTCTACCCCCTTCTGGATCTCCTGCTGATCAGTACCATCGGTGGCCTGATGACCTCCCGCGGGCTCGATCTCGGGCCGCGCTGGCCGCTGCTCGTGGCCGGTCTGATGCTCTTCGCCGCCGCGGACATCGCCTACGCGCTGGGCACGAACGGGTACAGCGCCGGATCGGTGATCGACGCCGGCTGGATCCTGGGAATCGTGGCCATCGCCCTGTGGATCGACGGCGTCGCCCGAGCGGGCACGGTCCTCCGCCACCACGACCGCGGCCTCCCCGCCGTCACCATGCTGATGGTGGCCACCGGCTCGGCCGTGTCCGTCCTGCTCATCGGGTGCCAGGTGCCCATCGCGCCCCTCGCCCAGGTCCTCGCCGCCCTCACCGTCCTCCTGGCCGCGGCGCCCCTCCTGTTCCGGAACCGCCTGCTGGCCGCCCTCGCGACCACGGATGACCTGACGGGCCTGCCGAACCGCCGGGGGCTCGTCCGGGATCTCGGCGGTCGGCTCGGCGGACAGCGCTCCGGTGCCCTGTTCTTCCTGGACCTCGACCGGTTCAAGGACGTCAACGACGCCCTGGGCCACGATGTCGGGGACGCCCTCCTCGTCGAGGTCGGTGAGCGCTTCGCCCGGCCACTGACGCCCAACGACCTGCTGGCGCGCCTCGGCGGGGACGAATTCGCGGTGTTCCTCGACGGCGTCACCCGGGAGGAGGCCCTGAAGGTGGCACGGCGCCTGGAAGCGGAACTCCTGGAACCGGTCCGGATCGGCACGGCCGCCCTGACCATTCGGGTCAGCATCGGCATCGCCCTCACACCGGAGAACGGCACCGACATCCAGCTCCTGATGCGCAAGGCGGACATCGCGATGTTCCGGGCCAAGTCCGAGCGCAGCGGCCACCATCTCTACAGTTCCCTGGACGACGACGGCGGCGCACGGAAGCTGCGCACGCTGCAGGAGCTCCGCACGGCGCTGGCCGAGGGCCAGTTCGAGCTGCACTACCAGCCCAAGGTGCACCTGCCGGACGACGCCGTCACGAGCGTCGAGGCCCTGATCCGCTGGAACCATCCCGTCATCGGGCAGCTGCCCCCGACGTCGTTCCTCCCCCTCGCCGAGGAGGCCGGCCTGATGCCCGAGCTCTCCACGCTCGTGCTCGAGGCCGCCGTGCACCAGGTCTCGCGCTGGCGTGCCGACGGGCTGACGATCAGCGTCGCCGTGAACCTGTCCGGGTCCTGCATCCAGCCCGGCCTGCCCCGACAGGTCCGCACGCTTCTCGAGCGGCACCACATGCCCGCCGGGTGCCTCACGCTCGAGATCACCGAGGACATGCTGATGGCCGACCCGGCCCGCTCCGCGAAGATCCTCGCCCGGCTCCGCGCCGACGGCATCCAGGTGTCGATCGACGACTTCGGGACGGGCTACAGCTCCCTGGCGTACCTGCGTGATCTTCCCGCCGACGAACTGAAGCTGGACCGGTCCTTCATCACCGCCATGCGCTCGGATCGACGCGCCGGCGGGCTCGTGGGCTCGATCATCGACCTGGCGCACAGCCTCGACCTGCGGGTGGTGGCGGAGGGGGTCGACAACGAGGAGACGCTGGTGGAGCTGCGCGCACTGGGGTGCGATCTCGCCCAGGGCTTCCACTTCGCCCGGCCGCTCCCTGCCGCCGAGGTGGCCCCCTGGATCACCAGGCACTCCCCGGTCGTATCGGGGAGTGCCCTCCTCGGATAGCCCCCGACTGGTAGATTGTCGACGACACGCCCGGCGGCCTTACATCGCACCGGGCACTGCCGATAGTTCTTCCGGTTCCACCCGTCCCGTGGCACCGGAAAGGAGGTGGCACCGTGAGCGCCCAGGATCTCTCCGCCCTGCTCTGGCAGGAGCGTGAACTACTCGAACTCCTCGTCTTCAAGCTGGAGGAGGAACAGCTCCTGCTGACCTCCGGCAAGACGCGCTGGCTGCACTATGCCACCCGTGAGGTGGAGCAGGTACTCGAGCGATTGCGCGACACCGGACTCGCACGCGCAGTGCACGCCTCCGGCGTCGCGACGGAGTGGGGTATCCACGACGGCGCCAGTCTCCGTGAACTCGCGGCAGCCGCCCCGGAGGGGCCGTGGGGGGAACTCCTCGCCGACCATCTCCGGGCCATGACGGTCCTCGTGGCGCAGATCGCCGCGGTCCGCGACAGCAACCAGCAGTTCCTCCGGGCGGCGAGCCGCTCCACGCAGGAAACCCTGGCGGGCATCAACACGGGCGCGGGCACCTACGCGGCCGATGGTGTGACCACCCAGGGCCATGGCCGACCGACCCTTCTCAACAAGGACCTCTAGCGGGACGATGAGCACTTTCAGCGGACTCAACACTGCCTACTCCGGCCTCGCCGCCGCGCGGGCCGGCCTCGACGTCACAGGGCAGAACATCGCCAATGCCACCACCCAGGGCTACACGCGCCAGCGGCTCGAGACCTCGGCCGCGGCCCCGGTCCGTCCCACGATGTTCACGAGCGGGACGCGGGCCGGGGAGGGTGTGCTCGTCGAGGGCATCGCGAGGCTCAACGACGTCCATCTCGAGGCGCGGGTCCGCACCACCGCGGGCGCAGCCGGCTACACCGCCGTGCGTGCCCAGGCCTACTCGGCACTCGAGGGCAGCCTGGGCGAGCCGGGCACCCATGGCGTCTCCGCCTCCCTGCAGGGCTTCTGGGCAGGCTGGCAGGAACTGTCCAACCATCCCGAGAAGGACGCCTCGGCGTCCTCCCTGCTCTCCGCGGCCGGCGAACTCACGGCGCGCGTCTCGGCGGGATACCGCGATGTCGAGAACCAGTGGGCCTCGCTCCGCTCCTCGGCCGGCACCCTCGTCGCCGAGGTCAATGACGCCGCCACGCAGGTCGCCGACCTGAATCGGCAGATCCGGTCCGCCGTCGCCTCGGGCACCTCCGCCAACGAGCTCCTGGACCGCCGCACCACCCTGACGGCCACACTCGCCGGGCTGACCGGCGCCACGGTCCGTGACAACACCGACGGCACCGCCGACGTCCTGCTGGCCGGCAACGCGCTGGTCTCGGGCACCACGGCGCGCGCCCTGCAGGTCACCGGACCGGCACGGTTCGACGGCGCCGGCACCGTCCAGGTCGAGTGGACCCACCGGCCGGGCGCCTCCGCCGGCGTCGAGAGCGGCGAACTGGCAGCGACGCTCTCGCTCCTCGCCCCCGCCGACGCCGGAGGAGCGCTGGCGCAGGCCGCTGCCGGGTACGACGCGTTCGCCGCGAAGCTCGCCGACCAGGTGAACACGCTCCACAGCGGCGCCGGCAAGGGTCCGTTCTTCGCCTACCAGCCGGACCGTGCAGCCGCGTCCCTGACGGTCCTCCCGGTCCGGCTTGGGGACCTCGCAGCGGGTGCTCCCGGTGCAGGCGCCTACGACGGCTCGGTCGCCGATGCGATCTCCGGGATCGGCACCGGTACCGGCTCCCCCGATGCCGCCTGGTCCGCCTTCGTCGCCGACCTCGGCGCTGCGGCACGGATGGAACTGCAGGGCAACGCGCTCGCCGAGGTGTCGGCGACCACCGCACTGCAGCAGCAGCTCGGCGCCACCTCCGTCAGCATGGATGAGGAACAGGTCAACCTGCTGGAGTACCAGCACGCCTACCAGGGCGCTGCGCGCGTGATGACGGCCGTCGACGAGATGCTCGACGTCCTCATCAACCGCATGGGAATCGTCGGACGCTAGGGGAAGGCCACCATGATCACACGCGTCACCAACCAGACCATGCTGCACGGAGCCCAGCGCTCCCTGCAGTCCAACCTCGCACGGCTCGCGGACCTGCAGGAGAAGGCGAGCAGCCAGAAGGCCATCAGCCGCCCGTCCGACGACCCTGCCGGGGCGGCCGAGGCACTGCGCGTGCGTGCGGAGATCCGCGCCACCGAACAGTACGGGCGGAACATCTCCAACGGGGAGGGCTGGCTGGCCCAGCTCGACAACGCGATGACGACCTCGAAGCGCTCACTGGACCGGGTGAACGACCTCACGCTGCAGGGATCCAACTCCTCGCTGCCGCCGGCGGCCCGCGAGGCCCTCGCGCTCGACATCGAATCCCTGCGGAGCGACCTCGCGGCACAGGCCAACGCGACCTATGCGGGTCGGTTCCTGTTCGCCGGGAACACGGACGCCCCCACCGCCCTCGGCCCGGACCTCACGTTCCCCGCCGGTGGGACGGTCGAGCGACGGGTGGGACCGGACCGGACGGTGCGCGTCGATGCGGACGGGGCCGCGGTCTTCGGCAGCGGCGCCGGCTCGGCATTCGCCCTGCTGGACACCATCGCCGCCGACCTGCGCGCCGGCAGGGACGTGTCCGTCCACCTCGCGCCACTCCAGCAACGCATCCAGGACCTCACCGCACATCACAGCGAGATCGGCACACGCCACGCACGGCTCCTCGAAGCCAAGGATACCGTCGCCGACGCCTCGCTGGCACTCGAAGGAGAACGCGCCGCCGTGGAAGACATCGACCTCGCGTCCATCATCCTGGACCTCAAACTGCAGGAGACCGCCTACCAGAGCGCCCTCGCCGTCTCGGCGCGCGTCCTCCAGCCCTCCCTCATGGACTTCCTGCGATGAGGGCCGATTTCGTGACCCCTCCCCCGGGCCTCGCGCCGCGCACCGAGTTCCGCCTCGAGGAGGTGCAGGGAGCCGACGGGCTGTTCACCCTCACCTCCGCCGACGACACCGGCGTGCGCCTGTTCCTGCTCGACGCCGCGACGTACGTCCCGGCCTACAGCCCGCGCTTCTCGGACGCGCAGCGGGACGTGCTAGGACCGGACGTGCCGGAAGCCCACCTCTTCGTCGTCGCGAATCCCGCCCCGGGCGGCACCACGGTGAATCTAGCGGCGCCGATCGTCCTGGATCCTGCCACCGGACGGTGCGCCCAGGTGGTCCTCGAGGGGTCGGAGTACCCGCTGCGCGCGGCACTGACCCAGGCCGCCTGACCTCCGGCGGATACGACAGGAGCCGCCCGGCGTCGCCGGGCGGCTCCTGTCATCCGTGCAGCAGGCGGTGCCTGCGGGCGGCCTAGGCGAAGTCGGACGTCGCCGGGTCAGCGCCGATGCGGCCTGCGGCGCCCTTGTCGAGGCCGTTGATGGCATCGATGTCCTCGTCCTCGAGCTTCACGTCGAGCGACTCCCAGTTCTCGATGATGCGCGACTCCGTGACCGACTTCGGGATCACGACATTGCCGAGCGCTACATGCCAGGCGAGCACGACCTGCGCCGGTGTGGCGTTCCGCTTCTGCGCGATGTCCTGCAGCACGGCGTCGTCGAGCAGTCCCTTGCCGGAGCCGATGGGCGACCACGACTCGTGCAGGATCCCCTTCTCCGCCTCGAAGGCGCGGAGCTCGGACTGGTTGAGGTACGGGTGGGTCTCGACCTGGTTGATGACGGGCACCACTCCGGTCGCGTCGATGATCTCGTCGAGGGCCCCGACGGTGAAATTGGAGACGCCGATGCTCTTCACGCGACCCTGCTTCTGCAGTTCGATGAATGCCTTCCACGTGTCCAGGTACTTGCCCTGCTTGGGCTGCAGCCAGTGGATCAGGTACAGGTCCAGGCTCTCGAGTCCCAGTCGCTCCATGGACGCGTCGAACGCCTTGAGCGTGCTGTCGTAGCCCTGGTCCGCGTTCCACAGCTTGGTGGTGATGAACAGTTCGTCCCGGCTGAGGCCGGACGAGGCGATGGCGCGTCCCACGCCGGCTTCGTTGCCGTAGATCATGGCGGTGTCGATGTGCCGGTAGCCGGCCTTGAAGGCCTTGCCCACGACGTCCTCGGCGACGCTGTCCTCGACCTGCCACACTCCGTACCCGAGCTGGGGGATGATCTGGCCGTCGTTGAACGTAAGGTTTGGTGGAGTAGTCATACAGGCGGGAACCAACGGCACTTCCCATTTATTTCTGTTCCCACCGACAACTATCAGCCTGCGTGGTATCGCCGGACGGCGGCACCGGGCCGGAGGCGGGGGTGCGGACGATGCGCGCGACGCGGGACGGGCGGCGGGCCGTGCTGCACGACGACGCCTTCCGGTATGCCTTCCGGCGCTCGCTGTCGGTGCGGCTCGCCTCGGCGGCAGCGCTGGAGGCCGTCGGGGTCCTCGACATCGAGCCCGACACCGTACCCGGCACTGAGCCCGCCACCGCTGCCGACGTCGTACCGGTCCTGCTGGCGGCCCGGGCAGCCCTCGAACGGTACGTCCCTCCGGACCTGCCACCCCGTGTCCCCAGCACCTCACCCCTCTACGGCGCACTCGCGGCACTCTCCCCGGGCGAGCGGGAGTTCCTACTCCTGCTTCACTGGGACGGACTGAGCGCCGGGGACGCTGCCCGGGCCGCGGGGCAGGACGTGTGTCAGCTTCCCGCCGTCGAGGCCAGGTGCGCAGGCATGCTGTCCGTCGGGTCGGCCCCGGACGTGGCGCTGCCGGCCGTCCTCGCCGCCGTCGACCCGGCCCGCACCCTGCCCGACCGGGAGCTCGAGCACAGCCGCAGCAGCCTCCACGGTGCCGCCGTCACCGGGGAGAGCCGCCCCGTCGGTCGGCCGATACCGGTCGACCGACCGGACGGCGGGCCGATGCCGGTTGCAGACGGGCGGGGTCCGGTACGCCGTCGACGGATCCAGACCGTCGTCGGTGCGGTGTGCCTCGTCCTGGTCGTCGCGGCCCTGGCCGTAGCGCTCGTCCCCCGGACCGCGCCCGGTCCCGCCGGCAGGGCGGAACGGTTGTTCGGACTCGCGGATGTCGTCGCGGTCATCGCCGCCACCAGCGTGGAACCGACGGTCGTCGACGGCGAGATGCGGATCCTGCAGCGGGCCCCCGTGGTCCAGATCGTGAAAGGCGAGGCGGACCCGGACGTACTGACCCTCGACGTCACCGGCCGGAGCACCCTGGAGCGCCCCTACAGCCGCAACTTCTTCCCGCCCCACCAGCTCGTTTTCCTGGTGCGCGACGCGAGCGGCGTGCTCAGCCCGGTCGAGGGCGACGGCTCGGTGCTCACCCTGGCCGACCGCCGGACAGGGGAAGCGACGACGATCGCCGGGGACCCGGCGGTGCTTCCGGACGAGCTGCGCGATGCCATCGATGCGATGCCGGAGGATGAGCTGCCGCTCGCGACGAGCGGTGCGGCTCCGGGCTCCCTGGACCCGGAATCGATCGTCGGCATCCGGCCGGCCGAGGGACGGGACGCCCAGAACCTGCCGCAGAGCCTGCTCGGGACGTTCCGGGCAGGCACCAGGGCGGGCGGGGCATGCGTCTGGTTCGAGTTCAACGGCCGCTCCGTCCTGATCCGCTGGCCCGACGGCTTCTCCGCCTACCTGCGCGAGCCGTCCCGGGCCTCCGCCGACCGCGACCCCGAGGCGGAGCGGCGCGTGCTGACCGTGCTGAACGAGCGCGGCTACCCCTATGTGGACGAGTACCGGTCGGCTCCCTTCATCCGGGGAGTGCCGACCGGGGGCCGCGGCGTGTGCGGCGGCCAGGACCTGGAGGTCTGGGACATCGCCGTCGCACCGGGGAGCACCCTGCTGTTCTACTGACCCTGCGGCCGGCCGCCCGGCATCGCCCGTTCGGCCTCCTCGATGTCGTCCGCCACGAGCTGGGCCCGGCGGCGCACGTTGTCCAGCCCCGCGGACGCGATGCCCCACCGCTCGCCGTCGAGCCGGGTCATCGCGGCCGCCTCGGCGGTCGTCGCAAGGGTATTGCCCGCACGCGACAGGGCGCGGTGCACCTGCAGGAGTGCTCCGGGGATGTCGAGGCCGGTGCTCGGCGACGAGGCCTGGGCGCTCGTGCAGACGGCACGCACGCGCGGGAGCATGGCGCCGAGGTCGTCGGCGATCACCACGAGTTCGTTGTAGACGTCGTCGTCCTCGATGCCCTCGAGGATCTGGTGGTAGCGGTCCAGCCCACGGCGGAAGCGGTCGTGGGCCCGACGCCAGACCCCTGTGCCGAGTTCGGCGTCGTCCTTCCGTCCCTGTCGAGCTGCTGCGAAGAATGCCACCTACGCGTTACAGGTACTGGCCGGGCCCGTGGCTGTCCGCCCTGGCCGCCTGGGCCTGGCGCACGGGCGGGGTCCGCTTCGGCTCGCCGTCCTCGCCGATGACCACCCCGGGCGCGATGACGGTGCCCGGAGGGAGCTCGCGCAACTGGAGGCGGGCCGCGAGCTGCTGGTTCGCCATCTGCTGCGCTGCCAGCGCCGCCTGGATGCCGTGGAAGAGACCCTCGAGCCAGCCCACGAGCTGCGCCTGGGCCACGCGCAGTTCGGCGTCGGTGGGCACCGACTCGCTGTCGAACGGCAGGTTGATCCGGTGCAGTTCCTCGACCAATTCGGGTGCGAGGCCGTCCTCGAGTTCCTTGACGGAGCGCTCGTGGATGGAGGCGAGCCTGGTGCGGCCGGCGTCGTCGAGCGGTGCGGTGCGGACCTCTTCCAGCAACTGCTTGAGCATGGTGCCGATGCGCATGACCTTCGCCGGTTCGTCCACGAGCTCCGCGAGCGATGTCGGGCGGTTGTCCTCCGGGGCCTCGCTGCCGCCTCCCTGCCGGGGATCCTCAGGCGTGCCGGGCGACACCCCGCGGGCGGGATCGAAGGGACTGGCTGGCTGCTGTTCAGTCATGACGCTATGCTCCCACAACCGCCGGAAGGCGGGCACGTCGGATCCGGCCTTGCTCCGTGCCGTGGCGGCGGCCTCCGGACACGACGAAGCCCGGCGCTGATCGCGCCGGGCTTCGTGGAGGAGGCGGCTGCCTAGCAGCAGCGGCCTTCGGGGTTGGCGTCCTGGCGGTCGGTCTTGTCCCGCCAGAACTCACGCTCGGTCATCGGGAGGCCGCCGGGGTGCGTGCGCTCGTGGTGGTCGAGATACGCCTGGTAGGCGTTCTCCCCCATCACGCCCTTGAACAGCCAGGCCAGCTCGCGAGCGGTGTCGCGTGCCCGGTGCAGGACCTGTGGGACGGTCATCAGTGCCCCGTCCTCGCCGGCCGCCTGCCGGGCTCCAGGGCCGACCACTGCGCCTCGAGCTCCTTCTCGGCGGGAGACGGGATCAGGCCGGCGGGTGCGAAGATGCGCGACGGCACCGGGGTGTCCTCGTTCTCCTTGCCGCCGCCGTGCCGGTAGGCCCGGATGGTGGCGAGGATCGCCGTCGCGATGACGATGATCGACAGCACCACGAAGATGATCGACAGCGTGCCCTGGATGAAGGTGTTGCGCACCACCGCTTCCATGGCGGCCACGCTCGTGGCCGTGCCGAAGCTCTCCTCACCGGCCGCCAGCGCGTTCTTGAAGGCCGTGTGCTGCGCCCAGTAACCGATGGCCGGCACCGGCGAGAAGATCTTCAGGAACGACGCCGTGATGGTCACCACTGCGGCGAAGGCGAGCGGCAGGGCCGGGATCCACAGGAACCGGAAGAGGCCCTTCTTGGCGCAGATCGCCATGCACACCGCGAGCGCGATGGCCGCGAGCAGCTGGTTGGCGATGCCGAAGAGCGGGAAGAGGGTGTTGATGCCGCCGAGGGGGTCGGTGACGCCCATGATCAGGATCGCCCCCCAGCCGGCCACCATGACGGCCGTGCAGATCCACGCGCCCGCCCGCCAGGAGGTGTCGCGGAAGCGGGGCACGAAGTTGCCGATGCTGTCCTGCAGCATGAAGCGCGCCACGCGGGTGCCGGCGTCGACCGCCGTGAGGATGAACAGCGCCTCGAACATGATGGCGAAGTGGTACCAGAACGCCATCATGCCCGAGCCGCCGAAGACCCCCTGCATGATCTGTGCGATACCGACCGCGAGGGTCGGGGCGCCGCCGGTGCGGGAGACGATCGATTCCTCGCCGACGTTCGAGGCCATCGTGCTGAGTGCCTCCTGCGTCAGGTTGACGCCGGTGAGCCCGAGGCCGTTGACGAAGGTCACGGCTCCCTCGATGGTGCCTCCGGTCGCCGCTCCCGAGGAGTTCATGGCGAAGTAGATGCCGCGGTCGATCGAGAGGGCGGCGACGAGCGCCATGATGGCCACGAAGGACTCCATCAGCATTCCGCCGTACCCGATGAACCGGGTCTGGCGTTCCTTCTCGATCATCTTGGGGGTCGTGCCCGAGGAGATCAGCGCGTGGAACCCGGAGAGGGCGCCGCACGCGATCGTGACGAACAGGAACGGGAACAGCGTGCCGGCGACGACGGGGCCCGTGCCGGAGGTCGCGTAGGGCGTGATGGCGGGGACGCTGATCTCGGGGCGGGTGATGACGATCG
>NZ_CP024915.1:437984-446962 GCF_002953615.1 Arthrobacter agilis | reverse complement strand
CGACCGCGTCGCCACGGCGGTCGCCACCGTGGGACTCGCAGTGCTCCTCGGGCAGTCGGGCGCCCTGTGGCCGAAGCACCGGACCGGCTGGACCCGGGGAGGCACCGGCCGGCCCACCGCCCACCACCTGGCGGCTCTGGGCCGGGAATCCGCCCTCTACGTCGTGGCAGCCCTGCTCGCCGGCAGCACGGCGACGGCGCTCGGGATCGGTCACTCGTACTGGGCGATGGTCGCCGCGACCGTCCCGCTCGTGGGGCAGTCCGCACGGGCACGGGTCAACCGGGGCCTGCAGCGGATCCTCGGCACCTTCGCCGGGCTCGTCCTGACCGCCCTGGTCCTCCTGCCCGGGCTGGCAGCATGGCAGCTCGTCGTCGTCATCGCCGTCGCACAGTTCGCCGCTGAGATGTTCGTCCTGCGGCAGTACGCCCTCGCGCAGGCGTTCGTCACTCCGCTCGCCCTGGTCAGCACCGAACTGGCGCACCCGAGCGACCCGACCGGTCTCCTCGCGGACCGGGCGATCGAGACGGTCATCGGCGCCGCGGTCGGCATCGCTCTCGTGCTGGCGCTCCACGCCGCGCAGCGCGGTGCGCGGTCGGCCGCCGCGGGCGCCTAGCGCATCGACAGCAGGATCTTGCCGGTGTGTTCGCCCCCATCGAAGTAGGTGTGCGCCTCCGCGACCTGTTCCAGGGGGAACACGCGGTCGACGAACGGCCGCACGCCACCCGAGGCGACGAGCGGCCAGACGCTGTCGCGGACCGCAGCCATGATGGCCGTCTTCTCGCCGACGGGCCGCGCCCTCAGGGTGGTGCCAGCGATACTCGCCCGCTTGCCCATCAGGGTGCCGAGGTCCAGTTCCGCCGTCGTCCCGCCCTGCAGCCCGATCACCACGAGACGCCCGCCGGTCGCCAGGGACTCGACGTTCCGCGCCAGGTACTTCGCACCGACGACGTCGAGGATGACGTCCGCTCCCCTACCGGCGGTCGCCGTCCGGAGTTCCTGTACGAAGTCCTGCTCCCGGTAGTTGATCAGCGTCCGGGCACCGAGGGAGCGGGCGACACCGAGCTTCGCCGCGGACCCGGCCGTCACGTGCGGCACGGCCCCGAGGGCGAGGCTCACCTGGATGGCCATCACGCCGATCCCTCCGGATGCACCGTGGATCAGGACGTCGTCGCCCTCCTCGAGTCCGGCCTGCAGCACGAGGTTGGACCAGACGGTCGCGGCCGTCTCAGGGAGCGCGGCGGCCTCGAGCAGGCCCACTCCATCCGGCGCCCGTACCACCTGCCCGGACGGCACGGCCACCTTCTCCGCGTAGCCGCCGCCTGCCAGCAGGGCGACGACGGCATCCCCCTCGTGGAAGGCCGACGTCCCCGGGTCCGCGACGTGGCCCGACACCTCGAGGCCCGGGATCGGGGAGGCCCCGTCGGGAGGCGGGTAGAAGCCGCGGCGCTGCTGCACGTCAGCGCGGTTCAGCCCGGCCGCGACGACGTCGATGAGCACCTCGTCCTCGCCCGGGACCGGGTCGGGGACCTCCTGCACCGACAGCACCTCGGGTCCACCCTCCCCATCGATCACCACTGCACGCATACCGGCCTCCACCTGCTGGGTATTTGGGCGTCACCCGCCCTTCATGAAACACTAGCGGCGGAAGGTTGTCCGAGCGGCCGAAGGAGCTGGTCTTGAAAACCAGTGGGCGGTCACCCCGTCTCAAGGGTTCGAATCCCTTACCTTCCGCTCATCAGGAGGTCCCGCACCGCGGGGCCTCCTTTTCTGTCTCCCCGGTGCCGGCGGCGCACCCCGGCGATGGTGTCCTCCGTCGTCGGTGCGGTACTGTCCCGAGGAGCAACAGCCGTGCCACGGGTCCGTGGCCGACGACGGGGTCTCGATGCGCACTGGGGAACACACGGGGGAATCGCTGCGCCGTCGGGCGATGATGACGGCGTTCCTGGGGACCCTCACGCTCGCAACGGGCTGCGGCATCCTCTCCCCGGACGGCCCCGAGCGCGACGCCGAGGGCACCGTGACCGCGGAAGCCCGGACCGACGCCTTCTCGATCGAGGTGGGCGACTGCATCGACGACCCGGGCACCGAGGACGTCTCGGACATCACCGTCCTCCCCTGCGACGAACTGCATACCTTCGAGGCGTTCGCGAGGACCGAGATGCCCGATGGCGACTATCCCGGCCTGCCCGCCGCCAACACCGCCGCGAGCGAATTCTGTGCTGAGGAGTTCGCTGCGTTCGTCGGTCTGGCATACGACGCGTCAGCGCTCGAACTGCTCTACTTCTACCCGGTCGAGGACAGCTGGACCTCGGACGACGACCGGGAGATCCTCTGCTTCGTCGCGGACGCGGGCGAGACACCGGTGACCGGAACGCTCAGGGACGCCGCACGCTAGGACGATTCGTCCACGGATAAGGCCCGTGGGCCCCGATTCTTCCGGAGCCACTGGCTTTTTGGTAACCCATTGTTAACGATCTACTGGTTGGCTTCTCCCGGAAACGGAAATGTCACCTGAGTCACATATGGTGCTCATGCCAACGCGCCCACCCATCGAGGGTCGGCGGGCTTCACTCGCGGCTGCTGCGCAGCCATCGTCAAGGAGAAGAACCAACGAATGAGTAATTCGTCATGGAAGGGAGCGCTCGGTGCGGCGCTGTCGGCAGGGCTGATCGCCTCACCGATGATCGCACTGCCAGCCGCGGCGGTGGAGACCCCACCGGCCACGGCGTCCGTCGCGGGAGACGGTGTCATCATCAATGAGGCGTTCGTCTCGGGCGGCTCGGCGGGCACGCCGTTCACCAACAAGTACGTGGAGCTCTACAACCCGACGGACGCGCCGGTGAGCCTCGACGGGTGGTCGCTGCAGTACCGCGCACCCGCTTCGAGCACTGTCGCACCGGGAGTGACCGCCCTCCGCGGCACCATCCCTGCCAAGGGATACTTCCTGGTCCAGGGCAACTCGAACGGCACGGCCGGTTCGGCGCTGCCCACCCCGGACCTCGCAACCTCCTTCGCCCCCGGCGCCAACGGCGGCCTCCTGGTCCTGTCCGACCAGGCCACCACGGTGGGAGTCCTGCCCACGGGCACCATCAACGGGACGCCGGGCGTCGTGGACGCCCTCGGCTACGGCAACGCCACCGCCTTCGAAGGCACGGTCGCCACCGCTCCCGGCAGCGGCAGCGCGAAGTCGGCCAACCGCACGGGCTTTGCCGACACGGACGACAACGGCGCCGATTTCACCCTCCAGGACACCACGCCGACGAACAGCGGCGCGACCCCGGGCGGTCCGGCTCCGACGCCGACCCCGACGCCAACCCCCACGCCGACCCCCACGCCGCCCACCCCCGGCAAGGTCACGCCCATCCGGGACATCCAGGGCACCGGGACGGCCACGCCGCTCAGCGGCCAGACGGTCACCACGCGTGGCAAGGTCACCGCCGCCTACCCCACGGGCGGCTTCGCCGGCTTCTACCTCCAGACCGCGGGCAGCTCGGCAGCAGCCGACCAGACCGCCTCGGACGCCCTCTTCGTCTACTCCCCCGCGACCGTCGCATCCGTCGCCGTGGGTGACTACGTCGAGGTCACCGGCACCGCCGGAGAGTTCTTCAACCTGACGCAGCTCACCGTCGCGGCCGGCGGCACCACGAAGCTCGCCGAGGCTGCCGAGGAGCCCAAGGCGTCCACCATCGCGCTCCCCGCCACGGAGGCAGCCCGCGAAGCGGTCGAGGGCATGCTGTTCCAGCCCTCGGGCGACTTCACGGTCGCCGACAACTACACCCTGAACCAGTACGGCGAGGTCACCCTCGCGGCCGGCACCGAGCGCCTCCTCCAGCCCACCGACGTCGCACGTCCGGGCACCCCGGAGAACGCCGCGGTTGCCGCCGACAACGCGGCCCGCAGCATCCGCCTCGACGACGGCGCCACGACCAACTTCTTCACGCAGGCCAACCGCGGCAAGGTCCTTCCGTACCTCACGCCGTCCCAGCCCGTGCGTGTCGGCTACAGCGCGTCCTTCACCTCCCCGGTGGTCCTCGACTACCGCAACAGCGCCTGGAAGTTCCAGCCGCTCGCCGAGCTCGATGGAGCGGCCCCCTCGGGCGTGCAGCCCGTGCAGTTCGCCGGCGAGCGTCCGGCTGCGCCCCAGCCGGTCGGCGGCAACGTCAAGATCGCTTCGTTCAACGTGCTCAACTACTTCCCCACCACGGGTGAGGACCTCACCGGGTGCACCTACTTCACGGACCGCGCCGGCAACCCGATCACGATCAACGGCGGCTGCGACGCCCGCGGTGCTGCCGACAAGGAGAACTTCGAACGCCAGGAGGCGAAGATCGTCGCGGCGATCAACGCCCTCGGCGCGGACGTCGTGACCCTCATGGAGATCGAGAACTCGGCGCAGTTCGGCCAGGACCGTGACGCGGCCCTCGCGACGCTCGTCGAGGCACTCAACGAGAAGGCCCCAGGCACCTGGGACTATGTCCGCTCGCCGGCCGCCGTCCCGGCGCTCGCCGACGAGGACCTGATCCGCACGGCCCTGATCTACAAGAAGGCCGTCGTGGAGCCCGTGGGTGAGTCCGTCATCCTCAATGACGACGTCGCCTTCTCCAACGCACGCAAGCCCCTCGCCCAGGCCTTCAAGCCGGCCGGCGGCACCGAGGACGAGACGTTCCTCGCCATCGTCAACCACTTCAAGTCCAAGGGCTCGGGCCCGAGCTCCGGAACCAATGCGGACAACGGTGACGGCCAGGGCGCCTGGAACGCCGCACGCGTCACCCAGGCCAAGGCACTCGTGGCCTTCGCGGACTCCATGAAGGAGTCGGCCGGGACCGACAAGGTCTTCCTGACCGGCGACTTCAACTCGTACACGAAGGAGGACCCGATGCAGGTCCTCTACGAGGCGGGATACGTCAACCAGGGCGAGAAGGACGACAGCTACTCCTACGTCTTCTCGGGCCTCAGCGGCTCCCTCGACCACATCCTGGCTTCGCCCGCGGCGGATGCCGCGGTGACCGGGGTCGACACCTGGAACATCAACTCCGTCGAGTCGGTCGCCCTAGAGTACAGCCGGTTCAACAACAATGTCACCGACTACTACGCCGCCGATCCCTACCGGGCCAGCGACCACGATCCCGTGATCGTGGGACTCGACCTCGCGCCGGCCGACACGACGGCCGAACTCAACCTGCTGAACATCAACGATTTCCACGGCCGCATCGACGCCAACACGGTCCGCTTCGCGGGCACCGTCGAGAAGCTGCGCGCCGAGTTCGGCGAGGACAGGACGGCCTTCCTCTCGGCCGGGGACAACATCGGTGCGTCGCTGTTCGCCTCCGCGCTGCAGGACGACAAGCCGACCCTCGATGTCCTCGACGCACTGGACCTCCGGGCATCCGCGGTGGGCAACCACGAGTTCGACAAGGGTCTCGCGGACCTGACCGGGCGCGTCGCCGATGAGGCGGACTTCCCCTACCTCGGGGCCAACGTCTACACCAAGGGCACCACCGAGCCCGCGCTCGACGAGTATTCGATCATCACCGTCGACGGCGTCGATGTCGCCGTGATCGGCGTCGTCACGCAGGAGACCGCAGCACTCGTCAGCCCGGGTGGTATCGCGAGCGTCGACTTCGGCGATCCCGTCGACGCCGTCAACCGCGTCGCAGCGGAGATCGAGGAGCAGGACCTCGCCGACGTCATCGTCGCCGAGTACCACGAGGGCGCCGGCGACGGCGTCGTCGAGGGGGCGACGCTCGAGCAGGAGCTCGCCGCCGGCGGATCGTTCGCCCGGATCGTCACGGAGACGACGCCGCTGGTGGACGCGATCTTCACGGGCCACACCCACAAGCAGTACGCGTGGGATGCTCCCGTGCCGGGCGCGGCCGGCGAGACCCGGCCTGTGCTGCAGACCGGCTCGTACGGCGAGTTCGTCGGTCAGATCACGCTGAGCGTCGACACGGAGACCGGCGACGTGGAGTCCTACACGGCCCGCAACGTCGCCCGCACCACGGACGCCGACACAGCCCTCGTGGCCGCCTTCCCCCGCGTCGCCGAGGTGAAGACGATCGTCGACGCGGCCCTCGCCCAGGCGGCGGTCATCGGCAACCAGCCGGTGGGTTCCGTCACCAAGGACATCACGACGGCCTTCACGGGCACCACGCGTGACGACCGCACCTCGGAGTCGACGCTCGGCAACCTCGTCGCCGACTCGCTGAGGGCGAGCCTCTCCTCCGCGGAACGCGGCGGAGCCGAGATCGGGGTCGTCAATCCAGGCGGCCTGCGCAACGAGCTCTACTACGCACCCGACGGCGTCGTGACCTTCGCCGAGGCGAACGCGGTACTGCCGTTCGTCAACGACCTCTGGACCACGACCCTGACCGGTGCGCAGTTCAAGGCAGTGCTCGAGCAGCAGTGGCAGCCGGACGGCAGCTCACGGTCCTTCCTGGCCCTCGGCCTGTCGGACAACGTGAGCGTCACCTACGACCCGGCCCTCGCGCGCGGTTCGAGGATCACGTCGGTCCTGATCGACGGCGCACCCCTCGATCCCGCCAGGGACTACCGGATCGGGACCTTCAGCTTCCTCGCGCAGGGTGGCGACAACTTCACGGCCTTCCGTGAGGGAACCGACACCCGCGAGTCGGGACTGGTGGACCGCGACGCATGGATCGACTACATCCGGGCCAACAGCCCGCTGTCGCCCTCCTTCGATCGCCGCAGTGTGCAGGTTCAGGGCGCCCCGACCACGGTGAAGGCCGGCACCGCCGTCTCCTTCACCGTCTCGAAGCTCGACCTCACGTCGCTGGGCAGCCCGGTGAACACCACGCTGGCCGCGAGCTTCGTCGCGGCGGACGGTACGACGACGCAACTCGGGTCCGTTCCCGTCTCGGGCGGCAGCGCCACCGTGGACCTCACGATCCCGGCGACCGCCGGCGGACAGGGGCGCATCGTCCTGACCGCCGCGCCGAGCGCGACGACGGTGACCCTTCCGGTCACGGTCGAAGCGGTGACTCCGGTCGAGCCGCCCAAGCCCGGCAAGCCGGAGAAGCCCGTCAAGCCGGTCAAACCCGGCAAGCCGGGCAAGCCCGCCTGCTCCGAGCCGGCCCTGCCGGCCGAGGGCGCCAACAACGGCAGCTGGGCCAGCTACCGTGCCCACCTGGCGAACTACCACCGCTGCCTCGAAGGCTAGGTAGATCGCCGGGCTCCGGCCCGAAGAACCGAGGGGACCTCCACCAGCATGGTGGAGGTCCCCTTTTTCGGGATCGGACCCGGATCCGGGACGCCCGGCCGGCGTGTCTCAGGCGGGGACGGTCCGCGCGAGGATCTCCCCGGCGATGGCGTCGGCGTCGAGGAGGGTCCTGCTGCCCGCATCGAGGGGCGCTCCGGCCTCCGCCGCGATAGCCGTCCCCCACTGCACCGATGCGAGCTGGAGACCGATCACGAACAGGGACTCCTGCTTCCTGCCGCTGCTGTCGACGGCGCGGTAGGGCGGGGCGGTGACGTCGAGCCCGGCCGACGTCACCGGGACCCCGTCCTCCGACATGTGCGTCTTCGGCCGGACGGTGCCCCGATCGAGGAGGTTCCGCATGAGCGGCGACAGGCTCGTGGACACCCGGTTGGCAGGCATCATCGCCTCGACGAGGTAGCGCGCGGAAAAGGATTCATCCTGGACCCACGGCGAGGTGGCGCGGAACAGCTCCTCGTCCGGATCGAAGCCGAAGCCCGGGTTCGGGCCGACGAACCGGACGATCCCCGCCCGGACGAGCGCCGCGAGCTGCGCGATCCGCAGTGGCGGCGGCCCGCTGGCGAGGCCCTCGACGAGCGGTTCGAACCACCCCCGCAGTTCCGCGTTCCACGACGAATCCGAGATGCCGCCGTCCGCCACGGCCTGCTTGACCACGGAGCGGCCGGCGTTCATGGCACCTATCGCCATCTTGAGCGGATCGTCCTCGCCCTTCGCCGACCCGGCGGCATCGGCGTCGAGGTAGGCCAGCACCGCATCGGTGAATTCGTCGCCGTCCGCGAAGTGGCGGCCCGCGAAGGGATGCGCGAGCGCTTCGACGTCCAGCCGGAGGTCTTCCGGAACGGACCGTCCGACGGCGGACCCGGCGGCGTCCTCCCACTCCGGGCCGCTCGTGGCGAGCGCTGCTGCGAGCTCCTCGAGGAACGCGGCCCGCGGCACCCCGAGAGCTCGCGGCGACGTGCGGCACAGCGTCGAGTAATAGGCCCACAGCACGTCCCGGTGCAGCAGGGGCCAGACGTCGTGGTCGAAGCCCGGCTGGATGCCGGACCTCCGGAACGCGAGCACGCGGTCGGGCGTGCAGTAGCGCAGCGTGACACTGCGCGGGATGTAGGAGTCGAGGGATGCCTTGGCCCGGTAGGGTACGCCGCGCCGTGAGGCGGCGACCAGCCTGGGTTCCCTCCCGGAGGCCTCGTAGTCGAGCCGGCCGTCGGTGCGGCGTGTGAACCGCCCGCCGCGCCCTTCCGTCAGCTGGATCATGGCGTCGAAGAAGTTCAGGCCGAGGCCGCGGATCAGGACGGTCTTCCGCGCCGGCAGCCGGTTCCAGGAGACATCGGCCGGGACGGCGGGCGGCCAGTACTGCAGGCCGTACCGGGCGGCCGCATCCTGCAGCTTCTCCTGCTCGGGCGTGAGGGTCGCGGCAACGTGGCCCACGGCCAGGACGACGTCGTCGGCGAGAAGCTCCGAGCCGTCGTCGAGGGCGATCCGCCACCTGCGCACGGAACCACCGGTGCCGCCGGTGCCGTCACTGCCGCCGGTGCCGTCGGTGCCCTGTCCGCCGTTCCTGCCCTTCCTGTCGTCGCTGCCGCCGGTGCCGTCGCTGTCCCCATCCCCCCGGGCCAGCCCCACGGCCTCCTTGCGGTGGTGCTCCACCCGGATGCCGGGGCCGGCCTGCCGCACCAGTTCAGCGAACATCCATGTGAGGTACCGGCCGTAGAGCGCCCTGCTCGGGAAATCGCTCGACGCCAGC
>NZ_CP024915.1:428092-437884 GCF_002953615.1 Arthrobacter agilis | reverse complement strand
GCCGCGCACTCGGCGATGTCCGCCTCACCTCGCCGGCGCTGCTGGGCTGCACGGGCAGGAGCAACGGCGGGCTGCTCGTCGGCAACATGCTCACCACCTACCCGCACCTGTTCGGTGCGATCTCGTGCGGAGTGCCGCTGCTGGACATGCGCCGCTACACGAAACTGTCCGCCGGCTTCTCCTGGATCGCCGAATACGGTGACCCCGACAAGCCGGAGGAATGGGAGTACGTGCAGACCTTCTCGCCCTACCACCTCCTGCGCGAGGACGTCGCGTACCCGAAGACCCTCATCTGGACGGCGACGAGCGACGACCGCGTGGGCCCGGTCCAGGCCCGCAAGATGGCAGCGAGGATGAAGGACCTCGGCGTCCAGGACGTCTGGTTCCATGAAGCGCTGGAGGGTGGGCATGCCGGCGCAGCCGACAACCGGCAGGCGGCCCGCATGCACGCGATGAGCTTCGAGTTCCTCTGGCGCGCGCTCACGGGCTCGCTCTGACGGCATCCTCTGCGCAGTCCCACAGTGCGGCCCCACAATGCGGCCCCACAATGCGGCCCCACAGTACGGACCGCAGCCGCTGTTTTGCTCTTGCCGTCACCTTCTGGGTAACCTTGGGAGGCTAGAGATAGCCGATGGAGACGTGCCAGAGCGGCCGAATGGGCTTCACTGCTAATGAAGTGTGGGCCTAAAGCCTACCGGGGGTTCAAATCCCCCCGTCTCCGCTGAAAGACCCCCGCAGCTGCGGGGGTCTTTTCGTTTCCGCGACCATGCGACCGCGCCGGGACCGTCGCGGATTCCGGTCAGCACCCGGGCCCGGTCCCGGACGCCGGGCAGCACCCGGGACCGGTCCCGCACGCCGGGCAGCACCAGGGCCCGGTCCCGCAGGGCGTGCAGCGCACGGGCTGGATCAGGGCCGGGTCAGGGCCGGGTCAGGCCTTCAGCGCCAGGGCGAACGGCAGCACGCTGGATGCCCCGGCGGTGCGCAGCGCCCGCCCTGCCTCGGTCATGGTCCACCGGCTGTCGGCGAAGTCGTCGACGAGCAGCACGGGCCCGGGGTTCGCCGCGAACCAGGCGGCACCCTCGTCGGGAACGGCGAAGTGGTCCCAGACGGAGGCCAGGCGGAAAGCGCTGTTGCCTCCGGGCTGTCCCTGCGGGAAGCCGTGCGGTGTGTCCAGCCGCCCCAGGTAGGGGATGCGGCCGACGGTCGCGAGGGCCTGCGCCAGCGACCCGACCAGTTCCGGGCGCCGCCTGGAGGGGATGCTGACCACGGCGACGGGCCGCTCCTCCCATCCCCACTGCGCGAGGACCCGCACGACGGCGTCGATCACGGCAGGGTCCAGCGGAGCGTCGGGGGTGGCATCGGACATCAGCTCACGCAGCCGGCTGCCCCAGCCGAGGTCCGTGAGACGGGCCAGGGCGCGGCCGGGCAGACTGACCTCGTTCGGCTTGAGCTTCCCCTTGAGGGGGACACCGAGCTTGTCCATCCCGCTGGGCCACTGGCCGCGCGGCTCGAGTTCCACGCCGACCCTGCTGAGGGCCTGACTCGCGGAGTCCGATGCCTCGTGGGCCACCTCGTCCGAGTACCAGGGCCCCGCGCAGTTGTCGCAGCGCCCGCAGGGCGTGGCGGAAGGGTCGTCGAGGGACGCCGACAGGAATTCCATGCGGCAGCCTGTGGTGTTCTCGTAGTCCAGCATGGAGCGCTGCTCCACGATCCGCGCCTCGCTGATGCGTCGGTACCGCTCGGCGTCGTAGGTCCAGGGCACCCCCGTGCTCTCCCACCCGCCGGTCACCTTGCGGACGGCGCCGTCGACGTCGAGCACCTTGAGGAGCAGTTCGAGCGGCGAGCGCTTCAGGTTGACCCGGGTCTCGAGGGCCGGCGTGGACAGCACGATGCCGGGTTCCAGGGCGTCGAGTACCCGGAGGGCTGCATCCTGGGAGGGCATGGAGGCTGTGGCGAAGTACTCCCAGATGTCGCGGTCCTCGGCGCCCGGCAGCAGCAGCACGTCGGCGTTCGGCGTCCCGCGGCCGGCCCGTCCCACCTGCTGGTAGTAGGCGACGGGCGAGGACGGTGCCCCGAGGTGCACCACGAATCCGAGGTCCGGTTTGTCGAAGCCCATCCCGAGAGCGCTCGTGGCCACCAGGGCCTTCACCTCGTTGTTCTTCAGCGCCGTCTCCGCGGCCTCGCGGTCGGCCGGATCGGTGCGTCCCGTGTAGGCGCGGACGGCGTGCCCGTTCTCACGCAGCAGGCGCGCGGTGTCCTCCGCCGCCGATACCGTCAGGGCGTAGATGATGCCGCTGCCGGGCAGGTCCGACAGGTGCGTGAGCAGCCACGCGAGGCGTGACCGCGGGCTCGGCAGGCGCAGCACACCGAGCCGGAGGGATTTCCGTGCCAGCTCGCCGCGCAGCGTGAAGACATCCGTGCCGCCCGCCCCGAGCTGCTCCTCGACGTCCTTGACCACGCGGGAGTTCGCCGTCGCGGTGGTCGCGAGCACCGGGACGCCCTGCGGAAGCCCCATGATCAGCTCGCGCAGACGCCGGTAGTCGGGCCGGAAGTCGTGGCCCCAGTCCGAGATGCAGTGTGCCTCGTCGATGACGAGCAGGCCGGTACGCCGCACGAGCTCCGGCAGGTACAGCTCCCGGAAGGACGGATTGTTGAGCCGCTCGGGCGAGACGAGGAGGACATCCACCTCATCGGCCTGAAGCTTGGCAGTGATCTCCTGCCACTCGGTCTGATTGGCCGAGTTGATCGCTTCGGCGCGGACGCCGGCCCGTGCCGCCGCGGCCACCTGGTCCCGCATGAGGGCGAGGAGGGGCGAGACGATGAGTGTAGGACCAGCACCCCGCGCGCGGAGCAGCAGGCTCGCGACGAAGTACACGGCGGACTTGCCCCAGCCCGTCCGCTGCACCACCAGTGCACGACGTCCACCCTCGACGAGGGCCTCGATGGCCTCGAACTGCCCCTCGTGGAAGTGCGCGTCCGGCGACCCGACGAGGGTGTGCAGGATGGCGGTTGCTTGCTCGTTCAGCGTGGTGGTCGGCGACATCCACCCAGTATCCCAGCCACCTCCGACAGCCACCGTCGGGCGATCACCATGTGCGCAACGGACGGTGTGATACCACCCGATACACTTCGGAGCGTGACTACAACCTTCGATCTTTCTGCGTCCTTCAAGGCCTACGACGTCCGCGGCATCGTCGGCGAGACCATCACGGTGGACTCGGTGAGGGCCGTCGGAGCGGCCTTCGTGGACTCGCTGGGACTGGCCGGCCAGACGATCCTCGTCGGTGGCGACATGCGCCCCTCCTCCCCCGAATTCTCGAAGGCGTTCTCGGACGGTGCGACCCTGCGCGGGGCCGACGTCCTCTTCCTGGACCTCATCTCGACCGACGAGCTGTACTACGCGAGCGGCACCCTGGACCTGGCCGGCGTGACCTTCACCGCCAGCCACAACCCCGCCCAGTACAACGGCATGAAGATGACGCGCCCCGGAGCGGTTCCGGTCTCCTCGGAGACGGGGCTCAAGGACGTCCAGGAACGGGCCGAGCGCTACCTCGAGGAGGGCTCGATCCCCGCTGTGGAGGTCCAGGGCAGGACCAGCGTCCGCGACATCCTCGAGGAGTACTCCCGGTTCCTCCGGACGCAGGTGGATCTCTCGTCGTCGCGCCCGCTCAAGGTCGTGGTCGACGCCGGCAACGGCATGGCCGGCCTCACGACGCCCGCCGTCCTCGGCGATCGCATCCTCCCCGCCCTGCCGTTCGAGATCGTCCCGCTCTACTTCGAGCTCGACGGCTCGTTCCCCAACCACCCTGCCAATCCGCTCGAGCCGGAGAACCTCCGCGATCTGCAGGCCGCCGTCGTCGAGCACGGCGCCGACATCGGGATCGCCTTCGATGGCGATGCAGACCGGTGCTTCATCATCGACGAACAGGGCCACCCCGTCTCCCCCAGCGCCATCACCGCGATGGTGGCCCGGCGCGAGATCGCCCGCGCCCAGGCCGCCGGTGAGACCGAGCCGGTCGTCATCCACAACCTGATCACCTCCCGTGCGGTGCCGGAGCTGATCCTGCACGACGGCGGCCGTCCGGTGCGGACACGCGTGGGCCACTCGTTCATCAAGGCCGTGATGGCGGCGGAGGGCGCCGTCTTCGGCGGGGAGCACTCGGCCCACTACTACTTCCGTGACTTCTGGAATGCCGATACCGGCATGCTGGCCGCCATGCACGTCCTGGCCGCCCTCGGCGAGCAGGACGGCCCGCTGTCCGAGCTCGGCCGCGAGTACGAGCCGTACTTCTCCTCCGGCGAGGTCAACTCGAAGGTGGAGGACGTGCCGGGATCGATCGCCCGGGCCCGCGCGGAGTTCGAGCAGGAGGGCGTGGTGGTCGACGACCTCGACGGCCTCACCTTCACGCCCGGCCACGGCAACTGGTGGTTCAACCTCCGCCCGTCGAACACCGAGCCATACCTCCGCCTCAATGCGGAGGCCGTGGATCCGCAGACGCTCGACGACCTCGTGCAGCGCGTCCTCGCCGTCATCCGCGCCTAGCGGCCCCGCCACCCAGCATCAGGCATCCGGCACCAGACACCAGGACGACGAGAGGCCCCTTCCGGCGGAAGGGGCCTCTCGCATCTCCAGGGGCTGATCAGGCGTTGCTGAAGCGTTCCTTGAGTTCCTCGAGCTGATCCTTGAGCTCGGTCGGCAGGGATCCACCGAAGCGGGCGTACCACTGCTCGATCCCGTCGAGTTCCTCGGCCCACTCGACCGCGTCGACGTGCACGGCGGCCTCGACTTCGGCCGGGGTCATGTCCAGGCCCGTGAGGTCCAGGGCGTCGCCGGTGGGGACGAAACCGATGGGGGTCTCGACGGCGTCGGCCGTGCCCTCGAGCCGCTCGATGACCCATTTGAGCACCCGCGAGTTGTCGCCGAAGCCCGGCCAGGCGAAACCGCCCGAGGCCGTGCGGCGGAACCAGTTGACGAGGAAGATCGTGGGCAGCCGGGCCTGGTCCGCCCCGGCGCTCAGGGTGAGCCAGTGGCGCAGGTAGTCGCCGGCGTCGTACCCGATGAACGGCAGCATGGCCATCGGGTCGCGGCGCACGCGCCCCACCTCCCCGGCAGCGGCGGCCGTGGTCTCCGAGGACAGGGTGGAGCCCATGAAGATGCCGTTGGCCCAGTTACGGGACTGCGTGACCAGGGGCACGGTCGTCTTGCGGCGGCCGCCGAACAGGATCGCGGAGAGTTCCACGCCGTCGGGCCGGTTGAACTCCTCGGCGAGCATGTCGATCTGGTCGATGGGCGTGCAGAACCGGGCGTTCGGGTGCGCCGCGGGGTGGTCCATGTCCGGGGTCCAGTCCCGGCCCTGCCAGTCGGTCAGGTGCGCCGGAACCTCCTCGGTCATGCCCTCCCACCACACGCCGCCGTCGTCGGTCAGGGCGACGTTCGTGAAGACGGAGTTGCCCTTGGCGATGGCGCGCATCGCGTTGGGGTTGGTGTGCCAGCCGGTGCCGGGGGCCACGCCGAACAGTCCGGCTTCGGGGTTGACGGCGCGCAGCTCGCCCTCCTTCCCGAAGCGCATCCAGGTGATGTCGTCGCCCAGGGTCTCGACCTTCCAGCCCTCGATCGTGGGATCGAGCAGCGCGAGGTTGGTCTTCCCGCAGGCCGACGGGAACGCGGCGGACAGGTAGTAGGTCTTGTCCTGGGGCGAGGTGAGCTTGAGGATCAGCATGTGCTCGGCCAGCCAGCCCTCGTCGCGGGCCATGACCGAGGCGATGCGCAGGGCGTAGCACTTCTTGCCGAGCAGGGCGTTGCCGCCGTACCCGGAGCCGTAGGACCAGATGGAGCGCTCCTCGGGGAAGTGCACGATCCACTTGTCGTCGTTGCACGGCCATGGCACGTCCGCCTGGCCCGGCTCGAGCGGGGCGCCGAGGGAGTGGAGCGCGGGCACGAACGGGGCGCCGAGCTCGGTCATCCGGTCCAGGACCGCGCTGCCGATGGTCGCCATGATGCGCATGGAGGTCACCACGTAGGCGCTGTCCGTGATCTCGACACCGAACTTGGGGTCCTCGGCGTCGAGGTGGCCCATCACGAAGGGGATGACGTACATCGTGCGGCCCCGCATGGAACCGGCGAAGAGACCCTTGAGCTTGGCCTTCATCTCGGCCGGGTCCATCCAGTTGTTCGTGAAGCCCGCCTCCCGCTCGTCCTTCGAGCAGATGAACGTCTGCTCCTCCACCCGGGCCACGTCCTTGGGGTCCGAGAAGGCCGCGAAGGAGTTGGGGAAGATCTCGGGGTTCAGCCGCACGAACGTCCCGGACTCGACGAGTCCGTCCGCGAGCCGCGTGTTCTCGGCCTCGGAGCCATCGACCCACACGACCTCGGCAGGCTGCGTCAGCTCCTGCACGTCCCGCACCCAGGCCAGCAGGCCGGCGTGCGTGGTCGGCGCGGAACCGGACCCGACCGCCGGTGCTCCGACCTCGGAACCCGCGGGTGGTGTGTCGACCGCAAGCTCTCGTACGGGATCGCCCATTACTCTTCCCTTCGTTGGGGGTGCTCGATGTGTATCGATGCTAGGTGTGGGACATTTCAGGCAAGGGCGTGGGCCCGGAAACAATAGGCACAGCACCCCGGAGATCCGCGCCACGGCGGCGATGTCCAACGCTTACGTCACCCCTCGCTGTGACAAAGGTCACATAGACCGGTCTAGCTTTCCTCGAGTCACATGGCTGATTAGGCGCCGCGGCGAATCCACGCTAGAGTTGTCTACGGCCAAACGGCCCGCTTGTAGGACTGGTTCGCACTGCGGATCGACGACCTGCGGATGCGTGCGTAGCTCAACGGATAGAGCATCTGACTACGGATCAGAAGGTTGGGGGTTCGAATCCCTTCGCGCGCACAACGGTTCCCTGAACCATCGAAAGGCCCCGGCTCCGGTCGGGGCCTTTCTGCGTCGGGTTGATCCTTCGCCGTGTCGGTGGAAGGCTCGGCCCATGAGTGAAGCCAAGACCATCGATGTCATTGTGATCGGCGCCGGCGCCGTCGGGGAGAACGTGGCGGGCCGCGTGGTCCAGAAGGGCCTCTCGGCGGTGCTCGTCGAGAGCGACCTCGTCGGTGGTGAGTGCTCCTACTGGGCCTGCATGCCGTCCAAGGCCCTCCTGCGCCCCAGCACCGTCCTCCGGGCCGCGCGCGGTGTTCCCGGTGCGCGCGAGGCAGTGACGGGGACCCTCGACGCCGGGCAGGTCCTCGACCGCCGCACCTCGTTCACCTCGAACTGGGATGACTCCTCCCAGGAGGAGTGGGTGGCCTCCGCAGGCATCGCCCTGGAGCGGGGCTGGGCGAAACTGTCCGGTGAGCGCGAGGTCGAGATCACCCATGGCGATGGCTCGACGACCACCTACCAGGCCCGGCACGCCGTCGTCCTGGCCACCGGTTCGACGCCGACGATCCCGCCCATCGACGGCCTCGCCGACCTCGACTACTGGACCACCCGGGAGGCGACGTCCGCGAAGGAGGTCCCCGCCAGCCTCGCCGTCCTGGGCGGCGGGGTGGCCGGCGTCGAACTCGCGCAGGCCTACGCGCGGCTCGGCGCGGAGGTCACCGTCATCGCGCGGAGCGGCATCCTCGGCAACTACCCGCCGGAGGCCTCGGGGCTGGTCCTCGACGCGCTGCGCGCCGAGGGGCTCAATGTACACACGGACACCGCCACCACCTCGGTGCGCAAGGAGAACGGCCTGTTCGTGCTCGACATCGGCGAGGGCCGGAGCGTCACCGCCGAGAAGCTGCTCGTCTCGACGGGCCGCCACCCGCACACCTCCGGTATCGGACTCGAGAGCATCGGCCTCGATCCGAAGAAGCTCACGCGGGACGACACCGGGCGCGTGCCCGACGCCGGCGGCTGGCTGTACGCAGTCGGTGACGTGGGCGGCATCGTCCAGCTGACGCACCAGGGCAAGTACGAGGCCCGCATGACGGGCGACGCCATCGCCGCCCGCGCACAGGGCACACTCGGGGACCACGCGGAGGACTGGAGCCCCTACACCTCGACCGCGGACCGGAGGGCGGTCCCGCAGGTCGTCTTCACCGATCCGGAGATCGGCATGGTCGGACGCACCCTCGAGCAGGCGCGGAAGGACGGCGTCAACGCCTCCGAGACATCACTCGAGATCGCTGTGGCCGGATCGTCGCTCCATTCCGACGACTACAGCGGCTGGGCCCAGATCGTCGTCGACGAGGACCGGAAGGTGCTCGTCGGCGTCACGTTCGCCGGACCGGACGTCTCCGAGATGCTGCACTCGGCGACCATCGCCGTCGTCGGGGAAGTGCCCCTCGATCGGCTGTGGCACGCCGTGCCGGCCTATCCGACCGTCAGCGAGGTCTGGCTGCGGCTGCTGGAGAAGTACGGGATGTAGCAGGGGTCAGCGAAGGCTCGACGCGCGGCGGACCACGAAATCGGTGACCTCGGCGTCGCGGCCGTCGAGTTCGGCCCATTCGCCGTCGTACGTCATCACGGTGAGACCTGCCGTCGGGTAGTCGGTGGCGAGATCCATGACGGCGCGCTCGCTCGACCGGACCGACGCGAGGCGCATCGCCAGCTCCTGGATGCCCGGATTGTGGGCGATCACGAGGAGGCTCGTGACGGTCGGCGGCACGTGGTTGATCAGGGAGAGGATCTCCGACGGCCGCGCGGCGTAGAGGTCGTCCTCCAGCTTGGGCGTGGGCGCCTTGTCGCCGAGTTCCTTGCACACCCAGGTGCACGTCTGTCGTGTGCGCAGGGCGGTGGAGACGAGGATGAAGTCGGGGACGGCGTCGTGGTCGAGCATCCAGCGACCCACCAGCGGGGCGTCCGCGTGGCCCCTCGAACTGAGCGAGCGCTCGTGGTCGGTGACGCCCTCCTGGAACTCGGCCTTCGCGTGGCGCAGCAGCAGAAGCTTCTTCAGGTGGTGGGAGGCCATGATCCGAAGTCTATGGCCTCCCCCGGCCGCGCATGAGCCTAGATGGAGTACTCGGGAGCGGCCCAGACGACCACTTCGGGGTGGTCGTAGAAACGGTAGCCCTGCCCCCGCACGGTGCGGACGGTGTTGGCCAGGCGACCGAGCTTCGAGCGGAGGCGCCGGATGTGGACGTCGATGGTGCGTTCGTTCGGCACCTCGTCGGCATTGCGCCAGAGTCCACTGAGGAGTTCCTCGCGGCCCACGGTACGCGTGGCGTTCTCCACGAGGTAGTTGAGGAGCTCGAACTCCTTGAAGGTCAGGTTCAGCGTCTCACCGTCGAGGTGCACCTCGCGGCGCGACAGGTCGATGAGGACGCCCGTGGGGCGGGCGGGCTGGGCCTGCGACGGTGCCGGGATGGCGTCGGCACGGGGTCGGCGGGCGACCGTCGGGTCGCCGAGTGCCGCACGCACGACGTCGATGTCCGAACCCGGCGCGTCTGCCGGAGCCAGCGCGACCGCTGCGTGGCTCTCCGCCGTCGGGACCAGGGACCGCACGTAGGACCGGACATCCTGCGCCAGCTTGGCGAACGTGGTGCCCGCGGCTGCTGCGGTGGCCTCGTCGAGCGCGACGTAGAGCACGAAGCCCCGAGCGGTGGTATCACCCGTGACCGCCTGCGGTCCGGGAACGCCGTTCGGCGTGACCACGGGGATCGGAGCGCTCAGCGGCTGGGCGGCGTCTCCGCCGGGAACCGCCTGGAGGCGCGAATGGGGGTGGGGAACCTGCGGCGCGTGGGCGTTGAAGGCGGGAGCGAACTGCTGGCGTGCCTGCCGGTTCTGCGGGGAGCGGAGGGAGATATGGACGTAGCCCGGA
>NZ_CP024915.1:419358-427866 GCF_002953615.1 Arthrobacter agilis | reverse complement strand
GCGGGATGTGCCCGGTCGGGATGAAGAAGGATGCCCGCCGTTGGGCTTGAAGTGCGTAAAGAGGGTCTGGGTATAACCGTTACGCGTGCATTCGATAACAGCGGAGGTCCGCTCCGGACATGGCGTCCAGGGAGGGAACTACCGCTGCAGATGCGGGTGAGTTGGTATTCACATTTCGAATTATTGCATGTAACAATCGCCTACGCGCAAGTAACAATGCCCGAATGTCCAGCATGCGAGCACTCGGCGTGGCGGACGGCTGATGGACGCGAGAGCGCGCCACCGCGACGACACGGCGATCCGTCCGGTCCCTGGCGGGTCCTGCCGCCTTCCGTCCATACAACGAACGCGGCCCGAACGCACGCCGGAGCCCGCACGAGCGGATGGCAGACGCAACCCTTGAGCGCCCTGCAGGCACCTGAAGGGCCGGAGGCAGCGCCCCGGCTAGGCGGAGACGCGTTCCTGGCGCTTGCGACCGGCACGGGCGGCGAGGAACAGCAACGATCCGACCACCGCGTACCCGATGGCGCCGAGCCAGACCACGCCGGTCTGCTGGGTCAGCAGGGCGATGCTGGCGATGATCGCGAGGATCGGCACGACCCGCGGTACCGAGAAGTGCGGGTGGTCGACCTTGTCCTTCTTGAGGACGAGCACGCTCACATTGGCCGACAGGAACACCAGGAGCAACAGCAGCACGGTGGTCTCGGCCAGCGTGCCGACATCACCCACGAGTGAGAGCACGATGGTCAGAGCGGCGACGACGACGATCGACACCCACGGCGTGCGGCGCTCGGGCAGCACGCGGCTGAACGCCCGCGGCAGCAGCTCGGCCTCCGCGAGGCCGTATCCGACCCGGCTCGCCATCACCATGAACAGCAGGGCGCCGTTGGCGATGGCGACAAGCGCGATGAGGCTGAACAGCCAGGGCGGGATGCCGACGCCGCTGGCGGTCACGACGGCGAGCAGCGGTCCGGTGGACTCGGCGAGTTCGGCCGGCGGCAGGACGATGACCGCGCCGAGGGCGATGAGGAGATAGACGACCGCGGCGGTCCCGATGGCGCCGAAGAGGGCTCGGGGGTAGGCCCTCGACGGATTGCGTACCTCCTCCGCCATGTTGGCGGCAGCTTCGAAGCCGAGGAAGGAGAAGAAGGCGATGACGGATGCCGCGAAGGCACCCTGCAGCGGAGGCACGTCCGGAGCGAACTCGAGGAGCCGGGCAGGCTCACCGTTCCCGCTCCCGAGGACGACGGCGGCGAGCACGATCACGAGCACCAGGCCGGTCACCTCGATCACGGACGCGACGAGGTTCGCGGCGAGGGATTCCCGGACGCCGCGCAGGTTGATCAGCGTGAGCAGGATGATGAAGACCACTGCGGCCGGAGCAGCCGGTACGTCGATGAGTGCAGCCAGGTAGTCACCGGCGAAGGCGTTCGCCAGGGCAGCGGCCGTGGTGATGCCCGAGGCCATCATGAGGAACCCGACGAGGAACGAGAGGTAGGGGATGTTGAAGGCCCGCTCGACGTACCGCGCCGCCCCGCCGGCGTGCGGATACTTGGTGATCAGTTCCGCATAGGTCCCCGCGGTGAGGAGCGCCAGGACCAGCGCGATGAGCAGCGGGAGCCAGATCACGCCCCCGACGTCGTCGGCCATGGTGCCGACGAGGGTGTAGATGCCGGCTCCGAGGGTGTCTCCGACGATGAATGCGAACAGCAGCGGCGTACCGATCGCCCGCTTCAGACCGCCCTCGGTACTCGACTCGGTCGCGCTGATGTCCTTGGTCATCGCCCTATTCGACCCCGTCGACCGCGCCGGCGCAACCCTTCAGCGATCTTCCGACGGAACTTGTCCGGCTCCTGCCGTGGGCCGGACCTGCCCGGACGCTCCGGGGTCCGGCTAGCCGACGACGCCGTAGAGGCGGTCTCCCGCGTCGCCGAGGCCCGGCACGATGTACGACTTCTCGTTGAGCTTCTCATCGATCGAGGCCAGCACGATGGTGACATTGCGGCCGTCCAGCTCCTCCTGCAGGGTCGCGAGGCCCTCGGGAGCGGCGAGCAGGCAGATGCAGGTGATGTCCGCTGCACCCCGCGCGAAGAGGAACTTGATGGCCTCACGGAGCGTGCCGCCGGTCGCGAGCATGGGATCGAGGACGAAGACCTGGCGCCCGGTGAGATCGTCCGGCAGTCGCTCGGCGTAGGTGATGGCCTCGAGGGTCTCCTCGTTGCGGGCCATGCCGAGGAAGCCGACCTCCGCCGTCGGCACGAGGCGCGTCATGCCTTCGAGCATCCCGAGGCCGGCACGCAGGATGGGGACGACGAGCGGCGTGGGCTTCACCAGCCCCGTTCCCTCCGTCTTCGTGACGGGTGTCTCGATGGACACGGTCTCGACGCGGACGTCGCGTGTGGCCTCGTAGGCCAGCAGGGTGACGAGCTCCTCGGTGAGGAGGCGGAACACCGGCGACGACGTGTCCTTGTCCCGGAGAACCGTCAGTTTGTGGGCTACCAGGGGGTGGTCGACTACCAGTACGCGCATGCGTCAAAAGTACCATTGAGCCCATGAACCCCTCCCCCCGTGTCATGGACGCCGAGCATCGGGCGTGGATGGGACTGGCTCTGGATGCGACCGTGCGGACGCACGCGAGCTCCGATGTCCCGATCGGCGCCGTCGTCGTCGGCCCTGGCGGTGACGTGCTGGGCACCGGGTGGAACCAGCGCGAGGAACTCGGCGACCCGACCGCGCACGCGGAGGTACAGGCGATCCGCGCGGCCGCTGCACGGCTCGGCGCCTGGCGGCTCGAAGGCTGCACGCTGGTGGTCACCCTCGAGCCGTGCGCGATGTGCGCCGGGGCTTCCGTCCTGGCTCGCATCCCGCGCGTCGTGTTCGGGGCCTGGGACGAGAAGGCGGGCGCCTCGGGGTCGGTGTTCGACGTGCTGCGCGAGCGCCGCCTGAACCATTGGACCGAGGTGTTCGCGGGCGTCCGCGAGGACGAGTGCGCGCGCCTGCTCAGGGAGTTCTTCGTCACTCAGCGGGCCCCCCGAACGAATAGTGCGTAGGCTTAGTAAATACGCAGCAGACCTCACGAAGGAGCAGACGTGGCAGACCAGCAGGACGGTTTGAAGGAAGTGCAGGACATCCTCGGCAAGGCCGACATCGCCAATCTCACGACGGTGAGCCTGGACGGCAAGCTCGTCAGCAGGCCACTGGCCCTGCAGGCCAGGGACTTCGACGGCGATCTCTGGTTCTTCACCGAGGATCCGTCCCCGAAGGCCGACGAGATCCGCGCGAACCCGCAGGTCAACGTCACAGCGAACACGGGCAAGGGCTACGTATCCATCGCCGGCACGGCGACCCTGACCAAGGACCAGGCCAAGATCGACGAGCTGTGGGGTCCCTCGGTGTCCGCATGGTTCGAGAACGGCCGCGACGATCCCGCCGTCGCCCTCATCCACGTCGACGCCGACACCGCCGAATACTGGTCCATGGATGCGCCGCGCGTCGTCTCGGCCGTGAAGATGGTCAAGGGTCTGGTGACGGGCAGCAAGCCGGACTCCGGCAAGAACGAGGTCATCGAGCTGCCCTAGCGCCTCCTTCCGGCGGCCGGGGCACCCCGTTTTGGGTCTGACGCCTCCAACCCGGTAAAGTAGCGGCGTTGGTGACGTGTCCGAGCGGCCGAAGGTGCAACACTCGAAATGTTGTTTGGTGTAAAAGCCAACGTGGGTTCAAATCCCACCGTCACCGCCCTTTGAAAGGCCCCCATTTCCCGTCTTCACGAGGGAATGGGGGCCTTTCGCTTCGCCCCGGGAAGCGATTTGCGGCTCCTGCGTCCAGTCGACGATGTAGAAGGTCGATCGAGTGATGTCCTCGACGTCACCGCCTGCTTCCCTCACGCCCGTTGCGACATTGCGCAGCGCGGAGTGCCCCTGCCCCGATCCGCTGCGGTGGACGCCCCGGTGTGGCGCACGCCTCGTCCCGACGCCTTGACCCTGTTCCTGGCACAGCCTCTTCAATGGTGAGCACATGGAGCAATCCAGCCCGGCACAACGCTCGTGACTTCACAACCAGAACGCGCTGACTCGCGGGGGGACAACCTACGCCGGCTGCCGGAAGAGACGAAGGAGAATGTCATGGCCAACCCGTACGAGGGCATGCAGGAGTGGGTACAGCAGCTACCGGAGATCGTGCAGCCGCTGGGCGTCGCCGTCGCCGCAACGGTCCCCTACATCGAAGGCGAGGGTGCTGCCGGAATCGGCATCATCCTCGGGATCAACCCGGTCGTGGCGGCGCTCGCTGCCATGATCGGCAACTTCCTGAGCGTGCTCGCCGTCGTCGTGATCAGTTCCCGTGTCCGGGAGAAGGTCGTCGCCGGTCGAGTAGGCGGGGACGGGCCGGCAGATCCCGCATCCACTGCTCCATCGGCCCGGCGTGTGAAGGGGCAGCGCCGCCTGCAGGGCTGGCTCTCCCGATTCGGCGTGCCGGGCGCGAGCCTCCTCGCCCCGCTTGCTCTTCCCACGCAGCTCACCGCCGCGTTCTTCGCAGCATCGGGGGTCCGGAAGGAGCGGGTCCTGTTCTGGCAGGCGATCGCCATCGTCCTGTGGACCGGCGTCATCGCGGCTCTCGCGGCCGGGCTCGTCGGGTTCCTCGGGTGGTGACCGAAGCCTGCGACCACCGCGGGTGGGACGATGGGTTCCCCACGGGCCGGCTGACGGACAGCGGACGCAGCGACTGGCCCGGCGAACGAGGACGCGGAAGGAGTGGCGACAGTGGCGTGGAGCACCCGCGAGATCGCCGAGCTGGCAGGGACGACGGTGAATACGGTGCGTCACTATCACCAGGTCGGTCTCCTCGAGCAGCCGGACAGGACGTCCAACGGCTACAAGCAGTACCAGGTCAGGCACCTGGTCCGTCTCCTGAAAATTCGCCGCCTGCGGGATCTCGACGTCCCGCTCGACCAGATCGACGACGTGACCTTCGACGGCGATTCATCGTTCGAGGCGTTGAGGTCGATCGACGCGGACCTCGCCGTGAGCATCGAGAGGCTGCAGCGCGCCAGGGCGGAGATCCAGGCGATCCTCCAGGGCTCTTCCGTGACGGGCGTGCCGGCAGGATTCGAGGATGTGGCGCCCAGGCTGTCCGAGCAGGACCAGTCCCTGATGCTGATCTACTCCCAGCTGTACGACGACGACGCGATGCAGGATCTGCGGTCCATGATTCGGCAGGATCCGGAGTCGCCGGGCAGGGAATTCGACGAGCTGGCCCCTGACGCCGACGAACCAGCACGTGCCGAACTCGCCGAGCGCTAAGCACCAACCATCGTCGATGCGATCAGGAACTACCCGTGGCTCACGGAGCCCGGGAAGCACCTGTCGAAAAGTCTGGAGGTCACCCGGAACACGGTCGTCGAATCGATCGCGGCACTGTACAACCCGGCACAGCTCGATGTCCTTGCGCGAGCAAGCGTCATCGCCGGAACCATCCTCGAGAAGGAACGGGGCACGGCGGACGAGCAGACGCCCTGAGGTCGGGCCCCGTCCTTTCGGCGTAGCCGGACCTACGCACTCTCGTCGGGGGACCCGCGGAACGCACGCCGCGGGTCCCCCGACGAGACCATCCGACGTCAGTCCTCGTCGCCGGCCGCCGCGGCCTTGACCGCATCCTTCTCGGCGCGCAGGGCCTCCGACTCGTGCTGTTCCTCGGCTTTCTCCTGGCGGATGACCACCGCGAAGAGCTTCTCCATCTCCTTGGCCACGCCCGCTGCCGACGCAGGGTTCTGGCCGGTCACGAGCCGGTCGTCGACCACGACCTTCTCCTCGAAGACGTCGGCGAAGACATGGGTTGCACCCTGTTCCTCGAGACGGTCCGCCAGGAAGAAGGGAATGACCTTGTCCTTGCCCGCGGCGACCTCCTCGTCATTGGTGAAGGCGGCCACCGTGCGGCCCTCGACGAGGCGGAACCCGTTGTCCAGTTCCACATTCACCAGTCCGGCAGGCCCGTGGCACACCGCGCCGACCAGGCCGCCTCCGTTGTACACGGCAGCCACGAGCTTTTGAAGGCCCTCGCTGTCCGGGAAATCCCACATGGTGCCGTGCCCTCCCACGAGGTAGAGGGCGTCGTACTGGGCGGGATCCACGACGTCGACGCGGGCCGTGTTGTAGAGGCCGGCGCGCGTGGTCTCATCCTCCGTGAAGGCCACCTGCACGGGATCGGAGGTGTCCACCTCGTCGCGCGGGGGTTGCCCGCCCTTGATCGATGCGAAGTCGACGAAGTGCCCGGAGTCCTTGAAGACCTTCCAGGGATGTGCAGCCTCGGCCACGTTGTAGCCCGTCTTCTCCCCCGTGTCGCCGATCTCGGAAACGCTGGTCAGAACCATGAGGATCTTCTTCATGGGGTGCTCCTTTCGTCAGCTCCCCACCCTACGCCCGGGTATCGGCACTCGGCCGTCGTCTACGGGTGTCCATCAATTCCCCGCACTTCAGCTTTCAGCAACGAAACGACACTAGCGGGCCTGCAGGCGGGTGCCCTCGGCCTGGTTGCCTTTCTCCCACTCTGATCCGAACGAGGACGCTCCCGGATCCGCGAAGAAGTCGCCCAGCGCCTCCTCGACCGACTCGACATCGTGAACGAGCCGCAGAGGCATGAAGCCCTTCGGGCCTCCCATCGGTATCTCCACCGACTGATCCGGCACCGGCCCTGTGCGCACCAGGACCGCCCATGATCCTTCGTCGGAGGCGTCGGTGGTGCGATGGCAGATGAAGCCCGGGTGCACGGCACCGGCCACCTCGAACCGCGCGCTACCCCGCTCGACGGACACCCGCCCGCCCTTCGTGCCGTCCAGAGCACGCAACGCACCGGCAGCCGCCTCCCTTGCCTCCGCGACAGTGCGCATACCTCGACCGCCAACTGTCCAAGCAGCACGCTCGGGAGCCGGCTTCCTGTTCTTCGCTGCGATCCGCCACGCAACGCCCAGATGCGTCCCGGCCACGAACCCTCCTATCCAGGCAATGCCCGCGGAACCAGCCACGTCGATGCGGACGAAAAGCACCAGGCCGACCGCCAGAGCGCCGAGTAAGCACAGCAGCGCCAACCAAGCGTGACGCACCCCGAATCTGAACAGACACGCGCCCAGCAGGACACTCGCAGCGAGGGCTGTGAATGCGGGCCACGACGCCTCGAGTTGTCCAAGGACGATCAGCGCAGCAGTGCCGCAGGCGATGGCAATGCCGAGGATCAGGTATCCCAACCCCGACTCGCTTTTATGCGCAGTGCGTTTCATAAACCTCTTCATCGTCTCTGATCAGCCAACCCGACCGTCCCACAAGTGATGAGTGGGCTCAGGACGATCTATCCGGCGAAAAAACCGCCCTCGACAAGGATCGCTTGCGCGAACGCCCCTTGGAAGAAGACGCATGCAGCGATGATGACAGTCCCGAGAACCCTCAGGTACGGCCTCATCCCCTGCGCCAGGACTCACGCTATCGCTCACCATGGCGCTACTTCTGTCTTTTCGGCAACGAATTCCGCGCTCTCAACAACAGCCCAGTATGAGACCGGCCGGAGAGTTCATGAGATAAGCCCCCATCAGCGGTACCTGTCGGTGGCTTCGCAACTTACATCAAGACGAAAACGACAGGGCCTTCGTTGCGATAAACAGGTCAGTTCCCTGCCTGGCTGCCACCCCTGGCGGAAATCCAGATGCCCCTTCCCACCGACCCCCGCTCGCCCCTCCTAAGGGCTGCGGCGCCGCAGCCCTTGGGAGCACGTTTCCACTGGGACTTTGTGCGGTTCACTTGGGTAGCAGCATTCCCCGAGCTGCATTCCAGTGGATGCTGAAGTGGGCCGGCCGGGACATCTCGGGTCCAGCGTGGCGAGAACGGCCCGAACCGGCTCGAAGACTAGCGAGCAGCCCTTTGACTACATCTAAGGATCTCTTTGCCTAAGCTCGACTTGAACGACCAGGAATCCGATACCTGACGCGCGGCTGAGTCCAACAGTTCTCGAACTCGTTCGGATTGGCCCGCTCCTGCCGAGATTTCAGCTCTTCGAAGTAGACTTATGACGGATTCAAGAGACGCGTCGGACGCGCTGGTTGCGCGTTTTCCAGTGTCGAGCGCCAATTCTTCCCCCAAAGAGGCCAGCAGGCTACTCAAGTCCACGGTCATCACTCCACTCTCACCAAGACGTTGGGGTCGGGGACATAATACTGAATGCCGCCGCCTGGATACCCGAAGTTGGGACCAACCCTCCCGGATATGTACTCGGAACCTTCGGTAATCCTGAATTGCGCCAACCGTTCCATCGTGTTCACAGACGGCAGAGCCAGATCACTCCTGGTGGCAGGGAGGTTAGGCGTTATGTATCGGCCGAGTGCCTCAGACCCGCCACCGAAGAATCGCAGTCCGTACTGCGCGGAGCCAGCAACCTCCAACGATACCGTTCCCGGCTGGAATGACTGCAGAGCCTCTTTCCTGTATTCGCGAGGAACTCCAAGCTTCTGCAGCCACGCAGACGCGTCCT
>NZ_CP024915.1:399598-419107 GCF_002953615.1 Arthrobacter agilis | reverse complement strand
CCCCCGCTCCGACCGCCACGACGGAGAGCGCGACGCCGTCGCCCTCCCCCAGTGCATCCGCGTCGACGCCGGCAGCCGCCGGCGTCTGCACCGCGGCGCAACTCAGCGGCGCCGTCGAGGACCAGGCCGGCGGAGCAGCAGCCGGGAGCGTCTACAGGACGATCGTGCTGACCAACGCATCCGACCAGGAGTGCGTCGTCGACGGGTTCCCCGGTGTGTCCTTCGTCGATGCGTCCGGCACCCAGATCGGCGCTCCCGCGGATCGCGACGGCTCCGCCACGACCCCTGTGCTCCTGGCTCCCGGGGCATCGGCGACGGCCACGCTGCAGCAGACCAACGCCCAGAACTACGGCGACGGGTGCGGCATCACGCCGGCGGCCGGAGTCCGCGTCTACCCGCCGGGCGCCACCGACTCGCTCGTCCTGGCGCAGGAGATCCCGGCATGCTCGGCGTCGTCGATCGTCCTGATGACCGTCGGAACGCTGCAGCCCGCCGCCTAGCCGCGCGAACCGCCCGGTACTGCGCGTGCGGCCCGAGCCGCCGTAGCCGCCAGGCTGCGAGGACGAGAAACGCCGAGGTGGCCAGCGCGAGCCCCAGCGTCAGCCACGGCAGAGCCGCCGCGATGGCGACGACACCGAGGACGACCGCGGCTCCTCCCGCGGTGACCATGACGCGGGCCCGTTCCAACTGCCCGTACACCGCATGACCGACCCCGAGCACCACCCAGGCCCCGAGTCCGTGGAAGGCCTCCACGGCACCGCCGACGAGTGCGCCCAGTTCGACGGCGACGCCGAGCACCAGATAGGCGCCCGGAGGAGCGGCAAGCGCCGGAGGGTGGGAGACGAGCCAGGGAGCAGCCACCAGGATCAGCACCAGGGTGCTCACCACGAAATAGGCCGCAGTCCGCCGCGTGTCGCCGTCGACCACGAGCGCCGTCACGGCTCCGCCGAGGAAGAGAGCCCCGATCCCCGCGACCGGGACCCAGTTGTTGGCCACGTCCCCGCGGGGCGCGGCAGGCTGGGCCTCCCCGGTCCCGGCTCCCATGCGTCGCCTCTCCGTCGGTGGTTCCGTCGTTCGTTCCGTCGTTCGTTCCGTACGCCGTCCTACGCAACGTACTCCCTCTCCGCCGGCCTGTCGCAGGACGCGGTCCGGTGCGGCGGCACCGGATGGAGTGTCGGTGCGCTGGGGCAGAATGAAGAAGTGACGCAGGTACTGACGAGGTTCACCCCCGCAACCCACGAGTGGTTCGCGGGCGCCTTCGCCGAGCCCACCCCGGCCCAGGAGGGCGCCTGGTCGGCGATCTCCGCCGGGTCGAACGCCCTCGTCGTCGCGCCCACCGGATCCGGCAAGACCCTCGCCGCCTTCCTCTGGGCGCTGGATCGGCTGATCGCCTCCGGTGAGGGCAGCGGCGATCCCGACGTCCCCGAGCCTGCGGCGAAGGGCGGCAAGGCATCGCTGAAGAAGCCGAAGCGCAGCACCCGGGTGCTCTACATCTCGCCGCTGAAGGCCCTCGGCGTCGACGTCGAGCGGAACCTGCGGGCGCCCCTGATCGGCATCACGCAGACGGCGAAGCGCCTCGGACTGCCCGCGCCGAGCATCACCGTGGGCGTCCGCTCGGGCGACACCCCACAGGCCGAGCGCCGCGCGATGCTCACGCGTCCCCCGGACATCCTCATCACCACCCCCGAATCGCTGTTCCTCATGCTCACCTCGAAGGCGCGCGAGACGCTGATGGAGGTGGACACCGTCATCATCGACGAGGTGCACGCCGTCGCCGGGACCAAGCGCGGCGCCCACCTCGCCGTCTCCCTCGCGCGGCTCGACGCACTGCTGGAGAAGCCGGTGCAGCGCATCGGTCTCTCGGCCACGGTGGAGCCGAAGGAGACCGTGGCCCGCTTCCTCTCCGGCAACGCACCGGTGGAGATCGTCGCGCCGCCGTCGAAGAAGCAGTGGGATCTCACCGTCACCGTGCCCGTCGAGGACATGACGGAGCTCGGCGGAGCTGCGGCCAACACCGACGACGACGGCGACGCCGTACCGCAGGCGAGCATCTGGCCGCATGTGGAGGAGAAGATCGTGGACCTCATCGAGGCGAACCAGTCCACGATCGTGTTCGCGAACTCGCGGCGGCTCGCCGAGCGCCTCACCGCCCGACTCAACGAGATCCACGCCGAACGCCTGGAACGCGACGCCGCCTGGGCCGCCGGTGGCATGCCGGACGCCGCCGAACCAGCCGCGAGCTCGCCGTCGTTCGCGCACACAACTGCAACACCGGCGCAGATGATGGCACAGGCGGGCCAGAGCGCCGGCGCCGAGGCGCTCCTGGCCCGGGCCCACCACGGCTCGGTGTCCAAGGACCAGCGCGCACTCATCGAGGACGATCTCAAGTCGGGACGCCTGCGCTGCGTCGTCGCGACCAGCTCGCTGGAGCTCGGGATCGACATGGGCGCCGTGGACCTCGTGGTGCAGGTCGAGTCACCGCACTCCGTGGCCAGTGGCCTGCAGCGCGTGGGCCGCGCCGGGCACCAGGTGGGCGAGGTCTCGCAGGGAGTCCTGTTCCCCAAGCACCGGGGGGACCTCGTCAACACCACGGTCACGGTGGAGCGCATGCTCGCGGGGAAGATCGAGCCCCTCTACATCCCCACCAACCCGCTGGACATCCTCGCCCAGCAGACCGTGGCCGCCGCGGCGCTGGGCACCATCGACGTCGAGGAATGGTTCGACGTCGTCCGCGCATCGGCCCCGTTCGCCACGCTGCCGCGATCCGCGTTCGATGCCACGCTCGACCTGCTCGCGGGCCTGTACCCCTCGGACGAGTTCGCCGAGCTGCGCCCCCGCATCATCTGGGACCGCGTGGAGGGCACCATCACCGGCCGGCCCGGTGCGCAGCGCCTGGCCGTCACCTCGGGCGGCACCATCCCGGACCGGGGCCTCTTCGGGGTGTTCCTCGTCGGCTCGGAGGGCGAGGGTCCGCGTGCCGGCGGCCGCCGCGTCGGCGAGCTCGACGAGGAGATGGTCTACGAGTCGCGCGTGGGCGACGTCTTCGCACTCGGCGCCACGAGCTGGCGGATCGAGGAGATCACGCACGATCGTGTGCTGGTCTCCCCCGCCTTCGGGCAGCCCGGCAAGCTGCCGTTCTGGAAGGGTGATTCCCTGGGTCGGCCCGTGGAACTCGGCCGGGCGCTGGGCGCCTTCAACCGGGAGATGTCCGGTGGCACCGTGGAGCAGGCGCAAGAGCGTTGCGCGAGGATCGGACTGGACGACTGGGCTTCCGGCAACCTCATCACCTACCTGACGGAGCAACGCGAGGCCACCGAAGTGGTCCCGAGTGACCGGACCCTGGTGGTGGAGCGGTTCCACGACGAGCTCGGCGACTGGCGCGTGGTGCTGCACAGCCCCTTCGGCATGCCCGTGCATGCCCCCTGGGCCCTGGCGGTCGGCGCGCGGCTCGAGCAGCGCTACGGCATGGACGGCTCCGCGATGGCGTCCGACGACGGCATCGTGCTGCGGGTACCGCTCATGGACGACGAACCCCCCGGAGCGGACCTCTTCCTCTTCGACGCCGAGGAACTCGACGGCATCGTCACCGCAGAAGTGGGCGGCTCAGCCCTGTTCGCGTCACGCTTCCGGGAATGCGCAGCGCGCGCCCTCCTGCTGCCGCGCCAGAATCCCGGAAAACGATCACCGCTGTGGCAGCAACGTCAACGTTCCGCGCAGCTGCTGGACGTCGCGAAGAAGTACCCCACCTTCCCCATCGTGCTCGAAACCGTCCGCGAGGTCCTGCAGGACGTCTACGATCTCCCTGCCCTGAAGGAGCTCGCGGCGTCCCTCGAACGCCGGGAACTGCGCATCGTGGAGGTGACCACGCAGCAGCCCTCCCCCTTCGCCCGGTCCATGCTCTTCGGCTACGTGGCGTCCTTCCTCTACGAGGGCGATTCCCCGCTCGCCGAGCGGCGTGCCGCTGCTCTCTCCCTCGATCCCACCCTCCTCAACGAGCTGCTGGGGCGCGCCGAGCTCCGTGAGCTGCTGGACGCCCGGGTGATCGCCGAGACGGAGCTGGAGCTCCAGCGGTTGAAGCCGGACCGGCTGGCGCGTGGGCTGGAGGGTGTCGCGGATCTGCTGCGGCTCCTCGGCCCGTTGACGGTGGAGGAGATCAGCCAGCGGCTGGAGGCTCCCGGGGAGGACCGACCCGCTGCGGGTCGGTCCGCAGGGCAGGACCCCGCCGCACCGAGTGCTGCCCTGCAGATGGCCGATCATGGGGCTGGTACCCACGGCAACGGCGCCGACGGCATCGATACCGACGGCATCGATGACCCCAGTGCCGGTGGAGGGGAGCCCACGGACGAGGAGTTGCTCGCCGCCACCACGCAGCCCGCGCCCACCCCGGGCCGTGCCTCCCCCGAGGTGGTGCGCGGGCACGTCGCCGCCCTGGTGAAGGCGAACCGTGCGCTGACCGTCAACATCGCCGGGGCGGAGCGCATCTCCGCCGTCGAGGATGCCGCCCGCCTGCGCGACGCGATCGGCGTCCCCCTTCCCATGGGTATCCCGCTCGCATTCATCGAACCCGTCGCCGATCCCCTCGGGGACCTCGTGGGCCGCTACGCCCGCACCCACGGTCCGTTCACCGCAGCGGAGGCCGCCGCCCGGTTGGGCGTCGGCGTCGCCGTCGTCGCCGGATCTTTGCAGCGGCTCGCCGGCGCCGGCCGCGTGGTGGAGGGCGAGTTCCGGCCCGCCGAGGCGACGCCCGTGCTCGACATCTCCGCCCAATCCGGGGCGGCACCGGGCACCATCACCGTGCACACCCCCGCCTCGAGCGAATGGTGTGACGCCGAGGTGCTCCGCCGCCTCCGCCGCCGATCCCTCGCAGCGCTGCGCCAGGAGGTGGAACCGGTGGACCCGTCCGCGTACGGCAGGTTCCTCCCGGCGTGGCAGCACATCGGATCGAACCTCCGTGGGCTCGACGGCGTGATCACGGTGATCGACCAGCTCTCCGGCGTGCCGATCCCGGCCTCCGCCTGGGAGCCACTGATCCTGGCGCAGCGCGTGGCCAACTACACGCCCGCGATGCTGGACGAGCTGACGGCCACGGGCGAGGTGCTGTGGTCCGGGGCGGGCTCGCTCGCCGGGAACGACGGCTGGATCGCCCTGCACCTGGCCGAGAACGCGTCCCTCACGCTGCGCCCCGACCCCACCTTCGAACCGTCCGCCCTGCACACGGCGCTGCTCGACTCCCTCTCCGGGGGTGGCGGATACTTCCTCCGGCAGCTCACCAACCTGCTGGACGTGCAGGAGCCCGTCGCAGACACCGCCGTGGTCACCGCCCTCTGGGACCTCGTGTGGGCCGGCCGCATCAGTAACGACACCTTCACCCCGGTGCGCTCGCTCCTCGCCAACGGCAAGACCGCACACAAGCAGAAAGCCGTACCGGCGCGCGCCCGCACCTCCCGCGCGGGCAGGCTGGGCCGGGCTCCCGGGAAGTCGCTCACGGGCGCTTCGATGCGGCTGAACGCAGCGGACGGTGCCGGCGGCGGCTACCAGCGACCCACCCCTCCCCTGGCGGCCGGACGCTGGAACATGCTGCCCGCGACGGAGTCCGAGACCACACTGCACGCGCACGCCCAGGCCGAGCTGCTGCTGGACCGGTATGGCGTAGTGACGCGCGGCGCCGTGGGGAACGAAGGTATCCCCGGTGGCTTCGGGCTCATGTACAAGGTGCTGGCGCGGCTCGAGGAGATGGGCCGGTGCAGGAGGGGCTACTTCATCGAGCAGCTCGGCGCCGCCCAGTTCGCCGTGCCCGCCACGGTGGACCGCCTGCGCTCCTTCAGTGCGGACAACCAGCTGCCCACGGCGCAGGACGTCCTCGGCGGGGAGGCCCCTCCGAGGAAGGCCGTCGCGCTCGCCGCCACGGACCCCGCCAACCCCTACGGTGCGGCCCTCGGCTGGCCGCAGGCCGACGGCGGCCACCGGGCGGGCCGGAAGGCCGGCGCCCTCGTGGTGCTCGTCGACGGCGCCCTCGCGCTGTACGTCGAACGGGGCGGAAAGACCCTCCTGACCTTCACCGAGGACGTCGACGTGCTGCGCTCGGCCGCGCTGGCGCTGGTGACGGTCATCCGACGGGGTGCAGCGGACAAGATGGCCCTCGAGAAGGTCAACGGCGGCGAGATCCTCGACACCGACATCGGCAGGGCACTCGCGGATGCCGGCTTCTACACGACGCCGAGGGGGTTGAGGATCCGTGCCTGAGGGGGATACCGTCTGGCGGGCGGCGCGCGAGCTGCACCGGGCGCTGGCCGGGAAGGTCCTGACCCGCTGCGACATCCGGGTCCCGCGCTTCGCCACGGTCGACTTCACCGGCTCCACGGTGCAGGAGGTCGTCGCCCGCGGGAAGCACCTGCTGATCCGCGGCGGGGGCGACGACGGCTGGGACATCCATTCGCATCTCAAGATGGAGGGCCTCTGGCACGTCTACGCCCGCGGGGAGAAGTGGCGGAGACCCGCGTTCAAGGCACGATGCATCCTCGGGACGGAGGACGCCGTCGTCGTCGGGTTCGAACTCGGCTTCCTGCGTGTCATCGCGCGCGCCGAGGAGGAGGACGCCGTCGGGTTCCTCGGACCGGACCTCCTCGGGCCCGACTGGGACCCCGATGAAGCGCTGCGCCGCCTGCGGGAACAGCCGGACCGGCCCATCGGCCTGGCGCTGCTCGACCAGCGCAACCTCGCGGGCATCGGCAACGTCTACCGCTGCGAGCTGTGCTTCCTCGCCGGCGTCCACCCGCTGACCCCGGTGGCCGAGGTGCCCAACCTCCCGCGCATGGTCGAGCTCTCCAAGAAGCTCCTCGAGGCGAACAAGGAACGCAGTACCCGTGCCACCACCGGGCAGCTGCGGGGCAATACCCTGTGGGTCTACGGGCGTTCCCGGCGGGGCTGCCTGCGCTGCGGCACCCCCGTGGCGCTGGAGCAGCTCGGCGACTCGGACACCGAGCTGCGCGAGCTGTACTACTGCCCGCACTGCCAGCCCCGATTGGAGACGGCAGATGCACGGGCACTACCCTGACGGAGTGGATGCAACGGAACGGCCGGCGCGCTGATGGCCATGGCGTCACCCCTGCCCGTGCGCAACGGCGTCAATGCCACCCGGCTCCGCCTGCCCTCCGAGGGCCCGTGGGAGACGGCGCTGGAGTACATCCTCGACCGGTTCGACCACGTCGACCCCGAGGGCATCGGCGAACGCTTCGACCGCGGCGAGGTGGTGGCGCTCGGCGGCGAGGTCCTGACCCGTTCCACCCCCCTCGGTGAGCACACCTTCGTCTGGTACTACCGCGAGCTGCCCATCGAGGAACGCCTCCCGGTGGAGCTGTCCGTCCTGCACCGGGACGACCACCTGCTCGTCGTCGACAAGCCGCACTTCCTGCCCACCACGCCCGGCGGCATGTACGTCGCCGAGTCGGCGCTCGTGCGGCTGCGCGTGGAACTCGGCCTGCCGGACCTCATCCCCATGCACCGGCTGGACCGCATGACGGCCGGGATCCTCATGTTCTCCATCGATCCCGGGACCCGCGGCGCCTACCAGCTCCTCTTCGAGAACCGACGCATCACCAAGGAGTACCGTGCGGTGGCACCCGTGCGGCCCGAGCTGCGCCTCGACGTCGAACCACTCGACGTCCGGAGCCGGATCGTGAAATCCCGCACCTACCTCCTGGCCCAGGAGGTCGAGGGCCCCCCGAACACGCTCACCACGGTCAGCCTGATCGACCGGCGCGGCGACCTGGGGCTGTACCGGCTGCAACCGCACACCGGGAAGACGCACCAGCTCCGGCTCCACATGGCGTCGCTCGGACTCGGCATCATCAACGACCCGTTCTACCCCGTCCTGCATCCGCAGGCACCCGACGACTACGGCAGGCCGCTGCAGCTCCTGGCCCACAGCATCGCGTTCACCGACCCCCTGGATGGCTCGGACCGGCGGTTCACCTCCGGACTCACCCTCGCCGAATTCACCTGACGTCCCCTCGCACCCTCGGAGATCCCGGTCCGGATCCGGGGCGCGGACGGTAGATTTGCAGCGTGGACCTGCCCGGTACCGACATTCCTGCACCGCTCTACCTCCTCGTCATGGTGGCCGTCATCTTCGTCGACGTGGTGCTTCCGGTGGTGCCCTCGGAACTGATGGTCATCGGCGCCGGGACCATGTCGGCCCACGGCATGCTCCTCCTCCCGTTCGCGCTCGTCGCCGCGTTCGCGGGCAGCTGGCTCGGGGACGTCGCCATCTTCCTGCTGTTCCGGCGCAAGCTCACGCATTTCCTCGACCGTTTCCGATGGGGCCGTTCCGTCCATCGCGGTCTGCGCAGGGCCATCGACAAGGCCGGCACCTCGCCCACCTACGCGGCCGTCGTCGCCGTGCGTTTCCTCCCCGGCGGTCGGACGGCGAGCATGGCCGCCGCCGGGATCGCGGAGCTCCCACTCCGGCCGTTCATGCTCGCGGCGGCTGCGGGAGGTGTGCTGTGGACGGGATGGCTGGTCGGCCTCGGCTTCGTCGCGGGCGCGTCCACGGGGCTGCCGGCAGGGGTCAGTGCGTTGCTGGGAATGGCTGTCGGTACGCTGGTGGGAGCGATCACGGCGGCAGTCCTCGCCCTGAAGAAACACCGGAAGGCCAAAAAAGCGCATGAGCACCCCGACGAACCCGGGACCCAGGCTCCCTGACAGGCCGGTTCGGCCCCCGATGGCAGCCTCCGACGCCCCGGTCGAGGAGCCGCGGTCGGGCACGGCAGGTGTCCTCGAGCGGCTGAAGGCCGCGCAGCCGCGCACCACGGCGACCACGGCGACCTCGGACGACGACGGTCCTGCCGGAGCAGCATCGGGCGGAGCCGCATCGGGCACCGCCGCCCGAGCGACGACGAACCGAGCGACGGCGAACCAGGCCACGGCGAACCAGGTAGCAGGGCATCGGGCGCCGGTCGACGGTCCGCCCTCGGGACGGCGGTCGCTACCCGGGATCGTGGGATCGGCCACGGGAGCTGCCCGCGAGGCGCTCCGCTCCGTGACGGGGTCGACCGGCGGGGACCGCGACAGGGCCGGTGCCTCCACGGAGCGTCTCCGCGTCGCCGCCGACAGGGCGCGGGTCGCTGCGGGCATGACAGGCAAGGCGCTCGGCCGCCACGGGGGTGCCGCCGTCCGCCACGTCGGTACATGGGACCCGGATCTCGTCCGGCAGTCCGCGGTGACGCTATGCGCCGTGGCCTGCATCCTGGGCTCCGCGGCGGGCGTCGGCGCCTTCGGCGGTCCGTCCATCCGCGACGCCGCCGGCGGAGCGTTCGCCCCGGACGCGACACTGCTCGCGCCGTCGTCGGCGGCCTTCTCCATCTGGAGCGTCATCTACGCGGGCCTCGTGGCGTACACGGTGTTCCAGTGGCTGCCGGCACAGCGTCGGCGTGAGCGGCACCGGAGGCTCGGCTGGACCGTCGCGGCCTCGATGCTCCTCAACCTCGCCTGGATCCTCAGCGCACAGGCCGACCAGCCGGTGCTGAGCCTCGTGGTCATCCTGCTGCTGTTCTTCGCGCTGCTGGTGGCCATCCAGACCCTGAACGACCACCCCGGCGAGACGCGGTTCGAAGGAGCCGCCGTCGACACGCCGATCGGTCTCTATCTCGGCTGGGTGCTCGTCGCGACAGCGGCCAACGCGGCGGCGTTCTTCACGGCCACCGGGATCGACCTGTTCGGGTGGAAGGGCACCACCTGGGCGATCCTCGGCATCATCACGGTCCTCATGACAGCGGCCGTCGTGTGCTCGACGGACCGGGGCCGGCTCTCGGTAGCCGCCGCGACGTGCTGGGGGCTCCTGTGGATCGCCGTCGAACGCATGCTCGGCGAGCCGTTCGCGGTCGACGTCGCCTTCGTGTCCGCCATGGCGATCTTCCTGCTGCTAATCACCGCGGGCTCCCGCCGGCACCGCGTGGACCACGCGTACCGCCGCTGGCTCCGTGCCGCGGAGGACGCACAGCGCGAACCCCTCGACCTCCTCGGCGACGACTACGAGGACACGCGCTACTAGGCGGCCGGCAGGCCCGCCTGGCCCTCGTCGCCGACGGTCACGGCGATCTTGCCGCGCACGTGTCCCTCGATGCTGCTGCGGAAGGCGTCTGCCGCGCGCTCCAGCGGGAAGGTCTCCGCGAGGACGGGCTTCACGCTGCCGGCCTCCACGAGTTCAGTCAGGGCCAGCAGGTCCTCCGGGTCGGGCCGCACGAAGATGTAGCGCCCGCCCTCGTCCTTGATCCCTGCATCGACCACGGAGGCTACCCGCCCCGGAGTCCTCAGGTGCTCGAGGGAGACCGGCAGGTCGTCCCCGCCCACGAAGTCGACGACGGCGTCGAGCCCCTCGGGAGCCGCGACGGTGATGCGGTCCGCGAGTCCCTCGCCGTAGGTCAGCGGCTCGGCACCGAGAGAACGCAGGAAGTCGTGGTTCTTCTCGGACGCCGTGGCCAGCACGCGCGCGCCCCAGGCAGTGGCGATCTGGATGGCGTAGGTCCCCACGCCGCCGGCACCGTTGTGCACCAGCACGGTATCGCCCTCCCCTGCACCGACGGCCCGGAGGGCCTGGTAGGCGGTGAGCCCGGCGAGCGGCATGGTAGCGGCTTCGGCCCATGACACGTTGCGCGGCTTGCGGGCGAGCGTCCGGACCGGAGCAGCCACCTGCTCCGCGAAGGTCCCCAGCCCGACGGTGTCCATCCGGACGTAGCCGATCACCTCGTCGCCGGCCTGGAACTCGGTGACGGACGGGCCGGGCTGGACGACGACGCCGGCGACGTCCCAGCCCGGGACCACCGGGAAGTAGGTGGGCAGGGCGCCATCGAGGTGACCGCCCGTGATCTTCCAGTCGACCGGGTTGACCGAGGCCGCACGGACCTCGACGAGCACGGAGTCCGGTCCGACCTTCGGGTCGGGCTGTTCGCCGTACTGGAGGACGTCGGGATCGCCGTACCGCTCGTAAAACACTGCCTTCATGGTGCTCCTCTGGTTGAACCGGCCCTGAGGCCTGCTTCTCCGCTTCCAGAGGCGGCAACCGGCACCCTCCGGCGGGTATTCCGGCGGGGCATCACCGGGCGCCACGACTCGCGGCGTCCGGGCCGCGTGTCAGCCCGTGTTCCGCATCCCCGCGGCGACGCCGTTGATGGTGATCAGCATGGCCCGCTGCAGCTGCCCGTCGGGCTCGCCGGCCTCTGCCCGCACGCGGCGCAGCAGCTCCACCTGCAGGTAGGAGATGGGGTCGAGGTACTGGTCGCGCACCGCGAGGGAGCGCTTGAGCACGGGCTGGTCGTCGAGCAACTCGTGCTCCCCCGTGAGCAGCCGGATCTCGGCCAGGGTCAGCTCGTACTCCTCCCGGATCACGCCGAAGAGGTGCTGCAGGTCGCCCGGCACGAGGGCCTCGACGTAATGCGCGGCGATCTCGAGATCGGTCTTGGCGAGCGTCATCTCCACGTTCGAGACGACGGTACGGAAGAAGTGCCATCGGCCGAGCATCTCGGCGAGCAGCCCTTCGTGCCCCGCCTCCCGCGCCGCGCGCAGGCCGGAGCCGACGCCGAACCAGCCCGGGACGATCTGCCGGGACTGCGTCCACCCGAACACCCAGGGGATGGCGCGGAGTCCGCCGAGCCCGCTGCCGGAGTCGGGCCGCTTGGACGGGCGCGAGCCGATGTTGAGCGAGCCGAGCTGCTCCACGGGCGTCGACGCGAGGAAGTACGCCGGCAGGTCCTCGTGGTCGATGAGCGAGCGGTACCGCGCGAACGCCGCATCGGAGACCGTCTCCATCACCTCGGCCCAGCGGCCGCGCTCGTCGTCGGACGTACGCGGCGTGCGGTGCAGGGCGGAGCCCTGCATGACCGCGGCCAGGGACAGCTCGAGGTTCTCGCGGGCCAGGGCCGGGAGCGAGTACTTGTCGCTGATGACCTCGCCCTGCTCGGTGAACTTGATCTCGCCCTCGAGGACGCCGTTCGGCTGGGCGAGGATGGCGTCGTACGTCGGGCCGCCACCGCGGCCCACCGACCCCCCACGCCCGTGGAACAGGCGGAGGCGGACACCGTGCTTCGCGGCGACGTCGCGCAGGCGCCGCTGGGTCTTGTGGATCTCCCAAAGGCTCGTGAGCACGCCGGACTCCTTGTTGGAGTCGGAGTACCCCAGCATGACCTCCTGCAGGTCGCCGCGGAGCCGCACCACCTCGCGGTACGTCGGATCGGACAGGAGGGTGTCCACGATCTCCGCCGAGACGCGGAGCTCGTCCACCGTCTCGAGCAGCGGGGCGAAGCCGATCTTCGCGAAGGCACCGGAGTCCGGGCCGCCCGAGCCGTCACCGACCACGTCGAGAAGGCCCGCTTCGCGCGCCAGCACCACGGGGGCGAGGACGTCGTCGGCGCCGCGGGTCATGGAGACGATGTAGGTCTCGATGACGTCCGGCCCGTAGGTCTCCAGCGCCGAGGCGATCTCGCGGAAGACGTCGAAGGTACGTCGCGCGCCGTCGTCGAGCGGCGGGTTGACCGCCGCCAGCGGTCGCCGCGAGGCCAGCTCGCGGGACAGCGCCCGGCGGCGCCCCTCCCGGTCCAGGTCGAGGTAGGGGACCTCCAGCTCGCCGAGCCGGTCGGCGAGCTGCGCGACGACGTCGTGGTGCATGTCGGCGTGCTCGCGGATGTCGAGGGTCGCCAGGTGCAGGCCGAAGGAGGAGATCACGCGCGACGCCGTGGCGAGGGCTCCGTCGGCGGCCAGGCCCCCCGCGTTCCGCCGCAGCGAGTCCCCCACGAGCTCGAGGTCGGCCAGGACCTGGGCGGTATCGTTGTAGTCGCGGCCGGGCTCGTGCGCCGTCTGCTGCTGGACACGCGCCGCCGTGTTGAGCAGCTTCGCCTTCACGCAGGTCAGCTTGAGCCGGTACGGCTCCTGGGCGTTCAGTTCCAGCACACGCCTGTCGAGGCGTGGCAGGTTGGCGAGATCCTTCTCGATCGACGCCGTCAGCTCGGGTGAGGCACCCACGATCGTGGTCGACGACGAGAGCGACGAGATCAGCCGGTCGAGAAAGTGGATGGCGATGCGGACGGCCTGCTGGTTCTGGATCTGCAGGATCTCGCGGGTCACGGAAGCCGTGACATTGGGGTTGCCGTCCCGGTCACCACCGATCCACGACCCGAACCTCAGCGGCGCGCCACCCGCGGGAAGGGCGACGCCGTGGTCCGCGAGGAGGTCCGAGAGGTCCTCCAGCAGTTCCGGCATCGAGGTGGTGAGGATGTTCCCCAGGTAGTAGATGGCGTTGCGGGCCTCGTCGATCGGCGTGGGCCGCACCTGCCGCAGCTCGTCGGTCTGCCAGATGAGGTCGATCACCTCGGCGAGCCGGCGGTCCTGCCGGCGGCGCTGCTGGGATCCATCCGCCGTCGACTCCGCGAGGATGTCGGACAGCCGGCGCAGCTTGTCCAGCACGGAGCGGCGCGACGCCTCGGTGGGATGGGCCGTGAACACGGGGCGGACGTCGAGCTCCCGGACGACGTCGGCGAGAGCCTCCGGACCGGCGTCGGACGCGATGCGGGAGACGGTCTGGGCGAGCCAGCCGTCCTCCTCGGACCGCGTCCGCAGGCCGCGCACGCGGTGCACCTGCTCGGCCGCGTTGGCGAGGTGGAAGTACGCGGCGAAGGCCCGGACCAGTTCGGTGGCCTGACCGATGGGCAGGGCCGCGAGGAGTTCGCGGACCTGCTCGGCGAGTGCCGCGCGCCCGGCGGCGTCGTCCCCGCTGCCCGACTCCTTGGACTGCTTCGTGAGGAGGCGTACCCGCTCCACGAGGTCGAGGAGCTCCTGTCCGTGCTGCCGGACGAGGGACTCGCCGAGGAGGGTGCTGACGCGCCGGACATCGGCGCGCAGGTCGGAACTGATGTCCCCCACCGTCTCGCTGAACTGGTCGGCGGCACGCGCGGGGGACACTTCGAGGGGCACTGTCACAACAGCCTGCTTTCAGGGCACGGAAAACGGGGCGTATGCGGCACTGGATACGACGGATTGCTGTTGGGATACTACCCAGTGATGTGGCGTGGGCCTCACCACGTCCGTCATGTGAACGCCGGCGCCGCCCTGCTGCGGCCTGGGACGGCCCGGCCCGCAACCACCGCGGGTTCGTGCACGGCATTGATCAGCCGAACGGCGCGGACGACGGCGTGTCGCCGCCCGACACGCACTTCCCGCCCAAAACGCGTGCAGGAAGCCGCAGCTCGCGTCCGCCGTCGCCGCACCGGGTCAGGCGAACGCCGAGATGCCCGTCAGCGCCCTGCCCACGATCAGGCTGTTGATCTCGTAGGACCCCTCGTAGGTGTAGACCGCCTCGGCGTCCGCGAAGATCTTGGCCATCCCGTAATCGGTCACGATGCCGTTGCCGCCGAGGATCCCCCGTCCCAGCGCGACGGTCTCCCGCATCCGGGCCGTGGTGAAGGACTTGGCGAAGGCGGCCTGTGCCATGTCGGAGGCACCCTGCCCCTGCAGCTGGGCGATGCGCGCCATGACGCCGAGGCTCGCCGTCGTGTTGCCCATCATGGTGACGAGCTGGTCCTGGATGAGCTGGAACCCTGCGATCGGTCGGCCGAACTGGTGGCGCTCGAGGGCGTACTGCCGGGCGACGTCGAACGCGGCCAGCTGCTGGCCGACGGCCTGCCAGCCGACGAGGATCCGTGAGCCCAGCAGGAGCTGCCGGGTGTCGTTGAAGGACTCGATGCCGGCGAAGCGGTCCGCCTCCGGGATGCGCACGTCGGTCAGTGTGACGTCGGCGTTCTGGACCGTCCGCAGCGCCGTCTTGTTGGCGATCGCCGTCCGGGTCACGCCGGGCAGCGTGGCGTCGAGGATGAAGCCGCGCACTCCGCCGGTCTCGGTATCGCGCGCCCAGAGCAGCATGTAGTCGCAGAACGTCCCGTTGCCGATCCAGCGCTTCGCGCCGTTGACGACCCAGGTGTCGCCGTCGCGCGTGGCGGTGGTCGTCATGCCACCGGCGACGTCGGACCCGTGCTCCGGTTCGGTCAGGGCGAAGGCGCCGGTGATCCTCAGGTCCATCGCGTCCTGCAGGAGCCGCGCCTTCTGGTCGTCGCTGCCGAAGGTGTGCAGGGCCTCGACGAAGAGGTCGTGGTGGACCATGAAGAACGTCGCGATCGAGGTGTCGGCGCGGGTGAGCTCGGCGATCACCAGTCCGCTGAACAGGTGGCTGTACCCCTGCTGCACGGGCGTGCTGAGTTTCAGCGCCGCCAGCCCGGGCAGGAGTTCGTGCGGGAATTCGGCCCGGTTCCACCATTCGACGGCGCGCGGCGAGACGTCCTTGGCGAGGAAGTCCCGGACGTCCTGGAGTTTCTCCCGTTCGGAGGTCGCCAGGAGGGACTCGAAGCCGAGGAAATCGGCGGTGGGCAGCGGGCTCTCCATCGAGCCGTCCTTTCGATCGAGCGGAGACCGGGGGTGGTGCGCTGGAGCTACTTCGGCGCCATGCGGATGGCGCCGTCGAGGCGGATCGTCTCGCCGTTGAGCATCTGGTTCTCGACGATGTGAGCGGCGAGCGCGGCGTATTCGACGGGCTTGCCGAGGCGGGACGGGTGCGGGACCTGGGCGCCGAGGGAATCCTGGGCCTCCTGGGGCAGGCCCGCCATCATGGGTGTCTCGAAGATGCCCGGGGCGATCGTCACGACGCGGATCAGGGAGCGGGCGAGTTCCCGGGCGATGGGCAGGGTCATCGCAGCCACGCCGCCCTTGGAGGCCGAGTACGCAGGCTGTCCGATCTGGCCGTCGAAGGCGGCGACGGAGGCGGTGTTGATGATGACGCCGCGCTCCTCGGATCCTCCGAGACCGCTGACCGTGGCGGTGGCCGCCATCGCCTCGGCTGCGAGCCGGATCACGTTGAAGGTGCCGACCAGGTTGACGGTGATGACGCGGGCGAACTGTTCGAGCGGCAGGACCCCGTCCCGTCCCAGGACCTTGCCCGGCGTGGCGATGCCGGCGCAGTTGACGACGATCCGCAGCGGGCCGAGTTCCGTGGCCGCGGCGACTGCCGCCTGGACCTGGGCAGGATCGGCGACGTCGGCGGCGACGAAGCGGACCCGGTCCCCCGAGGGGTCGAGTTCCGCGGCGGCGTCGGTCCCGGCGGACTGCGGGAGGTCGACCAGCAGCACCGACGCGCCGTCGTCGAACAGTCTGCGGGCGGTGGCGAGACCGAGTCCCGAGGCCCCGCCCGTGACGAGGGCGACCGCTCCGCTGATGTCCATGCCTGATCCTTCCGCCCGGCGAGGACCGCCGTCGGTCCTCCGGCCCAGCGTACTGTGACGTGGCCCACTGCGCACCCGGACGGCGATCGGTTGCGCATCCTGCCCAACCAGGACCCCTCCCGGTGTGGCTAGGGTGGTCACATGCCCATCCCTGACGAGGCGGCCGCGCAGGCCGCGCAGAGCGTCCGGCACCTGTTCGCCCGGCGGAGCCTCCGCGTCCCCGGGACGCGGCTCGGCGCCATCGCCTTCCCGCCACCGGCCGGCGCCCGGAACCACTGGCACTACTGGTGGCAGGCGCACTTCCTCGACTGCCTCCTCGACGAGCACCTCCGGGATCCCACCGGGGATGCCCTCTCCGAGGCGCGGAAGCTGGCCCGCGGCGTGTGGCTGCGCAACGGCGGACGATGGCGCAACTCCTACTACGACGACATGGCCTGGCTCGCGCTGGCCCTCCAGCGCCTCGATGCGATGGAGGGTCGACGGCGGCCCCGGCGCCGCGTGCGCGTCCTCGGGGCTGCACTCCGGTCGGCCCATACGGAGGACCTGGGCGGCGGGGTCTACTGGAACACCACCCGCGACTACAAGAACACCCCCACCACGGCGCCAGCCGCCCTCTTCTTCGCACGCGGCGGGGAGGGCGCCCGGGCGCAGGAACTGCTCGACTGGCTGAGGGACCGGCTGTTCGATCCCGGCACCGGGCTCTACCTCGACGGCGTGAAGGCCGACGGCCGGGTGGAGCGGTCCCTGCACACCTACAACCAGGGGACCGTGCTGGGCGCGCTCGTCGCGGTCGGCGGTCCGAAGAACCTGCGGCACGCGGCGGACCTGGTGGAGGCGGTCGCCCGGGGCGTCGCGGACGACGACGGCGTGCTGCCGCTCGGCTCCGGGGGTGATGGCGGGCTCTTCACGGGGATCCTCGCGCGCTATCTGGCGCAGGCGGCGTCGGCGGACATCGGGGGGACGGCCGCGGCGACGGCGCGCGCGCTCCTCGGGGCGACGGCGGACCGGATCTGGGCCGACCGGCTGGCCGTCGACCGGTCGATGCTCGTCTTCCCGCCCCGGCAGGACGGGCCGGTCAGCCTGTCCTCGCAGCTCCAGGCGTGGATGGTGCTGGAAGCCGGGACGCGGTGCCGCTAGCCGACCTGCTTCCTGCCCTGGGGATAGAAGGTCTCCCCGCGGGAGAGCATGGCGACGAACTTCGCGATGTTCCGCTCCTTCGCGGCGTCCGTCCTGAGCTGGGTCAGGCGGAAGATGAGGGCGTAGCGGTTCTGGGAGGACAGGGTGCGGAAGGTGGCGAGCGCGGCGTCGTCGGCCTCGATGGCCGCCATCAGCTCCGGCGGCACCTCGGCCGTCGCGGGTCCGGCGTAGGCGCGCTCCCATCTGCCGTCCGCCTGCGCTGCCGCGACGGCCCTCTCGCCCGCTGCACACATGCGGCCCTCCGCACGCAGTCTGTCCACGTAGGTCCGATTGCGCACCGACCAGATGCTGCGCGGGCCGCGCGGCGTGAACCGCTGGAAGTAGCTGCCCCCGTCGCGCGAGCGGGCCTGGCCGTCGATCCAGCCGTAGCACAGCGCTTCATCGAGCGCCTGCGCATAGGTCAGCAGCGTGGTGTCCCCGCCCTTCTTGTGCTCGATGAGCCAGACACCGGGCGAGGACTCGTGGTTCGCCTCCAGCCAGCCGCGCCAGGCGAGCGCGTCGGGCAGCAGGAGTTCCGGCAGTTCGGCCTTCATGCGACCACCCTAGGGCTACCCGGGCCGTTCGGGAACCGGGCCCCCGCCATTCCCCGCACCGCTCCGAAGGAAACCTGATGCTCCGCGTCCGACCCCTCGTCCACACCTCCGACCCGACCGCCGCGCGGGACTTCCTCCGCGCGCTCGGACTGGCTTCCTCCCGGAGACCACTCCCGGACGGTGCGCAGGAGGTGTTCGACGCCGGCAGCGGTCGCGTGGCCCTGCACCCCTGCGCCTCCGGCAGCCCCGAGGACGGCAGCGTGAGCCTCGCCTTCGACGTCTCGGACGTCCGGGAGTTCGCGCGACGGACCATCGCCGCCGGCACGCCCGTGGACCTGGTGGAGGGACACCACGGCACCACCGCTCGGATCATCGCCCCGGACGGGACTCCCCTCCTCGCCGCCGCGGGCCCCCGCGAGACGACCGCGCCGGCGTCGTCCCTCTCGGTCCTCGCCCGCTGGCAGACGCCCGACGCGGGATCCGCCGTCCGGGTGCTGGAGGACATCGGAGCCCGGCCCCGGGCCGGTTCGGACGCCGGCGCCGGGCACGCTTTCCGTGCCAAGAACGGCGGGCTCGTGACCGTGGAGCTGGGGGAGCGCCCCGGGGTGGAGCTGGCCATCGAGCACGACGGCGACGTGCGGGACCTCGTCGCGGGCCTGACGGCTGCCGGCGTCGACGCCGGAGCCGGAGCCGTCGGCGGGGGCCGGAGGTCGTCGCTCCGCCTCCGTGCTCCGTGGGGCGCCGTGGTGCGGATCGACGGCCGGCAGCAGGACCTCCACGACTGAATCGTCGGGCGGCACCGGGCCGGCGGATTCAGCCACGGGCCGAAGAACTGCGCGCCGCCTGTCGCCGGGTGGGGGTCTGCTATAGAACTGGTGTATGAACGTACGCACCCCTGACCCCAATCCGGGCTGGCTCTCCGAAGACGATCTGTACGAGGCCCGCCGCCGCCTGCCGATGGTCTACGTGGAGGCGATCCCCGTCCGGTGCGACGCCCTCGGGTACGTCAACGAGGTGGGACTGCTGCTGCAGGCCAACGAGCAGGGCGAGATGGTGCGGACCTTCGTCTCCGGTCGTGTGATGTACCGGGAGACCATCCGGGCGGCGCTCCTGCGCCATCTCGAGAAGGACCTCGGGCCCCTCGCCCTCCCGCAGCTGCCGCCGTCGCCCCTGCCCTTCACGATCGCCGAGTACTTCCCCTCACCCTCGGAGACCGGGCTGACCGACGACCGCCAGCACGCCGTCGCCCTCGCGTACCTCATCCCTGTGACGGGCGAGTGCAACCCGCGCCAGGACGCCCTGGAGCTGTCCTGGCTCACCCCGTCCGAGGCGCTCAGCCCGTCCATCCAGGCGGAATTCTCCGGTGGCCGTGCCGACCTGCTGCGTCAGGCCCTGGCCCATGCCGGGTGGGGCCGCTAGCCACGGAGGAACCCGCCGGGGTCCGCGTTACCGTATCGTGAAACGGGCGCGCTGGGGCGCCGGAGGACATCCACGGGGTTACTGGCAGAGGTTGGCACGACGTACAT
>NZ_CP024915.1:399433-399498 GCF_002953615.1 Arthrobacter agilis | reverse complement strand
GATGGTGAACAGGGTGGACAGGACCGGGCTGCGCGCGGTTCCGGCAGAGGTGCTCGTGGCGGGGG
>NZ_CP024915.1:391826-399333 GCF_002953615.1 Arthrobacter agilis | reverse complement strand
GACCATCACCACCCCGCACGGCGAGATCCGGACGCCGGCCTTCATCCCCGTCGGGACCAAGGCCTCGGTCAAGGCCGTGCTCCCCGGAGCCATGGCGGACCTCGGCGCGCAGGCCCTGCTCGCGAACGCCTACCACCTCTACCTGCAGCCCGGGGCGGACATCCTCGACGAGGCGGGCGGGCTCGGCGCCTTCATGAACTGGCCCGGCCCCACCTTCACCGATTCCGGGGGCTTCCAGGTGATGAGCCTCGGTTCGGGGTTCAAGAAGGTCATCACCATGGACGTCCCGGTCGACGCCGACAAGGCCGGCGCCGATGACCGCGTCGCCGTCGGCAAGGAGCGCCTCGCCTCCATCGACGACGACGGCGTCTGGTTCAAGTCCCACCTCAACGGCGACCGCCACCGCTTCACCCCGGAGATCTCCATGCAGGTGCAGCACCAGCTGGGCGCCGACATCATGTTCGCGTTCGACGAGCTCACCACCCTGATGAACTCGCGCGGCTACCAGGAGGAATCCCTGGAACGGACGCGGCTCTGGGCGCTGCGCTGCATCGCGGAGCACGAGCGCCTCACCGCGGAACGCAGCCACCGCCCGTACCAGGCCCTGTTCGGCGTCATTCAGGGCGCACAGTACGAGGACCTCCGGAGGAAGGCGTCGGCGGACCTCGGCGCGATGGACTTCGACGGCTTCGGGATCGGCGGGGCGCTGGAGAAGGAGAACCTCGGGACGATCCTCGGCTGGTGCAGCGACGAGCTGCCCGAGGACAAGCCCCGCCACCTGCTGGGCATCTCCGAGCCCGACGACCTCTTCACCGGCATCGAGAACGGCGCCGACACGTTCGACTGCGTCTCCCCCACCCGTGTGGCCCGCAACTCCGCGTTCTACACGCCGGACGGCCGGTGGAACCTCTCGAACGCGCGCTTCAAGCGGGACTTCACGCCGCTCGTCGAGGGCTGCGACTGCTACACCTGCACGCACTACACCCGCGCCTACATCCACCACCTGTTCAAGGCGAAGGAGATGGTGTCCGCGACCCTGATCTCCATCCACAACGAGCGGTTCGTGGTGCGCATGGTCGACGACGCCCGGGCCGCACTCGAGGACGGCACGTTCTACGAGCTGAAGGCCGACGTGCTGGGGCGGTACTACGCCTGACCCTCCTTCCCCGCAGATCGTGCGGGATCGTTACCGAATCTGGACCGCACCGCGGACGATCGCTGATAATGCCCGGCTGTACAACCCTCCCGGTCAGAAGCCCCTGGTTCCCGAACGAGAAGTTCACCGCGGGAAATAGGGGAAGAATGCGGAGTGTCGGGAGGCTTCTCTGGGGGGTGGCACTGGGCGTCATCGCACTTTCCGGCTGCACGCCGCCACCTGCCAATGCGCCCGATGTGCCGGCCTCAGGACCGTCGGCGGCCTCGACCTCGCCCGGGACGATGCCCGCATCGCCGGACGCGGCGACGACGTGGGTTGCCGACGCCACGGGGACGGACCTGCCGGCCCCTGCGTCCCCCGATCCCGGACCGAGCGTCGAGGCGACCCTGGAGACCAGCAGGGAGTCGGTGCCGGCGAATCCGACCGCCATCGCCAACGATTCCCTGAGCGACGTGGTGTGCACGGCGGATGCAGCCGGCGTCTGGTCCTTCTCCGGGACGCTGACCAATACGGCCGACACCGCAGTGACGTTCTCTGTCGTCGTCGCAGTCGGGAGCACCAGCAGCGTGGCCGGCCGCACGAGGATCCAGCAAGCAGTACCAGCCGGCGGCACGATCGAAGTCCGCGCTGATGCCTTCGCCGAGGCCCCGGCACCCTCCACATGTCAGGCGGTCGTCTTCCGGTGAACACTTCATCCACGTCCCTTCCGGCGCGCGCACTCGCTGTCGTCTCGCTGGCCGCTCTCCTTCTCTCCGGGCTCGCTCCGGGCGCGGTCGCAACGCCCGCCCCTCCCCCTCAGGTCGCGGAGCAGACCCCCGCACCGACTCCCCCGGCGCAGGCTCCAGCGGATCCGGACACGACTCCCCCTGCTGGCGCTCTGCGGACACCTGCGCCTGCAGGCCCGGACGCGGTCCCGGAGCCGTCGACCGCGGAATCGGCTCCGCCCGAGCCTCCGCCGGCCGGAGTGGCGACGAGCCCCGTCCCGACCGCCACGGCCGAGCCCGGTGATGAGGAATCCGGCCCCGGACCTGAAATCCCACCGGAGAGTGCCGCACCGGCGGTGCCTGACCTGCAGGAACCACCTACCCCGACGGCAATACCGGACCCCGGGGTCAGCGCCGCCGCCGCGGGTCCTTTCACTCCCATCGGAGGCATCGCCGCCAAGTGGCGGGAACTCGGCGGTGCTGCCGGGCCGCTGGGCGAACCGACCTCCGACGAGTCCTGCACCGCAGCAGGACCCTGCGTGGAGACCTTCGTCGGCGGAGAGATCCACTACACCCCCTCCACCGGAGCGCACGCAGTACTGTTCACCTCCGGCAGGACCGGCCCCCGGTGGGCAGCCACCGGAGGCCTGGCCGCCGTCGGCTATCCGGTGACCGACGAGCGGTGCACCGCGGGCGGCTGCTCCCAGCGGTTCTCCAGCGGGATCGACCTCACCTGGAGCAGGGTGGGCGGGCACCAGCAGGTATGGACCCGGGGCGCCGTCGGTGGCGCGCTGTACAACCGGTACGGCGGCTACGCTGCGGCCGGCTACCCGTCCTCGGCCGAGGTATGCGGCACGCGGGACAACGGCTGCGCCCAGGAGTTCGGCGGACTCCGGATCCTGTGGTCCGCGTCGTCCGGCGCCTTCGGGGTATGGACCCCCGGAGCCATCGGCGGCGCATACTCACGGACCGGGGCGGAGAACGGCTGGCTCGGTTACCCGACGTCCAGGGAGACCTGCGGGTTGCGATCGGCCGGCTGCAAGCAGACCTTCCAGCGCGGGGTGATCTCCTGGTCGGCAGCAACAGGCGCCCACGTCAGCCGCGGCGGGATGCTCGCCGCCTGGGCGGCCCGCGGCGCGGAGAACGGTGTACTCGGGTATCCCCTCGACAACGAGGTGTGCGGGCAGCTGAGCGGTGGCTGCGTCCAGAAGTACCAGGGCGGCTCGACCTACTGGTCCCCGGCGACCGGCGGACACTCGACGAACGGCGATATCCGCGCCCGTCACGAGAATCTGGGCGCCCACACCGGTTACCTGGGCTACCCGCTGGAAGCCGAGGTCTGCGGACAGCGCAACGGTGGCTGCTACCAGTGGTTCCAGGGAGGCGTGATCTTCTGGTCCCCCGCGACCGGCTCCCAACCCGTCCGCGGAGGGATGAGAGCGAAGTACGAATCGATGGGCTTGCACCTGAGCTACCTCGGCTACCCCCAGACGCCGGAGCGCTGCGAGGGCGGTGAATGTGTCCAGCCCTTCCAGGGCGGGTACATCTCCTGGAAGAGCTCCGGCGGCCGGGATCACCGGCACACCACATGCACCACGCTGAACGACGGACGCTCCAGGTACCCGACGGGCGGGGCGAAGAGGGTCCTCCTCACCATCGCCGGCGGGTACGGGCAGAGTTCCGCCAGCGCCGTGTACTGCCAGAAGGTGGCGGGAACGTATGTCACCGACTGGACGACCGATGCCAGGGTGGGATCCAGCGGCTTCAGGAGGCCGGGAGTCCCGTCCGGGCCGACCCGCTTCAACTATTCCCCCACCGGGTCCTACTCCGTGACCGAGGCCTTCGGCCTGGGCAACCCCGGCACCGCGCTGCCCTACCGCACGCTCAACCCCCGCTCACGCTGGGGCGGCAACCCCTACACGGCCACCTACAACAAGTACTTCGAGTCCTCCGCGTGGACGGGGTACGACGAGGACATGTGGTATTTCGCGACACGGGCCACGCACGATTACCGGCAGGGCGCCGTGATCAACTACAACCGGCCGCCGGACTCGGCGATCGTCCAGGACGCGGGCTTCGCCATCTTCCTGCATGAGAACAAGGCTCCGACCGCCGGGTGCATCGCGCTCGACGACTGGGCGGTCGAGGACTACCTCAGGAAGTCCACGCCGGGGGACCGCATCATCATGGGCGTCGCTTCGGACCTGTTCCGGTAGCAGCGGCTCCATGAAACGGGCCGGTCCAGCGCCTCACCCTCCTGTTTGAACATGTTCAGTTTCGGGTTAGACTCCGAATTGAACATGTTCGAAAGGGAGCCGGATGCCGACGCCGACAGCCAAGAGTGAAGCGACCCGGGAGCTGCTGGTCTCGACGGCGCTCCGGCTGTTCCGCGAGAACGGGTACGAGAAGACCACCATGCGGGCGATCGCCTCCGCGGCCGAGGTCTCCACCGGAAGCGCGTACTACTACTTCGCTTCCAAGGACGATCTCGTCCACGAGCTCTACCGCAGCCTGCAGGAGGAGCACCGGGCGCTCGCGCTGCCGCTGCTCCGCGAGGGGCAGAACCTCGGGGAGCTCCTGCGGGTGGTCCTCAACACCGGCGTCGACGTCCTGGCGCCGTACCACGACTTCGGTTCCAACTTCATCAGCATCGCCATCAAGCCCTCGGCCACCACGAGTCCCTTCGGCAGTGAATCCGCCGTCGCCCGTGCCCGTGCCATCTCCCTCTTCCGGCACGCCGTCTCGCTGTCGAGGCCCCAGCCACCGCTCGCCATCCGCGACGACCTCCCGGAGCTCCTCTGGTACGCCTACATGGCGATCACCCTCTTCTGGGTGTACGACTCCTCGCCCCGCCAGGTCCGCACCCGCCGCCTCATCGACCAGGCCGCGCCGCTCCTGTCCAAGCTCGTGATCCTCTCGCGGCTTCCCGTCGTCCGGAAGATCGTCGAGGACATCGTCCAGCTGATCCGTGGGACACGGCAGTGAGCACGGACGACGGGACACCCGACGACCGCACACCGGACGGGACACTCGACGAGGGGACGCCCGACGACGGGGCCGGAGTACCACGCCGCCGCGTGACGTTCGGCGCGGGAGCCGTGGCGTTCGGGTTCCTCGTGGGCCTGGTCACGCTCGCCCTGGTCTTCGCGCTCCCCTGGGGCGCGGACGCACCCGGTGTCTTCGTGCTGGCCCTCTGGTACGGGCTCGGCATCGGCCTGGTCACGGGGCTGCCGCTCGGCATCCTCGTCGGGCTCCTGCTGCGCCCGGTGACGAACCAGTGGGTGCACATCGGCGTCTTCTTCGCCGCCTTCACCCTCGTCCCCCTGGCCCTGATCGCCCTGCTGTCGCCCTCGAGGTCGGTGCTGGAGAACCTCCCGGTCGCCCTCATCATCGGAGGCGTGGGCGCTTTCGCCCGCGCGAGTGTCTGGAAGCTGGTCCGCGTGCAATGAGCATCACCACAGTAGTCCTCGCCGGAGCATCGGGATTCATCGGCAGCCACCTGGTCCGCCGCTTCACCGAGGCGGGGGTGGAGGTACGGACGGTCGGCCGGTCCGGCCCGGCGGTCTGGGGCGACACGGCCGCCATGGCCCATGCCCTCCACGGCGCGGACGCCCTCGTCAACCTCGCCGGGCGCAGCGTGAACTGCCGCTACAACAGGCGGAATGCGGACGCCATCTTCTCCTCCCGCGTCGGCACCACCGAGGAACTCGGCCGTGCCCTCGCGCTGTGCCGGGCGGAGGGCGGCACGCCGCCGCCGGTCTGGATCAACGCGAGCACGGGCACCATCTACCGGCACGCGACGGACCGGCCGCAGGCGGAGGACGACGGCGACCTCGGCTCGGGCTTCTCGGTGTCGGTGGCACGGGCCTGGGAACAGGCACTCGCCGACGCCGACGTCCCGGACGTCCGGAAGGTGGCGCTGCGCATCTCGATCGTGCTCGGTCCGGGCAGCGTGATGACGCCGCTCGGGAACCTGGCGAGGCTCGGCCTGGGTGGCCGGATGGGCGCGGGGACGCAGAAGTTCAGCTGGGTCCACCTCGACGACCTGTTCCGCGCCATCACGTTTCTCGTCGAAACGCCCTCGCTGAGCGGGCCCGTCAACGTCGCGGCCCCCGGGGTCGTGACCAACGCCGAGCTGATGGCCGCCGTCCGCAGGCGCCTGCGCGTCCCCGCGGGCCTGCCGACCCCGGCGTGGCTCCTGGACCTCGGCGGCGTGCTGATCCGGACGGAGGCGGAACTGGTCCTCAAGAGCCGGTGGGTGTCCCCGCGCAAGCTGCTCGACGCGGGCTTCACCTTCGACTACCCCATCCTCGGCCCGGCGCTGGACGACATCCTCCGGCGGGATCGGGTGGCCGCGCCGGAGCCGGTTCGGGCACACTAGGGAAATGTCCGAGACCCAGACTTCCCCGTCCCCAGCCGTCACCCTGACCATCGCCGGTTCCGAGGCCACGGGCGGCGCCGGTGCGCAGGCCGACCTCAAGACGTTCCAGGAGCTGGGCGTGTACGGCGTCGTAGCCCTGACCTGCATCGTGTCCTTCGACCCGAAGCAGGAGTGGCAGCACCGGTTCGTCCCCGTGGACCAGCAGGTCATCGCCGACCAGCTCGAGGCCATCCAGTCCTGCTACCCCCTCACCACCGTCAAGCTCGGCATGCTCGGCACCCCTGCGACGATCGACACCGTCGCGGCCGCGCTGAGGAGCCAGGCGTGGGACAACGTGGTCCTCGACCCGGTGCTGATCTGCAAGGGGCAGGAGCCCGGGGCCGCGCTCGACACCGACCAGGCACTGAAGGCGAACATCCTCCCGCTGGCCACCTTCGTCACCCCGAACCATTTCGAGGCGGAATCGCTCTCGGGCATCACCATCGAGAACCTGGCGGACCTCGAGGAGGCGGCGCGCATCATCCACGCCCAGAGCGGTGCCGTGGTCCTCGCCAAGGGTGGCGTCCGGATCGAGGGACCCGACGCCGTGGACGTCTACTTCGACGGCGAGACCCTCGAGGTCCTGTCCGCTCCCAAGGTCGGCGAGGTCGCCGTCAGCGGAGCCGGCTGCACGCTCGCCGCAGCCATCGCCGCCGAACTGGCGAAGGGCGCGGCCCCGCTCGAGGCTGCCCGCACGGCCAAGGAGTTCGTCACGGAGGGCATCCGCAACCGGGTCGTATCGAATGCCCCGTTCGACGCCGTCTGGCAGGGCGGCGCGCGGTCGTCCCGCTAGCGGACGGGCGGACACCGTGGGTCCCACGCCCGGACCGGCGTCCGACGGCGCCTCGGCTGCGCGTGCTCCGCACAGCGCGGACGGGGTAGCCTCCACCGGCTCGCCGACGCAGCGTCAGGAGGGGCCGGCGGACGACGACGGACGCGGGGAGAGCCTCAACCAGCGCCTCGACCGCAACTGGCAGGAGATGCTGCAGGAGCTGCGCGTCATGCAGACCGGCATCCAGATCCTGACCGGTTTCCTGCTGACCCTGCCGTTCCAGAGCCGCTTCGAGGAACTCGATGACGTGCAGGTCGTGGTCTACCTGTGCCTGGTCTGCCTGTCCGCCCTGATCACGGCCCTGGTGCTGTCCTCCGTCAACCTGCACCGCGTGCTCTTCGGCCTGCGCGTGAAGTCCACCCTCGTCCAGCACACCGCTGCGATCATCCGGATGA
>NZ_CP024915.1:391653-391726 GCF_002953615.1 Arthrobacter agilis | reverse complement strand
CCATCGCCCTCGTGGGGCTCGTGCTCGCCGGTACCGCCTGGCTCATCTTCGACCTCGTCGTGGATCGTACGGC
>NZ_CP024915.1:387310-391553 GCF_002953615.1 Arthrobacter agilis | reverse complement strand
GGGCGAAACCGACGAACAGGCCGACCACGGGGATCACGAACATGCCGGCGATCCCTGCCAGCACCCCGAGGGTCACCGACCGGCCCGGTATCTGCCGCTGCCTGAGGGTCCGTCCCGTGAGCACCACACCGGCACCGAGACCGGCACCGGCCAGGACCGTGCCGATCGCGAAGACCACCCAGCCCTCGGTACTGGCCACGGTCAGCGCCCACATGAGCAGTGACACGATGATCAGGATGCTGCCCGGCAGGACCGGGACCACCACTCCCGCGATACCGACGGCGATGAGCGCACCGCAGACCACCGTCATGAACACCTGTAGATCCATGGCCCCAGTCTTGCATCGACGGGCGTGACGCGCGGCCAGGGACGGGCCCCGTGGCCCCGGTCATGGAATACTGGAGGGAATACTAAGCCGCCTTAGCGAGCCTGCGGGCCCTGAGATCAGGAGGATCAATGAGCACACCGGCAACAGGAAACAACGAGGGTGACCGCTCCCGGCACGCCGACGACTCCGACAACCCCACGGAACTGCTGGACACAGGACGGTCCGGGGCGGGCGCGAGCAGCGCCGGCGCAGCGGGTGCGGGCCGCACGGGAACGGACGACGGCGGGAGCGGCTACGTGCCCGGCGCATATTCGGCCGACGACGACTCCAGCGGCGAGTACGTCCCCGGCATGTACTCGGACGCACCGGACAGCACCCCGACCCGCGAGCACACCCAGGCGCCCATCTCCGCGTCGAGGGCGGTCCCGCGCGACGAGGACACGAAGATGCACACGCAGGTCGCCCCGGTGGTGGCGGCCCGGCAGGAGACCGACGCGCGCAGCGGCGATCGGAGCCGTGAGCGGCCCGCCCCGCGGAGCGCCGTTCCGGGATCGCGTGTTCCGGGCCTGGAGGAGCGCAAGCTGCTCCACCAGCGCGAGAAGGAGCACTTCGGCGGCATGAAGTTCGGCTCGGCCTTCTTCGGCTGGCTCACCGCCACCGGCATGTTCGTGCTGCTCTCGGCCCTCGTCGGGGCCCTTGCCGCGGTCTTCGGCATCGGTTCGAACCTCTCCACCGCAGACCTGACGAGCGGTTCGGGCGAGGCGCAGACCACGGGCATCACGGCCGCCGTCGTGCTGGGCGTCGTGCTGCTGCTCTCCTACTTCGCCGGCGGCTACGTGGCCGGCCGCATGGCCCGGTTCAGCGGGGTCAAGCAGGGGGTCGCGGTCTGGCTGTGGGCCGTCATCGTCGCGGTCGTACTCGCCGTCATCGGGTTCATCATCGGCAACCAGGCCAACGTCACCGAGCGGTTCCAGGGTCTCGGTGTCCCGTCCGCCGCCGACCTCACCGGCCCCGGACTCATCAGTCTGCTCGTGGTGGCCGCCGTCGCGCTCGTCGGGGCGATCCTGGGTGGCCTCGCCGGCATGCGGTACCACCGGAAGATCGACCGCGCGGACTTCGACGCCCTGGAGACCACGGAGTAGATACGGCACAGGCACCGGAGAGGTGCCGGCGACCGGACGGTCGGCAGCCAGGATGACGACAGCCCCGGACTCGAAGGAGTCCGGGGCTGTCGTCGTCCTGCGGGAAGCCTCAGGGCGAGGGCATCCCGCCGTTGACGTTGAGGGTCTCACCGAGAACGTAGCTCGCCTCGGACGAGGCCAGGAAGACGTAGGCGGGGGCGAGTTCGGTCGGCTGTCCGGCGCGGCCGAGCGGGGTGTCCTTCCCGAATTCGGGCAGCGCCTCCGCGGGCTGTCCGCCCGAGGGCTGCAGCGGCGTCCAGATGGGACCGGGTGCCACGGCGTTGACGCGGATACCCTTGGGCGCGAGCTGCTGCGCGAGTCCCTTGGTGAAGTTGTTGATCGCGGCCTTGGTGCTCGCGTAGTCGACGAGGGTCGGTGACGGCTCGTAGGCCTGGATGGACGTGCTGTTGATGATCGCCGACCCGGGCTGGAGGTGCTTGAGCGCCTCCCTGGTCACACGGAAGAACGAGTAGATGTTCGTCTTGTAGGTGTGGTCCAGCTGCTCGTCGCTCAGCTCCTCGAGGGACTCGACCGCCACCTGCTTGCCGGCATTGTTGACGAGGATGTCCAGCCCACCGAGCCCGTCCACCGCCTGCTGCACCAGGGCGGTGCAGTACGCGGGGTCCTTGAGGTCACCCGGGATGCAGACGGCCGTGCGGCCCTCCGCCTCGATGATGCCCTTGACGACCTGCGCGTCCTCTTCCTCCTCGGGAAGGTAGGACAGGGCGACGTCGGCGCCTTCACGCGCGTACGCGATGGCGACCGCCGCGCCGATCCCGGAGTCGGACCCCGTGATGAGGGCCTTCCGGCCCTGCAGCCGGCCCGTCCCGCGGTAGGAGGTCTCCCCCCGGTCCGCCTTGATCTCCAGGTCGGACTCGAGCCCCGGCTCGGCCGTCTGCTTGGCCTGCGGGGTGATGCTCTCGAAACGGGTGACGGGGTTCTGGAAGGTGTACTGGTCGGTCGATCCTGTGGTGCTCTCGGAGGTCATAGGTGTTCTCCCTGTACAGAATGCGTGTGCCGCGTCATGTCGACGCCTGGCTGGTTGACAGCTCGGCCCTGAAGCTAAGCCTACTTATCACCCTAGGCGCGGGGGAAAGCCCGGACAAGCCCGCCGGACGCCACGCGGATCGCTGGCATGACGTGCCACCGGCGGCTACGACGGCGCGCGGTGCCGTCGCACGGGAGAACGGTCAGAAGACGACCGAGAAGGAGCCGGCGCCGATACTGAGCACGAGGGCGGCGACGACCAGCCAGACGATCGGGGTGCGGAGCCTGCGCATGTGATCCATAGTGCGTCCAGTCTAGGGGGCGCGCATCGGGAGCGACCGGCGGTCGTAGAGTCGGTGCCATGGAGTTGTTGCTGATCCGTCATGGCCAGACACCGAACAATGTCGCCGGATCCCTGGATACGGCTTTCCCGGGTGCCGGACTGACCGCGCTCGGCGAGCACCAGGCCCGCGCCGTGCCTGCCGCCCTTGCGGGCGTGGCCCTCTCGGGCATCTACGCCTCGCCGCTCGTCCGGACGCAGCAGACCGCCGAACCGCTGGCCTCGACGCTCGATCTCGACACCGGCGTGGTCCCCGGGCTGGAGGAGATCAGTGCCGGCAGCCTGGAGATGCTGAGTGATCCCGTCTCCGCGGAGGCGTATGCGACGTGCCTGCTCGGATGGATGGAGGGCGATCTCGACCGACGCATGCCCGGCGGCACGACCGGGCATGCGTTCATCGAGCGGTACGACCGCGCCATCCGGCGGATCGTGCAGGACAGCACCCAGGAGCAGTCGGTCGCCGTCTTCTCGCACGGCGCCGCGATCAGGGTCTACACCGCCGTGGCCACCGGCCTGAGCCCCGCCCGCGCGCGGACCCTGACCATCGACAACACGGGAATGAGCGTCCTGAGCGGCGGCCCGGGTCGGTGGCACCTCGCCTCGTGGCACCCGGAGCCCCTGGGAGGGCCGGCACTCGAAGGGTTCGCCGGGAACGACGTCACGGGTCAGTCCACCTGAGGTCCCGCGGTCGGGCCGCGGGACCCGGATCGGCCCCGCCCGGGCACCGCACCGCCGGCAGGGACGAGCCTCCTGTCCGACGGCGCCTCAGCGGTTCTTCGGCACCCGCCGGACCGAGCCCGTGGTGCTGAAGAGGAAGATCAGCACGGACGCCAGCAGAACCAGGAGCGCAGGTGTCCAGGATCCCGTGGTGTCGTGCACGAAACCCAGCAGCGGAGGCGACGCTGCCGCCAGGCAGTAGCCCGATCCCTGCACGATCGCCGACATGCGACCGGCAGATGCCTGGTCGCGGGCCAGCCGGATGATGGCGATGAAGATCACCGTGATGCCCCCGCCCTGGGCGATGCCGCCACAGATGGACCAGAACCACCACAGCTGCGGCGCCAGGAGCAGTCCGGCCGGGACGGACGTCCACAGCACTCCGACGGTGACGGCCACTGCCGTCGTACTCAGGAACCGGGCGGCGAACGGCACTCCGAGGCCGCCCACGATGGCGAGGATCTGGAAGATCGACGATCCGGCACCTGCTTCGGAGACGGACATGCCGAGTTCGTCATGCAGGTAGCTCGGCAGCCAGGCCGTCAGTCCGTAGTAGGAGAAGGCCTGCATGGCGAAACCTGCCGTCAACCCGGCAGTGATCCACCCGGAGCCACGTACGGGCGGCAGCGTCGTGTCGCCGCCGTCCTCGGCCGAGACCGAGAAGGCGGTCCTCGGCCCCACCGCCAGGGT
>NZ_CP024915.1:383412-387210 GCF_002953615.1 Arthrobacter agilis | reverse complement strand
CCAGACCGCCACCCCCGACGCCCCCGCCGTTCCCGGTCCCCGTGACGGGGTGCCCGTCCAGGGCCTCCTGCTGGACGTCGACGGCCCCGTCGCGAGCCCCGTCACGCGCACCGTTCCTGCCGGGATCATCGCCGACCTGCTCACCCTCGCCTCGGCGGGCTGGCCGGTCGTCTTCAACACGGGCCGCTCCGACGCCTTCATCCGGGAGCAGGTCATGGAGCCGATGCTCGCCGTGGGGATCCCGTCCGGCGTCACCTTCCACGCGGTCTGCGAGAAGGGGGCCACCTGGTTCTCCTTCACGGCCGACGGCGCCGGCCAGGTCTTCGTCGACCGGGAGCTCGCGCTGCCGACCAGCTTCGCCGACGACGTCCGGGACCTCGTCGAGGAGAAGTACGCGGACCTGATGTTCTTCGACGAGACCAAGCTGTCCATGGTGTCCGTCGAGCAGTCCCTCGACGCCACGAACGCCGCCTACCTCGAGGGCCAGCGCCTGTTCGACGACGACGCCCTCGACATCCTGCACAGCCATGACATGGGCGCGTGCCGGCTGGACCGCGAGGAGCCGAACAGCCACGGGGACATCGACTACCGCGTGGACCCGACGATCATCTCCACCGACATCGAGTCGGTGCGTGTGGGCAAGGACCTCGGTGCCGAGCGTGCCCTGACCCTCGTCGCACCGCTCACGGAGGTGCCCTCCACCTGGCGGACGGTCGGCGATTCCCGCACCGATTACGCCATGGCCGACTACCTGCACGAACAGGGCTTCGACGTCGCGCACGTGGACGTCCGCCCTGCGGACGGGGTGCCCGTGAAGCCCTACGAGGTCATGACGGAGGGCCGGCTCGTCCACGAGGAGGCCGGGGCGGCCTTCCTCGCACGCTGCGTCGCCTCGCTCGGCTGACGCCTCGTCCCGGCGGAGGCCTCTCAGGCCGCGGGCCGCGCCAGGACGTCCTCGATCGCCGCGATGACCTCGGGGGCGCCGGGCTCCACCGTCGGCGCGAAGCGGGCGACGATCTCGCCGTCGCGGTTCACGAGGAACTTCTCGAAGTTCCACTTCACGAGGCCGGGCAGGACCCCGTTCCTGAACTCCGTGAGCTGCCGGTACAGCGGGTGCTGGTCCTTGCCCCGCACATCGCCCTTGGTCAGGAGCGGGAACGTCACGCCGAACGTGGTCGAGCAGAACTCGGCGATCTCGTCGTCGTTCCCCGGTTCCTGTCCCAGGAACTGGTTGCAGGGCATCCCGAGGACCACGAGCCCCGCCGCGGCGTAGGTGGAGTACAGCTCCTCGAGGGCCGCGTACTGGGGGGTGAAGCCGCACTTCGAGGCGACGTTCACCACCAGCACGGGCTGTCCACGGAAATCGCCGAAGGTCTTCCTGCTGCCGTCGTTCATGGTGAGGTCGATCCCGTACAGGCCGGACGAGGACATGGGCTGCTCCCTGGTAGGTGGTCGTGATCCTGCTTCGTTCAGCCCCGCCGCGTGGATTGCCTGCCCGATGATGCGGGAGGCAGGAGCAAATGCGCCCGGGGAGACGTTGGAAGCAACGACGGCCGAGGAGGCCGCGCACACCGCCCGCCGAATCGGCTGCGGTTCCCAACAGGATAGGTGGTCGCATGGGTTTGATCGACACGTGGAAGCTGCAGCTCCGGACCACCTTCACCGACGGCGATCCGGCGATCCCCCAGTGGCAGTTCGAATTCGAGAAGGGTGACGACGTCGGGTACTTCCCGGTGGACTCGGCCGTCTGGACGGTGCACAGCTCGATGACGCCGACCGTCGCCGGCATCCGCGCGCTCCTGCTGCAGACGCTCCACCCCGGGGCGATGGCGGGTGTGCATGCGCATTCCGGCTTCCGGGAGGAGCCGCTCGGCCGGCTCGCAAACACCATCCGCTGGATCTTCACGGTGACGTACGGGTCCACGGAGGCGGCTCAAGACGGCTCGGCCTTCGTGCAGAGGCTGCATACGAGGGTGAACGGCACGTATCTCGACAGCCGTGGCGAGGAGAGGCCCTATTCGGCGGGCGATCCCGACCTCATCCGGTGGGTGCACCTCGCGTTCACGGATGCCTTCGTGGCCTCCCATGCCGCCTACGGCGGACGCATCCCGGGCGGAGCGGACCAGTACGTCGCGGAGTGGGCGCAGGCCGGCGAAGTGATGGGCCTCGAGGATCCGCCGCGGTCCGAGGCGGAGCTCGCATCGCAACTCGCCGCGTTCGATGCCGAGCTCACCGACAGCGAACAGGTCCAGGAGGCCCTGACCTACATCCGCCGTCCTCCGCTCCCCCGGTCCCAACGCCTCGGGTACCAGGTGCTGTTCGCGGGAGCCGTCGCGACCCTCGACCCCAGGCACCGCGAGCTGCTCGGCCTCCGGGTCCCCTCGCTCGGACCGGTCCGCCTGCCGATCCGGACGGCGGTGCGCCTCGTGCTCGGCGTGATCCGGCTGGGGCTCGGACCCGAAGGGCCCGCGGAGAAGGCCGCGAAGACCCGGATCCGCCGGCTGGGCGGATCCGCCGGCACGACGGCGCATTAAACAGCAGGACCCCGGCCGGGGCCGGGGTCCTGCTGGTGGAGCAACAAGGCGGAGGATGGGGGATTTGAACCCCCGAGGGCGTTAACCCAACACGCGTTCCAGGCGTGCGCCATAGGCCGCTAGGCGAATCCTCCTCATTTGGAGCAGATACCAGAATACCCATACAAGTGGATCCTGCCGAATCGTGCCGTCCGCGGGGCTGTGTCGTCGGGTCGAAAGCCGTCCTTCCGACTGTGTAGACTATTTCCCGGCCCCTCATGTGGTGTCATCCTGTGAACTCCCCCAGGACCGGAAGGTAGCAAGGGTAAGCGGGCTCTGGCAGGTGCATGGGGGGTCTTCACTTTAAGCACGGCGGCAGCGGGAGGTCGGAGCGGTGGCACACCAGGGCGCCGGACGGTTCGCTCCCAGCCCCTCCGGCCGGCTGCATGTCGGCAATCTCCGCACCGCCGTCCTCGCCTGGCTGTTCGCCCGCTCCACGGGTCGGCACTTCCTGGTCCGCGTCGAGGACCTGGACCGTGTCCGTGCCGGAGCCGAGGAGCATCAGCTGGCCGAGCTGGCCGCACTGGGTCTCGTCTCCGACGCGCCGGTCATCCGGCAGAGTGGGCAGGCCGGCCGCTATGCGGCGGCGCTGGACCTCCTGGCCGGACAGGGCCTCGTCTACGAGTGCTTCTGTACGCGGCGGGACATCGCCGAGGCGGCGAGCGCCCCCCATGCCCGGCCGGGCTTCTACCCCGGCACGTGCCGCAGCCTCAGCGAGGACCAGCGGAGCGTCCTGCGTGCGCAGCGCCCACCCGCGCTGCGTCTGCGGTCCGGCGTCGGGTCGTGGACCGTCGAGGACCTGCTGGCCGGCCACGTCACCGCTCCGGTGGACGATTTCGTGCTGCGACGGAACGACGGCGTCGTCGCCTACAACCTCGCCGTGGTGGTCGATGACGCCGCGCAGGGCATCGACCAGGTGGTGCGGGGGGACGACCTGCTCGATTCCGCGCCCCGCCAGGCCTACCTCGCCTCCCTGCTCGGGCTGCCCGTCCCCGTGTACGCCCATGTGCCCCTCGCGGTCTCCCCGGCGGGGCGTCGGTTGGCGAAACGGGACGGCGCCGTGACGCTGGAGGACCTCGCCGGCCTGGGCTGGACCCCCGCCAGGGTCCTGGCCGTGATCCTGGCGTCCCTCGGCCTTCCCGGCCGATCGCTGGAGGCGGCCCTGGCCGCCTTCGACCCCGACCGGCTGCCCGACGAGCCGTGGATCGTGGACCCCGCCACGCTG
>NZ_CP024915.1:374186-383312 GCF_002953615.1 Arthrobacter agilis | reverse complement strand
TTTCCCGCCTCCGCCGCACCGGTGACGGTCCGGGTCACCTCGATCCGTCCGGTCAGGTTTCCGAGGGCGAAGGACGGCACGTTGGTGTTCCTCGCCTCGACGGGTTCGAGCCCCTTGATCTTGAGGTCCACGCCCGTGCCCTGGATGAAGCCGAGGTAGTCCTCGACGTCCTGGTCGTAGACCAGGCCCGGGCTGAGGACGGTGGCGGGGTCGATGTGGCCTGCGCCGACCGCGAGGACGTCGGTCTCGACGCCGCCGGTGGCGGTCTTCAGCGGGTACGCCGTGGTCATCATGGCGGACTTCACGGTTGCCGGGGACCAGGCGGGGTTCTTCGCGAGGACCAGCGCGGCGAGGCCTGCCACGTGCGGCGACGCCATGGACGTGCCGGAGAGGAAGCCGAACTGCGCGCCGTTCGAGCCGACGGTGGAGACGCCCGCGAGGACGGCGACGCCGGGAGCCGTGACATCCGGCTTCAGGAGGTCGGAATCGGTGGCGAGCAGCGGACCGCGCGAGGAGAAGCCTGCGACCTGGGGTGCGGGCGGCAGCGGCTTGCCCGTGGTGTCGGTGGCCTTCAGGGCGACGGTGATCGACGGGTTCGCAGCGACCTTCGCCTTGAGCTCGAGGGCCTCGGGAGCGTTGACGTGCACCGTCGGCACGGAGTGCTGGTCGGTGTCCGTCGACGAGTCGACGAGGTTCACGAGGATCATGCCCACACCGCCGGCACGTGCGACCTCGGCGCTCTTGGCTGCCCGGTCGACGACACCGCGGTCACAGACCACGATCTTGCCGGCGACCTTCGCGGGGTCGAGCGTGCCGGGTCCGCACAGGTTCGATGCCGCAGCGCCTGCAGCGGCGGCGTTCGCCGCGAGGACGACCGGGCTGGCCGGAACACCCGTGCGCATGATGGACGCACCGCGGTACTTGGTGCCGTCGGAGAACTCCGCCGTACCCTGCAGTTCGTAGCTGAACGTGCTGGCGGCCACCGTGGTCATCCAGGGAGCGCCGTGGTTGACGGTGCTCGCCGTGGGACCGGAGTTGCCGGCCGAGGCCGCGACGAAGATGCCCGCGGAGGTCGCCGAGAGGAAGGCGAGGGACACGGGGTCCGTCGTCGTCGTCGCGCTGCCCGAGATCGAGAAGTTGAGGACGTCCACGCCGTCGAGGATGGCCTGGTTGATGGCCGCGATCGCTGCGGAGTTGTAGCAACCGCCCGTGTCGGGATCCGTGTCCTCCCAGCAGACCTTGTAGACCGAGACCTTCGCGGCCGGCGCGACGCCCGAGGAGATTCCGAAGTTCCGCCCGTCGACGGTCTGGGTCACGCCGGCGTTGCCTGCAGCGGTGCTCGCCGTGTGCGTGCCGTGGTTGTCGATGTCCACGGGGGAGATGACCTCCTGCGGTGCGCGGTCGGCCTCGGCGACGCTGTCGAGGAAGGCATCGGCGAAGTAGCGGGCCGAGAGGACCTTCGAGTTGCAGAGGCTGCCGTCGAAGTCCTCGCCCACCTGGCAGTCGCCGACGAAGGTGCTGCCGTCGGCCTTGAGCATGGCGATCTCGCCCTTGGCATTGAGGTAGGGTTCGCCGACCTTGGGCTTCGAGTTGCCCTTGAGCGGCTTCACCGTGCTGCCTGCGAAGAAGGGGTTGTCGGGGGCGTAGCCGGTGTCGATCACGCCGACGACGGTGCCGGCGCCGGCGTTCTTCTCGCCGCCGAACTGGCCCTTCCAGGTGCCCTTCTTCCCACTCAGGCCGAGGAAGTCGATGCTCGAGTAGTCGGGAGCGCTCTCGACATCCGGAGCGACGAGGAGTACGTCGTCGCTCTTGGCGAGCTCGACCGCCTGGTCGGCGCTGAGATCCGCGGCGAAGCCGTTGATGGCAGCCGTGTAGGTGCGCTTGATCTCGACGTTCTCCTCGGCGGCAACCTCCTGCTGCTTGCCCTCGAGGAACTGCGAGTACTGCTGGACGTTCGCGGCGGCGGCGTCCAGCTTCTTGCCCTTCTCGGGCTTGGTCGGCGCGATCCCGTCGACACCACCCTCGTACGTGGCGATCGGCTTGTCGGCGAGCACGACGATGTACTTGCCGTCCGGGTACTGCGCCGGGTCCAGCTCCTTGGCCGGTGCCTTCTGGGGCGTCACCGAGGTGGCCGGCACCGGAGCCGCGAAGGCGGCAGGCGCCACGGCGGTCGACGTCACCAGCAGCGGCAGACCCAGAACGATAGCCGTGGCAGCGCGCAGGGTACTGCGCCCCTGCCCGGCTTTTCTCCGTTGTGTCATAGGAAGGTAGTGCCTCTCGTGAAAGTGCGGGCCGGCCATGGCCGTTCCCCCTGTGCCGTGGCTCTCCTGGATAGGATTTCCGAGTTGTGACAGCAGTCACAGCCGCCACGGCGAGCACAAACTTACCTCAGGCAACACAGCCCCACCAGCCGACTCAGCCCGCGTCATCCAGAATTTACACAGGATATTTACCATTTCCGGTCGGGGTGATAATGGATCCATGCATGCCGATCTCCTGCCCCGCCTCACCGAGGCCGACTGGCAGGATCGCGAGAGGCGCCACAGGCAACGCGTGACGCGCTTCGCCGAGCCCTATCTGGACCGGCGGTCACGCGGCGCCAAGCATCCCGTCGAGGACTTCCTCTTCACCTACTACAACCAGAAGCCGGGCCGGCTCCTACGCTGGCATCCCGGAGCCGGCGTCGTGCTGGAAGGCGCGGAGGCCGCCGGGCGCGGCGGCTGGAAGTACTACACGGCGCACGACGACGGCGTCCGGGTGGACGTCCGGACCTTCATCGAGGAGCGGCGCGACGCCGTCGAGTTCGCCCGGCTGATCCTTGCCCGGACGGCCGCACGGCCGGCGCAGTTCGGTTGCTTCGGGCTCCACGAATGGGCGATGGCCTACCGCTCGGGGGTCTACGGCGTGCGCCACGAGTACCTCGACCTGCGCCTCGGTGCGGCAGGGACGGACGACGTCGTCGAATCGGCGCGTATCCGCTGCACGCACTTCGACGCCTTCCGCTTCTACACGCCGCAGGCCGTCCCCCTCAACGAGTACGCGCCGACGAGGGAGACGCAGCGGGACCTGGAGCAGCCGGGCTGCCTCCACGCCAACATGGACCTCTACAAGTGGGCGTACAAGCTGACCCCCCTGCTGCCGAGCGAGATCGTGATGGATTGCTTCGAACTCTCCTGGCGCATCCGGGCGATGGACATGCAGGCTTCCCCCTACGACCTCTCGGACTGGGGCTACCGGCCGATCCCGATCGAGACGACCGAGGGCAAGGCCGAGTACGTCCGCCTGCAGCGCGGTTTCGCCCACGAGTCCCAGGCGCTCCGGGAACGGCTCTCGGAAAGCCTGGAGCGGGCGCTCGACTCCTGGGCCTGAGCCGGTTCGACGGCACGGGCCGCCGCCCCTGGCCCGGGTCCTGCATCACTCGGTTCCTCGGAAGCAGTCCTTCAGCCAGGTCTCTGCGTCGCCGGTCGTCGTGAAGTGCCTGGTCGGGTAGGGCGGATCGTGTTGCTGTTTGTAGTACGCGGTGATGATGGGATCCCCGGCTTCCGTTCCGACGACAGCCAGGGCCGCGATGTCCAGCCCGGAGGCAAGGATGCGCAATGCATCCTCCGTCAGCGAGATCAGGTGGTTGAGATGGATGAGCATCGGCGGGCAGACGGACGGACTGAGCTGGGTGACCCGGCTGACCACGGCTGATGCGACAGTGTCGTCGACATCCGTGTCGGCCTCACATTCGAGCCACAGCACCTCCCCCCGCATCTCCGCCGTGAACGGCTCGGGCCGGGCGGCGACGCCACCCACGCCCGTGTCCCCCGTCAGCCAGGCGATCGCGTCGGATTCATCCGTGAAGTACCTGCTGGGCGTCGCGGACCGGTAATTGAACGCCGTGAGCACCCTGCCCACCTCGTCGACACCCACGACGGCGGTGCGCGCGGAACAGGTGTCATCCATCAGCAACTGCTTCGCTTCCGCCGTGATCCGCTCCACCAGCCCGATGTGCACCAGCAGGGGCCGCTTGCCACCGGGAGAAGCGGCGGTGACCGCGGCGATCGTCGAGCGGACGTCCTCCGCCTGCATCGTGACGCCGGGCGCCCAGCGCAGGCACAGGAGATCGCCGTCGTCACTGAGGGTGTAGCGAGGAATGGACACCTCGTCCGGGCCCGCCATCGGCACCTCCGCTTACTCGTCGGCACGGCATCAATGCCATCGTCGCCTCCCGACCGTGCACTTTCAACAGCGCGTCCGCACCGAAGTTCTCCCCGCGCGGCGTCGGGAGCGTCAGGAACGAATGCTGCGCCACCCGTTAAGCTGGGAGACCAGCCGAAGGGGACACCGATGACACCTCCCGCCCTGCTGCCGGCAGCAGGACCGCACCGGGCGGTCGTGCGCCTGGCGATCGCCCTCGCAGCCCTCGTCCTCACCGTCTCCGCCTGCGCGCAGGGCGGACCGGCGACCGAACCCACCGAGCAGGAGAGCACCATGCAGTCCTCCACCCCCGACCCCTCGGAGGCGCTGTCCGGGACCCCGGCACCGACGTCGGGCGGCCCCGCTCCCACCGCGACGGGTACCGCCCCTGGGTCGTCGGCCGTCGCCGCGCTGCTCACCGTCACCCTCCAGCAGGACGCCGCTGCCGAACCCGTGCAGTACGTCCTCGAATGCGTCGACGGCGCTCCCGGGCCCGCCTCGACGCTTCCTGGCGCCGAGGCCGCCTGCGCGGCCCTCGCCCGGCTCGGCTCGACATTCTTCACGGCCCGGCCCAGCAAGGACATCATCTGCACGCAGCAGTACGGCGGGCCGCAGACGGCGAGCATCAGCGGTGAGATCGACGGCACGCCCGTTCTGGCGGCGTTCTCCCTGACCGACGGCTGCGAGATCTCCCGGTGGAACAAGGCGCAGGACATCCTCGGGGCACCGGGGGCGCAGTAAGGGCTACCGGGTGCCGCTCCTCCCACTGATCGACCGCGCCCGGTGGGCATGTTCGATCCTGCCCACCGGCCGGAGCCGATCAGTGGGACGGACGTCGACAGCGCTGCCGGAAGCGGACACGACGCCGGACTGGCCCGCACCGAATCCCCGGTAGACTTGCAGGGCAAGCTCGCGGAGCGCCGGTGTCAACCCAGATACGGCGTGAGACGGCACTTCCGGGCTACTGCATTCAATGCTGGACCCCCAGCACTCGCCGCTCACGCACAGGAGTTGCCGGATGCCCCGGATTGTTGTCGACGTCATGCCCAAGCCCGAGATCCTCGACCCGCAGGGTAAGGCGATCGCCGGAGCGCTCCCCCGGATCGGCCTCACCGGTTTCGCCGGGGTCCGCCAGGGCAAGCGTTTCGAGCTGACCGTGGACGGCGACGTCACGGAAGAGGTCCTCGAGCAGGCCCGCCACGCCGCCGCCACGCTGCTGTCCAACCCCGTCATCGAGGATGTCACGCGCGTGGAGGTCCTCGAGGAGGACGCGCAGTGAGCGCCCCGAACACCGGGACGCCCCTCATCGGCGGACCCCAGCCGGTTGCCTCGAACAACGAGGACAGCCCCCTGAACGGCGTGAAGGTCGGCGTCGTCACGTTCCCCGGGTCGCTCGACGACCGCGACGCCGTCCGTGCCGTCCGGCTCGCCGGCGGCAGCGCCATCCACCTGTGGCACGGCGACCACGACCTACAGGACGTCGACGCCGTGATCATCCCCGGCGGCTTCTCCTACGGCGACTACCTGCGGGCGGGCGCCATCTCGCGCTTCGCCCCGCTCATGGAGCAGATCACCGCCGCGGCGTCGGGTGGGGAGAACGCCCTCCCCGTGCTCGGCATCTGCAACGGTTTCCAGGTCCTCACCGAAGCACACCTGCTGCCCGGCTCGATGATCAAGAACAACGACCTGCACTTCATCTGCCGTGACCAGCGCCTGCGCGTCGAGAACAACGGCACCTTCTGGACCTCCGACTACGGGCAGGGCGAGGAGATCGTCATCCCGCTCAAGAACCAGGACGGCCAGTTCGTCGCGGACAACTACACGCTCGACGAGCTCGAGGGCGAGGGCCGCGTGGTCTTCCGCTACGTCGACGGCAACCCGAACGGCTCACGCCGCGACATCGCCGGCATCTCGAATGCCGCGGGTAACGTCGTCGGGCTCATGCCGCACCCCGAGCACGCGGTGGAGGCCGGCTTCGGCCCCGACTCCTCGGCACGCGGGAACGTCGATGTCCGCGGCGGCACCGACGGACTCGGCATCTTCACCTCGGTACTCAAGAAACTGGTGGGCTAGTGACCGCAGAGACAATGTCCAAGAAGTTCAACATCGACACGGTCGCGAACGCCGAGGCGACCCCCGGCCAGGCGCTGCCGTGGGCCGAACTCGGTCTCAAGGAGAACGAGTACCAGCGCGTCGAGGAGATCCTCGGCCGCCGCCCCACCGGTGCCGAACTCGCCATGTACTCCGTGATGTGGAGCGAGCACTGCTCCTACAAGTCCTCGAAGGTGCATCTGCGCCAGTTCGGCGAGAAGGTCACCGAGGCCATGAAGGAGCACCTGCTCGTCGGGATCGGCGAGAACGCCGGCGTCGTCGACATCGGGGACGGCTGGGCCGTGACGTTCAAGGTGGAGAGCCACAACCATCCCTCCTTCGTGGAGCCCTACCAGGGCGCGGCCACCGGCGTCGGCGGGATCGTGCGCGACATCATCTCGATGGGCGCCCGCCCGGTCGCCGTCATGGACCCGCTGCGCTTCGGAGCGATCGACCACCCCGACACCGCACGCCTCGTGCACGGGATCGTCGCGGGCATCGGCGGCTACGGCAACTCCCTCGGCCTGCCGAACATCGGCGGCGAGGTGGTCTTCGACTCCGTCTACCAGGGCAACCCGCTGGTCAACGCCCTCGCGGTCGGCGTCCTGCGGCACGAGGACATCCGCCTCGCCAACGCATCCGGCGCCGGCAACAAGGTGGTCCTCTTCGGCGCCCGCACCGGCGGCGACGGGATCGGCGGCGCGTCCGTGCTGGCCTCGGAGTCCTTCGACGACGCCAAGCCGTCCAAGCGCCCCGCGGTCCAGGTGGGTGATCCGTTCGCCGAGAAGGTCCTCATCGAGTGCTGCCTCGAGCTGTTCAAGGCCTCCGTGGTGGAGGGCATCCAGGACCTCGGTGCCGCCGGCATCTCCTGTGCGACGTCGGAGCTGGCGTCCAACGGCGACGGCGGCATGCACGTCGAGCTCACCAACGTGCTGCTGCGCGACCCGTCCCTGACGCCCGGCGAGATCCTCATGTCGGAGTCGCAGGAGCGCATGATGGCGGTGGTCACGCCCGAGAACATGGCGGCCTTCGAGGCCATCATGGACAAGTGGTCCGTGGAGTACTCCTGGCTCGGCGAGGTCACCGACACGGGGCGCCTCATCATCGAGTGGGACGGCGAGAAGATCGTCGACGTCGACCCCCGCACCGTGGCCCACGAGGGACCGGTCTACGAGCGCCCCTACCACCGTCCCGAGTGGCTCGACGGCGTCCAGGCGGACGCCTTCGCGGCCGAGCGGCCCGCCGACCTGCGCGAGGCCGTCCTCGAACTCATGGCATCGCCGAACATGTGCGCGAAGAACTGGGTGACCGACCAGTACGACCGCTACGTGCAGGGCAACACGGCGCTGGCCATGCCCGACGACGCCGGAGTGGTCCGGGTCGACGAGGAGACGGGCCTCGGCATCGCGATCTCGACGGACGCCAACGGCCGCTACTCCTACCTCAACCCCTACGAGGGCGCGCGCCTGGCCCTCGCCGAGGCCTACCGCAACGTGGCGACGTCGGGCGCCCAGCCCCTCGCGGTCACCGACTGCCTGAACTTCGGCTCCCCCGAGGACCCCGAGGTCATGTGGCAGTTCGCGGAGACCGTGCGCGGTCTCGCGGACGCCTGCAAGGAGCTCGGCGTGCCCGTGACCGGCGGCAACGTCTCGCTGTACAACCAGACCGGAGGCGTGGCGATCCACCCCACCCCGGTGGTCGGCGTGCTGGGCGTGTTCGACGACGTCGCACGGCGCACGCCGTCCGGCTGGCGTGAGGACGGCCAGGCCATCTACCTGCTGGGGACGACGGCGGACGAGCTGGACGGTTCCGAATGGGCCAACCTGCGCGGGCACCTCGGCGGGCAGCCGCCGGCCCTGGACCTCGCCGCGGAGCGGACCCTCGCCGCGATCCTGGTCAACTGCTCGCGCGACGGCATGATCGACGCCGCGCACGACCTCTCCGAGGGCGGGCTTGCGGCCGGTCTGAGCGACATGGCGCTGCGCTTCGGTGTGGGCGCGCGCATCGGCATCGACGAGCTGTGCGAGCGCGACGGCATCGACGCGTTCACGGCACTGTTCAGCGAGAGCCAGGCGCGGGCCGTCGTCAGTGTCCCCCGCTCGGAGGAGGTGCGCTTCAACGACATGTGCACCGCACGGAACTTCCCTACCCTCCGCATCGGCGTGGTGGACACGGAGAACCAGGCGCTCGACGTGCAGGGCTACTTCACTCTGCCGCTCGACCAGCTCCGCGAGGCGCACGAGGGCACGCTTCCCAGGCACTTCGGCTAGTACCGGACCCGGACCGACAGGAGGCCGCCACCCCACCGGGTGGCGGCCTCCTGCGTCTACCCGACGGTCACAGCTGCCGCCCGTCGCTCACTCGAGCCCACCAGACCGATAAGACCGGTCAGGCGGCCTTCGGCATCGCCGTGACCACGACGTTCTTGCCCCAGGGGTCCTCGGTGTAGCAGCTGATGAGCACCACGCGGTTGGGCACGATGTTCCAGATGTCGCTGTCCTTCAGCGTGTCCTTGTCGTGGGTGATCACCGAGTCGACCACGTAGGTGATGTCCCCCGTCCCGGTGGTGAGGACGAACTCGCTGCCCACCAGGGCTTCGTCACTCAACCGGTTGAAGGGGGCGTCCTTGCCGTCCCAGCTGTGCCCGGCGATGTACGTGGTGTTGTTCGAGCCGGCTCCCGGCACGCCGTAGGACGTGAGCCAGTAGGCGTCGACGGTGAGCGGCGGCACGAGGGTCTGTGCCGCGAGGTCCGCATCACTGGGGGTGAGCGGAAGGACGGCCATGTCCATGTCCGCTGCGGGGAAGGAGAGCGCGGTGGGCTGCGACGCCGCGGGCCCGAGGTCGGCGGGAGC
>NZ_CP024915.1:369818-373948 GCF_002953615.1 Arthrobacter agilis | reverse complement strand
GCCCGCCGTAGGACGATGGTGCGGTCGGGGTCGCATGCTGGTCCTGACGACTCGGCAGGGAAGGAACGGTCATGAGCACTGCCCGGAGGACCGGTGCGGGCAGGCGGCTGCTGCTGGCCGCCGCCTTCATCACCTCGATCCTGGTGCTCGGCGGCTGCACCGGTTCGGAGGGCGAGCCTGAGGGCGCAGACGCATCGGCGTCGGCTTCCGGATCGGCGTCGGCTTCCGTATCGGCAGCGCCGGGCGAGGCACAGCCCGCACCGGATCTCGAGGGCATCCCCGAGGTCGTCGCCGTCGTCAACGGCACCGAGATCGGCCGGGACCTCTTCACCGACACGTACGAGGGCCAGTTCGCGCAGGCGTCCGCCCAGGCGCAGGCCGCGGGCCAGGAGGTCGATCAGGACCTGCTGAAGACGACGGTCGCGGACAACCTCGTCAGCTCCGAGCTGCTGCGCCAGGAGGCCGACCGGCGGGGCATCACGGCGACGCCCGAAGGACGGGCCGCGGCCGTCGACGAGCTGCTGCAGACGAGCGGGCTCGCCTCCGAGGAGGAGCTGAAGGCCGCTTTCGCCGACCAGGGGATCGACGACGCCGAGTTCGACGAGCAGCTGACGGACCAGGTGAAGCTCGACACGCTCCTGGCGGAGGAAGCCGGCGACACGACGCCGACCGACCAGGAGATCCAGGAGGCCTACGACGCGGCGAAGGCGCAGCAGGAGGCCGGGGGCGATACCGCGACACCGATTCCCCCGCTCGAGGACGTCCGCGAACAGATCATCCAGCAGCTGTCGGGGGGCAGGACCTCCGAGGCCGCACAGGCACTGGTCGCGCGACTGCGCGACGACGCCGACATCACCGTCAACCTCTAGGCGTCGACCTCCGGGCGAACCGCCCCGACCAGTATCAGGTACCGATCAGGCGCCGATCAGGTCGTTGACCACGATGGTCTGGTCGCGGTCCGGACCGACGCCGATCGCGGAGAACCGGGTGCCGGAGAGCTTCTCGAGCGCCCGCACGTAGGTCTGCGCATTGTCCGGCAGGTCCTCGATGGTCCGAGCGCCCGTGATGTCCTCGGTCCAGCCGTCGAAGTACTCGAAGATCGGCTTCGCGTGGTGGAACTCGGTCTGGGTCATGGGCATCTCGTCGTGGCGGACGCCGTCGACGTCGTACGCGACGCAGACCGGGATGCTCTCGATGCCCGTGAGGACGTCGAGCTTGGTGACGAAGTAGTCGGTGAAGCCGTTGACGCGCGACGCGTGGCGCGCCAGCACGGCGTCGTACCAGCCGCACCGGCGCGGACGGCCGGTGTTCACGCCGAACTCGCCGCCGGTCTTCTGCAGGTACAGGCCCATCTCGTCGAAGAGCTCCGTGGGGAACGGGCCGGCTCCGACACGCGTGGTGTAGGCCTTGATGATGCCGATCGAGCGGGAGATGCGCGTGGGACCGATGCCGGAGCCGACGGACGCACCGCCGGCCGTGGGATTCGAGGACGTCACGAACGGGTAGGTGCCGTGGTCGACGTCGAGGAAGGTCGCCTGGCCGCCCTCCATGAGGACCACCTTGCCGGCGTCGAGTGCCTCGTTGAGCACGAAGGTGGAGTCGATGACGAGGGGCTTGAGCCGCTCGGCGAAGGACAGGAAGTACTCCACGACCTCCTCGACCTCGACGTCGCGCCGGTTGTAGACCTTCACGAGGAGTTCGTTCTTCTGCTTGAGGGAGCCCTCCACCTTCTGGCGCAGGATCGACTCGTCGAACACGTCCTGCACGCGCAGGCCGAGCCGGGCCACCTTGTCCATGTACGCGGGACCGATGCCGCGCCCGGTGGTGCCGATGGCACGCTTGCCGAGGAAGCGTTCGGTCACCTTGTCCAGCACCTGGTGGTAGGGCGCCACGAGGTGGGCGTTGGCGGACACCCGCAGCTTGGAGGTGTCGGCGCCGCGGGCCTGGAGCCCGTCGATCTCCTGGAAGAGGGCCTCGAGGTTGATGACGCAGCCGTTGCCGATGATCGGGATGGCGTTGGGGCTGAGGATGCCGGCGGGAAGGAGCTTCAGCTCGTACTTCTCGCCGCCGACGACGACGGTGTGCCCGGCGTTGTTGCCACCGTTCGGCTTCACGACGTAGTCGACCCGACCGCCCAGCAGGTCAGTGGCCTTGCCCTTACCCTCGTCGCCCCACTGGGCTCCGACAATGACGATTGCTGGCATGGGATCCTCCCCCATTCGGTACGGGCCCTCCCCGCGCAACCGCGGCAAGCACGCCGTGCATCAGAACGCCCCAACCGGCCGCACGACGTGCGGCCACTGGGGCTCTTACCGTCCGAGTTTAGCCGAGCGGCTCCGGGGGCGCCGAAAAATGCCGGGCGTGACGCGAGCGGGAGCTCCGCGAAGCCCGTCCGGTCCGGAGGTGGGCGCGTGCACAATAGGGCCATGGACCGCTTCGAAGGACACATCGCCGGCATCGGCACCGCCTCGGGTACCCGGCTGGTGATCGGCCGGTGGGACACCTCCCCCTTCGGGGCGTTCACCGACGTCATGCTGGAGGACGCCGCGGGACACCGCACGCTGATCGCGCCCACACAGGAGATCGCGGACTACGTCGGATCCACCTACACGTTCGACGACGTCGTGCTCTCGCCGGTCACCTCGACCCTGACGGCCGACCGGCTCGTCGTCGAGGGCGGCGGTCTGCGGGTGGTCGCCGGAATCGGCGCGGTCACGCTCCTCGGGCGCCTGCTGGGGATCGTCCCGCGGCCCCTGGCGACGCATCCCCGCTGGCTCGCGCTCATCAATCCCGTGGCGTCGCTCCTGGTGAAGGGCATCGCCACGGCCGGCTCGGCAGGACACGGGCGCACCGAGTACTACGGCGTGACCTCCGCGCGGGCCGTCTCCGGGGCGACGGCCAGCTGGCGGGACGCGGATCTCGGCACCCTCGCACCCGTGAGCCCTCCGGTGCGGTTCGGCTTCAGCTCCGCCCCGCCGCGTCCGCAGGTGGTGTCGGTCACGACGACGATCCGCCACCCGGAGCGCTGATCCCCGGGACGGGCCGGTCCTAAAGTCCGGCGGTGTCCGTCCGCCGGTAGCCGGGGGCACCTCACCGGTTCCGGCGGCGAACCGCCCGCTGCGGCCGGCCGCCGTCAGCTGCCAGGCGGCGGCATGCCACACCGTAGTGGGGCCAGTAGCGGAGCCCGGCCGGCAGCAGGGGGGCCGCATGCCGGACGGCCCGGCGGATCACCGCGAAGGCGATCCGGTCCCGACGCCGCCACGGCAGCCCGTAGGCCTCGCGCAGCGCGGGAGGGAGGATCCCGGCGGCGAGCAGGGCGGGCACCGGGCGGAGCGGAGGCGGCACGATCGGCGGATCCGGAGCGAGGATCTGCTGCGCGATCGAGCGGGCGGCACCGCCGACGTCGAGGGTGGTACGGACCTGGTGGTCGAAGTAGCTCCGGAGGCCGCGGTAGTCGGCGGGCAGGAGCGCGTCCGGGACACCGAACACGCGCCCAAGCCGGGTCATGTCCCGGTAGTACGCATCCCGCTCCTCGGGCCCGACATGCCGGAGGAAGACCTCCGTGACCTCGATGGCGGTCCATGCCAGGGTGGCGAACACCCAGAGGGCCAGGTCCGGGTCGTTCGCGCTGTACCGGGTCCCCGCGGGCAGCGAGGAACTGGCGGTGGGCAGCGTGCCCTGGACGGTCTCGTGCCTCCTGGCCACGTGGGCGGCGGCCGCGCGGACCTGCGCGTCGTCGCCGAACGTGACGGTCAGGACGGCGTCGAGGGTGCCGCGGAGCCGCTGGAGGGGATCGGTCGCGAAGCCGCTGTGGGCGCGGACGCCCTCCGCGACGAGGGGGTGCGCCACCTGCAGCAGGAGCGCAGCCGGTCCACCGGCCAGGACGGTCCGCTCCCGCGCGATCCGCCACGCGGTCGACCCCGGGCCGTACAGACCGGCGTCCCCCGGTGCGCCCGGCCCGGGCGCGGCGGGCAGGAACCTGCCGCGTCCCCTCATGCATCGTCCTCTCCGGGCACGGACATCGCAGCCCCCGCGTCCGCCCCGGGCTCGTCCTCGACCCACTCGAGCAGGTCCCCGGGCTGGCACTGCAGGACCCTGCACATCGCCTCGAGTGTGCTGAAGCGGACGGC
>NZ_CP024915.1:369653-369718 GCF_002953615.1 Arthrobacter agilis | reverse complement strand
CTTGGCCCGTCCGTTCTTGAGCACCGCCACATTGGCGGGTGTCAGTCCGATCCGCTCCGCGAACT
>NZ_CP024915.1:366856-369553 GCF_002953615.1 Arthrobacter agilis | reverse complement strand
GCTCATCTTCCGCCGGGCGAGTTCGACGTCGATCCGCACCACGATGGGCATCAGATGACCTCGTCGAGTTCGGTGCGCAGCTGCCGTGCCTCGGTGTCGCGTGCCACCGCCTGCGCGAGCAGTGCCCGCAGCACGAGCACGATCAGCGCCACGGCAGCGATCATGACGGCCACTCCCCCTATGAGCAGCACGACGCCGGGCGCCACGGCCTCACCGGGCGCGAGCGCGATCCCGAGCCCCACCGTGAGCAGGCTCGCGGCGGCGAAGGCACCGATGACGATGTTCACGAGCCGGAAGGCGTCCGAGGAGAACACCGTTCCCCGCCGCACCATCGTCAGCAGCCCCCAGACGCAGACCACGGCCACCTGGAGTGCGAGGATCCCGAGCACCGTCAGGACCACGAGCGGGGTCCGGATCAGGGCGACGTCGGGATCGGCTCCGTCGAGGTCGATGCCCAGGAGCGAGAGCATCACCACCTGGATGAAGACGGAACCAGCGAACATCATGCACAGCACGACCCGCAGAGCGAGGACGGTGATTCTTCCCATGACGACTCCCTTGTACTGTTTGTCAGCACAAAGCTATCGTTAACCGATAGATAGCACAAGGCGTACGATCGGTCGGTACACGTCTCGCTGTGACGTCCGAGGTCATGACGCACCCCCGGCCACGGCGGGCCGGCGACCGTCCGCGGACCTGCCGTCAGATCGAGTAGTCCGAGCCCGGATTCGTCGCGTCGAGGTAGTCCCGCACCGCATTCTGCGGCACGCGATAGGACCGGCCGAACCGGATGCTGTTGATCGTTCCGGACTGCACCAGGCGGTAGACCGTCATCTTCGAGACCCGCATCATGGCCGCGACCTCCGCGACCGTGTACAACTGACCCGTACTTACGCTTGTGGACATTCCAGCCCCCACTTCCAATCGCCTCACCACGGTATGTGGAGCTTTTAACTCTGGTCGCGTGCGCCACTTCTGCACAAGGAATTGGACTACTTGTTAACCGGACCCGATTAACGAGTAGTCGGGTCTAGGAGGCACGCGGACCGAGGCCCTCCCGGCGGAAAAAGGAAGAACGGGGTCCGCCATGGCGGACCCCGTTCTTCCCGTTCCGGGCCGGACGTCAGTTCGCGAGCTGCGCGCTGGCCTCCGGGTCCGACTCCCTGAGGAACACCGCGATCCGCTCGGCTTCCTCGATCTCGCCGATGGACGCGGCAGCACGGCCCAGCGCGTAGAGGGCGCGGAGGAAGCCACGGTTCGGCTCGTGCGAGTACGGGATGGGGCCGGCGCCACGCCAGCCGCTGCGTCGCAGCGCGTCGAGGCCGCGGTGGTACCCGGTGCGGGCATAGGCGTAGGACTCGATGGTCCGGCCCTCCGCGTACGCCTCGTCCGCGAGGATCGCCCAGACGAGCGACGACGTCGGATGCTTGGCCGCCAGGTCCACGGCCTCGTCACCGGCCGCGAGGCGCCCGACGACGGCGGGCTCCTCCGGCAGGAGTGTGGGCTCGGGGCCCATCAGGTTCTTCCGGAACTCGTCGGACACTAGAGCTTCTTCCCGGCCGACCCGAGCGACGCGGCGGCCTCGACGACGCGGGCCGCGAGGCCGGCCTCGGCCGAGGCGCCCCAGACGCGGGGGTCGTAGGTCTTCTTGTTGCCGACCTCGCCGTCGACCTTCAGGACGCCGTCGTAGTTGCGGAGCATGTGGTCGGCGACCGGGCGGGTGAACGCGTACTGGGTGTCGGTATCGATGTTCATCTTGATGACGCCGTAGGAGACGGCGTCGGCGATCTCCTGGTCGGAGGATCCCGAACCGCCGTGGAAGACGAGGTCGAAGGGCTTGTCCTTGCCGATCTTCCGGCCCACCTGGTCCTGGATGTCCTTGAGGATCTCGGGCCGCAGCTTCACGCCACCGGGCTTGTACACCCCGTGCACGTTGCCGAAGGTGAGCGCCGTGATGTAGCGGCCGTGCTCCCCGGCGCCGAGGGCGTCGATGGTGGCCAGGGCGTCCTCGACCGTGGTGTAGAGCTTGTCGTTGATGGCGTTCTCGACGCCGTCCTCCTCGCCACCCACGGTGCCGATCTCCACTTCGAGGATGATCTTCGCCGCAGCCGCGCGCGGCAGGATCTCGCGGGCGATCCGCAGGTTCTCCTCGAGGGTCTCGGCCGAGCCGTCCCACATGTGCGAGTTGAAGATCGGGTCGCGGCCGTTCTTCACGGCGTCCTCGGACGCGGCGAGGAGGGGCAGCACGAAGTCGTCCAGCTTGTCCTTGGGGCAGTGGTCCGTGTGGAGCGCGATGTTGACGTCGTACTTCTTCGCCACTTCCTTCGCGAAGGCCGCGAAACCGAGCGAACCGGCGACCATGTCCTTGACGCTCGCGCCGGACCAGTAGGCGGCGCCGCCCGTGGAGACCTGCACGATGCCGTCGGACCCTGCCTCCGCGAAGCCGCGCATGGCCGCGTTGAGCGTCTGGGAGGAGGTCACGTTCACAGCCGGGAATGCGAAACCGCCCGCCTTCGCGCGGTCGATCATCTCGGCGTAAACATCAGGTGTGGCAATAGGCATGCTGAGGACTCCTTAGTGGTGGGAAGTGCTTGCTTCATCCTAGCGAGCGGACCTGCCGGGCGCAGGGGATCCCGACGCCGGATGACGACGGCCCGGACCGGTCGCGACGCCGGGAACCAGGGCCGCGGCCCGCGG
>NZ_CP024915.1:363080-366596 GCF_002953615.1 Arthrobacter agilis | reverse complement strand
GGTGGTGGCCGCCGGGTCAGGCGTGCTGCCCGAACACGTGCCGCCGCACCCAGCCGTGCATGGCGATCGCGGCGGCCGCCGAGGCGTTGATGGAGCGCGTGGACCCGAACTGGGCGATGGAGAGCGTCGCCTCGGCGGCCTCGTGCACCTCCGGCGTGAGGCCCGGCCCCTCCTGGCCGAACACGAGCACGCAGTTCTCGGGCAGGTCGTAGGTCTCGAGCGGCACCGAGTCGGGGAAGTTGTCGATCCCGATCACCGCCAGTCCCTCCGCCGCGGCCCACTCCGTGAAGTCGGCCACCGTGGGGTGGTGGCGCACGTGCTGGTAGCGGTCGGTGACCATGGCGCCGCGCCGGTTCCACCGCCGTCGCCCGATGATGTGGACCTCCCTGGCGAGGAACGCGTTGGCGGTGCGCACGACGGAGCCGATGTTGAGGTCGTGCTGCCAGTTCTCGATCGCGACGTGGAAGCCGTGGCGGCGCTCGTCGAGGTCCGCCACGATCGCCTCGTGCTTCCAGTACCGGTACGCGTCGACGACGTTGCGGGTGTCCCCGCCTGCCAGCAGGTCACGGTCCCAGTGGTCGCCGTCGGGCCACTCGCCCTCCCACGGACCGACGCCGACGGGACCGCCCGGGGCTCCGTCCGCGGTCTCGGCGTCGACGGCGGGCTCGGGCACGGGTTCTGTCACCCTCCCAGCGTAGTCGGCGCGAAAGGTGGAAGACTGGCACCGGCAGGTCCCCGAACGCCCCCTCTGGAAGGACGCCCATGCGCGAGAACGAACACATCGAGTGCTGGCTCACCGACATGGACGGTGTGCTGGTGCACGAGAACCAGGCCATCCCCGGTGCGGCCGAGCTGATCGAGCGATGGGTGGCCACCTCGAAGCGGTTCCTCGTCCTGACCAACAACTCGATCTACACGCCGCGCGATCTGGCCGCGCGGCTGAAGGCCTCCGGGCTCGAGATCCCCGAGGAGAACCTCTGGACCTCGGCGCTGGCCACCGCGCAGTTCCTGCGCGACCAGCTGCCGGGCGGACGGGCGTACGTGATCGGCGAGGCGGGACTGACGACGGCCCTGCACGAGGCGGGCTTCGTGCTCACCGACACGAACCCCGACTACGTGGTGCTCGGCGAGACCCGCACCTACTCGTTCGAGGCGATCACCAAGGCCGTGCGCCTGATCCTCGACGGCGCCCGCTTCATCGCTACGAACCCGGACGTGACCGGGCCCTCGAAGGAGGGCCCGCTGCCGGCGACGGGCGCCATCGCGGCCATGATCACGGCGGCGACGAGCCGGGACCCCTACATCGTGGGCAAGCCGAACCCCATGATGTTCCGCTCGGCGATGAACCAGATCGACGCGCACTCGGAGACGACGGCGATGATCGGCGACCGCATGGACACCGACATCATCGCCGGCATGGAAGCGGGCCTGCACACGGTCCTGGTGCTCAGCGGTATCACGCAGCCGGAGGACATCGAGGCGTTCCCGTTCCGCCCGGCGCAGATCTGCGAGTCGGTGGCGGACCTGATCGACCAGGTGTAGGAGGCGGCCTAGAAGAGCCGTTTCAGGCCGCCGCCCCGCGGCACGGGGACGTAGTCGCGTTGCACGGCGGAGACGATGCCCTGGTAGATGCCCGGGTTCCACTGCGGGCTCGCGTGTGCCGGCAGCGCCCCCTCGGTCACGTGGTCCGCGGAGACCAGGTTGTCGGGCAGCCCGCGCGCCCACCCGGTCCGAGCACGCGCGTAGTCGACGACGCCGTCGTTCGGGTTCCCGGTGAACACCACCTTCGTCTCCCCGAGGGAGAGCCGGAACCGCGAGACGTCGAAGTGGTAGATGTACGAGGACTCGGACTGGATGAGCTCGCTGCTGGGTGCCAGGGGCGAGAGCTGCTCGAGCGTCTGGTCCACGATCTGGCTCCACGTGCGCTCGTTCTTGTGGACGATCCGCTCGCCGAGCTCGTAGGTGCCCCGCACGCTGATCGGCACACGCACCCCCGCCTCGTACAGCAGCACCACGCCGTCGAACATGCGCTGGTCCTGGACGTCGAAGCGGCTCGACGGCGAGGAGTCCAGCAGCACGAGCTCCACCGGGATGCCGCGGTCGCGCAGCCGGGCGGCCACCTCGACCGCCACCATGCCGCCGAAGCTGTGGCCGTAGAAGTAGAGCCTCTCGAGCCGGAAGTTCTCCACGTAGCGGTTCATCGTGGCGACGATGTTGTTGATGTCGAGCCCGCGGTTGGAGTAGCCCATCACGGCCATCTGCGCGCGCCGGGACAGGGCCGGGCGCAGCGAGTTGAGGATCCAGAGCCCTTCCTCCCAGCTCGTCTTGTACCCGGGGAAGAGGACCCAGCGGTCGTCCGGGAAGCGCGCGCGTGCGTCGTCGTCGTCGAGCGGCAGGATGCGGGTCAGCTCGCGCTGGGACTGGATGACGCGGGTGAAGGCGAGATCCGCCGTCGCTACCGCCGCAGCGGCCGACCCGATGAGGAAGGACCGGCGGGAGGACTCGCGGAAGTCCCGCGCACCGCGCAGGGCCGCCCGGACGCCGTCGTGCTCCATGCGCCGCTCCGTGCCGTGGTCGCGGTCCCCGTCAGGCGAGGCCCAGTTCGTCCCTGCCGAACGCGAAGAGGTAGGGCACACCCGCCTCGGACTCGATGCGCTCCTTCGATCCCGTGCTGCGGTCCACGATGACGGCGACGGCCCGGACGTCGCCGCCGGCCCGCCGGACACCTTCGACGGCGGTCAGCGCGGAGCCGCCGGTGGTGGAGGTGTCCTCCAGGACGACGACGGGACGCCCGGACACGTCGGGTCCCTCCACCTGGCGGCCCATGCCGTGCGTCTTCTGGGTCTTGCGCACCACGAACGCGTCGATCGGCCGGCCCGCCTGCCCTGCCGCGTGCATCACGGCGGTGCCGACCGGGTCCGCGCCCATCGTGAGGCCGCCGGCGGCCTCGAAGGCGATGCCGGCGTCGTCGAGCAGCTGGAGCATCACGCGGCCCACGAGGGCGGATGCCTCATGGTGCAGCGTGATCCGGCGGAGGTCGATGTAGTAGTCGGCCTCGACGCCGCTGGAGAGCGTGACGCGCTCGTGCACGACGGCGAGTTCCCGGATGAGCTCGAGGAGCCTGGTGCGGTCGGTGGTCTGCGCGGAGGTCTCGGCGGTCATGCGGCCAGTCTATCGAGAGGCCGGGGGCGTCCCCGTCGCCCCGCCGCGCCCACCGCGACACTGCGGCCTCCCGCGCCCCGCGTCGGAGCCCCGCCGCCGACCGGTTCCGGCCGGCGGGGTACGCTGCGGACCGGGTAGCCGGATCGGGTCAGCCCGCCAGGCGTGCGCCGGCGGCGTCGATCGCCTCCGGGGAGAGCACATGGGAGATCGCCAGCACCGCGGCGCCCGCCACACCCGCGCTCTGCCCGGACACCGAGGGGACGATCCGCAGGTGCTCCGTCGCCAGCGGCAGCGAGCGCTTGTAGACGATCTCGCGGACACCCGCCAGCAGGTGTTCGCCGGCCTGGGCGAGGG
>NZ_CP024915.1:360070-362980 GCF_002953615.1 Arthrobacter agilis | reverse complement strand
AGGGTTCGGCCTGTGCGGGATCCCGGTGACCCTGATCGACGCCCTGCACCGGCAGGGGACTTCGGAGCTCGAGACGGTGAGCAACAACTGCGGCGTGGACGACTGGGGGCTCGGCATCCTGCTGTCCGATCACCGGATCCGCCGGACCGTCAGCTCCTACGTCGGCGAGAACAAGGAGTTCGCGCGCCAGTACCTCTCGGGCGAGCTCGAGGTCGAGCTCACCCCGCAGGGCACCCTCGCCGAGAAGCTCCGGGCCGGCGGCGCGGGCATCCCGGCCTTCTTCACCACGGCGGGCGTCGGCACCCAGGTCAGCGAGGGCGGCCTGCCCCAGCGGTACGACGGCGACGGCAGCGTCGCCGTGGCGTCGAAGGCCAAGGAGGTGCGGTCCTTCGACGGCGTCGACTACGTGCTCGAGGAGTCGCTGCGGCCCGACTTCGCGCTGGTCCACGCCTGGAAGGGCGACCGCCACGGCAACCTCGTCTTCCACGCCACCGCGATGAACTTCAATCCGCTCTGTGCGCAGGCCGGCCGGATCACGATCGCCGAGGTCGAGGAACTCGTGGAACCCGGGGAGCTCGACCCGGCGCAGGTCCACACGCCCGGCATCTTCGTCCAGCGCGTGGTGGTGGCGCGCGACGTCGAGAAGCGCGTCGAGAAGCGGACCGTCTCGATCGGCGGCGCGCCCCACCCCGGCGCCGGCCTGAACGCACCCGAAGGAGCATGAGCATGGCACTCACCCGCAACGAACTCGCCGCCAGGGTGGCGCAGGAGCTGGAGAACGGGCAGTACGTCAACCTCGGCATCGGGATGCCCACGCTGATCCCGAACTACATCCCCGCCGGCGTCGAGGTGGTGCTGCACTCCGAGAACGGCATCCTCGGCGTCGGTCCCTATCCCGCCGAGGACGCCGTCGATCCGGACCTCATCAATGCCGGCAAGGAGACCGTCACCGCCAATCCGGGCGCTGCGTTCTTCGACTCGGCCGCGTCCTTCGGCATGATCCGCGGCGGCCATGTGGACGTCGCGGTCCTCGGTGCCATGGAGGTCGCGCAGAACGGCGACCTCGCGAACTGGATGGTGCCCGGCAAGATGGTCAAGGGCATGGGCGGCGCCATGGACCTCGTGTTCGGGGCAAAGCGCGTGATCGTCATGATGGAGCACGTGGACCGGGCAGGGCGGCCGAAGATCGTCGAAGCCTGTTCCCTGCCCCTGACGGGGAAGGGCTGCGTGACCCGGATCGTCACCGACCTCGCCGTCATCGACGTCGAACCCGACGGACTCGTGCTGCGCGAGATCGCTCCCGGCGTGAGCACGGACGACGTCGTCGCCGCCACCGGCGCCCCGCTGAGGATCGAGCTCGCGGAAGCGGTCGCGTGAGCGGCGACACCCCACCTGCCCGGTCCGTGATCGAGCAGCGCGGCCTCTACCTCGACGAGCTCGAGGTCGGGACGGTCTACGCCCACCGCCCCGGCCGGACGCTGACCGAGGCCGACAACGTCCTGTTCACGACGCTGACCATGAACACGCAGGCCCTGCACCTCGACGCGGCCTGGTCCGCGGGGCAGCCCTTCGGTCAGCGGCTCGTCAATTCGATGCTGACCCTCGCGACGCTCGTCGGACAGTCCGTGTCCCAGCTCACGCAGGGCACCATCGTGGCGCAGCTGGGGCTCACCGACGTCGCCTTCCCGAGGCCGCTGTTCCACGGCGACACCCTGTACACGGAGACCGAGATCACCGGTGTTCGCCCGTCGTCCTCGCGCCCCGGGCAGGGCATCGTGTCCATGGTCCACACCGGGCGCAACCAGCACGGCGATGTCGTCGCGACGGCAACGCGCTCCGTCCTGATGTGGTCCTCGACGTCGCAGCGGGCGGTGACGCGATGAGCGGGATCGTCCTGGGACCGGCACTGCTCTTCTGCCCGGCGGACCGCCCGGAGCGGTACGGCAAGGCGGCCGACCGCTCCGACACCGTCATCCTCGACCTGGAGGACGCCGTGGCGCCCGGAGCCAAGGACGCGGCACGGACGGCACTCGCCGAGACCCCGCTCGCCCCGGAGCGCACCGTGGTGCGGCTCAACGCGGTGGGGACAGCCGACTTCGCACTCGACTGCGCCGCCGTCCGAGGCACCCCCTACCGCACCGTCATGCTCGCCAAGACGGAGTCGCCCGAGCATGTCGCCGCGGCCCGTGCGGCCCTGGGGGACGTCGAGGTCATCGCCCTGGTCGAGACGGCGCGGGGCGTGGTCCACGCGGCCACCATCGCCGCGGCCGACGGCGTGACCGCCCTCATGTGGGGCGCCGAGGACCTCGTGGCATCCCTCGGCGGCACCTCGAGCCGCACCGCCGGCGGCACCTACCGGGCCGTGGCGCTCCAGGCGCGCTCGCAGGTGCTCCTCGCCGCAGGAGCCGCGGGAGTCGGCTGTATCGACGCCGTCTACGTGGATATCGCCGACCTCGGGGGCCTCGCCGCCGAGGCCGAGGATGCGGCCGCTTCCGGCTTCTCCGCGAAGGCCTGCATCCATCCCGGCCAGGTGGCCGCGGTCCGTACGGCCTTCGCTCCCGGCGACGCCGAGGTCGAGCGCGCCCGCGCGCTGCTCGCCGCCGCCGAGAGGGAACGGGGCGTCTTCGCCTACGAGGGGCGCATGGTGGACGAGCCGATCCTCCGGCATGCCCGCAGCGTCGTGGGCAGGGCGTCGGGTCGGTAGGGGCGGGCCTCGCCGGACGCCGCCGCGGTGTCGACGACAGCGGAGTCGGACGCGCGTACGGCAGTGCCGGTGCCGGCGAACAGCTCTGGCAGATGTCGTCGTCCCGCGAGGATCGAGGCCCGCTTGACCCGCTCCAGGCGCCGCTCTTTGCGGCTTCGCTTCTCAGAAGGGCGGTAGGAGCCCGGGGTCCGGGACCCGCTCCGCGC
>NZ_CP024915.1:359906-359970 GCF_002953615.1 Arthrobacter agilis | reverse complement strand
GCATCGCCGTTCCGAGGTCGTGCACGGTGCGGGCGATCGCCGACGAATCCGTCGTGGCGGGCGG
>NZ_CP024915.1:351558-359806 GCF_002953615.1 Arthrobacter agilis | reverse complement strand
TCCTCGCCGCCCGCCGCTCCCTCCCCGGATCCGGCCGGAGCCGGCTCCTGCGGGGGCGTGGAGAGGAGAGTGGGCCCGGGCGACGGGCTGGCCGGCATGGTGAGCATGGTCTCGGCAGGGGCCGTCGCACCCTGGCTGCACCCGGCCAGGGCCATGGCGAGTGCCAGCCCGGGGACCGCATGCAGGAGTCTCACGAAGGCCCTTTCGTCTCGAGGGGTTGCCGGGGGTTCAACGCTTGAAAGCTCCACAAATATCCCAGGTGGTTCCCCTGGGCAACCGCAGGGTGCCCAGGGGGTACCGACCGGTCCGGACGGACCGGGCACGCCGGCCCACCGTTTCCGCTGCCGGCATCCGCCGTGATGCTACGGCTCGAACCCCGGCATTGGCTGGGAACATCGGGCGCAGAAAAAAACCCCGCGTTCCGTGGGGAACTGCGGGGTTTTCGGCGGTGGCTCCGACCGGCGTCGATCCGGTGACCTTTCGATTTTCAGTCGAACGCTCTACCAACTGAGCTACAGAGCCTTGCGACCATCTTCGCGATGATCACCGTATCCAGCCCGACCGGAATCCCCGAGGGGATCCGGCCGCCTGAGCGACCCTGACGGGACTTGAACCCGCGACCTCCGCCGTGACAGGGCGGCGCGCTAACCAACTGCGCTACAGGGCCTTGCTATCTTTCCTTGCCGTTTTGCAAGAGTTCCAGCCTACCAGCACTTTGCAGTGCGGTTGACCGCCCGTGAGGGCATCTCGTGCGTACCCCCAACGGGATTCGAACCCGTGTCGCCGCCGTGAAAGGGCGGTGTCCTAGGCCACTAGACGATGGGGGCCAGAACCACAGTTCGGGTTCCTGCGACCTTCCGGAGGGCTAGCTTTTCCGGCGGATCATTCCCTGTCGTGGACCTATAAAACTATAGGGGCAGATTCTCGATTACACAAAATCGGCGCCTCGGCGGCGTCACCCGACCCCTCGGTGCCCGTCCGGGGCGCGGGTGTGCGTTCTGTACGATCGGGTCGTGCCGTTCGAGATCCCACTCACAGAGTTCGAGGAAGCCGTCGACGACGCCATCGACCGGATCCCCGACGACCTCGCCCGCGCCATGGACAACGTGGCCATCCTCGTCGTCGAGGAGTACGAGCCCGGGCCCGGGGAACCTGCCGACACGCAACTGCTGGGACTCTACGAGGGAACCCCGCTCACCGAGCGCGATGCGTGGTGGGAGGCGGGGTCGCTGCCGGACCGCATCAGCATCTTCCGCGGACCCCTCATGCGACTCTGCGAATCCCGCGAGGAACTGGTGGAGGAGATCCTGGTGACGGTGGTGCACGAGGTGGCGCACCACTTCGGCATCGACGACGACCGGCTCCACGAACTGGGCTGGGGCTGAGGCCCGGCCCTGCCGCGGTCGGCGGTGACGGCCCGTGCGCTACCGGGTCGGCGCGATCATCGGCCCGAACGAGCTCCGGTCTTCGAGTCGCGGGTCCGCCTTGTCGGGGACGATCAGCACCGGACCCCGGGCATGGTGCAGGACGCCCTGGCTCGTGGACCCCATGAGCATGCCCGCGAAGCCGCCGCGGCCCCGCGTGCCGACCACGAGCAGCTCCGACGTGGCCGAGGCCTCGATGAGCACCTCGGCCGGCGGCCCGTCCACGAGGTCCACCCGGATGTCCAGGTCGGGGTAGTGGCTCTGGAGCCAGTCGCGTCCGGCAGCGAGCTGGACGGCGAGGTCGGCATGGAGCGCTTCCCGGTCGACGGGCGCGGGCACCCAGGCGAGGGAGCCGTTGAAGGGCGCGACGGAGCAGACGACCCGGAGGGCGAGCCCCCGCGACCGCGCTTCCTCGGCCGCGGCGAGAGACGCCATGCGAGCCTGTTCTGAACCGTCGACGCCGACCACGACCACGGGTTCCACCACGGCGGGCGGCTTGTCCTTGACGGACTTCCGGCCCAGTTCCGGATGCCCGAGGCGGGCTCCGGTGCAGACCGGGATCACCGCCGTCGGACATTTCGCATGGGCAGGCAGGGCGCTGCTGACGGACCCGAGGAGGCGGCCCACGAAGCCACCGCGCCCGCGGGATCCCACGACCATCAGTTCCGCTTCCTCGGAGAGGTCGAGCAGGACGCCGGCGGCATCACCCGTCTCGATCCGCGGATGCACATCCACCGTGATCCCATCGAGGTGCCCGAGCGAGTCGTCGAGCACGGACTGCGCGCTGGCCCGGATCACGTCGTCGTCCACGGTGGCGTAGCCGGCGTCCATGCTGGAGGCCGCGAAGACCGGGACGGTGTAGGCGGTCACGACGTAGAGCGGAGCCCTGCGGCGCTCGGCCTCCTGGGCGGCCCAGAGCAGGGCGCACGTGCTCTGGTCGGAACCATCGACGCCGACGACTATCCCGTGCTGCGCCAGCCCCTGCGACAAACCCTCTGTGTGCTCGCTGCCCACGGCAGGCCTCCTTCGGTCGCGTGTTCCGCCGCCCGAAGCGGCCGGTCAACCATTTGTAGCGCACCGCAGATCATCGGTCTATCCACGGTCTGAAAAGTTATATAGGCTTCGAAGACCCGTCGCGGAGGTAGGCTTCCGAGCCCTTTTCCCCCCGCGCGAAGTGCTCTTGGATGACCCGTTCGCAGCCAAGAGTCCGTACGGCCCGGAAGAGGCGCCGGGCCGTACGGGACCAATGCTTTCCAGTGGAGGTAACCCGGTGGATTCCTTGCCGCTCGACCCGGTCCGGTCTGCGTCCGCGATGCCCACGCCCGCGGAGCATACGAGCACCGTGGTCATCGGCTCGGGGCTGTCGGGACTCGCCGTCGCGAGCGAGCTGAGCCGCCGCGGCATCGATTCGATCGTCGTCGAGAGCCTCGAATGCTTCGACTCCGGCGCCATGCGGACGGTCATGACGGACTCCGTCTCCCTGTCGGAACGGACCGAACTCATGCGGCTCCTCCGCGGCTACGCGACGGCCCACCAGCTCGATGTCCGGCAGACCACCGTGGCGGAGAACCTGAGCATCATCGGGCATCCGAAGCTCATCAAGGGCCCCGTGGGGCACAAGAAATGGGCGGTGCAGACCGCCGACGGCGTGCTCCTCGCCGACCACGTGGTGCTCACCAAGTACCCCCAGAACGAACTGCGGAAGTTCCTCCGCTCCATGGGCATCGCGATCGGCAGGGACTTCAAGGCGGCCCTGCGCGCGATCGGCCTGCACCTCGTCGGCGTCGGCGAACTGCTGACGCCCACCACCCGGGAGATCGTCCGCCAGGCGAAACTCGTCAGCGACGCCATCGTGGCCCAGGGGCCGGCCGCCCTCAACCGGATCGCGCCGCCCCTCGCGGCCATCTCGCCGCTGGGGGCATAGCCCTTCCCTGCTGCCGCATGCCGGCCGGCCCTATTTGCCGGCGCCGAGCCGCTTGCGTGCCGTGACCGCGAGCGCGACGGCGATCGCCACGAGCGCCGCGACCATCAGGATGATGCTCCAGGGGAAGTCGCTGACGCCCGCCGTCTGCGTCTCGCCGGCCTGGGCCTCCTCCGTGTCCACCGGGCCGGCGGTGCTCACCGAGTCCGGTACCGTCGTCGAACCCTGCAGCGCGCTGAAGCCGAACGTACCCTCGATGGGATGCGAGTCCGAGCTCACCACGCGCCAGTTGACCGTGTAGCTCCCGGCCGGTGCGCCGGTGCGCAGGGGCTGGGTCGCGGTCCGGTCGACGATCTGCACGGGCCCGTCCGCCCAGTCCACGCCGGACTCGTCGAGGACCTGCACCTGGGCGCCGATCCCCGAGGGCACGTTCGAAAAGGTGAGTTCCAGGCTGGGGGGCAGGACGTCGAGGGTCGCGCCCTCCGCCGGGTCGGTACCGGTCAGTTCGTCGTGCGCGCTCGCTGCGCCGCCGGCACCGAGCAGCATGGCGAGTGCCAGCAGGACGGCGGAGACGAGCCCGGCAACCGCAGGGAGGGGACGACGCCCCGGCCGCAGGGTGGCCGGGTGCTGGGCGGGCGGGAGGAGGGAGGCAACCATGCTCCAACCCTACGCGGAGACCCTGAGGGGGCGCTGGGGACCCGGCAGCGCACCCGCCGGAGGGGCGCGTAACGGACGCAGGCTTCAGGCATGCCCGCGATAGAATGTATCGCGATTGCTCCCCGACCCTTCCGCCCTAGGATCCCCCATGCTCAAAACTGGTTCCGCGCTGGATCGCTACTTCGACATCACGCAGCGGGGGTCGACGTTCTCCCGTGAGATCCGCGGCGGCCTCGCCACCTTCTTCGCCATGAGCTACATCGTGGTGCTGAATCCGCTCATCCTCGCCGGCGCCGACTCCTCGGGCGGCGAGCTCGGCTTCGAACGCGTAGCCGCCGTGACCGCCCTCGTCGCCGGCATCCTGACCATCCTGATGGGCGCCTGGGCCAAGTACCCGTTCGCGCTGGCCACCGGGCTCGGCGTCAACGCGTTCGTGGCGATCACCGTCGCCACCAACCCGGGCCTCACCTGGCCGGACATCATGGGACTCGTCATGCTCGCCGGCCTCACGATGCTCGTCCTGGTGCTGACCGGATTCCGGACGGCCGTCTTCAACGCCGTCCCGGAAAGCCTCAAGACCGCGATCGTCGTGGGAATCGGCCTGTTCATCGCGCTGATCGGCCTGGTCAATGCCGGCTTCGTGCGCCGCGTCCCCGACGTCGCCAACACCACGGTGCCGGTGGGCCTCGGTTTCGGTGGAGTATTGATCGGCTGGCCCACCCTCGTCTTCGTCTTCGGCCTTATCCTGACCATCGCCCTCGTGGTGCGGAAGGTGCGCGGCGCCATCCTGATCGGCGTCCTCGCCGCGACGGTGCTCGCGGTGATCCTCGAAGCCCTGTTCGACGTCGGCGCCAGCGTCTCCCCCGGCCAGGAGCCGAACCCCGCGGGCTGGTCCCTCGTGGTCCCGGAACTGCCCTCCGGCACGTGGATCGGCGTACCCGACCTCAGCCTCGTGGGCAACGTGAGCCTGTTCGGGGCGTTCGGGCACCTCGGCGGCACCGCCGCCATCCTGCTGACCTTCACGATCCTGCTCAGCATCTTCTTCGACGCGATGGGCACCATGGTGGGGCTCGCCAACGAGGCCAAGCTCGTCGACGCCAAGGGCAACATCCCGGGGGTCGATCGCGTGCTCGTGATCGACGCGCTCGGCGCGGTGGCCGGTGGTGCCGGTTCGGTCTCGTCCAACCAGATCTACGTGGAATCGGGTGCGGGTATCGGCGAGGGTGCCCGCACGGGCCTCGCGAACGTGGTCACGGGACTGCTCTTCCTCCTCGCGATGTTCTTCACGCCCCTCATCAGCCTCGTGCCGTTCGAAGCCGTGGCACCCGCGCTCGTGGTGGTCGGCTTCATGATGGTGGCGCAGGTGGGCCGCATCGACTTCGAGGACTGGGGCGTCGCGATCCCGGCGTTCCTGACCTTCACGCTCATGCCGTTCACCTACTCGATCGCGAACGGCCTCGGCGCCGGCTTCATCGCCTTCGTGCTGATCCGCGCCATCCAGGGCCGCGGCCGCGAGGTGCATCCGCTGATGTGGGCCGTGGCCGCGGCCTTCGTGGTCTTCTTCGGCATCGGCCCCATCGAGGAACTCCTCGGCATCTGATCCCAGTGGGCGGTCGGTCGCTCCGGCGTCGGATCCGCCCGGTGATCGGGGCCGATCAGTGGGCAGGTCCGAACCTGCCCGCGCATCGAGCGCTCCGGGTGGGAGGAGCGACGACGGACCGCGCGACGACGGGTGGCGACGACGGCGGATGGGGGACCGCCGTCGTCGCTGTCCGGGGGACGGTCCTGCAGGTCGGTGCGCGGTTCAGCGCGCGGACCAGCCGCCGTCCATGACGTAGGACGAGCCCGTGACCATCCCGGCGTCGTCGCCCGCGAGCCATGCGACCAGCGACGCCACCTCCTCGGGTTCGACGAGGCGCTTGATCGCCGATTCCGTGAGCAGGATCTTCGAGAGCACCTCGTCCTCGCTGATGCCGTGCAGGCGTGCCTGGTCCGCGAGCTGGTTCTCGACCAGGGGCGTCCGCACGTAGCCGGGATTCACGCAGTTGCTCGTGACCCCGCGCTCCCCACCCTCGAGAGCCGTGACCTTGGACAGACCCTCCAGCCCGTGCTTGGCCGTGACGTAGGCCGATTTGAACGGCGAGGCGCGCAGGCCGTGGACGGAGGAGATGTTGATGATCCGGCCGAAACCCCGCTCGTACATCCCCGGCAGGGCCGCGCGGATCAGCAGGAACGGAACCTCGACCATGAGCTTCTGGATCCGGCGGAAATCGTCGGGGCGGAAGTCCTGGATGGCGCTGACCGTCTGGATGCCGGCGTTGTTGACCAGGATGTCCGCGTCGAGGGTCAGGTCTTCGAGGGCCGCGGTGTCGAGCAGGTCGACGGCCCAGGCCTCCCCCTCCAGATCCTGTGCCAGGGCCGCGGCGCCCTGCCCGTCGCGGTCGGCGACGACCACGGAAGCACCGCGGGCGGCGAGGCTGCGCGCGCAGGCCGCGCCGATGCCGCTGGCGCCGCCGGTGATGACGGCCCTCCGACCGCCGAGACTCCCCTCGGAACGACCGGCGGGCTGCGTGCCGGTCCTGCCCCCGGATCCGATGTAGGACATCGCCGCCGCTTCGTCGAGGCTCATGGCTTTCCTTCCGCGCATGCTCGGCGGGGCCGCTCCCCGCACACCACCTGAGTATTCCTGCACGACGGAGTGGGACCAATGACCACTTCGGCACGCCTACCCTGCGATACTGCACACATGGCCGCCCCGAACGCACAGGATCTCCTCGTCCTCCGGGCCGTCGCGCAGACCGGTCGCTTCACCACGGCGGCGGACAGCCTCGGTCTCAACCACACCACCGTCTCCCGACGGATCGCGGCCCTCGAGAAGGCCCTCGGCGGGCACGTCCTGTCCCGTGGCACGGGCGGCTGGGAGCTCACGGACCTGGGCAGGCGGGCAGCGGATGCCGCGGCGGGAGTCGCCGCGGCCGTCGCGCAGCTGGCCGGTGACGACGGCGGTGCGCTCACCGGCGTCGTCCGCATGAGTGCCACGGACGGCTTCAGCGCGTTCATCGCCGCCCCCGCCTTCGCGCGGCTCCGGGCCCGCAACCCGCGGCTGAGCATCGAGATCGTCGCCGCCACCCGCAGGGCCTCCCAGACGCGGACGGGCCTCGACTTCGAGGTGGTGGTGGGCGAACCGCAGGTGCACCGGGCCGAGGCCACGCGGCTCGGGGCCTACGTGCTCGGGCTCTACGCGTCCCGGGACTACCTGGAGGAGCACGGCACGCCGTCGGACCTGGCGGAAGTGGTCACCCATCCGCTCGTGTACTTCATCGACTCGATGCTCCAGGTGGACAGCCTCGACGCGCCACGGCGCCTGCTGCCCGCGATGCGAGATGCACTGAGTTCCACGAACGTGTTCGTCCACGTCGAGGCGACGCGGACCGGCGCGGGCCTCGGCCTCCTGCCGTGCTTCATGGCGGACCGGCATCCGGACCTCGTGCGGCTCCTGCCCGGACTGGTCGCCGAGCAGCTGGACTACTGGCTGGTGGTGCGTCCCGACGCGCTGCGTCAACCCGCCGTCGCCGCCGTGGTGGAGGCGCTGCGGGAGGGGACGCAGGCGCTGGAGCCGCAGTTGCTGGGCCGGTCGGGCGGGGTGTGATCGTCGTCGCGGCCGGCCTGCTCTTCCCGGATGTCGGCGACCGTGCACGCGTCGGGGCAGCACCCGGACGGCGCTAGGACGATCCGCCCCGCGGACGCAGCCGGGTCTCCTCGACGTCCAGGATGCGCTGCGCCTTCGCCAGCACGCGGGACGAGTAGGTGCCGCGTGCCCGCGCTGCCAAAAGCGCCTGCCGTTCCGCCTCGAGCACGGCCAGCCGGAGGTCCCGGTACTGGCGGTGCGGTGAGCGCACCAGCTTCTGCTCCGGCAGGCGCGCCTTCTCCCACTCGAATTCCGAGCGCATGCCGGTGTCGGTCCGCACCCGCTCCAGCACGTCCTCGTCCACCTGCACGTCCCCACCGACGATCTGCTGCGGGTCGTCCAGGATCCGCAGCCCCTCGGTGCGCAGCTCGTCGAAGAGGGTGGCGGATTCCTCACGGTCGGTGTCCGCGTCGATGCCCTCGATCTTCAGGACGCGGATGAGTGCGGGCAGGGTGCTGCCCTGCACCAGGAGAGTGGTGACGGCGACGGTGAACGCGATCAGCACGAGCTGCTCCCGGTAGGCGAACGACTCCGGCAGGGACTGGGCGGCCGCCAGGG
>NZ_CP024915.1:336560-351458 GCF_002953615.1 Arthrobacter agilis | reverse complement strand
TGACCACCCCGCGCATTCCCGACCCCGGGCTCGGACCGCGGGCCATCCTGCTCCGCACGGAGGACGCTGAGCTCGACGACCGCCTCGACCGCCAGTACACCGAGCGGCAGGTGCGCGAGGTCCTCGAGGACTTCAACTACCGCGTCATCGACGCGAGGCGCCAGCTCCTCGGCGGGCCGCCCGTCATCACGAAACTGCGCGACGTCGACGCCGAGGTGGAGCGGTGGCGCGAACGCCGGGCCGCAGCGCGCCTCGCGGCGGAGGCGGCCGCGCCGCCGGAACCGCAGAGGGTGTCCTTCTGGCGGCGCATCTGGCGCGGCTCCAGCTGAGCCGCGCCGGGGACGGTCACCACGGGACGACGCCGATCGCGACCAGATCCGCTGTCGACGCGCACGCCTGACGGTCGCCGGCTCCGGCCCGACGGTCGCCGGCTTCGACCTGGCAATCGGTGGCTCCCACCTGAGGGGCACCGATCAGACATGACGGTCGCCGGCTTCGACCTGACGGGCACCGATCAGACGTGACTGGCGCCGGCCTGAGCCGGACGACGGCGTGGACGCATCCCCAGCCGTGCGTGGCCCGCGTCCCTGCCCGACGGCGTGGCAGCAACCCCCGCCGTGCGTGGCCGCAGCCCCGGCCGGGGCTCACGCCACCGCGTGCCGCAGGAGTGCTGTCAGGGCCTGACGGTGACAGTGGGCATCGACGCGGTCACCAGCGTGCCGTCCGCCCGCCGGGTCCCCTCGATGTCACTCGTGGTCGGAGCGCCGGTCAGGCGCGGACCCTGGTGGCTGAGGTGGACGGTGACGGGACTGCCGGCCTCGACGTGCACGACCTGGCTCCGGACGGAGACCGTCGCGCTTCCACCGGATTCGACCGTCAGCGTCATGGCATGCTGGGTGACCTCCGCGCGCAGGCGTGTCCCGTGCAGGGTCACACGGAAACTCATGCGGGTCCAGCCCTCGGGGAGGCGCGGGTCGAAGGTGATGCGGCCGCCGTGGTCGCGCATGCCACCGAACCCGTAGGTGAGGGCACTCCACACGCCTCCGGTCGATGCGACGTGGATGCCGTCCGAGGTGTTGCGGTGCAGATCGGCGAGGTCCACGAACAGGGCCGACTGGAAGTACCTCATCGCCAGGTCCTGGTACCCGACCTCGGCGGCGATGATCGACTGGACCACCGCGGAGAGGGTCGAGTCGCCGGTCGTGAGGGCCTCGTAGTACTCGAAGTCGGCGCGCTTCTGCTCCGCGGTGAACTCGTGGCCCTGCAGGAGGAGCGCGAGGACGACGTCGGCCTGCTTGAGGACCTGGAAGCGGTAGATCACCAGCGGGTGGTAGTGCAGCAGCAGGGGCCGCTTGCTCGCGGGCGTGTTCTCGAGGTCCCACAGTTCCTTCTCGAGGAACGCGGCGTCCTGCGGATGGATGCCCGCGCGCTCGTCGAAGGGGATGTGCATCTTCTCGGCGGCGAGCGACCACTCGAAGATCTCGTCCTCGGACAGGTTCAGGCGTGCGACCATCCGTTCGTAGGCGACGGGATCGTCGGCCCGCAGCGATTCGACGGAACGCGTCGCCGCCTTGAGGTTGGCGCGCGCCATGACGTTCGTATAGAGGTTGTCGTTGACGACGGTCGTGTACTCGTCGGGTCCCGTGACGCCGTGGATGTGGAAGTTGTCGTCGCCGTTGCTGCGCCAGAAGCCCAGGTCCGCCCACATCCGCGCGGTCTCCACGAGGATGTCGATCGCCCCGCGGACCAGGAAGTCCTCGTCGCCCGTCGCGGCGACGTACTGCATGAGCGCGTGGGAGATGTCGGCGTCGATGTGGTACTGGGCGGTGCTTGCGGCGTAGTAGGCCGAGGATTCCTGACCGTTGATGGTGCGCCACGGGAACAGCGCCCCACGCTGATTGAGTTCGGCCGCCCGCGAGCGTGCCGGCTCGAGCATGGCCTGGCGGAAGCGGAGTGCGTTCCGTGCGACGAGGGGAGCGGTGTAGCTGAGGAAGGGGAGGACGTAGACCTCGGTGTCCCAGAAGTAGTGGCCGCCGTACCCGGAGCCGGACACGCCCTTGGCTGCGATGCCGCCGCCGTCGGTGCGGGCCGTGGCCTGGGCGAGCTGGAAGATGTTCCAGCGTACGGCCTGCTGGATGGCCGGCTGGCCCTCCACCTCGACGTCGGAGCGCGACCAGAAGTCGGCCAGCCACTCCCGCTGCTTCCGGTACTGCTGCTCGAGGGGGACCTCGCGGGCGCGGTCGAGCGTGCGCTCGCAGCGGTCGGCGAGTTCGCGGACGGGCACGCCGCGGGAGGTGTGGTAGGTGATGGTCTTGACGAGCCGGATGGGCCGGCCGGGCATCGCCTTCACGCGGTAGACGTGCTTGGCGAGGTCGTCCTCGATGTGCGACCGCTCGTCCCACTCGTTGTCCGTGACGAGCTCGTGTTCCACACCGCAGGCCAGGGTCATCGAGGAGTTGGTGGTGCGGTAGCCGAGCAGGTAGCGGGAACCGTCGACGCGCTTGAGCCGTGGCTGGAGCACCCGGTCCTTGAACGCATCCGCCTTGCGGGGGTCGAAGGACGTGTTCTCCGCGACGGGGTTCACCTGGTCCTTGTCGATGCCGTCCTGGCGGTTGAGGATCTGGCTCGAGATGAGGATGGACGCCTCGGCGTCCAGCATCTCCACCTCGTAGTCGACGACGGCCAGGTGGCGGTCCGTGAAGGAGACGAGGCGGCGCGTCCGGACGAGGACGCGCTTGCCGGAGGGCGTGCGCCATTCGAGCTCGCGCACCAGGAGCCCGTCGGAGAAACCGAGACGCCGCGAGTAGCGCAGGATGTCGGCCTCCGTCAGGACGAACGGCTCGTCGTCGACGTACAGCCGGATGATCCTCGCGTCGGGGACGTTGACGATCGTCTGTCCGACGCGGGCGAAACCGAAGGCCTCCTCCGCGTGCTGGATGGGCCAGGTCTCGTGGAAGCCGTTGATGAACGTGCCGTAGTGGTGCCCGTCCCTGCCCTCGTCCACGTTGCCGCGGAGGCCGAGATAGCCGTTGCCGACGGAAAAGAGTGTCTCGGTACGGCCCTGGAGGGCGACGTCGAACTCCGTCTCGACGAGCGCCCACTCGTCCACGGGGAAGTGGTTGCGGTCCAGTGGATCGGAGGTGATGAGATTCATAAGGGATGTCCTGGTCAGGAGGTACGCGCGCCCGGGGCGGCGGTGGCCGGCCGGGTCGGGAGGAAGGGGAGGAGTTCGGCGAGGTCGTCGACGACGGTGTCGGCGCCATGGGCGAGGAGGGTGTCGGCGCCGACGCCCCGGTCGACGCCGATGACGAGACCGAAGGCACCCGCCCGACCGGCGGCGACGCCGGAGTGTGCGTCCTCGACCACTGCGCACGCCGAGGCGGGGAGGCCCAGCAGGTCTGCGGCGTAGAGGTAGGTGTCGGGAGCGGGCTTGCCGGCGATCTCCCGGTCGGCCGCGAGGACGCCGTCGACCACGACGTCGAAGCGGTCGCGGAGACCGGCGGCCTCGAGGACGGGGACACCGTTGCGGGAGCTCGTGACGACCGCGACGGCGACGCCGGCGGCGATGGCTGCGTCGAGGAATGCGAGGGACCCCGGATAGGGTGCGACGCCGTCCTCCTCGAGGGTCTCGTTGAAGGCCCGGTTCTTGCGGTTGCCGAGCCCGCAGACGGTCTCCAGCTCGGGCGCGTCCCCGGGGAGGCCCTCGGGCAGTGTGATGCCGCGGGAGGCCAGGAGTGCCCGGACGCCGTCGTAGCGGGGGCGGCCGTCGATGGAGGCGAAGTAGTCCGCGTCGGTGTAGCCCTCCACCTGCTTCCCCTCCAGATAGGGAGTGAACAGCCGCGACCACGCCTGCATGTGGACCTCGGCGGTCGGGGTGAGCACGCCGTCGAGGTCGAACAGCAGCGCTCCGAGGGACGACAGGCGTGCCGGGGTGGGGAAGGAGGTCATGGAGCCTTCACTGGTGGGGCGGGGGCCGTGAATGGACATCACGGTGCGGATCGACATCGGTGGCGCTGGTGCGACGACGTCCTGGAGCCGGTGAAGATGTCCGAGCAAACGGGCCGGCCGGACGGGGTCGTCGACGGCGAGACCAGAACTGGGACGAGCGGCCCCGGGGGGCTCATGATCCTGCAGCGGTGCTGCGGAGCCCCTCCAGTCTACCGGTACGGACGGTCCCCCGGGAGCCACGAGGGACCGGACCGGCGCACTTCCCGCGGTCAGCGCCACGGTCCTCCGTCCGGCCGGAGAGTCGCCGGGCGGCCGGGCGGGGGCGGGTCAGTTCGGGATGATCCCGAAGAGGACCCTCCGCTTCACCAGAACCCAGATGACGAGGGTCACGACGGCGTGGATCAGGAGTCCCTGCCAGGCGTCCGTGCGGTCGAGGCCCGGGATGTTCGCCACCGCGAGCACGAAGAACACGTGGAGGATGAAGACGTACAGGCTCGCACGCCCCAGCGGGACGTACAGCCAGCCCGTCAGCGTGTTGATGGGGCGCCAGAACGCGGTCAGGATCACGTGGGCGGCAAGGATGAAGAAGGCCAGGTTCAGGAGCCTGCCGGGCTGCAGGAACACCCGCACGTACGCGGACTCGTACAGGGTCTCGTAGAAGCCGGCCGGGATGAACGGCAGACCGAGTTCCAGCGTGGAATTCAGCCAGAGGGTACCGAGCACGAGGGCGTAGGCGCCGGTGGCGGCGCCCACCAGGATCTTCCCGCGACGTGTGCTGAGGGCGTCGATGATCGAGCGGCGGTGGTAGCCGAGGACGACGCCGTGGACGAAGATGACCTGCCAGGTCAGCAGGGGGAAGACGTCCTGGAACTGCGAGTCCAGGACCCGCAGCGAGAACACGGCGTCGACCGCGTAGAGTGCCCAGCTGATGGCCAGCACCAGCCACCACAGCTTCTTCCGCAGCAGCAGGACCAGCAGTGGAACCGTCAGGGTCAGCACGACGTAGAGGCCCATGATGTTGAAGGCCCACGGCCCCATGTTCAGGAGCAGCAGGTCCCGTACCGCGTAGGCGGGCGGCGGGTAGTCCACCAGGCGTGCGACGTTCGGGTACAGGTCGTACACGCGCCCCGCGGCTCCCGTTCCGGCCTGGCCTGTTCCGCGGTCCGTGAAGGTGGTCAGCACCGACGCGTCGATGAACGGCACCAGGGAGAGCAGGTAGACGGTGATGACCACGGCCAGGGCCGTGACGTAGAGCTTCACCGCCCGTCGGGTGGTGCTCCTGGCGGCGGCGCCGGCCCCGCGTCGCCGGACGGCGATGGGGTGCACCATCCCGAGGACGACGCCGGAGAGCAGGACGAAGAGTTCCGCTCCGGTGATGGTCCCGATCAGGGTGCGCGAGATGAAGGACCAGGGCCCGGCGACCTCGATGTGGGTGACGACCACCGAGGTGATGATCCAGCCACGCAGCAGGTCGATGCGGGCGTCCCGGGAAGCGTGCTCGTCGGGATACCGCCAGTGCGGAACGAAGCGCCCGGCTGCTCCGGCGAGGAGGACCAGGGCGAAGAGCCCGACGACGCAGGCGACGAGCCAGCCCATCACGGCACTGACCGGGGCGCCTGCCTGCCACACCTGCCGGGTCGATTCGTTCGCATCCGCCTGGTCGACCACCTGGGTGATCGGCCCGAGCCGCACACCCGGTGCCGCATCGAGGGTGTCGCGCAGCGCCGCCACCGTCGCCTCGTCCGCACCGAGCCGCCAGTCCACGGTGTGGCCCTGCGCCTCCGGCTCCTCCCGCTCGGCCTCGAGCCAGGACACCATGCCGATCTCCGGATATCGCGCAGCGATCACCGGGTCGAACAGCTGGTCGAGCCACGCGCGCTTGATGTCCGCTTCAGGGGCGCTGTCGGAATCCTCGGGATCGTGGAGTGCGGCGGTCTGGACGAGGAACCGCTTGCCCTTCGCTGCGGCGTAGTCCTTCACGAAATCGATACGGGGAGCGCCCGGGGCCGCGCCGTAAATGCCGGCGAGCTGGTCTGCGAACTTGTCCGGTTCCGGGAGCACGGAGGTGGTGATCGCGCCGGAGTACTCGCGCGTCCCGTCCGCGTTCGTGGTGGCGCCCTGCTCGTAGCTGCCGAAGTGGTACATGGACAGGCCCACCCAGTCGACGGCGTCGTCCCCCGGGTAGTAGGGCGCGTACGGGTCGTCGCCGCCGTCGATCAGGCCGTTGCCGTTCGTGTCGAGGGCGGTGACGGAGCCGGACGCGAGACCCTCCACGGCGCCGTACGCCTCGGTGAACGGGTAGCCGGCCGCGTACGACGGCGCCCAGACCATGGCGGCGGTCGGGACCTCGGAGTGGATGACACCGGCGAGGGACCGGAAGGCGTCGACGTACCCGGCGGGCTGCTGGCCCCAGCCGTGCCAGGTGCCGTTCATCTCGGGTGCGAAGCGGAGGAAGAAGGCGGTGCGGAACTCGTCGCCGATGCGGCCGAGCGTGTCGGCGAGACGCGCGGCGTCGTCGCCGGTCAGCTCGTCGAGCGGTTTCGTCGGCTCGAGGGTGACGACGGCGACGGCACCCAGGGGTGTTTCCTGCCGTGCGAGGTCGAAGAGGTCGCGCTCGGCCGCTGCGTCGAGCGGGTAGGGGATCGGACGGCTGAAGAACGACGGCGTCGTCCCGGTGCGGTCGGCGTAGGCGCGGGCGTTGTCCTCGGACCAGTCGAGCTCCGGGCCGAAGTAGCGACCCTCGGTGAGGGCTGTCGGGTCCTCGACCGGCGCCTGGCCGCTGCCGTGCGTGGTGGCGGGCAGGCCCGCGGCATCGGCCTGCACGGGCAGGCTTCCGGCCAGGAACCCCAGCACCAGTGCCACCGGCAGGACCAGGCGGATCAGCGCCCGGCTCCCGGCGGCGGCCGTCATCCCTTCGCTTCCTGGCGGGCCTTGGCGGTCGCGATGTCCGACTGGTAGTGCTCGTATCCCCGGTAGCGGACGGCTTCGATGATGACACTGAAGATGACGAGGTCGAAGAGGACCCAGACGATGTTGACGGAGGTCCCCAGGATGTCCGCCTGTCCCACGGCCATCCGGATGATGCCGATGACCACCGCCGCCACGAGCAGCCCCATGGCCCACAGCTGCGGCTTCACGAGGTCCCACCGCAGCTGGTTGTCCTGCTGCAGGGTCTTCGGCGTCACGGCGAAGTCGAGGCTCTTGCCCAGGTAGACGTTGCCGAACGCCGAGGTGATCGAACGGATCCAGACGGGGAACAGCGCCAGCGAGTACTGCTGCCCGCGCCAGGTCTTCACGCCCTTGCCGACGACGGCGAACAGCAGCTGATTGACCAGGAGGAAGGGGATGAGCCGCAGAAAGAACTCGGTGCTGATGGAGCTGACGGGCAGGATGCCGAAGATCAGGTAGATGATGGGCGCGGCGATGTAGACGACCGCGGCGAAGCCGGAGAGGTAGCTCCACATGGTCGCCGCGTACATGAGCCGCTGGGCGATCGAGAGGCCCTTCTGGGCGAACGGGTTCTCGCGGAACATCACCTGGATGGTCCCCTGGGCCCAGCGGAGCCGCTGGGTCAGCATGGAGTTGAGGTCCTCGGGAGCGAGTCCGTCGGCGAGCTTCTCGTGGTGGTAGGCCGTCTCCCAGCCGAGGCCGTGGAGGCGCATGCACGTCGCCATGTCCTCGGTGACGGAGATGGTCGCCATCGGCATGACGGCCTGCGCCTCACCGCCGCGGTCGGCGTTGACCGACTCGATGAGGAGCCGGACGGCGTCGATCGCGGCCAGCGGCGACCAGGACCGCTGGGCGAGCTGGTCGAGCGCGCCCGCGTCCACGACGGCGAGGTCGGGAGTGCCCGGCGCCCCTCCCTCGAGGCCCTCGATGCCGAGTTCCTCGAGGGAGGCGAGATCCTCGTGGAGCGCAGCCATGTCCGCGGAGACGAGGTCGCGGCTGACCTGCTCCACGCGCTGCTGGAACTCGTAGGTGACCTCGGAGATGCCGTCCCCCTTCTGGAGCCTGCGGCGTACCCGGCGCAGGTCCTTCGCCACCAGGTCCAGGGCATCCGACATCCTCGGGTTGTCGGCGTCGAGGCCCTTCTTGGCCTTCGCGATCACCCGGTCGGCGGTCTTGAGCGCGCGGTTCAGGGAGAGTTCGATCTCCGTGACGTAGCGCGTGACGCCGAGCTGCATGAGCGCCTCACGCCGGATGATGGCGTTCGAGCCGCAGAAGAACGCTGCGTTCCACCCGTCCTTGCCCTGCTGGATGGGGCCGTAGAAGAGCGGTGCCTGGCTGCCCAGGGGATCGGACTCCGGCACGTTGATGAAGACCTGCGGGGTCTGGACCAGTGCCATCCTGTCGTTGGTGAAGTACCCGAGGGTCCTGTCGAGGATGAGCGGGTCGGGAATCTGGTCGGCGTCGAGGATCAGGAGGAACTCGCCGTCCGTGGAGGCCAGCGCGTTGTTGAGGTTGCCTGCCTTCGCGTGCCGCGGCATGTCCTTCCAGTCCGCGGACCGGGTGATCCAGCCGATCCCCTCGGCCTCGGCCGCTGCCCGCACCTCGGCCCGGTTGCCGTCGTCGAGGATCCATGTCCGGTGCGGATAGCGGATGTCCTTGGCGGCTCGGGCGGTGGTGAGGACGAGGTCCAGCGGCTCGTTGTAGGTGGTGATGAAGACGTCCACGGTGAGGCCGGCGGGAGGCTCGGGGGCACTGCGCTTCTTGAGCTTCCACACCGTGAAGCCGAACAGGAGGGAGTCCACGAGGGAATAGGTCTCCGCCAGCACCAGGGGGATGGCGATCCACCATGCGTCCCAGTTGATGGAGTACAGCCACCGCCACACCACGTAGTTGAGGCCGAGGACGGCCGTCACGAGCACGATGGCCCGGATCAGCAGCGTCCGGCCACCGGACGAGGCTTCCCGCTGAGGGGCCCCACCACTGTCTGCGGACGGATCGTTCGGTGACAGTGTCGTCATCGGCCCAGTACGCTCCACTTCTGTTCTCGGTCTACCTGATCAGGGCTTCGGTGGTGCACCTACGCCGGATCGGTATGAGCGCAGGAGATCACCGGACCCTGAGGGACCATGAAGCCAGCATCCAACGTACCCGAGAGCGCACGTCGGACGGCGCCCACGGGCAGGCTGCGGCAATACTGAGCAATACCTGCGCGCGCGGGCCGGTTCCGGCACGAATCCTTGCAGGAGCGGGGCAGCAGGGGAGCGGGCGTCAGCCCATCTCGGCGTAGCGCCGCGCCTGGCCGAGGGCCCCGCGCATGCCGTCGGCGTCGTGCACCGTGCCGTACCCCGGGGTGTCGCGCTGGAAGCGCCAGCCCTCCGCGAGGGATCCAGCGTCCACGGCGTCGAAGCCGAACTCGTCGAGGAGCTCCACCACGGCCTGCTTCGCGTCGGAGTCGTCGCCGGCGATCGGCAGTGCACGGCGGTCCGGGGTGCCGGCGGGAGTGCCGTCCGTGGTCAGCTGGGCGGCGGCGATGTTGTTGAAGACCTTCACCACCGAGGAACCCGGGAGATGGCGCTGCACGAGCTCGCTCGTGGTCGTGGTCTCGTCGTCCAGCTCGGCGATCTGGCCGTCCCGGTACGGGTAGTAGTTGCAGGTGTCGATGACCAGCTTCCCGGCGAGCGGCTCCACCGGGACCGAGCCGATGTCCTTGAGCGGGATGGTGACGACGACGACGTCGCCCTCCCGCGCGGCGTCGTCGACGGTCCCGGCACGCGCCGCGTCGCCGAGTTCGCGAACGAGGTCCTGCAGCGTCTCCGGGCCCCGTGAGTTGCTCATCACCACGCGGTAGCCACGGGCGACGGCCAGGCGTGCGAGCTGCGAGCCGATGTGGCCGCTGCCGATGAAGCCGATGCTGCTGCGCGGGGCGCCGGTCCGGGGTGTCGTGTTCTCACTCATGCCCAGCACAACCTCCCCGACCCGGGGTTATTCCTCAACCGCGCGGCGCCCCGTCCGTCCAGACGTAGAACTTCTCCGGTCGCCCGGCCGAGCCGTACTGCGGAACGATCCTCGCCTGGCCCCGGGACACCAGGAACTCGAGGTACCGCCGCGCGCTGACGCGGGCCATGCCGAGCCTGTCCGCGACGTCGGAGGCCGACGTACCGCGGCCCTGGCTGCGCAGGTCCCGCATCACGGCGTCGAGTGTCGGCGCCGAGAGGCCCTTCGGGGTCGTGACTGTTGCGGTGGCCGCACTGCCGACGGCGGCGCCGCCCGGGGCGGTCGTCCGGAGGAGCTGATCGATCCTGCCCTGGTCCAGCGATGCCGACCCGTCCGCCGCGTGGTCCTCGAGGTCGGCGCGGTACGCGACGTACGAATCTAGGCGCTCGTTGAGCACGGCCGCGTTGAAGGGCTTCACGAGGTAGTGCAGCACGCCGCCGGCCACCGCGGCGCGCACGGTCTCGAGTTCGCGGGCGGCCGTGATCGCGATGACGTCGACGGGTTCGCCCGGCCGGTTGCGCAGCGCACGGAGCACCTCGATGCCCGTCATGTCCGGGAGGTGGATGTCGAGCAGGACGAGCCGCGGCCTCAGCTCGTCGGCGAGTTCGAGTGCACGGGCGCCGGTGTGCGCGGCCCCGACGACCTCGAACGCGCCGTGGGCGAGGAGGAACCCGGTGTGGATCCCGGCGACCTGGTGGTCGTCGTCCACGACCAGGGTGGGGATCGGGGGCTGCTTCCTGCGCGGTGCCGCGGGGGGAGTCGCGCCGGTCATGGCACCTGCAGCGTGGTGCGGGGGGTGCCGGCGAGCGACGGCGCGAGCCAGACGGTGAACTCCGCGCCGCCGAGGTCGGAGTCGTCGACGACGACGTGCCCGGAGCGGCGGCGCGCGATGCGGTCCACGAGCGCGAGGCCGAAGCCGCGCGTCCCGGTGGAGCCCCCGTCCTTTGTGGAGTAGCCGGAGGAGAAGATGCCGTCGATGTGCGCTGGCGCCACGCCGGGGCCGTTGTCGGAGACCGTGATGCGCACGGCGTCGTCGTCCGTGTCCACCTGGACGACCACCCGGCCGTCGGGGCGCCCGCTGCCTGCGACGGCTTCCATGGCGTTGTCGATCAGGATGCCGAGCACGGTCACGACGTCCGTGGTGCCGTCCGGCTGGAGCGTCGAGGTGTCGTCGATCGAGAGCGTGATGCCCTTCTCCGCGGCGATGGTGCTCTTCGTCATGAGCAGGCTCGCAGCGTCGGGGTCCTGGATGCCCGGGGCGATCGATCCCGACACGAGCGAACCGCCGTGGCCGGAGCGCGAGATGAAGTCCACGGCCTGTTCGGTGCGGCCCAGTTCGAGCAGGCCCGAGATGGTGTGCATGCGGTTGGCGAACTCGTGCGCCTGCGCCCGGAGCGCCTGCGTGACGTCGCGCTCGCCGTCGAGGTCGGTGAGCAGCTGGTACAGCTCGGTGCGGTCACGGAGGATCATGACGCGGCCCACGCGCGTGCCGTCCACCAGGGCGTCGGACGTGCGGGCGAGGAGGACGCGCTCGCCGGACAGCACGGTCTCGTCGGTGTCGGCGGGATCGACGAGGAGCCGCGCGAGGGCGGGTTCCATGACGTCGTCGGCCAACTGGCCCGTGGCGGCGTCGTCGAGGTTCAGGAGCCTCTTGGCCTCGTCGTTGAGGAGCGCGATCCGGTGGTGCTCGTCGACGGCGACCATGCCCTCGCTGATGCCGTGGATCATGGCGTCGCGGGTCTCGAGGAGGGAGGCGATCTGCTCGGGTTCCAGGCGGTAGATGCGACGCCATACGAGGCGGGAGATCCAGATCGCGCCGGCGGACCCCACGAGTGCGGCCACGATCAGCCAGGCCAGGAGACGCGGGAGGTCCTCGTAGAGGTCGGCGTCGAGTTCCGACTCCAGTGTGCCGACGGACGCCGTGCCGATGATGCTGCCGGCGCCGTCGTAGATGGGTACCTTCACACGCCAGGACTTGCCGAGCGTCCCGGTCTGGGTACCCACGAAGATGTCCCCGGAGAGGGGGATGGACGGATCGGTGGAGACGGGCTCCCCGATGAGGTCAGGGTTCGGGTGCGAGTAGCGGATGCCCTCCTCGTCCGTGACGACGACGTAGGTCACGCCCGTGGACTGCCGGATGAGGTCGGCGATGGGCTGGATCGTGGCGCTGGGATCCGGCTGGTCGAAGGCCTCGACCACCGAGGGCAGCTGGGCGACCGACTGGGCGACGCCGACCATCCGGCCCTGGTACTGCTCCCGGATCTGCAGGCGCTGCATGGCGACGGCGGTGGAACCCGCCACGGCGACGATGACGAGCACGATGGCCAACTGCAGGAGGAACAGCTGCGATCGGAGCGACATCGTTCGGATCATCCTCATAGTGTGACACGCCGTGTCGCGTCACATCATGGCGCCCCCGGCCGCCGGAGGAGCCGCCGTGACCACAAAGACCAATACGAGCACTACGACCGCATTCTTTACCGCCGATCGGCCGCCTTCCTACCCTGAGGACAGCAGTGGTGACCCGCATCACATCTCGCACTCGAATCTCAAGGAAGAGAAGATCATGACGATCGATCGCACAACGGCGCGCCGTTCGACCCTCACAACCCTCGCCCTCGTCTCCGCCCTGGCCCTCTCGGCCTGCAGCTCGATGACGCAGAGCACCACCTCCAACGAGGCGGACGGTGCCATCGAGAAGCTCCAGATAGTGGTTCCCGCCGATCCCGGTGGAGGCTGGGACCAGACCGGCCGGGCCATGGAGACCGACCTCAAGGAGAACGAACTCGTGGGCAATGCGTCCGTGGTCAACGTGGGCGGCGCCGGCGGTACCAACGGCCTCGCGCAGCTCGCCACCGAGACGGACCCCAACACCCTCATGGTCATGGGATACGTGATGGTGGGTGCCGTGGAGACCAACAATGCGGCCAACCGCATCGAGGACACCACGCCGATCGCCCGCCTGACCGAGGAACCCCTCGTGATCGTGGTCCCCGCGGATTCCCCGTACCAGACCATCCAGGACCTGCTCGACGACATCGAGGCCAAGGGCCAGGGCGTCTCCATCACGGGCGGCTCCGCCGGCGGTGCTGACCACATCCTCGCCGGCTCCGTCCTCAAGGAAGCGGGCATCACGCCCGACAACCTGAACTACATCCCGTACTCCGGCGGCGGCGAGTCCCTCGCGGCGCTGCTCGGCAACAAGGTCAACGCCGGTATCTCGGGCGTCGGCGAGTACGCGGAGCAGGTCAACTCCGGCAAGCTCCGCGCCCTCGCCGTCTCCGGTGAGGAGGCCGCGCCGCAGCTGCCCGACACCCCGACCCTCACCGAGGAGGGCGTGGACCTCGTGCTCACCAACTGGCGCGGCGTCGTCGCCCCCGGGAACATCGACGACGCCCAGGCGGACAAGCTGACGCAGCTGGTCACCGACCTGCACGAGACCGACACCTGGAAGGCCACCCTCGAGGAGAACAACTGGTCGGACGCCTTCCTGTCCGGCGACGAGTTCCAGTCCTTCCTCGACGAGGACATCGCCAGCGTCAAGACGACCCTCACCGACATCGGACTGCTGTAGCCCATGAGTACCTCCGTGGAGAACGCCCCCGGGAGCGGCACGGCCGCCGCTCCCGGCAGGCCGATCGGTGAGCTGATCTTCGCGCTCATCATCGTCAGCATCGGTGTGGTCGGCTTCGTGGCCGGCGCCGGCATCCAGACCCCGCCGTCGGCCAGCGACATCGGGCCGCGCGCCTTCCCGTTCGCCGTATCGGCACTGCTCGTCGCCGTCGGCGTCGGCCTGGTGATCCAGATCCTCCGCGGCCATCGTGGAGCAGCCGACGAGGGCGAGGACGTGGACCTCGAGGCGAAGACCGACTGGCTGACCGTCGGCAAGCTCGCAGCGTTCGTGCTGGTCCACGCCTTCCTCATCGTTCCGCTCGGCTGGCCCGTCGCCGCCGCCTTCCTGTTCTTCGGAGCAGCCTGGTCCCTCGGGGCCCGCCCCTGGTGGCGCAACCTCGTCACCGCCATCGTCCTGGCACTGGTGCTGCAGTTCGTCTTCGGCGGACTGCTCGGCGTCTCGCTGCCCCCCGGCTTCCTCGAAGGGTTCGGTGTCTTCGGTGGATAACTTCTTCATGCTGATGGAGGGCTTCGCCACGGCGATGCAACCCATCTACCTGCTCTTCGCGCTCGGCGGCGTGCTCGTCGGCACCGCCGTCGGCGTCCTCCCGGGCATCGGCCCGGCGATGACCGTCGCGCTGCTCATGCCCATCACGTACAGCCTGGAACCGACGGCGGCGATCATCGTCTTCGCCGGCATCTACTACGGCGGCATGTACGGCGGGTCGACCACGTCCATCCTGCTCAACACGCCCGGCGAGTCGTCCTCGATCGTCACGGCGCTCGAGGGCAACAAGATGGCCAAGGCCGGCAGGGGAGCGGCAGCGCTGGCGACGGCGGCGGTCGGCTCGTTCGTCGCCGGCACCATCGCCACCGTCCTGCTCAGCTTCGTCGCTCCGTACGTGGCGGCCTTCGCGGTGCAGATCGGCCCCGTGGAGTACGTGGCCCTGATGGTCGTGGCGTTCCTGACGGTCGGCGCACTCCTCGGTTCGTCCGTGCTGCGCGGCCTCGCGTCCCTCGGCCTCGGCCTCTTCATCGCGCTCGTGGGCTTCGACTCGCTCACCGCCCAGCAGCGCTACACCTTCGGCAGCCCCTTCCTGGCGGACGGGATCGACGTCGTCCTCGTGGCGGTGGCGCTCTTCGCCGTCGGCGAGGCGCTGTACGTGGCCTCCCGCCTCCGGCACGGCCCCATCAAGGTCATCCCGGTGACCGGCGGCTGGACGAGCTGGCTCCGCAAGGACGATCTTCGCCGCTCCTGGAAGCCATGGCTGCGGGGAACCCTGATCGGCTTCCCCGTCGGCACCATCCCCGCCGGTGGCGCAGACGTCGCGACCTTCCTGTCCTACGCCTCGGAGCGCAAGCTCGCCAAGGGCGAGAACAAGAAGCAGTTCGGCA
>NZ_CP024915.1:336388-336460 GCF_002953615.1 Arthrobacter agilis | reverse complement strand
AGGGTGCCATCGAGGGCGTGGCGGGTCCTGAAGCCGCGAACAACGCGGCTGCAGCCGGCGCCTGGTGCCCCC
>NZ_CP024915.1:325384-336288 GCF_002953615.1 Arthrobacter agilis | reverse complement strand
CCCAGATGTGGTCCTCCGACCGCCTGCACTTCTCGCCGCTCGGCCACCACACCATCGCCGCGATGGTCCTGGACACCCTCGCCGTACGGCATACGCTCGAGCCGCTGCATCCGAAGGAGCTCCCGGCGCGCACGTGGCGGGCGGCGCGGGCGGAGGACTTCGTGTGGGCCCGGGAGTACTTCGTGCCGTGGGTCCTGCGCAGGCTCCGGCACCGGTCGTCGGGCGACGGCGTCCTCGCGAAGCGGCCGGACGTCGCACCGATCTTCGGGCCGGGCATGCCGCCGGGTGCTGCGGACTGACCGCCGCCGGGCGGTCAGTCCCCCCGGCGGCGCAGCCCGTCGTTCCTAGCTGTCGAGGGAGACCTCACCGTTGGCCACGGCGTCGGCGCACGCGCTGAGGTCCGGCCCCGGCTTGAAGTCGACGAACTGCGGCTGCAGCTTCTGGAAGAGGAATTCGTAGACCTCGTCGCGGGACTTGCCGTCCATCGTCTCCACGGCCTCGCGGACCGCCCCCTGCAGCGCGCGGTCCGCGTCCAGCAGGATCTTGTCGCGTGCTTCCTGGTTCCAGCCAATGGTGCTCAGTTCCATGAACAGCTCCTCTTTCGACGTCGGTGGTCCCAGGACTTCGACCCGGGACCTGCCTGCCACGAATTCCTAAGCAGGCTTACCTCCAAGACTAGGTGCCTGTCCGTGGAAACCCAACCGGTATCTGCTACCGGGTGTAGAAGGCGGCCCGGAGGTCTGCGTCGAGCTGGTGGATCTGCGTCAGGAAGGCGTCGTGGCCCACCGGTGAGGAGATCATGTGGACGGGCACCTCGCCCGGCAGCCCGGCGGCCAGGCGCCTCGACTGCACGGGGTAGTACAGCCGGTCCGAGTCCACGGCCGCGACGAAGAACTCCGCCGTCGCGGTGCCCAGGGCGTCGTCGAGCGTACCGCGGTCGCGCGCCGCGTCATGGCTCATCAGTGCCTCGGTCAGGATCACGTAGCTGTTGGCGTCGAACCGGCCCACGAGCTTGTCCGCCTGGTGGTCGAGGTAGCTCTCCACCTGGTAGCGCCCGCGGTCAGCGGGCAGGACGGCGCCGAACGGCTGTTCGGTGTCCTGCTCCGCGCGACCGAAGCGCGCCTCCAGCTCGTGTTCCGAGCGGTAGGTGATGTGCGCGATCCGCCGGGCGATGCCGAGGCCCGCCTCCGGAGGGGCACCGTCGTAGTAGTCGCCGCGGCGGTAGGCGGGATCGAGCCGGATCGCCTGCACCTGGGCCTGGGCGAACGCTATCTGTTCGGCCGAACTGGCGGCGGTGCAGGCGATGACGGCGCACCGCTGAACGCGCTGCGGATACATGAGTGCCCATTCCAGGGCGCGCGCCCCGCCCATCGAGCCGCCGAGGACCGAGTGCCACCGGCCGATGCCGAGCCGGTCGGCCAGCAGGGCCTCGGCCCGGACGGAGTCCCGGATGGTGATCAGGGGGAAACGCGAGCCCCACGGCGTCCCGTCGGGCGCGAGGCTGGCCGGCCCCGTCGAGCCGTAGCAGCCTCCCAGCATGTTGATCGACACCACGAAGTACCGGTCGGTGTCCACCGTGCGGCCGGGACCCACGAGCGAATCCCACCAGCCCTCCTCCTCCGAGTCGCCGCGTGCCACGTGCGAGCTGCCGGTCAGGGCATGCTGCACGAGCACGGCGTTCGACCCGTCCCGGTTCAGCCGGCCCCAGGTCTCGAAGGCGAGCTGCACGTCCGGCAGCGTGCCGCCCGTCTCCAGGGCCAGCGGACCGATCGGCGCGATGCGCAGGAGCCCGTCCCCCGGAGGGCGTGCGCCGTCGATCCCGGGGTGCAGCGGAGCAGGAGGGTAGGTCGTCACGAAGGGCTAGGCTCCTTTGGCGGCGCGGAAGCCCGCGTCGAGGTCGGCGAGGATGTCGGTGATGTTTTCGAGGCCCACGGAGAGGCGCACGAGGCCCGGGCGCACTCCGGCGGTCAGCTGCGCCTCCGCCCCCAGCTGGCTGTGGGTCGTGGACGCCGGGTGGATCACGAGCGAGCGCACATCGCCCACGTTCGCGACGTGCGAGTGGAGTTCCAGCCCGTCGACGAAGCGCTTGCCGGCCTCGAGTCCCCCGACGATGTCGAAGCTGACGATCGCGCCCGTGCCGTTGTTCCGCCCGTACTTCCTGCCGCGCTCGTACCAGGGACTCGAGGCGAGGCCCGCATACGAGACGCGCTCGACGTCGTCGTGCCCCTCGAGCCACTCGGCGACGGCCTGGGCGTTCTGCACGTGGCGCTCCACGCGCAGGCTGAGGGTCTCCAGGCCCTGCGCGATGAGGAAGGCGTTGAACGGCGACACGGACGAGCCGAGGTCGCGCAGCAACTGGACGCGGGCCTTGAGGATGTAGGCGAGGTTCGCGCCGAGGGCGCTGCCGACACCGAGGTCCCGCGCGTAGACGAGTCCGTGGTAGCTCTCGTCCGGGCTGTTGAAGCCCGGGAAGCGCTCGGGGTACTGGGCGAAGTCGAAGTTCCCCGAGTCGACGATGACGCCGGCGATGGCATTGCCATGGCCCCCGAGGTACTTCGTCGCGGAGTGCACCACGATGTCGGCGCCCCATTCGATGGGCCGGATCAGGTACGGCGTGGACAGCGTGTTGTCCACGATCAGGGGGATCCCGCTCTCGTGGGCGACGGCGCTGATGCCCTCGATGTTCAGGACGTCCTGCCGTGGGTTGGACACGACTTCCCCGAAGAAGAGCTTGGTGTTCGGCCGGACGGCGTCGCGCCACTGCTCGAGGTCGTCGGGGTCCTCGACGAAGGTGGTCTCGATGCCGAACCTCTTCAGCGTGTGCTTGAAGAGGTTGTACGTGCCGCCGTAGAGGCTCGGGCTCGCCACGATGTGGTCACCCGCCTCGGCGATGTTCAGCACCGCGAAGGTCTCCGCCGCCTGGCCGGAGGCCAGGAGCAGCGCGCCGACGCCGCCCTCGAGGCTCGCAATCCGCGTCTCCACCGCTTCCTGCGTGGGATTGCCGATGCGCGTGTAGATGGGCGCGAGTTCCGTCAGCGAGAACCGGTTCGCGGCGCTCTCGGCACTCGGGAAGACGAATGACGACGTCTGGTAGATGGGCAGCGCACGCGCTCCCGTGGCGGTGTCCGGCACCTGGCCGGCGTGGATCTGGCGTGTCTCGAAGGACCAATCGTCGGACATGGTGCTCCCTGTAGGAAGGGGCTCCGCCGGGTTCCGATGCTCCCGTCGGTGGACGCCGTTCCAGGAGACCGGGCCCGCAGGAGCCCGCGCTTGCACGACGCCGGTGTGGCGCCGAACCTGGTCTTCACCCGGGGCACCCCACCGCGGTTGGAGGGTTGCCGGCCAGCAAGCCGGGGCTTCGTGCTGGCACTCATGACCTGCATTCATGAAAGCCCATCGGGGCGCATCCGGCAACCCGTGTGACCCTCCGTGAAGGAGCGGCTGACCCCCTTCGGCGGTCGGTCGAACGGGTAAGGCAAGCCTTAGTCGAGACGCAGATCACTTAGTGCCAAAATATCGGCATGCGCCTGGACCACGTCTCTTATGCCTGCGAACCCGATGGACTTGCTGCGACCGCCGACCGGATCTCGGCCAGGCTCGGCATGGAACCGGTGAAGGGCGGTGTGCACCCCCGCTTCGGCACCCGCAACATGATCTTCCCGCTGGTCAACGGCCAGTACCTGGAGGTCGTCGAGGTCCTCAACCACCCCGCGTCGGACAAGGCGCCGTTCGGCCAGGCCGTGCGGGCGCGTTCCGAGGCCGGTGGAGGCTGGATGGGCTGGTGCGTCGCCGTCGACGACCTGGGACCCTTCGAGGAGCGGCTCGGCCGCGGTGCGGTTCCCGGCAACCGCAAGTTCCCGGACGGCCAGGAGCTGACCTGGCAGCAGATCGGCATCAAAGGCCTCATCGCGGATCCGCAGGTGCCCTATCTGCTCCGCTGGGACGAGGGCACCGAGTCCCTGCACCCGTCGAAGGCCCGTCCTGCAACGGTCAAGCTGGACTGCCTCACCATCGCCGGCTCGTCCGAGCGCGTCACGGAATGGCTCGGCACGGAGGTCGAGGAGACGCTCGACGGCGTCCAGGTCCAGTGGATCGCACCCAACGGAACCCCGGGCATCATGTCCGTGACCTTCGAGACCGCCGACGGCCGCATCGAGATCTGACCTCCGCCGCGGACGCAGAAGGGACCGGATATGATGTCCGGTCCCTTCTGCTGTGTCGCTGCTGTGGTGTGGAGTGATCAGGCGTGGGTGTAGGTCAGGCAGTCCGCGGCCTCGGCGCCGGGGCCCACCTTGACGGCCGGGGCGCTGCACAGCAGGTCGTGGTTGTAGCTGCACTCGGATCGCTGGCATGCTCCGACGTGCGCGAGCATCTTGGGCAGTCCGCCGCTGATGGACGTGTCGATGAACGTGGCGCAGGATGCGTGTTCCTCGCTGCCCGACACGGTGATGGCGACGGCGGTGCAGCCGTCGTGGTTGAAGGAGCAGTTGTGGACGCTGCATTCAGAGACACTGGTGACGACGCTCATGATTCCTCCTGGCTGGTCCGGTGAGGCCCCGATCGGGGCCGCCGCTTCGCTGAACGGACTCACGGTAACACCGCGTCCACCGGATAATTTAGTCATGATCGGCGTGCGCAATGACCGAAGGTTAGGCTTCGCTCAGGCGGTCACCCGCCGATCCCGATGGCGGGACCGAGCAGGGTGAATCCGACGAAACCCGTGATGTCGATGAGCGCGTGTGCCAGGACGAGCGGCATCACCCGACGGCTGCGCGTGTAGAACCAGGCGAACAGCAGGCCCATGAGCACGTTGCCGAGGAAGGGCCCGAACCCCTGGTACAGGTGGTAGCTGCCCCTCACCAGGGCGCTCGTGAGGATGATGGCCGGGGTCGACCAGCCGAGCTCCCGCAGCCGGAGGAACAGGTACCCCACCACGATGACCTCCTCGAGCACGGCGTGCCGGACCGCCGAGAGGATGAGCACGGGGATCGTCCACCAGTAGGTGTCGAGCGCGGCGGGCACCAGCGCGGTGGTGATGCCGAGCGCGCGGCCACCGGCATAGACCCCGAGCGTGCCGATACCGATGACCGCCGCCAGGCCGATCCCGAACCCGATGGTGCGCAGGGGCCTCTCGAACGTGAGGCCGAGGCGCCGGAACGCCGAGACCCCGTGGCCACTGAGCAGGAACAGGACCAGGGCCACCGGCACCAGGGCGAAGAAGATTCCCAGCAGCTGGTAGGTGAGGTCGAAGTACTGCCGGTCGTCGAGCACCGGGTTCAGCGTGGTGGTCTGCGCGGCGAGGGGGCCGCGCGTCAGCTTCTCGGCCAGGCTCACGATCGCGTACACACCGGACTGTCCGAGGGACAGGCCGAAGACGATGAGCAGCTCGGCGGTGATGCGGCGCCTCGGGACGGGTGGCTCCGGGTGGACGGCACCGCCCGGTGCTGCTGGAGCGGACGGGGAGGACTCGGCAGTCATGGCGCTATCCTTCCAGCGGCGGCTGGTGATTCCCAGTCCGCGGACATCCGCCTGCCTCCCCTACCGCACGCGGCTCCCGGCCCGCCAGACGGCATGGACGAGCGGCATGCCCGGCCGGTATGCGAGATGCGTGGCCGAGGGCGCGTCCAGCAGTTGCAGGTCTGCACGGTGCCCGACGGCCAGGGAGCCGACCGCGCGCCGGCCGTCCTCGTCGTCGCCCGTGTGGCGCCGCAGCGCGAGCGCTCCGCCGAAGGTCGCGGCGCGGACCGCCTCCTGCACGGTGAGGCCCATCTGGAGGACGGCGGTGGCCACGCAGAAGGCCATCGAGCTCGTGAACGACGTACCGGGGTTGCAGTTGCTGGCGATCGCGAGTTGCACGCCGGCGCCGAGGAGCCTCCGGGCGGGCGGGAACGGCTGGCGCGTGGAGAGGTCGCAGGCGGGCAGGCAGGTGGCCACCGTGCCGGGTTCGCCCCGCGCAGCGAAGCCGGCCCAGGTACCGGCGAGCGCCTCGACGTCGTCGTCGGTCAGGTGGTTGACGTGGTCCACGCTGGCGGCGCCGAACTCGACGGCGAGCGCGACGCCGTCGCCCGGTCCCAGCTGGTTGCCGTGCACGCGCAGGCCGAGGCCGGCTGCGGCGGAGGCGGAGAGCACGCGGCGTGACTGCTCGGCGGTGAAGGCTCCCGTCTCGCAGAAGACGTCGGCCCAGCGGACGTAGGGGCGGACGGCGTCGAGCATGGGCCCGCACACCAGGTCGGTGTAGTGGTCCGCGTCCTCCCCGCGCGGCACGAGGTGCGCACCGAGGAACGTGACCTCGTCGGCGACGCCTGCCGCGATGCGCGCACTGCGCGCCTCCTGCTCGACGTCGAGCCCGTAGCCCGTCTTCGTCTCCAGGTAGGTGGTCCCGCCCGCCGCGGCCTCGGCGACCCGGGCCAGCAGGAGTCGCGTGAGGTCGTAGTCGCCGGCGGCACGTGTCGCGTCGACGGTGACGGCGATACCACCCGCGGCGTAGGACTCCCCCGCCATGCGGGCCTCGAACTCGGCCGTCCGGTCGCCGGCGAACACGAGGTGCGTGTGGCTGTCGACCCAGCCCGGGAGGCCTGCACGGCCACCGGCGTCGTGGCTCTCGTCGGCGGCCGGAGCGTGCGCGGCCGGGCCGATCCAGCTGATGCGCTCGCCCTCGAACACCACGGCGGCGTCCCGCAGGGTGGTGCCGTCGGGGTCCGAGGTGAGGAGCTCACCGATGTTCGTGATCAGGACGGACATCAGTGCTGCTCCCGGCTGTGGCCCGCCGGGCTCCTGCCGGGCTCGTGCTCCCTCTGCGCCGCCTCGTCCAGCCGGGCGATGGCCGTAACCAGCAGGTCGGCGGGCCTCCCCAGCGTGGTGTGGACGCCGTCGCGCGCCACGAGGACTCCCCCGACGACGACACCCGTGACGTCCTGGCCGGTCGCGGTGTAGGCGAGCTGCTCCCGGGAGGACCCGGCCGTGCGCGCGCTGCGCGGGTCGACGGCCATGAAGTCGGCGGCGCGGCCGGGCCGGAAGCCGGCGCCCGGCCGGGTCTGCGCGGCTGCTCCGCCGAGGGAGGCGATGGCGTGCAGCTGCTCCGGTTCGAAGTGACCCCGCCGCCCGGTGCGCAGGCGCTCTCCGTGCTCCAGCGCCCGCATCTCCAGCCATGGGTCCACGACGGCGTGCTGGTCGGTGCCGAGGGCGAGCGTCGCTCCCGCTGCGCGGAGGTCGCCGGCCGGGCCGATGCCGTCCGCCAGGTCCGCCTCGGTGGTGGGACAGAGGACGACGGCGGCCCCGGCACCGGCGAGGACGGCGATGTCACGCTCGCTGACGTGGGTCGCGTGGACGGCGGACAGCCGGCTCCCGACGAGTCCGTAGGAGTCGAGCAAGGCGGTCGGGGTGCGGCCGGTGGCACGGAGGCAGTCCTCGTTCTCCGCGGGCTGCTCGGAGAGGTGGACGTGCAGGGGGAGCCCGGCCGGCAGGTGCTGGGTGATGACGGCCAGCTGGTCCTCGGGGACGGCGCGCACGGAGTGGATGGCGGCACCGACGGACACCTGGTGGGCCGGGTGGAGTGCGGAGACCGTGGCACGGAGGGCGGCGAGCCGGTCGAGCCATTGCGCGGCGGTGCCGTCCGAGAACCGGCGCTGCCCCTCCTCGAGGGGAGCCCCGAAGCCCCCGGCGAGGTAGCAGGTGTCCAGCAGGGTCAGCCGGATGCCCGCGCGGACGGCCGCCCGCGCGAGGGCGAGCTCCATGGCGTGCGGGCCGGAGTCCCCCTGCCCGTAGGGTGTGCCGTCGGGCTGGTGGTGGACGTAGTGGAATTCGGCGACGCTGGTCCAGCCCACCGCGACCATCTCCGCATAGGCGGCGGTGGCCAGTTCCTCGTAGAGCTCCGGGGTCAGGGCCGCCGCCGCGCGGTACATGCTCTCCCGCCAGGTCCAGAAGGTGCCGCCGTGGTCGTGGGTACGGCCCCTCAGGGCACGGTGGAACGCGTGCGAATGCGCGTTCGCGGCACCGGGGAAGGCCACACCGGACAGGACGACGTCGCCGGCCTGCGCCGGGACACCGGACGCGACGCCGACCACCGTGCCGTCGGCGTCGACCTCCACGCGGACCGCGTCCGCCACGCCGTCGCCTCCCAGCCAGGCGGACTCGCACCACACGGCACGGACCGCATCCCGCCCGCTTGCTGTCTGATCCGGCCCGTGCCAGCGCTCCGGGCGGGCGCCTCCGTTCAGCAGCGTCACAGGAGGTCTTCGAGGACGTCCGCGAGGGCGGTCGCACCCGCATCGGCGTCGTCGCGCTCCACGAACTCCTCGGGCGAGTGGCTGATGCCCGTGGGGTTGCGGACGAAGAGCATCGCCGTCGGTGCGATGCTGCCGAGGATGCCCGCGTCGTGACCGGCCCCCGTCGGCAGCGTCGGCGCGCCCGGGAAGGAGCGGCCGAGCGCGTTGCCCAGCGTGCGCTGCAGCGCGCCGTCGAAGTGCACCGTGGTGCTGCGGGATTCTTCGGTCAACGTGGCACGGCACCCCTCGAAGGCGCAGATCTTCTGCGCCTGCCCGTGGATCCGCTCGATCAGGGCCGCGGTGACGGCGTCCTCCTCGTGGCGCACGTCGAGCCAGAGGTCCACGCGGGACGCGATGACGTTCGTGCCGCCCGGTACCGGCTGGAGGCGCCCCACTGTGGCCCGCGCGCCGTCCTGCTCGGCGGCGATCCGCCGGGCGGCGAGGACCACCTGGGCGGCGGCGACCATCGGGTCCGCGCGGTCGGCCATGAGGGTGGTCCCCGCATGGTTCCCCTGTCCGGTGACGGACAGCCGCCAGCGGCCGTGGCCGAGCATGGTGGAGCCGACGGCGACGGCGGAGTCCAGGTCGATCAGCCCGCGCCCCTGCTCCACGTGCAGCTCGACGAAGTCGCCGATGTGCCGGATGGCCTCCTCGTCGCGGCCGAGGTGCGCCGGATCGACGCCGGCCGCCCGCGCGGCCTCGGCGAAGGTGGTGCCGTCGGTGTCGGTCAGGGAGCGGACGGCGTCGGGGTCGAGCGTGCCCGTGAGCAGGCGGGAGCCGAGGCAGGACACCCCGAACCGCGAGCCCTCCTCCTCGGGGAAGACCGTGACGGCGAGCGACCGGTTCGGCTGCACGCCCCGCTCCCGCAGGAGATCGACGGCGACGAGCGCCGAGGCGACACCGAGCGGCCCGTCGAAGGCACCGCCGCCGGGGACGGAGTCGAGGTGGCTGCCGGTCACCAGGGCGCCGTCCCGGCTGTCCGTCGCGTCCCACCAGGCCCAGAGGATGCCGTTGCGGTCGGTCTCCACGGACAGCCCGCGGGCTTGCGCCTCGGCGGCGAACCACTCCCGCAGGGAGAGCTCGGCACCCGTGTACACGCCACGGGAGTACCCGCCGCGGGTCGCGTCGCGGCCGACGTCGCTGATGGAGTCGAGGACTGAGGAGACGGTCTGCACGGGATGCCTTCCGGTGGTGGCGGGTGGGACTTCTCAGGATTGCATGGGGATGCGCACGCCGCGTTCGGCGGCGACCTCCCGGGCGCGTTCGTAGCCGGCGTCGACGTGGCGGATGACGCCCATCCCCGGGTCGTTCGTCAGGAGCCGCTCGAGCTTCTGGGCCGCGAGGTCGGTCCCGTCCGCGACCGAGACCTGCCCGGCGTGGATGGAGCGGCCGATCCCGACGCCGCCGCCGTGGTGGATGGACACCCAGGTGGCGCCCGACGACGTCGTCAGCAGGGCGTTCAGGAGGGGCCAGTCGGCGACGGCGTCCGAGCCGTCGGCCATCGCCTCCGTCTCGCGGTAGGGGGAGGCGACGGACCCGGAGTCGAGGTGGTCGCGGCCGATGACGATCGGCGCGGACACCCTGCCCTCGGCGACCAGCCGGTTGAACAGCAGGCCGGCCTTCGCGCGGTCACCGTAGCCGAGCCAGCAGATGCGCGCCGGCAGGCCCTCGAACTCGACGTGCTCCGCGGCGGCGTCGAGCCAGCGGTGCAGGTGCGCGTTGTCGGGGAACAGCTCCTTGAGGGCGGCGTCGGTGACGGCGATGTCCGCCGGGTCCCCCGAGAGCGCCACCCAGCGGAACGGGCCGAGTCCCTCGCAGAACAGGGGCCGGATGTAGGCGGGCACGAAGCCGGGAAAGTCGAAGGCCCGCCCGTAGCCCCCCGTGCGGGCCTCGTCCCGAATGGAGTTGCCGTAGTCGAAGACCTCGGCGCCGGCGTCCAGGAAGCCCACCATCGCCTCGACCTGGAGGGCCATGGACACCTGCGCCTTCTTCGTGAACCCGTCGGGGTCGGCCGTCGCCTCGCGGTCCCATTCGTCGGGCGAGATGCCCTCCGGCAGGTAGCTCAGCGGATCGTGGGCGGAGGTCTGGTCGGTGACGATGTCGACGTCGAGTCCGCGCCGCAGCAGTTCGGGGAAGACGGTCGCGGCGTTGCCGACGACGCCGACGGACAGCGCGCGCCTCTCGCGTTTCGCGGCGAGGACCTGCGCGACGGCGTCGTCGAGCGTGTCCGCGACGGTGTCCAGGTACCGCTTCGCGACGCGGCGGCGCAGGCGCGCCTCGCTGACGTCGACGATGAGCACGGCCCCGCCGTTCAGGGTGACGGCGAGCGGCTGGGCGCCGCCCATGCCGCCGCAGCCGCCGGTGAGCGTCAGCGTGCCGGCGAGGCTCCCGCCGAACCGCTTGCGGGCGATCGCGGCGAACGTCTCGTACGTGCCCTGGAGGATGCCCTGCGTGCCGATGTAGATCCAGGAGCCCGCGGTCATCTGCCCGTACATCATCAGGCCCTCGGCCTCGAGGCGACGGAACTCGGGCCAGGTGGCCCAGTCCCCGACGAGATTGGAGTTGGCGAGCAGCACGCGCGGAGCCCAGGGGTTGGTGCGGAACACGCCCACGGGCTTGCCGGACTGGACGAGGAGCGTC
>NZ_CP024915.1:322274-325128 GCF_002953615.1 Arthrobacter agilis | reverse complement strand
GCGAGCACGATGACTCGTTCGTCGCGGCCGTCCAGCCCGCCGTCGTCTATCCGGACGTGGCCGAACTCAGGGCCACGAGCCTTCTTCTGCGTGGGCGATGACCATCTCGCGGATCTCGCAGCTCTTGGGCTGCGAGAGCGCGAAGAGGATCGCCTCGGCCACCCGCTCGGGGTCGTTGAGGCGTGAATCGTCCTGCGGCTTGTACTGCTCGTCGCGGTCGTCGAAGAAACGCGTCTTCATGCCGCCGGGGATGATCGTCGTGACGCCGATCTGGCCGGCGGTCTCGGCGGCGAGGGCCTGCGAGAAGCCCATCACCCCGAACTTGGAGGCGCAGTAGGCCGTCGCGTCGCCCACGGCCTTGATGCCGAGCGTCGAGGCGATCGTGACCACGCGGCCGTGCGACTCCTTCAGGTACGGCAGGGCGGCGCGGGCCGTGGAGGCCGTGCCCATCAGGTTCACGCCGATCACTTTCTCCCACTCGTCGGCCGGGACGGTGTCGAGCGCCCCGCACCGGTCGATGCCCGCCGCGGTGACGACGGCGTCCAGGCCGTCCATCGTCTCGGCGGCCTCCCGGACGGCTGCCTCGACGGCCGCACGGTCCGCGACGTCGACCTCGAAGGCCTTGACGCCCGTGACGCGGCTGATGTCGCGGTCGAGCACCACCGGGGTGCCTCCGGCGGCGATGACGCCCTGGACGATGGCCGCGCCGAGGCCCGAGCCCCCGCCCGTCACCAGGACCCGTCCCGGGTTGTAGCCGCTGGTCCCCGGAGTGGTGGTTGCGTTCTCAGTCATGCTGTTCCTTTCGTTGCGTGCGCCCGGCGCAATCAGGCCGGGCGCGGATCTGCAGCCCGTCAGCCGACGCGTGCCAGCGCGGCTGCAAGTTTGGTGGTGGAGCGTGCCGGGATGTACGGGACGGTGACCGTCCTGCCGCCCCAACTGCTCACGAGGGCGGCCTCGGGGAGGTCCTCCGCCGCGTAGTCGCCGCCCTTGACCCAGATGTCCGGCTGGAGGCGCGAGATGGCGTTCTCCGGTGTGGACTCACCGAAGACGAGCACGGCGTCGACGCACTCGAGTGCGGCGAGCAGCTCGGCGCGGTCCTCCTGCTTGATGATCGGCCGGTGCTCGCCCTTCAGCCCCCGCACCGACTCGTCGGAGTTGAGGCAGACGATCAGGCAGTCCCCGAGCCGTCGGGCCGCCGCGAGTGTGCGGGCGTGGCCGGCGTGCAGGAGATCGAAGCACCCGCCGGTCGCGACCACCGTGCCACCCGATTCCCGCGTCCGGCGGGCCACCATGAGTGCGTCGAGGCCGTCGACGGGCAACTGCTCGGGCGCCTCCTCGCGGCTGCGGCCCATCGCGCCGACACCTCCCGAGGCGAGGAAGTGTGCCGCTGCTTCGGTCGCCTGCTGTGCGGCGACGTCGATCGCGGCTCCGCCTGCGAGCCCGACGGCGAGCGCGGACGCGAAGCGGTCACCCGCCCCGCACGGGTCGGACGCGGTGACGCGCGGTGCGGGCACCACCTGGGGCAGCAGGCCGGCCGACGCCACGAGGGCGCCGTGCTCCCCCATCGTGACGAGGACCGCCCGGCTCCCCCAGGTCCGGAGCAGGACGTCGGCGGCCGCGGCGGCGGCCTGCGTGCCGGAGCCCTCGACCTCGGCGAAGCGGAGTGCCTCCCCGATGTTCGGCGTCACCGCGGCGACTCCCGGGACCGGTTGCGCGCCGGCGGGATGCGGGTCCCACACGACGGGCACCGAGGCGGCCAGCGCCTCGAGGCGGGCACGCAGTGTGTCGTTGACGAGGAGCCCGCGGCCGTAGTCCGCCGCGATGATCGCGTCGGCGCCGTCGAGCGCCGCGAGCATGTCCGCCGTGCAGCCCGGGAGGGGTGGCTTCGCGCAGCCCTCGTCGAAACGCACCACGGGCTGGCCCGAGGCGCGCACGCGTGTCTTCACCGGCGTGGGCGCCCCGGAGGGGCCGGCGACCACGGTCACGCCGTCGAGTTCGGCGCGCAGCAGGCCTGCGGCGTCGTCCTCGCCGAGGACGGTGACCAGGACGGCGTCGTGCCCGTCCGCCTGCAGCATGCGGGCCACGAGGCCCGCTCCTCCCGCACGGCGCTGGACCGCGTCGACGTCGACGACGGGGACGGGCGCGTCGGGTGAGAGCCGGCCGGCGCCGCCCGAGAGGTCCGTGTCGAGCAGGACGTCCCCGACCACCACGATCCTCATCGCTGGGCCTCCCGGTAGCGGCGGACCTCGGCGTCGAAGGCCCGGCAGATGGCGTGCAGCGCGATCAGGTGGCCCTCCTGCGCATTGGCCGACGCCGCGTCGATCGCCACGTAGTCGTCCACGCACTCGGTCAACGGGTTGGGGCCCACCCCCGTGAGGGCCCAGGTCGTGATGCCGGCCGATCTCGCGGCCTCCACGGCGTGCAGCAGGTTGGGGCTCTTGCCGCTCGTGCTCAGGAGCATCAGGATGTCGCCGGGGCGGCCATGGGCGCTCACCTGCCGGGCGAACATCCGGTCGAACCCGTAGTCGTTCGCGATGGCCGTGACGGCCGAGCTCTCGGCGTGCAGGGAGATCGCCGAGAACGGCTCGCGCTCGCCGTCGAACCGGCCCACCAGTTCCGCGGTGAGGTGCTGCGCCTCGGCGGCCGAGCCGCCGTTGCCGGCTGCGAGGAGGCGTTGTCCGGCCAGCAGGCGGCCGGCCATCTCCACGCCCCAGCCGGCGAGCGTGCCCGCGTTCTGGACGAGGGATTCCACGGCGGGGGTGACCGCCCGCAGGTGGTCCAGGACGAGGCGCCGGGAGTCCACCTGGACCTGGTCCAGTGTGCCTGCGGCGGTCGGGGCGGGAGTACCCGCACC
>NZ_CP024915.1:319930-322174 GCF_002953615.1 Arthrobacter agilis | reverse complement strand
CCGGGGGGTGGAACCGCCGCCGGAGATTGCCCTTCCTGCTCTCGTCCGCGAACTGCAGGGCCTCGCGGGCATTCCGTGCCGTGGCGGTGAGGTCGTCCCGCCGTTCGGGCCAGCGCGGGTCGTCCGCCGGCCAGTCCTCCTGCAGGGCCTCGCCCATCTCCTGGAGCTGACGTGCAGCCGTCCTGCGGAGCCGGCTCATCTGCCCCACCGCGTCGTTCAGGTTGAGCGGCGGCAGGATCAGCGCGCTGACGGCGACGCCCACGCCCACGCCCACGACGGTCTGCACGAAGTAGCCCAGCGAGTACCCCAGGTTCTCGTTGCCGATGACCAGGACGAACAGCCCGGCGGACGCGATCCCCGAGCCGCCGCCCGCAGTCCTCTTCAGGGGGCCGGCGAGAAGCACGCCCGCTCCGACGACGAAGGCGATCGTCAGCCAGTCGGGGTCTCCCGCCCAGACCGCGATGTGAGCCAGGACGATCCCGATCGTGAGTCCGGCGACCGTCTGCAGACCTGACTTGAGCGTTCCCGCGACCGTCGGGTACATCGCCAGCAGGGCGCCCAGCGGAGCATAGTACGGATACCGGGAGGCCTCTCCCGGGATGGCGAGCGCGAAGGTCCAGGCAAGGGCGGCCGCGAGGGCGGCCTTGCCCGCGAGGAGGAGGTGGGGATCGACCACGGCGGCGCGCAGCCGCTCCTTCAGGTCGTCGTCGAGACGGGCTGCGAGGACGCCACGGCCGCGGAGGATCCTGTTCTTGGCCATCCCAGCAGTATGACATCCCCCCTTGTGCACACCCCGGGACGACGAAGGACCGCCCCCTGCGGGACGGTCCTCACGTATCGGATGGAGCGGGACTAGCGGGCTGCAGCGGCGGAGCGCTCGGACCGCAGTGTCGCCTTGTGCTCCTCGATGCGGGCCTGCTGCAGCGGTGTCCTGCGGTTCAGGTACCAGGCAGCACCCAGCAGGATGAACCACAGCGGTGTCACGACCAGGGCCAGCCGGGTGTCCTCGGCCTGTGCCAGCGCGAAGAGCATGAACAGGAAGAAGGCCAGGACCACGTACGGTATGAAGGCCGAACCCGGCATCTTGAACGTCGAGCGCTCGTGCAGTTCGGGCCGGCGGCGCCGGAACGCCAGGTAGCTGAGCAGGATCATGGACCACACGAACATGGTCAGCACCGAGGCCACCGAGGTGACGACGGTGAAGGCGCCGATCACGGAGTCGCCCGAGTACAGCAGGATCAGGCCGGCGAGCAGGAAGATGCAGGAGAACAGCAGCGCGTTCTGCGGCACCTTGCGTGGGCTGAGCTTCCCGAAGGACGTCGGGGCGTTGCCGTCCTGCGCGAGGCCGTAGACCATGCGCGAGGTCGAGTAGATGCCCGAGTTGGCGCTGGATGCCGCCGAGGTGAGCACCACGAGGTTGACGACGACGGCGGCGACCCCGAGGCCCGCCAGGGTGAACATGCCGATGAACGGGCTGTTCGCTGCATCGATGGTCCGCCAGGGGTTGACCGCCATGATCACCGTGAGGGCTCCCACGTAGAAGAGCAGTACACGGATGGGGATGGAGTTCACGGCACGGGGCAGCGTCTTCTCGGGGTCCTTGGTCTCCGCGGCGGCGGTGCCGACCAGCTCGATACCGGCGAAGGCGAAGATGGCGATCTGGAAGCCGAGGATGAAGCCGAAGAGTCCGTGCGGGAACATGCCGCCGTCGTTCCAGATGTTCGCGAGGTCCGCGACCGAGCCGCCCGGCGAGGTGAAGCGGGTGGCGATCATGACGATGCCGGTCCCGATCAGCGCGAGGATCGCCACGACCTTGATGATCGCGAACCAGAACTCGGCCTCACCGAAGGCCTTCACGGTGGGCAGGTTCAGGAGCAGGAGCACCACGGGCGTGGCCAGTGCCGGGATCCAGAGCGGGGTACCGGGGGCGAGGATGTCGACGTAGCCGGCGATGGCGACGATGTCGGCGACACCCGTGACCACCCAGAAGAACCAGTAGGACCAGCCGGTGAAGAAACCGGCCCAGGGGCCCAGGAGGTCACCGGCGAAATCGCTGAAGGACCTGTACTCGAGGTTCGAGAGCAGGATCTCGCCCATGGCGCGCATGACGAAGAACAGCATGAAGCCGATGATCATGTACACGAAGATGACCGAGGGCCCGGCGAGGGAGATGGTCTTGCCGGAGCCCATGAAGAGGCCCGTGCCGATGGCACCACCGATGGCCAGCAGCTGGATGTGGCGGTT
>NZ_CP024915.1:306856-319830 GCF_002953615.1 Arthrobacter agilis | reverse complement strand
GCTCAGCGCCCGGGGCGCGCGGTGGCGCGTCCGCGTCACGCTACCGCCGCCCTCCCGCCGCCGCGAGGAGAAGTTCGTCCCGGCTGGTCCTTGCCTAGGCGAGCATCTCCCGGACCATGGGGATGACCTTGGTGCCGTAGAGCTCGATGCTGTGCATGAGCTTCTCGTGGGGCAGCGGGCCCGCGCTGTACTTCATGTCGAAGCGGTCGATCCCGAGCGTCTGCGCCGTCGTGGCGATCTTCCTCGCGACGGTCTCCGGAGAGCCGACGTAGAGCGAGCCGGAGTCCGCCTCCTGGTCGAACTCGGCGCGGGTCGTGGGGCCCCAGCCGCGCTCGCGGCCGATGCGGTCCCGCATGATCCGGTTGTCCGGCCACAGTTCCTCGCGGGCCTGCTCGTCGGAGTCGGCGATGTAGCCCGGGGAGTGGACGCCGATGGGCAGCGTGGGCTGCCCGAGCTGGGTGAGTGCTCGGTGGTACAGGTCCACGTAGGGGGCGAACCGGGCCGGGTCGCCGCCGATGATCGCGAGCATGAGCGGCATGCCGTACCGGGCCGCGCGCACCACCGATTCGGGGCTGCCGCCGACGCCGATCCAGGTCTTCAGGCGTCCGCCGTGCGTCTTCGGGTAGACCTCGTGGCCGGTGAGGCCGGGGCGGGTGCTTCCCGACCAGGTGACCGGGCCCTCCTTGATCAGCTCGGAGAACAGGTCGAGCTTCTCCTCGAAAAGGCGTTCGTAGTCGGAGAGCTCGTAACCGAACAGGGGGAAGGACTCCGTGAAGGACCCGCGGCCCAGGATGACCTCGGCGCGGCCGTCGGAGGCGGCGTCGAGCGTGGCGAACCGCTGGTAGACGCGCACGGGGTCGTCCGAGCTGAGGACCGTCACGGCCGAGCCGAGACGGATGCGCTTCGTCTGCCCGGCGATCGCTGCGAGCACCGTCTCGGGGGCGGAGACGGCGAAGTCGTCGCGGTGGTGCTCGCCGACGCCGATGAAGTCGACGCCGACCTCGTCGGCGAGCACCGCCTCCGCGATGACGTTCCGGATGACCTGCGGGTACGGGACGGGGTTGCCGTCCTGTCCGCGCGTGACGTCCCCGAAGGTGTCGAGTCCGAGTTCCAGTTCGCGTGCCATCGTGTTGCTCCCGTGCTCTGCGTTCAGGCCCGCCCTGGGCCTGCCAGTAGAACCGGCCACCCACCCCTGTTATTCCATGCAAACGTATGGACATTGGTGCAGGCGGATGGGAGATCGGGATTCAGTCCGCTCGATGGCCGTTCTGGCGGGCCTCCGCGGCGCGGTCGGCGCGTGCGATGCTCGCGGGGTCCGCGAGGTCCACGCCCGCGCGTGCGGCGGCGGCTCGCGCGGCAGGGCTCTTCAGGTCCGGCGCGACGAATTCCTTCGGTGTGATCCCGGCGTCCCGGGCGGCATGGTGGGCCTGCTGCCCGGCCAGGGCCGGAGCCGAGAGCTCCGCGGCCTGCACGGTCGCTGCCGTGACATCGACGCGGCTCCCGGTGAGGGCTGGACCGAGCAGGGGGACGTAGCCGGCCGCGTGGCCTGCCCGGTTGGGATGGGAGGAGTCCGACACGGGATTCGACAGGCCGTTGAGCCACTCGACGTCATCGCACACGGCATGCCCCGTGAAGGCGGCGGTCGGGTTGCGGAAGGTGAAGCCCGCCGCTGCTGCCGCTGCCGCGGTCGTGCTGTTCAGCAGGTCCGCCGTCGCGTTCAGGCGGGCCTCCTCCTCCGGCGAGAACCAGGTCGCCGCGTTGCAGTCCTCGCCGTTGAAGATCCGCGGGTAGCCGGCGATCGTCACGGACGCCTGCGGTGCGCGCGCCCGGACCTGGCTGTACAGGGAGGCTAGGCTCGCGGGCAACCGGTTCACGATGACGGCCCGGGCGCGGTCGATCGCCGCGTTGCAGTTGCTCATCCAGGCCGGCCTGGCGCACTCGGTCAGGACTGCCACGAACGAGGCGTCGTTGCCGCCGACGCTGAGCGAGACGTACGCCGTTGCCGGCGTCAGCGCGCTGAGCTGGGTGGTGACGACATCGGGGATGGTGGCGCCGGAACAGGCGCGGAAGTCCAGCGAGTAGCCCCTGGCGCTCGCGATCAGGGACGGATACGCGTAGACCGAGCGCTGGCAGGCGGAGCCGTCCGCCAGGTAGGCCCGCGTCCCCGTCCCCGAGGAGTAGGAGTCACCGAGGGCGACGTACGACGGGCCGGCGGCCATGGCCGGAGTCGCGCCGGGCACGACGGCGGCCAGCAGGATCAGGGCCATTGCCAGCGACCGCAAGCGGGGGATCGACATCGATGCTCCAGGTGCTCAGGGGTTCTCCGCCTACGCTAACCCCGCACGGCGACAGCCGGGGAGCCAGGACGACCGGATTCCGCCCGGGACTTCCGGTCCTCCTGGCGAGGGGGTAGGGTTCGGCCTCCGCCCCGGTCGTCTTTGCCTCCGGTCCGTGCAGCGCGGTAAGCTGTGGGACGGCTCACACGCCGAGAACCCCAACTGAATACGCCCTCGATCTGCAGCGGGAGAGTTCTGCCGTTGACTCAACACCGGCAGGCGCCGTAGGAGCAAATCCTCCCCAGGAATCTCTCAGGCCCAGTACCGCTGCGGGTAGGCAACTCTGGAAAGCAGCATCGGGCCGGCCCCGGCGCTCACCGACGGTGCAAGCAGGCACGGAGCCCTGCGGAAACTCTCAGGTCCCCTACAGAGCGGGGAGGAACCCGACCAGGCACGCGCGCGCCCGCGCCCCCTTTCTGACGTACGGAGTTCCCATGACCGCCTCACCCGACCAGGCTTCCGGCACAGCATCCACCTTCGCCGACCGGCACATCGGCCCTCGTTCCTCCGACGCCGGGCACATGCTGGAGGTCCTCGGCTACCCGAGCCTCGAGAAGCTCGTGGACATGGCCGTCCCCGCGAGCATCCGCCTGGACCGTGGGCTGAACCTGCCCGCGGCCCTCAGCGAGACCGAGGTGCTGGCACAGCTGCGACGCATCGCCGGCCGCAACCGGACCGCCGTCCAGATGATCGGCCAGGGGTACTTCGATACCGTGACGCCGCCGGTGATCCGCCGCAACGTACTCGAGTCGCCCGCCTGGTACACGGCCTACACGCCCTACCAGCCGGAGATCTCCCAGGGCCGCCTCGAGGCCCTCCTGAACTTCCAGACGATGGTCCAGGACCTCACGGCCCTCGACATCGCCAATGCCTCGTTGCTCGACGAGGCCTCCGCCGTCGCCGAGGCCGTCCTCCTGATGCGCCGCTCGGGCAAGAACAAGGGCCGCACGGTCATCGACGCCGACGCCCTGCCGCAGACCGTCGCCGTCGTGCGTGGTCGTGCCGAGGCGCTCGGCTTCGACGTCGAGGTCGCCGATCTCTCCGCGGGCCTGCCCGACGGCGACATCAACGGAGTGGTCCTCCAGCAGCCCGGCGCCTCCGGCGCACTGCGCGACCACGCGGCCGTCGTCGCCGCGGCGAAGGAACGCGGCGCACTCGTCACGGTCGCCGCCGACCTCCTGGCCCTGACGCTCATCACCGCTCCGGGTGAGCAGGGCGCGGACATCGCCGTCGGCTCCGCCCAGCGCTTCGGTGTCCCGCTCTTCTTCGGCGGCCCCCACGCCGCCTACATGGCCGTCCGCAAGGGCCTCGAGCGCATGCTGCCCGGACGCCTGGTCGGCGTCTCCAAGGACGCCGACGGCGCACCCGCCTACCGTCTCGCCCTGCAGACGCGTGAGCAGCACATCCGTCGCGAGAAGGCCACGAGCAACATCTGCACCGCCCAGGCGCTGCTGGCGATCGTGGCATCGATGTACGCCGTCTACCACGGCCCCGAGGGGCTCACGGCGATCGCGCGGACCACGCACCAGCGCGCCGCCGAGCTCGCCGATGCCCTCGCGGGGTCCGACGCCGACGTCGTCCACGATGCCTTCTTCGACACGCTCCTGGTCCACGTGCCCGGAAAGGCCGCGGAGTACGCGGACAAGGCGGAGGCGCAGGGCTACAACCTCCGCCGCGTCGACGCCGACCACCTGGGCATCTCCTGCGACGAGACGACGACCCCCGAGCACGTCGCCGCCGTCGCCGCCGTCTTCGGCGGCTCCCACACGGGGTCGGCGTCCGCAGCGCGGATCCCCGCCGACCTGCACCGGACGTCGGACTTCATGACGCACCCCGTCTTCTCGCTGCACCGCTCCGAGACCGCGATGCTCCGGTACCTCCGCCGGCTCTCCGACAAGGACCTCGCGCTGGACCGCACCATGATCCCGCTGGGCTCCTGCACCATGAAGCTCAACGCGACGGTCGAGATGGAATCGATCTCCTGGCCTGAGTTCGCCTCGATCCACCCCTTCGCGCCCGAGAGCCAGACCGAGGGCTGGCGCGAGCTGATCACCGACCTCGAGGAGCGCCTCGCGGAGATCACCGGGTACGACCGCGTCTCGCTGCAGCCCAACGCCGGGTCGCAGGGCGAGCTCGCCGGCCTCCTCGCCATCCGCGGCTACCACCGCTCGCGCGGCGACGAGAACCGCACCGTCTGCCTCATCCCGTCCTCCGCGCACGGCACCAACGCGGCCTCCGCCGTCCTGGCCGGCATGAAGGTCGTGGTGGTCGGCACCGCGGCCAACGGCAACATCGACCACGACGACCTCCTCGCCAAGATCGAGCAGCACGCCGAGAACCTCTCGGCCATCATGATCACCTACCCCTCCACGCACGGCGTGTTCGAGGAGGACGTGCGGTGGGTCTGCGAGAAGGTGCACGGCGCGGGCGGCCAGGTGTACATCGACGGCGCCAACCTCAACGCGCTGGTGGGCCTCGCCCAGCCGGGGGAGTTCGGCGGCGACGTCTCCCACCTGAACCTGCACAAGACCTTCTGCATCCCGCACGGCGGTGGCGGACCGGGCGTCGGGCCCGTCGCCGTGGCATCGCACCTCGCGCCGTTCCTGCCCGGGGACGCGAACCGCGACATCGCTACCGACGGCGGCCCGGCGGCCGAGGGCGGCACCCCGGTGTCGGGTTCGATGTACGGCTCGGCCGGCGTCCTGCCCATCTCCTGGGCCTACGTCGCCCTGATGGGTTCCGAGGGACTGACCAGCGCGACGGCGCATGCCCTGCTCGCGGCCAACTACGTCGCCGCCCGCCTGACGGAGCACTTCCCCGTGCTCTACACGGGCGTGCAGGGGCTCGTGGCGCACGAGTGCATCCTGGACCTCCGCCCGCTGACCGCCGCGACCGGCGTCACCGCGGAGGACGTCGCCAAGCGGCTCATCGACTACGGGTTCCACGCGCCGACGCTGTCGTTCCCCGTCGCGGGGACGCTCATGGTGGAGCCGACGGAGTCCGAGGACCTCGCCGAACTGGACCGCTTCATCTCCGCCATGATCGCCATCAAGGGTGAGATCGACCGTGTGGCGGCCGGCGAGTTCAGCATCGAGGAGAGCCCCCTGCGGCAGGCCCCGCACACCGCCCAGGTGCTCATCGGTGACGAGTGGACGCAGGCCTACCCGCGCGAGCTCGCGGCCTATCCGCTCCGCTCCCTGCGGCACGACAAGTACTTCCCGCCGGTGCGCAGGATCGACGGCGCCCACGGCGACCGCAACCTCGTCTGCTCCTGCCCGCCCATCGAATCCTTCGAAGACTAGGAACCCGCTGTCCATGAGCGAGCAGAGCAAGCACACAGCCCTGTACACCCAGCACGAGGCGCACGGAGCCTCGTTCACCGACTTCGGCGGGTGGCAGATGCCCCTGAAGTACCGGAGCGAACTGGAGGAGCACCACACGGTCCGCAAGGCCGCGGGCCTCTTCGACCTGTCCCACATGGGGGAGGTGCTCGTCAGCGGGCCGCAGGCCGCGGAGTTCCTCAACTACGCCCTGGTCAGCAACCTCGCGGTCCTCGCCGTGGGCAAGGCGAAGTACTCGCTGATCTGCAACGAGGCGGGCGGGGTGATCGACGACCTCATCACCTACCGGCTGACCGGGGACTCCTTCCTCGTGGTGCCGAACGCCTCCAACGCGCCCGTGGTGGCCGAGGAGCTGCGGCTGCGCGCCAAGGGGTTCGACGTCGCTGTGGAGGACCAGTCGGACACCACGGCCCTCGTCGCGGTGCAGGGCCCCACGGCAGAAGCGGTCCTCCTCGATCTCGCGCGCCCCGAGGACGCCGCCGCCATCCGGGACCTGAAGTACTACGCCGTGGTGGAGCTCGAGCTGGCTGGACTCCCCGTGCTCCTGGCCCGCACGGGCTACACGGGAGAGGACGGCTTCGAGATCTTCCTCGGCGGCAACGTCGCGGTGCGGCTCTGGAACGCAGCGCTGGAGGCGGGCGGGAAGCACGGACTGCTGCCCTGTGGCCTCGCGGCCCGTGACTCGCTGCGGCTGGAGGCCGGCATGCCGCTCTACGGTCACGAACTCGGGCTCGACACCACTCCGTTCGAGGCGGGCCTCGGACCCGTGGTCAGCACGAAGAAGCCCGACGACTTCGTGGGCCGTTCGGTGCTCGAACCGCTGAAGGCGGTCGAGCCGGCACGCCGTCTCGTCGGACTCCGGGCGGTCGGCCGCCGGTCGGCGCGGGCCGGGTACGACGTCGTCGTGGACGGGGCAGCCGTCGGCACGGTGACATCGGGGCTGCCGAGTCCCACGCTCGGCTACCCCGTGGCGCTCGCCTACGTGGACGCGGCGTACGCCGCCGTCGGCACCGAGGTGCAGGTGGACCTCCGGGGGCGGCCCGAACCCTTCACCGTGATCCCCACGCCGTTCTACAAGCGGCGACCCGCCGGATCGCCGCAGTGACGATCAGCGCGTTCGACCTCTTCAAGATCGGTATCGGGCCGTCGAGTTCCCACACGGGCGGACCGATGACCGCGGCCTACCTCTTCACCGAGGTGCTGCGTGCCGACGGCCTCCTGGCCGGCGTGCAGCGGGTCCGTGTGGAACTCTTCGGGTCGCTGGGCGTCACCGGCCATGGCCACGGGACGGTCAAGGCCGTACTGCTGGGACTCGAGGGGGACCAGCCCCATCTCGTGGACCCGACCTCGGCCGATGCCCGCGTGGCCTACATCGGCGAGTGCCGGTCGCTGAACCTCGCAGCCGAACAGCGCATCGAGTTCGATCCGGAGACGGACGTGGTGCTGCACCGCCGCCAGCGTCTCGACTACCACACCAACGGTATGCGGTTTACGGCATATACAGCGGCGGACGAAGTGATACGTACTAGGGAATACTTCTCGGTGGGCGGCGGTTTCGTGCTCGACGAGGACGAGATCGGCTCCGAGACCGTTGCCCTCAAGCCGATTCCGGTGGCCCATCCCTTCGGTACCGCCGACCAGCTGCTGGGCATCTGCCGGGCGACCGGCTGGTCCTTCTCCGACGTGGTGCTCGCCAACGAGCTGTCCTGGCGCCCGGAGCACGAGGTGCGGACCGGGCTGCTGGAGATCTGGTCGGTCATGCAGGACACCATCCGGCGGGGGACCACCACGGGCGGCATCCTGCCCGGCGGGTTGAGCGTGCGACGCCGCGCCGAGCGCCAGCGCCAACTGCTCGAGAAGGCGGACGACCCGAACGACCGCCTCGGGACGATGGAGTGGGTGACGCTCTTCGCCCTGGCCGTCAACGAGGAGAACGCCGCAGGCGGGCGGGTGGTGACGGCGCCGACCAACGGTGCCGCCGGCATCATCCCCGCCGTCCTGAAGTACTACGTCGACTTCGTGCCGGGAGCCGACGACGACGGCGTCGTCCGCTTCCTGCTGGCAGCAACGGCGATCGGCTCGCTGTTCAAGAAGAACGCCTCGATCTCCGGCGCCGAGGTGGGGTGCCAGGGCGAGGTCGGTTCCGCCTGCGCCATGGCGGCAGGTGCATTGGCGGAAGTGCTCGGCGGCACGCCCGAGCAGGTCGAGAACGCGGCCGAGATCGGCATCGAGCACAACCTCGGGCTGACGTGCGACCCCGTGGGCGGCCTGGTCCAGATCCCGTGCATCGAGCGGAACGCGGTCGGAGCCATGAAGGCCATCACGGCCGCTCGGATGGCTGTGCGGGGAGACGGCCGACACCACGTCTCGCTCGACGTCGCCATCAAGACCATGCGCGACACCGGCGCGGACATGATGGACAAGTACAAGGAGACCGCGCGCGGCGGACTCGCCCTCAACGTGGTGGAGTGCTGACCGTCGATGACTGACCTGCCGGTCCGCGTGGAGGTCATCCCGTCGGAAGGCATTGCCGACCGTCTCCGCGAGCACCTGCCCGCCCCCGCCGCCCTGACCGTCACGTGCCTGCCGCACCACGGCCCGCGGGAGGCCGTGGGCCTGGCGGTGGACCTCGCGCGGGCCGGCTACACCGCCATCCCGCACCTGGCCGCGCGATCCGTGACAGGCCGGACGGAGCTGGCCGGGTACGTCGAGCGGTGCGCCGACGCGGGCATCGGTGACGTCTTCGTGATCGGCGGGGATGCCACCGCGGCCGCCGGGCCCTACGCCTGGAGCGGGGCGCTCATGGAGGACATCGCGGATCTCTCGGGCGGGGTGCTCCGGATGGGGATGGCCGTGTATCCCGAAGGGCACCCGGGCGCCACGGACGAGGAACTGGTCAGGACGATGCTCGCCAAACAGCCGTTCGCGTCCTGGTGCGTCACCCAGCTCTGCTTCTCACCGGACACGCTGCGGGGTTACCCGTCACGGTTGCGGCTCCAAGGAGTGGGCCTGCCGGTGTGGGCGGGAGTGCCGGGCCCGGTGCGCATGGCACGGCTGGTGCGGCTTGCAGGCAGGATCGGGGTGGGGCAGTCCCTCGGCTTCCTCAAACGCTCCGCGGGCGCCTCGAACTCCGGGGCCGCCGTCAGGCAGTTGCTCTCGTCGGCGTCCTACGACCCGGGTCCGCTGGTGGGGGCGGTGCGTGCCTCCGGGTACGCAGGCCTGCACCTGTACAGCTTCAACGACCTCGCCGGACTCGCGCAGTCGGGGCCGGCTTCCGCCGCCGGGTGAACTCCCCGACGGCGAACTCCCCGACGGCGACCGCCTCGCCGGAGGACTCCTCCCGGTCGGTACGGAGCCGGTGGAAGCCTTCCGGACCGTGCTCGCCCCGGACTCCTGCCCGCGGGTGATCGCGGAGAGCGACCGCCCTGTCAGTCCGAGAAGTGCGTACGCGCCGGCTCGGCGGACACTCCGCCGACGATCCTGTGCGCGATCTCGCGGATCTTCAGGTTCTGGGCATTCGAGGCCCGTGTCAGGACCGCGTAGGCCTCCGCCTGGGTGCAGCGGTTCTGGCCCATGATGATCCCGATGGCGATGTCGATAGTGGTCCTCGACTCCATCGCCGCCCTGAGGCCCGAGGACGTGTCGGCCTGCCGGGAGACCCGGAGGACCATCTGCAGCGCCTTCGCGGCCTGGAGGGCGAATCCCTCCGCCAGCGCCTGGGTGGTGCTGGTGAAGGTTCCCGGCTCGGCCGCGTAGAAATTCAGCGCCGCCCCGCCCTGGCCGTCGAGGACCAGGGGAACGCCCATCATGGCGAAGTACCGGTGATCGGCGACCGCCGCGAAGTAGTCGGGCCAGCGTCCGTCCGTACGGGCGTCGTCGACGATCACGGTCCTGCCCGTGCTGATGGCGTGCAGGCAGGGACCGTCGCCGAAACCGTACTGGATCTCGTCGAGCGTCCGTGCCTCCTCGCTGCTGGAGGCCACCGTCGTGGCCAGGTCCTGGTGCCGGTACGTCACTCCGCACTGCACCTCGACGGAGCGGCCGAGGATCCTCGAGGAGAGACCGGCGAGATCCTCCAGGAACTGGTCGACGGTCTCGTTGGTCAGCATGAGGTCCTGGAGTTCGGCTGCGGCCGCCTGTCGATGCTCGTCCTTCACCCGCTCATCGTACGACGGATGCTTAGATTGTCTAGGAAACCCTCCCTGAGCCCTTCTCCGGCGACCTGACGCCCCTGCCGGACGCGGCGGCGACCGCCTCCGGGTGCTACTCCTTCACCACGCGGATGGTCCCGAGGGACGCGTCCCCGGGATCGGGGAGGACCATGCCGGCGTCGACACCGCTGCGCAGGTATTTGACGGACGCCTCGTTGATGCGCTCCCCCGGCAGGAAGACGGGGACCCCCGGAGGGTAGGGTGTGGCGAGCTCGGCGACGATCCGACCCACGGATTCCTCGATCGGGATGTCCTCCACGGGACCGAAGAAGGCATCGCGCGGCAGCATGACGGTCTCCAGGTCCAGTTCGCCCTCGTCCGGGATCAGCACGGGAGGCGATGGCGGGAAGTCCGGGGCCGCGTCGATCAGCAGGCGCAGTCCGTCCATCAGCCGCTGGACGGTCCATTCGTCGTCCGCGATGGACATGGTGATCTCGAGGCGACGGTGGTCCGTGGTCCCGAAGTCGAGCCTGCAGTTCTCGCGCAGCCAGTCGTGGGCCTGGTACCCGGTGATGCCCAGACCCGAGACGTCGACGAGCACATGCTGGATGTCGAGGTCGTGGGAAGCCTCGTGGGAGGTAAGTTCCTCCTCCAGCACGTACAGGCCGGGCAGTTCCTCGATCTGCTCGCGGACCCGCCGCGTGAGGGCCAGCGCGCGGTCGATCAGGTCATGTCCGCTCTGGACCATCTGGCGCCGCCACCCGTCCATCGCTGCGTACAGCATCACGTTCGCGCTGGTGGTGGAGAGGATGTCCGCACAGTGCTCGAGCCGGACGGGGTCCACGAGGTCCCCCTGGAGGTGGAACACGGAGCCCTGCTCGAAGCCGATGCCCATCTTGTGCACGCTGACCACGCAGAGGTCCGCCCCGGCGGACATGGCCCAGGTGGGGGTGTCGGGATGGAACGGCAGCTGCGCACCCCACGCCTCGTCGACGATCAGGGGCTTTCCGCGGTCGTGGCAGATCCTCGCGATGGCTCCGAGGTCGGCGCAGCTCCCGTAGGGCGTGGGGCTGACGACGAGGGCGGCGGCGGCGTCGGGGTACTTCTCCCACGTCGCCTCCACCTCCTGCGGCGTGGGCGGGTGGGAGAGCTTGAGGTCGTTGTCCCAGGTCAAGGGCCGATCCGCCGCACCGATTCCTCCGGTCTGTGCCCTGGTGCACCCGGAGACGACAGAACGGCCGTCCCGAGGGACGACCGTTCTGTCGGACGATGCTGCGGCGCAGGCCTCAGACGACGGCGGCTGCCGGCTTCTGCCGCTGGGGAGCGAGTTCCCCGACGATGCCGCGCAGCAGGCTGCGCAGCTCGAAGGACTCCAGTCCTTCGCCGACCATCAGTGTGCGCTCGATGTCCTCGGCCTTGGCGAGGGCCTCGACGCCCTCCGGCGTGATCGTGATGCGCTGGCTGCGGCGGTCGATGCTGTCGCGGATACGGGAGATGAACCCCTGGCGCTCGAGCTTCTCGATCGTCTTGCCGATCGTCTGGGCCTGGACGTGCACCGCGAGGGCGAGCTTCGCCCCCGTCATGGTGCCCTCGCGGGCCAGGACGCCGAGGGTGGTGTAGCCGGCATGGGTGATCCCGATGTCCAGCAGCCTCTCGTTCCACGCGTGGTCGACGAGACGTGCGGCGGTCGTGAGCAGGCGGCTGGTCGACCACTCTTGCAGATCAGGCATGCGATCTTCCTTCCGGTGCTTGGAACACCCGGCCGACGCTGTCGATCAGCGCAGGCCGGGTGCCGTGTCTTTGCAGCTGATCGATGGAACGACGGACGGGACCAGCTGCAATACGTCTACTATGCGCTTCGATCTTCAAGTTTTCCCGATGGCCGGTCCGAAGCTTGGAACAAGAAAGCCGGATCGTCGGCGGCCGGCACGCTCCGGAAGGCGATGATCTCCGCTGCGACGGCCGGTGCCGCCGAATGCTGGACGACATGCGGCTGGCCGTCGATCTCCACGAGGAGACCATACCGGGCGCGTGCCGCGAGTTCCCTGCACCAGCGCCGCCGGGCGACGGGATCACGCCCGCCCCGGAGCACCAGGACCGGACACCGGACCCGCTCGACCGCGCGCTCCAGCGGGTACTCCATCATGGGCAGCAGTTGGCGCAGGTACCAGCGCACGCCCGTGCGGAGGTAGTCCGTGTACACCGTCCAGTTCGCGGACGGGCTCTCCCGGAACGTGTCCCGTCCGAGCGAGACGGCCTGCTGGATCACCGTGCGGCGGTCGCGGTCGACCACCGGCCCGATCAGGACGATCCGTTCCGCGAGGTCGGGCGCCTGGAGGGCTGCCTCTGTGACGAACTGCACTCCCATGGAATGCCCGATCAGGATGCACGACCGGACGTCGATGGCCGCCAGCGCCTCGATGATCAGGGCGGCGTGGTCCTCCACCCCGAGCCGGCCGCCCGGCTGAGGATCCGGTCCGTAGCCGGGGAGATCCACGGAGTGCACGACGGCGTCGGACGCCAGTTCGGCGCGGAGCCGGTCGAGGTACCGGTGGGTCATGCCCAGTCCATGGACGAGGACGTACGGGGAACGGGACGTGGCGGACGCGTCGGTCCCCGGCGTCGTCCGGATCCGGAGGGTGAGGCCGTTCACCTGCACGGTGCTGAGGGTGGTCGGCTGCATCCCGGCAGTCTACGGGGGCGGACTGGCCGATCCTCAAGATCAGTTCAAGCCAAGTGTCCGTTCCGTGCCCTCCGGGCTCCCGATGTATGGAACTCTTGTTCCATGTCCGTTTCTCCGCCGCAGCGCACTGCGCTGGTCGTCGAGGACGATCCGGATATCCGCGAACTGCTCTCCACGACCCTGCGCATGAACGGGTTCGCGATCGTGGAGGCCGCGTCCGGGCTGGACGCCGTGGCGGCAGTGAAGGAGCACCGGCCCGACCTGATCACCCTCGACCTCAATCTGCCGGACCTCGACGGGGTGGAGGTGTGCCGCCAGTGCCGTGCCGTCAGTGACGCCTACATCGTGATGGTCACGGCCCGCCAGGACGAGATCGACCGCCTGATCGGCCTCGAGATCGGCGCCGACGACTTCATCGGCAAGCCCTTCAGCCCCCGCGAACTCTCGGCGCGGGTGTCCGCGA
>NZ_CP024915.1:299850-306756 GCF_002953615.1 Arthrobacter agilis | reverse complement strand
TGTTCCGTCGTCCTGGCACGCCGTGCACCCGCCGGTCACGGCGCGTTCCACGGTCGGCGCGGGAGATTCCGCCCTGGCCGGTTACCTGCTGGCGCACAGCGCAGGCGAACTCCCGGAGAACTGCCTGCGCCAGGCCGTTGCCCACGGATCGGCGGCCGCATCCCTACCGGGCTCCACCGTTCCATCGCTCGACCAGACAACGCCGGCCGCAGTCGCGGTCACTCCACTCATGGTCACGCTGCCCGTGATCGAACCAAGCGCCGTCGGATCCAACGCTGGACCGACAGCACAGGAGGAATTCTGATGTCCGAACTCATCACGCCGGAGCTTGTGACTCTGGACAAGGACCTGGGGACACAACGCTCCTCGGTGATCCGGTATCTCGCGGAGCAGGTCGCCGCACAGGGGCGGTCCACGGAAGTAGACGGTCTGTACGCCGACGCCCTCGCCCGGGAGGAGAAGACCTCCACCGGGGTCCCGGGCGGCATCGCCATCCCGCACTGCCGTTCCACGGCGGTCTCGGAGGCGACGCTCGCCATGGCGCGCCTGGCGCCGGCGGTGGACTTCGGGGCCAAGGACGGCCCCGCGGACCTCGTCTTCTTCATCGCCGCGCCGGACGGCGCGGACCAGGAGCACCTCAAACTCCTGTCCAAGCTGGCACGCTCGCTCATCAAGAAGGACTTCACCGCCTCCCTCCGTGCCGCAGAGACGCCCGCCGACGTCGTCGCGCTGGTCAACGGAGCCCTCGGCATCGGGGACGCGGCGACCGTCGGTGCCGGCGCCCATGCGGCAGGCGCCGCCGGTCCGGGCGGACCGTCGGCCGGGGACAGTGCCCGCACGAACGAGGCGGCAGCCACCCTGGGCACCACGCCTGCCGGGGTGGACGCCACCGGTCCCGCCGTCGACGCCGGCCGCTCGACCGACACCAAGGTCCGCCGGCTGGTCGCGGTGACCGCCTGCCCCACGGGGATCGCGCACACCTACATGGCCGCCGACTCCCTCGTCGCCGCAGCCAAGGAGCGTGGCATCGACCTCCAGGTCGAGACGCAGGGCTCCTCGGGCGCCACCCCCCTGGATCCGTCGGTCATCGCGGCGGCCGACGCCGTCATCTTCGCCGTCGACGTCGATGTCCGGGACAAGCAGCGGTTCGCCGGCCTCCCGGTCATCAGTGCACCCGTCAAGCGGGGCATCGACGAACCGGGCGAGATGGTCGAGGAAGCCCTGGCGGCCGCCGGGAATCCGAACGCCCGCAGGGTCGCCGGCACCGCCGGCGGTGACGACCAGACCGACGACGAGGGCGGCCGGGACAGCATCGGCAGCACCCTCAAGCGCGCTCTGCTCACCGGCGTCAGCTACATGATCCCCTTCGTCGCCGGCGGCGGCCTGCTGATCGCCCTGGGCTTCCTGCTCGGCGGTTACCTCATCACCGAGACGGCCGACGCCGTGGTCCTCGAGAACAGCCTCGCGAACCTCCCGGCCGGCGGACTCGCCGAATACCTCGGTGCGGTGGCGTTCAAGATCGGACAGCTGTCCCTCGGGTTCCTGGTGCCCGCCCTCGCCGGCTACATCGCCTACGCCCTCGCCGACCGTCCCGGTATCGCGCCCGGGTTCGTCGCCGGTGCCGTCGCCGGTTTCATGGATGCGGGTTTCCTCGGCGGTATCGTCGGCGGCCTGCTCGCCGGCTACGTCGCCCTGATGATCGGGCGCCTCTCCGTGCCCCGCTGGCTGCGGAGCCTCATGCCCGTGGTCATCATCCCGCTCCTGGCGTCGATCGTGGCCTCGGGCCTGATGTTCCTCGTGCTCGGCGGACCCATCGCTGCGATCACGGTAGGCCTGAACAACTGGCTCTCCGGCCTCACCGGGACCGCGGCGGTCGGCCTCGGCGTCATCCTCGGGCTCATGATGGCCGTGGACCTCGGCGGCCCCGTCAACAAGGTGGCCTACTCCTTCGCGGTCGCCGGCCTGAGCGCCGGCTCCATCGACAACCAGGCACCGTGGCAGATCATGGCCGCGGTGATGGCGGCCGGCATGGTGCCACCCCTGGCCATGGCGCTCGCCACGATCATCGACCGCCGTCGCTTCACCCTCGCGGAACGCGAGAACGGCAAGGCTGCCTGGCTGCTGGGCGCCGCGTTCATCTCGGAGGGCGCCATCCCGTTCGCTGCAGCGGATCCGCTGCGTGTCATCCCCGCGTCCCTGCTCGGATCGGCCGTCACCGGGGCGATCGTGATGGGCACCGGAGTCACCTCGCAGGCCCCGCACGGCGGCATCTTCGTCTTCTTCGCCATCGGGAACGTCGTGATGTTCATCCTCGCCGTCCTCGTCGGCACGGTCGTCTCGGCCCTCGCCGTGATCGCCCTCAAGCGCTACGCCTCGAGCAAGAAGAACACCGCCGTCGCCGAGCCGGTTGCGGCCTGACCCCGGGTCCGGTTGGCTGTACGGGGAACCCATCCACGAAAAAGGAGCACATCATGGCAGAACGCAAGGCAACCGTGGCGAGTCGCGTGGGATTGCACGCCCGCCCGGCCTCCATCTTCGCGGAGGCCGCGGGCGAACTCCCGCTCGAGGTCACCATCGCCATGGACGGTGAGCCGGCCGAGGAGGCGATGGACGCCTCCAGCATCCTCTCGCTCATGAGCCTCGGCGCATCGCACGGCGACGTGATCGTGCTGCGTGCCGAGGGCGACGGCGCCGAGGACGCACTCGAGAGCCTGGCCCGGATCATCGAGACGGACCACGACGCCGAATAGGACGAAGCAGGACGCACGACCACGAAGGGCACCATCCGCCGTCGATACATGGCGGATGGTGCCCTTCCGGCGTCCCCAGCTTGCCCGACCGGTAGGTGGGTCCACCCGTTCTAATGGACGCACCTACCTGCCGGATAACGATCCGCTGACCCCCCACGGACAGCGGCAGTTACATAATCATTATTTTTGCACACGATCATGAAAACGTGAATGGGGCAAGGACACAATCGGATCACTTTCCTGCACGGTGAGCACGGAAAGTCGGGTGCCCTCGCCTCAGGCGAGCTTGTTCGCCCGCTGGTTGCGCCGTCGATTGAGGGTGTGACTCAGCCACACGAGGAACAGTCCCACGACGTTCGACATGATCGCCGAGAACGGCAGGACGATGTCCCAGGCCCCCAGATCGAGGGGAGTCAGCCTCAGCAGCACGAAGACCACCACCAGCGAGAAGCCGCAGGCCAGGAACGCACAGGCGACCCGGTGGGCGGTCCGCGCTCGGCGGTCCGCCACCGATGCGACCGCCGGGATGACCAGGCACCCCGCCACGTAGCCGGGATAGAGCCGTCCCACCGCCGCGTACTGCTGGACCGTGTCCTGGTCCCCGAAGGCGTGCAGCCCCGTGGAGGTGCCCGGAAGTTCACTGGCGACGAAGAAGTACAGGGTGGCGGCGACGGTCAGGCCGAGGATCGCCAGCCCGAACGGGCCCACGACCAGGCGCCGGGCGAGGGACGATCCGAACGCCGCCGCCGTGCGGACGCCGAGGAGCACGAAGACCGCGTAGAGGGTCAGCCGCAGCAGGAGGTTCGCGATGTTCACCCCGCCCAGGACGCCGTCCACGGCTTCGTAGATGGGAACGATCGAGAGTCCGACGGCGACCGTGAGCAGCACGAGCGCCGTGAACACGGTCCGGCCCTGGCCGTTCCGCACTCCCGGGACGCGGACGGCGGCCCCCAGGGCGCAGATGCAGAGGGCGATCCACTGGATGGTCGCGGTCATCCCAGGTTCTCCCACATCGCGCGGTCCTTGCCGTCGTCGAGCTCTGCCCGCCGGATCTGCTTGCCCAGCACGTCGAGGCGGTCGCGTGCCAGGAAGACCAGGTCGAGGTCGGGCATCGCGCACAGCGCGCGGGCACGGCCGTCCTCGGGCCAGCCGCCCTCCTCGGGTGTGAGCAGCCCTGTCACCACCAGACCGCTCGCCAGCGACACGTTCGCTATCCGCGCCGCCTGGACGGCGATCTCGGGGGCGAGCCGGCCCGCGGTGAGCTGGGCGGAGAGATTCTGGCGGGCGACGCCGGTGCTCGCCGCCAGCTGCTGGCGGAGGTCACCCGGATCCACCGCCTCGACCCAGGCGCGGACTGAGTTGCGGTGCGGCAACGGTGCGAGGCTCAGTTCGAGGTCCGTCGCCGTGCTGCCCCTGTCCTCGCTGCGCGCGATGAGCAGTCGGAGGATGTCGATGTGGCTGACCTGGCTGACGAGTTCGGCGTCGGTGGGCTGCCGGATGCCGCCGGGCAGATCCTCGTAGCCCTCGAAAACGGCCAGCGCCTGTACGGGCGGCACCCCGTACCCGCGGGCGATCGCGACGACGGTCGTCACCGACACCTTCCCCCGGACGAGCTGCTGGGCGAGCGTGGAGCGCTTGATGCCGGCGACCCGGCACACGTCCGACACGTTGTCGTGCGGAGCGATCTGGGAACGCCACAGCTGGAACGCCTTGGCTGTGACGGCCATCATCACCTTTCGATTGGACATTTCGGTCTGGAGTCGAAGTATACTGAGATCGCTGGCTCCGATTTCTGCGATTCCCCCATACGCAGAACTCGGAGCCAGCTCCACTTTAACGACCCGGACATCGCCGGGTCGGCGGATCAGGGGTGCCTACCAGCGCACCTTCTTCTCCTTCTTCCCCTGCTTGCTGCTCTCATGGGCCGCCTTCACATGGCCCGCGCCCGAGGACGCCGTCGGATTCGCGGCGTGGTTCTTCCTCGCCAGCGCGAGGCGGGCACGCGGGTCGTCCTGCAGCTTCCCGGAGGAGCCCTTGGCACCGGCGGTCCCGCCGGTGCCGGCCGCCGGTGCTTCGTCCGTTCGGGATCGATCGTTCTGGGGCGTGCTGGTCATGGTGTTCCTTTCTCAGTTCCTGCGCCCGCGGAACAGTCGGAACGGGACGGCACGGCGCACGCAGCGGCGTACGCGGGTTGTGCTGATGGTTCGGACAGGTCCAGTGGGCGCCCTTGGAGTGGTGTCATCGACAAGTGGCGCTGAACTCGGCAGGAGCCGGTTCGGTTACTGGAAAATAAGTGTCCTCATGCCATCGACGGTACACCCGGCCGCGGCGCCCGGACAAGGGTCGCACGCGTCCGGCCGCCACCGTGTGCTAGCTCCGCCGTGCGCCGCTCACGACGACGTCGGCGTAGACCAGCCGGTGGTCGCTCGTGGGGAAGGGGAAGATCCCCGTCAGCTCCGAGCCGGGCATGCCCGCCCGCGGCCAGAACACCCCCGACGCCGAGACCCGCAGGTTCCGCGACGGCAGGACGTAGTCGGCCCGGATGTTGCCGGCATTGCGGTCCTCGAAGTCCGCCGTGTCGTACCGGGGGTCGCCGCGGTGGTCGGCGTTCGCGCCGCCCTGGAGCGCCGCCGCCTCGAGGGCGCCCTCCGAGGACGGGAGCGGGTCCTGCACCAGCTTGTTCCCGAGGAGCTGGTCGATCGAACCGGTCCGTGAGTCGCCGTCGAGCGGGTCGCTGTTCTGGTCGCCCAGGACGACGAAGCGTTCTCCGCGCTTGAGCCCGCCGGGCGCCCCGTCGTCGTCGTAGATGTAGGCGGCTCCGGGGCCGGCCGTCACGTAGTCGGACCAGAACCGGATCTCGTCGCTGTTGCGCCGGCCGTTGCGGTCCTCCTCCCCGTCGAAGACAGGGGGCGTCGGATGGCTGGCCAGCACATGCACCGTCCTGCCGCCGACGCTCACCGGAACGTCCCAGTGCGACTTGCTGGACAGGGGGAGGACGGCGAGTTCATCCGCGGAGTACCAGTCGCCGGGGGCATCGGTGGCCGGGTTGTCGGGGAGCAGGGCTCCGGGCATGTCCTTCCAGAGGAAGTCCTGGAACGTCCGCACCGCCCCGGTCTGGATGGGGTACTTCGAGTAGATCACCATGCCGTACTGGCCCTCGAACGCCCCGAAGCCCAGGGCATCATCCGGTCCGCCGACCGTACCGTCGTCATTCAGGTCGTAGCCGCTGGGTATGCCCGTGTTGGATGGCGCCGTGTACACGTAGGGGTAGTCCACGGCAGCCTTGCCGTTCTGGCCCACGCGGAGGTAGTTCCGGTCGAAGAGGTCGGCGGCCCTGTTGCCCGGCACGTAGTCGAACTCGTTGATGAGGACCACGTCCGGCCTGTTGGTCTGCACCACCTCGGCGATGGCGCGCGCCTGGGCATCCCCGGGCGTGCTCAGGTCCCGGACGAGTCCGCCGGGCGTCGAACGGTTGAGGCTGGCGTTGTAGGTGGCGAAGCGGACGCCCTGCCCTGCACCCTGGTCGGCACCCGGGACCACGCTCCGGGTGTCGTCTGCAGGACCCGCGAGGGCGGCAGGGGCGACGGTGACGAGCAGGGAAACGGCCAGCAGGCCTGCTGAGAACCGCGACAGGACTCGCACGTCTCCCCTTCCTCGGTGGTGGGGCCGTGCCGTCGGACGGACGGCAGCCCCGGTGGTTCCTTCTGGAACTCAAGCCTAGTGGCGCAGTGCCCTCCGCGACCGGCCCGGATGTAACGATTCAAAACCGACCTGCGGCCTCCCGGTGGCGTGCCGGGCGTCGTGCACCCTGCGCACCCAGTTCCCGTTCGGCGGCGTCGAAGGTGTGCTCCAGCCGCGCCACGGCTTCCGCGTAGCGCTGGAGGTCCCTGCCGTCCCCCCGGCCCCCCGGCTCCGGTCTCCCTTCGTCGCCGGCCGTTCGCAGGGCGCGGACGACAGGCCGCGCGGCGGGGTGTCCGGGATCGTGCATCGCGGGGTACCGGATCGCCTTCGCGGGGTCGACGTCGTAGTCGGCCCACTGCCGGACGACCGCGTCGTGGCGCCGGCGCAACTCACCCCAGGCGGCCGAGTGCGCCGACTCCCGTGCGGTCCGGGTGCGCTGCGCGTGCCGGCGCCAGACCCAGGCGGCGGCCGCAGT
>NZ_CP024915.1:279154-299750 GCF_002953615.1 Arthrobacter agilis | reverse complement strand
GCACGCGCCGACACCCGCCACCGCCGCACCCGAGGATCCAGGCTCCCCGCCGGCGGCCGAAGCCCGGCACTCCCTCCGCTCCGCCGTCACCGACGAGAACTTCTACTTCGTCATGGCCGACCGCTTCCGGAACGGCAGCACGGCCAACGACGACGGCAGGTTGAGACCCGATCCGTCGGTGTCCGGCTTCGACCCCACCCGCAAGGGCTACTACAACGGCGGAGACCTCCAGGGCCTGCTGCAGGAGCTCGACTACATCCAGGGCATGGGGACCACGTCCATCTGGCTCACCCCGAGCTTCAAGAACCGTGCCGTCCAGCCGGAGGACGACTCCGCCGGCTATCACGGCTACTGGATCACCGACTTCACGCAGATCGACCCGCACCTCGGCTCCAACGAGGACCTGAAGGCCCTCATCGACGCCGCCCACGAGCGCGGCATGAAGGTCTACTTCGACATCATCACCAACCACACGGCCGACGTGATCGGGTACGACGCCGGAGAGCGGGCACCGTACATCTCGAAGGACGAGGAGCCCTACCGCGACGCCGACGGTGCCGCGTTCGACGACCGCGACTACGCGGGCACGGGCACCTTCCCGGCACTCGACGCCGCGACGTCGTTCCCGTACGTCCCCGTGGTCCCGGAGGCCGACCGCGACCTGAAGGTCCCCGAGTGGCTGAACGACCCGACGCTCTACCACAACCGGGGCGACACGACCTTCGCCGGTGAGGACGCCTACTACGGCGACTTCTTCGGGCTCGACGACCTCTCCACCGAGAACCCCCGGGTGGTCGACGGCATGATCGACATCTACAAGACGTGGATCGCGGACTTCGGCGTCGACGGCTTCCGGATCGACACCATGAAACACGTGAACGACGAGTTCTGGCAGGCCTTCGGTCCCGAGGTGCTCTCCTACGCCCAGGAGCAGGGCAAGGACGAGTTCTTCATGTTCGGCGAGGTCTTCGACACCACCAAGTCCTTCACCTCGCAGTTCACCACGCGCAACCGCATGCAGTCCGTGCTCGACTTCCCGTTCCAGGCGGCGGCGCGGGGCTATGCGTCCCAGGGTGCTCCCGCCTCGGACCTGCAGGCCTTCTTCGCCGGCGACGACTGGTACACCGATGCGGACTCCAACGCATACAGCCTGCCGACGTTCCTGGGGAACCACGACATGGGGCGGATCGGCAGCTTCCTCGCCGCCGACAACCCGGGCGCCGCCGAGGACGAGCTGCTGGCCCGGGACACCCTCGCGCACGAGCTCATGTACTTCTCGCGCGGCAACCCCGTGATCTACTACGGCGACGAGCAGGGCTTCACCGGCCCCGGCGGTGACCAGGACGCACGCCAGACGCTGTTCGCGAGCCAGGTGCCCGAGTACCTCGACGACGACCTGCTCGGCACCGCGGCGACGCATGCGACCGACAACTTCGACACCGGCCACCCGCTCTACCGCGGCATCGCCACGCTCGCTGGGATCACTGCGGAGCACCCGGCCCTGCGCGACGGCGCCCACCAGCACCGCTACGCCGCGGACGGCCCCGGCATCTACGCGTTCTCGCGGACGGATGCCGAGGAGCAGCGCGAGTACGTCGTGGCGCTGAACAACAGCACCGAGCCCCAGACCGCAGCCATCCCCACCTACGCGGCGAAGCGCAGCTTCGGCCTCGTGTACGGGGATGCGCCGAAGCGTGCGAGGTCGGCCGCCGACGGCACCCTGAGCGTGACCGTCCCCGCACTGTCCACCGTGGTGTACGAGCTCTCCGGGAAGGTCCCGCACTCGAGCAAGGCGCCGGCCATCGCGCTGCAGCAGCCCACCCCTGCCGCCGAGGACAACGGCCGGACCCGGGTGGCGGCCGACGTCGCCGGCTCCTCGTTCTACGAGGTCACGTTCGAGGCACGCATGCCCGGCGCCGGCTGGACGAGCATCGGCACCGACGACAACGCCCCCTACAGCGTCTACCACGACACCAGCGCCCTGCCCGCCGGGACCGCCGTCGAGTACCGCGCCGTCGTGCTCGACAACGGCCGGCACACGAGGACGAGCCCGACCGCGTCGGCCGTCGTCCCCGCACCCCGGCTCACCATGGGCCTGCCCGCCGAGGGCACGCAGGTGCAGGGCGACGTCGAGGTCACCGCGACGGCGAGTCCCGGGGACTCCGAGTACACGGTGACGATCGAGCGCAGCATCGCGGGTGGGGCCTGGACCCCGGTCGGCACCGACGACTCGTCGCCGACCTACACGGCGGTCGACGACCTCGCCTCCCTGGACCTCGCGGAGGGCACCCGGGTGCAGTACCGGGCCGTGCTCGGTACGTCCGTGAGCGACACCAGGACGGTCCGTGTCGGATCGGTCATCGAGCAGCCCGGGACGGTGGCGGTGGCCGGCAGCCTCGACTCCGAACTGGGCTGCGGTGCCGACTGGGACCCGGCGTGCGACCAGGCGCAGATGACGTTCGACGCCGCATCGCAGACCTGGCTCCTCGGGATCGAGGAGCTGCCCGCCGGCAGCTACGAGTACAAGGCCGCCCTGAACCGGTCCTGGACGGAGAACTACGGAGCCGGTGGCGCGTTCAACGGTACCAACATCGCTCTGACCCATCCGGGCGGTCCGATCACGTTCGTCTACGACCACCGCACCAAGGTGATCAGCACCCGCTGACTCCGCCTGCACGGCACGACGGCGGCCGGGCCCTCTCGGGTCCCGGCCGCCGTCATGGACTGGTCATGCAGGCCTGACGAGTGGTCCTTCCCGCGTGCATCTGGGCGTCGGACCGGGTCACAGCCAGTCGTTGCGCTTGAACGTCCACCATAGCCCGATGCCCATCGCCACCATCAGCAGGAGGGCGAACGGATAGCCCAGGGCCCAGTGCAGTTCGGGCATGACGTCGAAGTTCATCCCGTAGACGGAGGCGATGAGGGTCGGCGCGAAGAGGATGGCCGCCCATGACGAGATGCGCTTGACCTCCTCCCCCTGGCTCAGCGACGTCTCCGTCAGCCGCGTCATCTCCTCGTTCTGGCGCTGCGCCACGAGCGTCGAATGGACCGTGAGGGCGTTCTGCAGCAGGGCGCGGAACGTGTTCACGCGCTCGACGACGCGGATCACATGGTCCTGGACGTCGCGCAGGTTGCGTCCGAGCTCGGAATCCACCTGGTACTTCTCGGACCCGCGCAGCAGGGCGTCCATCATGGCCTCCAGGGGCTGCGTGGCGCGCTGGAACTCGATCACCTCGCGATGCAGCTCGTAGATCCGGCGCGAGACATCCGGCGCTCCCCCGAACAGCTCGTCCTCGATCTCGTCGATGTCGTTCTCGAGGCCCCGCACCACGGGCTCGTACTCGTCGACCACCTGGTCGAGCAGCGCGTACAGGACGGCCTGGGGCCCGGCGGCGAGCAGCGTCGGATCGGCCTCGAGCCTCCGCCGCACGATGCCGAGGTCCGGCGACTCGGCGTGCCGGATGGTCACCACGAAGTCATGGCCGACGAAGAGGTGCAGCTCCCCGAACTCCACCTTCTCCTCGGCGTCCAGGTAGCGCGCGGGGCGCAGCACGAGGAAGAGGGTGTCGCCGTAGCGTTCGAGCTTCGCCCGCTGGTGTCCGTTGGTGGCGTCCTCGACGGCGAGGGGGTGCAGCCCGAACTCGGCCTCGACCGCGTGGATCTCCTCGCGCTCGGGACGGTACAGGCCGATCCAGCCCATACCACCGCTGTCCCGCATGATCTCGAACGTCTTGTCGAGGTTCTCGGGATCGATGCGGGTCTCCCCACCGACGTACACGGCGTTGGCGACGACGGGCATCTCAGGCTCCCGCTGCGGCGGAGTCGGCCGCGAGCCCCGCGAGCGTCTCGATCAGGAGCCGGCGCTCCTCGACCTTGATGCGACCGTGCAGGGAGTCCTCCGTGTCGTCGGGCAGCACGGCGACCGGGGCCTGCGCGAGGATGGGGCCGGTGTCCACCCCGGCGTCCGCGATCATGACGGTGCAGCCCGTCACCTTGACCCCGTAGGCGAGGGCGTCACGGACACCGTGGGCGCCCGGGAAGCTGGGCAGGAGGGCGGGATGGGTGTTCAGGTAGCGGTCGGGGAACGCATCCAGGAAGTGCTGGTCGACGATCCGCATGAAGCCCGAGGAGACCACGTAGTCCGGAGCGTGGGAGGCGACTTCCGCGGTGAGGTCCCGGTTCCATGCCGCCCTGTCCCCGTACTGCCGGAAGTCCACCTCGAACGTGGCGATGCCGGCGTCGCGCGCCCGCTGCACGCCGCCCGTCCCGGGCCGGTCCGCCCCCACGGCGGCGATGGTCACGGGAAGGCTGCCGTCGGCGACGGCGTCGATCACGGCCTGGAGGTTCGATCCGCTGCCGGAGACGAGTACTACGATGCGCATGGCTCAACCTTAGGGTCTCGTCTCGCCTAGGGTTGAACCATGCCGAGGGAGGAACGATGACGGAGCAGGGCACCAGACCGAGCGGATCGCGCAGCGTCGGGAGCGGGCGGGGAGGTCCGGACGACGCCGCTGCCGCGCGCGCCGCGTCGGCCGGGCTGTGGCTGCGCCTGTTCCTGCTGGCCCTGCTCGGCGGGGCGGTCGCGAGCAGCCTGGTCCTGCCCTGGAAGGTCCTCGGGCTCGTCCTGGCGCTGTTCGCCCTCGGGGCCGGCGTCGTCGCGCTCGTCAAGGCGATCAGCGCGAAACTGTCCCGGTTCGTGGTCGTCGCGACGGCCCTCGGCCTCGCGGCCGCGCTGTTCCTGACGGCGGGGACCACGGCCTCGGTCCTCCTGTGGCCCGTCACGCAGAACTACGAGGACTGCATGTCCCGTGCCCTCACGTTGCAGGCGCAGGCGGACTGCGAGGAAGGCCTCAGGAAGCTCGAGGGCTTCGCACCGGGCCGGTAGCGCCCGGACTGGTGGCGCCCGGGCCGATAGCGCCCGGACTGGTAGCGCCCGGACTGGTAGCGCCCAGACCGAAGGGGCGTCGGGCGGAGGGGCGTCGGGCGGAGCGGCGCCCCGACAGCGCAGGCCGGCACCGGCGCGTCAGCGCCGCCGCGGTTCCCGCTCGAGCAGGGGCCCGACGGCGTGCCCGAGGAGGGCGCCGACGGCCACCTCGATCGCGAACCACAGGCCGACGGTCAGCGGATCCGGCCCCAGCTCGGTGAGACGGCCGAGGCCGAGGGAGGCACGCGAGAGGGCGGCGACGGCGGCACCGCCCAGCCCGGCCGCGATGCCGATGAGCCCCGCGAGGGCCAGGGTGGACGCCGTCGCGGTCAGCCAGCGCTGCTTGCTGTGCAGGACGAGCCACTCGTCGAAGTGGTTCTCGCCCTCGCGGAAGAACCACCAGCCGGCGAGGAGTCCCGCGACGACCGGGATGGCCAGCGCGGCGTAGCCGTACTCGAGGATGCCGGCCGGCAGCGCGCCGAGGACGGGCAGGGCGGGCAGCGGACCCACGGTACTGGCGAGCGGGGTGATGGAGCTGCCCGTGCCGAGCGCGAATCCCGCCCCCGTGGACCAGGCCATCGTCCACGCCGCGAAGTTGGGCAGGAGCCCGAGCTGGAGCAGGGTCACCACCGACGCACCGGCGATCCCGCCGTCGATCCGCTCGTAGATCGCCGCGATCCCCGCCCAGTTCAGGCCGATCGCCACCGCGAGCAGTACCGCGGACAGGCCCGCCGCGACCAGCACGGCGAGGAACCCCGAGCGGAGGACGGACCACGCGTAGGACCCCGCCCAGCGCGAGTGCTGGCTCGTACGGCCCACCCACGCCGCGAAGTCGACACCGACCAGGCGGCTCCAGGCGCCGGCCTCACGGTAGGCACCGGTGATCAGGCCCATCCCGGCGGAGACGGGCGGTATCAGGGCTCCCGCGGCCAGAGGAGCGGAGGCGTCGGCGCTCGTGGACATGTAGGCGACGGCCGCGCCGATGGCGGCATAGGTGACCAGGGCCCCGAGCAGGGCCTGCCAGAGCTGATCCGTGTAGGAGGCGCGGGCGAGCCGCCGCCCTGCCCGCCACGCGAGCAGCAACGGCACCAGGATGAGGCCGAAGGGGATCACGTGCAACAGCCCTGCGGACGCCTCGGCTCCGGCCACGCCTGCCGGGAACTGCAGGACGAGCGGGACCCCGTGCATCACGAGCCATCCCTGGCCGGCCAGCCGCGCCGCCGACTCGGCCGTGCGGTCCGCGAATCCGCCCGTCAGCCAGACGGCGGCCACGGGGAGGACCACGAGCAGCGCCGAGATCAGGGCCGCCTGGCCGAGCTCGAACACCCCCTGCAGCCACAGGGGCATGGGAAGGGAACGGGGTTTGGTGGGGAGTTTCATCCCCTCCATGGTGCCACCGGGAGCCTCCGCCGGGGCCGAGCGACGCGGGCGCCTACCGCTGCCCGCCCGGTGGCGCCTGTCACCCGAGGAGGTCGACGAGCCCCTTGACGACGGCCAGCCCCGCGCCGACGAACGCGATGACGAGGACGAACAGCCGGGCCTGGTGGTCGCGGACGAAGCGTCCCAGTTTCTCGCCGGCGAAGATGCCGGCGACGATGGCCAGCCCGATCGCGATCCACATCCACGGCGCGAGCACCGGAGCCTGGGACGGGTCGAGGATCAGCTTCGCGACCAGCGTCACGGTGCCGATGCAGACGAAGAAGGGCTGGAGGGTCGCGGCGAACGGGCGTTGCGGCCAGCGGGAGAGGACGGCGTACGCGCTCACCGCCGGGCCGCCCACGCCGGCCATGGAATTGGTGAGGCCCGCCGTGAAGCCCGCAACCACTTTCGGCACGTTGCCGCGGACGACGACGTCGGAGCGCTGGAGCACGAGGGAGATGGTCAGTGCCACGAGGACGACGGCGCCGACGGTGACGGACAGGGGCGCCGACGGCACGGCCACCGCGAGGAAGGAACCTGGCACCGACCCGAACAGGGACGGCACCACCAGCCAGCGGAACATGCTCCAGTCGATGTCCTTCCACACGCGGCCCACGATGATCGTCGAGGACACGACACCGCAGATGTTGACGAGGAGCACACCGGCGTGCGGGCCGAGGATGATCACGAGGAAGGGTGCGATCAGCAGGGCGAACCCGAGTCCGGCGATGCGCTGCGCGACGGCCCCCACGAGGACGGAGGCGAGCACGATGGAGAAGATGCCGAGGGTCACCCCAGCTACAGTACGCCGAGGCAACCACCCGCTCACCCGGTCCGCCTGCCGTGGAGCACCGCCCGACGGTAGCCTGTCCGTATGACAGCAGCCACCACCGCACTGGCCACGGCCGACTGGCGCCGGCGCGTGTTCGGCCTGTACGCCGATGTCCGCGAGCGCGCCGTCGCGGAGTCCCCCGAAGCGGCGCACGCCCTGTGGCGGACGGGCCGCGACGAGCTGTTCCGGGTCCACCCGGCGTCGGCCCTGCCGGAGCAGGCCAGGTCCTCCTTCCGCGGCCTGGCCGTCGCGCCCTACGATCCCGCCTTCCGCTTCGAGGCGATCCTCGACGACGACGGCGCGGGCGAACTGATGGAAGTCGCCACCGGCACGGACGGCGTCGTTCCGTTCCACCGCCTCGGCACCCTCCTGCTGCCGGGCCTCGGTGGACTGGCCCTCTGGAAGCTCGGATCCTACGGCGGCGGGCTCTTCCTCCCGGTGCGGGACGCCACCGCTGGCAGGCCCGGCGGCACGTACGGGGGCGGACGCTACGTCCTGGACACGATCAAGGGCGCGCACCTCGGTGAGGGGCGCGCACCCGGCAGCCTGGTCGTCGACCTCAACTTCGCCTACAACCCCTCCTGCGCCTATGACGAGGAGTGGGCCTGCCCCCTGCCCGGGCCGGGCAACCGGCTGCTCGACGAGGCCCCGGTCGGCGAGCTCTACCGCGCGTACTGACCGGTCGGGCCGGCACTGCGCGACGGCCCGGCAGTCCGTAGGCTTGGGAGCTACGGCGACGTGGGCGCCGTCCACCGGCGAGGAGCCCGAACGATGAGGACGACCCGATGAACACGACCCGATGAAGCAGGACCAGTGGCGCCGTCGCTCCGAGGTGCCCCTCATCATCGCCGCCGTCCTCTACCTCGCGGCCTACTCGATCCAGGTCACGGGAGATCCCGGGCCTGCCGCCGCGCGATTCCTCGAGGGTGTCGTCTGGGGTGTCTGGGGGCTCTTCCTCCTCGACTACCTCGTGAATCTCGCCCTGGCACCCGCGCGCGGCCGCTGGTTCCTCCGTCACCTGCACGAACTCGTCATCCTGCTGCTGCCCATGCTGCGGCCCCTCCGGCTGCTGCGGCTGATCCCCCTCCTGCGCGTCCTCAACCGCTCCGGCGGTGACGCGCTGCGCGGCCATATCGTGCTCTACGTCGTCTCCGCCATGACGGTGCTCGGGTACGCGGGCGCACTCGCGGTACTCGACGTCGAACAGGACGCCCCGGGGGCGACCATCGTGACCCTCCCCGATGCGCTGTGGTGGGCGCTGACCACCGTCACCTCCGTGGGCTACGGCGACTACTACCCCGTCACCGGACCCGGGCGCCTGATCGCGGCAGGCCTGATGATCGGCGGGATCGGGGTCCTCAGTGCCGTCACCGCGGCGTTCGCCTCATGGCTGGTGGAGAACGTCGCCGCCGCGCAGGCCGCGGAGGGCCGGACCGCCGAGTCCGACACCCAGGTCCAGGACCAGCTCAAGAGCGTCAGCCTGCAGATCGACACCCTGACCCGGCAGCTCACCCACGGCTCCCACCAGGGTCGCCCCGGCCCCGAGTGACCGCCGGGACGGCGATTTCGCCCGGCGTTCACCCGGCCTCCATCCTTCCGTGGCCGCTCCTCCGCCTGCGCGGGCGACGCTGGGCCGGTGAGGATCGCCGTTGTCGCAGAATCGTTCCTGCCCCAGATGAACGGGGTCACCCAGTCGCTGCTCCACGTGCTCGCCCACCTGCGCAGCCGGGGAGACGAGGTCCTGGTGATCGCGCCGTCGTCGTCCCGGTCCGACGACGAGGCACCGGCGTGGGTGGAGGGCTACCCCGTCCACGCGCTGCCCTCCGTACCCCTCTCCGGGTACGCGACCGTGCGGCTCGCCGCCGGCACCGTGGCCCGGGTGCGCCGCCTCCTGGCGGATTTCCGGCCCGACGTCGTGCATGTCGCCTCCCCCTTCGTCCTCGGTTGGCGTGCCGTGCAGGCCAGTGCGCAGCTCGGCCTGCCCACCGTCTCCGTCTACCAGACCGAGGTGCCCGCATACGCGGCGCGTTACGGCTTCCCGTGGCTGGAACCGCTGCTGTGGCAGCGCGTGCAGAACATCCATGACGCCTCGACGCTGACGCTCGTCCCGTCCTCCGCCGCGCTGGATCAGCTGCGGTCCCGCGGGGTGCAGCGGCTGAACCTGTGGCGGCGCGGCGTCGACACCGAACGGTTCTCACCCGACCGGTACGACGCCGCCTGGCGGGCCACCGTCGCCGAGCCGCACGAGCGCATCATCGGCTACGTGGGCCGGCTCGCCGCGGAGAAGCAGGTGGAGGACCTCGCGGTGCTCGACGCGCTGCCGGGGACCCGCCTCGTGATCATCGGATCGGGTCCGCAGCAGGAGGATCTGCGGACACGCCTGCCCCGCGCGCACTTCGCCGGGTTCCAGGCCGGCCTCGACCTCGCGCGCAGGGTGGCGACCTTCGACCTCTTCGTCCACCCGGGAGAGTCCGAGACCTTCTGCCAGACCATCCAGGAGGCCATGGCCTCCGGGGTGCCGGTGGTCGCGGTGGGCCGGGGCGGCCCCCTGGACCTGGTGGACCCCTCGCGCACCGGATGGATCTACGGACCCGGGGACCTGCAGGGCCTCCGCGCCGCTGTGGCCGACCTGGTGGGCGACGACGCCAAGCGCCGCGCGTTCGGCCGGGCCGCCCACGCCTCGGTGCAGGGGCGCACGTGGCCCGTCCTCTGCGAGCAGCTCACCACCTACTACGGGAAGGCCATCGCCGTGCAGCGGAAACGCGCGGACGTCGCCGAGCACCGCAGGGCTCCCGTGCAACACTGAACCCGCCGGCCGGAAGGCTGGACGGCACCCACCCGAAGCGGTATCGTGCCTCGTCGCAATCGCGGCACCCCCACAGGCCCTATCATGGGGATTCGACACACCCACCCCCGGAGGTTCCGATTACAGACACCGCTGCCCAACACGACATTTATTTCGGCGCACCCGAGCCGGAGAATGAAGCCGAGATCCTCGAGTCGGCGTCTCGCGCGGCGGTAGCCCGTTTCGACGGCCGCTCCGACATCACCACGGTCAAACGGCGCTTCACGCTGATCAACTCCGACCGCACGCCGCACCAGGCGATGGTCGAGGACCTGCTGTTCATCCGCACGGCCCTCGACGACGCCGGCATCGGGTTCCTGCTGGTGCGCGGCAACGACCAGCGGCCCGTGATCGCCGTCGACCTGAACGACCGCGAGAAGCTCCGCGCAGCGCTCGTCGAGGCGTGCCGCGACGAGCCCTTCTACTCCCGCACCGTCGACACGAAGCGGCGCACCACCCTGCTCGTCGGTGACGGCGAGCTCTCGAAGAGCGGCAGGGCCCGGATCTTCCGCCTGTTCCGCCCGCGCATCGAGCCCCTCGGCGGTCTCGCCTACGGGCCGTCCGCCGGGGTGCAGATCGAGCTCTGGGCCCTGGGCGAGACCACGATCGAGCTGCCCGTGGAGAACTCCCTGACCCGCCGCACACTGCCCGCCGCCGAGGTGGTGCGTGGCGAGGTGGTTCGGCACGGCCTCTCCTGGCCGACGATCGACAACATGTTCGCGGACCACGCGACGGACATCGACTTCGACGTCGACCTCGTCTTCTCCTGGGTGGACGGCAGCAGCCCCGAGTACCAGGCGGCCCGCGCCGCCCGCATGCAGGGCGTGGTGGTCGGCGAGGGCGACGACCACGAGGCGCGCTTCCGCCAGATCGACGAGCTCAAGTACGCGCTGCGCTCCGTCTACATGTTCGCGCCATGGGTGCGGCGCATCTTCATCGCCACCGATTCGGACCGGCCCGCCTGGCTCGCCGACCACCCGTCGGTGACGCTCGTCCGCTCCGAGGAACACTTCAGCGATCCGTCCGTGCTGCCGACCCACAACTCCCAAGCCGTCGAGGCACAGCTGCAGCACATTCCCGGACTGTCGGAGTACTTCCTGTACTCGAACGACGACATGTTCTTCGGACGTCCCGTCGCTCCCGACATGTTCTTCTCGCCCGGCGGGATCACGAAGTTCATCGAGGCCGACACGCGCATCGGACTCGGCGAGAACGACGCCGACCGGAGCGGCTTCGAGAACGCGGCGCGCGTCAACCGGCGCCTGCTGCACGAGCGCTTCGGCAGGATCACGACCCGGCACCTCGAGCACACGGCAGCGCCCCTGCGGAAGAGCGTGCTGCTCGAGATGGAGGACGAGTTCGCGGCCGAGTTCGCCGCCACGGCGGCGTCGCGTTTCCGCGCCAAGGACAACATCTCCGTCACCAACTCCCTGTACCACTACTACGCCCTGCTGACCGGCCGTGCCGTGACCCAGGAGATGGCGAAGGTCAAGTACGTCGACACCACGATGCGCTCCGGGCTGAGCAGCCTCATCAAGCTGCTCGACAAGCGCAACCAGGACTTCTTCTGCCTCAATGACGGGAGCTTCCCCGAGGTCCCCGCCGAGGAGCGGGCCCACCTGGTCCGGGACTTCCTCGAGAAGTACTTCCCGGTCAAGGCTCCCTGGGAGATCTGAGGCGTCCGTCCCGGCGTCGGGGACGCATGCGAGACTGGCGGCATGCAGACCTTCCTGCCGTACCCCGACTTCGCCGCGAGCGCCGCGGTGCTGGACCAGGCGAGGCTCGGCAAGCAACGGGTGGAGACCCTGCAGGCACTGCGCGCACTCGTGATCCCTGATTACGGCTGGCGCCAGCACCCCGCGATCCGCATGTGGATGGGCTACGTCCCGGCCCTGACCGTGTACGGGCTGGCCATGGTCGCGGAGTGGGTCTCCCGCGGGCATGCCGACACGACGCACCGGCAGATCCTCGAGTTCGCGCCCGGGGTCCTCGAGGACCCCGACGTGGCCATGCCGCCATGGCTCGGGGAGCCGGCCCTCCACGTCAGCCACCAGTCGAACCTGATCCAGAAGGCTCCGGAGATCTACCGGAGCAGGTTCCCCGGCATCCCCGAGGACCTGCCGTACGTCTGGCCGGAGCCGGAGCACGAGCTCGTCCCAGCCGAGCCGGAGGGGCGCCGGCTGTGGGTGTGGCGTGCGGCGTCGCATCCACCGGAGGGCGATGCCACGCTGCTCATGCCCCCGGTCCCGCCCAGCGGGCGCGCAGCCCCGAAATGGGAGCGGCAGCTGCACACGTTCGAAGAGGCACTGGAGGACGGCGACGCCGTGGCCATCGCCGATCCGGACGGCCGGCACTTCCGCACCGGTCGCGTCGGCCGCGTCCTCATGCACGAGGACGGACTCCTCCGCCCGGCCAGCCTCCATGGCTGGCTGGAGCGCTCGGACTTCGACCCACCCGCGCTGCTCCAGGATCCGAGGACGCTGTTCAGCGTCGGCCTGCCCGACGCGTTGGACGACTGACCGGCCCGCGCCTCAGGCGGAGGCGAGTTCGCGCACCCGGTGCCCGTCGGTGATCGTCACCCCGTGCGCGTCCAGCCTGCGGCGGGCCTCCTCCCGGGGGACCACCTCGCCCACCGGGGTGTGGCGGCCCGCCGGGACCACGGAATGGACGATCGTCTCCTCGTACACGTGCACGAGATTGTAGGACTGCGCGCCGTCCCGTCCGCGGGTGCCGCCGCCGTCGAACAGCAGGTCCTGCGTGTAGCAGGTGGCACTCGCCACCGAGACGGGGACGCCGGCGAACATCGCGGTCGTGGAGTAGTGCAGGTGGCCGGCGAGGATGGTCCGCACGTCCGAGCCGCGGACGACACCGGCGAGGGAGCGCTGGTCCCGCAGTTCCACCAGGACGGCCAAGTCCTGGACGCTGGGGACGGGAGGGTGGTGCAGGGCGAGGATGGTCCCGTGCGGCGCGGGCACCTCCAGCTCACCCGCGAGCCACCGCAGCTGCTCGGCGGTGAACTCGCCGTGGTGATGGCCGGGAACGGTCGAGTCCATCGTGATGATGCGCAGTCCGTCGACGAAGTGCACCGCATCCACCGGAGCGTCCGCACGGACGGACGATCGTTCGTCGAGGAGGCCCGCCCGGAAGGCCGCCCGGTCGTCGTGGTTGCCCATCGCCCAGATGACCCGGGCCCCGAGGCGGGCCGCCGCAGGATCCACCAGGGCCCTGAGCTTCGAGTACGCCTCGGGCTCCCCCTTGTCGGCGAGATCGCCCGTGAACACGATGGCCTGCGGGCGCGCGCCCGACGCCTCGAGGTCGTCGAAGACCTCCCGCAGCCGCTGCTCGCTGTCCACCGCGCCGTACAGCGGACCGTCGCCGGCGACGAGGTGCGTGTCGCTCAGGTGGAGGAGGAAGTGCTGCGGCCGGGGGTGTTCTGCTGTCCTGGGGACCATGGAACCTACTCCGATAGCTGATCGTCGTGTCCGACCATTCCAGCAGAGGTGCCGGCCCACCCGATGAACTCACTGCGGCACGTCGGAGAACATCGGGGAAACTCCTGCGCGCGGGCACCAGCGGCGATCCCGCAGGCACCCTTCCGCGCCGGGCGGCCGTCCGGGTGCCCGGAGGGAATGCGGGAGTACTGGCGGGGCGGCAGCACGCGCCGTAGGCTTCACAAGCGAAGCATTCTTCCAGCAGCGAAAGGCATCACCATGGGACTCCGCCCCAGCCACATCCCCCTCCGTCTCGCCACGGGCGCCTTCATCCTCAATTCGGGCCTCGGGAAGACCGGCCTGGACGAGGGCTCCGCGGGTTACCTCCAGTCCATGGCCGCCAAGGCCTTCCCCCAGCTGAGCCGGCTCGAGGCGGAGAAGTTCGGCAGGTACCTCGCGGCGGCGGAGATCACCCTCGGCTCGGTGCTGCTCGCGCCGTTCGTCCCGAGCAGGGTGGCCGGTCTGGGCCTGCTCGCCTTCTCGTCGGGCATGATGACGATGTACCTCCGGACCCCCGAACTCACCCAGGAGGACGGCATCCGTCCCACGCAGGACGGCACAGCCGTCGCGAAGGACGTCTGGATGGTGGGCATCGCCCTGTCCCTCATCCTGGACCGCAGGAAGAAGTAGACCGGCTGCGGCGTCCGATGCGCCAGGAGGGTCCGGGCGCATCGGCACAGCCGGGTCCCTCCTGGGGCTCGCTCCGGGAGGACCCACAGGACACGGGAGGAACGGCATGTGCGGGCGCTTCGTGATCGCGGGCAACAGGGCCGCCCTCATCGACGCCTTCGACGTCGACGAGGCGCTCGTCGACGAGGTCGAACCCTCGTGGAACGTCGCGCCGACGGACACCGTGCAGCTCGTCGTCGAGCGGCTGGATCCTGAGACCGGGGAACTGACGCGGCGGCTCGAGCCGGCGCGCTGGGGGCTCATCCCCTCCTGGTCGCGGTCGGCGGCGGTCGGTGCACGCATGATCAACGCGCGCAGCGAGACCGTCCTGGAGAAGCCGTCCTTCCGCGCCGCTGCGCTCAAGCGCCGCGGACTCGTCCCCGCCGACGGGTACTACGAGTGGAGGAAGAACGACGACGGGTCGAAGACCCCCGTCTACCTGCACGGCGCCGACGGCTCGCACCTGGGGTTCGCCGGGCTGTACGAGTTCTGGCGCGACCCCTCGACCGCGTCGGCGGAGCATCCCCAGGGTTCGTGGGTGGTGAGCTGCTCGATCATCACGCGTCCCGCGAGCGACGCCCTCGGCGAGATCCATGACCGCACGCCCGTGATCGTCCCGCCGCAGCTGCGCGGGGACTGGCTCGATCCGCGGAACGACTCCCGCCCGGCCGTCCAGGAACTGCTCGACGCCATCCCGGACCCGCACCTCGTCCCGCGCCTGGTGGGCGACCGGGTCGGCTCCGTGCGGAACAACGGGCCGGACCTCATCGACCCCCTCCCCGGTGATGTCACGGCCGACGGGGAACAGCAGACGCTCCTGTAGGTCACCGACGTCAGGTCACCGAGGTCAGGTCACCGACGTCAGGACCGGTCCGTCCCGCTGAACGTGGCCCGCGGGGCCGGCGGCAGGTCCGCGATGTACTCGTTGACGGCGAGTGCCAGCATGTCCCGCTGGAACGGGGGGGAGCAGCAACGAGCTGTACAGGTAGGCGTCGATCTCCTCCTCCCCGACGTTGCCGCCGAGGCTGAAGTACCGGAGCCAGAGGTCATAGGTGCTCAGGCTCGTGGACCGGAACGCGGCGCACGTGCGGCGCTGCTGCTCCTCCTCGCTCATGCCCGTGCTCATTCCCGTACCTTCCCGGCTACCGCCACCGGCCGCCGTGCGCACCGTCGTCGGTCTGTTCATCAACGTAGCGACGCGCACCTCGGATGGGAAGCCCGCAGAACCCTTCCGCGCATGCTTGTCGCCCTGCCCCGCGGTGCCTAGGGTCGGAGTCAGGCGAGGAGAGAGGGAGACACCATGATCAGGACGGACATCGCGCCCGGCATCCACTACGTCGAGCACGCCAGGACGAATGTGTACCTGGTGGAGGACGACGACGGCATCCTGCTCGTGGACACCGGGCTCCCCCGGTCGAAGACCGTGCTGCTGGAGGCCCTGGGTCGCATCGGCAGGGCGGTCGGGGACATCCGCGCCGTCGTCCTGACGCACGGGCACTTCGACCACGTGGGCACGGCCGAGCACCTGCGGTCCCGGTACGGGATCCCCGTGTACTGTCACCCGGACGACGCGCACATCGCCGCGCACCCCTACAGCTACGAGCACGAGAGCTCGCCGTTCCTCTACCCCCTGAGGTATCCGCGGGCCGTTCCGGGCCTGCTGCGGATGACCGTCGCGGGGGCCGTGGCCGTCAAGGGCATCCGCGACACCCTCCCGCTCACCCCCGAGGCGGCGGCGGCGCTGCCCGGCGCCCCCCTCGTGGTCCCGACCCCGGGCCACACCAGGGGCCACTGCGGCCTGCACTTCCCGGACCGCGACGCCGTGATCAGCGGGGACGCCCTCGTGACCCTCGACCCGTACACGGGACACCCGGGTCCGCAGGTCGTGGCGCGAGCGGCGACGGCGGACACCGCCACGGCACTGCGTTCGCTCGACGCGCTGCGCGCCACGGCGGCCCGCACCGTCCTGCCGGGGCACGGCTTCCCGTGGCGTGCCGGCGTGGAGTCGGCGGTGGCCCAGGCGCTGGAGGTCGGCGGTCACTAGGCGCGTGCCGTCGTCGGGCGCATCGTTGCAACGGCGAGAGGATACGCTGGGCGCATGGGCTGGCTGAAGCAGAAGACGATATTCGGATTCGCACGCACCACGGCGAAACGCGCGGCCGTCACCCTGTTCTCGGCACAGGCCGTGGTCATCGCCGGGCTCGTCGGGGTGGACGCCTACCAGAAACGCCGGCGTACCAGGCGTCCGGGCTTCCCGCAGCCGGGCACCTTCCGGACGACGATCGCCGACACGGACACGACGGTCTACACCTACGGCGAGGACCTCTACGACGCCATGATCGCGGCGATCGACAAGGCCGAGCACCAGGTCCTCCTCGAGACGTACATCTGGAAGGGCGACGCCGTCGGGGCGCGGTTCCGCGATGCCGTGAACCGGGCAGCGGAGCGCGGTGTGAAGGTCTTCGTCATCTACGACGGCTTCGCGAACCTCGTGGTGAATCCGTTCTTCTACTCGTTCCACCCCCTCGTGAACGCCTACCGCTTCCCCGTCCTCCGCCCGTCCATCGTCTTCACGAACATCCGCGGAACCGGCTTCGACCACCGCAAGGTCCTCGTGGTCGACGACGAGGTCGGCTTCGTGGGCGGCTACAACATCGGCGCGGACTATGCGACGAAGTGGCGCGACACGCACCTGGAGATCCGCGGTCCGTCCGTCTGGGAGCTCCGGGAGGCCTTCGTCAGCTTCTGGAACCTCCGCGCCATCCCGCGCAGGCCCCTCCTGCCGGATCTCAGCGCCTCCTTCTGGGAGCCCCGCATCCGGGCGGTCAACAACATCCCGGCGTACCTGGTGTTCCCCATCCGCGGGATCTACCTGGACGCGATCAACCGTGCCGAGAAGCACATCTTCATCACGACGGCCTATTTCATCCCGGACCGCCAGATCCTCGACGCCCTCCTGCGGGCGAGCCGCCGCGGTGTGGATGTGCGCGTGATCCTGCCCGAGGAATCCAACCACGTGGTGTCCGACTGGCTGTCCCGCGGGTTCTACTCGTCGCTCATCGGGGCCGGCGTGCAGATCCTGCTGTACCAGAACTCGATGATCCATGCGAAGACCGCGACGATCGACGGCGAGTGGAGCACCGTGGGCACGGCCAACATCGACCGCCTCAGCCTCACCGGGAACTACGAGATCAACCTGGAGATCTTCGACCGCGCACTCGCCGCCACGATGGAGCAGATCTTCGAGGTGGACTCCTCCAACAGCCGCGTGCTCACGAAGGAGGAGTGGGAGGGCCGCCATGTCGTGGCCCGCGCCAGCGAACTCATCCTCGCTCCGCTGCGCCCGTTCCTGTAGTCCCGGGTCCCGCACTCCCGGCGGCCCCGGCCCCGGCTCCCGAGGAGGGCGCCGAGAAGCGCTCCAGGTAGCCCCGTTGGGAGGATCCCACGTGGGCGGCCATGAGCCGCTCCGCCTCGGCCTCGTTCCCCGCGTCGATCGCCGCCATCACGAGGCGGTGCTCGCCCCAGGACTGCTTGCCACGGTTGTCGACGTCGGCCGCGTAGAGCCACTCGATCTTCCCCGAGATCTGCCGCAGGAGCGCGGCCAGCGAGGAGCTCCCGCTGAGCTCCGCGACGCCGAGGTGGAACCGGATGTTCAGCTCGGGCAGGTCCACGAGGGCGTCGACCGCCACGGCGCGGTCGCCGTCGTCGAGGATGTCGGTCAGGGCGCGCCGCGCCGACCACCACGCGGCGCTCGGCGCGTCCGCCGCGAACTGCGCCGCAGCACGGCGCGCCGCCCGGCGGGCGATCGTCGACTCGATGACGCCGCGCACCGCGAAGAGGTCCTCGGCGTCGTCGAGCGGTATCTCGGCGACCGTGGACCCGGCGTAGGGCCTCGACTCGACGAAACCCTCCGCCTCGAGGGCCCGCAGCGCCTCCCGCACCGGCACGCGCGACACACCGTACCTCCCGGCGAGCGCCGCCTCCGTCACGCGCGTGCCGGGGCGCAGCGCACCGAAGATGATGTCCCGGCGGATGGCGTCGAGGACGCGCTGCGGCGCCGCCGCGTCCTGGTCAGGCCGCAAAGGCCGCACCGGGGATGGCTCCGAGGAGCTCCTTCGTGTAGTCCGCCCGCGGGCGGTTGAACACGTCGTCCACCGGGCCGCTCTCCACGACCTCGCCCGACCGCATGACCACCACCTGGTGGGCGATCTGGCGCACCACCGAGAGATCGTGCGTGATGAACAGGTAGGTGAGCCCGAGCCGCTCCTGCAGGTCTGCCAGCAGCGTCAGGATCTGGTCCTGGACGAGGACGTCCAGTGCGGAGACGGCCTCGTCGCAGATGAGCAGCTCCGGTTCGAGGGCGAGGGCCCTCGCGATGGCGACGCGCTGCCGCTGCCCGCCGGAGAGCTCGTTCGGCCGGCGCTGGGCGACGCTGCGCGGCAGGGCCACCTGGTCGAGGAGTTCGGCGACCCTCTCCTGCCGGCTCGAGCGGTCGCCCACGCCGAAGATGCGCAACGGCTCGTCGATCAGGCGCTCGATGCTGTAGGTCGGGTCGAGGGAACCGTAGGGATCCTGGAAGACGGGCTGCACCTTCCGGCGCAGGGCCCGGCGCCGGCTCCCGCGCGTGGTGGTGAGCGACTCCCCGTCGATCAGGGCCTCCCCCGACGATGCGGTCTCGAGCCCGAGGATGATGCGCGCGACCGTCGTCTTGCCCGAGCCGGACTCCCCGACCACAGCCGTCGTCGTCCCGCGTGCCACCTCGAAGGACACGTCACCGACCGCCCGAACGGTGCCGCCGCGCTGCCCGCGGAGGGCGAACTCCTTGACGAGGCCGTCGACCACGAGGATCGACGGCGGGCGGACCTCCGCCGGTGCCAGCGGCTCGGCCAGGGGTTCCGCGTCGAGGACCGCAGCCACCGAGGGCGCCGCCGCGACGAGCTGTTTCGTGTACTCCTCCCGGGGGTCCAGCAGGATCTCGCGGGGCGTCCCCACTTCGACGATGTGGCCCTCCGACATCACGATGATGCGGTCCGTGCGGTCCGCCGCCAGCCCGAGGTCGTGCGTGATGAACAGCAGCGAGGTCCCGCGCGCATCGACGAGCGACTGCAGGTGGTTGAGGATCTGCCGCTGCACGGTGACGTCGAGCGCCGAGGTCGGCTCGTCGGCGATCAGCAGCTCCGGCTCTCCCGCCAGGGCGATCGCGATGAGCACGCGCTGGCGCATGCCCCCGGAGAATTCGTGCGGGTACTGGCCGTAGCGGCGTCCGGCGTCGGGGATCCCGGCCTCGGAGAGCAGGGCGATCGCCCGCTTCCTGACGTCGGCCCGGTCCGGCTTCCCGAGATCGCGCCGGCTGGCGACGATCGCGTCGGCCACCTGCGGACCGATCTTCATGGCCGGATTGAGATTGGACATGGGGTCCTGCGGCACGAGGCCCACGCGCTGGCCGCGGATGCTCCGCATCAGGGGTTCGGAGGCGGTGGCGAGGTCCACGACGTCGCCCCGGGTGCGTCCGGCACCCAGCACGATGGAACCGTGCGTGATCCGCCCGCTGCCCGGGAGCAGCCGCAGGATCGCCCCGATGGCGGTCGACTTGCCGGACCCGGACTGCCCGACGATGGCGACGCGTTCGCCGCGCCGCATCGAGAAGCCGACCCGGTGCAGCACGGGTGTTCCACCGAAGGCGACCTCGAGATCGGTGACTTCCAGGATGTTCTCAGCGTCCTGCAGCATAGCCCTGTGCTCCTCGCGGATTGGCGGCGGCCGACAGCACGCCGGTCTCGTGGTCCCTGGTGACGGAGGAGAGCCGGCCGAGCGACCAGTCCCCTGCCCGGGTGATGACGTGACCCCGCCGTTCGAGGTCGGCGATGACGTCCGCTCCGAGCCGGTCCTCGACGACGGCACCGCCCGGCTCCCAGGTGCGCGGCCAGAAGGAGCCGGGGATGGATGTCGTGTGGAGGGACGGGGCGTCGATGGCCTGCTGGGGCGAGTAGCCGCCGACGATCGTGCGCAGGAGGTACAGCAGCTGCCACTGGTCCTGCTGGTCGCCTCCGGGGGACCCGAGGGCGACCACGGGCCGGCCGTCCTTCAGGACGAGCGTCGGGGTGAGCGTGGTGCGGGGCCGCTTCCCGGCCTGCAGCGTGGACGGGCCGCCCTCCTCGAGCCAGGTCATCTGCAGCCGTGAGCCGAGGCAGAAGCCGAGTTCGGGGATGGTGGGCGAGGACTGCAGCCAGCCGCCGCTCGGTGTCGCGGAGACCATGTTGCCTGCCGAGTCGACGACGTCGATGTGGCAGGTGTCGCCGCGCGTCTCCCCCTCACGCGAGACGGTCGGCTCGCCCACCCCGGCGAACCCGCTTCCGTCGGCGAGTGCCGGCGGGGTGTAGCCGGTGCGCAGGGGCGGGAGGAACGGCTCGACGCCG
>NZ_CP024915.1:258062-278905 GCF_002953615.1 Arthrobacter agilis | reverse complement strand
CCCCGCCGATCCCGGGCCGGAAGGTGCCGTCGGCGTCGCGCAGGTCCACGTAGAACCCGTGCACGCCGTGGTTCACGCCGTTGGTGATGAGCTGCGCGAAGACGACGGCGGCGCGCCCGTCGATGGCTCCGTTGCCGATGTAGTCCTTCCACGCCGCGCGGAAGGGGGTGTCGATGACGAACTCGTCCGTGGCCGGGTCGAAGGTCGCGGTGGTGGCGATGCTCGCCACGTCGCTGCCGTGGCCTGTCTCGGTCATCGCGAAGCAGCCCGGGATGTCCATGTTCATGATCCCCGGCAGCCACGCCTCGTGGTGCCCCTCCGTGCCGAGGTGCATCACCGCCGAGCCGAACAGGCCCCACTGCACGCCGGCCTTGATCTGGAGCGAGGGATCGCCGACCACGAGCTCCTCGAAGCCCGCGACGTTGCCGCCGTGGTCGTCGTCCCCGCCGAAGGCCTCGGGGAAGGCCCGGTGCACGGCCTTCTGCTCCACGAGGTAGTGGAGCTGGTCGAGGCAGCGCCGCCGGTGGTCGTGGTGGGTCAGCCCCTCCACCTTGTGCACCTCCGGTCGTCCGGCGAGCTCCCGTGCCATCCGCCGTACGTGCGCCCACTTGCCGAGGAGCAGCTCCCCGAGTTCGGCCGTGTCGACGGTGGCCTGCTCGTCGTCCCTGATGTCGGCCGTCGCAGGAAGCTGCTGCGGCCGGGAGATGGTCTGGGTCATGGCGTGTCCTTCGCTGGTCGGCGGGTATGGGGGGAGCGTGGGGTCGACGGCGGAACGAGCGCTTCGTAGCGGCTGATGCCGTCGAAGAGCCAGCCCGTGATGTGGTGGGCCATCTGCTCCTCGGTCGGCTTGTGGGGTCCGTCGGGGGTGGAGAGCCAGTGCTCTCCGGCGGCGCGGACCATGCCGATCGCGGCCGTCGGCCAGTAGCCCGGTGCGGCGTCGTCGGGCCCGGCCGGACGGTCGGGGGAGAGCAGGTAGGCGCGCATGGGCCGCGAGATCATTTCGGTGATCGCGGCGAGGAAGTGCGCGAGCGTGTCCTGCGCGCCGTCGTCGGCGGCCGTGGATTCGGCGATCCCCACCCGCGTGACGAAGGCGTACACGTTGGGGGAGGTCCGGGCCATCTGCAGGTACGCGAGCACCATCGAGTGCAGACCTTCGCGGGGCGTCGATGCCGCCTTGGCGGCATCGAGCACCTTCTGCTGCATCTGGCCGATGACCACCTCCGCCATGGCGCGCTGCAGTCCTGTCTTGTCACCGAAGTAGCGGTAGTAGACGGACTTGGAGGTGTCCGCCGCAGCGGCGATGTCCTCCATCGACGCGCCCGGGCCGAGCGCGTCGATCGCGCGCCTGGCGGTCTTGATGAGCTGCCGTCGCCTCTCGGCGCGATGCTCCTCCCAGCGGCTGGACCGCCCGTCGGATGGCGGGCGCGCCTCGGGCACCTCGTCGGAGGCGCTGGGGAGCACGGCGGCAGACTTCATGATACCCAGCGTATCAGGTACGCTAGGTATCGGTAATTCACCCCTCGCATCAGGAGCACTCCCATGGCAGATCAGGCCGGGTCGCAGAACGCTGCCCGTACACCCCGCACGGCAGTCGTCATCGGCGGCAACCGCATCCCCTTCGCCCGCTCCGGCGGGGCCTATGCCTACTCCTCCAACAAGGACATGCTCATCGCCGCCCTGGACGGCCTCGTCGCGCGCTTCGGGCTCCAGGGCGAGCGCATCGGCGAGGTGGCGGCCGGCGCAGTCCTCAAGCACTCCCGTGACTTCAACCTGACCCGCGAGGCCGTCCTCGGGTCCGCGCTGTCGCCCGAGACCCCTGCGTACGACCTGCAGCAGGCCTGTGCGACAGGCCTCGAGACAGTGGTAGGCCTGTCCAACAAGATCAGGCTCGGCCAGATCGAGTCCGGCATCGCGGGCGGCGTCGACTCCGCCTCGGATGCTCCCATCGTCGTGAGCGAAGGTCTCCGCCGCGTACTCCTGGACCTGTCGCGCGCCAGGACTCCCCAGCAGAAGATCAAGGCGCTCGGCAGGCTGCGACCGAAGGACCTCTCGCCCAACGCCCCCACCACGGGTGAACCGCGCACCGGCCTGTCCATGGGCGAGCACCAGGCACTCACGACCGCAGCCTGGAACATCTCGCGCGAAGCACAGGACGAGCTCGCCTACCGCAGCCACCAGAACCTCGCGGCCGCCTACGAGCGCGGCTTCTTCGCCGACCTCATGACGCCGTACCGCGGCCTGACCAGGGACGCCAACCTCCGCGCGGACACCTCCCCGGAGAAGCTCGCGACGCTCAAGCCCGTGTTCGGCACGTCCCTCGACACGCCGGCGACGATGACCGCGGGCAACTCGACGCCGCTGACCGACGGCGCCGCACTCGTCCTGCTCGGCAGCGAGGAGTACGCCACCGCCAACAACCTGCCGATGCTCGCGACCATCGTCGACGCTGAAGCGGCGGCCGTCGACTTCGTGCACGGCGACGAAGGCCTGCTCATGGGGGGAGTCCACGCCGTACCCCGCCTCCTGCAGCGCAACGGTCTCACCTTCGACGACTTCGACTTCTTCGAGATCCACGAGGCCTTCGCCGGGACGGTCCTCAGCGCGCTGGCCGCCTGGGAGGACGAGGACTACTGCAAGCGGGTCCTCGGGCTCGACGGTGCGCTCGGCAGCATCGACCCCTCGAAGCTCAACGTCAACGGATCCTCACTCGCGGCCGGTCATCCCTTCGCCGCGACCGGCGGCCGCATCGTCGCGACACTCGCCAAGACCCTCTCCGAGAAGGGCGGGCGGGGCCTCATCTCCATATGCGCCGCCGGTGGCCAGGGCGTCGTCGCGATCCTCGAGGCGAGGAACTGATGGCCGACACGTACCTGGAGCTGGTCAACACCCCTCTGCCCGGAAGGATCGCCAGGGCGCTCGGCCTGCCACGGCCAGCGGTCCTGCGCCGCTACACCCCCGGTGAGGTCCTGGCACCACGGCCCGTCCTCGTCGCCGGGGCGGGTGCCGGCGCGGACGCGCTCGCCGACGTGCTGCTCGGGTGGGACATCGAGGTCCGCCGGCACGTGCTGCCCGGGGAGAAGCTCAGCGCCGCCATCGTCGTCCTCGACCGTGCCTCGTCGCCCACGGACCTCACGGGCCCGCTGCTCGAGCTCGGGCAGGCCGTGAAGCTGCTGGTGCCCGGCGGACGCGTCGTCGCCCTCTTCCGTTCCGCAGCGGACACCACCGATCCGGCGGAGGCAGCCGCACGTCAGGGAGTGGACGGGGCCATCAGGTCCGTGGCACACGAGCTCCGGGGCGGGGCCACCGGCAACGGCATCGTCCTGCGCGGCACCGCGACGACGACGGATCCGACCACGCTGGGCGCCCTCCGGTTCCTCCTGTCCGGCAAGAGCGCCTACGTGGACGGGCAGTTCCTCGAGGTGACCGCCGTGTCCGCCGACGGCGTCGTCGATCTCGCTGCGACCACGGGCGCCGAGGGGGAGGGGATCCCCGATCAGCCCCTCGCGGGCCGGACCGCCGTGGTCACCGGTGCGGCGCGTGGCATCGGTGCGAAGATCGCCGAGGTCCTGGCACGGGACGGCGCCCGCGTGATCGCCGTCGACGTGCCGGCCGCCGGCGAGCAGCTGGCGGCCGTGGCGAACCGGGTCGGCGGGACGGCCCTGCAGCTCGACATCACGGCGCCGGACGCTGCAGCCCGTATCCTCGAGCACGTCAGAGGTCGCTACGGCGCCCTGGACGTCGTGGTGCACAACGCCGGCATCACCCGCGACAAGCTGCTGGCCAACATGGATGCCGCACGGTGGGACTCCGTCATCGCCGTGAACATCGCCTCCCAGCTGCGCATGAACGAGCAGTTCCTCGCCTCGCCGGTCTTCTCGGAGAGCGGGCGCATCATCAGCCTCGCCTCGACGAGCGGTATCGCGGGCAACCGCGGGCAAACCAACTACGCGGCGTCCAAGGCCGGCGTGATCGGCATGGTCCGCGCCCAGGCAGCGGCGTTCGACGGCGGTGCACGGACGATCAACGCCGTGGCCCCCGGCTTCATCGAGACGGACATGACGGCGAAGATCCCACCGCTCACACGGCAGGTCGCCCGACGCCTCAGCAGCCTGCAGCAGGGCGGCCTGCCGGTGGACGTCGCCGAGGCGATCGCCTTCCTGGCGTCGGACGCCGCAGCCGGCATCAACGGCCAGGTCGTCCGGGTCTGCGGGCAGAACCTGGTCGGCGCATGAACGGCGCGCCGTCCGGCGAGACCGTCCTGGCCGGACTGCCGAGCCTTCCCGGGCTCTACCGGCAGGCGGTCGCGCTCGTCGTGCGCCGGACGATCGGGCGCGCCCCGGTGGCTTCGGCCCTGCCGTCCGCACGGCACCGCGTACACGGCGTCCGCATCGACCTCGCGGAGCTCACGCGCTTCGAGCAGGAGCTGGGTTCGGCAGCGCGGGACAAGCTCCCGTCGGCCTACCTCCACACCGTCGCCTTCCCGGTGGCCATGAGCGTGCTGGCGCGACCCGATTTCCCGCTCCCGTTGCTGGGGATGGTGCATCTGAGCAACGAGGTGCACCAGGACCGTCAGGTCGCGGCCTCCGAGGTGCTCGACATCGTGGCCTACAGCGAGGACCTCCGGCCCCACGCTGCGGGGACCCAGGTGGACGTCGTGACCGAGGTGGACGTGGCGGGCCGACGCGTCTGGACCGGCCGGTCCGTCTACCTGGCCCGGGGGGTCCGGCTCGACGCGTCGGGGCCTCGGACGTCCGACGCGGAGCGGCCACCGTTCACCGCGCCCCGCCCCACGGCCCTCTGGACTCTCGACGCCGGTACCGGCCGCCGCTATGCAGCGGTGTCAGGGGACTGGAATCCCATCCACCTCAGCGGACCCACGGCAAGGGTGCTCGGCATGAGGACGGCCATCGCACACGGTATGTACCTTGCAGCGCGCATGGTCGACCAGGCGGTCGCGGCCCCGACCGGCGCCTTGGACTGGCGCATCGATTTCGCTGCTCCCGTGCCGCTGCCTGCGGTGGTCGCCGCCTCCTTCACGCGCACGCGGTACGACGGCGGGGAGCGTGTCGACGTCGTCGGCTGGTCGGCCGAGCGCCGGAAGCCCCACTTCACGGGGTGGGTGCGCGCGGAATAGTTCCACGGCGTGGCGGCCCTGTCCAGGGACCAGGAGATTTCCAGGGGCAATTCCCCCCAACTGCGCTTCTGCACTGGGCACGGCCGCCACCGCCGGGGCAGACTCCATGCACCAGCCGACGAAGGCTGGCCCCTGTATGGAAAGAGGAGTTTCGTGAACTCTAGAGGTCTCAAAGCCGGCATAATCGCCGCTTCCGCCCTGATGGCATCAGCACTGATGGCGGCAGGTCCGGTTCGGGCGGCACCCTCGGCGGGAACCGTCGTCGCCGGCACCACCGTGTCCCACGCGCAGAACGAGAGCCAGGCCGCCCTCGACGCCTACTGGACGTCCGACCGGATGAAGAGCGCCAGGCCGGCCAACACCATCAACTCCGGCTGGGCCGCCGAGGGACGGTCGATCCTGCCGAAGGCCGGGCAGGAGTCGGTCGCCAAGGCCCCGAAGGAGCCCGTGGTCGAGCAGCGCGCCACCGCGCAGGCGCCGGTCTCCCGGATCGGCAAGGTGTTCTTCACCATGAACGGCCAGAACTACGTGTGCTCGGGCAACTCCGTCCAGAGCGGCAACCAGAGCACCGTCGCGACGGCGGGCCACTGCACCCACGACCTCGCCTCCGGGTGGGCCACGAACTTCGTCTTCGTGCCCGCCTACAGCAACGGTGCGGCCCCCTACGGCAAGTGGACGGCACGCTCGCTGCACGCGGCGAGCGAATGGGTCTCCCGCAACGACATCAACTACGACGGCGCCTTCGCCGTCGTGAACACCCTGAACGGCAGGACCCTGTCGGCGGCCGTCGGAGCGTCGAGCATCGGCTTCAACATGGCCCGCAACCTCACCTACAGCGCCTACGGCTACCCGGCCGCCTCGCCCTTCAACGGCGAGCGCCTCTTCAGTTGCTACGGCACGGCCTCCGCCGACCGGATCGGCGGCACCCAGTCCCAGGGGATCCCCTGCGACATGACCGGAGGCTCCTCGGGCGGCCCCTGGTTCGTGGGCTCGGGGGCCTCCGGCACGCAGAACTCGGTCAACAGCTTCGGCTACAGCACGCAGAAGAACGTGATGTACGGACCGTACTTCGGCAGTTCCATCCAGTCGGCCTACACGGCTGCGTCCATCCGCTAGTCCTCCGGTCAGGAGCGCACGGGCGGTTCCCCCCGACGGGGAACCGCCCGTGCGCCACGGTGCGGGCCGGCCGCCGCGCCCTTCCGTCCTAGACTGGGCGCATGCTGGACCCTACTCTCCTCGACCGCGCGGCCGGGCTCGACGCCGCAGACCCCCTCGCGCAGCACCGCAAGCTCTTCCTCGGTACCGACGACGATGCGGTGCGCTCCTACCTCGACGGCAACTCGCTGGGCCGTCCCCTCACGTCGGTGGTCGGCAGCCTGACGTCGTTCGTGGAGGGTCAGTGGGGCGGGCGCCTCATCCGCGGCTGGGACGAGGGCTGGCTCACCCTGCCCGAGCAGATCGGCGACCAGCTGGGGCGGGTGGCCCTCGGCGCCGACGCCGGCCAGTGCATCGTCGCGGACTCGACGAGCGTGCTGCTGTACAAGCTCGCACGGGCGGCAGTGGCCGCCCGGCCGGAGCGGACCGAGATCGTGATCGACCGGGACAACTTCCCGACCGACCGTTTCCTCGTCGAGGGCATCGCCCGGGAGCGCGGGCTCACGCTCCGCTGGATCGAGGTGGCCTACGACGGCGGCGCGACGCCGGCCGACGTGGCCGCCGTCGTAGGGCCCGAGACGGCCCTCGTCCTCCTCAGCCACGTCGCCTACCGGTCCGGTTACGTCGCCGACGTCCCCGCCATCACCCGGATCGCACACGACGCCGGAGCTCTCGTGCTGTGGGACCTCAGCCATTCCGTCGGATCCGTCCCGGCCGAGCTGGACGCCTGGGACGTGGACTTCGCCGCGGGGTGCAGCTACAAGTACCTCAACGGCGGACCCGGAGCCCCTGCCTGGGCGTACGTTGCGGAACGGCACCTCGACACCCTCGACCAGCCGATCCTCGGGTGGCTCGGCAGCGCTGATCCCTTCGCCATGGGCTCGGCCTACCAGCCCGCGCCCGGCATCCGCCGACTGGTCTCGGGCACCCCGCCCATCGTCGGGATGCTGGCGATGCGGGACATGATCGATCTCATCGACGAGGCCGGCATGGACGCGGTGCGCCGCAAGTCCGAACTCCTCACCGCCTTCGCCGTCGAGGCCGTCGACGAGGTGCTTGCGCCGTACGGGGTGGTCATCGCCTCGCCACGGGTCGCCGCGGAACGGGGCGGCCACGTGACCATCGATCATCCGGCCTTTCCGGCGATGGTGCCGGAGCTGTGGCAGCAGGGGATCATCCCCGACTACCGGAACCCCGACGGCATCCGTCTGGGCCTCTCACCCCTCTCGACGTCGTTCCACGAGGTGGCCCTCGCCATCGACGCCATCGCCGAGGGCCTGGCGGGACACCGGGCCGCAGGCCGATAGTGGAGGGCGTGTTCCTCCAGCTGTGGGAGCGCATCACCGACGGTTTCACCCGGGCGTCCCCGCCGGAGGTGGGCATGCCCGGGCTCGTCGCCATCGTGCTGGTGGCGGCGGTGCTCTCGGTGCCCCGCCGCTCGTGGCGGTTCTTCGGCCTCTTCGTCACGGTGGTCCACGAACTCGGGCACGCGGCCGCCGCGCTCCTGACCCTGCAGCGGGTCACGGGGATCACCCTGCGCCTCGATCACTCGGGAACGACCACCAGCATGGGCCGGCGCGGCTGGCGTGCTGCCTTCACGACGTTCTGGGGCTATCCGGTGCCCGCCGTGGTCGGTGCTGTGCTCGTACGGTGCGCGGCGTACGGCTGGGCGTCAGCGGCGCTCTCCGTCGGGGCCCTCGTGATGATCGCGGCGCTCCTGCTCATCAGGAACCTCCAGGGCGTCCTCATCCTGGGCGGCAGTGCGGCCGTGTCGCTGGTGCTCGTCTGGTTCGGGGGAGCGGCCTCGGCGGGCCACGTCTGCCTCGTCCTCGGCCTTGCCCTGCTGGTGGGCTCCTGCCGCGACTGGGTCAAGGTCGTGCGCGTGCATGTACGACGACGGGACCTCGCGTCGTCGGACGCCTACCTCCTCCAGGGGAGCACCCGTCTCCCCTCCCCGCTGTGGCTAGGTCTGTTCGCGCTCGCCATCGGGATGGCGCTGCTGTCGTCGGTCGGACCGCTGGCGCGGGTCGCGGAGCTCGCCGCCCTCGGGTGAGTGCCGGTTCTCAGGTGCTGCTGCGGCGGTTGTGGCCTGAACTGTAGGGCGCGCCGCGTTGGCGGCACAGGTCGTCGAACAGTTCGTTGACGGCCTGCGAGATGCAGTCGCGTTCGTGCTCGGGCAGGTCGATCAGGCCGTGCAGATAGGCGTTCACCTCGTACTCGTCCACGCCGCCACCCATGCTGAAGTAGTGGATCCAGAGCTCGCCGGGGGAGATGTTGGCTCGCACCATGGCGTCGTACGTCAGGGCGTACTGCTCCTGGCCGGTATTCGTCTCGTCCACGTCGTCATCCCCTGCACTCGGGCCCGGCCCGTCGAGCGGACCGGTGTCGAGGACAGCTTACGCACGTCCTCCCCGGTCGGACCGGGGTGCCAGGAAGGTTGCCGACGCCTCCGTGCGGCGTGTAGGGCCGGGGAGCGTGCCCCGATGCAACGACTTCCCAAAACCCGTGGTAGAGTTTCTCTCGTTGCTTTCGCCGGTTTATACGGCGAAAAACCACCCGCGCGGGTGGCGGAATGGCAGACGCGCTAGCTTGAGGTGCTAGTCCTCTTATTGAGGGTGGGGGTTCAAGTCCCCCTCCGCGCACAAAGAAAACCCCGGTTCGCCGGGGTTTTTTTGTGCCCTCGACCACGCGGAGTGCCTTCTCGACCAGCCTTCGGCCACCGCGGCGAGCTAGGCCCCTTGTGGGTACTCGGGGAGCGAATGCAGAAGCCCCGGAGGATGACCCCCGGGGCTTCGGTGTGCATCCTGGATCAGGCAGCTGCCGGCGCGGGGACGTCCGTGGGGGTCGGAGCGGGGGTCTGCTCGGCTTCCTCGGCCAGCTCGGCTGCGCGCTTCTCGGCTGATGCGGCCTTCTTCTCGGCCACCTTCGCCTCGACGGCCAGCTTGTTCGCCGCCGCACGCTCCTTGCCGGCGGAGGACTTCGCGTCCGCTGCGGCCTTCTTCTGGGCGGCGGTCGACCTGGCCACCAGCTTCTTGGCGTCGGCGGCCGCCTTCTTCTCTACAGCCACGGCCCTGGCCTCGGCGGACCTGGCGGCGGCTGCTGCCTTATTGGCCGCGGCACGCTCCTTGCCGGCGAGGGACGTGGCAGCGGCGGCTTCCTGCTTCACGGTGGACTTCGCCTGGGCGACGACGACCTTGGCGGTCGGGGTGGCGGTGGGAGCGGCAGCAGTGGCTGCTCCTGCACCGAAGGATCCGATGATGGCTGCTGCCAGGACGCCTGATGCGATCTTCTTGCTGATGCTCATGTGGTGCTCCGTATCCGGTGGTGCTGGTGGGGTCCTGGCGATTCAGGCGCTCCTTCAAGGCTAGGAACCGAAACCGAACTGCGCGGACAGGAACGGCAAAGGTTGGCACAGGGTTTACGCAGGCCCGTGCAGAACGGCGCACCCTCGCTGGGGACGACCTCGAGGCGACGAGTCCGGAGTCCTGCCCTGCTGGTCGGGTTCGTTATCGGGATGTCCGCCGGATGTCGATGATTCCGAGGGTTCGGTTGCGTCCAGTAAGGGATCATGAGCCGTACAGGATGAAGGATGGACATGACCAGCGACTGGCAGACAGTGCATCGGGAACGGCGGGCCCTGGCCGAGGACCTCGCATCACTCAGCACCCAGGAATGGGCGACGGCATCACTCTGTGAGGGCTGGGACGTCCACGACGTCGTCGCACATCTCACGGGTTCAGCAAGGACGACCCGGCGTCGCTTCTGGTTGTCGCTCATCCGGGCGGGATTCAGCTTCGACCGGGCGAATGCCCGGGAAGTAGCAGCCGAACGGGCTCCTACCCCTGCCGAGACCCTCCTGCGATTCGAATCCACGATCACCAGCACCACGGCCCCTCCCGGGCCCCTGATCACCCGGCTCATCGAGATCGTCGTGCACGGCGAGGACATCAGACGCCCCCTCGGCCTACGACGCCCAGCCACCCCGTTGGAGCTGCGGGACACCCTGGCGTATGTCGCGCAGGACCGCCTGTCCGGTGGGAAGAAGCGGTTGAACGGCCTGAGACTTGCCGCTACCGACGGAGGGTTCACCGTCGGCTCCGGTCAGACGGTGCAGGGACCAGCGCTGTCGCTCCTGCTCGCGGCGTCCGGACGGACGGCCGCCCTACAGGACCTTCGAGGACCCGGCCTCGCGCTCCTGCAGGGCCGCCTGGGCGCATGAGCACCGGGGCGACGGTGAACCGTCCTCGGACGATCCACCGGTACAGCGCCCAGAACGGGCCCGTGGCAACGACGGAGGCGATCACCGTGCGGCGCGTGGGGGCGAGCAACTCCTCCTGACACGCAGGACGAGGAGATCGACGACGCACCGGCCGCGGTCCCTGTACGCCTCCTGCCCGGCGAACCTCAGGCCGCTTCCGTGCCAGGGAACTCCCGACGGATCGGCAGGTGCACCACGGAAGCCGACCGGCGCTTCCGCAGTGCTGCCTGGATGGGCAGAGGGGGCATGAGCAGACCCCGCCGGACCAGTTCGAGGGTCTGCCGGCACTGCGGAACGGGGACGGTCGAGGTGGCGTCGTGGTACTCGCCGGGGTGAACGATCATGGCTTGCTTGTCTTCCTGGGAATGAGTGCATCCAGGAGTGATTCGTTGCCGGCGACCTCTGGGCGGGGTTCTTCACAGAGCAGATGCATCCGGTGCCAAACTCACCCGGGCGCTGGTGGGGCATCAGGGCATCCGGTCGGATCAGGTCCAGTAGAGGAGCCGGGCAGCCGGGAGACGCCGGTCCAGCTCCTCCGTGAACCACTCGCGCATCTCCTTCATGGTCTGCTTCGGGTACACGTACTTCACGCCGCCGAACTTCGAGCGCTTCTGGCTCCGCAGGTCCTCGTCCATCTCGAGCTTGGTCCTGGGATACCAGCCCAGCAGAACCTCCTTGCTCGCGGGGGTGAAGCGGTGCGTGATGATCTCTGCCGTGAGATCGAGATCCTCGATACCGGCGACTGCCGCAGCGACGTCGTCCAACAGAGCGCCGTACTGCTCCCGCCAACCGGGGACGGGCATGACCGGGGCGATCGTCAGACCCACCCGGTAGCCGGCTGTCGCAACAGCACGGAGCGCGGCGAGCCGCGCCGGCATGCGCGCGGTCCCACCCTCGAAACGATCGGCGACCTCCGCGGCATTGACCGAGAAGCGGATCCGGGTCCTGCCCGAGTGGTCGAGGCCGACGAGCTCACCGACGTCGTCGAACTTCGTGGTGAACCGCAACTGCACATCGCTCCCGAAGTCCCCTGCCCCGACCCGGGTTATCGCTGCGGCGAGCGAGCCGGTCACGCTCTCGATCCCGAGCGGATCGGTGTAGCAGGACAGCTCGAACGTCGTACCCTCGTCGCCGCGCTCGAGGGTGCCACGGGTGACCGATCCCCGACCGGCGGACGTGCGTATGCCGTCCAGCACGTCGTCGATGTTCGCGTACACGCGGGTCACCGGCGGCCCCTGCAACGATCCGGCCAAGTAACAGTACTGGCAGTGAGCGGGGCAGCCCCTGGCCAGGTCGATCCGCCAGTCGGCGCTCGGCGGGATCGGCTGCGGCTTGAGCGCGCTGGGCGGGGCGACGACGACCGCGAGGGTGTTCTTGGCGGACGCGTAGGTCTCCCGCTCGGTGGCGCCGCGGAGGCTCGTCAGTGCATTCCCGGACAGGACCCGGATGTCGTCGACCCCTGCACGCTCGCATCGCCTGATGATCTCGGCGGTGTGCGGCAGATCAGCTGCGGCCCGGGTGATCATCACGTGCTTGGGGACCCACAGCCGGGTCGGAGAGATAGTGGTCAGGTCCAGTTCCCGGGGCGTCGTCATCACTGTGTACAACAAGCTGGACGGCGGGTATGTTCCACCGGACAGCGCACACGGGCGGCGTCACCGGTGGGTGGATGTGCCGTGTTCCCTGGCGACGTCGAGGAAGGACAGCGCCGCCGGTGTGAGGTCCTTCGTGCGGCTGAGGAGTGCTACGTCCAGCCTCGATACGGGTTCGATCTGCAGTGTGCGCAACCCGGACCGGTTCGCGGTCGCCGTCCAGGACGACGGCATGACCGCGTGGCCCACGCCTGCCAGGACCATCGGGAGGATGGAGGTGCGGTGCGCCACTTCGACCACGATCTCCACCTCGACTCCCTGGGCGAGGGCGTCGTCCACCAGCCACCGCATCAGTGAGCCACGCTGGCTGGCGATGAGACGGTGGCCGCTGAGCGCTTCCCGGTGGACGACGTCGCCGGCACCGAAGGTGTCCGCCTGAGGATTGACGAGCAGGATCAGGGCCTGCTGCTCGAGTTCGAGCACCGTGATCCCGGGGACCCGGATGGGTCCGTGGGACCCGGCCAGGCCGAGCTCCGAGTGTCCGCTGCGCACGGCTTCGATGACCTCCTCGGGCGTGAACGCCGCTTCGACGTTCAGCCGCATGGACGGGTTGAGTTCGACGAAACTCGCAATCATGGAGGTGAGGGGTTCGATCCCGGGGGACGGCATGGTCATGATGTCGAGAGTTCCACTCCGCAGACCTCGAAGGGCATCGACCGCTGACCGGGCCGCATCGAGGTCCCGCATCACCTGTCGTGCGGGTCCCACGAGTTCCTTGCCCGCTTCACTGAGTACGGCCCGTCGTCCGATGCGGTGGAAGAGCGGGACGCCCAGGTCCCGCTCGAGGCTCGCGATGGTCTGGGAGAGCGAGGGTTGTGCGATCAGCAGTTCGTCGGCTGCCCGGTTGAAGCCGTTGCAGTCGACGACGGCAAGAAAGTATCTCAACTTCCTCGTATCCATCGACGCTCCTCGGTGCAGCCAGCCGGTCGGTCCACAGACTACGCCCTGCGTGATCCGTGGACCGATCGGCTGCTGGTGTCCTAGGAGCCGATGCCCGTGACGCCGACCATGATCGGGACGATGCTGATGATGAGGATCGCGCCGATGACGTCGAAGGCGAAACCGGTCCTCACCATGCGGGTGATGGGGACTGCGCCCGTGCCGTACACGATGGCGTTCTGCGGGGTCGACACCGGCAGCATGAAGCCGAAGGATGCCGCGAAGGTCGCTGCCAGGGCGGGGACGAAGGGGTCCACTCCCAAGGCCACGCACAGGGGGATGACGATCGGTACGACGACGGCCGCGGAGGCGGTGTTGCTGGTCGTCTCCGAGATGAGGATCGCCAGGATCGCGGAGAACGCGGTGATCGCCACGATGTTGGTAATGCCGAGGTTGTTCGATGCCGCGGTCCCGATGGTCTCGGCGAGTCCGGTGTCGGCGAGCAGGGCGCCGAAGATGATGCCGGTACCGAACAGGAGGATGGTGCCCCAGTCGATCTTCGACGCGTCGGACCAGGTCATGGTCGCCTTGCGCTGCTTCCAGTCCGTCGGGAGGATGAACAGGAGGGAGGCACCGAGCACTGCGACGATGCCCTCGTCGAGCCGGTTGTCGAAAAGGGTGTAGAGATCGGAATCAGGGCCGGCGACGAGGCTGGCGACCGCGGGCAGGAGCCACAGGGTGACGGTCAGGCCGAAGGCGAACAGGGTGTTCTTCTCCGCACGCGACATCCTGCCCTGCTCGGCCTTCTGCTCGCGGATGAATTCCTCGACGCCTTCGATCCTGCGGATCTCCGGCTTGTTGAGCAGGAACATGATCAGGGCGAGGACGACGAACATCGCTGCGCAGATCGGGGCGACCGTCGCTGTCCACTGGACGAAGCCGATCTTGACGCCGGTGGCTTCCTCGATGAGCCCGCGGCCGATGAGGTTCGGGGGAGAGCCGACCGGTGTGAGGAGACCGCCGACGCTGGCCCCGTAGGCCAGCATCAGCATCAGGGCTGCACCGACGCGGAGCCGGAGAGGGTCGAAGTCGGCCTTGACGACCCCGCGGTCCTGCATGAGCTTCGCGATGACGGCCAGGATCCCGAGGGCGGTCGGCATGAGCATGGCCACCGTGGCGGTATTGGAGACGAACGCCGACAACAGGCACGTGATCAAGCCGAAGGCGATGATGATCCGGTAGGTCGACTTCGCGACCCCTGGGATGGACAGGACGGCAAAGGCCAGGCGTTGGGCGATGCCGTGCTTGAGCATCGCCGCGGCCAGGATGAAGGCGCCGATGAAGGTGAAGATGGTCGTCGAACCGAAGGGCGCCAGCACATCGCCCGCCGGAGCGATTCCGAGAAGGACGACGGCAGCCACGCCGATCAGGCCGCCGACGGGGATGGGCACCGGTTCGCAGATCCAGAGGATGATCACGCCCAGCAGCACCGCGGCGAGCAACTGCTGGGAACGGTCCATCCCGGTGGGCAGGAGTGCGAAGATCAGCGCGACGGCGGGAGCCAGGAAGAACCCCAGCGTCTGCCGCGTACGTTCGAATTTCTCCTCCCGCGGCGAGAGTTTCTGCTCGCTGAGGCTCCGGAAGGACTTGCCACCCAGCAGGGCTGTGCGGACGTCGGTCCGGGGACCGGTGGTCGTCAGATCGGTCGGGTCTGCTCGATTGCTGGACATCTTCGTCCTCTCGTCGGAAGGGATGCACTCACTGTGCCCGCGTCAGGTGATCCCGTCCAAGACCGTCTTCCTACTACCCGGATAGGTAAAACCGATCAACGGATCAGATCGGCGTGTCCCTCGCTCCCATAGGCAACACCTATCAGCAGTATTCGAAGAAGCTCTTGGACGCCGGGAGTTCCCAAACGCTCTACTGGAGGAGGTAGGGCAGCCAAATCTGCCACCACTCGACGAGGAGGACGGCATGAGCGCCACCCGGACATTCAGAATCGCATCGATCCCCGCGGACGGCGTCGGCAAGGAGGTCGTCTCCGCCGGTCGCAGGGTCCTCGATGCGCTCGCCTCGCACGCCGGCGGTACGTTCGCCTTCGAGTGGACCGAGTTCCCGTGGGGATGCGAGTACTACGCCGAAACCGGGAAGATGATGGCCGACGACGGCCTGGAGACCCTGAAGGACTTCGACGCCATCTATTTCGGAGCCGTGGGCTGGGAGAACGTGCCGGACCACATCAGCCTCTGGGGTCTGCGCCTGAACATCACCCAGAACTTCGACCAGTGGGCGAACATCCGCCCGGTGAGGTTCCTGCCCGGCGTCCAGTCCCCGCTGCGCAAGGCCGATGACACCGAGCTCGACTGGGTGGTCGTGCGGGAGAACAGCGAGGGCGAGTACGCCGGCATCGGCGGACGCAACCTCAGGGGACGCGGACCGGGGAACGAGGTAGCCCTCCAGACCGCGCTCTTCACCGAGAAGGGCTGCGAGCGCATCATGCGCTTCGCTTTCGACCTGGCCCGCACCCGCACCGTGAAGAAGGTCTCCAGCGTCACCAAGTCCAATGCCCAGCAGTACGGCATGGTGCTGTGGGACGAGGTGTTCGACCGCGTCGCCCTGGACTACCCGGACGTCACGACCGAAAGCGTCCTGGTGGATGCGATGAGCGCGAAATTCGTCCTCAAGCCGGAGGACCTGTCCGTCGTCGTGGCCTCGAACCTGAATGCGGACATCCTCTCGGATCTGGGCTCGGCGCTCGCAGGCAGCCTCGGCCTGGCGGCGAGCGCCAACCTGAACCCGGAGCGCCGGTTCCCGTCGATGTTCGAGCCGGTACACGGCACCGCCCCGGACATCGCGGGCAAGGGCATCAGCAACCCCATCGGTGCCATTGCCAGTGCAGCCCTGATGCTCGACCACTTCGGACTGCACGATGAGGCACGACAGCTCGAATCAGCCATCGAGCGGACCACCGCCGCCGGGCACCTGACCCGCGACATCGGCGGAGAAGCCACCACCGACGACGTCACCGACGCCATCATCGAAGCCCTGGCGCCGTCACCTGCGGTTCTCTAGCCAGGACGTACCGGAGGGGCGCCGGATTGTCGGCACGGATCGTGGTGGGGGTTCAGGTCTCGAAGTGTGTGGCGGGAGTCTGTTGTCCGAGGGATTCCACGACGGCGGCTGCGACATCGCGGAGTTTCATGTTCCGGCCGCTGGAAGCGGCCCGGAGAATGGTCATCGCGTTGTCGTGGCCGCACCGGTTCTGGGCCATGATGATGCCCGCAGCGACGTCGATCGTGGTCCGCGAATTCATCGCCTGGGTGAGGTCGTGGTTCGTTGCCGTGAGGTGGGCGATGTGGACGGCCATGCGCAGCAGCTGGGACGCTTCCGCGGCGAGTCCCTCAGCGGCGGCGATGACCTCGTCGTCGAAGACGTCCGGCGCCGTGGCGTAGAGGTCGAGCCCGGCGGCGGTATGGCCCTCCAGAGTGATCGGTATGCCCAGGGCGGAGCGGATGCCGTGCTCGAGGACGGTGGGGGCGTAGTCCCCGAAGCGGTCCTCGGTGGTGAAGTCCTGGACCATGTAGGTCTGCCCGTCGCGGGCGGCCCGCAGGCACGGGCCGTCGTCGAAGGACAACTGCACCTCGTCCACTTCCCTGGCGTGGTCGCTGCTGCTGGCGATGACCCCCTTGGTCCTGGGGCGCAGCAGGGTCACGCTGCACAGGACCTCACGGGTGTCCGAGGAGAAGGTCTGCGCCACGCATTCGGAGAGCCGGGTCAGGAACTTCTCGAGGTCGGTGCTGTCGAGGACCAGGTCCTGGAGCCGTGCGGGCTCCCTCATCTCATCGTCAGCACTCTTCCCGACCATGCTCGCTCCTCTGTCCATCGGATCAGGCCGCACCCCGGCCCCCCGCGCCCGCGGACGACGTCGTATGGCATTCACGGTAACGGGAACTTCCCGCGCTGTGTGCAGAAGCTGCCCCGAGCACATGGTGGGCATCACCGCCCCTGTCGGTCATGATCGGGCGACCATTGAGCGACCCGGGACGCTGTGTGCACACTGATAACCAGAAGGGCCGCCGGGCTCCGAGCGTGCCGGCCATGGGGACAACGGTCATCCTTCGCCCACGGGTGACCGCTGAGTAGCTGGAGGCACGAATGGATCCCGTACCCCCCATCAGCGGACTCGGTGTCGTCGTCGGACGCACGAAGGGTCTCCTCCTGACGGAACAGACCGCGCAGCACGCCGTGGATGACCTCGCAGAAGCCGCACGGACCGTCATCGAGCGCGCGGAGGGAGCAGGAGTGTCCCTGATCCTGGGCGGGGAGCGGACCAGCGTCGGGTCGACGGATGATTCCGTGCTGGCCGCCGACCAGCTCCAGTACGACCTGAGCGAAGGACCCTGCCTGACCGCCTGGGCGACGGCCGAGGCACAGATCATCGATGACACCACCGCCGACGGGAGGTGGAAGCGCTGGAACTCGGCGGCAGCCGATGCCGGCATCCGGTCGTGCGCCACCGTGCCCCTCATGCGGGGCAGGGAACCGATCGGAGCACTGAAGACCTACTCGGGCACACCGAACGCCTTCACGGCCGCTGACGCCCGAGTGCTGTCCCATCTCGCCACCTCCGCAGCGGCCCTGCTCGGCCACATCCAGGCCAGTGACACACCGCAGCGCATCGATGCCGAGGTGACCAGGGCACTCAGCACGAGGGGCACCATCGATCTCGCCCGGGGCATCATCATGGAGCGCCACGACATGGATCCTTATGAAGCCCTCGAGCACATGCTCACCTTGGTCACGGACGCCCGCATCACCATGGCCGAGCTGGCGGCGACCATCGTTGCCCGTCGAGACCTCGGCACCTCCCGATTCATCGGCGGGACCTGATGCACCGCGACCTGCACGACGATCGTGAACCGGGTCCGGGAGATGCCCCTGGTCATCACCCTGGTCATCACCCTGGTCATCACCCTGGTCATCACCCTGGTCATCACCCTGGTCATCACCCTGGTCATCACTCTGGTCATCACCCTGGGAAGGAGACCTCGAACAGCACCGCACGCAGTGCCGGCAGCAGCAGGAGGAGTGCGGAACAACGACTTCTGACCAGCAAGGCCATCCGTGAAGCGGGGGTGAGCATCTCGGAGGTGTGGTTACGCTATTTCTCCTTCTCCGGCATGGTCGAGGAGTACGAGGTCCACGCATATCTCCAGGCGCTGATCGACCTGCCCCGCTTACAACGGGACCTCATAGCGCAGGCCGTCAACGAACTGATCGACGAACTGCCCGCCCCCCGACGAGCCCCTTCGGACGCCGACCTCGACCACGTGCCGGACTCCGATCCCGATCCGACCGGGTAGCCCTCGTTGCCGGTGGCCCTCCCGCGCCCAGGCGTCTCGCCGGGGCCATCCTGCCTTGGTAGCGTGTCCCGCATGCCCCTCCGACTCGAGAACGTAGGCATCGCGGTCCGCGACCTGGAAGCGGCGATCGCCTTCTTCACCGACCTCGGCCTCACCGTCCTCGGCCGCGACACGGTCAGTGGGGAGTGGGCCGACACCGCCGTCGGCCTCGACGGCAATCACGCCAGGATCGCCGTGCTGCAGACGCCGGAGGGGGATGGTCGCCTCGAGCTCTTCGAGTACATCCACCCGGACGCGATCGAGACGGAGCCGACCCGTCCCAACGAGATCGGCATGCACCGGATCGCCTTCTCGGTGGACGACATCGACGAGGCCCTCGACATCGCCGCACGGCACGGCTGCTACCCCCTGCGTGGGGTGGCGAGATACGGGGACGCCTACAAACTCACCTACGTCCGCGGTCCGAGCGGCATCGTCGTCATGCTGGCCGAGGAACTGAAGAGGAACTGACCGCACCCCGTGCAGGACGTGACCCCAGCGGGGAAGGCCGGATGTCCGATGCCGACGGAACGGGAAGGCGTGGCCGGTCGGGCGGTGACTCTCGGTAGGCTGGAGCAGTAACCGCTACCCAGGAGGACCACGTGGGCATTACACCCGAAGATGAAGTTGTCAGGATCTGCCAGGAACTGATCCGTTTCGATACCTCGAACTTCGGGGACAACGTCGGCCCCGGGGAGAGGAAGGCCGCCGAGTACACGGCAGGGCTCATCGAGGAGGTGGGCCTGTCCACGCAGATCTTCGAATCCGCGCCCGGTCGCGCATCCGTCGTCGCCCGCATGGAGGGCTCGGATCCGTCGCTGCCCGCGCTGGTGGTGCACGGTCACCTGGACGTCGTGCCGGCACAGAAGGAGGACTGGACCGTCGACCCCTTCGGCGGCGAGGAGAAGGACGGCCTGATCTGGGGGCGCGGCGCCGTGGACATGAAGGACATGGACGCCATGATCCTCTCCGTCCTGCGGTCCATGCAGCGTGACGGCATCAAGCCGCAGCGCGACCTCATCTTCGGCTTCTTCGCGGACGAGGAAGCGGGAGGCGCCTACGGTGCATCCTGGCTGGTCGACAACAAGCCGGAGGTCTTCGAGGGGGCCGCCGAAGCCATCTCCGAGGTCGGCGGCTTCTCCGCGACCATCGGCGGGCAGCGCACGTACCTCCTGCAGACGGCCGAGAAGGGCATCTCCTGGCTGCGGCTCGTGGCCCACGGGCGCGCCGGCCACGGCTCGCAGATCAACACCGACAACGCCGTGACCGCGCTCGCGCGCGCCGTCACGCGGATCGGGGAGCACCGCTGGCCCATCGAGCTGACGCCCACCACGCGCCAGTTCCTCGACGGTGTCACCGAGCTGACCGGGGTCGAATTCGATCCCGACAACCCCGACGTGCTCCTGAAGGAACTCGGTACCGTGGCGCGCTTCGTCGGGGCGACCCTGCAGAACACCGCGAACCCCACCGTCCTCAAGAGCGGCTACAAGCACAACGTGATCCCGGGCACCGCCGAGGCCCTCATCGACGTGCGTACCCTGCCCGGCCAGCAGGACCAGGTCCTCGAGATCATCCGAGGCCTCGCCGGCGAAGGGGTCGACGTGACCTACGAGCACAAGGACACCTCGCTCGAGGTCCCGTTCGCGGGCAACCTCGTGGACTCCATGATCGACGCCCTGCACGCAGAGGATCCGGGCGCGAAGGTGCTGCCCTACACGCTCTCGGGAGGCACGGACAACAAGTCGCTCGGCCGCCTCGGCATCACCGGCTACGGGTTCGCCCCGTTGCAGCTGCCCGACGAGCTCGACTTCACCGGCATGTTCCATGGCGTGGACGAGCGCGTGCCGGCAGATTCCCTCCGCTTCGGCGCCAAGGTGCTCGCCCGCCTGCTGACCACCTACTGAGCGGCGGGGGAGCGGGATGACGACGGCGGACCGGTCCGCCTACCTGACCGAGGCGATGCTGGGGCGGTTCAGAGAACGCGCCGCGGGCTACGACGCGGCCAACGCGTTCTTCCACGAGGACTTCGCGGAGCTCGTGGACTCCGGCTACCTCCGGATGCTCGTCGAGACACCGCCCGGCGACGAGGGTGGGATGGGCAGGGCTGCTGCTGCACAGCGCGTCCTCGCCGCCGCCGCTCCGGCGACCGCGCTGGGCGTGAACATGCACCTCGTCTGGACGGCCGTGGCGGGCCTGCTCGCCGACCGCGGGGATGCCTCGCTCCAGTTCGTCCTCGACGAGGCGGCCGGGGGCGAGGTGTTCGCGTTCGGTGTCTCGGAACCGGGCAACGACGCCGTCCTGTTCGACTCCCTGACGCGCGTGGAAAGACTCGCCGACGGCGTCCTCAGCTACACGGGCACCAA
>NZ_CP024915.1:240992-257962 GCF_002953615.1 Arthrobacter agilis | reverse complement strand
GGTTTTCACGAGCCTGTCCGTGACCCGCCTCGTCCTGGACCTTCGCCATCAGCACGGCCTTGCGCTTGAGCGACGGTGCGCGCGTGATCCAGTTCGCCTCCGGCTGCATGCCGATGATCTCGGAGTGCGCGTGCTGGGAGATCTGGCGGGTGAGCGACTTGCGGTAGTCGGCCGGCATCCAGTCACGCGGCTCGATGCGTGAGTCCTGCGCGATGAGGTCGTTGAACAGCCTCTCGCCCTCGACGTCGTGGTCCGTGTGCGTTCCTGCGTTCATCGCTGTAGCCGTCATCGTGCCTACCTCGCTCATCTGGACCGCCCGGCTTATTTACCGACCGTTCGTTCAGTATAGGGAGGTCGGCGAGGGGCAGTCAACGGAACCGGGGGTCCGCGAACGGCAGATCGGTCTCCACCAGGAAGGCGCGCAGCCACGCGAGCGCACTCGCTTCGGAGGTGAAGTACCGGGTGGGATGGATGGCCCTGCACGCGCCCGCGGCCAGCACCTCGTCCATGGGCCCGTCGCCCAGGAGGGCGGCCGCCACGACGAGGGACTCGGCATTGAAGACGGCGCGCGCACCGGGGGGAAGGGCGACGATGTTCGTCATGTCGACGAGGATCGCGTAGGGGCGTCCACGGGAGAGGCGGCGGCTGGCGGCGAGGACGGAGTACGCGTCCTCGGGTGTGATGCACGCTCGCTCGATCCACTCCAGGTGCTGCAGGTCGTCCGAGACCAACGCCACCGTGGCTTTGCCGCCTGCCGCCATCAGGCTCTCCATGGTTCTCCCTCGGGCGACGCAGACCGCCCGGAGCTCCCCTCGACGTCGGGGTAGCCTGTCGCGAACGCGCCGCCGATGAGCCGAAAATACCACCGGCCCGCTCTCTGCGTAAGGGCGGCGCCGAGGCGGGACCCGGGATTCAGCCGACGTGTGCGAGGGACGGGGCCCGGTCGGCACCGGCGGCGTCGAGGATCGCGCGGAGTGCGACGGCGACGTCCGCATCCCTGGTGCCCCCGGTCGACTGCGCGTGCAGCCATGCCGCCAGGCGCTTCTCGCCCGCCGACCTCGGCGCCGCCAGGGACGGCAGGCGCCCCTCCTCCTCGAGGAATTCAGCGATGCTCGCGATCTTCAGCCAGGCCACGCCGCCCTTGGTCGGCGCGCCCTGCGTCGGGGACGCCAGGAGCCCGGCGGCACGCAGCTGCTCCGTGCGGTCAGCGGAAAGCCGACCCGCATGCGCCGATCTGCGCTGCTCGTCGAGCCAGAGCGCGAGCCGGTGCTCGCCGGGGACCGCGGCACGGACAGCGGGTTCCCGGCCCTCGAGGGCCAGGAAGGTTGCGAGCGCTCGCAGTCGGAGTTCCCAGGATGTGGTCGGCACGGAGGCGCCCTCTCGGAGGCGGGTCAGGATGTCGTAGTAAGCATACGCATTATTAGACAAACTAGTGATTCTTGGTGCGCTGCGGCAGGTCCGGGGGCGCGGGACCGACCGAACGGTCGTGTAAAAATGGCGGTATGACTGTCGCCGGGCCCACTCCGATCCCTACCCGTCGCGGGCGGCCGGGCTACGACCAGCAGTCGGTCCTGGCGGTCGCCGTCGCCGCGTTCAACCGCCACGGGTACGAGGCGACGTCGATGGGGATGCTGGCCGAGGAACTCGGCATCAGCAAGTCCGCCATCTACCACCACGTGCCGTCGAAGGGCGACCTCCTGCGGCTGGCCCTGGACCATGCCCTGGGCGGTCTCGAGTCGGTCCTCGAGGATGCGCGGGCGAGTGCGGGCCCGGCGGACGAGCGCCTGGAGTTCGTCCTGCGCGGGACCATCGCCGTCCTCACCGAGCGGCTGCCCTTCGTGACCCTCCTGCTGCGGCTGCGCGGCAACACGGACGTGGAGAGGGATGCCCTCGACCGGCGCCGGACCTTCGACCGCACGGTGGCGGGCCTGGTCGACGCCGCCCGCCACGAGGGATCCATCCGGGGCGACATCGACCCACGGACCACCACGCGCCTTATCTTCGGGACCATCAACTCGATCGTCGAATGGTACAGGCCGGGCGGTCCCCTCTCGGCGGACAAACTGGCCGACGACGTCATCGTCATGGTGTTCGACGGGCTGCACCGGCGCTGACCTGCTGCGCCCTGGCTATTGCCTGCTCCTTCCTGCTTCCTGCTTCCTGCTTCCTGCTTCCTGCTACACGCTGCTGCCTGCTGCTTCCCGCTACACGCTGCTGCCTGTTCGCAACGCTGCTGCCCGCTCCTTCCTGCTACACGCTGCTGCCCGCTCCTTCCTGATACACGCTGCTGCCTGCACGTTCCTCCCACCGACGGGCTCCGTTCGGTGGGGGTTCCCGAACATGCCCACCGATCGACCCCGATCAGTGGGCACACGTGTCGCCCACATAGACCCGCACCACGAGAGCCGCACCCGGCCGAGGCATCATGCTGCTGCCATGGACGTCGTCGCGCTGCTGGCCCGATCAGGCGGAGTCGCGCGAGCACGCGATCTCCTGGCAGCGGGCGCCTCCGCCGCCCTCCTCACCAGGGCGGTGCGGAACGGCGTCGTGCTCCGGGTCGCCCGTGGCGTCTACGCCCTGCCGGACCACGACGCCGGAGCGCGGACGGCGCTGTCCCTGGGCAGCGAGCTGGGATGCATCAGCGCCGCGCAGCTCCGGGGGCTATGGGTGCTTCGTCCACCCCGCCTGCTGCATGTCACAACCGACTCCGGGCATGGGATCGACAGTGACCGGGTGCGGGTTCATCGTGCTGCCCGTCCCGTCTCCGACCTCACGGTGTGCCTGCAGGTGATGCGCTGCCTCCCCGAACTCGATGCCCTGTGCATCGTCGAGTCCGCCGTGGTCCGCGGCTCGGTGTCGCTCGAGGACCTGCGGGGGCAGGCCCTGGGGCGCAGATCCGGCTCCGTTCGCCGGATCGTGGGATCGGTGGATCCGCACGCCGAGTCGATCCTGGAGACGGTCGCCCGGTACCACCTCCTCAGGGCCGGCTTCCAGATCTCGTCGCAGGTGCACATCCCGGGGGTGGGCCGCCTCGATCTCTTCGTCGACGGCGTTCTCGGCATCGAGGCCGATGGACGGCAGCACCACAGCGACCGGCGGGAGTTCGAGGAGGACCGCCGCCGGTGGAACATCCTCACCACCCGGGGAGTCCCTGTCCTCCGCGTGACCCGGAGCCTGCTCTTCGATGCTCCCGGGCAGTTCATCCAGCTCGTACGGGCCACCCTCGCGACACGTTCCCCCCACTGATGGGGGCCGTTCGGTGGGAATGTCCGACCATGCCCGCCGACTCGCCCTGATCAGTGGGAGGAACCCGCCGTCAGCCCGGCCGGACGGGCCCATCCGCCGCTACTTCTGCACGAGGGTCAGGACGTCGTAGGTCGCCACGAGCTCGTCGTCCTGGTTCTGCAGGACGGCGTCCCAGACCACCTCGCCGTACTCGTCCGTCTCGCGCGGCGTGATGCGCTTCGCGGTCAGGGTCACACGGATCGAGTCGCCCGCGGCGACGGGCGTGATGAACCGGAGGTTCTCCAGCCCGTAGTTGGCAAGGACGGGCCCCGGAGCGGGGTCGACGAACAGGCCCGCACCCCAGGACAGCAGCAGGTAGCCGTGCGCCACGATCCCGGGGAAGAAGGGATTGGCGGCCGCCGCTTCCTCGTTCGTGTGGGCGTAGAACGTGTCACCCGTCGTCTCGGCGAACGCGGTGATGTCCGCCAGCGTCACCTCGCGGAGCTCAGAGCGCACGGCGTCGCCGATCCGCAGCGCCGCGAGGTCCTTGCGGAACGGGTGGACGTCGTCGAACCGGCGGTCCGCGCCCGTGTGCCACTCCCCCGTGATGGCGGTGAGCATGTTCGGGGATCCCTGCACCGCCGTGCGCTGCATGTGGTGCAGGACCGAGCGCATGCCGCCGAGTTCCTCACCGCCGCCCGCCCGTCCCGGGCCGCCGTGCACGAGATGCGGCACGGGCGAGCCGTGCCCGGTGGACGTCCGGGCGTCCTCGCGGTTGAGGATCAGCACGCGACCGTGATGCGCGGCGATGCCCATCACCAGCTCCTGGGCCACCGCCGGATCGTTGGTGCACACGGTCGCTACGAGGGACCCCGAGCCGAGGGCCGCCAGGTGCACGGCATGGGACAGATCGGCGTAGCCGATGACGGAGGCGACCGGCCCGAACGCCTCGACGGAGTGGAGGGCGCCTGCCTCCACGTCCTCCCAGGTGAGGAGCAGGGGCTCCATGAACGCGCCGCCCGGGACCGTGCCCCGGGTGTTGTCGGCACGCAGCACCTCCGGCGCGTCGAGCGATCCGAACGCGACGGCCCCACCCGAGGCCAGCAGTTCCCGCACCGAGCCGTGCACGCCCTCGAGCTGCTCGAGCGAGGCGAGCGCTCCCATGGTGACCCCTTCGGCGCGCGGGTCGCCGAGCGTGACCCGCGACCGGATGCGGTCGCCCGCCGCGCGGACGACGTCGTCGACGAGGGCCTCGGGCACGATGGACCGGCGGATACTGGTGCATTTCTGGCCGGCCTTGACGGTCATCTCGGTGACCAGCGATTTCACGAAGGCGTCGAACTCGGGGGTGCCGGGAACGGCGTCGGGGCCGAGGATGGCCGCATTCAGCGAGTCCGTCTCGCACGTGAACCGCACGCCGCCACGGGCCACCGAGGGGTGGGACTTCAGGTGGTTCGCGGTGGACGCCGAACCGGTGAAGGACACGAGGTCGCGATAGTCGAGGTGGTCGAGGATGTCGCGGGCGGGCCCGGAGACGAGCTGCAGGGAGCCCTCGGGGAGGATCGCCGAGCCGATGATCAGCTTCACGACGGCCGCCGCGAGGAAGCCCGTGGGCGTGGCGGGCTTCACGATGGTCGGCACGCCGGCGAGGAACGCGGGAGCGAGCTTCTCGAGCATGCCCCACACCGGGAAGTTGAAGGCGTTGATCTGGACGGCGACGCCCGGTATGCGCGTGTGGATGTGCGTCCCGAGGAACGAGCCGTCCTTGGACAGCACCTCGGGCGGGCCGTCGACGATGACGTGGGAGTTCGGCAGCTCCCGGCGGCCCTTGGACCCGAAGGTGAACAGGACGCCGATGCCGCCGTCGATGTCCACCATGGAGTCGACCTTCGTGGCTCCGGTCTTCGCGGACAGCTCGTAGAGCGGCTCGCGGTGCGCATTGAGGTGCTGCGCGAGCTCCTTGAGCTTCAGTGCGCGCTCGTGGAAGGTGAGGCGGCCCAGGGCCGCCTGCCCCGTGGTCCGCGCGAACCGGACGGCGGCCGCGGTGTCGATGCCGGCCGTGCTGACGACGGCGAGTTCCTCGCCCGTGCTGGCATCACGGACCACCGTGCCGTCGCCCTCCGCTGCCGAGCGGTCGGGGGTCCACCAGGCGTCCTCGAGGAAGCTGGGGACGACGTCGATCTGTACTCGTTCCGGGGCGGTTGTCATGGTCCGCTCGCCTTTCACTCGTGCTGCTGGAACGCCGGGCGCGTACCGGCCTGTTCCTGTGGGGTCGGGTCCTGCCGGGTCGGGGGGACGGGCGACGGCGGGGCGTCGTCCCAGTCGAAGAAGCCCTGGCCGCTCTTGCGTCCGAGCCGGCCCTGCGCCACCTTCTCGCGCAGGATCGCGGGTGGGGCGAAGCGTGGACCGAGCGTGGATTCGAGGTACTCCGCGATGCCGAGGCGCACGTCCAGTCCCACGATGTCGGTGGTGCGGAGCGGACCCACGGGGTGCCTGTAGCCGAGGACCATCGCCGCATCGATGTCCTCCGCCGTCGCCACGCCCTCCTCGAGCATCCGCATGGCCTCGAGGGCGATGGCGACACCGAGCCGCGAGCTCGCGAACCCCGGGGTGTCACGCACGACGACGGGCGTCTTGCCGAGCGCGTCCACCCAGGACCGCGCGGCCGCTTCGAGCGCCGCTGACGTCGCCGCTCCGAGGACCACCTCGATCAGGGTCGACGCCGGGACCGGGTTGAAGAAGTGGAGTCCGCAGAACCGCTCGGGCCGCTGCAGCACGGCCGCGAGCGCGTCCACGGACAGGGACGAGGTGTTCGTCGCGAGCCAGGCGGCGCCGTCGAGCACGTCCTCGACCGCCCGCAACGCCTGCCGCTTCAGGCCGAGGTCCTCCGGGACCGCCTCGACGACGAGCGAGCAGGGCGCGAAGGCGGCGTAGTCGGTGGAGACGGAGATCCGTGCGGACAGCCGGTCGAGGTCCTCCGTCGTCGTCCCGCGCTCCACGCTGCGCGCGAGGGCCTGCGTCACGCGCCCGAGCCCGGCCGATGCGGCCTCCTCGTCGCGCTCGACGACGACGACGTCGGACCCGGCGAGGCAGAAGGCGTGCGCGATGCCCGCGCCCATCCGCCCGCCACCGAGTACGCCGACACGGGTGGGGAATCCGCTCATGAGCCCTTCTTCCGGTCCAGGAACCGCTGCATGCGGTCGAACTTCGCCTCGGATTCGAACAGGACGGCCTGCGCCAGCTGGTCGATCAGGGGATGGGCCTCCCGTGGGGCATGGAACACGCTCTTGGTGATCCGCACGGCCAGCGGGTCCTGCCGGCCGATCCGGTCCGCGAGGTCGTGTGCGGCCGGCAGGAGGTCCTCCGGGGCGTGGATCGCGGTGATGAGCCGCGCGTCGAGCGCCTCCTCGGCGGTCAGGATGCGACCGGCCAGGAGGATCTCCAGTGCGAGGGGCTCCCCCACGAGCTCCCTGAGGCGCCAGGTCGCGCCGGCAGCCGGGAGGATGCCGAGGCCCGTCTCCGGATTGCCGATCCTCAGGCGGGGCGTGCCGAGCCGGAAGTCGGCGGCGAAGGCGAGTTCCGCTCCGCCGCCGAGGGCGTAGCCGTCGAGGGCGGCGATGACGGGCATGGGGAGGGCGGCGATCCGCGCGAAGAGCGTCGAGTTGATCCCTGCGAGGGCGTCGTCGCGCCGCCGCTCCCGCAGCTCGGCGATGTCGGCGCCCGACGCGAAGACGCCGTCGGACCCCAGGAGGATGAGCGTGCGCGGGGCGCGCTCGAGGTCACTGCAGACGGTGTGGAGTTCGTCGACCATCTGCCGGTCGATCGCATTGCGGACCTCGGGCCGGTGCAGTTCGACGACGAGCCGCGCCTCCCCCTCGGTGACCCGGAGAGCGGCGGGCATCAGACGGCCTCCACGAGCAGGGCCGTGCCCTGCCCCACGCCGACGCACATCGTCGCGAGGCCGAGGCGCCGCGCGGGGCCGGACAGTTCGCGCTCGAGCCGGCCGAGCAGCGTGACCGCGATCCGGGCGCCCGACGAGCCGAGCGGGTGGCCGAGGGCGATCGCGCCGCCGTCGCGGTTGACGATCTCCTCGTCGAGGCCGAGGCGGCGGATGCAGGCGAGCGACTGCGTGGCGAACGCCTCGTTGAGTTCGACGGCGCCGAGGTCGGCGATGGACAGGCCCGTGCGTTCGAGCACCCTGTGCGTGGCCGGGACCGGCCCGATCCCCATGACCTCCGGCGGGACGCCCGCGGACGCGCCCTCGAGGATGCGCGCACGCGGCGTCAGGCCGTAGCGCTCCACGGCCGCTTCGGAGGCGACGACGACGGCGGAGGCGCCGTCGTTGAGCGAACTCGAGTTCCCGGCCGTGACGATGCCGTCCGGCCGGACGACGGGTCGCAGCTTCGCGAGGACTTCGAGGGTGGTGTCCTCGCGGGGCCCCTCGTCGGTGTCCATGGAGAACGAGGTCCTGCCGCGGTTGATCTGGACGGGCACGATCTCGTCGTCGAACCGTCCCGCCTGCATGGCGGCGAGGGCGCGCTGGTGGGAGCGCAGGGCGAAGGCATCGGCGTCCTCGCGCGTGATGCGGTCCAGGGCCGCGAGTTCCTCCGCCGTCTCGGGCATCGAGTAGGTGGCCTTGTCCCGTGCGGCGAGCAACGGGTTCGTGAAGCGCCAGCCGATCGAGGTGTCGAAGACGGCGCCGGGCCGGGCGAAGGCCTTGTCCGGCTTCTCCATCACCCACGGGGCGCGGCTCATTGATTCGACGCCTCCGGCGACGACGACATCCGCAGCCCCGGCCCGGACCATGTGGGATGCCATGATGATGGCCGAGAGGCCGGAGGCGCAGAGCCTGTTGACGGTGATACCGGGAACGCTGTCGGGGTAGCCGGCGAGCAGCGAGGCCAGGCGTGCCACGTTGCGGTTCTCCTCCCCGGCGCCGTTGGCGTTGCCGAGGATCACCTCGTCCACGGTGGCGGGGTCGACGCCGGCGCGCTGCACGACGGCGGAGAGGACGAGGGCCGCGAGGTCGTCCGGGCGGACGCCGGAGAGGGCTCCGCCGTACCGGCCGACGGGAGTGCGGACACCGCCCACCAGGAAAGCCTCGGCCATGGTCGTCTCCCTCGTCGTCGTGGTCCTGCCGGCGAATTACCGAACGTTCGTTCTGTAAAAGCCTGCTCCAGAATTGCACGCCCGTCCGGCCGGGTCAACCGGCCGCTCCCGGACGCGCCGGCGCGGCACCCGAAGGGGCTGCGGAGGGACGGTGGAGGGCTTCCCCGGGGGTCGGTGGGGCCCTGGCGGCAGTGGCGCCGGTGGCAAGATGGGAACCATGACCGCTGATGCCACCGCACTCGTCGTCCCCGTCCCGCCCCCGGCCAGCAAGGTGCCCCATGTGCGCACGCACCATGGCGACACCTTCGTCGACTCCTACGAGTGGATGCGCGACAAGGAGAGCCCCGAGCTGATCGACTACCTCCAGCGCGAGAACCGGTACGCGGAGGCCGTCACGCGCCACCAGGAACCGCTCCGCGAGGCCATCTTCGGCGAGATCAAGGAACGCACGCAGGAGACCGACCTCTCCGTCCCCGCCCGCAAGAAGGGGTGGTGGTACTATTCGCGCACCGAGGAGGGGAAGCAGTACGGCATCCAGTGCCGCGTGGCCGCGGAGGACACCGGGGATCTCGGCCGCGACTGGACGCCGCCCGAGGTGGTTCCCGGCCGGCCCGTCGAGGGCGAACAGATCCTCCTCGACGGCAACGAACTCGCCGAGGGCAAGCCCTTCTTCTCCCTCGGCGGCCTGTCCGTCACGGAGGACGGCACGCTGCTCGCGTACAGTGAGGACAACGCGGGTGACGAGCGCTTCACGCTGCGCATCAAGGACCTCGGAACGGGCGAGCTCCTCCCCGACGAGGTGCCGAACGTCTTCTACGGACTGTCCTTCGCCCCCGACGGGACGCGCGTCTACTACACCGTCGTCGACGACTCCTGGCGCCCCTACCAGGTGCGGGTGCACACCCTGGGCACGCCGGTCGAGGAGGACGCCGTCGTCTACCAGGAGGACGACGTCGCGATGTGGACCGGCTTCGAGGTGTCGGCCGACCGCACGCAGCTCCTCATCAGCATCGGGTGTTCCGAGTACAGCGAGTACCGTGTCCTGGACCTCGCGGATCCCGGGGCCGGGCTCACCACGCTGGTCCCCCGCGACGAGCGCATCCTGTACGACGCCGAGCCGGTCACCATCGCGGGCGTGCCGCACTACCTGCTGACCCACGACCGCGACGCGAAGAACTCCATGGTGAGCCTCGTGGCGGCGTCCGAATTCGCCAGGCCGCTCGCCGACCAGGAGTGGACGACGGTGCTCGCCCACGACGACGCTGTGCGCGTCAACGGCCTCACGGTCACCCGCACGCACGTGGTGCTGTCGGTGCGGAAGGACACGATCGAACGGGTGCAGGTCCTTCCCCTCGCCGGCCTGGGGACGCCGGACCAGGGGCAGCCGACGGAACCGGACTTCGACGAGGAGCTGTTCACGAGCAACCTCGCCAACGCCGAGTTCGACTCCCCGATCATCCGGCTGTCCTACGCCTCCTACCTCACGCCGCCGCGCGTGTACGACTACGTCCTCGAGGACGGTACGCTGGCACTCCGCAAGGAGACGGAGGTGCGCGGCGGCTACGACCCCGCCTCCTACGTCGCGGAGCGCCAGTGGGCGCCGGCCGCGGACGGCACCCTGATCCCGCTCTCGGTCGTCCGCCGTGCGGAACTGTCCCAGGACGGTACGAACCCCGCCGTCATCTACGCCTACGGCAGCTACGAGGCGAGTATGGACCCTGCGTTCTCGATCGCCAGGCTGTCGCTGCTGGATCGGGGCATCATCTACGTCACCGCGCACATCCGCGGCGGCGGCGAGATGGGTCGCAGCTGGTACGACCAGGGCAAGAAGCTCGCGAAGAAGAACACCTTCACCGATTTCGTGGACGCCACCACGTACCTCGCCGACTCGGGCTGGGTGGACGCCGGCCGCATCGCGGCCATGGGCGGATCGGCGGGCGGGCTGCTCATGGGCGCCGTCGCGAACCTCGCACCCGAGAAGTACCGGGCCATCGTCGCGCAGGTGCCGTTCGTCGACGCCCTGACCACGATCCTCGATCCCGAGCTGCCCCTCTCGGCGCTCGAGTGGGAGGAGTGGGGGAACCCCATCACCGATGCGGAGGTGTACCGCTACATGAAGGAGTACACGCCCTACGAGAACGTCCGCCCCGTGGCCTATCCGCGCATCGCGGCGGTCACCAGCTTCAACGACACCCGGGTGCTCTACGTCGAGCCCGCCAAGTGGGTGGCGCAGCTCCGCGAGACGACGACCGGCAGCGAGCCGATCGTCCTCAAGACCGAGCTGGACGGCGGCCACGGTGGAGCGAGCGGACGCTACTCCCGCTGGCGCGACGTGGCCTGGGACTACGCGTTCGCCGCGGACGCGGTGGGCGCCACCGCGGTGCTGGCGCGCTCCACCAGCTCCGTGGTGTAGATGACGGGCTCCGGGTGCGAGCCCGGGGCCTCGATCTCCTCGAGCAGCATGGTGCCGGCCTTCACGGCCATCCGGACCATGGGCTGGGTGATGGTGGTCAGGGGTGTCGGCGCGGTCTCCGCCACGGCATGGTTGTCGTAGCCGACCAGCGCGATGTCCCCCGGGACCGTCCTGCCCGCCGCCTGGACGACGTCGAGCACGCCGAGCGCCATGAGGTCCGAGGCCGCGAAGATCCCGTCGATCTCGGGGTGCTCGGCGAGCAGCCGGCGAGCCGCGGCCGCGCCGCCGTCCGTGGTGAAGTCCGCGTGGACCACGGGACCGTCGGGAAGCCCTGCGTCGGCGAGACCGGCTCGCCAGCCGCGGAGGCGGTCGACGGCGGCGGTCATGTCCGCGGGGCCGGCGACCGTGGCGAGGCGCCGTCGCCCGATACCCGCGAGGTGCTGGGCGGCCAGGCGCCCGCCCCCGACGTTGTCGGTATCCACATAGGTGACGTCGAACGCCATGTCCCACGGCCGTCCGATGAAGATGGTGGGAAGGCCGGTCTCGGCCAGCGATCTGGCCCAGGAATCGGCCTTGTGGTGCGAGACCACGATGGCGCCGTCGACGTGCCCGCCCCGCAGGTAGCGCAGGGTGCGGGACGAGTCGTCCTCGGTCCGCGACATCAGCAGCACCAGTTGGACGTCGGTCTCCCGGAGCGCCTCCGTGATGCCGGTGATGACGACGGCGAAGAAGGGATCCATCATGACGCGGACGTCCGGCTCGGGGATCACCAGGGCGATCGAGGAGGTCCGGCGGGTCACCAGGCTGCGAGCCGCACGGTTCGGGATGTACCCGAGGGCGACGACGGCCCGGTCCACGGCCGCCTGCGCCTCGGGGCTGACCCGATCGCCGCCGTTGATGGCCCGGGACGCCGTGGACCGCGACACCCCGGCCGCCACGGCGAGGTCCTCGAGCGTGGGGCTCGGGCGGGCCGTGGTCGGGCGCAGCGACCGGGGCGGCGACGTGTTCATCACCTCGACAATACGGCACCGGCCTTCTCGGCGTCCGGCGACGACGGGCGCTCCGGCAGCTGGTTCGAGGCCGCGAGCCGCGCGTACCAGAGGGCACTCGCCTTCGGCGTCCGTTCCTGGGTCTCGTAATCCACGCGCACCAGACCGAACCGCTGGTGGTACCCCCAGGCCCACTCGAAGTTGTCCATGAGCGACCAGGCGAGGTAGCCGCGCAGGTCGACGCCGTCGTCGATCGCGTCCTTCATGGCGCGGACGTGGACATCGAAGAACGCGAGGCGATCCTGGTCGTCCACGAAGCCGGACCCGTCCGCGGTGTCGTCGTACGCGGCGCCGTTCTCGGTGATGTAGAGGGGGATGCCCGCGGGCCCGGTGTACTCGTCCTGCAGCCGGTTGAGCAGGCGGCGGAGGCCCTCGGGCTGAACCTCCCAGTCCATCGCGGTGACCGGCAGGCCGCGCGGGACGGAGCGCACGCCGTGCGCGGCGACGTAGGGCGAGGAGACCGGGCGTTCGAGGGGGGCATGGCCCTCCTGGGGCGCAGCCTCGTCCGACGGCGTCTTCGTCACGGCCTCGCCGTGGTAGTAGTTCACGCCCAGGACGTCGATCGGCGTTGCGATGATCGCGAGGTCGCCGTCCCGGATCGCATCCGTCAGGCCGAGGTGCTCGACGTCCCGGAGGAGGTCCTCCGGGTACTCGCCGCGCAGCACGGGATCGACGAAGATGCGGTTGAACTGCCCGTCGATCCGGCGCGCGGCGTCGCGGTCCGCCTCGCTGGAAGGATCGAGCGGATCGGCAACCGTGAAGTTGAGCGTGATGCCGAGCGTCGCGTCCGCGTCGCGTCGGCGGAGCTCCTGCGTCGCGAGTCCGTGCCCGAGGAGCAGGTGATGGGCAGCGGCGAGGGCTGCCGTGGGCTCCTGCCGTCCGGGTGCGTGCACGCCGGCTGCGTAGCCGAGGAACGCCGCGCACCAGGGCTCGTTGAGGGTGGTCCAGATGCGGACGCGGTCACCGAGCGCCTCGTGCATGACGGCCGCGTACTCCGCGAACCGGTAGGCCGTCTCCCGGTTCGTCCAGCCGCCCTCGTCCTCGAGTGCCTGCGGCAGGTCCCAGTGGTACAGGGTGAGCCATGGCTTGATGCCGGCTTCGATGAGCTGGTCCACGAGGGTGGAGTAGAAGCGGATGCCCTCGATGTTCGGGGTCACCCCGTCCGGCATGCAGCGCGACCACGAGGTCGAGAAGCGGTAGGCCTGCAGGTTGAGGCTCTTCATCAGTGCGACGTCGTCGGCCGACCGGTGGTAGTGGTCGCAGGCCACGTCGCCGTTGTGTGCATCCGCCACGGCTCCGGGGACACGGGTGAAGGTGTCCCAGATGGAGGGTCCCCTGCCGCCTTCCCGGGCGGCGCCCTCGATCTGGTAGGCGGCTGTCGCCGCTCCCCAGAGGAAACCCTCGGGGAAGGTGATGTCGGTGCTGCTCATCCTTTGACTGCTCCTTGCATGATTCCTGAAACGAGTTGACGTCCCGCCACGGCGAAGAGGAGCAGGAGCGGGATGGTGGAGAGCACCGCTCCGGCGAGCACGATCGAGTAATCGACGAAGTGCGCGGCCTGGAGCAGCTGCAGCGCCACCGGGAGGGTGGGGTTGGACGGATCCAGCACGATGAACGGCCAGAAGAAGTTCGTCCAGGTGGCGACGAACGTGAACAGCGCGAGCATCGCCGCAGCCGGTCGGGCCGCGGGGAGACCAACGTACCAAAAGGCCTGGATCATGGAGGCACCGTCGATCCGGACGGCCTCGATGAGCTCGTCCGGCAGGGCATCCCGCAGGTACTGGGTCATCCAGAAGACGCCGAACGCCGTCACGATGCCGGGCACGATGACGGCCCAGAGCGAGCCGGTCCAGCCGAGCTTCGCCATCACGATGAACAGCGGCACCACGCCGAGCTGGGTGGGCACCGCCATCGTGGCGATCACGAACACCAGCAGGCCCTTGCTGCCCCGGAAGCGGAGCTTGGCGAAGGCGAAGCCGGCGAGGGTGGAGAACAGCACCACGGATGCCGCCGTGACGGTGGAGACGATGATGCTGTTGCTGAGCGCCTTCCAGAACGGGATGCTGTCCAGGACCGATGCCGCGTTGGCCAGGAAGTTGCCGCCCGGGATCATCGGCACGCCCTTGCTGATGACGGAGCTGTCATGGCTGCCGACCAGGAAGGACCACCAGAGCGGGAACACCGAGCCGAGGATGACCGCGCCGAGGAACCCGTAGGTGAGGAACCCGGGACGGCGCATGGTCCCGCCGGGTGCACCCCGGCGTCGCGCGCCGAGGCCCCGCTGGGCGGCGCGGGCCGCGCCCTTCCCTGCGGTCTGCTCGATCATGGGGATGGAGCTCATCGTCGGCCTCCCTGGTTCGCGATGCGGCGGGTGATGAGGAAGTTGGCCATCGCGATCACGACGATGATCAGGAACAGGAGCCAGGCGACCGCCGAGGCCCTGCCGAAGTTGCGCTGGCCCCAGCCGAGCTCCCAGATGTACATGGTCAGCGTCTGCCATTGCCGGTCCGCCCCGCCGAGACCCGCCTGGTCGAAGACCCGGGCCTCGTCGAAGATCTGCAGGCCGCCGATGGTGGCTGTGATGACCACGAAGATGATGGTGGGGCGCAGCATCGGCACGGTGACGGAGAAGAACTGCCGGAGGCGTCCGGCGCCGTCGATGGTCGCCGCCTCGTAGACGTCCCGGGGGATGGCCTGCATGGCGGCGAGGAAGATCAGCGCGTTGTACCCGGTCCACCGGAAGTTCACCATGGTCGCGATCGCCGCGTGGCTGGCGAGTGAATCGGAGTGCCAGCGGACCGGGTCCAGCCCTATCCCCGTCAACAGCTCGTTGAACAGGCCTGCCTGGTCAGCGAAGAGGTTGTTGAAGATCAACCCTACGGCCACGGGGGCCACCACGAAGGGGACGAGGACGCCCATCCGCCAGAACGTCCTGGCCCGCAGGTTGGCGTCGAGCACCGCGGCGATGGCGATGGCAAGGACGACCTGCGGGACGGACGAGAGGAGGAAGATGCTGAACGTATTGCCTACCGCGTTCCAGAAGAACGGCTGCGCGAGCACGAACTCGTAGTTCTCCAGTGCCGTGAAATCGCCCTGGCCCCCGATGAGGTTCCAGCTGTGGAGCGAGACCCATGCCGTGTAGAGCAGGGGGAACAGGCCCGTGATGGCGAAGAGCAGGAAGAACGGTGAGATGTAGAGATACGGAGACAGCTTGACGTCCCACTTCGACACCTTCTGGGAGAAGGCCAGGCGCTTCACGCGAGTCTCGCGTGAGGTCCGCCGATTCGTGTTGGGAGGTGGGGATTGGACCCGGTCCGTGACGGCCATCGGCTACAGAGCGCCCACAGCGGTGGTGAACTTCTCCCAGGAGGAGGCGGGGTCATCGGTCTCGTCGACGTCGACACGGGTCAGGGCCTGCTGCATCGCATCGTTGATGGCGAAGTACTTGGGGCCCTTGAACGGCGTGACCTCGACGGCGGTGGCCCGATTGGCGAGAATCTGGCCGGTGGGTGCGTCGTTGAAGAACGGATCGACCTGTCCCTGCAGCTCCTCGCTCTCGAGCGCCTCGACCTGGCTGGGGAACGTGCCCTTCGACTCGAAGGCCTTGATCTGCTGCTCCGGGGCGGTCAGCCACTCGGCGAGCTTCTTCGCCTCAGCCTGGTTCTCGCCCTGGGTGGGGACGGTCAGGTAGGAGCCGCCCCAGTTGCCGCCGCCGCCGGGGAAGACATCGGCGATGTCCCAGCCCTCGACGCCCTCGGCGTTGCCCTCGATGACTCCGAGCATCCAGCCCGGGCAGAGCTTCGTAGCGAACGCGTCGGACTGGAAGCTCGCCACCCAGTCGTCCTCCCACTGCGTGAGGTGCGCGGAGAGCCCGTCCGTGACGGACGCCTGGAGGACCTGCTCGTAGATGTCCTTGACCTCGGGGTTCTCGGTGGCGATCACCGTGCCGTCGTTGTCCTCGTAGGCGTTCTGGACCTGGTTGATCATGCCCTGGTAGGTGGCGCCGGCGGAATCGAACCACGCGACGCCGTCGCTGGCGGCCACGAATTCCTTACCGGCGTCGAAGTAGTCCTGCCAGGAGCCGTCGAGCAACGCGGCGACGGACTCGCGATCGCTGGGCAGCCCGGCCTTCTCGAACAGGTCGGCCCGGTAGCACACGCCCTGGGGGCCGGCGTCGGTGCCGTACCCGATGAGCTGTCCGTCCTCCGTGGTGGCGGCTTCCGTCTTCCAGTCGAGCCAGCGGCCCTCGACGGCCGGGTCGGTGAGGTCGGCGAACTGGTCGGGGAACTCGAGCAGCTCGGGCAGCCAGTCGACCTCGATGCCTTCGATGTCGGACAGCCCGGACCCTGCGGCCAGACGGGTGGTGAGATTGTCGCGGGCCTCGTTGGAGGTGGCGGCCTTCTTGTGATTGATCGTGACGTTCGGGTTGAGCTGCTCGTACTCCTCGAAGAGCTCCTCGTAGCCGAATTCGTTGAACGTCCCGACGGAGAGGGTGACGTCGTCCGTACCGGTCTCGCCTTCGACTCCGGCGTTGTCCGAACCGCCGGATCCACAGGCGGTGAGGGCCAGGGCGAGGCATGCCGCCGTAGCGGAAAGTGCGGTGATGCGTGCTCTGCTGTGCACGGTTGACTCCTTTGTCAGCTTGATTCCGCCGCCGGTTGCAGCGGACTCGGGTGAGCATCCCTGGCGGACGCAGTGTCCGGACGGGTTCGGGCCGGGGCCGATCCTTGTCGGCGGCCTCCGGTGGGTTGGCGGCAGCGGGTTGCGGGAGCACCCGGAGCCCGCCGCCGACGCGGGATGATGATGTCGGCGGGATCGCCGTCCTCCGGCAGATCAGTTCCGGTGGGAGCGCTCTCACGACGTGCCACTCATCCTGACTGTGACGTACGGCACTGTCAAGTGGGAGCGCTTCCACCACCACGGGATGGGAAAAAGCTGGACTATCGCCGCAGGTCAGACGCCGATCACGGTATCGGACGTGACCCTATTGTTATGTGGCGGCGGTACCGGCGGACGTGCCGCCGCTAGAGTTGCGCTCACCCGGTACCCGACCACGAGGAGTTCACAGGCGATGAACCAGGAGTCTTTCCCCCCATGGACCATCACGCTCGGCGAGCTCGACGAGAAGATGGGTGTCGTGATCCTGGAGCAGTCGGCGGAGCGCGTCGTCGCGA
>NZ_CP024915.1:233468-240892 GCF_002953615.1 Arthrobacter agilis | reverse complement strand
CGATGCCGGTGGAGGGGCCGCGCGGTATGCGGTTATCAGCATCGCCGTGAGCCACGCAGCCATGGTCTCCCTCATGTCCATGACGCCGGTGCACCTGCACGACCACGGCGCCGGGCTGACGGTCGTGGGACTGACCATCAGCCTCCACGTGGCCGGGATGTACGCCCTCTCGCCGGTCTTCGGCTGGATCGCCGACCGGGCCGGGCACACCCGCGGCATCCTCTGCGGCCAGGTCCTGCTGCTCGCAGCGCTGCTGACCGCGTGGCAGGGCTCCGGCTCCGAGGCGTGGGTGACCGCGAGCCTGGTGCTGCTCGGCCTCGGCTGGTCCGCCTGTGTCGTCTCTGCGTCGGCACTCCTCGCAGGTGCCGTCGATATCTCCGAGCGCGCGCCGGTGCAGGGCTCGTCGGACCTCGTCATGAACCTCGCAGGCGCCCTGGGCGGCGCCCTCGCCGGGCCGGCGCTCGTCCTGCTGGGCTACGCGGGCCTCGGCCTGGCAGCGGCCGTCCCGGTCGTCGTCGTGCTGGGGTGGACCCTCACGCGCGCGGCAGGCCGGGACCGGACCACGGTCCCGGCCTGACCGCTCGAGGCTACTGGGCGCTGCCCGTCCAGCCCTGCTCCTCGCGGGTCTCCTCGTCCTTCCGGAGAACGGTCGTCACGGTGTTCGCGGCCTTCTCCACCGCGGCGCTCGCCTCGTCCCGGTTGCGCGTGGTCACGGTGCCGGCGGCATAGCCCACGAGGAAGGCGCTGATGGCCCCGGCGGAGGGCGACACGTGCTGTGAGGACCGCTCGGCCAGCTCGACGATCCGCGGATGATCCACCTCGAGATCGAGGATCTGCAGGGCCTGGGTCAGGGTCCGGCTCCACTCGCTGAGGGTGCGCTCTTCGTCGTCGGGCGTTGCCATGGTGTCTCCTCGCGTCGGTGCGGTGCCTGGCTGCCGGCCTCCGCCGACAGTGCTCCTCCAAGCTTTAGCACCGGCACGGCAGTCCATCAAGGCACAGCTCGTTGCGGTGTGCCTTGACTTCGTCTGTCTCCGGGGATGTAATTCCCTCATCGTTCGGTGACACGATTCACCAACCGCATCGCCGATTCCCGGCAGGACCACCTCGACGGAGAGGAACCGTTCAGCATGACACCCCCCACAGCCAGGACCGGGCGAACCCGCCTGGCAGCAGTGCTCGGAGCCACGATGCTCCTGGCCACCGGCGCAGGAGCAACGGCCATCGCAGCTCCCCCGCTCGATCCCGCGGGAACGACGCCGGTCGCCACGAAGAAAGCCCCTCCGACCTCCACTCCGGACTTCGGGCCCAACGTGACGATCTTCGATCCGAGCATGCCGGTCAGCGAGATCCAGGCGGCGGTCGACGCCGTCAACGCCCGGCAGATCGACAACGAGATGGGCACCGAACGGGAGGCGCTCCTGTTCCTGCCCGGCACGTACGGCACCGACGCCGAACCGCTGCAGTTCAAGGTCGGCTACTACACCGAGGTGGCCGGCCTCGGGGCATCACCCTCCGATGTGACCATCAACGGCAAGATCGAGGTCTACAACCGCTGCCTCGAGGACGACGGCACCACCAACTGCATAGCGCTCAACAACTTCTGGCGGACGCTCTCCAACCTGACCCTCGAGGTCAACGGCGCCGGCCAGGACGGCTGCCGGGCCACGGCCAACTTCTGGGCCGTCTCCCAGGCGGTCTCCCTCCGCCGCGTGGACGTCACCGGCGGCACCCTCTCGCTGATGGACTACTGCACCGCCGGTCCCCAGTTCGCGAGCGGCGGCTACCTCGCCGATTCGAAGGCCGGCGACATCGTCAACGGCTCCCAGCAGCAGTGGTTGACGCGCAACAGCGAGATCGGCAGCTGGTCCAACGGCGTCTGGAACCAGGTCTTCGCCGGCACCGAGGGCGCCCCCTCCGACGAGGGCTTCCCCACTCCCCCGTACACCACCGTCGACCGGACGCCGGTCAGCCGCGAGAAGCCGTACCTGTTCGCGGACAGCTCCGGCTCGTACAGCGTCCGCGTACCCGCCGCGCAGCTGGACTCCCGCGGCATCTCGTGGAAGGACGGCCTGACGCCGGGACGCACCATCGCGTTGTCCGACTTCTTCGTCGCCCGTCCGGGCGACTCCGTGCAGGCGATCAACAACGCCCTGGCCCGCGGCAGGCATCTCCTCCTCACTCCCGGCGTCTACGACATCGCGCAGACCATCGCGGTGAAGCGGGCGGACACCGTGGTCCTCGGGCTCGGCCACGCCACCCTGACCGCCGTGGACGGCGCGACGCCTCTCCGGGTCGCGGACGTGCCCGGCGTCGTCATCGCCGGTGTCACGATCGACGGCGGCACCGTCAACTCCCCCGTCCTGCTGCAGGTCGGGACGAAGAACGGCAACAACGGCGCGAAGCACAGCGACCCCGCCAACCCGACGACGCTGAGCGATGTGTACTTCCGCATCGGCGGCCCGCACGTCGGCAAGGCGGATGTGAGCCTCGAGATCAACAGCGACGACGTGCTGATCGACCACACCTGGGTGTGGCGCGCCGACCACGGCAACGAGGGGTCCTTCGGCTGGGACGTCAGCACGGGACGCAACGGCGTGATCGTGAACGGCGACGACGTCACGGCCACGGGCCTGTTCGTGGAGCACTACCAGGAGTACAACGTCATCTGGAACGGCGAGAACGGCCGCACGGTCTTCTTCCAGAACGAACTCCCCTACGATCCGCCCACCCAGGCCGCATGGCAGCACGACGGCGTCCTCGGCTGGGCCGGCTACAAGGTGGCCGACGACGTGAAGCACCACTCCCTGGCGGGCGGCGGTTCGTACATCTTCACCAACGTGGATCCGACCATCCATGCGACGCGCGGCTTCGAGGTGCCGGACACCCCCGGGGTGGTGCTGGACCACGTCCTGACCGTCAACCTCGGTGCAGGGACGATCGACCACGTGGTGAACGACACCGGCGCACCGGTGAGCAACGCCAACACGGGGACGCCGAGCTACGTGGAGCGCTACCCGTAGGGAGGCATTCCTGCGGGCGCATGATTCCATGCAGCAGGGAGGGCCGGAGCATTGCTCCGGCCCTTCCTGCGTGCTGTGTCCGTACGCCTGTGCCTGGGCTCGGGACCGCGCTGCCGTCGCGGTGCACCCGGGCGGGCTTGCCGACCTGCGTGGCACCGGTGCCTCCGACGGCAGTGTCAGGCGGACTCCCGCTCCACGAGGTGCAGTCCGTGACCGGGATGCCCGGGCTTCTCCTCCGAGCCGTCGAGATCGGCCAGCACGAGGGCCGCCAGATATCGTGCCTGGACCTCGATGGACTGCGAGACCGTCGTGAGCGGAGGCGCCGCGAGGCGTGCAGCCGGGACGTCGTCGACACCCACCACCGCACAGTCGCCGGGACAGTCCAGTCCCTCCGCCCGCAGACCCGCGAGGACCGCGAGCGCGACGTCGTCGTTGTAGGCCGCGACCGCCGTGACGCCCTGCTCCCGCCAGGCCCGGACGGCGGTGACGGCAGCGGGCACGTCGAGGGCGACCGGCAGCACGTGCGGGTCCGGGAGTCCCAGTTCCGAGCAGGCGCGCTGCACACCGAGGAGGCGGTCGCGGGCGAAGACCTCGAGCCGGGGATCCGGAGGCCAGGCGTAGCCGATCCGCGCGCCTTGTCGTTCCGCGAGCCGCCGGACCTGCAGCGCGCCGATCTCCAGCTGGCTCCGGGACGGCAGGTCCGGTTGGGGCTGGTGCTCCTCGCCGAGGGTCCCGAGCACCTGGATGCCGGCCTGGCGCATGGCGAGGAGATCGTCCTCGGCGAACGGCGCGAAACCGATCACCGCACGCGGCGTCACCGCCCGCCAGAGATCGGTGAGGGGTCGGGATCCCCGGCCGTGGTGCACGAGGACCGACAGTCCGCGGCCCGAGAGTCCGTCGGCGAGTTCGTCGAGCAGGGTCTCGATCACCGGGCCGACGGGCCAGTCCGGCAGGAGGCACAGCACCAGGTCGCTGCGACCGGTGCGCAGCGCCCGGGCCGCCGCCGACGGGGCGTACCCGAGGCGGATCGCGGTCTCCCGTACGCGGCGCCGGGTCTCGGCCGAGATGTTGACGCCGTCCCGCCCGGTCAGGACGTAGCTGACGGTGGTGCGCGACACCCCGCTCTCACGGGCGACGTCAGCGCTCGTGATCCCTGCCACCGCTCCCCCTCATCACCTGCGTGTCCTGTCTGTCAGTGTAGGTGCGGGCGGTCGGGACCCGTGGGGGACGGGCCCGACGCCGGCTGCCCCACCGGAGCGCACGGCGCTCGGGGTTCTGCCGTACCACCGGCGGACACACCGCGTGAGGGCCGACTGCTCGGACAGCCCGACCAGCCCGGCGACCTGCTGCAGCGGCAGGTCCGTGCGCGTCAGGAGGCGCAGCGCGGTGTCCCGCCGGGCGTCGTCGAGCAGCGCCCCGAACGAGGTGCCTTCGGCGGCCAGCCTGCGCTGGAGTGTCCGTGCATGCATCCCCAGGAGCCTGGCCGCGGCATCGATCCCGGCCGGCGAGGTGCCCAGCATGCGGTCGATGGCGTTGCGGACCTGCGGTGCCACGACGCGCCCCGGCTCGGGGAAGTGGGTGCGGAGGTAGTCTAGGGCGATCTCGCGGAGTGTCCCGTCGACGCCTGCGAGCGGCCGGTCGAGCAGGCTCCGCGGGACACGCAACAGCGACGCGGGCTGCCCGAATCGCACCTCGGCGCCGAAGAACTCGGCATAGCGCGCCGCGGACGCCTTCGGCAGGTGCGAGAGGTGCACGGAGTGGAGCCCGTACGGGCCGTCCAGCAGGAAGCGGATCATGCGGTGGGCGAAGGCGAGGATGGCGTCGGTGGCTTGCCGGGGCAGTGTCCCTTCCGAGGACCCGTAGCAGAGGCCCACATCACCGGGGCGCCCCTCCGGGTCGGGCACGATCGTGAAGCGCAGCACGGGACTGTGCAGGAAGAGGAACTGGGATGCGCACTCCAGCGCAGCCCCGACGGTCGGGGAATTCTGGACGGCGACGGCGAGCGGTCCGAGGATGTTGATGTCCTGGTACTCGGAGATGCGCAGTCCGAGGTCCGGGCAGGGCAGCTCACGCGCCGCACCCTCGAGGAGCTTCGCCATCGCGACGTCGGGCACGAGGACGTCGTCGCTGTCGAGCGCCGCGAGCGGCACGCGGTACCTGCCCGCGAGCGCCTCGGCGTCACCCCCGGACTGCTCCACGACCGCGCGGAAGCCGCGCATGCCGGCGGATCGGATGACGGAGCCCATGTCGTCCAAGGGTAAAGAGGTGTCGTGTGAAGTCAAGCGATCGCGCGTCGACCCCGGAAATAATGGACCTATGGAAACCCCCCTCGAACATCTCGACGTCGTCGTCGTGGGCGCCGGACTCTCGGGTGTCGGCGCCGCCTACCGCATCTCCACCGAGCTGCCGGGCAAGACCTTCGCCGTGCTGGAGGCCCGCAGTGCCATCGGCGGCACCTGGGACCTTTTCCGGTACCCCGGCGTCCGCTCCGACAGCGACATGTTCACCCTCGGCTACCCCTTCCGCCCGTGGACCGAGGCCAAGGCCATCGCCGACGGCTCGTCGATCCTCCGGTACATCCGCGACACCGCGGAGGACCCGCGGATCCGCGAACGCATCCGGTTCCGCACCAGACTCGTCAGCGCGGCGTGGTCCTCCCGGGACGCCCGGTGGACCCTCGAACTCGAGGTCACGGACGACGACGGCGGCACGGAGCGCAGGCAGCTCACGTGCGGGTTCCTCTACCTGTGCAGCGGCTACTACAACTACGAGCACGGGCACGAGCCGGCCTTCCCCGGCCTCGAATCGTTCGAGGGCGAGGTGGTCCGCCCCCAGTTCTGGCCCGAGGACCTGGACTACGCGGACAAGCGCGTCGTCGTGATCGGCAGCGGCGCCACCGCCGTCACCCTCGTCCCGTCGATGGCAGACGACGCCGCGCACGTGACGATGCTCCAGCGCTCCCCCACCTACATCACGGCCGTGCCGAGCCGTGACAGGTTCTCCGACGCAGCGCGCCGCCATCTGCCCGCGGGGCTCGCCCACCACGTGGCCCGCGCCAAGAACGTCCTGTTCACGCAGGCCTTCTACCAGCTGTGCCGCCGCCGCCCGGAACTGGCCAAGAAACTCATCCGTACCCAGACGGAGCGCATCCTCGGCGACGAGAGAACCGTGCAGGAGAACTTCACCCCGGCCTACAACCCGTGGGACCAGCGCCTCTGCGTCGCGCCGAGTGCGGACTTCTTCCGATCCCTGAAGTCCGGGAAGGCCTCCGTGGTCACGGACACGATCGACGCCTTCACCCCGCACGGCATCCGGCTCGCGTCCGGGCAGGAACTCGAGGCCGACGTCGTCGTGACCGCCACCGGGCTGTCGATGCTGCCCCTCGGCGGGGCCACCTTCACCGTCGACGGGCACCCCGTGGACCTCGGCGACTCCTGGGTCTACCGCGGGCTCATGGTGAGCGGGGTCCCGAACCTCGCCCTCTGCGTGGGGTACACCAATGCCTCGTGGACGCTCCGCGCGGACCTCAGTTCGCGCTATGTCTGCCGCCTCATCAAATATCTGGACCGCCGCGGCCACCGGTACGGTGCGCCCGTCACCGACGGCGCGATGACGGCACGGCCGATCCTCGACCTCACCTCCGGATACGTGCAGCGCGCGGTCTCGGCCTTCCCCAAGCAGGGCGACCGGCAGCCGTGGACCATGCGCCAGAACTACCTGCTCGACGCGCCGACCGCACTGCACGGCAATCTCGCGAAGAACATGGTCTTCGATGCTCCCGCACCGCCCGCCGCCCCCGCACCCGAGCTACAGGAGATCCACGCATGAGCCTTCGCCCGTTCCGGTTCGCCGGTGCCACCGCCGTCGTCACCGGGGCCGCCGGCGGGATGGGCGAGCACCTTGCCCGCGGTCTCGCCGAGCGCGGGAGCACCCTGCTCCTCGTCGATCGCGATGCGGCACGGCTCGACGCCGTCGTCTCGTCCCTCCGCGCCACCTACCCGGGCATCCGGGTGACGCCCTTCGTCGCGGACCTCTCCGACCGCGCCGCCGTCGAGGGCCTCGCGGCCGACCTCCTCGCCGCGACCGACGCCGTGGACCTGCTGGTCAACAACGCGGGGGTGGCACTCGCCGGGCGCTTCGACCAGATCAGCATCGCGGACTTCGAATGGGTCATGGCCGTCAACTTCACCGCACCGGTCCTGCTTACGCACCACCTGCTGCCGAGGATCAGCCCGGGCGGCCACATCGTCAACGTCTCGAGCCTGTTCGGCCTCGTGGGACCGAAGGGACAGACCGCCTACTCGTCCAGCAAGTTCGCGCTGCGCGGCTTCACGGAGGCCCTGCGCAACGAGCTCCTGCCGCGCGGCATCGGCACCACGACCGTGCACCCCGGCGGCATCCGGA
>NZ_CP024915.1:226658-233205 GCF_002953615.1 Arthrobacter agilis | reverse complement strand
TCCTGATCCTGGGCGGCACCGCGTGGCTCGGCAGGGAACTCGCCGCCCGGCTCGTGGGCGGCGGGGACGACGTCACCTGCCTCGCCCGTGGCACCGCCGGCCCGCCTCCGCCCGGGGCCGTATTCGTCGCCGCGGACCGATCGGACGCGACGGCGTACGACGCCGTCCGGCGCTCGGACTGGGACGAGGTCATCGAGATCTCCTGGGACGTCGCGCACGTCACCGCGGCCCTCGATGCGCTCGGAGCACGGGCCGCCCACTGGACCCTGATCTCCTCCTGCTCCGTCTACGCCTCGAACGACGTCCCCGGCGCGGACGAATCCGCGGCGCTGGTCGAGCCGGGTGAGGGCGGCGAGGACGACTACGCGCAGGCGAAGGTGCTCTGCGAGCGGGCGTCGACGGCGGTGGTCGGTGACCGCCTGCTGATCGTCCGCGCCGGGCTGATCGCAGGACCCGGCGACGGGAGCGACCGCTTCGGCTACTGGGTCTCACGGTGCGCCCTGGCCCGGGACGGCGACGTGCTCGCGCCGACCCTCTCCGGCCGGTACGTGCAGGTCATCGACGTCCGTGACCTCGCCGCCTGGACCATCAGCGCCGGCCGGGCCGGCGCCACGGGAGCGATCAACGCCGTGGGTGACGCGCACCCGTTCGAGGAGGTGCTCGCCCAGGCGCGCCCTGTCGCCGGTCACACCGGTGCCGTCGTCGAGGCGGCACCGGAATGGCTGGTGGAGCAGGGCGTCGCATACTGGGCGGGGCCGCGATCCCTCCCGCTCTGGCTCCCCGAGGACTTCGGCGGCTTCAGCCGCCGCAGCAACGCCGCCTTCCGGGCCGCGGGCGGCGTCCTGCGGCCCCTCCGGGAGCTCCTCGAGGACACGCTCGACGACGAGCGTGGACGCGGGCTCGGGCGTGAGCGCCGGTCGGGGTTGACCCGCGCGGAGGAGAGCGGACTGCTCGCCCGGCTCGGGGGCAGGACATCGGCTGGCCAGCCCGGCACTCGCGCCCGGCTCGGAGGGCTAGGACCATGACCGGCAGGACCGCGAGGGCGGCAGCCCTGTGCGCACTGGTGCTCGCCGCGACGTCCTGCACGGCGGAAGCGCTCCCCTGCACAGCGGTCGCAGCGCTCGGGGGGCTGTCCATCAGCATCGAGGGAGGGCCTGCAGCCGTCGCGGCGGGACTCGACCTGACGGCGTGCACCGAGGACGGCTGCACCACCACCGAGGTGGTGCCGACCCCCGGCTCGTCGAATGCCGGGGAGACGTGCAGCCCCGAGGCGAACTCGTGCAGCGTCTCCCCGACGCCGGACGGCACCCTCCAGGGGTTCGCCGAGCTCGACCTGCCCGAGCAGGAAGTCCGCGTCGACGTGGTCCTCCGGGGGACGGACGGGTCCACGAACGGCTCTACGACCACCGTCCTCCCGGCCAGGGTGTACCCGAACGGCGAGCAGTGCGGGGGCGACGCGGTGCAGGGTCATCTGGTGCTCGACGACGGCGGGCTCCGTCCCGGTCCGTGACCACCCGTCGGGGCCACCCGGGGAACGGCGCCGGTGCGGGTTCCGTTGAACCGGGTACATCCTCCACGGAAGGCTCTTCCCCTGCGCATCCTTCTGACCGGTATAGACGGGTCCGGCAAGAGCACGGCCGCCCGCGACCTCACCCACGCCATCACCGACCGGGGAGACCGTGCGGTGATGCTCAAGACCCCGGCCGGGCGCCGGACCATGGCGGCGTGGTGGTCGCGGCTGGGCCGGGCGCCGGGACCCCGCCTGCAGGACACGCTGGAGACCGTGGCCCGCGTGGCCAATGCCCTTCTCCACGAAGTACGACTCCTCCGCTTCGACGGCGTCGTCGTGCTCGATCGCGGACTCACCTGCCAGCTCGCGCTGCGGGAGGCACGCGGCCTGCCGCGCGGCGTGCTCCTGCCGTGGCTCGAGCGGATCCTCCCGGCGCCGGACGTCGTCGCGCATTTCGACCTGCCCGTCGACGTCGCGCTGCGTCGCGTCGCGGCGCGCGGCACCGACGTGGAGACACGCGCGGGGCTCGCGGCACTGCAGGCCGGCTACCGGAGGCTGCCCGGGTTCGGCTCCTTCACGCTCCTCGATGCCGACCGGCCGGCGGGGGACGTCCTCGACGACCTGCTGGCCCTCGTCCGCCGGGAGACCGCCGGGGCCAGGGCCTGAGACCCGGCCCGATGCAGGACGGCGGCGCTACAGGGCCGTGATCGTCCAGCCCGTCGCGTGCATCTCCCCGGGCTGGAGGACGACGAGGTCCTCGCCCGAGTTGAAGGCGTCGGGTGGGCAGGTCATGGGTTCGACGGCGAGGCCGAGGCGTGTGTTCTCGGGCTTCTTCGGGAGGTCCGCGGTGTGGATCTGCACCCAGGGGCAGCTCTGGTCCCACACCATGGCCGCGCCGGTGCCGGAGGCCGGATCGGTGACCCGGACCGTGGCCCGGCCGGCGGCGTCGTACGTGAGGCCGGTGAAGGCGTGGTCGATCTGGACGTCCCCGAGGACGCGCGCCGAACGGAAGTCGAAGGGCGTGCCGTCGACGGCTTCCTTGCCGACCGGCAGCAGGCGGTCGGGCGTGACGGTCAGGACCGTCGAGGCGGGGAGCTCGAGCACCCACTCGTCGAGCGGTGACGGACCGGCCACCAGGTACGGGTGGGGGCAGACACCGTACGGCGCTCGCCGGGATCCCGTGTTCAGGGCGGTGACGTCCGTCCGGAAGCCCTCCCGGTCGACACGGAAGCGTGCGTGCAGCGCGAGCGTGAAGGGGTATGCCTCCGTCGGCTCGATGGTGCAGCCCAGGGTCACGGTGGACGCGCTGTGCTCCACGAGGGTCCAGGGGATGTCGAAGACCAGTCCGTGCAGGGCGGCGCCGCGCTCGGGTTCGTTGACGTGCAGCTGGTGGTCGACGCCGTCGAACGAATAGCGGCCGTCCTCGATCCGGTTGGGCCACGGCGCCACGAAGGCGCCGCGGAAGCTCGGCATCTCCTCGTCGGCGTCGAAGCCGACCACGAGCGGCCGTCCCTCGTAGGTCAATTCCCGGACGGCAGCACCGAGACCGAGGACGACGGCCGTGTAGCCGCCGCCCTCGATCCTGTATTCGGAAGGGCTCATGCGAGGGATACGGCCGTCCAGGACACGGGGGGCAGCGTGATGGTCACGGCACCACCGTCGAGCTTCGCTGAGGTGTTGGTCTTCATGGTCACGCGCTCGGGCTCCTCGAGGGTGTTCTTGGCATATACGTCCGTATCGTACAGCGACTGCGCCTCCACACGGCTGAAGCCGTTCAGGGCGGCGATGTCGATGGTCACGGTCGTCTCCTCGGTCTGGGACCGGTTGACGAGGAAGACGGCGGTGGCTCCCGTCGTGTCGTCGTGCGTGGCCACCGCGTCCACCAGGGACACCGTGCCGTAGTCGCTGGTCTCGTACGTGCCGGCGTCGAGCTTGAGTTCGAGCACGGAACCCTGCGCGAGCTTCGAGGTGAGGGAGAACGGGAAGAACGTGGTCTGGCGCCAGGCGGGGCCGCCCGGCTCCGTCATGATCGGCGCGATCACGTTCACGAGCTGAGCCAGCGACGCCGAGGTGACGCGGTCCGCGTGCTTGAGCAGCGAGATCATCAGGTTGCCGAACACGACGGCGTCGGCCACCGAGTAGCAGTCCTCGAGCAGGCGCGGGGCCACGGGCCAGTTGTCGAGGCCCTCGATCTTGTCGACGTTCTCGAACCGGCTGATGTACCAGACGTTCCACTCGTCGAAGGAGATGTTGATGGTCTTCGAGCTGCCGCGGACGGCCTTCACATGGTCGGCGGTCGCGACGACGGATTCGATGAAGGAGTCCATGTCGACGGCGGAGGCGAGGAAGGAACCGAGGTCCCCGTTCTTCTCCTCGTAGTAGGCGTGGCAGGAGATGTAGTCCACGACGTCGTAGGTGTGCGTGAGCACCACGCGCTCCCATTCGCCGAAGGTCGGCATGTGGGCGCTCGAGGAGCCGCAGGCCACGAGTTCGATGGACGGATCGAGCTGGCGCATGGCCCGGGCCGTGATGGCCGCGAGCTTGCCGTAGTCCTCGGCGGAGCGGTGGCCGAGCTGCCAGGGGCCGTCCATCTCGTTGCCCAGGCACCAGATCTTCACCCCGAACGGGTCGGGGCGGCCGTTGGCCATGCGCTGGTCGGCGAGTGCGGTGCCCTTCGGCAGGTTCGTGTACTCGAGGAGCTCGAGGGCCTCCGGGGTTCCGCGCGTCCCGAGGTTCACCGCGAGCATGAGGTCGCTGTCGACCTTCCGCAGCCAGGAGGAGAACTCGTGCATGCCCACCTGGTTGGTCTCCGTGGAGTGCCAGGCGAGGTCGAGGCGGGTGGGGCGCTCCTCGCGCGGTCCCACGCTGTCCTCCCAGCGGAAGCCCGAGACGAAGTTCCCGCCGGGGTAGCGGATGGTCGAGACGCCCATCTCCTTCACGAGTTCGATGACGTCCTGGCGGAAGCCCTCGTCGTCGGCGGTCGCATGGCCGGGCTCGTGGATTCCGTCGTAGACGTGGCGGCCGAGGTGTTCGACGAACCCGCCGAAGATGTTGCGGTTGATGCGCCCGACCGTGAAGGAGGGATCGAGTGTGAGGCGTGCGTTCTGCATCGAGCTGCTTTCTGTTCAGGGTGGCGTGCGGTGGGGCGGGGTGCGGGCTACTTGAGCGAGCCGAGCGACAACCCGCCCTGCCAGTACTTCTGGAGAGAGAGGAAGGCGATGATGAGCGGGATGATCGAGATGAAGGCGCCCGTGGTGATGAGGTTCCACAGGGCCTCGCCGCCGCTGCCGGCGTTGGACAGTGCCTGCCAGCCGTTCAGGCCCACGGTGACGGGGAGCAGCAGCGGGTCGCTGAGCACCGCCAGCGGCAGGAAGAAGTTGTTCCAGGTCCCGACGACGGACAGCAGGAGCACCGTGACGATGGCCGGACGCAGCAGCGGGAGCGCGATCTGGAAGAACGTGCGGATCTCGCCCGCGCCGTCGATCCGTGCGGCGTCGAGGAGCTCGTCGGGTACCGCCTCCTGGGCGAAGACCCGCATGAGGTAGACACCGAAGGGGCTGAGCAGCGACGGCAGGATGACGGCCCAGATGGTGTTCACCAGGTCCACCGAGCTCAGGAGGACGAACGTCGGGATGACGAGCGCCGTCAGGGGCACCATGACCGCACCGAGCAGGATGCCGAAGAAGGCGGCCCGGCCGCGGAAGTTGTACTTGGCGAAGCCGTAGCCGGCGAGGACCGCCAGGACGGTGGCACCCACGCCGCCGGAGATGGCGTAGAGGAACGAGTTGCCGAGCCAGCGCCAGTAGATGCCGTCCTGCCGTTCGAACAGGCCCTGGAGGTTGCTGAAGAAGTGGAATCCGTCGTCGAACCAGAGCGGGCCGCCGGATCCGCCGAACAGGCCTGCCGTGTCCTTGGTGCTCGCGACCGTCAGCCACCAGAGGGGGGTGATGAAGTAGATGACGAGCATCAGCAGGAAGATGTGCGAGCCGATGCGCGGGCCGCCGTTGCGGGCCCGGTTGCGGGCTGCCGTGCCGCGTGTCTTCCGGCCGGCGTCCTGCTGCTGGGGGGTGTCTGTGACGAGTGCCATGGCTTATTTCAGTCCGCTCTGCTTGCGGGTCAGGAAGAGGAAGATGAAGGAGAAGACGAACACGACGATCCCGAGCGCGAACGAGATGGCGGAGGCGTAGTTGAACTGGCTGTAGGAGAAGGCCAGCGTGAACGCATACATGTTCGGTGTGTACGACACCGGGATGGCTCCCTGCGCCACCCCCCTCAGGACCTGCGGTTCGGTGAAGAACTGGAGGGTGCCGATCAGGGCGAAGATGACCACCATGACCAGCGACGACGAGATCATGGGGACCTTGATGCGCAGGGCGATCTGCCGGTCGGAGGCGCCGTCGAGCACCGCCGCCTCGTAGATCCCGGGGTCGATACCTCGGAGTGCCGCGTAGATGATGATCATGTAGTAGCCGGCCCACTGCCAGGTGACGATGTTCACGAGGCTGCCGAAGATGTTGTCCTGTGCCAGGAATTCCGGCGCGGCGAGTCCGAAGAGGCCGAAGATGCTGCTGGCCGGACCGAACCGCGGGCTGTAGAGGAAGCCCCACATCAGGGCACCGATGACGACGGGGATCGCGTAGGGGATGAAGATCATCAGGCGGGAGAACTTCGAGGCCCAGGTGGCGAGGTTGTCGAGGACGAGGGCAGCGACGAGGGCCACGAGCATCTGGGCCGGGATCATGACCAGGGCGAACTTCGCCACTGTTCCGAGGCCCTCGAGGAAGATCGGGTCGGAGAACGCCTTGAGGTAGTTGTCTGCGCCGACGAACTTGTTGCCGGTCGCGAGGGTGCTGGTGAACAGGCTCATCCGGAACGCGAAGACCAGGGGCAGGATGAGGAAGGTCAGGAAGATGAGGGCGAAGGGCGCCACGAACAGCCATCCCCAGCGCTGCCTGCGCCGGTAGTTCCTGTCGGGACGGTGCTTGACCTGCTGGGGGGCCTCGGCGCGGTGGGACGATGTCGGCGCGGTGGTCGTAG
>NZ_CP024915.1:217628-226402 GCF_002953615.1 Arthrobacter agilis | reverse complement strand
GGGTGGGCTCGTCGAGGATCAGGACGTCGGGGTCCGAGAACATCCACTTGGAGAGCACCACCTTCTGCTGGTTCCCGCCGGAGAGCTTGCCGGTGATGGCGGTGACGGTCGGGGCCTTGATGTTCATGGACCGCCGGTACTCGCCCGCGACGACGGCCTCGCGGCCGCTGTCGACCCAGCCGCGCTTCGCCAGCTTGCCGAGGGCGGCACCGGAGACGTTGCGCTTGATGTCGTCGATGAGGTTGAGCCCGTACTTCTTGCGGTCCTCCGTGGCGTACGCGATGCCGTGCCGGATCGCTTCGCCCACGGTGCGCGCCGTGATCGGGGCACCGTTCTTGTAGAGGGTGCCGGTGATGTTGGAGCCGTAGCTGCGGCCGAAGATGCTCATGGCCAGTTCGGTCCGCCCGGCTCCCATGAGGCCGGCGATACCGACCACCTCGCCGGCACGGACGGCGAGGTTCGCCGCGTCGACGATCACCCGGCCGCTCTCCTGGGGGTGGTGCACCGTCCAGTCCTCGACGCGGAGGACCTCCTCGCCGATGGCCGGCGTGCGCTCGGGGTAGCGGCTCTCCATGTCGCGTCCCACCATGCCCTTGATGATGCGCTCCTCCGTGACGGAGCCGTCGTGGAGGCTGAGCGTCTCGATGGTGCGCCCGTCCCGGAGGATCGTCACCGAATCGGCGATCTCGCGGATCTCGTTGAGCTTGTGGCTGATGATGATGCAGGTGATGCCCTCGCCGCGGAGGCCCTTCACGAGCCCGAGGAGGTGCGCGGAGTCCTCGTCGTTCAGGGCGGCGGTGGGCTCGTCGAGGATCAGCAGCTTCACGTTCTTCGACAGCGCCTTCGCGATCTCGACCAGTTGCTGCTTGCCCACGCCGATGTCACCGGCCCGGACCACCGGGTTGAGGTCCAGCCCCACGCGGCGGAGGAGCTTGGCCGCCTCCACGTTGGTCTCGTTCCAGTCGATGAACCCGCGCTTCTCGCGCTCGTTCCCGAGGAAGATGTTCTCCGCGACGGACAGGAAGGGGGAGAGGGCGAGCTCCTGGTGGATGATGACGATGCCGTCGCGCTCGCTGTCGCGGATGTCCTTGAACTCCGCGACGGAGCCCTCGAACTCGATGTCGCCGTCGTACGTCCCGTGCGGGTAGACGCCGGACAGCACTTTCATGAGGGTCGATTTCCCGGCCCCGTTCTCTCCGCAGATCGCATGGACTTCTCCACGCGCGACGTCGAGGTTGACGTCCTGCAGTGCCTTCACGCCAGGGAAGGTCTTGGTGATGCGGCGCATCCGGAGGATGTTCTCCGCCATGGTCGAGCCTCGCTTACTTGAGTGGAAGTCCCGGCATCGGCCGGGCGAGGTACAGCACCTGTGGCTCCGGACCGGGAGGGTACGGAGCCACAGGCTGAGGGGGTGCTACGGGTGCTGCGGGACGGCTACTTGAGCTCGTCCTCGGTGTAGTAGTCGGTCTCCACGAGCGCGGCCTCGTAGTTGTCGACCGTGACGATCTGCGACTCGAGCAGGTAGGACGGCACGATCTTCTCGCCGTTGTCGTACGTCTCGGTGTCGTTGACCTCGGGCTCCTCGCCCTTCATGAGGTCGTCCACCATGGTGACGGCCTGCTTGCCGAGCTCGCGGACGTCCTTGAAGATCGTGGAGTACTGCTCGCCGGCGATGATCGACTTGACGGAGCCCACCTCGGCGTCCTGGCCGGTGACGACGGGGAGGTCGTCAGCGGAGTAGCCACCGGAGGTCAGGGCGGAGATGATGCCGATGGACAGGCCGTCGTAGGGCGAGAGGACACCCTCGAGCTGCTCGCCGCCACCGACGGTGAGGAGGTCCTCCATGCGGTCCTGAGCGGTGTCGGGGAGCCAGCGGAGGATCGCCGCCTGCTCGAAGTCGGTCTGGCCGCTGGGCACGCGGAGCACACCGCTGTCCAGGTAGGGCTGCAGCGTCTTCATGGCGCCGTCCCAGAAGAACGTGGCGTTGTTGTCGTCCGGGCTGCCGGCGAAGAGCTCGACGTCGAACGGCCCTTCCTCGCCCGTCTCCTTGCCCTCGGCGTCGAGGATCCCGAGACCGGTGAGCAGCGAGGTGGCCTGCTGCACGCCGACCTCCTCGTTGTCGAAGGTCGTGTAGTAGTCCACGGTGTCCGACCCGTTGATCAGGCGGTCGTAGGCGATGACGGGGATGTCCTGCGACTCGGCCTGGTCCAGCACGCTCGTGAGCGTGGTGCCGTCGATCGAGGCGATGACGAGGGCCTTCACGCCGCCGTTGATCATGTTCTCGATCTGGCTGACCTGCGTGGGGATGTCGTCGTTCGCGTACTGGAGGTCCACCTCGTAGCCGAGGTCCTCCAGCTGGCTCTTGACGTTCTCGCCGTCGGCGATCCAGCGCTCGGACTGCTGCGTCGGCATGGCGACGCCGATCTTGGCGCCCTCGTTGGAGCCGCCTTCTGCTGCGGCCTCGTCCCCGCCGCCCCGGCTTCCGCCGCATGCGGTGAGGCTGAGGGTCAGGATGCTGGCGGCCGCGATGCCGGCCAGGTATTTCCGATTCATGGTGGAACTTTCTTGTGTGGAGTTTCCGGCGACAGTGCCGGCTTTCGGGGAGTGGCTTCTAGAGTTTCTGCGCCAGGCGATAGTACGCGGCGTTCCAGCGCAGCTCACGCTGGAAGTCCCGCAGCTTGGTGTCGGCGTCGATGCGCAGCAGTTCGACCTCGGCGATGTCCGCGAAGTCCTCGAAGACCTCGAGGCCCACCGCGGTGGTGAGGACGGTGTGGTGGGCGGCGCCGGCGCTCAGCCAGGCCGCTGCGGAGGTCTCGAGGCTCGGCTCCGGCTTCCACACTGCGCGCGCGACCGGCAGGTTGGGGAGCGGGGCGTCGGGCGGGACCACCTCGACGGCGTTGGCCGTCAGGCGGAAGCGGTCCCGCATGTCGGACATCGCGACGACCACGCCGGACCCGGCGTCGGTGTCGAACACGAGGCGCACCGGGTCCTCCTTGCCGCCGATGCCCAGCGGATGGACCTCCAGCGTGGGCTTCGACGTGGTCAGGGTAGGGCAGATCTCGAGCATGTGCGCCCCGAGGATCTTCTCCTCCCCCGGCACCAGGTGGTACGTGTAGTCCTCCATGAGGGACGCGCCGCCGGGCAGCCCCGCCCCCATGACCTTGGCGGCCCGCACGAGGACGGCGGTCTTCCAGTCACCCTCGGCGCCGAACCCGTAGCCGCGGGCCATGAGCCGCTGGACGGCGAGACCGGGCAGCTGGCGGAGGGCCCCGAGGTCCTCGAAGTTCGTGGTGAAGGCCCCGAATCCGCCCTCCTCGAGGAAGGACAGCAGCCCGAGCTCCTGCCGGGCGCCGTAGCGCAGCGACTCGTGCCGCTCGCCGCCGCGGCGGAGCTCGGGGACGACGTCGTACGCCTCCTCGTACTCGGCCACGAGGGCGTCGACGTCGGCCTCCGCCTGGGCGTCCACGGCGGCGACGAGGTCGTTCACGCCCCACGTGTTGATCGAGACGCCGAAGCGCAGCTCGGCCTCGGTCTTGTCACCCTCGGTGACGGCGACATTGCGCATGTTGTCACCGAAGCGTGCCACCTTGAGCTCGTGGACGGCGGCCCAGCCTGCGGCGGCGCGCTGCCAGGAGGAGATCCTGGCGCAGACGCCGGGGTTGGACACGTGCCCGACGACGGTCTTGCGCGGCACACCGAGGCGGGACTGGATGTACCCGAACTCGCGGTCGCCGTGGGCGGCCTGGTTCAGGTTCATGAAGTCGAAGTCGATCTCGTCCCAGGGGAGCGCGACGTTGATCTGCGTGTGCAGGTGCAGCAGCGGCTTCCGGAGTGCGTCGAGGCCCGCGATCCACATCTTCGCCGGGCTGAACGTGTGCATCCAGGTGATGACCCCGATGGCGTTGTCGGCCGCGTTGACCTCCAGTGCCATCCGGCGGATCGACGCGGAGTCCTTGAGGGTCGGCTTCCAGACGACCTTCACGGGCAGGCCCGAGTCCCCGAGGATCCGGACGATCTCCTGCGACTGCTCCGCGACCTGCTGCAGGGTCTCCTCCCCGTACAGGTCCTGGCTGCCGGTCAGGAACCAGACTTCGTAGGTGTCGAGGGTCGTGCTGAGGGGGCTCATGCGGGGGCTCCTGGGATCGAGGGCTGACCGTACACGTTCTGGTAGCGGTCGAAGAGGGAGTCGACGTGCTCGGGCTGGATGCCCGCCGGGGCGCCGAGCTGCCGGGAGATGTGGACGGTGCGGGCGACGTCCTCGAGCATCACGGCCGCCTTGACGGCGTCCTTCGCGTCCTTGCCGATCGTGAAGGGTCCGTGGCTCTTCATGAGGACCCCGCGGGAGCGGTGGCCGGTGAGCGTCTCGACGATGCCGCGGCCGATCGAGTCGTCACCGATGATCGCGAACGGGCCCACGGGGATCTCGCCGCCGAACTCGTCGGCCATGGCGGTGATGACGCAGGGGATCGGTTCGCCGCGTGCGGCCCACGCGACGGCGTAGGTGGAGTGCGTGTGCACCACACCGCCGACGTCGGGCATGTTGCGGTACACGTAGGCGTGCGCCGCGGTGTCGCTGGACGGCGACCGTTCCGATCCGGGGGTGCCCTCGATGACGTTCCCGTCGAGGTCGCACAGGATCTGGTTCTCCGGCGTCAGCTCGTCGTAACTGACGCCGGAGGGCTTGATGACGAACAGGTCGGCGCCCGGGACGCGGCCGGAGACGTTCCCGCCGGTCCAGACGACGAGTCCGTAGCGCACGAGTTCGGCGTGCAGGGCGGCGACGTCCTTCCGGACGGCATCGATCGCGGCCTCGACCTCGGGGCCGAAGGAGCCCGTGGACACGGCGCTCATGCCGACACCGCCTGCGGGGTGCGGGCCGCGCGGCGCAGGGCCTTCAGCCGGTGCATGACGTCGTTGGTGCCGCGCCCGAAGTAGTCGTGCAGTTCGGTGTACTCGCGGTACAGCGCGTCGTAGGCGGCGGCACGCTCCGGGTCGGGCGTGTAGGCGGCACGGTCCAGATGGCCCATCGCAGCGGCTGCGGCGTGGATGTCCGGGTAGGCGCCGGCGGCGACGGCGGCATGGATCGCCGAACCGAGGGCCGGCCCCTGGGAGCTGCCGATGACCGAGAGCGGCATGTTCAGAACGTCGGCGTAGACCTGCATGAGGAACGGGTTCCGGATGAGGCCGCCGGCGGCCACGAACTCGGTGACGGGCACGCCGGAGGCGTTGAAGGTCTCGACGATCTTCCGCGTGCCGAACGCCGTGGACTCCAGCAGGGCGCGGTAGACCTCGTGCGGCTTGGTGGCGAGGGTCAGGCCCACGACGGTGCCGGAGAGCTCATGGTCCACGAGGACGGAACGGTTGCCGGAATGCCAGTCGAGGGCCACCAGGCCGTGCGCCCCGACGGGCTCGGACTGCGCCTGTTCCGTCAGGTACTCGTGCACGCTCAGGCCCTGCGCAGCGGCAGCGTCCCGAATCTCGCCGGGCACCTGGTTGGCCACGAACCACGCGAAGATGTCGCCGACACCGGACTGGCCGGCTTCATAGCCGTAGAAGCCCTCGACGATCCCGCCGTCCACGACGCCGCACATGCCCGGCACCTCGCTGAGCCGGTCCGAGTTCATGACGTGGCAGGTCGAGGTGCCCATGATGGCCACCATCTGGCCGGGATCCGTGGCCTGCGCCGCCGGGGCCGTGACGTGGGCGTCGACGTTCCCGACGGCCACCGCGATCCCTGCCGGCAGGCCGGTCCAGCCGGCAGCCTCTTCGGAGAGCGAGCCCGCCCTCGAGGCGAGTGCGCCGATCGTGTGCTCCACCTTCTCGCGGGCGAAGCCTGCGAACCCGGGGTTGAGTGCGGCGAGGAACTCCTCGGACGGGTAGGCGCCGTCCTGGTAGATGCCCTTGTAGCCGGCGGTGCACGCGTTGCGCACGTACTCCCCCGTGAGCTGCCAGACGATCCAGTCGGCGGCCTCGACCCAGTGGTCCATGCGGTCGTACAGCTCGGGGTCCTCCTCGAGCAGCTGGAGGCCCTTCGCGAATTCCCATTCGCTCGAGATCAGTCCGCCGTAGCGGGGCAGCCACGCCTCGCCGCGCTCGGCGGCCAGGTCGTTGATGCGGTTCGCCTGGCCCTGCGCCGCGTGGTGCTTCCACAGCTTCACGTAGGCGTGGGGCCGGCCCTCGTAGCCGGGTACCTCGTTGAGGGGCGTCCCGTCGGCGAGGGTGGGCACCATGGTGCAGGCGGTGAAGTCGGTGGCGATGCCGATGACGTCCTGCGGATCGATACCCGCCTCCTGCACGGCTGCCGGCACGGCAGTGCGGAGGACGTCCACGTAGTCGGAGGGCACCTGCAGGGCCCATTCGGGCGGGAGCTGCTCGCCCGTGGCTGCGAGCGTCGAGTCCATGACGGCGTGCAGGTACTCGAGCGTCGAGGCTCCGAGTTCCGCGCCGTCGGAGACACGGACCACGACGGCGCGTCCGGAGAGGGTGCCGTAGTCGACACCGATGACGTAGGTGGGCCTGCCGGCCGCCCCTGTGGCCGGGTCTGCGCCCGGGATGGAGTCACTCAAGGGAAGGACCTCTTTGTTCTTCTCGGGAGACCGCGATGCAGTGCCCTGATGGATCGTCGATGCGATGCGCCGTTCATGTGACCGTTCACATTGCGGTTCCCAGTGTAGGGCCCGATCGGTGGGGCGTGTCAATGGCGGAGGAGGAGGGCCGTCAGGCGGCCGGCGCGGCCGTCGACGCCCGGACCACGAGTTCCGGTACCACGTCCGGGGCCGCGCCCGCCTCGCCGGCCGCATCCGTCCCCACCGAGCCGATGAGCGCCAGCAGCCTCGCCATGCAACGCCGCCCCAGCTCGGGGAAGTCCTGCCGCACCGTCGTCAGGGGCGGGCAGTAGTGCGCCGCCTCGGGGACGTCGTCGAACCCCACGACGCTGACGTCCTCGGGCACCCGACGTCCACCTTCACGGAAGGCATGGAGCAGTCCGAGCGCCATCTGGTCGTTGGACGAGAAGACCGCGGTGATTTCCCTGTCCGCCGCGAGGGAGCGCCCTGCCCGGTACCCCGACTCGGCGGTCCAGTCGCCGGAGCGCAGCACCTCCGGTGAGCGGCCCCAGGCCTCCATCTCACCGCGGTACCCCCGCACCCGCGCCTCCGTCTCGAACCAGCCCTCCGGTCCCGCGATGTGCGCGATCCGCCGGTGTCCCAGCTCGAGCAGGTGGCGCGTCGCGAGCGCGGCGCCTCCCGACTGGTCCACCGACAAGCGGTGATCGTCCTGCGCCTGCGCCGAATGGACCGTCACGAACGGCAGCGTGATGGACAGGCGCTCGATCTCGCCGAGGGTCTGTGTCTGCGGGGCCAGGATGACGAGCCCGTCCACGCCGTGCGCCAGCAGCCGGTCCAGGGCCGACCGGATGGAGCCGCCGTCGAGGTCGTCGAGGTGCGCGATGTCGACGGCGTACCCGGCCTCGCGCGCGGCGCTGTCGATGGCCTGCAGGCTCGCCGCCGGCCCGTACTCGAAGCCCTTGCCCACGAGCACGCCGATGGTGGTGGACCTGCTGGTCACGAGCGCCCGGGCTGCACGGTTGGGACGGAAGCTGAGCTCTGCCATCGCGGCCAGCACGCGGTCCCGCGTCTCGGCCCGCAGGCTCGGGTGGCCGTTGAGGACGCGGGAGACCGTCTGGTGCGAGACCCCCGCGCGGCGGGCTACGTCCCTGATGTTCGCGGCACGCGCAGGCTCGCCGGGTCGGACCCGGCGGTCCGCCTCGGTACCGGGATCCGCTGCGTCAGTGGGGGTCGACAATGGCGTCGTTCCGGGCGAAGCGCCGGTTCCGGAGCACCGGCAGGAACTCCCGGACGTCGTCGACCCTGCGGCGCGTGACGTCCGTGGTCACGATGCCCCGCTCCTCGTCCTCGAGGTGCGCCTGCGGGACGCCCATCGGGTCGATGATGGCCGAGTGGCCGATGGTGTGGCTGCTCGAGGTGCCGGCCGCCGCCACCCACAGGGTGTTCTCGATGGCCCGCGCCTTCAGCAGCGTCTCCCAGTGCTCGATCTTGTGCTCGCCCTTGAACCACGCGGCCGGCACGCAGATGAGGTCGGCCCCGGCATCGGCGAGCGCGCGTGCCAGTTCGGGGAACCGGACGTCGTAGCAGGTCATGAGTCCCACCCGGAGGTCGCCGACCTCGGCGATCTTGATGCCGCCGTCACCCGGTTTGATGGCCGTGGACTCGGAGTAGCTGAAGGCGTCGTACAGGTGCAGCTTGCGGTAGGTGTCCACGATGCGGCCGGTCGCGTCGATCAGGACGAGGGTGTTGAAGGGCCGCTCCTCGCCGCTGGGCTCGTACCCGCCGGCCACCACCGCGATGCCGTGGTCGGCGGCGAGGAAGGACAGCTGCTGCACGAAGGTGGTCCAGTTCGCCTCGACGGCTTGGTGGAGGTCGCCGTCGAGCTTGCCGATGGCGAACATCGACTCCTCGGGGAAGACGATCAGCTCCGCGCCTTCGCCCCGGGCCTCCGCCGCGAGTTCCCGCATCACGGCGAGATTCGCCGGGGCGTCCCCACCCGGCCGGAACTGACCGACGCTGACCTTCATGTTGCCGCCCTAACCGTGTGTGCCGACGTCCACCCAGCGTACAGACTCCGGCCCGGCGGGCCGGAGTACCCTTTCGGCATGAGTATCCCCTTGAAGAGCAGGCGTGTGCCACCCGGGCCAGGACAGGAGTCCGTCTGGGACTATCCGCGGCCTCCGCGGGCGGAACGGACACCGGCGGGCA
>NZ_CP024915.1:211928-217374 GCF_002953615.1 Arthrobacter agilis | reverse complement strand
GAGGTCACCGGCCAGGGCGCGGGCCTGCTCGAGCGCCGAGACGGGATCGGCGTCGACGAAGAAGAAGGTCGTCCCGCCGTCCATCTCGAGTGCCGGCCGGGGGTGGTGGGTCAGGACGACGACAGGGGTGTGGAAGACGGGGTCATCACCCCACCAGCCCTTCCATTCCTCGTCCTCCCAGGGGCCGCGGTGCGGACCGAATTTGTTGCGGCCCATGATCTCCACGCCGATCCCGGGCCGCCACGCGCCGGCGAACGCGTCGTCGACACCGAGGGACCCCTTCGATTCTCCGTGGATGCCCATGTCGCGGAAGGTGCGCGTCTCGACCGCCCACTCCATCAACCGTGAATCTGCGTGACCGAAGGGTGCGTCGAGCCGCTGGCCCTCACCGGTGCCGAAGCCGTCGAGGGAGACCGAGAAGTTGTGCACGCGGACGAGGGACATGTCATCTCCTGGGGTGCTTGCCGTGCGCGGCCGCCGGATGGTGGTCGATGCACGACCGACGATGACAGAAGGACGCCGCGATGTACACGGAACCGCGGGGTGGGCTGCCCGTCACGGGGCCGACGATGGACGCTGCCCACCCCATGGGGCAGGATGCTCCCATGGGGAACAGATGGGGAGTCGCCGCTGTCGGCTGGGCCGCTCTCCTGCTGACGGGCTGCACCGTCCCGTCCTTCTCCGAGGACGAGAAGCTCGAGATGCGGGACAGCGCCAGCGGGTTCCAGCGGGCCATCCTGGAGGATCTGGTGGTGAGCGCTGCCGAGTACCGCGACGCGGTCGGCGCGACACGCGCTTGCGTCCAGGCGAAGGGATGGGGCATCGGGCCTATCGAGCAGGACGGCAAGCAGTTGGGCTTCCAGTCCTCCTCCACCGGCGACGGCCCCCCTGCCGATGATGTGATGAGGGATTGCTATGACGAGTACCTGACCTTCGTCGGCTCCATCTGGGTGTCCCAGCGCACCCCACTGACCGGATAGACACCTCCGGTCCGGGCCCGCACGGGTCCGATGTCGCGCGGAACGGGGAAGCCCGGGATGCTTGCCCCGCACCATCCCCGCGCCGGCACTCGTGGTACCGCGGACCGGCGGGCATACTGGCGTATGAGCGAGTTCGCCGGACGCTTCGGACTGGACCTGGACCATCTGGTGCCCGGAGTCCTGCGCTTCGAACGGGACGGCTCGTTCGTGCTCGAACTCGACGGCCCCATCCTCGGGCCCGAGCAACCGGACGGGTCGGGGCCCGACAGGGTGTCGCCCGGCGGAGACCCGGATGACGTCGCCGATCCCGTACCCCGGGACATCCTGGGCTCTCTTGCGGACGGCCGACCCGTCACCCTCTTCGATGCCGTCGTGGAGGCTCCGTCCTTGCCCCCGTCATCGGTGAAGCAGACGTTCCACGGCTCTATGTCCCTCGCGGGAGCACACGTACGCGGTGACCGCGACCTCGTTGCCGGCATCAGGTGGACCTGGCTTCTGCCGGTGGGTGCGGCCCTCCGGCGGGAACAGTCCTCGGAGCCGGTCGCCGGCTCGATCCCGGGAGTCCTCGAAGGATGGGGTTCCGACGACGGGGCGGGTCTCCAGTTCTCCGCCGGCAGGGCGACACCACTCCGGCGGTTGCGTCATCAGGTGCAGCACTCCTGCAGCCAGCTCCTGGGTCTGTGGAGCGGCCAGGACGTTCCAGGAGTGGCCCACACCGAGGTACGTGTCGGGAACCGCTGGTGTGTCCTTCGGAGTCGAGGCAGCGAGCCCGTTCCCCTCGCTCGCAGCAGCTTCCTGCCGGTCCAGGATCTCTCCGTGGCCGTGTTCGCCGCCTGGATACCCCTCGCGCACATCGTCGATCCCGTGCCGTTCCTCCTCACCGGCCCGACGGGACCCCGGCAGCTCGACGCCCTGGTCCTGGCAACAGCACTCGAAGGCCTTCATCGTCGGCTGTACCTGGAGGGGGTCCGCTTCGAGGGCGTCGGCCAGCGCGCCGTGGAGCGTGCAGCGAGGCAGGCGCGACAGGCAGGCGTGGAGGTACTGCTCTCGGAAGGATTCCCCGACGAGGACAAGGCGCACGCCGTCTTCAGGGAGACCCTGCGGCACCTCAACCAGATGACCTACCAGGATCGGGCTCGCGAACTGCTCGAACCCGTACGACTCATGGTTCCCGGTCTCTTCGGCCCCGACCTGGTGCAGTGGATCGCGATGGTGACGAGGATCCGCGATCATCAGAGCCATCACCTGGCCATCGAGTTCGACGAGCCGCCGACGGCCCTCTACGACGCGGCAGCGGAGAGCAGCCGCTGGGCCCTGCTCCTGCGGATCCTGCTCGAACTCAACCCTGGCTACGATTTCCCGTCGCACCTCGCGCAATCACCCGGGTTCTCCGCCGCACTCGCCCGCATCGATCGGACAGGGCTATGGCCGGGATTCTCCGCTCTCGCCGCATTCCGCACCTCCGTCAGGGGCAGCCGCGGCAGGCCGGCCTGAGCAGCGAGGGACGCAGGGCGCAGGAGAGCACAGCCGATAGTCCGTTCCCGTCGGCCCGTCGCGTCAGGACCGGGCGGTGCGCGCAGTTCCAGCCGTCGCGGAACTGCCCAGGTCACTTCCCGGAAGTGCCTGATGCGCGGCGAGGGCCGTGGTCCACGCCTCGGTCGTGGCGACGGCCGCCCAGTTGGAGTTCAGCAGCGCGAGCAGTGTCGTGTGGACGGTCTTCGCATCAGCGAAACCGGCATCGTTGGCGATGTTGATGGCGCCGGTCGCGTCGGCGAGGACCTCGGTGGAGAGCCCGAGGGCTTCGGCTTCGACAGCTGAGGCGAGGATGCAGTTGTTGGTCATGTACCCGACGAGGGTGACCGTGTCGACGTCGTTCTCCCGCAACCAGCCGGCGAGGTCCGTGTCCGCGTAGACGGAGCCGTACTGCTTCACCACGCCCTTCCACGCGTCGGTGCGCCGGCCCTCGATCTCGGGGTGCAGGGCGAAGCCGGGCGTGTCGGGGGCGAAGACCGGAGCGCCTTCGCCGGCCGTGTGCTGGATGACCGCGACCGGGATCCCGGCGTCGGCAGCGGCATCGACGGCCGCCGCGATACGCGGCAGCGACTGCTGGTGCGGGGGGTGCTGGATCTCGAGGGGGCCGGCGAAGTACTGCTGCTGGACATCGACGAGGACGAGGGCGCGGCGAGGGGTGCTCATGGGGACGTTTCTCCTGGCTCATGGTGGTGCTGGTCTGCGGTCGCTGACGGACCTGCAGTCCATCCTTCCTCCGGTGGCAGTTCGGAGCGAGTGGCACGCAGGCCCGGTTACGATGAATTCGGGCCAATCGGGGAGGTGCGCATGCGGATCGCGGTGTACGCGTTCGACGGCGTCACGATGTTCCATCTCGCCGTGCCGCAGATGATGTTCGACGAAGTCACGCGCCAGGGCCTCGCCGACTGGACGACCGTCCTGTTCTCCGACGAGCCCGGCTCGGTACTCACGGCGGAGGGCTACCGGCTGGCAGGCATCTCCGGGCCGGGCGTCGCTGCCGAGGCGGACATCGTGGTGGTCCCTTCCTGGTTCGACGACGGCCGCGGGGTGAGTGAGGTCCTGCGCACCGTGCTGCAGGAATCCCACGGACGGAACGCACCGGTCCTCGGACTGTGCCTCGGGGCCATCGCGGTGGCGGACGCAGGACTGCTGTCCGGCCGGCGCGCCGTGACGCACTGGCAGGCCTTCGACACACTGGCGGGACGGCATCCGGACATCACCCTCGATCGGGCCGTGCTCTACATCGATCACGGGGACGTCATGACCTCGGCGGGCACGGCATCCGGCCTGGACGCGTGTCTCCACCTCGTGCGCGAGCGGCTCGGGGCCGATGCCGCCAACCGGGTGGCCCGCAGTCTCGTCGTCGCCCCGCACCGTGAGGGCGGCCAGGCCCAGTACATCGAGCACCCGGTTCCCCGGAGCCTGGCCGGCGATCCGATCGCGGACCTCCTCGAATGGATCCTGGGGCACCTCCGCGAGGCCCTTCCCATCGACCGGCTCGCAGGCCAGGCGCACATGAGCCGCCGCACCTTCGTCCGCGCGTTCCGCACGGCGACCGGCACGACACCGTCGGCCTGGATCCGTTCGCGCCGCCTCGACGCCGCCCGGAGGCTCCTGGAGACGACCGAGCTGTCCGTGGACCAGATCGCGGCGACCTGCGGCTTCGGGAACGCCGTCACCCTCCGACAGAACTTCGCGGCCACCTTCTCGACCACCCCGACCGCCTACCGGCGCCACTTCTCGACGCGTCGGACCGCTGATGTGCCCGGCGGCGACCTCCCGCGCTGAGCGGCAGCACGACACGCAGCGGGATCCCTGTGCGATCCCGCCCGGCCGGCGGGGTCGTTCCCGGGGGACGGGCACCGGGGGAAGGGGGGGGGTCAGCGGGTGTCGAGGTCCTCGAAGACGAGGAAGGTCTGGGTGTCGAGCACCCCGGGCATCGACTGCAGCTGGTCGAAGATCACGCGCCGCAACCCGACGTTGTCCTCCGCCCGCACCAGCAGGATCACGTCGAAGTCACCTCCGACCAGGGCGATGTGGTGGATCTCCGGGATGTTCCTGAGGATGTCCCGGAGCTCGCGCCAGGAGTGCTGCCGCACCTTCAGGGTGACGTAGGCGGACGACCGCAGGCCGGCCTTGGCGGGATCGATGATGGCCGTGAACCGTGTCAGGACGCCGTCCTCGGTCAGCTTCGCGATGCGAGAGTACGCATGCGCCCGCGAGATGTGCACCCGCTCGGCGACGGAGGTGACCGACTGCCGGCCGTCCCTGGTCAGCTCGGCGAGGATCTTCCGGTCGACGTCGTCGAGGGGGCCATCCACCACGTGTCCACGCTCCTTCGCGTAATGCAGGTCACACCCGCCTATTCGTCCACAGAATATCCTCTTTCGCCCGTGATGATCCACACTTTGCGGACCCCGTGGATACAAAAGGTGGCTGCTGACCATACTTGACCTACACAGCATCCAGTGCCGGAGCTATCGCCCGGCGCACGGTAGGAGCGCCGCCGCAGCGGCACATGATGGAGGCGGGATGAGTACGGCAACGAATGGTGGCCGCGGCAGCATGCTGGGGGGAGCGTCCGACGGCGGTGCCGCACCGGCAGCCGACCGGGCGCTGCTGCCCTCGGCGGAGCCGGTACAGCTGGTGGACCCCGACGGACAGCACAACCACGACGACAGGTACCCGCTGCCCGACGGTGAGCAGCTGCTCGGCGCCTTCGGGCGCCTCGTCGCCGGCCGCCGCATCAACGACCAGGCGAACGCCCTCGTGCGCCAGGGGCGCATGGCCGTCTACCCCTCCTCCCACGGACAGGAGGCCTGCCAGGTGGCGGCCGCCGTCGTCCTCGGGGCCGAGGACTGGCTGTTCCCCACCTATCGCGACACCGTCGCCGTCATCACGCGGGGGGTGGATCCCCTTCAGGTCCTCACGCTGCT
>NZ_CP024915.1:202306-211698 GCF_002953615.1 Arthrobacter agilis | reverse complement strand
ACCGCCATGACGGCGCAGGCGGCCAGGCTTCCGGTGATGGCAGCGACGTCCAAGGGATTCCTCCTGCTCTCGTGCAGCGGGCCCGCGCCGGTCACCTGACCCGTCGTCGGGTTGCTCCTCCTACCAGTGCAGACGAGCGACGCCGATGAGTCAATGCCCTCTTCCGTCCGGGCCTTCCGTGCGCCGGTCCGCGCCCTGTGTCAGGCTGGGCCAGGTTTTTCGTCGTCGTGCCGTGTGCACCGGAAGGAGGCACCCGTGCCGCTGTGGCTGCAGGCCTTCACATGGGGTGCTGTCGCCGGTGGGGCCCTGCTCGTGGGGTCGGCCATCGCCTGGCGGTGGAACGTGCCGCCGCGGGTCGTGTCCTTCGTCATGGCCTTCGGCGCGGGAGTGCTGATCTCGGCCCTCGCCTTCGAACTCGTCGGCGAGGCGCAGGAGACGGGCGGGTTGGTACCCACGGCCCTCGGCTTCCTCGTGGGAGCAGTGGTGTACGTCGGAGCGAATGCCCTCCTGGCCCGGCAGGGCGCCCAGCACCGCAAGCGTTCGGGCGGCCAGCAGCCCTCCGAGAGCGAGGACGCCGGCAGCGGCAACGCCATCGCGCTCGGGGCGCTGCTCGACGGCATCCCGGAATCGGTGGTCCTCGGGCTCGGACTCGTGGCGGGCGGCGCCGTGAACCCGGCCGTGCTGGTCGCGATCTTCATCTCGAACGTCCCCGAGGGGCTCTCGAGCACCGCCGGGATGAAGAACGCGGGGCGCGGTCCCCGCTATGTCTTCGGGCTGTGGGGCGGCATCGCGCTGGCCTCGGGACTCTCGGCCCTCGCCGGGTACTCGCTACTGGCGGGAGCCTCGGGCGTGACGGTCGCCTTCATCACGGCCATCGCCGCCGGGGCGATCCTCGCGATGGTGGCCGACACCATGATCCCCGAGGCGTTCGAGCGGCAGCACATGCTCACGGGACTGATCGCAGCGCTCGGCTTCCTCACGGCGTTCGTGGTCCACGAGCTCGCCGGATAGACGACGGAAGGACCCCGGGATGCGTTCCCGGGGTCCTTCCGTCGTGCACAGGTGGGCCCTGTGGGGCTCGAACCCACGACCCACGGATTAAAAGTCCGTTGCTCTAGCCAACTGAGCTAAGGGCCCGCCACACCTGCCCGCCCGACGGATCCGAGGATGCCGCCGTGCAGGCGCGATGACCCGCTAACTTTATCGCAATCGATCCTGCCCCGGGGACCGCGCGGCAGCCCTGCCTTCCGGCCCGAATTTCCGCAGGAGTATCCTCGTTCCATGGACGGCGAATACACCAACAACAGCCCGCGGCCCCACAAGCCGAAGCCATTCGCTCCCGCGGACTTCGAGGTTTTCGCGGGTGGGGTCGATCCCTCGCGCGTGTCCGAGGCGGCGCACATGGCCGCTCATGCGCTGGTGCACCACGGGCGCGACGCCGAGGATCCCGACGTGACGCGCCGCCTCGTCGAGCTCGCCGACCAGCAGGGCCTCGAGGCCATCGCGGAGATGTGGGCGGAGAGCCCCGCCCGGTCCCTGCCGGGAGCGCTCTGGCGCCTGTACGCGCTCCGCGCAGCCACGCAGCAGAACCCCGAGCGCATCGCCGCCTACTTCGCCTCGGGCAAGGAGGTGGCCCAGGTCTCCAAGGTCGTCGCCGGTGTCGCCGAGCCGCCCGGTGCCACGGAGATGACCACCATGGCGAACACCATCCTCTCCGGGGCGTTCGAGGGCGAGTTCGACGTCGCGCTCGAGCGGTTCGCCGCGTTCTGCCGCGTCGTCGCCCTCGGTCAGGCGAACCACGCGGACGACGCCGAGCTGGCCAACGGCCCCCACGCGTCGAAGCTGACGCGCAATTCGCACCAGCTCATCAAGACCGCGGAGGATCTCGAGCACGCGGCGGCATCCTGGCGGCGCGGAGAGCTCGACTGAACCTCCTGCCGCCGGCGATGTTGACAGCGGCTCCGGGGAGGGCAAGACTTAACACGGCGTCGGACCGTGGAACCCCCGGGCTTCAACACTCAGCCGCTTCGAGCGGCCTTCCGCCGAGAGGCGCTCCCGGTTCGGCGCCACTACTTTGCCCTTCAGTACCCGGTACGGCTTCGGCCGGACCGCTGACTCCTTCATATCCTCCGAGGAAGACTCCGTGAAACTACGCCTCTTCCCCGAGGAGAACGCTGGCCTCGAACTCCTCTCCCGCATGGCCCGGCAGCTCGTGCTCGGCGTCGGGACGATGTCCGCCATCCTCGGCGCCCCCACCTCGGAGTACGACCGCCTGTCGGAGGAGCTGCACCAGCACGAATCGGCATCGACCGATCTGCACTTCGCCCTCCTGACGTCCATGCGGACGTCCTTCATCAATCCGCTCCCCCGCGAGGACCTCTACGCGCTGTCCCGGCTCCTCAACGAGGCCATCGAGAAACTCGACGGCGCCGGGGAACTCATCGCCCTGTACAAGCTGAGCAAGCTGAGCCAGCGGGCCGCCGACCAGCTCGAGGTCATCAACCGGCAGGCCGAACTCACCGCCGTCGCCATGCAGCGCCTGAATTCCATGGAGGACCTCGAGGAGTACTGGATCGAGATCCTCCGGCTGGCCCGGCGCGCCGAGCGCACGCACCGCAGCTGGTGCGCCGAACTCCTGAACGACCACAAGCCCCTCGTTTATGCGCGGCACCGCGACGTGGCGAACCAGCTCGTCGACGTCACCAAGGACATCCGGAGGGTCGCCACCCAGGTGGGCACCATCCTCGTCAAGGAATCGTAGGTGGAACCCCTCCTCCTCGGTGTGGTGGTCGCCGCCGCAGGCGGCTTCGCCTTCCTCAACGGCTTCCACGACGTCTCGAACTCCGTGGCGACCGCCGTGCGGACCCGGGCGCTCACCCCGACCGTCGCCGTCCTGCTCGCCGCCTTCTTCAATCTGGTGGGCGCGCTGCTCAGCACCTCCCTCGCGCTCTTCTTCACGGATGCGGGCATCGGTCTCCCGCCGGGCCCGACGGGCCTCGGCATCCTCGTCGCCGCCCTGCTCGCGGCCGGCAGCTGGGGCGTGTTCACCTGGTACCGGGGCAAGCCGTCGTCGTCGACCCACGCGTTGCTCGGCGGCATCATCGGCGCGGGTGCGGCGTCGCAGCTGGTGAGGGGCCCGGCGATGAGCGGGGCCGGTGAGACACTGTTGCTGCAGATCGTCCTGCCCCTCGTCCTGTCGCCGGTCGTCGCCTACCTCCTGGCGTACGCCGCGGTGTTCCCGGCGACCTGGCTGCTGCGGCACGGGTCCCCCGCGAAGGTGAACCGCGGCAACCGCATGGCGCAGTCGGTGCTGGCAGGGGCCTTCGCGCTCGGGCACGGGCTGCAGGACGGCCAGCGGACCATGGCCGTCATCCTGCTGGCACTCGTTGGCTCGGGGTACGCGAGCGGATCCGACATGCCCCTGTGGGTCCAGCTCTTCGCCGCCGTGCTGCTGGCATGCGGCTCCCTGTTCGGCGGCTGGCGCATCACGCACACCCTCGGCAACCGGCTGGTCCACATCGACCCGCTGCGCGGCATGACGGCACAGGGCGTCAGCTCGGCGATGCTGTTCATCGGCGCCATCTCGCTGCACTTCCCGCTCTCGAGCACGCACACGATGACGTCCGCGATCGTCGGAGCCGGCGCCAACCAGCGCTTCGCGTCCGTCCAGCGGCCCCGCGTGGTGCGCATCCTCGCGGTCTGGCTCTGGACCGCACCGGTCACCGCGCTGCTGGGAGCCGTGTTCTTCCTGGCGCTCAGCCCGCTGCTGTAATCGGCGCGGCCCGCGCCGTGCGGGAGGCCGCGTTCCCTGCCGGGCCCCCCGCCGATGCGCCGGAGACAGGGGCACCGCGCCTGGACTCCCTGCACAGGGAGGGGGAACGACGACGGCGGCCCCGTGGGAGCCGCCGTCGTCGCCGTCGATCGCCCGCCCGGGCGGTTCCCGCTATCCGAAGCGACCGGAGACGTAGTCCTCCGTCGCCTTGATCGAGGGCTTGTTGAAGATCGTGGTGGTGTCGTCGTACTCGATGAGCTTGCCCGGCTTGCCGGTGCCGGCGATGTTGAAGAACGCCGTCTTGTCCGACACACGCGCTGCCTGCTGCATGTTGTGCGTCACGATCACCACGGTGTAGTCGGCCTTGAGCTCGTTGATCAGGTCCTCAATGGCCAGCGTGGAGATGGGATCCAGTGCCGAACAGGGCTCGTCCATCAGGATCACCTGGGGCGACACCGCGATGGCGCGGGCGATGCACAGGCGCTGCTGCTGGCCGCCGGACAGGCCGGATCCGGGCCGGCCGAGGCGGTCCTTGACCTCGTTCCACAGGTTGGCGCCGCTGAGCGACTTCTCCACGAGGTCGTCGGCATCCGATTTGCTCATGCGCTTGTTGTTGAGCTTCACGCCGGCCAGCACGTTGTCGCGGATGGACATGGTGGGGAACGGGTTGGGCCGCTGGAAGACCATGCCGATCTGCCCGCGCACGGTGACCGGGTCCACGGCCGCGTCGTACAGGTTGTCGCCGTCGAGCAGCACCTCGCCCTCGACCCGCGCGCCGGGGATGACCTCGTGCATGCGGTTCAGGGTACGGAGGAAGGTGGACTTGCCGCAGCCGGAGGGACCGATGAACGCCGTGACGGAACGGGCTTCGATGTTGATGTTGACGTCCTCCACCGCAAGGAACTTGCTGTAGTAGACGTTGAGGTCCTTGACGTCGATTCGCTTGGACATTGCTTCCTTCGGGTGAGGTACCGCTGGCGCTTAGCGGCTGGTCTTGGGGGCGAACATGCGGGCGACGAACCGGGCGACCAGGTTCAGGAGCATCACCATGAGGATCAGCAGGAGCGCTGCGGCCCAGGCGCGCTGTGTACTCGGATCGGGCGCCGTCGGGGAGGTCGGCGTGAGAATCTGGTAGTAGATGAAGGTGGGGAGCGTGCTCATCCAGCCGCTGAAGACGTTCCAGTTGATGGAGCTGGCGAATCCCGCCGTTACAAGGATAGGGGCGGTCTCCCCGATCACGCGGGCGATCGAGAGGGTTACGCCGGAGGCGATACCGGAGATCGCCGTCGGGATCACCACGTTGGTGATGGTGCGCCACTTGCGCACGCCGAGGGCGTAGGACGCCTCGCGGAGTTCGTTCGGGACGATCTTCAGCATCTCCTCGGTGGACCGGACCACCACGGGGATCATGAGGACGGACAGGGCGACGGCCGCGACGAACCCCGTACGGGTGCCCGGTCCGAACAGGAGCGCGAACAGCGCGGCGGCGAACAGGCCGGCCACGATCGACGGGATGCCGGTCATCACGTCCACGAAGAAGGTGATCGCCTTGGTGAGGTTCTTGCCGGCACCGTACTCGACCAGGTAGACGGCGGTGAGCAGGCCGATGGGCACGGAGATGAGCGTCGCCCAGAGCGTGATCTGCAGCGTGCCGAGGACGGCGTGGTAGGCGCCGCCCAGCACGGGCGTACCGTTCTCCACGGCCTGGTTGTCCACGGCCCCGGTGACGCCGTTCATGGACGTGAACAGGAAGTTGTAGCTGAGGCCCGGGACGCCGCGCTCGAGGACGGTCCAGAGGACCGAGACGAGGGGCAGCAGCGCGATCAGGAAGGCCCCGTACACGAGGAAGGTGACGAGCCGGTCCTTCGCCTTGCGCTCGCCCTCCGCGACGGCCGTGACGAGGGTGGCGGCGAGGACGAAGACGATCGCCGAGATGACCGCCCAGCCGACGACGCTGAACCCGATCAGGGAGGAGAGCGCCGCACCGAGGATGACGGCGGCCGCGAGGACCACCCACACGGCGTAGGAGGGGAGGTGCCCGCGCGTGAGCTGGGACTGGCGACGCTGCAGGGTCTGGTTCGCTGCCATTTAGTTAGCTCCCGAGAATTCTTTGTGCCGGGTGATGATGAAGCGGGCGATCATGTTGACGATCAGCGTGATGACGAAGAGCACGAGGCCCGCCGCGATCAGCTCGTTGAGGCGCAGGCCGAAGGCCTCCGGGAAGTTCAGGGCGATCTCGGCCGCGATCGTCTGGTTGCCCGTCTTCACGAGGCTCGCGACGAGCGCGCCCGGCGAGAGGACCAGGGCCACGGCCATGGTCTCGCCGAGGGCGCGGCCGAGGCCGAGCATGGTGGCGCTGATGATGCCGGGGCGTGCGAACGGCAGGACGGCCATGCGCACCATCTCCCAGCGCGTGGCGCCCATCGCGAGCGCCGCCTCCTCGTGGAGGTTCGGTGTCTGCAGGAAGATCTCCCGGCTGAGCGACGTGATGATGGGGATCACCATGACTGCGAGCACGATGCCGGCGGTGAGCATGGTCTTGCCGGTCTGGCTGGCCGGTCCGGCGAAGATCGGGATCCAGCCGAGGTTCTCGGCGAGCCACGTGTAGCCCTTGGCGAGCTGCGGCGCGAGGACGATGTAGCCCCAGGCGCCGTAGATCACCGAGGGGATGGCCGCGAGCAGGTCGATGACGTACCCGAAGGCCCGTGCGAGGCGGCGCGGCGCATAGTGCGAGATGAAGAGGGCGACCGCGATACCGATGGGTGTCGCGATGACCAGCGCGATGACCGCGGCGATGACGGTGCCGATGACGATCGGCAGGATGTACGCGGCGAAGCCGTTGCCGCCGGTGATCTCGGTGGGGTCGGCAGTGAAGGTCGGTGCTGCCTGCACCAGCAGGAACACGGCGACGCTGAAGAGCACTGCCAGGATCAGGACGCCGGCCGTGAGGGAGATTCCCGAGAAGATCCGGTCGCCTGCGCGGCCTCGATCTGTCGTCGCTTTCAGCGTATTGGTTGACACGTCTCTGCCTTCCAGGGCGGTCGATTTCGTTTGCAGTGACGGCCCGGTGATGGGCCGACGGGGCGTCACTGCTGATGCCAGCCGTGAACGGCGGACGGTCCCGCCCGGTCTTTATTAGACCAGACGGGACCGGGATGCCTCGCTAGGAGGCGACCTTGATCGATTCGATCGAGGCCTTGGCCTTCTCGCTGAGCGACGCGGACAGCGGGGCGTTGCCGGCGGAGGCCTCGGCCTCCGCCTGGCCTTCCTCGCTGATGACGTAGGAGCCGAACGCCTTCACGAGGTCGACGGTCTCCTGGCTGTCGTAGGAGGTGCAGTACACGTGGTAGCTGACCAGGACGACGGGGTAGGCGCCGGACTCGGTGGTGTCGCGCTCGAGCTCGAGGGACATGTCGGTCTCGGGGCGACCCTCGACCGGGGTGGCGACCTCGACGGCCTTGGCGGCCGCGTCGGAGCTGAGTTCCGTGTACTCCTCGCCGACCTTGACCTTGGCCTTGCCGAGGTCTCCCACGGCGGAGGCGTCGGCGTAGGTGATGGCGCCGTCGGTGGAGGTGACCGTCTGGACGACACCCGAGGTGCCCTTGGCGTTCTCGGACTGCAGTTCTGCGGGCCAGGCGCCGCTGACCTCGTAGGTCCAGTCCTCGGGCGCCGCGGCGGCGAGGTAGTCGACGAAGTTCTCCGTGGTGCCGGACTCGTCCGAGCGGTGCACGACGGTGATGGGGGTGTCGGGGAGCTCGACGCCCTCGTTCTGGGCCGCGATCGCGGGATCGTTCCAGGTGGTGATCTTCTTGCCGAAGATCTGCGCGATGGTGGGTGCGTCGAGGTTCAGCTCGGTGACGCCCTCGAGGTTGAAGGCGATGGCGATCGGCGAGATGTAGGCCGGGATGTTGATGGCGCCGTCAGGGCCGCAGACCTCCATGGCCTGGGTCATCTCTTCGTCCTTGAGGTAGGCGTCCGAGCCGGCGAACTGCGCGCCGCCGCTCAGGAAGGCCTTGCGGCCCGCACCGGATCCGTCCGGGGAGTACTGCACCATGGCGCCCTGGTTGGCGGACTCGAAACCGGCCTTCCAGGCCTCCATCGCAGAGTTCTGCGACGAGGCGCCGATGCCGGTGAGGGTTCCGGACACCGCGGTGCCGGCGGCGGAGGACGCGGGTCCCTCAGCAGCGGGCTCGCCGGTGGCGTTGTCGGAACCACAAGCGGTCAGCGCCAGCGCGGCTACGGAGATAACTGCCGCAGCGCGGCCAAAGCGAAGAGCCTTCACGAAATTTTGCCCCTTCCAGGGATGTATTCATCGGTGCACGAGAGGCACTCGGTAGAGATGTACGCGTTCTTGTACATCCTCGAAGCTAGGCAGTGCAGGTAACGAGACTGACCAAGCGACATGAACGGAAGGTGAACAGCGTAGGGCCATTGACCTGCGTGGCCGGTTCGTACCGGTGAATGAGACGAACGTCTCGCTTCGATGCACCTCCTAGACTGGGGGCATGCCGCCGCGCCAGGGAGTCTCCGCCGCCCTCGGCTTCCTGCGTAAACGCTCCCGCACGGGACTCAAGCGCAGTTCCGGGTCGGTGGTGGCCGCCGTGCAGATGACGGTGTGCGCGGTCGGGGCCTACGCCTTCGCGGAAGAGGTCCTCGGGCACAACGGACCGCTGTTCGCTGCGACCTCGTCGATGATCTCCTTGGGTTTCTCGCGCGATCCGCGCATCCGCCGGGTGCTCGAGGTGGCGATCGGCTGCACGCTCGGCATCTCGGTGGGCGACCTCCTGCTGACCTTCTTCGGCACCGGGCTCTGGCAGGCCGCGGTCGTCCTGTTCATCTCGATCCTGCTGGCCCGCTTCCTGGACAGCGGCACCATCTTCACCACCCAGCTCGGGCTGCAGTCCCTGCTCGTCGTACTGCTCCCGGCGCCGCAGGGGGGACCGTTCACCCGCAGTGTCGACGCCATCGTGGGCGGCCTCTTCGCGCTGGTGATCACCATGCTGCTGCCACGTGATCCCCGCCGCGAGCCGAAGACGAACGTCCGCGGCCTCCTGGGTGAGCTGTCCGGGGTGCTCCGCGAGAGCGCCTCCGCACTCCGCACGAGCGATTCGACCCTGGCGTGGCATGCGCTGGTCCGGGCCCGGAGCTGCCAGGCCCAGCTCGACAGCCTGACCGGCAGCATGAAGGCGGCGCAGGAGGTCGCCCGCATCTCCCCCGCCTACCGGCGGCACCGCGATGAGCTCGGGTCCCTGCGGAGCGCCGTGGAGTCGATCGACCTCGCCATCCGCAACAGCCGTGTCTTCTCCCGCCGGCTGACCTCCGCGATCAACCATGCCGCCCTGACCGACGAGGCCATCGAGGCCCTCGGCCAGTCACTGGAGGACACGGCGGACGCCGTCGACGTCCTGTCCCGCGCGCTGTCCGCCCGGGACTCCGCCGAGCGGCGCCTCAACCTGCGGCAGGCACGCAACGACCTGGCGGCCGTCGCCACCGACCTCCACCCCGCCACGCTCAACATCAGCCGGCTCGAGGGCGAGGGCCTCGTGCTCCTCCTCCGCCCGCTCGTCGTGGATCTGCTCGAGGCGACGGGCCTCTCGCACGAGGACGCCGCCGACTACCT
>NZ_CP024915.1:202142-202206 GCF_002953615.1 Arthrobacter agilis | reverse complement strand
GCCCCGGCTCTGACGGGACGGGCGGGTACGGGCGGGTACGGGCGGGTACGGGCGGAGAGCCGGC
>NZ_CP024915.1:187800-202042 GCF_002953615.1 Arthrobacter agilis | reverse complement strand
CGCCGTCACCGGCCGATCCATCATCGCGGGAACCCCCGTCACCGGATCCGCCGGCACCATCCGTGCCGTCGATCCGGCCACCGGGCAGGACCTCGAGCCGGCCTTCGGCCTGGTGACCGGAAGCGAGCTCGAGGCAGCGACGACGGCGGCAGCCGAGGCCTTCGACGTGTATCGCGCCACCAGCCCGGAGGTGCGGGCCGCCCTCCTCGAGCGCATCGCGGACACCATCGACGCGCTGGGGGACGAACTGACCGAACGCGGCGTCCTGGAAACGGGACTCCCTGCCGCCCGCCTGTCCGGTGAGCGCGGCCGCACCGTGGGCCAGCTGCGCCTCTTCGCGGGCGTCGTCCGCAACGGCGACCACCTGCAGGCCCGGATCGATCCCGCACAACCGGACCGCTCGCCCGTGCCGCGGGTCGACATCCGCCAGCGGCACATCGCGCTCGGTCCGGTGGCCGTCTTCGGAGCCAGCAACTTCCCCCTGGCCTTCTCCACAGGAGGCGGCGACACCGCCTCGGCTCTCGCCGCCGGGTGCCCCGTCGTCGTGAAAGCCCACAACGCTCACCCCGGGACCGCCGAGCTCGTCGGCCAGGCCATCAGCCAGGCGGTTGCCGAGAGCGGCCTGCCGGCAGGCGTCTTCTCCCTCGTCTTCGGCGCCGGGGCCTCGGTCGGGCAGGCGCTGGCCGCCGATCCGCGCATCAAGGCCATCGGCTTCACGGGTTCGCGCGCCGCAGGCATCGCCCTGATGACGACAGCGGCAGCGCGGCCCGAGCCCATTCCGGTCTACGCCGAGATGTCCTCCATCAACCCGGTGATCGCCCTGCCGGGAGCACTCCTCGCCGACCCGCAGGGGCTCGCTGCCGGTTTCGTTGCCTCCCTCACCATGGGGGCCGGCCAGTTCTGCACGAATCCCGGACTGGTCTTCGTGCCTGTCGGGGCCGACGGGGACGCCTTCGTCTCCGCGGCCGCTTCCCTGCTCGGCGACGCACAGGGTGCCACCATGCTCACCGCTGGGATCGCCGCGTCCTGCCAGGCCGGGATCGACGGTCTCCGGACGAGGAACGGCGTGGACCTGGTCACGGAAGGTCGGCCGGGCGATACCGAGAACGCCCCCGCACCTGCCCTGTTCAGTACCTCGGCCAGCACCTTCATCGCCGACCCGACGCTCCAGGAGGAGGTCTTCGGATCAGCGGGAGTCCTCGTCCGCTACGCGAGCGAGCAGGAGCTGCGCATGGGCCTGGAAGCATTGCAGGGCCAGCTGACGGCGACGGTCCATGCGGCGGACAGCGACCATCCGACCGCAGCGGACCTCCTGCCCGTGCTCGAGCGCAAGGTCGGGCGCATCCTCTTCAACGGCTGGCCCACCGGGGTGGAGGTGGGCCACGCCATGGTGCATGGCGGCCCCTTCCCTGCGACCTCGGATTCACGCTCCACCTCGGTGGGGACGCTCGCCATCGCCCGCTTCCAGCGTCCGGTGAGCTACCAGAATCTTCCCGACGCCGTCCTTCCGGCAGCGCTGCAGGATGCGAACCCGTGGTCGCTGAACCGTCGGATCGACGGCACGGTCCGGGCAGAGGGCTGAACCGTGTCCGATCAGGCACCCGTCATCACATCGGTCGAGGTCGTGCCGGTCGCCGGCTACGACAGCATGCTGCTGAACCTCAGTGGCGCGCACGGCCCGTTCTTCACCCGCAACATCGCGATCATGACGGACAGCAACGGACGCACGGGCCTCGGCGAGGTGCCGGGCGGTGAAGCGATCCGCGCCACGATCGAGGATTCTGCGGCACTCCTCGCGGGCCGACCGGTCGCGGCGTACCGCAGCCTGCTGCGGACCGTCGCCCGGACCTTCGCCGATCGGGACGCCGGAGGGCGGGGACTCCAGACCTTCGACCTCCGCACCACCATCCATGCCGTGACCGCCCTGGAGTCCTGCCTGCTCGATCTGCTCGGACAGCATCTGGACGTTCCCGTCGCTGAACTCCTCGGCGACGGCCAGCAGCGCGACCGCGTCCAGATGCTCGGCTACCTCTTCTTCATCGGTGATGCGGGAGCGACGGACCTGCCCTATCTCGACGGCGACGACCCGTCGGACCGGTGGGGTCGGCTCCGGCGCAGCGAAGCGATGACGCCCGACGCCGTCGTGGCACTGGCGGAAGCCGCACAGGAGCGGTACGGGTTCCAGGACTTCAAGCTCAAGGGCGGCGTCCTCGCCGGCGACGAGGAGATCGCTGCGGTCACGGCGCTCGCCGCCCGCTTCCCCGACGCTCGCATCACCCTCGATCCCAACGGTGCGTGGTCGCTGGCCGAAGCCGTGCGGCTGTGCTCGGGTCTGGAGGACGTCCTCGCCTACGCGGAGGACCCGTGCGGCGCGGAGAACGGATTCTCCGGTCGTGAGGTCATGGCGGAGTTCAAGCGGGCCACGGGACTGCAGACGGCAACGAACATGGTGGCCACCGACTGGCGGCAGATGGCCCACGCCATCCGTTCGAACGCCGTGGACATCCCCCTGGCCGATCCCCACTTCTGGACGATGCAGGGGTCCGTGCGGGTGGCGCAACTGTGCGACGACTTCGGGCTGACCTGGGGCTCCCACTCGAACAACCACTTCGACATCTCCCTGGCCATGTTCACCCAGGTCGGTGCGGCAGCACCGGGGCGGGTGACGGCTCTGGACACGCACTGGATCTGGCAGGACGGCCAGCCCCTCACGAAGCAGCCGCTGCAGATCCAAGGCGGCTACATCGAGGTGCCGGCCCGCTCCGGCCTGGGCGTGGAGCTCGACCGGGATGCGCTGCAGTCCGCCCACGAACTGTATCTGCAGCACGGGCTCGACGCCCGGGACGATTCGGTGGGCATGCAGTTCCTCCTCCCGGGCTGGGCCTTCAACCCGAAGCGGCCGGCACTGCAGCGCTGAGCGGCCGGTCCACCGGCAGGAGAACGAAGACGCCCCGGGATGGACTCCCGGGGCGTCTTCATGCGCGGACGATACGATCTCGCGGCTCCCGAGGTGGAGCCGCGGGGCCGACAGGTGCCCTACCGCACCCCCGCACGACGACGGCGGTCGTTGCCGGACCGCAGGTCCCGGTTGAGGCGGCGGTCGCCGTGGTACAGGATCGACTCCCAGTCGGCTTCCTCGGCCGTCTTCGCGATGACCTTCGACTCCTCGACCTTCTTCGTCCGCGGCGACACGTACAGCCAGTTCAGGACGCCGAGCCCCATGTCGACCATCGAGTTCTTGATGCCGATGTACGCGCGGATGGCGCCGGCCGCGAGCAGCGCATTGAGCCCCGCGAAGACGGCGTTGCCCCAGTTCTGCTCCATCACGTCGCGGGCCAGGGTGAGCAGCGAGAACGCCACGATCGCGTACGGGATCACCACGTAGAGGCCCGGCGCCGCGGTGCGGTCCTTGACCTTGGGCGTGCGGACGAACGGAATCTTCTCCCCCGTGAACGCCTGCTGGATGGACTTCAGCACGCCCGCGAGGTTGACGGGCAGCAGCACGAGGTTGAAGCCGTAGATCCGGAAGATGTCCGAGAAGCGGTGCCCGCAGTCGCGGAGGTCGCTGCCCATGGCCAGGAAGTACGGGGCAGCGGCCAGGAAGACGACCGGGCTCAGGAGCCTGCTGTCGTAGGGGTAGGCGAGCAGGAACAGTAGCCCGAAGCTCGCCCAGGCGATGGACGCCATGTAGTTGACGCGCAGCAGCACCTCGCGGGCGAGGACCTGCTCGCGGAGGTGGCGGCGCCGTCGTAGCTGGTTCCACAGCTTCGGCAGGATCAGCAGGCCACCGTTGGCCCAGCGCCGCCGCTGCACCACGAGGGAGCCGAAGTCCGGCGGCGTGGCGCTGTAGCTGAGGCGCTCGGGGTAGTTCATGAGCGTCCAGCCGTGCGTGCCGAGGTCCACGCTGGACTCGGTGTCCTCGATGACCGTGCGGTCCTGGATGTACGTCTTGATCTCGAAGCCGCCCACGTTGTCGACCTCGACGATGTCCTCCACCGCGCGCTTCCGGATCACGGCATTCGCACCCACCCAGAAGGTGGCCCCGTAGTAGGACATGCCCTGGTGCAGGATGTGCTGGATGTCCGTCGTCGCGCCGGCTACCCGCTCGATGCGCGTGGGCGCTCCGCGGAAGGACGAGTACGGCGTCTGCGTGACGGCGATGCGCTCGTTGCCAGGGGATTCGAGCAGGTGCACGAGCCGCAGGCAGTAGTCGCGCAGCAGCAGCGAGTCGGCGTCGAGGGTCAGGAGGTAGGTCGAGTCGGGCACGTCGAGGACGTCGTCGGCCACGTCACCGCCGTCCGCCGCACCCATCGGCCGCAGCACCGTCCCGGCGGCGGTGTGCTCCTTCTGCCACCGCTGCCCCATGAGGGAGATGTAGGCGTTGAGGTTCATGGCCTTGTTCGCCTCGTGGGACAGGGACGCGTAGGCCTTCCGCTCGAACGTCTCGAGCCGCGTGTTGAAGATCCGCACCAGCCGCACGTACAGCTCGCGGACGCGTGCCGGCTCGGGCGCCTGGGACTGCGCATGGGCGGCGTTGAGTGCGTAGATGGTGAGCCGCAGTTCGCGCGCCAGGCCCATGATCACGAGGTCCACGAAGAACTCGTCCACGTGGTCCTCCACGCGCTCGGCGTCGGCCATGTCCTCGAGCCACGCCGCGGCGTCCTCGTAGGCGGCGATGACCGCCGGCAGTTCGGAGCACGACGCGTCGTCGCCGTCGTGGGCGGCCAGTCGCGCCTCGAACGCGGCCAGTGCCGCGGTCGCGCGGGTGGAGGGCTCGAGCAGGCTCGATTCGATCTCGAAGCTCAGCGCCCGGGTGGCGTCCAGGCGCTGGCGGACCGCGGGGTCGGTGGGATGCGGCGGATCGTCGAGGAGCAGCACCACGCGGATGTTGGGGAACTCCTGCAGCGCGGCGGACCACAGCGTCGCGCGCACCACCGCGGGCTCCTCCGCGTACGAGGGGACCAGCACGGTGATGCCCTCGTGGTGGTCGGCGAAGTGGCGGTCCAGCTCACCGCGTGGCACGCGCTTGTGGTCCCGGAACCGGTACAGCGCCCCCTGGCGCGCCAGCAGGTACATGAGCGCGGAGAACGTCAGGAACGTGACCACGATCAGGTACGACGTCGCCTCCACCTGGAACCGGAAGCCCGCGTTCGGGTTGTTGGCGAACTGGCGCAGGATCGTCGTGACGATGTAGGTGAGCCAGGCGAGCACCGTGATGACGATGCCGAGCCGGCCCAGGGCGATCTTCCGCGAAGACGGCGTCGGGTGCACGATCGACAGCGGCTCCGAACGCCGCTCGGCACCCCACTGGCGTCGGCGCGGCGGTGCCGTATCGGGGGCGGCCGCGGCCGCCAGCTCGAGGATGGCGGTCTGGGCGGCGGGCGACGACGGCATCGCGGACGCGCCGGCCGCATCGGCCGGCGCTGCGTCGGACTGCGCTCGTGCCTGTCGTCTGGAGGCTCGGTACTCGGCGGCATCGCGGGATCTGGACATTGCTTCCTCGGCGGTCGTGGGACGGGTGAACGCCTTCCATCGCCCCGGCGGCAGACAGCGTCACTCTCCACCATCGGCCCGCATCGGTTCGGCGTTAGCGACAGGGGTGACGGCGGCCCTTTTTTCCCCTACGCTTCAAGCGTCTCGCGCATCCGAAGTGCGCTCTCCCGCCTCGTTCGAGGCTGTCATCTGGGGTTCCTGTGTCTGCTCGTTTTCCTGGCCGGAAGCTGTCCGTCGTCCGCCTCGCTGTCCTGTCCGTCGTGCTCGGCGGTGTCGCCGTCGGCGGCCTCACCGGCTTCAACCGCTGGGAGGACGCCAAGTCCGCCGAGAGCACCGGTGCCTTCTTCGCCGGCTACGTCGACGTGACGGCCACGCCCGCCTACGCGTTCGAGGTCCCGTCCGCGGACGCGGGGAACTCGGTGATGCTGTCCTTCATCGTGGCCTCGACGACAGACCCGTGCGAGCCGTCGTGGGGGACCTTCTACGGACTCGACGAGGCAGAGGTGGCGCTCGATCTCGACCGGCGCGTGGCCCGCCTGGTGCAGGACGGCGGCGAGGTGACCGTCTCGTTCGGCGGCCTGCTCAACGACGAGCTCGCGACCGCGTGCACCGACCCCGAGGACCTGAAGGACGCGTACGAAGCCGTCGTCGACCGGTACTCGCTGTCCACGGTGGACCTCGACATCGAGGGCGAGAACCTGAAGGACACCACCGCCGGGGAGCGCCGCGCGCAGGCCATGGCCGCCCTGCAGGCCGAGCGCGCCGACACCGACACCCCCCTGAATGTCTGGCTGACCCTGCCGGTCGCGCCCACGGGACTGACCGCCGAGGGGACCGCCGCCGTCGCGCAGTTCCTCGAGGCCGGCGTGGACCTCGCCGGCGTGAACGTCATGACGATGGACTACGGGGGAAGCCGCCCGGAGGGCACGGACATGCTCACGGCGTCGCAGAACGCGGCCGATGCCACCCACCGCCAGGTGCAGGTGCTGTACGAGCGGGCCGGCAAGGAGCTCGGGCCGCAGGCAGCGTGGCGGAAGATCGGCCTCACGCCGATGATCGGGCAGAACGACGTCAAGGGCGAGGTCTTCACGCTCGACGACGCGAAGGCCTTCAACACGTTCGCCGCCGAGCGCGGTGTGGGGCGCATGTCCATGTGGTCGCTCAACCGCGACGGCACCTGCAGCGAGAACTACGCCGACACCACGGTGGTCTCCGATGCGTGCAGCGGAGTCGACCAGCAGGGCATGCTCTTCGCACCGCTGCTCGGTGAGGGCTTCACCGGCCGCGCAGCGACGCTCGCCGAGGTGCCGGTGGCCGAGGAGTCGCCGGAGGCCCTGGTCGAGGACGATCCCGAGACGAGCCCCTACCCGATCTGGTCCGACGTCGGCACCTACCGCGAGGACGACCGCGTGGTGTGGCAGGGCAACGTGTACGTGGCGAAGTACTGGACGCAGGGCGACCTGCCCAACGATCCGGTGCTGCAGGCGGAGGAGACCCCCTGGACGCTGCTCGGGCCGGTGCTGCCCGACGAGCGTCCCGTTCCCGCGGTCACCGCTCCCGCCGACCTGTACCCCGCGTGGGATCCGGCCGCGGTGTACGAGCGGGGCGCCCGCATCCTCGTGGACGGCCGCGTGTACGAGGCGAAGTGGTGGAGCCAGAGCGACAGCCCGGAAGCCGCCGTGCAGGGCTCGGACGCCTCACCGTGGCAGAAGCTCGACGACGCCGCGCTCGTGAAGATCATCGAGGAGAAGGCGGGCTCCTAGCAGGCCGGTCCGCGGACCGGGGCGGGCTGGGAGTCAGCCCGCCTCGGGCACCAGCACCGTCACCCCCGCCGCCTCGAGCGCCGCCGCGAGCGCGGGATCGGGAGCCTTGTCCGTCACCAGGTAGTCGGCACCCTCCAGCGGGACGATCTGCGCGAACAGCCGGCGGCCGAGCTTGGTGGAGTCCGCGAGGATGGCGGTGCGATCCGCCCGGCGCACCATGTCGGCCATCATCGTCGCGTCACCGAGGTTCGACGCCGAGTAGCCGGACACGTCCACGGCTCCGACGGCGATGAGCGCGATGTCGCAGCGGATGTCCACCTCGGGCGTGTTCGCGTTCATCCTGAGGGTCACGGGACCCGTGGTCGCCTGGGTCAGGGTGCGCACGGCTCCGCCGAACAGATAGAGATCCCGGAACACCGCCGGCGAGATCTCGGCCGGGATGCGCAGGTTGTTCGTGGCGATGGTCAGGTTGCGGTGGTTCCGCAGGGCCCGCGCCACGGCGAGGCTCGTGGTGCCCGCATTGATCATCAGCACCGATCCGTCGGTCACCAGTTCGACGGCGAGCTGGGCGATCGCCTCCTTCTCCGCGGTCTGCATGCTGAGCCGCACGTCGATCTCCCGGTCGCGCCCTGCCCGCTCGGCGGCGCTCACGGCCCCTCCATGGGTACGGACCAGGACGTTCTCGCGGTCGAGCTGGTCGAGGTCCCGCCGGATGGTGTCGATGGACACATCGAAATGGGCGGCGAGGTCCGCGACCGTCACCCGCCCCACCTCGTCGACATAGGCGGCCAGATCGGCCTTCCTGCCCGCCGGGAGGCGCCGCGAGCGCTGCAGTTCCTGCGAAGTCATGCACCCATTCGTAACACACGCCCTGCAGAAGATGCAGCATAACCGCATGAAACTGCAGACTCTGGCGCCTTCAGTGGGCATCCGATACCGATCCGACGCGTAATCGCGACCCGGAAACCCTTGACGGAGGAGCAGGAGCAAGTGCACACTCGTGGTGAAAGACGCAAGAAACAGCATAAGCGAGCGAAATCCTGCACTATCTCAACGAGGAGACCTGATGTCCACCCATCGGCGTATGCGTAACCGAGTCACCCTGTTCACGGGCATTGCCACCACCGCGGTATCGATCGTCGCGCTCACCGGCTGCGGTTCAGGCGGTTCGAGCGGCGCCGAGGAAGCGGGCGGAGATGTCACCATCGAATTCGCCCAGTGGTGGGAACCCGAACTTCCCGACGGCGAGTTCCGCGCCCTCATCGACACGTTCGAGGAGGCCAACCCGGAGATCACCGTCGACCTCGTCAGCGGCCCCTACGCCTCCACCAAGGAGCAGTTGTTCGCGGGAGCCGCCTCCGGGACCATGCCGGATGTCGTAGGCCTGGACGGCGCCTGGGTCAGCGACTTCGCCGAGCAGGGTGTCATCGCCGACCTGACCCCGCTCCTGGACGAGGCCGGCTTCGACGACAGCCAGCTCGTGAGCCAGGTCAAGGTCGAGGACAAGACCTACATGGTCCCGGTCGTGAACTTCGTCTATCCCATGTTCACCAACGACGACCTCCTGTCCCAGGCCGGCGTGGCAGCACCTCCGGAGACCCGCACCGAGTTCGCCGATGCGGCCGGCAAGGTCTCCGACCTCGACGGCGACGCCTCCGGCTGGGTGCTCCCCCTCTCCCTCGAGGCTCCGAACGGCGTGCAGAACGACGTCATGTCCTGGGCCTGGGCCTCGGGCGGCACCATGCTGAAGGACGGCCGGCCGGACCTCACCAACGAGGACGTCACCTCCGCCGTCGACTTCATCGGGGGACTCTGGGACGACGGCGTGATCGCCCCCGGCAGCTTCACCATGAAGGAGCAGGACAAGGTCGAGGAGTTCACCAACGGCCGCGTCGGCATGATGATCGACTCCCTCGCGCACATCAACCTGATCCGCGAGACCAATCCGGATCTCAACTTCTCCATCTCCGCCGTGCCGGCAGCCGACGACTACTCGGGCGAGCGCGGCATCCCCTACGCCTCCTGGGGCATCGGCGTCGCCGAGAACTCCGAGCACAAGGACGCGGCCGCGAAGCTGGTCTCGTTCCTGATGAGCGAGGAGACCAACTCCGAGCTCTCCACCATGGCGAACGCCTTCCCCGGCAACACCGAATCGGTGCCCGCGTTCGTCGAGGACGACGACCTGTTCAAGAAGGCCTTCGACATCTACCAGGCGGGCTACCCCGCGAACGAGTTCGTCGGCCTGCCCGTGGCCGAGGAACTGATGCGCCAGCTGGGTGCCCAGCTGCAGTCCGCCCTCGATGGCCAGCAGTCCCTTTCCGAGGCGCTCGAGAAGGCGCAGACGGAATGGGAAGGCGAGTTCTAGGTCCTCCACACACCGGATCGGGCATCGCTGTCCCCACGCGGTGCCCGATCCCCCACAAAGGTCGTCCCCATGAGCATCCGCACCTTCACCGCTCCAGACCCCGAGACCCTGGTCAACGGAGCCCAGCCCCCCAAGAAGCGCCGCCAGCTCCGCCGCGCCGGCGAGTCCTACGGCTTCCTGGCCCCTACCCTGATCCTGCTGCTCGTCCTCATGATCGTGCCGATCGTGATGGTCGTCGGCTACTCCTTCCAGGACAACGTGATCCTGAAGTCGTCCTCGGAGTTCACCGGGATCGCCAACTACGTCACCGTGCTGACGGACCCGGGCTTCTGGAAGGCCACGGGCAACACCCTCTACTTCTGCCTCATCAGCGTCGCCGCGCACCTCGTGCTGGGACTCACCTTCGCGATGCTGCTCAACAGCCGCCTCATCAGCGCACCGTCCCGGGCGTTCTTCCGGGCCCTGTACGTCCTGCCGTGGCTGTTCACGGCGGCCGTCATCGCAGTGCTGTGGAGGATGCTCCTGTCCCCCAACGGCATCGTGAACTTCCTGCTGGACACCGACGTGGAATGGCTCGCCTCCCCGCAGCTCGCCCTCGGTACGGTGACGTTCATCAACATCTGGGCCGGCTACCCGTTCTTCATGGTCAGCCTGCTCGCGGGCCTGCAGGGCATCCCGCAGGATCTGCACGAGGCGGCGAGCATCGACGGCGCGAGCCCCGTGCAGCGCTTCTGGAACGTCACCATCCCGCAGCTCCGCCCGATCATCGTCAGCCTGCTGCTGCTCGACCTCATCTGGACCTCGCAGCAGTTCGCCCTCATCTGGCTGACCACCGGCGGCGGGCCGATCGACGTCACCGAGATGCTCAGCACCTACACCTACAAGCTCGCCTTCGCCAACTACGACTTCTCGCTCGCGGCGACCTCCGCCGTCCTGGTGCTGCTGCTGTCGATGGTGCTGGCCGTGCTCTACGTACGCCACCAGAAAGCAAGGGATTGACATGGCGCTCACCACGCAAGGCCGGACCCGCCTGGCCCGCTCCGGGGTGCTGGCAGGACTCATCCTCGGCGCCGTCTTCGCCGCCGGGCCCGTCCTCTGGATGCTCTCGAGCTCGTTCAAGTCGAACACGGAGATCTTCGAGCTCCCACCGCGGCTGATCACCGGTTCGTTCTCGTTCGACGCCTACACGGCGATCCTCACCGACTCCGAGACGCTCCGGTTCTTCTTCAACAGCTACCTCGTGGCCGGCGCGGTGACCATCCTGACGCTGCTGGTCGCGATCCACGCCGCCTACGCGTTCAGCCGCTTCGAGTTCCGCGGCAAGCGGGTGCTGAACGTCGTCATCATCAGCGTCCAGGCCGTCCCGCCGATCACGCTGCTGATCCCGTACTTCGGGCTCGTCGTCGGGCTCGGCCTCTACAACACCTACCCCGGCCTGATCCTCACCTACATGGTGTTCACCCTGCCCTACGCCATCATCATGATGACCGGCTACCTGAACACCCTGCCGCGCGAACTCGACGAGGCCGTCCGCGTGGACGGCGCCGGCTCGCTCACCGCCCTCTGGCGGGTCCTCGTGCCCATCTCGGTGCCGGGCATCGTCTCGGTCGGCATCTACACCTTCATGATCGCGTGGAACGAGTACCTCTTCGCGCTGACCCTCACCCGGACCACCGAGATGCGCACCGTGCCCATCGGGATCCAGCTCCTCATGGGGCAGCACTCCTACGAGTGGAACCAGATCATGGCGATGAGCATCCTCGGGTCCATCCCGGTGCTGATCCTCTTCCTGGTGCTCCAGCGCTACTTCATCAGCGGCCTCACGGCCGGTTCGGTCAAGAGCTGACCCCTGTCCCCCGTCCGATCCATCCCGCGCACGTCATCTATCAAGGAGAATCACTGTGCTGTACACCGGTAAGTCCATCCTCGACATCGCCAACGAACACAACTTCGCCATCCCCGCCTTCAACATCAGCGACTGGGCCATGTTCAACGGCGTCATGGACGTCAGTGAGGAGAAGGAGGCCCCGGTCATCATCGCGATCCACCCGGACGAGGTCTCCCACATCACCACCGACCTGATCGCCGCGATGCGCAGCCGCGCCCACCGCTCCAGCGTCCCCGTGGCCATCCACTGGGACCACGGCGGAACCTACGAGCAGATGATCACCGCCATCCAGGCCGGCTTCACCTCGGTCATGATCGACGCCTCCCTGCTGCCCTTCGACGAGAACGTCGCGCTGACCCGCAAGGTCGTCGAGGCGGCGCACGCCGTCGGCATCCAGGTGGAGGGTGAGCTCGGCACCATCGGCGCCAATGACAGCTACGGGGAGTCCGGCGCCGCGGAGATCATCTACACGAACACCGACGACGCCGTGCGCTTCGTGAAGGAGACCGGCGTGGACAGCCTCGCCATCGCGATCGGCACCTCCCACGGCCTGTACCCGGCGGAGAAGAACCCCGAGCTGCGCCACGACCTCCTCGAGGAGATCAAGGCGGCCGTCGGCATCCCGCTCGTCCTCCACGGCGGCTCCGCGAACCCCGACAGCGAACTGGCGCGCGCCGTGAGCCTCGGCATCAACAAGATCAACATCTCGAGCGACATCAAGGTCTCCTACCACAACGCCATGCGGCGGATCCTCGGGACCGACGAGCGCCTGCGCGAGCCGAACGCCATCCAGCCCGAGGCCATCGCGGCGCTGAAGGTCACCGCCGCGGAGAAGATCGAGCTGTTCGGCGCGGACGGCAAGGCCAAACTGTACTGAGGACTGCATTCACGCGACGGAGAACGGGAAGGGGATCGGTGCCATGGGAACCACGCTCGTGCTCGGGCTCGGCGGAACCGTCGACTACGAGGTGCGCTGGGATGCGGCGGTCGTCGAAGCCCTGGCCTCGCGGTTCGGCATCCGCGGGGCGGAGCTCACCACCATGGCACCGATCGTCGACGAGCGGTCGCTGGTGGTGACCATCCTCGCCTTCGTCCAGGACGGCGCCGGCGGCGAGCGCTTCGTGGTCTCCTCCGACGTGGTCAAGGACTTCTCGGAACGCTTCGCCACCGAGATCACCCTCGGTGGCACCGGGGTGCGGGCGGGCATCGCGCTCGACCGCCTGGGGATCCCGAGCGTCCAGCACCTCGTCAGCATCGACGACAACGTGCGCCGGCTGCTGCCGGGATCGATGTCCTACGTCAGTTCCGCGACGGAGGACACCCTCGATCCGCACCTGATCGTGCAGTACCCCGCCGGGACGGTCATCCGGCTCGACGACGGGGAGATCGTGTCGCCGTCGTCGAACCGGCTGATCTTCGCGAACGATCCGCCGAACCGCAGCATGGCGATCGCGCCGGAACTGGGGAAAGCGCTCGAGGACGCCGCGGCCCTGCTGGTCTCGGGCTTCAACACCATGCAGGACGAGGACCTCCTGGAGCGCCGCCTCACCGAACTCGACACGGCGATGGACCGCCTGCCGTCCGACGCGCTCGTCTACTACGAGGATGCCGGCTTCTACGTGCGGCGGTTCGCCGAGCGGATCTGGGCCCACCTGCTGCCGCGCATCGACGTGTACGGCATGAACGAGGACGAGCTGCAGGAGTACGTGGCGCGTCCCGTGGACCTGCTGAACGCCAGGGACGTCGCCGCGGCCCTCCTCGAGGTGCACAGCCTCATCCCGGTGCCGGCGCTGCTGGTGCATACGCAGCACTGGGCCATCGCCGTCGGACCCGCCGCCGGCCGGCACCGCGACGCCGTCGCGAACGCCGTGCAGATGGCGGCCACGCGCTTCCGGCTGGGCGACGGTTTCACGGCGGCCGACTTCGAGGCGACGGCGCTCCTCTCGCACAGCGTGCGGGGCGAGGACGTGGTGGACGGCGTGGAGCGGATGATCCCGGGCTCGGTGGGCGTGCCCGCCTTCCGGATCGACACCGTCACGCCGACGACGATCGGGCTGGGTGACAGCTTCGTGGGTGGCTTCCTGGTGGTCCACGCGCCGGTGCGGGAGCCGCAGCCATGATCGAGCGGCTGCCTTCGAACCGGCCGCCGGAGCGCTTCTACCGCGGCGGTGCGCGCATCTCCGCCTTCCGCGGGGAGCCGTCCGCGGCCGAGTTCGAGCCGGAGGACTGGATCGGCTCGACGACCACGATCTTCGGCGAGGCGGACCTCGGGCTCACCCGCCTGGCGGACGGCACGCTCCTGCGCGATGCCGTCTCGTCGGATCCCGGGTACTGGCTCGGGAGGGAGCACGCAGCCCGCTGGGGCAGTGACGTCCGGCTGCTGGTCAAACTGCTCGACGCCGGCCAGCGCCTGCCCGTGCATGCCCACCCCGACGACGCCTTCGCCGCCCGGCAGCTCGGGCACGGCCACGGCAAGGCCGAGGCCTGGTACATCCTGCAGGGTGGCACGGTGCACCTCGGGCTCACGCGGGATGTTAGCGAAGCGGAACTCGCCTCCCTCGTCGAGGCACAGGACGTCGAGGCGCTCCTCGGACTGCTGCACGAGGTCGACGTCGCGCCGGGCGATGTGGTGTGGGTGCCGCCGGGCGTGCTGCACGCGATCGGCGCCGGGGTGCTGCTGCTGGAACTGCAGCAGCCCGAGGACCTCTCGATCCTGCTGGAGTGGCGGGACTT
>NZ_CP024915.1:184246-187567 GCF_002953615.1 Arthrobacter agilis | reverse complement strand
CCGGTAGCCTGAAGCAATGGCCACCAAGACCTCCCCTGCCACCCGCGCGAGCCGCAGCAACGCACCCAACTACCGCTGCGCGGAGTGCGGGTGGACGACGGCCAAGTGGGTGGGCCGGTGTGGTGAGTGCCAGGCCTGGGGAACCGTGGAGGAGACCGGCCAGGTGGCAGCCCGGACCACCGCGGCCACGGCCGTGACGACACCGGCGCGGCGCATCGCCGAGGTCGATGCCACCCTGTCCGGGTTCCAGCCGACGAAGATCGACGAGCTGGACCGCGTGCTCGGCGGTGGGCTGGTGCCGGGCGCCGTGATCCTGCTCGCCGGGGAGCCCGGCGTCGGGAAGTCCACCCTGCTGCTCGACGTCGCGGCGCGCGTGGCACGGCTCGGCAAGGACGTCCTCTATGTCACGGGCGAGGAGTCCGCAGCCCAGGTGAAGCTCCGCGCCGACCGCATCGACGCCGTCGCCGATTCCCTCTACCTCAGCGCGGAGACGGATCTCGGCCAGGCCCTCGGCCAGGTGGAGACGCTCGATCCCGCCCTGCTGATCGTCGACTCCGTCCAGACGCTCAGTAGCGCGGCGGTGGACGGGAGCGCCGGCGGCGTCACCCAGGTCCGGGAGGTCGCTGCATCACTCATCGGGGCCGCGAAGGCGCGCGGGATGACCACGCTCCTCGTCGGGCACGTCACCAAGGACGGCTCCATCGCCGGTCCGAGGCTGCTCGAACACCTCGTGGACGTCGTCTGCCAGTTCGAGGGCGAGCGCCACTCCCGGCTGCGTCTCCTGCGCGCGGTCAAGAACCGGTACGGCCCCACGGACGAGGTGGGCTGCTTCGACCTGACGGACGGCGGGATCGAGGGACTCGCAGACCCCAGCGGGCTCTTCGTCTCGCGGACCAAGGACCCGGTGTCCGGGACGTGCATCACCGTCACCCTCGAGGGCAGACGCCCCCTGCTGGCGGAGGTCCAGGCACTGCTGGCGGAATCGGCCAACTCGCAGCCGCGGCGGGCGACGAGCGGCCTGGACAGCTCGCGCGTCGCCATGCTCCTGGCCGTGCTGCAGAGTCGCGCATCGGTCAGCCTCTCCAAGGACGACAGCTACGTCGCGACGGTCGGCGGTGTCCGCCTGTCCGAGCCCGCGACGGATCTCGCCGTCGCCCTGGCCATCGCATCCGCGAAGACCGACCACCCCCTGCCTGCCCGGCTCATCGCGTTCGGCGAGGTGGGACTGGCCGGGGAGGTGCGCCCGGTGCCCGGGATCGGCCGGCGCATCCAGGAGGCGGAGCGGCTCGGATTCACGCACGCGATCGTCCCGGCGTCGCCCGGCGGGACGGGCCCTGTGCCGAAGGGCTTCTCCGTCCGGGAGGTGTCGACGCTCGCCGAGGCCCTGGCCCTCCTGTTCTAGGCAGTGAGGCCCGGGCCGTGGCATCCGGACGGAACGCCGGGTCCGCCGTCGACGCGATCCGGGAGGACGGCCGGATGGAGTGTTACCGATCTGCGACGACGGCCGGTACGGAGGATTTCCCGCGCGCCAGTAGTATTATCATCGGCTGCGCGGCTAGACCCGCGGCCGTTGACTGCCGTCCGAGGCTCGACGGCGGCCGCCCGACTGCGCCGGGCCTTCAACAGCGCGGGCGGTGAAAGGATAGGCCCATGGTTCGTAGTCCGGAGGACTCGCTCAAAGCCACCCTCGCCAGAGTAGCCCCGGGAACCCAGTTGCGGGACGGTCTTGAGCGAATCCTGAGGGGACGCACGGGTGCGTTGATCGTGCTCGGCTTCGACCGCACGGTGGATTCGATCTGCTCGGGCGGCTTCGACATCGGCATCGAGTTCTCACCGACCCGCCTGCGCGAACTGGCGAAGATGGACGGCGCCATCGTCTGCGACAAGGACGCGAGCCGGATCCTGCGGGCTGCGGTGCAGCTCGTACCGGACCACACCATCGAGACCCAGGAATCCGGCACTCGGCACCGGACCGCCGAGCGCGTGGCGAAGCAGACGGGCCTGCCCGTGATCAGCGTCAGCCAGTCCATGCAGATCATCGCCCTCTACATCGACGGGCTCCGTCACGTGCTGGAGGGTTCCGAACCGGTGCTCGCACGCGCCAACCAGGCCCTCGCCACGCTCGAGCGCTACCGTGCTCGCCTGGACCAGGTCACGAACTCGCTCTCGGCCCTCGAGATCGAGGCCATGGTGACCGTGCGGGACGTCGCCGTGACGCTGCAGCGCCAGGAGATGGTCCGCAGGATCTCGGAGGAGATCTCCCAGTACGTGCTGGAACTCGGGGTCGACGGCCGCCTGCTGTCCCTGCAGGTGGAGGAACTCACGACCGGCCTCGGACCCGGCAGCGAGATGGTGCTGCGCGACTACATGGACCTCGGCTCCAGCACGGCTCCGCTCGACGAGCGCGTGGCCACCCTGCAGGGCTTCAGCTCCACGGATCTCATCGACCTCGGCACGATCGCCAGCGTGCTCGGCTTCAATCCGTCGGTCGACTCCCTCGAGGCCGTCATCCAGCCGAAGGGCTTCCGGCTGCTGTCGGGCATCAAGGCCGTTCCGCCGGCCGTCGCCAACCGCCTGGTGGAGCACTTCGACGGACTGCAGAACCTCATGGCCGCGAACATCGAGGACCTCATGGCGGTGGACGGCATCGGTGAGCAGCGGGCGCGCACCGTCCGTGAGGGCCTCTCGCGGATCGCCGAGACGAGCCTCCTCGACCGCTTCATGTGACGGCGGGGGTGCGGTCGGGCGGTGCGCAGGACACGCGCCCGTCCGCAGCGCCGCGGAGGACCTACTGCAGCGTGAACTCGGCCGGAGCGCTGCTCCTCGCCCCGAGCCTCGTGGTCAGGGAGTAGCCTCCGGCCGCGGGCTGCTCGTCGACAGCGGTGCATCCCGGGACACTGCGGTTGCGCGACCACTCGAAGGTGGCGCGCTCCTCACCGCCCGGCGCGATGGTGCGCTGGAGGTCCTGGGAGGACTGCTGGCAGTCGATCGAGGAGAACACGCGCTCGTCCGCGCGGGTCAGGACGAACTCCATCTGCGACGTGCCGACGTTCACCGTGCAGGGCTCCGTCCCCTCGTTGCGGACAACCAGGGACAGCACCGGGTCCTCGTCCGGTCCGTAGGCCTGCTCGTCGGTCTCCGCCGCGACCGTCACGTCGGCTGCGCAGGCGGCCGCAGCAGCGCCTGCAGAGGGGCGGGCGGTCGTCGCACGCGGCGTGGGAGCGGGTGACGTGCGCGACGCCGTCGGGGTCGGGGCCGCACTCGACGGGGGGCTCGACGGGGTGGGGCCCGACGGCGGGGTCGCGGTCGATGTCGGGGACG
>NZ_CP024915.1:178250-184015 GCF_002953615.1 Arthrobacter agilis | reverse complement strand
GCCGGCCGCGTCGGCGCCGCGGCCCAGCACGCCGGCCAGAGCGATCGCCCCGACGGCGAGCGCCGCGACCACCAGGAATGCCAGGAGAACCACCGCCAGCCGCCGACGGCGGTACATGGCGGGGCTGGGTCCCCGCCTGCCGCCTGTTCGCCTGCCCGTGCCGTGACCGCCCGTAGATGCCATCCATCAAGGCTAGGGACGGCCGCTCGCATTCTTCCCGGCACCACGCCGGTGGCTAGAGTATTCACGACGAGAATCCAGGAGCACCCATGAACCCCGGCAACGGAACACCCCCCGGTCCCGGCAGCCCGCGGAACCCGGCGGGACGGGCCGCCCCCGCACCTGCGGACCTCCACCTGCGGATGACGGACTGGTTCCGGGAGAATGCCCGGGACCTGCCCTGGCGGGATCCCGGGTGCTCTCCCTGGGGCATCCTCGTCAGCGAGGTCATGCTGCAGCAGACACCGGTCGTCCGCGTACTCCCCGTGTGGCGGGAGTGGCTGGAGCGCTGGCCGACGCCGGCGCATCTCGCCGCCGAGCCATCGGGGGCGGCTGTACGCCACTGGGGCCGCCTCGGCTACCCGCGCCGGGCACTGCGCCTCCACGCCGCGGCCACGGCGATCGTCGCCGGGCACGCCGGCGAGGTACCCGCCACGTACGACGAGCTCCTCTCCCTGCCCGGCGTCGGCACCTACACCGCCGCCGCCGTGGCCGCCTTCGCCTTCGGTCGCCGCGAGACCGTCGTCGACACGAACATCCGCCGCGTGCACGCGCGCCTCGTCGGCGGGACCGCCCTCCCCGCTCCGGCGCTGACGGCGGCGGAGACGAGGCGGGCAGTGGCCCTCCTGCCCGACGACGAGGCTCTGTCCGTGCAGTGGAACGCCGCGGTGATGGAACTGGGGGCCGTGGTCTGCACCGCGCGTGCACCGCTCTGCGACGCCTGCCCGGTCATCGACGCCTGCGCCTGGATCGCCGCCGGGCGTCCCGCTCCCGAGTACGTGCCCAAGGGCCAGTCATGGGCGGGCACCGACCGGCAGGTCCGCGGCGCCATCGTCGCCGTGCTGCGGCACGCCGACAGCCCCGTGGCACGCCCGATCCTGCTGTGGGCTCCCGTCGACCTCGGCATCGGGGTGCCCGTCGACGTCCCCCACCTCGCCGGACACGCGGGCCCACTCGCCGCCCTGCACGGCCTGCAGGCGCCGACCGAGCAGCTCGAGCGCGCCCTCGCCGGGCTGCTGGCGGACGGCCTCGCCGAGGAGACCGAGGCTGGCCTGCGGCTGCCCGGCTAGGGGACTGATCGCAGGAGGTCACCCGGCCAGGAGGCTCCGGGACTGCGCAGCCCGACCGGTCGGGCGGAGGCCGCCTGATCGGATCAGGCCGGTTCGCCGAACCCCGACTCGACCGCCTGGCCGACGAGATCCACGGCCGCCTGCGCGTCGGCGCCGCTGGCCTCGACGGTGACCGTCCGGCCCTGCCCGAGACCGAGGCTCATCAGGAGCATCACCGACTTGCCGTCGACGCCGTTGACGGTCACCTCGGCGTCGAGGTCGGCGAGTCCCGCGGCGAGGGTGGCGGCAGGGCGGGCATGCAGTCCCATCTGGTTCGGCAGGACCCAGGAGCCGCTCACCGTCGCTCCGACGGACGGCGACCCGTCCTCGCCGGCACCACGACCGGGTGACGCCGCGCCATGGCTCACGAAGGGCTCGAACTCCTCGGGCCGGACGGAGACGACGGCGCTCTCTGCTGCCCGGACGACGTCGTCGAGGGAGGATCCCCCCTGCGCCTGCACGGCAGCGGCGACGGCCCCTTCGACGAGGGCGGCCTGGGCGAGACGCACCGTGTCCCGGACCTCGGGGTCGAGGAACTCGAGCACCATCTCGGCCGTCATGACGGCCGAGCCGAGGTCGGTCAGGACCACCACGCCGTCACCCTCCGACGCGCGCCCGATCGCGGACTGCACGCGGTCGAAGCTCGTGCCGATGCGCGCCGGCCCGGTGCCGTCCTCCGCACCGCCCGCAGCCACGAGGACGACGTCGGGTGCCATCTGCGCTGCGAGCTCGACGACCCCCTCGGCGATCTTCTCGCTGTGCGAGACGATGACCAGTCCGACGCTCATGCGACCTCTCCTCCGGCGGCCTCCGAGGCGGCCTGCAGGATCAGCGCGGTGGACACCGCCCCGGGATCCTGGTGTCCCGCACTGCGTTCGCCGAGGTAGCTCGCCCTGCCCTTGCGGGCGATCAGCGGTTCGGTGGCCACGGCTCCCGCGTGGGCGGCGTTGGCGGCCGCCGCGAGCACCTCGGGTGGGGTGGCTCCCGCACTGGCCGCGGTCTCCGCCGATTCGGTGGCGGGTGTCCAGGCGTCGACCATCGTCTTGTCGCCCACCTCGGCCTTGCCGCGGGCGACGATGCCGTCACGGGCCGCCCTGATCATCGCGGCCGCGGCTGCGGCGTCCACCTCGCCGGCGTCACCGAGGGAGGTCGCCGCACGGAGGAAGGCCGTGCCGTACAACGGTCCGGCGGCACCGCCCACCGTGGACATCAAGGTCATGGCGACCTGCTTGAGGACGGCCGCGGGCGTGCCCGGGGCGTCCCCGGCGTCGAGCTTCGCGACGACCGCGCTGAAGCCCCGATCCAGGTTCTCTCCGTGGTCCGCGTCGCCGATCACCCGGTCGAGGTCGATCAGCAGGGCGCGGTTCTCGGCGACCACGCGGGCCGTCTCCCGGATCCAGCGGACGGCCCAGGCGGTGTCGAGGGGCTGCACCATCCTCAGGCCCCCCAGCGCAGCGCGGCGGTGTGGACCGGGGAGTCCCACAGCTCGAGCATCTCGTCGTCGACGCGCAGGATGGTCAGGGACGCCCCCTGCATCTCGAGGGCGGTGATGTAGTTGCCCACGAGGGACCGCTCGATCGTGACACCGAGTCCGTCGAGCAGCTGCGCGACTTTCCGGAAGACGATGTAGAGCTCGCTCGCGGGCGTCCCACCCATCCCGTTGACCATCACGAGGGTCCTGTCCCCCGATGCCAGCCGGAGATCGGCGACGATGGGGTCGAGCAGCCGCTGCGTGATCCCGTCGGCGTCCTCCATGGCGATCCGATGCCGTCCGGGCTCCCCGTGGATACCGATGCCGATCTCGATCTCGTCCTCCGCCAGGTCGAAGCTGGGCACCCCGGCGTGCGGGACGGTGCATGCGGCGAGGGCGACGCCCATCGAGCGGACGCCGTCGACCACGCGCTGCGCCACGTCGGCGACGCCGTCCAGGTCGTCGCCGCGTTCGGCCGCGGCACCGGCGATCCGCTCGACGAAGACGGTCCCACCGACGCCGCGCCGGCCCGCCGTGTACAGGGAGTCCTCGACGGCGACGTCGTCGTCCACGAGCACCGACCGCACCGTGACGCCGTCCGCCTCCGCCATCTCCGCCGCCGTCTCGAAGTTGAGGACGTCGCCCGTGTAGTTCTTGACGATGTGCAGGACGCCGGCGCCGCCGTCGACCGCGGACGTCGCGGGGATGATCTGGTCCGGCGTCGGTGAGGTGAAGACCGCTCCCGGCACCGCGGCGTCGAGCATCCCGCGTCCCACGAAACCGGCGTGGAGTGGTTCGTGTCCGCTGCCACCCCCGGAGACGATGCCCACCTTGCCCTGGACGGGTGCGTCCCTGCGGGTGATGAAGAGGGGGTCCGGGTGGACGGCCACGAGGTCGGCATGTGCGATGCCGAATCCTTCGACCGACTCGTCGACCACGGCCCTGGGGTCATTGATGAGCTTCTTCACGACGGCTGCTCCTTGACTGCGAACGGACACTCTGACAGCCTGCAGCCCGCATTCCATGGACCACCCCGGCCAGTGGCCACGTTACCGTCCGTTCCTGCCGCTGCCTATAGGCGACAGGTACCGGGGCAGCCGTCCCTTCGGGGCTTCAACGCCTGAGGGAGGGGCCCGTGTCCGGGCGCCCTCCCTCAGGTGGTCCGGCCTGCGGGGTCACCGGCAGGCCTGTGCTGTATCAGTCGCGCTTGAACGCGTCCTTGACGTTCTCGCCGGCGTCCTTGAGGTTCGAGCTGGCCTGGTCCTTGTGGCCCTCGGCCTCCAGGTTCTCGTTGCCGGTGGCCTTGCCCAGGCCTTCCTTGATCTTGCCGCCCAGGCCTTCGCCCTTGTTCCCGATCTTGTCATCCAGTCCCATGATGCGGACCTCCTTCGACTCGGTGTTCAGCCACCGGTTCCGGTGGCGTGCCAGCATCTCCGGGGAGATACTAAGTCGTCTTACCTTATCCCCCTCCGGCGGCGAAAAGCGAGCTGCCCCGGTTCAGAGCTGCCTGATCATGCGCGTATTGCCGAGCGTGTTGGGCTTCACCCGCGCCAGGTCGAGGAACTCCGCGACACCCTCGTCGTGGGACCGCAGGAGTTCCGAGTAGATCTGCGGATCGACGGCAGACTGGTCGGCCATGACCTCGAAGCCGTGGCGCCGGAAGAACTCCACCTCGAAGGTCAGGCAGAACACCCGGCTCACCCCGAAGGCACGTGCCTCCTCGAGCAGTCCCTCGACGAGCGCATGCCCGACACCGCGGCCGCGGGCGGCAGGGGAGGTCGCCAGGGTGCGGACCTCCGCGAGGTCCTCCCACATGATGTGCAGCGCCCCGCAGCCGAGCACCTCCCCGCCGTCGGACTCCGCGATGCGGAACTCGGGCAGGCCCTCGTAGTACGCCACCGTCTCCTTGGCCATCAGGATGCGCTCCTCGGCGAGCGGCTCGACCAGCGACTTGATGGCCGGGACGTCGGAGGTGCGGGCGGGGCGGATGGTGAAGGGGAGGGTCATTCGACCCACTCTACAAAGCGCCGCCCGCCCCCGCCCCTACAGACCCAGCTCGGCGGGTAGCTCCCGCTCCTCGCCGAGGACGTGCCGCGCCAGGAAGGCCTCGACGACGCCGTACCAGATCCGGGCGTGCTGGGGCTTGAGGATCCAGTGGTTCTCGTCCGGGAAGTAGAGGAAGCGGTGGGGTGTCCGGCCCTCGGCGTCGGCAGGCAGCTGCGACTTCGACAGCAGCTCGTACCAGAGCCGCAGGCCCTCGCCGATCGGCACCCGGTAGTCCTTGTCGCCGTGGATGACGAGCATGGGGGTGTTGATCTTCTCCACATGGTGGTGCGGGGAGTTCTCCTCCCTGGCCTCGGGGGTCATCTCCCGCTCCCAGTAGAAGGCGGCGTCCGTGGTGGGGCCGAACTGGTCCAGCGACCACAGGCTCGCGTGGGTCACGATGGCCGCGAAGCGGTCGGTGTGCCCGGCGACCCAGTTCGCCATGTAGCCGCCGAAGCTGCCGCCCATGGCCGCCACGCGGGTCCCGTCGATGTCCTTCCGGGCCACCAGGTCGTCCGTCGCCGCCATGAGGTCGGTATAGGGCGCGTCGCCCCACCGTCCCCAGCCGCGGTCCACCATGTGCTGCCCGTACCCCGTGGACAGCGCCGGGTCCGGCAGGAGGACCGCGTACCCGCGTGCCGCCATGATCCACGGCGACCAGCGCCACGTCCACGCGTTCCACGAACCGATCGGCCCGCCGTGGATCCACAGCAGTGCGGGCGCGGGAGACTCCTCGGTGGCCCCCTCGGGGAGCACCAGCCACGACTTCACCGGCTGCCCGTCCTCTCCGACGGATGCGATGCGCTCGAGCCTGCCGGGCAGGGCGGGCCGCTCCGCCGGGTTCAGGAGGCGCTCGGTGGCGCCGGAGGCGAGGTCGATCCGCACGGCCTCCGCGGGGAAGAGGTACGAGCTGCGCAGGGCGT
>NZ_CP024915.1:175510-177987 GCF_002953615.1 Arthrobacter agilis | reverse complement strand
GCCGCACCATCCCCGTGGCCACCTCGATCACGAACACCGGCGCCGCGCCGTCGTCATCCGCCGTCACGACGAGGGCCGAGCCGTCGGGCAGCCACGCGGCAGGGGACGGCCAGCGATCCCAGTCGGCGGCCAGTGGCGTCGGCTCCCCGCCCTCGAGGGGGAGCAGCAGCAGGGTGGTGGAGGGCGCGAGGTCCACGGCGGTGCGCCGGTCCTTCAGGACGGCGAGGTGGCGGCCGTCGGGGCTGACGGGGCCGGGCGAGTAGTCGCTGTCGCGGTCGTCGAGCAGGACGGTGAGTTCCCGCGTGGCCAGGTCGACGCGGGCGAGCACCGTGCGCTGGGAGCCGCGTTCCTCGGGCACGGTGAGGGCCGTGAAGAGCACCGATCCATCGGGGCTGAGCACGGGGTGGGCGTCCCGGAGACCTCCGCGCACGGACGGGGCGAGGTCCTCGAGCGACCGCGCCCCGTCGTCGTCGAGTCCCTGCAGCCCGAAGTACCGTGGTTCGTCCGGGCCGAGGTCGGCGTCCCAGTAGCGCACCGGGTAGCCGTCGTGCAGGATGGCGGCGACTCCTGCCTCCCTGCGCACCGTGCGGCGCTCGGCGTCGTCCTCCTCGTTCGCGGAACCGGCCAGCGCGTTCGCGGTGACGACGACGACGTCGGCCGCGTCGGCCGTGGCCACCCCTGCGACGCCGCCGTCACGGGTCAGGAGCAGGGACGCCTCACCGCCCGCGGCCGGCAGACGCCACAGCGCGGCACGCTTCTCGCCGTCCGCGTCCTTCGGGTCGGGGCGTGCCGAGGTGAAGAGCAGGTCGCCGCTGGAGAGGAACACGGCGCCGGACTCCCCTGCCGCGCCCTGTGTGAGGCGCCGCGCGGGCTGCTCGCCCGCAGGGTCCACCTCCCACAACGCGGTCCTGTAGGCGGTCTTCTTGGGGTCGAGGGTCGCGACGGACGTCACGAGGCGCGTGCCTGCCCGGTCGAGGACGAGGCCGCTCAGGCGCGGCAGGGCGACGAAGTCGTCGAGCGATGAGAAAGGGGTGGTCATGCGTCATCTCTACCACCGCGTGTGGCAGCGGTCACAGCCGTTCACTCAGGGAGGAATTCCGTTGCTGAAGGCACCCATCGCACGGCGGGCCACGAGAACGGAGGAACCCGCCCTGGTGACCAGGGCGGGTTCCGGAATGCCGTGCCGTGCGTGCTGCCGGTACTACTCGGGGACGGTGGCCTCGAGAGCGGCCGGCGCATCCTCCAGCTCCTTGGGAGCGCCGTGTCCGACGAAGGTGAAGCGCGCATCCACGCCCTCGCCCTCGACGTCGACGTCGACGCGCTCTCCCGACTTCAGCTCGCCGAAGAGGATCTTCTCCGACAGCTGGTCCTCGATCTCGCGCTGGATGGTACGGCGCAGCGGCCGGGCACCCATCGCGGGATCGTAGCCGCGGGTCGCAAGGAGCACCTTGGCCGCGGGGGTGAGCTCGATCGTCATGCCCTTGTCCGCCATGCGGCGGCTCAGGCGCTCGAGGAACAGGTCCACGATCTGGACGATCTCGTCCTGGGTGAGCTGCGGGAACACCACGGTGTCGTCGACGCGGTTCAGGAACTCCGGGCGGAAGTGCTGCTTGAGCTCCTCCTGCACCTTCGCCTTCATCCGGTTGTAGCTCGTCTGGGTGTCGGAGCCGGACTGGAAGCCCGTCATGACGCCCTTCGAGATGTCGCGGGTACCGAGGTTGGTGGTCATGATGATCACCGTGTTCTTGAAGTCCACCATGCGGCCCTGGCTGTCCGTCAGGCGGCCGTCCTCGAGGATCTGCAGGAGCGAGTTGAAGAGATCGGCGTGCGCCTTCTCCACCTCGTCGAACAGAACCACGGAGAACGGCTTGCGGCGGACCTTCTCGGTCAGCTGGCCACCCTCCTCGTAGCCCACGTAGCCCGGAGGGGCACCGAAGAGCCGCGAGACGGTGTGCTTCTCGGAGTACTCGGACATGTCGAGGGTGATCAGGGCATCCTCTTCGCCGAACAGGAACTCCGCGAGTGCCTTGGCGAGCTCCGTCTTGCCGACACCCGTGGGGCCGGCGAAGATGAAGGAGCCGCCCGGACGCTTCGGATCCTTGAGGCCGGCGCGCGTGCGGCGGATGGCCTGCGAGATCGCCTTGATGGCCTCGTTCTGTCCGATGACCCGCTTGTGGAGTTCGGCCTCCATGTTCAGCAGTCGCGAGGACTCGGCCTCGGTCAGCTTGAACACGGGGATACCGGTGGAGTTCGCGAGCACTTCGGCGATGAGTTCCTCATCCACCTCGGCGATGTCGTCCAGTCCGCCGGACTTCCAGCGGCGCTCCTTGTCGCTGCGCTCGTCGTGGAGCTTCTGCTCCTTGTCGCGCAGCGCGGCAGCACCCTCGAAGTCCTGGGAGTCGATGGCCGACTCCTTCTCGCGCTTGACGTCCGCGATGCGCTCGTCGATCTCCTTGAGCTCCGGCGGCGCGGTCATC
>NZ_CP024915.1:172574-175410 GCF_002953615.1 Arthrobacter agilis | reverse complement strand
CGGCGGATGCGCAGGCGCGCCCCCGCCTCGTCGATGAGGTCGATCGCCTTGTCCGGCAGGAAGCGGTCCGAGATGTAGCGCTCGGCCAGCGTCGCCGCGCTGGACAGGGCGCCGTCGGTGATGGACACGCGGTGGTGCGCCTCGTAGCGGTCGCGCAGTCCCTTGAGGATCTCGATCGCGTGGGCCACGGAGGGCTCGGCGACCTGGATCGGCTGGAAACGGCGCTCGAGCGCGGCGTCCTTCTCGATGTGCTTGCGGTACTCGTCCAGCGTGGTGGCACCGATGGTCTGGAGTTCACCACGGGCGAGCATCGGCTTCAGGATCGACGCGGCATCGATGGCGCCCTCGGCCGCACCTGCGCCCACGAGGGTGTGGATCTCGTCGATGAACAGGATGATGTCGCCGCGGGTGCGGATCTCCTTGAGGACCTTCTTCAGCCGCTCCTCGAAGTCGCCACGGTACCGTGAGCCGGCCACGAGGGACCCGAGGTCCAGCGTGTACAGCTGCTTGTCCTTGATGGTCTCCGGGACGTCGCCGCGGACGATCGCCTGGGCGAGGCCCTCGACGACGGCGGTCTTGCCGACGCCGGGCTCACCGATCAGGACGGGGTTGTTCTTGGTGCGTCGGGAGAGCACCTGCATGACGCGCTCCATCTCGGACTCGCGCCCGATGACGGGGTCGAGCTTCGATTCGCGCGCCGCCTGCGTCAGGTTGCGGCCGAACTGGTCCAGCACCACCGAGCCGGCAGGGGTTCCCTCCTGCTGCGGACCGCCGGCGGCAGCCGGCTCCTTGCCCTGGTAGCCGGACAGCAGCTGGATGACCTGCTGGCGGACACGGTTGAGGTCTGCGCCGAGCTTCACGAGGACCTGCGCGGCGACGCCCTCACCCTCGCGGATGAGGCCGAGCAGGATGTGCTCGGTACCGATGTAGTTGTGGCCGAGCTGGAGTGCTTCCCGCAGGGAGAGCTCCAGTACCTTCTTGGCCCGGGGGGTGAAGGGGATGTGACCGGACGGGGCCTGCTGGCCCTGCCCGATGATCTCCTGAACCTGCTCCCTCACGGCACCCAGCGAGATGCTGAGCGACTCCAGGGCCTTGGCGGCGACACCCTCGCCCTCGTGGATCAGGCCAAGCAGGATGTGCTCGGTGCCGATGTAGTTGTGGTTGAGCATGCGGGCCTCTTCCTGGGCCAACACGACAACTCGACGGGCACGATCTGTAAATCTCTCAAACATGAGACACACACTCCTAGCTAACGCGTAATTCGATGCTACGGGTACGGCATGAGCTTTGGGTGCGTGTTCGCCACAGGCGAGATAACGCCGGAGGGCTTCCCCTCCGGCGCCACGTGGTGGTGGTCAGCGCTGGGCGGCGCGGTAGGCCTCGACGATCTCGCTGTTGACGCGGCCTCGGGAGGAGACGTTGTAGCCGTTCTCCTTGGCCCATTCGCGGATCTGGGCGGCTTCCTGGTTGCGGGAGGCGGCCGGGGCGCTCGAACGCTGCTGCTTCGGGGAGTTGCTGCGACGGGCTGCCCCGACGTACTCGGCGAGGGTCGCGCGGAGTTCCGAGGCATGCGTCTCCGAGAGGTCGATCTCGTACTGCACGCCGTCGAGGCCGAAGCGCACGGTTTCGTCGGCTTCCCCGCCGTCGATGTCATCGATGAGAATGATCTTTACCTTCTGCGCCACAATGCTCTCCTTATTAAGTTCCTCGATATCAATGCCCCATGAATTAGTATGCGGCATTGATGAATCGAGGTCAAAAGAAGAGCATTCCTAACTCGGATCGATTTCTTGGCCGTCATTCTTTTCCCGCGCGGCCTCGCGGTTCCTCGCGTCCTCGGCGTCCTGCATTTCCTCGGCACGTGCCAGCGCCTCGCGTTCGGCGCGGTCGGCATTGAATATGGCCTTGATCACGAAGTAGAAAAGCACTGCCAAGCAGGCTGAGGGCAGGAGGACCGCTACATATTCCACCGCTACTGACCCGCCTCGGGCTTGAGAATCGGGAAGAGGATGGACTCGCGAATTCCGACGTTCGTGAAAAGCATCACGAGCCGGTCGATTCCGAGACCGATGCCGCCCATCGGCGGGGCCCCGTATTCGAGGGCCCGCAGGAAGTCCTCGTCCAGCTGCATGGCCTCGTCGTCGCCGGCCGCGGCCTGTCGGGACTGCTCCGTGAGCCGCTCCCGCTGGATCACCGGGTCGATGAGTTCGGAGAAGGCCGTGCCGCGCTCCATCCCGCCGATGATGAGGTCCCATGCCTCGATCAGCCGCGAGTCCTCCCGGTGGGGCCGGGCGAGCGGCTGCGCCGACGGCGGGTAGTCGTAGACGAAGGTCGGCTGGATGAGGGTCGGCTCCACGATCTCGGAGAAGAGCTCGAGCACCACCTTCTCCGCGCCCCAGGCCGGGTCCAGCGAGACCTCGTGGCGTTCGGCGATCGACCGCAGCTCCTCGAGTCCGGTGTCCGGCGTGACCTCCTGGCCCACCGCGGCGGACAGACCGGGATAGACGCCGAGCCACGCCCACTCGCCGTCGAGGTCGATCGTGCCCTTCGCGGTCTCGATGGTGCGTGATCCCAGCAGGTCGGCGCAGGCGAGGATCATCTCCTTCATGCGGTCCGCCATGACGAACTGGTCGGCGTAGGCCTCGTAGCACTCGAGCATCGTGAACTCCGGGCTGTGCGTGGAGTCCACGCCCTCGTTGCGGAAGATCCGGCCGATCTCGTAGACGCGGTCGATCCCACCGACGACGGCGCGCTTCAGGTACAGCTCCAGGGCGATGCGGAGCGTCATCTTCTGGTCGAAGGCGTTGAGGTGGGTCTCGAACGGCCGGGCCGTCGC
>NZ_CP024915.1:172404-172474 GCF_002953615.1 Arthrobacter agilis | reverse complement strand
TCCGCCGTGGACGAGCTGGAGGATGGGTGTCTCGACCTCGATGTAGTCGTGGCGGTTGAGCGTCTCCCGG
>NZ_CP024915.1:168058-172304 GCF_002953615.1 Arthrobacter agilis | reverse complement strand
GGGAGGCCCGCTCCCGCCGGGGACGTCCGCGAGTGCGGCGAGGATCGCCTCGCCCTGCGCCGGCGTGAGGATGCCCCGCTCGAGAGCGCGCAGTGCGGTGGCACGGGCCATACCGAGATAGGCCTGGCGGGTGTCGGGGGCGTCGTGCGCCTCGAGGGCGGCACGGTGCGCACGGACGGTCCCGGCGTCACCGCGTGCCACCGGTCCGGTCAGGGCACCCTCGCCCGAGGACAGGGCGTTCTCGAGGGAGGCCTTCATGAGCGGGCCCAGCATGCGGTCGGGATGCTGGACGCCGAGGTCGGCGAGGAGCTGGGCGGACTGCGCGGCGATCGTCACCAGGTGGTTCGAGGCGTGGGCGAGGGCCGCGTGGTACAGCGCCCGGGACTCCTCCTCGATGACGACCGGCTCCGCTCCCATCTCCACGACGAGTGCCTGCGCGATGGGCAGCACGGCGGACGGGGCGGTGATGCCGAACATGCTGTCCGGCAGGCGCCCGAGGTCCAGGCTCATCCCGGTGAAGGTCATGGCGGGGTGGATGGCCAGGGGGATGGCACCGGCCGCACGTGCGGGCCCCAGCACGGCGGTCCCGTAACGGCCGGAGGTGTGGACCACGAGCTGCCCGGCCTGCCAGACCCCGAGCTGGGCGAGCCCTTCGACCAGCGTGGGCAGGGCGTCGTCGGGCACCGTCAGCAGCACGAGTTCCGCACGCTCGATGATGTCGGGGACCTCGAGGACCGGGACCCCGGGCAGCAGGTTCTCGGCGCGTTCACGGCTCGCCTCGGAGACGGCGGCCACTCCGACGACGGCGTGGCCCGCCGATCGCAGGGCCGCACCGAGGACGGCGCCGACCCTCCCCGCGCCCACGATGCCGACGCCGAGCCGTCCCGGCCGGCGGGATGCGTCAGCGGCCATCAGCGGGCTCCTCCGTCCCGCCGGGCGCGGGCGCGTAGAGCGGCACCTCGGGCATCACGTCCCGGACGCCGGGGGCGGGCCGCGCATCGTCCTGCGGCGTCCCGGCGTCGTCGTGCCGGGTCTGCCCGGTGTCCCCCGTGAATCCGGCCTCCCCCGCCCCGGTGTCCGCCGTGGCGGCCGTGTCCTCCGTGGTCCCCGTGGCGGCTGCCGCGGGGAGCGCGCCGGGGACGGGCTTCATCCACTGCTCGGGGCCGCTGCGGCGCCGGGCCTCGGCGGCGCGGGCGGCCTGTCCGTGGAAGAGCTCCCAGGCCGTGGCCGAGTCCGCGAGGAGGACCCGCGGATTGACCGGGCCGGGCGTCGTCTGGAACTGCAGGTTCGAGACGCGGAAGCGCCGCTCCACGGGGCCCTGCTCGATCGACAGCGACTGGGTCCGCTCGTGCGGGACGACGACGAGCTGGCGCCACAGCACGCCGGAGCGCATGAGCAGTGCCGTCCGCGTTCCGACGAAGCCGGTGCGCCGCCAGGCGAGGGGTGCCAGCCACCGGGCCCGGCGCGGAGTGGTCGCGAAGCCCTCGGCGCCGTCCCGGCCGGCCATGCCGGCGGTGAACACCTCGACCGGACGCGGCGTCCCGGGATCGGGCAGCACGAGGGCGAGGATCTGCAGCACCTCGTCGCGGGTGCCGACGGGGAGGAGCGTCGCACGTGCCTGTCCCTCGCTGGAGACCGACGCCCCGTAGCCGGCGACGTTCACGGTGACGCGGTACCAGCCCTTCAACCGCCAGAGCGGTGACTGCTGGATGCTCAGCGCCTGCACGCGTCCCGGCGGTACCGTCTGCGAGCGCGTGTCGAGCAGTCCGTAGCGCATGCGGATGCCGTCCGGGGAGGTCGCTGCCCGGAAGTTGTAGCCGGTGTTGAGGGCCGACCAGTAGGCGCCCACGACGCCGATGAGGATGGGGATGAAGGACGTCGCGATGATCGGCGTCTCCAGGACCACCCCGAGCGTGGTGACGACGGCGGCCGCCACGACCAGCGCCACGGTGGTCCCCGAGAGGACGGCTGCGCCGACGACGCGCGCCGGCGGGATCGCGACCACCTCCCGCTCGGGCGCCTCCACGGCCTCCTCCGGGTGCTCCGGGTCCGGGTCCACGCCTGCCGCGCGCGCGAGGATCGTGGCGCGCAGCCTGCGGGCGTCGGCCAGCTTCAGGAACGCGAGCCGGACCGCGGACTCCCCCGCGTCGGCCACCTCGAACTTGAGCTCGGCGAGCCCGAAGATCCTGGCGAGGAAGGGCTGCACGATGTCGATGGCCTGCACCCGGTCGAGGCGCGCCTGCCGCTGCTGCCGGAACACGACGCCGGAGTGGACGCGCACGTGCTCGGCCGTGACCTGATAGCGCGTGAAGTACCACGAGACGAGGAAGGCGGCCGCGACGACCACCACGACGCCGAGCACGATCCCGCCGGCCACCAGGAGGCCGATGCCCTCGGGCAGGGGACCCCGCTCCCGCGATCCGCCGCTGAACAGGCCCTCGAACCAGTCCCTGCCCACGAAGTAGAGGATGGCGACGAGCGCGATCCAGCCGCGCACCAGCGGGGAGATGAAATGGACCCGGTGCCACGTGTCGGCAGGCGGAGCGGTGGCCTCCGGTCCGTCCGGGGCGGGAGCCGCCGGGAGGCCGCCGGAGGAGCCGGGCGGGGCCGTCACAGCCCGGCCAGCCTGGCTTCTCCCCGCGCGGACAGCTGCTCGCGCAGCCTCGTGCCCTCCTCGGAGGGCAGGCCGGGGATCAGGGCGTTCGTGGCGGGGGACGCGGTGTGGAGCTTGAGCGTGCAGATCCCGAACGCGCGCTCGAGCGGCCCGACGGCGACGTCGACGTACTGCATGCGGCCGTAGGGGACCACCATGGTGCGCTGGAAGAAGACACCCTGGCGGACCAGGAGGTCGTCGTCGCGCTCGGCATAGCCGATCGAGGCGACCTGGCGCGGCAGCAGCACGCCCCGCCACACGGCGATGACCAGCACGACGGCGGGGAGCCCCCAGGCGATCACGGGCGGCGGGAACGAGTCCCAGAGGCCCGTGAGGCGGAGGACGAGCGGGACACTCGCGAGGACGAGCCAGACCACCGACCCGATGAGCCAGCCGAGCAGCCGGACGCGCAGGTACTTCGGTGACACCCTGGACCACTCGAGCCCGGACGGGTCGATCGGTTCCCTACGCATATTCCCCCTCGATGGAACCCGGAGCGCCCGTGCCGTCGTCGTCGGGCGGAAGCCTGCAGAAGCTCTCGACGACCAATCCCACCACAATCATCAGGATCCCGCCCACCATGAGTGCCACGGACCCCCACAGGGGTGCCGTGGTGGAGCGGACCGCCAGGAGGGCCACCTGGTCCACGAGGATTCCCGCGTGCCAGCCGAGGCTGAGCGCCCCCGCGTACGCACAGGCCTGTGCGAGGACGAGGGTGCGGGTGGCGAGGATCGGATCGAGAGGCCGATCGCGGTTGCCGTTGCGCCACCGCAGCACGCGGCGCCCGAAGACCAGGGTGATCCCGAGGATCACCGCCGTGGTGACGAGGGACGTCAGCGGCAGGGTCGGGGTGCCGTAGCCGTTGCGGGTCGCGAGCCAGTTGGCCAGCCAGCCGGCGAGTCCGGCCAGCACGCCCACCAGGGCCAGCCAGCGGAACCGAAGGGTGCTCACAGCGTCCTAGACTCCCTCGAAGGGCACCAGGCCCGCAAGATCGGCGGCCTCCGCGGCGAGCCCGGCGACGGGCCGGCCGCCCAGTTCCGCCCCGGGGTCCATCCAGGCCCAGGGCTGCAGGACGAACGCACGGGACGCGGCGCGGGGGTGCGGGATCGTCAGCGCGTCGTCGTCGGAGGTCCACGCCCCGTACGTGATGATGTCGACGTCGAGCGTGCGCGGCCCCCAGCGCACCGTGCGTTTGCGGTGGTGGACGTCCTCGACGGACTGGCAGTGCGCGAGGAGCTCGTACGGTCCGAGGTCCGTCTCCACCTCGATCACCATGTTGAGGTAGTCGGGCTGCTCCGGGCCTCCCACCGGCTTCGTCCGCACCACGGGCGAGACGGCGCGGAGGCGCACGTGCTCGGAATCCACGAGGTCGGCGACGGCGCGCACCAGGGTGTCGCTGCTGGCTCCGAGGTTGCTGCCCAGTGCGAGGACCGACCGGACCGTGCTCATGCCCGGCTCCGACGCAGCGTCACGGCGACGTCACCGAACGGCACCTCGATGGGTGCCTTCGGCTTGTGGACGGTCACGTCGACGGCGGCGACAGGGAACGCGGCCAGGACCGCCGAGGCTATCGTCTCTGCGAGGGCCTCGATG
>NZ_CP024915.1:160312-167958 GCF_002953615.1 Arthrobacter agilis | reverse complement strand
AGGCGAAGGGCTTCCCGCCGATGATGCCGTGCACCAGTTCGGCGAGCTCCCCGTAGTGCGCCGTCCTGGCGAGATCGTCGCTGGTCCCCGCGGGCTGCAGGTCGAGGTGGAGCACGACATCCACCGCGAAGGGCTGGCCGTCCCGGCGCTCGTGGTCGAAGACGCCGTGGTACCCCTTGGCGGTGATGCCGGTGAGCACCACCGTGTCCAGGTGACCGGAGGGTGAACCGGGCCTGCCCGGCACGGGAGACCCGTTCACCGTCGGGTGCCGGCGGCGGCGACCTTGACGGCGTCGAGCGTCGCGGCAGGATCATGGACGCGGACGCCCCAGGCGCCGGCGGCGGCGGCCAGGGTCGCGACCGCGAGTGAGGCGGAGTCGCGTTCTCCGGGCGCCGCGGCCCTGCCCGCCGAGGTCAGGAGGGTGCCGAGGAACCGCTTGCGGGAGGCGCCGACGAGCACGCGGTGTCCCAGCCCGGTGAAGGCGTCGAGGTTCCGCAGGATCGCCCAGTTGTGCTCGTCGGTCTTCGCGAAACCGAGTCCCGGATCGAGGATGATCTGCTCGGCGGCGACGCCGGCGGCCATGAACCGGTCGCGCAGTCCGACCAGTTCCGCGGTCACCTCCGCGACGACGTCGCCGTAGGTCGCGAGGCCGTCCATCGTCGCGGCCGTGCCCCTCCGATGGGTCAGGACGTAGGGCACGCCGCGCTCGGCGACGAGTGCCGGCATGGCGGGATCGAAGCCGGCGCCCGAGATGTCGTTGACGATCGCGGCACCCGCATCCAGTGCCTGCCGCGCGGTCTCCGCGTGCATGGTGTCGATGCTGATCAGGGCTCCGGCCTTCACGAGGGCCTTCACCACCGGGAGCACGCGGGCCAGCTCCTCCTCGACCGGCACCTGGCGGGCGTTCGGTCGGGTCGACTCCCCACCGACGTCGATGATGTCCGCACCCGCGTAGTGCATACGGAGGCCATGGCCGATCGCGTCGTCGGTGGTGGCGTACCTGCCGCCGTCGCTGAAGGAGTCCGGAGTGACGTTCAGGATCCCAAGGACGACGGCGCGGTCCGCCGGCAGGTCCCCGACGGCCTTTGCCACCCGGACCGGCCGGAGGACGGGCAGCGGCGAGGTCGCCGGCCCCGTCCCGGGCGCTGCAGCGAGAGAATCCATGGGGTCCTACCTTCCGAGTATGAGGCTCATCGCCTCGGCACGCGTCGCCGTCTCACGGATCTGGCCGCGTACAGCTGACGTGACGGTCTTTGCTCCGGGTTTCCGCACCCCGCGCATCGACATGCACATGTGTTCGCATTCGATGACGACGATCGCGCCCTTGGGCTTCAGGTGCTCCATCATCGCATCGACGATCTGCGTGGTCAGCCGTTCCTGGACCTGGGGGCGCCGGGCGTAGACCTCCACGAGGCGCGCGAGCTTGCTGAGGCCGGTGACGCGGCCCTCCTCCGACGGGATGTAGCCGAGGTGGGCCGTCCCGTGGAACGGCACCAGGTGGTGCTCGCACGTGGAGTAGAACGGGATGTCCTTCACCAGCACGAGTTCCTGGTGGTTCAGGTCGAACGAGGTGGACAGCACCTCGCTGGCATCCTGGTGCAGCCCCGCGAACATCTCCGCATACGCCTTCGCCACCCGCTTGGGCGTCTCGAGCAGGCCGTCGCGATCCGGGTCCTCGCCGATCGCCGCCAGGATCTCCCGGACCGCCCGCTGGATGCGGACCTGGTCCACGGGGGAACCGGTGGCTTCCAGCGCGGCTTCCACCACCTCGTCGTCGAAATCAGTCACAGCTCTTCCACCCCTTCCTCGGACACTGCTCGCCACCGGCCCCCTGGCCGGTGGCGTACTCCTGCGGGACTAGCCGTCCCGGCTGTCCCCGGGGCGGTCGCCCGACTCGGGCGACGGGAGGTCCGAGCCCCGGACGTCGAAATCACCGGGGATGTCCGCGTCGGCGATCTGGTCCTGCGGCGCCACGGATTCCGGGGTGGGCCGGCCGCTCTCCAGTGCTTCCGCGCGTTCCTTCGGGGACGTGACCGGCGGCAGCGAGTGCACGGGGCGCGTCTGCTTGGACAGCCACACCTCGCGCAGGTCGCGCTTGCGCACGTTGTGGAAGACCTCGGCGATCTCCGCCTGGTTGAGCGTCTCGCGCTCGAGCAGCTCGAGCGCCAGCTGGTCCAGGACGTCGCGGTTCTCGGTGAGGATCTGGTACGCCTCGTCGTGCGCGTTGTCGATCAGGCGGCGGACCTCCTCGTCGACCACCAGGGCGATCTGGTCGGAGTAGTCGCGGTCGCTGCCCATGTCGCGGCCGAGGAAGGGCTCGCCGGCTCCCTGGCCGAGCTTCACGGCGCCGATGCGCTCGCTCATGCCGTACTGGGTGACCATCTTGCGAGCGGTCCCCGTGGCCTTCTCGATGTCGTTGGAGGCACCCGTGGACGGGTCGTGGAACACGATCTCCTCGGCCACCCTGCCGCCCATGGCGTAGGCGAGCTGGTCGAGCAGTTCGTTCCTGGTCACCGAGTACTTGTCGTCGCTCGGCATGACCATCGTGTATCCGAGGGCGCGCCCACGCGGCAGGATGGTCACCTTGGTCACGGGGTCGGTGTTGCGGAGCGCCGCCGCCACCAGGGCGTGGCCGCCCTCGTGGTACGCCGTGATCTTCCGTTCGAGTTCCTTCATCACGCGGCTGCGCTTCTGGGGACCGGCGATCACGCGGTCGATGGCCTCGTCGAGTGCGCGGTCGTCGATCAGCTGGGCGTTCGAACGGGCCGTCAGGAGTGCCGCCTCGTTGAGGACGTTCGCGAGGTCCGCGCCGGTGAAGCCTGGCGTCTTCTTCGCCACGGCCTTCAGGTCCACGTTGGACGCCATGGGCTTGCCCTTGGCGTGCACCGAGAGGATGTGCTCGCGGCCCTTCATGTCGGGGGCCTCGACGCCGATCTGGCGGTCGAAGCGTCCCGGGCGCAGGAGCGCGGGATCGAGGACGTCGGGACGGTTGGTCGCGGCGATCAGGATGACGTTGGTGGTCGCGTCGAAGCCGTCCATCTCGACGAGGAGCTGGTTCAGGGTCTGCTCGCGCTCGTCGTTGCCACCACCGACGCCCGCACCGCGGTGGCGGCCGACGGCGTCGATCTCGTCCACGAAGATGATGGCCGGCGAGTTGTTCTTCGCCTGCTCGAACAGGTCGCGGACGCGGGACGCGCCGACGCCGACGAACATCTCGACGAAGTCGGATCCGGAGATGGAGTAGAAGGGGACGCCGGCCTCACCGGCGACGGCGCGTGCGAGGAGGGTCTTGCCGGTCCCGGGAGGGCCGTACAGCAGGACGCCCTTGGGGATCTTGGCGCCGAGGGCCTGGAACTTGGCGGGCTCCTGCAGGAACTCCTTGATCTCGAGCAGTTCCTCGACCGCCTCGTCGGCACCCGCGACGTCGTTGAACGTCACCTGGGGCATGTCCTTGGAGATGAGCTTGGCCTTGGACTTGCCGAACTGCATGACCTTGGAGCCGCCGCCCTGCATGCGGCTGAGCAGGAACCAGAAGATGACGCCGAGGATCAGGATGGGGAAGATCAGGCCGGCGAGGCTGAGCAGCCAGTTGCTCTCGGCGGGCTGGTCGGTGAAGCCGTCGGTGTCCGAGGTGTTGATGGCATCGACGACGCTCTCCGCGCGGGCGGTGCTGTAGTAGAACTGGACGCTCTCGCCCTTGCCCTCGTAGTCCTCACGGAGGGTGAGGTCCACGCGCTGCTCGCCGTCGTAGATCTTGGCCTGCGACACCTTGTCATCTTCGAGGAGCTGGAGCCCGACGTTGGTGTCGACGCGGGAACTGCCCGTGCCGAAGAGGCTCGGGAGGACCAGGAGGAGCGCAACGACCGCGAGGATGATCCAGAAGAAGGGCCCCTTGAAGATGTTCTTGAATTTCATACGTCTCAGGGCAGCAAGCCCTGTCCCTCCTGCTGATGCAAGTAAAAGTGTGCGGGCGCACTGCTGCGTGGGTGCCCGTGGAGCACCTCAACATATACACCGTCCGAGATTCACCACGCGCGGATTGTGGCAATAGTTCCCTCTTGGCGTACTCCCCGCATGGGGCGAGGGGGAATCCCCTATTCGTAGACGTGCGGCGCGAGGGTGCCGATGAAATCGAGGTTGCGGTACTTCTCGGCGAAATCGAGGCCGTAGCCGACGACGAATTCGTTGGGGATGTCGTAGCCCACGTATTTGACGTCGATATCGACCTTCGCGGCGTCGGGCTTGCGCAGCAGGGTGCAGATCTCGACCGATGCCGGTCCGCGGGACAGGAGGTTGGCCTTGAGCCAGGACAGCGTCAGACCGGAATCGATGATGTCCTCGGCGATCAGGACGTGCTTGCCCATGAGGTCGGTCTCGAGGTCCTTGAGGATCCGGACCACGCCGGAGGACTGCGTTCCCGAGCCGTAGGACGAGACCGCCATCCAGTCCATGGTGATGTGGGAGTGGAGTGCGCGTGCGAGGTCCGCCATGACCATCACCGCACCCTTCAGGACACCCACGAGGAGGATGTCCCGGCCCTGGTAGTCGGCATCGATCTGCTGGGCCAGCTCGTTGATCCGCTGCTGGATCTCTTCCCTGGTGTAGAGGACGTGCTTGAGATCTGACTGGACGTCGTTGGAATCCACCGATTACTCCTGGGTTGGACGGCGCGACTGCTTCACGCCGGGGCCATTGCTTCTAAGGACAAGATTGCCATAGCTCGGCTCTCCCCGGAGAACCGCCCGCCCCCGCACCTGGCGGTGGACGCTCACCTTCCCGCCCAGTTGCACCGGACCGGCGGACCCCTTCCTGTCGAGCAGGGACTCGGCGGCGCGGAGGCGTTCGAAGCTCGGCTGGAAGGCCCCCAGTTCGAGCGCGGCGAGGGCGAGGACCCGCTGCCTCAGAGCTGCGGGCAGGGCCCTCAGCCCCTCCTCGGACAGCAGGATGCCGCCGTCGTCGAGCCGCCGGAGCTGCTGGTAGGCCTCGGCGCTCAGGCGTTCGAGGTGGTCCGCGTCCTGCCCGAGGATCCGTGCGGTCCGGGACAGCGCCTGGGCGATGCCCGGGCCGAGCTGCTCCTCGAGGAACGGCAGCACGTCGGCGCGGACGCGTGAGCGGGCGTAGGCCGGGTCGAGGTTCGTCGGGTCGTGCCAGGGGTCGAGCGCGTAGAAGTCGCAGATGGCCTCGGTGTCCGAGCGGCGCAGTTCGAGGAACGGGCGGACGTAGAGGCCGCGGCGTGCGGGCATCCCTGCGAGCGAGCGTGTGCCGGAACCGCGCGCCAGCCCGAGGAGCACCTGTTCCGCCTGGTCGTCGAGGGTGTGCCCGAGCAGCACGGCGGCGGCTCCGAGCCGCGCGGCGGCGTCGTCGAGTGCCGCATACCGGGCGGTCCTGGCCGCCGCCTCGGGTCCCATGCCCTCGCGTTCGACGGCGACGCGCCGCACCTCGACGGGGTCGAGGCCGAGTTCGCGCGCGGCGCCTGCGGCGGCCGCGGCCGTCCGGGCACTGCCGGCCTGCAGTCCGTGGTCGACGACGACGGCCCCGACGCGACAGCGGCCCGTGTGCGCGAAGTGCGCCGCGACGGCCGCCAGGGCCAGAGAATCCGGTCCGCCGCTGCAGGCGACGAGCACCAGCGGCACGTCCCGGGCAGCACTGCCGCCAGGCGCACCCGACGATGCGGGCTCGGCACGATCCTGCCGCACCGGATCCGCCAGGAATCCCTGCAGGCTCGCCTCGAGCAGGTTGCGTGCGGCCCCGACGGCGGGAAGCAGCCGGGGACGCCTAGCCATGACGGCGGAGGCTCATCCTGTCGATCCACTCGTCGGCGGCGTGGATCTCCCGCTCGGTGGGCAGGTGCGAGGCGGACTCCCAGACCGCGTTGAAGCCCTCCATGCCCGTCTGGCTGACGACGCGGCGCACGAACCTCGAGCCGTCGCTGTACTGGCGCATCTTCGCGTCCAGTCCCAGAAGCTGCCGGATGACCTTCTCGAGCGGCCCGCGGGACTTCCCCCGGGCGTTGAAACGGCGACGGATGGTCTTGACCGACGGCACGATGCTCCCGTCCACACCGTCCATCACCACGTTCGCGTGGCCCTCGAGCAGACTCATGACGGCGGTGAGGTGGGACAGGCGCGCCTTGTCGTCCGGGTCCTGCAGGATCGACAGCACGCCGACCTCCTGCGACGGCAGGGCGTCCACGGCCGGACGCTCCCCGCGGGCACGCGCCCTGCCCGCGGCGATGTTCCTCACGGCCGCACCGAGGCGCTCCGAGACCGTGTCCGCCTTGTCCATCAGCCCGGACGTCAGCTGGCCGATGTGGCTCGTCATGTGGTCCTTGAGCCAGGGGGCCGCGGCGAACTGGACGCGGTGCGTCTGCTCGTGGAGGCACACCCACAGCCGGAAGTCGGACGGGTCCACGTTCAGTTCCCGCTCCACCGAGATGATGTTGGGCGCCACGAGCATCAGCCGCCCGCCCTGCCCGTTGCGCGACGGCACGAACGGATCGTACTGGCCCAGGACCTTGCTCGAGAGGAACGCCAGGATGGCACCGAGCTGTGCCCCCGTGACCGTTCCGCCGAGGGCGAGGGACGCCGACCTCAGGACCTCGGGACGGGATGCCGCGAGCTGGTCCAGGGCAGGTTCCATGAGCGTGCGGAAGCTCTGGGAATTGGCCCTCGACCACGTCGCGCGGTCGACGACGAGCAGCTCGGAGTCCCGCAGGTCCCGCGCGGCGTCGAGCCGGGAGATGGCGTGGACGTGGCCGACGGACGCATCGGCCAGCTCCCGCATGTTCTGGACGGCGCGGGCGATGTCCGCGGGCGCCATGGTGGGTCCGGCAGGGGTCAGCGATGCCGCGGTGGAGGCCGCGACGTCCCAGTTGACCAGCTGCGGACGGGGTGCTGCGGGCTCGTTCCTGGACATGCGCCTATTCGATCACATCCTGCCGACGGCGGCTCCCAGAGAACGGGCAGGATCAGCCCGTAGGGGCTCAGCGGCAGCCGCATCCCGCGAGCAGTCCGGCCGCGCGGTCCGCCGCGGCGCGCGCCTCGGCCGTGGTGCCGTCGAGTCCGGAGGCGAGGAAGGAGAAGACGAGCAGGCGGCCGTCGGCGGTGACGACGTGCCCCGTGAGCCCGGTGACGGCATTGAGCGTCCCCGTCTTCGCGCGGACGGTCCCCGCACCCGCACCCGCACCGTCCTCGGCCGTGAACCGTGTCGCCAGCGTCCCGGTCAGGCCGGCGATGGGGAGCGATCGTGCGACGGCGGCGAGGCCGGGCTCCTGCGACGTGGTGGTGCCGCGGACCAGCTGGGCGAGGTGGGCCGGGGACACGGCGTTGCGGACGGACAGTCCTGCTGCGTCGCCGACGCTGAGCCCCTCCTGGGGCACGCCGAGGCGCACGGCCGCGGCGGTGAGCGCCTCGGTGGCTCCCCCGAAGGATGCCGGCCGTCCGCTCTCGAGCGCGGCGATCCGTGCCAGGGCTTCGGCGAGGTAGTTGTCGGAGATCTCGAGCATGTGGCGCATCTGCTCCTCCAGCGGCGCGGAGGCGACGGCGGCGACGGTCTCGGCGTCCTCGGGAGCCACCTGGCGCCGGACATCGGGGCCCACCGCGATCCCGCGGTCCCCGGCTGCCGCCACGAGCGCGGCGGTGAACGCG
>NZ_CP024915.1:152762-160074 GCF_002953615.1 Arthrobacter agilis | reverse complement strand
GCCGGTCCTGCCTTCCTCGAGCCATGCCGAGTTGACGGCGAGCGCGTGAACCGGCGCGACCTCCCCCGCCTGGACGTCGCCGTCCGCCCAGGTCGGGTTGAGGGTGGCACCGGCGAAGAGGGAGTCGTCGAGGTAGACGCTGTAGGGGCCGGAGCCGTCGGGCAGGGCGTCGGCCGCGTCGGCGGCGAGGGTGGCGAGGCCTGCCCGCCCGATCACGGCGTCGGGGTCGGAGGGACCGGAGCCGAGGAGGACGTCACCCCCGCCGCGCAGGTAGAGCGCTCCGGGCGCGGTCCCCGAGGTGAGGACCGTCGTCTCCAGCACCTGGTCCGGCCGGCCGTAGGTCATGGCCGCGACGGCGGTGAGGAGCTTGATGTTCGACGCCGGTGGCTGCGGGCGGTCGGCGTCCCTCGCGTACAGCACCGCACCGTCCGCGGAGTCGATGACGGTGCCCGCGAAGCTCCCGGGCCCGGGGATCGCCAGGGCGGCGTCCAGCTGTGGGCCGAGGACCGCGGGGTCCGGTGCGGGCGCCGCCGGGGAGAGGGGGGTCACGACGTCGGGCAGGGGGACCGCCGTCGGCGGCACCTGCGGGGAGGGCGTCACGGGAGGTGCCGAAGGGGCGGGATCCACGGCCGCGAGGACCCGGGGCGTCAGGTACACGGCCAGGGGTACGGCGATCCCCGCCATCACCAGGACCAGGAGGAGACCGGTCAGCAGGCGGAGCAGGCGCTTCATGGTGTCCTTTCGCAAGGTCCGGCGGGGCAGCGCCGCAACCACGAGGAAATGCTCTGGTACCGGCGGCCGACCGATATGTTAGGGCTGACGAATGAAACACTAGACCGGTCGGGCGGCCCTCCAGCGGAGGGCGCGGCCGCCGGCTGCCACCGCACCTAGCCCCAGGAGTTGCCATGAAGCTCGACGTCACCATCGAGATCCCGAAGGGATCGCGCGTCAAGTACGAGATCGACCACGACACCCACCGGCTGCGCCTCGACCGCGTCCTGTTCACGGCCATGCAGTACCCCACGCACTACGGCTACTTCGAGAACACGCTCGGCGAGGACGGCGATCCGCTGGACGCGCTCGTCCTGCTGCAGGACTTCGACCTCATCCCGGGCGTGCTCGTCGAGTCGCGCCCGATCGGCGTCTTCAACATGACGGACGACGGCGGCGGGGACGCGAAGGTGCTGTGCGTACCCGTGGATCCCCGCTTCGACCACATCAAGGACCTGTCCGACGTCTCGGACTTCCTGCTCGACGAGATCAAGCACTTCTTCACGAAGTACAAGGACCTCGAGCCGGGCAAGTGGGTCGAGGCCGCCGACTGGGCCGGGCGCGAGGAGGCCGAGGCCGAGGTCGAGGCGTCGCTGAAGCGCTTCCAGGAGATCGGCGAGGGCAGCGCGCAGGACGAGCCCCAGGGCCGCTCCGTCGATGTGGAGGCGAAGAACGCCACGGAGACCCCCGAGGGCCGCTAGGACGTCCCTGCAGGAGCTCCCGCCGGGGACGGCGGGAGCTCCTGCGTTTCCGGCCCCTCCTCCGCCCGCTGCGGGCCCTGAGCCGCCCCGATCAACCGGAAGGCGTTGATTTCGGCGGTAGGTCCCCCATACTGGGGCCATGCACTACGTCCTGACCATCAACCAGCGTGACTCGCGTGAGGCCGGGGACCTGGTCGGCGACCTCCTCAGGGTCCTGCGCCGGCTCCCCACCGTGATCCCGTTCCAGCGCTCCGTCGGCGACGAGGTGCAGGGCGTCGTGGATGCGGCGTCCACGGCGGTCGACGCCGCGCTGCAGGCCATCCGCTACCGGCGCTGGCACGTGGGTATCGGCGTCGGCGGCCTCACGCCCCCGGTCCCCGAGCGGCTCGTCGACGCGCAGGGCTACGGCCTCGTGTACGCGCGCCGCGCGGTGGACCGCGCCCGGAAGACCGGCGAGCGGATCCCCCTCGCGGTGGAGGGGCCCGACGGCGGTATCGCGGCCGAGGCTGAGGCGGTGCTGCGACTGCTCGGGCAGATCGTGTACACGCGCACGGACTCGGAGTGGGCCGTCCTGGACCTCATGACGCCGGGTGCCCGCGGGCAGCAGAAGTACGTCGCGCAGGAACTCGGCATCACCACGCAGGCCGTGAGCCGCGCCGTCGTCCGCTCGCACTGGATGGAGGAGTGGGCCACGCGGCCCGCGGCAGCCCGCCTGCTGGACCTCACGCACGGACCGGCATCACTGCCCGAGGCGGCCCTGGCGTACTGACGGGGTCGGACGGAGTCGGACGGGGTCGGACGGAGTCGGACGGGGTCGGACGGAGTCGGACGGAGTCAGACGGAGTCAGACGGAGTCAGACGGAGTCAGACGATCGAGCGCAGGACCTTCGCGGCGCCGTCGTCGTACACGCTGCCCGTGACCTCCGACGCCGCAGCACGGACCTCCTCGGGTGCCTGCCCCATCGCGACCCCGCGGCCGGCCCACTCGAGCATCTCGACGTCGTTCCGGCCGTCGCCGACGGCGACCGTGAGGCTGCGGTCGGTCCCGAGGCGCTGCCGGAGGGCCTCCAGGGCGCTGGCCTTCGTGACGCCCGAGGCGGCGATGTCCAGCCAGGCGGTCCAGCCCACGGAGTAGGTCACCCCGTGCAGCCCGATCGACGCGACGGCGTTCCCGAACTCGTCGGCCGAACTGTCGGTGCTGAACACCACCACACGCACGGCCCGGCTCTCGAGCATCTCCTCGAAGCCGACGCTCTGCGCCTCGGAACCGAAGCTCGCGTCCTGGAAGCTCTCCGTGGACAGGAAGCGGCCGCGGTCGTCCTCGAGCGCGTACTTGGCGGAGGGGAGCCGCTCGCGGAGCGCGGTGAGGGCGGGTCTCGGATCGAAGGTGACGCGTTCGAGGACCTCGAATCCCTCCGGCAGCGCCGCGTCGATCCTCAGTGTGACCCCGCCGTTGGAGCAGACCGCGTAACCGCGCGTGATACCGAGGAGCCGGATCACGGGCAGGGTGGCCCCGAGGGACCGGCCCGTGGCGATGATGACGTCGTGCCCGGCTTCGATGACGGCCCGCGCGGCGTCCCGCACCTCTTCGGTCATCGACCCCTCGTGATCCACGAGGGTGCCGTCGACGTCGAGGGCGACGAGGTGGTGCTTCCTGTTCTCCTGCCGGTCATCGATGCCGGCATCGCTCAAAGTACTCATGGTTCAGTGAACCAGACCTCACTGAAGCCCCGGTAGGACGGCGCTCACAGTACCGGAAGTGTTTCCAGACCGTTAAGATAAGGCCGCAGCGCCGCCGGCACGGTGACGGAACCGTCCGGGTTCTGGTGGTGCTCGAGGATCGCCACGATCCAGCGGGTGGTCGCCAGCGTCCCGTTCAGGGTGGCGACGGCGCGCGTCCCCTTCTGGCCCTCCCCGTCCTGGCGCTCGCGGATGTTCAGCCGGCGGGCCTGGAAGGTCGTGCAGTTCGACGTCGACGTCAGCTCGCGGTAGTCCCCCTGGGTGGGGACCCACGCCTCGCAGTCGAACTTCCGAGCGGCGGACATCCCGAGGTCGCCGGCCGCCGTGTCGATGACGCGGTACGGCAGTTCCACCTTCGCGAGCATCTCCTCCTCCCAGGCGAGCATGCGCTCGTGCTCTGCAGCGGCGTCCTCGACGGTCGTGTAGGTGAACATCTCGACCTTGTTGAACTGGTGCACGCGGATGATGCCGCGCGTGTCCTTGCCGTGGGACCCCGCCTCGCGGCGGTAGCAGGAGGACCAGCCGGCGTACCGGACCGGACCCGCACCGAGGTCGAGGATCTCGTCCGAGTGGTACCCGGCCAGCGCCACCTCGGAGGTGCCCACGAGGTACAGGTCGTCCGCCTCGAGCCGGTAGATCTCGGCGTCGTGGGCGATGTCGAAGCCGGTGCCCTGCATGGTCTCGGGCCGCACCAGGGTGGGGGTGATCATCGGGATGAAACCGGCGCGGATCGCCTGGTCGAGGGCCATCTGCAGCAGGGCGAGCTCGAGGCGGGCACCGACGCCCTTCAGGAAGTAGAAGCGCGAACCGGACACCTTGGCGCCGCGCTCCATGTCGATGGCGCCGATCAGCTCGCCGATCTCGAGGTGGTCGCGGGGCTCGAAACCCTCGGCCGCGAAGTCCCGCGGGGTGCCGACCTTCTTCACCACGACGTAGTCGTCCTCGCCGCCTTCGGGGACGCCGTCCTGCACGAGGTTCGGCAGCTTGCGCAGGAGCGCCTCCTGCTCGGCCTTGGCCTCCTCGGAGCGTGCCGCGGCGGCCTTGACGGACGCCGCGAGTTCCTTGACCTCGGCCAGGAGTGCCTGCTTCTCCTCGCCCTTGGCCTGGGCCACCCGCTTGCCGAAGGCGTTCTGCTCGGCGCGCAGCGTCTCGTAGGCCGTCACGGACTCCCGCCGCGTCGTGTCCGCCGCGAGGACGGCGTCGACGAGGGACTCATCCGCCCTGCGGGCGCGCTGCGATGCTCGGAACTGCTCGGGATTCAGGCGGAGGTCGTTGACGTCGATCACCCGTCAAGACTACCCAAACCCGGCGGCACGGCCGCCCGCGGTGGCCGTGCCGCTATTCTGGATGACCATGCGCCGCAAACTGCTTGCCGGAACCGCCGCGGCGTCCGCCGCCGTCGCGTCCCTCCAGACGTACTGGTCCGTCCGGCGGCTGCAGCAGACCCGCACCCCCACCGCCTCCGTCCACGAGCCGACGCCGGTGGCGGCGGGCCCGCAGCGCGTCGCACTCGTGCTGAATCCCTCGAAGCTCCAGGCCGACGCGACGCGTGCCCTCGTGGAGCAGGCGTGCTCGGACGCCGGCTGGGAACCCCCGCTCGTCCTCGAGACCACCATCGAGGATCCGGGCACGGGGCAGGCCGCGCAGGCACTTGCGGCCGGGGCCGACGTCGTCATCGCGGCCGGCGGCGACGGCACGGTGCGTGCCGTGGCGCAGGCACTCGCGCACCAGCCCGCCGCGCTCGGCCTGCTGCCCCTCGGGACCGGGAACCTCCTCGTCCGGAACCTCGGCCTGCCGTACAACGACATCGCGGGCTGCCTCCGGCTCGCCCTGCACGGCTCCGAGCGGCGCATCGACATGGCCCGGATCAGGCTGCGCAACGACCGCAGCGAGGTGGTGTCCGAGCACCCGTTCCTCGTCATGGGCGGCGTGGGCTTCGACGCGAGCGTGGTGGCCGACGCGAAGCAGGACCTGAAGGAGAAATTCGGCTGGCTCGCCTACAGCGAGGCCGGAGTGCGCCACCTGCCCGGCAGGCGCCGGCGCATCTCGATCAGCCTCGACGGACAGCCGCCGCAGAGCAGGAAGGTCCGCAGCCTCCTCGTCGCGAACTGCGGCAAGCTGCCGGCGGGGGTGGATTTCGTGCCCGACGCCGTGATCGACGACGGCTACCTCGACGTCGTGGTGCTGAGCCCCCGCAGCCTGCTCGGCTGGACCTGGATGGCCGCGAAGATCCTCTCGCGGCACCGCGGCGTCATCCCGGTCATCAGCTACTACCGCGCCCGGGAGGTGACCGTCTGGTCAGCCGATCCGATCGCCACCCAGCTCGACGGCGATCCCTCCGGTTCCATCACCTCGCTGACCGCCCGGGTGGACCCGGACGCACTGATGGTCCGGGTGCCGGTGACGGCTCCCGGACCATCAGGGTCCTCGGTGCTGCCGCTGCCCGACTGGCACCGGCGGTGGCCCAGGACGTGGCAGCTGGGCTGGCAGCGGGGCTGGCAGCGGGGCCGGCAGAAGGTCCTGCGCCGCCCCTAGGGCAGGTCCGTCCTAGCGGTCGCGGTCCGTGTACTCGCCCTGGCCCTCGGGCTCGTCGATGAGGGGCTTGTCCTTGTCGGTGTACTCGCCCTCCTCGGCCGGGTCCTGCGACGAGGTGTAGCCACCGGAGGCTCCGGCGGGATCCGAGCTGGTGTAGTGGCCCTCCTGCTCGGAGGCGTCGACGGCCTCCGCCGGGTCGCGGTCGGCGCGGCCGGCCTGCTCGTTGATCAGGGCCTGCTCCTCGGCGAAGCGGACGTCGTTCCCCTGGTCGCCCATATCGCCCTGCCAGTTGGGGTCCGACGTCGAGCCGTCGCCCTCGTTGGGGTTCACGATGTGTCCTCCATGAGCGTTCTCGGTCATGATGCTTCCTTTCGTCGAAGGATGCGCTCCTCGTTGGGCGCCCGCTGCCAGCGTACTGACCGGCGGGATGGTTGGAAATGTGCTGTTCAGTCCCGCAGGAGTTCCTGCACGGCCTTCTCCGAGGCGGAGTAGGTGGTGATGGGGATGACCTCGCCGCTCATGAACCGGTCCACGAGCCTCGGGTCGACGTACGAGCTCCTGGCGACGGTCGGCGTGTTGCCGAGGTGGTCGGCCACGGCCTTCATGGTCGCCGTCACGGCCTTCTGGCGGGCCGTGCGGCTCGTCGCCTTCAGGTCCTCCTTGGCCAGCGCCATGGCCGCGACGACGGTGGCCTGCCAGGTCCGGAAGTCCTTCGCCGTGAACGGACCGCCGGTCACCTGCCGGAGGAACTCGTTGAGCAGGGAGCCGTCCACGTGGTGCCACTTGCCGTCCTCCGTCTGGTAGGCGAGCACCGTGTCGGCGTCCTCGCGCTCCATCATGGGCCGCAGGGCACCGGCGAGGTCCTCGTCCTCGAGCCGCGTCTCCCAGTGCTGCCCGCTCTTCCCGGGGAAGTCGAAGGTGATGATGGAGCCCTCGATCGTGCAGTGCTCCACGAGGAGGGTCGTGACGCCGAAGGAACCGTTCGCCTCGGCGTACTGGGCCGACCCGATCCGCAGCGCCCCGGCGTCGACGATCCGCAGCGCAGCGGCGAATGCGCGTTCCCTCGTCACGCCATCACTGCGCAGGTGCTGGGTGATGGCCCGGCGGGCGCTCGGCAGCTTCGCTCCGAAGTCCAGGGCGCGGTCGAACTTCTCGCGGTCCTTCTGCTCGCGCCATGCCGGGTGGTACATGTACTGGCGCCGGCCGGCGTCGTCCGTGCCGATCGCCTGGACGTGCCCGTTCGGATAGGGCGCGATCCATACGTCCTTCCACGCCGGCGGGATCACGAGGTCCCGGATGCGCTCGATCTCGTCGCGGTCCTGCAGCAGCTCGCCGTTCGGGGCGCGGTAGCTGAACCCCTTGCCGTGGCGGCGGCGGGTGATACCGGGCCTGCGCGTGTTGCTGCGGCGCAATCGAGCCATCGTGGAACCAGCCTTTTGTGGGAGGAGGACCTTCGATAGTAAGCCTACTGTGCTTTCGGTCCTCCCGGTGCCCCCCGCTATCGCCCTCCGGTGATCTCGCCCAGCCAGGCATCGGCGGCACCGAAGGCGTCGTCGGACGTGTGG
>NZ_CP024915.1:132854-152531 GCF_002953615.1 Arthrobacter agilis | reverse complement strand
GGGTGGACTGCGGGACGTCCGGCGCCTGCCGATCGCACAGGCCCGCACCGCCGAGGGCATCGGCAGCTACGACTTCCTGCAGCAGTACATCGACGACCTCCCCTCGGTCCTGAACCTCGATGCCATCCGGTCCGCGAACGTCCACATCGGCGCGGACCCGATGGGCGGCGCGTCCGTCGACTACTGGGGCGCCATCGGCGAGCGGCACAACCTCAACCTCACGGTGGTCAACCCGACCGTCGATCCGCAGTGGGCGTTCATGACCCTGGACTGGGACGAGAAGATCCGCATGGACTGCTCGTCGCCGTCGGCCATGGCGTCGCTCATCGGACGGGCCGCCGAGTTCGACATCGCCACGGGCAACGACGCCGACGCGGACCGCCACGGCATCGTCACCCCGGACGCCGGCCTCATGAACCCGAACCACTACCTCGCGGTCGCCATCCAGTACCTCTACGCCAACCGTCCCAACTGGCGCGCAGACGCCGTGATCGGCAAGACCCTCGTGTCGTCGTCGATCATCGACCGCGTCGCCCTCGACCTCGGTCGCGTGCTGCAGGAGGTCCCCGTGGGCTTCAAATGGTTCGTGCCCGGACTGCTGACCGGCGACCTCGCCTTCGGTGGCGAGGAGTCCGCCGGCGCGTCCTTCCTGCGCCACGACGGGACACCCTGGAGCACCGACAAGGACGGCATCCTGCTGGCCCTCCTGGCCTCGGAGATCACCGCCGTCACCGGGAAGACCCCGTCGCAGCACTACACCGGGCTGACCGAGCGGTTCGGCGCGCCCGTCTACGCGCGGATCGACGCCGCAGCGACCCGCGAGCAGAAGGCGGCCCTGGGCAGGCTCTCGCCCTCGGACGTCACCGCCACGACCCTCGCCGGTGAGGAGATCACCGCCCGCCTGACGCAGGCACCGGGCAACGGCGCCCCGGTGGGCGGCCTGAAGGTCACCACCGAGAACGCGTGGTTCGCCGCGCGCCCGTCGGGCACCGAGGACGTCTACAAGATCTACGCGGAGTCCTTCCGGGGCGAGGAGCACCTGAAGCAGGTGCAGGCCGAGGCGAAGGCCCTGGTGGACGGCGTCATCAGCTGACGGGACTCAGAGGAGCCTGCGCAGCAGCCTCCTCTTGACCGGCCCGAAGGGTGGATACGCGAGGCGCAGCGTGTCCATGCGGGTGGGCTTGGAGAACACCGGCTGCACATGGCTGAAGGTCAGGAACGACTGACGTCCGTGGTAGCTGCCGGTGCCGCTCGCGCCCACTCCCCCGAACGGCAGGCCCGGCACCGCGAGCTGGATGGTGCAGGCGTTGTGGGCCAGCCCGCCCGCCTGCACCCGGTCCGTGAACTCGCGCAGGTGTTCCTCGCGGTCGCTGAACAGGTAGGCGGCCAGGGGGTGGGGCCGTGCGCCGATGAACCGGATCGCCTCGTCCAGGTCCCCGACCTCGAGGATCGGCAGCAGCGGGCCGAAGATCTCCTCCTGCATGAGCGCGGAGCCCGGATCGACATCGCGCAGGACGGTCGGCTCGATGTACCGCTCCGTGCGCTCGTGGCGACCGCCGGAGACCACGGTGCCCCCGTCCAGCAGGCCCACGAGACGGTCGAAGTGGTGCTCGTTGATGATCCGGCCGTAGTCGCCCGAGGTGCTCGGATCGCTGCCGTAGAAGTCCCGGACGGCTGTCGCGAGCGCATCGGCGAGGATCGGCGCGGCGGCCGGTGTGGTCAGGACGTAGTCGGGCGCCACACACGTCTGGGCGGCGTTGAGGAACTTCCCGTGGGCGATGCGGCGGGCGGCGGTGCGCAGGTCCCCGCCCACGACGACGGCCGGCGACTTGCCGCCCAGCTCGAGCGTCACCGGCGTGAGGTGCTCGGCCGCGGCCTTCATCACGATCTTCCCCACGCGCTCTCCGCCCGTGTAGAACACGTGGTCGAACGGCTGCGCGAGCAGGTCGGTGCTCACCTCGGCTCCCCCCTGGACGACGGCGACGGCCTCCCGGTCCAGGTACTCCGGCACGAGGCGCGCGAGCACCCGGGAGGTCGCGGGCGAGAGCTCGCTGGGTTTGAGCACCGCCGTGTTGCCGGCCGCGAGCGCCCCGACGAGCGGCGCAAGCACGAGATTCAGCGGATAGTTCCAGGGCCCGATGATCAGGACGACGCCGAGCGGGCGGGCCTGCGACCAGGCGCGGCCCGGCTGCAGCCCGCCCGGGACGGGGATCCGCTCCGGTGCCATCCAGCGGTCCAGGTGCCGGAGGGCGTAGCGCGCTTCCGCCCGGACCACGACGACCTCTGAGAGGAAGCCTTCCGTCCGGCTCTTGCCGAGATCCTCCTCCAGGGCGCCCGTCAGCTCGTCCTCGCGTTCGGCCAGCAGCCGGAGGAGCGCGCGCAGCTGCTCGCGCCGCCACCCGGCGGCACGGGTCACCCCCGTCCCGAAGTACCGGCGCTGGTCGGCGAGGAGCCCTGCGGCGTTCATGCGTCGCCTTCCTTCTGATCGGCGGGAGCACCGGGGCGTCCCGTGAAGTGCTCCATCGAGCTGTACACCCGGAAGACGCGCCCCGCGACGACGTCCCACACGGGCTGCGGCAGGACGTTGCGGAGGGTGCCGGCGAGCTGCACGGTCCACGGCAGCTGGACGCGTGCCCTGCCGGCGAGCATCCCCCGCCAGGCCCTGTCCACCACATGGTCCGGTTCCATCAGCGGAGTCATCAGGGGGCCGCGGGCTCCCTCGAACATGCCGGTCCTGATGTAGCTGGGGATGAGCGTGGTGACGGTGATCGGGGAACCGGTCGATGCCAGTTCGAGGCGCAGGGAATCGCTCCAGCCGATCACGGCCCATTTCGACGCCGCATACACGCTCATGCGGGGCACGGCGAGGGTCCCGGAGGCCGAGGCCACGTTGAGGATCCTCGCGGGCGTGCCGCGCTGCATCATCGCCGAGAGGAACGCGCGCGTGACATGCATGGGCCCCGCGGTGTTCACCCGCAGCGTGAGGTCGATGTCCGCGGCGTGGTCGTGTTCCCAGAAGTACTTCCCGCGGACGATCCCGGCGTTGTTCACGAGGACGTCCGGCACGCCGACGTCGCCGAGGACGGCATCGGCCGCCGACCGGATCGACTCCACCGACGCGACGTCGACCACGTAGCTGTGCACGGTCGCCGTGGTCGATGCCAGGCCGGCGACCACCTCCTCGAGTGCTCGCCCGTCGACGTCCCAGAGGACGACGGCGGCCGCTCCCTCCCTGGCCGCCCGTTCGGCGTAGAGCCTGCCCATGCCCCTGCCCGCGCCCGTGACCAGTACGGTGCGTCCCCGGATCGGAGATACCATCCCTCTGCCCTTCCCTCGATTCCAAGCAACGTAACATCCCGGTCACGTGCTGCGGATAGGATTTCCCGGAACCCCTCGACCATCCCCGGAAGGCATACCCATGAGCGCACGAGGAATCGGCTGGACCCTCCACGGGGACGGCAGGAACGTGACCGCGGGCGGGTTCGTCGCGCCCGAGGAACGCCTCAGCTGGCCCAGGACCATCGGCATCGGGGCGCAGCACGTCGTGGCGATGTTCGGCGCGACCTTCCTCGTCCCGCTCATCACCGGATTCCCGCCGTCGACCACACTGCTGTTCTCGGGGATCGGGACGATCCTGTTCCTGATCATCACGGCCGGGAAGGTGCCGAGCTACCTCGGTTCGAGCTTCGCCTTCATCGCACCGATCGCCGCCGCGCAGACGCAGCACGGCGCGGCCGGCGCCCTCGGCGGCATCATCATGGCCGGTGCGGCCCTGGCGATCATCGGGTTCATCGTCCACACCGCCGGCGCACGCTGGATCCAGGTGGCCATGCCCCCGATCGTGACGGGTGCCATCGTGGCCCTGATCGGCCTCAACCTCGCGCCGACGGCCAAGTCGAGCTTCGAGCAGGCTCCGCTCACCGCCCTCGTGACGGTGATCGCGATCCTGCTGGTCACGGTGCTCTTCAAGGGCATCCTCGGCCGGCTCTCCATCCTCGTCGGCGTCCTCGCCGGCTACGTCGTCGCCATGATCCGGGGCGAGGTCGACTTCGCGGCGATCCGGGACGCGGCCTGGGTCGGCCTGCCGGACTTCGCGGCGCCGGAGTTCCACCTGTCCGTCGTCGGCCTCTTCGTGCCCGTGGTGCTCGTGCTCGTGGCCGAGAACATCGGCCATGTGAAATCCGTGGCCGCGATGACCGACCGGGACCTGGATCCCCTGACCGGGCGGGCCCTGATGGCGGACGGCCTGGCCACCATGATCGCCGGTGGCGGCGGCGGTTCGGGCACCACCACGTACGCCGAGAACATCGGTGTCATGGCGGCGTCGCGTGTCTATTCGACGGCCGCCTACTGGGTGGCCGGCATCGTCGCGATCCTCCTGAGCCTGTTCCCGAAGTTCGGCGCCCTGATCGCCACGGTCCCCGCCGGCGTGCTCGGCGGTGCGGGCGTGGTGCTCTACGGCATGATCGGCATCCTCGGCGTCCGGATCTGGGTGCAGAACCAGGTCAACTTCTCCAACCCGATCAACCTGTCCACGGCAGGGGTCGCCCTGGTCATCGGCATCGCGGACTTCACCTGGACGATCGGTGATCTCACCTTCGCCGGGATCGCCCTCGGGACCGCCGCGGCGCTCCTCATCTTCCACGGCATGACGGCGATCGCCCGCGCCCGCGGCAGCGAACACGTCGCGGGTCCGGACGACCTCGAATCCAGCGACCACTGCAGCAGGCCCTCCAAGCTCGGCTGACTCCTGGGCGATGCGAGAATGAGGTCCATGCTCCGCTCCTCCATCATCCGCAGCGTCCGATGACGTCTCCCCGCGAGATCTGGGCCTCCCCCGAGTGGCGGCAGCAGGCCGAACAGTGGATCGACCTCGTGCTCGAGAACTTCGGTGTCACGCGGCTGGGACCGACGGAGCAGCCGCGCATCCGCTTCTGGTCGACCCAGCTGACCGTACCCACGGACCACGGGACACTGTGGTTCAAGGAGAACAACCTCGGGCAGCTCGCCGAGGCGTCCGTCCTGTCGCTGCTGGGTGAGCTCGCCCCGGACCACGTCGCGGCGCCCCTGGCCATCGAACCGTCCAGGGGCTGGATGCTCACCGCCGACCACGGCGCGACCCTGGACACCCTGGGCTCCGACGACCCTTCCGTCTGGGCCCGCATCACGGGCGACTTCGCCGACCTGCAACAGCTCCTCGCGCCGCACGGCGAGCGGCTCTCGCAGGCCGGCCTGGTCCTCATGAACCCGGACGTCGCCGCCAACTTCGTCGAGAACCAGCTCCTGCTCCACACGGGCCTGCCGGCCGGACATCCGCTGTACCTGTCCGCGGAGGAGGCGGACGACGTCGTCGGGCGCCTGCCGGCCATCCACCAGGCGGTCGAGGTCCTGCGCAGCGTCGCCGTCCCCCTGTCCCTCGACCACAACGACCTGCATCCGCGGAACTGCTTCCTGCCCGGGACCAGCACCGGGCCGCTGCGGTTCTTCGACTTCGCGGACTCCTACTGGGCGCATCCCTTCAGCGCGTTGCTCGTGCCGCTCACCCGGATGCGCGAACAATGGCGCACGACGCCGGACGATCCTCGCCTCCAGGCAGTGGTCACCGCCTATCTCGAGCGGTGGACCGGCTACGCTCCCCTGCCGGAGCTGCGGGCCGCCGTCGAGCCCGCCCTGGCCCTGGCCGGGGTGCACCGGTACGGTTCGTGGCTGCGCCTGCTGGTGTACGCCGACGACGACTCGATGCGCACCTACGCACCCGCCGCCCTGCACTACCTGCGGACCCTGACCGATCCTGTGCTGGCTGCCGGTACGGCGTCCTAGGGCTGCCCTCCTTGACGGCCACCACGGAGCCGTGGGAGTGTTCTACAACGATGTAAAGACCGTTTTCAGCGGGCAGCGGGTAGCTGCCCGCACCTACCAGACTCGGTGGACCGGCAGGGGGCGCGATACCCCGGCCGGCGCGCCGATACCGAAGGAGCCCGGTTGCGGGTGTGGCCGCGACCGGGCTCCTGCACGTCAGGCCGGACGCCCCTGGGGCCAGGCGGACCGAGCGGCCATGCACGCGGCGAGGACATCGGCGGCGTCGGACACGAGGCCGTCGGCGCCGAGATCCAGCAGCCGGTCCATCTCCGTGCGCTCGTTGACGGTCCAGACGTGGACCTGCAGCCCGCCCGCCCGGCAGGCGCGGAGGAAGCGGCCCGTCACGACGCGCACGCCGCGGTACGTCTCGGGGACCTGCAGCGCCTGCACCCGCGCGATGCGCGCGACCGCACCGGCCAGCCCGAGCGGCGCGAGCAGCTTCACCAGGGTGTTGACCGCCATGCCGGCGGAGGACGCCGTCGGCCTCCCGAGCAGGCGCAGCACCGCGAGCCGCCGACGGTCGGAGAAGGACGCCACCAGCACGCGGTCATGGACCCCCAGACGGTTGACGAGCTCGGCGAAGGGTCGCACGCAGTCATCGCTCTTCACGTCGATGTTCAGGCGCAGCCGGGGCCACCGGACCAGGACGGCCTCGAGGGTCGGGATGCCGCCGTGTCCCCCGATGGACAACGCCCCCAGGTCCAGCGCCGTGCGCGCCGCGATCGGTCCGCCGACGCCGGCCACCCGGTTGAGGTCCCCGTCGTGGAAGACCATCACCACGCCGTCGCTCGACGCGCGGACATCGATCTCGAGATAGCCGAAGCCGAGGCCCACGGCGCGTTCGAAGGCGGCCATCGTGTTCTCCCCGCCGTCGGGCGCGAAACCGCGGTGGGACAGCGCGAGCGGGAGGCTGCCCGGTCGCAGGCCGGACCGGTTGTCGAGATAGGGGAAGCGGCCCGCGTCAGGCCGTACGAAGCGCCGCAAGCCGTTCCTCCAGCACCTGTGCCACGCCGTCCTCGTCGAACGGAGGCGCCACGAGGTTCGCGGCGGCGAGGGCGTCGGGGTGCCCGGAGGCCATGGCATACCCCTGCCCCGCCCAGCCGAGCATCTGGACATCATTGGGCATGTCGCCGAACGCCACGACGTCGGCGGCATCGATGCCCCGCGCCGCGGCGTAGCCGGCGAGCGTCACGGACTTGTCGATGTGCGGCACCGTCATCTCGAGCAGCGCGATGGTGGGAGCGGAGTGCGTCGTCGAGACGAGGTGGGCGACGGCGGGGCGGACGGCCGCCAGGAAGTCGTCGGGTGAGACGTCCCGCTCCCGGGACAGGAACTTGACGACGTCCTCGCCCGGCAGGGACTCCTCGAACGGCTGGGCGGTGATCCCGCCGAGCAGCTCGGAGGTGGCGGCGTCGCCGAAACCCGGCTCGAGGTGGAAGCCGGACACCGTCTCGGCCGCGAAGGTCGCCGCCGGGAAGAGCCCCCGGATGATGTCGCGTGCGGCGAAGACGTCCTCGGGCTTCAGGAGCTTCGCGTCGAGGACGCGCTCCGCCTCGAGGTCGTACGTCAGGGCGCCGTTCGAGCAGATGACCGTCCCGGTGTGGCCGAGCTGGTCCCGGAGCGGCTGCAGCCAGCGCGGCGGGCGGCCCGTGACGAACACGACGTCGACCCCGGCCTCGACGCACGCGCGGAACGCCCGGACCGTCCGTTCGCTCATCCTGCCGTCGTGACCGATGATGGTCCCGTCCATGTCGCTCGCCACGAGGCGCATCGCTGACTCCTTCGTTTCCTGGACTCCCACCCTACCGGCGGCGCGGGGCCCACCCGCCGGATGGCCACGGCTACTGCTCGAACGTGCCGATCAGCCGGGCGCGGCCGAGAGTGTGCGAGAACAGGGCGAACCCGAGCGAGGCGGGCGTGGCGTCCGCGGGGACGCCCAGCGACTCGACGTCCACGGCGTGCACCACGACGTGGTAGTGGTGCGGGCCATGGCCCTCGGGCGGGGCGGCGCCGATGAAGCCGGCGAATCCGGCGTCGTTCCGGAGCTGCACCGCACCGTCCGGGAGCAGTCCGGAGCCCTCCGTGCCGGCCCCGGCGGGCAGCGACGTGGTGGTGACCGGCAGGTCGGCGACAGCCCAGTGCCAGAATCCGCTGGCCGTCGGCGCATCCGGGTCGTAGACCGTCACCGCGAAGCTCCTGGTGCCGTCCGGGAAGCCGCTCCAGCCCAGCTGCGGGGATTCGTCCCTGCCGCCGGCCCCCATGACCCCGGATGCCTGCGCGGTGCCGAGCGGCTCCTGATGCGTGATGTCCTCGCTGGTCAGCTCGAACTCGGGTACCTGCGGAAGGTCTGCGTAGGGGTCGCGGGTCATCGGTGTGCTCCTGGAGGTCGTCATGGCTCGTTCGGGTCAGGCCCGGCGCGCCATCTCGTCCCGGGTGGGCGGATTGGCGCCCGCACGGGAGACGGTGATGGCCGCGGCCCGGGCCGCGTACTGCAGCAGGTCCGTCAGCTGCCCGAGGTTGATTCGGCGCAGCTCGTCCCGGCGATGGGCGCCGTCCAGTTCGAGATCCACGAGATATCCCACGAGGGCCGCCATGAAAGAGTCCCCGGCACCCACCGTGTCCACGACGCTCGTCGGGGGTGCGGGCACGGACACCTGGCCCGCGCGGCACAGCGCCCACGGACCCTTCGATCCGCGGGTCACGACGACGACGGCGGCTCCGGCCTCCAGCCAGGCCCGCGCCGACTCCTCGGGGGTCCGATCGGGATAGAGCCACTGGAGGTCCTCGTCGGAGGCCTTGACGACGTCCGCGAGCCCCACGAACCTCTCGGCCTGGTCCCGGGCGAAAGCCGCGTCCCGGATGATGGTCGGCCGGCAGTTCGGGTCGTAGGTGACGGTGGCGAGCGGGTGCGCGGCCGTCACCAGCGCCAGGACGTCGTCGGCCCCCGGGGCGAGCATGGTCGCGATGGAACCGGTGTGCAGGAGGGTGGTCCCGTCGAGGAGCCTGTCCTTCTGCCCGGCGAGGCCGGGCAGGTCCCAGACCAGCTGGAAGTCGTACGCCGCGCCGCCTGCGGGGTCGAGGCGCGCGGTGGCGACGCTGGTGGGCGAGCCGTCGGCTTCGACCGGGAAGGGCACCGAGTTGTCGCGGAGGTGCTGCTGGATCATGCGGCCGTACTCGTCGTCGCCGTACCTGCCGACGAACTGCGCCGGGTGGCCGAGCCGCGCGAGCCCGACGGCCACGTTCATGGGGCTTCCGCCCACGTGGGCGCGCATGGACGCGGTGTCGCTGACGACTTCGTCGATGAGGGTTTCCCCGATTACGGTGAGCACACCTTCAACGTACCAGCCCCGGTGCGTCACCCGGCCGGAGGCTCTTCCCTGTCGGGGACGCCCCGGACGTGGCCCTACTCGGCGTCCGTCCCGACGGGTGAACGCCTCGCCGGCACCGGCCGCCCCCGGAAACGCCGCACGCTGTAGGCGATGAGGGCGAGGGCTATCAGGGACGAGGCGATGAGGCTGACCCCTGTACCGGACCCGCCGAAGAGCCACCACCTGTCCTCGAGGAACCACCAGGACGGAACGCCGGGTTGCAGGATCCACACGACCCCGAGACCCATGATCACGAAGGCACTGAGGCAGCTCGCCGCGATGCGTGGGATCGTCTTCACCCCCAGCGCAGCGGCGTGGTAGGCGCTCTCCTTGAGGGGCTTCAGATACCGGCGCGCCCAGTGGTACTGCTGCGAGAGGACGGCGAGGCCCGCGGCCAGCATCAGCAGCCCCGGTCCGGGCAGCACGAGGGCGGCGATTCCGAGCACCACGAGGGTCCACCCGAGCACCTCGATGCCGGTACGGCGGACCCAGCCCCGGACCCGCTCTCTCGCTGCCATGCACACAGGATGACACAGGACGCCGGACACACACGACGCTCAGCAGGCTGCCTACCGTGTACAGGGCCGGGCCGTGCGGGAGGGAACAAATACCGATATACATGCGTTTGCATGGACATACCGGCGCACGTGGACCGGTCGCTACCAAGGAGGACACTGTGACTGCACGAACCGAAGGCCTTCATCACGTCACCGCGATCGCCGGTGATCCCCAGAGGAACATCGACTTCTACATCAGGGGACTGGGGCTGCGCCTCGTCAAGAAGACCGTGAACTTCGACGATCCGGGCACGTACCACCTGTACTACGGCGACGAGGCCGGCCGTCCCGGTTCCCTCCTGACCTTCTTCCCCTGGCAGGGCATCCGCAGCGGACGCGTCGGCAGCGGCCAGTCCACCACCACCGCGTTCTCCGTTCCGCAGGGCACCCTCGGCTGGTGGCAGGAGCACTTCAAGGCCCTCGGCGTCGAGTCGACCGTCTCCCGCGCATCCTCCGAGGAGGAGCGCCTCTCGCTCCGCGACCCCGACGGCCTGCAGATCGACCTCGTCGCCTCCTCCGTCTCGGACCCCCGCAATCCCTGGGACTCCGCGTCCGTCCCCGCCGAGTACGCCGTCCGCGGCCAGCACTCCTCCGTCCTGACCGTGCAGGACCCCACCCGCACCCTCGAGACGCTGACGCGCGATCTCGGCATGAACGTCCTCGCCGAGAAGGACGGCCACTACCGCCTGAGCACGCACGACGGCGAACCCGGCACCGTGGTCGACGTCGTCACCGATGCGCGCGGCGAACGCGGGCTCGTCGCCGGCGGCACGGTGCACCACATCGCCTTCCGTGTCCCCGACCAGCAGACGCAGGAACTCTGGCGCCAGGAGCTCGCCGAGCGCGGCTACGGCGTCACGGCCATCCTCGACCGCCAGTACTTCACCTCGATCTACTTCCGCGAACCCGGTGGAACCCTCCTCGAGATCGCGACCGACACACCGGGCTTCGACATCGACGAGCCGCTGCTGGAACTGGGCCGCTCCCTGAAGCTGCCGCCGTGGCTCGAGCCGAACCGCGAGGCGATCTCCGCCGCCGTGGCGAAGATCGAACTGCCCGGGGAGAACAACCCGGCCATCCAGGCCTTCGTGAAGTAGGTACGGACATGACCACCACGCATCCGTGGCCGCACCTGTTCGGTGCAGGAGCAGCAGGCACGCCGGTGCTCCTGCTCCTGCACGGTACGGGCGGCACCGAGCACGACCTCCTTCCGTTCGTCGACCGCCTCGCGCCCGGCGCCGGCTACCTCGCACCGCGCGGACCGGTGCAGGAACATGGCATGAACCGCTGGTTCCGGCGCTTCGGCGAGGGCGTGTTCGACGTCGACGACGTCGTCCGCCGCGCCGGCGAGCTCGCCGGATTCATCGACTGGGCGCGGGAGCACTACGGCATCACCGACCGCCCGCTCGTCGCGGTGGGCTTCTCGAACGGTGCGAACATCGCGCTCGCCGCCGCGCTGCTCCACCCGGCCGTGGTCGCGGACGTCGTCGCGTTCTCCGGCATGTACCCGCTGGAAGGACGCACCATCGAGGCCGATCTCTCGGGCACGGCGGTCGCCCTGTTCAACGGGACCGCGGATGCCATGGCCCCGACCGACAGCGTGATCCGCGTCGGTTCGATCCTCGAGAGCCGCGGCGCCGAAGTAGACCGGAACGTCCGCGAGGGCGGTCACGGGATCCACCCCACCGAGATGGACGGCGCAGCCGCCTGGATCAGCTCCCACACGCAGAAGGCAAGGCAATGACCGAAACACGCACCGATACCGCCGCGAAGGCCACCACGCTCGCCCGGCTGCACTCCGCCCCGGAGATCCTCCAGGTCGTCAACGTCTGGGACGTCATCAGCGCGAGGACGATCGCCGGTATCCCGGGCACGACGGCGCTCGCCACGGCGAGCCACTCCATCGCCGCGTCGCTCGGCTACGAGGACGGCGAGAACATCCCGCTCGACGAGATGATCACCGTCGTCGGGCGGATCGCCGCCGCGACGGACCTCCCGGTCTCCGCCGACCTCGAGGCCGGCTACGGAGACCCCGGGGACACGGTCCGCAGGGCGATCGGCGTCGGGATCGTCGGCGCGAACATCGAGGACCAGATGCGACCGCTGGCCGACGCGATCACGCAGATGGAGGCGGTCCTGGCGGCCGGGACGTCGGAGGGTGTCGACTTCGTGCTGAATGCGCGGACGGATGCCTTCGTGAAGGGGGGAGACCGTGATCCCGCGGACGTCCTGGCCGACGCCGTCGAACGGGGCAGGGCGTACCTCGACCTCGGCGCCACCACGGTCTTCGTGCCCGGCCTGCTCGACGAGCAGGCCGTCACCACCCTCGTGGAGGCCTTCGGCCCGCAGCGCCTCAGCGTCATCAACGTACCCGGCAGCCTCGCACCGTCCCGCCTGCAGGAACTCGGCGTCGCCAGGATCTCCTACGGACCCTGGACCCAGCGCGTCGCCCTGACCGCACTGGCGGATTCCGCACACGAACTGCTCGCCGGCGGCACCCTGCCCGAGGGCACGCTTCCCCTCAACTAGGGAGCGCCGCGACCCGGACCCCGGTCAGCCGGGTGCGGGCAGTCCGGAGGCGGCCGCGTCGTCGAGCAGTTCGACGACGCGGTCCCAGTCCTTCGATCCCGGGGTGATGACGGCGAAATGGTCGCCGGGCACGAGGGACAGTCCCGCCGTCGCGCCCGCTGCCGTCGCCGCCCGCACATAGCTCTCCGCCTGGCTGAGCGGCACCGTGGTGTCCTTCTCCCCGTGCACCGCGTAGACGGGGACGTCGAGCGGGACGGCGGTCATGGGGTCCGCGAGCCGGTAGCGCTCGGGGTCGTCGGGTGCACCCAGCAGGTTCTCGACGGCGCCGTCGCCCAGCCCCAGTTCGCGGGCCTCGCGAAGGTCGAGCACACCGGCCTGGCTGACGACGGCGGTCAGCGGCACCCCGGGCGTCCCGGCCCCGGGAGCCCCGGCCGGCAGTGCGGCCCTCCCCGCCGCCCACACCGCGAGGTGCCCGCCCGCGGAGTGTCCCAGCGCCGTCGTCGAGCCGAGGTCCAGCCCGTGCTCGTCCGCCGCGCGGGCCAGGTGGTCGATACCGGCGGCCACGTCCTCGAAGGTGGCGGGCCAGCCCCCGCCGTCGCCCGCCCGTCGGTACTCGAGGTTCCAGCAGGCGTAGCCGCGTCCCACCAGGTCCTGCGCGAGGGGCTCGCCGAGCTCCGCGCCGTAGGTGGAGCGCCAGTAGCCGCCGTGGATGATGACGACGACGCCGCGCACTGCCATCCCGGCGGCAGGCAGATGGAGGTCAGCGAACTGGCTCGGATGCCCGCCGTAGTGATAGCGCTGCGGCACCGCGGCGCGGGCCCTGGTTGCCGCCCTGATGCCGCAGGCGGCCAGGACGCCCGTACCGGCGGCCGTCAGCAGCGCGAGCACGGAGCGCCGGCCCACGGGGTGTCCTCGATCCACAGGGGAAGCCTAACCGTCGTCCCGGTTGGCTACGATGAAGACTCTTCGTGGAAAGGCACGGTTCATGGGCGCGTGGGATGATCTCGACGAGCGGTTGCGGCCTGCCGTCGAAGCGCACACGCGTGAGTACGAGCGCGTGCGGCCGGCCCTCGACCGCGTCACGGTCGCCATGCGCGACAGCATCGCCGCGATCTTCGACGGGACGGACCTGAACCCGCTCTTCGTCACGGCGCGCACCAAGACCGTCGAGTCCTTCCGTGACAAGGCCTCCCGCACCCTGCCCTCCCCCGAGGCCGGTGCACCGCCCGTCCTCGTGTTCCCCGATCCGCTGCGCAACCTCACCGATCTGGTGGGCGTACGCATCATCACCACCCTTCCGCACGAGGTGGACCTCGCCGCGAACCTGCTCAAGCGGCAGCGCCACGAGTTCGACTGCCGGGGCGACCGCGAGAAGGACATCGGATCCATCGAATCCGGCACGTACGGCTACTCCAGCCGCCACCTCATCATGCGGACCATCCACAGCGAGGTCGTCCGGTCCTTCCAGCAGGCCGTCGACCCCGACACCAGGGCCGCCGGGAGCTACCTGTTCGAAGTACAGGTACGCACCGTGCTGGCACACGCCTGGTCGGAGATCGAGCACGACATCCGGTTCAAGGCGTCCAACCCGAAGGCATGGAGCCCCTACTTCGACCGGCAGTTCACCGGAACGGCGGCCATGCTCGAGACCGTGGAGTCGGCGTTCGCCGAACTCCACGAGCGCTACGAGACCGTGACCGGGTTCTGGGACGAGGAGGGCGAGGGCAGCGCCCCCCTGACGCCCAACCGCATCCGCGACATCTGGCAGACGCTCCTGCCGCACGTGGACCGGAAGTCTGACGACAACTGGGGCTGGGCGGCCGAACTCCTCGCGGCCCACGGCCTGAAGACGACCCTGGAACTGGTGTCCCTCCTGCAGGCGGGCACCATCACCACGGTGCGCAAGGCGCTGGACCACCGGTACTCCCCCGGGCCCGACCGGCTCCTCGACGACATGCTGCTCTGGCACTACGGCGAGCGGCACATCGACCTCACGGCAGAGGCGCGGGACGCGGAGAGCACGCCCCGACGTGACAGCCTCCAGCGCCGGTACCGCCAGATGGAGATCTACCGCAGCCAGCACCCCGGCGCGTAGCCGGCCGCCTAGCCCTCCGCCCCGGCTCCCGCCCGGTATTTCCCGGCACGCCGCACCAGACGGTCGCCCGCGGGGAGCTCCTTCACCCGGGCCAGCTCGTACTCGATGGCGACCGCCATCCGCTCGCAGAAGGCCCTGCCCTCCTCGGCGGCGTCGGGCCGCTCGTCGACCACGTGGTCGACGACGCCCCGGTCGACGAGGGCGGCGACCTTGACGCCCTGCGCCTCGGCCATCTCGGGGGCGCGGTCGACCGTGCGGTGCACGATGGCGCTCGCACCCTCCGGCGGCAGCGGCGACAACCAGGCGTGCTCGGCGGCGATGGTGCTATCGGCCGGCAGCAGTGCGAGCGCGCCACCCCCGGCACCCTGACCGAGGAGCACGGAGACCGACGGCGACGCCAGCCCGATGAGATCGTGCAGCGAGCGGGCGATCTCGCCCGCCAGCCCGCCCTCCTCCGCCTCCTTCGACAGATCCGCGCCCGCGGTGTCGATCACCGTGAGCAGGGGCAAACCGAGTTCCTCGGCGAGCTTCATGCCGCGTCGCGCCTCGCGCAGCGACGCCGGCCCCAGTCCGGACTCCCCCACGAGGCGCGGCCGCTGGTGCCCGAGCACGATGCAGGGCTGCCCGCCGAAGCGTGCCAGTGCCAGGAGGAGCCCGGGATCCTTCTCCCCCTGGCCCGTGCCGTTCAGCGGCAGGACGTCCCGCGCCCCGTAGGCGAGCAGCCGGCGCAGATCGGGACGCCGGCGGTTCCGCGAGACGAGGATGGAGGTCCAGGCGTCGCCGCCGCCGGGCCGGGACGACACCGTGGACGGCGCGTCAGGCGCCGTCGGGCTGCCCGCGAGCAGCACGCTCAACGCCTTGTCGACGATCCCCGCGAGGTGTTCGGGCGGCACCACCGCGTCGATCAGACCCTTGTCGAACAGGTTCTCCGCGGTCTGCACCCCGCTCGGGAACGGCCGGTCGTACAGCGCCTCGTAGACACGGGGGCCGAGGAAGCCGAGCAGCGCCCCCGGCTCCGCGACGGTCACGTGCCCCAGGGAACCCCAGGACGCCATGACGCCGCCGGTGGTGGGGTGCCTGAGGTAGACGAGGTACGGCAGCCCGGCCTGCCGGTGCGCCCGCACCGCGCCGGTGATGTCCACCATCGACAGGAACGCGGGCGTCCCCTCCTGCATGCGGGTCCCGCCCGACGCCGGTCCGGCCAGGAGGGGCAGCCGCTCCCGGGTGGCCCTGAGGACCGCCGAGGTGATCCGGTGTGCTGCGGCGGCGCCGATCGATCCGGCGAGGAACGTGAACTCCGAGACGATGACGGCCACGCGCCGGCCGTGGATGAGCCCCTCGCCCGTCAGCACGGATTCGTCCGCCCCGCTCTTCTCCCTGGCCCGGTGCAACTCCTCCCGATAGGACGCCGCGATCCCCGGGTAGGCCGCCGGGACCGGCGTGTCCCAGGACGCGAACGATCCGGTGTCCAGCACGGCCTCGATGAGCTCCCGTGCCGTGAGGTGCCGGACCGGCGCCGACGCCGTCACGCTCCGGTACCTCCCGGGACGGACCCCGAGAGCCAGGCGCGGATGGCGTCCCCGTCGCCGTCGAGCAGGGGCGGCGCCGTGTGGCCGGTGAGGGTGGTCTCGGCGTCGCCGTCGAAGAACCGCAGGGGCGGCCCGGGCAGGGCGATGTCGCCGAGGACGGGGTGCTGGACGGTCAGGAGCAGCCCCTGCGAGTGCACCTGTTCCCAGGCGTAGACCTCGTCGAGGGTGCGGACCTTGCCCGCCGGGATGCCGGCATCGTTGAGCTTCGCCAGCAGGGGTTCCGCCTCGTAGGCCGAGAACGCGTCCTCGACGACGCCGATCAGCTCGTCGCGGTTGCGCACGCGGTCCGCGTTGGTCGCGAACTCGGCGCGGCCCGCGTCGAGTCCGAAGGCGGCGGTGAAGGTGGCCCACAGCTTCTCGCTGCCCACGCTGATCTGGACCTTCCCCCCGCGGCAGTTGAACAGGCCGTACGGGGCGATCGAGGGGTGGTGGTTGCCCTGGGCGCGCGGCACCTCGCCGGCCACCGTGGTGCGTGTGCCCTGGAAGGCATGGACGCCGATGATCGCGGCGAGCAGCGACGTGCGCACCACCTGCCCACGGCCCGTCCGCTCCCGTTCGAGCAGGGCCGCGACGGCACCGTACGCCCCGTACATGCCGGACAGCAGGTCGGCGATGGGGACCCCGACGCGCTGGGGGTTGTCGGGATCGGGCCCGGTGACGGACATGAGGCCGGCCTCGCCCTGGACGATCTGGTCGTAGCCGCTGCGCCTGGACTCGGGGCCGTCGTGCCCGAACCCGGTGATGGAGAGGATGACCAGGCCGGGGTTCAGCTCGTGCATGGCATCCGTGGAGAACCCGAGCCGGTCGAGGACCCCGGGCCGGAAGTTCTCGACCACGACGTCGGCTCGGCGCAGCAGTTCCGTGAGCACCGCCCTGCCGTCGTCGCTCTTGAGGTCCAGCGCGATCGATTCCTTGTTCCGGTTGCAGGACAGGAAGTAGGTGGCCTGGCGGTCGTCCTCCGGGCCGACGAAGGGCGGACCCCAGCCACGGGTGTCGTCCCCGGTACCCGGTGTCTCGACCTTGATCACGCGGGCGCCGAGGTCACCGAGCATCATGCCGGCGTGCGGCCCGGCTAGTGCCCGGCTGAGGTCGACGACGAGGCGCCCGGACAGTGGACCGCCGCGCTCCCCGCGCTCGCTCCCACTTCGTTCCTGTGGTGCGTCGCTCATGTTTCCTCCGGGTGGTTCGTGCGGTCTGGTCGGACGGGTGGACGGCTCAGAGCCAGCCGGGCACCACGAGGACGAGCCAGGCGATGATCGGACCGGCGACGACCACGAGGGCCCCGTACCCGAGGATCTGCTTGTAGAAGCGGTCCTTGTCCGTGTCCTCGGGGGCGTTGGCGAGCACGAGTGCGCCGTTGGTGGAGAACGGCGAGACGTCCACGATCGTCGAGGACACGGCGAGGGCGCAGACGACGCCGACCGCACTCACGGCGCCCGTCTCGAGGAACGGGATGGCCAGCGGGATCAGGGCTGCGAGGATGGCCGTCGACGAGGCGAAGGCGGAGACGACGGCGCCGATGTAACAGATGAGCAGGGCGGCGAGCAGCGGAGCGCCGAGTCCGGCGACGCCGTCGGACACGTACTCGATGGTCCCCGCCTCGGTGAGCACACCCACGAACGTGAGCATCCCGCAGATGAGCAGCACGGTGGACCAGGCGATCTTGTTGACCGCACCGCTCTGGGCCTTGGGCGAGATCAGCGCGAGGAGGACGGCGACCGTGATGGCGACGAATCCGACGTCGACCTGGAACCCGAGGGCGATCACGGCGAGCGCGATGAGGCCGAGGATGGTGGCGGCCTGCGAGATGCGGTCCTCGCGGGACTTCACGGCGACGGCGCCGTCGCCGGCGGGGTCACGCGGTCCGTAGGTGCCGCTGCCGGTGCCCTTGTAGGCGACGTCGGCCCTGCGGGCTCCCGGGCTGGCGTTCAGGCGGGCCTCGGCGGCCTCCTCGACGAAGTGGGAGATGCGCGAGGACAGGAGCGTGCGGCCACCGAGGACGATGAAGAGGACGACGGCGATCAGCAGGTTGAAGATGAAGCTCGACAGGAACACGGCGAGCGGGCTCGACTCGAAGCCGGACTCACCGACGATGTCGTTCACGATCACCCCGTACACCGCGATGGGCGAGAAGCCGCCGGCCTGTGCGCCGTGGACCACCATCATGCCCATGAGCAGCGGTGAGATCTTGTGGCGTGCCGCGAAGCCGAGTGCGACGGGCGCCATGATCGCGACGGCCGCGGGACCGAGCGCGCCGACGGCGGTGATGACGGCCGTGATGAGGAACATGACCCACGGAATGAGTGCCACGCGGTTGCGGACGAGCTTCACGGCCCCCTGCACGAGCAGGTCGATGGTGCCGTTGTTCTGGGCGATGGCGAACAGGTAGGTGACCCCGACGAGGGTGAGGAACAGCCCGCCGGGGAACTCGGCGATGATGTCGTCGGTCTCCATCCCCAGGACGACGGCGCCGAGCAGGAAGGCCCCCACGAAGGCGAGGGCTCCCATGTTGATGGGCAGCAGGGTGGCTATCAGGAACATCGCCGCAAGGATGATGATCGATAGGAGTGGAGCGGACATCATTATCCTCCAGCGGGCGACGGACGGTTCGACGAGCCTGTGATCTGAGTTACAGGACTACTGGCCTAGCCTGTAGGAGAGTGGGTGTCCCTGTCAATCGTTCACCGGTAGCATGGGCCCACCACTATCCGGGGAGAACAGGGATGACCGACGCCGTTGATCCGCAACCCTTGGGGCGCCTTGCGCGTCCTCGACTGTACGAACAGCTGGTCGAGCAGCTGCTGGGCTACATCGAGTCCGCGAGGCTCCGCCCGGGAGACCTCCTCCCCGCGGAGCGGGATCTCGCCGAGCGCCTCGGGGTCTCGCGGGCGACGCTCGCCCAGGCGCTCGTGGCCCTCGAGGTCCTCGGTGTCATCGACGTCCAGCACGGCACCGGTGCGGTTCTCCGGCACCGCGCGAGTGTCGCGAGCGTCATCAAGGGGCTGCGCGAGCACCGGAGCCGCCTGCCCGACATCGTGGAGGCCCGCAGCACCCTGGAGGTGAGGCTCGCGGCCCTGGCAGCCGAGCGGCGCACGGACGCCGATCTCGCGGCCATCGACGACGCGCTCCGGACGATGCAGGCGGAGATCGACGACGGCGACCGCGGCGCCCACGGCGACGAGCTGTTCCACCAGGCCGTGACCGGGGCCGCCCACTCCCCCGTGATGGCGCAGCTCATGGCGTTCATCGGCGAGATGGTCCTCGAGACCCGCCTCGAATCGCTCGCCCAGCCGGGCAGGCCGGAGCAGTCGCTCGTATCGCACAGGGGTATCGCCGAGGCCATCCGGGCGCGGGACGCCGCCGCGGCCGCCGATGCCATGCAGCGCCACATCGAACTCGTCTCGGACGTCGCCCTGCTGCAGTAGCAGGCAGCGGCCCGGCCGGCAACGACGACGGCCGGCCCCTCCCGGGAGCCGGCCGTCGTCCGGGTGCCTGCGGCGGGAGGTCAGGCCTCCGAGACCTGCGCCGCGAGGTTCGCGAGCGTGGAATCCAGCGCCTCCCGCGGCACGGCCGGGAAGCCGATGGTCTTCAGGAGCTCCTTGTCGGTCACGGCGGACCAGTCGTAGCTCACCGACACCTCGGTGGAACCGGGGCCGGAGGGCTGCAGCTCCCAGATCCAC
>NZ_CP024915.1:114278-132620 GCF_002953615.1 Arthrobacter agilis | reverse complement strand
CCCGCCGCAGTCCCGCCGCCCGAACCGCCACACCCACCGGACCACCCAGCCAAGGAGCCCGCATGACCCGCAACTTCACCCTGTTCACAGGCCAATGGGCCGATCTCCCCTTCGAGAAGGTCGCCGAGCTCGCCGGCCGGTGGGGCTACGACGGACTGGAGATCGCCGTCTCCGGCGACCACCTCGACGCCTGGCGCTGGGACGACGACGCCTACATCCAGGACCGGCTCGACATCCTCGAGCGCAACGGGCTGAAGGTCTGGGCCATCTCGAACCACCTCAAGGGCCAGGCCGTCTGCGACAACCCCATCGACTTCCGCCACCAGGCGATCGTCGGCCCGAAGGTCTGGGGCGACGGCGACCCGGAGGGCGTGCGCCGGCGGGCCGCGGAGGAGATGAAGCTGACCGCGCGGCTCGCCAGGAAGCTCGGCGTGGACACCGTCGTCGGTTTCACCGGCTCCTCGATCTGGCAGTACGTGGCCATGTTCCCACCGGTCCCCGCCGCCACGATCGACGCCGGCTACCAGGACTTCGCGGACCGCTGGAACCCGATCCTCGACGTCTTCGACGAGTGCGGGGTCCGCTTCGCCCACGAGGTCCACCCCTCCGAGATCGCCTACGACTACTGGTCCACCCAGCGAACCCTCGAGTCCATCGGGCACCGCCCCGCCTTCGGCCTGAACTGGGATCCGAGCCACTTCCTGTGGCAGCAGATCGATCCGGTGGCCTTCATCTCCGACTTCAAGGACCGGATCTACCACGTGGACTGCAAGGACACGAAGATGCGCATGGGCGGGGGCCGCAACGGCATCCTCTCCTCCCACCTCGCCTGGGGCGACCCGCGCCGCGGCTGGGACTTCGTCTCGACCGGGCGCGGCGACGTGCCCTGGGAGGACAGCTTCCGCGCCCTGACGGCCATCGGCTACACCGGGCCCATCTCCGTGGAATGGGAGGACGCCGGCATGGACCGGCTGCAGGGGGCGCCGGAAGCCCTCGCCTTCCTGAAGCGCTTCGACTTCGCGCCGTCGGAGACCTCCTTCGACGCCGCCTTCAGTCAGTAGGGACCTCGCGCCCTTCGCCGCGGCCCTCCCTCCTCTGCCCACCCCGACGCATGCCGGGGTGGGCAGAGTCGTCCGGGGTCTTCATCGCACCCCGAAAACCCTGTCGTCCTCGGTAAGTCTCAGTGGATGAGACGTGAGAGAGCGCTCTCTTGACGGTGTGACTTCCCGCACATACAGTGGTTCCACATCCCAGAGAGCGCTCTCTCGCCCGTCGGCGTATGTCGCTCACACACACAAAGGAGTGATCGTGGAATTCTCGCGACTCAGGAAAATCACAGCCCTCGCCGGCGTCGCCTCCCTGGCCATCGTGGCCTCGGGCTGCAGCGGAGGAGGGAGCGACGAACCGGCCAGTGCCGACAACCCCGTCAACCTGACCGTCACCACCTTCGGACAGTTCGGCTACGACGATCTGTACGCCGAATACGAAGAGCAGAACCCCGGCGTGACCATCGAGGCGACCAACATCGACGGCAGCGCCAACGCCCGCGTCGACGCATTCACCAAGCTCGCGGCCGGTTCCGGACTCAGCGACGTCGTGGCCGTCGAGGAGGGCTGGCTCGGCTCCATCATGGAGGTGTCCGACCAGTTCGTGGACCTCAACGAGTACGGCGCCGCGGACATCAAGGACAACTGGGTGGACTGGAAGTTCGAGCAGGGCACCGACCCCGAGGGCCGCGTGATCGGCCTCGGCACGGACATCGGGCCCCAGGCGCTGTGCTACAACCGGGAGCTCTTCGAGGCAGCGGGACTGCCCACCGACCGTGGAGAGGTCGCCGAACTCTTCGGTGGCGACGACGCCACCTGGGAGACCTACTTCGACCTCGGTCGCCAGTACCACGAGACCACGGGCAAGGCCTGGTACGACCAGTCGGCGTTCGTCTGGAACTCCATGGTGAACCAGATGGACGAGGGCTACTACACGGCCGACGGCGAGCTGAACATCGAGGGCAACGAGGCGATGCGCGCCCAGTTCGACCTCCTCGCTGCCGGCACCGCCGACGGCCTCTCCGCCAACCAGAAGCAGTTCGACTGGGGCAAGGGCAAGGCCTTCGTGGATGGCTCCTTCGCGGTCCACGTCTGCCCCGCCTGGATGCTCGGCACCATCAAGGAGCAGCTCGAAGCAGCCGGTGGCGGCCCCGAGACCGGGTGGGACGTCGCCGACGTCTTCCCGGGCGGAGCCTCCAACTGGGGAGGAGCCTTCCTCTCCGTCCCCGAGAGCTCCGAGCACCCCGCCGAGGCCGCCAAGCTCGCCCAGTGGCTGACCGCCCCCGAACAGATGGTCAAGCAGTCCGCAGCCGCGAACAACTTCCCGAGCACCCTCGACGCCCAGGCGGAGATCGTCGAGGCAGCCGTCCCGAACGAGCTCTTCAACGACGCACCGTACGGCGAGATCTTCGCCTCGCGCGCCGAAGGCGTCGTGGCCCAGTTCAAGGGCCCGCAGGACTCGGAGATCCAGGAGAACGTCTTCGCACCGGCCCTGAAGATCCTCGACTCCGGTGAGGGCACAGCCGACGAGGCCTGGAACGAAGCCGTCCAGCTCCTCAACGACCGCGTCGTGAACAACTAGCAGCACCGGCCGCGGGGCCTCCGGCAGCACCGGAGGCCCCCCTGGAGTCTGGAATCCCATGACCACGACACTGAACCGCCCGGCAGCCAGCAGCCCTGCCCCTGCGAAACCCACGCTCACCTTCCGCCAGCGACTGAACGTCTTCGACATGAAGGCCTCGCCCTACCTCTACATCTCCCCGTTCTTCCTCCTCTTCGCCCTGGTGGGCCTGTTCCCCCTCGGCTACACCTTCTTCGTCTCGCTCTTCGACTGGCACCTGCTCAAGGGGCAGGGCGAGTTCGTGGGCCTGCGCAACTTCCAGGAAGTCCTCCAGGACCGCTTCTTCTGGAACTCGCTGTTCAACACGATGAGCATCTTCCTGCTCTCGACCATCCCGCAGCTGATCGTCGCCACGGCCATCGCGGCCGTGCTGGACCAGAACCTCCGCGCCAGGACGTTCTGGCGCATGAGCATCCTGCTCCCCTACATCGTGACCCCCGTCGCCGTCGCCCTGATCTTCTCGAACCTCTTCGGTGAGCAGTACGGGCTGATCAACAACATCCTGGAGAGCTTCGGGTTCGACCGCATCCTGTGGACGAACGAGACCCTGCCGAGCCACATCGCGATTGCCACCATGGTGAACTGGCGCTGGACCGGCTACAACGCCCTGATCCTCCTGGCAGCCATGCAGTCCGTCCCCCGCGACATCTACGAGTCCGCTGCCATCGACGGCGCCGGAGTCTTCCGCCGCTTCTTCAGCATCACGCTGCCGAGCATCCGGCCCACCATGATCTTCGTGGTCATCACCGCGACGATCGGCGGACTGCAGATCTTCACCGAGCCCCGTCTCTTCGATCCGCGGACCTACGGGGGAACCGCGGCGCAGTTCCAGACCACCGTGCTCTACCTCTACGAGATGGCCTTCCAGCGGCAGAACTTCGGCAAGGCGTCGACCATCGCGTGGCTCCTGTTCCTCATCATCGTGCTGTTCGGCCTCGTGAACTACCTGATCTCACAGAGGATCGCCACCACCGGCGACGGGCGCGGACCGGGCAGGGGTGCCGACAGCCGCCGACGCTCCCCGGCGCCCGCCGTCGTCCTCCCCGCAGCGGGCCCCCAGCCGCCGGCACCCGCTGCCGGACCGGCACCCGACCCGGCCGCGGACCCGGCCGGCACCCCAGCAGACACGACACCGAGGAGTGGGCAATGACCGTCACCGAGACGAGGCCGCAGCGACCGCGCGCCTCGAACGACCGGAGCCGTTCCCTCCGACAGGGCTTGCTCGGCAACGGACGGCGGCCCGGGTTCCTGACCTACGGCCTGCTGTTCGCCTTCTTCCTCGCCTCCGCCTATCCGCTCTGGTGGTCGCTCATCATCGGCAGCCGGTCCAACGAGGCCCTCGGCCAGACCTGGCCACCCCTGTTCCCGGGCGGCAATTTCTGGACGAACGTCGGCGAGGTCTTCGACACCATCCCGTTCTGGCTCGCCCTCGGCAACAGTGTGCTGATCTCGGGCATCATCACGCTGTCGGTCGTCGCATTCTCGACCCTGGCCGGCTACTCGTTCGCGAAGCTCCGCTTCCGGGGACGCACCGGCCTCATGGTCGCGGTGATCGCCACCATGGCCATCCCGACCCAGCTCGGCATCATCCCGCTGTTCATGATGATGCGCACGCTCGGCTGGACCGGTGAGATCGGCGCCGTCGTCATCCCCACGCTCGTGACGGCGTTCGGTGTGTTCTTCATGCGCCAGTACCTCGTGGACGTCATCCCCGACGAGCTCATCGAGTCGGCCCGCATGGACGGAGCATCCATGATCTCCACCTTCTGGCACGTCGCTCTTCCAGCCGCCCGTCCCGCCATGGCGATCCTGGGTCTGTTCACGTTCATGACCGCCTGGACCGACTTCCTCTGGCCGCTGCTGGTGCTCGGTCCCGGCAACCCCACCCTGCAGACGGCGCTCAGCCAGCTGCAGTCGGCGCGGTACGTGGACTACTCGATCGTCCTCGCCGGCGCCGTCCTGGCCACCCTCCCGCTGCTGGTGCTCTTCGTCGTCGCGGGCCGTCAACTCATTTCCGGAATCATGCAAGGAGCAGTGAAGGGCTAATGCCACTCGACGCAACAACCCCGTCCCACCCGTCCTCCCACCCGGCCGCCGCCAGGACCTGGCCCGAGGGCTTCCTCTGGGGCTCCGCCACCGCTGCGGCGCAGGTCGAGGGCGCCAGCCACGAGGGCGGCAAGGAGGACTCCGTCTGGGACGCCTTCGCCCGGGTACCCGGCGCGATCGCGCACGGCGACACCCTGACCGACGCCGTGCAGCACTACCGCCGCATGCCCGAGGACGTCCGGATCATGAAGGAACTCGGCCTCGGCTCCTACCGTTTCTCGACGAGCTGGTCCCGGGTCCGGCCCGGCGACCGGGCAGCCAATGCGGAGGGCCTGGACTTCTACTCCCGCCTCGTGGACGAACTCCTCGAGGCCGGGATCCTGCCCTGGCTGACCCTGTACCACTGGGACCTGCCACAGGCCCTGGAGGAGAAGGGCGGCTGGGCGAACCGCGACACCGCCTACCGCTTCGTGGACTACGCCGACGATGTCTACTCGGCCCTCGGGGACCGCGTGGAGCACTGGACGACGTTCAACGAGCCGTTCTGCTCGTCGTTGCTGGGCTACGCGGCGGGCGTCCACGCCCCCGGCCGACAGGACCCGGCGGCGGCCGTCGCCGCGATCCACCACCAGCACCTCGCCCACGGACTGGTGGTCGGCGAGCTCCGGGGCCGGGGTGCCCAGCACCTCGGGATCACCCTCAACCTCAGCAACTCGATCCCCCGCGACCCGGCGGATCCGATCGACCTCGACGCAGCGCGCCGGTTCGACTCGCTGCAGAACCGGATCTTCCTCGATCCGATCCTCCGCGGGGCGTACCCCGAGGACACGCTCGCCGACCTCGAGCAGTTCGGCATCCGGGACGTCATCCGGCCCGGGGACCTCGAGATCATCGGGGCGCCGATCGATTTCCTCGGCGTGAACCACTACCACGACGACCTCATCAGCGGACACCGGGACGACGAGGGCGGCGACGGCCACTCGGGCGGCGCCACCCGCCCGACGTCGTCGTGCTGGATCGGCTCGGAGGACATCGCCTTCCCGAGCCGCGGGCTGCCGCGCACCGCCATGAACTGGGAGGTCAACCCGGACGGCCTGCGGAAGCTCCTGGTCCGCCTCGGCGAGGAGTACGACACGCTGCCCCCGCTCTACATCACGGAGAACGGCGCGGCGTACGACGACGTCGTGGGCCCGGACGGCGCGGTGCACGACGCCGAACGCACGACGTTCATCCTCGACCACATCGCGTCCGTCGGGCAGGCCATCGACCAGGGAGCGGACGTGCGCGGCTACTTCGTCTGGTCCCTCCTCGACAACTTCGAGTGGTCCTGGGGCTACGGGAAGCGCTTCGGGATCGTCCGGGTGGACTACGACTCGTTCGAGCGGACGGTGAAGGACAGCGGCGTGGCCTATGCCGGCGTGATCTCCGCTGCCACCGCCCCGCGCCTCACCAGGGCGAGCGCCTGACGTAGGCTTCAGCCATACTGTCGAGGCTTCGGAGATGACGATGACACAGGACACAGGCGGGCCCCGGCCGGTCCCCACCCTGGAGATGGTGGCCGCCCTGGCCGGGGTGTCGCGCGCGACCGTGTCCCGTGTCGTCAACGATTCGCCGAGCGTCGACCCGGAGCTCGCGCAGTCCGTGAAGAAGGCCATCCTCGCGCTCGACTACACGCCGAACCGCGCGGCGCGTTCGCTGGCCAAGCGCCGGGCGAACGCCGTCACGCTCATCGTCCCGGAGTCGACGTCGAAGGTGTTCGCGGACCCGTTCTTCGCCTCGGTGGTGCAGGGGATCGCACTCTTCCTCACCGACACGGAGTACACGCTCAACATGGTGATCTCCTCGGAGTCGAAGCCCGAGAAGACGCGCAGCTTCCTCCTCGGCGGGAACGTGGACGGCGTCCTCGTGGTCTCGCACCACAGCGGTGACCACTCCTGGACGCACCTCTCCGGGTCGCTTCCCATGGTTTTCGCCGGGCGCCCCCTGGTGGGCGGCAGGGAGAGCTACTACGTGGAGGTCGACAACGAGCAGGCCGCCTACAGCGCCACCCGGCAGCTGACCGACAGCGGCCGGCGGCACGTGGCCACGATCGCCGGACCGCAGGACATGCCCCCGGGCATCGACCGCCTCGCTGGCTGGCGGACCGCGGTCCGGGAGGCGGGCCTGGCCGAGGGGCTCGTGGAGGTGGGGGACTTCACCCTCGCCTCCGGGGCCCGCGCCATGCACCGCCTCCTCGACCGTGGCACGCCGATCGATGCCGTCTTCGTCGGCAACGACCAGATGGCGGCCGGCGCCTACACGGCCATCCAGGGCAGGGGGCTGCGCATCCCGGAGGACGTCGCCGTCGTCGGATTCGACGACGACTCCTTCGCGACCTCGGTGACGCCGGCGCTGACCACCGTGCACCACCCGATCATCGAGCTCGGCAAGAAGATGGCCGAGACGCTGGTGAACCTCATCGAGGGGAAACCGACGGAACGCGTGACGAGGATGCCCACCTCACTCGTCCTCCGCGATTCCGTCTGACCCCACCTCCCCGACCCACGTCCCGGACCCCGTCCCGGATCCTCGCGCCCGGTTCTCCGACCGCACCCCTAGCGTCAGCGTGCCCTCCTGCACGCCGCCCCGTTCCCGAAAGGCCCACCCGATGCTTCCAGCTCCCGTCAGCACCATCGCCCCGTCCACCGCGACGGGCCGCCCGATCCGGTGGGGCGTCGTCGCCACCGGCTCCATCGCCGCCCGCGTGGTGCAGGACCTCGCCCTGCTCGACGACGCCGTCCTGCACGCCGTGAGTTCCCGCAGCGAGGCCTCCGCCCGGGCCTTCGCGCTGCGCTTCGGCTTCACCACCTCCTACTGGGACGCGGCCGGCGCCGCCGGCTACGATCGGCTCCTCGCGGACCCCGCCGTCGACGTGGTCTACATCGCCACACCGCACACCCAGCACCACGCCGTCGCCCTCGCCGCGCTCCACGCCGGCAAGAACGTGCTGTGCGAGAAGCCCATCACCATGGACGCAGAGCAGGCCAGCGAACTCGCCGACCTCGCGCGGGAGCGCGGCCTGTTCCTCATGGAGGCGGTCTGGACCCGCTTCCTGCCCAGCTTCCGTCGCGCCCTGCAGATCGTGCGGTCCGGCGAGATCGGCACGGTGCGCTGGCTCCAGGCGGACCTCTGCTTCACCGCGCCGGTCGATCCGGCGTCCCGGCTCTGGGACCCGGCGGCCGGCGGCGGTGCCCTGCTCGACCTCGCCGTGTACCCGCTCACCTGGGCGCTCGGGGCGCTCGGTGAACCCGGTGCCGTCGCCGCCCGCGGCACCCTCACCCCCGAGGGCGTGGACCTCCAGAACGCACTGACCCTGACGTACGACGACGGTGCGCACGCCCAGCTGACGACGTCGATCGGGGCCGAGAGCCCCAGCGTGGTCACGATCAGCGGGACGGAGGGCTGGTTGCGCTCGTCCACCCCCCTGTTCAACCCGGGAGAGCTCGTCGTCCAGCCCCGGCGGGGCACCCTCCGCACGGAGCGCTTCGAGGTCTTCGGCAGCGGCTTCGTCTACGAGTTGCGCGAGGTGACGCGCTGCCTGCAGGCCGGGCTGACCGAGAGCCCCTTCATGACGACCGCCGAGTCCGTGCGGATGATGGAGGTACTCGACGAGGCCCGCCGCCAGATCGGCCTGCGCTATCCGAGCGATGCCGACCTGGCAGCGGGAGTACCCGCCTGAGGACCGGGTCCCGACCGGCGGCGTGCACCGGCCCGGGTCCGGACCGGTACACGCCGTAACGCCGCCGAAACCCGACGGGAGTAGCCTTGGGGGCATGCGCGAACTCCAGGCACAGATCATCGAGGAAATGGGCGTCAGGCCCACCATCGACCCGGCCGCGGAGGTCCGCAGCCGGGTCGCCTTCCTGAAGGACTACGTCAGGTCCACCGGCACCCGCGGGTTCGTCCTCGGCATCAGCGGCGGACTCGATTCGACCCTCGCCGGCAAGCTGGCCCAGCTCGCCGTCGACGAGCTGCGGTCCGAGGGCGTCGACGCCGATTTCCTCGCGGTGCGCCTGCCCTACAACGTCCAGCAGGACGAGGCCGACGCCCAGGCGGCCCTCGACTTCATCCAGCCCCGCACGTCCCGGGTCTTCAACGTGGCCCCCGCCGTCGACGGCATCCAGCAGGAGTACGCGCAGACCACCGGCGAGCGCATCTCGGACTTCACCAAGGGCAACACGAAGGCCCGCGCCCGCATGGTCGCCCAGTACGCGATGGCCGGCCAGCACAACCTGCTCGTGGTCGGCACGGACCACGGCGCGGAATCCGTCACCGGGTTCTTCACGAAGTTCGGTGACGGCGGGGCGGACATCCTGCCTCTCTTCGGCCTCAACAAGCGCCAGAACCGCGCCCTCCTCAAGGAGCTCGGCGCGCCTGCGGCACTGTACGACAAGATCCCGACGGCGGATCTCCTCGACGACCTCCCCGGGCGGGCCGACGAGCACGAACTCGGCCTCACCTACGAGCAGATCGACGACTACCTCGAGGGGCGCGAGGTCGATCCCGACGCCGCGAAGTCGATCGAGCACCGCTACTGGATCACACGGCACAAGCGCACGGTGCCCGTGACCATCTTCGATTCGTGGTGGCGGGAGTAAACACCGCCGTTGGTAACGTAGGGTCCGTGAAGATCGCCACCTGGAACGTCAATTCCCTCCGTGCCCGCGCAGACCGCGTCGAAGCCTGGCTGAACAGGTCAGACGTCGACGTCCTGGCCATCCAGGAGACCAAGTGCAAGGACGACAACTTCCCCTGGGAGCTGTTCGAGAACAGCGGCTTCGAGGTGGCGCACTTCGGCCTCAGCCAGTGGAACGGCGTCGCCATCGCCTCGCGCGTGGGACTCGACGACGTCGAGCGCACCTTCCCCGACCAGCCGACCTTCGGCAAGCCGGGCACCGAGGCGGTCCAGGAGGCACGCGCCATCGCCGCGACGTGTGGCGGAGTACGCGTGTGGAGCCTGTACGTGCCGAACGGACGGGCGCTGGACGACCCGCACATGCCCTACAAGATCGACTGGCTGGACACCCTCCGGAACCATGCACAGCGCTGGATCACCGAGGACCCGCAGGCCCAGATCGCCCTGATGGGTGACTGGAACATCGCCCCGCGGGACGAGGACGTCTGGGACATCGACCTCTTCGTCGATGGCGGCTACACCCATGTCAGCCCGCCCGAGCGCGCTGCCTTCCAGTCCTTCCTCGACTCCGGCTTCGCCGACCTCGCCCGCCCGTACACGCCCGGGCCCGGTCTCTACACCTACTGGGACTACAAGCAGCTGCGGTTCCCCAAGAAGGAAGGCATGCGCATCGACTTCGTCCTCGGCTCCCCCGCCCTGGCAGCGCGCGCCACCAACGCCTTCGTGGACCGCGAGGAGCGCAAGGGCAAGGGCGCCTCCGACCATGCTCCCGTCATCGTGGAACTCGACGGAGCGTGAGCCCCATGGGCGGTGCCCGACCGTTCCCGTACGTCTCCTACCTCCGCGTCTACGAACCGCTCGACGCCTTCTCCGACGCCCAGCAGCTGGCCATCCTGGAACAGCGGGCGCGCGAGCGGGACCTGACCGAGTCGATCGAGCACGAGCAGTCCCTGCGGCGCATCATGCGCAGCGTGTCGGACCCGTTCCCGCACCACGAGGCGGACCTCGTCCGGGTGACCCACTTCCCGAGCCTGAACGGTACGACGGCCCCCTACTACTGCCCCAACCAGCTCGCCGTCCGGACCACACTCGCCGCGGAGTCACTCGACCAGAGCCTGCGCGGCCCGCTGATCGACGTCCTCGTTCCCGACGTCGCACGCGAAGCGCACCAGGCGAGGCTGGACCCCGACACGTTCGCCGATTCCGTGGCGAAGCTCCATACCCGCTCGGCGACGTGGGGCGTGCCCTTCGCCTGGTTCGCGCTGATCCACGAGGACGACCTCACGGAGGTCGTCGAGGACGACGGCCGCGTCACGACGGTGCGGATCACGGCGAGGATCGGCGACTGCATCGACCGCGGACGCCGTTCGGTGGCGCAGCTCGCCATCGGGGCTCCGGAGATGGACCTGCTCGATGAACTCACGGAGATCGTCGAGTGGCTCGAGGTGTTCCGGCGCGACGCCGTGGTGGAGGTGGACTACGGACCCGTGGCCGACCGCGTGTTCCCGGACGATTCGCCGATGGATGTCCGCCTGGGCATCGAGAGCCTCGCCGAGGCGGACATGATGGGTGCCGCTGCGTCCTACCGGCGGCTCGCGTCCCGCTGGATCCCGATCCGGCAGCTCGCCCGCGCGTCCTGAGGACGCGGGGCGCTCAGGACGGGGCCGGCCCCGTCGACTTCCGGACGACCAGTGCGTGCGGCCGGGACGGCGGGTCGTCCGCCGGTTCGTTGCGCATCAGCTCCCCGAGCAGGAGATCGGCCGCGTAGGCGCCCTGTCCCGCGGGGTCCTGCCGGATGGTGGTCAGGCCCATCGGCTCGGCGAACTCGTGGTCGTCGATGCCGATGACCGACAGGTCGCGGGGCACGTCGATGCCCAGCTCGGCAGCCGCCGTCAGCACGCCGAACGCCATCTCGTCGGAGGAGCAGAACACTGCCGTCGGGCGGTCCCGGGGATCGGCGAGCATCGCCAGGGCCGATGCGCGCGAGGTGACGAACCGGAAGTCGCCGAAGGCCGTCCAGTCCTCCCGCACCGTCAGCCCGTGGTCGGTCATGGCGTCCCGGAAGGCCTGCTCCCTGAGTCGCGGCACCTCGAAGTCGATGTCGAAGGACCCCCCGCCGCGCATGTGGGCGATCCGCGTGTGGCCGAGCCCGATCAGGTGCTCCACGGCGTCGCGGGCAGCCTGTGCGTCGTCGATCCCGACGTGGCGTACGCCCTCGACCGCACCGCCGATCACGAGGTTCGGGTACTCCAGCTGCTGGACCGCCTTCCGCTCCTCCGGCGTCAGGTGCATGGACATGACGAGCAGGGCGTCGATCCGCCGTCGCAGGATGGAGCGGTGGAACACGCGGTCGCGGTTCACCCCGTCCCCGCCGAGGCTGAACAGCACGAGGTCGTAGCCGGCCGCGCGCAGCCGGCGGTCGATGCCCTCGAGGACGGCCGAGAAGAACCAGCGGTCGATCACCGGGACCAGGACGCCCATCGCCATCGTACGTCCGGACGCGAGTCCGGACGCCGACGACGACGGCACGTACCCCAGCTCCTTAGCCGTGGAGTTGACCCGCGCGCGCGTCTCCTCGGCCACTCCCGGCAGCCCGCGCAGTGCGCGGGACACCGTGGCCGTGGAGACGCCGAGGGACGCCGCGACGTCGTCGATGCTGGTCATGAGCTCAGCCCTTGAGACCGCCGGCGAGGAGGCCGCGCACGAAGTAGCGCTGGAGCCCGAAGAACACCGCGAGCGGGACGATGATGGACACGAAGGCGCCCGCCGTCAGCCGCTGCCACTCACCCCCGCGGGAGCCCTGGATCTCGGCCAGGCGCTGGGTGATCGGTGCGACGTCCGCCCCGCCGCCGGAGAAGACGAGCGCGACGAGGAGGTCGTTCCACAGCCAGAGGAACTGGAAGATCCCGAAGGAGGCCAGCGCCGGCGTGGCCAGCGGGACGATGATACGCCAGAAGATGGTGCTGTGACCGGCCCCGTCCACGCGTGCCGCCTCGATGACCTCACCGGGGATCTCCGCGATGAAGTTGTGCAGGAGGAAGATGGCCAGGGGCAGCCCGAAGATGGTGTGGGCCACCCAGAGCTGTGCGTAGGTGCCGCTCGGCAGCAGCTGGAACTCGCCGAACTTCAGGACCTGCGTGAAGAGCTGGAGCAGCGGGATCAGCGCCATCTGGAGGGGGACGATCTGCAGGGCGAAGACGAAGATGAACAGGCCGTCCTTCCCCCTGAAGCGGCCCCAGGCGAACATGTAGGCCGCCATGGCGCCCAGGACCAGCGTGAAGACGGTACCGGGGATCACGATCGCCAGGGAGTTCACGAAGTAGGAGAGCAGGTTCGGCGACTGGCTGCCCCCGGGGCTGAGGACGTCGGCGTAGTTCTCCAGGGTGAACTGGCGGTCGAGGATGGCGTTCCACCAGCCGTTGCCCTTGATGTTGTCCTCGGGGCGGAAGGACGAGATCAGGAGCCCGAAGGTGGGGACGGTCCAGATCACGGCGATGATGATCGCGGCAGCGGTCGCCCCGCGCGACGTAAGCCGCTGCCGGACGCGCTTCTGCATGGTCGGTGTGCCGGCGGTGGCGTCGTCCTTGACGTCCGGCAGGAGCTCTTTGTCGTTGTGCAGGGGCACGGTGCTCATCGGATCTCCTTCTGCTTGCGGAGCAGCCGGGCGTTGTAGACCACCACGGGCAGCACCATCAGGAACAGGACCAGTGCCAGTGCGGCGCCCCGTCCGGGCTCACCCGCCCTGAACGCCTGGGTGTACATCTCGTTGGCGACCACCGACGTCTCGTACTGGCCTGCGGTCATGGTCCGGACGATGTCGAAGACCTTGAGCGTCCCGATCGTGATCGTCGTGATCACGACGATCAGGGAGCCACGGATCGTGGGGATGGTGACGTTGCGGAACTGCTGCCACGCACTGGCGCCGTCGAGCCTCGCCGCCTCGACGATCTCCGTGGGGATGCCCTTGATGGCGGCGGACAGGACCACCATCGCGAAACCGGTCTGGATCCAGATCATGACGGCGATCAGGAAGAACGTGTTCTCCGGGGCGTCGAGCAGGAACTGCTTGGGTTCCTGTCCCAGCCATACGAGGATCTGGTTCAGGAGCCCGATCTGGTCCTGCTCGGCGCCCTTGTAGGCGTAGACGAAGCGCCAGATCACGCCGGCTCCGACGAAGGAGATGGCCATGGGCATGAAGACCAGGGCCTTCAGCGCCTTCTCGCCCCGGGCGCGGTCGATGAACACCGCGTAGGCCAGGCCGATCGAGGACGCGAGCAACGGGACGAGGACCACCCAGATCAGGGTGTTCCTCAGGGTCACCAGGGCCTCGGGCTGCGTGAACATCCACACGAAGTTGTCCAGTCCGACGAACTCCCCGTTGCGGTCCGTGAAGGAGAGGTACGAGGTCTGGAGCGCCGGGAAGACGAGCCCGACAGCCAGCAGGATCAGGGCCGGTGCCAGGAACCCTGCGACCTGGAGCTTCTCCCGTCCGGACTTCGGAGCCCGGTCCACGACCAGCATGATGAGGCCGATGATGGCCGCGAAGATGGCGAGTCCCACCACCACCTGTAAACCTTTGTCAGCGAAATCTTCCACAGCCCAGCCTCCTTGGTGCGCGTGATGAAAGTGATCTTGGGAAAGTGCGGCCGGGCAGGCTCCACCGCCCGGAGCGGTGGAGCCTGAGCAACCGGCGACGGCCGGCACCGGCACCTTCTCGGGTGCCGACGCCGGCCATCAGCGCATCAGGACGCCGGCCAGCTGTCCTCGACGGACTGCGTCACTTCCTCCGTGGAGGAACCGTTGATCCAGTTCACGATGCCGCTCCAGAAGGAGTTGGATCCGACGGCGCCGGGCATGATGTCGGAGGCGTCGAAGCGGAACACCGTGTTGGGGTCCTGCAGCAGTTCGATCGACTGGCGGTCGAGGTCCGATCCTGCGAGCTCGGGGTCGAGCCCCTTGTTGGCACTGATCGCTCCGCCCTGGGATACCCGGGCGTTGGCGAACTCGGCGCTCGCCATGAAGGACTGCAGGGCGACGACCTCGGGGCGATCCGCGTAGGCGCCCACCATCTCGCCACCACCGGTGATCGCCGTACCCGCGGCAGGATCGACGGGAGGGGTCATGAAGGCCCAGACGTCACCGTCTTCGGCGACCTCGGTGTCCTCGGGCCAGTTGGCCGCCTGGAAGGAGGCCTGGTGGTGCATGGCGCACTGGCCGTCGAGGACGGGCTGGCCGGCCTCGGCGAACGCGGTCGAGAGGATGGAGCGCGAGTCGCCGAAGCCACCGTTGACGTAGTCGTCGTTCTTGAGGATGTCACCGACGCGGTCGAAGGACTCGACGATCCGGGGATCGTCGAACGGGATCTCGTGGGTCACCCACTGGTCGTAGACCTCTGGGCCGTGGTCCCGGAGCACCGCGTCCTCGATCCAGTCGGTTCCCGGCCAGCCGGTCGCCTCGCCGGACTCGAAGCCTGCGCACCAGGCCTTCATCTCCTCTTCCTCGCCGGCGATCTTCTCCGTCAGCTCGGTCATCTCGTCCCACGTGGTCGGGACTTCCCAACCCTTCTCCTCGAAGGTCGCGGGGACGTACCAGACGTAGCCCTTGACGTTCGCGAGCATCGGCGCGGCGTAGAAGGTGCCGTCCACGGTGCCGTACTTCTTCCAGTCGGGGGACCAGCCCTCGTCGACGAGGTCCGAGACGGCCTGCGGGGCGGGCTTCAGGTTCTCCGCCTGCGAGGCGAGCAGGCCCGGCTGCGGGAAGATCGCGAGGTCGGGAGCCGTCCCGCCCTGCGCGCGGACGCCGATCTGGGTCTCGAACTCCTTCGAGCCTTCGTACGCGACCTCGATGCCGGTGCATTCGGAGAAGTCGGCCCAGGAGTTCTCGAGCCTTTCAGCCTCGACGTCGACGATCGTCGAGTAGACGCTGACCTCGGCGTCCTCGAACGTCCCGTAGGACTCGTAGGCGGCGCAGTCCGCGTCGCCCGAACCGGCACTGTCGGATCCTCCGGAACCGCACCCCGCGAGTGCGAAGAGGGAGACGCTGAGTGCTGCCGTGGGCAGCAGATACTTGCGTGAGCGAATATTCGCCATGGAAACAGACTCCTTTGTCTTGCGGTACTCCGTGAACCTGGCTGACGGCCACGAAAGCCGAGCGCCGGGGTTGTGCCGCCTCACTGAATGATGAGAGTCAGCGTAAGCGCTTGCAAAGCGCCCGACAACCCGGCGGGGACCCCACGCGGCTTTGATACGGAATCGTGACCTGGTCCACAGGGTCAGCTGACGCGTTCGGCCCTGGTGAAGCGGACGCGCGCCCCTGAACTGATGCTGATGAGCACGGGGGTCCGGTACCCCGTGACCGCATCCAGGGCCTCGACCAGGCGGGAGACCTCGACCGCGACGGTGTAGGGCGGGACCCCCTTCCTCGGGAACACCCGGACGCGCAGACCCGGGACTCCCCGGAGCTCCCAGGTGCTCACCGAGGCGCCGGCGAGGTCCGGACGCTCGAGCAGCGCGGCCTTGAGCGCCTGCTCGGCGGCCGCCGCGGTGATCGTCACCGATCCCGCGGTCCCGCCGTCGTCCGGACGCGGTGGGGAACCGCCCGGCCCCCCGACGGCGGCGAACACCCCGGTCCGCCCCCTCCCCTGTGCGGCGATCCACAGCGCGAGCAGGACGACCAGCGCGAGGAGCACGGCTGCGAGCGCGGCCCACAGCCAGGTGTCCTCCTGCCCCTCGAGCGTGGTCCGGCCGCGGACGCCGTCGATGCCCTCCCCGATGCGCGGAGCGGTGACGCGCCACCAGGAGGCGACGGCGGGAACGGCGAGGAGCGCGAGACCGAAGGCTCCGGCGGCGAGGGCGAGGAGTCCGACGACGGCGAGCACGAGCCGGTTGAGTACGCGTGGGGTGGTGTTCACTGCCCGATCACCCCCGACTCGGCGACGATGACGGTGATGCGGGGTTCGGGCACCACGCTCGAACGACGGAGGTCGTCGGCGACGGCCACCCGCACGGCATCGGCGTCCACGGGGACACCCGACGTCGGACGGACCTGCACGGTGACGGTCGTCCGGCCCACGGTCACGAGCACCTGCTCGGGAGCCACCCCTGCCGCCACCCGTGCCCTGCGGGCGAGCGAGGACGCCACCACCTCGGCGTCGACGACCACCGCGGCACGCTCGTTCGGGATGGTGTAGCGGGGTCTCCGGCCGGGCAGCACGGCGAGCAGGAGGAGGAGTGCTCCGAGCACGAGCAGCAGGGCGGATCCGGCGCCGAGCAGGGAGGCGGGTGCTGCACCGGGCAGCGTCCCGACCCATGCTGCCGCGGCCTCGAGGTCCACGAGGAACGGCTCGTCCCCCACCGCCTTCAGCAGCGCCTCGAACAGCAGGACGAGGAGTGCCACGATCAGCAGGACCGCCGTTCCCACCGAGGCGATGGCCCGCGAGGAGTGGAGCTCCCTGCGCACGAGCCGGGCGGTGGATGCAGGTGTCGAGCGGTCCAGCGGATCCGCACTCACAGCACCCTCGCCCCCTTGGCGACGGTGCTGCCGATGACACGGATATCGACGCGGCTCAGGCGTGCACCGGTGAGCGACTCGACGCGCTCCAGGATCGGTGTACGGGCCGCCTCCACCCGCGCCCACAGGGGGCCGCCGAACGACTCCACGACGCCGGGATCGTCCAGCACGCGGGCCAGGGGCGGGACGGGCAGCGGTAGGGCCAGGAGGAGGGCGAGCAGGCCGCGGTCGTCGGTGAACGACGCCCGGACCTGCGCGGGCTGCACGCCGAGCACTTCCGCAGCGGCGGCCTGCGCGGTGCTCGTCAGGGCCTGGGTGGTGATGCGGTTGTGCCCACCGGGCGACGCGCGGTGCCGCGGCACCGAGAGAGAAGCCATGGAACGGGTGGTCGCGGCGTGGAGTGGCTCGGTGGTCACGAGGACGAGCGTCGGCCGGACAGGGCGTCGAGGACACCGCGCAGGTCGAGCCTGCCCTCGATGATGCGCCCGAGGACGGCACCGGCGAGGACCAGCACGAGGGTCAGCACGAAACCCCAGAACCCGAAGATGAGGGCGGCGAAAGCCAGGACGGCTCCGGTGGCCATACCGATGATGGTGGGTGTCACGGCTGCCTCACTCGACCGGTTGCTTCAGCTGGGTGGAACCCATCGTGCGGACGCGTTCGCCGGTCGTCTCGGCCGGAGGCGGCAGGTGCACGTCGAGGACTTCGACGTTGACCTCGATGACCTCGAGTCCCACCAGATCGGTCAACGCCTCGTAGACGGCGACCCGGACGGAGTCCGCCAGGGCATTGAGGGCGTAGCCGTAGACGGCGACGAGGCTGATGTCCGCGGCGAGCTGGGTCTGCCCCACCTCCACTTTCACGCCGTGCGCCGGATCGTTCGCGCCGACGGCGTCCCGGATGGCTCCGAGGGCCCGTCCGGCACCGGGCCCCAGGGTGTGGACTCCCGGTACGGCCCGCGCCGCGATGGCTGCGATCTTCACCGCAGCAGCGTCACCGATCACGGTCCGCCCGGCGGGTGCGTCCGGCAGGGCCGGCAGCGGCCGCCCTGGAGGTTGCTCGATCATCGACGTCGACCCCTTTCGCTTGTGCCCAGCCTAAGCCACGGCACGGCCCGGGGGGCAGGGCGCCCTGCCAGAAGGACCGGCGCCGCCGGCGGGACGCGGTCAGGAGTGGGTGCAGTGCCGGCCGAGCCAGTCCTGCACGGGGACCATGGCACGGCGGAAGGCCTTCTCGTCGAACGTGCCCGACCCCTCCGGCGGGGCCTCGACGGAATAGGCGAGGGTGGTGAAGTCGTCGTGCAAGTCCGCCGGCACCTTCTCCCGCAGGTCGAGGATCTGCTGCTCGAGGGCGACGAGTTCCTCCGGGTCCGAGTTGGAGCGGAGGCTCAACGGCGCGAGCATGGCCGTGGTGACCCCGCCCGCCACGATGACGCAGTGGTCCGA
>NZ_CP024915.1:110354-114050 GCF_002953615.1 Arthrobacter agilis | reverse complement strand
GCCACTCGGGCGTCCCGCTCGGCAGGAAGTCGTCCCAGTTCCCACGCACCGTCACGGCGCAGTGCAGCCGGCTCAGGCGCACGCACTCGGAACCGCGCGGCCCCTTCCCTGCCACATCACCCAGGTTGTAGACGGTGGTGATGCCGCGCCGCCGGAGGTCCTCCAGGACGGCCGTGAAGGCGGTGACGTTCCCGTGCAGGTCCGAGATCACCGCGACGCGTTGCATGCCGTCAGACTATCCCTGGCGCCGCCCTCCCCGGGAAGACACCAGCCGGAGCCCACGGGAACGGCGCCGATGCAACCGCGGATGCCGCCCGGGTTCCGCTTGCCGCCCCGTCGCCGCCTTTCCTAGCGTTGAAGTGACGCGGACTGCGCGGGATCGATCGGAAGGACGGGTGCCACGATGAAGCATTGGATGAGGGATCACGGGCTCCTGCTCGCGAACCTCGCACTGTTCCTGTTCTCCTTCGTCGGGATGGTGCTCAGTGGGGTGCTCCACTACAACGAGGAACAACTCACGCACGGCGAACCGACCGTGACACCGGCCGGATTCCTCGCGACGGGTGATTTCCTCGAGGCGACCTTCGAGAACTGGGAGTCGGAGTTCCTCCAGATGGGCATGTACGTGGTGCTCACGGCCTACCTCTTCCAGCGGGGTTCCTCGGAATCGAAGCTGCCGGACAAGCACGAACCGCAGGACGACGACCCGCAGGATGCGGCAGGCGACAAGGACGCCCCGTGGCCCGTCCGGCGCGGAGGACTGGCCCTCACGCTCTATGAACACTCGCTGTCCATCCTGTTCTTCGCACTCTTCGCGGCATCCTTCCTCCTGCACGCGGTCGGCGGCAGCGAGGCGTACAACGACGAGCAGGCAAGCCACGGGCAGCCCGGGGTGTCGGTGCTCGGCTATCTGGCAACCTCGAGGTTCTGGTTCGAGTCGTTCCAGAACTGGCAGAGCGAATTCATGGTCATCGCCGTGATGGTGGGCGCCTCGGTCTACCTGCGCGAGCGGGGCAGCGTGGAGTCCAAGCCCGTGGCGATGGCACACAGCGACACCGACACCTGATCCCCGTTATCCTCGTGGTGCCAGGCCGCCTCCGCCGAAGGGCCGTTCCATGCAGCACTCCGCCCCGACCCCCGTCGGAACCCGCCCCACCGAGGCGGAACTGACGGTGCGGCTGCGCTCGGCAGGATGCGTGTTCGCGGAGGACGAGGCCCGCCTGCTCGCCGGGAGCGGTGCAACGGACGAGGTCCTGGCAGCCATGCTGGACAAGCGCCTGGCCGGCTTCCCGCTCGAGCACATCCTGGGCTGGGTGGACTTCCGGGGGCTGAGGCTGGAGGTGGGCCCGGGCGTGTTCGTGCCGCGCCAGCGGTCCGCGTTCCTCGTGGCGTGCGCCGTCGAGCTGACGGCGGCCGGCGCTACGGTCCTCGACCTCTGCTGCGGGTGCGGGGCGCTCGGGGCCGCGCTCGCCGACGCCGTCGGGGGCGTGCGCCTGCACGCAGCCGACATCTCGTGTGCCGCCGTCGACCTGGCTCGCCGCAATCTCGCCCGCTGGGACGCGGCGCTCTACGTGGGCAACCTGTTCGATCCGCTTCCCCTGACCCTGAAGGGCTCCGTCGACACCCTGCTCTGCAATTCCCCCTACGTGCCGTCCGCGCGGGTGCAGACCCTGCCGGCCGAGGCGAGGGTGCACGAACCCCTGGCCAGCCTCGACGGCGGACGCGACGGCATGGCGGTCCAGCGGAGGGTCGTCCGGGAGGCCCGGCAGTGGCTGGCACCGGGTGGACACCTGCTGTTCGAGGTCGGGGAGGACCAGGAGCAGCACTGCGTGCGCCTGCTCGAGGACGGGGGTTACCAGGCGTGGTCCTGCACCCTCGAGGAGACCGGCGCCACCGTCGTCGTCGGACGCCGGCCGCTGGACCCGCACCGCACCCCTGGCGCCGACGGGCGTGTCCACCCTGGGGACGACGTGCACCGGCGCACCACTGGTTAGTCTCGGAGGACCCGTCCCGCCACCCGTGCGGGACCCGGACCGACGAGGACAGGGCGGCATGGATCTGGCATACGGCGTGGAGCGCTTCACGGTCACGCAGAAGGTGACCTTTCTGGTGAACCGCTACGAGATACGGACGGCCGGTGCGGACGGCCGTCCCGGCGACCTGCTGGCCTTCGCCCAGCAGAAGCGCGCCGCCTTCAGGGAGCAGGTCAACTTCTACCAGGACGAGTCGCGGCGGCTTCCCCTGTTCTCCTTCCGGGCCCGGCAGCGGCTGGACATCGGCGCGACCTATGACGTCCTGGACGCGGACGGGCGGCCCATCGGCAGCTTCCGCAAGGACTTCGGCGCATCCCTGCTGCGCTCCACCTGGCACCTCGAGGCCTCCGGCATCCAGGCGACGGGCAGCGAGCGCAGCGTCGGGGTGGCCCTCGGCCGGCGGCTCTGGGAGATGCTGCCGGTCCTCGACTCCCTGCCGTCACCGTTCAGGTTCCACTTCGACTTCCTGGATCCGGCGGGCACGCTCCTGCTGAGCTCGGAGCGCGGCCAGTCCCTCCGCGACAGGTACCTGGTCACCGTTCCCGGCGCACGGCTTGACGGGCGGGTTGCTGCGGCGATGGCTGTTGCGCTCGACGCCCTGCAGGACCGGTAGGCCGGTTGGTGCCCTCGACGGCGGCGACCGCCCGCCCGCGTGCCGTCGCCGAGCAGGTCCGGAAGGTGTGGACGCCCGCTGGGCCGGAGCCGCTGTAGGGGGCGCGGCAGCAGGAGTCGGAACCGAACATCGCCAGGTCGTCGATCAGTTCGTTGACGGCCTGGGAGACGCAGTCGCGATCGTCGGCCGGCAGGACCATCAAACCGTGGAGGTAGGCATCGACCTCGAACCGGCCGATCGAACCTCCCATGTTCAGGAAGTGGTCCCAGACGATCGCCAGGGACAGGTCCGCGTGCCTCATCGCGGTGGCGGTACACAAGCCTTGCATAGGGGGATTCCTTCGGGCGGCCCGGACGGGGGCGGGAAGCCGCTCGGTGTCCACCACCCGACGGGCAGCGCGGCAGGGTTCCTCCGGCAGCCGGCTTCCTGACCGCCCATGGAAGCTCCGGCGCCTGCCGGGCATCCTTGCTCCGTCCATTCTGGCACCCGGGTGGCGCTTCGTGCAGGACTTTTTCTGCACTGGACGACCCCGCGCCCCGATGCTGGGCGGTCCGGTCACGCAGGCGGCCGCAGTGCGGACAGCACGACGACGACATCCGCCCCGTACTCGGCGTCCATCCGCGTCTGGACGGAGCCGTCGTCGTACACCACCGTCACCGTGAGGTAACCGTCGTGCAGGTCACCACCCAGTACGGGCAACCCACCGGTCCCGAGGATCTCCTGCTGGATCCGCTCGAGCTCGTCCGGGCTCGCAGGGCCCTGCCGACCCTCGGCGAGACGCGGGTCCTCGACGGGCAGGGCGTCATAGAGGGACAGGGGGATCGGCTCTCCGGTCCGCGTGAACACCGCGCCGTTCCAGGTGCCCGTCACCGCATACGCGCCCTAGGTCACGCCCGACGCCGACTCGGACTGCGGCGCCAGGGACCAGTCCCAGTTCTCGATCGGGGGTCCGCTGCACTGGGGCGGGTAGGACTCCATCACGCCGCCGAGGCAGAACTGCGGTGGTGCGTCCGCGACCTGGAGGACCGTGCCCTGGCCGATGACCGCCCC
>NZ_CP024915.1:98464-110254 GCF_002953615.1 Arthrobacter agilis | reverse complement strand
GGGCGCGGCGGGTGCAGCCGGGGATCTCGCTCGCTTAGGCTGAGCCGGTGGCCCGCCCCTACCCGCCAGACCCCGACGAAAGGGGTACCCCGCCGTCACAGCCGAACACGGAACAGTGGGGGCCAATGAGCTGGAGTCCCTGGAGTGCCTATGTGGCAACTGCGCCACCTTCGAGGGTGGGGTCTCAGCCACCCCCGAAGGCATCGCGTTGGATCTTCACCTCAACAGCACACCCCAGCCCGGCTGGCAGGACCGCGCGGTGTCGGCGGAACTCGGATGGTGTGACGCCGACCTGTCTTCTGAAGGCTGTGCTGAAGGAGTAGGCGTTGGTGTAGCCGACGCTGCGGGCGATCTGGGCGACGCTGGTGTCGGGCGTTTGCAGGAGGTCGCCGGCGGGTGTCAGGCGCCAGCGGGTGAGGTTGCTCGTCGAAGGTTCTCCGAGGCTTGCCGAGGATCAAGACGCCCTTGACCGGTGCAGGAAGCGTTGGGGGTGGGAGAGCTCGGTCAGGCGGCGAGTTCGTGTTCGGTGATCTTCGCGAGGCGGCGCAGGGGGTGCTCGTCCGCGTCCGAGAAGGTGCGTGCGTGCTGGTCTATGACACAGAGGGTACCGATGATCCAGCCGTCAGGGCTTCGCAGCGGGTATCCGGCGTAGAAGCGGATGAAGGGCTCTCCGAGGACGAGCGGGTTCCACCGAAAATGTTCGTCGTGGAAGGTGTCGCGGACGATGAGTGGGGAAGGGGTCCGGATGGTGGTGTTGCAGAATGACCGGGCTCTGGGCATGTTCTGCTCCACCGGGCCGATGCCCGACTTCAGGAATTGCCGTTTGTCGTCGATGAGGGTGACGATCGCGGTGCTGACCTCGAAGTGCCGTTGCGCAGTATGGGTGATGCGGTCGAACCGTTCCTCGGGAGGTGTGTCGAGAAGGTTTGTGCGGGTGACGGCGTCGATGCGTGCTTGTTCTTGTTCTGAGTCGGAGAGCAGAAATGCGCCGGAGGCTCCGAGAGAGCGTCGTGATTGTTCAGGAGAATCGCCGGCGGTGTCTTCCTTCAGATAGGGAACCGGCAGAGCTGGTGACTTCCGGCCGAGGTCGTTCACGGTATCGGCGAGTCGATCGCTTTCGCGGGACGGGAGGTCGCCCAGGCCGCTCAGGTACTTGTTGACGGCTTCAGGGGACGCGGCGCCGCCCGAGGTGAGGTACCGGTCCGTGATGACGTCCATCGTCAGCGCCGCAGCGGCGATGGCCTGGATCATCAGCCCTCGCTGCGGTCCTCCACGCATTCCAATGCCTCCACCTGTTCTGCCTGTGCAATTCTGCTCTCGTCGGCGCTGCCTGCCCTGACAATGAACCTGCTCATTGAACCAGTACGCGGGTGCGACGGCACGTCGCCCACTGCGGGATCGACCGCGTCCCGAACAGTATCAGTGCTTCGTGCAGTCATGATGACCTGCATGGCAGGCTGGGCTGGCGCAACCGCGGTGGCCATTGTGACAGCTGAGACTGGTGTGTTCGGTGGACGTGCCGTGGTGGAACAGATTACATTCAGGGCGAAGGGCGTAGCTCTTCACCTTTGGAGCGGCGGCACGAGCGCTCCGGTTCCGGTCTCAGTCAGGAAGCCCCGCCATTTCCTCCACCTTGCCTCTCGCCGTCCGTGGCTCCACTCCCGAACCGCGGAGCTCTTACCGTTCCAGCACCGCTCGTCGCGGCCCATTTCCCGGTGCGGGGGATGCATCACTGGATCTTGCTGCTGTTCTCGTCGCTGTGGGGTCCAAGGATCCGGAGGCTTTCCAGATCTTATACGAGCAGTGCGCGCGCAGGGTCTACGGGATGGTGCGCAAGACACTGCAGAACCCCGACAGTTGCGCGGAGGTGACCCAGGAGGTGTTCCTGATGGTGTGGGAGCAGGGCGATCGCTACCGGCCGGAGCTCGGCCACCCGGTGTCCTGGCTCATGACCCTCGCACATCGCCGAGCGGTGGACCGCCTTCGGATGGACACTACCCGCCGGGCCCGCGATGAGAAGTGGGGGCGACGCAACTGGGACACCGGCTTCGACGAGGTCGCAGAAACAGTCCTGGAACGGGAGAACTCAGCGGATGTGCAGGCCGCCATGTCCGTCCTGTCACCACTGCAGCATCAAGCCATCTCCCTGGCGTACTTCTCTCACCTGACCTACAACGAAGTGGCCGAGCACCTCGGGATCCCCGCCCCCACGGCGAAAACGCGGATCCGCGACGGAATGAGGAAACTGCGCAGGGAATTGGAGACGCAGCACGACAAAGAGCCATCCTGAGCAGGGTCCATCCGGAAGGCCTGCCGGCGAGGTGCGTGGTCAGCCTTTTTCTGCGCCGGCGGTCAGCCCGCCGGTGAGAAGACGTTCTGTCGAGAAAAACACGATCAGGATGGGTAACGTGAGGACCACCGAGCCTGCCATGAGGACGGTCGTGGGGATCTCCGCACTTCCGGACAGTTGCGACAAGCCCAGCGAAACGGTCCAGCTTTCACGTTTCTCCACGAGGAACAGGAGCGCGAAGAGGAACTCGTTCCACGCAATCATGAAGATGAACAGCCCGGTAGCCATGATGGAGGGTGTGATGAGAGGCAGGCTGATGCGGCGGAGCACGCCCAAGCGGCTCAGCCCGTCCACGAGACCGGCTTCCTCGACCGAGACGGGAACCGTCTCGAGGTAGTTGCGCAGCATATAGATGGCGACGGGTACTGTCTGGGCGATGTAGACCAGCACCAGGCCCACGAGAGAACCGCGGAGTCCCAGACGAGTGAACAGGACGAACAGCGGGATGGCCATGACGATGGCAGGAAAGAGGTACGCCGCGAGAAACAGGGCGTTCACCTGCCGGTGCCCGAAGAAGGGCAGACGTGCCACCGCGTACGCACCGGGGACCGCGACGATCAGGGACAGGATGACTGCGCTGATGGCGACGAAGGCGCTGTTGAGCAGGAAGGTCCCGAATCCCTGGCCGCCTGCTGACACGGGGGTGAGTACCTGTTCATAGGCTCTGAGGGTGAACTCCGCAGGTGTCACGATCACGGACGCGGGGTCGCGTAGCAGTGATTCGATCGGCTTCAGGGACAGCAGGACCATGTAGTAGAACGGCAGCAGAGTCACGAGGAGGAAGCCGGCGATCACGACCCACCTCAGAACGGCGAATATCCTCCGTTCGACCGCATAGCGGGTCGGGCGACGCCGGGGCGGTGACGGCGCCGTGCGGCTGGTCGGCGCCGGGGTGCCGTGGGCGTCGGGTCGGGTCTGTGCAGCAGGCGTACTCATAGTCGTTCTCCTCGCTTGCGCAGCAGTGCCATGTAGAGGGCGAGCATCACGATCAGGACCAGGGACAGGATGAGGGACTGTGCTGATGCCGCTCCGACATTGCGCTGCACGGTGAGGAATTCGTAGACACGGACGCTGGCAACGCCCGTACCGGCTGCTCCGCCGGTGAGCAGGAAGATGTCGTCGAATTCGTTGAACGTCCAGATGGTCCGAAGGATCGCGAGGAGGGCGATGACCGGCATGAGTTGCGGCAGGACGATGTAGCGGAAGGACTGAAGAGGGGTGGCGCCGTCCACGAGTGCCGCTTCTTCCGTCTCGGCCGACAGTGCCTCGAGTCGCGCCATCAGGAACAGGAAAGCGAACGGGAAGTACCTCCACCCTTCGAACGCGATCGCGGTCATCAGTGCGGTCGGTATCGGGAACTCCGCACCGAGGACCTCGAGGGTGCGCTGCGCTTCGGAAAGGAAGGGAATGGGCTGTGCCCACCCGAACACTGACTGCCCCGCTTCGTTGACGATGCCGAACTGCGGACTCAGCATGGTGCGCCACACGAAGGTGACGGCGACGACCGGGGCCACATAGGGCAGGAGGAACGCTGCCCGGACGAAGGTCCTGCCTCGAAAGGGCTTGCGCACTGCTATCGCGGCGATCAGGCCCAGGGTGATGGAGAGCAGTACCGAGCCCGCGGTGTAGACGAAGGTCGTACCAAGACTCACCCAGAGCTCGCCCGAGGCGAATACGCGTTCGAAGTTGGCCGTCGTCAGAGGCCGGAACGGACTCGCCGTACCGATTTCCAGCAGCCTCAACTGCTGGAACGCGATCAGTATGGACCACACCAGCGGCAGGACCACGACGGCGAGCACGATGAACAGGGTGGGGGACATCAGGAGGATCCCCGTGCGGGCGTCCCGTTGTGACAGCGTCCGCCGGCGGGACGTGGGAGTCGACGTCATCTCCTGCTCCTCAGTGGTGACCCGTGGCGGACACGCGGTGCACCCATTGCGGGCCCACGAACGTCACTGACCCAGATCGTTCTTCAGCGTCTCGGCCTCGTCCTGGGCCTGGCTCGCCGCGTCCTCGCCGCTGGTGCCCGAACTGACCATGGATGCGATGATCTGCGGGGCGATGAACTGTCCGCTGACCGCCGAGGCCAGCGCGCCCTGGCCCTGGGGGATACCCCATCGCCTGAAACGGTCGGTGCTCTGGGTGATCTCGTCGAGCGTCTCGGCGGGATAGACCGAGGACAGCAAGGCCTTGGTGTCGACGCCGGCCTCCAGTCCCTGCCACGCATCGGCGTACTCGGTGGGATTGTCAGCGGTGCCCGACCGTGCAGGGATTTTTCCTTCGGGGGCGACGGCCAACCAGTCCTGGTATCCGTCGCCCATCATGAAGGTGACCAGTTCCTGCGCGGCGGGCGATGCGTCGTTGAGGATGTTCCACGACACCACCTCGCCGTACCCGGCAGCCTCATCGCCGTCGGGACCCTTGATGGCGGTCACGATACCGGTGTTCTCGGCAAGGAAGGCGGGGTTGTCCGCGCACTCCGGGCACGTGGGCAGGGCGTCGCTGCGCAGCCCTGCGAGTTCGTCGAGCAGGAATGATGACCACACGGTCATGGCCGCTTCGCCCGCGAAGTAGCTCGCTCGTGTGGTGTCCGCGTCCTGGTTGCCGGGCACGGAATAGTCGCGCAGGAGATCCGAGTAGAAGGTGAAGGCATCCTGGCACTGGCTGCTGTCCAGCGTGACGTTGCCGTCGTCGTCCACCAATTCGCATCCGTTCGCCAGCGCGAACTGTTCGAACGTCTGCTGGGTGAACGAATCAGCGGGTGCCGTGGCGGCGACGATGCCGGCCAGGGAATCGGAGTTCAGCTCTTCGGCGGCGGCCTCTATCGCCTCATAGGAGTTCGGGACGTCGAGCCCCGCCTGGTCGAACAGATCCTGCCGGTAGAAGAGGAGTTGAGCGAATGCATCGCTGGGGACCGACAGCTGCTGGTCCTCCGACGAGGTCAGCTCGAGGGAGCGGGCGGAAAAGGTATCCGTACCGAGTTCCTCCACGACCGCTGCCGCAGCCGATGTGTCCAGCAGTCCATCGGTGAAGAGCTGATTCATCCCGTTCAGGGAGAGCGCTCCAATGACGTCCGGTAGCTCACCCGAGGCAGCCGAGGAGGACAGCACGGACGTCAATTGATCTTCCGCAATCGCGACGAGTTCCACCTGGACCCCGGACGATTCGGTGAAGCGATCCATGATGGCCTGCTGGGAAGCCACACGATCCGGCAGGTCTTCCGTCGTCCACACCGTCAGCGAATCAGGATCCGGAGACTCTTCCCCGGATCCTCCCGAGCACGCAGTGAGCGCCACGAGCGTCACGGCGAGGAACGAATACACACCATTGTGTCGTCGCTGCATCATGTCCTCTTCCATCCATAGATTCCGATACAACTTTTTCTCCACCCGGTCGGCTGAACACCGTCCCGCGGACCCGGCAAGGGGTGCGCTCATTCAACACCCAACCGTCGTCGATGGAAACAGCTGCACCAGCATCACGTCTGGGGTCGGCTCAACCAGCCCTGCAACGGACCCGTTGGCGGAGGGCGTGCGGCACTTCGACGCGCCCGTGTCGAAGCACTTCCGCGGCCACGCTTCGACTGTTGATGGACTCGACGCTTCAGAGGTGAATCGACGGAGACAGCGCTGCTGCCGACAGGTCGAGGAAGTCTCACCGCTCTCCGTCCAGCGGTACGGAATCGGAAGAGACGACGGCTGGTTCGTGCTGGGCCGATCGACGATTGGTTTCTGGCTTGCAGTGGCGGTTCGATGGGGGATGGCTGGACGATGAACCGGTAGAGGACGAGGATCCCTGGGATTGAACCTGGCGGTCCTTGCCGGCTACGGCCAGGTCCGCCAGTTCCACCAGTGCGTCGGCTCCGGCTCGGGTCGGGGCTCCGGCTCCGGCTCGCCGCCCAGCGCCTGCGCAGCCTCGACGAGATCGTCCGCGGTGAGCGTCATGACGTCCTCCCGGTCGAGCGCATCGAAGTCGCGGCCCTCATCGAGTGACAGCCTCAGCGCCTGCCGGTTGAGCGCCTGCTCGAACAGCGTCCGGGCAAAACGGGCGTTGCCCGAGTCCTCACCGACATGGAGGCCTGAGAAGATGCGACGCAGCATGTCGTCAGCCCCCGGCGCCAGGACGTACTCGTGCTGGGCGAGCATCTGGTGGAAGATCGTCTGGAGCGCGTCGATCGAGTAGTCCGGGAACGTTATCTCCCGCGCGAAGCGCGACCGCAGGCCGGGATTCGACAGGAGGAACGCCTCCATCAGCTGCGGGTATCCGGCCACGATGACCACGAGGCGGTGACGGTGATCCTCCATCCGCTTGAGCAGGACCTCGATGGCCTCAGGACCGAAGTCCATGCGGCCGTCCTCCGGGGTCAGGGCGTACGCCTCATCGATGAACAGGACGCCGTCCAGGGCACGCCGGATCACGCGGTCCGTCTTGATGGCTGTCGCACCGACGTACTGCCCCACAAGGCCGGACCGGTCCACCTCCACGAGATGTCCCTTCTGCAGCAGCCCGACAGCGCGGTACATCTCGGCGAGGAGCCGCGCCACGGTGGTCTTGCCGGTACCCGGGTTCCCGAGGAACACCAGATGCTGGGAGGTAGCGACCTCCGGCAGGCCGTGGGCCTTGCGACGGGCCTGCACCTGCAGGAGGGCGACGAGCGCTCGCACCTGCTCCTTGACGGTGTCCAGCCCGACCAGGGCGTCGAGTTCGGCCTGCACCTCGGCCAGCGGGCGAGCGGGACCGGGGCGCGCCGGGAAGTACTCGCCGCGCAGGTCCTCGACGCGGTCCGACCCCGAGGATTTGAGCTGGTCCGTGAGATGGCCGAGCGTCTCGCGCAGGTCATCGAGTGGATTGCGGCTTGGGGCCATGAGTATCTCCTGAGCGACGGAAGAGCAAGGAGTGGATGGATTGCGGTGAGTGCCTGACGAGTTGCCGCGGAAGCGGCCCATGCATCGATTCGTCGGGATTGCGTCCAAGCTACCGCACCCGGACTGCGAGCAGGAGCGCGGCTATCGTTCGAGGTGAGAGCTTGCTGCTCTGCTCGCTCAGCGTTCCCGTGACCGTGATCGGAGGCTGCTCGGCGTAGGCTCCGGTTGGTGGAGGCAAGCGGAAGGGTGTTGTCATGACGGTAGAGCACCATGCAGTAGTTGTCGGGGGAGGCATTGCAGGTCTGGCTGCGGCGGTATCCCTTCTGCACGAGGGCCGGAGGGTGACCGTGCTCGAGCAGGCGCGAGCCTTCACCGAGGTCGGTGCAGGCCTGACAATCACTCCTAATGGGATGTCGGCACTGGCATCCATCGGCGTCGACACCGCTGTCCGCGATGCCGGTTACCGGGTGCGGATGGCCGGTACCACCGATGAACACGGCTCATGGTTGCTGCGCGTACCGCGTGCGTCCGGCTCGACCCAGGAGGTCTACGGGATCCACCGACAGGACCTCCATGGCTCGCTGCTGACCGCTGCTCGCGGGGCCGCGTTGATGGGCGGTACCCGCGTCGTCTGCGTCGCTCCGGGTACACCGGGCGGAGCCACGGCGCGAGTGGACTGTGTCAGCGCGAAGGGCACCGTATCCTACGACGCCGATCTCGTCGTCGGGGCTGATGGTCTTCGCAGCACTGTCAGGGGCCTCGTTGCTCCTGGAACAGGGCCCCGCTTCAGTGGCAAGTCGTCATGGCGCGGAATCGTCGCCGACTCCGCGCTTGTGACCGAGGATTTCATCGTCAGATGGGGCCCGGGAACAGAGTTCGGAGCGGTGCGTATCGGAGCTGCCCACGTGTACTGGTACGGGTACACCTCTTCGAAGGAAGGCCATCGTCGGCCGGATGAAAAGGCCGCCGCCATGCACCATTTCAGGAACTGGGCGGACCCCGTACGACCCCTCATCGAACTCACCCCGGGCGATCGAGTCATGCGTCACGACGTCTACGACCTCCCCCCGAACCTTCGGACCTACATCTTCGGACGGGTGGTGCTCATCGGCGACGCGGCACACGCCATGATCCCCACCATGGGGCAAGGAGCGAACTCCTCCCTGGAGGACGGCGCATGCATCGGGCTTCTGATCGGTCGACCCGCCAAGGAGGGAGTGCCCCTGCAATCCGCTGTGCGCTCTTTCGACGCAGTCCGCCGCCCGCGCACCCAGAATATGATCCGCCGATCGCGCAGCGCCGGGCAGGTCGGAGCTGACCTGCAGAGCAGGATCGGTATCACTGTTCGGAACACCCTGATGAGGGCGGTGCCTGCCGGACCTGCAATGAAAGCAGGCGCCTCGGTCCTCACGTGGAAAGCCACGGCCTGAGCACGCACACGTCACCGGCGGTGTTCTCCGAAGATCACAACTCGTGTCGGTCGAACGTTAGTCTCGGCTCATGACCGGATTCCCTCGGATACTGCAGACGGTTCTCGATACGACCGATGTGCGAGGGCTGGCGGAGTTCTACCGACAACTCCTCGGGTTCCAGTACCGGCCAGGAGACGAGCCCGCGGATGAGGGCACGCGTGATGATGTCGATTGGCTCGTTCTCACTGACGGGCAGGGAAACAGCACCCTCGCTTTCCAGCAGGTCGACCACCTGGAGCGGACGACCTGGCCCAGGCCCGATGTGCCGATGCAGATGCACCTCGATCTGACCGTTCCTGACCGGGAAACGCTCGAGCATCACCATTCCAGGGCACTGGCACTGGGTGCAGAGCTTCGGTTCGATCGTACGGACGACCCGAACGAGCCGTTATACGTCTACGCCGATCCCGCTGGTCATCCGTTCTGCATCTTCGTAGCCTGAGCGAGCATCAATGTTCGTCCGTCAGGTGGACATTCTCGTCGTGCATGTGGAGCGCCTCGAAGTGCGCAGGTCGAAGCAGGCCGCTGAGTGAACGGCACACAAATCCTCAGAGTGCTCTTGCGATCAGGATGATGAGGGGGCAGGTGTCGTCGAACGGCGTCCGCATCCAGGTCCCGTAGGTGGCCTCGATATCGAAGCCTGCTGCGTGGAACGCTTCCGCTGTCACCCAGGATCCACTCGACGGTGTCGGCTCCCTCCCTGTGCTGTGCGTAGGAGAGCATGGTGGGCGACGGGTCCACACTCACGACGTCCCGTCCTTCACCTGCGGGAGTCACGGTGAATATGCCCGTTCCGCATCCCGGATCGAGGGTCGTCCACGCGAATGGTGAGTGACGCCGTCGGTCTAGGGTGGATACATGGACCTGGAGACCTCCGTAGTGCAAGCTCTGGCGACGAACGAGAGCGCCGGGTTGGTGATGGACTTCGACGGTGTCCTCTCCCGGATCACCGATGATCCTGATGCCAGCGAGCTACTGGACGGTACCGAGGAGATCCTCAGGAGTCTGGCGACCAAGCTGTCGGTCGTCGCCCTCCTCTCCGGACGCCCGGCCGGCTTCCTCGCTGCGCGGGCAACCATCCCAGGGGTAGAACTGTATGGTTCCTACGGTCTCGAACACCTCACCGATCACGGCATCGAGGTCGTTCCCGAAGCGCGACAGTGGATGACCGCCGTCGAAGACGCCACCGCGGTGCTGCACCGGGAGTTGGACGGTGTCGAGGGTGTATACGTCGAAGACAAATCGCTCGCAGTCGCCGTTCACTGGCGGCGTGCACCAGACCGCGATGTCGCGACGAAGTTGGTCACTCCGCTCCTTCAGGAAGTGATCGACACTCACGCGCTGCGGCGCGAACCCGGCAAATTCGTGGAGGAACTCCGCATGCCCCTGCAGCAGGACAAAGGCACAGCACTCCGACGCATCATCAGTACCTGGAGACTGCAGACCGTCGCGTACGCGGGTGATGATCGGGGCGACCTGCCTGCCTTCGACGTGACAACCTCAGCAGGGGGCTACACGCTCGTCGTCGATGGCCCTGACATGGCTCCGGACGTGAGCAGACTACCCGGTGCCCACTTCGACGGCCCCGAGAAGTTGCAGTCATGGTTGCAGCGACTCGACAATGCCATCCAATAGCGAGCGGGAGAACCCAGCGGCATCAGTGCCTGCTATCGATCATTTCCCGGTCGCGGGCCCGCGAACATCCCCAGACTGTAGGCAAGCAGAATGAGCGACATCATGAGCCCAGCTCCCACCGCCGCTGTCAGTGCGCTGGTTCCTGTGCCGATGAGCAGACCAGCACCACCGAGGAGGGCAAGGACTGAACCGAGCGTGTAGAACATGCGTTCCCTGAAGGCCCAGGCGAAGGGTATGAAGTGGAGACCGACGACCAGGGCGATCAGCGCGGGCTGAAGTTCTGGTTTCCCCAACGATGTAAGCCGTCCCGTGCCGAAGGCTATGAGCGCGAATTCCATGATCACGCACAGCAGGTAGATCCCGATGTGCCGACCACGAGGAGCACTGAACGGGCCGAGGAAACGCGGAGAGGCGAAGAGGAACCAGAGCGTACCGGTGATTGCAGCGATGACCAGGATGCGTGCGGCCACCGTCGTGAACTCTGCGAATCCCGGCGTGTACGAGAAGACGAAGACACCTGCACCGAACAATCCGATCAGGGTTCCCCATCGCCTCGGGTCGATGAAGCGGGGAGGTGAGTCGACGGGAGATGACGTCGTGCTGCTGTTGCGGGCCACCGGACAACCTTTCGTAGGGGAGCGGACGGCACGGAATGCGTCGATCTCGTGGTCGGGAGCGACATTCCAGTTGCGGTCTCTTGCCGTCGTGATCAAACCGAGGAGCTGGATCGACGACTGGTTCCCGGACGTACCGGATCGTTCGAGCCACTGTGGCTCGACGATGGTCGTCATGGCTCACCCTAGCCCTCGGCTACTGATGGCGATCAGTAGGTTGCGCAGCGTGGATCGGACCCCATCGTCCGACCTACTGCTTGGAACGCTGTTCCTTGGACCTGTCGATGTAGTGCATCACGACCGCACACGCCACCACCACGATGACGGCCGCCACGCCTATACCTGTGATCAGGAGTGCAAGGTTCTCCGGTAAGGCGCTCGTGTTGATCCGGGTCGGGTTCATGAAGCGATCCAATCCTGAAAGGGCCCCTTATACAAGAACGCGGTACAGGCAGGCCCAGTAGGCGTGGAGTCGACAGCTTCCAGGACACCCCAGGAGCCGGCAGTCCGCCGTCGAGCACCGGTGAAGTGCCAGGTCCCGGAAGGAGTGGGTGGGACAGTTCAGGGTGTCGGCAACAGATCCAGCAATGCCCGGGCAAGGAGTTCAGGCCGGCTGTGCTGGTTGAGGTGGTGAGTGCGATCGATGATGTCCTGCGAGATGGCGATCACCTTCCGGTTGGTCAGCTGACTCCGCTGCCTGATCCGATCGAAGGCTTCAGATGCTGTCAGCCCGCCTCGAGCCATCAGAATGCCCTTGGCTTGCTCGATCACGCTGCGCTTCACGGCCGACGCGGCTACCGCTTCATTCGCCAATCGGTGCGTATCCGTGTGGATGGACCTGGTCAGATCCACGA
>NZ_CP024915.1:88768-98227 GCF_002953615.1 Arthrobacter agilis | reverse complement strand
GAGGTCGATCCCGCCGGTGAGGATCACGAACGTCATCCCGACGGCGAGGACGATCAGGAAGGTGTTGTCGATCAGGAGGTTGAGGAACACCTGGCCGGAGAGGAACCCGGGGTACATCACGGCGCCGGCGGCGAACATCGCCAGGAACAACCCGGTCGTGGCGAGTGCCGGCGCGTAGCGCGCCTTGCCCTGGAGGCGGCTGATCCGGCTGCGGTTCAGCGGCGCCGGGGTGCGGGTGAGGACCGACATCAGATGGACACCTTCACTTCGGACTGTTCTGTCACGGGACGCCGGCGCCGGCCGAGCAGCGCCCGGGCCTTGCTGGACTGGAGGAGGCAGACGATGATGACGACCAGCGCCTTGAACACCAGGGTGACCTCGGGCGGGATCCCCAGCGTGTAGACGGTCGTCGTCAGTGTCTGGATGATCAGGGCGCCGACGAGGGTACCCACGAGGCTGTACCGGCCCCCCGCCAGGGAGGTTCCTCCGATGACGACGGCGAGGATGGCGTCCATCTCGATGTAGAGACCGGCGTTGTTGGCATCCGCGGCCGTCACATTGGAACTGATCATCAGGCCGGCGACGGCTGCGCACAGACCGCTGAAGACGTAGACGGTCCAGGTGATGTTGCGTGCGTTGAGCCCTGCCAGCCTGCTGGCGACCGGATTGATGCCCACCGCTTCGATGAGCGTTCCGAGGGCGGTACGCCGCGTCAGCAGCCCGGCCACGCCGAAGGCGACCGCCGCAATGAGGATGGAGATCGGGAGGCCGAGGAAGAATCCGGCGCCGATCGCCTGGTAGGAGTCGTTGGACACGGAGATGATCTGGCCGTCGGTGACGAGTTGCGCCAGTCCCCGCCCGGCCGTCATGAGGACGAGGGTGGCGATGATGGGCTGGATGCCGACCACCGAGACGAGGAAGCCGTTCCACAGACCGAGGGCCAGTCCCACCGCCACGGCGATGACCACCGCCACCGCCGCCGTGCGGAAGGAGGAGGGATCCGGGGAGTTGTAGATGTAGGTGCAGGAGACCGCCCCGGAGATGGCGGCCACGGCTCCCACGGACAGGTCGATACCGCGCGATGCGATGACGAGCGTCATGCCCAGGGCGATGAGGATCGTCGGTGCACCGTTCCGGAGGATGTCGATGAGGCTCCCGAACAGGTGCCCGTCCTGGACGCGCACGGCCAGGAAGTCGGCGCGGAAGAGCTGGTTGAGGAGGAGCAGGAGGACCAGTGCGAGCACGGGCCAGGTCAGCCGGTGCTTCAGGAGGGCGTTCATGCGTTCGTCCCCGCGATGATCGTCATGACGTCTTCCATGGTGACTCCGTCGTTGGCCAGGTCGGCGACCATCTCCCGGTCCTTGAGCACGGCGATCCGATCGCTCAGCCGGAGCACTTCCTCGAGCTCGGCCGAGATGAAGATGATGGACATGCCGTCGGAGGCGAGGGTGCTGATGAGCTTCTGGATCTGCGTCTTCGCGCCGATGTCGATGCCCCTGGTGGGTTCGTCGAGGATCAGCAGCCTGGGGTTCGTGATGAGCCAGCGGGCGAGCAGCACCTTCTGCTGGTTGCCGCCGCTCAGATTTCGAATCAGGGCGTCCTTGCTGGCCGGACGGATGTCCAGGGCCCTGATGAACTTCTCGGCCAGCTGGTCCTGCGTCGCCCGGGGGATCCGCCTCAGCCATCCCTTGCTGGCCTGCATGGCCAGGACCAGGTTGTCGCGGACGGACAGGTCGCCGATCAGTCCTTCCTCCTTCCGGTTCTCCGAGGAGAAGGCGATCCCCCGGTCGATCGCGGAGCGGGGAGTCCGGAGCGTCCGGACCGTTCCGCCGATCCGCAGGCTGCCCTGATCGGACCGGTCGGCCCCGAAGAGCAGCCTCGCGGTCTCCGTGCGTCCGGAACCCAGCAATCCTGCCAGGCCGAGGATCTCACCGGCGTGGATGGCGACGGTGACGTTACGGACGGAGCCCTTGCGGCCGAGGCCCTCCGCCTGCATGAAGGGGGCATCCTGCGTGCGGTCCGACTGGCGGCGGCCCTCGGCGTCCTCGAGTTCGGCGAGGGCGTCCATCTCCTTGCCGATCATCTTCGAGATGAGTGCCATGCGCGGCAGGTCCCGGGTGAGGTATTCGCCCACCAGCTTCCCGTTGCGCAGGACGGTCATGCGGTCGGAGATCTCGTACACCTGCTCGAGGAAGTGGGACACGAAGAGGATGGCGACGCCACGGTCGCGCAGCGTCCGGATGACCGCGAACAGTTGCTGGACCTCGTCGGCATCGAGGCTCGAGGTGGGCTCGTCCAGGATGAGCACCCTGGCGTCCACCTGCACCGCCCGTGCTATCGCGACGAGCTGCTGGAGGGCGATCGAGTGGGAGGACAGGACGGACCCGGGGTCGATGTGCCCCAGCTGGAGCTGCCCGAGGACCTCCCTCGCCTTCCGGCGGACCTCCTTCCAGGAGATGCCCCCGCGCCTGCGCGGCTCCCGCCCCAGGAGGATGTTCTCCTCGACCGACAGGTTGGGGCAGAGATTGACCTCCTGGTAGACCGTGCTGACGCCTGCGGCCTGTGCCTCCGCAGGGGAGGTGAAGCGGTGGTCCGAGCCCATCACGGTGATCGTCCCGCCGTCGATCGCGTAGACGCCCGTCAGGGCCTTGATCAGTGTCGACTTCCCGGCGCCGTTCTCCCCCATCAGGGCATGGACCTCACCCTGGAACAGCCGGAGGTCGACTCCGTCGAGCGCCTTCACGCCGGGGAATTCGATGGAGATCCCGGCCATCGCGACCACGGGGACGATCTCGTTCATTGTCCTGCCCTTCTGTCGGGGATGCGGTGGCCCGGCCACCGCATCCCCCGTCGTCGACCCGGACACCCGCTTCCGGTGTGCCGGATCCTGTCGAGCTCCTAGTACTCGCGGCTGGCCAGGACTTCCTTGGCCTGCTCCGGGGTGAAGGCGGATTCCTCCGTGACGACGCGGGCGGGCACCTCCTCGCCGGCGACCACCTTCGCGGCCAGGTCCATCAGCTGCTCCCCGAGGAGGGGGTTGCACTCCACGATGTAGTTGATCTTGCCCTCGGACAGCGCCGTCATGCCGTCCTTGACGGCATCGACGGTGATGATCTTGATGTCCTTGCCCGGCACCTTGCCCGCGGCCTCGATCGCCTCGATCGCCCCGAGTCCCATGTCGTCGTTGTGGGCGTAGACGACGTCGATGTCCGGGGTGTTCTTGAGGAACGCCTCCATGACCTGCTTGCCGCCGCTGCGGGTGAAGTCGCCGGTCTGGGACTCGACGATCGTGAGGTCGGGATCCGCCGCGATGGCCGCCTCGAACCCTTCCTTCCGGTCGATCGCGGGGGCCGCTCCCGTGGTGCCCTGCAGCTCGACGATGTTGATCGGGCCGTCCGTCGACGCCGAGTCCTCGACGAGCCAGTCGCCGGCCTTCTTGCCCTCCTCGACGAAGTCGGACCCGAGGAAGGTCTTGTACAGGGAGGTGTCGGCGGAGTCGACGGAGCGGTCCGTCAGGATCACGGGGATGTCGGCATCCTTGGCTTCCTTGAGGACCGTGTCCCAGCCCGACTCGACGACGGGCGAGAAGGCGATGACGTCCACCTGCTGCTGGATGTAGGACCGGATCGCCTTGATCTGGTTCTCCTGCTTCTGCTGCGCGTCGGAGAACTTGAGGTCGACGCCTGCCGCCTTGGCGGAGTCCTGGATCGACTTGGTGTTGGCCGTGCGCCAGCCGCTCTCGGCGCCCACCTGTGCGAAGCCCATGGTGATCCCGTCATCGGAACCACCTCCTGCGTCCGAGCCGCCACCACACGCCGTCAGCGCGAGGGTGGTCGCTGCGATGACCGTCACGAAGGATTTCTTGAACACTGCTGCCTCCTGGAATTCGGAACCGCAGCAAGGAGCACCTGCACCGTCGTTGCTGCGCGGGCGTCGTGCCCTGGCTGCAATTGTGAACGCTAACAATTAGGCGGTCAAGTGATTCCGGTCACATTTTCGACACGGTGCGGAACGCCTCGGAACGACGTCGCCGGGGGCGATACACGCTCCGGGTTTCGTGCATACTGGGACCACGTGGGGAGATGGGCGACAACTCGATGGCCGAAGTAACAGCACCGCGGGGACCGAGCCTCACGGACGTGGCGACGCTCGCAGGGGTCTCGCACCAGACGGTGTCCCGTGTGGTCAACCGGCACCCCAACGTCAGCGACGCGACCCGTCGGAAGGTGCGGGCGGCGATCTCGGAACTCGATTACCGTCCCAACGCCGCCGCGCGCTGGCTCGCCACGGGGCGGACCCATTCCATCGGCATCCTCGCCGGCGAACTGGCGCAGTACGGGCCGTCGAGCGTCCTCATGGGCATCCAGGACGCGGCCCGGAGTGCCGGCTACTTCCTGACCGTCGTGACCCTCAAGGACTACTCCGAGGCCGCCGTGGACGAAGGGCTGAGCGGGCTGCTCAACCACGGGGTCGAGGCCGTCGTCGCGGTCACCCCGCATGTCTCGGCCCTCGAGGTGCTCGCGAAGGTCCAGACCAGCATCCCGATGGTCATGGTGGGCGGCGGCGGCGGGATCGACGGCGACGTCTCGCTCGATCAGGAGGGTGGAGCGGCGCGGGCGGTGGAGCACCTCGTGGAGCTCGGACACCGCCGGATCGCGCACCTCGCCGGGCCGCTGGACTGGGTGGATGCGCAGCGCCGGGTGGACGGGTGGCGCAGGGTGCTGCGCGCACACCGGCTCGGGGACGGAGCGCTGTACCAGGGGGACTGGAGTGCGCGGTCCGGCTACGACGCCGGGATGCGGCTCGACGTCTCCGACGGCACCACTGCGGTCTTCGCCGGGAACGACCAGATGGCCCTGGGCCTGCTGAAGGCGCTGCGTGAGCGAGGCTGCAGCGTTCCCCGCGACGTGAGCGTCGTCGGGTTCGACGACGTTCCCGAAGCCGAGTTCTACGAGCCGTCGCTGACCACCGTCCGGCAGGAGTTCCACGACCTGGGCCGGTCCTGCATCGACGCCCTGATGGACCGCGGGGCCCGGAGCGCTGCGGACGCGGGCCCGCTGCGCCTGGTCATCAGGGGGAGCACGGGACCTGCCCTGCCGCACTGAGGGCGGCCCGATGGTCATGTCCCGGCGCATACCCTGCCGGGACGCAGGAGAGGCCGGACCGCATCCCGCGGTCCGGCCTCCGTCGAAGGGAAGTGCTACTTCTGGTCGCCGTCCTTGCCGTCGAAGGTGTCCTTGGCCTTGTCCTTGGCCTGGTCGACCTTCTCGGGGTTGTCCTGCGCGTAGTCCTTGGCCTTGTCGGCCATTCCACCAATGTCTGCCATGTAGTGACCCTTCAGTCGAACTGGTCCGCGGGCGCCCGTGACCGCCGCGGTCTGACCCCTCCATGGTGACCCGATCGCATGCCCGACGGTGCGGCGAACCCCTGGTTGACAACGGTGCTGACGTGTCCGCCGTCTCCGGATCCGGTCCTAGCCGCGGGGCCGCATCCGGTACAGCAGGCTGTCGCGGACCATGGGCCACTCGTGGGCGAGGATCGAGAAGACGACGGTGTCGCGCAGCTCCCCGTTCCCGGCGCGGGTGTGGCTGCGAAGGACGCCGTCCTGTCTGGCGCCCAGTCGCGAGATCGCCTCGCGCGACTGGTGGTTGAGCCAGTGCGTGCGGAACTCGACGGCGGGGCACCGGAACTCCTCGAAGGCGTGGCGGAGCAGGAGGTACTTCGATTCCGTGTTGGTCCCGGTCCGCTGGGCCGAGGCGGCGTTCCAGGTGGAGCCGATCTCGACGCGCGGGGTGTCCCGGTCGATGTTCATGTAGGTGGTCATGCCGATGATCCTGCCGGGCCCGCCGCTGCCCGGCTCGACGAGGCGTGTGGTGAAGGGCAGCATGGAGCCCGTGTCCTGCAGGGCGAGGCGCCGGTCGATCTCCTGCCGCATCCCCTCCCGGGTCGGCACGGAGGTGTACCAGAGGTTCCAGAGCTCGCCGTCGGCGGCCGCGGCCACCAGGCCGTCGTGGTGCTCGTGGGCGAGGGGTTCGAGGACGACGCGGTCTCCCCGCAGGGTGGTCGGTTCGAGGGAGGCCATGCACCGACCCTAGTGCGGGATCGTGCGCGCCGGGAGGCGCCACGGCGGTGTGGTTCCCTGCGGGCGGCTCGAGTTGCGGGCGGCGTGGAATCGCAGGGCGGCCTGCCGATGCGCCGACGAGGCGGTGCCCCTGCCCGGACCAGGCGTGGTCAGGGGTGGTGGGGCTGCCCGTGCTGGTAGACGTCGGGGGTGCCGTCGTCGTCCGCGTCGATCTCCTCCTCGGCCTGGATGGTGCGGTAGTGCCTGTTGCGGCTGCGCAGGATGATCGCGGACAGGAGGGCCGCGGTCAGCGACGCGGTGAGGATGCCGACCTTGGCGTGGTCGTTCGTGGTCCCGCCGTCGCCGAAGCTCAGGTCGGCGATGAGGAGGGAGACGGTGAATCCGATGCCGGCGAGCAGGGCGACCCCGACCAGGTCCACCCACTTCAGGGACGCGTCGAGGGTGACGCGGGTGAGTCTGGTGAGCAGCCAGGTGGTGCCGACGATGCCGATGGGTTTGCCGGCCACCAGTCCGGCGATGATGCCCAGGGTGACGGGGTCGGTCAGGGCAGACAGGAAACCGCTCCAGCCGCCCACGGCCACGCCCGCGGAGAAGAACGCGAACACGGGCACCGCGAAGCCGGCCGAGAGGGGGCGGAAGCGGTGCTCGAAGATCTCGGACAGCCCGGGCCCTGCACCGGGTCCGCCGCTCGCCCGGCTGCGGATCACCGGTACGGCGAACCCGAGCAGGACTCCTGCAACCGTGGCGTGGATGCCCCCGGCATGCACGAGCGCCCAGACGGCGAAGCCGATCGGGAGCAGGATGAACCAGGCCGCGGCGGGCTTCAGGCCGAAGAAGCGCCGGTACTTCTGGGCGAGGACCGTGAACAGCGCCAGCGGGATCAGGGCCAGGAGCAGCGGCGCGAGGTGCAGGTCGTCCGAGTAGAACACCGCGATGATGGTGATGGCCAGCAGGTCGTCGACCACCGCGAGGGTGAGCAGGAAGATGCGCAGGGCGCTGGGGAGGTGGGAGCCGACGATGGCCAGGACCGCGACCGCGAACGCGATGTCGGTGGCCGTGGGTGTCGCCCAGCCCTGCAGGGTCTCGGGGCTGGAGAGGTTGATCACCGCGTAGACGAGGGCCGGTACCGCGACCCCGCCGAAAGCTGCAGCGACCGGCACGACGGCCCTGGTGAAACTGCGCAGATCCCCGGCGACGAACTCCCGCTTGAGTTCCAGCCCGACGAGGAAGAAGAAGACCGCGAGCAGACCATCCGCCGCCCATGCCCCGAGGCTCAGCTCCAGATGCCAGGGCTCGTACCCGATCCGGAAGTCCCGCAGGGCGAAATAGCTTTCCGAGGCAGGGGAGTTGGCCCAGATCAGGGCCACGGCTGCGGCGAGGACGAGCAGGATCCCGCCGACGGTCTCCTTGCGGAGGATCTCGCCGATCCGCAGGACCTCCGAGTAGGAGCCTCGGCCCAGGACGCCGGATCGGGGTGCGGGTGTGGGCTCGGGTGCTTCTTCGGCCATGGGAGGATTCCTCCTGGAATCGGGGTCGACGACACAATCTGCCGACCAGACTTCCCGGCTCACCGCACTCCACTCTACCCACCGGCACCGGCACGGGGAACATCCTGCTGCCACGCTGCTCGTGCCGTGCTGCTCGTGCCGTGCGGCGATCCCGGCCGCCGGAGCGGCCACGGACGGTGTCGTCCGGCGCTGCGGAGCAGGTCCTAGCCGGGCAGGAGGTCCTCGATGAGGTGCTGGATGCGGCGCTTGATCTCGTCCCGGATCGGTCGGACGGATTCGACTCCCTTGCCGGCGGGGTCGTCGAGCACCCAGTCCTCGTACCGCTTGCCGGGGAAGTACGGGCACTCGTCCCCGCAGCCCATGGTCACGACGACGTCCGAGGCCTCCACCGCGTCGGTGGTGAGGATCTTCGGGGTCTCGGCGGCGATGTCGATGCCCTCTTCCGCCATGGCCTCCACCGCTGCGGGGTTGACCTGGCTCGCCGGCCGGGAACCGGCGGACAGCACCTCGATCCGTCCTTCGGAGAGGTGGTGCAGGTAGGCCGCGGCCATCTGGGAGCGGCCGGCGTTGTGGACGCAGACGAACAGGACGGAGGGCTTCGCCGCAGAGGCGGTGTCCGCAGGTCCGGGTCCGGCCGGCGGGGTGGTGTCCGTGGTCATGAGGGTCTCCTGGTCGGGACGGGTCGGGACGGGATCGGGGAGCGGAAGGGGGTCACCGATGGGCACGCGGTCGCCAGGGAAACCGGCACCCAGGGCCGAGAGGACACCGCGCGCCTTCGTCCGGACCTCGTCCCACTCCTCGGCAGGATCGGAATCGGCGGTGATCGCCCCACCGACGCCGAGCGTGAGGTGCGTGCCGCCGTCGTGCTCCCGCAGGACGAGGGTGCGGATGACGACGGCGAGGTCCGTGGCGCCGGTCAGGCTGAAGTATCCGGCTGCGCCGGAGTAGGGGCCGCGGGGAGCCTCCTCCAGGCCGTCGAGGATGGCCATGGTGCTGATCTTCGGTGCTCCGGTCATCGATCCGGCCGGGAACGCCGAGGCCACGACGCCCGCCCGGGCACTCCCGGGCCGGAGGCGCGCGTCGATCGTGCTGACCATCTGGTGCACGGTGGCGTAGGTCTCGATGTCGCACAGCCTGCTGACCGTGACGGATCCCGGCACCGCGTGGTGCGAGAGGTCGTTGCGCAGCAGGTCCACGATCATGATGTTCTCCGCGCGGTCCTTCTCCGACGAGCGCAGCTCCTCGCGGAGGAGGGCATCGGTCGCCGGGTCCGCTGACCGGCCGCGCGTCCCCTTGATGGGCTCGGCCCGCATCCGGCCGTCGGCGGTCAGCTCCAGGAACCGCTCGGGGGACGTGCTCGCGACGGCAAAACCCGGGAAGCGGAGGAAGGAGGCGAACGGGGCAGGGCTGCCGGTGCGGAGCCGGAGGTACGCGCCGAGCGGATCGAGGGCGTCCGTGCGGGCGGACAGCGAGGTGGTCAGGCACACCTCGTAGGTGTTCCCCTCGGCGATCTCCGCCTGGGCGCGGCGCACCTTCGCGAGGTACTCCTCGCGGGAGTCCCGGGCGGCGAACCGCGGCACGGGCACGGGCAGGGGGAGGGGCGGCGGAGCGGGGGCCGGCGTGGCGAGGGCCTCGCGCGCGCGGGCACGCCAGGCGCCGAGCTCGGCGTCGGGACGGCCGTCGGAGAGGGTCAGCAGGAACACGGCGCGCTCGGCGTGGTCGAGGACGACGGCGCGGCCGGCGAAGATCAGAGCGGCATCGGGGAGGGCTCCCTCGACCGGCGGGGTGGATCCGCCGCCCGTCTCCCGCTTCAGCTCGTAGCCCAGGTAGCCCAGCCAGCCCAGCCCGAACTCGCACCCGAGGCCCTCC
>NZ_CP024915.1:88600-88668 GCF_002953615.1 Arthrobacter agilis | reverse complement strand
GGGGTACGCACGGCCCGCCGACCCCAGGCGTCGTCGAGCCATCGGAAGAAGGGCTCGCGGATGCGCGT
>NZ_CP024915.1:84770-88500 GCF_002953615.1 Arthrobacter agilis | reverse complement strand
GCCTCGGTGTGATGGGCGGATCGTACGGCGGGTACCTGACGGCATGGACGATCGCGCACGACCACCGCTTCGAGGCGGCGATCGTCGAGCGGGGCTACCTGGATCCGCCGTCGTTCGTCGGGTCCTCCGACATCGGCTGGTTCTTTTCGGAGGCATACACCGGCACGGACCCGGCGCGTGTCGAGGCACAGAACCCCTTCGCGAAGATCGGGCAGGTGAGGACCCCCGCGTTCGTCATCCACTCCGAGGAGGACCTCCGCTGCCCCATCGAACAGGCGCAGCGGTACTACACGGCGCTCAAGAAGCAGGGCGTGGAGACCGAGATGCTGGTGTTCCCGGGCGAGACCCACGAACTCTCGAGGTCGGGATCGCCGTGGCACCGCAGGCAGCGTTTCGACCACATCCTGAGGTGGTGGGCCAGGTACCTGCCGACCAACGCGAACCCGCCCGCCATGGCGGTGCGGTAGCCGGCGGCGGCGCGGCGGGGCCTCAGAAGCCGAGGCCCCGCCGCGCGTCGTCGACGGTCGGCTGCGCCCAGCGGCCGTGCTCCGAGTTCGCACTGAGGGATCGGATGATCGCCCGATCCAGATAGAGCCGGCCGTCCAGGTGGTCCGTCTCGTGCTGCACGATGCGCGCGGGCCAGCCCTCGAACCCGGCGGTGACCGTGACGCCGTCCGGCTGCGTGTAGGTGGCCGTGATACGGGCATGGCGCTCGACGACCGCCTGGTAGCCGGGCACCGACAGGCAGCCCTCGTAGAACGCGTGCAGGGAGTGGTCCACGGCCTCGTAGGCGGGATTGATGAGCACGGTGAACGGCAGGGGGGTGCGGGAACGGGCCTGGGCGACCACCGGGTCCTGGACGCCCTCGTCCTCGAGGACTGCGATCCGCAGGGGGATGCCGATCTGCGGGGCGGCGAGACCCACTCCGGGCGCGGCGTGCATCACGCGGCGCATCGTGGCGATGAGCCGGCCCAGGGTGTCGTCGTCGAGCTGTCCGTCGACGTCGACCGCCGGCCGGCGCAGCACCGGGTCGCCCGCGGCCACGATCCGGGGCTGGTCCACCGACAGGACGGCCTCGACCTGCTCGCGGAGGGCTCCGGCCGGGAGCTCGGGCCGGACCTGGTTGCGTGAGGTATCGGTACTCATCCCACCAGCAAAGCACGATCGCGGACAGCAACGGGTGCCCACCCCATTGCCGGTTCCGCATCGACGACGGACAATCAGACGTGCTGCCCGCGGCTGGCCCCTGTGCCGCGGCTCCCGGCAGACCACCGGCGGAAGCGGCCCCCGAACGATGGAGACACGATGACCACGGCCACCACGGACGTCCAGCAGCCCCAGCTCCACACAGCCGACACGCACGACCTCATCCGGGTGCAGGGGGCGCGCGAGAACAACCTGAGGGACGTCTCGATCGACATCCCGAAACGCCGCCTCTCCGTCTTCACGGGCGTCTCCGGCTCCGGCAAGAGTTCCCTCGTCTTCAACACCATCGCCGCCGAGTCGCAGCGCATGATCAACGAGACCTACAGCGCCTTCCTGCAGGGCTTCATGCCGACGCTCGCGCGCCCCGAGGTCGACGTCCTCGAAGGGCTGACGACGGCGATCATCGTGGACCAGGAACGCATGGGAGCCAATCCCCGGTCCACCGTGGGTACCGCCACCGATGTCAATGCGATGCTGCGCATCGTCTTCTCCCGGCTGGGGAACCCCCGGATCGGGTCTCCGCAGGCCTTCTCGTTCAACGTCGCCTCGATCAGCGGTGCCGGCGCGGTGACCCTCGAGCGCGGCGGCACCACGGTGAAGGAGCGGCGCAGCTTCACCATCACCGGCGGCATGTGCCCACGGTGCGAAGGCATGGGCTCGGTCACGGACATGGACCTCACCCAGCTCTACGACGACACGAAGTCCCTGAACGGGGGCGCGCTCACCATCCCCGGCTACAGCATGGACGGGTGGTACGGCCGGATCTTCGGCGGCTGCGGCTTCTTCGATGCCGACAAGCCCATCCGCGACTTCACGAAGCGTGAGCTGCAGGACCTGCTCCACAAGGAACCGACCAAGATCAAGGTCGACGGCATCAACATCACGTACGAGGGCCTGGTACCCAAGATCCAGAAGTCGATGCTGTCCAAGGATCGCGAGGCGATGCAGCCGCACATCCGCGCCTTCGTCGACCGGGCCGTCACGTTCACCACCTGCCCCGGGTGCGCCGGCACCCGACTGAGCGAGGCCGCGCGCTCCTCCAAGATCGCCGGGCTCAGCATCGCCGACGCGTGCGCCCTGCAGATCAGCGATCTCGCCGCCTGGGTACGGGACCTCCACGAACCCTCGGTGGCGCCACTCCTGACGGCGCTGGGGGAGACCCTCGACTCGTTCGTCGAGATCGGGCTCGGCTACCTCAGCCTCGACCGCCCGTCCGGCACGCTTTCCGGCGGCGAGTCCCAGCGCACCAAGATGATCCGCCACCTCGGTTCGTCGCTCACCGACATCACCTACGTCTTCGACGAGCCCACGATCGGCCTGCATCCGCACGACATCCAGCGCATGAACGACCTGCTCCTGCGCCTGCGGGACAAGGGCAACACCGTGCTGGTCGTCGAGCACAAGCCGGAGATGATCGAGATCGCCGACCACGTCGTCGACCTCGGTCCGGGCGCCGGGACCGCCGGCGGCACGGTCTGCTTCGAGGGTTCCGTCGAGGGCCTGCGCCACAGCGGGACGCTCACGGGCCGGCACCTCGACGACCGCGCCTCGCTCAAGGAGAGCGTGCGCGCCCGCCACGGCGCACTGGAGATCAGGGGAGCGACGTCGCACAACGTGCAGGACGTCGACGTCGACATACCCCTGGGCGTGCTGTGCGTGATCACGGGCGTGGCGGGCTCGGGCAAGAGCTCACTGATCCACGGCTCCGTGTCCGGCAGGGACGGCGTCGTCGCGGTGGACCAGACGGCCATCAAGGGCTCACGCCGCAGCAACCCCGCCACGTACACCGGCATGCTGGAGCCCATCCGGAAGGCGTTCGCGAAGGCAAACGGCGTCAAGCCGGCCCTGTTCAGCGCGAACTCCGAGGGCGCCTGCCCCACCTGCAACGGCGCAGGCGTCATCTTCACGGACCTCGCCATGATGGCCGGCGTCGCGACCACCTGCGAGGTCTGCGGCGGCAAGCGGTTCCTGGCCGAGGTGCTCGAGTACACGCTCGGCGGGAAGGACATCAGCGAGGTCCTGGCGATGCCCGTCACCGAGGCCACCGAGTTCTTCCGGGCCGGCGAGGCCAGGGTGCCCGCCGCCCATGCCATCCTCAGCCGTCTCTCCGACGTCGGGCTCGGGTACCTGAGCCTCGGCCAGCCCCTGACCACGCTGTCCGGCGGCGAGCGCCAGCGCCTCAAGCTCGCCACCCACATGGGGGAGAAGGGCGGCATCCTGGTCCTCGACGAACCCACGGCAGGCCTGCACCTGGCCGACGTCGAGAATCTGCTGGGCCTGCTGGACCGCCTGGTCGACGCCGGCAAGTCCGTTCTCGTCATCGAGCACCATCAGGCGGTGATGGCGCACGCGGACTGGATCATCGACATCGGCCCCGGAGCGGGGCACGACGGCGGGAAGGTGGTCTTCGAAGGAACGCCGGCAGAACTCGTCGCTTCCCGGGCGACGCTCACCGGACGGCACCTCGCCGAGTACGTGGGCCGTCCCGCCGGGTGAACGAGGTCGCGCCCGAGGTGGCCGGACG
>NZ_CP024915.1:81956-84532 GCF_002953615.1 Arthrobacter agilis | reverse complement strand
TGGAGCGTGACGACGTCGACCTCATCGACATCTGCACCCCCGGGGACACCCACGCCGAGATCGCCATCGCAGCACTCGAAGCGGGCAAGCACGTGCTCTGCGAGAAGCCGCTCGCGAACTCGGTGGAGGAGGCCGAACGCATGGCGGCGGCGGCCCGGGCCGCCGAGGCGAAGGGGGTCTTCGCGATGTGCGGGTTCTCCTACCGCCGCACGCCCGCCCTGACCCTGGCCCGGCGGCTCGTCGACCAGGGGAGGCTCGGGACGATCCGGCACGTCCGGGCGCAGTACCTCCAGGACTGGCTGACGGACGAGACCGCACCGATGACCTGGCGCCTGGACAAGAGCAGGTCGGGGTCGGGTTCCCTCGGGGACATCGGAGCGCACAGCATCGATGCCGCGCAGTACGTGACCGGGTTGCCCATCACGGGAGTCTCCGGCCTCCTCACCACCTTCGTCCACGAACGTCCCCTCGGCGGGACCCTGGTGGGTCTCGGCGGCCAGGGTTCCAGCGACGGGGCGACCGGCACGGTGACGGTGGACGACGCCGCGATCTTCAGTGCACGCTTCGAGTCAGGAGCGATCGGCGTCTTCGAAGCCACCCGCTTCGCGACCGGCAGGAAGAATAACATGCGCCTGGAGGTCAACGGGAGCCTCGGCTCGCTCGCCTTCGACTTCGAGAACATGAACTCCCTGGAGTTCTACGACGCGACGCAGCCTCCCGAGACCGCGGGGTTCAGCACGATCAACGTCACCGATTCCGTGCACCCCTACACGGGCAACTGGTGGCCGGCCGGGCACGGCCTCGGCTACGAGCACGGCTTCACGCACCAGGTCGTGGATCTCGTGCAGGCCATCGCCGACGGCACCACACCGTCACCGTCCTTCGACGAGGCACTGCGGGTCCAGAAGGTCCTGCACGCCATCGAGAAGTCCGCCGCGAGCGACTCGGGGTGGCAGCATGTCTGAGGCCTTCGCGACCGGAGCTGCCACTCCGCGCCCGGTGACCCTGTTCACCGGCCAATGGGCCGACCTGCCGTTCGAGGACGTGGCGAGGATGGCCGGTGAGTGGGGCTTCGACGGCCTCGAGATCGCCTGCTGGGGAGACCACCTGGACCCGGGGCGGGCCGCGCAGGACGACGACTACGTCCAGGACCGCCTCCGGATCCTCGAGGAGAACAACCTCGCCGTCCACGCGATCGCCATCCACCTGACCGGGCAGGCCGTCGGCGACGACCCGATCGACGAGCGCCACCAGGACATCCTCACCCCCGAGGTCTGGGGGGACGGCGATCCCGAGGGAGTCCGCCGGCGGTCCGCCGAGGTCGTCAAGGACAGCGCCCGGGCCGCAGCCCGGCTCGGGGCGTCGGTAGTCACCGGGTTCACCGGATCCTCCATCTGGAAGTACGTCGCGATGTTCCCTCCCGCCTCCGAACGGATGATCGAGCGTGGCTACGAGGACTTCGCGGCTCGCTGGAACCCGATCATGGACGTGTTCGACGCCGAGGGGATCCGCTTCGCGCTCGAGGTGCATCCGTCCGAGATCGCCTACGACTACTGGACGACCCGGCGCACGCTGGAGGTCATGAGGAACCGGCCCGGCTTCGGGCTCAACTTCGACCCCTCGCACTTCGTCTGGCAGGACCTCGACCCCGTGATGTTCCTGCAGGACTTCGCGCCGCACATCTTCCACGTCCACGTGAAGGAATCCGTCCGGCAGCTGAACGGACGCAACGGACGCCTCGGCTCACACCTGCCGTGGGGGGACCCGCGGCGGGGCTGGGACTTCGTCACCGCCGGGCACGGGGACGTGCCCTGGAAACCGATCTTCCGCATGCTCAACGCGATCGGCTACCAGGGACCCACCAGTATCGAATGGGAGGACGCCGGAATGGATCGCCTCATCGGCGCGCCGGAGGCCCTCGCCCTCGTGCGGCAGCTGGCCACCATAGCCCCCTCGGGGGCCTCGTTCGATGCAGCCTTCTCCGCCCGCGGGCGCGACAGCCGATCCACGACCACGAAAGAGGCATCATGACCAGCAAGGAAGCACTCGTCGTCCGCGGCGGCTGGGACGGGCACCAGCCCGTCGAAGCCACGGACCGTTTTCTCCCGTTCCTCCGCGAGCACGGCTACACCGTCCGCATCGAGGAGTCACCGAAGATCTACGCCGATGCCGACTACATGTCGACCGTCAGCCTGATCCTGCAGTGCAACACGATGAACACCATCGAGAAGGACGAGTTCGCCGGGCTCCGGGCGGCCGTCGAGGCCGGGACCGGACTCGCGGGCTGGCACGGCGGGATCGCGGACTCGTACCGCAACGAATCCGACTACCTCCACCTCATCGGCGGTCAGTTCGCCTGCCATCCCGGCAAGCACCCGGACGAGAGGACCGGCGAGCAGTCCGACAACTACGTGCCGTACCGGGTGACCATGCTCCCGGCCGCCGCGGATCATCCGATCACCCGCGGCATCGGGGACTTCGACCTCGTGACCGAGCAGTACTGGGTGCTCGCGGACGACTACATCGACGTGCTCGCGACGACGACCCAGGCCGTCCGCGCATGGGACCCCTGGAAC
>NZ_CP024915.1:76774-81728 GCF_002953615.1 Arthrobacter agilis | reverse complement strand
CCCGCCAGTGGGGCGAGGGCCGTATCTTCGTCGCCACCCCCGGACACCGCGTGGAGATCCTCGACGATCCCAACGTCCGGACCATCATCGAAAGGGGTTTGCTGTGGGCGAGCCGTTGAACGTCGGAATCATCGGCTGCGGAGCGATCGTGGCCCAGTACCTGAAGACCCTGCCGTCGCTGGGATCGGTGAACCTGAAGGCCGTGGCGGACCTGGACCCGGGCCGGGCGCAGGCCGTGGCGGACTCGCAGGAGGGAGTGCGGGCCCTGACCGTGGACGAGCTCCTGGCCGACCCCGGGATCGACACCGTCCTGAACCTCACGATCCCTGCCGCCCACGCGGAGGTGGCGGCTCGGGCGATCGCGGCCGGCAAGAACGTCTACGGCGAGAAACCGCTGGCGGCGAACACGACCGAGGCCCGGGAGGTGCTCGCCCTCGCGGAGGCCGCCGGGGTCCGGGTGGGGTGCGCTCCCGACACGGTGCTCGGGACGGCCATCCAGACCGCTCGCCATGCGATCGACGACGGCCTGATCGGCCGGCCCATCTCGGCCACCGCGACCATGGTCACGCCCGGCCATGAACGCTGGCACCCCAACCCGGACTTCTACTACGTGCCCGGTGGCGGGCCGCTGCTGGACATGGGCCCGTACTACGTCACGGCGCTGGTCACCCTGCTGGGGCCGGTCACGTCCGTCATCGGAGCGGCCAGCCACACGCGGGAACAACGGACCATCGGCGGCGGACCACGGGCGGGCCAGACGGTGCCGGTGACCATCGACACGCACGTCACCGGTGTGCTCGTGCACGAGTCGGGCGCCCTCTCCACCCTGGTCATGAGTTTCGACGCCGTGCAGACGCGATCCTCCAACATCGAGATCCACGGCGAACGGGCCAGCATGACGGTCCCCGACCCCAACTACTTCGACGGGGAGGTGTCCGTCTGCGCCCTGGAGAACAGGGGCAACGACAGGGAGATCGGGTGGGAGGTCCTCCCCGCCAGTGCAGGCTATATCGGAGCCGGCCGCGGGTACGGCCTCGCGGACATGGCCCTCACCCCGCCGGGTGAGCAGCACCGGGCCAACGGGGAACTGGCCTACCACGTCCTCGACGTCATGGAATCCCTCCTGCAGTCGGCTGCGGACGGGATCGCCGTCCGCGTCCGCAGCACCGTGGAACGGCCCAGGGAGGTCCCCCTGACATCACTGTCCGATCTGGCATCGGCCACATCCCGCTGACGGACCGACGGCGGAAAAGACCGGAGCGGTGCCGGCACCCGGTCGGCAGGAGCCGATCGGGTGCCGGCACGGGCCGGCGGGATCACCGCCCGAAGCTGCGCAGCCTCAGTGAATTGGCGACCACGAGGACAGAACTCGCCGCCATCGCCGCCCCCGCGAGCATCGGGTTGAGCAGGCCCAGTGCAGCGACGGGGATGCCCACGGCGTTGTAGAAGAAGGCCCAGAACAGGTTGCCCTTGATGGTGCCCAGCGTCCGGCGCGAGAGCTCGATCGCCTGGGCGACCTGCTCCAGACTGTTGCCCATCACGGTGAGGTCCGCCGCCTCGATGGCGACGTCGGTACCCGATCCCATCGCGATGCCGAGGTCCGCCTGGGCGAGCGCTGCGGCATCGTTGACGCCGTCGCCGGCCATGGCCACGGTCGCCCCTGCCGCCTGCAGTTCGCGCACGGCGTCGACCTTGCCCGCCGGAGTCACCCCGGCGCGGACGTCCACGGCGTCGATCCCCACCGCGGCAGCCACCTGCAGGGCCACGGCACGGTTGTCGCCCGTGAGCAGGACGGGCCGCAGCCCGAGCCGGCGCAGGTGTCCGATCGCGGCCGCGGAACCCTCCTTGACGGTGTCGGACAGGGTGATGATGCCCGCGACGTCGCCGTCGACGGCCACCCACACCGCCGTCGCTCCCGCGTCCTCGGCGGTGCCGAAGGCCGCCGTCTGCTCACCGGTGGGGCGGATCCCGTTCTCCTCCAGCCAGGCTGCCCGGCCGGCCGTGACGGTCACGCCGTCGACCTCGCCGCGCACGCCGCCGCCGGGAGCGCTGGAGAAGCCCGTCGTCTCCGGGAGCCTGCCCCGCGCGGCGGCGTGCCGGGCGATCGCCTGGGCGATGGGGTGCTCGCTCGCGGCCTCGACGGCGCCCGCGAGGCGCAGCAGGCCGGGGGCGTCCATGTCGGACAGCACGACGACGTCGTCCACGGCCATGGCACCCGTGGTGACCGTGCCGGTCTTGTCCAGCACGATCGTGTCCACGGTCCGGGTGTCCTCGAGGACCTGGGGTCCGCGGATGAGGATCCCGAGCTGCGCGCCGCGGCCCGTGCCGGTGAGCAGAGCCGTGGGCGTCGCGAGGCCCAGGGCGCAGGGGCAGGCGATCACCAGGACCGTGACTGCCGCGGTGAAGGCCGCGTCGAGGTCGCCCGTGAGGACGAGCCAGAGCACGAAGGTGAGGATCGCGAGGACGAGCACCACGGGGACGAAGACGGCGCTGATGCGGTCCGCGAGCCGGGCGATCCGGGCCTTCCCGCTCTGCGCCTGGCTGACGAGGCGGCCCATGTGCGAGAGCACGGTGTCGGAACCGACGCGCGTCGCGCGGACCACGAGCCTGCCCGAGGTGTTGATCGTGGCGCCCGTGACGGCGTCGCCCGCGGTCACCTCGACCGGGATGCTCTCTCCCGTGAGCAGTGCGGTGTCGACGGCGCCGGCGCCCTCGGTGACCACGCCGTCGGTGGCGATCTTCTCGCCCGGACGGACCACGAACTCGTCGCCCGGGATCAGCGTGTCGGCGGGCAGGGTGACCTCGATGCGCTCGCCGTCGACGGTGCGGAGCACATGCGCTTCCCTGGCGCCGAGGCTCAGGAGTGACTTCAGGGCGTTCCCGGCCCGCTGCTTCGCCGACGCCTCGAGGAAGCGGCCGAGCAGCAGGAACGTCACGACTACGGCGGCCACCTCGAAGTAGAGGGCATGCGCGTCCATGCCGGCCATGCCGGGGTGCTGCGTCAGGGTGGGATCGGCGGCGAGCTGCCAGGCCGAGAAGAGGAAGGCCGCAGTGACGCCGATGGACACGAGGGTGTCCATGGTGGAGGACAGGTGCCGTGCGTTGACGGCGGCGGCCCGGTGGAACGGCCACGCGGACCAGGTGACCACGGGGACGGACAACGCGAAGACCACCCACCCCCAGTTCGCGAACTGGAGTGCGGGCACCATGGAGATCAACAGGACCGGCACGGACAGGAGTGCGGCGAGCACCAGCCGTGCCCCGAGCAGGGACGGCGTGTGCTCATGGTCGTGCGCGTCCCCGCCCGGTCGGTCGGGATGCACCACGTGGGCTCCGTATCCGGTGGCTGTGACGGTGTCGATCAGGTCCTGGTCGCTGATGGAGGCGGGGACCCTGACCACGGCGCTCTCCAGTGGCAGGTTGACGCTCGCCTCGACGCCGTCGAGCCTGCCGAGCTTCCGCTCGACACGGCCCACGCAGGACGCGCACGTCATGCCCTGGATGGACAGTTCGACGACGCGCTGCTCCTGGTCGGCGCGCTGCGCCGGGATCTGCTGCGTGGCCATGTCAGGACCCGGCGGGCACCACGGTGTAACCGGCCTCGGCGACGGCTTCGTCGATCGAGGCGGCATCCAGTGGTGCGGAGGACGAGATGGTGGCGGTCGACGTCCCGCCGTTGACGAGGTCGACGTCGACGGTCTCGACGCCGGGGAGCCCGGACAGCTCGCTCTCGACGGCACTGACGCAGTGGCCGCAGGTCATGCCGGTGATGTTGATCGTGGTGGTGGTCATGGTGTTCTCCTCGGATCGGGGTGGATGGTGGCGGATCAGCGCAGGAGCCGGCCGATCGCGGCCGTCGCTTCCTGGACCTTCTCCTGGACGGCGTCGTCGTTGCCGGAGACCTGGGACTCCTGGGCTGCCCCGACGACGCAGTGTGAGATGTGTTCTTCGAGCAGTCCCATGGAGACCGCGTGGAGTGCCTTGTTGACGGCTGCGACCTGGGTCAGGATGTCGATGCAGTACTTGTCCTCGTCGACCATCCGCGCGATGCCGCGCACCTGGCCCTCGATACGGCGGAGCCGCTTGAGGTAGGCGTCCTTGTCGGCGGTGTAGCCGTGCGGTGCCGTGGTCGCGTCCGTTGTGGTCTCGGTGGTCATCGATTCGCTCCTCGCATGTCGTCTACGATACCCTCAGGGGGTATAAGCCACCACTCCGACCGGATATTCCCCTGTCGAGGGAACGCCCAGCCGGACACCGTAGGGTGGCTGACCGGCACACCTCCGAATCCAAGGACGTCCATGACCCTCTCGCTGTCCGGCTGGCAGAAACGAGTGCTCCTGATCCTCGCCGCGATCGCGGTACTCGCCCTCTTCGCGCTGGCCTTCACCGCAGGACGCATCTCGGCAGGGCCCTCGTATCCGGGCACGGACAGCGCGGATGCGGGATTCGCCCGGGACATGCAGGTGCATCACAACCAGGCCGTCGAGATGTCGATGATCGTGCGCGACAGCGCCACCGACGAGACGCTCCGTGCGATCGCCTACGACATCGCACTCACCCAGCAGCAGCAGGCGGGGCAGATGTACGCCTGGCTCGAGGAGTGGGGGCTGGGCCAGAGCAGCCCGCAACCCCGCATGGAGTGGATGGCCGCGGGATCCGGTGACCACGGCGGCATGGACATGGGCTCGGGGGACGGCGCGTCCATGCTCACAGCCGACGGCCTCATGCCCGGGATGGCGACCGAGGCCCAGCTCGAGGAACTGCGCGCCGCCGACGGCGAGGACGCCGAGAGGCTCTACCTCACGCTGATGATCAACCACCACACGGCCGGCGTCGAGATGGCCGAGGCGGGTGCCGAACTCGCGGAGACGAGCCAGGTCCGGTCACTGGCCACCAAGATCCAGTCCGGCCAGCAGGCCGAGATCACGCTCATGCAGGGCATGCTCGACGCCCT
>NZ_CP024915.1:65968-76541 GCF_002953615.1 Arthrobacter agilis | reverse complement strand
ACTGGCGCGACCCGCCGGTACATTTGTTTCCGGCGCAATCCGATCCGCGGTGTACGCCGCAGCCACTCCAGCACCGAAGGACATCTCGTTGAACAAGAAACGTTCCCAGGAGAACCAGGACCGCCAGGCGCGCCTGGCCGCCATCCAGGCCCAGCAGCGGGCCGGTGAACGCAAGCGCAACGCCCTGATCTTCGGTGGCATCGGAGCCGTGATCCTCGCGGTCATCATCGCCGTGACCCTCGTCATCGTGAACCAGGTGCAGGTGAACCGGGACCGTGAGGCTGCCGCCTCGCAGCCCATCGAGGGGATCCAGGAATATCCCGACGTGACGTTCAACCACGTCGACGGCCCGGTCGAGTACGAGCAGTCGCCCCCCGTCGGCGGGGACCACAGCCCCGTCTGGACCAACTGCGGCGTCTACACGGAGCCCGTGCCCAATGAGAACTCCGTGCACTCCATGGAGCACGGAGCCGTCTGGATCACCTACGACCCGGAGATCGGGCAGGAGGAGATCGACAAGCTGACCGAACTCGTGGGGACGCGTTCCTACGTGCTGCTGAGCCCCTACCCGGACCTCGGCACCCCGATCGCCGCCAGTGCCTGGGGCCTGCAGCTCGAGGTCGACTCCGCGGACGATGCGCGTCTGGCCACCTTCCTCGACAAGTACATCCAGGGCGAGCAGACGCGCGAGCCCGGCGCTGCCTGCTCCGGCGGGATCACCCCGGCCGGTCGCGCCTCCTAGTTCCTCCGATCCGCGTCCGACGGCGGCGCGGCGGGCCGGAAGCGGCTCGTCGCGCCGCCGTCGTCGGTCCTGGGTCCGCCCGGTCCGACTCCGCCCCACCCTGATCCCGGCCCGCCTGACGACCGGATGCGGAAGGTCGACGATTGTTTCCCGTGGGCCTGCCGTGCGGGTAGCGTGGCGGACGATGGGCCGTGTACCGGCGGCCCGATGCGAGCAGAAGGTGGATCCCGGTGGCTGACGACCAGATACTCGGCGAAGTGTCCCTGCCGGGGATGCTGCAGGACATGGTGCTGGAGAGCTCCGACGTGAACGAGTTCCTCGACGGGCTGGCGAAGCTCGCTGCGGACGCGCTGTCGTCGGAGGGCAGCGAGGTGTTCTGCGGGGTGACCCTCCTCCGGTCGCGCGCCAAGGGAAACGTGGCGAGCAGCAGCGAGCAGGCGCGGTTGATGGACGAGGTCCAGTACCAGTTCGACGACGGCCCGTGCATCCGGGCCGCACGCGAGGGCCAGGTCTACGTGGTGCCGGACTTCCGCAGCGAGTCCCGCTTCGGGGAGTACACCAGGGCCATCGCCGACCATGGTGTCCGCTCGGTGATCGGAGTGCCGATCCCGCTCGACGGACTCGCCGCAGCCGGTCTGGACCTGTACTCGACCCGGGAGAACGCCTTCGACGAGGCCGCCATCGCCGCCGCCGTCGACCTCGCACGGGAGGCCTCGAAATCCCTCCGCATGGCTGTCCGCGTCGCGCACCTCTCCGACACCGGTGACCAGCTCCGGGCCGCGATGAGTTCGCGCACCACGATCGACGTCGCGGCGGGCATCATCATGGGGCAGAACCGGTGCAGCCACGACACCGCGATGACCATCCTCAAGGCTGCGTCCAGCGGCCGGAACAAGAAACTCGCGGACGTCGCAGCAGCGGTGGTCACCTCGATCGGGCAGGAACTCCCAGAGACACACTTCGACTCGTGAGCGGCAGGATCCCGCCGGCCACCGGCAGTGTCGCAACGCCCGCCGTCGTCGTCGATCTCGACGTCCTGGAACGGAACATCGCCGCCATGGCGACCTCCGCGCGGGAGCGGGGGATCGCGCTGCGCCCGCACGCCAAGACCCACAAGATCGCCGAGATCGCGCACCTGCAGGTCGCCGCGGGTGCCGTCGGCCTGACCGTCGCGACCATCGGCGAGGCCGAGGCCTTCGTCGCCCGCGGCATCGAGGACGTCTTCATCGCCTACCCCCTGTGGGTCGACGAGCGGGACGCCGGGCGCCTGCTCGCGCTGGCCGACCGCGCCCGCGTCCAGGTCGGCGTCGACTCGGCGGAGGGCGCCCTGCAGCTGGCCCGCAGCCTCGGGCCCGGTGCCGCCCGCATCGGCGTCCGCATCGAGCTGGACAGCGGACACCACCGCAGCGGAGTCCTGCCGGGGGAGGCCGTCGGGGTCGCCAGGGCCGCCGCATCCGCCGGACTGGAGGTCCGCGGCGTCTTCACCTTCCCGGGCCACAGCTACGGCCCCGGAGCAGCGGGTCCCGCGGTCGCCGACGAGCAGGCCGCCCTGTCCGCCGCCGCGGCGGCCCTTCTCGACGCAGGCTTCAGCGATCCCGCCGTCAGCGGCGGGTCCACGCCGTCGGCGCCCCTGTCCTCGGGCGACACCCTGACGGAACTGCGCCCCGGTGTGTACGTCTTCGGGGACGCGCAGCAGTGGGAGCTCGGCAACTGCCGGCCGACGGACATCGCGCTGAGCATCGAGAGTACGGTGGTGAGCCACCGGCGGGGCGCGGACGGAGGCCCGGACCGCTTCATCCTGGATGCCGGCAGCAAGGTACTGGGCAGCGACCGCGCCGCCTGGGCCACCGGGCACGGCAGGCTGCTCGACCACCACGACGCGCGCATCGTGGCGTTGTCCGAGCACCACGCCACCGTCGAGTGGCCCTCCGGCCGGGAGCTTCCACCGCTGGGCTCGCGGCTGCGGGTGGTCCCGAACCATGTCTGCATGACGATCAACCTCGTGGACGAGGTGCAGGTGGTGCGCGACGGCGCCGCACAGGGACGCTGGGCGGTCACGGCGCGGGGACGGAACAGCTAGGCGCTGCCCGGGCCCACTGTCCTTCCGCCCGGATCTCCGCCCGGCGCTTCGTGGAGCAGACGACGATCACGTACCACCTCGCCGGGCTGCTGCAGAAGACCGGCTCGCGCGACCGGCTGCACGCCGTGTTCCCGGGTATCCGGAACGGGTTGCTCTCCATGGGGTCGCGCTGACGGCATGCCGGTCCATAATGGAGACATCGAAGGGCCACACCGTGGGGGAGTGCTGATGATTCCGGGAAGACGACGGCGGGCCGGCGCGGTGACCGCGGCGCTGGTGCTTCTGGTGACGGGGTGCGGTGGTAGCCGGCCGGCCGATGTCCCCGAACGCCCGGTCCAGGGCAACGTGCTGGACGCCGCCGAGATCCTCACGCCGGGCGAGGAGAAGGACCTCGACGCCCTCATCGAGCGCCGGAACAGCACCACCGGTGCCGCGCGGGTCGCCGTCCTGACGGTCGACGGCGCCGGAGGGTCCATCGAGGACTACGCGCGCGCGGTGGCCACCGCCTGGCAGGTGGGCGACGAGGGCGCCGACAACGGCGTGCTCCTGGTCGCGGACACGGGTGAGCGGGAACTGCGCATCGAGACGGCCGACGGCGTGCGGGAGGCCTTCTCGGACGACGACGCCGAGGACGTCGTCGAGGACGTCCTCGAACCGGCCTTCGCCGATGAGGACTACGCCCGGGGGCTCACGGAGGCCGTGGACCAGGTGTACCTGTACGCGGAGGGCTCGGAACCGGAGGAGGAGCCCTTCGACTGGGTGCTGTTCGCCTGGGTGGGCGGAGGCATCGCCCTCCTGCTGTCAGCGGTCATCGGGTGGATCGTCGCGGACTCCCGCCGCCGTCGTCGACGCGCCGACGAGGAACTCCGGGCCGCCGAGGAATCGGACCCCGATCTCCGGCTCACCGAGGAGCAGCGCGACGCCTACCGGAAGTACCGGTACAGCACCCGTGGCAGTGACGCCGTGAGCAACCCGGCCCTCTGGCTGCCCCTCTACGTGGCGAACCCCGCGCTCTACTCCGGCGGCACCGCTGGCCACTCGTCGGGTTCCTCCATGAACGGCGGCGGCGGTTTCAGCGGCGGCGGAGCGTCCGGGAGCTACTGACCGACGCTCTACTGGTCGACGGCGGCACCGATGGGCTCGAGGACGACGTCGGGGAAGTCCTTCCTGAAGTGTCCGACCTTCCACTTGTCACCGAAGACGGCCACGATCTCGCCGTCGGACCGGAACATGATCTCACCGCCGCGGAAGGTCTGCGGCACGCCCTGGCTCTCGGGCGCCACGCGCATCGCGAGCGTGTAGGACAGGTGGTCCAGCGACGTCGGCGCATTGAACTCGGTCCCGAGCCGCTCGGCGGCGACCTCGAACTGCAGGGCACCGACGGCGGCCAGGACGGGCGCCTGATCGCCTCGGAGGTCCGAGCGCAGCACCTGCACCACACCCTCGTGCTCGAGCTGCTCGATGCCGCGGCGGAACTGCTTGTAGCGTCCCGGATCCTTGGCCCGGGCGACGGCGAAGAGTTCGGGGGAGAAGCGGGGGATGTCGGGGAACTGCACGGGCTGCTCGGCGAAGAGGCTGTCGCCCACGCGGAGGCTCGTGGCATTCACGAGGCCGACGACGTCGCCCGGCCACGCGGTGTCCACCACCTCGCGGCTGCGGCCGAGGACGCGGTGCGCGTACTTCGTGGCGAAGGGCTTGCCGGTCCGCTGGTTGGTGATGACCATGCCGCGCTCGAACGTGCCGGAACAGATGCGCAGGTAGGCGATGTGGTCGCGGTGCGCGCTGTCCTGGCCGGCCTGCACCTTGAAGACGAAACCGGACATGGGCGCGTCGATGGGCCGGGGCTCGTCCTCCTTGGAGGGACGCGGCGAGGGCGAGGGTGCCACATCCACGAGGATGTCGAGGAGCTGGGAGACGCCGAAGTTCTTGGCGGCCGCCGCGAACAGGACGGGCGTCTGCCGCGCGGCTTCGAACTCCTCGCGGTCGAAGGAGCCGTTCGAGGACTCGACCAGGCCGGACTCCTCGCGCGCGTCGACCCACGGACCCGCATCACGCGGGTCGAGGGTGTCGATGTCGACGTCGGTCTCCTCGGCAGCCTGGGCGCCCGCCTCGACGGCCTCGAGGGCGATGGCCCGCTGTGCCCGGAGGTCCAGCAGCCCCTGGAAATCGCCGGCGATCCCGGCCGGCCAGGTCAGCGGGACAGGCGTCATGCCGGTGCGCTCGCCGACGTCGTCGATCAGCCCGAGCGCGTCCAGGCCCGGCCGGTCCCACTTGTTGATGACGGTGATGATCGGGATGTTGCGGGCCTTGCAGACGGCCAGCAGCTTCACGGTCTGCGGCTCGAAGCCCTTCGCGGCGTCGATCAGCATGACGGCGGAGTCGACGGCGGCGAGCACGCGGTAGGTGTCCTCGGAGAAGTCGGCGTGGCCGGGGGTGTCCACGACGTTCAGGATGGTGTCGCGGTAGGTCAGCTGCAGCGCGGCCGAGCTGATCGAGATGCCGCGCTCCTGCTCGATGCCCATCCAGTCGGACACGGTCGCGTGGCGGCTCGACTTGCCGTGCGTGACACCGGCGTCCTGGATGGCCCGGGCGAGGAGTGCGAGGGCCTCCGTGAGGGTCGACTTGCCGGCGTCGGGGTGGGAGATGACGGCGAAGGTGCGACGGCGTCCGGCCTCGCGGCGGACGGCGTCGGCGTCGAGGACGGGGGATTCGGTTAACAGGGCCACATCCCCATTGTCCCCGATCCTGGTGAGCAGCCAGCCGGGGAGGCCGCGTGTTCGCTGTGCGCGTGGATGCCGGGGACTACCCTAGGAGGCAGATCACCGCGCGCTGCTACTGGGAGGACGTTCGCGACATGACCGATCAGGCATCCCTGCAGAAGGCTGACCGAGGCTCCGGGCACGCCGACCTGCTCTCGCGGTACGGGCTGGGCGTGGCCCTGGGCGAGGTGGCGCCCGCCGGTTCCCTGCCGCAGCCGGCCGCTGCCTCGAACGCTCCGGCCGCCCTGCAGAATCTCGTGGCGCTCGCCGTCCAGCTCTGCAACGCCCGGTACGGGGCCATCAACGTGATCACCGAGGACGAGTTCCACCAGATCGCCGCGCTGGGACTCGAGCCGCTCATGTGCGCGCGGGACGACTCGCTGTGCGGGCAGGTGCTCAAGTACGGTTCCACCGTCGTGGTGGAGGACTGCAGCGAGGACGTACGGTTCCGGGCGAACCCCTTCGTGGACGGTCGCTTCGGGGCCGTCCGGTTCTATGCCACCACGCCTCTCCTGACGACGGACGGCGTACCCCTCGGCACCCTCTGCATCTTCGACGAGGAGCCGGGCAGCCTCACCGGACAGCAGACGGCGGGACTCGAGACCCTGGCCGCCCAGGTGGTCGACGTCCTCGACCTCCAGCTGCGGACACGCCAGCTCGACGCGACGATCTCCGAGCTGCAGCGCAGCAATGAACTGCTCGGCGAATTCGCGGGCCGGATCAGTCACGACCTGCGTGGACCCCTGACCAACGTCGTCGGACTCGCGGAGCTCGCCGAGGACGAGCCCGACCTGCAGGAGGGCCCTGCGGGCACGTACTTCAAGCGCATCGGTGCAAGCGCCCTCCGCATGTCCTCCATGGTGGAGAACCTCCTCGGCTATTCGCGGGTCGGCGGGGCCGCGCATCCGGAGACCGTCTCCCTCGCGGCCGTGGTCCAGGCCGCCGTCGACGACCTGGGGCACCACGTGGACGGCGTGCGCATCCACACCGAGGACTTCTCGGCCAGCGCCGATCGGGAGCAGCTGCGCGTCCTCATCCAGAATCTGGTGGCCAACGCCGTCGCCTACGCGCGTCCCGGCATCCCACCGGAGGTACGCATCAGCGGTATCGCCACGCCCGGATCCTGGCGCCTGGAGGTGGCCGACAACGGGAAGGGCATCCCGCCGAAGGACTACGACCGCGTCCTCGAGCCGCTGGTGCGCCTCGACCGTGACGGGGATCCGTCCGGCACCGGGATCGGCCTCGCGACCTGCATGCGGATAGCGCAGGCCCACGGCGGACGCCTCGCCTTCGCCCGGACCCCCGGCGGCGGCCTCACCGTACAGGTGGAGTTCGGCCCCGGTCCCGTCGGATAGGACCCCGCCGGGCTTCAAGCGGAAAGCCGACCCGCCAAAGTACTGGACCCACGCCCCGCAGGAGCCTATTTTCGACGTAAGGGACGTCGTCCGCGTCCCGTAGGTGGTAGGGCATGCTGGTCTTCAAGGTGGATGTCGAGGCAGCTGAGGACGGGTTCACGGTGACCTGCCCTGATGTCCCGGCGCTCCACCACCGCATCGCGTCGCTCTGGGAGGCCTGCGGCGTACGTCCCGTCCTCGCCGAACTGAACGGTGTCCCGGACGACCTCGTGTGGCTGCAGATCAGGGCACGGGCAGGAGCGGTGACCGTCGTCTCGGACGTGCATCCACTCCACTGGGTCGCGTTCCACTCGGTCGCCCGGCCGGCGCACCCGTCCTTCGACCGCGGGAGCATCGTGTTCGACCACGCCCTGACCGCCCTGCGGCACGAGGCCGATCAGGCCGAGCGGGAGTGCCGTGGGCATGCCAGGGTCAAGGTCATCGTCTCCTTCCTCGACGGCACCAAGGTCCAGGTCCCCCGGACCGGGGGCTACCCCCTGGCCGACGTCATCGACGGCACGCGGGCGACGGGTGACCTCAGCGGCTGGCTCAGGGAGCGGCTGACCGGACAGGTGTCCCCCGTCTCGGACTGGCATGCCCCCGTCATCGGGTTGCAGGTCGGCGTCTTCGCGCCCGAGGCCGCGGACGCCCGCCGCTATCGGTGAGGCTTCACCGGGTATCTCCGGCTTGTGCACCCTCGACCACGTCCTCTAGAGTTGCCGCAATAATGAACGCCATTCATTTTGTGGCGCAGGTCATTCGTCCGCACCCCGAAAGGAAGATCCCGTGGGCTCCTCCCCCTCCTCGACCGTCCCCCAGGAAGCCGGGACCCTTCCAGCGCCGGGTGCCACGATGCCCGCCGAATGGGAGCCCCACGCCCGGACGTGGATGGCGTTCCCGCCCGCCAACGACACCTTCGGGGAGCAGGGGAGCGCTAGCCTGGACCGGGCACGCAGGGCCTGGGTCCGCGTGGCGCAGACCATCGCCCGGTACGAGCCGGTCACCGTCCTCGCCGATCCGGCAGACCTGGACCGGGCGCGCGGCATGCTGGGAGAGGACATCACCGTCGAGGCGGTGCCCCTCGACGATGCGTGGCTGCGCGACTCCGGCCCCACCTTCGTCCAGGAGCCGGGCGGAGGAGTGGCGGCGGTCGACTGGGTGTTCAACGGGTGGGGAGCGCAGCACTGGGCCGCCTGGACCGAGGACGCGAAGGTCGCGGCGGCCGTCGGACGGCTCGCCGGGGTGGGCGCGACGACGAGCGACCTCGTCAACGAGGGCGGAGGATTCCACGTCGACGGGCGAGGCACCGTCCTGCTGACCGACACCGTCCAGCTCGACCCGGGCCGGAACCCGACCGCTACCAAGGAGTCGGTGGAAGCCGAGTTCCACGCCCGCCTGGGCACCCGGCACGCCGTCTGGCTGCCCTGCGGGCTGACGCGGGACTACGACGAGTTCGGCACGCGGGGCCACGTGGACATCGTCGCCGCGTTCACGGCCGCCGGGACGCTGCTCCTCCACCGGCAGGACGACCCGCAGCACCCGGACCATGAGGTGACGCGCAGGCTGCGATCCGTCCTCGCCGCAGCCGTCGACGCCGACGGCGCCCCCCTGCGGATCGTCGACGTGCCCGCACCCACCGCGATCCGGGACGACGGGGAGTTCGTCGACTGGTCCTACATCAATCACTACGTCGCGAACGGCGTCGTCGTCCTCTGCGCCTTCGACGATCCCCGGGACGAGGTGGCGGCAGGCATCCTCGCCGAGGCCTACCCCGGGCGGACGATCGAACTGGTGGACGCCCGCGACATCTTCGCCTTCGGCGGCGGCATCCACTGCATCACGCAGCAGCAGCCGCGAGCGCGAGGGGGCGAGCAGTGATGCCGATCGATGTCGTCGAAGCCACCATCCGGGACCTGCGCGAGGCCCTGGCCGCCGGCCGGACGACCAGCGAGGAGCTCGTCACCGAGTACCTGCGCCGGATCGAGGCCTACGACCGGGGCGGGATACGCCTCAATGCGCTCGTCGTCCTGAATCCGCACGCCCTCGAGGAGGCCCGGGCCTCGGACGAGCGGCGGGCACGCGGAACGGTGCGGGGGCCGCTGGACGGTGTCCCGTACACCGCGAAGGACAGCTACAAGGTGAAGGGCCTGACCGTCGCCGCCGGCTCTCCCGCCTTCGGCGACCTGGTCGCGCAGCAGGACGCCTTCACCATCGGCCGGTTGCGCGACGCCGGAGCCGTCCTCGTCGGCCTCACGAACATGCCGCCCATGGCCAACGGCGGCATGCAGCGCGGTCTCTACGGGCGGGCGGAGAGCCCCTACAGCGCCGGCTACCTCACTGCCGCGTTCGCCTCGGGGTCGTCCAACGGCTCCGGGACGGCGACCGCCGCGAGCTTCGCGGCCTTCGGGCTGGCGGAGGAGACCTGGTCCTCCGGACGGTCACCGGCCTCGAACAACGGCCTCTGCGCCTACACACCCTCCCGCGGCGTGATCTCCGTCCGGGGGAACTGGCCGCTCGTGCCGACCATGGACGTCGTCGTGCCGCACTCCCGCACCATGGCCGACCTCCTGGAGATCCTGGACGTCGTCGTCGCCGACGACGACGATGCACGCGGGGACTTCTGGCGCGCCCAGCCGTGGATCGACATCCCCGCCGCGTCGGCCCTCCGGCCCGACTCGTACGTCTCCCTCGCTCCGCGCGACGCCGACGAGGCACGCGGGCACCTCGCCGGGAAGCGTTTCGGCGTGCCGCGCATGTACATCAACGGGGACCCCGAGGCCGGTACCGGCCCGTCCACCGACATCGGAGGGCCCACGGGCCGGGCCATCCGCACCCGGGCCTCCGTCCTCGACCTGTGGGCGGCCGCCCGGGCGGACCTGGAGCGGGCCGGGGCGGACGTGGTCGAGGTGGACTTCCCCGTCGTCTCCAACTACGAGGGCGACCGTCCCGGTGCTCCCACGATCACGACTCGGGGGCTGGTGAGTTCCGAGTTCCTGCAGAGCGAGATCCTCGACCTGTCCGCGTGGGCCTGGCACGACTTCCTGCAGGCGAACGGCGACCCGGCCCTGGACTCCCTCGCCGACGTCGACGGTGCAACGATCTTCCCGCCGGACGGCGGGGCACTTCCGGACCGGTACAGCGGTTTCGACGACGACATCGCGGCATATCCCGAGTTGATCCGGCGGCACGGTGCGGTGAAGCTCGTGGACATCCCGCACCTCGAGGAGGGTCTCCGGGGCCTCGAGGAGACACGCCGCGTGGACCTCGACGAGTGGATGGCCGGTCTCGGGCTGGATGCCGTCGTCTTCCCGGCGGCAGCGGACGTCGGACCGTCCGACAGCGATACGAATCCGGCATCGGCGGACATCGCCTGGCGGAACGGCGTCTGGGTGTCGAACGGCAACCTCGTGCCCCGGCACCTCGGCATACCGACGGTCACCGTGCCGATGGGGGTGGCGCAGGACCTCGGGATGCCCGTGGGGCTGACCTTCGCCGGCCCCGCCTACAGCGACACGGAACTGCTGCGCCTCGCGGCCGCCTTCGAGGCCACGGGGTCGCGACGCTCGGCCCCGCCGCGGACCCCGCCGCTGTAGGGGCG
>NZ_CP024915.1:59110-65868 GCF_002953615.1 Arthrobacter agilis | reverse complement strand
GGGTGGCTCAGCGGACCGGGCGGGGAGGTGCCCACGGTCTCCGTGGGCACCTCCCCGGACGGCTACTTCACGGTGAAGCCCTGCTCGGTCGCGTACTGCTCGAGCGATGCCTGGAGGTCGTCGAGTGCCTGGCCGGCGTCCTTCTCGCCCTGCACCATCGCGTAGAGCTGCTCGGTGAGCTGGTCGTAGGCGTAGTTCTGGAACGGGCTGAAGGTCGCTCCCTCGTAGCCTGCAGCAGCATCGAGGAACACGTCCTTGTTGATCTGCTGTCCGCCGAAGAACTCGTACTCCTTGTCGGCGAACTCCGGGGAGTCGAGGACCGGTGCGTAGGACGGGAAGAGTGCTCCCTTGTCCACACCGAGGTTCATGCCCTCCTCGTTGCCGAAGATGCCCATGGCGACCTTCGCAGCGAGCTCCTTGTCCTTCGCCTGTTCCGTCACGGCGAAGGTGGAGCCGCCCCAGTTCACCTGGACGGGGTTGGCAGCGTCCCACTGCGGGAGCGGTGCCGCGCGCCAGACGGCGGTCGGATCGGCGTCGGACAGCCCCTGCAGGTAGCCGGGACCCCAGGCCGCGGCGAGGTAGACGGCGTAGGAGCCGTCGACGAGCTTGGTGTTGTAGTCGGCGGTGAAGGCGTCGTCGGTCGCGACGAGGCCGTCCTTCACGAGGCCGTCCCAGTACTCCAGGACCTTCTTGGCACCGTCGTCGTTGACGTTGATGCCGATCTCCTGCGGGTTCGCGGAGTCGTACTCGAACGGCACGGACCCTGCCTGGGCGAAGAGCGCCTGGTTGAAGGCGCGGCCGTTGGTCGGGAAGTCGCCGATGACCGCGTCGCTGCCGGATTCCTTCAGCTTCCGGGCCGCTGCCTCGAACTCCTCCCACGTGGTGGGAACCGCGATGCCCGCGGCGTCGAAGAGGTCCTGGCGGTAGATCATGCCCATGGGTCCGCCGTCGACGGGGATGGCGTAGACGGCGTCGCCGCTGCTCGCGTCTTCCCAGGCGCCCTCGGCGTAGTCCGCCTTGACGTCGTCGGCGCCGAATTCGGTGAGGTCCACGAGCGCATCGCGGATGGTGAAGCTGGAGAGGACCTCCGATTCGAGCTGGATGACGTCGGGGGCACCGGAACCGGACTCGATGGAGGTGGAGAACTTCGTGTACTCGTCGTTGCCCTGGCCCGCGTTGGTCCAGCAGATCTGGACGTCGTCGTTGGCGTTGTTGAACTGGTCGACGACCTCGTTGAACGCGGGGTACCAGGCCCAGACGGTGACCTGGGGCGCCTCGGCGTTGACGATGGTGTTGGTGCAGGAGGCTTCCTCGGAGCCGCCGCCGCCGCTTCCGCTTCCTCCGGAGCAGCCGGTCAGTGCTACGGCAGTGGCGGCGACGATGCCGGCCGTTGCCAGGAACTTGGCTTTCATATCTCTTGCTTCCTCTCGCGGTGGGATTCCACCGTGGTCCGCCCCGAGGGGCGGCCGGTCCGGGTGCTGCAGGGAGGAGGATCACCGGGGCACAGGTGCTGCGCCCGCTCGAATCTTCCTTGATCCGGGTCCGCCGTCCTGCAGTCCACCTCCCTGGGAGGGGGCTTCCGCAAGTGTCGGTTCCGTGGTTTACATCGTTGTAGGTAAACGATGTAGAAAGAAGCATGCAGAGTGGGGACGGTACCTGTCAAGCATCCGGGAGGATATTTTCGATTGCTGCAGGAGCGTCAGGCGGGAAGCGCCGAGGACTCCCGTTCGATGACCTGGAACCGGGCCTCGAACTCCCGGGGCGGCGTCTCTCCGTCCCGTCCGGAGATGCGCTCCTGCAGCACACGCACGGCCGTGTCCGCGATCTCGTCCCGGCCGGGGTCGATCGTGGAGAGGGTGGGCAGTGAATACCGACCCTCGTCGAGGTCGTCGAACCCGATGACGGCGACGTCGTCGGGAATCCTCCGGCCCGCCTCCTGCAGGACGCGCATCGCCCCGAGGGCCAGGGTGTCGTTCATGCCGAACACGGCGTCGAACGCGACGCCGGCCTCGAGCAGTTCCCGCATGGACCGGGCACCGTTGGCCCGGTGCCAGAACGTCGTATAGGCCACGAGTTCGGGCTCGAACGCGATGCCCGCCTCCTCGAGGGCCTGCCGGTAGCCCTGCAGCCGGAGTCCCGCCGAGCCGATGACCTCGCCCTCGTGCGCACCGACGACGGCGATGCGGCGCCGCCCCTTGGAGAGCAGGTGCGCGGTCGCGGCCCGCGCCGACTCCACGTTGCTCATGGTGACGTGGTCGGTGGGGCCGCCGAAGATCCGCTCACCGAGGAGGACGAGCGGGAAGTTCACGTTCAGATGGTGGGCATCCTCGTTCGACATGCCGAGGGGGCTGAACAGCAGGCCGTCGGTCATCTGGAGCCGCGGGCTGGAAAGGATCTCGAGTTCGTGGGAGCGGTCCCCGCCCGTCTGCTCGATGAGGACCTTGAGTCCACGGCGCTCGGCAGCCTTGATGATCGAACCCGCGAGTTCGGCGAAGTAGCTCAGCGAGAGCTCCGGGACGGCGAGACCGATGACGCCGGTCCTGCCGGAGCGCAGGCTGCGCGCCGAGAGATTGGGGCTGTAGCCGAGCTCGGCGATGGCCTCCATGACCCGCTGCTTCGTGTCGGCGCGGATGTGCTGGTAGTCGTTGATGACATTGGAGACGGTCTTGATCGAGACACCGGCCGCCAGCGCAACGTCCTTCAGTGTGGCCGCCATGCCGCTCCCTCGATCCACCCGTGATGCCCTGTACGCCACGCGTGAGGTGAGTCTACAACGTTGTAGGATAGGCGGGCACCCTGTGCGGACGGAGTGCGCAGCACCTCTCCCATCGTCGCGACACCGGGCAGACAAGGACCACCATGATCGAGGAACAGGTACGGGACCGGCTCAACTGGGCGGGCAATTACGAGTACCGCGCCCGGACGATGGAGCACCCCACCTCCCTCGCGGAGCTGCAGCGTGCCGTGGCCGGAGCCGACCGCGTCAGGGCACTCGGCTCGCGCCACTCCTTCAACGACATCGCCGACACCCCGGGGACCCTCATCGCCCTGGACGTCCTCGATCCGGGGGTCGAGATCGACGCCGACGCGCTCACCGTCACGGTGGCGGCGGGCGTGCGCTACGGCGTCCTCGCGGAACACCTGCAGCGGCACGGCTTCGCGATCCACAACCTGGCCTCGCTCCCCCACATCTCGGTCGGCGGCGCCATCGCCACTGCCACCCACGGCTCCGGGAACGCCAACGGCAACCTCGCCACCGCCGTCGTCGGGCTCGAGCTCGTGACGGCGTCCGGCGACGTGCTCACCGTGGCCAAGGGTGACGCCGACTTCGACGGCATGGTGGTGGGCCTCGGTGCGCTCGGCGTCGTCCATCGCGTGACCCTGCGCATCGAACCGTCCTTCGACGTACGCCAGGACGTGTTCACCGAGGTGCCGTGGGACGCCGTCCTCGCGGACTACGACGCCGCGACCTCCTCCGCCTACAGCGTCAGCCTCTTCACGGACTGGTCCAGCGACACCATCGGGCAGGCCTGGCTCAAGACCAGGACGGACAGCGGTACACCGGTACCCGGGACGTTCTACGGGGGTGCGCCGGCGGACCGGGCATACCACCCGGTACCGGGCGTCGCCGCGGACCACTGCACGCAGCAGCTCGGCGTTCCCGGACCATGGTCGGACCGGCTCGCCCATTTCCGCCTCGCCTTCACACCCAGCAACGGCCAGGAACTGCAGACCGAGTACCTCGTGGGTCGCGAGCACGCCGTCGAGGCCATCGAGGCCATGCGTGCCCTCGCACCCAGGATCACGCCGCTGCTGCTGGTCTCGGAGGTGCGGTCGATGGCCGCGGACGAGCTCTGGATGAGCAACAACTACCAGCGGGACGGCATCGGCCTGCACTTCACGTGGAAGCCGCTGCAGCCGGAGGTCGAGGCGCTCCTGCCCGAGATCGAGGCCGCACTCGCACCGCTGTCGGTCCGCCCTCACTGGGGCAAGCTGTTCCTGGCCGGCGCGGACCAGCTCGCACCCGCCTATCCCCGGTTCGACGACTTCCGCAGGCTGGCCCTGCGCCTGGACCCCTCGGGTAAGTTCCGCAACGATTTCCTCGACCGGACGGTCTTCGGCACCTCCGCCTGAGGCCGCTCGGCGCGCCGTCGTGCGCGCGTGCCTAGTGCTTGCGCGCCAGCCACTTCCAGTGCGCCAGGGTCCGCAGGCGGATCAGCAGGGCCCGCGACTGCTCGGGGCCGTAGGGCAGGATCGGGATGGCCTTGGTCATGTCCACGGACGCCTCGTCCATGGCGAGGCGCGTCACGCGGACCGCGCTGCGCATCTTGTTCATCTGGGTGACCACCTCGGCCACGGAGACCGGCCGACCGTGCCCGGGCACGAACACGTCGTAGAGATCCTCCAGCGCCACCATCTTGCCGAGCGTCCGCACCCAGTCCGTGGGGAAGGAATCCTCGAAGGCCGGGTCGCCGCCCTCCTCGACGAGGTCGCCGGTGAAGAGGACGTTGCCCGCGCCGACCAGGAGGTCGTGGTCGGTGTGGCCCCGGCCCAGGTGGAACAGCGTCACGGACACGCCGCCGAGGTCCAGGTCCGCGGGCTTGCCCTCGACGAGCCGGTTGGCCGGCAGGAGATCGGTGGAGTCGCCGTCCGCCGCCCCCATCGCTGGCTCGACGGCGGCGACCAGCGCACGCTGCTCGTCCCCGTGCTCCGCCTGCACCGCGCTGCAGCGCGACGTCGCCCAGAACTCCTCGACACCCTGGGAGGCGAAGTAGCTGTTGCCGAAGAAGTGGTCCGCGTGGGCGTGGGTGTTCACCACGATCAGGGGCAGCGCGGTGACGTCCCGGATGTGCCGGAACACCTCCGCGGCGCCCAGGGGACCCGCACCGGTGTCGACGACGAGCGCCCGCTCCGTGCCGACGACGAGCCCCACGTTCAGTCCGAACCCGGCGGTGCGCAGCACGTGGATACCCTCTCCGAGTTCGCGCCAGGGGCTGCGGGTCTCGGTGCTGGGGACATCGGTGGTCATGGGATCCTCTCGGTGGCGGCAGGACTACCAGTCTAGGTCCGCGCCCGTCCTCCACCCGAGAGGCTCAGGCGCCGGAAAGGACTCCGGCGCTCAGGAGCCCGCGACCACGGCCTCGCGGGCCGGGCGGGGACGCTCGGGGATCCGGAAGAGCGGCAGTGCGACATTGACCAGCGGACCGATGAGGAGGGCGAACGCCACCGTGCCGAGACCTACGGACCCTCCGAGCAGCCAGCCGAGCAGGAGGACCGTACCCTCGATCGCCGTGCGGACGAGCCAGATCGGCAGCCCGAACCGCTGGTGGATACCGGTCATGAGGCCGTCGCGGGGGCCGGGGCCGAGGCGCGCGCCGATGTACAGGCCGGTCGCCACGGCGAGGAGCACCAGCCCGCCCGTGAAGAGCAGGACCCTGGCCCACAGCGCGTTCGGCTCATCCAGGAGCGCCAGTCCCACCTCGGCGCTCGGACCGACGAGCAGGACGTTGAGGATGGTGCCGATGCCGGGACGCTGCCGTAGCGGTATCCAGAGCAACAGCACGATCCCGCCGATGATGTTGGTCATGAAACCGAACGGGATGCCGGTCTGCAGGGAGCCGCCCTGGCTCAGGACGTCCCAGGGCGACACCCCGAGCGTTGCCCGGATCATCATGGCGAGCGAGAAGCCGTAGAGGAACAGGCCGAGGAGGAGCTGCAGCCCGCGCCGGGCGCCGAGGAACGTCATGGTCCCAGTAGAGCCTCTGATTGGCCGTACATCAAGATGCCAATTGTGGGATGGTGGCCCCATGATGGTTCTCCCCGCCCGCCGCCTCGCCGCCGAACTCGGTTCCTGGCGGACCGTCGGCCCCGCCTACGCCGCCCTGGCGGACCGTATCCGGCTGCTCACCCTCGACGGGCGGATCCCGCTCGGCACCCGGCTGCCGGCGGAGCGTGAACTCGCGGCGCAGCTCACCGTCAGCAGGACCCTGGTCGCGGCGGCCTACGCACGGCTGAGATCGGCCGGGTACCTCGAGAGCACGCGCGGCTCCGGAAGCGTCGTGACCATGCCGGGGCGCGGGGCTGCCCCGCAGGACGACGGCGGCGCCGCCGTCGTGCTCGACTTCAGCAAGGCGGCACTGCCGGCGGCACCGCAGGTCGGTGAGGCCGCGGCCAGGGCATCACGCGAGCTTCCCGCCTACCTCAACGGGAACGGTTACGACCCGCTCGGCCTGCCGCGGCTCCGGCAGGCCCTCGCGGACCGGTATTCCGCCCGCGGCCTGCCGACCCGGCCGGGGCAGATCATGGTCACCCTCGGCGCCCAGCACGCCATCTCCCTGCTCGCGCGCACCCTGATGGGGCGGTCCGACACGGCGCTCGTGGAGGCACCCAGCTACCCGCACGCCTACGAGGCCCTGAAGTCGGCCGGGCGCCGCCTCGTCCCCGTCGCGGTCGATGCGCACCGGGGCTGGGACGAGGACGGCCTCGAGCAGGCCTTCCGACGGACCCGGCCCGCGCTGGCGTACGTCATGCCCGACTTCCACAACCCCACCGGCGCGGTCATGCCGGCCGCGCAGCGCGCGCGTCTGATGGCCGCCGCCACGCGGGAGGGGACGGTGGTGATCGCGGACGAGACGATGGCGGAGCTGACCATCGACGGCCGGTCCGAACTCCCCCTCGCGGCGCATGGTCCGGCCGTGCTGACCGGTTCGATGGGCAAGACCGTCTGGGGCGGACTGCGCATCGGCTGGATCCGCGGC
>NZ_CP024915.1:48378-58875 GCF_002953615.1 Arthrobacter agilis | reverse complement strand
AAGCGCCCGGGCCCGGCTACTACCTCCGGTTCAGCAGGTTGCGGAGGATGCCGCCCACCTTGCCCGACGGCATCGGCGTGCCGCGCCGTCCGGCGTTCATCCCGCCGCCTCGCGTCCGACCGGTGGTGGGTGTGGTGCCGGTTCCCGACCTGCCCAGGTAGCGGCCCGCTGCGTTCTTGACCATGTTGCTGATGCCCATGCCGATCTCCTTCGATTCCGCCTCTGCACCCGAAACATCAGGTGGCTTACGAGTTTACGCCGCCCGCCCGGTCGCGGCCAGACAGCGGGAGGGAACTCCGGTGCCCGGGTGCTAGGCCGTCCCGGGAGGTTCCACGGTCAGCCCCGACCGCCGGAGCAGCGCGTAGGTCTTCGGATGCTTCGGCCGGAAGAAGACCTCGTCGGGCGTCCCCTTCTCGACGATGACACCCTGGTCCATGACCACGATGATGTCCGCGATGTCCCGCGCGAACTGCATCTCGTGCGTCACGATCACCATCGTGGTGCCCTGGGCGGCGATCGCCTTGATCACCGCCAGCACCTCCTCCACGAGTTCCGGGTCCAGGGCCGACGTCGGCTCGTCGAACAGCATGACGCTCGGATCCATGGCGAGGGCGCGGGCGATCGCGACGCGCTGCTTCTGCCCTCCGGACAGCCTCGAGGGGTAGTTGTCCTTCCGGTCCAGCAGCCCCACCCTCTTCAGGTTCTCGAGCGCGTGCTGCTGCGCCTCGTCCCGGGACATCTTCTTGACGTCCTGCAGGGGTGCCATCACGTTGCCGAGGGCGGTCTTGTTCAGGAACAGGTTGAACTGCTGGAAGACCATGCCGAGGTCGGTCCGCTTCCGCGCGGTGATGGACGCCTTCTCGTCGACGAGCTTCCCGTCCCGCTCCTCGTATCCCACGAGGTGGCCGTTGACCAGGATCCGGCCGTCGTCGATCGTCTCGAGCTTGTTCATGCAGCGGAGCAGGGTGCTCTTGCCGGACCCGCTGGAGCCGAGGATGACGACGGTCTCGCCCTTGTGGACGTCCAGGTCCACGCCCTTCAGGACCTCGATCCGATTGACCTCCCGCCGCTGCCCCCGCAGGCGCTGCAGCAGGCTCGGGGTCTTGGTCACCACGAACGTCTTGTGGACGTCCCGCGCACTCACGATCACTTCGTCAGACATGGACCCTCGCTCTCTTCTCCAGGGCACTCACGATGCGGGACAGCGGGAGGCTGATCAGCAGGTACAGCAAGGCGGCCGCCGTGTAGACCTGCGTCGTCTCGAACGTCTGCGCGTTGATGACGTTGGCGGTCTTCAGGATCTCGGTCACGGCGATGACCGACGTCAGGGCCGTGTCCTTCACCATCGCGATGAAGTAGTTGCCGATCGGCCCCAGCGACACGATGAAGGACTGCGGCAGGACGACCTTCCACAGCGCCTGGCCGGGCGTGTAGCCGAGGGACAGGGCGGCTTCCGTCTGGCCGGCCTCGACGGAGAGGATCGCCGAACGGAAGACCTCCGACAGGTAGGCCGCATAGTTCAGGCCGAGGCCGAGGATCCCCGCCGGGACCGGATCGATGTTCACCCCGATGGCGGGCAGGACGAAGAAGATGTAGACGAGCTGGACCAGGAGGGGCGTGCCCCTCATGACCTCGATGTACACCAGGCCGATGCCGCGCAGGATCTTCGACTTCGAGATCCGCGCGAGTGCCAGCAGCAGCCCGAGGACGAGCGCCAGGGCCATCGCCCCCAGGGCGAGCTGGATGACGATCGGTGCGGCTGCCAGCAGGCGCGGGAAGTAGCTGAGCGTGCTCTGGATGAACTCGATGACCGGGCCTTCCTCTCAACCTCGGTGGAACGGGACGGGACGGTCAGTCGACGGCGTTGCTCTCGGTCAGACCGTACTTCGTCAGGATCTCCATGTAGTCCGGGGACGCCTTCAGCTCGGCGAGGCCGGAGTTGAGTTCCTCCAGCAGCTGCGTGTTCTCCTTCGGCACGGCGGCACCGATCAGGCCGGGGAAGTAGGGCTCGTAGGGGTCGACGATCTTGATGGCGTCGTTGGGGTTCTGCACCAGGCTGTAGGCGACGACGGCGGCGTCGGTGAAGACGACGTCGACCTGCTTGTTCTCGACCGCCGTCAGCAGGGCGGCCTGGGAGTCGAAGTACTTGATCTCCTCCGGCTCCAGCGACTCCGCCAGCTCGATGAAGGTGGTGCCGGTCTGGACGCCGATCACGGTGCCCTTGGCGTCGTCGCGACTGGTCATGGTGGAATCACCCGGGACGACCATGCCTTCGCCCTGCTGGTACCAGGTGTCCGTGAAGTTCACCTCTTCCTTGCGGACATCGGTGATGTACATGGCGTCGACGACGGCGTCGGCCTTCCCTGCCTTGATGGCCGGGATCAGGGTGGCGAACTCGGACACGAAGACCTCGACCTCCCAGCCCTTCTTGTCCGCGATCCAGTTGATCATCTCGCCGTCGATGCCCTGCAGGTCGCCGGCGTCGTCCGTGAAGGAGAAGGGAGCGTCGTTGGAGGTGGCGATGGTGATCGACTCGATGGCTTCGCCGTCGCCTCCGCCGCCCTCGCTGCCGCCGGAGTCCCCACCGCCGCATGCGGTCAGGGTGAGTGCGATCCCCAGTGCACCGGCTGCGAAGGACGTGAGTGCGCGCCTGCTGTTCATGGTTGCTCCTTGGTCGATGCTGAGTCGTTCCCGAATCGGGTGATGCGGAGGTCGGCCGTGCGCTGATGCGCTTCCATCTCCTCGTAGGCGGAGATCTCGGACACCAGGGGGGCCAGCTGCATCGTCGCGGAACGATCGATGCGCTGGAAGGTGAGGGGCTTCAGGAACCTCGACACGGACAGTCCCGCCGAGGACCGCGCGCCACCACCGGTGGGCAGGACGTGGTTGGTCCCGGTGATGCCCTTGTCGGAGTAGGCGACGGTGGACCAGGGCCCCAGGAAGAGCGAGCCGTAGTTCGTCAGGTTCTGCTGGAAGTAGTCGTCGTCAGCGGTGATGACCTCCAGGTGCTCCGGGGCGAGCACGTCCATGAGTTCGACGGCGGTCGCGTTGTCCTCGGCGACGTAGACGGTCCCGTAGTCCCGCCAGGCGGCCCCGGCGATGTCACGCGTGCTGAGGTCCACGAGCTGGCGGTCCACCTCGGCGATCACGGCCAGGGCGAGGTCCCGTGACGTCGTGACGAGGGCTGCCGGTGACTGGGGGCCGTGCTCCGCCTGGCCGAGGAGGTCCGCCGCCACGATCACGGGATCGGCCGTGTCGTCGGCGATGACGGCCACCTCGGAGGGACCCGCCAGCAGGTCCATGCCGACCCGCCCGAAGAGCTGCCGCTTCGCCTCGGTCACGTAGGCGTTGCCGGCGCCCACGAGCATGTCCATCGGCTGCTCGCCCAGCAGCCCGAAGGCCATGGCCGCCAGGGCCTGGACACCCCCGACCACGAAGGCGCGGTCGACGCCCGAGAGATAGGCGGAGTAGAACACCGCGGGATTGCCGGCCGTCGGGGAGGTGGGCGGGGAGCAGGCGATCACCGTGGGCACGCCCGCCGTTTTCGCGACGCCGACGGTCATGAAGGCGCTGGCGAGGATGGGGAACCGCCCGGCCGGCAGGTAGGCGCCGACGCGCTGGACCGGGATGTACCTGTGCCCGACCACCACCCCGGGCATCATTTCCGCCTCGAAGTCCTGCAGGTGCCGGCGCTGCAGGCCGGCGAACGTCCGCGTCCGCTCGGCACCGGCCTCGAGGGCTGCGCGCAGTTCCGGCGTCAGGGCGTCGCCGGTCCGGCGCAGCGAGTCCGCGTCCATCTCGACGTCGCCTCCGCCCCACCCGTCGAGGACCCGCGAGTACTCCGTGACGGCGTCGCGCCCGCCCTTCTCGATGACCGACAGCATCTCCGATACCGTCTCGACGACCTTCGGCAGCCGCTGCGCCGGCACTCCACCGATCGCGGCGGTCTTCAGGCACTCGTAGGAACCTCCGATGAAGGAGGCGTGGTGTGCGTCTAGTTCCATGCGCAGAGCCTAGGGCGGGAAGATGCATAGGGGAACCCACCCTTCGCCGATGCAGGATATAGCCTTCCCCTATGACGCTGAACCAGCTCCGCGCATTCCTCGCCGCCTACAGCTGCCGCTCGCTGAGCGCTGCCGCCCGGGAGCTGGGGATCAGCCAGGCATCGGCCTCCGAGTTGATCTCACGTCTCGAGCAGGAGCTGGGTGTGCCGCTGTTCACCCGCAACTCCAAGGGCCTCTCCCCCGCTCCTGCGGCCGAGGAACTGCATCCCCATGCACTGGACTGCGTCAATTCGGCGCGACGCGGGTCCGAGGCCGTGCAGGCACTGAGGACACTCAACGGTGGGGTCTCGACGTTCGGGGTGCTGCGATACGCCGCCAACTACGACCTCGCGGACCTCGTCGTGCAGTTCCACCAGAAGTACCCGGGCGTCCGGGTCCGGATGATCGGGCTGAACTCGCACGTCGTCGCGGCCTCGGTGGCCAGCGGGGAGATCGAGTGCGGTCTCGTCGTGCTGCCCGTGGACACCGAGCATCTCGAGGTGCGCCAGCTGGCGCAGGACGAGGTGCGCTTCATCTCCTCCACCCGGCCCGCCGAGGCCGGGCCGGTGAGCATCCACGAACTGGCGTCCGCGAAACTCGTCCTCTACGACGCGCATGCCGGGTGGAAGGATCCCACCCGGCGGCAGCTGCAGGACCGGGCGAACCTGGCGGGCCTCTCGATTGAGGCGGACATGGAGGTCGAGCACGCGGAGACGGCCTACAGCCTCGTGGCCGCCGGGGCAGGGGACTCGTTCATGGCCCGCGGCATCCTCGAGTCCCTGCGGCGCGAGGACACTGTGAGGAGTTTCCCCTTCGCCGATCCCCTCTACGACACCATCGCCCTCGTCCAGCGGAAGCACGGCTACCTCTCGCCGGCGACGCGCCGGTTCTCCGAGTTCGCAGAGCGGGCCGTCGCCGCCCAGGTCGGGCTGACCAGCCTCGTGTGACCAGCCCGCCCCGGTCCTCAGAGGTGGGTGACGAGGTCCGCATCGAGGACCGCGCGCGGATTGTGGGAGTGCCGGACACCGACGGTGACGGCCCCCGCGGTCCGCGCGAGCGCCAGGTAGGTGTCGCTGTCCTCCAGCACGACGCAGGGTGGAACGCACAGGTCGCGGAAGATCGCCTCCTTGTCGCGCCCGTGCTCGCGGCGGGCGATCCGGACGAACCGGGCGAGCCCCCACTGCCCGAGCAGCGCCGCGATCAGGTCCGGGTCCCCGTTGGAGACCACCACCTGCTCGGAGGCCGTGCCGTCGAGGGCCGGCATGAGGGAGGCAGCGAGCCAGGACGGGTCCAGCCCATGCAGCGCGGACGCGGCGACCACCTCGCCGCGTTCGCTGTGCAGCGTGGGAATCTCCTGCTCGGACGCCGGGAAACCCTCGGAGATCACACGCTCCCAGATCCACTGCTCGGTGTGCCCGACGAGATCCCCGAAGAAACCGTCGGCGAACTCGTAATGGCGCCGTTCCGCCAGGTCCCGGTAGCTCGCCTCGTGCAGCGGCTCGGTGTGCCCGACGACGCCGTCGAAGTCCCAGATGACGCGTGCGCCCACGGCTTCCCGCAGGATCCGCTCCGCAAGCCGCCGTGCTGCGTCGTCGCCGTTCGGCATCCGCGAACCCTTCAGAAGACTGCCGGTGCCGGCCGTCGAGGGCCGCGCCTGATGTCGGCCATCGTAGGGTTCCCGGCAGCGGGAGGGCCACCCGGGCCGGGCACAAGTGCGTCCTGCACCGGCTGCGGGGCGTGACAGACCCCGAGGAGCCGGGCGTACGGTGGAGAGATGAGCGTGCCTACAGATTCCAGGGTCACCTTCGACGGTCGCTTCGCGCGGGAACTGCCCGAGATGGCAGTGGCCTGGCAGGCGGAGGAGGCCCCCGAGCCGCAGCTGCTCGCCCTGAACGAAGCGCTCGCGGCCGAGCTCGGCTTCGACGGGGAGTTCCTCCGCACCCGCGAGGGCCTGGCCCTGCTGCTCGGCACCTCGGTGCCGGAGGGCGCCACGCCGGTGGCCCAGGCCTACTCCGGGCACCAGTTCGGCAGTTTCAACCCGCGCCTCGGTGATGGGCGGGCGCTGCTGCTGGGCGAGCTCACCGACACCGAGGGCCGCCTGCGCGACCTCCACCTCAAGGGGGCCGGGCGCACCCCGTTCGCCCGCGGCGGTGACGGTCTCGCCGCCGTCGGCCCCATGCTGCGCGAGTACATCGTCAGCGAGGCGATGCAGGCGCTCGGCATCCCGACGACCCGCTCGCTCGCCGTCGTCGCCACCGGGCGTGCGGTGCGCCGTGAGACCCTGCTCCCCGGCGCCGTCCTGGCGCGCATCGCGAGCAGCCACCTCCGCGTGGGCAGCTTCCAGTACGCGGCGGCGACCGGCAACCAGGACCTCCTGCAGCGCCTCGCCGACCACGCCATCAGCCGGCACTACCCGGAGGCTGCGTCCGCTGACCGCCCGTACCTGGCCCTGTTCGAGTCGGTCGTGGCCGTGCAGGCGTCGCTCGTGGCGCAGTGGATGCTCGCCGGCTTCATCCACGGTGTGATGAACACGGACAACATGACCGTCTCGGGCGAGACCATCGACTACGGTCCCTGCGCGTTCATGGACGTCTTCGACTACTCCACGGTCTACAGCTCCATCGACCACGGCGGCCGGTACGCCTACGCCAACCAGCCGATCGTCGCCGAGTGGAACCTCGCCCGGCTCGCCGAGGCGCTGGTACCGCTGCTCGACGACGACCAGGAGCAGGCGGTGAAGCTCGCCGTCGGTGCGCTCGAGACCTTCCGCCCCCGCTACAGCGGCGCATGGCTCGCCGGTATGAGGACCAAGCTGGGACTGCCCGACGACGTCGCCGACGAGGTCGCCTCCCTGCTGGCCCATGACGTGCTGACCCTCCTGCAGGACAACCACGTGGATTACACGTCCTTCTTCCGGGGGCTCGGTTCCGTGGTCCGCGGCGACGCCCGGCCTGCACGGGACACCGTGCTCGACGTCGCGGCCTTCGACGCGTGGGCCGCGCGCTGGCTCGCGCTCGGCCCCGGCGCGGACGCGATGGACCGCGCGAACCCCGTGTACATCCCGCGGAACCACCTCGTCGAGGAGGCCCTCGAGGCCGCGACCGCGGGGAACCTCGACCCGCTCGACCGGCTCGTCGACGTCGTCCGCGCACCCTTCGACGAGCGCCCCGGCCTGGAGCGCTACGCCGCCGGGGCACCGGGAGACTTCGGGCGATACACGACCTACTGCGGGACCTGAGGCCGGCACCCGCACCCCGCAGCTCAGGGCAGGAGGTCCAGGAGCTTGAGGACGGCCGGGTTCGAGGTGTTCTCGTTCCACGCGACGTCCAGTTCGACGCGGTTGAGCTTCCGGACGGTGCGTGAGTCCTCGATCTCGTAGAACCGGACGTCCGCCGGGGCGAAGGATCGGGCCGACGCCGGAACGAGGCTCACCCCCAGGCCCGCCTGCACGAAGGCGAGCAGGGCGGGTACCTGGCTCGCGTACTGCGTGATCCGGGGGTGGACGTCGGCGCTGGAGAACAGCCGCAGCACGAGGTCGTGGAAGTAGCGCGCCTCGGCCGTCGAGTACATCATGAGCGGGCTGTCCCTGAGCGCGCTCAACGGCAGGGAGTCGCCGTCCACCGCGATGTCGCTGTCCGCGGGTGTCGCGATGACCAGGCGGTCCTGCATGATCGGGCGGGTCAGGACGCCGGGCCGGACGACGATGGGGCGCAGGAGTCCGATGTCCACGCTGCCGTTCACCAGCCCGTCCATCTGGTCCGTCGACACCAGTTCGCGGAGCACCAGGGACACTCCGGCCTGCTCCTCGGCGGTCCGGCGCAGGAGTTGCGGCAGTGCGGTCTGGCCCGCGATCGCCGTGTACGAGATGGTCACCGATCCGGCACTGCCGTTGGCCACCCGGCGGACGTCCAGTTCGGTCTTGGCGGCGAGATCGAGGATCTGCCGCGCACTCGGGAGCAGCACGGTGCCGGCAGCGGTCAGCTCCACCCGCCGGCTGCTGCGGTCGAAGAGCTGCGACCCCACCTCCCTCTCGAGGATCTGGATCTGGCGGCTCAGCGGAGGTTGCGTCATGTTGAGGCGCTCGGCGGCTGCTCCGAAGTGCAGCTCCTCGGCGACCGCGACGAAGGACTGGAGCTGAATGAGAGTGAACATCGATACCCTTCCTGCATCGGGTGGTGTCCACATTAGCTTGGACGCGCATCAATATCCTGGCCTACCGTCGACTCAGAGCAGCAGCGTCGACGCTTCCATCCGTAGGAGACACAGTGAGTCAGCACATCGCCCAGGAAACCTCGCTCGGACTCGTGTCCATCACCCGCGTGGAGATCACGCCCGTGGCGTTCAGGGACCCACCCCTGCTCAACACGGTAGGAGTCCACGAACCCTTCGCCCTGCGCGCCATCCTGCAGGTCACCACCGATGCAGGGGTCTCCGGTCTCGGCGAGACGTACGGCGATCAGGCGCATCTTGCCCGGCTCCACCGTGCTGCGGATGCCGTCCTCGGCTGCGACGTCTTCAACATCAACGAGCTGAGGGCCCGCGTCGCGGCGGCCCTGGCCGCCGACACGACCCAGGGCGGCCACGGGATGAGCGGGATGGTCACGGGGTCGAGCACCACCGACCGCGTCCTGTCCCCCTTCGACGTCGCAGCCCTCGACATCCAGGGCAAACTCCTCGGCCGTCCCGTCAGCGACCTGCTGGGCGGCGCCATCCGGACCGCCGTCGATTTCAGCGGCTACCTGTTCTACAAATGGGCCAACCACCCCGGCGCCGCCCCGGATTCCTGGGGGGAGGCGCTGGATCCCGAGGGCATCGTCCGGCAGGCACGCACCATGGTCGACACCTACGGGTTCAGGGCCTTGAAGCTCAAGGGCGGCGTGTTCGCTCCCGACCAGGAGGTTGCGGCGATCAGGGCCCTGCGCGCCGAGTTTCCCGAGCTACCGCTCCGGCTCGATCCCAACGCCGCATGGTCCGTGGAGACCTCGGTGGAAGTGGGGACGGAACTCGCCGGGATCCTCGAGTACCTGGAGGATCCGACGCCCGGGATCCCGGGCATGGCCGAGGTCCGACAGCGTGTCCCCATGCCGCTGGCGACGAACATGTGCGTCGTGAGTTTCGCCGATGTGGCACCGGCCGTGGCGGCAGGATCGGTGGACGTGATCCTGTCCGACCATCATTTCTGGGGAGGCCTGCGGCGCTCCCAGGGGCTGGCCTCGATCACCGACACCTTCGGTCTCGGCCTGTCGATGCACTCGAACTCGCACCTGGGCATCAGTCTCGCGGCGATGGTCCACCTCGCCGCCGCCACACCCAACCTCGACTACGCCTGCGATACGCACTGGCCGTGGAAGGAACCGGGCGAGGACGTCATCCGTCCCGGCGCGCTCGAGATCGTCGACGGCTCCATCGCCGTGCCCACCCTGCCGGGACTCGGCATCGAACTCGACGAGGACGCGTTGCAGTCCCTGCACCAGCAGTACCTCGAGTGCGGGCTGCGGAGCCGCGACGACACCGGGTACATGCAGAGCCTCCACCCGGAGTTCGAGCCGGCGAGCCCCCGGTGGTGAACCGCGACCGCTCCCCGTTGAAGGTGGTCGTGACCGATCCGATCATCAGCCGGTTCGAATCCGTCCTGCGGTCCACCGGGGACCACGAGTGGGTCATGGCCGCCGACTCGGATCCGACGCAGCAGCTCGAGGCACTGGGCGACGCCGACGTCGTCGTCTGCTCCCGCCTCCCGGAGGAGCTGGCGTCCGCCGCCCACAGCGTCAGGATGGTGCACGTCACCGGTGCCGGCTTCGAGAAGATCGCGCTCGACGCTCTCCGGCCGGAGGCATCGGTGGTGAACACCTTCCACCATGCGCGTCCGATCGCGGAGCACGTGCTCATGGTGACACTCATGCTGACACGTCGGGTGCTCCCGGTGGACCGGGAGATGCGCGCGGGCGTGTGGAGGACGATCGCGACGTCCCCGGACGTCCCGTTCCATCCCACGCTGGAGGGAAAGGTGCTGGGCCTCGTGGGACTCGGCTCCATCGGCGCCGAGGTGGGGCGTCTCGCGTCCGCGCTGGGCATGCGGGTACACGCGGTGCGGAGTCATCCCGAGGGACCGACGCCTGCCGACCTGGTCCTCGACTGGGTGGGATCGACGGCGGAGCTGACCCGGCTACTGGCGACATCCGACGTCGTCGTCATCTCGGCACCCCTGAACGAGGCCACGCGAGGCCTGATCGGCAGCCCCGAGCTCTCCGCCATGAAGGACTCGGCGCTGCTGATCAACGTGGCACGGGGCCCGATCGTGGACGAAGGCGCCCTCTTCGCCGCCCTGCGCGACCGATCCATCGCGGGCGCGGGGATCGACGTGTGGTGGGAGGCGCCTCCAGGAGGCGGCATGCCACCCGCCCGGCATCCGTTCACGTCCCTGGACAACGTCGTCCTCACGCCGCACTGCTCC
>NZ_CP024915.1:48205-48278 GCF_002953615.1 Arthrobacter agilis | reverse complement strand
GGACACGCGTCGGTGACGTTCGAGCGGCGGGCGGCGGACATCGCAGCGAATGTCGCCCGCCTGGCCGACGGGG
>NZ_CP024915.1:38978-48105 GCF_002953615.1 Arthrobacter agilis | reverse complement strand
TGCCCCTGGTGAATGTGGTCCGCGCGGGCCGCTGATTCAGCCGAGCACGAGTTGGCCCAGCAGGAGGACGGCTCCCAGGGCCGACACGGTCAGCGCGAGGAGTCGGAGCCGGGCCTGGTCCAGGAACCGGTTGAGGTAGCGCGAGGCCACATATCCGGCCAGGACGACCGGGACCATCCACAGGGCGAGGAGCAGGATCTCCCGGGTGATCGCGCCGGCGATCGCGAGGCCGCCCAGCGACACGGCGCTGCCGACCATGAAGAAGGCGCTCATGGTGCCGCGGAGCCGTGCGCCGTCGAGCTTCTGCCAGATCAGTGCCATGGGGGCACCACCGATGGACGTGGCGGTTCCCATCACCCCGGACGCCGCTCCCGCCGCGATGAGGTTCCTCCGCCTGGGCGCCGGTGTCCACCCCAGCACGGCGAACGCGACCCCTGACAGGACAGCGAGGGCCACCAGCAGCGACAGACCCGGGCCGGGGAGCGCGACGACGAGGAGGACCCCGGCGACGCTGCCCGGGATGCGTCCCACCAGCGCCCACCCCGCCCCGTGGAGATCGAGGTCCACGCGCTCCCGGATGGTGACCAGCACGGTGACGATGAGCGCGAGCAGGATCACCGTGCCGGGCAGCAGCTGCGGATCGACGAGGGCGATCACCGGGGCGGCCAGCATGCCCATGCCGAACCCGATGGAGGCCTGGAGCGCGGTCGCCGCGAAGATCACCGCGCCGATGAGGGCGTAGTCGGCGGGGCTCAAGGGGTCGGGGTGAGCTCCCCACTCCGCACCCGGATGGTGTCGAGCGGGAAATGGCATTCCGACAGGTGCAGGGGGCTGCCCGGCGCCTGGTCCGCAGGGGGTGCCTGTTCGGCGCAGATGTCCTGTGCCTGCCAGCACCGCGTGCGGAAGCGGCAGCCCGATGGCGGATCGAGCGGGGACGGTATCTCATCGCGGAGGATGATCTTGTCCCGTCCCGCGGTCGAGCGGTCCAGCCGGGGCGAGGCGGAGGTGAGGGCCGCCGCATAGGGGTGGCGGGGGCTGTCGAACACCTCCTCGGCGGTTCCGGTCTCGATGATGCGGCCGAGGTACATCACCGCCACGCGGTCGGCGACGAAGCGGACCACCGAGAGGTCGTGCGAGATGAAGATGTAGGACACGCCCAGTCGTTCCTGGAGTTCGTTGAGCAGGTTCAGGACCTGCGCCTGGACGGAGAGGTCCAGGGCGGAGACGGGCTCGTCGAGGATGATGACGTCCGGGTCGAGCGCCAGTGCGCGGGCGATGCCGATGCGCTGGCGCTGGCCACCGGAGAATTCCTGCGGGGATTTCCGCGCGTCCGAGGGGCGCATGCCCACCAGGTGGAGCAGTTCGTGGACCCGGGCCTCGCGATCCTTCGACGAACGGTACATGTCCCGGTGCGCCCGCCATGGCTCGGAGATGATTTCACCGGCGGTCATGCGTGCGTTCAGCGACGCGAAGGGATCCTGGAACACCATCTGGACGCGGCGCCGCCAGGCCAGCAGTTCCTTGCCATGCATCGCGAAAGGATCGGTGCCGTCGAACAGGACCGTGCCGGCATCGGGTCGTTCGAGCATCATCAGCGTCCGCGCCAGCGTCGACTTGCCGCACCCGGACTCCCCCACGAGTCCGAGGGTCTCGCCACGGCCGAGCGTGAGGCTGATGCCGTCCAGGGCACGGAGGCGGTTGTTGCCCGAGGGACTCTTGGCGACGTGGAAGGTCTTCGTCACGTCCCTGACCTCCAGCAACGGCGACTGCTGGTCGCGGACGGCTCCGACGAGTGTTTCAGACATGCGCGAGCTCCTCGCTGAAATGGCAGGCTGCCGCCTGCGCGACGGTGCCGGGATGGTGCACGCCCGGTGCGGCAGTGGCGGACGCCGGACGGACCGGCAGCAATTCGGGCCGGGTGATCCTGCAGACCTCCTGCACCAGCGGGCAACGGGACTGGTAGACGCACCCCGAGGGGACGTTGTGCAGTTCCGGGGGGTTCCCGGGAATCGAGGACAGAGTGGACCCGCGGACGGCGTCCACCGGCACGGACTCGAGCAGGCCCCTGGTGTAGGGGTGGCGGGGATTCGCGAAGACCTCGGCCACGGTCCCCGTCTCGACGACGTTCCCGGCGTACATCACGGCGACCGTGTCCGCTTCCTCGGCGACGACGGCGAGATCGTGGGTGATGAGGACGACCGCGAGGTTGTTCTCCTCCCGCAGGCTCCTGAGCAACGCCATGATCTGGGCCTGGATGGTGACATCCAGGGCTGTCGTGGGTTCGTCCGCGATCAGCAGGCTCGGGTTCAGGGCCACCGCCATGGCGATGAGGATGCGCTGGCGCATGCCGCCCGAGAACTGGTGCGGGTACGCGTCGACCCGGGACTCCGGTTCCGGGATGCCGACTCTCTGCATCAGTTCGACGGCCTTGCTGCGTGCCTGCCGGGCGGAGAGTTTCTGGTGGATGCGGAAAGCCTCACCCAGCTGGGTCCCCACCTTGTAGACGGGGTTCAGGGCCGTGAGGGCGTCCTGGAAGACGATGCCGAGCTGGGGACCGGCGACTTTCCGGCGCTGCCGCGCCGTCATGGTGGCGAGGTCCTGGCCGTCGAGGATCATCTGGCCCTCCTCGACCTCGGCCACCGGGTCGAGGAGGCCGGCGATGGCCTTCGCGGTCATGGACTTCCCGCATCCGGACTCGCCCAGCAGCGCCAGGGTCTTCCCCGCCTGGGCCTGGAAGCTGACATTGTTGACCGCCCGGACGGTTCCGCGCGGTGTGCGGAGCGTGACGGACAGCCCCTTCACGTCCAGGACGGGGCTCGGGGTGGATGCCGTATCGATGGTGCTCACTTGGTAGCTCCCTTCAGGGCCGTACCGAAGCGGCGGCCTCCACGTGTGCGGGGTAGCGACAGGCGCCAGCGCTGGGCGGGGTCCGTGGCGATGCGCAGCCAGGCCGCGAGGATGTTCGCAGCGATCGTGGTGATGACGATCGCCAGACCGGGGAAGATCGAGAGCCACCACGCCGTCTGGAGGTACTGGCGGCCCTGGGACACCATCAGGCCCCAGCTGACATCGGGTGACTGGATACCGATGCCCAGGAAGCTCAGGGACGATTCGGCGAGCATGACGTAGCAGAACTCGAGCGTCGCCAGGGTCAGCAGGGTGGGCAGCACGATCGGGATCACGTGCCGGCCGATGATGGCGGTCGGTCTGGAGCCGAACGTCCGGGCCGCATCGACGAACGTGCGGCTCTGCAGCTCAGCGGATTCGGCGCGCGCCGTCCGGAGGTAGATCGGGATCCGGGTGATCGCCAGGATGAGGATGATGTTGCCGAGGCTCGGGTTGAAGACGTACAGCACCACGACGGCGAGCAGCAGCGACGGGAAGCTCATGATGACGTCGGCGATCCGCATCGAGATGGTCTCCCGCAGGCCGCGGTGGTAGCCGGCCCAGACTCCCCACAGTGAACCGATGACCAGGGCGATCCCGACGGCGGGAAGCGCGACGGAGATGGTGGTCCGCGTCGCGATGACCAGGCGGCCGAGCATGCTCCGGCCGAGCGAGTCGCTGCCCAGGACATACCCCCAGCCGTCCTCGAGCGAGAACGGCGGCTTGTTGGCGGCCAGCAGGTCCTGCCGGGTGGCGAGATCCCCGACGAGCATCGGCCCGAAGACCGCAACGAGTCCCACGAACACCAGAACCAGCGCGGCGAGGGTCGCGAACTTGTCGCGCAGCAGCAGCCGGAAGAGGGACAGCTTCTTGTCCCCCAGGTCCTGTGCCGTAGGCGCCGGGACCGGGGGGACATCCGCGGCCGGAGCGGTGGCCGGCGCGGGCGGGTCGGTCTCGGGATGCTGGTGGCCTTCGGGTTGCAGCAGAGGCGTAGCCATGGTTCCTCCTAGGCCTTGACGGTGGGTCGGACGCGCGCGTCGAGCAGTGCGTAGCCGAGATCGATGAGGATGTTCAGGACGAAGATGGCAATCGCCGTGATGAGGACCGCTGCCTGCAGGACGGCGAAGTCCCGCTGGAGGATGGAGTCGATCATGAGCTTGCCGATGCCGGGCCACCCGAAGATGGTCTCCACGACGACGGCGCCGTTGACCAGGCCCACGGTCAGGTCGCCGGCCACCGTCAGGGCAGGGGCTGCGGCGTTGCGGAGGGCGTGGTGGCTCACGACCCGCGCGTCACTGGCCCCCTTGCTGCGGGCGAGCTTGATGTAGGGCTCGGAGAGGGCCGACACCATGGCGCCGCGGACGATCTGGACGAGCACGCCGAAGGGCCGCAGCATGAGCGTTGCGATCGGCAGTATCCACGCCTCCCCACCGCTGACCCCCGACGTCGGGAGCCACCCGAGGGTGATCGCGAAGATCCAGATCCCGACGATGGCCAGCCAGAAGTCCGGGATGGACGCGGCAGCCATGGACACGAAACTGGAGATGCGGTCGGCGATCCCGTTGGGCTTGAGCGCAGCCCAGCATCCCACCAGCACCGCGGCCACGATGGCGATCACCATCGTGGTCGCGGCGAGCTGCAGGGTCGCGGGGAACGCCCGGAGCGCCATCGCGGCGGCGGGCTCCCCCGTGCGCAGCGATTCACCGAAATCGAGCCGGAGGACGCCCCCGAAGTAGTCCGCCATCTGGACCAGCAATGGCTGGTCCAGGCCCTGCCTGGCCGTGAAGTCCGCTCGCATCTGGTCGGTCGCATTCAGCGGCAGGTAGAGGCTCGCGGGATTGCCGGTGAGCCTTGCGAGCGCGAAGACCCCGACAACGACGACGACGAGCGGCAACAGGCTGGAGATGATGCGTTTTCTCAGGTAGACGAGCATGATTCCGTCCTCGGTCCGGTGAAGGGTGTGATCAGTTGGCCGGGGTCATCTCGGACAGGCGCAGCTCGTCCCCGGAGGAGGAGTTCGGCTCGTAGTCCACGTTCGCGGATTTCCCGATGATGCCGGTCTGGTGGGCGATCGTGGCGAACTGCACGACGTGCTCGTTCTGGTAGCCGAAGACCTCCTCGTAGGCCGCCTGACGGTCCTCTCCCTCGGTCAGCCCGGCGTCCGCGATGAGAGCGTCGAATTCCGGGGTCCCGAACGTGCTCTGGGCTCCGGTGCTGAGCATGTACTGCTCGACGGTGAACGCTGCGTCTCCTGCCTGGTTGCCGTGCTGGACCAGGAGTGCGATCGGGCCTTCGTTCGTGACGAAGGGCCGCAGCTGGTACTGGAGGTGCTGGGAGGTCTCGACCGTCTTGAGCTCGACGTTGAGGCCGGCCTGGCTGAGCTGTTCCTGCAGGACCTGGGAGAGCTCCGTGACCTTGGGGAACTGCGCACTCCGCACGACGAGGGTGATCTTCGTGTCCACGGGGACACCGTCGGCCTTGGCCTCCGCCACCAGCTCCTTGGCGCGGTCGAGGTCGAACGGCCAGGGTTCGAGGTCCTCGTCGTGACCCACGATGCCCGCGGGGACGAGCTGTGCGGCGACCTTGTCGGTGCCTTCGTACAGGCTGCCGACGATGGTCTCCTTGTCGATGGCGTAGTTGATGGCCTCCCGGACGCGGATGTCGTCGAGCGGGGCGATGTCGCCGGTCAGGCGCAGTGCGATCGTCTCGTTGTTGGGGTAGCTGACCCCGAGATCGCCGACACCGTCGTCGGGCCCGATGCCCATGGCGACGTCCGCCTCGCCGCTGGTGATCATCGCGGCGCGAACGGTTCCTTCCGAGCGCCACTGGTACTCGGCCTTCGAGTAGGCCGGGGCGTCTCCCCAGAAGTCCTCGTACGCGGCGAGCGTGATGCGCTGGCCGGCATCCCACTGCTCGATCGCGTACGGCCCCGTTCCGATCGGCTCGCGGACCTTCTCCGAGGTGCTGGTCGATGTCGGGACGATCTCCACGAAGGACAGGCGCAGGGGGAGGATGGGGTCCGGCGTGGCCGTCGTCACGGTGAGCGTGGTGTCGTCGACGGCTTCGACGACGAGGTCGTCGTCACCGAAGACGTAACCCTCCACGTTGCACCCGAGATCCGAGTTCACCGCCCGGTCGATCGTGAAGGCGGCGGCTTCCGCGGTTAAGGGCGTGCCGTCATGGAAGGTGACGTCGTCGCGGAGCTTGAAGGTCCACTCGGTGTCCGAGGTCGCCTCCCACTCCGTGGCGAGCAGGGGCTCGAGGTCGCCGGTCGTCGGATTCCGTTCGACCAGTGGCTGGGTCACGTTGGACCGGACGACGACACCCGTGGAGGTGAGGTTCGCCTCGCAGGCCTCCAGGGTCGGCGGCTCCTGGGAGAGGACGACGCGGATGGTGTCCGATGCTGCTGCACCGTCACCTTCGGCTTGTTCCGAGTTGGCGACGGAGCAGCTGCTCAGGAGGAGCGCGCTACCCACCGCGACGGTCGAAAGGATGACGGGATTCGATCGCAGGGCGTGCGATGCAGAAGAAGACTTCATTGGTTTCCTCGGGTGTGTAGCAGGCTGGTGTCTGGGTGCCTGTGCTGCGGGATCCGCCCGAATGGACGACGGCCGTGCTGGTCCTAGAAGCATGGCGAGAGGCCCCAGACCCGTCAAGACGCCCGAAATGCGCCGATTCCAGCCGGAAATGCCCCCTCGGGCTGTGATCGGCGCCACTCATCGCCGCCATTCCGCGGATCCCGCCATCGATCTCACCATCCATGCCTCCGAGGTATCAGATGATGCTACTTTCGTGTTGTTAGTGCATCGATACAAAATCTAGTCTCGTTTCATGACAGTCCAGAATGCAGTGCTGCAAGTGGGTCCACTCATGCCGATGGTGCAGACCGCGATCACCCGCGACCACGACGCCCTGCAGCTGCCCGCCGGCGCGGGCAGGAGCGCGTTCCTGGCCGACCACGCGAGCAGCATCACCGTCGCTGTCACGTCAGGCCGCACCGGCGTGGGCACGGACCTGATGCAGGCCCTGCCGAACCTCCGCGCAGTGATCAACTTCGGCGTCGGCTACGACACCACCGACGTCCAGCAGGCCGTCGAACGGGGTATCGCCGTCAGCAACACACCGGAGGTCCTCAACGACTGCGTGGCCGACACGGCGCTGGCACTCTACCTCGACGTGCTGAGGGGAATCAGCGCCGCTGACCGCTTCGTCCGCCGGGGCGACTGGCAGACGAAGGGCAACTTCCCCCTCGCGACCCAGGCAAGCCACCGCCAGGTCGGCATCGTGGGCCTCGGAAGAATCGGGTCGGTCATCGCCCGACGCCTCGAAGGCTTCGACTGCACGATCAGGTACCACAATCGGTCGGAGGTGACCGGCAGTCCCTACGAATACGTACCGTCCCTGCTGCAGCTCGCCCACACCTCCGACGTCCTGATCGTCGCCGCCGCAGGGGGCGCCTCGACGCACCATCTGATCGGGGCTCCCGAACTCAGCGCCCTCGGGTCACGTGGCTACCTGATCAACGTCGCGCGCGGAAGCGTGGTCGACCAGAGTGCGCTCGTCAAGGCCCTCACCACCGGCGCCCTGGCAGGAGCGGGACTCGACGTCTTCGAGGACGAACCCGCGGTGCCGCCGGAACTGATGGCCCTCGAGTCCGTCGTCCTCCTTCCGCACCTGGGCAGCGGCACGCACGAGACCCGTGCCGCCATGGCCGACCTGACCCTGAAGAACCTGCGGCAATACCTCGCGGACGGCACCCTGCTGACACCCGTGACCTAGACCGATCCGCTATCCCAGGAGCACCGCATGCGCATTCTTGTCGGCTATGTACCAACGGACGAGGGCAGAACCGCCGCCCTCGCCGCCATCAGCGAAGCGCTCCTGCGCAGCTGCGACCTGCTCGTCGTGGGACCGGCAGCCGATCAGCAGACGCCGGAGGCCGACGCGGAGATCCGCCAGTTGCTGGCCCAGGCCTCTGCCGCCGGCCCGACAGCCCGCCTGCATCCGCTCCGGGCCGACGAGGATCCCGCGGACGCCCTGATCGATCTGTCCTACGAGGACGACGTCGAGCTGGTCGTCATCGGGGTGCGGCGGCGCTCCCGGGTGGGAAAGCTGTTCCTGGGGAGTACCGCGCAGCGCGTCATCCTCGAGGCCGGGTGCGCCGTGCATTCGGTCAAACCGCGGCTGCGCGACGATAAACAGTGATGCACCGAAACAGGTCCCTGCCCTCCATCGATACCCGTCGGGTATCCGCGGATGCGAAGCCGGTCTTGGACACCCTCGTCCGGCCATCCCTACGCTGAACCCATTCCACCCCCCCCTCCCGGCGCACTGCAGCGCCGCATCCCAAAGGACATCCCCGTGGCTCCACTGAATCCGGCTGAACTCGCGACGACCGTGAAGTCCGGTCTGCTCTCCTTCCCGGTCACGCACTTCACGCCGACCCTCGAATTCGACGAGACGCGCTACCGGGAGCACCTGGCCTGGCAGTCCGGCTTCGACGTCGCCGGGCTCTTCGCTGCGGGCGGCACCGGCGAAGGGTTCTCGCTCACCACACAGGAACTCGACACCGTCGTCCGGGTCGCGGTGGACGAGGTCGCCGGCAAGGTCCCCGTCATCGCTCCCGCGACGGGCGGCACGTTCTCGGCCATCGAGCACGCCCGGGCTGCCGAAGCAGCTGGAGCCGACGGCATCCTGCTCATGCCGCCCTACCTCACCGAAGCGGACCAGGCCGGCCTGATCGAACACGTCAGCGCCGTCTGTGCCTCGACGTCCCTCGGCGTCATCGTCTACAGCCGGGCCAACGCGGTGCTCACCGACGTGTCCGTCGACATCCTGGCGAGCCGCAATCCGGCCCTCATCGGCTTCAAGGACGGAATCGGCAACATCGAACAGATGTCCCGTATCTACGCCCGCGTCGGGGATCGTCTCATCTACATCGGGGGCCTGCCGACGGCGGAGACCTTCGCGCTCCCGCTGCTCCAGCTCGGCGTCAGCACCTACTCCTCCGCCATGTTCAACTTCGTCCCCGAATTCGCGCTGTCCTTCTACAAGGCGGTCATCGCCCAGGATCGCACCGCGGTCTACGAGAAGCTGAACGACTTCGTCATCCCCTATCTCGACATCCGCGACCGGGTGAAGGGTTACGGGGTGTCGATCATCAAGGCCGGCCTCGATTGCGCAGGGCGCGACGGCGGGCCCGTCCGGCCGCCCCTGCAGAATCTCACCGAGGCCGACCGCG
>NZ_CP024915.1:32686-38724 GCF_002953615.1 Arthrobacter agilis | reverse complement strand
GCCGGTGCCGACGGCGGGGACAGCCCGGCCTGGTCCCGGAAGCGCCGGCCCTATACCGCTCCGGCCGGGGACCCGGTGCCGGAGGGTCCCGTGGTCCCCTATGCGGAACTGCACGTGCACTCCAACTTCAGCTTCCTCGACGGCGCATCGAGCCCGGAGCATCTCGCGGAGGAAGCCCAGCGGCTGGGCCTCACCGGCATGGCCCTGACCGACCACGACGGCCTGTACGGTGCGGTGCACTTCGCTGAAGCAGCCGAGAAGTACCCCGGACTCTCGACGATGTACGGCACGGAACTGTCCCTCGGACTGTCCCGGCCGCAGAACGGGGAGGCGGACCCGGAGGGGCGCCACCTGCTGGTCCTGGCCCGGGGGTCGGCCGGCTACCACCGGCTCTCCACGGCCATCACCGAAGCCCAGCTGGACGCCGACGCCGAGAAGGGGAAGCCCCGCTACGACCTCGAGAGCCTCTCCGGGCACGCCCAGGGCCAGTGGATGATCCTCTCGGGCTGCCGGAAGGGGGCGGTGCGCTCGGCGCTCGTCGCCGGTGGAGAGGCAGCCGCTGAGGCGGAACTCCGGGAACTCGTCGAACTGTTCGGTCGTGACGGCGTCGCCGTCGAACTCACCAACCAGGGCAATCCCCTGGACACCGCGCACAACGACGCCCTGGCCGCCGTCGCCGCCCGCCTGAAGCTGCCCACGGTCGCCACCAACAACGTGCACTACGCCACCCCGAAGCAGCACCGGCTCGCCTCCGCCCTGGCCGCGGTCCGGGCCCGCCGAAGCCTGGACCAGATGGATGGCTGGCTTCCCGCCGCCGGATCCGCGCACCTGCGCAGCGGCGCGGAGATGGCGAGGCGGTTCCGGGACTATCCGGGGGCTGTGGAGCGCACCGTCGAGATCGCCACCGATCTCTCCTTCACCCTCCGCAGTGTCCGACCGGGCCTGCCGAACATCGAGCTGCCGGAGGGCCACACGCAGATGAGCTATCTGCGCGAACTCGTGTGGCGGGGGGCCGACAAGCTCTACGGGAACCGGACCGACGTCCGCGAGCGCATCGAACGCGAACTGGAGGTCATCGAGGACAAGAACTTCCCGGGGTACTTCCTGATCGTCCACGACCTGGTGCACTACGCGCGCCGGAACGGCATCCTGTGCCAGGGACGGGGTTCGGCCGCCAACTCGGCTGTCTGCTACCTGCTCGAGATCACCGCGGTGGACTCGATCAAGTACCAGCTCCCCTTCGAGCGGTTCCTCTCGAGCATGCGGGACGAGGAACCGGATATCGACGTCGACTTCGACTCCGACCGACGTGAGGAGGTCATCCAGTACGTCTACCGGAAGTACGGGCGCTTCAACGCCGCCCAGGTCGCCAACGTCATCACCTACCGCCCCAAGTTCGCCGTCCGGGACATGGCCAAGGCCCTCGGCCACAGCCCGGGCCAGCAGGACGCCTGGTCCCGGCAGATCGAACGGTGGGGCGGACTCGTCTCCAGCACCGACCACGACATCCCGGACGCCGTGGTCGGCCTGGCGCAGGAGGTCCTCGCGTTCCCGCGCCATCTGGGTATCCACTCGGGCGGCATGGTCCTGACGGACCGGCCCGTCGGAGAAGTATGCCCTATTGAGCATGGACGCATGGAGGGCCGGACGGTCCTGCAGTGGGACAAGGACGACTGCGCCTGGATGGGGCTGGTGAAGTTCGACCTGCTGGGCCTCGGCATCCTCGCGGCCATCCAGTACAACTTCGACCTCGTGGAACGGCACTTCGGGGAGACGTGGGAACTGCACACCATCCCGAAGGAGGAGCAGGGCGTGTACGACATGCTGTGCTTCGCCGACTCGGTGGGCGTCTTCCAGGTGGAGAGCCGCGCCCAGATGGGCATGCTCCCGCGGCTCCAACCCCGCCAGTTCTACGACCTCGTGATCGAGGTGGCCCTCGTACGGCCGGGGCCCATCCAGGGCGGGGCCGTGCACCCCTACATCAAACGGAAGATGGGCGAGGAGGAGGTCCGGTACATCCACCCAGACCTCGAACCGGTGCTCGAACGGACCCTCGGCGTCCCGCTCTTCCAGGAGCAGCTCATGCAGATGGCCATGGTGGTGGGGGGCTGCACCGGGGCCGACGCCGACCTCCTGCGCCGGGCCATGGGTTCCAAACGTGGCGAGGAACGGATCGATTCGCTCAAGGCCAAGCTGTACGCGGGCATGGAGTCCAACGGCATCACCGGCGACGTGGCCGACACGATCTACGACAAGATCCACGCCTTCGCGAACTTCGGGTTCGCGGAAAGCCACTCGATCAGCTTCGCCCTGCTGGTCTATGTCAGCGCATGGCTGAGGCTGCACTATCCCGGAGCGTTCCTCGCGTCCCTGCTGCGCGCCCAGCCCATGGGGTTCTATTCACCCCAGACGCTCGTGGCGGACGCCCGCCGGCACGGCGCCGTCGTGCTGCGGCCCGACATCCTGCACTCGGGCGTGCACGCCGACCTCGAGCCGCTCGAGGGCTACGACCCGCCCGTCGATCCCAGGGACCGGACCACCGGCACGGACGGCTGCACCGAGGACGAGCAGCCCCCGGTGGGCTACTTCGACCAGGACACGCCCTTCGATTCCACGCTGCACCGCCGTGACGGCAACTACGCGGTGCGGCTCGGCCTCGCCAGCGTGGAATCGATCGGGGCCGGACTTGCGGAGAAGATCGTCACCGAGCGGGAACGGAACGGGCCCTACGAGGACATGCCGGACCTGGCCCGGCGGACGGGCGTCAACGCCGGGCAGCTCGAGGCCCTGGCGGCATCGGGCGCCTTCGACTCGATGGGGCTGAGCCGCCGTGAAGCACTGTGGAACGCCGGGCCCGCGTCCACCGAACGCGAGGGCCAGATCAAGGGCACGGCCGTCTACATCCAGCCTCCGCTGATGCCCGAGCTCTCGGACATCGACAAGGTCGGATCCGACCTGTGGTCCACCGGCATCACCCCGGACGATCATCCGGTGCGCCATGCCAGGAACAGACTCGAGCGACGGGGTGCCCTGACGGCCGTGGAGCTGAAGACGGCCGAGTCCGGACGGCGGATCGAGGTGGCGGGAATCGTGACGCACCGGCAGAGGCCGGCGACCGCGAGCGGCATCACGTTCCTGAACCTCGAGGACGAGACGGGGCTCGTGAACGTCATCTGCTCCGTGGGGGTCTGGCAGCGCTACCGCCGGGTGGCGCGGGAGGCCGGCAGTGTGATCGTGCGGGGTCTCCTCGAGCGGTCCGCCGAGGGCATCGTCAACGTCGTGGCGGACCGCATCGAGGTCCTGCAGCTGAAGGCCACCACCAGGTCGCGGGACTTCCGCTGACCGGCACCGGGCCTTCCCGAAGGACCACGGTACGACGAAGGGCCCCCGCTGAGCGGGGGCCCTTCGTGTCATACCGTGCGCGAGGGGGGATTTGAACCCCCACACCCTTTCGGATACTGGCACCTGAAGCCAGCGCGTCTGCCGTTCCGCCACTCGCGCATTTCGAGATCCAACTCCGTGCGCCAGGCGCAGGCGTTGTGAACAGCAGAAACAAGCATAGCCGAGCGCGGGCGCAATTACCTAAACAGGAACCGGCCGGGCCCCGGCGACACCGTTCTGCCCGTCCTAACGATCCATGGATCGTTAGGACAAAGTAATCCTCGGAACGATGGCTTGGAGCCCATTCCCAGAGCCTCCCAGTAGTATCGGAGGGAACATGCCCGGGTGGACGCTGCCGTCCCGACGACCGGGCCGGCCCTGCGGCGCCTTGCCGACGGGGCCCGACATTCCGATGCGACAGGGGAAGGAGGCGGGAGATGGGCATTCTTGACAACGTGGAGCGCGGACTCGAAAAACTGGTCCGAGGCGCCTTCACGACGGGATCCCGTGCCCAGGTGCAGCCCCTCGAGATCGCGAGCGCCCTGCGCAAGGAACTCGACAACCGCTCACTCGTCCTCTCGCAGGGCCGCACCCTCGCTCCCAACGTCTTCACGGCACGCCTCTCCGACTCCGACTTCGATCTCGCCCAGCAGTGGGGATCGGCTCTGGCCGAGGAACTGTGCGACGTCGTGATCGCCCATGTCAACAGCCAGCAGTACAGCCTGCAGGGACCCGTCCGGGTCTCCTTCGAGCACGACCCCGAACTGAAGGCCGGCATCTTCGAGATCGACTCGTCGATCGAGAAGCAGGACGCCGCACGCCGTCCCGCGGGCCCCGCCGCCCCTGCAGCACCGCGGCGCCAGCCCACGCGCTACCAGCCGATCCTCGAGATCGACGGCCAGCGCTATTCGATCAACTCCGGGTCGATCGTCCTCGGCCGCTCCTCCGAGGCGGACATCCTCGTCGACGACACCGGTGTCTCCAGGCGCCACCTCGAGATCCGCGCACGCGACGGCCGCATCTACGCCGTCGATCTCGGCTCGACCAACGGCAGCTACGTCAACGGGCAGCGGGTCCACGGCCAGGCCGAACTCACGGACGGTTCCACCATCACGATGGGGCGGTCGCGCATGACGTTCCGCCTCGTTCCGACCCAGGACGGGGGCGTCCCGCGATGAGCGAGGCCGGAGAACTGACCGTCACGCTGCTGCGCTTCGGGTTCCTGATCCTGCTGTGGGTCCTGGTCCTCAGCACGGTGGGAGCCCTGCGCCGGGACCTCGCCGTGGGCCGTCGCAACAGGGTCGGCGCCCCCACGGCACGGGAGATCCGCAGGAACCCGGACCTCGGCGAGGAACCGCCCCCCCTGCGCACCCCCGCCCGCCGGCTGGTCGTGACCGAGGGTCCCCTCACCGGGACCACGCTCGAGCTCGCAGCAAGCCCGATCCTCCTCGGCCGCGCCCAGGAGGCGACCCTGGTGCTCGAGGACGACTACGCGTCCGGCCGGCACGCCCGCCTCTTCCCGCAGGGCAGCCGCTGGTTCATCGAGGACCTCGGATCCACGAACGGCACCTACCTGGCCGGCACCCAGCTCACGCGCGCACTGCCCGTCGACCCGGGCGTCCCCATCCGGATCGGTAAGACGGTCATCGAATTGAGGCCGTAGGCGTGCCGCTTGCTCTCAGGTTCGCCGCCCGCTCCGACGTGGGCATGGTCCGCGCGAAGAACGACGACTCCGCCTACGTTGGACGGTTCCTCGCCGTCGTCGCTGACGGCATGGGTGGGCACGCCGGCGGGAATGTCGCCTCGGCCTCCACCGTCCTTGATCTCGTCCACCTGGATCACAACGGGCACGGCGGGAGCGCCGGGACACACCTCGCCGACGAGATCCAGACCGCGAACTCGCTGCTCTCCGAACTCGTCGCGACCAACCCGCAGCTGGCAGGCATGGGGACCACCGTGACCGCGATCCTGCTCGAGGACCGGACGCTGCAGCTCGCGCACATCGGGGACTCGCGCGCCTACCGCCTGAAGGACGGTGTGTTCGAGCAGATCACCACCGACCACACCTTCGTACAGCGCCTCATCGAGGAGGGCAGGCTCAGGCCCGAGGAAGCGGAGGTCCACCCTCACAAGAACGTCCTGATGCGCGTCCTCGGTGACGTCGACGCAAGCCCTGAACTGGATCTCCGGGAATTCGACGCCGAACCCGGCGAGCGGTGGCTGCTCTGCTCCGACGGCCTCAACGCCGTCCTGAAGGACCGCGTGGTCGAGCAGGTGATGCGTGAGTCGAAGGACATCCGGAACTGCGTCGACACACTGGTCGACCTGACCCTCGCGGGCGGCTCCCCGGACAACATCACCATCGCCGTCGTCGAGGTCATCGAGGCGGAGGACGACGACGCCGCACCGCCGGCCGTCATGCCTCCGGCCCGGCAGGCAGCGGGAGAGCGCGACAGACCCTCGGCGGATGCGGCGTCCCACGGGATCGACGACGACGGCCTCCCGGGTACCGCCATCCGCGCCGATGTGATCCGGCAGGACCTGCTGACGCGGCCCCACATCCTGGTGGGATCCGCGGCACTGGCCACCGAGACGGGCCAGATCCCCATCGTGACGCAGCGGTCCACGGAGCGCCGTGCCGCCATGATGCTCACGCA
>NZ_CP024915.1:26050-32586 GCF_002953615.1 Arthrobacter agilis | reverse complement strand
CAAGGCCGAGTCGGCCGCCGATGGCAGCCCGCCGTAATGCCGTCCGGACGGCGCGGCCCGCGGGTGAGACCCTCCCTGCCGCTTCGATGCACCGGTAGCCGGTGGTTCTTGGCTAGAATCGTTCGGAGAACCGGGCCGTCGGACGTCGTCGTTCCCTCAGGGTTGCCTGCGGACCGCGACGCGCCGGAGCGGCCGGCGAGACCATCGGCGTACCTGATCCGCAGGTGCGCCCTGTCGAGGAGGATCCGTGCCCGAGTCCAAGCCCCGCAAGAGAGCCAGCTCCGCTGCGGCCACCGTGAATTCCTCGCAGCCCAAGCCGAACCCGGTCTGGTACAAGCCTGTGATGTTCGGGCTCATGATCATCGGCCTGCTGTGGATCATCACGTTCTACATCTCGATGTCCACCCTCCCGGTCGCGGCCTGGGGGTCATGGAACATCCTGGTGGGCTTCGGGATCGCCATCGTCGGCTTCCTGATGACCACGCGCTGGCGCTGACCGCTGGAGTTGTAGGACCCGTTCCACATCCAGCGCGGGTCGAGTTCACGTCCGGTCCGTAGCCCGCCGCGGTGAGCGGTGCACGGATGTCACGGTCGACGTCGGGCAGGTACCCGATGAGGACGTCCGCTGGTCCGCCCATGGTCGGATCCCCGGCCACAGCCGGAAGGACGATGCCATCGGCGCGCCCCGGACCCTCCCCGGGATGGTCCCGCACCAGGTGGCGCAGCGTCGAACCCTCCGGCGGCCTGTCCAGGATGCTGCCCTGCTCGCCGTCGACATCACCGACCTACCACGTCTCCCGCGACCCCCGCGTCTACCGCGTCTTCCGCGACAGGCAGGCCCGACCGGCCCCCACGGGTCCGGAGGGCATGGCCGTCGAGGACCAGCGGTTTCGTCAGTGTTGCGGGGCGGAGCGGGTGGAGCGGCCCGGAGGGCCTCTCGGCCGGCGGGACCTCTACCGAAGGGCGCGGATGCACTGCGCGCTCCAAGTACCCTGTGCCGGCGGGCAGCGCTCGATGAGGCCTCACCGGGTCCCGCCTCGGGGTCCGGTGCGGGAGCAGGGACCGCTGGTGCAGGTGCCGCAAGGGGTTCGGGACCGGGAGGGGGAAGCGCGGCCGGGCCTTGTCCCCACTGTGCACACGGTGTGCAGAAAGTTATCCACAGGTGTGCACATTATTGTTGATGATTCACGGAACGGCCCGGAATCTCGGGCCCCGCTTATCCACAGGTGTGGAATTACATGTGTGTAAGTTATCCCCCGTGTGGATAAGGGGTGTGGAAAACGTGATGAAGGGCCGGTGCAGGAGCGCCGGCCCTTCATCGGTGTGATTCCTAGATCGGGAGGAGTGTCACGCCCAGGAACGTCAGTCCACCGAGGATCACGACGATGCCGCCGATCCCCAGCCACTGCAGACGCGACTGGCGGGCTCCCTTCGGCGCGTAGGCGATCACGGCTGCGCAGGCAGCACCGGCGAGGAGTCCTCCGAGGTGCGCCTGCCACGCGATGCCCGGCACCACGAACCCGATCACGGCATTGATGGCGATCAGGACGACGATCTGGCGTACGTCCCCACCGCGCTTGCGCTGGATGATGAACAGGGCCCCGAAAAGGCCGAACACGGCGCCCGAGGCGCCCACCACGTACTGCAGGGGCCCGCTCAGCAGGAGGACGCCCAGGGAACCGCCGACCGCCGAGACGAGGTACAGCGCCAGGAACCGCGCCCGGCCCATCGACGGCTCGAGGACCTTTCCCAGGATGTACAGCGCATACATGTTGAAGGCGATGTGCAGGAAGGAACCCTGCGAGTGGAGGAAGGCCGCGGTGAGCATGCGCCAGGGCTCGGCCGGTATGACACCGCCGGCGCCGGCGGTGAAGACCGGTGCGTAGGAGAACGCCCGGGTCAGTCCCGGCACCACGAGCTGGAGCAGGAACACTCCCACGCAGATGGCGATCAGCGTGGGAGTGACGACGGGGGTGCCCCCGCGCGCGACGCCGCCGAAGGCGTTCCTGCGGACCGGCGCGCCCGCCGCCTGCTCACGCACGCAGTCGACGCACTGGAAGCCGACCGCGGCGGGCCGCTGGCATTCGGCGCAGGCCGGGCGGCCGCACCGCTGGCACCTCACATAGCTGACGCGATCGAGGTGCCGCGGGCAGACGGGTGCCTCCTGGCTGCCGGCGTCGGGCGCGGGGACACCGTAGGACATTCGGTTAGAGCTGTTCCACGGTGATGCTCTCGATGACGACGTCGTCGAGGGGCTTGTCCCTCATGTCCGTTGCGATCGAGTTCAGCTTGTCGACCACCTTGCGTGATTCCTCGTCGGTGACGTCTCCGAAGATGGTGTGCTTGCCCTGGAGCCACGTCGTCGGGACGGACGTGATGAAGAACTGCGATCCGTTGGTCCCTCGTCCTCCCTGCAGCCCGGCATTGGCCATGGCGAGCTTGTACGGCTCGGTGAACGTCAGGTCGGGGTTGATCTCGTCGTCGAACTTGTAGCCGGGGCCCCCGATGCCCTGCCCCAGGGGATCGCCGCCCTGGATCATGAAGTCCCTGATGATGCGGTGGAAGATGGTGCCGTTGTAGAGGGGAGCGTTGCTCTCCTCCCCGGTCTGGGGGTGCGTCCAGGCGATCTCGCCCGTCGCGAGCCCCACGAAGTTCTTCACGGTCTTCGGCGCATGGTTGCCGAACAGGTTCACCTCGATATCGCCCTGGTTGGTGTGGATGGTCGCTTTTGCGGTTGGGATAGCAGTCATTCGGCCATTCTTTCACGCGGCCCCTGACAATAAGCTGGAGTAGTGCCATTCCGCCCACAGTGGAACAACCGGTTCGCACGGTCTTCCGCAGGGCCACGGATAGCACCCCCTGCCCATGCAACGTAGGCTGATCACAACGAGCAACCACCCCCTGGAGGTTTTTGTGAAGAACAACGTACGCGCCCCCCACGATCTCGAGGAGAGCGTCGCCATCGGAGCAGCTTTCGCTGCCGGAGTCGCAGCAGCGCGGGCTTGGGCATCACCGCACGTCGATGCCGCCTACGGCTGGGCCAAGCCCCGGCTGGAGAAGGGCATCGAGACCGCGGGCCCCGCACTGCAGGACACCGTCCGGAAGGCCACGGAAGGGGTATCCGGCGGTATCGCCGTCGTCACCCCCCTCATCCAGGACCGGATCGACAAGGTCACTCCCGCGCTGACCTCCGCCAAGGGCAAGGTCGTGGACGAGTACCTGCCGGCACTGTCCACCCGGCTCGGGGAATCGGCCGACACGGCGTCCCGCTCCCTCGCGGAGGCCACCGTGCCGCCGGTCGTCGAGAAGGCGGTCATCAAGATGACCGGCGACAAGAAGGCCGTGAAGAACGCCCAGAAGCGCCTGGTCGCCGCGACCATGCAGGCCTCCAAGGATCTCAAGAAGAGCAAGGCACGCAAGTCGGGCAAGGGATGGCTCGTCGTCGGGATCATCGCGTCCGCGATCATTGCCGGCCTCGCCGCATGGCGGGCCTCGAAGCCGGTCGAGGATCCCTGGAAGAGCCCCGCTCCGATCAAGTCCGCCCCTGCCTCCACCTCCGGCGGCACGTCGCAGGAAGCGAAGGACGTCGTCGCCTCCGTCAAGGAAGCGGCCGAACGAGCGACGAAGGAGTCGGCCGAGCCCGCCGGCGATGTGAAGACCACCGCCGCGGATGCGGCCGCCAAGGTCGCGGAGTCGACGAAGGACGCGACGGAAGCGGCGAAGCAAGCCGCCAAGCCGCAGGAGCCCAAAGCCTGACGACGCCACTCCTGGAGGAGACCCCCGGCACCATGGTGCCGGGGGTTTTCTATTCCTGGAAAAGCATGCTTTTCTCGGAATGTTTACGCCCGCTGCTTCAGTCCCCACCGAGCGCGGGCGGGGGGCCGGCCGTCGCCTGCTCCAGCATCCGCCGGCGGTCCCGGCGCTGCTGGCCCCGGATGACGACAGCCAGGCCGACGAGGATCAGGATCAGGCCCCCGTAGGTCCCGGCAGGAAGCTTCTCCCCGAGGAACACGGCCGCGAGGAGTGCAGCGCCGGGGATCTCCAGCAGGATGATCATCGACACGACGAGCGGACTCATCACCGCGAGCAGGTGGTTGAACACCGAGTGGCCCATGATCTGCGCCAGCAGGGTGACCGCGAGGATCCCCGCCCACGCCGCGGGGGAGAAGCCGATGACCGGCTGCCCCGTGATCGCGCACAGGACCAGCAGGATCCCGGCGCAGGCTCCGTAGCAGAGGGTCGTGTAGGTGCCGGTGGACATCGTCCGGCGTGCCGCCGCTCCCGCCATCTGGTAGACACCCGCCAGGGCCCCACCGGCCAGTGCGAGCAGATCTCCGAGGAGCGCTTCGCCCGAGAGCGAGAGGTCGAACCCGGTGATGATGACCACGCCCACGAATGCGACGGCGAGCCCCGCCACCACGGCACCGTGCGGCCGTGATCCCAGTAGCGCATTGAACAGTGCGATCCATGCCACCTGGAGACAGACCAGTGCGGTGGCCGCTGCCACGGACGTGAGCTTCAGCGCGGTGATGAAGCATGCGAAGTGCAGCGCCAGCGCCACGGCCGCCACGGCGAGCCGCCGGTAGTCCGCGCAGCGCAGGGCGGCGAACTCGGCCCGCTTGGAGACGGCGGCAGGCCCCCCCATGAGCACCGCACCCAGGAGGTTCCGCCAGAACGCGATGGCGAGGACGGGCGCCGCCGTCGCTGCCATGATCGGGCCGGATGCGGACACACCGATCACGCCCAGGATCGAGAGGAAGATAATCACCCGGCAACCCTATTGCACTCCATCGGTGCTCCCGGAACGACGCTTAACGCGAGAAGTCCCGGTCGATGACCGGGACTTCCCTTCGGTGGAGGCACGGGGACTCGAACCCCGAACCCCCTGCTTGCAAAGCAGGTGCGCTACCAATTGCGCCATGCCCCCGAAACAGAACTCGTCCAGTATAGGTGCACCGGATGACGCTCTGCGCTACGCGAGATCGTCCGTGGCGTTGCTCCAGACGTTCTTGCTCTTCTCGGAATCCTGCCACCGCTTGTACATCAGGACACTGGCTGCAGCCGCTGCCGCGACGAGCAACTTCTTCACATCAGTCTCCTTGCAACTACCTGCCGGTGGCAGATCCGTGGGCGTACCAGGACTTGAACCTGGGACCTCTTCGTTATCAGCGAAGCGCTCTAACCGCCTGAGCTATACGCCCCGATACCTCTTCGGGCCGAGATACGACTTTACAGTAGTGTCTCGGCATTTCTCAAATCGCCCGCTGGCGCCGAAGGGGCAGGTGTCCTAGTCGTCCGTCAGCGTGACGCCGATGCCGCCGACCAGGGTGGACGAGATGTTGTAGAGGACGGCCGAGAGCATGGCCAGGGCTGTCAGGAGCACCACGTTCACCACGGCGATGATCGTGGCGAACGAGAGCACCTGCGGCAATGACGCGAACTGGCGGAGGTCGAATCCACCGTTCTCGGAGCCGGCGATCTCCCGCAGGAGCTCGTTGACCCCGTCGAAGATGCCGGTCAGGTCGAGGACGGTCCAGATGACGAAGGACGCGACGACCGTGACGATCCCCAGCGCGACGGACAACAGGAACGACATCTTCAGGACCGACCACGGATCGACCTTGCTGACGAGCAGGCGGGCCTTACGGGCCTTCGCCTTCGGTGCCGGCTTGACGAGATTGGGTCGCTGCCCCGGACGGCCGGCCTGCGCACCCGCGGATGCCGGACGCTGGGCAGGGCGGGCAGGCGCGTTCACGCGCGGAGGAGCCCCGGGCGTCCGCACTTGTCCGCTGGACGACCGCGGGTTGGTGTTGGCCGAGCTCACTCGCTACCTCCGTGTTCCGGCGACTCAGCGTCAGGCTCAGCCGTTTCCTCTGTCGACAACCGTACTTCATCGGCTGTGAACTCCGCAGGATCCTCCTGCGGAGAGACCGTATCGATCACGTCGACATCCGGGCTGCCCTCGGAGGGATCCTCGATGAGGCCCTCCTCCACGGCGACGCTACGCTCGCTGTTCCGGGCCACGGCGATGATCCGGTCGGTCTTGTCGGGCTTCGCGAAGATGACGCCCATCGTGTCGCGGCCCTTGGCAGGGACACCGGCGACGGCGGACCGGACGACCTTGCCGCCGCCCATGACGACCAGCACCTCGTCCTCCTCCTGCACCACGAGGGCGCCCACCAGGTCCCCGCGCTCCTCGGCCAGCTTCGCGACCTTGATGCCCAGGCCGCCACGGCCCTGGACACGGTAGTCGTCGACCCTGGTCCTCTTCGCGAAACCGCCCTCGGTGACGATGAAGACGTAGGAGTCGTCGGTGACCACCTTGGCGGCCAGCAGCTCGTCGTCGTCGCGGAACTTCATGCCGGTCACACCCGATGTCGCGCGTCCCATGGGTCGCAGGGCGTCGTCGTCGGCCGTGAAGCGCAGCGACTGTCCCTTCCGCGAGACGAGCATGATGTCGTCCTCGCCGGAGACGAGCTGCGCGGAGACGAGCTCGTCGTTGTCGCGCAGGTTGATCGCGATGACACCCGCCGTCC
>NZ_CP024915.1:25878-25950 GCF_002953615.1 Arthrobacter agilis | reverse complement strand
GGTTGGTGTCGTAGTCCTCGAGGCGGGTCTTCTTGACGAGCCCCCGCTTGGTGGCCAGGACCAGGTAGGGGG
>NZ_CP024915.1:0-25778 GCF_002953615.1 Arthrobacter agilis | reverse complement strand
ACTGCTGGTAGTCGCGCAGGTCCAGCACCTGGGCGATCGTCTCGTCCGGCTGGAAGGCCAGGAGATTCGCGACGTGCTGGCCCTTTGCATCACGCGCGGCCTCGACGAGCTCGTAGGCCTTCGCCCGGTACACCCGGCCCAGGTTGGTGAAGAACAGGAGCCAGTGGTGCGTGGTGGTGACGAAGAAGTGCTCGACGACGTCGTCGCCGCGCAGCTGTGCCCCCTTGATGCCCTTGCCGCCGCGCGCCTGCTGCCGGTAGTTGTCGCTGCGCGTCCGCTTGACGTATCCCCCGCGGGTGATGGTGACGACCATTTCCTCCTCGGGGATGAGGTCCTCCATGCTCATGTCGCCGTCGTAGCCCATGAGGATGTCGGTGCGGCGGTCGTCGCCGAACTTCGCCACGATCTCCGCGAGTTCGGTGCTGACGATGCCTCGCTGGACGTCCTCCGAGGCGAGGATGCGGTTGAACTCGGTGATCATCGATTCGAGTTCGGCGTGCCGGTCCTGGATCTTCTGCCGCTCGAGCGCCGCGAGCCGGCGCAGCTGCATGTTGAGGATGGCGGTGGCCTGCAGCTCGTCGATGGCGAGCAGCCCCATGAGCCCGTCACGGGCCTCCTCGGTGGTGGAGGAGGCGCGGATCAGCGCGATGACCTCGTCGAGCGCGTCGAGCGCCTTCAGGAGGCCGCGGAGGATGTGGGCCTCCTCTTCCGCCTTGCGCAGCCGGTAGCGGGTGCGCCGCACGATGACTTCGAGCTGGTGGTTCACCCAGTGCCGGATGAAGGCGTCGAGGCTGAGCGTGCGGGGCACGTCGTCGACGATCGCCAGCATGTTCGCGCTGAAGTTGTCCTGGAGCTGCGTGTGCTTGTACAGGTTGTTGAGGACCACCTTGGCGACGGCGTCGCGCTTGAGCACGATCACCAGGCGCTGCCCGGTCCGTCCGGACGTCTCGTCACGCAGATCGGCGATGCCGCTGATCTTGCCGTCCTTGACCAGTTCGGCGATCTTGATCGCGAGGTTGTCCGGGTTGGCCTGGTACGGGAGCTCCGTGACGACGAGGCAGGTCCGGTTCTGGATCTCCTCGACATTGACGACGGCGCGCATGGTGATCGAGCCGCGCCCGGTGCGGTAGGCGTCCTCGATGCCCTTGTGCCCCAGGATCTGGGCACCGGTCGGGAAGTCAGGGCCCTTGATCCGGGCGATCAGCGCCTCGAGCAGTTCTTCCTTCGAGGCCTCCGGGTTCTCCAGGTACCACTGGACACCGTCGGCCACCTCGCGCAGGTTGTGCGGGGGGATGTTCGTGGCCATGCCGACCGCGATGCCCGAGGATCCGTTGACGAGCAGGTTCGGGAAGCGCGACGGCAGGATCGTCGGCTCCTGGTTCTTGCCGTCGTAGTTGTCCTGGAAGTCGACGGTCTCCTCGTCGATGTCGCGCACCATCTCCATGGCGAGCGGGGCCATCTTCGTCTCGGTGTATCGCGGAGCCGCGGCGCCGTCGTTACCGGGTGAGCCGAAGTTCCCCTGGCCCAGCGCCAGCGGGTAGCGCATGGTCCAGTCCTGGATCAGGCGGACCAGGGCGTCGTAGATCGCGGAATCACCGTGCGGGTGGTACTGGCCCATGACCTCGCCGACCACGCGGGCGCACTTGTTGAACGAGCGGTCGGGCCGGTAGCCGCCGTCGAACATGGCGTACAGCACGCGGCGGTGCACGGGCTTGAGGCCGTCGCGGACATCGGGCAGGGCCCGGCCGACGATGACCGCCATCGCGTAGTCCAGGTAGGACCGCTGCATCTCGGTCTGCAGGTCGACCTGCTCGACGCGGTCGGTCAGGACCTCACCCTCGATGGGCTCGTCCGGTCCGTTGCCGGTGATGTCGTCACTCATGAATCAGTTCCGTTCGTGAAAGGTTCTCGACCACAAAGGAGACGCGGTCGCCGGCCGATGCCCGACATCTTGTGTAGGCGCTTTAATATCTGCGAGGAACGAGCAGATATCGTTGCGCCGGCAAGATGCCGGGTGTCGGCTCAGATATCGAGGAAACGCACGTCCTTGGCGTTCTGCTGGATGAAGTTGCGGCGGGACTCGACGTCCTCGCCCATCAGCACCGAGAACACCTGGTCCGCGGCGGCGGCGTCGTCCATGGTTACCTGGAGCAGCGTGCGGTGGTCCGGATCCATGGTGGTCTCCCACAGTTCCGTGTAGTCCATCTCGCCGAGGCCCTTGTAGCGCTGGATGCCGTTGTCCTTGGGCAGCCGCTGGTTGTTGGCGAGCCCGATCCGGATGACCTCGTCACGCTCGCGGTCGCTGAACACGTAGTCGTGCTTCGCGTTGGACCACTTGATCCGGTACAGCGGCGGCTGGGCCAGGTAGACGAAGCCGTTCTCGATCAGGGGACGCATGTAGCGGAACAGCAGCGTGAGCAGTAGCGTGGTGATGTGCTGGCCGTCCACGTCCGCATCGGCCATGAGCACGATCTTGTGGTAGCGGGCCTTGTCCACGTTGAAGTCCTCGCCGATGCCCGCGCCGAACGCGGTGATCATGGCCTGGACCTCGCTGTTGCCGAGGGCGCGGTCGAGGCGGGCGCGTTCGACGTTCAGGATCTTCCCGCGGAGGGGGAGGATGGCCTGGGTCTCGGGGTTGCGTCCTCGGACGGCCGAACCGCCGGCCGAGTCGCCCTCCACGATGTAGATCTCGGACCGGGCGGGGTCCTTGGACTGGCAGTCCTTGAGCTTGCCCGGCATGCCGCCGGACTCCAGCAGCCCCTTGCGCCGCGTGGACTCGCGCGCCTTGCGCGCCGCGAGGCGGGCCTGCGACGCCTGGATCGACTTGCGGATGACATCGCGGGCCGGGCCGGGGTTGCGCTCGAGCCAGTCGCCCAGCTGATCGGTGACGACACGCTGGACGAAGCCCTTGACCTCGGAGTTGCCGAGCTTCGTCTTCGTCTGGCCCTCGAACTGCGGCTCCGACAGCTTGACGGAGATGACGGCGGTCAGTCCCTCCCGGATGTCGTCACCCGTGAGGTTGTCGTCCTTCTCCTTGATGATGTTCTTCTCGCGTGCGTACTTGTTGATCAGCGTGGTCATGGCCGCACGGAAGCCCTCTTCGTGGGTGCCACCCTCGTGCGTGTTGATCGTGTTCGCGTAGGTGTGCACGCTCTCGGAGTACGCCGACGTCCACTGCAACGCGATCTCGACGGACATGGTCCGGTCGGTGTCCTCGGTCTCGAAGGCGATCACGTCGGGGTGGACGACGTCCACGCGCTTGGACGAGTTGAGGTGGCGGACGTAGTCCAGCAGCCCGTTCTCGTAGAAATACACCACGGCCCGGTGCTTCGGCTCGCCGTCGGACTCCTGCGCGTTCTCGACCTCGGTGACCTCGTCGGTCTGCACGGCGTCGACCCGTTCGTCGGTCAGTGTGATGCGCAGCCCCTTGTTGAGGAACGCCATCTGCTGGAAGCGCGCGCGGAGTGTCTCGAAGTCGAACTCGGTGCTCTCGAAGATCGCTTCGTCCGGGTAGAACGTCTGGGTGGTCCCGGTCTCCGAGGTCTCCTCACCCTTCCTCAGTTCACCGAACGGCTTGCCACCGTCCCTGAAGGACTGGCGCCAGACGTGTCCTTGGCGGCGGACCTCGGTCTCGACGCGCTTGGACAGGGCATTGACGACGGAGATACCGACGCCGTGCAGGCCACCCGATACCGCGTATCCTCCGCCGCCGAACTTGCCGCCGGCATGGAGGATGGTCATCACGACCTCCACGGTGGGACGTCCCTCGGTGGGGTGCATGTCGACGGGGATGCCGCGTCCGTTGTCGACGACCTTGACGCCGCCGTCGGTCTGGAGCGTGATCTCGATGTGGTCGCAGTACCCGGCCAGCGCCTCGTCGACGGAGTTGTCCACGACTTCGTAGACGAGGTGGTGGAGACCGCGGGGGCCGGTGGACCCGATGTACATGCCGGGGCGCTTCCGGACCGCTTCCAGACCCTCGAGGACGGTGATCTCGCTGGCACCGTATGCGTGTTCCGTCGCCGCCTCCAGAATCGGGGACTCGCCTTCGCCGATCAACACATCACTTGCATTCAACTCGTTCTCGTGTGCCACAGGCGTAGACGGCTCCTCAGCTGGATAGGCAAAACAATCTCGCTCCATTCTACCCTGTGGAGGGCTACAATCCCGCACGAGTAGGCCCTCACTGTCCAATAAACAGCCACCAGAGCCGATCGCGGGTCCTTCCATGAGGACGTATACGCCGGGCGGACCCCCGATCGACGTACAGGCCGTCCAGCGGGTGCGCGGACCGGCTCGGTTCAGCCGTAGGTGTCGCGGGGCCCCCGCCCCTTGACGGAACGCCCGCCCTTGCGCCAGCTCGGCGCCGCCGGCCCGACGACGGCGAGGCGCGTCACCACCCCGGCACCGAGTTCGGCCTCGAATCGCTGCAGCACCTGCGGGGTGATGAGGCGCAGCTGTGTCGCCCATGCCGTGGAATCGCACCGCACGAGCACCGTGTCGGCGTCGAAGCTCTCGGGTACGCAGTGCGCCGCGATGTCGGCACCGACGATCTCGTCCCAGCGGGTCAGCACCGATCCGATCGCCACCGGCGACTTCCAGCCTCGTTCGGCCAGCATCCTCGAGAAGACGTTGCCGACCCCCTCCGGGTCCCTGCCGCCGTAGACGGGTTCGGGTGAGTACCGGCGGCGGGTCTTCTTGGCGGTGGGTGCGGCTGCGGCTTCCCGGGGCGTGCCCCGCGACTGGGAAGCGTTGCGCAGCCGGTTGAGCAGCGCCTGGGGAGCATCCTGCTCGGGGAACGGCCCGGGCTGCCCCGTCCCGTCCCCACCCGCAGCGCCGTCGTCCCGTCCGCCCCGGTGCCGGCTCGTCGGCATGTCGGGATCCGCCCCGTCGGACGGGGCGTCATCCGGCGGGTGTCCGTCACTCATCGGTTTCCCCGGTTTCCACCCGTGCGGTCGCACCGGTATCGGTCGGCTGCTCGGTGGAACCGTCGGGCTCCTCGATCCCACCCGGGACGACGCGGATCTGGCGTCCCAGGAGGGCCTGCGGTATGTCGTCCCCGACGGCCGCCGTCACCAGCACCTGCTCGGCCGGCGCGACGATCGCCGCCAGGCGGGTCCGCCGTTGGGCGTCGAGTTCGGCGAAGACGTCGTCGAGGATCAGCACCGGATCGCCCCCGGGCGTATGGTCCTCCTCGAGCAGCAGGTAGTACGACGCCAGCCGCAGGGCGAGGGCCATCGACCAGGTCTCACCGTGCGAGGCATAGCCCTTGGCCGGGACCTGGCCGAGGAGCAGGTCGAGCTCGTCCCGGTGCGGTCCCACGAGTGAGATGCCCCGCTCGAGTTCCTTCCTGCGGTGCCGGAGGAGGCTCCCCACGAACAGAGCGGTCAGTTCTGGCAGTGCCAGATCCCGCAGCGCCTCCGGAGGCGCGTCACCTCCGGTGCCCGCGCCGTCGGAGTCCCCCGCGAGGTCCGACGACGACGAGACGCTGGAGACGTAGGTGATGTCGGCGCCTTTCGAACCGTCGGTCAGTTCCTTGTAGGCGCGCTGTACGTGCGGGCGCAGCTTGTCCACGAGGAGCAGCCGCGCGGACAGCAGTCTCGCCCCGGCTTCGGCGAGGTGCTGGTCCCAGACGTCGAGGGTCGACTCATGGGCCGTGGAGAACCTGCCGGCGGCACGTGCCGACTTGAGGAGGGCGTTGCGCTGCTTGAGGACACGCTCGTACTCGGCACGCAGCGCCGACTGATGGGGAAGGAGCGAGACCAGGACCTCGTCCAGGTACCGGCGCCTTCCCGAGGGATCCCCCTTCACCAGTGCCAGGTCCTCGGGAGCGAAGAGGACGGTCTTGAGAATTCCCGCGGCGTCCCTGGCCCGCACCGGATTGGACCTGTTGATCCGGGCCCGGTTCGCGGCGACGGCGTTGATCTCCACCTCGACGCCGGTGCGTTGCGTCCCGCGGACGAATCGGCCACGGATGATCGCGCGTTCCTCGCCGAAGGCGATGAGCGGTTTGTCGGTGCTCACGCGGTGCGACGAGAGTGTCGCGAGATACCCGATGGCCTCGACGATGTTCGTCTTCCCGACACCGTTCGGCCCGACGAAGACCGTGATGCCGGGCTCTATGGCGGTGTCGAGTTGCCTGTAGCTCCGGAATCCGGTGAGCGAGAGGTGCTCAACGTACACCGGGGAGCACCTACTCGGGGTTCGACTGGGCCGGCTTCACCGCATGGCCGCCGAACTGGTTGCGGAGCGCTGCGACCATCTTCATCGACGGGGAGTCGTCCTGCCGTGAGGTGAAACGGGCGAAGAGAGCCGCGGTGATCGCGGGGGCCGGGACCGAATTCGCGATGGCTTCCTCGACGGTCCAGCGGCCCTCACCGGAGTCCTCGACGTAGCCGGCGATCTTCGACAGGCCCGGGTCCTCCTGGAGGGCCTTCACGAGCAGGTCCAGCAGCCAGGAGCGGACGACGGTGCCCTTCTGCCACGCGGCGAAGGTCCCGTGGACGTCCTTGACGATGTCCTTCGCCTCGAGGAGTTCGTACCCTTCGGCGTAGGACTGCATGAGCCCGTACTCGATGCCGTTGTGGACCATCTTGGCGTAGTGTCCCGCACCGACGTCACCCACGTGCACGAAGCTCTCGGCGCGATCGCCCTCCGGGCGGAGGGCATCGAAGACCGGCATGGCGAGTTCCACGTCGGCATGGCTGCCACCGGCCATCAGGCCGTACCCGTTCGCCAGCCCCCACACCCCGCCGGAGACACCGCAGTCCAGGAACCGGATGCCCTTCTGCGCGAGGAGCGTGGCGTGGATCTGATCGTCGGTGAACTTCGAGTTCCCGCCGTCGATGACGAGGTCACCTTCGGACAGGACCTCGGAGAGGTCCTTGACGACACCGTCGGTGATCTGGCCTGCGGGGACCATCACCCAGACGATGCGTGGTGCGGGAAGCGCCTCGACGAGCTCGTCGAGGGTCGACACATCGGTGAGGTCGGGATTGCGGTCGAAGCCGGTGACCTCGATGCCCTTCTCGCGGAGCCGCTCCCTCATGTTGAATCCCATTTTGCCGAGTCCAATGAGGCCGATGTGCATGAGCTTCTCTTTCTGACGATGTGTCCGGCCGGCGTTCCGCCCGGCCGCTGTCCCTGCGGAGCGGTTACTGGTTGGGCAACCGCACGGGCATCAGCAGGTACCTGTAGTCTTCCCTGTCCTCACCGGAGGCGTCATCCTGCGCGGAGATCACCGCAGGCTTGGGTGGTGAGGTAAAGGAGAACCGGACGTACGGGCTGCTGAACGCGCCGAGGCCCTCGCTCAGGTAGTGCGGGTTGAACGCGACGGTGATGTCGTCGCCGTCGAGGGTGGCCTCGATGGCCTCCGAGGCCTGTGCGTCCTCGCCGGTACCGGCGTCGAGGGTCACCTGGCCCTCGGTGAAAGCGAGGCGGACGGGGGTGTTGCGCTCGGCCACGAGCGAGACGCGACGGACGGCTTCCACCAGGGTGCTGGTCTGCACGGTGGCGTGGATCGGGGTGTTCTCGGGGAACAGCGAACGGATCTTCGGGTAGTCGCCGTCCACGAGCAGGGATGTCGTCCGGCGTCCGCCGGACTCGAAACCGATCAGCTCGGAGTCTTCGGAGAAGGCGATGTTCAGGTCACCGGCTCCGCCGAGGGTCTTGGCGACCTCGTTGAGGGTCTTCGCCTTCACGAGTGCACTGGTGGAGATCCCGGGAGTCGTCGGCTTCCAGGACACTTCCCGGAGGGCGAGCCGGTATCGGTCCGTCGCGAGGAGGGTGATGAGGTCGTCCTCGATCTCCATGCGGACACCTGTGAGGATCGGCAGTGTGTCGTCGCGGCTCGCGGCGATGATCACCTGGGAGACGGCCTGGGCGAAGGCCTCACCGTCGACCACTCCGCTCACGTCCGGCAGTTTGGGGAGTTCCGGGTACTCGCCCTCCGGCATGGTGGCGAGGTTGAACCGGCTGTTGCGGCATGTGAGGGTCACCTTCGACCCATCGGTGGCCACCTCGACGGGCGCCGAGGGCAGGCTGCGGCAGATGTCGGCGAGCAGCCTGCCGGACACGAGGATCGTGCCTTCCTCGAGGACGTCGGCGGCGATCTCGAGCCGTGCCGAGATCTCGTAGTCGAAGCTGGCGAGGCTCAGTGAGCCACCTTCGGCCTTGATCAGGAGTCCGGCGAGGACGGGGACCGGAGGGCGTGGCGACAGGGAACGGGCGGTCCAGGACACAGCCTCCGCAAGTACATCCCGCTCGACTCTGAATTTCACGGAGCAGTGCCGCCTTTCGCCAGATCAAAAAACAGCCACCGGTCAATCGCCGGCGGATGGTGGGTGGGTTCCGGTTCCGGAGGTGTCCGGGCACGGGGAACTACAACCCTACTGGGGAACAGCTTAGCCGCAGAGCGGCGGTGCTCAGCAGGGCCCAGGAGGGCTGGGACGGGGCGTGCGGAACGTGGAATGTTATTTGACGAACTTTTGAAGTTTAAGGTTCGTAGTGTTAATAACTGCTGTGGATTCTGTGGATAAGTCCGCTGGACCGGGCATCGGCGCGGATCTGCCCTGTGGACAAGGTGTGCGTTCAGGGGAAGGGCCGCAGCAGGGGCTTGTGGGCAAAATCCTTGTCATTTCGCGGATCCACAGGCGGTAGGGGGTTTTTCCTCAGGCTGGGTGCCGATGTTCCCCCGGTTATCCACAGGTGTGTCCACACCTGTTAATTACCGGGGTGCGCCACGGCGTTCTTCTGGCGGCGTCAGGCCTCGCGTTGCTTGTGCTTGATCCGGTTGGTCAGTTCGGTGACCTGGTTGAAGATCGCGCGGCGTTCGGCCATGAGTTCGCGGATCTTGCGGTCGGCGTGGATGACCGTCGTGTGGTCGCGCCCGCCGAGCTCCTGTCCGATCTTCGGCAGCGACATGTCCGTCAGCTCACGGCAGAGGTACATGGCGATCTGGCGAGCGGTGACGAGGGTCCTCGTGCGGGACTTGCTGCACAGCTCCTCCATGCTGATCTGGAAGTAGTCCGCCGTCTGCGCCATGATCACGGTCGACGTGATCTCCTGCGCCCCGTCGTCGGAGATCAAATCCTTCAGGACGATCTCCGCCAGGTTCACGTCGACCGTCTGGCGATTGAGGCTGGCGAAGGCAGTGACCCTGATCAGCGCTCCCTCCAGTTCCCGGATGTTGGTCGCGATCTTCGACGCGATGTACTCGAGGACGTCGTCCGGCGCGCTCAGGCTGTCGCTGATCGCCTTCTTGCGGAGGATCGCGATGCGGGTCTCCAGTTCGGGCGGCTGGATATCCGTCAGGAGGCCCCACTCGAACCGGGACCGCATGCGCTCCTCGAACCCGATCAGCTGCTTGGGTGGCATGTCGGAGGTGATGACCACCTGCTTGTTGTGGTTGTGCAGGGCATTGAAGGTGTGGAAGAACTCCTCCATGGTCCGGTCCTTGCCGGAGAGGAACTGGATGTCGTCGATCAGCAGGATGTCCACGTTGCGGTAGGTCTGCTTGAAGCTGGAGCCCTCGTCGTCGCGGATCGAGTTGATGAAGTCGTTGGTGAACTCCTCGGAATTCACGTACCGCACTCGGATACCCGTGTAGAGGTGCCGGGCGTAGTGGCCGATGGCGTGCAGCAGGTGGGTCTTGCCGAGCCCCGAGTCCCCGTAGATGAAGAGGGGGTTGTACGCCTTCGCGGGTGCCTCGGCCACCGCGACCGCAGCGGCGTGGGCGAACCGGTTCGAGGAACCGATGACGAACGTGTCGAAGATGTACTTGGGGTTGAGCCTGCCGAACTCGTGGGAGTTGCTGGGCGGGGTCGGCGAGGGCTTGGCCTCGCCCTTGGGTTCCGGCGAGACTTCCTCGGGTTCCTGCTCGGGCGCTTCCTCCGCGACCGGGGTCAGCTCGGGATCGATGACGAAAGCGCACTGGATGTCTTCCCGGAAGACGTCGCGGAGCGCCTCGTCGAGGGCGGCCTTGAGCTGGGTCTGCAGGACCTCACGGGTCAGTTCGTTCGGAACGGCGATGAGCATGGTGGTGCCGATGAGCCCCTGGGCCTGGGCGAGCACCATGAAGCCGCGCTGGCGAGGGGTGACGCGATCGTCCTGCTCGAGGGTCCGGATGACTTTACGCCAGGAACTCCCGACGTCGTTTACCTCATCTGTACCCACGAAAAACCCCTCTTGGCTGCACAACCGCTCGAAAAGGTCCGTTCTCCACAGAGTTGTGCACATGTCGTGGATAAACGGACCAGAGCCAAGACTAGAGGATGAAAAGTGCAGAAGATAGCGGACTGGAGCGTCCTGACGGGGGCTGTGAAGGCCCTCACAGGGCGCCCTCGGGATGCGTGTAGTGTGGCTCGGGCAGCAGTTGTCCACAGGTCCGTGGAAAAGTAGCCCACAGGGCGGCGACGGCTGGTTTGACGCCCGTGAGCTGCGTCCCCTAACGTTATGTAGTCCAACATGTCTGCATTTCGCATGCCATCACAGATGTTTCCGGGTACTAAGAGGCCTCGGGATGTGACAGCTCCTCCGCGAATGTCGGATGTACACCTTCATCGCGTCAGTCTGTTCTTCCCCCTTGTTGCAATGGGCCGGACGCATCTCAAGATCGTTCTGGAGTAACTACAGTGAGCAAGCGGACTTTTCAGCCGAATAACCGCCGTCGTGCCAAGAAGCACGGTTTCCGTCTTCGCATGCGCACCCGTGCTGGTCGTGCCATCCTGTCGGCGCGCCGCGGCAAGGGCCGTACCGAACTCTCGGCATAAGCGGTTCCTCCTACGCCATGCAGCCTTCGGGTGATCGCGCCGGCACGGTGTTCCTCGCTTCCCCAGGAAACAGGGACCCCCAGTGCTACCGATGATCCACAGGGTGCGGACGGCCGCGGATTTTGCACGTACCGTACGTTCCGGTGCCCGGTCTGGGCGCCGGAACGTCGTGCTATACGGGTCGAGGACGTCGAGCTCCGCTCCTTCCAGGGTCGGTTTCATCGTCGGCAAGAACGTAGGGAACGCCGTCACACGCAATCTCGTTAAACGGAGGCTGCGCCATGCTTCGGCGGAGTGGGTCGAAGCGCACCCTGCCGGGTACGACGTCGTCGTCAGGGCGCTGCCGCCGGCAGCCGGGAGTGACTGGCCGACCCTGCAGAAGGACTTCACGAGCTGCCTCGCAGCCGTCGTCCGCAGGCTCGACCGCACCGAGGTACCGGAGAAGGAAGGCAGAGTATCGTGATCAGGGTCGCTGTCCGCGTGCTGGCCTTCCTCGTCGGGATGCCGCGCCTGGCAGCGATCGGGTTCCTGATCGCGTACCGGAAGGTCGTGTCTCCGCTGTACGGTCCCGTGTGCCGGTTCTATCCCAGTTGCTCCGCCTATGCGCTGGAGGCCCTGACCGTGCACGGGTTCATGCGCGGTACATGGCTCGCCGGCCGACGGCTGATGCATTGCCACCCCTGGAACGACGGCGGGGTCGACCACGTCCCTGCAGGTTCCAGGACCTTCCCGCCAGGGAAGGTCCCCTCGATTGTTGTGTTGAACCATCCGGTGATCCCGGCCGATGACGAAAGCCGTTCCGCGGCTTGAGGAGCTAACTGATTATGGGTTTTTTTGAGACGATCCTGGCGCCGTTCAGGTGGCTCGTGTCGTGGATCATGTTCATGTTCCACGAGGGCTTCACGTTCCTCGGGATGGACCCTGCTTCCGGCTGGACCTGGGTCCTGTCGATCGTCGGCCTCGTCGTCGTCATCCGCGCCGCACTCATCCCCGTCTTCGTCAAGCAGATCAAGGCCCAGCGCGGCATGCAGGCCCTGCAGCCGGACCTGCGGAAGCTGCAGCAGAAGTACAAGGGCAAGACGGATCAGCTCTCGCGTCAGGCGATGACGCAGGAGCAGATGGCCCTGTACAAGAAGCACGGGACCAATCCGTTCGCGGCGTGCCTGCCGATCCTCATCCAGATGCCCTTCTTCTTCGCACTCTTCACGGTGCTCAACGGCATCTCCCGGGCAAGCGCCGAGGGTACGACCATCGGTGCCCTGTCACCCGAATCGGTCCGCCAGTTCGACAACGCGACGATTTTCGGTGCTCCCCTCTCCTCGACGTTCCTCGGCAGTTTCGGCGCCGACGGGAACATCAGCGTCATCATCCTGTCGCTCCTCATGATCATCGCGATGACGGCATCGCAGTTCATCACGCAGAAGCAGATCATGGCGAAGAACATGTCCGAAGAGGCCATGCAGAGCCCGTTCATGCGTCAGCAGAAGATCATGCTGTACATCCTCCCGCTGGTGTTCGGAGTCGGCGGCATCAACTTCCCGCTCGGCGTCCTCGTCTACTGGACCACGACGAACGTGTGGACCATGGCGCAGCAGTTCTACGTCATCCGCAGGATGCCGACCCCCGGATCGCCGGCGGCGAAGGCACTTGCCGACCGCCGGGCGAAAAAGGGTCTGCCCATGGTTCCCCTCCTCGGTGAGCGGAAGACCGAGGAAGTAGTCGAAGCGGTGCCAGAGGCCCGGGTGCAGCGTGTCCAGCCCCAGCGCAAGAAGAGGAAGAAGCGATGACGGTAGACAACGAAGAGCAGACACCCGAGCTGAGCGGCCCGGAGTCGGGTGATGACGTCGAGGCATCCGCCGACGACGTCGAGGCAGCGGGCGGGACGAAGGCGTCCAGGCTGGACGAAGAGGGCGACGTCGCGGCCGACTACCTCGAGGAGCTCCTCGATATCGCGGACATCGACGGCGACATCGACATCGAGGTGCGCAACGGCCGCACCTACATCTCGATCGTGTCGGAGGACAAGTCCGACGCCGGGCTGAGCAGCCTCGTCGGTCGTGACGGTGAAGTGCTCGAGGCACTGCAGGAACTCACCCGACTGAGTGTCCTCACGGCGACGGACTCGCGGTCACGGCTCGTTCTGGACGTCGACGGCTACCGGAACCAGCGCGGCGGCGAACTGGCCCGCATCGCTCAGGACGCAGTGGACAAGGTCAAGGAGACGGGCGACGACGTCGCTCTGCCTCCCATGTCGGCCTACGAGCGGAAGATCGTCCACGACGTCGTGGCCGACCTCGGTCTCGTGAGTGAATCCGAGGGTGAGGGTCAGGCCCGGCACATCGTCGTTTCGCCCAGTGATGACTGATCCTTCCCCCACTCCGGTCGCCGTGGCCCCGGATCCGTCCGTCGACGAACTCGCGGCTGCGACGATCGTGTTCGGTGCGCACCTCGGTCTCGCCCGCGGGTTCGTCAGGCACCTCTCCACCTCGGGCATCGAACGTGGCCTGCTGGGTCCCAGGGAGGTTCCACGACTCTGGGGGCGGCACGTGCTCAACTGTGCGGTGGTCGCGGATCTGATGGACCCCGGTGCCACTGTGGTCGACGTCGGTAGCGGTGCCGGTCTTCCAGGCCTCGCGATCGCCATCGCCCGGCCCGACCTCGAGCTCCACCTGGTCGAGCCGCTGGAACGCCGGGTGACCTGGTTGAACGAGGTCGTCGGGGATCTCTCCCTGCCGAACGTCACCGTCCATCGGGCTCGCGCGGAACAGGTGGTGGGCCAGGTGTCGGGGGACTATGTGACGGCACGAGCGGTCTCGGCCCTCAGCACCCTCGCGGGCTGGACCATCCCTCTGGCCAGGCCGGGAGGGGAAGTCCTCGCGATCAAGGGCCGAAGTGCCGGCGAGGAGATCGAGAAGGCCCGGAAGATCATCCGGAAGCTCGGCGGGGGTCCGGCCGAGGTACTCGTGGCAGGGGCCGAAGTACTCGCAGAGCCCACGACCGTGGTCCGTATTCCCGTCCGCATCCCCTGAAGGCCTGCCCCGGTGCTGATGTCGCGTCGGGCCGCGTGCTTCCGGCTACCCTTGTAGATAACGACGTCTGGCATGTGGAAGTGAGTTACTGAGTGACCATCAAGGACGCCCCCGCGAAGAAGTCCGAAACCCTCCTGCCGTCCGGGTTCGTACTCGCTGGTGGGCTACGTGAAATACAACCCGAAGTGTTTGCGGACCCCGCGAACACCGGTGTTGTTCCACGTGAAACCACGGCCGTGTTGTCCGATGCGACGCAAACGAAGAAGCCCGGCAAGGGTAAGAGCGTCCTGGAGTCGATGGACGATTCCTCGCCCCTGGGTCGTGAGCTGGCCAGCGAGGCGAAGCGTCGCGAGAAGCTGCTGGGCAAGACGCTCCCCAGGCCGCAGAGCACGCGCATCATGACCATCAGCAACCAGAAGGGTGGTGTGGGCAAGACGACGACGACAGTCAATATCGCGGCGGCGCTTGCTACCGCTGGTCTGCAGGTCCTCGTGATCGACATCGATCCGCAGGGCAATGCTTCGACCGCCCTCAATATCGACCATCACGCTGATGTGGACTCCATCTACGACGTCCTGATCGACGATGTCCCGCTCGCCGATGTCGTCGCGCCCTGCCCGGATGTGCCGAACCTGATCTGCGCGCCTGCCACGATCCACCTTGCCGGTGCCGAGATCGAACTCGTGTCCCTGGTGGCTCGGGAGCAGCGCCTCCGGCGTGCGATCGATGTCTACGCGAAGGAGCGCGAACGCAGGGGCGAGCCTCGCCTCGACTTCGTCTTCATCGATTGTCCTCCGAGTCTCGGTCTCCTCACGGTCAACGCCTTCGTGGCAGCGAAGGAGGTGCTGATCCCGATCCAGTGCGAGTACTACGCGCTCGAGGGTCTGAGCCAGCTGCTCAAGAACATCGAGATGATCCAGAAGCATCTCAACGCCGATCTCTCCGTCTCGACGATCCTGCTCACGATGTACGACGGACGCACGAACCTCGCTGCGCAGGTTGCGGCCGAGGTGCGCGAACACTTCCCCCAGCAGGTCCTCAAGGCCGTGGTACCCCGTTCGGTACGGATCTCCGAGGCGCCGAGCTATCAGCAGACGGTCATGACGTATGACCCTTCATCAAGTGGTGCACTCTCCTACCAGGAAGCAGCGGCCGAGATAGCCTCTCGGTCCTAGCAGTTCGCAGTACCGGTCCGACTGGACCACGACGATGTGACGGTGAAGCAGGGCTCCATCGTCCGGAAGGAACGACATGGCGGAAAAGCGGCGTGGCCTGGGCCGAGGGCTCGGGGCGCTCATACCCAGCGGTCCGGTCGAGGATGACACCGAGCCGGCACAGCCTGAGCATGATGCTCCGGTCGAGCGGGAAGTGCCCACTGCAGCCTCCGAAGGGTCGCGCAAAGCAGCGGGCAGACCCGTGGATCTTTTCTTCGAGCGCGTGACCGAGGAGGACGTGGCGGAGCAGCCACGGTCCTACTCTTCCGCCCTCCGAAGTGGCATCAACAAGAACATGCTCGAGGCGCAATCGAAGCGCGTTGCGAAGTCACCGTCGGGGCGTAAGAGCGCGGCCGGAAGGGGCGCGGACACGGCGAAGCCGTCGCCGTCCGCGTCGACGCAGGCTGCGGTGTCTGATGAGGACACTGCACACGTCCCGAGTCCGGTCAGCGCGGATGGACAGGAACAGGCGCCCGGTCAGTCACCAAGGCGCTCTGCGGGCGCGGCAGACGACGGTGCTGGTACTGATGTTCGCGCGGAGGATGCGCGCCCATCGGGAGAGCCCACTAGGGTGTCAGCACGGACTGACGCTTCAACCGCTGACGGCGCGGCGGGAGCCGCACAGAACATGGAGACTGCAGATCTCGAGCCGGCCTCCGCGACGAGATCAGCTGCCTCACCAGGTTCCGTTCCACGTGAAACCGGTTCCAGTTCTTCCAACGTGACGATGGTGCGACCTGACCAGGGCGGTTCGGACGCGTCGCTGATTGCTGTACCCGGTGCCACCTTCGCCGAGCTCCCGCTCGACAGCATCCATCCGAACAGGAAGCAGCCCCGCGTAGAGTTCAATGAGGACGAGCTGGCCGAACTCGTGCACTCGATCCGCGAGATCGGGGTCCTTCAGCCGGTCGTCGTTCGTCCTTCGCAGGAAGGCGGCACCACCTCGTACGAGCTGGTCATGGGAGAGCGTCGTTGGCGCGCATCCCGGGAAGCCGGCATGGAGAGCATTCCGGCGATCATCCGATCCACGTTGGATGACGATCTGCTCAGGGATGCGCTGCTCGAGAATCTGCATCGTAGTGCCCTGAACCCGCTGGAGGAAGCTGCTGCATACCAGCAGTTGCTCGACGACTTCGGTTGTTCCCATGATGAACTGGCCGGGCGCCTGGGTCGGTCGCGACCGCAGATCTCCAACACCCTGCGCCTGATGAAGCTGCCACCGCTTGTACAGCGGCGAGTAGCTGCGGGGGTGCTGTCGGCCGGGCATGCTCGGGCACTCCTCGGCCTGGGAGATCCGGCCGACATGGAAAAGCTCGCCCAGCGCATCGTGGCGGAAGGCCTTTCGGTCCGGTCCACCGAGGAGATCGTCGCGCTCAGTGGGGGCCTCCGCAGGGCGACCAAACCCTCCACTCCCCGGGACGGAGCCAGGCATGAGCGTCTTGATTACCTTGCGACGTCCCTGTCCGATCGGCTGGACACGAATGTGAAGATCACGCTCGGAGCGAAGAAGGGGCGGGTCAGCATCGAGTTCGCGAGCGTCGACGATCTCAATCGGATCATCGGTGTGCTCTCGCCTTCGGCCGAGTAGGATCACAAGACGTTCGACACGACGACCCCTGTTTCACGTGAAACAGGGGTCGTCTGTCTTTCGGGGAACGTTCTAGCCCGCGACAGCGCGTGTCAGTTGGCTCCAGTTCCGAGTAGCCGTTCGGTAGAGCTCTTACGGCCGATCCGCATTCGGTCCGCTGTGAGGATGGCGGATGGGGAGAGAACCGGTGCTCACGCCTGCTCGTCAGTACGCGAGTGTGAGGATTCGAGGACGCTCCCGAAGAGATCGCACGCGTGTCGGCCTAGCGTGTTTCACGTGGAACGTCGGTCACAGTGCATGTACCGGGCAGGACATGGAGTCGGCTGACCGGTCTCCTGAGTGGTGCGCGTGCACCGGTAAGGGCTCGAGCGGCATTACCAGGCAAGCGTAGTCGTACTACGAGACGTTCGACGGTGCGTAGGCGAACGCAAGGACCCAGCGTCCCGTCGCTGGTGGCGGCCCGGCTTCACCTGCCCTGCGAGTGCGAGCCAGAACACGGTGGTCGGCTCGCTCCGTGGGTGGATTGCGATGAGGCGTTTCACGTGGAACATTGCGGATATCGATCGACTGACATTGATCCGGGCACCCTCTCCGCTCAGCACTTTTCCGTTCAAGGCGTCCTGTATCCCTGGTCAGGGACGGCGGAGAGCTCATTCATGTACGCCATGATCGATTCGCCGAGGTCGACGACGACCCAAGGCCCTCCTTCATGGAGCGGCGTGACGTGTCCTGGAACATCACCCGCGCCCGGGCCCTTGGGTCCTTACTGGGCTGCTGTATCAGCACACGCACGCGGCTCCGAGGTGGCGTCACGAGGGCCGCGACGGTGAACGGCGAAGCGACCGGGTGGGTGCATTAGTCGGGTGTGGAAGCCGGCTCAGCAAAAGGTAGCGCGAGGGAGGGTGCGGATCTCCACCTCGAGGACAGCTCAGGTGGTGTCCCATGATCGACGCTACCGCAAGGGCGCATACGGGCGGTGAAACTCCGCGAGGGTAGTAGCGCGGTGTGGAGCGCTTGCTGACCCCGAACGGCCTTCCACCAGTGCCGCAGCGCTTCCTGCGGGGGTACTGAGCATCCCCTGCTTGCAAGGGTTACGAGCGGGCGCGACTGCTTGGGACGATCTGGTTTCACGTGAAACGTGAGACACCGGCGCCCGCCGGCACCCCCGTCTGGTCACGGTCCAGTTGGTCTCAGCAGATGAGTGCCCGCTGCGCACGGCAACTGAAACGATCTGTCGACGTCGCGCATCCATCCGCCGTTCTGCCGGCACGATGGCTTTGTCATCATCCGGGAGCGCCCGTGCACCCTCCGAGGTCGGCAGGCCTGCGGCATTGACGCGCTCAGCGCCTCGACGGGACGAATGGGCCGTGCAATCTGGCCTCGCCCGCAGTCGTAACCAGGTTTTGTGGTCGGTGAGTTCATGTCGATGGAGGACCCTGGGAATTCGTCGTCTCTACCTTCAAACAGATGATCCTCGCGGCGGATCGCGGCTGCAGCGGCTACCGCAGCACCTTGATTGAAGGAGGGATGCCTACTTTCCTGTCATCGTTTCACGTGAAACAGCGCGGTACTTCTGCTGCTTGTTCGCCCTCATCCGAAGTCATGTTCGACCTGACGCCGACCCGGTATATGTCGCTCACCTGCGTAGGCAGCACGATGCTTGCGACACTGCACGGTCCACGAGGGGAAGAAGCCGTTGATCGGCATGTCCCCAGAGACCAGCAGCAGAACAGAGGATTCCGGTTCTTCCGGTTGGCGGTGGCCTCGCAGGCGCGACAGGACCTCCCTTGCTGCGGGTGTCACTTCAATTCACACCATTGCCAGCTCCGATGCCCAGGGCTGCCTCGATCTCGGAATGCTCCGGCGAGTAGACCAGTAGCTGCAGCAGCCTTCGGCGGCTTACGGCAGTGGGTGCTCGGACGCGGGGCCATCTTCAGCGCCGGCCCGCTGATCTCCATCCGGCGACGGCATCTGTGGCGTGGTGCTGGGCGCTCGTGCGGGGTGCCCTGAAAAGGGTCTGGAATCAGGAAAACGAAGAGGTATACCGCCGCTCGGACCGGAGGCAGCAATGCCGGATCTCGGCCTCGCGTCACAACCGCGGCTGATGATGAATGCGTGAGTAGGCCTGCGATCTCTGCCGACGCGTTCGATTGCAGTTGTCGAAAGGGTACCTATGGCGTCTGGATCGGCCATGAGCGCGCCAAGCACCTTCACGCTCCGGTTGTTCAGCGGCAGTGGGAAGAGATGGAGCAGACGCACTACATGCGGACCAGCGGTGGTGATCGAACCGCTCGCGGCCGTTTCCGTCCGTCCCCCATTCTCCTGCTGCTTCCGGCATTGTCCGGGGGTTCGTTGCCTCCCCACTGGCATCGACCAGGCGGCGCGCTGTGGAGACTGCTCGGAGCGGGATGCTGTACGAGGGATCCTTCTCAGCCTGGGCATGGTGGCACACGATACGTCTGCGGAGGACAAGTACCAGCTAGCTGCCGCCGGCCGACTGCCAGGTTGCAGCGTGGGTGTGCCGGTGTTCTGTTGCGAGGAGAACCTACTGCAACTCGCCCTGTCCCTGTTTCACGTGAAACGCGCTCTCGGACGGAGACAGGCGGACGGCTCAGTATCGAGGCCGAGGAAGGACAGTCAGGTCCTGCGAGACATCCAAGCCTCTGATCGAGGACCTGTTCCCCGTACCTCCCTTGTCGGACGTGGACGACACGGTACGTACCAATGAAAAAGGCCCGCCGCACATGCGACGGGCCCTCTTCTAAAACGCGATCAGTTGATGAAGGCTGCGAATTCCTGCTCGAGTACCTGCTTCGGCTTCGCGCCGATCGACGTCGCGGCCACCTCCCCGCCTTGGAACACGTACACGGCGGGAATCGATGTGATGCCGTATTTCGCGGCGATGGCCGGGTTGTCGTCCACGTTCACCTTCACCACGTCGACCTTCTCGGCATGCTCGGCAGCGATGTCGTCGAGGATGGGCGAGAGCATGCGGCAGGGGCCGCACCATTCAGCCCAGAAATCGACGATGACCGGCTTGCTGGCCTGCAGGACGTCGGCGTCGAATGACGCGTCGGTCACATCCTTTGCGTTGCTCATTGCGATACTCCTAGTGATTGATCGATCAGAGTGAAGCTGATTCGGAGACTGCTTCTGCCGGCGGGGTGGGTACCCGGGCGGCAGTCTGCGCCATGCCGACGGTATCCGCCAGGTAGTGCTCGACGTCGAGGGCAGCAACACAGCCGCTGCCGGATGCGGTGATGGCCTGGCGGTAGGTCGGGTCGATGACGTCACCCGCGGCGAAGACGCCCGGCAGCGAGGTCTTCGACGTCCGGCCCTGCACGGCGATGGTGCCCTCGCTGGTCAGTTCGAGCTGATCCTTCACGAGGTCCACCCGTGGATCGTTACCGATCGCGACGAAGATGCCGGTCACAGCGAGATCGCTCGTGGTGCCGTCGACCGTGCTGGCCACCTTGACGCCGGTCACCTTGTCGGCGCCGTGGATACCGACGACCTCGGAGTTCCAGAGGAAATCGATCTTCTCGTGCGCGAAAGCGCGGTCCTGCATGATCTTGGACGCGCGCAACGTGTCACGGCGGTGGATGACGGTGACGGAGCGGGCGAACTTCGTGAGGAAGAGAGCCTCCTCCATGGCGGAGTCGCCGCCGCCGACGACGGCGATGTCCTGGTCGCGGAAGAAGAACCCGTCGCAGGTCGCACACCAGCTGACGCCGTGCCCCGACAGGCGCTTCTCGTCGTCCAGCCCGATCTCGCGGTATTCGGAACCGGTCGAGATGATGACGGCACGCGCGAGGAATTCCTCACCCGTCGCGATGGTCAGCTTCTTGATGTCACCTGAGAGTTCTGCGGACACGACGTCCTCGAAGAGGATCTCGGTGCCGAACCGGCGTGCCTGCTTCTCGAACTGTTCCATCAGCTCCGGCCCCATGACGCCCTCCGGGAAGCCCGGGAAGTTCTCGACGTCGGTGGTGTTCATCAGCTCACCACCGGCCTTGACCGAACTCGCGATCATGACCGGCTTCAGGTTGGCGCGTGCGGTGTAGACCGCTGCGGTGTAGCCCGAAGGACCCGATCCGACGATGATGACGTCGTGGATCTTCGGCTCACTGCCTGAGCTGTCTGCGGTGGGCGTGTCCAGCTGGACATCGGTTTGCGTTGTCACGTTCTCGAAAGACCTTTCTGTCTTCTCGTGCGCTGATCCGGCCGGACCGGCCTCATCTGCGGACACTTCCCTCAACGGAACCCTCCGGACGATTATTCCACCGCGGGAGCACGGTGTGACACCGCCGACAGCACCCTCCGGGCATTCGGGTCCGGCCCGAGTCAGCGGACGCTGATCTCCGCGATCCGCAGGCCGAAGGGGTACTGCGCCTGGATGTTGGAGAGCCTCGGCAGCCGGGTGAAGTTGATGATCGCGTAGCTCGCCGTCCGTGGTCCGTCCGCACCGTCCGGGATCGGAAGGGTCACGGTCGGCGCGGTGAAGCTGCCCTGGGCGATCTGCTCGGCACCATCCAGCGTCGGCCGGTCGTTCACCAGCACGGAGAAACTGCCACCCGCTCCGTTGAGCTGTGCGATGGACACCTCTGAGATGGTCGATTCCTGCTCGAGCTGCACCACCAGCGCGAGGCTCGTGGCGAGGCCACCGAAGGTGTCACTCGCGTACACCTGGTTGCCCCAGAAGGTCGCAGGATTGTCGTCGATGATCAACGGCAGGGTGGCGTCGTTCGCCGCATCGAGTGCCTGGTTGTCCGGGACCACACGGGTGATGCCGGTGATGACGGGCGCGACGGCCTCCTGCGTCGGTTCGGCGGTGGCAGTCGGCGTCTCCACGGGATCGTCGGAGGCGGGGACGCTCGTCGCCTGGTCGGTCGGATCGTCCGCGACGTCGGTCCCGCCGGAGATCGATCCGAGCTGGGTGACCGCGAGGACGACAGCGACCACCAGGACGACCGCGAGGACCACCCCGACGAGGACGCGGGTGAACCTGCGTCCGCCCCCGTCGTTGTCGTCGTCATCTGTTCCGTCGCCGTCGGTCCCCTCGGGGCCGTCGATGTCGTCGTCGTCGAAGGCGGACAACGGGAAGCGCGACGCGGCCCGCCCGGACTGCGGGGACGCCGCAGCGGCGGCCGCCCCCGCTGCACCGACCCCTACGGCACCGGCCGCGGCACCGGCTGCAGCCCCCGCCCGCTGCGGCCCGGTGTCGTCGCGATCATCGCGCGGCTCGTCCCGGACCCCGGAGGGCGCTGCCGACGCACCCGTAGGACGCTGGGTGGGCGGCGGAGGGACGAGGTGGGAGGTGGCCTGCCGCTCAGGAGCAGGTTCGGCGGCGTCGGAAGGCTGGTCTGATGCGTCGTCGTACGACGCATCATCGGCGCCCTGCCGCCCGAAGCGCCGGGTCAGCCCCGAGAGGCGCGACTTCCGGTGCTGCCGGACGTCGTCGTAGTCCTCGTAGTGGTCGTCGTCGTCGTCGGTCTCCGGCTCGCTGGACCGCGGCCCGCCGAAGATCTCCGAACCGAGCGTGTCGGTGAAGAACGGCTCGACGTAGGGTGCTTCCTGCGCGGGAGCGTCCTGCTGCACGATCAGGTCCAGCATGTCGGGCGCCGAGGCGCGGTTCGTCACCAGGTAGGTGCCGGACTCGGTGATGCCGAGGTCGAGCACCTGGATGTTGTCGTTCCTGTCGCCGGACGCCAGCTCACGGGCACTCGTGGCGACCTGGGACGCGTTGCCGGCCGACGCGACGAGGATGCTGACCGGTCGGTTGAGCACCTGGTCGACGCCGTCGAGCACGAGGTCCTTCTCGGCGGATGCCAGCACGTAGGCCGTCACCTTGTAGCGGCCGCCCAGCACTGAACCGACGTCGACTGCTTCTGGCACGTGTTCCTCCCGGCAAGACCCTGGCTGATTTCTCACCATGCTACCGGTCTGCCAGGCCATTCCCGGGCTGCCGCGTCAGGCGCCGCTCCGGCGGAACCGCGCCAGCAGCGGCCCCAGGATCTGGCTGAGTTCGGTGATCCGGAGCAGCCTGAGCATGGCCAGATAGACCACGGACAGGACGATCCCACCCATCGCGAGCACGACGACGGCGTTCAGTTTCGACTGCCAGACGAATCCGCCGGCGTCGTACCCGCCGAACGCCCAGGACACGGCCGTGCCCGCCAGCGCGGCGACGATCCCGGCGATCACGAGGCGCACGTGCACATCGAAGACGTGTCCGGCGCCGTACGGTCCGATCGCCCGGGTCAGGAAGGCATGACTGACCACGACGGCGATCGCGTTGCCGAGCGAGTAGGCGACGGCGAGCATGGGCACGATGAGGCGGGGATCGAACATGCCCGCCGCCAGGGCGAGCACGACGCCGACGACGGACAGGATCAGCTGGATCTTGAGCGGCGTCCGAACGTCCTCGCTCGCGTAGAACACCCGGTTGAGGAAGAAGTTGGCGCTGAGGAACGGGGCCCCCACGGCGAGGAGCGCGATGATGACGCCGTTGGTGGCGGCGCTCTCCGCCGACTCGCTGAACAGCATCCCGAGGGGTCCTGCGAACGCGAGCAGTGCTGCGGCACCGAAGACGGTCGCGACGCCGATGATGCGCAGCCCGTGGGACAGGGTGGCGCGGACGGCGGCCAGGTTGTTGTCGGCATGCGCCGAGGACAGCTGGTTGAACATGACCGTCGCCAGGGACAGCGCGATGACGGAGTGCGGCAGCTGGTACACCATCGCGCCGAACTCGAGGTTGGTCAGGCCCGCGATCTGCACGGGTGGATCCTGTGCGAGGAGCCGCGGGCGTGCTTCGGAGGCGATGGTCGCGACGCGCTGGTTCACGAGGTAGAGCCCGTTCCCCACGAGCATCGTGATGATGGTGACCGACGCGAGCCTGCCCGTCCGGCCGAGACCCGTTCCGCGGATGCCGAACTTCGGGCGCAGGCCGAGGCGAAGGCGTTTCAGGGGCAGGAAGAGCACGAGGGCCTGGATGACGATGCCGAGCGTCGTCCCACCGGCGAGCAGCAGCGTCTGCGCCGAGGTCCACGTGTCGGGGCTGTGCCGTTCCGACTGCTCGCTCCCCATCAGCACGATGAAGACCGCGAGGAAGGCGATCGAGACCACATTGTTGACGACGGGCGCCCACATGTAGGGACCGAAGGACCCGTTGGCGTTGAGGATCTGCCCGGTCACCGCGTACATGCCGTAGAAGAAGATCTGCGGCAGGCACCAGTAGGCGAAGGCCGTGGTGAGGGCGAGGTTGGCGCCGGTGACGCTCGTCGTCAGACCGACGATGACCGGTGCCGCGAGCGTGACGAGCACCGTGAGCACGAGCAGCGCTGCCGCGGCGAGGGTGAGCAGCCGGCTGACGTAGTCCGCGCCCCGATCCGGCTGCCTGCTGGCACGGATGATCTGCGGCACCAGGACGGCATTGAACACGCCGCCGGCGAGCATCAGGTAGATGAAGTTCGGCAGGTTGTTGGCCGAGGTGAAGAGGTCCGACACCTGGCCGGACGCGCCGATCGCCGTGGCGAGGAGCGCAACGCGGACGAGGCCGAGGATCCGCGAGACGAGGGTCCCGGCAGCCATGATCGCGCTCGAGCGGGCCATGGAGCCGCTCCGGGGGGCCGAGGGGTCGTCGCGGGCGGGCTGCCCGGCGTCCTGCAGGGGGATCGAGGCTGTGTTCGTTTCAGACATCGTTCCCATCGTCTCACCGATGGGAGGACGACGCCGCGCGCCGCAGCGGAGAGCGGACGCTCAGAGGTGCTCGGGGAGTACCTCGCGGGCGAGGTCGGCGATGCGCCGCTCGTTCGGGAAGGAGAGGCGACGGCCGAGCTCCTGCAGGGGGACCCACGCGACGTCGACGGCCTCGTGGTCGGGGTCGTTCTCGATGGTCAGGTAGCCGCCCGTGGCGATCAGCAGGAAGTGGTGGACCGTCTTGTGCACGCGGTGCCCGCTGACCGTGAACCAGTAGTCGATGCTCCCGAGGGCGGAGACGATCCTGCCCTCGATGCCGGTCTCCTCCGCGATCTCCCGCACGGCGGCCTCTTCACTGTTCTCCAGGCCCTCCGGGTGGCCCTTCGGGAGGCACCACTCGAGCCGGCCTCCGCGGTTCAGCCGGGCGATGATGGCGACGTCGAGCGATTCCTTCGTGGTGTCGACGACGATCCCGCCGGCGGACACCTCCTCCACCGTCGGCAGCTGGTGCTGCACGGCAGGCATACCCGTGGTTCCCATTGACACAGTCAGCGGGGTGCGCTTGGGAGCACTTGGAACGGGTCGGTCCATGCAGACCACTCTAACGATCTTTAAGGAGCCTCGATGACGGCGCGACGCGTTGCGCGCCCGCCCGTACAGCATCGGTACGGGTCGGTGCGAGGTGTGGGAAACGGGGGCTGATCTGGCACCCTTAAGGGACTATGGCGCACCTGCTGGACACCTCGACCCTCACCGCACCCCTCCCTCCCGTGGTCCTCGAGGTCGGCGAACTCTTCGAGGCCGCGGGCCATGAACTCTCACTGGTCGGCGGCCCGGTGCGGGACCTGTTCCTCGGCAGGGCGTCGCCCGACCTCGACTTCACCACGAGCGCCGACCCCGACCAGACCCTCGCCGTGATCAAGCGGTGGGCCGACGCCTACTGGGAGATCGGCCGCGCCTTCGGCACGATCGGACTGCGCAGGGGCGGCTACCAGATCGAGATCACCACGTACCGCGCGGAGGCCTACGACCCCTCGTCCCGGAACCCGTCGGTGGCCTTCGGGACGAGCCTCGAGGACGACCTGCTGCGCCGCGACTTCACGATCAATGCCATGGCCCTGAGACTGCCGTCCCTCGAACTCGTCGATCCGTTCGGCGGCGTCCGGGACCTGCACGCGGGCCTGCTGCGCACTCCCGGCACGCCGTCGTCGTCGTTCTCGGACGATCCCCTGCGCATGATGCGCGCCGCGCGCTTCGTCTCCCAGCTGGGCGTCAGCGTGGCCCCCGAGGTGTTGGAGGCGATGGGGTCCATGGCCGAACGGATCTCGATCATCTCCGCCGAGCGCGTGCGCGATGAACTGGTCAAGCTCATGCAGGGCAAGACGCCGGACGCCGGGATCGACCTCATGGTGGACTCGGGGCTTGCCGACCACGTGCTGCCGGAGGTCTCCGCGCTCCGCCTCGAGACGGACGAACACCA